>CAVRBL010000012.1:0-37545 GCA_963719305.1 uncultured Actinomycetes bacterium | reverse complement strand
AGACGATAGCGGCGGGGTACTCCAGCTTAGGGATTATGGCCGGTGCGGGGCCGCGCACTCGATGGCCGCGGTGGCGACCCTCCCCGAGGACAGCTCCGCGGCTCGCGACGGAGGAGATTTGACGCACTGGAGAGGATGGTTTCGCAGCTTCCGTAGCGGCGTCGGCAGCGTTTCCGTCCGACCCAGTTGCGAACATGTGTTCGTCGTGGGAGGGGCGGAATGTTGCTAATTTGGAAGCGCCACGCGGCAGTGGTGGAACTGGCAGACACGATAGCCCCAGGAGCTATTGCCCTTACGGGCGTGGGGGTTCGAATCCCTCCTGCCGCATCGGTCGAAGGGGCATAGTTGCACGGTCCGGCCGCCGTCGCGGAAGTCTTGGCGCTGCGTGCCGAGGGGCTTGGAGCGCGGCGAATCGCCAAGCGCTCGAATCTTCCGATCTCGACCGTCCGAGACTGGCTCGCCGGTCGCGTGCCGACGCATTCACGCTCGCGCGACGGGACGTCGAGTCCCGCTCGAACCTGTGAACGCCTGCGGCCACCCGGCCCACCGTTTCGACGAGCTGCCGCCGGAATATGTGTACCTGCTCGGGCTTTACCTCGGCGACGGATGTATCTCGATGCACCGACGCCACGTATTTCGTCTGCGCGTGTTTCTCGATCTGCGTTATCCACGGATCATCGACGACTGCGAGGCCGCGATGCGAATCCTTGTTCCAGCGAACAAGATTCATCGGCTGGCTCGCACGAGCAACTACATCGAGCGGGCTGACCCTTCCAACGTCGAGGTGTCGGCCTTCTCGAAATCCTGGCCTTGCCTGTTCCCTCAGCACGGTCCCGGCAAGAAGCACAATCGCTCGATCGTCCTAAGCCAGTGGCAAAAGCAGCTCGTCGAGCGTTGGCCCGATCAGCTCCTTCGCGGCCTGATCCAGTCGGACGGCTGCCGGTTCATGAACACGGGCAGGGGCAATTGGCGATGGCCAAGATATGAATTCTCGAACCGGTCGGCCGACATCCGCGGAATTTTCTGCTTTGCGTGCGAGCGGATGGGACTGCATTGGACCAAGGCCGGCGAGTACAGGATCTATGTCTCCCGCAAAGCCGACGTCGCCACGCTCGACACCTTCATCGGCCCGAAGCGCTGAGGGGCGGGTGGCCGCCGAGGCCCTGACTACGGGTTGGTCGGGTTGTACGGAATCTGCGGTCCGGTCTGCGGGTTGCGGCTGAAGGTCTCGCCGGCGGGGACGTGTGGGCGGCCGGCGTAGGTCGGGCCCTGGTTGCCGGGGGTGTGCTGGTCGGTGTCGAACTGCCGATGCTGGGGATCGAAGTAGTTCAGCTGACGCGGATAGCCGCGCTGACCGGTCTCGCAGTCGGCGTTGCCGCTGTTGTCCACCGCCGCTCCGTAATGCTTGTCGTGGAACGTGATGTTCCCGCCGAGTGGATTCAGATCTCCGAGAGGGCCGTTGCCGTTGACCGGCTGTGAGGCCGGCTGGCTGCCGGGGTTGTTGGGCTGGGTCGGGTTGGCGGACATGAACATGCCGCGCTGCGCCGTCCCGAACGCCGACGGCTCAGAGACCACGTCCGCCAGATCGGTCCAGTCGTAGTTCCAGTAATCACACACCGTCTGATACGGCCCCAGATACCGGACCATCGGATTGAGCTGATCCACCGTGGCGATCAGACCGTTCAGCGCCACATTCGTCCCCGGATCAAGCGCCAACGAACGCAACTGATCCATCACCTGCTCAAGCTTCTGATTCAAAGAAGGCGTCTGGCGCAACGTCACAGACCCAGCCTCAAGCGACGCGTTGATATTCGGCAACGCCCCCTTCAACGACGCCAGTGGCCGGCGTCAAATACCCACCAAACCGCGTCAGATCAACCAAAAACGGCTCCTGCACCTTCAACGACGCCGTCGACACCGACAACGTCGACGGCGACTTCGCGATCGTCGCCTCCAAATTCCCCGGATTCGCAGCAATGGCCCCAAACGTCGTCGCCGAATCCCTGAACAAATCCACCAACGTCCCAGACACCGGCGACACCGCCCCCGTAAACGAATCAAGCGAATCCAAAAACCGCACCAAACCCGTCGACGGATCAGACAAATACGACGCCACCGGCGTCAAATACCCCAACAACGCCGGCAAACTCTGAATCGTCGAGTTCAGATCGCCCACCCCGCGCCGCGAACGTATCCCCAAACCCCACCAGATTGCCGCTGCACCGCCGCCCGCGTCGGCGGATTGAACATGTCAAACACCTGATCCAACTGCACCGGCACATTCGTCTGCGAAATCGGCATCGTCGCCCCATCCGCAAACGAACGACTCGAAGACCCCTTCACCAGATCCACATACTTCGAACCCAACACCGACCGCAACCGCACCGTCACCGTCGAATCAACCGGCACACTCCCCTGATTCTTCGACAGCTTCAACGTCAACTGCGCCCCCGTCGACCCATTCCCCAACCCCACCGGCTTGAGCTCAGACACAAACCCCACCCGATGCCCACCCTCCAACACATCATTCCCCGGCACCAAATTCGAACCATCCCCAATATCAACCTTCAACTCCCGCGTCGGCACAAACGGCAGACCCCTATTCGCGTTATAAGCCAAAAACACAGCCACAATCACCACCAACACCGTCACCGCCCCCACCAACACCGGATTCGCAAACGCAGACTGCCGCGTAGGTCGAGTCGGCGCTCCGGCCAGCCCCGCGCCGCCCAGCGCGGCGGCGAGGTCAAACTTCGGCGGGGCCGAACCGGCTTCGTCCGCCCGCGCGAACTCCGCCTCCGCCTGCTCCCACTCCCCTCGCCCCGCGAGCAACAACCCGAGGCGCAGGGCGCCTAGGCCTTCGCCGCGCTCCTCGGCCCGCCGGAAGGCATCCTCTGCGCCCGCGATGTCGCCGCGCTTCTGAAGCAGCAGCCCGAGGTTCGCCGCCGCGGTGCCATGTCCCCGCTCATCGGCGCGCGCGTACGCCTCCCCCGCTCCGGCAAGATCGCCCCGACTGGCGAGACGGTTGCCCAGCTCGTAGGCCGCATCGGGGTCACCCTGCTGATCCCGCAGGCGAAGCGCAGCCTCCTCGACATCGGCGCTCGACAACGGAGTAAGCCTCCGCCCAGACGACGGCAGAGGCTGTGGGATGGATCACACAGCTGTCCGCCGCTAGCGAGAAGCTCGTCCCACGAACGCCCGCAGCCGCTCCTTGCCGTCCCCCACGAGCGGCGACCCATGAGCCAGCAGCAGGTGCTCGAAGTCGAGCTCGAGCAGACGCTCGAACGACGCACACAGCCCCGCCCTGACCGCCTCCGGGTCGTCGCCCAACAGGAAGTCGGGAACAAAGCCCACCGGGTCATCCGGTGCGTCGAATCTGACCAGCCCGTCGGCCACGGCGAGGGCCCGCGCGGTCGGAATCTCGAGCGCGGTCTCGTCCGGGCAGATTGCGTCGACCTCGTGCGCGATGACCCCTCCCTCCAGCTCATCGCCGAAGTCGAATGGCTCGACACGCTGTTCGGAGCTGAACTCGTGCATGCCTGGGCGGCTGGCGCGCACCGGGATCCCGAATGCCTCGACCAGGCGACCGCTGTCCCGGTAGTGGTGGCGGTTCGACAGCAGGATCGTGCGCGGCGGCCCGTGATCGGCGAACCACTCGATCGGATCGCGGCCCCCCGTCGAAACCCTCCGCCGGCAGCAGCGGATCGATCAGCACACCGCCGTCTGAGAAGTAGTAGGAGCTGACCTCCTTGCGGATCCCCTCGTGGAATGCGCTCCACTGAAAGAGGCCTGGCGCGATTTCCCGCGGCACTTCAACCGGACCCTATCGACCGGATCCGCGATCCGGCGTCAAGTTCCAGCGCTCGATCGCCCTGGTGTCGCGCTCGTGGCCGAGCACCCCAATCGCTCCGGCGCCGAACTTGAACCGCGCGCCCTCGGCCACGTCCATGTCGGCCCAGCGAGCGGTCAGAACGCGCAGGATGTGGCCGTGGGCGAAGGCCAGCGCATCGCCGTCGGCTGACGCGAGCCGCGCCAGCACCCGATCCGCCCGCGCTCCCACCTCGGCGGGACTCTCACCGCCTGGACACCCGTCGCGCCACAGGTTCCAGTCGGGCTCGCGTCTCGCGGATCTGGGGTGTCGTGAGGCCCTCGTACGCGCCGTAGTCCCACTCGCGCAGATCATCGCTCGAGCTGGCGCTACCTCACCGAATCCGGCGATCTCGCATGTCTCCAGTGCGCGGCGCAACGGGCTCGACAGCACGAGCGCGAACTTGTAGCCGGAGAGGAGGTCCGCCAGCGCCCGTGCACGCTTGCGGCCATCGTCCGTCAAGGGCAGATCGGTGCGGCTCGTGTGTTGGCCGCTGAGCGCTCCATTCGGTCTCGCCGTGGCGGACCACCACAATCCGTGACGCTTCAGCCACCGGCGGCGCGCTAACTGTCGCTGGCGTCGTAAGCCTCGGCCGCGATCATCTCACGGCCTTGGGCCTCGTCGAAGCTGGCCGAGGAATGTTCGGATTCCATGTGGCCGCGGAGCCGCCTGAGCAGCTCTTCATCGGTTGCGGCGGCCAGCGTCTCACCGCAGACGTTGCACTCAATCACTCGCATGCTCACGGCGTGCTCCTTTCCAGGGGCTCGTCTGATTCCCCTCCCGTCCGCTCAATTGCCTCCACCTTCGCACGCCGGCGCACGTGCCGCTCCTCATCCGAGACCGTCGCGCCCAGGAACGCGACGGCGATCTCGGCCGCCTCTTCCGCCCCGATCACCCGAGCCGCCCATGCACAGGACGTTGACGCCGTCGTGCTCGACGCCCTGATGGGCGGTGTAGTGATCGTGCACGGTGGCTGCCCGGATCCCGATGATCTTGCCTGCCGCCACCGAGACGCCGGCGCCCGAGCCGCACACGAGGATCCCGCGCTCGGCCCGGCCCGAGACGACCGCCTGCCCCACCTCCAGCGCCTTGTCGGGGTAATCGATCGGATCGGTCGTCGTGGTGCCCAGATCGAGGACCTCGTGACCCGCCTGCTCGATCGCGGGCAGAAGTCGCTCCCGCAAGGGCACGCCGGCGTGATCGAATCCGCAGGCGACGATCATCGTGGGCCCGAAGTCGTGTGAGCGGGCTGTTCAGCGGGGGCCGCCTCCTCGGCGGTGCCGGAAATCGCGTCCGGCCGCGGGCCGGGCGGGCTCTCGAGCTCATGCGCGGCCAGAAGCGCGGCGCCGAGCACTCCGGCCCGGACGCCATGGCGGGCGAGCCGGATGGTCGTGCGCGTGCCCAGGCCCGGCACGACGTACCCTCCTGCGACCCGCTTGGCCGGCTCGAGCAGCAGGTCACCGGCGCGGGCGGCGCCACCACCGATCACCACCTCGTCCGGATCGAACGTGTTGATCGCATTCGCCACGCCGATCCCCACGCGCTCGCCCCAGATCTCCACCATCCGGCACGCCGACGCGTCGCCGGCGCGCGCCGCCTCGACGGCATCCCCGCCCAGGGTCGGCTTGCCCTCGGCGCGAAGGCGGCCCAGCGCCGATTGCGGGCTTCAGGTTCGCGGCCTGCCGTGCCAGCTCGTCGAGGGCATGACCGGAGGCGACGAACTCGAGCGATCCCGGCTGCGGGAAGCCCATCGGAGACGGGACCGAGCCGGCCAGATCGAGCCCGACGATCGTGTGGCCAAGCTCGCCGGCGGCCCCGGTGGCACCTCGGAAGATCCGCCCGTCGATCACGATCCCTCCCCCGACGCCGGTGCCCACCGTGAGCATCACCAGGTCGCGCGCCACCATCCTCAGCTGCTCGTCGTGCGCCTCTGCGAACGCGGCCACGGTGGCGTCGTTGTCGACGAATACCGGGACGCCGAGCTTCTCTCCCAGAACGCGGCGCATCGGCACGTCCTTGAGCGGCACGTTGACCGACGAGATCACCCGGCCGGTAGCGAACTCCACGATCGACGGCACCCCAATGCCGACCGCCTGCAGACCGTCGTCCCGCATCGCCGCGATGATGGAGGAGACCTGGTCTATGAGGGCGTCAGAGCTCGACAGCTCGGTTGACTGCACCTGCGAGTCTTCCAGCCGATCATCGTGCAGGTGCGCCGCGGCGGTCTTGGTCCCGCCGAGATCCACCCCGATCACGTTCATCGGCTGCTCCCCTGCCGGTATGCGGCTCGCGGCCGCCTCGTCGAGCAGCACCGTGATTTCGCCGGTCAGCGGGGGCAGGAGCGACGCCGGGAAGTGCGGGTCCGGCTTGGCATCGGGTCCAAACGCTGCCGCCACGGCGTCGGCCTTGGATTCGCCCGCCACCAGAAAGACGATCGACCGTGCCAACGTCAGGGCTTTCAGGGTCATCGACACCCGCGGCACAAACGGCTCGTGTCCGGCCTGCTCGACGCCAACCACCAGCCGCGAGCGCCCCCACAGCGTCTCCTGGTCGGGGAACAGGGAGGCGATGTGCGCGTCGGGCCCGAGGCCGAGTAGGAGCAGGTCGAAGCGCGGCGGTCCGGCGTCCAGCAGCTCGCGCTCATATTCGTCTGCCGCCGCTGCCGGACCGAGCTCGCCCCGCATGCGGTGGACGGTCGGCCGGATGTCACCGAGCCGTTCGAAGAGGGCCTCGTTGGCCAGCTTGAAGTTCGACAGATCATCGTCGGGCGGTACGCACCGCTCGTCGCCGAACCAGAGCGTCGCCCCACGCCACGCATCGCGGTTCTCGGCCGCGCGCTGGTAGGCATCGCCAGGGGTGCTGCCCCCAGTGAGGACGATGTGGCCGTCGGCCTGGGCGGAGGAGACCATCAACTCGGCGCAGGCCGCGGCGGGATCCGCCAGGACATCCAGGCGGCCGCTCAGCCGCTCAGTCTCCGCGCCGCCGACAGTGCGGGCCCGTACGTCGGGTCTCGCAACAGCGCCTGCCTTACGCCCTCCCCCAGGATTCCTGCCCTCACCGCGGGAGGCGCCGAGCACCCTCCAGGTACGGTCGCTCGGCAGCTCGCGGGCACGCAGGCCTCCGGGTCCACGGTCGAGCGAGAGCGAGAACCTCTCGCCGCAGCCGACTGTCACGCCGACCAGCCCCGGGACCTCCTGCTCGACCGGTTCCAGCTCGATCTCGACCTCACGCCCCGGCGCGTCGACGACGCTCCCGCCCGTCCGGCCCCGTTGCCCGAGCTGAGCGGCTCCGCTTGCCAACGAAGTCGTGAGCACAGCCAGCCGGCGAGGTAGCGCTGCGCTGGCCGCCGATGCCGGCTGGTGGCGCACCACGATGTTCGCGATCCCGTTGAGCGTGGCGCGTCGATTCGGAGGATCAAACGAGGCGGCGAGGCGCTCGCGCCAGGGGGTCGTCCGCAGCCATGCGAGGTCGACGACGTATGCAGAACGCAGCAGCTCGGTGGCCCGGGCAAAGGCCTCCGGCGGATCCGCCAGGTCGTCGGAATCGAGCAGGATCACATCCACGAGTTCGAGCACCGCCCGGACCGCCTCGTCGTGTCCGTGCGGCGACCACAGCATCGTCGGCAGCTCCGAGACGATCACCGGATCGATGACCGTGTCCAGGTGCTCGAGTTGGTCTGGGCCCAGGTCGATCTCGACCTCCTCGAGAATCACTCCGAGACCAGCGCCGTTGGAGGGCTCCTCGTATCGCATCACCGCGCGGGCGTCGAGCTTCTGCCGTCCGTCCTCCACCGCGCACAGCACCGTCCGGGAGGCGTTGTAGCGGCCCACCCGCTGCAGCCGGTTGGCGGTGATTTTCTCCTTCCAGTCGCGATCGACGACCACCACCAGGTTGAGCACCCGCGCCGGGGCTAGAGCCTGGTTGGCGGCGTGTCGCTCGCGCAGCAGCTCGCGCAGCGCTGCCTCGATCGTCGTCAGGCGTCGTGTCCTGCGCGCTCCAGACGTCCTCGGTCATGGCCTCACGGGATCGGGCACGCCGATCTACGGCTCACAACCGCCGCCACTTGCGCCCGCTGTCCAGCAACGCGTCTGCCTGCCGAGGGGCCGGCGGAGCCGGCTGGATACTCGCGGATCGGCGAGTTGCGGTCCTCGCGCCAGGCGGTCAGGATCGGGTCGATGATGCCCCACAGCGCCTCGATCTCGTCGTTGCGGGTGAACAGCGTCGCGTCGCCGCGCATGGCGTCCAGGATCAGCCGCTCATAGGCCTCCGGCGACTGGGACATGAACGACGTGCCGTAGCGGAACTCCATGATCACCGGCCGGATGCGCATCCGCGGCCCCGGAATCTTCGCCCCCAGCGATACCGATACGCCTTCGTCGGGCTGGACGGTGAGAATGATCTCGTTCGGCTGCACGCCCACCGAACCAGAGGTCTGGAGCGCGAGGTGCGGCACGGGCTTGAGCGTCACCGCGCGATCTCGGTCAGCTTGCGCGACAGCCGCTTGCCCGTGCGCAAATAGAATGGCACCCCAGCCCACCGCCAGTTGGAGACCTCGAGCCCGCAGCGCGGCGTACGTCTCGGTTCGCGAGTCGGGCGCGACGCCTTCCTCCTGACGATAGCCCGGAACCGGTTCGCCACCCACCACCCCCGGGCCGTACTGAGCACGCAGGGCCATCGAACGGGACGTCGCGCACCCGAGGAGGAACGATCGCCTCGAGCACCTTCACCTTCTCGTCCCGGAGGCGGTTGGCCTCGAACGACGCCGGGGGCTCGATCGTCAGCAGCGCCAGCAGCTGAAGCATGTGGTTCTGGACCAGGTCGCGTAGCGCTCCCGCGCCTTCGTAGTATCCGGCGCGCCCTTCGATCCCGCCGTCCTCGGCCGCCGTGATCTGGACGCTGTCGATGTAATTGCGGTTCCAAACGGGCTCGAACAGGGCGTTCGCGAAGCGCAGCGCCAGCAGGTTCTGGACCGTCTCCTTACCAAGGTAATGGTCAATGCGGAAGATCTGGGACTCGTAGAACACGTCGAGGAGCTTGGCGTTGAGTTCCCGGGCCGAGGCCAGGTCGTAGCCGAACGGCTTCTCGATCACGATTCGCGTCTCTACGTCCTCCTGCTCGCTTAGCCCCGCGCACCGAGAGCGCCCGCGATCACCGGAAAGAACTGGGGGCGGTCGAGAGGTAGAAGACCCGGTTCATGGGCTGGCCGGCGCGCTCGGAAATTCCCCGAGCGCACGGCCCAGCTCCGTGAAGACGCGGGGCTCATCAAACGACCCGGGCACGTAGCGCATGTTCGATGTCAGGCCCTCTAGCACGTTCGGATCCGGCCGGGTGCGCGAGAACCGCTCGATCGATTCGCGGACGGTGGCCTGGAACTGCTCGTGCGTCATCTCCCGAGCGGGCTATGCCCACAAGGTCGAACCGCTCCGGCAGGGCGCCCTCGTGCGCCAGGTTGTACAGCGCCGGCAGCAGCTTTCGGTGGGCGAGGTCGCCGGTGGCGCCGAAGATCACGAGCGCCGTCGGGTGAACCGGCAGGCGCTCGAGGCCTTCGACCAGCGGGTTGTCTTCTACAGGGACAGCCTGATCGATGGTGGTCGCGGAGCTCAGCCCAGTACTCCTTTGATTCGTTCGGTCAACGAGCGAACTGCGTCCGGCAGCGGGCCCTCAAGCTTGACCCGCTCGGCCTTTAGACCATGGGAGTGCAGCGTCTGGAGGTCCCCGGCGGCCTCCGCCGCGCACAGGGTCCCGAAGGAGTAGCCAGCTCCCGGGATGTCCGCATCCCGCTGCGGATCGGTCACCAGCTGAACGAACCGGCCGGTCGGAGGACCGCCCTTGTGCAGCTGGCCGGTGGAGTGCTGGAAGCGCGGGCCGTAGCCGAACGTCGTGGCGGCGCCCGTCGCCGATCGAATCGTCACCCGCAGCTCTTCCACCGCCGCGTCGAGCTCGTCCGAATACGGGAGGTAGCCGAGAACCGCCACATAGTGCGGCGGGCTGGCATCGCTCAGCAGGGCCCGAAGAGCGTCGTCGGAGGCGCTGTCGAATTCCGGAATCGAGCCCGAGTCGAGCACCTGGGAAGTCTTGTCCTTGGCCTCTTGGACGTTGGGCTGGTCGAAGGGGTTGATCTCGATCGCCCAGCCGGCTACCGCCACCGCGAACTCGGAGATGAAGAAGATCCGACCGAGGTCCACCGCCCCGTGGGTGGTGAGGGTGATGGTCGGATGTCCGGCCTCGGACAGTCGCTCAACCGCCTCGTCCAGTTGGGAGTCAGGCTGATCGCCGTTTCGCAGGTACGCGAACACGCGGTCGTTGCCGTACACGTCTGGGTCGGCGATCGGCTCCCCGGCCACCGGAAGGATCCCGCGACCCTGCTTGCCCGTGGACTCGGCGACCAGCTGCTCGACCCAGAGCCCGAAGCTCTCGATCGGCTCCGACACCAGGAAGGTCAGCTTGTCCCGCCCCTGGCGCGCCATCTCGCCGAGACTCGACCCGAGCCAGAGGCCGGAGTTCGACTCGCTGGAGTCGTAGTGCGCGCAGACTTGCTCCGCCACCTGGGCGCGATGAAGCAAGGCCTCGATGTTGACCCCCATCAGCACCGCGGGCACGAGCCCGAAATACGACAGCACCGAGTAACGGCCACCGATGTCGGGCGGGTTCAAGAAAGTCCGGCGCAGGCCGTCGTCCTTGGCCAGCCGCTCAAGCGGCGTACCCGGGTCGGTGACGACCGCGAACTGCTCCGGGCGCGCCAGCGAAGAGAAGTACCGGTAATGCGAGAGGGTCTCGATCGTGCCCCCGGATTTGGACGAGACGATGAACAGCGTCCTCTCCAAGTCGATGGAGTGCTGCACGCTGAGCACTTCGTCGGGCTGCGTCGAGTCCAGCACGTGCAGCGTGAGACCGTCGGGGATATCTCCAAACGAACGCCGGATGACCTCCGGACCCAGCGACGAGCCGCCCATTCCGAGCAGGACGGCGTCGGTGAACCCGTCGGCCCGGCAGGCCGCGGCGAACTCGTGCAGTTCGGGAGCCTGTTCGAGCATCGGCTCTGACACGGTCAACCAGCCGAGCCGGTCCTCGATCTCCGGCACTCCAGGGCCGCCCCACAGCGACGGGTCGTGACGCCATACCCGCTGGGCGACGCTGTCGTCCATGGCACGCTTGACGCGCTGCGCGACCGGCTCGAGA
Source organism: uncultured Actinomycetes bacterium (assembly GCA_963719305.1). Taxonomy (GTDB): domain Bacteria; phylum Actinomycetota; class Thermoleophilia; order Solirubrobacterales; family Solirubrobacteraceae; genus Palsa-465. The sequence goes on along the minus strand of CAVRBL010000012.1, from coordinate 26,498 downwards.
AGATCGTCGGGAATGGCTCCCTGAATCGTCGGGGGTCGCCCGGTCACCACCGCCTCTCGGCGCTCCTCGATCCCGTCGAGCAGACGGTTCATGGCGTCCTCGAACTGCTCGACGCCGTCCACCAGCAGCTCGTCCGTGACCTGGTCCATGTTGATCCCTGCCTCAGTCAGGGCGGCCAGGTCCTCCGTGGGGTCGTGCTCGGCCGTGGGACCGCTGACTTCTGCGTGGTCGGCGGCCGCCAGCAGCGTCGCCATCGGCATCGTGTTGACGGTGTGCGCCCCGACCAGCCCGTCGATGTACTTCGTATCGGAATAGGCGGGGTTCTTGGTCCCGGTCGAGGCCCACAATGGGCGCTGCACGGCGGCGCCGGCGTGGCGCAGCGCCTCCCATCGGGGACCGGAGAAGATCTCCTTGAACCGGCGGTAGGCGTGGCGGGCATTCGCCACGGCCGCGGTCCCGGCGAGCTCGGTCCGTCCCAGCTCCTCCAGCTTGCGATCCACGTTCGTATCCACGCGTGAGACGAAGAACGAGGCCACCGAGTTCACGTCGAGCGAGAGCCCCTCGTTCTGCCGACGCTCGAGCGCCTTGATGTAGGCCTCCGCCACCTTCTCGTAGGCCTCCACCGCGAACAGCAGCGTGACGTTGACATTGATGCCCTCGTAGATCGCCTGCTCGATCGCCGACACGCCCTCGGGCGTGCCCGGGATCTTGATCATCACGTTGGTCCGGTCCATCCGCTTCCAGAAGTCGCGTACCTCTTGCAGCGTCCGCTCGCTGTCGTGTGCCAAGTCGGGAGAGACCTCGAGTGACACGAACCCGTCGCGCCCGTTGGTCTCCCGGTGGACACTCGCGAGGACGTCGGCTGCCCCCTGGAGGTCGCGGATCGCCAGCCGCCAGAAGATCTCCTTGGCGCTCAGGTTCTCGCGCGCGCCCTCGGTCAGATCGTCGTCGTAGTCGTCGGATCCCAGGATCGCCTTCTCGAAGATGGACGGGTTCGACGTCACGCCGCGCAGAGAGTCCTCATCCACCATCCGCTGAAGCTCGCCGCCGACCACCAGCGAACGACGAATCTGATCAAGCCAGACGCTGACCCCGGCTTCGGTCAGGGCCTTCAAGCGCGGGTTGACTCCAGTTGTTATGGCCATGTTCCGGTCAAACCTCCTTGACGCGCTTGACGACCGCGCGAGCAGTTTCAAATACATGCTCCGGCGTGAACCCGAAGTGCTTGTACAGAGCCCCCGCGGGCGCGGAGGCACCAAAGCTCTCCATTCCCATGGCCTGTCCTAGCTCGCCGACCCACCGATGCCACCCGAAGGTGCTGGCGGCCTCGAGGGACACGCGAGCTCTCACCTCCGGCGGGAGGACGCGGTCGCGGTACTCGGAGTCCTGGGCGGCGAAGTTCTCCACGCACGGCATGCTGACGACGCGCGTCGGAATGTCCTCGGCCTCCAGCAGGTCGGCGGCTCTTGTACAAATATGGACCTCGGTTCCGGTGGAGATCAAGATCAGCTCAGGCGGGTCGGGCTCCCGGTAGGAGTCACGCAGCACGTAGGCGCCGCGCTCGATGGCATCGGCCGGCACCGCAGAGGGATTCCAGGTCGGAATCCCCTGCCGGGAGAAGACCAGCGCGCTCGGGTGGTCACGGGAGGCGATCGCGTAACGCCACGCCAGCGCGGTCTCGTTGGCGCCCGCGGGGCGGACGACCCTCAGACTGGGCACCGCACGCAGTCCGGCAAGTTGCTCGATCGGCTGGTGGGTGGGCCCATCCTCGCCCAGCCCGATCGAGTCGTGCGTGAACACGAAGATGGACGGAAGCCCCATGAGCGCGGCCAGCCGGATCGAGCCCCGCATGTAGTCGCTGAAGTTGAAGAAGGTGGAGCCATAGCCCCGCAAGTAGTGCACGGTCAGCCCGTTGACGATCGCGCCCATCCCGTGCTCGCGTACGCCGAAGTCGAGGTTGCGTCCCGCATATTCGTTTCGCTCTACCTCGGCGGCGTCATCGATAGTCGTCAAGGTCGAGGGCGAGAGATCGGCCGAGCCGCCAACCAGCTCCGGAACTTGCGCCGCCGCCCACTGCAGGACCTCGTGGGATGACTTGCGCGTGGCGGTCATGGTGCCCGAGGCGTGGAAGCGCGGAACTTCCGCGTCCCAGCCCGGTGGCAGCTCGCCCCGGATCATCCGCTGGAGCGGGGATGCGAGGTCCGGATGCTCTTGCGCGTAGGCATCGAACTTCGCCCGCCACTGGGATTCCAGCTCGGCACCCCGCTCGACGCAGCGCCGAAAGTGCTCGAGCGCCTGCTCGGGGACGAAGAAGTGCTTGTCCGGGTCCCAGCCGTAGGCCTCCTTTGTGAGCCTGACCTCTTCCTCGCCAAGCGGAGAACCGTGGGCGGCGGAGGTGTCCTGCTTGTGTGGACTGCCGAAGCCGATGTGCGAGCGGATGACGATCAGCGACGGACGCTCTGATTCGGCGATCGCGGCGTGCGTCGCCGACTCGAGCCGTTCCAGCGACATGTCCTCCCCCAGGTTCTGCACGTGCCACCCGTAGGCCTGGTAGCGGAGCTCGACATCCTCGGAGATGGCCTCGGAGGTCGGGCCCGAGAGCTGGATCTTGTTGTCGTCAAAGAAGACGATCAGCCTGCCCAGGCCCCAATGCCCGGCGAGCGAGGACGCCTCCGAGGAGATGCCCTCCTGAATGTCTCCGTCGGAGACGATCACGAACGTGCGGTGGTCGACGACCTCGTGCTCCGGCAGGTTGAAGCGAGCCGCCAGCATCCGTTCGGCCAGCGCCATGCCGACAGCGTTCGAGATCCCCTGGCCGAGGGGCCCCGTCGTGACCTCGACGCCCGGAATCCCGCGCTCGGGATGCCCGGGGGTCTTGGAGCCGAGCTGCCGGAACTGCTCGATGTCCTCGAGGGTGATGTCGTATCCGGCGAGATAAAGCGTCGAGTACAGGAGCATCGACGTGTGCCCACACGAGAGCACGAACCGGTCGCGGTCGGGCCAGTCTGGATTGCGTGGGTTGTGTTTGAGGATCCGCGTGTACAGCAGGTAGGCCACCGGCGCCAGCGCCATCGGCGTTCCTGGGTGCCCGGAGTTCGCCTTCTGCACGGCGTCCATCGACAACGTGCGGATCGTGTCCACGCACAGCTCGTCGATGGTCTTGGCCGTGCTGGTTGCGGTCACGAGGGCACCACTATTCCCAGCATAAACAGATCGGGCCCGCGGTAAACGGCGACGTTGTGACGATCTCGCTCATCCGAACAGCACTCCGTAGCGCTCGTATTCCTCGACCGGGACCCGGCGGACCTCGGCCACCGCTCGAGAGAGCTCCACGAGTTCGATCTCCGTGGCCCGTAGCGCCGTCATCATTCCCCACGCGCCGTCGTGGGCGGCGTCGATGGCCGCCAGGCCCAGGCGCGTAGCGAGCACGCGGTCAAACGCCGTCGGTGAGCCGCCGCGCTGTATGTGGCCGAGCACTGTCGCGCGCGTCTCGAATCCCGTGCGAGCCTCGATCTCGCGCTCCAGGCGGTGCCCGATCCCGCCGAGCCGCGGGTGGCCGAACTCGTCCAACTCGCCGGTCTGGAGTGTCATCTCCGTGCCCTCCCGAGGCATCGCGCCCTCGGCTACGACGACGATCGAAAAGTACCGCCCGCGGGCGTGCCGGCGCCGGATCAGCCTGCAAACCTCGTCGATGTCGAACGGGATCTCGGGGATCAGGATCACGTCTGCACCGCCCGCCAGGCCGGAGTGCAGCGCGATCCATCCCGCGTTGCGGCCCATGACCTCCACCACCAGGATCCGGTTGTGACTCTCCGCCGTGGTGTGCAGGCGGTCGATCGCCTCACTGGCCACGTGCAGCGCCGTGTCGAACCCGAACGTGACGTCAGTGGCGCCCAAGTCGTTATCGATCGTCTTCGGCACGCCGATCACGTTTACCCCGTCTGATTGCAGGCGGCTGGCGACGCCCAGGGTGTCCTCGCCACCGATCGCGATAACCCCCTCGAGGTTGTGGCTTTGAAACGTCTCCCGCACCCGCTGGACTCCGTCCTCACGCTTATACGGATTGGTCCTCGAGCTGCGGAGAATCGTGCCGCCCCGGGGCAGGATCCCGCGTGTGGACTCGATTGTGAGCTCCTCGAACGAGTCCTCGAGCGGACCGCGCCACCCATCGTGAAAGCCGATCACGGCATCGCCGTAGTGATCGATGGCCTTGCGCACCACGGCGCGGATGACGGCGTTCAGTCCAGGACAGTCGCCACCTCCGGTCAGCACTCCGATGCGCACGGCGGACATCCTAATTACGATCACGCTGATGCAAGAGCGTGATCGTCTGGTCCGATTCGGCGCGGCAGCCGCGGTGGCGGCGGGGGCCGGTGCTGGCTTTCTCGCGCAGCGCCGCCACACGCGCCGGATCGCCGACGACCCCGACCGCCCGGCCCTCGAGGCTCCGCTCGCCGGACGACCGCTGACCGTCGCCTCCTCGGATGGGACCGAGCTCCACGTCGAGGTCTTCGGCGCCGAGGATGCTCCGACCCTAGTGCTCGTGCATGGGTGGACCGAAGCGCTGCGCTACTGGGTGTACGAGATTCGTGAGCTCTCGGAGCAGTTCAGGATCGTCGCCTACGACCTTCGCGGTCACGGCCGCAGCGGACGCGCTCCGGGCGATGACTACTCGCTGGCACGTTTCGGGGACGACCTCGAGGCGGTGCTCGAGGCGACAGTGCCGGCCGGAGAACGGGCGGTGGTCGCCGGTCACTCCCTGGGCGGAATGTCAATCGCCGCGTGGGCCGAGCATCATGAGGTCTCGACCCGCGTCGGTGGCGCCGCGCTCCTTTTCACCGGGATCGGGGGCTTGGTCGGCGGCCAGCTCGTGGTTCACGTTCCGCGGTTCGCGCAGGCGCTCGCGGATCCGGTGGCCCGCCATGCCTTCCTCGGCGGCCGCGGGTCGCTTCCGCGCATCTCGACCCCGGTGAGCTATGCCGCGATTCGTCACGTGGCGTTCGGCCCCACTGCCACTCCAGCGCAGGTCGCGTTCTTCGAGCGGATGCTGGTCGCCTGCCCCTCGGACGTGCGGTCCAAGGTCGGGGTGGCAATGCAGGACATGGATCTCTACCACGTGCTTCCGCGCCTCACTGTTCCCACGCTCGTGATGGACGGCGAAAATGACCGGCTGACGCCCCCGGCCCACGCCCGCCGGATCGCCGAGGAGCTGCCCAATCTTTACGAGCTGGTCGTGCTGCCCGAGACGGGACACATGGGACCGCTGGAGCGTCCCCATGAAATCTGCGACGCGTTGCGGAGATTGGCCGCGGATGCCGGGGGCGAGAGCGTCGCCGCCGCCTCGGGGGCGCCCAGCGCAGAGACCGCCCGCGCTTCCTGAGGCGCCCGCGACGGGCCGCCCCGCCTAAGCCGGCCGACTTCGCCCAGCGCCGAGTGGGCGGTCTGACACGATGGGACGATGACCGCTGCTCCGGAGCTTGGTCCCGGGGTCTGCCACGTCCTTCTCGAGGATCCAGATCTCGCGGAGGCCATACCGGCTGCTCGACGGGAGGAGGTCGCCAACGCTTGTACCGTTCGCGAGATCCGGCTCGCTGCTGGTCCCTGGCCCGTGGAAGAGATGGCGGGCGCAGAGGGCATCGGCATGCTCGTCGTGCAGGGTCTACTGATCCGGCGAGCCGGAATCGAAGGTCGATTCGGGGCCGAGCTGGTCGGCCGCGGAGATCTAATCCGTCCCTGGCAGGACGAGAGCGGAACGCTGACGCTGCCGCTCTTGACCACCTGGATCGCTACGGAGCCGACCCGGCTCGCGGTGCTCGACCAGCGGTTCGCGAGCCTGCTTGGGCGGTACCCAACATTGGCTGGCCGCACGCTCGGTCGTGCCATACGGCGAGCGCGCCATCTGGCCGTGAACATGGCGATCGTCCACCAGGCGCGGGTGGACGTGCGGCTGCACATGCTGTTCTGGCTCCTCGCCAGCCGGTTTGGCCGCGTCCGGGGCGACGGCGTGTTCATTCCACTCCGTCTGACGCACGCCGTCCTGGCAGAGCTCGTGGCTGCCCGCCGGCCCACCGTGACCAGCGCTCTCTCGGCGCTGGCCAGAGAGGGCCAGGTCCGCTCACTCCACGACGGCTGGCTACTGTCCGGCGACCCACCTGGCGAGCTGGCCCTGCAACGCCCGCCCGTGGTCTGATGGCCGTTGCCGACTAGTCTGATAGCCGTTGTCGACTAGTCTGATGGCCCTTGTCGACTTCTCCTGGTGGAGAAGGCGATCGATTCGACGAGCGAGCTCCGCATGCACATAGACCCGTTCATCGTCTTGGGAAGCGCGATCGTCGGCTTGCTGGTCGGCATGACCGGCGCTGGCGGCGGCGCGCTCATGACCCCGATGCTGATCCTGCTGTTCGGCGTGAAGCCGGCTACGGCGATCTCGAGCGATCTCGTGGCTGCCGTGGTGATGCGCCCGTTCGGCGCCGGCGTGCACCTGCGGGCCGGGACGGTCAACCTGAAGCTGGTGGGATGGATGGTGCTCGGCTCCGTCCCTGCCGCTTTCGCCGGTGCCTATCTGCTGCACGTGATGGGTCACAGCAAGTCGGCCCAGCACAACATCGAGGTGGCACTCGGCGCCGCACTGCTGGTCGGCGCCACTGCTATGGCGCTTCGCTACGCCCTCGATCGCAGAGGCGGCAACGGTCGCGACGCAATCGTCCATGACCTGGTGCCCCGTCCGCTGCTGACGATTGCCATCGGCATCGTGGGCGGGATCATCGTCGGGATGACGTCCGTCGGATCAGGATCGCTGATGATCGTGCTGCTGCTGTTCCTGTATCCGACGATCGGCGCCAAGCAGCTGGTCGGAACCGACCTGACCCAAGCGGTACCCCTGACGCTCGCCGCAGCGCTCGGCGCCCTGGCGTTCGGGCACGTCGAGTTCGCGGTCACCGGCTCGCTGATCATCGGCAGCGTTCCCGCCGTCCTCGTTGGCTCGCTCTTGTCTTCGACGATCCCTGATCGCTACATCCGGCCGGCAATCGCGTTCGTGATCTTCGCCTCGGGATTGAAGTATGTGGGCCTGGCCACTACCACCCTGGGCTGGGTCCTGTGCGCCGTGCTGCTGGCCGGCGCGACAGTCTGGCTATTGAAGGCCCGCCCCTGGAGCCTCGAGCGCGTCAACCCTTCTGTGACGTCGCTCACGCCGAGCGTTACTTCCCGCCCCGCTGGCGTAGTTACAGAGAACGCAAAACCGCCGACAACCCCGCCTGACACACCGTAACCGCGGCGGGGGCCTCGGCGCGGACCGCCCGGCCTCAGCGGGCGCTCCCGCGCCACTCGCATGACCTGACGCTCGCTGGGCCCGAGCCCGGCGTGGTCTGAGTCGGCCCGAACGAGGAGGGCTCATCGATGCCCATCGTCGAAATGCACAACACAGACACCAGAATCCCTGCGGCCCGCACGCTCCTCGTCACAGGTGCTTCAGTCGCGGCCGCGCTCGCGACCGTCGTGGCCGTGCCTTCATCCGTCGCCTCGGAGTCAGCTGCGGACGGCGTCGCCGCGCATGGCGTCCTCGGAGCTCAGCACAACCGCTCGCTCGAACGCCGCGTGGCTCACTGGCCGAGACTCTCGCCACAGTGGCCGACGGTCGGACGTTCACCTAGGCCCACCGCGACTTCGTCCTCGAGCTCGACGGGCCACTACTCGATCCCGGCGAGCATCGTGATGTGCGAGTCGGGCGGCAACTACCGGGCCGTCAATCAGAGCACGGGCGCGGGCGGCGCTTACCAGATTCTGCCCTCGACCTGGACGTCGTACGGCGGCACCGGGTTGCCGCAGGACGCGCCGCCCGCCGAGCAGGACGCGATCGCGGCCAAGATCTATGCCGCCGACGGTCGGGGGGCGTGGTCGTGCTGATCGACCTCAGCGGTGGCGCAGATGGGTCCCGAAGAAGCTGTATCTGGTAGGTGGATTGCGAGCCGTCCTTGCGGGTAGAGCAGCAACATGCCAACACAAAAGCAGCGAGCCGCCGCGCGCAAGAACGTCAAGCAGGCGCAGCGCGGAGCAAGGCAAAAGCAAACGTTGAAGAAGCTGTCGGGGAGCACGCGTACCGCGCTCGGCAAAGAGGCGTCCGCGGTCAGGCGCGGCGATCAGCCGACGCGCAAGGAGCTCGAGGCCCAGGCCCGGAAGCTGAACATCCGCGGCCGCTCGAAGATGGGCAAGGCCGAGCTCAAGCGTGCGGTCACGCGCGCGCGCTGAGGAGCCCTGAAGTCCGAGCGGTGCCTCAGGCATTTCGAGCTCTGGCTGTGGGACGTCGGTAGGCCAGCGGTCGATGGAACTGGTCCCAATCGGAACCGTCGAGTCTCCGCTGAGGGAACTGGCGGACGCGCCCAAGCAAGGAAGCGAAGGCGCACCTGACGCTTGGCTCGTGTTCGACGACCAGACGGCCGAGGGCCTTGACGGGATCGGGGAAGGCGACGAGATCCTGGTCTTGACGTGGCTCGATCGGGCGCAGCGGGAGATCCTCCGGGTCCACCCGCGGGACGATCCGAACAACCCCGAGCGAGGCGTGTTCAGCACCCGCTCCGCTGATAGGCCCAACCCCATCGGACTGCATCGCGTTCAGGTCATCTCCATCACCGGCCGGCGAGTTCAGGTGTGTCCCCTCGAGGCCCTGGACGGGACGCCGATCGTCGACGTCAAGCCGGCGCTCAGCGGCCTGGATCGCTAGCCGCGCCGGCCCCGAATGAGCGCGCTCAGGTCAGCCACCGGTCCCAGGTGCCTGAGCTTGTCCGGATTGATGATGGAGTTGACAGCGACGATGCGCTGCTCCTCGATCTCGAGCACCAGCACGTTGATGAGGTTCCCGTCGCGGTCGAGCACCAGCGCGGCGGGCTGCCCGTTGAGCTCCACCCGGCGCAGGGTTGCGTCCGCGAGCCGCTTGGCCTGACGGAGCCAGTTGGAGACCGTTCGTGCCACCCGGTTGTTGCCGCGGAGCGGCCGGGCCAGCTGCGGCGCCTTGCCGCCCCCGTCGCCGTGTAGAACGACGTCGTCGGCCAGCAATGCCTCCAGCGCGGCGACGTCGCCCTCTTGGGCCGCGGCGAAGAACCCCTCAGCCAGGCGGTCGCGCTGCTGCGGCGAGACCTCGAAGCGAGACCGGCGTTCCGCCACGTGGCGGCGAGCTCGAACCGCCAGCTGCCGGGCGTTGTCCTCGGTCTTGCCGACGATCCGCGCGACCTCGTCGTAGCCGTAGTCGAATACGTCGTGCAGCAGCAGAACCGCCCGCTGCTCGGGCGAGAGCGTCTCCAGCACCACAAGGAATGCCAGCGACAGCGAGTCGGCCAGCTCCGCCCGCGATGCCGGGTCGTCGCCCGGCTCGGTCAGCACCGGCTCCGGGAGCCACTCGCCGACATAGTGCTCGCGCCGTGAGCGCGCCGAGCGCAGCGCGTCGAGCGCCAGCCTGGTCGTGACGGTCGCCAAGTAGGCCTTCGGTGCGTCGATCTCCCGGTTCCGGTCGCGACTCAGGCGGAGAAATGCCTCCTGAACGACGTCCTCGGCTTCGGCAACGCTGCCGAGCATCCGGTAGGCGATCGCGAACGCGTAGGGCCGCAACTCCTCGTAGAGACGCTCGATCTCAGGCATCGGCGAGGCCATCGGGGAATCTCGCCTCAGGCCTCGGTGAGGCCGTCGGGGAATCTCGCGTAGCGCGGCTGCCAGCCAAGCTCGCGCTTGGCCTTTGCGTTCGAGGTGCCGGGCATGTGGGTCATCATCGACACCCCAACCTCGCCCGCAGCCAATCGGCCCAGCCACACCGGTACGCGGAAGGGCGGCTTGGCGCCCGTGATCCGAGCCAACTCCGGTAGCCACTCCGCCACCGGGCGAGGGTGGTCGTCGACGACGTTGTACGTGCCCGGCGGGCCGTCGATCGCGGCCACGGCCGCCGAGGCGGCATCGTCGACTTCGACGAACGACCACACACCGGCCCCGTCGCCGACGATCGGGAACTGGCGTCTACGCAGCTGGCGAACGATCTCCCCATCCGCCGAGAACGTCGTTCCCGGACCGTAGAAGTTGCCGTAGCGGAGGGCCACGCCCTCGAGTCCGCCGTCCTCCAGAACGGCTCTTTCCAGATGCCGGATTGCCGCCAGCGATTTGACTTGGTTCTTCGGCGGGCTCGGATCGAACGGATCGGTTTCGGTCTTGAGCCGCTCGCCGGTGGGCTCATAGTTCCAGTTACCGTAGCTTTGCGCGATCAGCCTCCGGGCCCCGACGGCCCGCGCCGCCTCCAGCAGGTGGTCGGTGCCCTCGGTCCGAAGCCGGTTGGTGAGCGCGAACACGCGGTCGAAGTTCCTGAGGCTCTTGACGCCGGCAAGGCTAGTCGCCTGATGGATTATCACCTCTGGCTTCGCCCGCCCGGCCGCATCGAGGACAGACCCACGGTCCAGTAGATCCGCCGGGGCCGGTTCTGCCCCCATGTCCCGGAGCCCGCGCATCTTGCGCTCAGTGCGCGTGAGCGCGACCACGTCATGTCCCGCCTCGATCAGCCTGGGTATCAACCTGGCGCCGATCGCGCCGCCGGCACCAGCAACTAAGACTTTCATCACTGCCTCCTTCGGTTGGACTTGCGTCCCAGAGACGAGGCCCCGGTCTGTTCTGTGACAGCAGGGCCGGATACTCCTGAGGCCCGTCGAGGCCTCACTCTCGCCGTAACTGCTCGGCCCGCCGCTACGCGGGCGGGATGACCAGGATCCGCTGATCCCTCATGTACCGGCCGAGGTCGGTGGGACTCGCCGGCGGCGACCTGTAGACGTCGATGTGACGACCCTTGATGGCTCCGCCGGTGTCCTGAGCCGTGAACCACCCACCACCGAGATTGCGGTAGGCGGGCACGTACACGCGGCTTCCGAGTGGGATCAGCCGCGGATCGACTGCGATGCTGTGGTAGTAGACGAGCGGGCTGGAGGTCTCCGGCGCGAACGTCACGCCGCCGTACGGGAGCGTCCGTACGCCAGTCCCGTTGGACCAGCCGCCGGAAGCGAGCGGGAAGGTGACCTCGCCGCGCCCGTTCCTCCAGCCCCCGATGAGCCAGACGGGGAATCCGTTGCTCCACTTACCGAGGCAGACGGGAACAGTGGGTTGGCCAGCGGCGTTCACCCAGCCCGTCGACCCGAGCTGGGCGATGTGTACGCGCCGCCCAAACCGATCGACGCCGTTACCTTCCATCGCAAGCCCCCGGGCCGAGTAGAGCCAGTCCGCGGCGTAGGCGCCGTTCAAGCCCGGGGCGGGGACGCGGCCCCCGGCGAACCACCGTTCCGGAGCGGGGTAGTACTCGGTGATCGTCACCCCGCTCAGCCATTGAGGATGAGTGATCGGCTGCTCCGGAACCGAAGGCGCCGCGTTCTGGCAGTGTGAGTCGGTTGATGGCGGCGTCGCGAGGACGTTGACATGCGTGGATTTGGCGGCGGGTCGCGCCCCTCCTGCAGATGATGCGGCTGCGCGATGCGTCGCCCGTCCGGCGGTGCGGACGACCGCCTGCCTGTGCGGATGGGAGCTGCCACCGGCCAACGCGACCACCAGCCCTACCGCCACTCCCACCGCGACCGCGCACGCTGCGCCTACAGCCAACCTACCGCGCATCGAGGGCAATATAGGCAGTCCGAGACGCCCATACGCGCGCCGACTCGGATTGTGACGGCTGCGCTCTGCCCTCAAGCTGTGGCACGTTCCTTCGAGTACTGCCACAGTGCCTTGTCGAGCGTCCGGATGCTCACGCCGTGGCGGCTGGCGAGCTGGCGGCAGGTAGACAGGTACTGGAGCCAAAATCCCATCGGATACTGCGATCGGGGCTTGACCCCGAGCGACTCGAGTGCCCGCACGTCGAGGATCGGGTAGTCGTTCGGAAAGGGGCAGTAGAGGAGCACTGATGCCGTCGGGACTCCCACGCCGGCAAGCTCGAGCAGAGCGCTCATCCGCGTTTCCTCGTCCTCCGTGGCCAGTGCTCGGCCGGTCGCCTCGACCACGGCGGTCTCCGAGTTACTCGCGACCTTGGGCCTGCTCCGCGGCGTCTTCCACAGACAGACCTCGACGAACTCCTCGCGGGTGTAGTGACCGCGGGCCCTGACCGCCGCGCCGACCTCGGGCAAGCGGGTCTCGCCACCGGAGCCGAATCGGTTCGCGAGAGGCTCGATCTCGCGGGAGGGGAACTGGAGCTCGAAGCTCGGCATTCGGACGGAATGAAACCGCTGTCCGCCCTTGGCCGGGTCCAGGATCGGAAACCTCCGCGCGGCACTTAGGATCGTGGCATGAGCCTTGCCAGTGAAAGCCTCGCTCGAGGCATGCATCTGCCCCTGGCGCGATCCCACGATGTGGTCTGTGAGCGCGACCTGCGTGTTCCGATGGACGACGGGGCGATGCTGCTGGCTGACCGCTGGGTAGCCCGAGCGACGTCAAGAGACGCACAGCCGACGGTGCTCGTGCGCTCGCCCTATGGACGCCGCCAGGTCGTTGGTCTGCTGTTCGGGCGGCTGCTCGCCGAGCGCGGCCTGCAGGTCGTCATCCAGAGCGTGCGCGGCACGTTCGGATCGGAAGGCGAGTTCAGCCCATTCGATGAGCGGGGGGACGGCCTGGCGACCCTGCGGTGGGTTCGGGAGCAGTCGTGGCATTCAGGCCGGATCGGGATGATCGGACCGAGCTATCTGGGGCTCGTGCAGTGGGCGGTCGCTCCGGAGGCCGGGGCCGATCTTGCCGCGCTTGCGATTCAGGTCAGCGCGTCACAGCTTCATGGCCAGACGCGCGCCGGCGGCAGCCTGTCGCTCGAGACCGCCGCTTCGTGGTTGGTGCTCGTCTCGGCGCAGGAGCGGCGGCTGGCGCCGCTGGCGATGGCGCACGGGCTTCGCCGGCTGCGGGCGCTACTCGATGAGCTGCCCCTCACCGACCTCGACGAGCGGGCTACTGGGGCCGAGGTGGCCTGGTTTCGGGAGGCCATGGCCAATCCGCTACGCGAGGACGCTTACTGGGTCGCGCGGGACTACGCCGCGGACGTAGAGAAGGTGACCGCGCCGGTGCAGCTGATCGGCGGCTGGCACGACATCTTCCTCCCGTGGATGCTCGAGGACTTCAAGACCCTGACGGCAGCGGGCCGTGACCCGCAGCTGATGATCGGCCCCTGGACCCACACGGCACCCGGCCTGACGGCAGCAGCGGTCCGCGAGGGTCTCGGCTGGCTTCGGGCGGGTCTGCTCGAGGACGACCGGCTCGTGCGGCCGGGGGGCATCCACGTGTACGTGACCGGCGAGCGCGCCGGCGGCGGTTGGCGCCAGCTGCCGAGCTGGCCGCCACCCGACAGCGGCGAGCGGCGGCTGTGGCTGGCCGAGCGAGGACAGTTGGCTGCAGGTCAGCCGGCTGAGACGTCACCCCCCGATCACTACCGTTATGACCCCGCCGACCCAACGCCCTCGCTCGGTGGGCCCGTTCTGCTCGAACGCAAGCCGGTCGTCGACAACAGCCCGCTTGAAGCCCGTGCGGACGTGCTGACCTACACCACGCCGCCGATGCACTCGGTGGCCGAAGCGATCGGCCCGGTGCGGGTCGAGCTGTGGGTGCGGGCTAGCTCATCCCACTTCGACCTGTTCGCGCGCGTCTGCGACGTCGATCGTGCGGGAGCCTCCTGGAACATCTGCGACGCCCTGGTGCGGATCGCGCCCGGACGATTCGACCCGGGGGACGAGGGCACCCGGAAGGTGGCCTTCGATCTGTGGCCGATGGCCCACCGCTTCGCCGTCGGGCACCGCGTCCGTCTCCAGGTCTCCTCGGGCGCCCACCCTCGCTACATGCGCAATCCCGGCACCGGCGAGGATCCCAACACCGCAGCGACGACGCGGTCGGTCGACATCGAGATCCTGCACGACACAGGCCACCCCTCCGTGCTCGTGCTGCCCGTCGCGGGCAGCTGAACGGCTCAATCCGACGGGGTGAGCTGCGCGTGTAACGCCTGCGCGACCGTGCGCATCAACAGCACCGTCGTTCCGGTCAGACCGAAGAAACCCAGTGTCCAAAGCACGTCGCGGACCGGTATATCGGTCGTGAGCGAGCCGGCGGTCAGAAGAATGCCGGAGGTGAGCGCCCCTGCCGCTGCCGCTGCGGCAACAAGGATTCTGTTGATCCAGGTCTCGACCACTGGCCGGTCCGCGCCCGCGTATCGCTCCGTCCTCACCACCATCCGGCCTGAGCGCAACTGGCTGGCCAGTGCCTCGGCGTGCTCGGGCAGCGTTCGCAGGGCCGGAAGCGCACGGAAGAGCTCTTGTCTGACTAGCTCCTCCGGCGTCCCGAAGTCCTCTCGGTGGTCGCGAGACACGATCTGCTCGGCCTCGCGGCCGAGGTCGAAGCCGGGATCGATGGTCCTGAGTGTCCCCTCCAGCGTGATCAGGGTCCGCGACAACAGCAGCATCGACCGGGGCGGACGCAGCCCGTGACGGTCGATCACATCGATGACGCCACTCAAGGCGGCCACTCCGAATCCGGCCGACTCGATCTCCCCCAGCAGCAGCGACATATCGCGCTCCAGTTGCCGCATGTCCACCTGGACGGTGTCGCCGACCAGATGCCGGACCGCGCGCGCAATCAGAGAAGCGTCGCGCATCGAAAAGCCGAGCGCCATGGCCTGAAGCGCCTCCCGAGATATGGGGTCGATGCGCCCCACGGCACCGAAGTCGAGCAGCCACAGGACGCCATCGCCGTCGATGAGGACGTTCCCCGGATGCGGATCGGCGTGGTAGTAGCCGTCGCGCAATATCTGCGCCAGGAACGAGGCCAGCAATCGCCGGGCGAGCTCCAGACGGCTGACGGGAGCGGCGTCAACTGCTGCCGCGCTTGAGATTGACTTGCCGACGACCTCGTCCATGATCAGGAGGCGGGGACCCGAGAGTGTCGGATGGACCAGAGGGACCTGGACGCCGTTATCGGAACCCAGGTTCTCCCGTAGCCGGATGCCCGCCAGGAGTTCGCGGCCATAATCCAGCTCGGTCTCGATACTCGTGATCAGCTCCTCCGCGAGGTCACGGATCCCGACCCGCCGCGCCACCTCGACCCGCCGATCCAGCTGCCGCGCGACGAACGAGAGGACAGCCGAATCACGGCGGACAATGTCCTCCAATCCGGGGCGCTGGAGCTTGGCGACCACAGCGCGTCCATCGTGGAGCGTGGCTCGGTGTGTCTGGCCGATGGACGCTGCGGCCAGCGGCTGCGTGTCGAATGCGTCAAACGCCTTCTCCACTGGCTCGGCCAGCTCAGCAGCCAAAACCCGCTGAACGTCCTCGTCAGAAAGGCGCTTGACGTTGGAGTGCAAGTTCTCAAGCTCGGTCGTCAGGGTTTCTGGGAGGAGGTCGCTGCGCGTGGCCGCGATCTGACCGAACTTGACAAACATTCCGCCGGCGCGCTCCAGAACGAGCCGCACGCGACGCGCGAAATCCGATGACGTGAGCGCAGCAGGCGTGCGATAGCGGAGGTGCAGCAGATTCTCGGCGCGCGCGTACTCGACGATGTCGCGGAAACGACCGAGCGGAGATAAGACCGCACGGGACGCGCGGACCGGGTGCCGAAGCGACCAAAATCCCCGCCGACGCCGTCGCGTGCTGCGGCTGACCACATCGATGGCGATCGCCACCGGAAGAGATGCGAGCACGCCCAAGAACACCGAGAGCGGAATGACGAGCAACGGGTGCTGATTCCGGGGCCCAAGCGCAATCAATCCGCCCGCCAGACCGGCCGCCCAACCGATGGTGGCCGCCACTCCGATTCGCCAGCGCCCGATGTGGATCCCAAGGACCCGCCCGGTCAGGACGCCGATGAGCGCAATCCACAGCGGCAGGACGAGCAGGTATCCCAACCCGAGCTCGAACCTGACCGTGACTGAGGCGATTGACGAGATCAAGGCATCGTTGAAGCGCCCCGTCGCACCCACGTTCGCCCCACGGCGACGACCAGCGACGGTCTAGACATGCTCCTTCAGGCTACTTGCCGGGTCGGTCGGGACGCGGACGCCACGAGCGTCGGCGTGCGCTAGCCCGTCATCGGGCTACTGCTAGAGCTGACGGGCTCGCGTGCGCAGGAGCGTCACGAGATCCGTGGTCAAGTGGAACGGGTGGGCGACGACGGTGCCGTCCGAGATTCCCAGCGCAGCGAGTAGACGTCCGTCGACCTCGGCTAGCAGGACGGGCTGCGTAGGAGCCCTGGCACTGTCCAGCGCGGCCAGACGAAGGAGCTGGTTGTCATCGGCAGGGCAGCCGAGTCGAAGCGTGAGCGTCGCTTCGCCCACGCCGCGCTTCTTCGGATCAGCTCCGTTCCGTTTGGGGCCGCGACAGGTCGCTCGCCGTCGGAGACCCGCGCCTTTCGCTTGCGCGGGAGGCAGCTTGGGATACAGAGGGATCATGTCCAGGTCCTGTTCGTGGTTGGTTCGGGTCGCGCCGGGAGTTGGCGTACGTTCGGGCCGTCGAGCTCCAACTGCCCCTCGAACTCGCGGGCTCGACCGGGGCGGGCGTGGAAGCCGCACCGTTTTAGGAGGGCGAGCGCCGGCCGGTTCTCCCATAGCGTCGTGGCCGTGAGCAGAGTGAGCCCGTTTGCGCGGGCAACCTGCACCATGCGTGTGGCCAGCGCGGTGCCGATGCCCATCCTATGCAGCTCGTCGGCCACAACGACCGCCATCTCTGCGACCTCCGAGTGGCCGGTCCATTCCGCGTACTGACCGACCCCGACGATCGAGCCGTCACGCTGATCGACCGCGGCGACGGCGACGTGACGGATGTCATCGACATCGGTGAAGTAGGAACGCTCTCCAGGCCTCAATTCGGATTTCGGCGAGAGGAAGCGCCGGTAGCGCGACTGCGGGCTGAGGCGGGCGAACAGAGCCGCGAGGCGTTCACGATCGTCGGGGCCGATCGCCCTCAGTCGTACCTGCGTGCCATCAGCGAGCGACAGCGTGCTGTCCGGCTTGGCGGGGGTGCTCACGGCGCCTGGTGTTGCGGCGCGTGCGCCTTGGGGTCCTGACGCGTTCATGGCCTGGCGGGTGAGACCGTTGGATCTGAACGGCGAGTTAGGCGCTCAGGCCGCCGAACCCGCGTGCGTCGGGCGTGGCGCCGCCTTCTGTCGGCGTCGCGGGCGCGCCGTGCTTGTGCCGCGGACCGGTGAAGATCAGCGATGTGCTCCTGGGCAAGGATGTAGTTGATGTGGACGTTCATCGGTTCTCCTGGGAAGGCGGTTTGGCGATGCGTCCAACCTAGGCGTAAGCCACCTCGCTGCCATCGGGCAGTTGCCTGATCTTGCGCCTTAGATGGCTGACCTGGGCCCTTGATCGGCCGAGCGCTGCCGGCGGGATAATCGTTCGTGTGGTTGGGCGCGTTTCAAGCCCTCGGTTCGTGGGGCGCAATGTGGAGCTGGCGGCGCTGGAGGCGGCGCTCGCACGCAGCCGGGAAGGCTTCGGCTCGGTGATGCTTGTCGCCGGAGAGGCGGGCATCGGGAAGAGCCGGCTGATCTCGGAGGTCGCCGGTCACGCCGAGCGCCACGGGATGACGGTCGCCGTAGGCGAGTGCCTACGGCTCGGTGAGGGGGAGCTCCCGTACGCACCGGTCCTTGGTGCGTTGCGCTCGCTAGCGCGTCAGGTGGACGATGCCGAGCTTCAGGCGGTGCTTGCGTCTGGCCGCGAGGAGCTGGCGGAGTTCATTCCGGATGGTTCCCGCACCAGCGACCGTGTGGTGGGTCCGACTGTGGGAGCAAGGTCGCAGCTGCGCTTGTTCGAGCACCTGACGGCGCTGCTTACCTCCGCGGCTCGCGTCCGTCCCCTGGTTATCGTCGTAGAGGACTTCCATTGGGCGGACCGTTCTACGCGTGATTTCTTATCGTTCCTTGTTCGCGCGGCGCGGCGCGAGCCGATCGCGTTACTGATCAGCTACCGCAGCGACGAGCTGCAGCGCCATCATCCGTTCCGCCCGTTCGTGTTGGAGCTTGAGCGGAGCGACAGAGCGAGCAGGGTCGAGCTGGGACCGTTCACCTACGCCGAGCTACGCGAGCAGGTCACCGCGATCCTCGAGCAGCCGCCGCCACCCTCGCTGGTCGATCGTCTGCTTGAGCGCTCGGAAGGAAATCCTCTCTTCGCCGAGGAGCTTCTGGCGTCATCGCCCGGGGCGAATGAGCCCCTCGCCTCATCGCTGCGCGACATCCTGCTGGCGCGTGTCGAGGCGCAGTCGAGTGCCGTTCGCGACGTGCTGCGGATCGCGGCCGTGGCAGGACGGACGGTCGATCACGCGCTGCTGGCTGCGGTCGCCGACCTGTCGGAGGATGACCTACACGTTGCCTTGCGCGATGCGGTCGAGGCTTACCTGCTCGTGTCTGAGTCCTCCATTGCTGGCTACTCATTTCGGCATGCGCTGGTGAGGGAGGCGATCTATTCCGACCTCCTGGCGGGAGAGCGACGGAGTCTGCATCTGAGGCTGGCCCGAGCGATCGGCGAGCAGTCCGGATTCGTCGCGGCGGACTCGGCCGTTGCTGCGGAGCTTGCCCATCATTGGTACGCGGCGGGCGAGCTGGCGGCAGCTCTGCCCGCGTCCGTCGCCGCCGGGGTCGCGGCCGAGGAGCTGTATGCGTCCAGCGAGGCCTGGCTGCACTACGAACGCGCGCTGGAGATGTGGGACGCCGTCGATCCTGCACCGGGCGAGCTCCCATTCGAGCGGCTCGAGGTCTTGCGGCGGGCGGCCGACGCGGCGTTGCGCATCGGGGAGGAAGACAGGGCAATCGCTCTGGCGCAGGAGGTGCTCGCGCGGACCGATGAGCGCGCCGAGCCGGTTCAGGCGGCGCTGGCACACGAGCGGCTCGGCCGGTACCTGTGGATGGCGGGCCACGATCAGGATGCGTTGCCCGCGTACCGCCGCGCGGTCGAGCTATTGCCGGAAGCTCCGCCGTCCCAGGAGCGAGCGTTGGTGTTGGCCGCCGAGGGCCAGGTGTTGATGCTCTGCAACCGCCCTGAGGAATCAAGTGCCCGCTGCGCAGAGGCGCTCGGGATCGCTCGCACCGTGGGAGCCGAGGCGGTGGAGGCGCACGTGCTCAACACCATGTGCGGGAACCTCAGCACGGTGGGCGATTTCGACCGAGCTGTGACGGTCGCCAGGGAGGCATTGGTAATCGCCCGTCGCCTGGGCCTCGTCGAGGAGATGCAGCGCAGCTATACGAACGGCAGCGACGCGCTCGACGAGGGGGGACACATCGAGGAGTCGATCTCAATGGCCCGGGAAGGGATTTCATCGGCGCGAGAGGTCGGGGCGGAGCGTCAATGGGGCGATTACCTTCGGGGGGAAGTGGCCGGACGCCTCATGCACATCGGGCGCTGGACCGAAGCCGAGGAGCTGTTGGATGAAGTGGTCGAACGGTCTCCGACCGGAGTGACAGCGGGAATTGTGTATCGATACCTCGGGCTGCTCTGGGCCGAACAGGGAAAATTCGATGCCGCGGCGCGGGCCCTGGATCAGGCCGAGTCGCAGATGCGTCGTTCAGTCGGATCGATGGCGCTCGCGCCCCCCGCTGCTGCGCGGATCACGCTCGAGCTGTGGGCCGGCCGTCCGAAAGCCGCCGCCCAACTCGCATCGGATTGCCTCGACCGCGTCAAGGACAGGGAGTCGGTGTTCTTCACGGCACCCGTTTACGACCTCGGAGCGCGTGCCTGCGCCGATCTCGCCGCTCGCGCGCCCGGCAACGAGCAGGAGCGCAAGCAGCAAGCCGCGAGAGCGGAGCAGCTGCGCGGGCGGCTGGATCGAGTGATCGGAGAGCTCACGGGCGTCGTGGCGCCGGTGGTTCGTGCCAGTCGCGCCGGCTTGGCGGCCGAGCAGTCACGGATCGGTCATGCCGGCGACGCTTCGCTGTGGGCGGAGGCCGCACGGCAATGGCAGGCGTATGGGAATCGATACCACGCCGCCTACGCCCAGTGGCGAGGAGCCGAGGCACTGCTCGGCGCCAGCAGCGATCGCGCCGGCGCGGTGGAGCTCGTGCAAGCGGCGCACGCGGCCGCTTCTGAGCTCGGCGCGCGTCCCCTGCGAGAAGAGCTGGAAGCCTTGGCACGTCGTGCCCGGATCGACCTCGGTGCGCACGAGCAACTCGACACGGCGCGGGATGCTCAGTTGCAGCGGCTCGAGCTCACGCCGCGCGAGATCGAGGTTCTGGCCCTGCTCGGTGACGGGCTGACCAACCGCGAGATCGGCGGCGAGCTGTTCATCACCGACAAGACCGCCAGCGTGCACGTCTCGCGCATCCTCAGCAAGCTGGCGGTCCCGAACCGAGCGGCGGCCGCCGCGGCCGCGCAGCGACTGGGCGTCACCCGAGATCACACGCCCTCCACCAACTAGGGCGTGGTCGTCGGGGCAGGGCGGCGGACGGCCCTTCGCGATGGGCGCAGGGGCCGGCTCGTTCCGGCGACCCGGCGCTCGGCGCCTAAAGCTTGACTGTGAGCAGGCTGACGGCGAGCAGAACCATGGCGATCCAGAGCGCCGACAGGGCACCTTCGAGCGGCGCGGCGAGGCGCGCCTTGGTCAACTCGACCGTGTTCCCGTCCGCGAGCTGCTGCTCCCCGGAGACGGCGATCGTGCTGCGTCGAAGTTGACGCACGGGCGTGCTCAACCGGCGCTGGGCGGCGCTCAGCAGACAGCACGCAGCCGCGACAAGCAGACCAGCCGGCCGGATCGTCAGCGTTTGAACGAAATAGCCGGTAAACGCCGGGAATCCGCCCCAGGCAAGCGCGAACCAGAGGTCCGTGTGGAATCGTCCGCCTGCGAGCTCGAGGTTGTATGCGGGCACGAGCAGTCCTCCGAGCAGCACGAGTGGAACGAGCAGCGGCGAGACGACGACAGCGCCTACCACGCCGATGCCCACCGCCCCAGCGAGTCCCACCGCAGCTATCCCGATCAGGATGTTGCGCCGCAGCACGGTTTCCAGCGGTCGACCGTTCAGCTCATCGAGCGCATGTGCACTGATGCCGACTGCGAGAAAGAACGCGCCGAGCGCTGCGGCAAGCCGGTCAGCGTGAACGACCGGCGCGACGGCTGCGCCGAGCGCCACGTAGCTCAGGTGCCACAGCGTGTACGGTGGATGAAGGAGCGTTACGAAATCACGCCATCCGCCGCTCTTCAGCGCGTAGAAAGCTGGACGGTCGAGGCTACGGCGCTGGGTTGCCATCCCGCACGCCACACATCACGATGCCGGCGCCGAAGCTTGCGCGACATAGACGCACCTCCCGGATCCCGGCCGCCTCCCACAACCCAACGAGGTCCGGCTCGAGCTCATGCAGCTCTTCGATGCTCGGTCCAAGGAAACGCCCGACCTCGAGCCACGCGGGAGAAACCAGTCGTCCCAGCAGGGGCAGGCCGACTCGAGTGTGGACCCGCCACAGCATTCGTAGCGGCGCCGCCAGCGGAACGCCGAACTCGATCATTCCGATCCGCCCGCCCGGCTTCACTACGCGCACAAGTTCACGCATCGTCGCGACACGGTCGTCGACATATCGCAGCAGATACGTGAATGTGAGCCCGTCAAATTCCGCATTGGCGAATGGCAGCCGCTCTGCCTGGCCGACGATGAAACTGATTCGCGTCGCGAGCTGGGGATCCGCCGCCAACCGCGCGCGGGCCGCGGTTAGCATCGCCTCGCTCTGGTCGAGTGCGACCACCTCGCAGCCAGAGCGTCGGACCAATTCCGCCGCCACCATTCCAGTGCCGGTTGCGACATCGAGCAGCCGCTCGCCGGGCGCTGGGTCGACTGCACGCACCAACGCATGCCGCCAGCGCGGATCCTGGCCAAAGCTGAGCAAGGCCCCCATCCGGTCGTAATGGCGGGGCAGACCTTCAAACAATGCAAGCGCATGGCGCTTCCGAGAAGAGCGGCCGTGGTCGACCATTTCTGGATCATTCTCGCGCTACCCGCACCGGCTCGTCACGATCACCCAGCGAGTAGCGCGGTCACGGAAGCCCGAAAGCGACCTCGGACAGCCGGTACGGGCGGACGCCGACCGCTGTATTCCGGGCGAACGGTGAAGCGGTGACCAGCTCCGATACGGGGCTGGACCTGGTGACCGGAGCCTTCAGCTACTCGGGCTCCCATCTTGCCCGGCGGCTGCTCGAATCGGGCAGGAAGGTCAAGACGCTCACCTTTCACCCCGACCGGCCGCATCCGCTGCGCGACCGAGTCCAAGCGTTTCCGTATCAGTTCGACGATCCGGTTGCGCTCACCGGGACGCTAGAGGGAGTCACTACGCTCTACAACACCTATTGGGTTCGCTTCGACCACGGCGGCACGACATTTGCCAGCGCCATCGCCAACTCG
Source organism: uncultured Actinomycetes bacterium (assembly GCA_963719305.1). Lineage (GTDB taxonomy): Bacteria > Actinomycetota > Thermoleophilia > Solirubrobacterales > Solirubrobacteraceae > Palsa-465. Next base: position 4,160 of record CAVRBL010000012.1, on the reverse strand, counting down.
CGGAGGCTCTTCGACGCCGCTCGGCGGGTCGGCGTCACCCGCGTCGTTCACCTGAGCATCGCTAACCCTTCGATCGACTCGACGCTCCCCTACTACCGAGGCAAAGCAGTCGTCGAAGAAGCATTGGCCGAGGTCGGGATCCCCTACTCGATCGTGAGGCCGACCTGGATCTTCGGCGGCGAGCGAGAAGTCCTCGCAAACAACATCGCCTGGATCCTGCGACACATGCCGGTCTTCGTCGTGCCAGGCGACGGGCGCTACCCCGTCCAGCCCGTCCACGTAGAGGACCTGGTGCGAATCTGCCTGGAAGCCGCCGAGGCCGATGGCAACTTGACCGTGGACGCCGCGGGACCCGAAACGCTGTCCTTCGAGGACCTTGTCCGGGCGATCCGTCGCGCGATCGGTGCTCGCGCACCGATCGTGCACCTCCCGGCGCTCGCGATGGCAGGCGCGTCTCGCGCGCTCGGCCTGCTGGTTCGCGATGTCGTCCTCACCAACAGTGAGATCGAAGGCCTGACCGCCGGGTTGCTCGTCTCCCACCACCCTCCGCTGGGACGGCTCGCGTTCACCGAGTGGCTGGAGCAGCACAGCGACTCGATCGGACAGTCATACGCGAACGAGCTCCAGCGCCACTTCTCAGCACCAGCCCCACGATGACGGAGCAGCCATGAGCGATTGCGGGAGAGCATTGGTCGGCCCGCCAAGGTCCCGAAACCAGAATATGAACGGTACATATTCCGGTCTAGCTGAAGCGACTCGAAACGAAGAAACCCCGCATGAGCGGGGCTTCCGTTCAGTCGGGGAGGCCGCCGATCGAGCCGATCGAGACCCTGTCGGTCGAAGCCATGCTGCGCTGCACCGATTCGTTCCGGCACGAGGGAGAATATGACGATTGGTGATGTAAACCCCGACGAATCCCTCGAGATCGCTCCTGGCGTGTTCAAGCGGCTCGGTGATTGCACGGGCTCCGAGATCGAGTCCGCGATACGTCTCATCGCCCGAGCGCGGATCGATCGAGCTTGGATTGACGAGCAGGCGTCCGGCCTCGATCAGGGCCGGCTGACGATCGGACGCCGCTTCTTCGCGAATGTGACTGAGGCAGAGCGGGACCTCATCGCGTACTGGCAAATGGTCAACCTCGTCGAGGAAGAGCGACTGCGTCAGACCAAAGAGGGCGACGCCCGACGCAACGCCGAGAGGCGCACTGATGTGATGGCAGGCAAGAGACTGATCGACGAGGCGCTAGTCACGGTAGTCGCGGCAGATTCTCTTGGGCCAGGTGATCAGATTTCGTTGACGCGGGAGCAGGCGCTCGTGTGGGCGATCTACCTCCGAGTGCTCGAACGGCATCGCGGCTTGGCGTCGGATGAAGAGATCGAGCATTCGGTCAAAGCCGCCAGGAAGGCTGGCATCTCCACCGAGGAGATCGGGGCCGCCATCGCCGCCGCCGATCTTCCCGAAGCACGAGAGGAGAAGTGAATGGCGATCGCCCGTCGACCACCGCAGCGGGTGCGTCGGCTGGAGCCAGGTCACGACGCGACCGCCTGCGCACGTCGCTAGGTCGTTCCGGCTCGATCGGGTGGTTCGGCTAGTCGTGCGATTGCGTCAGGTAGGCGTACCGGGGGTCGCTCTGTTGAGCCGTCGCCGGGCCTCCATCGCCGGCGAGAGCCGCAGCGATCCACAGTCGCGAGTCATCTCGCCTCGCCTACGTGCTGCTCAATTGTTTGTGTCCGCTTCATCATCTTCGAGCCTTCCCGTCCCTCTATCGGGACCATGCGCAAGGAAGAGGGCTAGACCCTCGCGCGTTCAATCACATCGGGACGCGTCCACCGGGCCGGTGGCGCAATGCCGGTAGGAGGACAGCGCCGGCCCCGCAGTCAAAACCAGTAACCCACGCCTCTCGCCTCGTGGCGCGGGTCGCGCCGTCGGTGGCATTCGGGCTTTGGGCGGAGAATCCTGGCCGCAGGGCCAGCTCGTGTCCGACTCTACTCCGATTGAAGGCGTCACGCGAACCGCAGCTCGGAAGTTTGCTCGAGCTCGTCCGCGTGCTGGCAATCAGCGAACTGCACGGCGACCTTGCGGTTCGGATCCGCCAGCATCGCGAGCTTGGAATGGTCCCATGTGGTCCGCCCACGCCAGTCCGACCGTTGCCCAGACTGTTCGCAAAATGCGGCGTGGCGGCTCGCGAAGAGCGTCGATTTGTGGTACCCCCGTTGTCCCTATCGGGACTGTCTCTGCGCGTTTAGAACGGCGACGGGACCAGAAAGGACGCGCGGCCATGATGAGTACCGCGCCACTCTCCTTCGACCGTGCCAACGAAGAGGTCGAAGGCATGATCCATCAGGGCACGTCATTCGCGCACGTGGAGGACGCGATCGACGCCGCTCAGTTCTCGCAACTCCACAAGGCAGCTCTCTGGCTCCTCGCGTGGTCACTCCGCGACCCAGCGATCCAGCGCCGCGATGCCCGGCTGATTGCGGAGGAATTTGCCGCCGACGGGTTGTGATCAGCCTCGTCGGTGGCGGACCAGAGGGGCGTCCCTGCGCGAGGGGATCTGGATTCGTGCGTCAGGATGCGCGGCCGTCAAGCCCGTCGCCAGCCCGTCCCTCGCCGCGAGCGGCGAGGAAGACCCTGGTGGTGCCCGTCAAGGTCGGGACCATCCTCGTCGACATGCCGACTGTTCAGGTGGTCGCTCTCCACCGGCTCGAGGATGAAGACCTCGACCGCCAGGTCGGGCTCGATGTGGTTGTTGCTCATGAACGCCACTACGCGACGTCCGGAGAGCTCTTGCACGGCGCTGATCGCGTCGCCCTGGATGGTGTCCTGAAACGCGCGGCGGCCGTGCAGCACGACCTCGGCCTTGCCATCCTGCACCAGGCTTTGCTCGCCTTTGGTCAGCGTCGCCCCCATGACGCACACGATGATCCTCTCACCGACCGTGGTGCGTGCTCTCGTGGGCCCGCGCCCCGTGTAGCGATGCAGCAGTCCGACCATCGAATTCGAGATCGCGGCTGTCGTAGCGCCGCTCGCTGCTACTTCTCGGTGTATGGCGGGCATACCCACCCCTCTCAGCCTTCTCTGGCAACACGGACGCCGCGCGCGGGGAGAGTCGGCAGAGAACCGAACGGACGACGACTCGGTCGAGCATAGCGCGATCCGCCGCAAATTCCTAGTGGAGAGGTCGGAATGTGCTAGGTTCGCTAGTGCGCTCAGTGAGCCTTAGCTCTTCTCGCTTTCAGGGCGACGGGTTCGGTCAGAAGGGCAGAGAGGCGGTCGGCCATGGCCACCGCAACAAAGAAGTCCCGCGCCGTGAATCAGCTCGACCGCCGTCCGGGCGGCGTGCGTGTGCCCGAGTGGATGGAGTTCCTCCCTTTCGAGGACAACGGCGGCGCCTATCACTGGACGATCGTGGCTGGCGACGGCGCAACCCTCGCGCGGTCGGGAGGCTTTGCCTCCTACGACGACGCTGAAGAAGCCGCGCAGCAGCTCCGCGACGGTGCCGCCTCGGCGCGGTTCGAGCAGCGCGCTACCGGGGCGCTCCCCGGTCGATCTCAGGGCGCGTCGGGATGCCAAGGGAAGAGGACGCCACGGACGCCGAGCGTTGGTTAAATAGAGGGCGGCAGCTTCAGCACCGAGGCCGAGGCGGTGACGGAATGAAAAGCGCCACGCTGATCGCGCCGCCCGAGCGGCCCGCCTCCCCACGCAAGCCCGATCCAAGACTGACCTACAGCTGCCCCGAATGCGGGCACGAGCTCCGTGTGTCCGGCCTCGGGCGCCACCGCGTGTACTTCGAGCTCGATGACGAGCGTTCAAACGATCCGGTGATGAACCGGGTCTGCCCGTACTGCGGGCACGGCCTGTCCGGGAAGAGCCCATCGTGAGCACAGCGATGACCCACCTCTGCTGCCCAGCCTGCGGCTGCGATTCAGTCCCACCGCGGCCCGCGTACATCAGAATGCGGTGACTCGCTCCAACCGATCGCCAGCCTGCAGCGTACCTTCGGCTTCCGTCTCGTCGGACCAGAGGACCTCCCCCATGAGCTGCCCTACGCAAGCGCCGTCTCGCTCACATTTCCCGAGCCGCTGTCATAGGCCACCGAGCCAGCCAGCCCACCGCAACTGAATCCCCAGATAGTCCTTCTGCCCACTCTTGATGCTGGC
>CAVRBL010000011.1:0-495715 GCA_963719305.1 uncultured Actinomycetes bacterium | reverse complement strand
CGGCGCGAATCAGGCTGTTGAACCCGAGCTGGTAGGCCAGGTTTCCGGCGCCGTCGAGCAGCTGCTGCCAGAAGCGCTGGTCGAGGGGCAGCAGCTCTGGCCCGCGCGCCACAGCGGCCAGGGTCTCCCCGGCCTCGAGGAGATCGCGGCGCAGCTCGTCGCTGGCTCCCCGGGCGCATAGGCGCGCGGCGTCCACCCCGATGACGGCCCTCATCTGCAGGGCCGAGAGGAGCAGCGGCAGCATCGCCTCCATGGCCTCCGGGTGGTCAGCGATCACCGCCAGCAGATCAAGGCCGGCCGAGCGCCTGAACTCGAGCACCTTCGTGCCGCCGCCGTGGACGGTCTTGACCAGCCCCACCTGCTCCAGTCGTTTGAGCGCCTCGCGCACGACGTGGCGGTTGACCTGGAATACGTCGCTGAGCCCGCGTTCGCCGGGGAGCGTGACGCCCGGCGCGTAGCGGCCGCTGAGGATTTCCCCGAGCAGCTGCCCGAACACCTCGTCGGGGAGCGATCGCGTCTGTACCGGGCGCAGCATCGGCGCCCGACCATATCAAACTGGTCCAACCAGCTGACCAGTGCTCCGCGGGCCGCCTCGCCCGGGCGCATCGGGAGCCGTCGGCGCCGGCGGGGCGGTCGGCGCCGGCGGGACGCGCGACGCGGCGCCGGCGGGACGCATCGGCGGGCGGTCGGCGCCGGCGGGACGCGCGACGCGGCGCCGCGGATTCGACTTGTTCGAGGTTATGTGTCCCTACGCGGGAAAACCTCGAACGAGTCGTGCAGGGCTATGAGTCTCGGGCGCTCGCGATCGTTCCTCGGGCGCTCCGATCGTTCCTCGGGCGCTCGCGATCGTTCCTCGGGCGCTCGCGATCCTCTAGAGAGCCTCCGCGCGCTCGCGATGCTCCTCGGCGTCGGCGCGCTCGCGGTGGTTGACCTCGAGGTATTCGATGATCTGGTCCGGGTCGGAGATCGCGGTGCCGTCCTCGAGCCGCAGGGTCGGGATCTCCTCGCTTCCCGTCTTGCGCCGTAGCTCCTCGCGGTCCACGGGCTCGGCCGGGACCTGCCGGGCGATGAATGACACGCCCAGCTCCGTCAGTCGCTGGCGCACCCTGCGCGAGTGAGGGCACCACTCGGCTTGGTAGAGCTCGAGCATGGTCTATGCCGTAGCCGCGGTCGTCTCGAGCGACCGTCCCGTAGCGGTGATGCCGAACAGGATCAGGGCCGCCGCCACGAAGCCGGTGATGCCCATCACCAGGAACGCCGAGGAGAAGCCCCAGGCGGAGTTGGCGCCAAGCACGACCAGCGGCGCTATCGCGCCACCGACGTGGCCCAAGCCGTCGCTGAGTGCTACTCCGGTTGCGCGGGCGTTGGTCGAGAAGTGCTCGGCCGTGTAGGTGTAGAGCATCGGCACGGTCAGCCCGATGGTCGCCGAGGCGACGAAGCCAAAGCCGATGATGATCCCCGGCGAGACCAGGTAGCCGATCACCAGCAGCGCCCCGGCCCACAAGACGGCGAAGATCGCGATCGAGAACTTGCGCTCGAACCGGTCGCTGAAGCGGGTCGTGGCGTAGGCGCCGACCAGGAACCCGATCCCGGACACCAGCAGGTAGGTCGTGCTGTCCGCGAGGCTGTAGCCCTTGTCCGTGAACAGCGTCGGAGCCAGGGTCAGCCAGCCGTAGTTGCCGATGTAGTAGACGAACCAGATGCCGACGAACAGGAGCAGGCGTCCGACCATCGGCCTCTTGAACAGCGCCCTGATCGGGAAGCGCTCCGCCGCCGCCTCATCTGGGACAGGCTGCGGCTCGGGTAGCTCGCCGTCGAGGTTCTCGCGGGCCGTCTCTTCCGCCGCAGCCACCGTCCGCGTGGCCTCCTCGACACGCCCCTGGGTTACCAGCCAGCGCGGGGACTGCGGCAAGCCGCGACGCATGACGAGAATCGTCAGCGCCCCAACCGCTCCGATCAGGAACAGGATCCGCCAGCCCGCGGCAAACGTCGGCACCAGGCCCCGAGCGATGAACGGGACCACCGCAAATCCGGCATAGGCGGCGGTCGTGGCCCAGCTCGTGTATCGGCCGCGCAGACGGGCCGGCGATATCTCCCCCATGTACGTCGTGACCGAGGCGATCTCGGCGCCGATGCCCAGGCCCGCGATGAAACGGAAGATGATCAGCTCGGTGACGTTCGTGCTGGTCGCGGCCAGGATGGTGCCGAGCGAGAAGACCGCGACCGACAGACCCAGGCTCAAACGCCGTCCCCATTTGTCGGCGATCGCACCGTCGGCCAGAGAACCGATGATGTAGCCGATCAGGCTGCTCGTGACCGACAGGGCAACCGTCGCCTTGGAGACGTGGAACTGCTTGGCGATGACCGGCGCCGCGAACGAGATCGTGACGATGTCGAAGAAGGCGAAGAAATAGCCGGCGCCGACGATCCCGAGCAGCTTGCGCTCATACGGCCAGACCGGAATCCGGTCGAGCCGCGCCAGCGGGCCCAGCCGGCGACGTCGGCCATGCGGATCGGGCGTCCGCTGCCCCGATCCTGCCCCGGCCCTGGTTGCAGCTCCTCGTTCCATCTGGGCTCTGTCTCCTCCTCGTAGGGAGAACTACCCCGATGGATGGATGAAAAACTAGGCCTCGGTGCGGGCCTCGTCCTCCGCTTGGCTCGAGCCCTCCGCCTGCTCAGCCGTCCTCGGCGCCTTCGTCCTCCGCTTGGCTTGAGCCCTCCTCCGCTTGGCTCGAGCCCTCCTCGGCGCCTTCCTCCTCCGCGACTTCCTCGCCGCCCTGCTTCTCGTCTCCGTCCTCGTCTTCTGAATCCGTCTCCTGAAGCTCGCGCTTGAGCACCTTTCCGGTCGGGTTGCGCGGCAGCTCGTCGATGAACGTGATCTCCCGGGGAACCTTGTAGCGCGCCAGGTTCGATTTCACGTGGTTCTTGAGGTCGTCCTCAGACGCCTTCTGTCCCTCGCTCAGAACGACGAACGCCTTCAGCCGCTGCCCGAACTTCTCGTCCTCCACCCCGATCGCCGCAGCCTCCGACACCGCGTCGTGACCGGCTAGGACGTCCTCCACCTCCTTGGGGAATACGTTCTCGCCGCCGGACACGATCATCTCGTCGTCGCGACCCTCGACGAACATCCTGCCGGCCTCGTCGAAGCGACCGATGTCGCCGGTGGCCATCAGCCCCTCGATCACGTCCTTGCTGCCGCCGCCGGTGTAGCCCTCGAACAGCATCTGGTTGCCGACGAAGATCCGGCCCGTCTCCCCCTGGAGCACCTGGCGACCGTTGTCGTCGTACAGGCGGACGATCGAGCCGCGCGCGGCCTTCCCCGCAGTGCCGGGGGCCCGGCGCATGTCTTTCGGGGTGGCGAGGGTGGCGGCGGCCACCTCGGTCGAGCCGTACATGTTGTAGATGTTGTCGCCGAACTCGTCCATCCACCTGACCGCCAGGTCTCCAGCCAGGGCCGAGCCGCTGACGCACACGGCTCGCAGCGAAGTGGTGTCGTAGCGCCGGCGCACCTCTTGGTCCAAGTCGAGGATGCGCTGAAGCATCACCGGCACGACGACCAGCACGTCACACCTGTGTTTCTCGATGTCGGCCAGGCACTGCTCTGGGTCGAACCGGCGCTGGAGCACGAACGTCGCGCCGAGCGCCATCCCCAATGCGAAATTCGAGAAGCCCCAGGTGTGAAACAGTGGCGCCCCGATCCTGATCACGTCGCCCTCGTGCAACGGGATCCGCTCCAGTAGTGACGCCGGAGCATCGAGCGTCAGCGGCGTGCTGGTGCGGGACGCGCCCTTGGGCGTGCCGGTTGTCCCGGAGGTCAGGATCGTCACGCGCCCGGTGCGGCTTGGCGGCGGCACGTGAACGTTGGGGTCCCCTTCCTCGATCAGGTCTCCGAGGGTCGGCTCGGACTGTGATTCCTCCTCGTGCCAGACCACGAGCCGCTGACGGTTCTCGCCCGCTTCCTTGGTCAGCTCTTCGAACTCCTCGTCGTAGATCAGAGCCGCCGCTTCCTCGCGCTCGCAGACCTCGGTCAGCTGTGGCGCGGCAAACGAGGTGTTCAGCAGCAGGACGTCGGCGCCGAGCTTGGTCACGCCGATCAGTCCCTCCACGAAGCCCCTGTGGTCACGACACATCAGCCCCACCCGGTCGCCGGCTCCGATTCCTTTCTCCTTGAGTGCGTTGGCGAGAGCGTTCGAGCGCCTGTCGACCTCGGCGTAGGTGAGCGACCCGAGCTCGTCGATGATCATCGTCCTGTCGGGATGGCGCACGGCACCGATCAGGACCCCGACCGCCGGCGACGCGCCCCACCGGGCTCCGATCAGGGCCATCCTGGCCACCTTGTCCGGGCGCATCGGGGCGACCATGCCGCGCTTGGCCAGGATCCACACGTTGTCCAGCTCGTGCACGAGCCGCCGGGGGATGCTCGGGCCGCCCAGCGGTGGGCGCTCGGTTCCCTCCGCTTCGCGCTTTACGTTCTCCAGGCTTCGCTTCACGCTGCCGCTTACCTGCGGCCCCGACAGCAGTTCGGCCAGCGTGCCCCACAGGGCGCCGGGCGCGCCGTAGGACATCCGCATCGTGAGCCGTGTCTGGCCGTCCCCATTCGGCCGGACCCTCAGCCGTCCCCGTTGCTCGACGCCGGTGACGCTGGTCCAGACGATGTCGCAGCAATCGTCGTACTCGACGATCTCCACCAGGCCGCCGACGTTCGCCGAGCCGACGCGGACCCGCATCTCATAGCGGGCACCGACGCCGGGCGGCCGATCCCCGTCCTGCGGCTCGGAGGTGGTGACCCAGTCGAGCAGCGCCGCGTACTGCGCGGGATCCTTGATCAGCTCCCACACCTCCTCCCGCGGGGCGTCGACCGAGATGCTCTGCTCGACCCTCATCCGATCACCGGCAGCCGGCGCTCTTCCGACAGCGATTCGAGGACGTCCTGCATGCGGCTGATCACGTCGTCGTAGATCTCGTTGACGTCGGGGTCGTCCCCGTACTGCTCGCGCAGATCGACCTTGGGCATGACCTGGAGCGTGATCTTCGAGGGCAACGGGATGTGCCCGAACACGGATGGCATCAGCCCGAACGGCAGCCCCAGCATGAACGGCGCCGTCTTCAGCCGCATGAGCTTGTCGAGCCGAGCCAGTTTGGCCAGCCGCTCGCCCCGCGTGAGGAACAGCGCGGTCTCCTGGCTTCCGATCGAGACCACGGGCTGAATCGGAACGTCCAGCTTGAGCGCCAGGCGGATGAAGCCTTTGCGGCCCCCGAAGCTGACCTTGCCGGACTCCCAGCTGGGCCGGAAGACCTCGTAGTCGCCGCCCGGGTAGACGAGCACGGCCGCGCCGCTCTTGAGCGCCAGCTCGGCGTTCTTCGGATCTGCCGCGACCGTCCCGTACTTGCGCACGATCCGCCCGGCCGGCGAGGCCACGACGCCGTTGTGAGCGAGCTGGTAGAAGCGCCGCTCGACCCCGAAGTAGGTGCTGAACGCCAGCACGAACACGAACAGGTCGGGAGCCATGATCCCTCCGGAGTGGTTGCCGACCAGCAGGACCGGCCCCTCCTTCTGGATGTGGTGAAGGCCTCGGACATCGGCCCGGAAGTAGATACTGGCCAGCATCCACAGGCCGGCGAGCGTCTCGCGGATGTAGTCCGTGTCGCGGGTATCGAGGTCAGCGCTGGGCACCGCGTCAGCGATGCGTTTGGCGATCCCGCTTATCGCACCTCCCAGAAGCTTCGGGACGGCCTCCAGTGCGCTCGGCAGCGCGTCTTCATCTTGCGCCGCGCCTGGCCTCGCCACCGCGTCGGGCGACCCCCGACCGTTTTCCTCCACCTGGGTAGCCATCCCGTCGAGACACTACCCGCTGGGGTGCAATCAAACCGCCTAGGTCCGGCCCTCAGCCAAGAAGCGCAGAATCGCCTGGTGGGTCTCCTTGGGCCGCTCCAGTTGCGGCACGTGACCACACTGGAGCTCCAGGTGGCTCGCGTTCGGCAGCGCCTCGCGCACGTATCGCTCGAAGCTGATCGGCACCAGGGGATCTTTCCTACCCCACACGAACAGGCTCGGCGGCTCCAGCGACGGCAGCCGGGTCCAGAAGCCATCCCGCCCGTGCGGGGCATCGAGGTAGATGTTGCGGGCGGCGGCGTAGAAGGCAGCCCTCCCGCGCGGAGTGAGGTACGAGCGTAGGAACTCGTCGATCCCGGCCGCAGTCCATTCGGTGTCGGCGCCGGGAATGACGTAGCGCACGATGTGCTCGACGATCCAGCGCGGAGCTGGCTGGATCAGCCCCAGCTGGGGCACGACGAACCGCAGATACGGGGCGAAGGGACGCCCCCGCAGCCAGGCCAGCGCCGGGGCCAGCATAACCAGCCTCCTCACGCGCTCGGGCGCGGTGAGGCCCAGCTCGAGCGCCACCCGACCGCCCATGCTGTTGCCGATCACGTCGACGCGATCCAGCTCCAGCGCGTCGAGCAAAGCGGTCATGGACTGGGCGAAGAAGCGGGCGTTGTAGGTCCCCATGACCGGCTTGTCGGAGTCGCCGAAGCCGGGCAGATCGACCGCGATGGCCCGGTGGCCGTTGGGTGCCAGCGCGGCAAGCGTGGGCAGGAACGAGACCTTGGTCGCCCCCAGACCGTGAATCATCAGTGCGGCCGGACCGGAGCCGGCTTCCGAGATCGAGATGCGTCCGCGAGAGGTGCTGATGCTCCGGAACCGGAGCGCGTCATCGCCGTGGACGGCCGTGGCGGCGAGAAAGCCGACGCCGAGGTGCAGGTCGCGGCGGATCTTCAGCCGTCCGCGCCGGTAGGCCTCCATTCCGGCCTGAACGTCGGCGGCGATCTTGGACCACGTCTTGCCGTCGGCTTCGAGCAGCGCGTCCGCGTGCCGCCCATCCGCCGGCACGAGCTTTGCGTGCTCGCCGTCCAGCAACACGTCGTAATTGGAAGGCCCCGCCCCCGACAGCCGGATCCGAGCGCGGCTACGCCCGACTTCGAACGCCCGGGCGTCGTAGCGCTCTACCAGCGCGACCAGGGCGTCGGGCGCGCCGCCGTCGCTCGCCGGCGAGGCCGCACTAAGCCGCTTCTTTGACCTCCGGGCGGTTCCGCCTTCGACGTTACCCGCCCCCTCGTAGTCAGGCTCCGCAGACGCTAGCTCCATTCCACTTCCTTTCGGTCATTCGATTGAACGCGGGATGTGTGAGCGCCGGAAGTTGCGCGGCGACTGATTTACCCCAATTTAAGAAAAAGGTCACGCGGGTTGTTAGCGGGCAACCCTGGCCGTCTGGTCCCTTCGATCCGCCAACCGGGGGGCAGATCTCCCCGGATCGGGTATGACTCGCCTATGTCGGCCAGCACCGAACGGCTCACGGTGGCGCTCACCGGGCCCACCGGGACATTCGGGTTCGGGCTGATGCCGCTTCTGGAGTCCGAGCCTCGGGTCGGCCGGGTGGCGGGGATCGCCCGGCGTCCGTTCGATCCCGGCGAGCACGGCTGGAACAAGATGGAGTACCGCCGCGGCGACGTTCGCGACCCCGAGGCGTTGCGCCAGGCGTTCGAAGGCGCGGACGCGGTGGTGCACCTGGCCTTCATGATCACCGGCACCGCCAGTGCCCAGGCGATCCGGGCCATCAACATAGAGGGGACCCTGAACGCGTTCCGGGCCGCCCGGGAGGCCGGCGCGCAGCGCTTCGTGTACGCCTCGTCGGTCGCCGCCTACGGCTTTCACCCCGACAACCCGGTGGGCATGACCGAGGAGTGGCCGACTCGGCCGGCCTCGCGGCTTTTCTATGCGCGCGAGAAGGCCGAGCTCGAGCAGCTGCTGCAAGACGAGGCTTCTGCGGGCCCAGAGCCGGCGCTGTATCTGCTGCGGCCGCCGATCGTCCTCGGGCCGCACGCCCTGGGGGCCAAGGACGCCCTGCCAGGGCCGGTGGCGCGAGCGGGCTCCAGATTGCTCGAGCTGGTCAACCGCCTTCCGATCCCCGTGCCGGTCCTGGCGTCGGACATGGGCATCCAGTTCATCCACGAGGACGACGTGGGCCAGGCGCTGCTGAAGTGCGTTCTGGGCGAGGGCCCGCCCGGCGCGTACAACATCGCCGGCGACGGGGTGCTGAGCGCCGCCGACATCGCGCGCGAGCTGGGGATGTCCCCGATCCCGATTCCATCTCGGCTGGTGCAGGGAGCGGCGCGAGCCGCCGTTTCGCTGCCGAGGGCGCCGTTCGTTCCCCCGGCCACGGAGTGGGTGGAGGCGCTCAGCCATCCGGCGATCATGGACACCACCAAGGCGCGCGAACAGCTCGGCTGGCAGCCCCGCTACAGCGCGCTGGAGGCGCTGCGAGCGACGGTGCGGGCCCGGGACCGGGACGGGACCTAGCTGCCCGAGGCCAAACCATGAAGCCGATGCTCGCCCGGCTGGTCCGGGAGTTGCCGGAGCAGGAGGGTTATGTGTTCGAGCCCAAGTGGGATGGGTTTCGGTGCCTGGCCGGCCGCGCGGGCGAGGAGATCGAGCTGCAAAGCCGCCACGGCCGACCGCTGGGGCGCTATTTCCCCGAGCTGGTCGCGGCGCTAGCGGTCATCGGCTTCGATCCCTGGACGATCGACGGCGAGATCCTGCTCGAGGTCGACGGGCGGTTCGACTTCCAGGCGCTGATGGGCCGCTTGCACCCGGCGGAGTCGCGCGTCCGGGAGCTCGCCGCTCGGTTCCCGGCCTCGTTCGTGGCCTTCGATCTTCCCGAGGTGGGCGGCGAGTCGCTCTACGACCTCGGTTTCGGCGAGCGCCGGCGACGGCTTCGGTCCCTACTCGAGGACGCCCGGTCGCCGTTGTTTCTGACCCCGGCCACCGATGACCGGCGGGTTGCCGAGCGGTGGCTCGAGCAGTTCCGCGGCGGCGGCATCGATGGCGTGGTGGCCAAGCATCGCGATCTGCCCTACAAGCCCGGCGCCCGGGCGATGCTGAAGGTCAAACACGAGCGCACGGCGGACTGCGTTGTGGCCGGGGTCCGCCTGGTGCTGGAGGCGAGCCCCACGGCTGGCGTCGCCCGCGCGGCCGACCCCCCGGCCGTGGCCTCGCTGCTGCTCGGGCTCTACGACAATGCCGGGGCCCTCGAGCACATCGGCGTCGCCAGCTCGTTCACCAACCAGAGGCGCCTCTCATTGGCCCGCGAGGTGTCGCCTCACGCGGTCGCGATCGAAGGCCACCCGTGGGAGCAAGGGTTCCTGACCGGCGGCGGGCCGATGGGCCGGCTAAAGGGCGCGGCGGGGCGGTGGGTCCCGGGGATGACGATGGACTGGGTTCCGCTCCGGCCGGAGCTGGTGGCTGAGGTCTCATATACACACGTGGACGTCCACCGCCTGCGACATCCCGCGAGGTTCAGCCGCTGGCGCCCGGACCGCGACCCACGCTCGTGCCTGCTCGGTCAGCTCGACGAGCCGGCCGATGTGGCCGCGCAGGTGCTGGCGGTCTGACTGCAGGTGCACGCCCCGCCCACGGGCAACACAATCTGCTCGGTGCTCTCAAGTGGGTGCGGTGATTCACGGCCCCGCCCGGCCTTTGCCTAACATGCGGCCTCGAGTTGTCGACCCAACCAGGCAACGGGAGCTCGCTACGGGCGGCACTTGAGCCGGCGCAGCTGAGAGCTGCGCTCATCCCGCGGCGCCCGGTCTTTGCCAATCCGTGGGAGTCGGAGACCGACATGTTCGCCGTCTACGTGGCGGTCAGCGTGGTCGAGCCGTTTCTGCTGTGGGCCGGCGGCAAGATGATGGACGCGATTTTCGGCTTCGGCTCGCACTGGTCGCTCGGGGTGTTCATCGCCGCGTCACTGGTTGGCGCGGGCGGTTTCATGACGATCGTGGGACGGGAGCGGACCCGGCTGGCGGTCGACGTTTTGGCGATCGCGGCGTGGCTGCTTCTGGGATTGGTGGTAGCGCCGGTGATCGGCCTGGCGCCGCCGAAGGGGGTGGCGATCGCCTGCTATGCGGTCATGCTCGGGAGCATCTTCATATACGTGCTGTTCTTCGGTCGCTGGAAGACGGCGTTTCTCAGAACGCTGAGCTGGCCGGTGACCTGGAGCCTGCTGGCGGCGTTCTTCGCCTACAGCGCCCACACACTGATCATCTACCAGTAGGTCGCGGCGGCACTCGACCTTTCGTCCCCTCCGTCTCTGGGTACAACTGAAAGCCATGGACCACAGCGAAGCGCCGCTGCTCGACGCGTTGGCCCAGTACCACGAGCTCGACCGCTACGGCTTCACACCGCCCGGCCACAGGCAGGGCCGCGGCGCGGATCCACGGGTGCGAGCGGTCCTGGGTGAGCAGCCGTTCCGCGACGATCTGCTTGCCAGCGCTGGCCTCGACGATCGCGCGTCGTCCGGCGGCCTGCTGAAGCGGGCAGAGCAGCTGATGGCCGACGCGGTCGGGGCCGAGCACGCCTTCTTTTCGACCTGTGGCAGTTCGCTGTCGGTGAAGTCCGCCATGCTCGCCGTGGCCGGTCATAGCGGAGATCTGCTGCTGGGGCGCGACGCGCACAAGGCGGTGGTCGCGGGCCTGATCTTCTCCGGGCTGCGCCCCTGCTGGATCCGCCCCCGCTGGGATGGGGAGCTGCACATCGCGCACCCGCCGTCTCCCGAGCGGGTCGCAGCCGCCTGGGAACGACATCCAGACGCCGCGGCGGCGCTGATCGTGAGCCCCACGCCGTACGGCACCTGCGCGGACATCGCGGCAATCGCCGATGTCTGCCACGAGCGTGGCCGCCCACTGATCGTCGATGAAGCGTGGGGCGCCCATCTCCCCTTCCATCCTGACCTCCCGACGTGGGCCATGGACGCTGGCGCTGACGTATGCGTGGTCAGCGTGCACAAAATGGGCGCGGGCTTCGAACAGGGATCCGTGTTTCACGTGCAGGGTGACCTAGTTGATCCATCGCATATAGCCGCCTGCGCCGATCTGCTGATGACCACCAGTCCCAACGTGATGCTCTACTCGGCGATGGATGGCTGGCGCCGCCAGATGGTGGAGTCCGGCGAGGAGCTCCTGGGCACCGCTCTGGCAGTCACCGATCAGCTGCGGATGGACGTTGAGGAGATCGCGGGTATACATGTGCTCGAGCAGGAGCTAATTCGCGCCGAGGCATCGCATGACCTGGACCGGCTTCAGGTATTGATCGATGTCTCGGAGCTGGGCATCAGCGGGTACCAGGCGGCGGACTGGCTCCGCGGGCATGAACGAATCGACGTCGGCCTCAGCGACCATCGCCGGATCATGGCCACCCTGTCGATGTCCGACGACCGGCAGACGACGGCTCGACTGCACGGGGCGCTCGAGCAGCTGGTGCGCAACGCCGAAAGCCTGCCGAGCGGCACGGCCGATTGCGCTGCCCGATCCGGAAAAACTAGAGCTCGAGATGGTGGATCTACCGCGGGATGCGTTCTTCGGACGCGCGGAGAGCGTTCCCGCAGATCAGGTGGTTGGACGGATCGCCGCCGAGCAGATCACGCCCTACCCGCCTGGGATTCCTGTGGTAGTTCCCGGCGAGCGGATCAACAAGGACGTGGTCGACTACCTGCTGACTGGGCTTAGAGCCGGGATGGTCCTACCCGACCCGGCGGACCCCACGCTCGAGACGTTTCGCGTCAGGCAGAGCTGAGAGCAGTGCGGACTACGGTCCGGAGGGCGTTATGAGCCCGACCGGCGTCGCAGCCATTCGGCCGAATCTTGCGACACACTGCATATCGATCCCGACCGAAGGCGGACTGACTAGCCGTGCCACGTCCGATCCAGGCCGACCAACGCTACGTCCCGGGGCTCGACGGCATCCGCGCCCTGGCGGTGGTGTTCGTGATCCTGTTCCACCTGGGCTTCCCTAGCGCTGGGGGCGGGATGCTGGGCGTAGGCGTCTTCTTCACCCTGTCGGGCTACCTGATCACCGACCTGCTGCTCGACCATTGGCGTCGGCACGGGAACCTGGGCCTGGGGAACTTCTGGCTTCGGCGCGCGCGGCGACTGCTTCCGGCCCTGTTCGTGATGCTGGCCGTGGTCAGCGTATGCGTGGCCCTGTTCGACGCCTCGCAGCTCGGCGGGGACCCGCCGCCAGGTGATCGCCGCCATCGGCTACTTCAACAACTGGTCGACGATCGCTCAGAACGGCTCCTACTTCGCCCGGTTCGCGACGCCGCTGCCGCTCGACCATCTGTGGTCGCTGGCGATCGAGGAGCAGTTCTATCTGGTGTGGCCGTGGCTGCTGATGTTGGGAATCAGGTTCGTGCGCGGTCGCGGCAGGCTCGCGCTGCTGGCGCTCGCCGGTGCGGCCGCCTCGGCGATCGCTATGGGACTCCTCTACCACCCCGGCTATGACCCCACGCGTGTATATGAGGGGACAGACACGCGGGCCTTCGAGCTGCTGATCGGGGCGGCGCTGGCATTCGTGCTGCCGCTCAACGGCCGATACGGAGAGGGCCGGCGGCCCGCCCCGCCGGACGTCCGCAACATCCTCGACGCGCTGGGGGTGGTGGGATTCGTTTGCATCGTGGCGCTGGTGTTCGGGACCGACTCTTTCTCATCGTTCCTGTACCCCTGGGGTTTTCTGCTCCTGTCCCTGGCCACCGTGGCGATGATCGTGGCGGCGGTCGAGCGGACCAGCAGGGTCGCGGCCGTCCTCAGCTGGGAGCCGCTTCGGTGGGTGGGCGTCCGCTCTTACGGGATCTACCTGTGGCAGTGGCCCATCATCGCTTTGGCCAGCCGGAATCAGACGGGCTTCAGCTTCTTCCGAGCCGTCCCCGAGGTCGCGGCCACAGTCGTGATCGCCATGCTGTCGTGGCGCTACATCGAGGAGCCGGTCCGCCACGGCGCGCTCGGCCGCTTGTGGAAGCAGGCCCGGGCAGGCGCCGTGGCGCTCGATGCGCGCCGCCGCGCTGTGCAGCTGTCGAGCGGGGCGGCAGTGGCCTCCGTGCTGGCGGTCATCGGGCTGGCCGGAGCGCTGCCGGTTGTGTCGGCCAGCATCGGCTCGACCAGGGACCAGCTGCTCCGCAAGCTCCCGAAGTCGAACGTCCGGGCGGACGCGGCCCGGTCGCAGCCCCGGCGCGTGGCCTCTGTCCTGCCCGCCCTGACGACGCAGACTTCGAGCCGGACCTCCTGCAAGTCGGTCATCTACATCGGGGACTCGACCTCCGAGGGATCGGTCTCCAGCGATTACATCCCCAACCCGGCCCAGCGCCTGGGGCCCCAGCTGGCCGACGTGGGCGTCACCACGACCATTCCCGAGATCTCCGGCGCCCGCTCGATCGTCGAGCTGTTCGAAGGCCAGCCGAACGCGCAGATGGTGGCTCAGCAACACATCCAGGGCGGCTACCGCGGCTGTTGGATCATCGCCATGGGAACCAACGATGTCGACAACACCAACACGGGCTCGAACGTCGGGCCGGCGGAGCGGATCGATCGCATGATGCACACCGTTCGGGGGCAGCCCGTGATGTGGATCGATGCCGTGACGCTGGTGAAGTCGGGGCCCTACGCGGAGGACGGGATGCTCAAGTGGAACCAGGCCCTGGGCGCCGCCTGCCAGAAGTACCCGAACATGCGCGTTTTCGACTGGGCCTCCTGGGCCAAGCCCAGCTACTTCATCCCCGACGGCATCCACTACTACACGCCCGGGTACATCACGCGTACCCACCTGATCGCGAAGGCTCTGGCGGCCGCGTTCCCGTACGGCAGCCAGCCGAGCCCGAGCTGCGTCGTGAAGTAGGCGTTTTCTGGCTGCAGGCGCTGTGTGACGGACTCCACTGTGGAGCTGTCACAAAGTCGGCGTGGGATCGGTCATCGAGATAAGAACTCGATCTCGGAGGCAAAACCATGTCGGCAACAACCACACAACCGTCGGTTCTCGCGACGCGCCGCGGCAAGCTGACCCTCCTGCTGCTGTGCGCCGTCGCATTTCTCGACTTCGTCGACGCGCCGATTCTCAATGTCGCGCTCCCCTCGATCCGCCATGCGCTGCACTTCTCCGTCCAGGGCCTGCAGTGGGTGCCGAGCGCCTACCTGCTGACCTACGGCGGGTTCATGCTCCTCGGCGGCCGCGCCGCCGACCTGTTCGGACGCCGCCGCGTATTGCTGGCCGGGGTGGTCGTGCTGGGCATCTCTTCGCTGGTCGGCGGACTGGCGCAAACCTCGGGCGTGCTGATCGGCGCGCGGCTGGCGCAGGGCGTCGGCGCCGCGATGTCGCTGCCCGCCGCCCTCTCGATCCTGACCACGACGTTCGCCGAGGGCAAGGACCGCAACGCCGCGCTCGGAGCGTGGGGCGCGGTCGGGGGGCTCGCTTCAGCCGCCGGCGTGCTGCTGGGTGGCGTGCTGACCGCCGGCCCGGGGTGGCGCTGGGTGATGTTCGTCAACCCGCTGGCGGTGGCGTTTGTGGTCATCGGGATCGCCCGCCTGATCGAGCGCGAGGGCCCGCGTCCCCGGGTTCAGAACCTCGACATCCGCGGCGCGGTGCTGGCGACGGGCGGAATGCTGTTGCTCGTCTACGCGCTGGTCAAGGCGCCCGACATCGGCTGGGGCAAGCCCCAGACGATCGCCGAGCTGGCGGGGGCGGCGGCGCTGCTGGTGGCGTTCGTGGTCAACGAGCTGCGCGTCAAAAACCCGCTCGCCCCGCTTTCGATCTTCCGCATCAACGGGCTGGGGTTCGCAGACGCCACGCAGCTGATCGCGTTCGTCGGCTTCCTGGCGATCTTCTTCTTCCTCACCCTCTACATGCAGACCGTACTGGGCTACTCGGCGATCCACACGGGTCTGGCGTACCTACCGTTGACGATCGTCGCTGTGGTCGGGGCCGGGCTCGCCTCTCAGCTCCTGAACCGAGTGGGAACGCGGCCGCTCATGTTCGTCGGTGCGCTCATCACGGCCGGCGGAATCTTCTGGCTCTCCCGCATCCCGGTCAATGGGTCCTACGTGTCCGACCTGCTGCCGGGGATGCTGCTGGTCGGCCTCGGGGTCACGCCGATGTTCGTGGCCGTCGCCACCGCCGCCAACGCGGGAGTGCCGGCCGACAAGGCTGGGCTCGCAGCCTCGCTTCTGAACGCATCGCAGCAGCTGGGCGGCGCGCTCGGACTGGCGATCCTCACCGCGGTTGCCACCAGTCAGACCCGCCATCAGCTGGCGGCGCACAGCTCGCCGTCGCACGCGCTGGTGTCCGGGTTCCAGCACGGACTGTTCGTGGGCGCCATCTTCCTGGTCGTGGCGGCGTTCATCGCCCTGCGGGCCACGAACACACGCGCTGAGACCGCTTCGGCTGAGGGCCCTTCGGTTGAGCCCGAGCCCGCTCTGACCTAGCCGTTGCTCCTTGCCCCCGGGACGCGGCGGGCGCCGCAGCGCGCCCGCCGCTTTCCCGTGCTGGCTGCCTCGCCTTCCGATGAGTTGTGCCGTAGTGGCCGGTCTTAGCTCCTGACAGCGAAATGAACGAGGAGACGGAGGAAGCGATGCATACGGTCCGGTCAAGTGATGGCACGACAATCGCCTACGACCGCCAGGGCGACGGCCCGGCGGTGGTCCTGGTCAACGGCGCGCTCGGTTATCGAAAATTCAAGCTGATGACCGCGCTGACCGACCTGCTCTCGGAGCGCTGCACGGTCATCAACTACGACCGGCGCGGACGCGGAGACAGCGACGAGGCGGGGCCGTTCGCTGTCGAGCGGGAGATCGAGGACATCGCGGCGCTGATCGAGGCGGCCGGCGGCCGGGCCTCGCTGTGGGGCTTCTCCTCGGGGGGCGCGCTCGCGCTGCGCGCTGCGGGCGCCGGCATCGGAGTCGAGAAGCTGGCGATATACGAGGTTCCGTTCATGGTCGATCCCCACGACAAGATGCCGACGCCGGACTATGGCCAGCGGCTCGACCAGCTGGTCGCGGCTGGCGACCGCCGCGGCGCCGTCAAGCACTTCATGCGCAATGCGATGGGAATCCCGGCTCCGGGCGTGGCGGCGATGCGACTGATGCCGATGTGGAAGCAGCTCGAGGCCGGCGCCATGACGCTGCCGTACGACTGGGCCGCACTCGGCGAGCACAACATGCGAGGCGAGCCGCTGCGCACCGCGGAGTGGGCCTCGGTCACGGTCCCGACGCTGGTGGTCTACGGCGCCAAGAGCCCGACGAACCTCCAGAAGGGATCACGCGCGCTGGCGGACGTTCTCCCTCAGGCAGAGTTGCGCACGCTTCCGGGCGTGAGCCACAACCTCAAGGTCAAGCCACTGGCGCCGATGCTGCTCGAGTTCTTTGCTCAGGAGCCCGCATCGACGCCCCGGAAGTAGCTGCCGGCTCGGCGCTCTGCCGTTGTCCCGCCCTCTCGACCTGGTACCGCTCCGCGAGTTCTAGGCATCGCCGCCATGACGCTCCGGACCTCGTCAGCTTGAGCAGGGCGGCGTAGGCCTCCTCCGCGAGGGTCGAGCGCTCACCGGCACGAGATGCCTCGCCCGCCGGCTGCACGTGGTGTCGGAGGGCCCGATCGACGAAGCTCTTCGTGTATTCGGTTATCTCGGGGTCGGTCGCGTCGATCGTCAGGCCGAGGTGCTTTGCGATCCGTCTGAGTTCGCGTAACGGTGAGCGGATCAGTCGGTCGTAGTCGACCACCAGAACCGGGTACTTAGAGATCTCTGGCAGCGACGGCAGCATGTACTCGAGCCACAGCTGCTCAGCATCGGCCACCGGGATGCCATCCCGAGCGACGAGTGAGGCTACGGCGCTCTCTGGCGGCCGTATGGCGAGGACGATCGAAACCGACGGGCCCACCCTACGAAGGACCTCGCGCCAGAACGGAAACAGACGGATGGTCCTCGGGTCCTTGAACCCCCAACGCTGCCGGCCGCGAAACAGATCGACAAGCCGGGATGCGGCGCGGCCCTGCAGCTCGTCAAGTTCGGCGCTTTCCCATTTCTCAGGAGCGATCGGCTCGCTGTTCCACCACGGGCGATCGAGAGCGGCCATGACTTGCTCGTTGACAGCGAGGATTTCGGCGTGCTCCCAATAGCCCTTGGGATTGTCGGGTTGAGGGCCGAGCAGAGAGTCACCGAGGTAGACGCCCAAAGCGCTGAGGCCACGGGTGACGACGCTCGTGCCGCTCCGGTGCATCCCCAGCACGAGAACGCTCGTTGAACCGCGGAGCGTCGCTTGTGCGGCTCGCCGGGGCCGACTTGGCGCCGATGTCGGACGGCTACGGGCCGGCGCCTTCTTTCCGCGGCTCGGCTGCGCCCGCTTCTTGGCTTCGCCTGGTGCAGGCTTGCGTGGTGCCGAGGCCACGCTGAAAACGCTACCCGGGCCGGGCGAGAGGCAGTTTGGTCGAGCGCTGGAAATTCATGAGCCTCCAGCATTCCCTGACCCGGGTCGACTAACGTCGCCACATGCCACCTGCTCGCTCCACATCTAGACCCTCGGCATCCCAGCCCTTCGATTGGAACGACCTCGGCCGCTACAAAGCCACCGGTCGGTTCCTCGACGGATATCCCGCCGACGTGAGGACGTTCTACTCCCCGATCGACGATGTCCACGGCGTGCTCAGCTCGCTGCTCGCGTCGACGCAGAAGTCGATCGTCCTGAGCATGTATGGCTACGACGACGACAAGCTGAACGACATCATGGTGTCCAAGCTCACCGACGAGCACGTCTACGTCCAGATGAGCCTCGACAAGTCACAGGCCGCCGGCGCGCATGAGCGTGAGCTGCTTGCCAAGTGGAACAACGATCTGATTGGCAATTCGATCGCGATTGGCCACTCGACGAAGGGCGCGCTCTCACACATGAAGATCGTGATCGTCGACGGCGTCTACACGGTCCGTGGCTCCACCAACTGGTCACTGTCGGGCGAGCAGAAGCAGGACAACGAGCTGACGGTGCACAACAATGCGGTGATTGCGGCCGAGACCCGTGCCGAGCTCGACCGAAACCACGACGCGATGCTCAAGCAGATGGCTGCGGGGGGATCCCGCCGGAGCTGATGGAGCTGTGGTTGCACACGTTCGCGTTTCACTTCAGCCAGTTCCACGCCGCCGCGCCTTGGGAACTTTGGTGGTCGCCCTGGCCGCCGGTGGCTGCGGCGGCAGCGCCGGTACGGCCAATCAGCACACGACGACCCAAACAACAAGCACGCCCACGCCAGCGGCCGGTCCGACCATGAACCGGCCACGACGTCCGCTGCGCGTCCGTCGCATGCTTCGCCGAGCGGGCCGCTTGCCGGTCGCACGATCGTGATCGATCCGGGACACAACGGTGGGAACGGGAACGCCCCCTCGATCATCAACCGGCCAGTGCCAGCGGGCCGGGGTCGGACCAAGCCGTGCAACACGACCGGAACCGCAACCGATGGCGGATACAACGAATCCGCGTTCAACTGGGATGTCGCCATTCGTTTACGCGAGCTGCTTCGCAAACAAGGCACCCGAGTGGTCCTCACCCGCCAGAGCGATAACGGCGTTGGGCCGTGCGTCAACATCCGGGCGGCGATCGCCAACCGCGCTCGTGCAGATGCGGTGATCGCGATTCATGTAGACGGCGCCAGCCCGTCCGGACGCGGATTCCACGTCATATATGCGCCCGACGCTGGAGACACGGAAGCGATTTACCGATCCTCGCTGCGGCTTGCGAGAGACATCCACGACGCGATCCTCGCCAGCGGCACCTTCCCGCCCTCCACGTATGCCGGCCACGACGGTTATGACCAGCGCACCGACTTGGCCGGCCTCAACCTGTCGACACGGCCCGCCATATTCGTCGAACTCGGCAACATGCGGAACGCCTCCGACGCACAGCTCCAGGTCGATCCGACGATTCGCCAGCACCTGGCGACAGCCATCGATACCGGGCTGTTGCGCTTCCTGGGCCGGTGACTGCCAGCCGCAGCTATAGACGGCGCTTAGTCATCCGCTTTCGGATTCATCACGCGGCCTGCAAGCAAGAGCAGTAGCCAGCAGAACTTTGCTGCGGTGGGGCTCACGAACGCCACGGGAATCGACAGGAGGAAGACTCCCGGTGCGATCGCCCAGTGCTCGCGACGAGCAACGACCGCCGTCCCCACCTGGGACAGGATGTGAGCCCTCTGTGCGTGGATCCGCATGAGAGCGCTGATGCTGGCGATGATCACATTGGTCGACGCGTAGAGCACGACGCCCGCCGTCTCACTTCCGTATACGCCGAGGACGCGGGTGGGGTATGGCAGGAAGGCCACGAACCCGAGGTAGGCGAGGTTGAGCGCAGTGATCCTGGTATCGATGACTGCAAGCAGACGCATGAACCCGTGATGGCGGACCCAGAGAAATGCGATCACCGCGAAGCTGAGCGCATAGGAGCCGAGTTCCCCGCGGCGGTCCAGCAGTTGTTTTCCGATCTCTCCGTGGTGTCCCGTCCCGAGCGCGGGAAAGCTGATGTTGAGGACCAGGAGCGTGAGTGCGATCGCGAATACGCCGTCGCTCAATGCGACCGTCCGCGCGTAGTCGAAGCCGCGCTCTTCAGGCGGTTCGTCGAGGAGGCCGACGTCGTCGGTCATGGTGGAAGTCGATGGTGTGCAGGTTCAGGCCGGGCCGTGGGCGAGCTTTAGCCGTCGGCCAGTGGATTCCTGCCAATCGGGACGTAGATTCGCCGAAACCGCAGGCCTAGAACCGGCACTGGCCGGTGCGATCCCGGCAGCTGAACATCCGCCATCGCGCCCGTGGGACGTCCACATAGTCGCCAGGGATGGTGCCTGGCTGACCGCTCGACGCGTCGCTATTCGACCATCTGTCCCGCCGCTATTGGACGGAGCGAATCGTCCAGAAGTCGCTCGACAGGGTCCCCTGTAGCAGGTAGGGGTACGGCAACGTGAAGTACCCCTCCATGCCCCAGCTCGGTCCCCAAGAGTTGCGGACGGTAAAGCGCTGCTGGCTCTCGTCATAGCCGACCGCGAGAACCGCGTGCCCGCCCAGTTGCTTTTCCCCCGCCTGCGGCATCTGAGCCTGCCCGGTGGACGCCACCTCCTGGCCCTCGAAGCTTTCATAGACGACGAAGCCGAACACGAACGGATATCCAGCCGCGAGACAACCCTGTAGCTGAGGCAGCGTCTGGGTGACACGCTGGTAGAGGATCGATTTGTGTTGGGTCGCGTCCTCGTACGCCTGCTGGGCGGGCTTTTCGGCGAACTTGGTGATGTCGTACGGCCAGTCCGTCTCCGGGGGAGCTCCCTCGTTGTTCACCGCCTTGACGCCATCGCGGATCTGGGCCCCGGAGTCGGAGCTCACCGTCCCCTCGATCGCGCGTTCGCAGTAGTAGATGAACAGCCGAGACGGGGTGAACGGAGTCTCCTTCTCCTTCATCTGGTCAAACTCGAGCGCCGCTCCAATCGCGTTGGCCGTGCAGCTCCCCAGCTGTCCTTGGTCGTAGACAGGTGGGCATTGGCTTCGAAGGTCGACCTTCGGAGGGAGCTGGGTCGCCACCTCTGGCGGGGCGGCGTACATCAGATCGCGCCCATCCGGGATGTCCGGATTCCAGCCGTAACCCTTGATCTTGCGTTCCATCGTCCTACCCCCTTGTTTAGTCCGCGCTTCAGTTGGCACGGGTGCCCTCGCGCCCGCTAATCAACTTACCTAACGTCGCCGGTCCGATCAAGGACCTGTTTGCAAACAAGTCATACCGGCCTCGGCCTATGCCCTCTCGTGAAAAAAGTCACCGCCGCTTCGGATTCGGTGGCACTGCCCGAGGAGCGACACCCCGCCCAGGGGAGGCATGCCCTCAGGACCGTGGTCGCGACGTTGGGAGTAGCGCGCGCAGGTCGTCGATTCTGTCCGCCTCGTCGGGATCCTTGTCCAGTCGGTAGCGCTTGACGCGGGCGAACCGGAGCGCGATCCCGCCCGGATAGCGGGTGGAGGACTGGACGCCGTCCAGAGCGATCTCGACGACCAGCTCGGGACGCACGAACACCGTAATCCCACGGCGCTCGGTTTCCCGTGTGAGCAGCTGCCCCGTCTGCCACTCGAGCAGCTCGTCCGTCAGGCCCTTGAAGGTCTTTCCGACCATCACGAAGTCGCCCGAGCCAGGATCAAGTCCACCGAGGTGCAAGTTCGACAGCCAGCCCTGCCGGCGTCCGTGGCCCCACTCCGCGCCGAGCACGACAAGGTCGTACGTCCGCACGGGCTTCACCTTGCGCCACGACTTGCCCCGCCGCCCGGCGGCGTAGAGCGATGAAGCGTCTTTGACTACGACGCCTTCGTGGCCAGCGCTCAGAGACTCGTCCAGAACACGTTGCGCCTCTTGCGGATCGCGGGTGAGAAACGCGGGGATCCTGAGCTGTGGCGCGATCCTCTCGAGCCTGGCGCCTCGCTCATGCAAGGGCACGTCCAGCAGGTCCTCACCGTCTAGGTGCAGGAGGTCGAAGAGGAATGTGACGATTCCTTCCCGGGGTGCGTCGCTGTCGATCTGCGACACCGTGTCCTGGAACGCGGCCGGGCCGCCGTCGCTCATCCACAGCGCCTCCCCGTCGAGGACGGCTTGCTTCACGGGCAGGCGGAGCACGGCGGCGACGATGCCCGGCAGGGCCTCCGTGATCTCGTTGAGGTTGCGCGTGTAGATGCGCACCTCACGCTCGCGTCGATGGATCTGGATGCGAATCCCGTCGAGCTTCCACTCCACCGATGACTGCTCGAAGCCCGACATGGCGTCGGCGACGTCGGTGCTCGTCGACGCGAGCATCGGGAGGATCGGGCGGAAGATCTCAAAGCCAACTTCCTTCAGCCCCTTCTCCCCTTCGGTCATCGCGATCTCCGCCGTTCGGGGCAGATCGCCGGACAGCATCAGTGCGCGACGGGCGACCTCGCCGGACACCTCCGAGGCCTTGGCGACCGCATCGGCCATCAGCCCGGCCAGCGCACCCTGCCTCAGCTCTCCGGTGAACAGGCGTCTGAGGAACACCGCCTCGTCATCGGTGGCACGGCCCAGAAGCTCGGCCAGAAGCTGCCTGCGCTTCGTCGCGGAGCCGCCGCCGGTCGCCGCCTGAATGTCGGTAATTGCTCGATCGACGTCAGTAACCGAAATGGACGGCTCGTTCGCCGGAGGGAGATTCAAGGCATGGATGGTCGAGTAGCCGACCCCGACCCGGCCCTGTCGAGGAACGCCCGACAGAAATGCCACGGCTATCGGGACCTCGCCCGCCTCGAGCTCACGCAACAGCTCCGCAAGGATCGAGACCTTGCGCGACCGCGAACTCGTATCGGAGACGAGCCTTGATGCGGTGACGACAGCGGCGAATAGGGTCATGACCGACAGCGGTCCGTAAGAGTGCGGACTCGCTCAATTCCATAGCAGCACAGCGCCCATAGACTTGGGGTCGTGGCGCTCCCTCCCGGCCCTCGCGCACCGGCGTTTGTGAACTTGGCGCGGTTTGCGCTGGCGCCGCTCGAAACGCTACGGGCGTGGCACCGACGGTACGGCAACGTCTTCACGGTCCGGCTTACGGTGTTTGGCACGGGCGTCTACGTCGCCGACCCCGAGGCCCTCAAGACGCTGTTCACGGGCGACCAGTCCGACCTGCTGGCCGGTGAGGCGAACTCGTTCATGGAACCGGTGCTCGGCCCGAGCTCGGTTCTGGTTCTGGACGGGCGGGAGCACATCCGCCAGCGCAAGCTGCTGCTGCCGCCATTCCAAGGCTCGCGGGTGGCGAGCTTCCGCTCCGTGATCCGCGAGGTGGCCGAACGAGAGATCGCCGGATGGCGTCCCGGCACTAGGGTCGTTTTGCGGGAACGGATGCGGGCGCTGACCTTCGAGGTCATCTGTCGCGCGGTGTTTGGGGTGACGGAGCCTGACCGGGTCGCGCGGCTGCGAGCGGCGCTCGTGGCGGTGATCGACTCGAGCCCGCTGTACATGCTCACGCCGCTCCTGAGGAAGGACCTCGGGCGGCTGAGCCCGGGGCGCCGGTTCACCAACACCCTCCGGGCGGCGGATGCCTTGCTGCTCGAGGAGATTGCCCGGCGCCGGCGCGAGCCGAATCTCGAGGAGCGCACCGACGTGCTCTCCCTCCTGCTGAGAGCGGTCGACGAGGATGGGCGGCCGATGACCGACGCGGAGCTCCGCGACGAGCTCACCACGATGCTCGGTGCGGGGCACGAGACGACGGCCACCGGGTTGGCGTTCGCGTTCGACCTGTTGCTTCATAACCCGGAGGCGCTCTTGCGGCTTCGGTCTGAGATCGAAGGTGGTGACGGAGAGGCTTACCTCGACGCGGTGGTCAAGGAAACGCTGCGGCTGCGGCCGGTGATCGACGCCGCCGAGCGGACGCTGACCAAACCCCGCGTCGTCGCCGGTTGGGAGCTGCCGGCTGGGATCAAGGTCTATCCAGGCATCGCGCTGGTGCACATGCGGGACGACCTTTACCCGCAGGCGCGTGAATTCAGGCCGGAGCGCTTTCTGGATGACCAGACGGAGTCGTACACCTGGCTGCCATTCGGGGGCGGCATCCGCCGCTGCCTGGGTGCCGCGCTGGCGCTGGCGGAGATGGCCGAGGTGCTCCGCGTCGCGATTCCCGCCCTCGAGCAACGCCCGGTGCGTGACCGGCCTGATCCCGTCGTGCTGCGCGGGGTGACGCTTGCTCCCAGACACGGGGTACAGGTCGACGTGGCAGGTGTACGCCAGATGCAGGGTCGGCCGCTGGCGCCGGTCGCGTAGTACGCATCGTGATCGCGACCGTGACCGAGGCGGACCTGCCGGACCTCCTGCCGCTGATGCGCGGGTACTGCGACTTCTACAAGGTCAC
Organism: uncultured Actinomycetes bacterium; assembly: GCA_963719305.1. Lineage (GTDB taxonomy): Bacteria > Actinomycetota > Thermoleophilia > Solirubrobacterales > Solirubrobacteraceae > Palsa-465. The sequence goes on along the minus strand of CAVRBL010000011.1, from coordinate 471,993 downwards.
CCCTCCCGACAGCGACCTCCTCGCGATGTCGCGGGCGCTGATCGCGGACCCGGAACATGAGGGGGTGCAGCTGATCGCGCGCGACGAGGCGAGTGCCGCGATCGGCTTCGCCACGATCTTCTGGAGTTGGTCCACGCTCAGCGCGTCGCGCATTGGGGTGATGAATGACCTGTTCGTGGCGCCGACCGCCCGCGGGGCGGGAATCGCCAGGGCGCTCATCACCGCCTGCCACGAGCAATGCCGGCAGCGAGGCGCGAGCGCGCTGACCTGGCAGACCGCCCGCGACAACGCCCGCGCCCAGAAGCTGTACGAGGGGATCGGCGCACGCCGAGCGGAGTGGCTCGATTACTCGTTGAAGACGTAACCACAGATGCGTAGGCCGCTTGGCCCTAGCGGGTGACGGCGCTCTCCTTCGCGCCGGCGTATAGCTCTACCGCTCGCCAGCAGTAGTAGGCCACGACCGAGCGATACGGGCGGAAGGGGTCGCCGAGGGGCTCGAGCTCGCGTGCCGTCGGCGTCGGGACGTTCCAGGCCAGGCCGTAGCCGTGACGCACCCCGAAGTCGAGGACGGGCCAGACGTCGAGCCGCCGGAGCTGGAGCATCAGAAACATCTGCGCCGACCAAGGCCCGATTCCGCGAACCGTCGTCAGCCGGGCCGTCACCTCTTCATCCGACTGGCGGGACAGGCCACGGGGCGAGATGACGACCGTCCCGTCGAGCACCTTGGTCGCGAGATCGCGCAACGACCGAACCTTGGCGGCAGACAGCCCGACAGCCCGCAGGGTGTCGTCCGAGAGCGCGAGCAGCGCCTCCGGACCGACACCGTCGGGCATCGCAGCGATCAGCCTGCCGTGGATCGCTCTCGCCGCCGCGCCGGCGAGCTGCTGATAGACGATCGCCTGGACCAGGGCGCCAAACGGCGACAGCGTCCGCCGGCGAAAGCGGATCGGACCGGCGTCCGCGATCAGCTTCGCGAGGACCGGATCGCGCCTGGCGAGGATTCGGGCCGCCTCAGTGTTACTGACTCGACGGTTTCGCCGGGACGCGGGCTTGGTGCTCATCCCTCAGACGGTAGCCCGTGGTTCCTCCACCGGTGGCTCAGCTCCTAGTCAGGGAACTCAGCTTGCCTCTTCTCGAGAAACGCGTTGATCGCCTCGGGCGGCGCGACGCCGAAGGTGCTCATGATCTGCTGGCGATCCTCGAACTCGATCGCCGCTTGCTCGGATGGAAGCTCGAGCGCGGTCCACATTCCCTGCTTGGTCAACCGCACACCCCACGGAGCGAGGCTCGCGATCTGCTCGGCTGCTTGCAGCGCTCGTGCGGCCAGCTCGTCGTCGGGCACGACATCGGCCACGAGACCGATCCGGAGCGCCTCCTCGGCGTCGAGCCGACGGCCGGTGAGCATCAGCTCGTGTGCCCGCGAGGCGCCTATCAGCCGCGGCAGCAGCCAGCTCGTCCCCATGTCGCAGTTCGACACGCCGATGTTGATGAACGCGGCCCGGAACACCGCCGCCTGGCTCGCGTAACGAATGTCGCAGGCCAGCGCGAGCGCCAGTCCGAAGCCGGCAGCGGGACCGTTGACGGCGGCGATCACCGGCTGGGGGACCGCTCGGAGCTCGAGGATCAATCGAGACATGTGCTGCTGGTTGCCGAGACGATCGCGCGCCTCGTCGCTCCGGTCATTACCGGGAGCTTGGCCATAACCGTGCAGATCAAGGCCGGCGCAGAATCCGCGTCCAGTGCCGGTCAGGATCACCGCCCGGCAGGCGCGATCGTCCGAGATCGCGCGGAGCTCGGCCCGCAGCGCCTCGTTCAGCTCGGCCGTCATCGCGTTCAGCTGGTCAGGGCGGTTGAGCGCAACGCGGGCGATGTGCGGCGCTGGCTCGTCGACTACCACCAAGGAAGTCATGACCGCATCCTATGCGGCCGCGGTGGGACTTCGGCATCCAGACGCAGGACTTCGGCAGCCAGACGCAGGCGCGAGCGTCGTTCTTTCCGGCGCTACGCCGCGATCAGCTCAGTCACCCACGCCAGATCATCTTGCGCGGCGTCCGCGCGGTCCTGGGCGGCCCGGTAGACCGCATACGCGTCGCTCGACCGCAGGCATCGCCAGTCCTCGTACGCCATGTTGGCCTCGACCTGCGCTTCGCGGCGAACGAAGCTGAGCTCCTCGCGCATCGCGAGGTCGTGCACCGACGGGCGGCTCCTCGTGACCGTGCGGTCCACTCCGGAAGGCAACGTCGATGCACCGTGGTGCGGGCTCATGGTCTACCTCCTTGCATCCCGGTCCAATGCTCTCCAGGGAATTGAAACGCTGGGCTCGGACGAAACTTGCACTTACCACCGGCCGCCTCCGCTCGTGGCCCCCGCGCCCGCGGTTCGATGGCCCACCGATCGGGTGTTTGGTGCCCCTAACGCCAGCAGCAGCCCTGCCCTAGAAACGGCGGTCTCGTTGTGCCAATCTGGATGGGCAATAGGCAAAGGGGCGTAGCGGTGGCACATGGCAACGGGGGCAGCTTGAGCATTGATGCATCGCGGTTGACTTCCACGGGGGTCCAGGTCCGGTCCGCGACCAGCCGCTCCCGGGCGGCGCTGGTCGCGGTTTCCCTGGCGCTGTTCTGCATACAGCTCGACTTCTTCGCCCTCAACCTTGGGCTTCCGGCGATGGCTCGCGCGTTTCACGTGGGCGCCGGCGACATCCAGTGGGCGGTCAGCGCATACATGCTGTCGCTTGGTTCCCTATTCATCGTTGGGGGGCGCCTCGGTGACATCTTCGGACGTCGTCGAGTTCTGCTGGGAGGGATCGGCGTGTTTGGGCTGGCCTCGGTGGCGTGCGCGGCGGCTCCAAGCCTCGACGCGCTGGTCGCGTTCCGCGTGCTACAGGGAGCGGGCGCCGCGGTGATCTTCCCGGTCGGGATCGCCGCGCTCAGCAATGCGTTCTCGGACGCGACAAGGACCAAGGCTCTGGGGCTCGCGTTTGGGATCGCCAACATAGGGACCGCACTTGGCCCATTTGTGGGCGGTGGCCTGGCGAACGGCCCGGGCTGGCGGTGGATCTTCTGGGTGCTGGTGCCGTTTTGCGCGGGCGCGCTCGTGCTCGCGATCATCAGCATCAGCGATTCACGGGAACCGGGCGCTCCGCGAAAGCTCGACGTGCCTGGAGCGATGGCGGTGGCGATCGGAGTCGCACTGCTGAGCGTGGCGGTCGATCGGGGCGGCGAATGGGGATGGGCGTCGCCGCAGACGCTGGGCGCGTTCGCGGCGGCGTTACTGGTGCTGATGACATTTCTTGTGCTCGAGCGCCGCGTCCGTGTCCCGCTCATCAACTTGGCCCTGTTTCGGAACCTCCCCTACGTGCTGGTCACGGGCATCGGCGCGATCTCGAATGTCGGCTACGCGGTCACGATCTTCGGCGCGACCCTGTACCTGCAGCTCGTTCGCGGCCTCTCACCCAATCACCGCAGGGCTGGTGTTCCTCGCACCATCCGCGCTAGTCGCCGTTTCCGGTCCACTCGGAGCGAAGCTCGGAAAGCATTTCCGCCCGACGGCGGTCATGGCCGCGGCGGCAGTGGTGAGCGGCAGTGGCCTGCTCGCGCTGACCTTTGCACAAGGATGGGCGCTGTATGTGCTCGCGTTCGCCGCAGCCGGCCTCGGCTTCGGATTGGGGTATACGTTCGCGAACGTGGCCACCCAAGACGTCGTCGAGCCCGATCGCGCCGGCGAGGCCTCGGGAGTGACGCTCACGATCCTGGTGACCGCCGGCGGCATCGGCGTGGCGGCCGCGGCCGCTGCGATCACGCTGCAAGAGAGCTCCGGCATCTCCTCGCACAACGCGATCGATCTCACCCTCCGAGTGGTCGCGCTGGCGGTCCTGCTCGCGGCGGCCGTCGTGATGACCATCCGTCATCAGCTGGTACGCCGCAACCTGATGGCGCCGCTGTCGATGAAGGCGGTGTGGACGCCGCCGGGTGACTAAAGACGGCAAGGACGATTGGGCTCGAATCGGCGCGACGGGTGCTCGTCAGCCGGTGCGCCGGATCGAGTAGATGGTTTCGCCCCGGGCTCCGACGGGGATCTGAAGCGTCCGATCAGTGGATGACTTCTCGGAAGTCGGGGCCGACGTAGCGGCTGGCGTAAGCGGTCTCGTAGCTATTCGTCGCCACCCACGGGGTGTGGCCGCACGAGGCTCGACCGCACCCCCACGTTCGTTTGTAGAGCCGTTGGTGGATAGCCCTCGTGTCGAACAGTGCACGCCACTCCGCGACCCCGACCTTGCCACGAGGGACCGCGAAGGTGGCGCCGCCGGTAAGCGTCGTCGAGGTTGTGACGCTGTAGCCGAGCGTGTCCGAGAGAAAGCCGTCCGATACGCCGAGCGAGCCGCTGACCGTGTTCGCCACCGTGAAACCGCGTGAGCAGGTCACGCTCCCCCCGTGGCTCTGAGCGCAGAACTTCCAGCCGCCGGCGGTCCTATACGGCGCGCTGATCCGAACGATCCGCCACTGGTACTGGGTGCCGCTGATGGCCGACGCCCCAGAAGCAGCGACCACCAGCAGAGCACCCGCAAGCGCGACGATGACCGTGAGACGTCTCAACACGGGCATCACCGCGGCGACTCGATTCCCGGTCTCGACCGGGTCGTGCGAGAGACGGGTGCGGCATCTCGAGCGGTGGCCCTTAACGATCCGAGAGATCATCACAGACACACCTACCCCATAAGCGCGATTTTCACCGCGCGATTGCGTCGGCGCCTCCTGTGCGGCAGTGGCTAGTTGGTGCCGCAGAACCCGGCGAGGTCGTCGGTGACGCCGATGACTCCGATCAGGGTGCCGTCGCGGCCCACGACCGGAACGCGTTGGCCGCGGGTGGCGATGGCCAGCTCGTAGCCGGCTTGCGCTGGAGCGTCGGGTGCGATTGTGGGTCCTGTGCGGGCCAGGTGCACAGCGGAATGGGTCGGATCGAGGTCGCCATTGAGATCGTCGCGCGTGAGCGAGCCGGCGTAGCGTCCGTTGTCGGCGAGGAACGCCATCCTGCGATGCGAGCTGGCGGCGAACCAGTCACGCACCTGGGCGACCGTCGCGTCCGCGGGCAACGCGCTGAAGCGCTTGTGGATGACGTCTGCCGCCGTGAGCTCGGCGGCCTCGTCGAGCGGAGTTCGCGCCATCGCAAGCCACCGTACCACCCAGGCGACCTCCAGAAACCCTCCGCCGAGCTCCCGTCCCCTGCGAGCTATCTGGTCGGCACCGACGTGCGGACTGCTCGTCGTCGATCGAAGCGAACCGATCTCTACTCCCTCTTGGCGAGGGTGGATTGCCGCATCTGCCCAACCGTCTCGACCTGCTGCATCGCTACGTTGACCTGGGGCTCCAGCGCACTCTGCACTGATGCTGCGGCTGCATCGGCGGCCGCCTTGAGCTGATCCGGGTCAGCGTTCGGGAACTGCTGGGACACTGCCTCTTGAACCGCACCGGGCACGGCAGCTCTGGCCGACTGAGCGATCTGGTCTAGCTGGTTCTTTCCGGTCTGGACGGCGGTATCGATTTTCTGCTCGTTCAGTGCTGATGCCATTCGCGATTGCGCGGTGGAGAGGAAGGCGGGGCCGGCCGACCCGACGATCAGGGACAGCGCCACCAGCTTCACTACGTCGTACTGGTGGGACGTGGTTGGTGCTCCTCCGCTCTTGCCGGCCGTAACAGTCGCGATGACGGGCGGAAAGAAGTAGAGGATCGCGACCGCTGCGATGGCCCCGATGATGAGGCTCGAGATAAAGCCCAGCTCGAAGAGGTGCCCCTTCAGTCGGCTCGGCAGTAGCACCGTTCCGGTGTTATCCGCACGTTTCAGGAGCAGCTCCGCGCCAACACCGCCGATCGCGCCTAGGCCTGCCGCGATCAGCAGCATGTAGATGTAGTCGATCGTGTGGTTCAGATCGATCATGTCGGTCGTGACCTCCCCCGACACGCGGCATCGTCAGAGCAGCGATCTCGGTGGTAGCAGACTTGCATCGCTCACTTCATAACCGATGAAGTCCAAGAGTTGGTGTGACAAAGGCACGGCAGCGAGAGCACATTCGCCCTCAAGGGTGACGTTCCGCCTTCTGCATCCGCTGTATCCCAATCGTCGTAGCGTGCCGTGCGGTGGTGTTGTGGCAAATGTCGCAACAGTTTCCTGCCAACAACATTTACGGTTATGTTCGCGTCCAGTTCACTAGGTAAAGAGGGGGATTTGAGATGGCGCTTACATGGCCGCTTAAGCAGGAGGGATCGACGGGCGAGGACGTCAGGACCATCCAGTACCTGGTTACGGCGCACGGGCACTCGACTGGGGTGGACGGTATCTTCGGTCCGCTGACGAAGGCCGCCGTGGAGGCCTTTCAGTCGTCGCGCGGGCTGGGCGTCGACGGGATCGTCGGCCCGCAGACCTGGCCCCAGCTGATCATCCAGGTGCAGCAGGGAAGCAACGGTGACGCCGTGCGCGCAGTTCAGAGTCAGATCCACGGCCGGGGTGACGGCGCTCATATCGCCATCGACGGCATCTTTGGGCCCGTCACCAATGACGCCGTGCGGGCGTTCCAGACGCTGCTCGGCCTATCGGTTGACGGGATCGTCGGACCGCAGACCTGGATCCACCTGGTCAACGGCTATCTCGCTGCACCGAATCCGCAGACCGCCGCCCAGGACGTGTTCAACGCATGGGCGGCCCACAACCACGATCAGGCCGGCAAGAACGCCACCCCGGCGGCGGTGAACGAGATCTTCGCCCAGAACTTCTCGCCCGGCGACGGCTGGTCATTCGAGGGCTGCCAGGGCGCCCTCGGACACACGTTCTGCAGCTGGAAGCGCTCGAGCGGCCACGAGCTGAGGATCGGCGTCATAAACGCGGTCGAGGGACCGTACTATGCCGCCGACCAGGCTCAGTTCACCTAATCATCGGTGTGTCGGCGACCGGATCGGCTCGTGACAGCAGGGCCAGACGCAGCGGTGGAAGCGGGAGCGTGCGCAAGTCATCGCTTCCACCGCCCTCCGTCTACCTCGAGATCGGCCTCCCGGTGAGCCTTGCAGCACGCGAGGTGACTGCTTCTGCCGAGAGCGGCAAGGTCGTCCGTCGATTTTTAGCCGAGTGGCAGAAATTCAGCGACCCGAGTGAGCCAGCGGCGCTGAGGTTGGAATTCGCTCTGCGAGCTCGTGCCGCTTGACCTTGCCCGAGCCAGTCTTGGGAATGTCATCGACCACATAGATCTCGGCCGGTACCTTGAACGAGGAGAGTTGTTCCCCGCAGAAGCGTTTGACTTCCTCGGGATCGATTTCTTCGCCTTCCACAGGTACCGCGAATAGGACCGGAACTTCGCCCAGCTCGTCGTGCCGCCGGCCCACGACGGCGCAATCGAAGATTGCTTCGTGCTGGCTGACCACCTGCTCGACCTCAAATGGGGCGATGTTCTCGCCACCGCGAATGATCAGCTCCTTGATACGACCCGTGATCGTCAGGTAGCCGTTCTCATCGCTGGTCGCCTCGTCGCCCGTGTAGTACCAGCCGTTCCGGAGTGCCTCAGCGGTCTCTTTCTCCCGCTCGTGGTAACCGAGCATCACGTGCGGTCCACGCACGATCAACTCGCCGCTTTCTCCCGGCGCCACGTCGCAGTCGCTTCCCGGTTCCACGATTCGTACCGACGAACCCGGCACGGGCAGACCACATGAGCCCATTGGTCGCGCACCCGTGGGCCAGGACTGGGTCACCATCGTTGAGGTCTCGGTGATCCCGTACCCGTCGAGCAAGGTCACGCCGGTCGCCCGCTCGAACTCCTCATTCAGCGTGGCCGGCATGATCGCACCGGCCGAAACGCATACCCGCAGCGCTTTTGCCCGAAGTTCTTCACCACCCAGCGTATGAAGCAGGTAGTGGAACATCGTCGGCACCCCTGGGAAGAAGGTGATGGCCTCTGTCCGTAGCAGCCGCAGGCACTCCTCTGGTGAGAACCGCTCCATCACGTACTCGCTTGCGCCGGTGGCGAGTGGAGCAAGCACGGACACGTTGAGCGCGTAGGAATGGAAGAGAGGCAGCGGCGAGAGGGCGAAGTCGTGCGGGCCGTACCCAACGATTGGCGCCCAGCACGCGGCCACCACCCACAGGAACCCGTGTTGTGTGAGCACCACTCCTTTGGGGCGGCCGGTGGTGCCAGAGGTGTACAGAATCCAAGCTGGGTCGCGTAGGCCAAGAGTGTCTCGGGGTGGTTGGTCAGGATCGCTCGTCGCGAGGACCTCGAAGTCGAGTCCGTTGCCGTCCGCTGTACCCACCGTGATCACCCGTTCGAGCTCGAGCCGCTCGGCATGCTCAGCATCGGTGATCGCGATTCGCGCCCCGGAATCGGACAGCATGTGCTCGACCTCTCCGGGCGCAGCCTGAACGTTGATTGGGACCCCGATCGCTCCTGCTCGGGCGATCCCGAGGTAGCTCTCGACGTGCGCGACCCCGTTCTTGAGGTAGATCGCGACCCGGTCGCCGTCCTGCACCCCCAGCGACCGGAGGTGCCCGGCCAGCCTGCCTGTCCGCTCAGAAAGCTGTCCGTAGCTCAGCGCACGGTCGGCATCGCGGAAGGCGAGCTTGTCCGGATGGCGCTCCGCGGCCGTTGACAACAGCTCGGGAATCGGTCGGATCAGATCTGTGCGCAGCACTGGCGTCTAAGCCTTAGCCGCTCCAGAAGTCGATCGCACGTTCGCGACGGCGTTGCCAGAGCTCATTCTTCTCGGCGAACGCCTCGAGCCCGCGGCCGGGTTCCGCGTCAGGGATCTTTGGCGTCTCGGGCCTCCAGTTGACAGCGGAAGTGATCACCTCGTTCATCGCTTCGAATGCAAGCGCTGTCTGGATATCCGCATCCGCGTTCTTGTTGAGAACGAACTTGAGCTGGCGCATCGTTTGCTGGTTCTTGACCAGCAGCACGTCGATCAGTCGCGCGAGCTCTGCGTCAACTTCTTCATCGGGTACGGCGCGGTTGAAGAGCCCCCACTCGACGGCTCGCGCCGCGGTGTGGAGGGCGCCGATCATGTTCACCTCCTTCGCGCGGCGACGGCCGATCAGGCGGATCATGCGAGTCGTCCCGCCCCAACCGGGAGTCATGCCGCTGTCAACCTCGGGCATCCCCCAGCGGCAGCTCTCCGCGGCGAGCACGAAGTCGCAGGCCATAGTGATCTCTAGACCGCCGCCGAGGACAAAGCCTTCGGCCACGGCGATCGTCACCTTGTCGAGCTCCTCGATCGTGTTGGCGAACCGCTGGTAAAAGCGAATGCGACGCATCACTTGGTTTGGGTCTCCCCATGCGCCCTGGTCCATCTCCACCAGGTCATCGCCGACCGAAAAGAACCCACCCACGCCACGAAGCACCACAATCTTCAGGCGCTCATCGGCGTAGGCCTCCTCGATCGCCGCGACGAGCTCATTGCTGAGATCAGCTGATAACGGATTCATCCGCTTCGTCTGCCACGTGAGCACTCCGACTTGCCCGTCGTGGGTGCGCTCGAGCGAGACCTCCTTGTAGCTATCAACGCCCTGCGGCCGCAGAGCAGGCACTGGACGCGGTTCCATGAAACCTCCTGGCACTGGCTTGGCTCGAACCTTGTCTACCCCAGATGCCACCGCCCCTAGCCGCCGACGCCAACAGCGCAAGCCCGCGGCCGGGCACGTTGGCCTACGGTCGGTTTCAGCGGCGTCGTGGGTAGCCCTCCACGGTCGAAACGCGCACCCGGAGGTCTGCCGGCGACCTCTGTCGCCTGGCGGTTGCCCCAGAGCGGCAGACTACGATCGTTGAGAGATGAGCTGTCGGAGGTGAGGGTTATGCGTGTTGGCGTGGTCGGCGGCGGGCTGATGGGCTCGGGGATCGCTGAGGTATGCACGCGGGCGGGGATGGATGTCACCGTCATCGAGGTCGATCCCGAGCACGCGGAGGCCACGCGCCGCTCGGTTGAGCGGTCCTTGACGCGGGCGCTCAGGGCGGGAAAGCTAGATGAAGACGCTCAAGCCGATGCGCTGAACCGACTCGCCTGCGCGACCAGTCTCGAGGACTTGGCCGGTGCCGACGTCGCGATTGAGGCGATCGTCGAGTCCGAAAGCGCCAAGCGGAAGGTGTTCGGCGAGCTGGACCGGATACTCCCCGACGCGCGATTTCTAGCCAGCAACACCTCGTCGGTTCCGATCATGAAGCTCGCCGCGGAGACCTCGCGGCCCGAACGCGTGCTTGGCCTGCACTTCTTCAACCCCGTCCCCGTGCTCAAGCTCGTCGAGGTCGTCCGCTCGATCATGACCTCCGAGGCGGTGCTGGCCGAGGCCGAGGCGTTCGCCCAAGGGCTGGGCAAGCAGGTGATCGACTCACAGGACCGCGCCGGGTTTATTGTCAACGCGCTGCTCGTGCCATACATCCTCTCGGCAGTCAGGATGTACGAGTCGGGCTTTGCGTCCAAGGAGGACATCGACCGCGGGATGGTGCTCGGCTGCGCCCACCCGTTGGGACCCCTCGCGCTGGCCGACCTGATCGGTCTCGACACGCTTCAGTTCGTCGCCGAATCGATGCACGACGAGTTTCGCGACCCATCCAATGTACCGCCACCGCTGCTAAACCGGATGGTTGAGGCCGGCCTATTGGGCCGCAAGACCGGACGCGGTTTCTACGACTACGCCGACACGGGCCCCTCGAGATGATTGAGGCGCCCAACCCTCACGCCATAACCTCCAATAATCCTCAATCCCGGGATCGCGTTCGCCCGACCGAGGGAGGACTCACCGCTGTCGTTCTAACTCTCGCGCCAGCTCGCAGGTAAACGATTCACATACAGGACATCTGCCCGGTTCCGAGGTCACCGCAACGCCGCTCGCGAGTTGCATCGCGTACAGCGTTCTGCAAGAGGCCCGATCAACGCTAAACACCCCGACGAGACGAGCAACCGGCCTCGGGATCCGGTGTGGGATCGAGCGCTGGGAGAGGTCCGTTTGGTCTGACTGCATCAGCGATGCTGGTACATCATCCCACATCGAGGATCGAGCCTGATCGTCTTCTCCGAGCTCTCACGGGGGCGCGGAGGCTGTCGCGCACATGTCCCCGCGTTGGCGCAGACGAGCGATTCAGGTTCCCCGGAGCCGAAACAGCTCGACAGCGTTGCCGCCGACGACCAATGCCCGGTCCGCCTCGTCGAGGTCGAGGTCCTGCACGAGCGCGATGTGGCGCGACGGCGGGAACGGGACCGGCGGGTTGTCAGAGCCCAGATGTAGCCGCCGTGCTCCGACCGTGTCCAGGGCAAGCCTCAGTGGCGCGATCCCGTACGTGACGGTGTCCAGGTGCAGTCGCTCGACAAACGTCGATGGCGGGTCGGCCAGCCGGTGCTCGCCCCACGGTCCAAGCGGCGCGTAGTCCCGAAGCTGGTGGCCGAAGTCCAACCGATCGGCGACCGTGCAGATCGCACCGCCGGCGTGGGCGCACAGAAGCGCGAGCGACGGAAAGCGCTCGAACGTCCCCCACAAGATGAAGCGGGCGAGCGTGAGGGTCATGTCGAGCGGCCGTCCGCAAACCTCGCCCAATCTGTACGCGTCCATAAGCTCCTGGCCAACCACCGCGCCTCCCGGGTGGACGAACACGGGAACGCCGAGCTCAAGCACGAGCTCCCAGAACTCGATCGGGCGCGCTCTCCAGGTAACGGCCGCGGTCGCTCGTCGGTATCGCTATCCCGTGCAGACCCAGCTCGCGTACCCCGCGCGTGGCCTCCGCGAGGTGCTCCGGTCCACGCCACGGCGTCACGGTGGCCAGACCGGCGACGCGGCCGGGATGCTCGCGTTGGAGATCTGCGGCGAAGTCGTTGTACTCGCGAGCGCACTCGATCGACCCCAGGTCGAGGTCGCCGTACCAGATGTGCGGATCCGAGATCACGTTCACGTCGATCCCGGCTTCCTCCTGGCGTTCGAGCAGTCCTTGAACCTCGAAAAGGTCGTCTGGCATGTAACCGAGTCTCTGCCACGATCTGGGAAAGAGGTGGCTGTGCACGTCAATGATTGGCATCCGCTTGCTCTCCTGCACGCGCGTCCGCGCCGGGCGCGGAAGGCTCAGAAGTTGGATCGCGGGCGATGTACTCGTTTTCGATGTCCGCTTGGCGACCGCGCAGCTCCGACGCCGACCCAGCGAGCACTACCCGCCCGCGGCGTAGGAGATAGATGCGGTCTGCGACCTCAAGCGCATTGTGGACGTGCTGCTCGACGAGCAGCACACCAAGGCCTCGGCTAGAAACAGCGGCGCGGATCGTCGACATGAGGCGCCGGATTAGGAGCGGTGCTAGCCCCAGCGACAGCTCGTCGACCATGAGCAGGTGCGGGTCGGAGGCCAGCCCTCGTGCGAGTGTGAGTAGCTGCTGCTGCCCGCCAGAGAGGAGGCCGGCCTTCCGGTTGATATGAGGCCGCAGTTCGGGAACGAGGTCCAGGGCGCGCTCAGGCATGCCTCGACCAAGCCGCAGATTCTGCTGGCCGCTTAGTCCCATGAATACCGATCGCTCCGCGGGGACGAAGCTGAGTCCGTCGCGGGCGCGACGGTGAAGCGGCGTCGTGGTCGGTTTGCCAAGCCAAAACACGGTGCCATCCAGGGGCTTCAGTGCGCCGGCGAGCGTCAGCAGCGCCGTCGTCTTTCCGGCCCCGTTGGGACCGATCAGGCCGACCACCTCGCCCTTTCGAACGACCAGGTCCAGGTCGTGGACGACCGGCACGTGACCGTACCCGGCGCATAGCCGGTCGGCACGGAGCAGCTCGTCGGTAGGCCCGCCCGAACGAGAGACGGTCAAAGTGCAGCGCCCGTGGATGAGTCAGTAAGCGCGGCGTCGTCGGACCCCAGGTACGCTGCGATGACGGCTTCGTCGCTCCGCACCTCATCTGGCGTCCCGTGGGCGATCAGGCGCCCAAAATCGAGCACCGCCACCGTGTCGGAGACGCCCAACACTAGCTCGACGTCATGCTCGACCAGCAGCACCGCGAGGTTCCACTCCTTGGCCAGCCGGCGGAGGAGCTGGTCAATGTCGCGAATCTCGTCAGCGCTGAGACCCGCTGCGGGCTCGTCAAGCAGCAGGGCGTGCGGCCGCGCCGCGATCGCTCGTGCGATCCCTACTACGCGACGTCGCCCGAATGGGAGCTCATCGGGTAGGCGACCGAGGTCACGCCCGAGCCGGCACTCGTCGATCGCTGCGAGTGCCTCGTCAGACAGCCTCGGCCTGGTGGGACGCACGAAGTCGGTCAAGTAGACGCCGCGGCGACCCGGGATCTGACGCTACACGCAGGTTGTCGAGCACCGTCAGGTCATCGAACAGTTCGACGCCCTGGAACGAACGTCCCAATCCAAGCCGTGCCCTCCGGTACGGTGGGAGGGTCGCGCAGATCTCGCTCGCCGAGCGAGATCTTGCCGCGGTACGAGGTGAAGCCGGTGACGGCGTCGATCAAGGTGGTCTTGCCGGCGCCGTTGGGCCCGATCAGCGCGGTGATCTCTCCCGGGGGAACGCGCAGTGACACGTTGTCGAGCGCGATTACGCCGCCGAACTGCACGCTTAGGCTCCGGAGCTCCAGGATGTCGTGCGCTCTGGGTGTTCGCACCGGCTCGGCGGAACGCGCGGCCAGCGGCCCGACGCTTTTCGATGCCGGGTCCTGACCCCGCAGGATCCGGTGCATGGAGGTGGTGATCTGTCCGGCGATCCCGTCGCGCGCCATCATGGTGGTCAGGATGGCGAGTGCCCCGGTGACGACCGACTGGTAACTGTCCCAGTTGAACAGCTTGCTCCATACGTTGTAGAGCAGCCCTCCAGGTGCCGAGAGCGCCGCAGGGATCACTCCTCCGATGAAGCCGATGCCGCCGATCACAACGGTCAAGATCACATTCACGGAGTTATCGACGCTGAATTGGTCGAACTGAATACTGGGGGTCAGGAATGCCAGCAGGATCCCGCCGACGGCTGCGATCCCGGCTGCGGTCGCGAAAGCGAACAGCTTCACCTCGAGCACGTTGATCCCAACCGCGGTTGCCGCTCGCTCGCTCGCCCTAACCCCGAGCAGCCGGCGGCCGACCTGGCCGCGGCGCATGTTGGCGGCGAGAACCGCGAGCGCCACAAAGCAAAGCAGCGCGAACGTCGCGTAGCGGCTCGGATGCACCACAGGATTCAGGTCGAGGCCAGCCACGTGCGGCGGCGAGACGTTGAGCCCAAGTATGCCGCCGGTGTAGTTGGGATTGCCGAACACAACGGTCTCAATGGCCAGACCCAGCCCCAGCGTGGCGATTGCGAGGTTCACTCCCCGAGTCCTAAGCGCCGGAAGCCCAATCGCGAAGCCAACGGGGACGGTCCCGGCGGCACCGATCAGCAGCGCGACCCAGAACGGGACATGGCCGTTCGCCGCGAGCTTGGCCGCAATGAATGCCCCCATTCCGGCCATCGCGAATTGAGCTAGCGAAAGCTGACCCGCCCATCCGGTGACGACCACGACCGACAGTCCGATGATCGCCACACCGGCCGACTGCGAGACGGCCGTCGCCGCATTGGCACCGAGCAGCGAGATCCCGACTGCCGCAGCGATCACGAGCGGAACGACGATCGGCCAGCGGATCTGTCCGGAACCTGCACGCGGAAATCTCTCGGCGACGTAGCCTCGGAGCGGCAGCCCCCGGCCCCGGAGAACCAGTATCGCGATGATGACCAGAAAAGGGACCGCGGGCGGCCAACTCGAGCTCGATGTAAACCGGGTGATCTCCGACTCGATCACTCCGACCGCCAGCCCGCCCGCGCAGGTCAGCCAGAAGGACGAGAACCCGCCGACGAGTGCAGCGGCGAGCGCTGGGTACAGGAGCAGCGCGAGCTGACCGATCGACAGGCCGACAATGGGCACCGCCAGGATCCCGGCCAGGCCGGCGAGACCGCCCCCGATGCCCCAGTTCAGCGCGCCGACCAGGTTGGGAGAGCGGCCGAGCGCCGCAAGGGCGACCTCGTTCTCGGCCACTGCGGAGGTGCTCAGGCCGAACGTCGTCAGCCTATAGGTCAGCGCCAAGATCGCCGTAAGGACGAGTGCCATCAGGACCAACACCAACCGGTCCTGGCCAACATGGGCACCGAGGACGTTCACCTCGTGTATCGAGAAGATCGGTCTGACATAGCTCGTGTTCGTGCCGAACGTCAGCACGCCGATACCCTGGATCGTCGTCAGCACGGCGAGCGTGGCAACAATCCGCGTGAGCGGCGACGAGCCTTTCAAAGGGCGCATGATCCCGATGCACACGGCTGTCCCCAGCGCGGCTGCGGCGACCGTGCCGAGCAAGATCCCGGCCACCGCAGGAACGCCGGCGTTGCGCAAGCCGAAGTACGCGTACGCCCCGACGAACGCGATGCCGCCCTGCGCGAAGTTGACCACGCCCGAACCACGATAAATCAGGACGATCCCCAGCGCGACGAGGGCATAGGTTGCACCTACGCCCAAGCCGAGCAAGCCGAACGTAAGGGCGCTGGCCATCTCTCAATCGCCTTCCAGGCGCCGTGGAGCTGCTAGGAGACCCTGAACACCGGAATCACTTGAACGCCGTAATCCGGGCGATTCGATGAAACTGGCCGCCGTTCAGCACCTCGCCCACGACGGTGTTGTTGGCCACGCACTTATCGCCGGGAAAGCCGGTAAACGGCCGGATCGTGGTCAGGGGACCGTAAATGTCGCCCAGATTGTAGTTGTCAAGCGACTTGGCGGCGTGTAACACGTTGGCTCGGCTGATGGAGGACATCGACTGGGCCAACCGTTGGAACAACCACACCGAAGCCCAGGCATTGATGGACAGGTCGTCCTTGGCCGCTCCGGGCTGGTAGGTATCCATGTCGTGGTTGAACATTTGAATTCCGGCGACGTTCGAGGTCGGAGGCTCGCCCTGGCCGGCCGCCAGGATCCCGTTGCCGCGCGCCCCCAGGAATTTGATCACGCTCGGCGACATCGCCGCGGCCGCGACGCCAATCTTGGCCTTCGGAGCGGCGCTTTGGACCGCGAGCACGAGCGGCCCCTGCGCGGCCCCAGCCGCAAACGCAATGACGCCGTTGGTTCCTGGCGTGAGCGCCTTGGACACGGGGGCGTCGAACTGGGCGCTCGTGGCGGGGAACTCCGAGGTTGCCCCGATCGGGACTCCTCCTGCCTTCGCGCCCTCAGTAAACACCCGCTCTAGGGCCGTCGTGGCAACGCCAAGCCCTCCTGGTATCAGCGCCGAGACCTGAGTTACTCCGCGCTGATGGAGCAGGGTCGGAAGAGCGAAAATCTCTGCCTCCGCGCCCCCTGTAAAGCAGACGGCGCTCGGGCTGTTTCCAATCGGGGCAGCGACCGGAAATGCGCCGAGGCTCACCATCCCGGCCGCTTGGATGACCGGGTAGGTCTGGATTTGCTCGAAGCCCACCGTGCCCACGAGGGCAACTGATCCATCTGCCACGGCACTGCGGGCGCAGTTACCCGCCGTGTTTGGGTTGACCTGATCGTTACACACGACGAGCTCGACCTTTCGGCCGTTGATGCCACCCTTAGCGTTGATCTCGGCGACCCGAGCGCGCGCCCCGGCCGCCGCTTCGGGGTCTAGCTCGACTGGGGTCGATGAGCTAAAGCCGCCAATGATCGTGATCTTGATCGGTGCCTTCGAAGACCCTGAGGACGACGCTGACGAGCCGCACCCGGTCACCAAAACCGTTATGGCCGCAAGTGCCATGAAAAAACCTATTGTTCTCACTGGTCTCACCTTTCTTCGTCACGCTTCGAGACAGCGCCCGCGTTGGACTCAGTCCCGCCGCTCATGCGATGAACAGCTCGGATGTGAGCGGCGTGATCCGCTCGTTCCGGTCGCCCCGAACGACATACGTCTCCTCGAAGATGAAGCACGCCTCCGGCGGGTCGAACACGCCGACGTCGATTGCCACGGTCATGTTCTCTTCGATTACCGTGTCCTCCCACGGCACGAAATACGGTTCTTCGTTGCGCGAAATACCGGCCGCGTGGCCGGCCAACGGGATCGTGATCCGGTACCCCGCCGCCCTGGTCTCCCGATCCTTGATCTGCCAGAGCTCGCGCGCCGACACGCCTGGCCGAAGCGCTTCCTCCATCTGGCGCGCCACGTCCATCGTCACCTCATAGCAACGCCGCTGGCGGTCGCTCGGCTCGCCGATCACCACCACCCGCCCGATGTCCGACTCGAAGCCGCCGATCCGAGCCCAGCTGTCGACCATGAACATGTCGCCGGGCTGGAACCGGTAGTTGGTGATGAACATCGGTCGGAGGCCTT
This sequence comes from uncultured Actinomycetes bacterium, assembly GCA_963719305.1. Lineage (GTDB taxonomy): Bacteria > Actinomycetota > Thermoleophilia > Solirubrobacterales > Solirubrobacteraceae > Palsa-465. Next base: position 454,706 of record CAVRBL010000011.1, on the reverse strand, counting down.
GCGGATGCGTGACCGCGACGCCGCCGTGGTCGAAGTCCGCGAACTCGGCGCCGTGTTCCGCGGCGTACCGGATCTTGTCCGCGAGGATGTCCGCCTCGCTCGTTCCCGCGTGGACGTTCGCGAGCGCGGCGGCCAGCGCATCGCAGTTGACCTGGCTTGCGCGCGTCAACTGCGCGATGTCGTACGCGGTCTTGACCCGTACGACCCGCCACATGAGCCGGGACGCGTCGACCAGCTCGGCGTCCGCGGCTGCATACCGGACCGCGCGCACGACGGCCTCCGGGGTCGAGGCCATCCAGCCGCCGCCACGACCGCCATGGCCAAAGCCGATGCGCGAGCGGCTCAGCCCATGCTCCTCGAGATAGCCCTTCAGCGTCGGCCCCACCTCGGCGTGGCGCTCGCGGCCGGTCTGCGCCCAGACCTCGATCAGGCGCACGTCCTCGACTGGCGAGAACTCCTTGGCCCGCTCGACCATCAAGGGCCACGTCGTCCACAGGGTCATGTCGCCTTCGCGCGGGATCGCGATGAACACCTCGCTCGCCCACAGCGGGGTCGCGTCGAGATAGTTGGCGAAGTATCGGGCCCACTCGTAGCCGCCAGATGGCGAGCCGGCGGAATAGACGAGCGAGGACGTCGATGTCCTCCTCCGCCATCGCGCTCCGGCAGCGGCTGATCCGATCGCGCCACACGTCGAGCGGTATCGGCGGGATCAGCCCGTGCTTGGCGCGCTCACGATCGTGCCCCGATTGTCCCGTCGAGATATCGTGCGAGCTGAGTTCTTGCATGCCAACGCGCCTGGCCGGGGGTCGTGGCGCGGCTTAGACCGGTGTCTCCTCGACCTCCGGGACAGAGTCGAGGATGCGCTGGTACTCGTCCGGCTCGAATGCACGATGCACGTTGAACCGGTTTCCGATCTCCCCGAGCACGATGAGCCATGCCGACAGCGCTTCGTCGTTCGGCGCCTCGATGTAAGCGCCGAGGTCGTACTCGCCTTGGAGCATCCAGTCGACCATGACCGTGATGCCAAGTTGCTCAGCGGCTCGGCGGGCCCGGTTCACCCGCCGCGGTCCAAGCTTCATCGACGCCTTTCCCTTCTCGGCTTGGGTGACCAGCAATAGGTATTTAGGCAGTGTCACACCCTCCTTGGGAGCCCATTATCCGACCGTCCGCGAACACCGTCAACGCCAAATTCCATGACCGAAGCTGTAAGTTCGGCTTACGTCGGGCAGCTGCCGCGGCGGCTCACGGGGAGACGTGGTCGCGCGTCCCCAGGATCGCTTCCCGAAGCAGCGGGTCGTCCGGCCGCTGGATGTCGATGCCGATCAGCGTGCCGCACCCTGGGCATACGAACTCGCGTGCAACCACTCCGTCGATGGGTCCGTCGACGTTGAGCGGGTTCAAATCCGGAACCGAATGCTCGCGCACGAGCGACCGATGCTTGGGGTCCTCGGTGTAGCCCCCGAATCGCCAGTGACAGACCGTGCAGCGTGTGTACGCGTCCCCGTCGCTTTCGACCGCCTCCACGGTATCGGCGAGTGGGTGTAGGACCCTGCCATCGTCAATCTTCTGGTCCTCTCCGCCGGACCACCGCGCGGCGGCCCTGCCGGATGCGATCGCGGCGGATCGTCTCGCGTGCTGCCGCTGTCGCGCCGGCGTCGACCCGGCCATCGCGAAGCACGACCCCGTAGATGTCCCGCGCGACCGCTTCCGAGACTCGTCCATCTCTGACATCGCGCGCAACCCGCTCCGGCGTCCGACGGAGTGGATCGCCGTACCCGCCCCCACCGGTCACGAGGAAGATGTGCACATCGCGGTCTTGCAGCACCGTCGTCTGCTTCGCCTCGAGCTCCTCCCGCCGCTGATACGCGAGATCGACCTCTGAGGAGGGGATTCGCCCGCCGGCGAAGATCGCGTCCACGTTGGTCGAGCGCAGAATGAAGTTCCCGTGTAGCGGCGCTGGGTGGCCACCGCCGAGGCCGTGCGCCGCCGGATAGCTCCGCCCAGAGCCCGTAATGATGTCGGCGATCGGCGCCGGACTCTTGTGTGGCGTAAACGCTGTCTCGAGGCCGACGCCTCCGCGGAAGCGGCCGGGGCCGCCGCTGTCCATTCCTTCCCGGCGGTATAGGAACAGGATCGGGATCCGTTCCTCTGTCACCTCGACGTTTCCCACCATCGAGGCGAGGGCCGTGACATGCCCAGAGCAATCGATGCCGTCGGCGAACGTTCGCGCACCTGCTCCACCCCCGTAGTCCTCGAGCATCGGGTAGACGAACCGCTGCCCCTCGTGATCGGTCCCGGCGAGCACGCTGGCGTTTATGAACGGGACCCACGGCGCGTGCGCCTCCGAGCGCAGCGCGGCCGATCTGGCGGACAGGAGCATCTTCGCGAACACGGCATGCGCCACCTGAACGGTTCCGAGGCAGCCCATGATCGAAGCCATGCTGGTAGCAGCCGCGCCGATCGCGTTGTTGACCGTACCCTCCTCGGAGATGATGTCGATGACCCGGCGGGCGGCTCCGGCCGCCCACGGGAGGTCGTGGCACAGGAAGATCAGGAACATGGCATAGAGGCCGCCCTCAAGTCCACTGCGCGCACAGTTGATCGAGCCCGGCGCCTGCTCCGCCGTGCCCGTGAAGTCCGCCACGAGCGAGCCACCGGCCTTAATCAGCCGACACCGGATGGGGTACAGCACGTTGTTGTTGCCGTCGTGATCGATGTAGACCTCGTCGCACCAGGACCCATCGGGTATGTCCACGAGCCGGCGGCGAACGACGCGCTCCACGTACGAGAGGATCTCCTCCTGAATGGCCATGAAGACATCGATGCCGTATTCGCGGATCAGCCCGTGGATGCGCTGATGTGTGACCTCCAGCGCCGCGATCCTGGCGCGCACCTGGAATTCGGTCTGCTCAGGCGTTCGGTGGTTTCGTCTGATCGCGCCCGCGATGTCCTCTCGGACGCGAAACCGCTCGACCAGCTTCAGCGGCGGAAACAGGGGAGCCTCTCCAAAGCGATCGGCGGCGCCCACGACAAAGCTGCCGGGGACCGGACTCCCGACGTCGGGGTCGTGCATGACGATCGCCGCCCAAGACGCGATCTGTCCTTCCCAGAAGATCGGCGTGGCGAGGATCCCGTCGTTGGCGTGAATGGCGCCCGCAGCGGGATCGTTGGTGAAGAACATGTCACCTTCGCGAATGTCTTCATAGGGCCACTGCGCCAGAACGTGCTCAACGAAGATCTGCAGATCGGCGGCGTGGGTGAGGATGTAGACGCCTGTGAACAGTTGCTCGCCATTGGCTGTCAACAGCCCCGAGTTCATGTCGAGGGCTTCGTACACCACAGGTGAGCCCGACAGCCGTGCCGCGATCATCCCCTGCTCGTCGTTGATCGCCCACAGACGATGGCGGATCACCTCGAAGGTGACGGGATCCACCTTCAGACCCACGGAGCGAGCTCGGCTGGAACTGGGCTGTCAACGTGCAGCGTGAGCGAGGTGAACGCGTCGACCTCGGCACGGACGCCCGGCGGAACCACCACGGTGTCGCCCACGCGGTCGATGATCGCCGGCCCGGCGATCGGGTTGCCCGGGCCGAGCGCCTCGCCGTTGAACACGTCAACGTCGATGAAGCCGTCGCCGTCGAAGTACGCACGGCGAGTTCCCTTGTGCGCCCGGTCCGATCCTCGTTCCGACGAGATGCGCCTGCTGAACACGGGCGAATCGAGCCGGCGCGATCCGACCACCCTCAACATGACCAACTCGATCCGTCCGTCGGGTACGACCGCGCGCTCGCCGTAGATCTCGCGGTAGCGTCGTTCGAACGCCAGCTGGAGGTCCATCAGCGAGGAGGTGGAAACCTGACCTGGGTCCGCCCGGACGTCGACCGTGTGTGCCTGCCGGTGGTAGCGCGTGCGCGCGGTCCACTCCGTCTCGACAGCATCGGCGCGGACGCCCTCGCGTTCGAACTGGGCGAGCACCGCTGCTTCAAGCCGCCGCCACTCGCGCTCGACGGCTGACACGCGTTTCGACATCGAACGGTGACCGGGCCACCTTCGAGGCCTCGGCGACGTGGACGATGTCGCACGTCAGCATGCCCAGCGCGGAGAAAGCGGTCGAGCCCGGCGGGATGACGATCGTCTTGGCGGCGATATCGGTTCCGTAAAAGGCGGCATGGGTGGCCGCTGCCCCGCCGTACGCGACGAGCACGCACTGGCGAGGATCATGCCCGCGCTCGATCGTCGTCCGGCGGATCAGATCCCCCATCTGAGCGTTGGTAATCCGGAAGATGCCGAGCGCCACCTCCTCGGGCTGCATGTCGAGCTCCGCGCCGAGTGGCTTGAGAACGGCCATTGACTGATCGCGGTCGAGGCGCATTTGGCCCCGGACGAAGAACTCGGGGTCGAGATATCCGAGCGCCAGGTCCGCATCGGTGACGGTCGGAAACTGCCCGCCGAGCCCGTAGCACGCTGGACCGGGACGCGATCCCGCGCTCTGCGGACCGACGCGGAGCAGCCCGCCTTCGTCGACCCAGCCGATGCTCCCGCCGCCGGCGCCAATCGAGCGGACCGATACCTTCGACAGCCGGAACCGGTGCTGGGCGACGACCGGTTCGGACTCGAACTGCGGCGCGCCTCCGAGGATCAGACCGACGTCGAACGAGGTGCCTCCGACGTCGGTGCAGATCACATCCCGCTCACCGTAGATCGGCGCGAGGTGCTGGCAGCCGAGGATCCCCGCGGTGGGTCCGGAGTCGAGTGTCAACAACGGGACGCGGCTTGCTTCGCGGGCGGAGGACAGCCCCCCGTTGGACTGCATGACGAGCAGCGGCACCCGCAGCCCCTCGCGCTGCAGTCGTCGCTCCAGCCGCTCAAGGTAGCGCGTGACCTGTGGGCCAACGTACACGTTCAGGACCGTGGCCACCGCGCGCTCGTACTCGCCCAGCACCGGAGCGATCTCATGTGAGCATGCAACGAGCACTTCGGGCGCGGCTTGTTCGATCACCCGCCTCATTGTCTGCTCGTGACACGCGTTCGAGATGGACCACAGGAAGCAGACCGCGATGGCCTCGACGCCGGCGGCGCTGAGGTCGTCGACCACCGCCCGCGCCTCGGATAGGTCCAGCGGCACGATCACCTCACCGTCACGATCGACCCGCTCGGTTACCCCTCGGATCAGCTCACGCGGGACGATGGGGACCGGCTTGTCGAGCCGGGACAGGTGGACGATCTCGCGCTCCGACAGACCCGCTATGTGCGACTGAACCTTGCCGATCGGCAGCGTGTCCTCATGGCCTTTGGTAATGATCAGAGCAGTCTTCGCTCCGGTCCTGGTCAAAACCGCGTTTGTAGCGACGGTGGTGCCGTGGACGAACGAGGCTGTTTCCTCCAGAAGCGTCGCAAGCTCGAGACCGCGCTGGTTCGCGTTCATTGTGGCTGCGGCGATAACTCCTCGGATCGGGTCCTCATGCGTGGTCAGGCTCTTCGCGACGCTACGAGCGCCGCCGTCGTCGATGACTACGCAATCAGTGAACGTTCCACCGATGTCGATAGCGACGCGGTAGCTCATGTCGATCCCAGGCCTACGCCGGACGCACGCATCTCGTGGGCTTCCGGGTCTCGGTTGTGGATGTCGAGATCGGCGACAAGGCGTGCGTGAATATCGCAGACGCTGCCGAGTGGTCAAGCAAGGCTTACAGCACCACAGGTGTAAGCAGGGCTTACATCAGGGCCGAGTGGTGCTGGGCGGCGTCGCTGGAGCCAGCCTCGACTATGGGACGGTCGCGCTAGAGCGACGGAGCGCCTCGACAAACGCGCGCGCAACAGGGTTGCCGGAGGCATCCGGCGAGAGCACAGCGCCGACCTGACGCTCGAGCCGCGGCGTGATGCGGCAGATCGCTACGCCGGTCGCGTTTCCGAGGGCGAGGCGCGGCAACAGCGCGATGCCGACGCCCGAAGCGATCAGCTTCAGCGCGGTGTCCAGATCGTCGGTCTCAACCGTGACGCTCGGATCGAAGCCGGCGCGCTGGCAGACGGCTTGGAGGAAGCGGTGGTACGTGGGCGCGTGGTTCGAAATCCAGTCGTCGTCAGCGAGTTCAGCCAGCCTCACCGTCCGGCGGTGCGCGAGCCGGTGAGTCTTCGCCAGGACTAGGTGCATCGGCTCGTTCAACAGTGTCACCACCTGCTCGTCGTGTTGCACGATCTGCAGATTGCTGTCGCTAAGCACGATCGCGAGGTCGGCCTCCCCCGCCCTGATCCGGTCCATGGCGGTGAGCGGGTCACCATCGACGAGGTTCAGTCTTACGTGGGGATAGGCGTGCCGGAAGTCGGACACCGCGACAGGCAGGATCGACGCTGCCACGCTCGTGAAGGCGACGACCCGCAGCTGCTCGTGTTGAACCCCAGCCAGGATGCGCGCGTCGGCCTCGGCCCGCTCCAGTTGGCGGAAGATGTCGGTGCAGCGGTCCACGAGCAACCTTCCTGCATCCGTCAGGCGAGCGCCACGCGGACCGCGGATCACGAGGGCGGCGCCAAGGTCGTGCTCGAGTGACGCGATCTGCTGCGAGACGGCCGAGTGGGTATAGGAGAGCGTGACGGCGGCCTGTGAGAACGACCCGAGCCGGCCCACCTCACAGAGCGTGCGCAGACGCCTCTGGTCGAGCATCTAAGCGGAATTACATCACGGCCCGAGGCGGGTTCGCCCCTGACGCCGGTCTATCAGCAGGGTCATGTCGGGTTGGAACGATCTCCCCAGGGCTTCCAGCCTCGCCGCCGTCGAGACCGTCAGGGCGGAACACGTGATGGTCGGGCAGGTTTGAGCACCACTCCTTCTGGACATGTAACATGTGACATATCAGGCTCCAGGAGTTTCACGGCCTGTCTCAGGCGTAGAGCGCGTTTCGCAGGGCCTCGAGATGCGCTTCGCCCCGGTCGACCACGACCTGGCCATCCTTTATCACCATCAGCAGCCGCTCCGGCTGCTCGAGGATTGCGATGTCATGGAGGGGATCGCCGTTGACCACCAGGAGATCGGCCACCTTTCCAACCTCGACCGTCCCGATCTGGTCCTCGAGACCGAGCGCCTGGGCTGCGTTCCGCGTAGCGCCGAGAATGGCGTCCATCGGACGCATGCCTGCCAGCACGAACTGGGTGAGGTTCCCAGCGTTGATCCCGTGGATCGCGGGAGGTGCGCCGCCGGTGTCCGCGCCGTGCACGATGGTCACTCCCTGTTCGAACGCGAGCATCATGCTCTCGCCCTTCCGGCGCAGGCTCTCACGCGCCTTTTCGACGATCGGCGGCGCGACCCCGAGCGCCTCCCCTTGCTCCGCGAAAGCCTTGATGTTGACGATGGTGGCGACGAGCGGTATGCCCTCGTCGGCCATCCGGCGAGCACACTCGACGTCGATGTCGGAGCCATGCTCGATCGTGTCCGCGCCTCCGTCCAGTGCGAGATGGATCGACTCAAGGTTGTGGGCGTGGGCGGCGACCTTGACCCCCGCTCGGTGTGCCTCGAGCGCCATGGCCTCGACCTCCGGAAGCGTGAACTGCACTTCCAAAGCACCACCGCGTTCGGATGCCCCGCCTCCGCTGGTGCAGATCTTGATGAAGTCGGCTCCCGCGCGCAGCATCCGGCGTGCCACGCGCCGACACTCGTCAACGCCGTCTGCCAGCGTAGCCAGCCAGCCGAGCTCGTGAAGGCGCTCGGGCGGCACCGTGGCCATCATGTCGCCGTTGCCACCGGTCTGGCAGATCATCTTGTAGGCCGAGAGGATCCGCGGGCCGACGAGCGTTCCCTCAGCCACCGCCTGCCGGAGGTGTATCCCGTCGGCGCTCCCCATGTCCCGCACCGTGGTGAAGCCATGCTCCAGCAGAACACGCAGATCAGCGGCCGCTCGGATCGTGCGCAGCTCCCGCGGCTCCGCGATAAAGCGCGCCTGGTCAACGCTCCTCCATCCGACGAGGTGGACGTGCGCATCGATCAGACCCGGTAGGACCGTCGCCCCTCGGAGGTCGATCACCGTCGCGCCGTCAGCCCTGTCCGCGCCCGAGGACGGGAGCGCCACGATCCTCCCGTCGCGAACGAGCACGTCGACATCCTCACGGGGCTCGTCCGCGATCCCGTCGATGAGTCGCCCTCCGGCGAGAAGGAAGCTCCCGTCCGCCCCTGCGGCCGTGGTATCGCTCGCTTGCATAAACGCCCTCTGACATGTTACATATCTCAACCGTGGAAGCGCGCATCACGCTCCCCCGAATGGACCTGAATGATCAGGTCTACGCTCTGCTGCGCTCGAGCCTCGCCAGCGGCAGCGTTCGACCGCGCGACCAGCTGAGCCTGCAAGGGGTCGCGGCATCTCTGGGGGTCTCGCGCAGCCCGGTCCACCACGCGCTCACCCGCCTCGTCTCGGAGGGCCTCGTCTCGGTACAGCCGCGTAAGGGGTACTTCGTCACCCCGATCACGACGAAGGTGATGCACGACGCCTACGACGTGCGCCTGCCACTGGAGCTGATGGTCGCCGAGCGGACCATCAGGCGGGTTACCGACGAGGACTTGGAGCGGCTGAACCAGCTGATGCTCGCCACCTTTCCGCCGGCAGGGACTGACGCGACGTCGATGGATCCTGCGATATGGCATCGTGCCAACCAGGCGTTCCACGCTTTCCAAATCGACCTCGCCCGCAATCCGCTTGCGACCGACATCTTCCGGCGGCTGAGCGTCAACCTGCTGATGGAGCGGATCCTGCGCGGCAGCGGCGGTCCGTGGCTCCGCGACGTGACCGAAGAGCACGCCGCAATCGTCGCCGCCTACGAGCGTCGCGATCTGGCCGGGCTCCAGTCGGCGCTGCGCCTGCACAACGAGACCAGCCGACGGGTCGCCGCTGAGGCGATCGAACAAGCAGGCGGTGAGGTGTAGGTGGCGCTCCCGCTCACCAGCGCCGAGCTCGCGGAGAAGATGGGTGGCGGCACGATCGATCCGTTGCCCACGGAGGTCGCCGGAGAACGGATGAGGCGTTGCCGCGGCGAGATGGAGCGGCTCGAGCTCGACGCGCTCCTCGTCTACTCCGCGGGCAACGAGGTCGGGGGATACGAGTGGGCTCGATACCTCGCGAACTATGTCGACGTCGCGCCGCTCTGGGCCAGCGAGACGTGGCTCGCCATTCCGCTCGAAGGTGAGCCGACGCTGTTCATCACGTGGCCGATGGTCATCGAGCGCGCCAAAACCTTCACCTCGGTCAAAGACATTCGCTGCATCGATATCTGGAACCAACCGGAAGGCGAGCGGCACGACCTGGTAATTCCGGCGCTGCGCGACTGGGTAGTCGAGCTTGGGCTCAAGACCCGGCGGATCGGATTTGGCCACGGCGGTCGAGGCGGGCGCTGGATGCCATACACGCCGCGGGCGGTTTACCAGGTCGTCGAACAGGCAACCGCCGGCGCCCTGCTCGTGGATACGCCGTCGTTGCTCTGGGACATCACTCGTGTGAAGACCGATTACGACATCGAAGGCCTTCGACGTGTCGCCGAGGTCAACTGCGAGGGTCTTGCTGCCGCATTAGACCTTTTGGAAGAGGGCGCTCAGGAGGCAGATTTGCTGGCGGCGAAGATCAGCCGCGCAGGCAGCCTTGGTGCTGAGGTCGCCGATCCGGAGCACTGCCAGCTTGCGATCATCCACTCATTCGGGCCGCGCCCGTTCTATGTGACCGGCTACCGGTTCAAGCGCGGCGACATGGTCGTCGTCGACAGCGGCGCGTCGCTCGGGGGCTATGAGTCCGACATCGCCCGAAACGCGGTCATCGGTCCGCCCAACGCCCGGCAACGCGCGACGTACGAAGCCTGCATGAAGGTGGCGAAGACCCTCGAGGACAATTTGCGTCCGGGAGTCGAGGCACGGCAGCTATGGGAGATCAAGGAGCGTGAAGCCGAGCGGCTGGGCTTCGAGCACACCGCCGCGCTTGCCGGCCACGGTGTCGGAATCAGCAAGAACGAGCCGCCGTTCCTGGCTGCATGGGACGACACGGTGCTCGAGGAGAACATGGTGGTGAATATCGAACCCGGGCTCTTTGTTCCGGGCGAGGCGTGTTTCAACTACGAGGACACCTACGTGGTCCGCGCCGACGGCCCGGAGCGGATCACTCCGCTCAGCTCCGAGCTATTTGTCGCGTGAGGCGCCGGAAGGAGAGGAAATGAAGATTGGAGTGCGGATCGAAAACGACTGGTCAGTCGAGCAGCAGCTCGAGTATGTTCGCACCGCCGAGCGACTCGGATTCGACACGGTCTGGGCGGAAGGCAACCCGTTCAAGCGCGAGCCGTTCTCCATGCTCGGCGTGTTCGCGCGGGAGACGCGTACGGTGCAGCTGGGGCTGGCGGTGGCTTCGGTATACCTGATGCACCCGATCATCATGGCGAGCATGGCCGCCACGGTCGACGAGCTTTCCGACGGTCGCATGCGCTTGGCGATCGGCTGCTCCAGCACCCACGCACTGCACCCGCTGGGGATGCGTCAGTCAAGGCCGATCGCGCATGTCCGGGAAGCCGTGGAGGCAGTGCACGAGCTGCTGCGGGGCGGCGCGGCAAACTACGAGGGCGAGATCTTCACGCTGCGCGGCGTGCCGTTGTCGGCGGCCACGGGAAAGAAGATCCCGATCTTTGCGGCAGGCGAGGCACCGAAGCTCCAGACCGCGATCGCCGAGGTGGCGGACGGGTTGATCTTCCCCGTAGCCAACGCCGAATACAACCAACGGGCCCTGCAGAATGTCGAGCGCGGTCTCGCGAACGCGGGACGATCGCGGGAGGATCTCACCCTGGTGGCCTACCAACGCTTCTGGACGGTCGAGGATCCCGAGCCCGACGCCGAACTGCTGAGGCGATTGGCTGCCCGCCTCGTCTACCGAGTGAGTCCGAACGCGCGCAAGCAGATGGGCCTGGACGAGGAACGGGCGCTGAGCTGGATGGACGATCCCGACTCGATTCCGCAGTCACTGATCGAGGAGCTGATTGTCATTGGCGACGCCGATCGCTCGGAGGACGGCGTGCGGGCGATCGCCCAGCTCGGCTTCGACGAGCTGGTGCTCGATTTCCCCTCGATCAAGGGCTTGTCTCACGACGAACAGTACCGCCGCTACTTCGCGATTCTAAGCGCATTTGGCGAACGCGTTCTTCCGCTCGTGGCCGACCTGCGTCACGCGGGAGCGGTGCACTGATGCCGGGGGTTCCCGAGCAGGAATACGAATGGCGGGTCCGGCGCGCGCGCGAGCTCATGGCCGACCGGGGGATCGAGGTTCTCCTTGTCACCGATCCGATGCACTACCAGTACTTCACTGGCCACCGCGCGCCCGGTCATGCCGGACGCCCGTCGATCTTCGTGCTGCCTCTGGACGGAGCGCCCGCGCTCATAACGATGTGGGTTCAGAAGATGTTCAACGAGCTCGACGGACTGCCGTTCCCGAGCTGGGTTGAGGACAAACGGTTCTACACCGAGTTCCCGTTCGATTCGGCCCGTCCGACCGACTGGGGCATCGTGGACGTCCTGCGCGAGCGCAACGCTCAGCGTGCGACGATCGGAATCGAGCTCGGGGAGTGGACGAAGCTTGGAGTGCCTGTCGCTGACCACGAGCGGCTGAAGCGCGATCTGCCCGAGGCTCGCTTTGTCGACGGCGGCGCCGTGGCATGGGGTTGCCGGATGATCAAAAGCGAGTGGGAGGTCGAACAGATGCGCCGAGCGTGCGAGCTCTCCGGCCGCGCCTGGAAGAGGGTCCTAGGCGAACTGAAGATCGGACACACCGCTCGAGACATCGCCAAGATGATCGCCCTCGGCTACGACGAGCTTGGCGGACCGATGATGTTCGCCGGGTTCGCGCGAGGAGCGACCGGCGAGCACGGCGCGTTCCAGTCAGGAGACGTGCTCTACCTGGACGGCGGTGGAACGTTCGGGGGCTACCCCACCGACTTCACGCGGCGGGCGGTGTTCGGCGAACCAAGTCCGCGCCAATCCGAGGAGCACCGGATCGCGCTCGAGATCCAGGACGCAATGCTGGACGCGATTCGACCCGGCGTCCGCGTAGCCAAGCTGTTCGAAATCGCCGTTGAACGAATCGAGGCCGGCGGGCTGCGCAACTACTCCGATCATCCGGCCAAGCGCATCGGACACGGCATCGGCTTGGAGCAAGGAGAGCCGCCATCGCTGAGCGGGGCCGACTCGACAGTCCTGAGCGCGGGTATGACGCTGACCGTGGAGCCAAAGTTCTACAGCGAGGACGGCCTCGTGAACCCAGACGAGATGGTCCTCGTCACCGAAGACGGTCACGAGGTCTTGTCGACGGTTCCCGACCGGGGCCTTCACGTGATCGACGCAGCGATCTGACTCGACACGCTTCCGTTTTTCAAGCTCGTCCTCGACCGACTGACGTCGGCGCCGACGCTCCGGCCGTCACGGCCATAGCGTCTAGCTCCGCCCGCCTCTCGCGCCGTGATGCTGGGTCGCAAAGTCCACGACTTGGCCCGCCAGGAGGTCGAGCTGCGAGCGCACCGCAGGATCGCTCACTCCTTCCGCTGACAGTTGGAGTTCTGAGTTGAGCGCGACACCTAGTGGTGTGGGCCAAGCGCGCAGGGCATGCACGATGGAGCGAAGCGCCACGAGCGTCGTGATCGTCGCTTGCCATCCGGCGGCGCAGGTCACGCAGCCGACTGCACGCCCGTCCAGGTAGGGACGCTCGTCATCCCTCAGGTCCTCGGCGTAGTCGAGTGCGTTCTTGATCAGGCCTGAGACACCGCCGTGGTAGCCGGGAGAGACGATGACGAGACCGTCCGCCGCGCGCAGAGCGTCGAGCCAGGCGATAACTCGGACGCTGCGTCGCTGTCGCTGCGGCGTGTACATCGGTAGGCGGAGCTCACGAGCCGTGAATGCTCGCGTCCGAGCGCCGCGATTTCCGCCCGCGTCAAGACAGTAGGTCAGCACCTGCTCGGTAACGGACCTGCGCCGCAAAGTCCCGCCGAGACCCACTATCAGTGGCTGGGTCATCGTTGCAATGGCGAAGCCGGAGCGAACGACAGAATGCTCCGCAGCACGACGAGCGCGCGCTCGCGGTGGGCGTCGAGCTCCGCGACAAGCGCGTCAGGATCTCGTTGCTCGATGCTGCGTACGATGCGTTTGTGAGCGGCATTAGCGCGCCGCCGCTCGGCAGCCGAGTTGTAATACATCGCCCTGTAGGCCTCGGTCGAATCCCACAGCATGCGGATCATCCGGATCGTGTGGGGCTGACCGCAGGCGTCGAGGATGGCAAAGTGAAAGCGGCGGTTTGCCGCGAGCTGGACCGCGACCTCGCCACGTGAAGCGGCCCGCATGCAGGCGCGCGCGGCAGCCAGAATCGCGCCGAGCGAGTCTTCGTCCAGCGCGGGCAGCGACAATCGCGCCGCCCGCTCCTCAAGCAGCCGCCGGAGCTCGTAGATCTCCTCTAGGTCCTCGATCCGCAGCTCACGCACGAAGTAACCTCGCCGAGGTCGGTAGACGACCTGGCCCTCTTGCTCGAGTACCCGCAACGCCTCGCGAACGGGCGCGATGCTGATTCCGAGTGTGCCGGCGAACTGCTCCTGGGCGATCCGCTGACCGGGACGAAGCTGACGCTCGATGATGGCGCGGCGGAGCCCCTCCAGCGCGTGCTCGGGCGTCGTCTGAGGTCCCACGGCTACGGCGGTCATCTCAACGCGCCAATCCCAGTCAATGCGCCGCCCACGACTCCATCTCCACAGCTCCTTGATCTGAGAAATTCGAAGATCTAGCCTTTGCAGGATACGCGGTGAGCGCTCCAACAAAAAGGGCCAGCGGAGGAACAATGGGCTCTGACAACCCCGGTCCCCTGCAGGGCATTCAGCGTGCTCGATTTCTCCCGGGTGCTGGCCGGTCCGTTCGCGACGATGATGCTCGCCGACCTCGGCGCCGAGATCATCAAGGTCGAGCGCCCTGGAACGGGCGACGAGACCCGCTCCTGGGGGCCTCCCTACGACACGAACGGCGAGGCCACCTACTTCGAAGCGCTCAACCGCAACAAGCACAGCATCGCGATTGACCTGAAGGACCCGATCGACCTCGCCCGCACGAAGGAGCTCGCGACAACAGCCGACGTGCTGGTCGAGAACTTCAGGCCTGGGCTACTTGACGATCTCGGGCTCGGTTACGACGAGGTCAGTGCTCACAGCCCGGGCCTGATCTACTGCTCGATCACCGGGTTCGGCCGTGGCAAGGGCGCCGCGCTGCCGGGGTACGACCTGCTCGTTCAGGCGCTGGGCGGACTGATGAGCATCACCGGCTCCGCCGACGGCGAGCCCCAAAAGGTGGGCGTGGCGCTGGTCGACGTGCTTGCCGGTCTGTTCGCGAGCACCGGGATCCTCGCCGCGCTGCGTCACCGCGAGCGAACCGGCCGAGGGCAACGAGTCGAGGTGACCCTGCTCGCGGCTCTGCTCGGGTCACTCGTCAACCAGGGCTCTGCGTACACGGCCGCGGGGGTAGTCCCAAACAGAATGGGCAACGCCCACCCGAGCATCTGCCCATACGAGCTGTACCGCACCGCGGACCGTCCGATCGTGCTCGCGGTCGGAAACGAGCGCCAGTTCGCAGCGTTGTGTGAAGCGATCGACGCGGCCGATCTGGCGCAAGATCAACGCTTCGATACCAATGCGCATCGGGTCGAGCACAGGGAAACCTTGCGCAAGCTGCTCGAGCGGCAGCTGACGCAGCGTCCGGCCCATGAGTGGCTCGAGCAGCTGGAGCGAGCACGCGTGCCAGCTGGCGTCGTCAACGACATCGCCGAGGCGGTCGCACTCGCCAGCCGGCTAGGACTCGATCCGGTGGTCGGGATTCCCCGTGACGGCGATCGTGTGCACCTGATCCGGAACCCGATCGAGCTCTCGGAGACGCCGGTGAGTTATCGAAGTGCACCTCCCTCGCGGCCGGGCAGGCCGGAGTGAGCCCCGCCGCGCGCATCGTCGGTTACGGCGAGTCGCCATACATGCGCCACCCGCCGCCGGCCACCACGACGCCCGCGTTGCTCGCGGACGCCGCCGAACGCGCGCTCCACAGCTCGAACCTGAAGCCCAGCGAGCTCGACGGCCTGGCCGTCTCCTCCTTCACGCTCGCGCCCGACCACGCGATCGATGTTGCGTTCCGGCTCGGGCTTCACCTGCGGTGGCTGATGGAGGACACCACCGGCGGAGCCAGTGGCATCAACATGCTGCAGCATGCCCGGCGTGCGATTGAGAGCGGTGACGCCAGCGCGATCCTGATCCTGGCCGGCGACCATCTCCCACGTGCCCAATTCACGACGCTGGTCAACAACTACAACTCCGCCACTCGGGACCATCTGGCACCGCTCGAGTTCGGTGGGCCGAATTCGCTATTCGCGATGCTGTCCCAGCGCCACGCGAGCAGGCACGGATTGGACCGGGCCGACTACGGTGCAGTCGCGATCGCGCAGCGGCAGTGGGCCGCCGGGAACCCCGGCGCCGCCTACCGCGAGCCGCTGGACCTGAACGCCTACCTGAAGGGCCGGATGGTTGCCGACCCGCTCTGCGTCTATGACTGCGTCCCGGTCGTGAGCGGTGCCGATGCGCTAATCGTGCGCGAGTCGGGCAGCGGGGTCCGTATCCGCGCACTCGAGCTCAGCTTCAACTACGACGACCAGCAGGGCGACGGGCTGCAGACGGGACTTGCTGGGGTGGCACGAGCGCTCTGGAGCCGGGCCGGGGTCTCACCGCGTGAGATCGACGCGGCGATGGTCTACGACGACTACCCGGTGATGGTCCTGATCCAGCTCGCAGATCTGGGCTACGCGCCCGACGGCGACATCAAACGTCTCATCCACGGCCGGATCGCCTCCCGGAAGTTGCCGGTCAACACCTCGGGCGGCCAGTTGTCAGCGGGCCAGGCGGGCGCAGCCGGCGGGCTGCACGGGATCGTCGAGGCTGTGCTCCAGTTGCGCGGCGAGGCTGGCGCCCGGCAGGTGCCAGACGCGCGGCTCGCGCTCGTCACCGGCTACGGGATGGTCTGCTACCGCTATGGCGCTTGCGCCGGAGCCGCAATCCTGGAAGGCCAGTGAGCGACCTCGAGATCCAGCAGTGCAAGGACTGCGGCACGTGCTGGTTCCCGGAGCGCTTACGCTGTCCGCGGTGCGGTGGCCGCGCCTTTGGCCGCATCCCCGCGGGGCCCGGAACCGTGGAGGAGGTGACCGCGCCCGGGGGAGCCGTGCAGCGGCTTGGCTCGATAAGGCTCGACGCCGGCCCGATCGTGATCGCAGCGCTTCAGAACGGCATCGATCCCGGCGTGTGCGTAGCCCTGGAGACCGATCACGAAGGACGAATCGGGGCGCACCGCGCACCGTAAGCGACAAGAGGAGGAGACAGTGCGGATCCGCTGGCAGAGCTTCATCGACCCCGAGCAGCACCAGGACTACTTCGAGCTACTCGACGCAGAGCTGCGCATGTGCGCGGGACCCGAGGTGCAGTACGAGATCGTCGGCATCAAGCCGCCGGATCGCGAGCTTCACCGCCTGACGGAGGCCCGCTGCGCAATGCGCGCGATCGCCAACGCGATCGACGCCGAGCAGCAGGGCTACGACGCTTTTCTGCTTGGGCACTTTCAGGACAGCGGCCTGCACGAAGCGCGCGCAGCGGTTGGGATCCCGGTCCTCGGCCTCGGTGAGACCAGCATGTTGCACGGCTGCACGCTTGGCCAGCGCATCGGGCTGGTCACAATCGATCCGATCTTCGTCCCCTGGCACCGCCAGCAAATCGCCCTCTACGGCCTCACCGAGCGGGTGGTCGGCGTCACCGCGATGGCGAAGCTAGGCGTCGCCGATTACGTAAACGCGTGCGCTGATGAGCAAACCTTCGCGCACGTGGTCGAACAGTTCCAGCGTGCCGCACAGCCGCTGCTGGAGTGCGGCGCCGAGGTTCTGATCCCCGCCGGTGGACTGCCCGCTCTGGTCCTGTCGCGTCGACCGGGGCTCGAAGTGGACGGGGCTGCCGTTCTGAACCCGGTTGCCGTGCTCGCGAAGCATGGGGAGGCAGCGGTACAGCTGGCGCAGTTGGGATCGCCATCGGCGAGCCGCAAGGGCGCGTTCGCAAAGCCGTCGGACCGCTGCGTCGCGGAGTTTCTAGGCGCCGTCGCCTGAGGCGGCGCGCTCGGGTGAGTCGGCCGGTTCAGGGGCTGAGCCGTTGCCAGCCGCGGCGGATCCCGATGCTCGCAAGGCCGCCGCGCTGGATCCGGTCGAGCAATACGACGACGACGAGGATGACTCCAGTGATGATCTGTTGCCAGTAGTCCTGGACGCCTGAGACGGACAGGCCCTGCTGGAGCGTGGCCAGGAACAGGACGCCGATCGCCGTTCCTCCGACCCCGCCGATCCCGCCCGCAAAGCTGGTCCCGCCGAGAAGCACGGCCGCAGCGGCCTGAAAGATGATGGTGCCGCCGACCTGCGGGCTCGCGGCTCCGATCCGGGCATCCTGCAGGACCCCCGCCAGCGCCGTCAGCAGGCCGGCGATCGCATAGACCGCGATCAGTGTGCGCGCGACGCGCACCCCGGACAGTCGAGCCGCTTCCGCGCTGCCGCCCACCGCGTATACGTCGCGCCCGAAGTACGTACTTCGCTGCATATAGAGAGCGATCAAGAAAACTCCGAGCATGATCCACGCCGGGATCGGGATCCCAAGCGCGTGGTTGAAAGCGAGCGCGGTCAGCGCCGGCGAGGTCAGCTCGGTGGTGAAGCTCTTCGACCAGAGGTCGACTAGTCCACCGTACAGCGTCAGGGTTCCGAGCGTGACGACCAGGAACGGGAGGCCGAGTCGGCCGATCAGCACCCCGTTGACCAACCCCCCGAGCGCCAGCCCGAATGCAAGCGTGACTGGAATCGCGTATCCGAAGGGCAGGCCGCTGCTTACCATCAGCTTGCCGAGGGCGATCCCGCACAGTGCCAGTAGCGAGCCGAGCGAGAGGTCGAACCCGCCGGTCAGCATCACGAACGTGAGCCCGATCGAGACCATCCACAGCACCGAAGCGCTCGTCAGGAGCGCGTCGATGTCGGCGGATGTGAAGAACCGTGACTGCGACAGTGAGAAGTACACGAACACGGCGATCAGCAGGGCCAGCACGGCGAGAAAGCGCTGGCGGAAGGCGACTCGGCCGGCACGTACGGCGTGGCTGCCGACCAGCTCGCGACCTAATCTCAGGCGTGCCCTGCCCGCGATCTCAGTGGTGCTCGGAACGCTTCTCATGTCGATCCGATCGCGTAGTGCGCTATGCGCGCCTCGGTGGCCTCGTCGCGCGGCAGCGACGCGGCGATGCGGCCACGGTACATCACGACGATGCGGTCGCAGAGGAGCATCAGCTCCGGCGTCTCCGATGAACTGATCAACATTCCCACGCCTGCCTCCTTGATCTCGGTGAGCAGCTTGTAGATCCCGGCCTTGGTCCCGACGTCGACCCCGCGGGTGGGCTCATCCAGGAGCAGCACCTTGGGCTTGATCGCCAGCCACTTCGCCAGTACCACCTTCTGCTGGTTCCCACCGCTGAGCCGGCCGACCGGGGCCGCGGGCGAGTCGACAACGATTCCGAAGTCCTTGACCGCGTTGTCGACCAGCTCTTGCTCGCGCCGTGCGTTCGGACGCCGCAGTCGCCACCCCCGCGCCGTGTGCGCCATCAGCAGGTTCTCGCGGACCGACATGTCCTGGACGAGTCCGAGCGTCTTACGCTCAGCCGGCACGTAGCCGAGTCCGTGGCGCATCGCGGCGATCGGATCGCGGCAGACCACGCGCCGCCCGTTGATCTCGATTGTCCCTCCGACTCGCGGCTCTACGCCGAACAGCCCGGCGAGCACCGCGCTGCGCCCAGCGCCGATCAATCCGGCCAGACCGACGATCTCGCCCTGCTCGACGTCGATGTCGACGCCGCCGACGCGACCGGGAACCGTGAAGCCGCGAACCCGGAGCACCGGGTTGGCGCTCACGTGCCCGCCCCCGCCGAGGTCGAGTTGCTCGAGCGCCCGGCCGACCATCAGCGCCACTAGTCCATCGCCATCGTAGTCCTCGATCCGCCCGCCGCCGACGACACGGCCGTCGCGGAGGACAGTCACCCGGTCGACAAGATCGAATACCTCGCCGATCCGGTGGGAAACGAACGCAACCGCCACCCCGTGGCCACGCAGCGCCCGCACCGCGTCGAACAGCGCCCTGACCTCGTCGTCCGACAGCGAGCTGGTCGGCTCATCGAGAATTACGACGCGGGCGTCCATCGACAGCGCCCGGGCGATCTCCACCATCTGCTGCTGGTCTGGGCGGAGCCGTCCGACCTCATCGTCTGGGTCCAGGTCGAGACCGAGCCGGTCGAGGATCGAGCGGGCGCGGGCGCGTGTACGCCGCCAGTCGATCCCGAACCAGCGCCGCTCCTTACGTGGCCCCAGGAAGATGTTCTCTGCCACGGACAGGTGCGTGACGAGCGTGGTCTCCTGGGTGACGGTGGCGATCCCCGCCTGCATCGCCTGGGCGGCATCGCCGAAGCGCACCGGCTGGCCGTGCAACATAACCCGGCCGCTGTCCGGCGCGAGCTGGCCCGAGAGGATCCGCAGTAGGGTCGACTTACCCGATCCGTTCTCACCCACGAGCCCGTGGATCTCGCCCGTGCGCAGGTCGAAGTCCACGCCGCGTAGCGCGTGAACTCCGCCGTAGCGCTTGTGCGCGCCGGCGGCGCGGAGCAGCACCTCGCTCATTGCGCCGCCTCCAAGACGGCAGCGGCTGCTAGCACGATGTCCTCGCGAAACGGCGCTGCCGCGACCTGGACCCCGATCGGCAGTCCGTCCTCACGGCCCACCGGGACGCTGGCCGCGGGCAGGCCCCCGAGCGCGAGGAGGTGCACGTAATCGAAGGCACGGAATTCGCCGTAGCTTTCGACCGGGAGACCGCCGGGCGGCTCGCCGTGGCGCGGGGCGGGACCGGCCACGACGGGGCACAAGAGCAGGTCCACTTCGCGGGTCAGCGCTCGCACCGCGGCTCGGAGCCTGAACACTCGCGCCTGCACCGCAAACCATTCCGCGGCATCGAGGGCACGGTCGGCGACCGCCTCGAGCAGGCCGGCCATCAGCGGGTGGAGGCGACCAGCGGCCTCGCGGAGATCGGCACGCGGCTGGGCACCGCCGTCTGCCGCCACGCATGCAAGGAACAGCGCGGTCGGATCCTCCTCCCATGGGGCGGACAACTCGCGCACCTCGGCGCCGGCGTCGGCCAGCGCATCCGAGGCCCGTCCCAGCGCCGCCAGCGTACCGGAGCTGACGCTGAGGCGCGGGTCGTCGGCGAAGATCCCGACCTTCAGCCCGGCGAGCGTCACCTCACGCGGGTCGTGCAGCGGCGCGGGCACCGCGTATGGGTCAATGCCATCGGGGCCGCTGATCATCGGCAGCACGAGCGCGATGTCCTCGCTGAAGCGTGCGATCGGCCCCACGCAGAACAGGTCCATGTAGCCGCTGGCGCGGGTGCTCGGCCAGGTGCCGGTGTCCGGTACCCGGCCGACGGTCGGCCGCAGCCCCATCACCCCGCAGTAATGGGCAGGAACCCTCAGCGAGCCCCCGCCATCGGTGCCGATCCCCAGCGGGGTCGCATCGGCGGCCGCAAGCGCCGCTTCGCCACCGCTTGAGCCGCCGGGCGTACGTCCCGAATCGAGTGGGTGATCGGTGCGACCGCACACCAGGTTGTCGGTCTCATAGGCTGAGCTGTACTCAGGGACGTTCGTCTTCGCTAGCACGATGGCCCCGGCTGCGCGCAGTCGTGCGACCGCGGTTGCGTCGGCAGGGACCAGGTAGTCGGCTCGTGCCAGTGAGCCGCCGGTGCATGGCAGCCCCTCAACTTCGATCGAATCCTTGATCGTGACCGGAAGGCCGAGCAGCGGCCGGGTATCTCCTCCGTGCCGCAGGCGGTCCGCCTCGTCGGCGGCCGCGAGCACGCGGTCGCGGTTACACGCGACGACGGCGTGCAGGCGCCCGTCGACGTCGTCGATCCGCTTCAGGTAGTGCTCCGCGAGTTCGCGCGCCGACAGCTCGCCGGCGGCCAGCATCGACAGCCAGCGCGTCGCCGACGGTTCCGCGAGGTCAGCGGGCCAGCGCGGCCTGAACGCTGTCGACGGCACTCTCGATCCACATCTGGTTGTCCCAGCCGGTGGTCCCAGTGACGAACAGGGGTGACTCGACCATCTTCGGGTGGTGGCGCTCAGCTGCTGCCCGGATACTCCTGCTTCAGCTGCTGCTCCCAGGTTAGGGTCGAGCCGACGTTGCTCTTGTCAACGAGCACCGGCGGGCCGGCCTTGACGGTGGGCGGAACCTTGGTCCCTTCCGAAAGGTCGTACAACCCCCAGGCGAAGTCCTTGCCCATGCTCGGAGCGTCGAGCTTGATCGAGAACGTCTCGCGACCGGCCTTGATGGCTCCGAGAGCATCGCTGCCGCCGTTTTCGCCCGCCAGGAAGAGGTTCGTGATTCCCTGGCTGCGAGCCGCGGAGTAGGCCCCGATCACCGAGGGATCGTTATAGCCCATCACGCCCTTCAGCCCTGGGAACTTACCGAGCAGTTGGGTCATCGCTTTCTCGCCGCCGGCAATGTCATCCGACGGGTTGGAGGCGTTGCCGGCCACGTTCAAGCCGAACTTCTGGGCCCAATACGTATCGCGGGTGACGGTGAATACGATCGACGGCACTTTGATCACAAGGTCGATCGTGGCGAGCTTCGCCCCTCGGCCAGCCAGCTTCGCCATCTCGCTTGCGGTCTTGTAGGCGGACTCGTCGCGACGCTGCCAGACCTGGCTCTCGTAGCCACCGCCAGGCGTGGTACTCGCGAAGTTGTAGTCGATCGTGATTAGGTGAATGCCCGCCTTGCGGGCGCGGGCAACATCGGGCCCGACCGACTTAGGATCGAGCGGAAACACCACGATGCCGTTCACGTGCTGGGCGATGAGCTGATCGAGCTCGCTGACCTGGGCGTTGACGTCACCTTCAGCATCTTTCTCGATGTACGTGCCGCCCAGCTTCTGGACCTCGAGGCGCATCGACTTTCCGAGGATCGTCAGAAACTCGTTGCTGGATCCTTCCGGGTTCATGTAGGCGACAACGAGCTTCTTCGGCTTGGGCTGCGGATAGCCCTGCGGAACCGTCTGCTCGATGCTCGAGAACGGAACCGCGCTAGATGCCGATGAGTTCGAGGACGTGCTACCAGAGCTGCTGCTCTTGCTGCTGCTCCCGCACGCCGTGAGCGCTACCGCGAGCGCGCACGCAGTGAGGGACATATACGACCAACGGCTGACGCTCATGCTCTCCCTCCAGGCCTGCGACCGCAGCGCGGACGGGCTCGGAGCCACGCCGCAGCGTCACCCCGACGTAAAGTTGACATTTGATACATTATAAAAGCGGGCTCCCCACCGATGCAAGCGCGAGCTAAGCCCATGATCGCGCCTTCACGCGGTCCTAACGCGAAGTCCGCTCCGGCAATCCGGCCACGGCACCCGCGAACTCGCTCGGCCAGCCATCGGGCAGCGCCACGTGTCCCCCTCGACGAGCGGTCCGCACGTCGCCGCGTTTGCCTTGCTCAACGTGTCAGCTCACCGCTGACCGGACGTCATACTCCCAGATCCGCTGGCGACGGCCCCACGGTTGTCGCCGCTGTAGCGTCGCGAAATCCGCGTCTCGCACGCGCTGCGCCGGACCATCGGGCAGATAGAACATTTCTGCCGCATCGCTCGAGGACCGCTGCACCTCGTTCGCCCTGGCGATCCGGACCTGCTGGTAGCGCTCTAGTGCGGTCTCGACGTCATCTCGGCCCACACCGCCGAGGCACTCGGCCAAGGCATATGCATCCTCAACTGCTTGCGCAGCACCCTGCGCTTCGAACGGTTCCATAGCGTGCGCCGCGTCACCCAGCAGGAGAATCCGGCCGAACGACCACTTGTCCAGAGGTCGTGCGTACAAAGACACTGTTGCGACGTATCACAGCGCAACACCTGAAACGCTTCAGAAGTTGAGCGTCCCAGCCGTCAAGGTACCCCAGCACCTCTTGTGGGTCCGCCTCGTTCGCCGCCGACAGATGGGACTCATGCGGATGCTTGATCGCGACGTTGACGGCCATCAATTCTCCGGCTGAAATCCAGTACACCACGCAATGCCGATGAAGGCCCCACCCAATAGCGATGCACCGCGTCCGGATCTATCCCGGCCGCGCCTTTTCGGGGTGCGAGCCCGCGATAAACAACCGTGCCAGAGAAGACCGGCGTGTCATGGTCCCCGATCAGTTGCTGCCGGATCCGCGAGTTGACGCCATCCGCAGCGACCACCACGTCCGCCCGCATACCGCGCCCACTTGCGAGCGTCACATCGACGCCCCCGGCATCCTGCTCGACCCTTGCCACCTCGGCCCCAAGCATGAGTGCGCCTGAGGGAAGTGCCTCGACAAGCGCCCGCTGAAGATCGGAGCGCAGGAAGTCAAGTGCCGGTGCCCCAAAATGCTCCTCCGCTCCGAGGCCAAGAGGCGTGCGAAACAGGATGGCGCCAGTGTCCCAACGCAGATGCTCGACAGCATCGACCCTGACACCAACGCGCCGCAACGGATCCATCAAACCAAGCTCTCTAAGCACCCGCATCGCATTTGGATCAAGCGCAAGCGACGCCCCCACCGTCGTCAGGACCGGCACGCGCTCAAGCACCTTGACACTCACACGCTTGCGTGCCAGCGCAATTGCAGCGCTGAGTCCACCGACCCCAGCGCCGACGATCACGCACATTGCGAACTCTGCGAGTCGGCTTCTGCGTCCGCGTAGCGCATCTTTCCCACGCGCAGCCGGCCGGCGGTCTCGGACCTGAGCCTCAGCACCTCGGCGTTTCCGTCCGCAGGCCGGGGACGACGTGCTTACCAAACAGTTCGAGCTGACCGAACTGGTCGAGCGAGGCGAATCGGCAGATGAACGCGGTCACGCCGGCATTGGAGAAGCGGCGGATCCACGCCGCAACCTCGTCGGGCGCGCCAGCCGGGCCCCAGTCCGCGAGCGCCACCGCGTCGCGGAAGCCCGGGTAGTAGGCGTCGATGTATCGGCGTTGCTCCGCCAGTGCATCCTGCTTGGTCGCTCCGAGCGTGATCGTCACCTGATAGGCGACGTCGAACCCGTCGAGGCCGACGCAGCGTTGAGAGGTCAGTCGAGGAAGTTCTCCACCTCTTCCGGGTGCGACGCTCGGCAGCAGGTCATCCAACCGTCGCCGAGTTCAGCCACCCGCGCGGCGGCTCGTGAGCCCCGCCGCTCGCCGGAGGCGCCGATCGAAGGGTTCGCGACGACCCAGATCGGAGGAGGCCTCTGCTCGGGAAGGAGGGGCTCGGGCTCCATGCCCGTGTAGAAGGCGATGTTGTCCAACTGAAATGCTCGCCGGCAAACGTCACGCGCCCGTCGGTCATTAAGCGTGCGCGGAAACCCTCAGCCCTTCCTCGAACACGCGCATTCGCCGACGCGGATCGATTCCCATCAACTCGAACTCCTTCTTCACCCCTTCCTCGGCGATGTTTCCGGCGCAGGCACCGAGTACCGTCCGCCCTCGCGAGAGCACGTCCAGCGTCGACCAGGCATGCGCGAGCTGCACCGGGTGACGCAGCGTGGTGACCAGGCAGGCGGTTCCTACGCGCACCCTCGTCGTCCGTTGCGCCAGCGCGCCCGATCAGCGCCAGCGGCTCATATCGGGGCCGCGCCACCAGGCTGTCGCCCACCCAGACGGAATCGAGTCCCAGTTCCTCGGCCCGCTCAGCGAGCGCCAGCAGCCGGGTCACGTCGTAATCCGGCGCAATCAGCGCCTCACGATTGTTGAGATTCAGGCCGACGTGCATCGTCAAGCCAGATGCTCCGCCTCCATCGCTGCGCCCGCCGCTAATACCCGACGGTCGTCCCACCGCCCGCCAATCAACTGTACTGACGTCGGCATTCATCCTGATCCCGGCCGCTGGGCACCGCCAGCGCGGGTGGCCAGTCACGTTCGTGACAGAGGTGAGCCGGGTCTCTGAGACGATCCGGCTCATCGCTCTGGACCGGCGTCAGCCGACCCTCCGGCAGCGGCACCGCAACCCGGGTCACCGTCGGCGCGAGAAGGATGTCGAACCGCTCCAGCGCATTGTCGAGCGACGCTGCGCAAGGCCAGACGCTGGTTGTGGGCGCGGGCGAGCGGGACCCCGTTGTAGCGCTCCTCGAGATAGCCATTGACGAGCAGCACGAGCTTGATGGTCGATGGCAGCAAGTGGCCCTGGTTGTGGCGCACGATCGAGCTGGCGTGAACGCGCTCGACCTCGATCAGGCCGAAGTGGCCGAATCCCACCGAGTAGCTCCGGAGCATCGGCGCCCACGTCGCCACCAGTACGCCGACCCAGATGGCAAAGCCCGACGTCCACAGAGGTATGCTGACCTCTTCGACCTCAGCGCCCGCGCGTCTGAGCGCACCGGCGGTCGCCTCCGCGCCTGCGAGCACAGCCGGTTGACACAGCTCCGAGTCCATCGACTCACTCACCACCCCAACGCGCAACCCATTGACGCCATCTTCCATTGCCGCGACGTAGTCGTCGAGCTCGATGTCACGGGTCCATTGGGCGTCACGCCAGTCCGGCCCAGCAATCACCGACAGCAACAAGGCGACCTCCTCCACTGTGCGCGCGATCGGCCCGATGCAGTCCAGCGTGTGGTCCATGTGCGTCAGGCCGAAGGAGGGCACGAGTCCGTGCGTCGGCTTCAGCCCGACGAGCCCGCAGGCCGCAGCCGGCATCCGGACGCTCCCTCCCTGGTCCACCCCCAGCGCCATGTCGACTAGGCCGGCGGCGACGGCCGCGCTCGAGCCCGAAGAGGATCCCCCAGCGGAGCGCGCAGGATCGATCGGATTGCGTGGCGGCCCGAACACGCTGGTGTCGCCGAATCCGGCAGCCGAGAAGTCGTCGAGGTTGAGCTTGCCGGCGATGAACCCGCCCGCGTCGAGAATACGCTCGACGACGACCGCGTCCTGAAGCGGCGTGTACGAGAGGGTTCGCGATCCATTCGTGATTGGGACCCCGGCCACGGCGATGTTGTCCTTGATGCCGATCCGACGACCGGCGAGCGGTCCGCTAGAGGCACCCTGGATTTCGAGAACCCGAACGAACGCGTTCACCGGATCGTCCTGGGGAGAGGGACGCGTACGCCGGTGTGCGCGGATAGCGCACTGGTACCTGCACGTCCGGCAGCTCCTCCACGTCGTCGAACGCCCGCACGAAATCGGCGGCGAAAGGCGCAAGCTCCTCGGACTCCTCGAGCGACAGATCGAGATGCTCGCGCTCGGCAGCGCGCAGGAGGTCCTCCGGGAGCGGAGGCCGCAGGAACCCCATGTTGCGCGGATGGGATGTCAATCGGTGACCTTCAGCTCGTATATCGTCCTCGCGGCGTCGGCCGTGACGAGTCCTTCGCGCACATCGCGTCAGAACCTTCTCGCGTGAGCGTTCCACCGGTGATCCGATGCCACCGCTGCCCGAGCAGCGGAAGCTGATGACGTCACCCTGAGCGACATCAACTAGATCCTTGGAATGGAGCCTGCGCTCCGCCGGCGTTCCTGGATTCATGACTGTCTCGCCCAGCGACCCGGGGCTGCCCCCGTCGAGTCCGTATGGCGCTGAACACCTGACGATCGGTCAGGTTCGAGAGAACAACGTCGGTGCCGAGAATCCGCACGTCCTTGCGCACGCTGAGGCCACCGCGGAATCGGCCTGCGCCGCCAGAGTCAGGAATGAGCTCCAGGCGCTCGACGATAATCGGATTGCGGGCCTCCTGCGCCTCGACCGGGATATTTTCGACCGAGACGACGGGCGACATGGCATCGATGCCGTCCTTGTGCATCCGCGCACCGACTCCACCCATGACGTAGTCGTAGAAGATGAAGGGCTTGCCCGTCCTGGGATCGACACCCCCGAAGATAGGGTTCAGCCATTGCCCGCTGGCCGCGCAGACCCGCTCCGGGACTGCCTGCGCCAGAGCGCCGAAGATGAGCTCCACGATCCGCTGGTTCATCAAGTGCTCGGCCGCCGAGCGCGGCCGGCGGGAGCGGATTGAAGAACGACCCGGGCTCTGCGATTACCTTCACCGGGCGCAACTGGCCCTCATTCTGCGGTATCTCATCCCGCGTCGTGATCGCCTTCGTGGACCAGTAGCAGTACGCCTCGACGTAGGAGAGGGTGCAGTTCAGCGACGACGGCGTCTGGGGATCGGTCCCGCGTGAAGTCGAAGAGGATTTCATCGTCGTCGACCGTGATCGTCACCTCGATGCGGATTGGCGGCGTCGCCCGGGCCATAGTCGTCGATGTGGTCGACGAAGTGCACCTTTCCGTTTGGGATCGTCCTCAGCTCTGACCTCACCGCCTGCTCCGACCGCTCAAGGATCTCTTCGCCGACGGCCTCGACGAGATCTGATCCCCGCTGTGCGTGGACCTCGGCCAGCCTCAGGGCGCCAACGTGAAGCGCGGCCCGTTGCGCGCGGATATCGCCGAGGACCGCCTCGGGAACGCGTACGTTCGCGGCGATCAGCTGGATGATCTCGCGAACTGGCTCACCGCGCCGGTAGAGCAGGGTGGGAAGGAACCGGAGCCCTTCCTGAACCAGCTCGGTCACGCCCACCACCGCCTGGCTACCGGGAGCCGGCCCTCCGACGTCTGTCAGATGCACGCAGCTGACGACGAAACCGACGAGCCGATCACCGACGAACGAGGGGCTCATGGCGAACATATCCGGTAGGTGTCCAGAGCCCATGTAGGGATCGTTCATCACGACGATGTCGCGCGGCCGGAGCGCGTCTGCGGGATATACGGTCAGTATGTTCCGCACCGCCGCCGGCATCGCTCCCAGGTGCGCGGGGCTCCGGTTCGCCTGCGCCAGCATGCGGCCGGATGCGTCGAAGATCGCGGTCGAGTAGTCGCCGCCTTCCCTCACCTGGTCTGAGTAGGCGGTGCGTTGCTGCGCCTCGGCCATCTCTTCGGCGATCGCGGCGAGCCGTCCCCAGATGACCGCTATGTCGAGTGGATGCGTCACTGCGCGATGTGGATCAGGAGGGACAGATCGGCGACAACCTCGGCCCGGTCGCCTGGCAGCACGACCGTCGTCGTGGTCGGCTCCGCCACCAAGCATGGACCCTCGACCGCGTCACCCTCGTGCAGCAATGCCCTGGGATGCACGTCGACCTCGATCATCCCGGTCTCGGGAAAGTAAGCAGAGCGCCGAGAGGCTCGAACCGAGTCCGCCGCTCTGTACTCCGCAAAGCTTCCGACGGGCGCAGGAGCCCGGCGCACCAGTGAAACCTGCCACGTGGCGACTTCCACGGGCTGATCATCGCGATAGCCGTACACACGCTCGTAACGCTGGTGAAAGCGCTCCGCGAGTCCGGCCGGGTCCCGCAAGTCGGGCTCGATCGGCACCAGCAACTCGTGGCCCTGACCGACGTAGCGCATGCCGAGTGTCAACCGCACGATGCTCTCGGTGCCGGCTCCAGACCAGCTGCGCTCTGCCTCCTGCAGCATCTCGCTGATCGTCTCTGAGCAACTCGCTGCCGACTCCACGCCGTCTAGCCTGACTAGCGCGGTCCTCGTCACCTCGGTCGAGGCCGCGGCCTCAAGCAGGCCGCGAGCGGATCCACCGCTGGCGGCAAGCGGGATCATCGCGCGTTTGCATCCGAGCGCGTGCGCGAGACGCGACCCGTGTGCCGGTGCCGCGCCGCCTGTACAGACGAGCGCGTGATCCCGCGGGTCGAACCCGCGATTGATCGACACAAGCCGGATGGCATGCTCCATATCGGTCGTCGCGACGTCGTGGATGCCCCAAGCGGCTTCGATCGGCTCGACGCCGAGCTGGTCCGCAAGACGGTTGATGGCGGCCTTGGCAGCAGCCAGATCAAGGACGAGGCCACCGGCGAAGATTTCTGGGTCGTAATACCCGAGCAGGAGGTTCGCGTCGGTGACGGTCGGCGCGGTGGCACCGCGGCCGTAGCACGCAGGGCCGGGGTCAGCGCCCGCGCTACGCGGCCCGACGCGGAGCGTGCCCTCGCGCACCTCGGCAATGCTCCCGCCGCCTGTCCCCACCTCGACGAGATCGAGCGCGGGTATGTCAACGGCGAGGCCGCTTCCCCGCCGGCTGCCGACGCGCTGGAGCTCGAAGTACGTGGTCATCGCAGGGATGCCCATGCTCACCACCGCGACCTTGGCGGTCGTGCCGCCCATGTCGAAGGAGATGACATTGTCGCTGCCAGCCGCCTTGCCGAAAGCGGCCGCGCCGACCACGCTGGCAGCCGGACCAGATTCAATGACGCGCACCGGCCGCTCAATCGCGTCGCGCACGGACGCGAGCCCGCCGCTCGACTGCATGACCCAGATCGGCGCCGATACGCCGACCCCCTCCAGCGACTCGCCGAGCAGAGCCATATATTCGGCGATCGCGGTGGATACGTATACATTCACCACCGCGGTGTTCGCGCGCTCGTACTCCCTCGCCTGAAGCGACACGTCGCTCGAGATCGTGATCGGCACGTCAGGCAACTCAGCCTTGAGCACCGCGGCCGCGGCTCGCTCGTGCGCAAGATTGGCGTACGAGTGCAGGAACGTCACCGCCACCGCCTCGACTCCGGCAGCGCGGATCTGCGCGGCGATGGCGCGTACCTCGTCCTCGTCGAGCGCGACGTGCACTGACCCGTCGGCAAGCATCCGTTCGCCTACCTCAAACGCGAGCGAACGAGGCACAAGCGGCTCAGGCTTATCGAGCTGTACGTCGTACATGCTCCAGCGCAGGGCACGCTGAATCTGAAGCACGTCCCTGAAGCCGCGCGTCACCACTAACGCCGTTGTCGGCCCGGCGCGCTCGAGGACGATGTTCGATCCCCGCGTCGTCGCATGCAGAACCTCGACAACCTCGGATCCATCGACGTCGGCGCGCTTCAGCAGTTGCTCGACGCCGCGGGTAATTGATCCCAGAACGTTCGCGGGCTCGGCGAGCACCTTCTCGAAGACCAAGCCGTCATCCGTCGTGGCCAGGACCAAGTCCACGAACGTGCCGCCGATGTCGATGCCCAGCCGCGCCATCGGCTTGGGCTCAGGTTCCTAACGCGAAGTCCACGCCCGCTCCAGAAATCCCGCCACGGCACCCGCGAACTCGCTCGGCCAGCCATCGGGCAGCGCCACCATCCCGCCCCTGATCACGATTCGTTCTGCGTGCGGAAGCGCTCGCGCCATGGGCTCGAGGTCCGGGTAGGCGTATGGGTCTTCGTCCGCTCCAATCAGCAGCACCGGCATCGTCAACGGCGCGAGCTTGCCGTCCATTCCGTACGAGGCCACGACGCGATGGCCCTTTTGCGCGAGCGGACCGGCGCGCATCGCGTCCATCACATAGCGGTCGAGCAGCTCCGGCCGGCCTTCGGGATAGAAGCCTGCACGCGAGCAGCGAAGGCTGTCGGGGTCCTCGCCCACATCAACAGTCGATACCCCTGGGGCGACCGACTGCTCGGCCTTGGTTAGCGGCGTCGAGCTGAGCACCAGGGCGCTCACGTCCTTCGGGCGCCGGAACGCCAGCTCGACAGCGATCACCCCGCCCGTGTGATGGCCGACCACCGCAGCTGGCGCAAGCGATAGCGCGTCGATCCCGGCGTGAATCGCCTCCGCCCACCGCTCGATACTGGGCTCGCCGGGGAGCGGCGAGGAATCTCCGAAGCCGGGCGTATCGAACGCGAGCGCCTGAAAGCCACCGGCGGCCAGAAGCGGCAACACGTCGCGGTACTCGTCGCAAGAACGGGGCGTCTGATGCAGTAGCACGACCGCCGGCCCCCGGCCCGCGCGGGCGAACGCAAGCGGGCCGTGCCCAAGCTCAACCGCGCTATGGCTTGCCTCGTACACGTTTCTCACCTCGTCCTCCTCGTCTCCCGGCCAGCGCGGCCGCGGTCACCGCCGTCCTCGTCGCAGCATATTTGACCTGTGATCAAAGATATGAAACTCTCGCAGCCGTCGCGATCTACGGCAACCCCGGACATGCCCCACCGTGAGCGGATCGACCCGCCCGAACTGTTCCCGCCGGCCGGCGTCACGAGCCTGGCGCTGCCAGGCCTGCTGAACGAGATCGAGGCGACAGCGCTGCTCGAGTGAGCGCTTAGATGCGCGCGGTCGTCATGCACGAGCTGGGCGGACCGGAAGTGCTTTCCGCCGAGGAGCTGCCGGACCCCGTTCCCGGACCCGGCGAGCTACTGGTCAGGGTGGCTGCCACCTCGGTCAACCGCCGCGATCTGTGGATGCGCGCGGGACACCCCCATCCTGCGTACCGCGTGCCGCTGCCGGCGGTCCTCGGGATCGACCTGTGTGGGACCGTCGCCGGGGTCGGAGCGGGGGTCGAACGGTTTGCGCCAGGCCAGCGCATCACGATCAACCCATACATCACCTGCGGGCGCTGCGAGCCTTGCCGGCGCGATCGCTCGCAGTACTGCGTCGCCTTCGACGTCTACCACGGCGCCTACGCCGAGCTGGCGCTCGTGCCGCAGGAGCTCGCGATCGCTGTCAACCCCGAGATTCCCGCGGAGCACGTCGCGTGCTTTGCAAACTCCTACATCACGGCATGGGAGATGCTGGTCGGCAAGGCGGGCGTCGGGCCGGCGGACACGGTGTTCGTATGGGCCGGGACCAGCGGCCTCGGCAGCGCGGCGATCGAGATCGCGCGGCTCGCGGGCGCGCGTGTGATCGCCAGCGCTGGCGGGGAACCCAAGCGCAGGGCGCTGGAGGCGCTGCACCCGGAGCTGATCGTCGACCACTACACCGACGATGTGGTCGCGCGGGTGCTCGAGTACACCGACGGCCAGGGCGCGACGATCGTGTTCGAGCACGTGGCTGCGGCCACTTGGGAGCGGTCGCTGGCGATCTGCGCGTCCGGCGGCACGATCGTCAGCGCGGGCG
Source organism: uncultured Actinomycetes bacterium (assembly GCA_963719305.1). Classification (GTDB taxonomy): domain Bacteria; phylum Actinomycetota; class Thermoleophilia; order Solirubrobacterales; family Solirubrobacteraceae; genus Palsa-465. Next base: position 422,745 of record CAVRBL010000011.1, on the reverse strand, counting down.
CGACCAGCGGCGACGTTGTGACGATGGACGTGACGGCCATGTTCGTCAACCAGGTGCGAATCCTCGGTTCGCGGCTCGGCACGATGAACGCTGCGCTGGCCGCGGCCCGCCACCTGAACGCCGGTCACTTTCAACCGTTGATCGCCGACGTGCTACCGCTCGAGCAGGTCGCGGACGGTCACCGCATGCTTGAGCGGGGAGGCGTTGCAGGCAAGGTCGTCATCGGCCTCGACGAGCGCTGAAGGCACCCTCGACGGTCGCCGCCTCGCGGTCCCAGGTCGTCTCGGTAACCCCGCGTTGGCGCAAGAGCTGTTTGCGGACCTTCCCATTCTCGGTCACCGGCAGCTCGTCGACGAACTCAAGGTACCGGGGGACCGCGAAGCGCGCGAGGCGCGGCTCGCAATGCGTGATCAGGTCGCTGGGAGCGAGCGTCCGGCCGGGCTCGAGCACAACCGCCGCCATCACGTCGTCCTCGCCGAGCTCGGATGGGACCGGGAATACCGCCGCGGCTTCGACCGCCTCGTGCTCGAGTAGTGCCTGCTCGACCTCCCAGGAGGAGATGTTCTCTCCGCGGCGGCGAATCGCGTCCTTGGCCCGGTCGATGAACCGGAACCAGCCGTCGGGCTCGCGCACGACGCGATCGCCGGTGTGAAACCAGAGGTTCCGCCAGGCCCTGACAGTCTGCTCGGGCATCCCCCAGTAGCCCGTCGCGAACGCGTACGGCTCCTCGTGGCGCAGCACCAGCTCGCCAGGTTCTCCATCGGGAACCTGCTCGTCGTCCTCGTCGACGACGCGAGCCGCGAATCCCTCGCGCACGAGCCCCATGTAGCCCGGCCGCCCCGCACCCGGGTCCGGGGCGGCGATCGCGTTGTTCGTCTCGGTCGAGCCGTAGCCCTCGACCAGCTCGACGCCGAAGCGCTCGCGGAAGGGGCCGAACAGCCGCGCTGGCGTGGCCGGAGCGAGCGCCACGCGCACGTGGTGAGCGCGGTCCGCCGGCTCCGGCTGCCTCGACATCAGGATGCTGACCATCGCGCCGAGCAGGTAGGTGACGTCGGCATCGGCTTCACCGACCCGCGCCCAGAAGCGTGAGGCGGAGAAACGCTCGCCCAGCACAAACGTCGCACCGCTCACAACTGCCTGCACGAACGCGGTCAGCGCGTTGGTGTGAAACAGCGGCAGACAGGTGTAAAGCACATCGCCCTCGCGGATCGCGAGCGACTCCGAGACCAGCACGCCCCACCAATACAACTGCGCATGCGGGCAGCACACTCCCTTGGAGGGACCGGTGGTGCCCGACGTGTACAGGATCGCCGCTGTGTCGCCCGGACCCACGTCATGGGCGGCAAGACCATCAACCGGCTCCGGCCGCGGCGACACAGAGCGGCCCGCGACTGCTGTTCGTCCCGCGTCGGCCCAGACCTGTTCCAGCGCCACATCACCGCCGACATCCTCAAGCCGCTCGATGAGCGGCCCGTCGGCCAGCAGCCACCGCGCGCCGCAGCTGCGGAGCATGTGCTCTAGTTGCGCGCCCCTCGCCGCCGTGTTGAGCGGTACCACGATCGCGCCCGACCAGGCGCAGCCGAGGATCAGCTCAAACAGCGCCGGCCCGTTCTCGCACATCGCCGCCACTCGTTCGCCCGGCCCCACCCCCGCCGCCCGCAGCCCACCTGCCGCGCGCGCGGCCAGGTCCCGCACCTGGCCGTAGGTGAGCTCGAGCGCCCCGAAGCGAAACAGGGGTCGATCGCCGTAGATACGCCCCTGCCGCTCGAGCAGCGCAGGCAGCGTGCGCTCGCCCGGCGGGATGTCCCGCAGCGGGCTACGCGCCATGCCGGTTATGGCCTTCCCCCTGCCCCGCGCTCGTGCCCGTACGCCGCATAGAAGTAGCGGGCGCCGGAGGCGATCCACTCGGGCTGGGCCCAATCCTGGTGCAGGGCCCGCATCGATTCGTCGAGCTGGGTTGCGACCTCCTCCTCCGAGGCGCCCTCGTCCGCCAGCCGGCGCGTCTCGGCGCGGAGCAGCTCCAGGTATTCGCGCGCCGTCGCGATCACCCCCGCGTCGCCAACCTCGCCGTGCCCCGGCACGACGGTCGCCGGCTCGAGCCGCTCGAGCTGCTCGAGCACGGCGATCCAGCGGTCGCCGTCGACATCGGTGTCATCCGGTGGGAACCAGGGGAAGATCGCAAAGCACCGGTTCTCGACGAGGTCGCCGGTGAACAGAATCCGCTGCTCGGGGAGGAACACGATCTGGTCGGCGCCGGTATGTGCCAACCCCCAGGTCCGCATTTGCGCAGCTTGAGCCGCCGACGATCAGCTCGGCGGCGCCGTCGTAGGTGAGGTGCGGTTCGACCAGTGACACGCCCTCGAGCTGCTCGGCGACGGAGTCGCCGAACGTCCTGAACATCTCGAGGTATGGCTGTCCCTTTGCGCGCAGCTCCTCGAGCTGCCCGCGGTTGTACAGCACCGTCGCACCGTCGGCGAACGCCTGCGCGCCGTAGCCGTGCTCCGGGTGGAAGTGTGTAATCGTCAGAAACAGCGGGCGCCCTGTGGAGAGCTGCTCTGCGTGGCTGCGGACGGTTTGCCCCGTTGCCAGGCCCCATGCCGGTGTCGACCACGAGCGTGGCCCGCGAGCCGACCACGATCCCGACGTTCGGGACAAGGGGCACGCCTCGGTCCGGTATGACGTAGACGCCGTCGGCGATTTCTTCAGGCGCACTGGCGACTACTGGGGCGGGCGGTTGGTCGGTCATGGTCGATCGGCCTCCTCAAGTTGTGGGCAGCTTCGGCGTAGAGCCCGAAAGCGCCGCCCGGACGTCGTATTCCCAGATCCGCTGGCGCGGCCCGTAGGGCTGGGTCTCGCGCAGCGTCCCGTAGGCCGCGTCCCGGTCACGCTGCTCCTCGCCGTCGGGCAGGTAGAAGACGTTGGCGGCGGCGGCCGAGGAGGTCTGCAGCTCCTCGGCGCGCTTGCGGCGGATCAGCTCGTAGCGGGAGAGCCCCGAAACGGGATCGTCGCCGGCGGCCGCCAAGCATTCGGCCAACACGAACGCGTCCTCGACCGCCTGTGCGGCCCCCTGCGCTTGGAAAGGCTCCATCGCGTGAGCGGCATCGCCAAGCAGCGCCACGCGCCCCGCTGCCCAGTGCTCGAGGGGTTGGCGCACGAACACCGCACCGCGCAGAAAGATGTCGCAGGCCCGGATCCGCTCGAGCAGCGGCTGGTGCCAGCCCTCGAAGTAGGGCAGTGCTTCCTGGACTGAAGCCTCTAGGGCCCACGACTCCTGGGCCCACTCGGCATGCTGTACGGCGCAGTTGACGGCCAGTAGGGCACCGGCGGAGATCCAGTAGGAGACGCCGTGACGGTAGGGACCGAGCCAGTAGTAGTTGATGTGCTCGGGATGGAGATCGATCACCCGCTCGCGCGGCGCTACGCCGCGGTAGACGACAGTCCCGGAGAAGATCGGGTCCTCGGCTCCGAAGAGCTGCTGGCGGATCGGCGAGCGGATTCCATCCGCGGCGATGACGACGTCCGCCTCGACGCTGGTGCCATCGGCCAGGGATAGCGTCACCCCGTCGGTCCGCTGGCCCACCCCGACGACCCGAGCACCGAACCGGAGCATCCCCGGAGCCAGGGAGTCGGCGAGCAGGTGATGGAGGTCGGGCCGGAAGAAGTCCAGTTGCGGCGCGCCAAAGTAGTCCTGCATCTCCGGCCCCATCGGAGTATGCAGGAGCAGCGAGCCGTCGTCCCAGCGAATCAAGTCCACCGCATCCGGAAGCACGCCGATGCGGCGCAGCGCGGGCAGCAGCCCAAGTTCATCCATCAAGCGCAGTGCATTTGGCCCGAGTTGAAGCGATGCACCAATCGCGTTGATCGCCGGCGCCTGCTCATAGACCTCTGCCTCGATGCCCTTGCGGGCGAGTGCGATCGCTGCTGTGAGACCTCCCACGCCGCCGCCTGCGATCGCCACCTTCACCGCGGTTGCTCCATGGCAGCAAGCGCTTCGCGGATCGTCTCCATCGCCGTCGAGGCGCGCGCATAGCCGGCATAGATCGCCAGCAGCGTCCCAAGCTCTTCGATCTGGGCCGGCGTCACCCCGTGCTCGACCGCCCACCGAACGTGACCGCGGAGGCGAGCTTCTGCCCCACCCAGGGTGATCAGGCTTGCGAGCACGATCAGGCTCCGATCGCGCAGCGACAGCACCCCTTCCTCCCACGCGCCGCCACCCTGGGCGATGATCGCTTCCCGGGCCATTCGCGGACCGACTAGCGAGGTGAGGTGCGCCTCGACCTCCTCCTCGGGGATGCCGAACTGGCTGGCGTATGCCGCGATGCCCCGTGCCCGCCGTGTCCTGTCGGAGTCGTCAGGCACGGCTCACGGCGGCTTCGATCGCCGCAGCCACATCGTGCGGCGCCTCGAGCATCGAGAAGTGCGTGCGCGCGTTCAGCCGCTTGACTTCGAACCAGTCGTGCTGGGCGGCGAACTGCTCCTGTGCGGCGAGATAATCGGCGGACGGTGGCTGCCCGTAGAGGTGCAGCACTCTCGGGGGTGGATCGAGCTTCTCGAGCGCCTTCAGGGGACTCCCGTGGCGGTGGTATGAAGCCTCGATCTCGCGGCCAGACCGGATCCACATTGCTGCGTCCTGCCGGCTCATAACGTCGACGGCCTCGCCGATCTCCGGACTCTCGTCGCCTGCGCGCCAGATCTCAAACAGTGTGTCGCGGGCTTCCGGCCAGCCCTGCTCGGACTGCAGGTCCCCGAGCAGCTTCATGTAAGCAGCGGACGGCTCGGTCACCATCCAGTCGAGATGGACGATCCTCGGCACGCGCTCTCCCAACCTGCGCCGCAGTTCGATCGCGACCCAGCCCGAATGAGAAGCCGAGCACGGGATCACGGTTTGCGGCTCGGTTGCCGCGATCACGGCGAGGGCGTCCTCCACCATCTCGGCGGTGCCGAAATCCTCGCTCGCGGGCGTCGACTCGCCGTGCCCGCGCCACTCGAAGTTGATCACTCGCCGCTTGGCCGCCAGCAACGGCGCCGTCAGCGCCCAGCGCGTGCGAGAAGAGCACCAACCCGTCAGCAGCAGCAGCGCCGGCTCGCCCTGGCCGAGGTCATCCACGCCGAGCCCGAGCCGGCTCACGGCAGAGCCGGACCCGGCTGCTCGCGGGCAAGCTCGAGGGTCGCGCAATGCAGTCCGGCGATCGCGAACTTGTGGCTCTCGGAGAAGTCCACCTGGATCACCTCGATTCCCTCGCGCTCGAGCGCCTTGAGGGTCTGAGGGGAGCCCGCGTTCAAGATCACCTTGCCGGGCTCTAGCGTCACCCCGTTGACCGCGAGGTCCCAGTATTCCTCGACCGGCACCTCGATGATCTTGATGTCGCGGCGTTTCAGGTAGCGGACAAACGCGTAGTCCACGAGGTGCGGCGCGAGCACTGCGAGACCGACATCGGGAACCATCAGGAACATGTCGGCGTGAGTGGTGCCGAGGTTGCCGTGGCCGGTGCTTCCCACCCAACCTGGGGTGTGCGTTCTGACCAGCTCGATCCCCAGACCGCCGAGGATGAACTCGATCTGGCGTAGGCCCTCCTCGTTCGCGACCACGCTGTCGTTGAACACGAACGTCTTTGAGTCAAGCCAGCGCCCGGCGCCGGGCTCGCCGATGCCGCCGCCGTGGATCGTGAGGTAGATCGGGACGCCCAGCGCGCTCAGCGTCTTGGACCAGATCACCTCGCGCCCGCGCTGCCAGGAGCCGAGCCCCATCCGGTGGATGATGGCCCCCCCTTTCACAACGAGGCCACCACCGGCCAGCGTCACCAGGTTCTTCAGGTAGCCGTACGCGCCGATCGCGGGCACCGGCGGCTCGACGTAGTTGACGCGCACGCCGTTGTCGGCGAGCACCTCGTAGTACTGGTCGAATTGGGCCTGGAGGCGGCCGAGGTCGGCATTTCCTGCCGCCGTCGAGTAGTAGTACTGCCATTCGGCCGCGTACTCGGGGCGGGTTTCGTTCTCAGTCGGCCGCGAGACGAGTACCTCGCGCAGCCGGCCGATTCCCTCCGCGCCCCATCGCTTGCCCCAGATCTGCTCGACCTCGTCGTAGAAGTCGGTCTCGTGCAGCATCCAATTGTGCAGCGGCTGGCCATGGTCGAACCACGGCAGCTGCTCAACCACCGCGAGCTCGTCGTGCTCGGCCGCCGGCCGTGGCGATGAGTACGTCAGCTCGGTGACTTTGCCGTCGGCATCCACGACCCGGAACGGGACGGACTCGCGCCGGGCTCCGAGCTCCTGTTTCAGCTCTACTGCCATGCAGCCTCCTCATTTAGTGCGGCCGCCATTGCCGGCGCCGCGCGTGGATCCAGGAAGTCGACCGGTAGCCGGCTGAGCGCCACCGCTCGATCGCCCTGCACGTGCCAGGTGTCCTGGAAGTACAGGCATGTGCGTTCGTCCTCGGAGATCACGTGCGGGTGCATCGAGCACACCATGTCCGCCCGCAGCTCGACGTCGAACGCGTCGCCGATCCGGGGATGCTCGATCATCGTCATCCCGATCGAGTGGCCGGTGACGTGACCGAGCTTCCAGCCCCGCTCCAGGAACGGCCGCGCGACCGCTCGATGCACATCCCGCGACGAGGCTCCGGAATGCATTTCCGCGGCACAGATCTCGTGGTACTCGCGGTACGCCTCCATCATCCGCTTGGACTCGGCCGACGGCTCGCCGCCGCAGATCGGGCGCGAGACCTCGACCCAGTGGCCGCCGGGGCCGGCGATCTCGAGCCCGTAGATCAGCATGTCGCCGGCGGCGACCCGCCGCTTCTCGTCGGGCAGCCGCATCTCCGGCAGGGCGGCGCCGTCGGGGCCCGTCAGGACCATGTCCATCGTGAGCCGACGCGTGCCACGGCTGACGAACGTCTGCTCGGCCACGGCCATCAGTTCTGATTCGGGCTTGCCGGGCTCCCACGCGTCGGCCACTGCGAGCACGCCGGCTTCGTTGATCGCTACCGACTCTCGCACCGACTCGAGTTCCGCCTTTGATTTGCACGCCCGTGCGTAATCGAATTCCTGGTCCCAGCGCACGATCCGCTCGGGCGGCAGCTCCACGTAGTCGCGGACCGGCATCACGAGGTCCAGGCCGTAGACCCCGACCATCCTCCAGCCGCGCTCGCGGATCCGCTGCGCGATCCACTTGCCGGGGGTCTCGGCGAACACCCGATCCTCGACCCATCCCTCCGAGTGGTCGCCGACCCAGCGCCCCTCGCCGGGGAAGATGTTCGTCGGGGGCTCGTCCAGCGGCAGCAGCACGTACGCGTAGCGGTGCAGGATGCGAAACCCCGACACGTAGAACATCGCCCCCTCGAACCCGGTGTACTCGCTGGCGCACACGAGCACCGCATCGAGACCGTCGCGGGCAGCGGCTTCCCTGATCAGCCGGTAGCGGCGCTCGACCTCGCCGGTCAGCTCGATCGACATATCCGGAATTCTTGCACCTGTCGGAGTCTTCTGATCAAATATACGAGGTGCCTCTTCCACTCCGCATTGGCGTGATGCAGCTCACGATGGAGCCGCTGGAAGAGATCCTCGCCCATGCGCGGGCGCTAGACCGGCGCGGGTTCGACACGATCTGGCTGGCCGAGGCGTACCCGTGGTGGCGCAAGCACCAGATGGAGGCCCGCAGCTCGACCGTGCTGTCGGCGCTGATCGCGCGCGAGACCGACCGGCTCACGATCGGCTGGGGGATCATCTCGCCCTTCACCCGGCACCCGATTCAGGTGGCGATGGACGCGCGCGTCACCCAGGAGCTCGCGCCGGGACGCTTCAGGCTCGGCTTCGGCGCAAGCCGGATCTTCATGAAGGAGATCGGCGCCGAGGCCGTCAAGCCGCTGAACCCAACCCGCGACGCGGTCCGGATCGTCCGGGGAGTGCTCGAGGGGAGCGAATTCTCCTACCAAGGCAAGGCGTTCACCGCGGTCGTCCCGCCGTTGTCGGCGGACGCGGATACGCCTCGCGGGACCGTTCCGATTTACGTGGCGGGAACCGGACCGCGGATGCAGCAGTACGCCGGCGAGGAGGCCGACGGACTGCTCACGCCCAGCATCACCACGCCCGCGTTCGTCCGCTACGCGCGCGAGAACCTTCGCCAGGGCGCCGCCAAGACCGGCCGCGATCCCGATCAGATCGACCTCGGCTGCACGGTCGTGGCGTCGATCGACGAGGATCGGGACAGGGGGCGGCAGGGGGCGCGGGAAATAGCCGGGATGTATCTCGCCAACAAGGTTCAGAACATTCAGGCCTCGGCCGACACGCTGCTCGAGCTGGCCGAGCTCAGCCAGGAAGAGATCCGGCCGATCGCCGACGCGATGGAGGCCGGCGGGAGGCTTGCGGCGGCGGCCGCCGTCAGCGACGAAGTCCTCGACAAGACGCGGCCCATCGCGGGCACGCCGAGCGACTGCATCGAAGCGATCGAGGAGTACCGGGACGCCGGCTGCACGCACGTGATGCTCGAGCTTTGGGGCGATCAGCGGGAGCGGCAGATCGAGCTGTTCGCCGCAGGAAGTGCTCCCTCACTTCCGCGAACAGGTACGCACCGCGGCATGACGCTCGCTGCCACCGACCAGCTGAGCGAGCGCCTGGTCGCGCGGATCGACGAGCGCCGGCTGACCGACACCGCGTGCGCGTACGTCGACATCCCCAGTCCCACTGGCTCGGAGCAGGCGATGGCCGAGACGGTGCGGGCGGCGCTCGAGGACGCCGGCTTGCGTACGGCCTGGCAGGAAGTCGAGGATGGTCGGCCCAACGTGATCGGGACGCTCGAGGGGGCCGGCGGCGGGCCAACCCTGATGTTCAACGGCCACATGGATACCTCCTATTCCGGTCGTGAACCCCATCTCCGCGGAATCCCGGGCTTCCAGCCGATGGCGGCGGTCAAGGACGGGCGGATCTACGGCCTCGGGATCTCCAATATGAAGGGAGCGCTGGCCTGCTACTTGGAGGCGGTCAGGGCGATTCGCGACGCCGGCCTCAGGCTGAACGGGGATGTGATGCTCGCCTGCGTCGTCGGCGAGATCGAGAAGACCCAGTGGGGCGAGGAGTTTCGCGGGCGGGAGTATCGCGGCTACGCGGCAGGCAGCCGCCACCTCGTCACCCACGGCGGCATCGCTGACATGTGCATCCTCGGCGAGCCCACCGAGCAGCGGATCGTGGTCGGGCACTACGGCGCCATGTGGGCGCGGATCTCTACCCGCGGCCCGTTCGTTCATACCGCCTTCTCGGCCGGGCGTATGGACCAAAACTCGATCGTGCGCATGCGGCCCGTGATCGACCGCGTGCTCGCCTGGATCCCGGAGTGGGAGCAGCGTGCGTCCTACCGGGACAAGCAGGGCGTCGTCAACATCGGTTCGATCGCGGGCGGGCATCCTTGGCGAGTGAGCCGCACCCCGAACCGGACCGACCTGTTCCTCGACGTGCGCGTGCCGCCGACGATGCCGATGCAAGACGCCAAGCGAGAGCTGGCGCGGCTCGTCGCCGAGCTCCGCGCCGAGCATCCTGAGTTCGGGATCGAGTACGAGATCTTCGTGACCGCCCCCGGCGCCGAGATCGACGAAGCCCATCCGCTGATCAGGGCGATCGACTCAGGCCACGAGCGCGTGTTCGGCCGCCGGCCCGAGCGCGACGTGGTGCACTGGTTCTCGGACGCCTCGGCGCTCACGCGCTATGGGATCGAGGCCGTCAACTACGGCACCTCAAGCGGACTGCCGGGAGCGGAAGGCGAGAGCCTGGACATCGAGGGACTGGTCAGGATCGCGACGGTCTACGCGCTGGTGGCGGCCAAGGTGTGCGGGGTCGTGGCGTGAAGCTCGCGACCTTCACCGATGCCGACGGACGCACACGTTGCGGGGCGCTACAGGATGGCTACGTGACCACGATTGATGGGGTCGAGTCGATGCGGGGACTGTTCGAGTCCGGCGAGGACCCCGCGACGGTCGCGAGGAGCGCTAGCGGCGAGCGGCTGGCGCTGGCTGACGTGCGGCTGCGCGCTCCGATCGTGCCGAAGAAGTTCTTCCACACCTCGGGCAACTACCGGGAGCACGAAGAGGAGTCAAAGAACGTCAACTGGTCGCACGAGATCGCCCCGTGGATCGTGTTCTTCCAGAACATCGACGCGATCATCGGCCCCGAGGACCCGATCGTGTACCCCTCTCACTTGACCAACGAGCTCGACTATGAGCTCGAGCTGGCGGTGGTGATCAACCGCGCCGGCAGCCATTTCGGCGAGCAGGAGGCGGCCGATTACATCGGCGGCTACTTGATCTTCAACGACATCACGGCACGCGACATCCAGCGGCGCGAGATGCGCTCGGGCGTGTTCTCGTTCTGCAAGGCGATCGACACGTTCTGCCCCTTGGGGCCCTGGATCGTGACTCCGGATGAGATCCCGGATCCATACAAGCTGCGAATGGAGCTGCGGGTCAACCGCGAGCTCCGCCAGCAGTCGGTGTCGGGGAACATGTGGCAGACGATCCCCCAGGTCATTGCCCACTACTCGGCGCTCGACTACAGCCCGGGCGACGTCCTGTCGCTCGGAACCGTTGCCGGCGTTGCGGGCTTCCGCACCGATGCGCACAAGTGGTACCTGCAACCCGGCGACACGGTCGAGTGCGAGATCGAGGGAATCGGCGTGCTGCGCAACCCGGTGGTCTCCTGGGAGGACGCACACGGAGTGCCGGCGCCGCCGTTGAAACGCTGGTAGAGGTGGGCCGGCCGTGCGACGATGAGCTGGCCTCGCGACCAGCACAAGCTTGACCGGGTCAGGTCGCTTATGGCCGAGCTGGAGCTGGACGCGATCGTGGCCAGAGCGCCCGACAACCTCGTGTACCTGGACGGCTACTGGTGCATGAAAGGCTACGACGCCCTCGTGTTCCCCGCTCACGGCGAGCCGGTGCTGGTCGTGCTCGAGCCCCAGCTCGAGGAGGCGCATCAGACCAGCTGGACCGACGACGTGCGACCGTTCGACGGCTACCACCCCGATGACCCACGGCCGCCGTGGTACCGCGCCCAGGACGTCTGCCTAGGATTGCTGGCGGAGCGAGATCTCACCGGCCGGGTGGGCCTGGAGGTCTCCCAGGGCACCCAGGCGGCCGATCAGATGGTCGCCGAGCCGACGGTGTTCTCGATGCCGTGGTTCGACCGGTTCGCGGACGTCTGTCAGGAGGTGGTAGACGTCTCGCCGCTGCTCGCCCAGGCCCGGGCGGTCAAGACCGAGCAGGAGATCGAGCGGATGCGGCTGGCGGCCGAGCTGGCGGCGAGCGCAATGGAGTACGTTCGCGAGAACATCCGGCCGGGAATGAAGACCAGCGAAGTCGGCGCGCTGTTCGAGGGACACGTGCACTCGCAAGGCGTCGGCTACAAGGGCAAGGTGCGGCTGGCGCGCGCGTTCACGCTCGTGTGGTCGGGCCCCAGTATCCGCACATTCACCGCCACCAGTGATACGCGCGTGTGCGAGCACGAGCCGACGCTGCTCGAGATCTGGGTCTGCGCGGACGGTTACTGGAGCGACCTGACCAAGAACGCCTGCCCCGGCGAGCTCACGCCGCGGTACGACGAGCTAACCGACGGCCTGCTAGGCGTGTATCGCCGCGCGATCGACCACCTGCGCCCGGGCGCGAGTCTGGCCGAGCTCGATCGCCTGGTTCGGGCCGGAATAGACGAGCTTGGCTACCCAGGTCAGCCGTCGCACCCGATCGCGCACGGCGTCGGCGCCCGCGCGCACGAGCCGCCCTACGCCCACCAGGCAGGGAGCGGCGAGCTACTGGAAGGCATGGTGCTCGCGATTGAGCCCGGCCTGTATTGGCCCGACGGCGGCGGGCTGCGCGTGGAGGACAACTTCCTGATCACCGCAACCGGCTGCGAACAGCTTGGAAGCTACCCCGACGACTTTCGAACCCGCGGAGGCCGATGATCCCCAAGGAACACATCTGGACTGGTGAGCTCAACCGCAACGCGCTCGACGACGGCGATCACGCGCCACAACGCATCGGGCTCTACGACACGACGCTTCGCGACGGCGAGCAGACCGTCGGCGTCGCGCTCGACCCTGAGCAGAAGCTCGAGATCGCCCGGGCAATCGACTCGCTTGGAATCGAACGGATCGAGGCCGGGTTCCCCCGGGTATCCAAAGACGACACGGAGGCCTTCCGGGCTATCGTCGCCGCCGGTCTTCAAGCCGAGATCTGGGGTTTCGCGCGGGCAGTGCCCGCCGACGTCGACGCGCTGCTGGAGATCGGCGTGCGGGCGGCGGTGATCGAGTCGCCGGTTTCCGACGGGAAGCTGGCCGCGTATGGGATCTCCCGCGAAGAGCTCGTGCGGCGGGTCGTGAACGCGGTATCGCACGCCGCGAGCAACGGCGTCACCGTCTGTTACTTCGGCGTCGACGGCTCACGAGCCGACCTCGCGTTCCTGGAGCGCGTCTACAAGGAGGCAGTGGGGGCTGGAGCCCAGGAAATCGCGATCGTCGACACGCTGGGCGCCGTCAATCCCGAGGCCGCGGCATTCCTGGTGAGCAAGGCTCTCCGGTGGGTGGGCAATGACATCCCCGGTCCACTGGCACGGCCACAACGACTTCGGCTTGGCCACCGCCGCCGCGATCGCAGCGGTGCGGGCAGGCGCGCGCTGGGTTCAGGGGACGATCAATGGCATGGGCGAACGTGCGGGGAACGCCAGCTTGGGTGAAGTGGCCCTGGCGCTGGAGGGGCTGTACGGCATTTCTACGAACCTCCGCTTCGACCGCTTGCGCCAGGTCTCGCAGCTGATCGAAGACCTCTCCGGCTATGAGCTCGAGCCATGGAAGCCGCTGATCGGAGAGACGCTGTTCACCCGCGAGAGCGGCGCGGTCGCCAGCCAGTTCCACGACCCTCCCGCAATCGAGCCCTATTCCTCCGAGCTCGTAGGCGCGCCGCGCCGGGTCGTGCTGGGCAAGAAGAGCGGGCTTGACTCGATCCGGATCAAGCTCGCCGAGCTGGGACTCGAGCGCGCGGAGGAGGACTGGCCCGAACTGCTGGCGAAGGTCAAGGCACTGGGCGCCCGCAAGCACGGCCTCGTCTCAGACGAGGAGTTCCGTACGCTGGTCGATGCCCGCTGAACCTTCCCGGCGGACCCGGGTGGCCGCACCGGCGCTCGATCGCGTCTGCGTGATCGGCGGCGGGACGATCGGCAGCCTGCTCGCGGGCCATCTCGCGACCGTGTGAGCGATGTGTGGGTCCTGACCCGCCGCGCCGAGCACGCCGAGCAGCTGAACCTGGACGGACTGCGGATCTCCGGCAAAAGCGACCGTGTGGCGCGCCTGCGGGCCACGAGTGACCCGAGCGAGCTTGCCCGACTTCGACCTCGGAATCGTCGCCACCAAGGCCACCGACCTGGAGTCAGTGGCGGCGCGACTCGAAGGGCTCGCGCCCCAGGCGACGATGATGACGATCCAGAACGGCCTGGGCGCAGAGGAGGTGCTCGCCCGCCACGGGAGCTGGCCGTTGATCTCTTCGGTCACGTTCATGAGCGGTACCCGCCACGCCGACACCCACGTCGAGTACGAGCTGGACACCGCGACCTGGCTCGGGCCGTGGGCCCAAACCCAGACCTCGATGGCGACGGTCGAGCAGGTCGCCGAGCGGTTGAAGGCCTCCGGGCTGCGGGCCGAGACGTTCGCGGACCTGTTGCCCGCGCAGTGGTCGAAGCTGATCTTCAACTCGGCGATCAACGGCGTCTCGGCCCTGACCGAGCTGCCCCACGTCGCGCTGTTCGCCGACGAGGGCGCGCTCGGCCCGGTCGTTCGTGCGCTGATCGACGAGGGCAAGGCGGTCGCCGCTGCGAGCGAGATCGATCTGCACGAGGACCCTTGGGAGATGAACCTGCTGGCGGTCGCACGCGGAGAGACCAACCGCAGCGACTACGCCCATCTCCCTTCGATGCTCGAGGACGTGCTCGCGCGGCGTCGGACCGAGGTCGAGTTCATCGCTGGGGCGGTCGTCCGCGAGGCCGCGAGGCGAGGAGTTGAGGTTCCGCTCACCGCCGCGGTCCAGCGGCTGATCAAGGGCAAGGAGGCCTCCTGGGGGCTGGGCCGCACGCAGGTTGCGGAGGTGCGGTCGTGAGGGTCGCCGTCATCGGTTGCGGCGCGGTCGGAAGCCTGTTCGCCGCCCATCTGGCGCAGGTCGAGGACGTGGAGGTGTGGGCCTACGACGTTGTGGAGCCCCACGTCGAGGCGATCAACCGCAACGGGCTGCGCCTGACCGGCGAGGCGGAGCTGACTGGCCGGGTTCGGGCCACCACCGATCCCACGCAGCTGCCGGCCTGCGAGTTCGGGATCACCGCGACCAAGAGCATGTTCACCCGCGACGCGATCGAGCAGGCCGCCCGTGCGTTCGCCGACGGCGCCGTCGCCTCCGTCCAGAACGGCGTCGGCAACGAGGAGACGATCGCCGAGCACGTGGAGCGGGTGATCAGGGGCACCACCTTCCCGGCTGGGCACGTCGTGGAGCCCGGGGTGGTTCACATGGATACCCGCGGCGACACGTGGCTGGGCCCGTTCGAGTCCCGGCCGGCGAGCATGGACGAGGTCCGCCGGCTGGCGGAGGCGATCACCGCGGGAGGGATGAACACCAAGGCTCTAGAGGACGCCCGCGGCGCACAGTGGACCAAGTTGATCTTCAACGCCGCCACCAATCCCCTGGGCGCGCTGACACGATTGACGCACGGGCGCCTGTGCGAGCTTCCCGAAACCCGACGCCTGATCACCGCCCTGGTGAACGAGGGCAAGGCGGTTGCGGACTCGCTGGGGATCACTCTCGACTCCGATCCCGACGAACTGGTCGATCATGCCGCCAAGGTCGCTTACGAGCACCGGGCGAGCATGCTTCAGGACGTGCTGGCCGAGCGCGCCACGGAGGTCGACGCCCTCAACGGCGGGATCGTCCGGTTCGGTTCCGAGCAGGGGGTCCCAACGCCGCTCAACGAAGCGATCGCGGCCTTGATCGAGGGGCTTGAGCATTCGTGGCACCAGCCCGGTTGAGCGGGTGCCGCGCCGCTGGAGGCGGTCCGGGCTCGGCTCGCTGATCGGCGGCAGCGTCGTCGGCCTGGCGATCTCCTGGAACATCGCGAACACGGGACCGGTGGCGACGCTGCTGGCGCACCACTACGGGACCAGCCTCGCGGTCATCGGACTCCTGACGACGGTGCTGTTCTTCGCCGAGCTGGCGGTGATGATCCCCGGCGGTCGGGCGATCGACCGCTACGGGGCGAAGCGCGTGGGGCTCGTCACGCTGCTCGTCTCGCTGGTCGGCAACCTGCTCCTGCTCACCACCGCCTCGCCGCTGCTGGCGCTGACGCTGCGGGGGCTCACCGGACTCGGGGTGGGAGTGGGATTCCTTGCCGGAGCGATCTATGTGCAGTTCGAGGCCGGCCGCGGCGCGGCGCTCGCCGGCGGCATCTACGGCGGTGCCGCGCTGGGCGGCGGCGGGCTCGCGCTGGCGGTCGTGCCCCAGCTGGTGGGGGCATTCGGCTGGCGGGCACCGTACGCCAGCGCCGCCGTGGTCTCGGCGGTGTCAATCCCATTTGTGGCGGTCTGTCCGGCAACGCCGGGACGCACCACGGTCGGCGGGACGCCGCCGATGCGTGCGCTGCTGGCCGATCGCACGCTCGCGCAGTTGGGCGCGATGTCCTCGGTCTCCTTTGGCTTCAGCGTGATCCTCGGCAACTGGGTGGTGACGCTGCTTGAACGCACGGAAGGCCTCTCGCGAGGGACCGCCGGCGCGATTGGTTCGCTGCTCCTGATCCTTGCCATCGCCGGAAGGCCGGCCGGAGGGATCCTCGCCCGTTCGCTGCCTCATGCCGTCTGGCGCGCGGTCGCGTTCAGCTTCGCGGCTGTCGCGCTGGGAACAGCGCTGCTAGCGCTTTCATTGAGCGGGGTGGTTGACGTCGCAGGGGCAGCGCTCGCCGGTCTGGCTGCGGGCATCCCGTTCGGCGCCACCCTCGTTGGCGCGACCCGGATCTACCCGCATGCCGCGGGCGCGGCCGTGGGCGCGATGAACATCTATCCGATCCTGGTGATCGTCTGCGGCGCGCCGCTGGTGGGGCTGACGTTCAGCCTGCCTGGCGAGGGCCGGATCGGTTTCGCGGCATTGGCGGCGCTGTCGCTTGCGGCGATCGCCGCGATTCCGCGCCAGCTGCGGCTGGCTTGACCGGCGCCGGCGCCCTGGCCGACCGTGCGTGGCGCCACATGCGGGCACCGCCCCGCGCTGACTTGACATTTGATCAAAGCGTTGCGAGGCTCCGGGCGATGGCCGCTAGCGAGGGTCTGGTCGATGGCTGAGGTCTGCGATGTGGTCGTGATCGGCTCCGGCCACAACGGGCTTGTCGCCGCGGCGTATCTCGCGCGCGCTGGGCTGAGCGTCGAGGTGTTAGAGCGCAACCCAGCGGCGGGCGGAGCGGTAGCAAGCGAGGAGCTGACCGAGCCCGGATTCGTGCACGACACCTTCTCCGCCTGGCATCCGCTGTTCAAGCTCTCCGCTGCCTATGCGGAGCTCGGCCCGGAGCTCGAGTCGCGGGGGCTCGAGTATTGCGAGACCCCCGCCGAGACGACGGCGAACGTGCTGCCCGGTGGGACCGCGACCGTCGCCTATCGGGACGCCGCCCGCACGGCCCAGGAATTCGATCCAGCTGACCGCTCCGCGTACCGGGCCGAGATGGACCGCTTCGGCGCGACGATCGAGACAGTAGGGACGCTGCTGGGCACCGAGCTCTACTCCGGCAGTGCCGCCAAGCTCGCCTGGAGGCTGGGGCGTTCGCTTGGGCGCCGACGCAGCCTGAGTTTCGCCTCGGATGTCGTCTCCTCCGCGCGCGGCTGGTTCGAGACCCGCTTTCAGGGCCGCGAGGTCGCCGACCTGTATGCGCCGTGGGCCTTGCACACGGGCCTCGCGCCTGATAGCGCCGGTAGTGGCTTTCAGGTGCTGGCGATCGCGGGGTCCCTGCATGCCGTGGGGCTTCCCGTGGTCCGCGGAGGCGCCCAGAACTTCGTGCGGGCGTTCGGGCGGCTGATCGAAGACCACGGTGGGCGGATCAGGACCGGGATCGAGGTGGAGCGGATCCTCACCCGCGGACGTACCGCAACGGGCGTCGTGGCTGGCGGCGAGGAGATCCAGGCCCGCCGGGCGGTGATCGCGAACACGACGCCCACCCAGCTCTATGGACGCCTGCTCCCATCGGGCGCCGTCCCGAAGGAGGCGGCCGCTGAGGGAACCCGGTTTCGCTACTCCCCCCGGGCCGGAACGCAGATCCACGTCGCGCTCAAGGAGCGCTTGCGCTGGCGCGATTCTCGCCTCGATGCCGTACCGCTGGTCCATCTGAGCGATGGTCTCGGCAGCGTCTCGCTGGCCTGCGCACAGGCCGCCGCCGGTCTGCTGCCGGCCAAGCCAACCATCGTCGTCGGGCAGCCCACCGTGGTCGATCCGAGCAGGGCGCCGAATGGCGCCGCGATCATGTGGATCCAGCTCCAGCAGGTGCCGTATGCCCCCCGCGGAGACGCCGGGGGCGAGATCGATACCGGCGATGGCAGCTGGAGCGAGGAGCTGGTGGCGGCCTTCAGCGACCGAGTGCTGGCCGCGCTGGAGCCCCACGTAGAGAACTGGCCGCAGGCGCGCGGCAGCGCGGTCACGCTATCGCCGGTGGAGCTCGAGCGCCGCAATCCGAACCTGGTCCGGGGCGACATTTATGCGGGTGACTGCGAGCTTGGCCAGTCATATCTCTGGCGGCCGCTGCCCGCTTACGGCGCCCACTCGACCCCGGTCGAGCACCTGTACCAGTGCGGCGCTTCCACATACCCGGGGCCGGGGCTGAACGCGGCATCCGGCCGGATCGTCGCGCTGCGGCTCATCGCCGGCGACGGGCGGATCGCAAGAGTGGCCCGACTGCTGCGCGCACCGCACTGAGCACGAGCCTGGCGTCCTCTGCGCGCCGGGGTGGCGGCGCCAACAATTTCCGCGCGACGTTGTAACCGGAGATGGCGTTGACGCCGGCGCCTGGCCAGGTCGCCGCCCCCACCATCAGCAGCCCGTCGACCCCGGTCTCGTAGTCGCGCAGCGGCGGCACCTGCCGAAACAGGAAGTTCTGGCGCAGGTGCATGCTGCCCGTGATCGAGTCCCCACCGACCAGGTTCGGGTCTTGCTGCTCGAGGTCAGCCGGGGAGAGCACCGCTCTGTCCAGGAGAAGATCACCGATCCCCGGCGCGTAGCGCTCGAGCTTCGCGAGCACCCGATCGGCGTATCGGTCCCGCACCTCGTCCCACGTCCCGGCCGCGATCTCCCCCGCTGCATCGCCTCGGATCTGCGCGGGCAGCGCCCGCACCTGCACCCACAGAGCCGCGCCCCCCACGGGAGCACGCGAAGGGTCCACGGCCGAGGTCTGGCCCACGATCAGCATCGGCTCTGCGGGCAGCACTCCGGCGCATGCCTGCGAATAGGTGGTGGCGAGGTCGTCGAGATAGGGCGCTATGTGGATGTAGGCGAACTTGTTGAGATCCTCGCCGGCTCGCCACAGGGGCGGCGCGGACAGCGCGAGGTGAACCATCAACGTGCCGGGGCCATAGCGGTAGCGGCGAGCGGCACGCCGCAACCCGTCGGGAAGCGGAACGCCGGCCAGCAGCCGCTCGTAGAGTGCCTGCGGCGTGACGCCGGCGATCACAACCCGTCGGGCCCCGATCCGCTCACCGGAGGCAAGCTCCACCCCGTCGGCCCGGCCTTGATTGACCGTTACCCGCGTGACCTCCGACTTGGTTCGAAGCTCGGCGCCGTGCTCGGCCGCGACCGCCGCAAGGGCCTTGATCAGCTCCGACGCGCCACCCTGGGCAATCGCGATCCCGGTGCGCATGTCCGTGAACGCTTCCAGGAAGGGGAACATCGCACCGCCGGCCACATCGGGACCGAAGTCCAGGTGCAGCCCCCAACAGCCCAGCAGGGCGTGTGCCTCGGGCGAGTGCAGATACGTCTCCGCGAGCTCGCGCGTGGACGAGACCAACAGCCGCGCCAGCTCCCAGGCCCCGTCCGCACCCAGCGCCGGAAGTTGCCCGACGGCCAGCGCGAGCAGGCTACGGCTGTCCAGCCGGGAGCCGTATAGCGCGAACAGCGCGGGACTAAGGCGCTCGTAGAGGGCATCGAGCTCGCGCCAGCCGTCGGCGTCGCGAGGGTCGTGGCCCCCCAGCTCCGAGAGCGTGTCGGCCACGCCCCGACGGACGCGCAGCGCCAGTCCCTCGGGATAGACGTTTGCGAACGGCTGCTCGCAGGTGGCATACCGAAGGCCATGCCGCTCCAGGTCAGCCCCGAGCTCGGCCGCCACCGGCGAGCCGAGGAACAGGTTCATGTTGGTCGCGAACAGGTCGTGCACGAATCCCGGCCGGGTGATCTCGGCGCTCTGCACCGCTCCCCCCGGACGCTCTCCCCGTTCGAGCACCAGGACGCTCCAGCCCGCGCGGGCCAAGTACGCCGCGCTGACGAGCGCCTGGTGCCCGCCGCCGACCACGATCGCGTCATATTCAGTCGCCATGATTGACATTTGATACATGATCGGGAAGGATCGATCACCCGTGAGCGACCAGCAGCTGGCCCCCGCGGAGGATTACGTGCTCGGGCCGAGCCCGGCGGACTGGGAGCGACTGGAGCGGCCGCTGGCGCTTGACCCAGCGACGTTCGAGATCCTCCGCCACAAGCTCGAGGCAGTCAACGAGGAGCAGGCGATCGCGCTCAAGGACGTGTCGGTCTCGCCGATCGTGACCGCGGCGAGCGACTTCAACAACGCTCTCTATACCGCCGATGGACGGATTGCATCGATGGGCCCGCAGGTGGTCTTCCACTCCGGCGCGATGCCGATCGTCCTTCGCCACGTGATGGAGGCGTTCCCCACCGAGGAGATCGGGGAGGGCGACATGTTCGTCGTCAACGACCCCTATTACGGCGCGGTGCACCATCCGGATGTCTCGCTGGTCGCTCCGATCCACCACGAAGGGCGGCTGATCGCCTGGGCCGGGGTCGCCGCACACCAGGTGGACATGGGCGGCATGAGCGTGGGTTCGATC
The DNA here is from genome assembly GCA_963719305.1 of uncultured Actinomycetes bacterium. GTDB lineage: Bacteria > Actinomycetota > Thermoleophilia > Solirubrobacterales > Solirubrobacteraceae > Palsa-465. The sequence goes on along the minus strand of CAVRBL010000011.1, from coordinate 402,657 downwards.
TCCCCGCGAGCACGCGAAAAGCACCAGGAGGGACTGATGATGCCGCCGATCAAGCTGGTCGTGCGCGGGGTGCTGCAGCGTGACGTCTGGAGGTTGATCCTCAACATGACGCGCCAGCCGCAGATGGTTGGGCTGGACCTGCGAGGCTTCATCGCCTCGAATTCCGTGGCCCGCGAGCGGATGGCGGAGCTGATCGCGCGCTACGGCGCCGACACGCTCCTGACGGCGATGGAGGAATTGATCCGCTACTCGGAGCGGCGGATGCGCGAGCGTCTGCGCTCGCTGCCCGACGGCACCTTCCACACGCGTGGGTTCCTCGACCACGACGGCGTAGAGAACCGCGTCTATCCCGTGGACGTGCGCCTGCACAAGCGAGGCGACGTGCTGTGCTTTGACATGCGCGCCTCAGCGCCGCAGGCGGCGACCTACATCAACTGCACGGAAGGAGCCCTGATCGGCTCGATCTTTGGCGGCGCTGCGCCGATCCTGGGAGCGGGGATTCCCTGGAACCACGGGATCCTCGGCGCGCTCGAGGTGATCGCCCCCAAGGGGCTGATCGTCAACGCCCGTCGCCCGGCGGCTACCGGCGCCGCGACGATCGGGCAGGGCTGGACAATCATGAGCGTGGCCAGCCACGCCGTGTCCAAGCTGCTGGCGTTCTCAGAGGAGCTGCGACCCCACTCCTGTGCAATCACCCACGGCACCTTTGCCGCATTGTTCAGCGGCGACCGCAACCAGCACGGCGAGCCGTACGGCACGCAGCTGATCGACGCGCAGATCGGCGGAGGGGGCGCGAGCGCCGTCGCCGACGGGATCGATCAGTCAGGCGCGCTGGTGGCGCCCCGCCCGCATATCGCCAACGTCGAAACCAACGAGCTGCACGGTCCGATGCTGTTCCTGTTCCGCAGCTTCTTCACAGACACAGGCGGCGACGGCGCCTTCCGTGGCGGGCGCGCGGCGGGAACCGCCTGGACCCCGTATGGCGTGGAGCGACTGCGCAACTCGATCACGGCGCACGGCGTCGAGGTGCCGGTGTCCTTCGGCCAGTTCGGGGGCTGGCCGGGCGTGTGCAACCGCCAACTGGTAGTGCGGGCCACCCGCGTGCGCGAGCTGCTCGCGGCCGGCGAGCTGCCGCTGACGCTCGACGACGTGCTGGCACCGCTCGACCTCGACCGTCTCGGAGGCGAGGTCGAGCTGCTCGAGGCCAAGGTGCCGGAGTTCGAGCTTCAGCCGGGCGACGTCGTCGTCTACACGTGGCAGGGCGGTGGTGGCTATGGAGACCCGCTGGACCGCGATCCAGAGCTGGTCGTGCGCGACGTGGCGCTGGGCGTCGTCTCGGAAGAGCGGGCGCGGTCGGTGTACGGAGTGCCGGGGGATCGGGATTCCCTGCGCCGTGAGCGGCTGCGCCGCGCGGACCCGCCGACCGAGCCGGGACCAGTCGAAGGCGGGGAGACCGTTGGGACGATCGGACTCGCGCTGGTCCTGGTTCGAGGAGAGCACGGGCTGATCGTGCGGTGCGCATGCGGTCAGCCGCTGGGCCGGGCCGACCGCGACTGGCGTCGTGGCTGCGCCATCCGGCGACCGATCCCCTCGGAGTTGCCGCGCGGCATCGTGGTGCATCGGGCGCTCGAGCTGGTGCACTACCTGTGTCCCGCGTGCGGGCGCCGGCACGGGACCGAGGTCGCCGAGCGAGGGCGTGGAATGCTCGAGGATGTCCGGCTGGAGCCGGGGGTGTGAGGCTGGAGGGTCAGGCTGCGCTGGTCACCGGCGCCGGGCGCGGGCTCGGCAGCGCACTGGCGCTGGGACTGGCGCGCGAGGGCGCCGATGTGGCTGTCCACTTCAATCGTTCGCGGGACGGCGCCGAGCGCGTCGCGCAGGAGGTTGCCGCGCTCGGGCGCCGGGCGATCACGGTGCAGGCGGACATCACGCGGGTGGCGGACGTGCAGCGGCTGGCGGTGGAGGTGTTCGCGGGGCTGGGACGGGTCGACGTCCTGGTCAACAACGTGGGCGATGCCGCCCCCGAGCAGCAATCTTGGCGCGAGCTCGACGAGGCGCTGATCGATCGGGTGATCGCCACCGACATCAAGGGCACGATGCTCGTCATCCATTCCATCGGCGGTCGGATGCTCGACCAGGGCGCCGGCACGATCGTCAACGTGTGCTCGAACGTGGTGGTGACGGGCAGCCCGCGGGCACCGCAATATGCCGCTTCCAAGTACGGGGTGATCGGCCTGACGAAGTCCTATGCCGCGGCGTTCGCGCCGGCAGTACGCGTCAACGCGATCGGCCCCGGGTTCATCGAGACGGAGACCACGGTGGGACGCGAGGACTGGCGGTCGGGACGCCGCGAACAAGTCCTGGCGCGCACGCCGCTGCGCCGCATCCCCGCTCCCGAGGACATCGTCGGGCCGGTCGTGTTCCTGGCCAGCGAGGACTCCGCGCACCTCACGGGGGCGTTCCTGGTGTACGACGGCGGCTTCAGCATGCTTGGGGCTTGAGCCCTGATCAGCCCGCCGCCCTGACCTCGATACCAAGCAGCTCGTCCACGCGGGCGAACTTGGCCGAGCCGAGCGCGATCGTGGTGGTCGGGTATTCGATCACCGCGGGGCCGCGCACGAGGTTGCCCGGCAGGAGGCCGGGGCCGGCGTAGATCGGCGTGTCGAGAAACCCATCAGAGTCGGGGTCATAGACCGGCCGCGAACCGCGACGCGCATGGGAGGGGTCCTCGCCGCGCCGGGGATTCCGCGCGAGCACCGGCCGGCGCAGGCGCCCGCGCGCCTCGACGACGAACGTGACGAGCTCGAACCCGGCCAGCTCTGGCACCGCCTCGGCGCCGTAGCGCTCAGCGTAGAGGCGCAGGAAGTCGGCGAGCAGCGCCTGGACCGAGCCGCCGTAGCCGAGCGACAACGCTTTCGTCTGACGCACGAAGCGGACCTCGACCACCCGTGTGAGCTCTTGACGCTCAGCCGGTACCCGCTGCGTCGTCAGCGCCTCGCGGGCAACGCGCTCGAGCTGCTCGAAGATCGCCTCGAGCTCAGCTTCATCGACTTCGGGCCGCTCGCGCGATACCCGCATCGGCACCGCGAGCTCGGCTTCGCAGGGCGATGTCCGACGACGCGGCCCCGAGGGCGGAGTGGACCGACTGCGTGGTGGGGACGAGCATCTCCTGGACGAGCTCCAACGCGAACGACGGCGAGTGGGCAGGGCCGGCGCCGCCGAACGCGTACAGGACGAACTCCCGTGGATCGTGGCCGCGCTCGAGCGTCACCGTTCGCAACAGGTCCGCCATCCGGCCATCGACGATCCGCTTGATCCCGGCGGCGGCCTCCTCCACGGCGATCCCGAGCGGTTCGGCGACGTGTACCGAGATCGCCTCCCGCGCCGCCACGACGTCGAGCCTGATCCTGCCGCCGAGGAAGTTCTCCGGGTCGAGCACGCCGAGCACGAGGTCGGCGTCGGTGACCGTGGGATGACCGCCGCCGCGCCCGTAGCACGCCGGCCCGGGCACGGCGCCCGCGCTCTCCGGACCGACACGAAGGTAGCCACCCTCCTCCACGCGGGCGATGGAGCCACCACCGGCCCCGATCGCGTTCACGTCGACCATCGGCAACAGCAGGTGGTACTTGCCGATCTCCGTCTCCAGCCGGTGGATCGGCTTTCCGTCGACGATCAGGCCGACGTCGGTCGAGGTGCCGCCCATGTCGAACGTGATCACGTTGCGATGCCCGAGCGTCTCACCGAGGTACTGCGACGCAGTCACGCCGCCCGAAGGCCCAGACAGCAGCAGCCGCACGGGCGCCCTCCCCGCCTCCGAGGCGGTCATCACGCCGCCGCCTGAGTCGAGCAGTACCAGGTTCGCGGTGCCCAGCCGGCGCTCTAGCTCACCGGTGTAGCGTGAGACGACCGGCCCCAGGTAGGCGTTGACCAGCGTAGTCGCGGTGCGCTCGTACTCGCCCAGGCGCGGCACCAGCTCGCTGGAGACCGATACATAGATCCCGGGCAGCTCGTCGCGCACGATCTCCGCGGCGCGCCGCTCGTGCGCCGGGTTCTTGAACGACCACAGAAACGAGATCGCCACCGCCTCGATCCCGCGCGCGGCGAGCTCCCGAGCCGCGTCGCGGACGTCCTCCTCGCGCAGGGCGCCGATCGGCTCCCCGCGGTAGTCGATCCGCTCGCGGATACCGAACACCAGCGAGCGCGGGCACAGCGGCTCCGGCACCCGCCGCAAGGAGTAGTCGGTCAGCTCGCTCGGCGACAGCCCGGCGGTCATGCCGAGCATTCGCTGCTGGAAGATGATGTCCTCGAAGCCGCGTGTCGTGAGCAGCGCGGTCCGCGCTCCTCGGCGCTCGAGGTAGGCGTTGGTGGCGGCCGTCGTCCCGTGGCCGATCCGCTCGGCGTCGGCCAGCAGCTGCTCGACGTTCTCGGCGGCCTCGCGCAGCGTCGCGACCACCCCGTCGAGCAGCGCCTGGGGCGTGGTCGGGCTCTTGTAGGAGCTGAGCGCGCCACTGTCGTCGACCACGACAGCGTCAGTGAAGGTGCCGCCGATATCGATCCCGATCGTGAAGCCCATGGCTCTTACGTCCCTAGGGGCTTGCGCCGGGTCACTCTCCGACGTACGCGATGCAGTCGATCTCGACCAGCATGTCCTCGCGCGCGAGGCCGACGATCAGGAGAGTCGAGCCGTAGGAGCGCTCGTCCAGCAGCGCCTTGCAGTTGCGCTCGAGCCAGCCGTCGCGCGCCTCGTAGAACTCCGTCTCCAGGCTCCGGTCGGTGAGGTACCAGACGAACTTGACCACGTCCTCCAGAGACGCCCCGGCCTCCGCGAGCCGCTGCTTGATCCGGTTGAGCGCGAGCTCGGTCTGCGCCCTGATGCCCTGGACTGGCACGTCCGTGTCGTCGGCGCGGGCCTCAGCGCCAGAGAGGAAGACGAAGTCACCGGCGACCGCGCCCTTCCCCCAGACCATGACCTTGCCGGCGTGGCGCACCAGCCCGAGGCCCCGCTTAGGCATGGAGGCACCGTACCATATTTGATCAAATCCGCAGGTCGGCCATCGGCTCGGAGCCGCTTTCGCAGATCTCGACCGACAGCACGGCGCCGCAGCCGGGACACGAGAGCTTGACCAGGTCGAGGTCCCGATGGAGGCGAATGCCGTCCGGCAGCTCGGCCGGGGTGAGGACTGCACGCGCGGCGCCCAGCTTCCAATTGCCGCCGGCGGACCCCAGCGGCCAGCCGCAGCGGCACTCAACCTGGGCTTCGGCGGCCGTTCGTGCAACCCGCATCAGCGGACCGAAGGGCAGGATCTGCCCTGCTGCCTCGGCGGAGCTCGCGCCGGCGGGCGGCACGCGCCGACGCCGCGCGCGACGGAGCTGGTCGCCCGGTAGCTCGCCTGCCGCCCGCCGGACCCCTGCCGTTCCGCCGATGAGCCCATAGGCGCGTGCGGCGCGCGCGGCAGAGACGATGCCGGCCTCCAGATCGGCGGCGACCAGCTCGAGCGGACGCTCCAGCGGGTCGCCGAACCCTCCGCCTCCGGACCAGCTGTACTTGAGGACGTCACCGGGCCGCAGTTCGAGCTCCGCCTTCGCCGGGAGCTGCTCGGCCCTGCCGCCGAGCGGGGCGAGCTCGAGCGCCCCGCTGGCGGGCGAGAGCTCGAAGCAGGAGCTCGCCCCGAGCCATCATCTCGGGCAGCCGTCGTGCTGCGGATTACGACGTGCTCGTTGCATCGTCCTGGCCAGCCGCCGAACAACCCAGGCGAAACCGGCACCTCGACTCCCTGCGTGGTCAGCGTGCAGCGCAGCCGCTCAACGCCATGCGGTGTGAACGCAAGCCCAGCCGCGCGACCGCCGCGCCAAGCCCCGTCGCCGCCCGAGTCTCGGAGGAAGGACCGATAGAGGTAGAGCATCGGGCCGTGCATCTCGCTGGTCTCGACGTTGGGGATGCCGGGCCTCGGAGTGACGAAGCCTCCCGACTGGTCGATGCCGTCCGCTACCGCACTGGCGCCACCGCCGCCGAGCTGCGCGTCCATCACCTGCGTGCCGTATCGCTCGCCGTACTGGTTGTGGTCGCCGATCACCAACGCGTCGAAGCTGCCGTTGGTGACGGCCTGCGCATAGCGGCGGTGATCCTCGGAGAGCGACAGGAGCTTCGAGATCGCGTGCACGACCGTGCTGACGACGACCCAGCCAGTCGCGATCGTCGCCGATCCGGTCGGCGCCGGCGGGATCGCGTTGCATACGAGCCCCGCGGGGGCCACGATCTCGATCGCGTTCAGCAGTCCCTGATTCCACGGGATGTCGCGCCCGAGGATCGGCGCCACACCGCCGAAGACGGCGCCGACCAGTGTGCTCGCCGTGCAGTTGATGAAGCCGGGTGCCTGCGGCGAGGAGTCCGAGAGGTCAAAGCGCAGCACGTCACCGCGCTTCTGCACCCGGACGTCGACGCGGTATATGCGATTGCTGTGGCCGTCATGGTCGACGAAGCCGCGCGAGCGGACCTCGGCTTCGGGCAGCTCGAGCAGCCGCTCGCGAAAGCGCCGCTCCGAATAGCGGATCAGTTCGTTCATCGTGCCACGCACGGTGTTGAGGCCGTACTCATCGATCAGCGCGAGCACTCGTCGCTTCGCCACCACGTTCGACGCGATGAAGCCCTTGAGGTCGAGCGCCACCATCTCCGGCTGGCGGGTCATGTTGAGGATCAAGCGCCAGACATCGGCTCGCAGTCGCCCGCCGTCAACCAGCTTCGTTGGCGGCAACATCAGCCCCTCCTGCTGCTTCTCGCGCGCGCCGACCGAGATGCTCCCCGCGCTCATGCCGCCGACATCCACCTCGTGCGCCGCCGCCCCGGCCCACCCGATGAGCTCGCCGAGATGGTGGATCGGTGCCACGAGCGCCACATCGGGATGGTGCACCGGGCCCATGTAGGGATCGTTGACGACGAACATGTCGTCCTCGCGGATCCCGGGGTTCTCGCCACATTCGCTGACCACATGCTCGATCACGATCGGCATCGCGCCGGAGTGGTAGACGACCTGGGGGCCCATCGAGACGATATCCCCCGGCGGCAGATAGAGGCCGTTGTTGAAATCGCTCGCGTCGGTGACGATCGGGGAAGCCGACACCGCCTTCAGGGTGATTGCCTGCTCCTCATTGACCGCCTCCAGCTTGTGACGGAGCACCTCGAAGGTGACCGGGTCGAGCCTCAGCGGTCGATCGAGCGCTGAGGAGTCACCTGCGCTCGGACCGAGGACGAACGCCTCGCTCATGCGCTGAAGTGCGGCAACACCTCTTTGCCGAGCAGCTCGATCTGCGCCTGGCGATCGTCGCCCCAGAGCTCGAGCATGACGTTGGTGCAGCCGGCGTCGCGGTATTCCTCGATCGCGGCGATGCAGTCCGAGGGAGTCCCGGCGATCGGCTTTGCCCGCTCAAACAGCTCGTCGGTGATCGCAGCCGCGGCAGCCACGCGGCCGCCACGCTCCATCGCGTCTGCGATCGGTCTGATCTCATCCGGGTCGATGCCCGCCAGCTCGAGCAGCGTGTCGGCCGCTCCTTTGATGTTCTGCACCTTGTTCGCGAGGTACATGGCGGTGATTTCCCTGGCGCCGGCGCGACCCCGGTCCCGATCGCGGTCGATCGAGGCGACGATCGTGCAGCCGACGTCCATCTCGTCCGCGTCGCGTCCGGTCTTGGCCGCGCCCTTTACGAGGTTCTCGCGCGTGTAGCGGACAAAGGCGGGAGTGGTGATCGAAGGCGTCAGCACGCCGTCGGCGATCTCACCGGCGAGCTGCTGCATCAGCGGCGCGGTCCCGGCCAGATAGACGGGCACCGTGCCCCGCGGCGCCTCGGCGAGGGGATCCAGCGGGGGCACGTCGGCGGAGTAGATCCGTCCGTCGTAGCGGAAGCCCTCACCGGCCAGCACGGCGCGCACGATGCTCACGCTGTCGCGCGCGTGCGCGAGCGGCTTGGCCTCACGGGGCTCGCCGGAGCGGCCGATGTTGTTGAGGAAGATCTTCGAGGTCCCGAACCCGAGCAGGAATCGCTCTGGCGCGAGCTCCTGGATAACGCGCGCTTCCATCGCCACCTGCACCGGGTGCCGGCTGTAAGGCGAGATGATGCCCCAGCCGATCTTGATGCGCTGGGTTTCGCGCGCGATCAGCATCGACAGCGCCGTCGAGGAACGGGCTTCCATTGCATGCTTGCGCCACCACGGGTACGCCTCCCCCAGCCAGAAGGTGCCAAAGCCATGACGATCGAGTGCGCGCGCGGTCTCGAGCATGAACGGAACCGGCTCCATCGTGAGCTGAACGCAGCTGATCTGAAACGTAGGCACCGCCGGACGCCGGGCGTCGTTAGCGACGTTCGAGCGGCGCACGGTCCTCGTCCGTCCCCGCGCCCTGCTCCGCGCTCCCAATCGCCGGCGCCGGCTCGCCTCCGCCGCGCCTACCGAGCCGCGTGCGGATCGAAGCGGGGATGCGCGGGACGAGCTCCCGCCCGCCGGTCAGCCCCTGTGGCCGCAAGAGCAGCATGAGCGCCATCAACACGCCCAGCACCAGGTTGGCGGTGCCGGACGGGAGGTTGACACTGAACAGCCCAAGCGATATGCCGTTCTCGGCCTTGCTCAGATAGGAGTCGAGCAGGCTGATCAGGACCGCGCCGAGCGTCGCTCCCCACAGGCTGCGCATCCCGCCGATCACGAGCATCGCGAGCGTGAGGAACGTCAGGTCGATGTACACCTGGCTGGCGACGATCGAGCCGAGCTGATGGACCAGCAGCGCGCCCCCCAAACCGGCTACGGCGCCGGACAGTGTGAACGCCAGGAGCCGCTCGCGGCGGATGTTGACGCCGATCGCCTGGGCGGCCGCGGGATCCTCGCGCGAGGCCCGGAGCAGCCGCCCGCGCCGGCTCGACTGGTACACGAACGCCACCACGGCCGCGATGAGAGCGCCGATCGTCGCCTGCGACATGCCGGTCGTGGTCGGCACCAACGACAGCGTCTGGGCGCCGGGCCCGATCTTGGTCCAGAAATTGAAGACGTTGTAGGTGATCGCGAGCACGGCGAACGTCGCGATCCCTGCGGCGATCCCCGATAGGCGCACGAGCGGAATGCCGACCAGGAAGGCGTACACAGCTCCGAGCGCAGCGGCGAGGGCCAGCGAGGGCACGTTCCCGACCGAGTGGTGGGCGATGAACGACCACAATCCCGGCAGCACCAGGTGCTTGGTGCTCGTCGGGATCGTCATCTCGCCGGCGGCGAACGCCCCCAGCGCGGTGAAGCTGATCGTCCCGAACGAGAACACGCCGGAGTTGCCGACGAAGATGTAGAGGCCGATCACGATCGTCACCGACACCTCCGCGCTGATGAAGTTCTGCTGGGTGGCAACCGACGTGGCGCTGCCCACGAGGCCGACGATCACGATCAGGGCGACCGGAGCGATCAGCGTCGGCACGGAGCGCAGGCGCACGCCCTGCGAGCGGCGGGCCAGCGAGGCGATCGCGCTCATACCCGATCCGCGGTCGCCTGGCCGAGCGGCGCGAACAGGCCCGACGGTCGCACCAGCAGCGCCACCAGCACGATCAGGAACGTGAACGCGGTCACGAACACGTTCTGCGAGGTGGGCAGCACGTCACTGAGCACCGAGGTGATGAAGCCGATCGCAAAGCCGCCTAACGGTCGCGGTCACGAGCCGGTCGATCCCGCCGAGCACGGCGCCGACCAGCGCCAGGACCGTGAGGTCGAGGCCAAACGTCGGCGAGACGAGCGGCTCCTGGACGGTGAGCAGCAGCGCCACGACGGCTGCCATCACGCCGGCGAGCACGAACGCGAACCGGATCACCTGGTTGGCCTTGACCCCGAGCAGGCGCGCTGCCCGGAAGTCGGTCGCCGCGGCGCGCATCTGCAGCCCGATGTTCGTGTGGTTCAGGATCAGCCCCGTGCCGCCGAGCAGGATCGCCGCCGGCCGCGATCTCGACGATCGTCACCCAGCGCAAGTGCAGCGACCCGTGCGTCGCAGTGTCGTTCAGCACCGACAAAAGGTCGGCCACCTTCCCCTGGGGACTGAACGCGACCAGCCACACCGCTTCGAGCGCGTACGCGACCGCGAAGGTCGCGACCAGCGTGGTCATCGGCGCCGCACCGCGCAGCGGCCGGAACGCGACCGCCTCGACCAGCACCGCCAGCACGATGCAGGTGATGAAGCAGATCACGATGCTCGCCGCCAGCGGCAGGTGCCGCGTCAGGTAGAGCGAGTACGCGCCGGCCGTGATCAGCTCACCGTGGGCGAAGTTGATCAGGCGCAGGACCCCGAACACGAGCGCGATCCCGACCGCCACGAGCGCGTAGATCGCCCCGAGCGCGATACCGTCGATGATCGTCTGGAGCGCGTTCATGACCCGAAGTAGGCCGCCACCATGCGATCGGTGTCGCCCGCATCGCGCGGGGTCAGGGTCATCCGGATCTCGCCGTTGTTGAGGACGTAGGTGCGGTCGGCGAAGCCAACGCACACCTGCGCGCGCTGCTCGACGAGCAGGATCGAGACCCCGCGACGCCGGACTTCGGCCAGCGCGCCGAGCACGGTTTGAACGAGCGTCGGCGCGAGGCCGAGCGAGGGCTCGTCGAGCAGGATCAGCCGCGGGCCGGCGACCAGCGCGCGGGCGATGGCAAGCTGCTGCTGCTGACCGCCGGATAGCTCGCCGGCTCGCCGGGCACGAAACTCGCGAACGTCCGGGAACAACCCGTGGACCCAGTCCAGATCCTCATCCGTGCCGTCGCGGCCCGCACGACCGACGAGCCCGAGGCGCAGGTTCTCCTCCACGGTCAGATCGGCGAAGATGTGGCGCCCCTCGGGGACGAGCGCCACACCGGCGCGCACGATCCGCTCCGGGGCCAATCTGGCGATCGATCTGCGCTCGAGACGGATGTCTCCGGCGGCGGGACGGAGCGCTCCCATCACGGTCAACAGCGTGGTGCTCTTGCCGGCGCCGTTCGGCCCGACCAACCCCACGATCTCGCCGTCGCCGACGGTGAGGCTCACGCCGCGCACCGCCCGCACTGGCCCGTAGCGGACTTCGAGATCGTCGAGTTCGAGCATCGCCTCAGGCACTGGCTGGCTCCTCGCTCGCGACGCTCTCGCCGAGGTAGGCCGCGGTCACGTCGATGTTCTGCCTGATCTCGCTCGGCGTCCCCTCGGCAAGCGTGCGCCCGTGATCGAGCGCCTGGATGCGGTCCGAGACCTCCATGATCAGCGCCATGTTGTGGTCGACGACGAGCACCCCTGCCTGGAAGCGGTCCCGCACCGAACGGATCGCGTCGAGCAGCGAGCCGATCTCCGATTCGGGCAACCCGGCGGCGGGCTCGTCCATCAGCACGTAGCGCGGGCGGCCGGCCAGGGCGCGTGCCACCCCCACCTTGCGCTCATCGCCGTGCGGAAGCGACGCCGCAAGCTGGTCGGCCCGGTGGCGGAGTTCGAGTGCCTCGAGCAGCTCGTCGGCGCGCCGACGGGCTTCCCGCACGCCGGCGCCGATGCCGAGCGCCGCTAGCTCCACGTTCTCGAGCACGGTCAGGTCGCGGAACAGGTGGCCATGCTGAAAGGTGCGCGCCAGACCGGCGTGCGCGCGGCGGACAGCGCTCCAACGGGTCACATCCTGGCCGTCGAACTGGATCGTCCCGGACGTCGGGCGGTCGAAGCCCGACACCAGGTTGATCAGCGTGGTCTTGCCGGCACCGTTGGGCCCGATGAGGCCAACGACCTCGTCGCGCGTAAGCTCGAACGTTACGTCGTCGAGCGCCTGCACGCCCGCGAAGGCGCGGGACACGGAGGAGGCCCGAAGGAGCCCTTCGGCCCTCCCCGGTGACGAAACCTCACCGCTCACCAACCCTGGGCCGCTAGAGCCCCGCGGGGCTGGATGCCTTGAGCATCTCCAGGAAACGGCGGCTTGCCGTTCATGACCTCGATCATCCGCCACGGTCGGCCGATCACGCCGTGGACCTGCGTCGTGAACGTCACCGGTCCCGAGATCGTCGACACGCCCGAGTATTTCTCCATGATGCTCGCCAGTTTCGCTCCATCGAGCGATCCACCGGCCTGCTTGATCGCCTGCACGATGCCGTCGATCGCGGCGGCGCCCGAGCACGAACCCGCCCGTCGCTGGAGACTGGCCTTCGGCGGCAAGCTGCGACTTGAGCGCCTCCACCTGCGAGTTCGGGTCGTCGCCGTAGATCGAGGAGTAGCTCGTGTGCCAGATGTTGGTGGAGATCTTCGGGTTCGGCGGGAGCCAGAAGGTGCCGTCGATCGACCACGGGCCGACGATGGGCGTCATGTCGCCAGCGCTGCGCACGTCGGACAGGAACGCCGGCAGGTCGCCTGCCGGAGACCAGAACTCCGACAGATCGATCACTTGGGCCTTCGCGGAAGCGACCTTGCTCGCGACGGTGCCGACCGTGTGGTCGCCCTGGGTAAAGCTGTACTGCGCCGACGACCTTCCCACCGAGCTGCGTGAACCGCTGAGCGAACGCCTGGCCGTCGTTAACCGTGTAGGCGATCGCCTTGTCGCTGACCACGATCGGCCGTCTTCCAGCCCTTGCTGATCGCGAACTGGGCCAGCGCCGCGCCCTCGTCCTGGGCGATGCTCCCGAAGGTGAAGGCGAGCTTTCCGGCGCTCCCGAAACGCTTGGGCCCCATCTGATCGGTGCTGATGCACGGCGATACCGTCAGCTTGCCGCTCGAGATGCCGACCTCGGTCGATGGCGTGGCGAAGTCCACATCGCAGGTGACCCACAGGATGTTGGCGCCCTTGCTGATCAGATCGAGTGCGTCGGACCGCGTCTGCGCCGGCTTGAGCTGGTCGTTCTCGACGTCGAACACGAGCTTGTGGCCGTCCACCCCGCCCTGGGCGTTGATCTTCTTCACCTCTTGCTGGGCGGCCGCCAGGGCCGGGCCGTCGAAGGCCTTCATCGTCGAGCTCAGATCGACCGCTGAGCCGATGATGATCGGCTTGCCCTTTGCCACGGCTGTTGGTGCTGCCGCTGCTGCTACTCGGAGCTCCCGCAACTGGCCAGCAGGGGCACGCCAACGGCCAGTGCAGCTAGCGCCAGAACGATTCGCCACCGTCTCATGTCCACTCTCCCTCGTGTCACACGCTCTCGCCTTCGAGCTTGGCCCTGGTCAATTACGGTCCAGCCGGCCCGTTGGGATCTTCGCGTCGGGCGAGTCTTGACGATATTTCATCAAATGTCAAATCGAACTGACGTAGGTCCCTTAATCAAACGTGAAACGATCGAACTCATGCGGGACCGTCTGGCTGAGCCAGAGCTGGCGCGGTAGCGTCGGCGGTCGATCCAAACACGTCATGAACCCCACGACCACGGATGACAACGGCATCGGCGTCGTCCTGAAGGGACTTGCCCCCAGCGAGCTCCTCCGGCTCTCGCAGGACGCAGAGCGAAGGGGATTCAGAAGCGCCTGGTTTGCCGAGATCACGTTTGGCGATGCGATCACGCCCACGGCAGCCGCCGCCGTGGCAACCGAGCAGATCCAGCTCATACCAAGCATCATCGGCATCTGGAGCCGGTCTCCGGTAGCCGTCGCCCTGACCGCGTCATCGCTCGACGAGCTGTCGGGCGGCCGGCTGCGTTTTGGGATCGGCCTTCAGGCGCACACGTACGTCTCCGACTGGCACGGTCGGACGTTCGAGCGCCCGCTCCGTGCGATGCGCGAGTACTTAATCATCCTCAGGCGGATCCTCGACGGCGATGGGGTCACGTTCGAGGGCGACGATATTCCACGTGAAGGGCTTCCAGCTTCGGGCGGCAAACCGCGCGCGCCGGATCCCGATCTTCGTGGCAGCCACCGGTCCGAAGATGCTCGAGCTGGGAGCCGAGCTTGGCGATGGCGTGATCGGCGCCTTCTACTCCGAGCAGTACATCCGCGACGTCGTCGTCCCGAGCGTCCGCCGAGGCGCAGAGAAGGGCGGCAGGTCGCCAGAGGAAGTCGAGATCGGCTGCGTGCCGCCCTCGATCATCACCCGCGACGACAGCGGCCTCGAGCTGATCAAGGGACAAGTGGTGATGTTCTCGACTGCGCTGCGATCGTCGCCGGGGTACGCCGACTGCGTGACCGCCGCTGGGTTCGGCGATGAGCTCCAGATGATCCACGAGCTGGTTGCGCGCGGCGACGCTGACGCCGCTGTTCGGTCGGTCCCGGACGAGATGGCGAACGCGCTCACGATCAGCGGCCGTCCCGAGAACGCCTGGAAGCGAATCGAGGCATTTCGAGACGCCGGACTCACCACGATCGCCCTAAACCCGTCCCCACCGGGGATCTATTTTCCGCTACACGCGGGCCATTTCCCGGACGGGGTGCGCTTCCCCCCGTTCTCGTTCCCGGCATATCGCCAAGTGATCGCCGACGTGATCTCGCTGATGGGCAACCGCTAGCTCGTCCGAGCTCAGACGAGCGCGTTTACGCCTCCAGGGCGCGTTAACGCCTCCGGGAGCATTTGAACGTTAACGGCCCCGGTAGATTTGACATTTGATCTAAAATACCGCCCGGTATCGCGCTGGCCGGAGCAGCGCCGCAGCGTGAAGATTGGAGGGAGCGCAGAAGTGAGATTCAGCATCTACAGCGAGATGCAGCACTGGCCCGGCAAATCGGCGGAGCGGCTCTATGCCGAGGTGGCCGAGCAGGTAGCTCATGCCGATCGGATGGGTTACTCCGCCTACGCGATTATCGAGCACCTGTTCTTCCCCAACTTCTCAGCCTCGCCCGACCCCATCGCCTTCTTCTCTCAGGTCGCGCCGCGCACCAAGCAGATCCACTTCCGGACGCTGCTGCACGTGCTGCCCTATCACAATCCGACGATGCTCGCTTCGCGGATCGCCGCCGCGGAAATCCTGCTCGGCGGCCGCTACGAGTTCGGCGTCGGCCGCGGCCACGGCTGGATCCCGCCCAAGGCGGGCGTGCGCTTCGATGACATCAGGGAGCTATACGACGAGTCGCTCGAGCTGCTGTTCAAAGCGCTCGAGAACGAGCGCTTCTCGCACCACGGGCGCTTCTACGACGTCGACGACTCGCACATCGAGCCGCCCCCGCCGAGGCGCAAGTTGAAGATCTTCGTCGGCGGCACGAGCGACTACACCTACGAGCTGGCTGGCCGCAAGGGCTACTCGGTCGCGGTCCCGCCGCTGCTCCCCTACAAGGCGCTCGAGGCGCAGCTCAACATCTATCGCGAGAGTTGCGCCGAGCACGGCAATCAGCCGGACATCGTCTGGATCCACGCCTGCTACATGGACGAGGATCGTGAGGTGGCCAAGCGCGACGCGGAGCTCGGGATGCGGCGCTTCCTGGAGGGCAACGCCTCACCGCTGGCCGAGCGCGCATCGGACGAGGAGCTCGACAAGGCCGGCTACGGCTTCTACCACTCGGGGATCATGGAGCAGCTCGCCGCGACCCCCTACGACGAGATGATCGCCGGCGACATCGTGTGGGTCGGGACGCCCGACGACGTGATCGAGCGGATCGAGCAGACCCGCGAGGTATGCGCCGGCCTGACCGAGGTGGCGATCACCGTGAATCCCGGCGGGATCGAGCACTGGAAGGCGATCAAGACCCAGGAGCTGTTCGCCGACGCTGTGATCCCCCACTTCCAACCAGCCAGCACAGGAGGCCGAGGCTGTCGAGGCGATCGGCTAAACCCAGGCGTGCGCAGACAGCGACTGCGCCGACTCCGATATCAAAGATCAGATCTCATGAACGATCAGCTACGGTGGGGGCAGATGCCGGGAGACAGAGACTTGCTCTGTGCTTGCTGGGCCCGATCTGGGGCGAGATTCCGCGTCCGCAAGCGTGATGCTCTCCGCTGAAGCGCTCTCCGCACTTCGC
Organism: uncultured Actinomycetes bacterium; assembly: GCA_963719305.1. GTDB lineage: Bacteria > Actinomycetota > Thermoleophilia > Solirubrobacterales > Solirubrobacteraceae > Palsa-465. The sequence goes on along the minus strand of CAVRBL010000011.1, from coordinate 386,788 downwards.
CCCGACGGCGGCCACCGCACGCTCGCCGAGCAGGCGTTCACGACGCTGCACGAGGCAATCGTGACAGGAGTCCTTGTGCCCGGCGAGCGGCTCCCGATCGAGGAGCTGGCGGAGGTGCTCGAGATGAGTCCGATGCCGATCCGCGAGGCGCTCCGTCAGCTCGACTCCGTCGGCCTGGTCGAGAACGTTCCCCACCGCGGTGCGCGAGTAACCGAGCTGTCGATCGACGACCTGCGCGAGGTGTATGAGGCCCGGCTGGCGCTCGAGCCGCTCGCCGTGCGCCACGCAGCGGAGAAGTTCACCGACGAGGACGCCGCCCGCGGGCGCGAGCTATTGGAGGCGCATGTCAAGGCCTACACCCGCCGCCCCGAGCTGCGGCTGATCTGGTCAACCCATACCGCGTTCCATTTCGCGCTCTACGACGCTGCCCGGTCACGCTGGATGTCGCGCCTGGTCCATCCCCTATGGGAGACGAGCGAGCGCTACCGGTTCGCGATGCTGCCGGTGCGGATGAATCTCGACCAGCGCCGCCTCGAGCACGAGCGGATCCTCGAGGCGTGCATCGGCCATGAGCCCGACGTCGCGGCGCGCGAGCTCCACAACCACCTCGCGCGGACGGCGAACCTGATCGCCAACCAGATGGACAGCGGCGACCTGTTCCAACTCCTGCCATCACGGCCCGAGCCAGCCGCGGTCGCACAGGCGTAGAGGTCCTTCCACTGGGTGCGGACGATCCGACTTACCGCAGCTTGACGATTGATCAAATATATGTCAGCCTGAGCGCGCCACGCGGCGTGACCCTGATGCATCCCGCACAACGAGTCGATAGAGGGTGAGAGATGCTTCTTGAATCGGTGGCCTACGCGCGTCCCGACACGGTCGCGGAGGCGCTGCAGCTGCTGTCCGGGACGGATGGCGCGGCGCCGCTCGCCGGCGGCCAGAGCCTGGTCAACGTCCTGAAGCACCGCGTCGCCTCGGTCGAACTGCTGGTGGACATCAGCCGGCTCGAGGAGCTGCGCACGGTCGAGAGCGCCGCGGATGGATCGCTCCAGATCGGCGCCTGTGTCACCTACGACGAGCTCGATCACTCCGAGAAGGTCCGCGCCAGCCATCCTTTGCTGGCGGACGTGGCCGGCCACATCGAGGATCAGCAGATCCGCGACCGGGGCACGATCGGCGGCAACTGCTGCCTGAGCGACCCGACCAACAACCTGCCACCGCTGCTGGTCGCGCTCGACGCCACGATGGTGATCGACTCCTCTTCGGGTCGGCGCGAGGTTCCCGCCGTCGAGTTCTTCCATGGCTACTTCGCCACCGCGGTCGCGGAGGGCGAGCTCCTGCGCAGCGTGAAGGTCCCCCCAATGCCCGGCGACGGTGGCAGCGGCTACAGCTCGGTGGCGGTAGGCGCAGACTCGAAGGCGATCGCCCGCTCGGCCGCCGTCGTCCGCTCAAACGGGACCATCGGCGAGGCGCGCGTGGTGCTCGCCTGCGTCTCGCCGATCCCGATCCGGCACAGGGGCATGGAGGAGGCGCTGCGTGGTGCGGAGGCCAATCCGGAGGCGGTCCGCGCGGCGGCCGAGCAGATCGGAGACGATCTGGAGCCGCTCGGGGACGTTCACGGAAGCGCCGCCTACCGGCGCGAGATGGCGCGCGTCGTGGCTCGGCGCGCGGTTTGCCAGGCGATCGTGAAGGGAGGGTCAGGGCGTGGTTGAGGCAGGAACGGTTCAGGCAATCGAGTGCACTATCAACGGCGAGAAGATCGAGGCGGTCGTGCCCTCCCGGCAGCTGCTCGTGCACTACATCCGCGACACACTCGGCCTGAAGGGAACCCACATCGGCTGCGACACAGGCAGTTGCGGCGCCTGCTCGCTGCTGGTCGACGGCAGGCTGATCAAAAGCTGCATGATGCTGGCGCCGCAGGCCGACGGCGCCGAGATCGAGACGATCGAGGGGGTCGCGCAGGACGGGGAGCTGACGCCGGTCCAAAAAGCTTTCCACGAGCAGCACGGACTCCAGTGCGGCTACTGCACGCCCGGCATCGTGATGGCGGCGACCTTCCTACTGCGCCGCAACCCCAACCCCAGCGAGGACGAGATCCGTCGCGGGGTGCGCGGCAACATCTGCCGCTGCACCGGTTACGTAAACATCGTCCGATCGATCGCCGCCGCCGCCGGCGGGGGAGCTGACGCCGCGGGTGAGGAGCCAGCATGACAGACAGCAGTCCCGTCGCTGAGACAGTCACGAGCCCTGCCGAGACCGAAGTCGAAGTCGGTCGCTGGGCAGGACAGAACGTCCCCCGCCGTGAGGACCGCCGCCTGCTACAGGGACAGGGAGAGTTCGCCGACGACGTCTGGATGCACCGCCAGGGCTACGCGCACTTCGTCCGCTCCCCAGTGGGCCATGCCCGAATCGTCTCGCTCGACACCCGCCGCGCGCTCGAGCTGGACGGCGTCTACGCCGTTCTGACTGGCGAGGAGGCCAAGGAGATGTGCGAGGTGCCGTTCTTCCAGATCGCCCCTGAGCCCGCGGGCCGCCTGGAGGAATATCCGCTCGCGGTCGACAAGGTCCGCTACCACGGCGACGCGGTTGCGGTTGTTCTCGCCGAGACCAGGGACGTCGCCCGCGACGCCGCCGAGCTTGTCGACGTCGAGTACGAGCCGCTGCCCGCGGTGGTCGACACGGTGGCGGCCGCGGATCCCGACGCGCCCCTGCTGCACGAGCAGATCGGCAGCAACCTCGCCTGGCACGGGGTGTTCGACTGGGGCGACATCGACTGGGCACTCGAGAACGCCGACCACGTGGTCGGGATCGACCGTCTGCACTTCCATCGCTTCTCATCGACACCGCTGGAGGCCAACTGCGCAGTGGTCCACTGGGATCCCGGCACCGACACGGTCCGCGTGCAGTCCAACAACCAGATGCCGATGTTCGCCTCGATGGTCATCGGCCCGACGCTCGGCCTTCCCAGCAACCGCCTGCTCTTCGCCTCGCAGGACATCGGCGGCGCGTTCGGCAACAAGATCGGCAGCTATCCCCAAATTGCGGCGCTGGCGCTGCTCTCGCGCAAGGCCGGACGCCCCGCGAAGTGGACCGAATACCGCACCGACCACATGCTCTCCGCCGGCCACGGCAACGAGCGGGTGTTCCTCGACACGCAGGTCGCGGTGATGAAGGACGGCACGATCCTCGGCTTCAAGACGCGCGCGTTCGACGATGCCGGTGCCTATCTGCACTACGAGCCGCTGGGGGCGGTGATCTGGTCGCAGGTGAGCTGCGGCTGTTACCGCTTCAAGCACATTCAGGTCGACTACACCGAGACGCTCACCAACAAGTGCCCCACGGTCCCCAACCGCGGCTACTCCCGGCTTCAGCATCTTTGGCTGATCGAGCGGATCGTCGACATCGTCGCCCACGAGTTGGGAGTCGATCCGGTCGAGCTGCGCAAGCGCAACTATGTTCAGCCTGACGAGTACCCCTACGAGACCCCGAACGGGTGCGTCTATGACTCCGGCGACCTGCCGCGGTCGCTGGACATCGCGCTCGAGATGATCAACGCAGAGCAGTGGCGCCAGCGACAGCGCGAGCTCGGCACGGGATCGGGCAAGCGGATCGGGATCGGGATCGGCTCAACGCTCGATTCGGGCACCAACAACTTCGGGCAGGCACGGATCATCAACCCGGAGCTGCCGTTCTCGGGGAACGGCGAGGCCGCGTACGTGAAGCTTGACCTCTACGGCGAGGTCAACGTCAACCTAGGCACCACGCCCCAGGGACAGAGCCACGAAACGACCGCGGCGCAGGTGGTCGCGGACGTCCTGGGCATGTCCCCCGACCAGGTCCACGTCACCGCGGGCTTCAACCAGCAGCAGAACACCTACGTGGCGTTCTCGGGCACCTACGCCAGCCAGTTCGCGGTCACCGGGTTGGGCGCGGCCGAGGGCGCGGCGGAGAAGCTCCGCAAGGAGATCATCGAACTCGCGGCGTTCGCGCTCCAGGCTGAGGCGGACGAGATCGAGCTCGAGAACGGCACCTGCCACGTCCGCGGCGATCAGGAGCGGGCGATCCCGTTCATCGGCATCGCGAACCTGATCTACGCCAATAACGCGGTGCTCTCACCGGAGATGCGTGACCGCCTCAGCCTCAATTGCCGGCACGTCTACACGCCGCCCTTCCAGGTGCCCGACCCCGAGGATAAGCGTGGCAACCTGACGTTGACCTATGCATCCCAGATCCATGCGTGCGTGGTGGAGATCGACGAGGAGACCGGGGAGCTGAAGATCCTCGACTACGCCGCGGTAGACGACTGCGGCAAGCGGATCAACCCGAAGATCGTCGAAGGACAGGTCCACGGCGCCACCGCGCTGGGCATCGGTGCGGCGCTGTACGAGGCGTTCGAGTACGACGAGCAGGGACAGCTTCAGCAGGCCTCGTTCTACGACTACCACGCGATCACCGCGCTCGACGCCCCGGACATCAAGACCGGTGACATCGAGTCGCCGAGCCCGTTCACCCCGAACGGCGCGAAGGGCATGGGCGAAGGAGGAGGGGCCCCGCTGCACGCCATCTGTAGCGCGATCCAGGATGCCCTCGGTCCCGATGACGCGGTGGTGAGTGACACCCACACTCCCTGGGAGCGGGTGTGGCGACTGGTCCACAGCGGCGAGCAGGGCGAGCCACGCGGCGTCAAAGTGAACTCCCGCAACGGCGGGGAAGCCGACAGTTGATCATCGAGAACGAGTTCAGCGTTGGGGCGGACGTCGAGACCGTCTGGCGCCAGCTGCTGGATATGGAGGGCGTCGCGAGCTGCCTTCCGGGCGCCACCATCAAGGCCACCGATCAGGAGAACGTCTACGACGGATCGATGCGGCTGAAGATCGGGCCGATGCGCGTCGAGTACCGGGGCACCGCCGAGCTCTCGGAGATCGACGAGCAGAACCGCACCGCCGTGATCTCGCTGAGCGCGCGCGAGGCCAAGGGCCAAGGGTCGGCGCTGGCGACGATCCGCAACCGAGTCGAGCCGACCGATAGCGGCACCAGCGTCCGCGCCGAGACCGACCTGCACATCACGGGGCCGCAGGCGCAGTTCGGCCGCGGCGTGATCGAGGACGTCGGAAAGCGCGTGCTGAGCGAGTTCTCCCAGCGGCTGGAGCAGCGGATCGCGGGCCCCGGATCCGGGAGCGCGCCCAGTGGCTCCGGCGCGGTCAATGGTGCCGCCGGTCCCAGCGCGCCCGACGTCCCCAGCCCGGAGCACGGCACATCACCTCCAGCCGCGGCCCCCCCGCCGCCCCCGCAGCCGATCGCCAATGAGCTCGACGTCGGCGCGCTGATCTCGCGCACACCGGCGGCTCGCGCCGGCGTGATCGGGCTGGGACTCGTCGCGATCCTGCTGGTGCTACTTCGCCGGCGGCGCTAGCGGCCCGCTACCAGCCAGGACCCTTGCGGTAGCGGTCTTCGTCGGCCAGCTCGTCTGAGTCCTGGGCGCCCTTGCCGCCCACCTGCTCCTCGTGGGGCGGCTCCTCGCTGGTCTGCGGCGGCGCCTCGGGAGCGGGCGGATTACCGCGCTCGACGTCCTCGCTCTTCCCGGACTCGTCGTTCAGATGTGGTGACTCCATGGCGATCCGGCTACCCGTCCCGCGACGCCGCGAATCCGCCGGTGGGTCGGCAAGCGAAATGGATACGGCCGACCGCTGATTTCTCGGATCAGGCGGCCGTCGCGGACCGCGCGCGAAGCTTGGCCGACAGCCGCGCGTAGGCGAGCGGGTTGATCGGCAAGAGCCACTGGCGGGCGCGCGTGCCTGCGCCGACGTCGATCCCGATGTCCGCGAGCATCTCGTCGATGTTGTGCATCGAGAACGGGATCACGTTGGTACCACGCGCGTGGTGGCCGCCCGTGCGCTGCTCCATCCAGCGCAGGCGCTCCTGGACCTCGGCGCGCTGGCGCTCGACCGGCGGCAGCTTGATGCCGCCGCTCAGGAAGGTGGCGATCCACAGCGCTGCCACCTCCGCGCTGAGCGGGCTGAAGAACGACGAGTTGTAGCCGCAGAACGACAGTCGCGGGACTTCGATCGGCTGGATCTGGTGGTACAGCTCGAAGTTGCCGCGCTCATCGGTGAGCTCGCGCTGAAGCGCGTCGTTGAAGAACGGCACCTGCTGGAGCCAGCCAGTGCCGCACACGACCGCGTCCGCCGGCACGGTCGAGCCGTCGGACAGCGCCGCCGACAGCCTGCCTTGGTCGGCCTGCAAACGCTCGATCACGGTGTCGCGCCGCACGACGATCCGCCCCTGCTCGACCTTCTCGTAGAAGCTGTCGGTCGCGAGGCTGACGGTTGAGCGCGCGATCTGCTCGAACGGGCCGGGCGGGACGAGCCGCAGGCGCTTGAGGCGTAGCTGGCGTGTGACCAGCGCCTGCATGCTCGCCAGCATCGCGCGCCGCACTGCATCGCCGGGGCCCTGCAGAAAGCGCTCAAAGCCGCGCGGCCGGATGTAGCGGAACAACGCCTCCCCCATCCGCGTCAGTAGCAAGTACTTCATGTTGATCCCGCCGGGACGCTTGGGCATCTTCCAGATCAAGCCACGCGCGACGACCGTCGTTGAGGCGGTGGCCTCGCTGATCGCCCCCGCCAGGTCGCACGCGGACTTGCCGTAGCCCACGACCACGATGTGCCGGTCGCGGGCGTCATCGAGATCGTGGAACTCCGAGGTGTGGCACACGCGTCCACCGGCCGCCTCGTAGCCATCGCGGCCGGGGAACTCCGGGATCAGCGGGTAGCAGAAGATCCCGTTCGCGACCACGAGGTAGTCGGCATGGACGGGCTCGGTTGAGCCCGTCTCGGCATTGACCACCTGCAGCTCCCAGCCATCATCTGTCGGCTGGGCGGAGACGACCTCGGTGCTGAGGCGGAGTGCGTCGCCCAGCCCGAAGTGCTCCACGTACGCGGCGAGGTACGCCTGCACCTGCTCGCTCCTCGGCCACTCGGGGTAGTCCTTCGGCATCGGGAAGTCCGAGAAACAGTAGGAGTCTCGGTTGTTCTGGGTCTCGAGGCCGGGATAGCGCCTGGTCGCGCTCCACACGCCGCCCACGTCCGGGGCGAGCTCGAACACGGTCACGCCGATGGCCGGACTCACGCAGCACCTTGGCGGCGCTGAGGCCGGCGAAGCCCGCACCGATGATGGCGATGTTCATGGGAGATCCTCCTCGTTGGCGCTGATTGCCCCCTCCGCATATGGCGAGCGCGACGCCCCCACTGTTCGCAGCGCGGCATCGAGGTAAGCAGCCGCTACGCGGCCGTCGGGAGTGAAGTGACGGGTAACGGCGTCGAGTACCCAGGCTGCCTCCTCCTCGCTGAATCTGAACGCGGCACGGGCAGTGGCTTGCCCAAGCGCGCGGTCGCCTGCCATCAGCACCAGCGCCCGGCGGTGGGCCTCGACTAGCCGCTCGACGGCCGGATCGTGGTCCCGCGGCGCGGCGATCCCAGTGCTCGGCACGGGGATCCGATCGGCCAGGCAGAGCAGCGGTGCCAGGCGGTCGGGGAGCCGCGCCGGCGGCGTCGCGCTCGAGAGGAGCGCGCAGTCGGCCTCGCCGGAGGAGACGAGCGCGAGCCGCTCCCCGTCGTCACGTGCCGGCACGAGCGTGGCGCGCCCGTCCAGCGCCAGCTGGAGGAAGCGCGCCGGCGGGGCGCTTGGCGGGTAGGTCGCGATCCGCGCCCCGTCGAGCGTCGGGCCACGGCCGTAGAGCCAGAAGAGCGGCGCCGCCGAGGCGACCAACAGGATCTCGACAGGCGCCCCCTCGAGCGCCTGGAACAGCGCGGTGCCGCAGGCACAGGTCGCATCGTGCGGACGCTCGCCCGCGCGCAGGTCAACGAGCTCGATGTCGACCCCGACCTGCCGGTACAGCTCGCCGCGCTCGGCGACGAAGTGAACAAGCAGCTCGTGCGGATCGAACGCGCGGAAGCCCAGGCGCACCGTCCTCACAGCGCCGGCAGCACCTCCTCAGCGAGGATCCGCAGCGTTTTCTCCGGCCGCGGCGAGGTGATCGTCAGCACGAACTCATCGACGCCAAGAGCGACCAGCTCGCGGAAGCGGGGAACCGCCTCCTCGGGAGTGCCTGCGATCGCGATCGAGTCGAGGATCCGGTCAGTGACGAGCTCGGTGTGGGGCGCCGCCGAGCTGGTGTGCTCGTAGTAGTCGTACCGCTCCTTGAGCGCACGGATGTCGCCCACCAGTCCCTCGTCGAGCATCTCGGCGGGAGCGCTGCGAAACACCGTGCCCGCGGCCGCGGCGACGTAGCCCGCAGCAGCCGAGCGGGCCGCGCCCCGGTCGTGGTCGACCGAGCAGGCGAGACGCATGTAGCGCGTGACGGGCCGGCCGGCGGCGCCACGCTCGATGTGGCCGAACGCGTAGGAAACCATGGCCGGGGTCGCGCCGACCTGGAACAGGACGCCGTCGGCGACCCGGCCAGCGGCCTCGAGCGAGCGCGGCCCCGAGGAAGCGAACACGATCGGGATCGGCTGCACGCGCCAGGTCATGCGGATCCGGGCCCCGTCCCAGGAGACCTCCTCGCCCGCCAGCAGGCCGCGCAACGCAAGCGCCGCCTGCTCGAGCCGCGCGATCCGCGCCGGCCGCAGCGACAGCGTCTCGACCGAGCTCTCGCCGACGCCGATCCCGAGAACGGCGCGCCCGCCGGACAGTTCGTCGAGCGTCGCAAAGCTGCACGCCAGGATCGCCGGATGGCGCGTGACCGGGTTCGTCACTCCGGTCGCGAGCTTCAACTTGCGGGTACGCGCCGCGCACAGCGCCAGCGCGCAGAACGCGTCGCGGAAGATCGACTGGGAGTCCGCGACCCAGATGCCGGCGAAGCCCAGCTCCTCGGCGTGCTGCGCGAGGGTCGCCAGATCTTCGATCGGCCGGTTCGGCAGGACCCCCACGTGGATCGGGACGGGCATGGCTGCTTCAGCGCGCCAGGTAGCCCCCATCCGCGACCAGCGCGGAGCCGGTCACGAACGAGGCGTCGTCGGAGGCCAGGAACGCGACCGCGGCCGCGATCTCCTCCGGCCGCCCGACCCGACCCATCGGCACGCCGGCCGCTCCCGCCGTCTCCCAGATCTCATCCTCCACCTCGGCCGGCAAGTCGGGGAGGAAGTGGCGCACCTGGAGAGTACGAGTCGGCCCGGGGACGACGGCGTTGACCCTGATCCCGTCCCTGGCATAGCGGGTCGCGAGCGAGGTCGCCATCTGGCGCACCGCCGCTTTCGTGACGTTGTACAGGAGGCTCGTCTGCTCGTTCATCTCCTGGCCGATGAACGCGGAGATAGACGCGACGTTGATGATCGAGCCCGCGCGCTGCTCGAGCATCGGCGGGATCGCCGCCTTGCAGAACAGGAACGGGCTGCGCACGTTGATCCGCATCAGCTCGTCCCACTGCTCGACGGTGATGCCCGTGATGTCGCCGAAGAACAGGTTGCCGACATTGTTGACCAGCACGTCCACGCGTCCCGCCACCTCAAGTGCCGCTCGCACCGCCCGCTGCGCCGTCTCCTCGAGCGAGCTGTCTCCGACCACCGGCCGGTGGTCGTTCCCCGGCAGGCTCGAGAGCAGCTGGTCTAGGTACTGCTCGTTGATGTCGTTGGCGATCACGGTCGCGCCCTCGCCCGCGAAGCGCTGCGCGGTCGCCTCGCCGATGCCGGCGCCGGCGCCCGTGATGATCGCGGTCTTGCCTTCAAGCGTCACCGACCCTCCTCTCTCACCCGCTCCGCCGTCACGGAACGTTCCTCTCTCACACGCCCGTCGACCATCGTCTCGCTATTGCCGGGCCCTCCTCTCGCTATTGCCGGGCCCTCCTCGCGGTCATGATATATATGATCAAACATGCGTCAACTCTGGCGCTGCGCGCTGGAATCGCCGACCGCGCGAGGCTGCTGAAACCATGATCGATGCGAGCAGCTGCCATCGTGGGATCTTCTCGATCGCCGGCCCGCTGCCCGGATACGCGTTCCCGACGACGGTCTCCTACGACCCGCTGTCCGAGCGCCTGTGGACCGCGAGCGATGGGGTCTACCGCACGATCTTCGCCCAGGGAGACACTGGGATCGTCGCGTTCGACACCTTCTGGTCGCCGGCGGCCGCCGCGTCGTACCGGACGGCCGTTACCCGCGTCCTGCCCGATCGCGAGATCCACACGGTCATCTACTCGCACGAGCATCTCGACCACTGTGGGTTCGCGGCCGACTTCGCCCCCGAGGCGAGCACGGTTCTCGCCCATGAGGACGCCGCCCGGGTGATTGAGTCGCGTGGCTCCGACGGCCAGGTGGTGCCGAACCGGACGTGGTCTGGCGAGCGTGCGCGGGTCAACGTCGACGGGCTCGAGTTCGAGCTCATCAACCCCGGCGCGACCCATGGCAACGGCAACGCCGCCGCCTGGTTCCCGGAGGAGAGGGTGCTGTTCATGGTCGACACCGTGATTCCCGGCGTCGGCTACACCTTCGTGCCCGACTGGCACCTCGACAGCTACCTGACCAACATGCGCCGGCTGGAGGCGCTCGATTGGGAGCGGTTCGTGCCGGGGCATTTCTGGCTTGTGGACCGCGCCGGCTTCGACGCGAGCCTGCGCTTCTACGAGCGGATGGCGGAGGCCGCACGCCAGGCGCTCGCCGACGGGGTGGACCCCGACCATTACCCGTCCGTGAATGCGTACGCGCGCGAGCGCCTGCGCGACGAGCTCGGCAGCCAGTTTCGGTTCGGCGAGTACATCGGGATGAACCTGATGCGGTTCATGGTCCACGAGCGGACCGGAGGCTGGGGCCTGGAGGACGCCGGCGGGGCGATCGAGCGGCCACTAGATGAAACGTCGCAGGAGGTGACTCTGTGACCCCGACCGGCGTCGAGGAGGTCGCCGAAGGCGTCTGGACGTTCGCCCACGGTGACCGCCGCTGCCTGTTCGCTCGTGGCGGACTCTTCGACGGTCGTGCTCAACACGTTGGGCGGCGGCCAGGCGACCGACGCTCTGCGCGAGGCGATTGCGTCCACGCTGCCGAGCAAGTCCCGGGTCACAAACGTCGTGTACACGATCGACCATCTCGACCAGACGGCCGGCGCAGCTCGCCTGGCTCCCGAAGCGACCATCATCGCGCACGAGCTGTGCGCGCGTGTGATCGCCGGGCGCGCGCACGCCGAGCAGTCCGCTGTGGCGCGCGAGGTGACCGGCGAAGGCGAGACAGTCGAGCTCGACGGCCGGCGGATCGAGCTGACCTACCCGGGTCCGACGCAAGGCACCGGCAACCTGGCCGCGATCCTCGACGGTGTCATGTTCCTCGTCGGCCCGCGCGCCGACGCCCGCTACGGGTTGTGGCCCGACGTGCACATCCGGCACGCCGCCCAGGATCTGGCGCGAGCTGGCCGACCCGCGAGGTCCACACGGTCGTGCCCGGGCGCGGGCCGGTGATGGACCCCGCCGGGCTGAAGCGGGCGGCCGATTACCTCGACGCGCTCTGTGACGCGGCCCAGCGCGCGTTCGCGGACGGCGTGCCGATCTGGGTCTACGAGGCGATGGAGCCGTACGTCCGCGGACTGCTCGAAGCCGAGTACGGCATGCTCGAAGGCTTCGCCGACCACGTCGGCATCGCCGCAATCCGCGTTGTGCACTACTACCTAATGGGAGGCTGGGGGCTCGAGGACACCGCGACACCCGAGCTCATTCTCCGAAGTACGACCGGCTGAGAGCCTCGCAGCTGTCGCGTCGGGGCGCCCGCGGCCTCGGCCACTGGGACGGTTGCAGTCACCGATGACATATGTCCATATGGCGACGTGCCAAATTGACCGTCTGCGGTCAAGTTCCTGCCAGCTTCGCCTCGAGGACGAGCTCCGTCCCGGCCAGGGCACGCGACACCGGGCAGGTCTGCTTGGCTCGGTTGGCGAGCTCGGTGAACCGTTGGGCGTCCACATCGGCAATGTCCCCGACGGTGGTCAGCTTGATCTGCGTGATCGAGAATCCCTGCTCCTGTTGCTCGAGCTGAACCATCGCCGTCGTCTCGAGTTTGTTCGGCGGGTGGCCTTCCGAACTCAGGAGGTTCGCGAGCGACATCGTGAAGCAGCCAGCATGGGCGGCACCGATCAGCTCCTCGGGGTTCGTCGAGCGTTGCACGTCCTCGACGCGCGCTCTGAGCGTGAACGGCCCCTCGTATGCGCCGCTGCCGAGCGCGATCCTGCCGCCCCCTTCCTCGACGTTGCCTTGCCAACTTACTGTCGAACGGCGCCTGATGCGGATCGCCATCTATCTCTCCTCATTCGAATCGTCATCAGCGCTGCGGAGTCGATCGCCATGAATGTCGTCCTAGGATCGCCCAACCCCGGTGATGGCCCAATCAGTCGAGCGGCTCGATCGATTTGATCTTGTACTCTTGATCAAATCATCCGGCGAGTCGTCCGCAAGCGGCCCGTTTGTGATGCGTCCACGGGCTGCGACGAACAGCATGATCGTTCGTTCGAGCACATGACCCGGAGGCGGGTGCCGCCCGCACGGGCACGGCGACGCGGTCCTTGCGCGTGATCCCCACGTAGCATCAGCCAAGGTCCGCGACCTCCTTTTGGGCTGGCCCTGACGGGCCGCGGCCACTTTCTGTTGCCGCCGGGCGCTGGGCAGCTGAGTGACCGCGTCAAAGTGACGCTGGGCCGGCGGAGCGAGCTCGTCATACAGGCTGTCGAATACCTGTACGGCGGCCGAGCGATTCCTGGGCTCGGGGATGTAGTCATCGGGTAGCTCGGGGTCAAGGAACGGGAAGGCCCGGAACGTGTGCGTCAGCCGGGTGCGGAGGATGAACGCCTCGCGTTCGGAGAGCTGTCTGCGCGGCCGCACCGACTGGAGGGGCCCGAACTCCTTCGCGAACGCCTCGTAGCGCGCGTCGAGGTGGTCCAGATCCCAGGCGCGCCTGGCGAACGGGAGGAAGTCGAACGATGCGGCTGGCTGCCCCAGCAGGACGACGACGTACTCGGAGACCCCGAGCGAGGAGACCAGCCGGGCGACTTCGTCCTCACGGTCGTGGGGCGAGATCCAGGTTCCGTCCTGGGCTGAGCCGAACCCGAGAAATCTCAGCCGGCGCGTGAGCTGCGCGTGCTCCGTCCGCCGCTCTTCAGGGATCGTGTGCCACAGCAGTGTCCAACGGTCGGCCTCGTGGCGCTCCCGTCCCAGGGAGAAGATGCGCCGGTCCCCCTCAGCAAGCACTTCCTCGGAGCGCGCGGTGAGTGTGTAATGGGCGAGACGGCCGTCCTTCACCCGGTCCAGCAGCTTCCGTTGCACCATCCGCGAAAGCGCGACTCGGGCGGCCCCGGACGAGCACCCGAATTCCCTCAGCAGCTGCACGAGACCGCCGGCCCACACCCGCTCGCAACTCGGCCGGACGAACGCCCCCAGGAGCGTCATGACGAGCTCCTGCGGCCGGGGCGGAAGAGCCTCTGACGACGGGGACATTGCAGCCATAACGATATACAGGGCAGCCGGGTTCGATGTAACATATCTGCCTTCGTGAGGGAGAGCAGCGATCTCGCGACGGGCCTCGCTGTAGGCGAGACGGAACCGGCGACTGAGCCGGCTCCAGCCCCCAGGGGCCGATCCGGCGCTCGGGTCGCTCTTGGGGTAATCGAGCGCTACGCGGTGGTGATCGCCCTCGCCGCGCTGGTGCTCGGCTTCTCGCTCGGCGAACCCACGACGTTCGCCACGGCGGCCAACTTCAAGACGATCGCGAACACGCAGGCGGTGCTGGTGGTCATCGCCCTCGGCGTCACGGTCGGGCTCGCGGCGGGTGAATTCGACTTGTCGGTCGGCTCGGTGGTCGGGTTCTCCGGCGCCGTGCTCGCGTTCCTCACCTCGACGCACCACTGGGCGACCGGCCCAGCGCTCGCCGTGACGTTCGCCGCGGCACTCGGAATCGGCGTACTGAACGCCCTGTTCGTGGTCCGCTTTCGCGTCAACTCGCTGATCACCACGCTCGGCATGGCCACCTTCGTCGGCGGCATCGCTGTCGCGATCGCCGGCAACACAACGATCGGCAACCTCCCGAACGGGATCACCAGCCCCACCGGGAAGTCGATCGGCGGCGTGCAGACGCCGGTATTCCTGGCGCTTGTGCTGGTGGTGGTGCTCTGGTACGTGCTCGAGCACACGCCGCTCGGTCGTCATCTGTTCTTCACCGGCGAGGGGCGCGAGGCAGCCCGGCTGGCCGGCGTCCGGGTAAACCGGCTGCGGGTCGGCGCTCTGATCTGCTCGGCCCTGGGGGCGTGGTTGGCGGGGGTCATCCTTGCCGGGCAGACCGACGGCGCGGTGACGACGTTCGGCCAGCCCTTCCTGCTGCCAGCGTTTGCCGCGGCCTTCCTGGGCGCGACCACGATCAAGCCCGGTCGCTACAACGCCTGGGGCACGCTGTTCTCGGTGCTGCTGTTGGCCGTCGGAACCACTGGCCTGCAGCTCGCAGGCGCCGCAGACTGGGTGACAGATGTCTTCAACGGCGCGGCGCTGGTGCTCGCCGTCACCTTCGCGAACCTCGCTTCAAGAGAAGAGTGATGGCCAACGCAGCGCGCAGAGCCGTGGTACCCACGAGGAAAGGAGAGACGGTGAAGTCATTCCGATTGTGGCTGGGGTCGCGCCCGGCATTGGCGGTCTCGATCACCGTGGCCGTGGCCGCGGCGGTCGCCGCCGGTTGCGGCTCGTCGAGCAAGTCAAGCGGCTCTACGAGCAGCGCAGTGGTAAACCAGTGCAACAGCATGATCGCCCAGTACCGGGCGCCGCTGTCAGTTCTCGCCACCGGGGCCAGCGATCAAAGCCGCGAGCCTGAAGGGCAAGGCGGTGGCGATCATCTCGGTCGATCAGCGGGTCCCGACGCTCGCGCAGGCGGCGACGGCGATGCAGCAGGCAGCCGCCACGGCCGGGCTGAAAACCACGCTGTTCGACGCCCAGGCGAACCCCAGCCGGATGGTCCAGGGGATCCAACAGGCCATCAACCAGCACGCTGGCGCCGCCATCCTGCTGGGCATCCCCACGACGCTCGTCCCAGGGCCGATCAAATCGCTGGTCGCGGCGGGGATCCCGTCCGTCACCGTCCTCAATAACGATCCGGTCAAGGGAGTGCCCGGCCAAGGCTCGCCCGATAAGTCCGTCTACGCCACCAGCGCCCCGTCGTACACGACCGCGGGCGAACTCGAGGCTTGCACCGCGATCGTCAAGACGAAGGGCAAGGCCACCGCTGGCGATCATGTCGACGCCGGACATCGATCCCGCCAAGTTTGTGGTGCAGGGTGCGAGGAAGATCTTCGCTCAGTGCGGCGGCTGCCAGGTCAAGACGACCACGCAGACCCCGCTGGCGAGCTGGACAACGGCATTGCCAGGGCTGGCGCAGTCGACGCTAAGGCGCAACCCGGACATCAACTACCTAGTGCCGGTGCTCGACCAGATGGCTCTGTTCGTCTCGACCGGCGTCAGGCAGTCGGCCACGAAGGTCCCCGTGGTCTCGTTCAACGGGACACCGGCGGTGCTCTCGCTGGTGCAGAAGGGCAACGTCATCGTCGCGGACCCGGGCGAGGACAACACGTGGATCGGGTGGCACACGATCGACCAGGCGATGCGCGGGATGCTCAAGCTGTCTCCCGCCAATCCGGCAGTCCCGATCCGGTACTTCGATCAGTCCAACCTCGCTGGCGTGAACGTCAACGACGTCAACGCCCTCTACGGGTCGTCTTTCGTCGCGGGCTACAAGAAGCTCTGGGGAGTCGGCTGAGCACGATGACCGCGCGGGCCCCGATCCTTGCCGTCGAAGGTCTCACCAAGGCCTTCGGCGGCACCCGGGCGCTGATCGACGTCTCACTCGAGGTGCGCCCCGGCGAGGTGCATGCGCTGGTCGGTCAGAACGGATCGGGTAAATCGACGCTCATAAAGATCCTCTCCGGCTATCACCTGGCCGACGGCGGCGCAGTCGCCATCCGGGGACGGCCCGTACGCCTGCCGCTCCCGCCGGGTGACCTGCGCCGGCTGGGGATCGCGTTCGTGCATCAGGACCTCGGCCTCGTGGAGACGATGTCGGTGGTCGAGAACCTCCGGGTGGGCCGCTACGAGACCGGGCTCGGGCGGCGGATCCTGTGGAAGCGCGAGCGCGAGCGCGCCCGCGCGCTGCTGCGGCGGCTGGGGGTGGACATAGATCCGGACGCTCCCGTCGCGCGGCTCTCGCAGGCAGAGCGGGTGATCGTCGCGGTGATGCGCGCACTGCAGGACGTTGAGGCCCACGCCGAGAGCGGGCTGCTGGTGCTCGACGAGCCGACCTCCGCGCTGCCGGCCGGCGAGGTGGAGCTGCTGTTCAGCTCTATCCGCCGGGTGGCCAATTCGGGCGCGGGCGTGCTGCTCGTGACGCACGACGTCGACGACGTCTTTCGAGTGGGCGACCGCGTGACCGTGCTCCGAGACGGACGGCGCGCTGCCACGCGCGAGACCGCCTCGCTCAGCGAGGACTCGCTGATCACGCTGATCGTCGGACGCGAGCTGGGCGAGCTATACCCGCCTTCCGGCCCGGCGGCGGAGGGCACGCTGCTCGAGGCCAAGCGGGTTTACCGGGCAGGTCGCGCGCGACGTCTCGTTCACCCTGCGTAACGGCGAGATCCTGGGGCTAACCGGTCTGATCGGAGCGGGCCACGACGAGGTGCCGTACCTGATCTATGGCGCCAGCAACGGGACGGGGACGATCGAGCTGGATGGGCGACCGCTGGGGACCCCGTCTCCCAAGCGATGCAAGGACGCCGGAATCGTGCTGGTGCCGACCGATCGCAAGCGGCGGAGCACGATCCCGGCCGCGACCGTCGCCGAGAATGTCACGCTCGGAGCTCTCGGCACGTTCAGACGCGGCCCGCGGCTCGACCACCGGCTCGAGCGGACCGCTGTCGAGGAGGCGCTGCGGCTCTTCCAGGTGCGCCCGCCGGACCCGGACAGGCCACTGTTGACGCTAAGCGGCGGCAACCAGCAGAAGGCCGTCCTGGCCCGGTGGCTGCGGCTGGAGCCCCGCGTCATGCTGCTGCACGAGCCGACCGAGGGAGTGGACGTGGGCGCGCGGCGGGGGATCTTCGAAATCCTGCTGGGGGCCGTGGCGCGGGGCACGTCCGTCGTGTACGCGTCTGCGGAGTACGAGGACCTTGCGCACATCTGCGACCGGGTGCTGGTGTTCCGCCGCGGACGCGTGGTCAGTGAGCTTCAGGGCGATCAGCTCAGCCATGACGTTATCGCCGCCCACTGCTACGCGACCCCGGAGGCCGCCACCAGATGAGGGTCGGCATCGGCCTGCCAAACACCACTCCCGGCTGCGACGGACAGCTGTTGGTGCAGTGGGCGAGGCGGGCAAACGAAGGTCCGTTCTCCTCACTTGCGGTGCTGGATCGCTTGGTATACGACAGCTTCGAGCCGCTCACGGCCCTGGCCGCGGCGGCTGCGGTAACCGACCGGATCGAACTGGCGACGATGATCGTGATCGGACCGCTGCGCAATAACGCGCTGCTGGCAAAGCAGGTTGCGTCGGTGGATGCCCTCGCGCCTGGCCGCCTCACGGTTGCTCTGGCAGTCGGAGCGCGCCTCGACGACTATGACGTCGCCCAAGTCGAGCACCGCGGCAGGGGTCGCAGGCTGTCCGAGCAGCTGTCCTACCTGCGCAACGGCTGGAGCGCGGCCGGGATTGGACCCGCACCGAGCCGGCCTGGCGGACCGCGGCTGCTGGTCGGCGGTTCCAGCGGAGAGGCGTTCGCACGGATGGCCCGCTATGCCGACGGCTACGCCCACGGCGGCGGCCCGCCGAGAGCGTTCGCGGGCGCTGCCGCGAAGGCGCGTGCGGCGTGGAGCGCGTTCGGCCGGCCTGGTGATCCGCTCCTATGGGGGCAGGCCTACGTTGCGCTAGGCGACGAGGACCGCGGAACGGCCTACCTACGCGACTACTACGCGTTCACGGGGCCGTTCGCGGAGCGGATCGCCGCCGGCCTTCTGGCTAATCCTCGAGCGATCAGGGACTTCATCCGCGGCTACGAGGAGGAGGGCTGCGACGAGCTTGTCTTGCTGCCGACGGTCTCGGACATCGCGCAGCTCGAGCGGCTAGCCGAAGTGGTGGCGGAGTGAGAGGACGGAGGCCGGCATGAGGATCACCGTCCTCGGCGGAGGCCCGGCGGGCCTCTACTTCGCGATCTTGATGAAGAAGGTCGACCCGAGCCACTCGATTACCGTGATCGAGCGAAACGCGGCCGACGCCACGTTCGGCTGGGGCGTCGTTTTCTCCGACGAGACGCTCGGCGCCCTCCGCGACGCCGACTACCGGTCATTTCTGGAGATCACCGATTCGTTCGCACGCTGGAACACGATCGACATCCGCTTCCACGGGCAACTGGTCCGCTCGCGCGGTCACGTGTTCTCGGGCATCTCGCGCAAGGTGCTGCTGAACATCCTTCAGCGGCGGGCCGCGGAGCTCGACGTCGAGCTCCGGTTCCACACTGAGGTTCCCGATCCCGGCGAGCTCGCCGACGCCGACCTGCTCGTCGCTGCAGACGGGGTCAACAGCACGGTGCGGACCTGCTACGGCGAAGCATTCGGAGCGACGACGACGCCCGTAGGCGCCAAGTACGTGTGGTTCGGGACCGACCTGGTGTTCGACGCGTTCACTTTCATCTTCCGCGAGACCGAGCACGGGCTCTTCCAGGTCCACGCGTATCCATTCGATGCCGCCACGAGCACCTTCATCGTCGAGTG
This sequence comes from uncultured Actinomycetes bacterium, assembly GCA_963719305.1. Taxonomy (GTDB): domain Bacteria; phylum Actinomycetota; class Thermoleophilia; order Solirubrobacterales; family Solirubrobacteraceae; genus Palsa-465. The sequence goes on along the minus strand of CAVRBL010000011.1, from coordinate 368,040 downwards.
CCCCGAGCCGACGTGGCGTCGAGCCGGGCTCGACGGTATGAGCGAGGAGGAGAGCATCAGCTTTTGCGAAGAGTTGTTTGCCGAGGAGCTCGCCGGCCATCGCCTACGCTCCAATCGGTCGATCTGGACAAGCTTCGTCAAGGTCTCGACGAAGAGCTGGCACCACGGCAGCACGGTGCTGCTTGGCGACGCCGCGCACACGGCACACTTCACGATCGGCTCTGGCACCAAGCTGGCGATGGAGGACGCGATCGCGCTGACGAACGCGATGGCTCGCCACCCGGAGCTCGACCGGGCGCTCGTCGACTACGAGCTGGAACGCCAGCCTGTCGTCGAACGGTTCCAAGAGGCGGCGGACCAGAGCGCGGATTACTTCCAGCACGTCCGCTCGTACCTGGCGTTGGACCCGATCCAGTTCGCGTTCAACCTGATCACTCGCAGCGGTCGGATCAGCTACGCAAACCTGGTCATCCGTGACCCGCAGTTCGTACGGCGGCTGGACTCCTGGTTCGCGGGTGCGGCGACGGGCGACGGCGCGAACGGCACGGTCCGGATAGCGCCTCCGCCGATGTTCGCGCCGCTGACTGTTGCGGCTACAACGCTGCGTAACCGGGTCGCCCAGTGCCCCCCAGGCGAGGACGCCGACGACGACCATTGCCCGAGCACACGCGACGTTGAACGCCTGGTCCGAGCCGCCGAGGCCGGGCCCGCGCTAGTGCTGACGCCGCTCGTGGCGGTCTCGGCTGACGGGCGGATCACACCGCGGACCCCCACGCTCGAGGGCGAGGCGCAGGCCGAGGTCTGGAAGTCTGCCGTCGATGCGGTGCACGACGCCGGGGCGATGCTCGGCATCCAGCTCGGCCATGCCGGGCGGCGCGGGGCGACCCGACCGCGTAGCGAGGGGGCGGACCTCCCGCTGCACGCCGAGGCCTGGCCGCTGATGTCGGCCTCGTCGCTGCCGTACACGCCGGTCAGCGCATCCCCAAGGGAAATGGACACCAAGGACATGCGACGGGTGCGCGAGCAGCACGCGGCCGCGGCCGAGCGGGCGCTGCAAGCCGGGTTCGACGCGCTCGAGCTCAACCTCGCCCAGGGCTACCTGCTGGCGAGCTTCGTCTCGCCGCTCACCAACAGGCGCGAGGACCAGTACGGCGGGCCGCTGGAGAACCGGATTCGGTTCCCGCTCGAAGTGCTTGAGGCGGTCCGCTCGGTGTGGCCGCGGGAGCGACCGCTGATCGTGAGGATCACCGCGAGCGACTGGAGCTCTCGCGGGCTTCCGCTCGAGGAAGCGATCGAGACCGCCCGCGCCGTGCGCGCGTACGGGTGCGACATCCTGCATGTCTCGGCGGGACAAACGGTCGCCGAGGACCGCGCCGAGTATCGGCGCGGATTCCTGACCCGGCTCAGCGACAGGATCCGGGCCGAGGCCGCTGCGCCGACGCTGGTGGCGGGCTATGTCACCACCGAGGACGAGGTCAACACGATCGTCGGCGCGGGGCGGGCCGATCTATGCACGCTCGAGACGCAGCCGATCGAGCGCGAGGCGGCGGCGGTGTAGGGATGGAAGCCCGCGAGACCATCCACTTCGCCGAGCTGTCGTACCCGGAGGTCCAAGCGCTTCGCGACGGCCCGCGCCAGGTGGTGCTGCTGCTGCCGGTGGGCTCGACCGAACCGCACGGGCCGCACGCCCCGCTGGCCACCGATCCGATCATCTCCGCGGGCATGTGCGAGCGTGCCGCCCGCCGCCTCACGACAGATCCCGACGTCCGGGCGCTGATCTTGCCCAGCGTGGACTACGGCGTGACACGCTACACCCGCCGGTATCCGGGGCCCATCCATGTCGGCGAGGACAGCCTCCACGCGCTGCTAGTCGATGTCTGCGCGTCTGCGATCGCGCAGGGGTTCCCGCATTTGCTGATCGTCAACAACCACTTCGAGCCCGAGCACGTGCAAACGCTCCATCGGGTTATCGACACGGTGCAACACCGCTGCCAGGCGACCGTGGGCTACCTGGACCTGACCCGCAAGGAGCGCGCCCGGCTGCTCACCGAAGAGTTCCGCAAGGGCGAGTGCCACGCCGGACGCTACGAGACCTCACTGGTACTCGCCGACCATCCGGAGCTCGTCGACGCCGTCGAAATGCGGAAGCTGCCTTACGTTCCGGTCAACCTCGCCGCCGTGATCGCGGAGGGCCGGAAGGAGTTTGTGGAGATGGGCCTTACGCAGGCGTACTGCGGGGCACCCGCGGAGGCCACACCCGAGGAGGGCGAAGAGATCTTTGAGACGCTCACGCAAATGCTGATCGAGCAGATCCGAGCGCTCGCGGCCGGCACGGGCGGCCGCGACAGCTCTGGCCTGTTCGGACGCGTATGAGAGGAGTACACCCGTGACCGCGACGATCGACGCTCCCGACACCGCGATCGACCCCATCACCTTCGAGATCATCCGCCACAAGCTCGTCCAGGTGACCGACGAGACGATTATCGCGCTGGAGAACGTCTCCGGTTCGCCGATAACCAATGAGGGCCACGACATGATGGCCTCGCTGTACCTGCCCGACGGAGGGCTGATGGTGGGCGGCGTGGGTTTCCTGCATCACCTGACGAGTGCGGCGCAGGCGGTCCAGCACATCATCGCGAGCTTCTCGGAGGATCCGGGAATCGATGAGGACGACGTCTTCTTCTTCAACGACTCGTACACCGCCGCGCTGCACCCGCCCGACGTGTACATGATCTCTCCGATTCATTTCGAGGGACGACTCACCGGATTCGTCGCCAACTTCGTGCACGTCACGGACATCGGGGCGGTCGACCCCGGCGGGTTCTCACCGAACGCGCAGGACAACTTCCAGGAGGGCTTCCAAACCAAGGGCCTGAAGATCGTCGAGCGTGGCAAGCTCCGCCGCGACGCGGTCGACACGTTCCTCAACATGGTGCGCGACCCAGGGATGACCGCACTAGATCTCAAGTCGCAGCTCGCGGCCAACCACGTCGCCAAGGAGCGCATGCAGCGCATCTACTCCGACTACGGAGTTCAGACCGTCCAGGCGGTCTCCGACGCGCTAATCCGCCAATCCGAGGAACTTGTCCGCGAGCGGCTGCGTGAGCTTCCGGATGGCGAGTGGCGGGCGCGCGAGTACATCGACATGGCCGACGAGACCGCCGAGGTGAGGGTGACCGCGAGCAAGCGCGGGGACGCCCTAACGTACGACTTCACCGGATCGAGCCCGCAGCTCAGCGTGGGCATCAACTGCTGCTACTGGGCGACGTGGGGCGCGATGTTCGCTCCCATCTTCCCACTGCTGGCCTGGGACGTGACCTGGAACGAGGGCGTAACGCGTCCGGTCGAGCTGGTCGCACCCGAGGGGACGGTCGTGAACTGCACCCGTCCCGCGCCAATCTCGATCGCCACGGTTGGCACCGTGCAGATCGTCAACAACCTCTCGACACTCGTGCTGTCGAAGATGTTCTCCTGCAGCGACCGCTACAGGAGGCGTGCCACCGCCGTGTGGCACGGCAGCCATGCCCACGTGGAGACGCATGGCGTCGGTCCAGACGGCCAGTTCTTCATCGCCCCGCTCACAGATACGTTCGCGGGGGCAGCCGGAGCTCGAGCATTCCGCGACGGCGTCGACCTGGGCGGGGAGATCCCGAACGTCGTGTCGCGCTGGGCGAACGCGGAGAGCCAGGAGCTCGGCACTCCGCTGCGCTACCTCTACCGGCGGCTGGTGCCGGACTCCGGCGGGCCGGGCAAGTACCGGGGCGGCGTCTGCCACGAGTATGCGTTCACGCCGCACGGCATGGGTGGGCGGCCGCTGGGGATCGTGCTGTTCGGCAAGGGCACGCGGGCACCGATGAGTCTCGGCATGTGCGGGGGCTACCCCGGCTCTCACGTCGAGTACGTCACCTTCCGAGGCGGCAATGTCGACGAGCTGCCCGAGAGCCTGGAGGAGAGCAGGGGCGAATCCGAGGAGCGGCGAGCGTGGGGACATGTCGAGTTGATGCAAGGTGACATCCAGTACGTCCGCTTCATGGGCGGCGGCGGCTACGGCGATCCCATCGACCGCGACCCGGCCGCGGTACTGCGAGACGTCAATCGCGGGCTGGTGACCGAGGCCGCCGCCCGCGAGATCTACGGCGTGGTGGTCGCGGACGGGTCCGTCGGGGAGCACGCGACCCGCGAGCGGCGGATGTCGATCCGCGAAGAGCGCACGGGGCAGGTCGCGCCGGAGAAGGCCGCTATCCGCGCGGAGGTGCCGACGAGCGGGATGCCGCTTGGGGAGTATCTGCAGCGGGCGCCCGACGGCGAGACCCAGTGCACCTGGTGCGGCGCCGAGTTCGCGCCCGCCGGTGGCGACTGGAAGGCGCACGCGGCCGTGCTCCGATCGCCGCTGTCGCGAGCGGGCGCCTACCGCCCGGACGATGTGGAATTTGTCCTGATCGAGTCCTGCTGCCCGGGGTGCGGCACGCTGCTTGAGACGGAGCTCGCGCGCCGGGAGGACGAGCCGCTGCACGATCGTGTCGACTCGTGGCCGCACGGGTGAGCGAGTGCTGGCCTACGACGACATCCCGCACCTGTTCAACGTCGCCTCGTACTTCGTCGATCGGAACGTGGAGGAGGGCCGTGGCCGACGTCCTTCGCTCGTGTGTCCGGAGCGAACCTACACGTACGCGGAGCTCGCGGCGCGAGTCAATAGTGTCGGACACGTGCTGCGGGAGCTCGGCGTGCGCCGCGAGCAGCGCGTGCTGATCGCACTCAACGACGGCATCGAGTTCGTCGCCACGTGGTACGCGGTGCTGAAGATCGGCGCCGTCGTCGCGGACGTCTACACGTTCTTGCGACCGAAGGACTACGAGTACTACCTGCGCTACTCGGCGGCCGAGGTGGCGGTCGTCGATGGGGTGACGCTCGAGCGCATGAGAAATGCGGCGACCGCGATTCCGTGGGATGTGCGGTTGCTGGTGGTCGGCGTCTCGGAAGCTCAGCTCCGCGACGGAGAGCATAGCTTCGAGGCGCTGACAGCTCAGGCGCCCGACCAGCTCGAGCCCGCGCCGACGAGTAAGGACGAGATCGCCATCTGGAAGTTCACGACCGGGAGCACGGGGGCCCCGAAGGCAGCAGTCCACTGCGCGCACGATCCGCTGATCTGCTTCGACTGGTATGCGCGCGGAGTGCTCGGCTACCGCGAGGACGACGTCGTTCTTCCCGTTCCGAAGCTGTTCTTCGGCTACGCGCGCGACGCAACCGCATTGTTCACCTTCGGGGTGGGAGCCGCCGGCGTCGTGTTTCCGGAGCGCTCCACCCCTGAGCGGATCTTCGAGCTCACCGAGCGCCACCGCCCCACGATCCTGGTGCAGGTGCCGACGATGATGAGCGCCATGGTCGCTCACGCCGACGCCGAGCGCCATGACCTCGCGTCGGTGAGGCTTTGCATCTCCTCGGGCGAGGCGCTACCCGCGGAGCTCTACAGGCGGTGGGTCGAGCGCTTCGGGGTCGAGGTGCTGGACGGCATCGGCTCCTCCGAGGCCTACCACATCTACATCTCCAGCCGGCCCGGCGCAGTACGGCCGGGGAGCGTGGGGCAGGTGGTCCCGGGCTACGAGGCCAGGATCGTCGATCGCGAGGGACGCGACTGCCCCGAACAGCAGCCAGGCGAGCTGTGGATCAGCGGCGAGAGCACAGCGCTCATGTACTGGAACGATCACCAGAAATCGAAGCGGACGTTCGCCGGCGACCTGATCCGCACCGGCGACCTGTTCGCTGCGCGACGCCGACGGCTACTTCTGGTACCGCGGGCGCGCGGACGACCTGTTGAAGGTCGGTGGCGTCTGGCTCGCCCCGCTGGAGATCGAGAACTGCCTACTGGCGCACGGCTCGGTGGCCGAATGCGCTGTGGTCGGGCACGACCACGACGGGCTGGTGATCCCTCGCGCTTACGTTGTGCTCGCAGGAGACATCGAGTCCTCCGAAGAGCTTGGAGCCGAGTTGCAGGCGTTCGTACGATCCCGGCTCGCGCCGCATAAGTATCCCCGCGAGGTCTGCTTCGTCCCTGAGCTGCCGAAGACGGCGAGCGGCAAGGTCGACCGTAGGGCGCTGCAGGCGACGGTCGACGCGCTGACGACGGCGAGGAGCTGACTTGGGATACGTGGTTGGCATCGACATCGGTGGCACCTGCACCGACTGCGTGGTGGCCGACAACGACGGGCGGGTGACGCTCGGCAAGGCCTTCTCGACACCGCCCGACTTCTCGCAGGGGATACTCGATGCCCTCGCGGTGGCCGCGGCAGAGCTGGGGATCGAGCGGCGGGCGCTGCTGATGGCCACGCGGCTGTTCCTGCACAGCACGACGGTTGCCGAGAACGCTGTCATCGACGGTACGTTGGCGACGGCCGGTGTGATCACCACGCGCGGGTTCGATCACACCTTGTCCGCGATGCGCGGCGGGTACGGACGCTGGTCGGGGCTAACGGAGGACGAGAAGCGCAACCCGATCGAAACCGACAAGCTGCCCCCGATCGTCGCCGGGGGAGCTGATCAGAACCGTGCGCGAGCGGGTCGATGTCGCGGGCCAGGTGCTGCAGCCGCTCGACGACGACGAGCTCGAGGCGGCGGTGCGTGCGCTGCTCGACAGCGACGTCGAGGCTCTCGGCGTGAGTTTCCTTTGGTCATTCACCAATCCGGCCAACGAGCAGCGGGCCAAGACTCTGATCGAGCGGCTCGCACCTGGTGTGTTCCTCACGGTCTCGCACGAGATCGCGCCGATCGTGGGCGAGTACGAGCGCACCTCGACCGTTGCACTCAATGCGCGACTCGGCCCGGTCGTGGCGCGCTACCTGGAGAATCTGCGGCGCGGGCTCGAGCAGGAGGGATTCAGCGGGATCCTGCTCGTGATGCAGGCCTACGGGGGCCTGCTGCCGTTCGAGCAGGCCGCGCGCAGGCCCGTGGGGATGATCGAGTCCGGACCCGTCAGCGGCCTGGTGGGGTCGCAGGGCCTCGGTGAGCTGATCGGCGCGCGCAACATCATCGCCGCCGACATGGGCGGGACCACATTCAAGGTCGGCGTGGTGCGTGAGGGGCTGATCGAGTACCAACGCGAGTCGATGGTGCTCCGCTACCACTACGCGCTCCCGAAGATGGACGTGGTCTCGTTGGGGCTCGCGGGCGGGAGCATCATCTCCGTCGACCCGCGGACCGGGACGCCCCACATCGGGCCGCGAAGCGCCGGCAGTTATCCGGGGCCCGTGTGCTACGGCCACGGTGGCGAGGAGCCGACGATCACCGACATTGACGCCGTCCTCGGTTACCTGAACCCCGACTACTTCCTCGGAGGACGGGAACAGCTGGACATCGAGCACGCCCGTCGGCAGTTCGCGACCAGAGTGGCGGACCCCCTCGGCCTCGGAGTGATGGAGGCCGCTGCCGCCGTCTACAAGCTCGCCAACAGCCTGTTCTTCGACCTCCTGCACAAGACGACGGTGCAGCGCGGCCTCGATCCGCGCCAGTTCGCGCTGTTTTCATTCGGCGGCACTGCCGGGATGCACGTCGCCGCCTATGGCGAGGAGCTCGGCGTCTCGACGATCGTCGTCCCGCACTCTGCCTCCGTGCACGGCGCGTTCGGCCTGATCACCTCAGATATCGCCCACGAGGACCAGATCACGCGTCCGATGCGGGCCCCCGTGGACCCGCTCGAGCTCCGGCCGGTGTTCGAGGAGCTGGAGCGCCGGATGTTGGAACAGCTGGCCGAGGAGGGATTCGAAGGCGACCGGGTCACCCTCAGGCGCTCGATCGACATGCGATACCGACGCCAGGTCCACATCCTCACCGTGCCGGTGCCCAGCGAAGGACCGATCACGGGGGAGTCGCTCGAGCGGACGATCGAGCTGTTCGAGCGGCTGTACGAGGAGAAGTACGGCAAGGAGTCCGCCTACCGCGAGGCCGGGATCGAACTGGTGAGCTTTCGGGTGCGCGGCTCCGGGCTCGTACAGAAGCCCCGCTTCCACGTGGAGGGAAGCGCCGGCCCCGACGCCTCGCAGGCGGTCGTGCGGACCGTCGAGGCCTGGGTCGACAAGGCAGGGGCCGTCCAGCAGGTGAGCGGCTACGACTTCGAGGCGATGCGCCCGGGCAACAGCGTCGAGGGGCCGGCGATCATTTGGACGCCGGTGACGACGCTTGTCGTCGCGCCCGGTCAGGCCGCGCACGTCGACGAGTACGCAAACCTGGTCATCTCCACGGGCGCATCGGGCAGCGGGTCCCGCGCCGAGCTTGCGCAGGCGCAGACGGCGTGACCGCCGTGGTCACAGGCGCGGGCAGCGGCATCGGCCGCGCGGTCGCATTGCGGTTGGCCCGACGCGGCGACTGCGTCGCGGCCGTGGGGCGCACGCGCGACGCCTTGGAGCAGACCGCCTCAGGCGCCGACGGACGGGTTGACGTGGAGGTGTGCGACGTGACGCTCGAGGAGGAGGTCGCCGCGCTGTTCGGTCGCGTTGGGCCAGTCGACGTGCTGGTCAACAACGCCGGCTGGGCTGCGAGCGCACCGCTCGCCCGGACGACGCTTTCGGACTGGAGCGAACAGCTCGCGGTCAATGCGACCGGCGCGTTCCTCTGCATCCGGGCGGCGCTGCCAGGAATGCTGAAGCGCGACCGCGGGAGGATCGTGATCGTGGCCTCGACCTCGGGCCTGGTCGGCTACCCATACACCGCGGGGTACACCGCCTCCAAGCACGCGGCCGTCGGGTTGATGCGCGCCGTGGCGTCGGAGGTCGCGGGCACTGGCGTGACCGCAAACGCGGTCTGCCCGACGTTCGTGGACACGGAGATGACGCGGCGCTCGGTGGCCAGGATCGTGGAGGCCACCGGCCGCAGCCAGCGCGAGGCGACCGTGGCGCTCGAGCGCTCCTCGCCTTTGGGGCGGCTGCTCGCGCCGGAGGAGGTGGCGGCCGCGGTGGAGTTCCTAACCTCCGAGGAGGCCGCGACGATCAACGGACAGACGCTCGTGCTCGACGGGGGAGGGATCCAGCGGTGAGCCCGTTCCGCGGCTCACCGCACACGACCGAGCGGTGGCAGAACTTCGACGTCGCAGTCGCCGACGGCGTGATGACGATCACGCTCGACCGGCCCGACAAGCTCAATGCGCTCACGTTCGAGGCCTACGCCGACCTGCGCGACCTGCTCGGCGGCTTCCCCCGCGAGGACGCCCGGGTGGTCGTGATCACCGGCCGCGGGCGCGGCTTCTGCTCGGGCGGGGACGTCGAGGAGATCATCGGCGAGCTGCAGAAGATGGACACGCACGACCTGCTCGACTTCACCCGGATGACCGGCTCGGTGGTCCAACGGATGCGTGAATGCCCGGCGCCGATCATCGCCGCGATCAACGGAGTCGCCGCCGGCGCCGGCTCGGTGATCGCGCTCGCCGCCGACTTCAGGCTGCTCGCGCGATCGGCCTCGTTCGCGTTCCTGTTCACGAAGGTGGGGCTCGCGGGCGCCGACATGGGCTCGGCGTACCTGCTGCCGCGGCTTATCGGGCTCGGTCCGCGCGACCGAGCTCCTGCTGCTCGGCGACCGTGTAGGCGCCGATCGGGCCATCGCTCTCGGACTGGCGAGCGAGGTAGTGGACGAGGGCGAGCTGCGCCCCGCCGCCGACCGCCTCGCGCATCGATTGGCGGACGGCCCCGCCCTGGCGTACGCGACGACGAAGATGCTGCTCTCGCGGGAGCTCGACATGGACCTCACGGGGGCGATCGAGCTCGAGGCGGTGGCGCAGGCGCTGATGATGACCAGCCGTGACCACGCGGAGTTCCTGGCGGCGTTCCGGGAGAAACGAGAGCCCCGGTGGATGGGCCGGTGAGCCATCGTTTAATCGACCCCGAGGAGCTCGAGCCGCCGATCGGCTTCACCCACGTTGTCGTCCCCGTCCCCGGCCGCACCGTCTACCTCTCCGGCCAGGTAGGCCACGACTCAGCGGGCGAAATCGTCGCCGCGGGGCTCATCGGGCAGTTCGACCGCGCGCTGGCGAATCTGGTCGTGGCGCTGGAGGCCGCCGGCGGACGGCCCGAGCACGTGGTCGCGATGCAGGTATTCGTGACGGACCTCGCCGAGTACCGCGACTCGCTGGTCGACCTAGGCCGCGCGTGGTCCGCACGATTCGGCCGCCATTACCCGGCGATGGCGCTGCTCGGGGTGGACGCGCTGTTCGACCCGGAGGCGAAGGTGGAGCTGATGGGCATCGCGGTGATCCCCGATTGACCGCGGACCTCGACCACCTCGAGCCAGAGCAGGTCGCTCTATACATGCAGGCGCGGGAGACCGCGCGCAATGTCCTGCTCCCGGTCGCTCGGGACGGCGCGGAGGGCCGCGTCAATCGCCCGCTCGTGCGGGCGCTCGCGGAGAACGCGCTGCTGTCGCGAATCTTCCCCTCCGGCGGCGCCGCCTCCGCGCTTGACCTCTGCCTGACGCGCGAGGCGCTCGCGACCGAATGCACCGAAGCGGAGACCGCGTTCGCGCTGCAAGGACTTGGTGCGTACCCGATCCTGCTCGAGGGCAACGACGAGACCGTCTCACACTGGATCCCCGCGGTCGCGAGCGGCGACGCCGTGGCGGCGTTCGCGCTCACCGAGCCGGGCGCCGGCTCCGATGTGGCCGCGCTCGCGCTCACGGCCACCCGCGAGCACGGCGGCTGGCGGCTCAGCGGGAGTAAGACCTTCATCTCCAACGCGCCGGACGCCGACGTGTACTCGCTGTTTGCCCGAACCACGCCCGGACGGGGGGCGCACGGGATGACTGCGTTCGCCGTTCCCGGGGACGCCGCGGGCATTTCCGGGGCTCCGATCGAGATGCTCTCGCCGCATCCCATCGGCAACCTCGAGCTCGACGGCGTGTTCGTCGCGGACGATCAGGTACTTGGCGAGGTGGACGGCGGCTTCCGGGTGGCAATGCGCACGCTCGACCTGTTCAGGCCGAGCGTCGGCGCGTTCGCCGTGGGCATGGCGCAGGCGGCCCTGGAGGCGGCGCTGGACCATGCCGAGCGGCGCGAGTCGTTCGGCAAGCCGCTGCGCAATCACCAGGCCGTCGCCCACCTACTCGCGGAGATGGCGACGCGCACTCACGCCGCACGGCTGCTAGTCCACGAAGCCGCGCGCGCGTACGACCGCCGTGAACGGGCAGGCTGCACTCGGCCCGTCACCCGACGCGCCGCGATGGCAAAGCTGCTGGCCACTGAGACCGCTCAGTTCGTGGTCGACTCCGCAGTCCAGATCCACGGAGCGGTCGCGCTCGAGCGCGGCCACCCGCTCGAGCACCTTTACCGCGAGGTGCGTGCGCCGCGGATCTACGAGGGAACGTCGGAGATCCAGCGCGAGATCATCGCCCGCCAGCTGTATCGAGAGCGGCAGAGATAGGTACACCTAGGGATTAGCGGGGTCGGCTGATGTGGGGATTATGAGACAGGGGATTTCAGGTTCCAAGCCGGGGTCGCGCGAGCGCTTCTGGTCGCTTGCATTGTTGGAATCGGCGCCGCGATCCTGACGTACCGGTTGCTGCGCGCAGGCGACTGACTGTCTTTCCTCGGGAGCGCGTAGAGCGCGCTCCCGAACGCCGCGCGACATCGTGTTCATCAGGGTCCGGTCGGTATGCATCGGGATTAGGCACACATTCGGCCGCGTTACGAGCTGGTCTTGAGCGAAGGGCGGCTTCGGAGCTCACATCGGTAAGACGGGCACAGCCTTCGAGCCTCTGTGGCTGTCGGTCCGATATTCCGGTGATTGCGCGAGTGGTGCTCTCGGCAGGCGCTCAGCCGGCGCGCTCGAAGCTTCTTGCCGTCCAGACGGTTGGCTACGTTGATGAAGTAAAGGCTGCCACTGAGCCCGGCCCCGCTGGGCTCTACATACGAGCGCTTACTGATCGCGCCCTCGATGCTCTGCATGATCGGACCCGGCTTCTCATACGGCGGAAGACGCTGGTGATTAGCAGGCGGCAAGGCGACAAGTCGGCCTCACGGCGCACGTGTTGGACAGCTCCCCCCATCAGCCGCGGCGGTAGTCGGAGCAGTGCTACGCGCGAGTTGGCGGTGCCTCCCGGCTGGTCGGCTCAGTGGCCGACTTTGATTGCGTAGCCGCTGGGTCGGATGGGGACGACGGGTTCGGGGAGTTGGCCGATGCGGTTGATGAGCTGGATCCATTGGCCGGGTTGCAGGATCGAGGCCACGTGGGCGGCGAGCTTCTTGTTGTTGCCGAACGCGGGGGTGTAGGTGACCTGGATTCGGTCTTTGTGGTCGGGCAGCGACATGGTGTCCGACTGGCCCTTGTAGCTCATGGTGGAGATGATCTGGTTGGGCTTGAACGTCCCTTGCAAGGTGAGCAGGCGTCGGATCGTCATGTCGGTGATCGTTCCCGGACCCTGGTGGCCGGTGATGGGGATGCTGTTGATCTTCGAGATGTCGACGCTCGAGCCTGTGGAGCCGGCGGAATCGACGCCGTTCGAGGCCTTGGCGTTGGCGCCGCACACCAGGCCGGACACCGTGGGGTCGAGTCCGGAGGCGGAAAGGAACTCCACCACCGCCAGGATGCGGCGGTCAACGAGCCCGGCCTGGACGTCGCGCCGACCGCATGCGTAGATCTGGACGTGCGGGTCCTGGAGCACGCGATTCTGCAGCTGCTCCTTGGACATCAGCAGGATCTGGCCGATGGTGGGGTTCTTGCCCACGAACGGATTCAGTCCCGCGGCGCGGTACACGGCGGTGGCCTCGAGCAGCTTCCAGCCGTCCAGGATGGGCTTGGGATCGACGAACGGAGAGCCCTTGCCGGCCGGCTTGACCATGAACTGAAGGTGCGAGGCCTGCTTGGCGCTGGGGCCAGCGACCCGGCCGATGATCGTGCCCGCGACCAGGGTCGCTCCGGCCTTCAGCGGCTGCAGCGTGTACTGGTTCTTGCCCAGGTGAAGCACGTCTGAGAAATAGCTCTGGAAGTTGGAGATCTGCTGGGTCAGGTTGTGCAGCTGCTGACCGCCGCCGGCGGCGTTGGCCCCCGGGCGGGACGGATAGGCAAACAGCCTCTCCTTCGGCTGGGCCTGCGGAACCGACTGCTCGGCGCTGCCGTTGTTGTTGCTGCTGCTGCCGCTGTTGTTGCTGCTACCGCTGCTGTTGTTGTTGCTGGTCTTGGCCGTGGTCGGAAGTGAGGCCGGCCCCTTGGCGGCGGCCTTCGTGGCCTGTTTCGTGGAGGGCACCGCCGGCGCCTGCTGGCTGCCGGCCGTCGCCGGGGCGCTCGGTTTCGCTGCCGGCGCAGCGGACAGCTCCTTGGCGATCTGCCCCGCGGTGACCGGGACCGGCTTGGGCACCGGGTAGAGCTTCGGGATGTCTCCCAGATTGGCGTACGTGTACACGTTGCCGTTCGCGTCCTGGAGCTGCAGATACTTGCCCCACTGCTGGTTCTGGCCCACAGCCAGCACCTTCCCATCGTTGGCCGCAATCACCGGAGAGTTCTGCTTGGCGTAAATCGAGACCGCCTTCTGGGAAGGGTTCGACTCGACCGAAATCGCCGGGTTACCCGAGCTCACCTTCTTGGACGCCAACGACTCGACGTAATCATCGGCGTACTTGGCCGGAGCCGCCACCGGGAAATGACCCTCCACCAAACCAGTCAGCGCCCCGATGAACTGCGACGGCAAACCACCGATCAACTTGGCGCGCAACAGCACCGACTGCACGTACCAGTCGGCATGGTTATAAGCAAAGATCGCCTGCGAGAGATTCTTCGACGCCCCCGCCGCGTGCAAATACCGGGCCGCCGTAAAGATCGCATCCACCGGGTTATAAGGATCCGCGACCCCATTACCCGTCGCCGCCACCGCCCACTGCTTCCACGTCGACGGCAAAAACTGCATCCACCCCACCGCCCCCGCCGACGACACACTCAAATTACGGCCATAGTCAGACTCAATCTCATTGATCGCCGCCAACACCTGCCACGGCACGTCGTACTCAATCCCAGCCGCCTGATAGATCGGCAACAAAAACGGCGGAATCTGGAAATTATCGATAAAGAAATTCGGCACCCCGATCGCGGCCGGCCCAGGCGTCGAGAACGAAAACGTCGGATTCGCCGGCGACGGCACCCCACCAGCCTCTCGCAACGGCGGGAATGGCGGCGGCGGGGCCGCCTTGCCCGGTTGACCCTTATTGCCGCCGCCACCACCATTGCCGCCGCCGGTGCCCGAGTTGCTGCTGTAGCCCGAGTTGTTCGAACCCGGCTTCTGGGAATGCGTCTGCGAGGTGCTGGTGATCGTCGTCGACTGGTTCGACTGGGTGGATGTGGTGGTCGGGGTCGTGCCTGGGGAGCCGGAAGTGCCAGACGGTGAAGGTGAGGTCGAGGTCGAGGTGCTCCGCGGCGGCGTGGTGTTGGTCGGGGACGAGTGGGTCGACGTTCCAGAGCCGCTCGGGGCGGAAGGCAGCTTCGGGGTCGTGACGGTCGGGGTCGTGACGCTCGGCGTCGTGACGCTCGGGATCGTGCCAGCGGGCGTCGTGACGCTCGGGGTCGTGAGGGTAGGGGTCGACACGGTAAGCGCCGAGGCGGGCGGCAGGGCCGCGATGCCAATCACGACCAGCACCGTGATCGCACCGACCAGCAGTGTTCGACTCCGCAACACCAGGTCAATCTCCTCCCGCGGGTGTACTCGAGCAAGTCGTCGGCGCCGCGACCACGGGCGAGCCACATCGAATCGCTCGCCCGGCTCCGGTCCTTCGGCGGTTCTCGATCGCGTGCCCCCAGGCCACAAGCTTCGCGGCCCACCGCGAGTCATCTAGAAGCTTGAAGTACGCCTGCATGAGAACCCGCCAAACCTCCCTCGAGAACCTCCGTCTCGGACTTCCGTTCCGGCTGCGCGCAGCCGGTTCGCTCTCAGCAGGTCCGATGACCTGAGCCATGTTGGTATCCAGCGACTACCCCGAGCCCTTGCCCTCCGAACCTCGCCCGGACATTCGTCCAGCTGCTGGTCTGGGCTTACTGGAGATGATTCGCGGGTCGGCGGATGTCGGGAAGAGCGCCGCTTTGGGCTTGCCCGTTTAGAGGGCCGCTTTTAGACCAGCGCCTTCCCGACGTTCCGTCGAGGTGCCCAGTGAGCGGCAACAGGAGGTCGCGCCCATAGAGCGCCATCAGTAAGCATCCGCCAGGGTATCTCGCGCCGACGCTCAGTCAACCGAGTGTTGGAGGGAGTGGTGGTCATGTCGGATGGTCGGTATGCCGGGGTGGATTGGGCCAGCGAGGAGCACGCGGTGTGCGTGGTCGACGAGCAGGGCCGGATCATCGAGGGGCGCCGCTACTCGCATAACGAGCCCGGGATCCGGGCGCTGTGCGCGCGGCTTTTGCGTTTGCGGGTGGCGCTGGTCGCGCTCGAGCGACCGGACGGCCTTCTGATCGAGCGGCTGCTCGACGCCGGCCTGAGGGTGGTGGCGGTGCATCCCAACCAGGTCAAGGCGATGCGCCCGCGCTTCAGCGTGGCGGGCGGCAAGAGTGATGGGTTTGACAGCTTCGTGCTGGCCGAGCTGGCGCGCACCGACAGCCATCGCTTCCGGGTGCTTGAGCCCGACAGCGACCAGACCAAGGCGCTTAGGGCGATGACCCGGGCGCGTGATGGGCTCGTGCGCACGCGGGTGGGGTTGGCCAACCAGCTGCGCGACCAGCTCGCCACCTTCTGGCCCGGCGCCAGCAAGGTGTTCTGGTCGGTGGACTCGAAGATCGCGCTCGCTTTCCTCAGGCGCTATCCCACCCCAGGTGACACCCGCGGCCTTGGGGAGCAGCGCCTTCAGGCGTTTCTCAAGCGCCACGGATACACCGGTCGCAAGCCCGCCCGCGAGCTGCTCGGCCGGCTGCGAGAAGGCGCGGAGGGACGCGGCTCAGAGCTCGAGACCCAAGCCCGGCGGCAGGTTGTTCTAGCGCTCGTCTCATCCCTCGAGCCGATCGTCGCCCGGATCAGCGAGCTCACGATCGAGATCCGCCACGCGCTCGATCAGCACCCCGACGGAGCCACGTTCCGCTCGTTGTTCATCGCCCAGGACTCGTGGCTATGCGCCGCCACGATGATCGCCGAGATCGGCGACTGCCGAGATCGCTACCCAACCTACCGCGCATTGGCGGCCGACGCCGGCCAATGCCCCGTGGCCGTCGAATCGGGCAAGAGCAAACACGCCCAGTTCCGCTGGGCCTGCGACCACCGACTACGCCAAGCGTTCTGCACCCTCTCCGACGCAAGCCGCCGCCACAGCCCCTGGGCGGCCGACATCTACCAACGAGCTCGTGCCAGAGGCGCCAGCCACACCCACGCAACGCGCATCCTCGGCCGCGCCTGGAGCCAGATCATCTGGCGCCTCTGGCACGACCATGACACCTACGACCCCCGCCGCCATACCGCCCTCCAACACCTAATCGCCACCGGAGGTTGACACAGGGGGGCTAGCAGCAACGCTCTCATCGCGAGCGTGAGACTGCTGAATACGCCGAGCGGTGCACAAGTCGACGCGAGTCGGAGCCCGCAACTTGCGCGAGCCGGTGGCGAGCGACACGTCGCTTACGAGCGCTGCTTGCTTGGAACGATGTCGAGCTACCGCCGTCCGCACAGTCGCTTTAGTGTTTTCGGTTCTGGCACGATGCGGGGGGATGGCTAAGCAACAGGTCTCTGGGACTCTTGCGGCGGCTGTGACGCCGTTGCGGGGCGGCGGCGAGCGGCTTGATGAGGACGCATTCGCGGCGTTGCTCGAGTTCTACGGTGCCAGCGGCCTCGATGGGTTGCTGGTGCTCGGCACAACCGGCGAGGGAATGTTGCTCGCCGATGAGGAACGGCGGCGGGTGGCGGAGTTGGCAGTCGCGGGGTCCGGGGCGCTGCCGGTGATCGTGCAGTGTGGCGCCCAAACGACAGCCCAAACGAGCGCGTTGGCGGCGCACGCCGCGGATGCTGGCGCTACCGCCGTTGCGGTGATCGGACCGCCCTATTTCGCGCTGGATGCGAGTGAGCTGCTCGAGCACTTCAGCGCCGCGGCCGCTGCCTGCTCGCCGCTGCCGTTCTACCTCTACGAATACGCGGATCGCAGCGGCTATGCGGTCCCGGTGGCGGTCGTTGATGCGTTGCGCGAGCGGGCACCCAACCTGGTTGGGATGAAGGTCTCCGACTCCCCGTTTGAGCGCGTCGAGCCCTATCTGGATCTGGGACTGGACGTGTTCATCGGAGCTGAGAGCCTCATCGCAGAGGGTCTCGGGCGCGGTGCGGTCGGCGCCGTGTCGGGCGTCGCGGCGGCATTCCCAGAGGCCGTCTCAGGCCTGGTGCGCGAACCCTCGGCCGAGGGCACCACGCTTGTTGAAGCGATCCGCGCCACGCTGTCCAAGCACACATTCCAAGCGTCGGTGAAGGCGGCGCTCGGTTTCCGAGGACTACCCGTCGGCCCCGATGTCCGCGGGCCGCTGCGCCCGCTCACGGCTGAAGCAGCCGAGCAGCTCCGAACCGAGCTTGCCGATCAATTTGCGCTGCAAGCAGATGATTTAGGCAAGTCCGTAAGTGTTTGAGTTGTTCTAGATTCGAGTGATGGCGGGCCTCCGGGCCCGCTTTTTTGTTTCTCGGCTGCGGACCGGGGATCGATTAGTGCTCGGGTGAGAATTGGAGCACTTCACGGGAGTCGGAGACCATCCGCGAGCGCCGCATCGTTCTACGACGTGCGTTATAGAGACACCCATTCGACTCGGCCCTAGACGCCATGACCCCCGATCACGACGAAGGCCACCTTTCAGTGGCCCTCAAGGTCTCGGTCGGGCGGTTTGCAGGGCTTTTGCGAGCCCTGTGCCTTGTCGGCCGGGATAGCGGCTGGTAGCGGCTGCACGGCCACGTGCGAGACCGTGTCGTCCCGTGGGGATTTGCCATGAACCTGCTCGACCCAGTGGAACGGAGCCCTGGACGTCGAGGCAGCACAAGACGCCTTTCAAGTTCAGCCGAGGGCAGGCTGCACTCACGTACGATCGAGATTCACCGGCTGATTGAGGTCCAACACCACCTTCCCGAGGGCGGCGCGGTCATCGATCAGCACTAGCGCCTCGGCCGCCTGTTCTAACGAGAAGCGAGCGCCGACAACCGGCCGGATGGCACCGGCATGGACCAATTCGTTCACGCGCCCGCCGATCTCCCGTCCGGTCTCGGGATGGTTGACCAGGTAGGCACCTAATGCCGCGCCGACCACATCGACATTTCCGAACAGCACGCGGTTCGCTTTGATGGCAGGGATTTCTCCGCCAGCGAAGCCGACGATCACGAGGCGACCTCCCGGAGCGAGGATGCGGAGGCTCTCACCCACTCGCTCGCCCCCCACCGGGTCGACCACCATCTCGACGCCGTCCGGCGCGAGCCTGAGCACGGCCTCGGTCCAGTTATCCACTCGCACGACCTCACAGGCGCCAGCCATTCGTGCGACGCGCTCCTTCTCGGCGTTGGATACGACCGCCAAGGGGCGCGCACGTAATTCAGCCGCCAGCTGCACACAGGCGGTGCCGAGGCCGCCCGCGGCGCCGTGCACGACAACGGTCTCACCGGGGACGACGCGGCCCCGCGTGCACAACGCGAAGTACGCCGTGTGGTAGTTCACGGCGAGCGCGGCACCTGCCGCGAAGTCCAGTTCCGGCGGAAGGCGGTGAGTCGTCTGCTGCGGCGTCACCACTCTCTCGGCCATACCGCCGTACGGGAGGAGCGCCACCACCCGCTCTCCCGGCGAGAACGCGGCATCCGGTGCCGACGCAAGCACCAAGCCGGCCACCTCGATTCCGGGAGTGAACGGAAACTCGGGCTTGAATTGGTAGGTACCACGCGTCATGAGCACGTCCGGGTACGCGACGCCACAGGCGTGTACGTCCACCAGCACCCCGCTGCCCGGGGCGCTTACGGCGCTTGTATTCGGGGCCGGCGTCTCCACGAGGCGCACCGAGCGTGGCCCCCCGGGCTCGGTCACCTGGACTGCCTTCACGGCATGCCAGTTCGCGCTCGCTCGCGCAGGTCCCGACGCAGGACCTTCCCGCTGGCCGTCTTGGGAATCTCGTCGAGGAACTCGACGGCCCGCGGGTACTTATACGCGGCCATACGGTCACGACAGAAGGAGATGAGCTCCGTCTCGTCGAGAGAATTCCCGGCTTTGAGCGAGACAAAGGCCTTCACGGTCTCGCCCCGGTAGGGGTCAGGGACGCCAACGACCGCCGCTTCGAGGACCGCGGGGTGTGAATACAGGACGTCCTCGACCTCTCGAGGCCACACTTTGTAGCCGGACGCGTTGATCTGGTCCTTCTTGCGATCGACGACGTAGAACCAGCCGTCCCGGTCCATGAACCCAACATCGCCCGTGTGCAGCTGGCCGCCCGGAATGGCATGCTCGGTCTCCTCTGGCTGCTCCCAGTAGCCCGGAACGACTTGAGGGCCCGCGATCACGATCTCGCCGGTCTCTCCGGGCGGGAGATCGCGTCCGTCCTCGTCGACCACGCGGGAGACCACGTTGAACGTGGGAACGCCGACCGACAGCGCCCCCGTTGCCTGATCCACCGGCGCCCGACGCTCGAATGGCACGGCGTGAGATGGGGATGTCGTCTCCGTGAGGCCGTAGATCGGGTGGATGTAGGCGCCAAAGCGCTGCTCGTAGGCCTCAACGGTGGCCGGAGCGATCGGAGCGCCGCCGCTATAGATCTTCGTCAAGGAGGAGATGTCGCGCTCCTCTGCGTCGGCGGCATTCATGAAGGCGATAAAGACCGTGATGGAAGCGACCGTTGTGGTCGCGCGGTGGCGCTCGGTCAGCTCGAGGACGGTGCGCGCGTCGAACCGATAGCCGAGCACCACTGGAATGGCGAGATGAAAAGCCGTCGCCAGATGCGCGACTAGGCCAGTGATGTGGAAAAGCGGAGCGACGCCGAGCACGACGTCCGTTTCGTCGAGATAGAACCACTGGCGGAATGTCTCGGCGTTGAACACGACCGCGCCGTGGGTGTTCATGGCGCCCTTCGGGGGCCCGGTGGTGCCCGAGGTGTAGGTGAGGAAGGCAATATCGTCGGCCCCCAGCTCGGGGTCCGGAAGACGCTCACCTCGGAAGCGCTGGACGAGCTCCAAAAGGTCCTGCGTGGCCGGATCGCGGTCCCGCTCGCTGCCGGCGAGGAGCGCCGGCCGCGAGCCGTCGAGGAAGTCGAGCTCTGAGGTGGTCAGCACGATTCGCACGTCGCTATCGGGCACGACCTCCCTCGCGACCTCGCGCCATAGCGACTCCAGCGTGATCAGCACGACCGCTCCCGAATCCTCGAGGAGCGTATGCACCTCTTCGTGGCGCAGCATCGGGTTGACCGACACCATGATCGCGCCCGCCTTCCAGCAGGCCACCATGACCAGCGGAAACTGCGGCACGTTCTGGAGGTAGGCGGCGCAGCGATCGCCGGGCGAGACCCCTTGCTCGCGGAGTGCGCATGCGAGGGCGTCTGAGAGCTCGTCGAGCTCCCGGTAGGTAAGCGTCTGATCGAAGTAATGAATCGCGGGCCGCTCGGCGGCGCGCTCCACGGCCGAGCGGAACATCGACAGGGAATCCGGAAACGGTGCGGTGACCTCCTCGGGTAGCTCAGGGTCGTACAGAGCCGTCCAAGGGCGCTGGTCGTAAGCGTCGGCTGAATCCATCCTCCAGTGGCGAGGCTACCCCGGAAATGGCCCTCGTCCACTGGCGCAACCGCGAGTCTTAGGCAGCGTCATCAGGTGGTAGAACGACGAAAGCGATCGTCGCGAGGAAGGAGAGAGGGATGATCATCAGCGGACCACCTAGCACGAGGTACCACTGGGAGCCTCTGACGATCGCCCAGCAGCTGGAGCGGACCGCGGCCCAGCACGGGTGGCGCGAGGCCCTGATCTCCGCGGAGCGGCGGCTGACCTGGGGCGAGGTGCGCGACGAGGCACGGTCATTCGCCAAGGCGCTGATCGCCGCAGGGATCGACAACGGTGACCACATCGCCGTGTGGCTGCCGAACCAGATCGAGTGGGTGCTGGCGTGGTTTGGGACCGCATACATCGGCGCCGTCCAGGTCCCGATCAACAGTCGGTACAAGAAAGAGGAAGCCGGATACATCCTCCGGCAGTCAGATTCGAAGCTGCTGCTCACGCGCGAGCACTTCGTGGGGATGGACTACGCAGCCATGCTCGACGAGCTCGTGCCGATGCGGGAGGGCAATCCGGACACCTCCGCTTTCCCCGAGCTGCGCGCGATCGTCGCGGCGGGCGAGCCACCGCCGCAGGCGATGTCGTTAGAGGAGTTCCTCAGCGCCGGCGATGCGGTGGACGAGGCGGCGATCGACCGGCGTGCTGAAGCAGTGTCCCACGACCAGTCCACGATCATCGTCTACACATCGGGGACGACCGGACACCCCAAGGGCGCCGTTCACTCCCACCGCATCCTTCGCAACGAGTGCTCGATCGCGGAGTGGATGGATATCGGTCCCGACAGCCGGATCCTCGGGCACATGCCGTGGTTTCACGTGGCCGGAGGCTTCAGCGGGATCCTCCCCGCGCTGCTCAGCGGCGGCGGGCTGGTGGTGATGGACCGGTGGAACGTCGAGGAGGCACTACGAAACATCGAGCGCGAGCACATCTCGTCGTTCAGCGGGATTCCCACGCACTTCATCGATCTGATCAACCACCCGGAGCTCGATTCCTATGACATCTCGTCGCTCTACTCGGGGTGGATCGGCGGGGCTTCGAACCCGCCGGAGGTCATCGACGGCGTGTTCAAGAAACTCAAGATGCGGCGGCTGCTGCCTGTCTATGGCATGACCGAGACGACATCGGTGACGACGTTCCCGCGTCCCGAGGATCCGCCCGAGGTTGTGCGGACCGGTAAGGGGGTGCCGGTCTCCGATTTCGAGGTCAAGGTGGTGGATCTCGGGACCGGCGAGGAGCTTGAGGCGGGCTCGGAGGGCGAAGTTTGCGTGCGCGGGCACTGTGTCATGGACGGCTATTACCGGAACCCGGAGGCTACGGCAGCCGTGATGGACCAGGACGGTTGGTTCCACACCGGTGACCTGGGCATCGTCGACCACGATGGCTACCTCGAGATCACCGGCCGGAAGTCCGACATGTTCATCGTCGGCGGCGCCAATGCCTACCCGGCCGAGATCGAGGCTGCACTCGCCGAGCATCCCCTCATCGTCCAGGCATACGTCGTGGGAGCACCCGACTCGCGGCTGGGGGAGGTGGGGTTCGCGTTCATCCAGCGGCGCAGCCTCGATCTGGCCGAGGACGACGTACGGGCATTCGCCAAGCGCCGGCTCGCCGACTACAAGGTTCCCCGTCATGTCCAGTTCGTCGATGAGTTTCCGACCACGACAACCGGCAAGATCCAGCGCTTCCGGCTGCGCGAGATCGCCACGGAGCGGACCAGAGAACGACAACCGGGAGACGCCGCGGCCGCGCGTACTTGACCGTAAGCAGGTAGCGCCGGAGCTGGACCGGCGAGCAGTGGCCGTCGGCCGCCTACCGCGTGCGGTTTGCGCCTCGGTCCGGCTTCCGGTCGGGCTTGGCGAGCTCGCGGCGGAGCGCCCCCACATCCCGCTGGACGGCTGCGAGCTGGCGTCTGAGGCTGCTGATATCCCGTCGCGAGGGCAAGCCGGCCTGATGGAGCGCCCACGAAGCGAGTCGGTCTGCCCTGTCCCCTACCGCCCGCTCCACGCGACGCGCGATCACGAGGACATCGAAGAACTCGGGAGCGTTGGCTGCGGATTCGAGCGGCGGGCCGATAGCACGCTCGGCCCGATCGAATGCCCGTCGCCAGATAGGTGAGCGCTGGGGGCTCAAGCCGACGCCTGCTGTGTGGCCGAGCCCTGCGCCGCGGCTCGCTCCTGGTCGCGCAACTCGCGTTTGAGCACCTTGCCCGACGGGTTTCGCGGTAGGGCTTCGATCACGCGAAACGCTTTCGGGACCTTAAACTTCGCCAGCCGCTCGCGGCAATGCGTCGCGAGCTCTTCCGAAGTTGCGCTGCGGCCCTCGGCCAGGGCGACGTAAGCGACCGGTATCTCGAGCCATCGCGGGTCGGGGCTACCGACGACGGCCACCTCGAGTACGGCCTGGTGCTCGTAGAGCACGCGCTCCACCTCCGAGGAGGCGATGTTCTCGCCCCCGCTGACGATGATGTCCTTCAGCCGGTCGACGATGTAGAGGAAACCTTCCTTGTCCAGCACGCCGACGTCCCCGGTGTGGAACCAGCCGTCGCGCAGGGCTTCGGCCGTGGCCTTCTCGTTTCGCCAATAGCCCTTGAAGACCTTCGGGCCGCGGAGCAGCACCTCGCCCTCCTGACCTGCCGGCAACGGCTCGCCGTCGCGGCCCGCGATCCGCACTTCCGTGTTGATCACCGGCTTGCCGACGGAACCGACTTTGTCGAGCATCCTGCCCTTGTCGAGAAAGGTGTCCCCGCTGACGGTCTCGGTCAGACCGTACGCGTCGGCAAACCAGGCGTTAGGGAAGGCCTCGATGACCCGCCGGATGAGCGGCAGCGGCATCTTCTCGCCACCGTCGATGATGAGTCGGATGGAGCTCAGGTCCCGCTCCCCCAGGCTCGGCTCGCTGAGCACCTGGTTGATCATCACCGGCGCCAGCCAGACGTGGGTGGCACGATGACGCTCAATTGCCCCCAGTAGCTGTCCCGGCTGAAAGCGCCGCAGGATGTGGCTCGGGGCTCCGAGGTACATGAGCGTCGTCGTCGTCAGGTCGAGGCCACCTACGTGGTAGAGCGGTCCGCACACAAGGTTCACGTCGGCTGCGGTCATGCCGAACTCCACGATATGGCTGATGTTCTTGGCCTCGAGATTGCCGTAGGTGATCATCACCCCCTTGGGCCGCGAGGTAGTCCCCGACGTGTACATCAGACGATGGACATCACCTGCCCCGACCTCGGCGGGTTCGACGAGGGGAGAGGACTGCCCGCGGAGCTCGTCGAGGTCCGTCCAGCCGTCGCCCGAGTCAGTGCCGATCCGCAACCGCCGAGAAGCGATCTCGTGCTCGACGTGCCCGATGAGCGACTCGAGCTCGGGCTCGCAGACGAGGGCCGCGGCTTGGGCGTTATCCAGGATGTATGCCAACTCCGGACCCGCAAGGCGCCAGTTCAAGGGCATGAAGATCGCGCCCAGGTGAGCGATCGCGTGCATCAGCTCGAGGAAGCGATCGGAATTGTGGAGCAGGACCCCGACCACATCTCCTGGCTTGACCCCGGCCGCCGACAGCGCACCGGCCGTGGCGCGTGTGCCGCTCAGCAACGATTCCCAAGTGGTCGTCCTCCCTTCGCACTCGATGGCCAGACGGTCAGGGAAGCGCTGGCAGTGGTGGACAAGCAAGTCGGTCAGGCTCACGGCTGATCTATCCCTCCGCGACCTCCCGCAGTGCCGTGGCGATTCCCGCGGCATCGGGCAGCATCGCGCGCTCCAGCTCAGGGCTATACGGCACCGGCGAGGGCAGCGCGCCGTACACGCGCACGGGGCCGTCGAGATCGAACAGCGCTCGGTCAAGGATCCTGGCCGCAAGCCCGCCCCCGGGTCCGAAGCGCTCGACCGCCTCGTGCACGATGAGACAGCGACCCGTCCGCGCCACGCTCGAGACGACCGCCTCCTCGTCGAGTGGAACCAAGGTGCGGACGTCGATGAGCTCAACCGAGATGTCGCCGGCCACGTTGTCCGCGGCCTCCGAGGCCTCGTGCACCATCCGCCCCCACGTGATCAGGGTGACGTCGTCACCACTGCGGACGACCCGGGCCTGCCCCGGCGGCGACGCTTCGCGTGCCCAACCGTCGTGGCGCTTGCCGTACAGCCGCCGATTCTCGACGTAGCAGACAGGATGCTCGGCCCGAATCGCGGCGACCAAGAGGTCGTACGCGTCACGACCATCGCTCGGGCAGTAGACGTGAAGCCCGGGAATATGGGCGAGCAGAGCCTCCAGACTCTGGGAGTGCTGCGCGCCGGCGCTGCGGCCTCCGCCAGTCTGGGTCCGGAACACAACCGGAACCCGGGCGCCTCCGCCGGTCATGTAGCGGAGCTTCGCGGCCTGGTTGACGATCGGGTCCAGGCACACGGCGATGAAGTCCATGTACATGATCTCCGCCACCGGCCGCAGCCCCGCCATGGCGGCTCCCACGGCGGCGCCGAGGACGCCGGCCTCGGCGATCGGCGTGTCGATCACCCGGTCGGCGCCGAAGCGCTCCTGCAGACCGCGGGTGACGCCGTAGACCCCACCGCCGGCGCCGATGTCGACTCCGAGCAGGACCACCTGCTCATCCGCGGCCAGCTGATCGGCGAGCGCCCGGTTGATCGCCTCGATGTACCGCGGGGGGCTGGCCTTCTGCCCGTCAGCCACCGACGTCCTCCAAAACCGTTGAAGGATCCGGGTAGGGCGCTGACGCTGCCTGCTCGACCACCGCGTCCATCTCCTCTGCGGCCGCGCGCTCGGCGGCTTCCGCCTCGGCGTCTCGGCCATGCTCACCGAGCAATGCACGAGCTCGCGACAACGGGTCGCGTTCCTTCCACGCCTCGAGCTCGTCCGCTACCCGGTATGGCTGTGGATCGCCTTCGTAGTGCCCGCTCATGCGGTAGGTGCGGGCCTCCAGGAAGCTCGGACCGTCCCCCATCCGCGCCAGCTCGATCGCGCTTCGCGTGGCGCCCTCCACGGCCACGACGTCGTTGCCATCGACCTGGTCGGTGGGCAAGCCATAGCCCGCCGCCCGATCGAGTAGCGCGGGGCCGCCCCAGGTGCCCTCGCTGCGGGTGAACTCCGCGTATTCGTTGTTCTCGCACACGAAGATGACAGGAGTGCGCCAGGCGACGGCCAGGACGAGGCCCTCGTGGAAGGCCCCGGAATGAACGGCGCCCTCGCCGAAGAACGCGACCGCCACGGCGCCCTCGCCGGCAGACCGCGCCGCGAGGCCCGCGCCCGCTGCGATCGGAACGCCGGCGCCCACGATTCCGTTGGCGCCGAGGATCCCTCGACTGGGCGCCGCTATGTGCATCGAGCCGCCCTTACCGCCGCAGATCCCGGTGGCCCTGCCAAAGAGCTCGGCCATCATCGCTGCCGGATCGGCTCCTTTGGCGATGCAGTGACCGTGGCCCCGGTGCGTGGTCGTGATGAAGTCGCCACCGCGCAGCGGACCGCACGCACCCGCCGCCACCGCTTCCTGCCCGAGCGACGTGTGCACGAACCCGTGGATATCGCCCTCCCGGAAATGGTGAGCAACCCGGAGCTCGAACTGGCGGATGCGCGCCATCGTCCTGAACCGCTCGAGCAGGCGATCGACGTCGAGCTCAGCCGCCACCTTCGCTTCGGGCTTCACAGCACCAACCTCAACGGTTGCTCGAGCACGTCCGCGATTCCTCGCAGCAACTCGGCGGCGTCGGCGCCATAAATCACGCGGTGATCGCAGACGAGCGTCAGCTCCATCTGCTTACGGACCAAGACCTCCCGATCCCCCGCGACCGGCCGCTGCTCGATCGCGCCCACCCCCAGGATCGCCGGCTGCGGTGGGTTGATGACCGGGATGAACCAGTCCACGCCATACATCCCGAGGTTCGAGACCGTGAACGTGGCGCCCTCCAGCTCCGCCGGCGTGATCGCACGGTCGCGGACCCTCTGCGCCGCGGTCCGTGTTAGGGCAGCGATCGCTCCCGTCGAGAGACGGTCCGCGTCGAACACAACCGGAACCACCAGCGCATCCGGAGCAGCCACTGCGAAGCCAACGTTCACGCGCGAGTACCGCTCGATGACCCCATCGCGAAGCGCGGCGTTGGCCCGTGGGTGCGCGCGCAGCGCCAGAGCGGAGGCCTTGATGACCAGGTCGTTGAAGGACGGGACGATGTCCTCTAGCCCGGCGGACGACACCAATCCTTCCCGCAGCGACGCGGCGGCCTCCATGTCGACCGTCCGGTGCAGGATGAACTCCGGGATCGTGCGCTTGGCCTCCGACATCCGGCGAGCCACGATCTGCTGTAGGCGAGTCTGCTCGATCGGCTCTGACTCGCCCTTGAGCGGCGCCTCTGGTCGCGCTGCCTGAGCCGCCGGCGCCGGCGCCCCGGCCGGCTGAGCGGCAAGCGCCTCGATGTCGGCGCGGGTTATGCGTCCGCGGGGCCCGGTTCCTTCGACTCCGGTTAAGTCGATCCCCTGCTCGTGCGCGAGCCGCCGCGCGACCGGGGAGGCCTTGACGCGCGCGGGAGCTTCGTCTGACAGGCCGTTGGCGTCGACCGGCTCGCTTCCGGACGTCGCGGGCGAGCCGGCGACCCCACACCCGTCCCTAGCCGCCTGAGGATCGCCAGTGGATGGGCCGATAACCGCGATGACCGTACCGACCGGGAGCGTCTCGCCCTCCGGGCGCAGGATGCGCACTACCCCAGCGCGCGGCGCCTCGTAGACCGTGATCGCCTTGTCGCTTTCGATCTCCGCCAGCGGCTCGCCGGCGGCGACCTCGTCGCCGTCCGCCTTGAGCCAGGCGACGATCACGCCTTCCTCCATCGAGTCGGACAGGCGAGGAAGGACTACGTCAGCCACTGCGTTCTACCGGGCTTGCGCGCGAACGATCACCAGACATTGTTATACCGACTATTTGGTCTAATATGCAACGGCGATGCTGGAGGGACGCTGAGTTGTCGGTTTCGACAGATCAGACCCGGCCCAGGGGCGAGATTGTGGCCGCGGAAGGTAGGCCGTTCGCCGGACAGGTAGCCGTCATCACGGGTGCGGGCCGAGGGATTGGACGGGCGATCGCGTTGCGGCTGGCGCGCGCGGGCGCGGACGTCTGCTTGGCGGCACGCACGCAGAGCGACCTCGAGCGTGTGGCCGACGAGGCCGAGCGCGAGGGCGCCCGCGTCGTGACCGTCCCGTGCGATCTCACGGTGGCCGAGCAAGCCACGGGGCTCGTCGAGCTCGCCGCGGACAAGCTGCATGCCGTCAACGTGCTCGTGAACAACGCCGGCGGTGCGCACCGCATCAGCCCGCTCGCCGAGCTCGAGGAAGCGACTTTTTCGACGGGCACCGCGCTCAACTACGCGTCGGTCTACCGCACGATGCACGCCGCCGCCCCGTACCTGTTCGCGGCTGCGCCTCGTGCGGCAGTGCTGAATATCGTGTCGATCGCGGCGGCGCGTGGACTGGACGGTCTCTCCTACTACAGCGGCGCGAAGTCCGCGGTGGTGGGCTTGTCGCGCGCCGCGGCTCGCGAGTGGGGGCCGAACGGCGTGCGAGTCAACTGTCTGGGCCCGGGATGGATCGCCACCGACCTAAGCCAGCCCCTCCGGGACGACCCGGCGTTCTCGGAGCGAACGCTCGCGCAGATCCCGCTCGGGCGGTGGGGGAAAGTCGAGGAGGTCGCGGACGCCGCTGT
The DNA here is from genome assembly GCA_963719305.1 of uncultured Actinomycetes bacterium. GTDB lineage: Bacteria > Actinomycetota > Thermoleophilia > Solirubrobacterales > Solirubrobacteraceae > Palsa-465. The sequence goes on along the minus strand of CAVRBL010000011.1, from coordinate 339,665 downwards.
TTTTCTGGTATCTGATGCCGCGCGCTATATCACGGGCGCCACCCTCTTCGTCGACGGAGGGTTGCTGGCGTGAGCCTCCCGATCTCCCCGGTCGACGAGCTCTCGGGCGAAGAGGCCAGCGTGCGCGACATGTGTCGCGAGTTCGCCGCCGCCGAGATCGCCCCAAACGCGGCACGCTGGTGGCAGGAGGAGCGCTGTCCGATCGAGGTGTTGCAGAGGATGGGAGGCCTGGATCTCATGGGATTGCTGGTCCCGGAGGAGTACGGCGGAGTCGATCTGTCCACGGTCGGGATGGTCGCCGCGCTGTACGAGGTCGGTAAGGTCGATCAGTCGGTCGCCGCTGCCTGGCAGGCCCATCTGACGATCGGCACGCTGCCCTTGCTGCTGTTCGGCAGCGAGGAACAGAAGGAGCGGTGGCTGCGGCCGCTCGCGGCGGGGGAGCTGCTGGGTTCGTTTGGCCTCACAGAGCCAAACGCGGGCTCGGACGCCGCGGGCATACGCACCCGCGCGCGCCGTGACGGTCAGGAGTGGATACTGAACGGCGGCAAGACCTTCATCTCGAACGCCGGCACTGAGATGAGCCTCGGGCCGGTGGTGCTGGCCCGAACGGCGGATCAGGACAGCTACGGCGCGTTTCTTGTCGAGCGTGGGACACCCGGGTTTACGGTCGGCCCAAAGCTACGCGGGATCGGCTGGCACGCGCTCGACACGCGCCAGCTGAGCTTCGAGGATGTACGGCTGGGCGACGAGCACTTGATCGGCGACCCTGGCCGCGGGCTGTCTCAGTTCCTGGCCTCGCTGGCGGTGGGCCGCATCACGATCGCGACGCTCGGCCTCAGCCTGGCGGGCGCGGTCCTGGACTTGGGGCTCGAGTACGCCAAGCAGCGTCAGCAGTTCGGCCGGCCGATCTCGAAGTTCCAAGCGATTCAGTTCAAGCTAGCCGACATCGCTGCTCGGCTCGAGGCCACACGGCTGCTGGTCTTCCACACTGCGCGGCTGAGAGACGCGGACCGGCCGTTCGCCAAGGAGGCGGCGATGGCCAAGCTGCTTGCGTCGGAACTCGCAGTGGACGCAGCGTCAGAAGCAGTCCAGATCCACGGCGGCTACGGCTACATGCACGAGTATCCGGTCGCCCGTTTCTACTGCGACGCGAAGGTGCTGGAAATCGGGGAAGGCACCAACGAGATTCAGCGGATTGTGATCGCCCGCCACCTTGGGTGCTGAGTGATGATCGCGCTGCGCTGGCACGACCGCGCCGACGTCCGACTTGATGACGTCCCGGAGCCCACGCCCACGCCGCCGCGGAACGCGCTCGTGGAGGTATCGCGATGCGGGATCTGCGGGAGCGATTTGGCCGAATTCCGCTACGGGCCGGTCCTGATCCGGCGGGCGCCCCACCCGATTTCAGGCCAGGCACCGCCGATCACGCTAGGCCATGAGCTGGTTGGCACCCTCCGCGAGGGCTCCTCGCCCGACGGGATGATCCAGCCCGGGGCGCGGGTCACCGTCGACGCCTGCCTGCGCTGTGGGAGCTGCGCCGCTTGCGTGCGGGGCGACTACCACCGCTGCCGCTATGGCGGCTCGATCGGCTTGCACAGCGATGGGGCGTTCGCGGAGCTCGTCGCCGTGCCGGACTACACGCTGGTGGCGGTGCCCGACGAGGTGGCCGACGACCAGGCTGCACTGACCGAGCCATTCGCGGTCGCACTGCACGGTCTTGAGCGCGCCCGGGTGACGGCGGCGAGCAGCGTACTGGTGTTGGGTTTCGGCCCGATCGGCGCGGCCTGCGCTCTCGTGGCACGGGCGCTGAGCGCTGAGCCGCTAGTCGTCGAGATCAGCGATGAGCGGCGCGCGGCTGCCGAGCGATTGGGCATCGCCACCATCGATCCGGGGGATGATCTCCCGCGTCGGGTCCGTCGGGCTGTCGGCGGCGGTGGCACCGACGTCGTCGTCGAATCGACAGGGGTCGCCGACCTTGTCGCGACGGCAGTCGATTGCGCTGCTCGCGGCGGGCGCGTGGTGCTGCTCGGCCTAGCCCCCCAACCAGCGACGCTCGATCCCAAGCGGCTGACCCTCTTCGAGCGCGAGCTGGTGGGGAGCCTCGGGTACCGGCACGACTTGCCGCGCGTCGTCTTGATGGTGGCAGCGGGCGCTCTTGACCCGGCAGCGATCGTGGGCACGGTTGTGCCGCTGTCGGATGCTCCAGAGGCGATGACCGAGATGAGCCGTGGACCGGCGGGGCCCATCAAGGTGCTGGTGGACCCGTGGGAGTAAACCCGTTGGCGCCACGTTCGACCGTGGCCGCATCGGAGGCTAGACGTCCGGGCCGTCCGCCGAACAAGGAACGCTGGCAGAAACGCAGAGACGAGGTGGTGGATATCGCTGCGCAAGTCTTCGCCGAGCGCGGTTACCACCGAACCACGATCGATGATCTCGTCGAAGCCACCGGCCTGACCCGCGGCGGCCTCTATCACTACATCAGCGGCAAGCAGGAGCTGGTCATTCAGATCCACCAGCGGTTCATCGAGCCGCTGCTGGACGAGGCCGAGCAGATCGCGGCCGAGGGCCGTCCTGCAGATGAGACCCTACGACTTCTCGGCGAGGCGCTGATGAGGGACATCGCCACCTATACCGACCAGGTCACGGTGTTCCTGCACGAGTGGCGGGTGATCGAGCATGACCCCGCGTGGGCCAAGATAAGGCGAGCCAGGAAACGGTTCGAGGCCGTGATCGAGGAGGTCCTCCGCCGTGGCGTCGAGGAGGGCACCTTCGAGGTCCGCGACGTGCGTCTCACGGTCCTCGCTTTTCTGGGGATGATCAACTACAGCTATCAGTGGTATCGGCCCGACGGACGGGCCGACGCGACCAAGCTCGCCGACACGTTCAGCGAGATCTTCCTCGATGGCATCCGCTCGCGCGAAGCGGGGGCTTGAGGGGCTTCTGGATTGAGCGAGAGCGTCGTTGCCTATGGCTATCCGGCCACCGAGCGAGTGATCTATGGCCCCGGGGCGCTCGCCCGGGTTGGCGAGGAATGCAAGCGTCTCCGCGCGACCCGGGTGCTACTCCTCAGTACCCCGTCGCTGCGCGGCTCGACGCCCGAGCACCAGCTGCATGACGTCCTCGGCGATCGCTGCGCGGGGCTCGCGCACGACTGCGCCCAGCACGTGCCGCTAGACGTCGTGAGCCGCCTTATAGCCACCGGCCGAAAGCTCGACCCCGACATGGTCGTGACGCTCGGCGGCGGCTCGGTGATCGACGCCGGAAAAGCACTGTGCGCCGCGCTCGCGCAGGGCTACGACGATGCGCTGGCGTTGTACGAGCACCGGATCGTGTTCGAGTATCCGGACAGCTTGTCGCAGCGCCCGCTGGAGGGTGAGGTCATGCCGCATCTGGCGATTCCCACCACCTTGAGCGCCGCCGAGTACGACGGCATCTTCGGCATGACCCTTGAGGGGACCAAGGACCTTTACAGCGACGCGCGGCTGACTCCGCGGGTGGTGGTGCTGGATCCCGAAGTCACCGGCGAGACGCCGCCGGCGCTCTGGGCGGGCTCCGGAGTGCGCGCGCTCGACCACGCGGTCGAGATCTACCTATCGCGCGCCGCAACCCCGGTCACAGACGCGGCCGCTCTGCATGCCCTCAAGCTCCTGTTCTCTCACCTCCCGCACTCGCTCGAAGATCCGGGCGACGAGCACGCGCGCCTGCGCTGTATGCAGGCCGCGTGGCTGTCGATGATCGGCGTGGAGAACGTCACGCTCGGGCTCAGCCACGGCATTGGGCATCAGATCGGGGCCCGGTGCGAAGTACCGCACGGAGTCACCTCCTGTGTGATGTTGCCCACGGTCATGGCCTTCATGACCGACGTGATGCCGCAGCGGCTGGCCGAACTGGCGCACGTGATGGGAGCACCAAGCGGGATGGCGGAAGCGGAGGCGGCACTGGCCGCGCCGGAGCTGGTGCGCCAGTTCATCGCTTCTCTTGGGCTGCCGACATCGCTTTCGGAGGTCGGCGTTGCCGAAGAGACGTTCGAGCTGATTGCGGACGACGCGATGGGCGACTTCGTCGTGGCGGCAGCGCCGGTCTCGGTGACGAAAGAGGACGTTGTCGGACTACTCGCGCGGGCACTTTGAGCCGGGCACGCTGATCAACAAGACTCTGTAGCCGAGCACCGGCAGATGGCCAGGCGCGCTGTCAAACCCGCTGCTCGTCGGCCACGGGCAGCGCCTCGAGCTCATGCCGGAGGACCTTGCCAGTCGTGCTGCGCGGGATGTCATCGGCGCCCAGGAACTGCACGTAACGGGGACGCTTGTAGCCCGCCAGTCGCTCCCGGCACCAGGCCACGAGCTCCTGGCCGCGGAGCGTCGCGCCTGGCGCGAGGACCACAGCGGCCCTGATCGTCTCCCCCCAGTACTCGTCGGCAACGCCATGGACGCACACCTCCTGGACCGCAGGGTGGGCCAGGATCGCCTCCTCGACCTCGGCCGGATAGACGTTCTCTCCGCCGGTCTTGATCAGATACTTCTTACGGTCGACGTACGAGACCGTCCCGTCCTCGTGGCGCACCAGGATGTCTCCGGTATGCAGCCACCCGCCCCTGAACACCTCTTCGGTCGCTGCGGCGTCGTCGAGATAGCCCGACATCACGCTGGGCCCACGGACGACGCACTCCCCCGGTTCGCCCACCGGCAGCTCGCGCATGTCGTCATCGACGATCCGCACATCCATAAGCGGGGTGGGGAGCTTGCGGAGCGAGGGCTCCTGCCCGGGCGAGACGAGACCGTGGGCCAGCAGGAAACTGGTCTCGGTCTGGCCGAAGGCGTCCCAGAAGGGGACGCCGAGCGCGGTGGTGAACTCCTTGACCACCTGGGGCATCATGTTCGCGTAGCCGATCGCGAAGCGGAAGCTCGAGAGGTCGTGGTGCTGGCGCCGGGGGTGGTGAAGGAAGTCCGTGATCACCCCGGGCAGAAGCAGGGTCCATGTGAGGCGCTCGCGCTCGATCAGGCCGAACATCGCCTCGGGATCCGCCCTCTCCGACGTGGCCACCCTCCCGCCCGACAGCAATGTCGCGTACAGCGGCTCGTCACCCCCGCAGTGGAACAGCGGAAGCCAGCCCACGAAGCCGTCCTTCTCTGACAGCGAGTACCAGTGCGCCACCCGCAGGGCACGGATCGCCGCGGCGCGCTGGCTGATCAGGGCCCCTTTGGGCCGGCCGGTCGTCCCGCTCGTGAACAGGACGTTGTGGATGTCCTCGCCACGGATCGGCGAGGACACGTCCCGGGCCTCTCCCGCAGCGACGAGCTGCTCGTAGCCACACGAGCGCTCGCCCGGATCGGCGGGGAAAGGGAGGGCCTCCTGAAGGTCCTCGCAACGGGCTCGCAAGAACCGAACCCGGTCGGCGTTGTCTTGAGAGAAGAACAGCACCCTGGGTCGCCCCCGCCCGATGCAGTAGGCAACCTCCTCTGGATGCATGCGGATGTTGAGCGCCACCACTGTAAGGCCCAGCTTTGCCGCCCCCAGATACACCTCGACATACTCCGGTCGCGTTGTCGACAGGACGGCGATCCGGTCGCCGCGCGCAAGCCCCCTGGCGCTGAGCGCGTGAGCGAGCCGGTTCGAGCGCTCGTCGAGCTCCCGGTAGGTGAGCCGCGCCCGGTCGGAAACCAGCGCCACGCGATCGGCGAACAAACGAGCGGAGCGCCTGAAGAGCCCCGCCAGACTCCAGTCGGCGGCCGTCGCCGACAGCACCTCGGTCCGCCCTCCGCTTACAGCGGATAGCCGACGGGCTGGCCGTCGACGATCCGCTCGATGTACTCGATGATGCCGTATCCGGTTCGATCACCCCAGGTGAACTCGGTGAAGCCTTCGGCGATCCTGGAGACCAGGACCTCCTCGCCGGCGGGCCGCCGGTTCCGCAGCGGGGCCAGCGTGATCACCCGCGCCTCGATCAGCTCGCGACGCTCCGGGGTGGCGACCGCGACACGGACGCTCTCCGGGTCCGCTGAGGCGTTCCATTTGGTCGCGACGTCGAGATCGACCAGCTCCTCGTAGGCGCCATCGATCAGCATCACGCCAAGCCGGCGGGCGCGGCCGTCGGGGGCGATGTTCTTCAGCAACATGAACCCTCGATCTTCGCCAAAGTTCGCGAGCAGCAGGCGGTAGGCGTAGATCGCCTGCCACGTGCGCGGTCCCCAGGAATGGTCCCGCCACCCGAATCCATCGAGCGTCCACTCTTCGTGGCCCACGCGGATCGATCCGACAATACGGGTGTGCTGGTTGAAGTGACCGCGTGAGAAGTCCCGGCCGTAGAGCGTCTCCTGCTCGGCTGTGCTGGGCTCTCCACCGTGAACCGGTGAGAGGCCTGACCCGACCCAGCTGACGGATGCATCGGCACGGGGCGCCTGCTCGAACAGGGTCCCGGGGTTACGCAGCAGCTCCGGGTCGTCGAGCAGCAACAACTCTCCCTCGTAGCTCATGTCGCATCGCTTGAACGGCTCGACGCACTCGTAACACAGACCGCCAGCGTCGAACCTGTCGTTGCCGTCGATCGAGGGTCGCTGAAACTGGCAGGCGATACGACCGCCTGGCAAATACAGACACACCGAAACCTCGGCGTAGCCTTCGTTGGCGCGGTTGCCGAGTCGCATCCATCCGCCCATGCGCTGGGCGGGGTCGAACCCGTTCATGTAGACGCTCTCGTTGAACGTGTCGGTGGGGTCTGGCTGATGCGGGAACTCGTCGCGGGGCTCCAGGCGAAAGCCGGAGTCCATTTTGGCGACTGCGCGCGCGGAGCTCAGAAGAGGTCCCAGTAGGTGTCGCGCTTGCGCAGCTCCTCGGCGGATTCCTCGAGGATGATGCGACCGGACCGAAGGAAATAGGCGCGATCGACGACGCCGAGGGTCTGAACCACGTTCTGCTCAACGAGCAGCACCGAGAGCGACTGCTCACGGACGAGCGCCCCGATGACATTCATCATCTGCTCGACCAGCGCGGGCGCGAGGCCGAGGGACGGCTCGTCGAGCAGCAACAAACGGGGCCCGGTCATCAGTGCGATCCCGATGCTCAACATGCGCTGCTGGCCGCCGCTCAGCGTCCCGGCGAGCTGGGACGAACGCTCAGCGAGGATCGGGAAGAGCTCGTGGACTTGCTCCATGCGCTCGTTGATCGTCGAGCGCGAGCGCTCGCGCTGAGCCCCGAGCCGCAAGTTGTCACGCACCGTGAGGTCCGCGAACACGAACCGCTCCGCGGGAATCAGCGTCATCCCGGCGCCGACGTTGCCGAGGCTCGACGCCGCGGTGATGTCGCGGCCATCGAACCTGACCGAGCCGCCGGCCGGTTTGACCCGCCCGAAGATCGTATTGAGCGTCGTCGTCTTGCCCGCACCGTTGTGACCGAACATGGCGACGATCTCGCCGGCCCTCACCGTCAAGCTGACGTCGAATAGGACCGGTCGATGTCCGTAGTGTGCCTCCAGGCTCTCCGCTTGCAGCAGCGCCTGCCGGTCCTGCACGGCGGTCGCCGTGGGCCTCGCGCCCCTTGCCTCAGGCGCTGCCAAAGTACACCTCCGCCAGCCGTTCGTCTTTCATCAGGTCCTTGATCGTGCCCTCGGCCGTGATCTTGCCGGCCTCCATGAAGTACACCCTGTCGGCAACCCGTTCCACCACGTGAAGGTTGTGCTCGACGATGCACACGCACTTGTCCCGGGAGCGCAGCTGAGCGATGAGTCCGAGCATGCGCTCGACGCCGTCTATGTCAATGCCCGAGGCGGGCTCATCGAGGAGGAGCACCTCGGCCTCGGTGGCGAGGAGGCGCGCCAGCGCGAGGAGCTTCTGCTCGCCAAACGGCAGCTCCCCGGCAGCCACACCGGCCTTGTCGGCGAGGCCCACGAACCGCAGGTGCTCCAGCGCTCGTTCACGGGTCCGACGCTCGCGACGCCAGGTGTGGAGAGGGCGCAGAAACACGTTGAGCAAAGACTCCCCCGGCTGGTGAGGGATCGCGATCATCACGTTGTCGAGGACGCTCATCCGCCGGAAGACGCGCACGTCCTGATACGAGCGGCACATACCGGAGACCGCGATCCGATTCGTCGTCCAGTCGTTGATCATGCGTCCGGCGAGCGTCACCGTCCCCTCGTCCGGGGGCACGGCCCGCGTGAGCAGGTTGAAGACCGTTGTCTTGCCCGCACCGTTGGGGCCGATCAGCCCCGTGACCTCACCACGCCGAAGCTCGAGATCGAGGCCATCGGCCGCCTGGATGCCGCCGAAGCGCTTCTTCAGATCCCGTGCCTCCAGGATGGCGTTCCCGTTCACGCCCGGAGAGCCGTTCGCCCCGCCCTTGATGGCGGGCAGCTTCCCCGAAGGGGAGCTACCGGCTTCCGCCTCGGCGGGCGGCGGAGCAAAGCGCCGCCGAAGCCGTGACCCCAGCCGGAACGGCGTCCAGCCTTCGCGGATCAGGCCCTGCGGGAGGACCAGGATGAACAGCGCGATGAGCACGCCGTAGATAACCAGCCGCACGAGGGCGGTCGTGTCGGCGCTGAGGTTCACGACGCTCTGGAGGAACGGCGTCAGCAGCACCAGGATGGTTGCCCCGACAATCGAGCCCAGGAGGTTGGCGGCTCCTCCGATAACAACCATGGCGATGATCTCTAGCGACTGCGACAGGTCGTAGGTGGAGGGTTGGATCGCCGTGTCGTAGAAGGCGAGCATGACTCCGGCCAAGCCCGCCATCGCCGCGGTGATGGTGAAGACCTGGACCTTCGTCGCGACGACGTTCTTGCCCACGCCCAGCGTCGCTCGGTCGTCGTCGCGGATGCCCCGGAGGACCCTGCCAAACGGGGAGTGGGCGACTAACGCGCAAATCGCCAGGATGATCAGACCCACGATCAGGGCGAAGACGAAGAACTGACCCGGCGTGCCAAGTGTTTTCCCGAAGATGGTGGGAATCGGAATCGATGTCAGACCCGTCTGCTGTCCCAGCGCCGGGATCGCGCCTATCACCGCCAGGATCGCGGTGGATAAGGCGAGCGTCAGGAGGATCAGGAACCGGACATCGAGATAGAGCGCGGGTAGGCTCACGATGAATCCGACCAGCCCGGCAGCCCCTGCGCCCACGAGCAGGCCCGGCAGAAAGCCCCAGCCGTGAGAGATTGCGAGATACGACGCCAGATAGCCGCCGACCGCTCCAAAGGCGGCATGCGCGACGGATAGCTGTCCGCCGTACCCCAGCAGGACGTTGAGCGACATCGCGTAGATCGCGTAGATCGCGACCTGGTCTGCGTTATCGAAAACGTGCTGCATGTGGCGCTCAGCCCCTTTGGATTCCGGCGCGCGTCAGCACCTTCGGCGTCGCGAACAGACTCGGGCGCCACGCGGCGGCGGCCTTGAACACGAGGTAGATGAGCAGGATCCCGAACACCACGACCTGTTGCCATTCGACGCTCAGATATTCGCCGGTAAGTCCCTCGACGATCCCGATCGCGGTGCCGACGAGCATGATCCGCAGCGGCGACCGTCCGAGACCCGCGGTGAACGCGACGACGAAGGCGTAGAAGACGGGCGTGAGTCCCATGGTGGGCGTTCCGGCGTACTTCATCGACGTGAGGACCGCCGCGACTCCCCCCAGCAGGGCGGAGATCGCGAACACGACCAGGTAGGTGCGCTCGGAGTGGATGCCGACCGCTTCTGACATCTCTGGGTTGACCTGCACCCCCCGGATCCGGCGGCCCAGCGGTGTGTACCGCAACAGAGCCCAGGTGGCGACCCCACACGCCCAGAGGGAGGCGACCCACACGACGTCCAGTTTGGTGAAAACGATCTTGCCAACGTGCAGGGTCGAGGTCGAGATCCAGGTCAGCGTCTGGGTGTTGTTCGTGCTGCCGATGGCCCAGGTGATGCCGTTATCCACAGCGATCGTCACCCCGAATGAAGCCACGAAGATGGCCAGCAGCGCCCCCGGGCCGGCGCGAATCGCAATCGGGCGGTAGACCAGGCTCTCGAGCACGAGGTTGAATAAGATCGCGGCGAGAATGGCCACGACGATGGCCGGGACCGGCGCCACACCGGACTTGGTCGCGAGATACGCGGCGAAGAAGCCGGCGATCGTGTAGGCGGCGGCCCACGCGAAGTGAAACCTTCCGGTGACGGCGACCACCAGCCCAAAGCTGAGGCCCACCAGGCCGTAGGCCGAGCCATTGATGAAGCCGTCCACCCCGTGCTGCAGGAGCGTCGTCGCTGACGCCAGCACGAGCAACTCAGATCACCCTCTTGGTCTCCGAAGTCATCCGAACTCGTGCCGCTGGACTGACCGCTCCTCTCTCAGGATCTGCCGCTAGATCAGCTTGAAGTCGACCCCTCCGATGTTGTACGTCGCCAGCGGGGTGATGTCAGCGACGTTGCCGGTCCCCTTCGCCTGGAACAGGAGCAGCGGAATGGCGTTGGGGCCGTGTGTCTGGGGGCTGATCACGATCGTGCCGTTGGCTCCCGCGCTGCCCCCGTAGACGTGCGGGAAGGTTGGATGCGCCTCCAGGGCTTTGACGTAGTCCGGACCCTTCATGACGCTGCCGCCCATACCGAGCAACTGATCGATGATCATCGCGCTGGCGAATGCAGTGATGTAGTCGCCCGCGTTGTAGAACCCCGGCAGGGCTCCGCCGTGGTCCTTCTTCCAATTCGCGAGGAAGAACTTGCCCCAGGGGCTCGGCGGATTGAGGTAGTTGAGATAGTCGAGCCCGAAGTACCACCCCTTGTACGCTGTTCCGGCGAGCGACACCGGCTGGGGGATGAAGTCGACGGCGACGTTTACCGGGGTCACGCCCTGGCGTTGCATCTCCTTAGCCTGATAGGCGATGTCGGTGCCGAACGTGGTCCACAAGACGATGTCGGGGTTCAGCCCCTTGACCTTCTCGATCGACGAGGAGTAGTTGGTCGCCCCAAGCGGCGCCATCACCTCGCCGACATGGTTGACGCCGTACTTGGCGAACACCTTCTTCTCGAACGAGAGGACGGCATCGTTGTACGGGGGCGCGATCACGGGCTGAACCGTTGCCCACTTGGTCTTCGTCGGGTATTTCTGCTTCAGGTAGTGAACGATGCCGTCCATCATCCCCGTGGGGTAGGGGCACCGGAATCCGTAGGCGAACGGCGCTCCGACGAACGGGCCGGGGATGGGGCCGGTGCCACCTCCGGGATCGGGACTGAACATGCTGTACTGCTTGAGGTACGGGAACACGGCCCCGAAGCCGAAGATGTAGGAGCTGAGCAGGAACGGGACGCCGCTCAGCCCGGCCTGCCGCCCGGCCGCGGACTCGGCGGCGGGAACGCCGGACTGGTTGTCGTAGTAGGTGGTGTGGAAGACGAGCTTGTTCTGGGTCCATGCCGCGACGTGCTGCACCCCGTACCTCCAGCCGTCCCCCTGCAGCGTCCCGTAGTTGGAGCCTTGCCCGGTGAGCGGAAGTTGCGCGGCGATCTTGAGCTGGCCCGGACCCTTGGCGATTATGTTCGACGGCTTGCCGAGGAGCTGCTGCAACTGCGAGGTGAGCTGCGGCGACGCAGTCGTGCTGGGCGCCGTGGTGGCTGTGGTCTTGCTGCTGCTGCCGCACGCCGCCAGAATCCCGCCCGAGGCCAGCGTCACACCCGCCGCCGCGGTCCCTGTGAGAAAGCGACGGCGCGTCAACGGGTCCAGCTTCGAAAGGTCGAGGTCAAACTGATCGGTCATGCTCTGCTCTCCTCCGAAGATCGATGAGGCGCGGGCCGACGTGATGTCGCTGGCAGCGGGCTTGCGCTGACCTGCGAAAGCCGAGACTGAGCCTGTCAACCCCGACCTATCGCGCCCACTGGCACTTCCGCTAGTCCCGGACGACGCTAACCCAGAGCTAAGAAAACCTCAAGCGATTCGGCGTCGAACGCTCGCTCAGGCCGAGAAAGGTGCGAGACGGCCGTGTCTACTGGTGGCGTGATCCGTTCCCGGCGGGACCGTCCGCCTCGTCCGCGGGCGCGATGAATCCGGTGCGGATCGCCTTGGCGATCAGCTCCGTCTTGCTGCGCGCCGAGAACTTCTCCTTGAGCTTCTGGACGTGGAAGCGCACGGTGGATTCCGAGATGAACAGGCGCTCGCCGATCTCCTGGTTCGTGCAGCCCTGCGCCGCGAGCTCCAGCACCCGCTCCTGCTGAGGGGTCGGAACATCGCCCGCCATACGCCGCGCGACGGCCTCGTGCAGCTGTTTGGCGATCTGTGGGCCGACCAGGGGCCCCGGCGCTCGCTTGTTGTCCATCACGCGATCGATCGCGACGCGCAACTCGGACAGCCCGGCGGCCTTCGTCACGTACGCCGAGGCTCCCGCTTCCAGGGAGGCGCGGATCGTCTCTTCGCTGAGGTACGTCGAAAGGATGATCACGGCCATGCTCGGAAAGCGTTCCCTCAATGCCCGCGTGAGCTCCTCGCCCCGCATATCGGGGAGACGCAGGTCGACTAGCGCGATGTCGGGCACTGTCTGACGGGCGCGCTCGATCGCAGCCTGTCCACTGGAGACAGCGCCGACGATCTCCAGCCGCTCGTCGGCAGCGAGCGTGGCCTGGAGTCCCTCCCTGACGATCTCGTGGTCATCCACGATCAGAAGGCGCATGCCAACCACCTTAGTGACATGCGCAACTAGGCGCGCCCTCACCTGCCCGAGTAGTGCGCGGCGCGCTTTTCGCGAAACGCGGTGAGTGCCTCGTGGAAGTCCTCGCCTCGGGTCGCCAGCGTCTGCCCACGGTTCTCCACCTCGACCGCGGTGCTGAGCGAGCCTGCGTCGACGTTGACGTTCAACACGCGCTTGCTCAGCGTCACGCCAAACGGCGTGTTCGAGGCAATCTCGGTCGCCAGGCCGAGCGCCTCATCGAGCAGCCGGTCGGGCGGGACGACCCGGTTCACGAGGCCGATCCGGACGGCCTCCTCGGCGTCCACGAACCTTCCGGTGAACATGATCTCGGCCGCATGCCCCAGACCGACGACGCGGGGAAGCGACCAGGACACCCCGACGTCGCCCGCGGTCAACCCGATGCGGACGAAGGCGGCGTTGAACAGCGCCTGCGGGGACGCGAGGCGGATGTCAGCGGCGAGTGCGAATCCGAGCCCTCCGCCCGTCGCCGGTCCGTTGACCGCCGCGATTACCGGTTGGGGAAGCTCGTGCAGCGCCACTACGGCCCCGGCCCAACGCTGTTGACCGAGCATCATCTCGCGGGGGCTCATTTCCGAGAGCTTCGTCGCTTCGTCCAGGTCCAGTCCGGAGCAGAAGCCCCGTCCTGCCCCGGTCATGATGACGACGCGCGCGTCGCGGTCGGCGAACAGCTCACCACAGGCTTCGTGCAGCTCGTCGAACATCCGGAACGTGATCGCGTTGAGCCGCTCCGGGCGGTTTAGGGTCAGCAGGACGATCTCATCCCGCAGGCGCTCGAGCAGGAGCGTCTGATATGACATGGCTTCAGGAGACCTCGACGGGCTCGGCGGCGGGTTCCTCGGCCTTGCGGAGCTCGAGCCGCGCGATCAACGCCTTGTGGACCTCGTCCGCTCCGTCGCCAATCCTCAGCATCCTGTTGAAGCGGTACATGGCGGCGAGTGGAGTGTCGTCCGAGACGCCGGCACCCCCCCATACCTGAATGGCGCGGTCGACCACGCGCAGGGCCATCGACGGCACGACGAGCTTCGTTATCGACAACTCGCCCCGGGCTAGGCGGTTACCCACCTCATCGAGCCTCCACGCTGCGTGCTGCGTCAACAGCCGGGCCTGATCGATCTCGGCGCGTGAGAGGGCGATGAAGTCCTGGATGAATTGCTTCTGGGCCAGCGGACCGTCGGGCAGGTGGCGTTCTCTGGCACGCCCACACATGAGCTCCAGCGCCCGCTCCGCGACGCCGATCAAGCGCATGCAATGGTGGATGCGGCCGGGACCCAAACGGTCCTGCGCGATCTTGAAGCCGGATTGGCGGGCGCCGAGCGCGTTCTCGGCTGGCACCCGGCAGTCCTCGAACGCGATCTCCCAGTGGCCCGGCCCCGCGACGTGCCCCATGTGGGAGATGGGGCGGACCATCTCGAACCCGGGCGTGTCCGTGGGGACCAGGATGATCGTCGCTCGTTTGTGAGGTGCCGCGTCCGGGTCGGTGACGGCCATCACGATGGCGAATGCCGCGCCGAGCGCGTTCGTAGTCCACCACTTATGGCCGTTGATCACCCACTTCTGGCCTCCGAGCTCAGCCCGGCAGCGGAGAGCGGTGGGATCTGAGCTGGGAGTCTCCGGCTCGGTCATGGCATAGCAGCTTCGGATATCGCCCTCCAGCAGCGGCTCCAGAAACTGCTCCCGCTGCACCGGCGTGGCGTGCTCGGCCAGGATCTCCATGTTGCCGGTGTCGGGGGCCTGGCAGTTGAACACGTACGGCGCGACGAGACTGCTGCGCCCCATCTCCTCGCACAGCAACCCATATTCGACGTTAGTCAGGCCAGGGCTCCCGAAGCGGCCGTGGGGCAGAAACAGGTTCCAGAGGCCTTCCGCTTTAGCCCGCCCGCGGAGCTCCACCAAGATGGCCGGAAACGGGGTCTGCCGATCAACCTCGCGATCCAGCGCTTCGGTCACGGGGCGCTCGTTGGGGTACACGTGCTCCCGCATGAACGCTCTGAGGCGCTCGAGCAGCGCCTTGCACCGGTCGCTCGTGTCGAAGTTCATCTGGCCAGCGCAGGACCAGCGCTAGCCGGCACGCGCCGCCCGCATCTCCGAGCGCAGTTTCTCGGTTGCATGCTCGTCGAGCCTGAGACCTTCGGGATCGGTCTGCGGGTCGCCATCGACCACCACGCCGTAGTCGCGGCGCGCCCCCTCGATGCTCACATATTCGTCGCGCACATCCCGGAGAACGCGCTGTGGCTCACGCTCCAGTGGGTCGCCCCAGCCACCGCCGCCAGCGGTCAGGTAGCGCCAGACCGTGTTTGGCGTCGTCGGCCAGACGGGCTCCCGTCCGAAGTAGTAGTACTCGCCGCTCTCGTCGGGCACATTGGTGTCAGTGTCCAGCACCCCGCCAATCGGGGTGGCCTTCTTGTAGAACTCGGCCGTCTCGCCGATCGCATTGCGCTCCTTGGTGACGTCGAACGCCTCGGGCCGCCACAGCCACACTCCGCCGCTCCTACCTGCGCGACCGCCATAGACGCCGAATCCGCCTCCGACCTTGCAGTGCAGCGGCATGGCGTAATGCTCGGCCGCCGATCAGCCAGAGCGTGTCCTTCAGCAAGGCGGCACCGCCCCGGTTGTGACCGGGACCGCCCGTGTCGGTCACGTACTCCTTGCGCATCAGCGTCACCGGGATATCTGCCTCGATCGCCTCCGTCGGCGGGTCGATGTTGTTGGCCTCGTAGAAGACCATGTAGCTGTCCGCGTCGCCGACTTTCGTCGCGGCCCACGGGCCGTGCTCGCCGCCGCATTGCGCCATCGTCACCCACGGCCGTCCGTCTGGGAATACGCCGTTGGCGTTGTGGATATTGAGACAACAGAAGTCCCCGCCCACCGCGTTCTCACCGAGGGCGCTCGCCAGCGCCTTAAAGATGCGCGTGGATGATCGGCATGCACGGTTCCCAGTAAAGGAAGATTGCAGCCTCAGGCGGGAGCGCGCTGAAGACGGTGCCCTCGGGCAGGACGATGTCGATCGGACGGAAGCTGCCCGAGGTGAAGGGGTTGACCGGATCGAGCAGGAACTTGAAGGCGACCGCCACGGCGGTCTTGGCGTCGAGCCAGCCTCCGTTGATCGACGTCCGCGCCTGGCGCGAGCTTCCGCTGAAGTCGACCTCAGCCCGGCCGCCTTGGATCTTGACCGCCAGCTTGATCTTGTATTCCTCGCTGTCGTCGATCCCGTCGGCGTCGACGAGGTCTTCGCCTTCGTAGATGCCGTCGGGCACGGTGCGGATCGCCTCGCTCATGGTCTCGGCGGCGACGTCACAGGCATACTGCGTCGCGCCGTAGTAGGTCTCTAGCCCGTATCGGTCGATCGTCTCGCGGAGGAGGTTCTCGCCCAGCACGAGATTCTGGAAGATCGAGTCGACGTCCGGAAGGATCATCGCGCCCATCCGGGCGTTGTCGAAGATCATGCTGAACGCGGACTTGATGGGCTTGTTGTTCTCGTAGATCAGCTGAGGGGCGATCACGAGGCCGTTCTCGTAGACGTTCTTCTTGAACGCGCTGAACCCCGCCGGGACGATGCCGCCCATGTCGAGCATGTGGGCCTGGAGACTCACGAAGCCGACGAGCTCGTCCCCGTCGCGGAAGACGGGGCGCGTGAAGCAGACATCGTTTACGTGCGTTCCTATCCTGTAGGGGTCGTTGCACGCGATTACGTCTCCGGGCTTCAGACGATCGGGGCCGAATTCCTCGGACATGTTCCGAACCGCGTCGGTCATCGTGCCCAGGAACAGCACGAGGCTGTTGCTCATCGCCGGGACGGGATAATCGTGCTCCGGTGGGCCGGAGATGATCGCCGCGAAGTCGTACCAGTCCCGCAGGATGATCGAGAACGCGGTGTGGAGCAGCCCGCCGCACATGTGCTGAACGATGTACCGGAAGCGAGCAGCCAGGACGCTGGCGCTGAAGCGATCGCACGAGTACCGATCGAGAAACTCCTCGTCAGAGATGTCGCGGATCAGGGGGCGTTCGGGAAGTACTTGTCTTTCCATTGGTGTCTCCTCGCTGGCTGCTTTCGTCGCTCCTAGGTCTAGACCGCCTCGATGATTATCTCTCCGATGCTCCCGACCTTCGCCCGCTGCTCCGCGCCCACGAGCGTGGTCGAGAGGCTCTCACGAATAACCGCCGGCCCGGCGATCTCATCCCCTTGTTGGAGTTTGGCGCGCTCGTATTCGGCGGCCTGTACTTCCCCATTGCCGTCGCCGAGGTATCGCAGCGTGACGCTCCCCTGCGATTCGGGCCCGCCACCGGGCCGCCGCTCCACGGGCGGGTAGCTGACCTTGTCGATCGGCACGATCACCTGCACGCGGTAGGTGACGCCCTGGACCGGGAGCTCCTCGAAGCGGTTCCCGGCCCGCTCCTGATACACGCGATGGAAGTTTTCGATCATCTGCTCGATCGCCTCCGGGCCCAGGTCTCCTCCGCGGGACGTCGATGAACGGCGTCTCCCAGGTTTGCCCGAGGAGCCTCCCGTCGAACGTCCGCTTGATCACGACGTCATCCCTGCTTCCCGCCGCCACCTTGCTCAGCAGGTCTTCCTCCATGTCTTTGTAGACCCGATCGATCTGCTCGCCGGCGCTCGGATCGAGCACCATATAGGAGCTCCTGCTGTCGGAGTACACGAGGTCGGAGCTGATCAGGCCGAGCGCCGAGAACAGGCCGGGGTGTGGCGGGATGATCACTCGCCGCGCGTGGATCAAGCCGAGCACGGCGGGCAGGAGCATCGGTCCCGCGGCGCCGTAGGCCACCAACGTGTAGTCGCGCGGGTCGACACCGTGCTTGACGGCGATCTCGAGCGATGCCCTCGGCGATGTTGTTGAGCCCCATGTTGAACGCGTAGCTGACGCGTTGGCCGAGATCGAGAGTCGTGTCGAGCCGCTCGAATGCCTCTTGCGCCAGCGATCGGCATCCAGCTGCATCTGGCCGCCGAGGAACCTTCGCCGGATCGAGGATGCCCATAAGCACGCAGGCGTCGGTCATCGTCGGGTGCTGTCCGCCCCTTCCGTAGCGGCCGGTCCAGGATCGGCGCCGGCGCTCTCCGGACCGACTGCACCTCGCCCGCCTCGGTGATCGAGATGATGCTGCCGCCGCCGGCGCCCAGGGTGGAGATCTCGTTGGATAGGGCGTTGATCAGGAGGTCGTGCTCGAGTTCGAACGTCGTGTTCACGAACGGCTCGCCGCCGTCACCAGGCTGATGTCGCACGAGGTGCCGCCGACGTCGCAGCAGAAGAGATTGCGCTCGCTCGATCAGATGCCCGAAATGTGCGCTGGCCACAGTCCCGGCAGCCGGCCCGGAGAAGACGAGCCGGAACGGTTGTGACATCGCGAAGTCGGAGGCATCAGCATCGCGGCGCAGTCCGCGAAATTGACACCACCTTGAACCCGAGCTCACGCAGGCCGGACACCAGCTGATCGGTGTAGTGCGAGTAGATGATCTTCATGAAGACGTCGATCAGCGTCGTGGAGGCGCGCGCGTACTCCTTGGCCAGCGGTGATACCTCCGAGGAGATGGAGCAGGGCACGTTCCCGAGAATCATCGCGCACGAGCTCGCGGAGCCTTATCTCGTGGTTGGAATTGACGTAGGCGTTGATGAGGCAGATGGCGACGCCATGGACGTCGCACTTGCGCAGAACCTCGAGCTGACCCCGTGCCTGCTCCTCGTCCAGCGGGATCAACTCGCTGCCGTCGGCGAGGGTCCGCTCCTTGATGCCGCGGCGCAGGTAGCGTGGAACGAGTGGCGCACGCGCATCACCGAACGGCCGGCGCCAGTTCGGGTCGGTGAGCGCCTCCAGAGGCCGCCATGTACGGCCCATGTCGAGGATGTCGCGGTGCCCGAAGGTCGTCAGGAACGCGATCTTCGGCAGTCGCCGCGTGATGATGGCGTTCAGTCCGGCCGTGCTCGCGTGGTTGAACAGATTCCTGTTCTCGGCCCCGACGACGGAGGCACCCTCTAGCACTGCACGCTCCGTTTCCTGCGGATCTGTCGGCACCTTGGTGACGCTGATGCGGCCGTCATCGACCGCCACCACGTCCGTGAACGTTCCGCCAACGTCGACTGCCAGCATCTTGTCTTTAGCTCCTTCTGCTCAAAGTGAGTCGGACAGCAGCGTGATCGATCCCATTCTTCCGCCGCGCTCTCGCTCCATCGAGTGCAGGCAGTCTTGGCATTTGACTACCTGCCACCACCCTCCCTCGCTGACGACCGGGTAGCGCTTCAACGCTTCGCTGCCGCATTCAGGGCAGGTCCCCTCGACGTCTTGCTTCTCGACGTAGAGGTAAGGCTCCTCCGGACGCGCAAACATGTGTGGCACCTCATGTCCTCCTATTCGTAGCCGGGAATGGCCGCAGCGCGTGGCAAGCAACCAGAAACTCAGCGGGGGGGTGATCCGCGGCTACTAGCAAAACTGCTAGTAGCGGAGCGCGCCGACCGCGAGTGCACTTCGCGACCCGACCTTGCCCCGACCGGTTGAGGGATGGCAATGTGAGCGAGCTCGACGGCCTTGTCGCGATAGTCACTGGCGGTGCACAGGGCATCGGGCGCGAGATCACCGCGGCCCTCCTGTCGGCCGGCGCGAAGGTCGCGATTCTCGATGCAGACGAGCAGGCGGCGTTGCGCGCGGTCCAGGAGCTGGGCGGCGCCGAGGCAGGGCTGCTGGCGACCGAGGCAGACGTCAGCGTTCCTGATCAGGTAGAGCTCGCCGTGGCGACAACCGTGGGGCGCTTCGGGCGACTAGACCTCCTGATCAACAACGCCGGAATCCGTCACATAGGGAGCTTTCTCGAGTACCCACTCGACGGCTGGAGGCGGACGCTCGATGTCAACCTCACTGGCGCCTTCGTCTGCGCCCGCGCCGTGATCCCGCACATGAGGCAAGCGGGCAGGGCAAGATCGTCAACCTCTCCTCGATCGCCGGAGCGCTCGCGCTCTCCGGGCGAGTTGCCTACAACGTCTCCAAAGCGGGCATCATCATGCTGACCAAGACGATCGCCTACGAGCTGGGGCCTGAGGGCATCTACTGCAACGCGGTCGCGCCAGGCGTCATCGAGACGCCGCTGACGCGAGCCTATTTCGAGGACGAGGATTTCAGCAGCATGATTGTCGAGAACACGCCGCTGCGCCGCTGGGCTCAGCCCTCGGAGATCGCGCGACCGGTGGTGTTTCTCTCTAGCGACGCCTCGGACTTCATCAACGGCGAGACCCTGTTTGTCGATGGAGGCTGGGTAGTGGGCAAGGGCTACTGATGTCCTGAAGCGGCCACCTCCCCTAGCGTGGACGCGGCGACCGGATAAGGCGTCGAGATGGTGACCCGATCGGCGAGCTCCCCATATCTAGCCTCGATCGCACGCCGCACCTCCGCGGGGCGCGCGACCACAGCGAAAAGCTCCAGCGTGGAATCGTCGATCTGGGCCGCCATGGCATCCCATTCGCCTTGCCGGGATAGGCGGTGCAGCCCTTGGTGCAGCTTGTCCAGACCGTGGCAGGCGAGCACCGGCGCATACGCGGGAGTCGAGCCGTAGAACGCGATCTGTCGGCGGACGGCGGCAACAGCTCGGTCGAGCTCATCGCCGCTAGCACCAGTGGCCACGAGCACGGAGACCGAAAGCGTGAACTCCTGCGGAGGCGGCGCGGCGCGAGCGCGGCCGCGCTTTAGCGCCGGCAGCATGGCCTGCTCCAGATAAGCGCGTGTCTGAAGCGGATGACAGGCGAGGCCATCGGCAACCTCGCCCGTCGCCACGACCATCTGCTCACCGACGGCGGCCAGGTAGATCGGCGGGGGCCCGTGAGGATTGGGAGGCGGCGAGAACGCCGGAGTCATCAACGTGTGCGTGTAGAACCGGCCACGGAAGTCGAGTCGCTCCCCTTCGTGCCACGCCCGCCAGACCGCACGGACGGCGAGCACGTACTCACGCATCCGGGCGGCGGGGTGCGACCACGCCGTGCTGAAGCGGCGCTCGATATGCGCGCGCACCTGCGAGCCGAGGCCGAGGATGAACCGTCCCGCGCTTGCCTCCTGCAGGTCGTTGGCCTGCATGGCAACCGTCAGGGGGCTTCGCGCGAACGCCACCGCGATGCCAGTGCCGAACAGACAGCGGCTCGTGCGCGCGACCGCGGCAGCGATCGGCAGAAACGGGTCGCGCGCCGACTCAAGCGTCCAGAGCCCATCAAATCCCGCTCGCTCAAGCTCGGCCGCCTCGTTCGGGGTCTCGGCCGGGCGGCCTTGACCGAAGTTGACATCCAGGGACAGGGACGCCACGCCAGAAGCAGCCGCGCTCAGGCGGCGGCCTGCACCGCGATCGGCGGCTCGGTCACGTAGTCGCGAAGGTCGGCCTGACGGGTCATGTGCCAGAAGTCGACGATCCGAAACGGGGTATTAACCACCACGCGGCCGCGTGAGTTCCGGTAGTACGTCTCCATGCCCGGATGAGTCCACACCATCCGCTCATGCGCGCGGTCGACCCGGTCGTTGTACCCCTCGTACACCTCCTGGCGGCATTCCACGGCGTCGATCCCGCGGGCGATCATCTGCTGGAGAAGGTCGATGATGTAATCCAACTGGCTCTCAGTAAATCCGAGCAGGCTGCCCCCGTGCCCGGCCTGCGTGTTAGGGCCGTAGACCATGAAGAAGTTGGGAAACCCCGGGACCGCGGTGCCCAGATAGGCGCGCGCATCGTCGTCGTCCCACACCTCCCGCAGTGAGCGGCCGCCGCGCCCGCGAACGTCGATTGGAGCGAGGAACCGGACGACATCGAAGCCGGTCGCGCACACCACGACGTCCAGGTCGAACTCGGCTCCCGATTCGGTGACGATGCCCTCCGGCCTGACCCCCGCGATCGGTTCGGTCACCAACCGGACGTTCTCGCGTGTGAGCGTCCGGTACCAGCCGTTGTCGAGCAGGATGCGCTTGCCGAAGGGCGGGTACCGCGGGAGGACGGCGTCGAAGAGGTCCCGGCGATCGCCGAGCTCATCCTGGATGTACCGCGTGAAGAACTTCCGGTGGGCGTCGTTTATACGGTTGAGCGAACGCTCTGGGTGAGGCCAGTCCGGGTCCTTCTGGAGCGCGGGATGGATCCGGTCGTTGAACGTCCAAGCGGCGCGCAGCCGATACCACGTGCGGTACAGCGGTACTTCCTGACTGAGGAAACGCAACGGCTCGGGAATCTCCACGTGGAAGAACTCAAACGGTGCCGCCCACTGCGGCGAGCGTTGGAACACGGTCAACGCCGAGACCTGATCGGCGATCGCCGGAACGACCTGCATACCGCTGGCGCCATTACCGATCACCGCCACCCGCTTGCCTCGCACGTCGAGGCCTTGCGGCCATCGCGCCGTATGCACGCAGGGGCCGCTGAAGCTCTCGAGCCCCGGGATGGTCGGCATCTTCGGCCGCCGGAACGCTCCCACGGCCGTAAGCACGACATTTGCGCGAAGTGTCTCGGCTGCTCCGTCTGAACCGCGCACCTCCACCGTCCAGCTATGGGTTGATCCGTCGTAGCGTGCGCCCAGTACCTCGGTCTTGAACCGAATCCGTTCTTTCAGGCCGTACTCGGAGGCAACGTCTTCGAGGTACGCGTGCAGCTCGTCGCGAAGGGCGAAGTAGCGTGTCCATGCCCGGGGCGCAAACGAGAACGAGTAGAGGGCGCTCGGGGTATCGACACCGCAGCCGGGGTAACGATTCTCGAGCCAGGTTCCGCCCACCGTCTCGTGCTGCTCGACGATCGTGTACGGAATTCCGGCCTGATCGAGCTTCACCGCGGCGGCGATCCCGGAGGCGCCCGCGCCGACGATGAGCACGGTGAACTCATCGGGGTGGATTCGGTGGTGGTCGCGCGTCGCGAGGCGGTGATCTGAGAGTCCAAGCTCGGCAGCGATCACCGGGCCGTACTCGGACGGAACCTCCTCTCCCATGGACACGCTCAGCATCCGCACGAGCTGATCGTTGGGAGGCGCGGGAAGGGCCGGCGGTGTGCCGACGCGCCAAGCGAGGATCGCCTCGAAGGCGGCGTTCCGGAGCTCCTGCTGGATCGACTCCGGCAGCCCACCGGTCGGGTTGTCGTCCAGACCCTTGTTTTCGGGTCGGCCGATACGGGTCCTTGAGCCATCGGGTCTCCCCGGTGAGCTGCACGAGCACCGGGATCAGCGTCGGGATATTCGCGATAGCGATTGCTTCGCGAAGACGAGCTTGCTCGGTCATTGCGGGTGCTCTTCCCTCATGGGCGGCCAACGACGCTCTGGAGTGACTCTGAGACGCCTGCGAGCGGCGTCCCATTACGCAAGCCCGCAACGAGAATCCCTGCGTAGATCTCGCCGATCTCGCGCACCGAGAGCGAGCCGCCGGTATCGAGCCACGTGTGGGCCCACGCGCACATCCCGATCACTCCGAATGCGACGATCCGGGCCGGCCCCACCTTGCGGAAAACGCCGGCATCCATGCCGCCTTGCACCACATCGACGAAGCAGCGCTCGTATTCGTCCCGTTTGACCTTGATCTCATCGAATATCTCGCGGTCGAGAAATCGGTACTCCTGCACGAACACCGCGATTTCCCGGCGGTAAATCGCGATCGGCTCCATCAGCGCCTGGACGATCAGTCGGCCAAGCGTCTCATCCGGTGGCAGCTCGGATGCGGCTATCTCCTTCGCTCGCTCGAGTTGATCGGTGACGAACTCGTCGTGGATCTCGTAGAGGAGGTCGTCTTTGCTCTGGAAGTGGTGGTAGAAGGCGCCTTTGGTGACGCGAGCGTCATCGACGATTCGCTGCACCGACGTCGCCGCGTAGCCGTGCCTCTCGAAAAGACCCAACGCGGCCTCGATCAGTGCGCGGCGTGTGCCATCCGGATCGCGGACCGCTGGTCCCCGGTGGTTCGAGCCTCGGCGACTCCTTCGCCTCGTTTCCTCCACGCCGACCACTATATACCAAACGGTCGGTATGTTCATCTTAAGCTGGCTGGCTTCACCAAAGCTCGAGAAGCACGCCGTTCGCGCACTTCGGATGGACCAGCGTCCGCGGTCCCTCCCCGGCCACGGCCGGCGGAGCACCGAAGGCGTTGACGCCCGCCTCGCGCAGTCTGGACTCGGCGGCGGCCGCGTCATCGACGCGCATCGCGATCTGGTAGATGCCCTCCCCCCGTTCTGCGAGACGCCGCGCCACGGCGTTGTGCATGTCCGATTTGTCGAGTGGTTCCATGAGCTCCAGGCAGAAACCTTCCTGGCGGGCATAGCCCGGCGAGAGCATCACGGTTCGGATCCCCTCTACATGCACCTCGAGCTCGTCGACGATTTCAAGCCCGTACCGGTCACACCACTCGTGTGTGGCCTTGCCCAAGTCGTGGACGATCAGCCCGATGTGAGTGATTTGTTTGACCATCGCTGCTTTGAACCTCCGGTGTCAACTTCCTCAGTCAGAGCTTGCGGCGCACGGTCGACTCGTCGCCGGTTTGTTCCCCGATTGACGCCGACGCCGAGGTAGGACCGCCGACCGGGTCCGCGAGCCCCGCCAATGGTCCGCTGGCGATCATCCCGCCGTCGACGGTGAGTGAGCTCCACGGGCGCCCTCCCGATGCCGCCCCCGCGGTGACGAGCGCCGTCCTGGGGACGCTCGACCTCGCGCTCACGGCTGCACCCGGCCCACGAGGCGCTCCAGGGCCCGGAGCTCGGCCCGATAACCCTCCAGCGCCAGCCGACTCTCAGG
The DNA here is from genome assembly GCA_963719305.1 of uncultured Actinomycetes bacterium. Classification (GTDB taxonomy): domain Bacteria; phylum Actinomycetota; class Thermoleophilia; order Solirubrobacterales; family Solirubrobacteraceae; genus Palsa-465. The sequence continues at coordinate 315,287 of CAVRBL010000011.1, read as the reverse complement.
CTGTCGGAAGATGGGCCGCGCGTCGCGCACAACTAACGGATCGAGATCGCTCAGCCGCTCCGCCAGGCCGATGGCCTCCTCGATCAGCAGGGGCGGTTTCACGACGCGCATCACCGTACCGTTCTGCCTGGCTTCGGCCAGACTGAGACGTTCGCCGAGCAGCATCATGCGCTGCACCTTGAAGTAGGGCGCGAGGCGCTTGATGTGGCTGGCCCCGCCCACAAACCCCGCCGGGAGCTCGGGGACAGAGAAGTAGACCGTCTGGGTCGCGATCAGGATGTCGCATTCGGCAGCGATCATCGCGCCCGCTCCGATCGCTGGGCCGTTGAGCGCTCCCACGATCGGCTGCGGCAATCCAGCGAGCGCCTCGAAGAAGCGCTGCCCAGCCGAAGCCGTCCTCGCGCACACGGCCTCGTCCTCGAAAGCGGCGACGTCGGTGCCGGCGCAGAACACCCTCGTTCCACCGCCGGTGAGCACGAGCACGCGCACCGAGGAGGATTGGGAAACCTGGTCAAGCGCATATGCCGCCGCGCCGTAGGCGCTCGCGTCGAGCGCATTAACGGGCGGGCGATCGAAGGTGAGAAGGGCGACGCTCCCCCCCGACTGATCGAGCGTTACGTCACCCATCAGGGCAAGCTGTAGCCGCCGTCGACCTGCAACGCGGCGCCAGTCGTCCAGCGAGCGTCGTCGCTGGCGAGATATGCGTAGGCGCCAACCAGATCCTCTGGGGTTCCCAGACCGAGCGGATGTTGTTTGGCGACCAGCTCCATCGCCGCGGCTGGTACTTCGGATTGCATCGCCGAGGCAAACGAGCCCGGACAGACGCAGTTGACGCGGATCCCCTCGCGGGCGTATTCCACCGCAGCCATCTTCGTCAGGTGAATCACGGCAGCCTTGCTGGCGCCGTAGGGAGCTGAGTGTGTCCACGCCGTTACCCCGGCGATCGAAGCCGTGTTGATGATCGACCCACCGCCGCTCCCGCGCATCACCCGCACCGCGGCGACGATCCCGTGGACGACGCCCATCAGGTTCACCCGGAGGGTGCGTTCCCAGTCGGCGGCGGTCAGGTTGTGGATCCGTGCGTTCGGCGACAAGACGCCTGCGTTGTTGATCATCACGTCGAGCCCCCCGAACTGCGCAACCGCCTCGTCCACCAGGCGATCGACGGCGTCCGGATCGCCAACATCGGTCGGGAGCTCGCGGACAGCCGCGGCCGTCGACGCGATTTCGGCTCCGGTTTCTCGCAGGCCCTGCTCGTCCACATCCGCCAGCACGAGCGACGTCGCCGGCTCCGCGGCGAAACGTCGTGCCAGTGCCCGGCCCAGGCCCCGGGCCGCCCCGGTGATGATGATCGTCCTCATCGCGTCTCTGACCCGGCTCGGAGCGCCGTGCCAGTCACCTCCCCGGTCATCAGCTTCCCCTTCACGACCCGGTTCATCGCGTTGCGCGGCAGCGCGTCGATGAAGGCCACTTCCACCGGGACCTTGTAGTCGGCCAGCCGCTCCCGGCAAAACGCGATGATCTCCTCGGCGCTCACCTCTACGCTCTCGTGTACGGCGACTACAGCCTTGACCTCCTGCTCGAGGATCGGGTTCGGGCGCGGGATGACCGCGACCTCGCGCACGGCGGGGTGCTCCATGATCACGCCCTCGACCTCCGTCGAGGAGATGTTGAGGCCCCCGCGGCGGATCATCTGCTTGCGCCGGTCCACGAAGTAAGCGAAACCGTCCTGGTCGACCATGCCCATGTCGCCGGTGTGCAGCCACCCGTCCCGCAGCGCTTCGGCCGTCGCCTCAGCCTCATCGACGTACCGATCCATCACTGACGGTCCCCGCAGGCAGAGCTCACCGACCTCGCCGGGCGCGGTGTCCTGGCCATCGTCACGCGCCACGCGGAAGCGCACCCACCGGTTAAAGCCCTCCGTGCCGATCGCGAGTCCATGGTCGCCCGCCCGGCGAACCCCCTCGGCATGGAGCTCGGGCGGCAGGAGCGTCCCGGCGGTGCCGCCTTCGGTCAGGCCCCAGAGGTGAACGAGCTCGATGCCCAGGCGCTGCTCGAACACGTCGAGCACGCGTTCGTAGAAGGCCGCGGGACATCGCCTGTCCGCCGTAAGCGATCCGGCGAAGCGAGCTCAGATCCGCCTCGCGCCGGAGCCGATCGCCGCCGATGCGATCGAGCATCAGCTGGATGACCCCCGAGATCAGGAAGATCGACGTCGTTCTGTAGCGCTCGACCCGCCTGAGAGTCTCGAGGACGTCGAATTCAGGCTCGACGGCGTAGGCGCACCCGGCAGCGAGGCAGCCGAGCAGGTTTGTGTGACATCCGGTGCTGGTGAAGAAGGGCGCGAAAGACTGGTACACGGAAGTCGGGTCGATCCCCCACAAGCGCTGTGCCTGGTACCCGCACGCGACCGAGTTTGCATGGGTGAGCGCGACGGCCTTGGGATTACCAGTCGTGCCCGAGGTGAATATCCAGTCCGCATCGGCGTTCTCTGGAAGTGCTCGCTCCGGTGCCGGAGCCGCCGCTTCGCAGCACGCCTCGAAGCTGTTCCCGACAGCGGGCCTCGGGGCGCACTCCAAGAGGACGACGTCAACCGGCAACGCCTCGCTTAGGCGCTCGATGATCGGCGCGAATCGGGGACTGAAGACCAGCGCCCGGGGCGAGACAAACCGCAGCACCCAGGCGAGCTCGCGCTCAACGTACCGCACGTTGAGCGGGACGTTGACCGCGCCGGCGTTGTGTGCGCCGTGGTAGGTGACGTGCGACTCGACGGCCCCGGCGGGGTCGACCAACTGCGCGATCCGGTCACCCGCGCGGACGCCATGCTCGAGCAGCGCCCCGGCAAGGCGCGCGCTGCGTTCGGCGAGCTCCCCCCAGGTGAGGCGCTCTTCTCCGGCGGCGTGCGAGGGAGCGATCAGCGCGGTGGCGTTCGGCCGCTCGCGGAGATTTCGCAGCAATAGCTCACGGACTGTTCGCTGGGTAACGTCAGCCGGGAGCGGTTCGAGCGCCATCGGTTCGCCGGCTACCGCCGGGACGGGGCTAAGACCGCTCGCAGCATCTGGTTGTAGATATCGGCAAGGTGGAATTTGCCGACCGTGGAGCGGATCGATGCAACGTGGTCGGCGTCGTCGACCACGCTCGCCGCGTTCCAGGTGAGACTCTCGTCCACACGATCGGCGCGCAGAAACTCCCCGATCGCCTTGCCGGCGCCGGAGCTGCGGTCCATCAGCAGCAGATGTCCCCAGTCCTCGAACAGAGAGAGCCTGGCGTTCGGAAGCCGCGCGGCGAGGAGGTAGGGATTTGCGAGCGGCACCAGCCGGTCAGCGGTACCGGAGATCACGAGCGTCGGGTGCAGCAGCGTGTGCAGCCAGGGCAGGCTGGTCCAGCCCCACCCGGCCATGAGCTGAAACAGGTAACCGGGGACCGACGGGGGAGCCGCCAGGCGGGTGGCCGCAGTCCGCTCAATGAACCCTGGATCGGCCTCTCGCGGGCTGTGACCGAGCAGCGGCATGCTCAGCTTGTACGCAGCGCGCCAGTAGTACCGGATCGGGGTGCTAACCGCGAGATAGGCGCTGAGGGGGGCGGGATGGCCGCCCCAGCCGCACATCGTGGCGGCGAGTACGAGGCGCCGCACCCGCGTCGGAGCCTCCCGGGCGAGCTGTTGTGAGATCACGCCTCCGAGGGAATAACCGACCACGTCGACCTGGTCGTGCGCCAGTTGGTCGAGCAGCCCTGTGGCCAGCTTCGCGAGATCGGCGATGCGGTACGGCCGCAGCGGAGTTGGCGATCGGCCAATACCGGGCGCATCGAAGGCGATGACTTGGAGGCCGTGGAGGTCCTCAAGCACGGGCCCCCACATCGGGAGGCTCGCGCCTAACCCATTGATGAGGAGCACCGGTGCACCCTCGCCCTGTACCAGCACCCGGACGCGGTCCCGGCCCAGCTGGATCCAGTCCTCCCACACCTGGGACCGTGACATCAGGTGCCCGCCTGGCTGATGCCGAGCGCCTCCATCCGCCCCCATTGCTCGTCCACCCTATGCGTGAGGACGAGCAAGTCGTGCGGTTCCCCTGCAGAATCGTGAACGAAGTCACGGAGCAGTGCCTCGGGCTCGAAGCCCATCTCTTGGAACATGGTTACAAGTTGCGTCTGCTCGGCGACCACCTCTATATACACGTGTGTGCACCCGAGCTCGAGAGCGGACACGAGCGCGCGCCGGGCCATCTCCCGGCCCAAGCCGCGCCGGCGGTGCGACGGAGCGACGATGAGTCGCAGCTCCGCGACGTGCGAGGACCAACCGGCCTGAGGCAGGGCCCCCGTGACGCCCGCGACATCGCCGCCGTCGATGGCGAGGAGCCAGCGGGTCCGCGGGTCCTGGAGCCACCCGTCGAGAATCGCGTCGGGATCGCTCACGTCCTCGTTGAAGAAGCGCAGCTCGCCCGGGGGCACCGACTGGAAAAAGCGCGTCAGGCGGGCGCCGTCGTCGGGCGCCGGCGGGCGGAACTGGATCTCGCTCACCCGAGCTTCTCCGAGTGACGCCGGAGCCAGTCGAGAATCGCCGGAACGGTCACCTTCATCGCCGCTCGTCCCATGAACGCGCCGGCGTGGCCGGCGGCCACGTTCACCTCCTGAACGTCGTCGGATCCGAGCAGCCCCGCCGCGGGAGCCGAGCACGCGGGCGGCACGAGATCGTCACGGTCGGCCCGGACGATCAGCGTCGGCACAGCGACCCTCTCGGGCCGAACCGGACGTCCACTGATCCTGGCCGTTCCTTCCATCAGCCCATTCCCGCGCACGTATTCGTCGCTGAACTGGCGGAACGCCGGGCCGGCGATGGGGACGAGATCCCAAACCCACCGCGAGGTGGCGCGATGCCCTTCGATGTACTCGTCGCGCCACAGGTTCTCCCACAGCGTCACGTAATTGACCAGATCGGACGTGGGCTTGCGCAGCTTGAAGAACGCACGCAGGACGCTGCTAGGCACGACGCCGTTCTCGTCGATCAGCTCGTCCGAGTTCAGCCGGCCTTCTCTCAGCACCCCTGACGCGGGCGGGCCGTGCTCCCAATCGCACGGCGGCGTCAGCAGGATCAGGTTGCGCACCGGAGCATCCGGACAACTGCCGAGGTAGAGGATCGCCATCATGGCGCCCATGCAGTACCCGAGCATCGTGATGTCATCGGAGCTGGCCTCCGCCTTGACGCGTTCGACGACGCGCGCCAGATAGTCGTCCAGATAGGTGTCGAGCGTGTGATCGCCCTCGGCGGCGTCTGGGATTCCCCAGTCGAGCATGAACACATCGAACCCCCCTTCCAGCAACTTCTCGACCATCGAGTTCCCGGGGTACAGGTCGAGCACATACGGTCGCCCGACCAACCCCAGGAAGAGCAAAATCGGCGGCCGGAACCGCGCAGGCTCGCCGCGGTAGCGAATCAGGCTCGCCTTCCCCTGGGACCAGATCTCGTCCTTGGGCGTCGGCGCTACTCGCGGCGGGTCCTCGCCTCGGATGATCTTGATCGCGTTGCGCGCACGCAGACGGGTCCGTTGGACCTCTCGACGGACCTCGCGCGCCGCATCAAACGGGGCCAGGACGGGTGTCATGACCGTATTGTCACCCCACTGTCGACCGACCACCGGCACAGCGAGCGGTGATCCGAGAGTGCAAGCCCCCCTGCTGCCGGGGCCAGCGCGTGAACCCACCCACGTTGTCGCGGGCGACCACCCCCTCGCTCCCGGTCCAAAGCGTGGAGGCCTCGTTCATATGCTGATCAGCACGGCTCCGCCGACGATCAGAGCGGAGCCCAGCAGGATCTGCCACGTGAGCGCCTCCGACAGGACCGCCGCCGCCAGAAACACGGTGATGAAGGGATACGCCGTGGTGAGGGGGGTCACCTGGCTCGCCGTTCCGCGGTTGAGCGCGATGTACAGCGAGATGACCGCCAGCGGTGGAATGAACGCCGAGATCACCGTCATCCCGCCGGGCAGGCCGCGTGGGAACCGCAGCGGCGTGCCGGTGGCCAGAAGGATGATCGCCACGACCAAGTAGGCCGTCGCGGTCCACACCACCAGCTCGCGCCAGCCGAGGCCACGCAGCGCGAACCGGACGGTCACGCCAAACCCTCCGAGCAAGACGACGTACGCCAGGGAAGGGACGACCCATCCTCTCATGCTCAACCTCCTCACGGTCGACCTCCTCGCCGCCGCCCGACGAGCGACGCTCGCCGGCTCGAGGATGAATCGTCTCGGATGTGGGCGCGCGGCAGAGCTATCGCTTCCGAGAGTTGCCGCCGCGACGGCGGCTTTGGCAGAAGCGCTAGTGCCGCGTCCACCGTTGCCGCCGTACGGTCCACTCGCGCACGCGGTGCGCCCCGGCCGCCACGCGGAGGAGCTTGTGGGTTACCTGATCGGAGTGGACATCGGCGGAACGTTCACGGACTGCGCCGTCGTGGACGACGCGGGCAGCGTGACCGTCGGCAAGGCGCTGACCACGCCCTCTGATCCCTCCGGGGGGTTTTTTGCCTCCATCGACATCGCGGCAGAACGGCTCGGGCTCGCGCGTGCCGAGCTGCTCGCCGACGCGGACCGCCTGGCGCACGGCACGACGGTGGCGATAAACGCTGTCGTAACGCGGGGAGGGGCCAGGGTGGGCCTGCTCGCCACTCGCGGGTTCGGCGACACGATAAAGATCATGGACAACGCCGGCCGGGGCATCGGGCTGTCGATCGAGCAGACGCTTCACTTCCCCTCCTCCCGCCCGCCTGCGCCGTTCGTGGCCGAACGGGACGTGGCTGAGATCACCGAGCGCGTCGACCACACCGGGGAGGTCGTCGTACCGCTCGACGAAGGGCAGGTCGTGGAGGTCGCCGAGCGGCTGGTGGCGAGCGGCGTCCAGGCGATCGCGGTCTGTTACATCTGGTCGATGATGAACCCCGCGCACGAGCTGCGGACGCGGGAGATCATCGCCCACCGGTTCCCCGAGCTCGAGGTGTCGCTCTCGCACCTGGTGGCGCCCAAGGTCGGCGAGTACCCGCGCATGCTGACCACCGTGCTCAACGCCTATGTGGCACCGGCGATGGCCGCCTACACGCGGGCCATCGAAGCCGAGGCCCGCCGCAGCGGCTACGGCCACGACGTGCTGTTCATGCAATCTCACGGCGGCCTCGCCCCCGGCGACCGCATCAGGGCCCTACCGGTGTCGACGCTGCAGTCGGGCCCGGTCGGCGGCGTGATCGGCACCAGCGAGTTCGGGGCACTGATCGATCGGCCCAACGCCGTCACAACCGACGTCGGCGGCACGACTCTCGACGTCAGCGTGGTGGTGGACGGCAAACCCGTCGCCACCGACGAGGTGATCCTCGAGCACCACGAGGCATTCCTGAATGTCGTGGATGTCCAATCGATTGGGGCCGGCGGCGGCAGCATCGCCTGGCTCGATACCGCGTCCGGGACCCTTCGAGTCGGGCCGCAGAGCGCGGGAGCCGACCCGGGTCCGGCCTGCTACGGGCGCGGGGGCACGCAGCCCACCGTGACCGACGCCGACCTCGTGCTCGGCGTGCTCGATCCGGACAAGTTCCTCGCCGGCCGCCTGAAGCTGGACGTGCAAGCGGCGAGGAATGCCATCGCCATGCTGGCGAAGCCGCTCGGCCTGAGCACCGATGGCTGCGCTGCCGGCATCGTCCGGATCGTCGATGAGCGGATGAGCGACCTGATGCGCTCGATGACCGTCCGCCGTGGCCTCGACCCGCGCCGGTTCACCGTCTATGCCTTCGGCGGCGGGGGCGGATCTCACGCCGGCATCTACACGCGCGGCCTCGGCATCGAGGAGTTCATCGTCCCGCTCGCCGACACCGCCTCGGTCTGGTCCGCACTCGGGATCGCCGTCGCCGACATGCAGGCCACGTTCGAGCAGCCGCTGTTCATGACGCAGCCGTACGACCTGGATCGCATGAACGCAACCCTGGCCGCACTGGAGGCCAGGGCGCGGGACGCGACCGCCGCAGAGACGCCGTACGTCGAGGATTTCTGGCTCCAGCGCACCGCAAACTGCAAGTACGGGCTACAGGTCTACGAGGTAGAGGCAGCGGTTCCACCCGGAACGCTGACTGAGGCAACCGTCGGGGGGCTGGTCGAGAACTTCGAGCGCACCTACGAAGAGCGGTTCGGCGCGGGCGCCGGTTACCGCGAGGCCGGGATCGCGGTCACGGGCTTCCGGGTTCGCGCGCACGGGCGCGTGCGAAAGCCCCAGGTCGTCGAGCGCGAGACCGCGGAGGGACCGCCATCTGCCACAAACGGTGCCGGGAGCGACGAGCGAAGCGTGTACTGGGAAGAGCTGGGCGGCCGCGTCCCGACCGCCGTGTTCGATGGCGCTGGCCTCCGCCCGGGAGACCTCGTCGTGGGACCGGCGATCGTTGAGTTTCCGGACACGACCATCGTCGTCAGGCCGGACAGTGGCGCGTCGATCGACGCCTACGGCAACGCAGTCGTCCGCATCGGTCGGGCCCCGTCGTCATGAGCGAGTATCGCCGCCGCTGGGACTCCCTGCTCGAGGGCTACCTGCCGCAAGGAGAGCTCCAGATCGAGGGTGGGCTCGAGCTTCACCGGGATGCCGATGAGGACGTCGATCCCGTCACCTACGAGGTGATCCGCTCGCGCCTCTGGGCGATCAACCAGGACCACCAGGACACGATCCGACGCATCTCCGGATCTGGAGTCACGGTCTACGCCTGGGACTTCAACGTCTCCGTCCAGACAGAGGAGGGCGACGGCGTCGTGTTCGGCCCCGGGATCCTGTTCTTCACGGGGTGCGCCGACCTGGTCGTGAAGTGGACGCTCGAGCATCGCTCCGGGAACGTCGGCATCAGTCCCGGCGACATTTTCGCCCAGGACGACCCGTGGGTGGGAACCAACCACCAGATGGACACCGCCGTCTACGCGCCGATATTCGTCGACGGCCGCCTGTTCTGCTGGGTCTACAACTGCGTTCATCAGCAGGAGATCGGTGGGGTCGAGCCGGGTGGCTTCGTCCAGCAGGCTCGCGACACGTACTGGGAGGCGACGGCGTTCCCACCGCTCAAGCTGGTGGAGAACGGGGTTTGGCGTGAGGACCTCGTGGACGCGTGGACGCGCCGCTCCCGCCTCCCCGAGCTTAACCACCTGGAGTTGAAGTCGCAGGTGGCGGGGGTCGAGTTCGCCAGGGGGAGGATCGAGGACACGATCGCCGCCTACGGCGCCCGCACTGTCAAGGGCGTGATGCGCAAGATGATCGCCACCACCGAGACGGCCGTGCGCGAACGCCTGGCGACGGTGCCGGACGGGACCTGGCGGGACATCCGCTACTGCGCCGGCGCCCTCCCCGGCGACCGGAACCTGTACCGGCTCGAGCTGAGCGTGACCAAGACGGACGACGGACTGGTGTTCGATAACGCCGGCACCGACCCGTCGGTCGGCTCGTTCAACGTCACGCCCGGGGTTTGGCGGGCGGCGATCCTGAACGCGGCCCTGCCGTTGCTCGCATGGGATCAATACCTCTGCGGTGCCGGCGTCTTGGCGTGCATCGAATTCCGACCGACATTGGGCACGATGATGTCCGCGCGGCACCCAGCTGCGATCAGCACATCGCTCGGGACGACCAACGCCGTGACCCAGTCGCAGTACCTGTTGAGCAAGATGCTCGGCAGCTCCAGGCAACAGCGGCCGAACATGCTCGGCTCCTCCGCCTTGCACACCCAGGTGTACACGCAGATGTTCGGCATCGACCAAAACGGACGCCCGTACGCGAATTTTCCGTTCGACGGCATCGCCGGAGGTTCCGGGGCCGCTTCCTTCTGCGACGGGATTGACCACGGCGGCGGACTGATCTCGACTCAGCTGCGGATCGGCAACGCGGAGGAGTGGGAGCGCGTGATCCCGTTCCTGTATCTCTACCGGCGCGAGGTGGCCTCCGGCGGCGGACATGGACGCTGGCGCGGAGGCACCGGGCTCGTCACCGCCTGGACCGGCTGGAGGACCGAGGAGTCCTATATCGCTTCGGGCGGGGTCTTCCAGTCGGTGACGCAAGGCAATGGGCTCTCCGGCGGCTATCCGGGTAGCGGCGGGACCTTCTGGGCGGCGGAGCGCACCTCCATCGCCGACGCGTTCGCGTCCAGAACCTGGCCCGACCGGCCCAGCGACCTCCGCGAGCTCGCCCCGCACGGCGTCCTGCCGCCGGCCAAGAAGTTCGACAACCTGCTGCGGGCGGGCGACGTGTTCGAGGTGCTCCCGCCGCTGGCCGCCGGCCACGGCGACCCGCTGCTGCGAGACCCCGCCTTGGTTGCCAACGACGTGGAGCGCGGGCGGCTAAGCCGCGTCGATGCCGACCGGTTGTACGGGATCGTGCTCGGCGAGGACGGCGCGCTGGACGCGGCGGCCAGCGATCGGCGGCGCCACGAGATCCGGCAGGAGCGGCTGCGCTCGTTCGTGCACCGGCCGGCGGAATCGCGCGGTCAGGTAGATGCTGACGCAACCGAGATCTGCCGCGCGTTAGAGACGGTGGCGGTCGTTGACGTCGACGGAGAGCCCAAGTTGAGCTGCGGGCAATGTCGAGAGGTGCTGGGGACGATGGAGGGGGGCTACCGGGACGGGTGCGGCTGGCTCCAGACGGAGCTGGCGGAGATCGATCCCGGTGTGTTCCTCGATCCCCGGACCCAGGTGGACGAACCGCTGGTTCTCCGCCATTACGCATGCCCGGCGTGCGGATCCTTGCTGGACGCCGACGTCTGCCGCCCAACCGATCCTGCCTACCAGGACGTGGTGATCTTCGAAACCGCCGTGGTACGCGCCGGCGCGCCCGGCTGACCCGGGCCGCGCCCGCGTCCGTCGTCGCGCCTAAACGCCGCGCCGCGCCCTTGACCTCCGCGCACCGTAGGAGGCATAATAAATATACCGACGGGTCGTTCTAATTCTTCTCGAGCATCTACCGAAGGAGGTGGAGGGTGGCGGCCTTCCCTAGCCTTGAGTTCGTCAAGGGCTTAAAGGACCGGTGCAATGCCTCCGAGGCTTTCCAGGAGGCAAGTGCCTGGTCAGACGTAAACGTCGTCCTCGCGTTCGGCGATCAGCCGTACTGGCTGAAGCTGTACCGAGGCAAGATCATGGATCTCATGGAGTACCAGCCGTTGTCGAACGCGGCCGGGTACGACGTGATAGTGAGCGGCGAATTGGAAGCGTGGCGCGACCTCATTGCCGGTAAGAAGTTCTGGGAGCCCCTGTCACAGGGCCGGCTCAAGGTCGATGGCAACCTGCTCGAGGCCAACCGCATGCACGAGGCCATATGCATCATGGGCGAGACGCTTGCCAGCGTGGAGTGAGGGAGATCAGCGATGAATCGTGAATTGACTGGCCGATACGTCTTGGTGGACGGGACGCGGATCTATTACGAGGAATGTGGCGAGGGCGTCCCGCTGTTCTGCATCCACACGGCCGGGGCCTGCTCGATCGAGTACTACCAATACCTGCCGATCATGGCCGACCGGGGATTCCGGGCGATCGCGGTCGATCTACCGGGGCACGGAAAGTCATACCCGGTCGACTGGCGACCATTCAGGCGAATGCACGACTACGCAGAGTTCGTGTGGAGGATCATCGAGACCGTATGCGACGACGAACCGGTCGTCGTCGGATGTTCGATCGGTGGAGACATGGTCACCGATATTGCCTGCCACCATTCCGACAGGATGCGCGCCGCGCTCGCGCTTGAGGGAGCGGCACACACGCCGACGTTCCCGAATGTCTTCATCTACGAGCACCCACATGCCTGCCCCGGCTGGCGCGACATCATGGAGAGAGCCGCGATCAGCTCGCTCTACTACCCGGTCTCTAAGGAGAAAGTCGTGGAGACGCGGTGGATGCACCGTTATGCGCCCCAGGAAATCGCGACTGGCGATCTGGAGTGCTGGGTCAATCACGACGTGCGCGACAAGCTGGGCCAAATCACCTGTCCGATACTCATCTTCAAGGGCGAGGCGGACTACTACGTGCCGGAGGAGCTCCTTGACGCTACGGTGGCAGGCATCCGCGAGGGCCTGGCCGAGAAGATCGTCGGCCCCGAGATGGGTCACTACCCGATGTTCGAGCAGCCGGAGAAGCTTGCCGACATTTGCACGGATTTCCTAACCCGAAAGGGCGTCGCGCCAAAGACCCCTGCCGTACCTGCAGGGGCTGGATAACTGACGGCGGCTCGGCGAGCGTCAGTGTTGTCGAGCCCCGCCGGCTACTTCTGGTGGACGTAGCGTCCCGGCGCGGGATCGCCCGCAGGATGGCTGCGGCTCCCGAGCTTGCGGGGCGCCGGCCGCTCCGCGCCCGAGCGCTCGATCGACCAATCAGCCCAGTGCTCCCACCAGGATCCGGGATGCGGATCCGCGTGTGCGCGCCATTCCTCGGGATCGGGTCCGGGCGCAGGCCCCGTGAAGTACCGCATCTTCGGGTTGCCGGGAGGATTGACCAGGCTCTGGATATGACCGCTTGAGGAGAGGACGAACTCGGAGTCGCCGCCCAGCATCTGGGTGGTCTGGTAGCAGCTGGCCCACGGCGTGAGGTGGTCGGTGAGCGCTCCGGTCACGAGTGCATCGACCTTGACCCTCGAGAGGTCGACTGGCGTGCCGAGGACCTCGAGCGCCCCTGGCTTGCGCAGCAGGTTGTGTTCGAACAGCCGCAGAAACTGCTCGTGGAGCGCCGCAGGCAACCTGGTGCCGTCGCTGTTCCAAGCCAGGATGTCGAACGCCGGCGGATCGTTCCCCATCAGCCAGTCGTTGACCAGGTAGTTGAAGACGAGATCGTTCGGCCGCAGCCAGGCGAAGATGCGACCGAGAGCATCGCCCTCGAGCACCCCTGCGCGGCGCGAGTTCCAGGTGGCAAGCGAGAGCAGCCGCTGAGACTGGAACGCGTCGATGATCGCCCGCTGTCCGAAGTCGAGCAGGGTGACCGCAAACGACGCTGCGTGGACGCGGTCGTCGTGCTCGGCGGCCAAATGGCTCAGGACCGTCGAGGAGGTTATGCCCCCCGCGCAGAGCCCGAGCACGCTTAGCTGCGGCGAGCCGGTGACCTCGCGCGCGATGTCAATCGCCTCGAGGCAGCTCGTCCCGTAGGTGTCGAGATTCCAGTCTCGCTGCTCGGCGGTCGGATTGCGCCAGCTGATACAGAAGAACTGAAGTCCGCGGCCGACGGCAAACTCGATGAAGCTCCGGTGGGGGGCCAGGTCCATGAAGTAGTACTTGTTGATCTGGGGCGGGATCATCAGCACCGGCCGCTCGCGCACCTCCGTGGTTGTTGGGGTGTACTGCATGACCTCGCACACGTCGTTGCGGAACACCACAGCGCCCGGGGTGGCGGCGAGGTTCTCCCCCACCGTGAACGGACGGACATCGACCTGGCTCGGCATCCCCCCGTTGGTCAGCATGTCCCGTAGAATGTTGCGGGCACCGCGGAGCAGGCTGCTCCCAGCGGTCTCGAACGCACGTTTGAGAACGGCAGGGTTGCCGAGGACCGTGTTCGTAGGGGCCGCGGCGGCGGTCAGGATCGTCGCGGCAAGCCGTGCGCGCGCCGCGGTGGCGTCGTCGACGTCTGCTCGATCGACCAGCCGCTGCATCGAATCCTCCCAAGCGCGATAGCTCTGCCCGACGCGGCGGTAAGCCGGGTTCTCGCGCCATGCTGGGTCGGAGAATCGCTGGTCGCCCTTGTCGAACTCGACGTCCGAGGAGCCGACCGCGATACGGGCTAGCTCAGCTCCCAGGCTGGCGGTTTCTCGGGCGGTGTTGCGTGCCTGGCCAATGACCCGACCGAGGTCCAACAGCGGCCGGCCCGCGCCGATCGCCCCCACGTCCTCGGCTCCTCCCACCGCCTCGGCGGCACGCTCGGCCAGGGGAGGGGCGGCGGACTGATCTCGAAGCCCTGCGCCCATGGCTAGCGGTAGACCGGAGATCGTTTTTCCAAGAAGGCGTCGAGGCCTTCCTGGGCATTGGCCGAGGCCCTGACCGCCACCCACCCCGCCTCCTCCTCCGCCAGGGCGGTCTCGATTGTGCTGTCGGACGCTCTCACGGTCAGTCGCTTCGCGGCCTGAATTGCCTCGGTCGCGCCCGCTGCGAGAGAGCGCGCCAGCTCCAGGGCGGCCGCCGCCGCTTCTCCCTCGGAAACCAGACGGCTCACGATCCCGAATTCCAGAGCCTCGCGCCCGCTGAGGCGCCGGCCGGTGAGCACCAGATCTCGCGTCACTCCCTGGCCCACCGCCCTCACGAGTCGCTCTGGTCCTCCCGCTCCCGGAAGGATCCCGAGCTGAACCTCGGGCAGCCCCACGCTCGCCGCCTCGGAGGCGACGCGGATGTCGCACGCCAGCGAGAGCTCGAACCCTCCTCCCAGACACGCCCCGTCGATTCCGGCCACCGCCGGCCACGGCATCTGCTCGAATCGGCTGAATACCCGCTGTACCCAACGGACATATTCACGCAGCCGATCAGACTCGCCATGCGCGAGAAAGTCGAGGTCGGCCCCCGCCATGAACACCCGCGGCACCTCGCTGGACACTGCGACCGCACGGGCATCGCCTGGGACCGAGTCGAGCGCGGCGTCGAGCGCGCTCAAGAAGGCGTGGGACAGCGCGTTCACCGGCGGGGAGCAAAAGATGATGTGGGCGGCGCCATCACGCGCCTCCACGCGAACCAGGCGCTCGGGCACGTCCTCAGCTCAGTGTCCGGAAATGCTCGATATCCAGGATGTGGCCGTGGCGCTCCTGGGCGAACACCGCCTCCACCACGCCGCCGATCTCGATCGGCTTCTCGTCGGCGACCAACCGGTGGAACAGGCCGCCGTCCGAACCCTCCAGCCGGATGACACCCACGTACCACGGGTCTTGCAGCCGCTGGCCCTGCAGTCCGAAGTACGACTCGGCGAATGTCAGGATCACGCCCCGGTTCGACACGTGCACCCACTCGTCGGTGTCGACGAAGCACTCTTCGCAGAAGATCCGGGGCGGCACCAGTACCCGCTGGCACTGCGGACACTTCGTGCCCACGATTCGCGCGTTATCCCTCAGCTCCTCAAAGAACCGCGAGCCGGCAATACCTGCCGACCAGCGGTAGGCGACGTCGACGCGGCCGTCGATCGTGACGCCAACCTCGGCGAAGTCCTTGGACGTATTCACTCGTTGAGTTCCACATCGGCTCCCTTCGGGTTCTTGAGCCTCCCTTCGAGCGCTAAGCGTCTCGCCCAAGCACCACCGTCGCGTTGTACTGATACATGCCGCCCCACCCCGTGCACACCGCTGTCTCCACGTCTCTGGCCACCTGGCAATCACCGGCTTGGCGCTTGATCTGAAGCCAGCACCAGTTGAAGCGGGACATGCCAGCCCCGATCGGGTTGCCTTCGCCCAGCAGTCCACCGGAGGCGTTCACCGGCAATTCCCCGTCTCGGCGAGCTCTGCCCTCGCGCACGAAGCGACCGGCCCCGCCCTCCTCACACAGCCCCAGCGCCTCGACGTGTTGCATCTCCTTGTATGTGAATGGGTCGTATGGCTCGGCGTAATGGATCTCCTCCGAGGGGACCTTGATCCCGGCCATCTCGTACGCGAGCCGGGCACCGAGATAGGCGTAGTCAAGTCGCCCGAGGTCCTTGTTGCGCCTGCCCATGAACCAGTAGGAGTCTGCGCCCCGGCCCACGCCGCGCACCCATACCGGATCGTCGTCGAGCTGGCGCATGACGCTTTCGGTGGCGAAGATCGCCGCCCTCGCCCCGTCCGAGACGGGGCTGGTGTCAAGGATCTTCACGGGCCACGATATGTACGGGGATTCGAGGACCTCCTCGACCGTCACGTCTCGACCCCGTTGGGCGTACGGATTGGCCTTGGCGTTGCCGAGGTTCTTGACCGACACGAGCGCCATCTCCTCCTCGCTGATGTCGTAGCGGTGAAGGTAGGCCCTGGCCTCGAGCCCGCATTGGATCGGGACGTTCAGCCCTACCGGGCGGACGTAGCCCGGGTCATATACGTAATTGAAGACCTTCTGCGAGTTCTCGTTCTCGGACATCTTCTCGTAGCACACGCAGAGCACGATCTCCGCCAGGCCCGATGCCACGACCTCGTAGGCCAGAGTCGGCGTGGAGGTCGCGGTGGAGCCGCTGGTGGCGTTACGAAAGAACGGCTTGCCGACGGCGCCGGCGCCCGCGATCGTGAACTTGTCGGACTCGTTGATGCCGGAGAAGGGGTCCACGGCCGAGCCGACCACGACCGCGTCGAGGTCGTCGCGACGGAGCTTCGCCTGCTCGAGCGCGTCTCGCGCCACCCGGTAGACCATCTCCTCCGTGTCCTCCTCGCGTACCCGGGCAAATGGCATCATGCCCACCGAGAGGACGCCCACGCGCCGCCTGCCGTTGCCGGCGCTCACCGCACCACCTCCATTACCGCTACCGCCGAGGAGCACCCCGCGCACCCCGTCCACCCCTGGGCGGCCGAGCACCTTCCCTCCGCCGTCATGCATCTCCTGGATGGCCCAGGCGACGTGGGCGAGACTCGTCGGACCGCCTGCAAAGCCATGGGCCTGAGGGCCGCCGGCTCGGGTTGATCGAGGACGACGGGTCGCCGAGCAGCCGCTCGAGGCCTGCCCCCCTCGGTGCCAGGCCGAGTGCCTCGGCGGCGAGTACCTCGTCGATTCCATAGACGTTGTAGAGCTCGGCGCGATCGATCTGGGCGACCGGGTCATCGATTCCCGCGGCGCCGTACGCATCGTGTGCGGCACGTCCCGTGGCCTCGTCCTCCGCCAGGTTGCGGTATCCGAGCATGCCGTCGACGGCAGCCCACCCGACTCCGCGGATGCGGGCGCGTACCTCGCCGGAGGGGGGATCGGTCGAGAGGATCATCGTGGCTGCGAGGTCGGCCGGCGGCGCCTGGTGTAGCTCGCGCAGCGGCCCGGCGACAGTGGGCGAGTCGATGATTTGCTGCACGCTGCGCGCAGCGCCGTTGTTAGCGCTCCGCTGGCTGACCAACCGCGCGAGGTCCTCGTCGCGCCCTCCGTGCGCGTTCAGATATTGGCGGGCCCTCAGGCCGAAGCCCATCGCCTGCGGATACGGTGCCCCGGCGATGATCGGCCGGAGGTATACCGGCTCATAGGAGATCTCCTGGACTCCGCGGACGGTCTCGGCCACGTGCTCTGTCGCGCCCATGAGTACCGAGCCGACCACGACCACACCTCCGGGGTCGGCGAGCGCGGAGACGACTCCGGCGGCGAGTGCGTGCAGGCCGTCGTCCCCCACCCGCAGATCGCACGGCTTCATCACGCCGCCGATGGAGTCCAGCGTGAACTGGTTGGAGAGGGGCCTTCCCTCGACGTAGTCGTAGGTGCTTGTGACCGCGGCGGTGATCACGTCCCGCTCCAGTCCCGCATCGTCGAGCGCCGCACGCGTGGCTCGGTAGAGCAGCTCCGCGTGCGACAACCGCTCACCGCCGCCAGGTCGGGCCACGCCCGCGCCGGCGATGACCACTGCCGTCATCGCGGCGCGCCCGCGTGCGTCAGCCGGTCCCAGGCCTGCGCCGCCCCGCGCTCGCGCAGCTGATACTTCTGCACCCGCTGGGTCGCGGTCTTTGGAAGCTGGCTGGTGATTAGGAGGTAGCGCGGCACCATGAACTCCGCCATCCGCTCGCGGCAGAACTCGACCAGTTCGAGGTAGTCGAGCCCGTCGCCGTTGGGAACGACGACGACCATGACCTCCTCCTCCCCGAGCTCGGACGGAACGCCAACCGCCGCGCTCTCCGCCACCAAGGGATGAGCGTTGACGATCCGCTCGATCTCGTACGAGGAGATGTTCTCGCCGCGCCGGCGGATGCTGTCCTTCAGGCGATCGATGAACACGAAGTAGCCGTCGCTGTCGCGACGGCCACGGTCGCCTGAGTGAAACCACCCGCCGGCCATCGCCGTTTCGGTGGCCTCTTCGTTCTTGTAATAGCCGAGGAAGAGCGTGTGCTCGCGCTTGCTCCGGATCGTGATCTCCCCGGGCTCGCCATCGGGTGCCTCGGTGCCGTCCTCGCGCTCGATCCGGACGTCCGACCAGCTGACGGGCTTGCCGAGCTTCCCGACCCTGATGTCGTCGGGCGGGCTGCCAAGGCAGTGCGTGGCCGTCTCAGTGAGGCCGTAGATCTCGAGGATCGACAGGCCGAAGCGCTTCTCGAAGGCGGACCAGATCTCGGCTGGCGCAGCGCCGCCGACGGTGAGCCGGACCGGGTTCTGGTCATCGTCCGAGCGCTCGGGCTGCTTGTAGAGCATGGTGAGCATCGCGCCGATGTAGTTGAAGACCGTGGCGTTATGCGCGCGCAGGTCGTCGAAGAACCGCGAGGCCGAGAACCGCGATGCCATCACCATCGGCCGTCCAGAGACGATCGATCCGACCGTCGTCAGCGATTGGGCGTTTATGTGGAACAGCGGCAGGCTGGTATAGAGGACGTCCTCCTCTCGAGCTCGCACCTGTCGGCGTGTGAACTCGTATCCAGCCGTGGGATACGCGTTGTGGCAGTTCATGACCCCCTTCGGCAGCCCGGTCGTCCCCGAGGTGTAGAGAATCGAGGCCAGGTCCTCCGGCCGCACGTCGACATCCGGTGGGCGGGGGTGGGCTCCCCGGAGGAGCTCGTCCAGCGGCTCGTATCCGGTTGGTAGCGCACCATCACCTCGCACGAACCGATGGCCAGGCCCAGTTCCCGCCGGCAGGGCCGCCTCGAGGGTCTCAACCAGCGCACCGTCCACGGCGATCACCCCGGCCTCGCTGTGCTCGACGATGTACCGCAGACCGTCTGCTTTCAGCCCTGTGTTGACCGGCACGAACACGGCGCCGAGCAATGCCGAGCCGAACCACACGTCGAGGATCTCGAGCGAGTTCGGCAGGAACACAGCGACCTTGTCACCCCTGCCTACGCCGAGGGAAGCCAGCGCGGCTGCGGCCCGCTCTGCGGCGGCTAGCGCCTCGCCGTAGGTTCTACGTTCATGCTCAAAGGTCAGAAAGGGGTCATCGGGCGACAGCTCCGCCCGGGCCCGGAGCACGACCGGCACGGTTGTAGGAGCTTCCGGGTCGCCCACATAGCGAACAGGATTCTCGGCCATGACGAACCTCGTGGCACTCTGGCATCGGACCTGACGGTCGCAACTGGTCGATCCGACAGTCGCCAGACCGAGTGCCGCGCGCAAGGCTTGCCAACGCCCATCGAAACGAGGCCATGAAGAGGTGAATTCGTGTACACGGTCGTCTACACGCTGTACAGGAAAGATGGAATGGATCGGGCCGAGTTCGTCGACTACTGGATCAACGTGCATCGCCCGATCGCGATGCGAATGCCCAATGTTCGCGGCTACGAGATCTGGCCGGTCAGCGAGGCCGTGGACTCATTGGGCGACGAGATCGACGGCTTCGTAATCCTGCGGTTTGACTCGCGGGAGGACTTCGACCGCACCCACGAGAGCCCGGAGTTCGCTGAGACGGCCGCGGATGCACGCAACTTCACCCGCCATTTCACGCGTCACGAGGTCAAGACGCACGAGGTGATCTAGCGTTGTCGCCCGACGCTGGGGCACCGGTGAACCGTCCCACCGCTAGAGCGGGACGCTCGCCGTCACCTTCCATCCCCCGGTTGGGCCGTGGTGCAAGCGCAGGGTGCCCCCGTGCTCAGCCATGTTTCTGCGCAACGAGGTCAAGCCGTGCCTGCGGGCGGCGTGCCCATCGGGCGACCCCATCCCGTCGTCGACCACCGTCAACACCAGCCGGCCGCGGCTGGTGAGCGCCAGGCGCACCAGAACCCGGCACGGCCCCGCGTGCTTGGCCGCGTTGACGACAGATTCCCGCGCCACCTTCAGCATGATGTCGGCCAGCGCCTTACCGAATCCTTTGGCTGCATTCCCCGCCTCCGTGGAGATCTCGAGGTGGATCGGGAGTCTGAACTCGGCCTCGCACTCTGACACCATGGTCGTGAGCCGCTGCGCCAAGTCGGCATGGGTCGGACGCGATAGCTGATGGATGACCGCGCGGATCGCACTGTCGCCGCGGGCCAGCAGCTTGCGAGCGCGGCCGATCGCGGCACCGACGTCGCCGTTCTTTTGGTCGACGTTGACGATCGCGTCCAGCTGTAGCTGAGCCCCGAACAGAATCTGGGCAACGTCGTCATGGAGATCATCGGCGATCCTCTGGCGTTCCTCGAGTCGTGCCAGCTCCGCACGCTGTTGCTGGTAGCGCTCCGACGCCCAGGCCAGGGCCGTGAGGTTCGCCAGGCGGCTGAGTGCATCCCGCTCGTCCTGCGTGAACGGCTCGCCCCGGGCGCGGAGCGCAGCCAGCGTGCCGATGCGCTGGCGCCCGAGCTGCACGGGTACGTGGAATGCGGCCCAGCCTGGGTCGCCGGCCTTCTGGGGGCCGACCACGTACGCCCGCATGCCGGGCATTGCCGCCGCTTCGGTGAGCACGATCGTCTCGAGCTCGGAATGCTCACGGCCAGAGCGGGACACGACCGGCGTAGACCCCCCGGGTACCAGAGCCAGCGCTGTGGCCTCGAGCGCGAGGCGCAACTGGTCGATCGCGGGCGCGAGAAAGTCCTGGACATTCCCCCCGGAGGCGATCGCCACCGCCACCTTCGCCAGGATGCCCTCGAACAGCCGCTGGCGTCGCAGCCGGTAGACGGTCTTGGCGAGCTCGACCACGATCGCCACCCGCGGCGCGAGCGCCTCCGCACGGCTGACGTCTAGGACGGTGAACTCCGTCGATTTGTTGGCGAGGTGGAGCACCCCGATTGTCCGCTCTGAAAGCTTGAGCGGCAGTGACAGCAGGCGCTCGATGCGGAAGGCATCGACGTAGTCCTGAAGAATTCCGGCGTCCGACCTGGCGTCGTTGCTGAGATAGGGATGCCCTGTAGTGAACACGCGCGCCGCGTTGCTCAAGGAGTTTGAGGCGCTGATCTGGTAGGACGCCGTTAGCTCCTCGGCGGCCCCAAACGAGCCGGCGATCATCTGGAGGACCTCGCGCTGTTCGTCCCAGACCATGATCGCGCTGGTCGCGGCGCCGAAGATCGGCGCGACCCGCGCGTTCATCGCCGCCATGAGCTCCTCGAAGTTGCTGGTCGAGAGGACGATCTGATCCAGGGTCTCGAGCTTGTCGAATCGCTTTGACGGCGGCACCGTTCGCTGCCCGCCCGGTCGGCGCGCCAGCGCGATTGCGGCCTGGCGGGCAAAGGTGGTTATGAGGCGCTCATCCACGAAGTGGCCCTTGTGCCGTTTCAGCGCGCAGATCGCACCGATGGGTTCGGTGCTTACTTGGAGATGATCGAGTAGCAGCGCCGCGAATCCATACCGTTCCAGAACCCTCGCGACCGGCACAGCTAGCTCTGTCAGGCTTGGAAAGCTGCGCGGCAACTCGCCATCGAGCTCGGATGTGAGCTGCTCCAGCGCGAGTTGGATGTCGCGCGCCTCGCCGTCGGCGAGCCCGTCGGCGACGGCGAGCCACGGCTGGTCCTCATCTGACCAGCGCGCGATCAGCACGGCATCGGCACCGACCGCGCGCTCGGCTGCTCTCACCAGCGAGCTCAGATCGGGCTGGGGATACAGCCCGCTCGAGGTGCCTACGAGCGCGGCCACCTCACCATCATGGCCGATGCTGCTCGGCGCCGCGTGGTACCACACTCTCTCCTCGGTTCGCGGCTCGACAGGGCGCTACTGTGGCACTACTTTACTCGGACGGGAAGCGCCCGGTCGGGGGCCAAAGTTGCGATTTGGCTAAGTCGCTGCGGCGGTCGCGTCAGGGCGGGCGCGCGGGCCGGGCGTCGGGAACCCCACCAGCCCCCCGACCCCGCGGGTGGGGTTCGTGGTGCCCGCATCCTGGGCACAACGAACCCGACCTGAGCCTGACCCTGCAGGTGGGGTTCCTCATGCCCGCGTCGACGGGTCCCGCTGCCGGCGGCCGAGCGCCGGCCTTACAGCTCGAAGACCCGTCCTTCGGGGCCAAGGTTCACGATCTGCGTACCGGCGAGCGTAGTTTCGGTCCCCCACGACTCGTGGATGTGCCCACCAGGGGCACGCGGGAGATGTTTGCCTGCGGTCGGGCCCGTCGCCCGGCTCCGCGTTAGCGGATTCGCCAGTACACCGCGGCGTGGGCGGATGTTGGAATCGTGACCAGCCGCGCTCACTCATGCCAATTTCGACTCGGGGTAGGTTCAGATGACCAGATTCGCCTACATGCCTGACACCCACTTCGGCGTATACGACGAGCCTCACCCTGACCGGGACGCCGTTCACGCCGCGAACGAACAGTGCGTGGTCGAGGCGGAGGCTGCCGAGCAGGCGGGGTTTGATGCGATCTGGATTCCGGAGCGACACCAGCGCACCGAGACCTATGCCCCTTCGCCCATCATCAACCTGGCGGCGATCGCGGCTCGCACGGAGTCGATCCGGATCGCCTGCACCGTGCTACAGCCAACTTTCTACAACCCCATGATGGTGGCGGAGATGATGGCGCAGATCGACCAGCTCTCCCAGGGCCGGCTGATCTTCGGCGCCGGCGTCGGGTACAACGCCGACCACTTCCGTCTCTACGGGGTGCCGAAGCAGCAGACCGGCAAGCGTTTCGAGGAGTGCATGGAGGTGATCGACCGCGCGTGGCGCGAGGATCGCCTGACCTTCAAAGGTGAATTCTTCGAGTACGACGACGTGCTGCTGACACCGAAGCCCTACCAGGAGCCGCGACCGCCGATCTGGCTCGGGGCCTTCTACGACAAGGCGATCGAGCGGGCAACCAACTGGGACGGATGGTGTTGGTGGTTCCCGCTCGAGCTCGATGAGGCCCACGAGAAGATCGAACACTGGCGGGAGCGGGCCGAGGAGAAGCGCGGCCCGAACAACTGGACCGTGGCCCTGGCTTACGAGGGTTGGGTCGGCAAGGACGGCAAAGCGGTGAAGGAACGGCATGGGCCTCGGTGGGAGCGTGAGGCCAGGTTCTACGTCGAGCGGGGAATGTCCCCGGACATGGGAGTGGACCCGCTCGGGTCGCTCGAGCGTCGGTATCTGATCCTCGGCACGCCCGACTACTGGATCGAGCGAATCGGCGCGGTCATCGATCGGCTCAAGCCGGAGTGGATCTGCTTCCGCACTCGCACCCCGGCGGTGGAGTCGGGACCGCCCTATCCGACTCTCGAGGAAAGCCTCGAGAACATCCACATGCTCGGGGAGCAAGTAGTCAGGTACTTCCAGCGCTGATCGTGTGGCTTTATCGGCGCGCCGCGAATCGGCCGCCGGCTTCTACTGATCGGTGAACCGCTCGCGCAGGATGAACTTCTGGACCTTGCCGGACATCGTGCGGGGAAGCTCCTCGACGACCCGCACCGACGTCGGCTTCTTGTAGCTCGCCAGATGGGTGCTGCAGTAGCTGATGAGCTCCGCTTCGTCGACCGTGGCGCCCGGGTTCGTCTCGATCACAGCACACACGGTCTCGCCCCACTTCTCGTGCGGCACGCCGATGACCGCCACTCCGGCGACGGCCGGATGCCTGATTAACACATCCTCGACCTCGGCCGGGAACACGTTCATCCCGCCGCTGATGATCATGTCGCGCTTGCGTCCGGAGATGTACAGGAAGCCGTCGTCATCGAAGCGTCCGACGTCGCCGGTGTGCAGCCATCCGTCCGTGATCAGCGTTTCAGTGAGCTCGGGCGCGTCCCAGTAACCGGCGGTCATGGACGGGGCGCGGACGAGGATCTCGCCGTCGGTGTTCGGCGGCACGTCGTCACCCGTGTTATCGACCAGTTTGATCTCGGCGTGAACCGACGGCTTCCCGGCCGAACCGGGCTTGCTGCGTGAATACTGCGGGGGAATGAAGGTCACGGTCCCCCCGCCTTCGGTGAGGCCGTAGACCTGGATGAAGTCGGTGTTCGGAAACGCTTTCTGCGCGCGTTCCGTCGTCGCTGCGCTCACGGCCTGCCCACCGCACATGATCATGCGCACGTGACTGGTGTCGTAATCCCCGAGATTCGGCAGCTCGAGGATTTCGTGGAGCATCGTCGGGACCCATAGGACGTGGGTGATCTTCTTCTCCGCCACGTACCGGAGTACTGCCTCGGCATCGAAGCCGCTCGAGCGCTTGACATGCACGGTGCCTCCGACGTGGAGGACCGGCCAGGTGAAATCGTGTCGCCCGCCGATGTAGTACAGATCGATGACCGCGTAGTTAGAGCAGTCTGGCCCCAGTCGGTAGTCCATGGCCTGCTGGATCGAGTTCCAGATCACGCCGCCGTTGCTCCAGACGACCCCCTTCGGATCTCCGGTCGTCCCGGACGTGAAGATGATCTCGTGGGGGTCATCGAGCTGGCCCTCCCGTGGCGGCGGCTCAGGGGACGAGGAACGGCAAAGCTCCTCGTAGTTCAGGTCGCCCGCGCCGGCATCGATGGCGATGATCGTCCGTAGATCAGGGATCTCACCAGAGCGCCGCAGCTCGGCGACGGTACCCAGAAACCGCTCCTCTACGAAGATCGCTCGGGCCTCAGAGCGCCGCAGCAAGTTCGCGAGCTCAGGTGGGCGCAGTCGCCAGTTCAGCGGCACCATGATCGCCCGTGCGGCGGCGATCCCTACCTCGATCTCGATGAACTCCAGCCGGTTTGCGCTCAGCAGTGCCACCCGGTCCATGGGGCCGATCCCGAGCCCGATGAGTGCGTTTGCGGTGCGTCGGGAGCGCTCGCGCACCTCCCCGTACGTTCGGGCCTGATCCTCAAACACGATCGCCGTCGCGTCGAAATCCAGGCCGCCGCGCTCGAACAGGTATGGCACCGCCAGGCTGTTCCACCGCGACGCCTGAGAGAGGTCAAGCTTGACATTGCTGGTCTGGGTCGCGGCCATAGATCTCTCCCCTCAAGTAAGCAGTTCGGCCGGCGTACAGATCACGATCATCGCCACCTCATCAGCTTCATCAGGTCCTGGCGCAGACCGGGGATTGCGAACCGGCTCCAGGCCATGCGAATGTCATCGGTCTGTCCGGTCGCGTAGACCCGCACGCCGGTGTGCAGGATCGCGATCAGCATCAACGCGCCGATGACGGCGTAGGTTCTGACAATCTCAGCGTCCACCTCGGTACCCGTAAGCCGCGCGTACCGATCGTAGAACCAGCCGCGTTGCGCCACTCCGTTCAGGAGCGTCGAGCCGCGCTTGACGAACTTGCCGGCGTGATAGTCCAGGGAGATGTAGCCAAGGTCAAACCGGGGATCACCGACGAACGCCAGCTCCCAGTCGAGTACGCCCGTGATCCGGCCGCCATTGATCAAACAGTTCCCGATCCGATAGTCGCCGTGCACCAGGCGCGCGTCGACCGGGTCCGGCTCATGGTCCCGCGCCCACGCGTACGCCTCCTCGACGATCGGATCCCGGACCAGTCCGACCTTGTGCTGGACCTGACGCCAGAACTCCACCGTCTGCTGGTAGTCGCGGGCGGTGACCGCACCGTGCACATGCTCGGCCCGGACGGCATGAATCGCGGCCAGATGGTCGACGAGATCGTGCGCGATCCCCTGCGGGCCAGCCCAGTCCTCGGCGAGCGCTTCTCGGTCGCGCCCGCGCCAGACATTCGGGTCGCCGCCGGGGAGCCGGTCCATGATGAAGAACGGGCCTCCAAAGGGCGTGTCTTGGGCGTCCTCCATCCCGTGCACTGCCGGCGTCGGCACAGGCTCGTCCTCTAACAGCGTGTAGGTCCTGAACTCCTGGCCGAGATCATTCTCAAGGATCGCCCCAGGTGGTCTGACTCTGACGATGAACTGCCGTGTGCCGTCCTTGTCGTCCACAGTCATAGCGTACGAGTGGCGTGACCAGCCCCCTTCCATCTGGTGCAGCTTGGTCACGCGCGCCGCCTCGCCGACGGAACCGACCCTCCGCATGATTTCGAGAGCCGCCTCCGCCTTGGCTGCATCCGGAGCGGCGACCGCATACGTCATCCGAGAGGGCACGATTCCAGCGTGTCAGACCAGGCACAGCTATCAGAAGCGCCAGTTCAGGGAGTGCTCCTGGGCGCGCGGGCGAGCGCCTCGACCTCGCGATCGGCCATCTCAACGAACACGAGGTGCAGGCGCTCACGGATCCGCTGGTCGTCGTCGCTGCGGCCGAGCTTCTCCAGTAGCTCCACCAGCACCTCGCCGAGCCGAGCGCCGTCTGGAGCGGCGAGAACGCGCTCCCGCCCCTCCGCCACGGCGGGCCGATCGTCGTCCAGCGCGGCAACCAGCGCCCGGCGGAACCAGGCGAAGAGCTCGGTGCGCGCGGCCTCCTCGGCGGCCAGATGGCGAGCGATGCTGTAGCCGGATAGGAGCTGGCTGCGGCGGTAATCGTCGCTGGGACCGCCGCTGTCCGCGGCCATGCGTAGCACCCGGCCGATCGCCATTATCAGCTCGTCAGGTCTCATCGGGTTGAACATCGGATCAAGCCGTCGATCGGACGACGACCTGACGCGGCACGCTCACGAGAGCCTCGATTACCGCCTCACCGCGCTGGTTCGTGCAGGTCAGACTGAGCACGACCGCGCCCGCGTGCTGGAGCACCTCATCCACATGGCTCGAGACCGCATCACCTGGCCGAACCGGAGCGAGATAGGAGGCATCCACCGACCCACCCGCGGGCAGCGCATCGACGCCGAGCCACTTCGTCACTGTCTCGAACACCGTCTGCAGCCCCAACGGCCCATGCGCAACCACAGAACCAAAACGCGTGGCTGCCGCATAGTCGGAATCGACGTGCAGGGGATTGAAGTCCCCTGAGAGCTCCGCGTACTGGTGGATCGATTCGTCCGTGACGACATGGGTGACCTCAGGGAACACCATCGCACTGGAGGCTCGGCCGGCGGGGCGATCAGTCATGGCTATCGCCGCTAGCTCGGTGGGGCGAGGATCGTCCACTCGGCCGTGGCCGCGAGACTCCCATCCTGCGAGAAGGCGAACAGGAAGGTGCTGTACAACCCGCTGGGACGCTGACGCTGGTCGATCATCCGGACATCAACCGAGATCTCGCCCTCGGCCGCGATCGGGATCCATGTGACAAACCGCTGCCGGGCGAGAATCCCGCCGGCGGGGATCCCCCACAGCGCTCGGCGCATCGCCCACAAGCTGACGACCGGGAGGACTCCGGGAGGCGCCCAGTCGCCGGCCACGCGCGTCCCGATCGCCCCTCGGAGACGGTCGCTCGTTTCCGCGCTCAGCCGCTCCGTGAATGGCCCCCATCGCTGACCGACCTCCAGATCCTGGTAGCGGACATCGGAGAGCAGCGGCGGTTCGGAGGTGGCGCCGTTCATGGCTACGCGCCCCGCTTGTTGAGAAAGTCCTCCATCGTCGCGAGCGTCTGCGGCGTGCCCAGCGCCATCGCCTGAGCGTGCTCCTCCAGTCGGAGGGAATCCTCGAGCGTGATCCCCTGACTCCGGTTGATCAGCTCCTTGGTCATGGCCATCGTTCCCGGGATCACCTTCGCCAAGCGCGAGGCGAGTAGGAACGCTTCTCGCTCGGCCTCCTCCGCCGTATCGACCAAGCGGTTGACCAAACCCAGTGCGTACGCGCGCTCCGCCGGGACCTCGTCGCCGAGCAACATGAACTCCTTGGCGAGATGGGCGCCGACGGCTCGGGGGAGCAACCACGCGCTCCCGAGATCGGGCACTAGGTTTCGGCGAACGAAGACTTGACAGAACCTTGCGTCGCGGGCTGCGACGACGAGATCGCACGCCAGAACGGTGCTCCAACCGGCGCCGTAGGCGGGACCGCTCACTGCCGCGACAACCGGGAGGCGGCTGTCACGCAGGCCGGTGATCAGAGGATGCAGCCTGCGCATGACATCCAGGCGGGGCAGTGGCTCGCCGCCGAGCACCCGCGAGCCCACGTCGGCGAGGTCCCCACCCGAGGAGAAAGCCCTTCCAGCACCGGTTAGGACAGCGGCCCGTACGTCTTGGTCTGCCTCCGCCTCGCGCAAGGCACGAACAGCGTCATCGACCAGCGGCACGCTGATCGCGTTGAGCTTCGCCGGGCGATCGAGCGTGATCAGGGCAACCGCCTGCCGGCGCTCCCAGCGAACGAGCTCCGTCTCCTGTGTTGGAGTGGCCATGTCTGCCTCCTCACATTCGAAAGATAGGTTTGCGGCGTGGCCCCAGCGGAGCGTTGGCAGCTGCGGACAGGCCGAGCCCCAGGACATCGCGCGTGCTGTGCGGATCGATCACGCCGTCATCCCACAAGCGGGCGCTTGCGTAGTACGGATGGCCCTGGGTCTCGTACTGCTGACGAATCTCGTTTTTGCGCTGCTCGATTGCCTGCGGATCTTGCTCCCGCCCCACCATCGTCAGCACCGTGGCTGCCTGGTCGCCACCCATCACCGAAATCCGTGCGTTGGGCCACATCCACAGGAATCGGGGAAAGTAGGGGCGGCCACACATGCCGTAGTTACCCGCCCCGAACGATCCGCCGACGATCACCGTGAGCTTTGGAACCCGCGCGACCGACACCGCCGCGATCATCTTGGCCCCGTGTTTGGCGATGCCATCCTCTTCGGCCTCGCGTCCCACCATGAACCCGGTGATGTTCTGCAGGAAGATAAGGGGAATCTCCCGCTGATCGCACATTTCGATGAAGTGCGCACCCTTCAGCGCGCTGGAGGAGAAGATCACGCCATGGTTTCCGAGGACCCCGACGCGATGGCCATGTAGGTGCGCCAGACCACAGACGAGCGTAGTGCCGTAGCCAGCCTTGAACTCGTGGAAGCGGCTGCCATCGACGATCCGCGCCATTATTTCCCGCGGGTCGTAGGGGATTCGGATATCAGCCGGAACCGCCCCGCTCAGACTGTCGAGGTCGACGGCGGGCGGCTCGGGGGGCTGGGTCTCCCACGGACACGCCCGCTTCTTTGGAAGCGTGGCGACAATCGAACGAACGATGGCCAGTGCCTCTTCATCGTCGCGGGCCAGATGATCGGCGACGCCCGAACGGCGAGTGTGCAGCTCTCCACCGCCCAGCTCTTCGGCTGACACGTCCTCACCCGTGGCTGCCTTCACGAGCGGCGGGCCGCCCAAGAAGATCGTGCCTTGATTGCGCACGATCACGGTTTCGTCGGACATCGCCGGGACGTATGCGCCGCCGGCGGTGCAGGAGCCAAGGACGGCGGCAATCTGGGGAATGCCCTCAGCCGACATGTTCGCCTGGTTGAAGAAGCTCTGGCCAAAGCCACGGACGTCGGGGAAGAGCTCATCCTGGAGGGGCAGGTAACCGCCGCCCGAGTCGACCAGATAGATGCACGGCAGATGGTTCTGGAGCGCGATCTCCTGGGCCCGGGTGTGCTTGCGGGCGGTTATGGGGAAATAGGAGCCGCCCTTTACCGTGGCGTCGTTGCAGACGATCATCACCTCCCGACCGGACACCCGGCCGATGCCGGTGATGATTCCCGCGCCGGGCGCCTGGTCGTCGTACATGCCGTGCGCCGCCAGCGTCGAGAGCTCCAGGAACGGCGATCCACGGTCGAGCAGCCGCTTGATCCGCTCGCGCGGGAGAAGCTTGCCGCGTGCGGTGTGGCGCTCAGCGGCCTCGCTCCCCCCGCCTGCATGAACGCGTGCCCACTGACGCTTCAGATCGGTGATCAGCTCGGCATGGGCGGCGGCGTTGGCGCGGAATTCCTCGCTCCCCGGACTGGCATGGGTACGGAGGACCACGCTCATGCGGCTGCCTCAAGCTCAACGAGCGGCTGCCCCTGGCGCACACCTTCCCCCGGGGCGACGTGCACGTTCGCCACGATTCCATCGGCAGGAGCAGCCAGAGAAAGCTCCATCTTCATCGACTCCATGACCACCAAGGTGTCGCCCTCGGCCACCTGCGCACCGGCATCCACCCGAACCGCCAAGATCGTGCCGGGCATCGGCGCCTCAAGCGCGCCTTCCCGCGCGGCGTCCGCACCCTCCACCACCGGCTCCAGCGGCCTGAAGGCGAAGGCATTGGGTCCCGCAGCGACCCACCTTTGGTCGCCGACGACGGCGTGATCCCAGAGGCGCGTTTGCCCGTCGACCGTGACCCGCACCTGCTCGCCGCCACCAGCGATCTGGCAGGCGAAGGTGTCCTCACCGAGGCGCACGTAGCCGTCCTCGCAGGCACCACCCATCGTTACCAGGATCCGCTCATCTGTCCCGGCCCGCTCCAGATCCCACTCCAGTGGCGCCGGACCTTCGACACGAAAACCCACCAGAGCATCCCAAGGGTCACCGGAAGCGGCGTCGGTGTGCAGAGCGAGCGTCTCCACGGCGGCGGCAGCGATGGCAGCCTCCCGGACCTCAGCCCGCGGTGCAAGCAGATCCACATCGCCACGCTCAATCAACCCGGTGTCAAGATCGCCCACGCTGACCCGCGGCGAATTGATCAGCCGGTATAGGAAGCCCGTGTTCGTGGTGACGCCGAGGATCCGCAGGTCGTGCAGGGCGGCCGCAATCCGCTCAAGCGCCTCTTCGCGGTCGCGGCCGCTCGTTATGACCTTCGCCAGCAGCGAGTCGTAAACCGTTGTCACCTCAGAACCGAGTTCGACGCCGCTGTCCACTCGAACGCCCGGGCCCACGGGCGGCCGATAGGTAACGATCTCGCCGGCCGCCGGAAGGAACGAGCTCCCAGGATCCTCCGCCGTGACACGAACCTCGATCGCGTGCCCGCTCAGTTCGATGTCCTGCTGAGCCAGTCCCAGCGGGGCACCGGCGGCGATCTGCAACTGCTTCTCGACGAGATCGATGCCGGTGATGGCTTCCGTGACCGGATGCTCCACCTGCAGGCGGGTGTTGACCTCAAGGAAGAAGAACTCATTCGGATCCTCGGCGGAGACCAAGAACTCAACGGTGCCGGCACCGTGGTAGCTGGCGCGGCGCCCGATTGCAACCGCAGCTTGGCCAAGCCGCTCGCGCAGCTGCCCCGAGACCACAGGCGATGGGGCCTCCTCGACCACCTTCTGGTGGCGTCGCTGGAGGCTGCACTCGCGCTCGCCGAGGTGCACGACATTGCCCCGCGTATCCGCGAGAAGCTGAACCTCGATGTGCCGTGCCATCTTCACGTAGCGCTCCACGAAGACAGTGTCGTCCCCGAACCCCGCCATCGCCTCCCGGCGCGCTGCGGACAGCGCCTCCCTGAGCTCGGCCTCAGCGTGCACGATCCGCATGCCGCGCCCGCCGCCACCGGCGGCCGCCTTGATCATCACCGGCAGGGCACCGTCGTCCCGGCCAAAGTCGATGATCTCCTCATCGGTCAGCCCCGGCCGCTGTAGTCCAGGTACGACCGGAACACCGGCCTCCTCTGCCGCCAGCTT
Source organism: uncultured Actinomycetes bacterium (assembly GCA_963719305.1). GTDB lineage: Bacteria > Actinomycetota > Thermoleophilia > Solirubrobacterales > Solirubrobacteraceae > Palsa-465. The sequence continues at coordinate 283,987 of CAVRBL010000011.1, read as the reverse complement.
GGCTCGCACCTTGTCTCCGAGGAGCTCCATGGTCTCCGGGCTCGGCCCGACGAAGACAACACCCGCTTCTCGGCATGCCCGCGAGAACGCCGGATTCTCAGACAGGAACCCGTAGCCGGGATGGATTGCCTCGGCGCCGCTGTCCCTGGCGGCGGCCAGCACTCGCTCTATCGACAGATACGACTCAGCTGGCCGCGCCGGGCCCAGCCGCAAGGCGAGGTCGGCGAATCGTACGTGCGGCGCGTTGGCATCTGCGTCTGAATAGACGGCGATCGAGCGGATCCCAAGCCGGTTGAGCGCGGCGATCACCCGCACGGCGATCTCGCCGCGGTTGGCGACCAACACCGAACCGAACATCAGGCGGACGGTCCCCGGTCCCAATCAATCGGACCGGCCAGCAGTGTGTGCGCGGCCAGCCGGCGGCCAAGCACTTGCTGTACCTCGCGCGATGCTTCGAGCAGCTTGCTCAGGTTGACTCCGGTCTCGATTCCCATCTCGTGGAGCATGGAGAGCAGGTCCTCGGTCGCGATGTTGCCGGTTGCGCCTTTCGGCACCGGGCATCCGCCGAGCTCGCCGAAGCTGGACTCAAAGCTCTCGCAGCCGCCCTCCAGCGCCGCAAGCACGTTCGCTAGTCCCTGCCCACGCGTGTTATGGAAGTGCGCGGTGAGTTCAACGTCGTCCAGCGTCTCGCGCATGAATGGAAAGAACGTGCGCACCTGCACGGGGTTGGCCATGCCCGTGGTGTCACCGAAGACCAGCTCCTGGGCGCCCGCATCGGCAAGGCGGCGGGCGATGTCACGGACCCGCTCCCGCGGAACTTGCCCCTCATACGGGCAGCCGAAGCTGACGGCGATCGCCGCGCCCGCGCGCAGTCCAGCCTCGCGGATCCGCGGCAGCATCTGCTCTAGACCCAGCAGCGACTCCTCGATCGAGCGGTTGACGTTCTTGCGGTTGTGGGTCTCCGATGCCGACAGGAAGACCGAAATCTCGTCAATCCGGGCGCGCAGCCGTAGCGCGTGATCCAGTCCTCGAGGGGTGGGGATGATCACCGAAGTGGCCACTGAGTCCGGAAGGTGCGCGCGCTCGAGCACTTCCCGTCCGTCGGCGAGCTGCGGTATGACATCGGCTCGGACGAAGCTCGTGACCTCCAGCCGCCGCAGCCCTGTGGCCCCGAGCATCTCGATCAGTCGGATCTTGTCCTCGGTCGGGATCTGCTCCGGCTCATTCTGAAATCCGTCGCGCGGCCCGACCTCACGCACACACACACTCGACGGAAGGCGAGGGGCGGCTAGCTCCATCGCCCACGGACCGTAGCGACGACTGCTCTGGCTTCTATTGGCGGAAGCGACAGCGTTTTCGCTGGGCTCAGTGACCCTTCCAGCGGGGCGGCCGTCGTTCGAAGAACGCATTGATGCCCTCGCGAAGGTCTTCTGTGCTGAAGGCCAGGGCAAGCTGAGCGAGCATGTGCTCCTCCGCATCTTCGAATGTCAGGTTCTCCTGGCGGTAGAAGGCATCCTTGCCAAGGCGCAGCAGGAGCGGCGACTTCGACGCGAGCGTGCGTGCCCAGGCATGGGCAGCTTCGTGCACCTCTCCGTTGCCGACCACTTGGTTGACGATCCCGAAGCGCGCCGCCTCGCTGGCCGGTACCGCCTCCCCGAGGAGCATGAGCTGAAGAGCGTGCTTGCTTGAGACCGACCGAACGACCAGCGGCATGACGACAAATGGAAAGAGACCGATATCGATCTCCGGCGTGCCGAAGGTGGCTCGTTCCGAGGCGACGACGAGGTCGCAGGCCAAGGCCAGTCCCAGTCCGCCGGCCAGGCAATGACCATCGACCGCTGCGATGATCGGCTTGCCGAGGCCGCGCATCATCGAGAACAGCCTGGGAAACCGCCTCTTGTCGGCGTGCTTCTGAGCCAGCGGCTCATTACTCAAGTGCGCCGCCAGGTTGCCGCCAGCCGAGAAGGTTCCCGGGTGGCGGCTTTCGAGGATCACGCAGCGTGCCGCCGGATCCTGGCGCACGCGGAGAAAAGCTTCGACGAGGGCATCGGTCAACTCGTCGCTCAGCGCGTTGTGATTCTCTGGGCGGTTGAGACTGATGGAGGCGACGCCGGATTCGTCGGCCTCGTATAGCACCGGGTCGGGGCTCATCGCGCTGTTCTAGCGTTTGCCCCCATGCGCCGCAACTACAACCGGCCATTCCAGGTGCCGGACGACGCCACCGAGGTCGTGCTGATCCGGCATGGTTCGACTGCCAGAGCTCCCGAGGACCAAAGCTTTGACTTGGTCGGCGGACACACCGATGCTCCGCTCAGCTCACGTGGACGGGAGCAGGCTCGTGCCGTGGCTGAGCGACTGGCGAACGAGCGGGTCACCTCTCTGTTCGTCACCAACCTGCGCCGGACCGCCGAGACCGCGGCACCGCTTGCAGACAGGCTCGCGATCGAGCCGGTGGTCGTAGGCGAGCTGCGCGAAGTGCATATGGGAGATGCCGAGGCCCGTGGGCTGGGTCGGGTCATCGGCGAGGACGCCGCGCTGGCCGCACGGCTCTTCGAAGAGCAGCGATGGGATGTCATTCCCAATGCTGAGCCGATGGAAGCTTTCGCCAGCCGCGTGGGCCAAGGGATGTCTTCTATCGTCAACCAAACCGGCCCCGGAGGAGCGGCCGTCGCGTTCGTGCACGGCGGCGTGATCGCCGAGGCCTGCCGTCAGGCCGCGCAGAGCGAACCGTTCGCGTTCCTGCAGGCCGACAACGGGTCGATCACGCGCGTCGTGCGCCTGGGCGACGGGCGCTGGGTCCTGCGTAGCTTCAACGACACGAGCCACCTGAAGGAAGGAGCTGCCACTAGCATGGCCCGCGTGAGGGAAGAGACCGCCGCTCGCCACATCCTCGCGATTCAGGCCCTGCTCGGGCGCTACGCATGGCTGGTGGACCGGGGCGAGTGGGATCAGTGGGCGCATTGCTTTACGCCCGATGGCTCGTTCGTCGTGCGCGGCGAGCCGATCGTCGGACGCGACGCGATCATCGAGTACGTCAAGGACGAACTGGGGCGATTTCGGCTCATCCGCCACCTCGGCCATGCGCCCGAGATCGCTCTGGGAAAAGACGGAACGACCGCGCACTGTCGCAGCTACTTCGAGCTGCGGGCAATCACTCAGCGGGGCACCGATACCGAGGCGCTTGGCTCCTACGTCGATTCTCTTCAGCTGACCGATGAGGGCTGGCAGTTCGCCGAACGGCGCGCCGAGTTCGATTACTGGACCCGACGCGGCGAGCCGTGGTCGGGGTCAGCCGAGGGTTCCTAGCTCGGCCGAGTGCTCCTAACCCCGCGCGGGGCAGCCGCTAGCGGTTGCGCTAGTGCACCGGCGCAGAGCGGGGCGGCAATCTTGTGGGATCAGCGCGCGTGAAGCCGACATAGCCATCACAAGCTGCGCAACGACGCAATTCGGGCGGCTGCCGGACAAGACGTTCCTCGACCTCGCCCTCGACGCCTGCACGCAGGCCCTGACACAGGCGAACCTGCGTCCCCAGGAGGTCGACGCCTTCTACCTTGGCACCTTCGCCAGCGCCGTGTTGGGGGGACAGAACTTCCCGGCCGCCGTGGCCGCCGCGCGCCTCGGATTCGACGGAGTTCCAGCCGTTGCCGTGGAGAGCGCCTGTGCGTCGGGGAGCCTGGCGCTACGGCAGGCGGTCAATCTGGTCCGGGCAGGAGAGGCTGACGTGGTGCTTGTCGCGGGCGCGGAGAAGATGACGGCGCACGACACGCCTGTGGTCACCGACGCGCTGGCGCGCGCCAACGACACCGGCTCCGTCGGTTTCCGGGCTGGGCTGACATTCCCCGGGTTCTTCGCCTTGCTCGCTCAGGGATACATGGCGGAGTACGGGGTCGACCCGGACGACCTCGCCGAGGTCTCGGTCAAGAATCGCCGCCATGGAACGCGCAATCCAAGGGCTCAATTCCAGTCGGAGGTCACCCGGGATCAGGTCCTTGCCTCACGCACCATCGCTGAGCCTCTTCATCTGTTCGAGTGCAGCCCGATCTCCGACGGCGCTGCCGCGATGGTGGTGTCGACGCTCGAATGGGCACACGAGCACGCGGAGGTTCCGATCCAGATCCTCGCCTGCGAGCAGGCATGCGGACCGACCGCTGCCGAGGACCTGTCAAGCTTCGTCTCGCTGCCCGCGGCAGTCGAGGCTTCCCGACGTGCGTTTGGCCGAGCGGGCATTCAGGCCGACGACGTGGATGTCGCCGAGGTGCATGACTGCTTCTCGATCGCCGAGTTAATCGCCCTCGAGGACGTGGGGTTCGTTGAGCGAGGCGGAGCGGCCACCGCCACCAAGCGCGGGGAGACGTCGTTGGGGGCGAAGATTCCCGTCAATCCGAGCGGTGGCCTCATCTCCAAGGGCCACCCGATCGGCGCCACCGGTCTGGCGCAGATCATCGAAATCGTCAACCAGCTCCACGAGCAAGCCGAGAACCAAGTGGAGGGGGCCGAGGTCGGCCTGACCCACAACGTGGGTGGCACCGGCGGGATGGCGAGCGTCACCGTCTTGGGGTTACCACGATGACGGGAGTGGTGAAGACCTACACGATCATCCACGTGGCGCCGGAGGAGTTGGCACCGCTTCCATACGCCGTGGTCATCGCCGACAGCAGCCAGCTCGGCCGCGTCGCGGCCCGGGCGGACGGGGACCTCTCCTGGCTTCGGGTGGGCGCCGAGGTCGTCCTCTTGGCCGACGAGCGGTTCGGGATGCGGTGCGAGAGCGCTGGCGAGGGATCACGTGGGGGCGGCAAGTTCGAACCTGCTGCGTAGGGCAGAGCGCGATGCTAGCTGCGGACTCACCAGTGAACCCCAGGGAGGCACACCCGATGTATGCAGCAGTACGCCAATACGAACTGGGCACGGGATCCGTGAAGGAGCTTATGCAGATCATCGAAAGCGAATTGGCGGACCGCATGAGCGAACTGCCGGGGTTCATCAGCTATCACGTGGCGGCTACCGGAGGGGATGAGGTCGTTTCGCTGTCTCTGTTCCGAGACGAACGCGATGCGCTTCGCTCGAACGAGCTTGCCGCCGAGTTTGTCTCACAGCGCCTTCAGTCGTTCGAGCTCAATCTCACGGCTGCACTGAGCGGTGAGGTCGCCGTGAGCCGAGCCTCGCCGCCGGGATGATGGGACTTCCAAATGACACACGACGGAGGTCGATTTCGTGACAGCTCTATCGCCTAAACCAGACAGTCCGCGCCGTGAAGACCGTTGGATGCGCGACGTCTACGGTGCTGTTCCCGAACGGCGCGGCAGCTTCACGACGCTGAGCGGCGAGCCGATCCGCCCGCTTTACACCCAACGGGATCTGCCCACCGATCCCGAGACGGCGATCGGTCTGCCCGGCGAATATCCCTTCACCCGTGGCGTCTACCCCTCGATGTACAGGGGCCGATTGTGGACCCTGCGCCAGTTCGCCGGCTTTGGCACCTCCGAAGAGACGAATGCGCGGTTTCGCTACCTCCTCGATCACGGACAGACAGGCCTCTCGACCGCCTTCGACATGCCGTCTCTCATGGGGTATGACTCAGATCATGCCCGCTCGTTGGGGGAGGTCGGGCGCGAGGGCGTGGCCATCGACACGGTCGATGACATGGAAACACTGTTCGGCGGGATTGATCTCGGCGGTGTGTCTGTGTCAATGACGATCAACGCGCCGGCAGCAATCATGATGGCCTTCTACGTGGTTGCCGCCGAGCGGCAGGGAGTTCCAACTGAGCGGCTGTCGGGCACGATTCAGGCCGACATCCTCAAGGAGTACATCGCACAGAAGGAGTGGTGCTTTCCGGTAGATCCCGCGATGCGGCTCCTGGGCGACATGATGGAGTGGTGCACTCGCAACACGCCTCGCTGGCATCCGGTTTCGATTTCTGGCTACCACATCCGCGAGGCGGGCGCCACGGCTGCGCAGGAGCTCGCGTTCACGCTCAAAGATGGGCTGACTTATGTCGAGGAGCAGGTGGCGCGAGGGGTCGACGTAGATGATTTCGCGCCGAGGCTGAGCTTCTTCTTCAACGCCCAGATCGACTTCTTCGAGGAGATCGCGAAGTACAGGGCCGCGCGCAGGATTTGGGCGCGCGAGATGCGCGAGACCTTCGGAGCGAAGAATCCCCGCTCGTGGTTGATGCGGTTCCACACTCAGACCGCCGGTGTGTCATTGACCGCCCAGCAGCCGCTTAACAACATAGTTCGCACGGCGATTGAGGCGCTCGCCGCCGTCCTTGGCGGGACGCAGTCGCTGCACACGAACTCCTATGACGAAGCTCTTGCACTGCCGACCGAGGAGGCGGTGAGGGTCGCTGTCCGAACACAGCAGATCATCGCCGAGGAAACCGGCGTGCCGAACACCGTGGACCCACTCGGAGGCTCCTACTTCATGGAGGCGTTGACCGATCGCATGGAGGAGCTGGCGTACGACTACTTCCGCAAGATCGACGACCTGGGCGGGATGGTTGAGGCGGTCAAGCAGGGATTCCCCCAGCGTGAGATCGCAGACGCCGCGTTCAGACTTCAGATGGAGTTCGACACCAAGGAGCGTGCGCTTGTGGGCGTCAACAAGTACGTCGCTGAGGACGAAGCGGCCGTGGAGTTGCTTCGCGTTGATCCCGCCTTGGAGCGCAAGCAGGTGGGCCGGCTTGAAGCAAGTCGCTCACGACGGGGCACCGGCGCCGTCGCGGAAATGCTTTCCCGGCTAAAGGAGGAGGCCGCGCAGCCGGACCGCAACCTGATGCCCGCGCTGCTTCAGTGCGCCCGCGCCCACGCCACCGAAGGGGAGATCATCGCCGCCTTGCAAGAGGTATTCGGTCGCTTCCAAGATACCCCGATCTACTAGGTTGCCCTAGTCGGGTGAGGGAGGGCTAACGCGCGTGCGACTTCATCCCTTCGACGAGTTCCCATTTCACCAGCACCCGGCGCCGTTCGAGCTGGCAGCCACTTCCGATCCCCATTTCAACGACGGCTACTGGTTCGCCTTCTACTCAGAGGAGTGGTACTTCGTGAGCGGCCTGCGCATCCATCCGAATGTCAACGCGATGGATGGATTTGCGGGCGTCGTCCATCACGGTCGTCAGCACTGCCTGCGTTTCTCGCGGACGCTGCGCCCGGACTATGACGAGTTGGCCGTGGGACCGCTTCGGCTGGAGTTCATGGATCCAATGCTGCGTGTCCGCCTGCTGGTGGACGACAATGCGCTAGGGATCCGCGCGGACGTCATCTTCGAGGCACAGGCGCCGCCATTTCTCGAAGATCGCTACCAGCATCTGAAGTACGGCGTGCTTGTCAATGATGTCTTGCGATACACCCAGGTCTGCCGGGTAACTGGCACCGCCGCCTTGGGAGAGAAGGTGCTCGACGTCCGGGGGTGGCACGCCATGAGGGACCACAGCTGGGGGATCAGATCTTCGATGGGACCGTCGACCAAGTTCAGCGGAGTCGAGCGCACACCCGAGGAGATGGATCGACGGGCGTTTCGTTTATGGGTGCCGTTCGACGCAGACGATCACTGCGGCTTCTTTCACACGCACGAGGACGAGGCCGGAAGAACGCTCGACTTCGAAGGTTCTCTGCACTATCGGGATGGCAGCACCGTAGGGCTCTGCTCGGTTGACCATGCCCTCATTTACGAACCCGGTACTAGGCGCCCCATTGGCGGGTCATTCGAGCTGCTCGGCGAGGACGGACTGGCGCGCAGATACGAACTTCAGGAGTCGAAATGTCCCGCCGACGTCCAAGGGCTCGGCTACTACGGCGGGTGGCATGACGGCGGCAGTGCTGGGGTCTACCGCGGCGCAGAGGTCAGCGAGCACGACGTTTATGACACGGATTCGCGTCACGACCCAACGGGACCGCCTCACGTTCCGGCAAACCGCCGTATCGGCCCGACCGAGTATCCCTGCGTTTTGACCGAGGTCGGCGGAGGAGCAGGGATGGCTCATTTCGAGCACCATGTTTTCCGCTCCTATGCTCCTTACTCCTTGGCGCCTCGGGCTGGCGCAGTTCGCTAGTGGGATGTCTTGTGGACAGATCTCTGCCGGCGATACGGTTCGCTCGATAGCAACACAACCAATGAGGGAGGTAGCGATGGCGGACAGCGTTTATCGCGTCACGGAGGTCATCGGGGTGAGCAGCGACTCGTGGGAGAGCGCGGCTCGGAAGGCAGTCGAGACGGCGGCAAATACCGTCCGCGACCTTCGTATCGCCGAAGTGCTCAGGCAGGACCTGACGATCGAGAACGGCCAGGTGACGGGCTTCAGGGTTCGGCTTGGCATTTCGTTCAAATACGACAGCGGCGAGTGAGGGCTCGCAAGGCGGTTCAGTTCCGCTATCAGTCGATGGCCCAGCTCGAATTCGACGAGGAGACCGCTAAGCGGCTTGAGGCGCTGTACACCATCCGCGACTCGGTGCGCCGACGGGGTCTCGTCCGCGCTGCCGTGGCCGCCGCGCCCGGAGAGCGGATCCTGGATGTTGGCTGTGGCCCCGGTTTCTACTGCCTCGAACTGGCAGAGGAGGTTGGCCCTGGGGGCTCGATCATCGGGGTGGACTCGAGCTCAACGATGCTCGAAGCCGCGGCCGACCGCTGCCAGGGTCGCAACAACGTCAAGTTCCGACTAGGCGACGCGACATCGCTGCCGGCCGAGGACGCCGGCTTCGACGCTGCCCTCTGCGTGCAGGTACTCGAGTACGTCTCGGACGTGCAGGCCGCACTCGGCGAGCTCGTGCGGGTGCTGCGGCCGGGGAGCCGAGTCGTCGTGTGGGACATCGACTGGGCCACGGTCTCCTGGCACTCGACCGACCCCGCGCGGATGGCCCGCGTGCTAGCAGCGTGGGACGAGCACCTGGCCCATCCGTCGCTGCCGCGCACGCTCGCGCCCGCGATGAGATCAGCCGGGTTTGAGCAAGTGAAGATGGAAGCTCACAGCTTCGCGACCGCGGAGCTCGATCCGGACGCCTACGGCGTCGCGACCATCCCGATCGTCGTGAGCTTCGTCTCCGGCCGCAGTGGCGTCAACGCTGACGAGGCGGCGGCGTGGGCCGCTGAGCAGCAGGAACTTGGACAGCGGGGGGAGTTCTTCTTTGCCTGCATGCAGTTCTGCTTCAGCGGCGTTCGCTCAGGCGAGTCATTTACGCGAGGGAGCTAGGCACGCAGTACGCGGATCACGACTAGCGTATTCGCCGTAGAGGGCGACGAGGCTATGAGGGGTTTCAAGGGGCTGCTGAGGGCCGGGGCGCAAGGCCTCATCTGACCCCCGGACGAGTACCGGTACGAGCCTCTGGCGCTCGGCGTGCCTGTGGCGCTCGCCGTGAAGGTCGCGGCGCCCGGACCGGCCAGCCGCGCTCATAGGTGACGGCCGCTGTCGACGTTGAGGGTTATGCCCGTGATGCCGCAGGCATCGTCCGAGGCGAGGAAAGTGGCCGCCGCGGCCACGTCATCCGGTCGTGTGAGGCGCCTGAGCGGGACCACCGACGCCAGGCGCTCATGCGTCTCCTCCTCGGTCTCGCCCTCGGTGGCGAAGCCGAACTTCGACAGCATCGGCGTGTTCACCGCGAGCGGGGCGATCCCGTTGACACGCACCTTCGGGGCCAGCTCGATGGCCAGTGCACCCGTCAGGGTGATCGCCGCGCCCTTGGACGTCGTGTAGGCGGTGAGTCCCGGCCGTGGGCGGCGGCCGGAGATCGAGCTCGTGATCAACAGCACGCCGCCGTCGGGCTGGGTCTGCATGACCTGCGCGACGGCGCGCGCAGCGAGGAAGATCGCGGTCGTGTTGACCGCCATCGTGCGGTTCCAGGTCTCGAGCGTGAGCTCGCCGAGCGGCGTCAGCGGTTGCGCGATCCCGGCGTTGTTGAAGTAGCAGTCGATACCGCCGAGCTCAAGTGCGACGCCCTCTACCAGCGCTGCCACCGCCCGCTCGTCGGTGACATCGCACACCCATCCGGACGCCTGCTCGCCCAGAGGCTCAACCGCCGCGTGCAGCTGGCCCTCGTCGAGGTCCACGAGCACCACCCGCGCGCCCTCCGCAACGAACCGCTTGGCCGACGCGAGCCCCAGACCCGAAGCGGCCCCCGTGACGACGATCCGCTTTCCTTCCAGCCTTCCCATTGCCGAGTCCTCCTGCGCGTTCTGAACGCCGCCGCGCTACAACCCGAAGCGCAAGGCGACCGTCTTTACCTGCGTGTACCCGAGAAGCGCCTCGTAGCCCTTCTCCCGGCCGTGCCCGGAATGCTTGACGCCGCCGAACGGCAGCTCGACGCCCGCTCCGGCTCCGTAGCTGTTTATGTAGACCTGCCCGACCCGCAGCTCGCGCGCGAGCCAGTGCGCCTTGCCGATGTCGCGCGTCCACACGGCCGCGATCAGGCCGTAGTCCGTGTCGTTGGCAATCGCGGCCGCCTCCTCCACATCCGTGAACGTCGACGTCACGAGGACGGGGCCGAAGATCTCGTCGCGGGCGATCGTGGCATCCGGCTGCACCTCGTCAAAGAGGGTCGCCTCGTAGAAGAAACCGTCCTGGAGCCGTTCGTCGCCCGGGACCTGGCCTCCCGTAACAAGCCGCCCCTCCCCGCGGCCCAGCTCGACGTAGTGCTCGACGCGCTCGCGTTGACCCGCCGAGATGATCGGGCCGAGGTCCGGGTCCTCGCCGCCGGGGCCGATCGTCAGCTCGTCGAGGCGCCGAGCCACCGCCTCCACGAGTCGGCCATGGACCGGCTCTGCGACCAGGAGCCGCGAGCCCGCCGAGCAGGTCTGCCCAGCGTTCTGAACAATCGAGTTGACAATCATGGGTACGGCGGTCTGGACGTCGGCGTCGGCCAGCACGATGTTCGGCGACTTGCCGCCGAGCTCGAGAGTCATCGGTACCACATTCTCGCTCGCGGCCTTACCGACCAGCTTGCCGACCTCCACCGAGCCCGTGAACGCGAGATGGTCGATGCCACGATGAGCGGCAAGAGCCGCGCCAGCCTCCTCGCCCAGTCCAGGCACGACGTTGAGGGCGCCCGGCGGAAGTCCCGCCTCGAGAGCCAGCTCGCCGACGCGAATCGCAGTCAGCGGCGCCTCCTCGGCCGGCTTGAGCACGCAACAGTTGCCGGCCGCGAGCGACGGCGCCACGGACCGGCAGCTGATCTGGATCGGATAGTTCCAGGGCACGATGTGCGCGGTGACCCCGAACGGCTCGCGCACCGTGTACGCGAAGCCGTCGGCCAGCGCCGGGATCGTGTCGCCGTAGAGAGCCTCGACGGCGTTGGCGTAGAACTCGAAGTACCGGGCCGCGGTGGCGGTGTCCGCGCGGGCCTGGCGCAGCGGCTTGCCGGTGTCGAGCGTCTCCAGGCGCGCAAGCTCCTCGTGGTCGCGGCGAAGCAGCCCGCCGAGCTCATGCAGCAAGCGCGACCGTTCGGCGGGGAGCGTGCGGCGCCACGTGGTCTCGCTCGCCCGGCGGGCAGCCGCCACCGCCTGGTCGACCTCGGCGGGCCCACAGCGGGCCACCTCGGCGATGACCCGGCCGGTGGACGGGTCGCCGTCCTCGAACGTGGCCGGAGCAGTCACCCGCTCGCCGCCGATGATTGCGAGGTAGCTCTCGACGGCCACTCTGGTCATGCGTTCCTCCGTTGCCGTGGTTCCGACTGCGTTTGCGCGGGCGCGACCGGGCGTTCCCAGTACCCTCGCGCGGTGAACAGCTCGACCAGCAGCTCTCCGGCGTCGCGGACATGCTGCTCCGCGGCCGTGCGCGCCGCCTCCGGGTCGCGCTGCTCGAACGCCCGCAGAATCGCCTCGTGCCCGGCCTTGGACGTCGGCGTCCAGGCCGGCAGCAAGCCGTAGAAGCCGCGCGGGATGAAGCGCAACGTCGCGCGCAGGATGACCAGCAGCTTCGGCGCCTGTGCGGCCGCGTTGATCGCCTTGTGAAACTCCCAGTTGGCCTCCTCGAGCAGATCCGCGTCGCCGGACCCCGCGAGCTGGCGGCAGCGTGCCGCGAGCTCGCGCAGCACAGCGACCAGCGCGTCGTCGGCGCGCTCGCAGGCCCGCCGCGTGAGCTCACCGGCCAGTACCGCGTGCATCCAGTAGACGTCCTGCACGTCGTCGCGCGTGGTCGGAACGATCGTGAAGGACCGGTTTGGTTCCGCGTGAACGAAGCCCTCGGCGGCGAGGCGCAGCAGCGCCTCGCGGACCGGCATCGTGCTCACGCCGAGCATCCGCGCCAGCTCGTCCTGCGTCATCCGGCTGCCTGACGGCAGCTCGCCGGTGAGGATCATCTCGCGCAGCCGGTCAGCCACCTCGACCGCCAGCGTCCGGCGCCGGAGGGGGCGGACGATTGCACTCACGCCGCGACCGCCGCGATGTCCGCGACGAGACGCCGGATGCGCTCGTCGTCGTAGCCCAGCTCGCCCAGCAGCTCCTCGGTGTGCTCGCCGAGGACCGGCGCACCGCGTCGCTCGGCTCCCGCGACCACCGCGGCCAGTGGACCGCGCACGTGCCGGTACTCCCTGTACGCCGGGTGGCCGGCGGTGGCAACGAGCCCCCGCGCCTGGACCTGCGGATCTGCCAGCGCGTCGGCGAGGTCGTTGACCGGTGCACACGGCACGGCCCGGTCGACCAGGAGCTCCACCCACTCGGCGGTGCCGCGGGTCCGAAAGGCCTCAACGAGCGCCGCCAGCACGGCCTCGCGATGCTCGTGGCGGCCGCCGGTGGTGGCGTAGGTGGAATCCTCAAGGCGCGGATGGCCGACGATGCCGATGAGACGCTTCCACATAGGGTCATTGCCGACGAAGACCGACAGGTAGCCATCGGCGGTCTCGAAGACCTGGGCGGGGACGATCGACGGGTGGGCACCGGCGTGCGTCCGTACGGGCGAGAAGCCGGCATTCAGCTGCCACGACGCAAGGTACGTGAGCATCGAGATCTGGACGTCGAACAGCGAGAGGTCGACGTGGGTGCCGACGCCGGTCCGCGACCGCTCGACCAGCGCGGCCGTGACGGCGAGCGCGGCGGCCAGGCCGCCGGAGTGGTCCACGTACGAGATCCCCGCCTTGGTCGGCGGCGCATCGGGCTCACCAGTCATGCTCATTACGCCGGACAGCGCCTGGATGGTGTAGTCATAGCCCGGACGCGCGGCATACGGCCCGGTCTCGCCGAAGCCCGACAGCGAGCAGGTGATGATCTGCGGGCTGACCTCGGATAGCGCGCCGTGATCGAGGCCGAGCTTCGCGGTGACGCCGGGCCGGAAGTTGTCGACCACGATATCGGCCGTCCGCGCGAGGTCGAGCACCGCCTGGCGCCCCTCGGGCCGCGCGAGGCAGGCGCTGAAGGAGCGCTTGCCCCAGTTCAGGGCTGCGAAGTACAGCGACTGGCCTTCCTGGAAGTACGGGCCAAGCGATCTCGCCTCGTCCGGCCGGGCGGGATCCTCGATCTTGATCACGTCTGCGCCGAGGTCGGCCAGGACCAGCGTGGCGTAGGGTCCGGCGAGAAAGTGGCAGAGGTCGAGCACGCGGACCCTAGCGAGCGGCCCGGCGCTATCGGTCACGATCCCTCCACGCGGCGACCTCAGAAGACCGCCGGCTGCCGGAACTCGCCCCATGCGCCCTTGAGCACCGCCACCATCTCCCCGACGGTGCAGTATGCAAGGGCGCAGTCGACGAGCCGCGGCATGAGGTTGACGTCGTCGGCGCGCGCGGCCGCGGCCAGTTTGCTGAGCGTCCGCCGTACCAACGCGTCCTCCCGGGTTCGCCGGGTCTCGTCCAGCCGCTCGAGCTGCCGGCGCAAAGTCGCCTCGTCAAGCTCGTAAACCTCGACGTCCGGCGCAGCCTCGTCGGTCGCGAAGCGGTTGAGCCCGACCACCGTGCGACCCCCCGTCTCCAGCGCCCGCTGCGACTCGTACGCCTCGTCGGCGATCAGTTTTTGCACATGGCCGTTCTCGACTCCCGCGACCATCCCGCCGCGCGCCTCGACCTCCGACATGACCTCAATAATCCGCTCCTCCATGGCATCGGTCAGCGCCTCGACGTAATACGACCCGCCCAGCGGGTCGGCGACGCGCGTCACGCCGGTCTCGTGGGCGAGCACCTGCTGGGTGCGCAGTGCCAGCGTCGTGGAGGCTTCGCTCGGGAGCGCGAACGGCTCGTCCCAGGCCGCGGTGAACATCGACTGCACGCCGCCCAACACCGAGGCCATCGCCTCGTAGGCGACGCGCACTACGTTGTTCTGCGCCTGCGGCGCGTACAACGACGCGCCGCCGCACACACACCCGAACCGGAACATGGACGAGCGTTCCTCCCGCGCGCCGTAGCGCTCGCGCACGATCGTCGCCCAGCGCCGCCGCCCCGCGCGGTACTTCGCGACCTCCTCGAAGAAATCGCCGTGGGTGTAGAAGAAGAACGACACCTGCGGCGCGAACTGGTCGATCGTCATGCGACCACGCGCGACGACCTCGTCGCAGTACGCCACGCCGTCCGAGAGAGTCAGCGCCATCTCCTGCGCGGCGTTCGCGCCGGCGTCGCGAAAGTGCGCTCCCGCGACCGAGATGGCGTTGAACCGGGGGATCTCGGCCGCGCAGAACTCGATCGTGTCGGCGATGAGCCGCAGCGAGGGACGCGGCGGCCAGATCCACGTCCCGCGCGAGGCGTACTCCTTGAGGATGTCGTTCTGGATCGTGCCCCGCAGGGCGGCCCGCGGAATGCCGCGACGCTCGGCGCAGGCGACGTAGAGGGCGAGCAGGATCGCCGCCGTCCCGTTAATCGTGAAGCTCGTGCTGACGCGGTCAAGCGGGATCGAGTCGAACAGGATCTCCATCTCGTGCAGCGTGTCGATGGCGACGCCGACGCGGCCGACCTCGCCCTCGACCTCTGGGTCGTCGGAATCGAAGCCACATTGGGTCGGCAAGTCGAGCGCGACGGACAACCCGGTTCCGCCCGAGTCGAGCAGGTAGCGGTAGCGCGCGTTCGACTCCTCGGCGGTACCGAAGCCGGAGTACTGGCGGAACGTCCACAGCCTGTCGCGATAGCCGCCGCCGAAGTTCCCGCGCGTGAACGGAAAGCTGCCGGGCGGCGGTGGCGCCGTGGCGACGTCCTCAGGCCCGTAGACCGGCTTGAGAGGCAGGCCGCCGTCCGTCGTCACGGCGGCGCGCCCGGCTGCTTGGCCGTCGGCTCCTGCAGGCCCGTCCGGCGAGGGCGGCGCGGCCCGACTCTCGAGTTCCGCCATATCCGATATGATATCGGACATCGCCACTCACGACTCCCCCACCTCCGAGGTCGCCGGCGGAGCCCCCGAGGTGGGCGTCGCCGTTGACGGCAGGCTCGCGGTTATCACGATCGACCGGCCCGCCGCTCGCAACGCGATTGGACTGGCGACGATCGCGGCGCTCGACAGCGCGCTGGCACAGATCGAGCAGGGGCCGGCCGAGGTCCTCGTGATCCGGGGCGCCGGCGAGCGGGCGTTCGTGTCAGGCGGCGACCTCAAGGAGCTGAGCGCCATCCGCGACGAGGCGGGCGCCACCGACATGGCGAGGCGCATGCGGCGGCTGCTGGACCGCGTCGCAACGTTCCCGCTCCCAGTCATCGCGGCCATCAACGGCCACGCGCTCGGCGGTGGGGCCGAGGTCGCCGTCGCGGCCGACATCCGCGTCGCCGCCGACGACGTGCAGATCGGATTCACGCAGGTCCGCCTCGCGATCATGCCCGCCTGGGGCGGCGCCGAGCGGCTGGCGGAGCTCGTCGGCCGCAGCCAGGCGCTACTGCTGATCGCCACTGGCCGTCGTCTGAGCGCCGCAGCGGCCGAGCGGATCGGCTTGGTGGAGGTCGTCGCTCCACGCCATGCGTTTGAGGCGAGCTGGCGCGACCTCGCCACGGCATTCGCCGCGCTACCGCCTGGGGGCGGGCGCTCGATCAAGCAGGTGATCTCGGCCGTCCGGCCCAACGCGCACCCTGAGCTGGAGACCGACGCGGTGCGCCGGTTCGCCGAACTGTGGGTAGCCGACGAGCACTGGGCGGCGACAGCAATGCCCGCGACAGCTGTCGCGTCCCGCCCGGCATCGAACGCGCGGAGGACGTAGGCGCGAATGCCCGCACGCGTGGTCGTCGCCAAGCCCGGCCTCGACGGCCACGATCGCGGCGCCAAGGTGGTCGCCCGCGCCCTGCGCGATGCGGGATTTGAGGTCATCTACACGGGCATCCGCCAGCGGCCCGCTGAGATCGCCGCGACGGCGCTGCAGGAGGACGTCGCGGTGGTCGGCCTGAGCGTGCTCAGCGGCTCGCACCTCGCGCTCACGCGGCGGACGGTCGAGGCGCTCCGGCAGGCTGGCGCCGACGACGTGGTCGTGGTCGTGGGCGGGACGATCCCGGCCGCAGACGTGCCCAAACTGATCGACGCGGGCGCTGCGGCCGTCTTCCCGACCGGCACCTCTCTCGACGGGCTCGTCGAGCGCATGCGCGAGCTGACCGGTGAAGTGGTCGCCGGCGCCTAAGTGCGCGCCGCCGTTTTCACCACGACCGGACCTGCCCGCGACGTGCTGTCGTTGCGGGAGATCGATCCCGTGCCGCCCGGGCCCGGCGAGGTGCAGGTGCGGATCGCGACCTGTGGCGTCAATCCCACCGACTGGAAGGAGCGCGCGGCGAACGCGAAGAGCATCAGGCGGGGCGGCCCGCTGGAGGGGCTCGAGTTCAAAATCCCCAACCAGGACGGCGCGGGCACAATCGAGGCCGTCGGCGAGGGAGTCGACCCGGCGCGAATCGGCGAGCGGGTGTGGCTCTACTTCGCCGCGTACAAGCGTCAGTACGGCACGGCTGCCGAGCTCTGCACCTTGCCCGCCGAGCAGGCCGTCGCCCTGCCCGACGGCGTGAGCTTCGAGCTCGGGGCCAGCCTGGGCATTCCCGCGTTGACGGCCTACCACTGCCTGACGGCGGACGGGCCCGTGCGCGACCGCACCGTACTGGTCACCGGCGGCGCGGGCGCCGTCGGCCACTACGCGATCGAGTTGGCGCGCTGGGTCGGCGCCGCGAATGTGATCGCGACCGTCTCCAGCGAGGAGAAGGCCGCGCTTGCGCGCGCGGCCAACGCCCACGAGGTCGTCAACTACCGAGCCAAGGACATGGCGGCGCGTGTCCGGGAGCTGGCGCCGGGCGGCGTTGACCGCATCGTCGAGGTGGCCCTCCATGAGAACGTTGGCCTGGCCGCCGCCGTGGCGGCGCGCAACGCGGCGATCGCCGCGTACGCCACCACCGGCGTGCCGACGTCGCTTGACCTCGGTCTGTTCATGTCGCGCAACGTGGTCCTGCGCGCGGTGCTCATCTACACCATCCCGCGACCGGCGCTGCGCCAAGCGGTCGACGGCGTGTCACGGGCGCTGCGCGAGGGAGCGCTCAGCGAGCTACCCCTGCACCGCTTCGAGCTCGACCGAATCGCCGACGCGCACGACGCCGTCGAGGGCGGCGCGATCGGCAAGGTGCTAGTCGACCCCGCCGCCTGACCCAAGGCCCTTCCCGCGCCGTTTTGCCCCCGCACGGCGGGAAGGACCTCCCCGGGCGGGCACAGCTTTCTAGATCCTGAACCGACGCTCAACCTGACTCCGCGTGGGCTCACGCCCGACCTGCGGCGTAGAGCTCCTCGATCTCGGCCGCGTACTTCTCCGCGGTCGGCCGACGCTTCAGCTTCATCGTCGGCGTGAGCTCGTCGCCGCCTGGCTGCCACTCCGTCGCCAGGACGCGGAAGCGCTTGATCTGCTCGACGCTCGACAGCTTCTGGTTGGCGCACTCCACTGCCTGTTCAAGCGCCGTACGGACGGGCGGCGCCGTTGCCAGCTCGCTGACAGACCGACCCCCGAGGCCGTGCTCGCGGGCGAAGGCTCCCGCTCCGTCCGGGTCGAGCACAATGAGCGCGACGTTATACGGGCGGTCGTCGCCGATCGCGATCGCCGAGCCGACGAGCGGGCTGGCGGCCTTGAGCCTGCTCTCGATGGCGGCCGGCGACATGTTCTTGCCCGCGGCATTGATGATGAGCTCCTTCTTGCGGTCGACGATCGACAGGTAGCCGTCCTCGTCGAACGCGCCGATGTCGCCGGTGCGCAGCCAGCCGTCATCGGTGAATGCCTCCACAATGAGGTCGGGCCGGTTGCGGTACCCCGGCATCACGCAGTCGCCGCTGACCTCGATCTCGCCGTCGTCGGCCAGGCGGATCTCGACGCCGGGCGCCGGCGGCCCGACGGTGCCGACCTTCACGCGATCAGGCGGGTTGCAGGTCCCCAGGCCGGTGGTCTCGCTCATCCCCCACAGCTCGCCGAGCGGCAGGCCGATCGCATGAAAGAATTCGATGACTTCGGGCGGCGTCGGCGCCGCGCCCACGTTGAGCGCCTTCAGCCGGTCGAGGCCGAGCCGCTCGCGCAGCGCAGCCAGCACCCGCTCGTCTGGCGGTGGGCCGTCCTCGCCGCTGAGGCGCGCTCTCCCCCGGTCGATCGCCTCGCGCAGGCGACCGTCGGCGCCCGCCTCGATCGCTGCCTTGAGCTTCTCGAAAATCCTCGGGACCGCGAAAAACCACGCCGGGCGTACGTCGGGGAAGTGGGCGGCGACCTGCCGCGCGTCGGGCACGCAGGTGACCCGAAAGGCGAACATCATTGCGAAGTAATGCGAGCAGTCGCGCTCCGCGATATGGGCCATGGGCAGGTACGAGACGACGTCACCCCCGCGCGGGAACCGGATCAACGCGTCGTATGAGCGGGCGGTGAAAGCCATGTTCCGATGCGTGATCTGCACGCCCTTGGGATCGCCGGTCGTGCCCGACGTGTAGATCAGCGTCAGCAGGTCGTCGGGCTGCACGGTCCGCCACGCCGCCTCGAAGTCCATGTCGGATGACTCGCCTCGCGCCTCGAGCTCCGCGAGCTGGTCGACCGTGAAGACGTGCTCTGTGCGCACGCGGTCGCGGAAGGACGACTCCACGACCGCGATATGCGCGCCAGAGTCGCGCAGCACGAACTCCACCTGCTCCGGCGCCGAGGTGTTGTAGACCGAGAAGGGCACCGCGCCGAGGTGCATCGCCGCGGTGTCGATGAGGTGGAACTCCGGGCGGTTGGTCATCATGAGCGCCAGGGTGTCGCCGCGGCGCAGCCCGAGCGCGTGCAGGCCGGCGGCCATTCGTCGGACGCGCTTGCCGTACTCGCCCCACGTGATGCGCACGCCGTCGCCCTTGGTCCTGAGCGCGACACGGTCCGCATGCTCCGCGACCGTCGCCTGAAAGGCAGCGCACATCGTCGACGGGCCCGCAGCCCCGTGACGAGCGTCCGGCTGGAACACATGCGTTGTCTCCATCTCTCCCTCCGATCCAACCAAGCAGGCTCAGCGTCGAACTATCCCGAATCATGGCCCGAGCCGCATAGTCAGGCCCTATGGTTTCATTGCCCGATGAGCACACCTGCCGTACGAGCCTCGGAGGAGCTGCGGACGGACACCGGCATTCCCGTGAAGCGCGTCTATCGCCCTGCCGACGTGGCCGGGCTCGACTACGAGCGTGACCTCGGCGACCCGGGGACGTTCCCCTACACCCGCGGACAGCGGGGCGGTGCCGCTACCGAGGGCTGGATCCAGCGCGAGCTCTCCGGCGAGGGCTCCCCAGCACGTTCCAACGAGCAGTTCCGAAAGCTCATCTCGCACGGCGCGCTGGGCCTCGATGTGATCGGCGACACGCCGACGGAGGCGCTCATCGACCCCGACCACCGGATGGCCCGCCCGGCGGTGGGCGCGGCCGGGGTGTCGCTATGCCGCCTGCTCGACTTCGTCGAGCTTTACGAGGGCATCCCGCTCGAAAGGATCAGCGCGTCGCACTCGCTGCCGCCGGCCTTCGCGGTCGCCGGCTTCTATCTCTGCGGCGCGCGAGCACGGAATTGAGCCCGCGGTGCTGCGCGGCTCGGTCATCAACGCACCGCTCTATGTCGAGGATTGCTGCTACGCGCAGTTCATGCCGGTCGAGTTGCGGCTCCGCAGTTCTCTCGACGCGATTGAGTTCTCGATGCGCAACATGCCGCGATTCCATCACTTCGTCGAAGACACGTACTACATCTCCGACGGCGGCCTTGACGCCGTCGAGGAGATGGCGCTCGGATTCGTCGAGATCCGCGAGGTCACCCGACGGCTGATCGCGCGCGGGCACGACGTCGACGAGTTCGCCCCGCGGATCGCGATCCTGGTCAACTGCCGGATGGACCTCTTCGAGGAGATCGCCAAGATCCGCGCGACGAGGCGCCTGTACGCGCGGATGATGCGCGACGAGTTCAGGGCCCAGGACCCACGCTCGCTGGCGGCCAACGTGGCGGTACATACGTCCGGCATGTCGCTGACCGCGCAGCAGCCGATCAACAACGTGATCCGCGGCGCTGTCCAGGCGCTGGCGATGGGCATGGCCGGCGTACGCGGACTGGAGATATCCACGTTCGATGAGCCGTTCCGCACGCCGTCGCACACAGCCCATCTGGTGGCGATGCGCACTCAGCAGGTCGTCACCGAGGAGACCGGCGTCGGGCGCGCGTCGGGACCCGCTCGGTGGCTCGTGGTACGTCGAGCACCTCACCGACGATCTCGAGCGGCGCATCGACGCGGAGGTGCGGCGCATCGAGTCCGCCGGCGACGTCGCCGAGCTCGTTGACGGCGGTTTCTTCCGAGCCATCTTCGCCGAGACGATGGACCGCCACTCGCGCCAGGTGCTACAGGGTGAGCGGCGCGTCGTCGGCGTCAACTGCCACCACGCCATCGGCGAGGAGGACACGCTGCTTCGCGACATCGCCGAGGCGCGCTTCGAGCCCGACCACGCGCACGCCGACCGCGTCGCGCGCTGGCGCGCGGACCGCGATCCCGCCCCCCTCCAGAGCTCCCTGGCCGCATTGCGGGCCGCCGCCGACGACCGCTCGGCAGACCTGATGGCACCGATCGTGGCCGGGTTCGAGGCCGAGGCGACGATCGGGGAGATGGCGGCCGTCTTGCGCGAGAGCTACGGCTACCCGGGCGATCCCTTCGCATGACCACCAGGGCCGTCGCGCCCGGGCGCGTCGTGGTGGGCACGCTCGGCCTCGACCAGCACGAGGTCGGCGCGATGGCCGTCGCACGGCTGCTGATGCGGCATGCGTTCGAGGTCATCTACCTCGGCCGCTTCAACACTCCGGAGAAGATGGCGGCCACCGCCGAGCACGAGGATGCCGAGGTGATCGGCGTGTCGATCCACTCGTGGGAGCTGACTGCCTACATCGACGACCTCGTCGCCGCCGCGCGGCGGGTCGGCGCCGCCGCCGTCGTCGGGGGCGCGGTCCTCACCGAGGACGACCGCGTGTCGTTGCAAGCGCGCGGCGTGGACGCCGTATTCGGTCCGTGGGCGAGCGAGGAGAACATAGTGGCGACGCTGAACGACCTGGTGGCCGGCGTCCGCGCACGGCGCGCGACATCCGCCGCCGAGGGCTGATCGCGTGCCACGCGCGCTTCTCACCGGCGCCAACGGCGGACTGGGACGCGCGATCGTCGAGCGGCTGCGAGCCGACGGCTTCGACGTCGTCACGCTCGACGTCCGCGCGCCGGCCGACATCGTCGTCGACCTCGGCACCGACGAGCTGCCGGGACTCGAGGACATCGACGCCTGCGTCTCCAACGCCGGGATCGTCGACATCCTGTCGCCAGCCCACCGCATCAGCCGGGAGAAGTGGCAGCGCGACATCGACGTCAACCTGAGCGGCTCGTTTCGCGTCGTCCAGGCCTGCCTGGGCGGGATGCGCGAACGACGACACGGGCGCATCGTCGTCATGTCGAGCATGGCCGCTGCCATGGGCGCACCCGGTCAAGTCGCCTACAGCGCGTCGAAGGCCGGCCTGATCGGCATGGCCAAGACGGTCGCGGCCGAGAACGTCGGGTACGGCATCACGGCAAACGCCGTACTGCCCGGGCTCATAGCCACCGAGAAGGTGCTCGCCATGCCCGCGGACGTCCTCGAGCGCGTCGGGGCGCGGCTGCTCCCGAGTGGGCGCATGGGCCAGCCGGCCGAGGTCGCCGCGCTCGTCGCCTTCCTGGTCTCCGAAGAGGCCGGGTACGTCACCGGTCAGGCGATCGGCATCGATGGCGGGGCCGCCTTGGGCACAGTGTCCCTCGGCAGGCCCGGCCGCGAGGCCTGACTCCCAGGCCGCCGCGAGGCCTGACTCAGCGCAGGATCACGTCGTGCAAAGGCGGCTCACCCGGACGCGCGAGCTCCGTGTCGATCCGCAGCCCCGTCACGGGACACAGGAACTCGCGGAACACGACCTTCGCCGCCATGTCGGTGGCGTACTCGGGCGGCGTGAACTCCGGCCCGAGCTCATGCCATGCCAGCTCACGCATGCGGGCAGCCAGCTTGTAGTTGTCCTGCACCGCGCCGAGGTCGGCGCCATTGCACCACCAGCGGCCGTCGACGACGTAGAGCAGGTCGCCGACGCGCTGAGCACCGGAGGGCGGGGAGACCTCCTCGCCCGGGTCTTGGCCGTCGAGGCGCTCGCGACGGATCGCCTGCCGGCGCTCCGCAGTCGCCGCCACGTCCACCGAACCTTCTCGCACGACGACGCCGTACAAGCGCTCCGCGTCAGCCGGATCAAGCAGCCGAGCCTCGACGTCCTCCAGCACCGCCGCCGGGTCCCGGCGCACCGGGTCGCCATAGCCACCGACGGTGGGTGATACCCACTCCCAGACATCGCCCTCCGCGAGTTCGAACGGCGTGATCTTCGGCTCGACCGGCTGGATCTCGCCGCTCACCTCGTCGACCGACCGAGGCACGTGGCCCTCGGCGAGCCGGTTCAGCACGTCCGTGCCATGCTTGACGAGCAGCGGCGAGAGGCTGCCCGGGTTGCCGCCCAAGACGCCGGCGCCCTTCGGGAACGAGTCGTTGGTCGCCAGCGCCATCTGGAAGTACGCCGCCTTCCACGGCATCGTGCCCTCGACGAAACCCAGCCCGCCGCGGTGGCGCCCGGCGCCCTCAGCATTCGCGTCGAGGAGGCATCGGTACAGCAGGACCATCGGGAACTGCGCCTCGATGTCCTCGACGTTGTTGGCGACGCCCTCGGGGATCCAGAAGTGCCCGCCGACGTCGACGCCGTCGCGTTCGGGCATCCCGCCCAGCGCGCCCATCATCCCATTGGTGTTCGGGAAGATCCACGGGTTGCCCGCCGTGTCCAGGCCGCCCTGAATCGTCCCATAGAAGTGAGGGATGTTGGGCCCCAGGATCAGGTCGCGCGCCTCGGGGTCGCCGCACGAGAGCATCGTGGCGACCGCGATGACCGCGATGTTGAGCTGCATCTCGGTGGTCAGCGCGCCGGACGGGCTCACTGCGCCGGGGTACTCGCAGCAGTTGAGCAGTCCGGGCTCGGGACGGAACTCGACGCGCCGATACACCCCCCCGTACGCACCCGCGAGGTCGGACGTCATGCTCTGCGTGATCGCCGCGAGGACGGCGCCCGAGAACGCGGCGAACGTGACGTTGATCGACCCTGCTTGCGGGTCGGTGCCGCGGTTGTCTACGAGCAGGCGGTCGCCGTCCTTGGTGATGTTGATCTGGTAGGCGTAGACCTCGCGATCGCCGGGGATCGCTGCCTCCGTGAACGCCCGGCGGCTCCAGGTGCCGTCAGGGATCGAGCGCAGACGCTCGACGAACAGCGTCTCCGCCGCATCCATTGTCCCCCGCATCACCGCCTTGACGACCTCGGCGCCGTACCGCTCGACCAGCCCCGACACCTTCTCGCGCGTTGTCTCGTTACCGCCGATCGCGGCGCGCATGTCCATGTGCACGGCGGCCGGCAGCCGGCTCTGGCGGACGAACAGTTCGGCGATGTCGTCGCGCACCCGACCGCCGTCGACGAGCTTTACCGGCGGCCAGTTCAGCGGCTCCTGCCAGGTGTCCTGCGCGTCGATGCAGAACGAGCCCTGGGTCGAGCCGCCGACGTCGGAGTAGTGCAGTGTGTTGGCCAGCCAACAGAAGAGCTCGTCGCCGACGAACACGGGCGCGAGCAGCGCTGTGTCGGGCTGGTGGGGCGCGCCGACATACGGGTCGTTGCTGAGGAACATGTCGCCCGGGGCGACGTCGATGACGTCGGCGCGCTTCTCGAGGATGAACTTGATCGAGAGCGAGTGGCTGTTCGAGAAGTACTGCAGATTGGGCCCGAGGAAGACCAAGTCGCCGACCTCGGTGAGCAGCGACGTCTGGAAATCGCGCGTGAGCATCGTGATTGGCGACACGCACAGCCGCTGGAGCAGCGCTGAGTGTTCGAAGTTGGCGTTCATCAACGCGTAGCGGACGACCTCGTACGTGACTGGGTCGACGTCGGTTGCCGCCGTGTCGTGCAGCGTGAGCGAGCGTGGGAGGGGCAGCGGATCGCTGGGGATGTACGAGCGCGCCACGCCGTCCCAGAAGCCGACCTCACGTGCGGAGGGAACGGTCGTTGTGTCAGTGGCGGTCATGGTCGCTTCCTCAGTCAGGCCGTGGTCAGCACGAGGTTGCCGCGGGCGTCGCGGTGCAGTCGCTGGCCGCTCGCGACGCACACCGCCGTGTGCGGCAGGTCGACCACCGCGGGGCCGGCGATGGTCTCGCCCTCGCCGAGTGCCTCGCCGTCGTGGATGGCGGTGTCGACCCAGGCGCCCTCGTGCGGCCAGTGGACGCGGCGTGTGTGATCGGGCTCGAGCTCCCGGCGCGGGTGGCCGTCGCGGCTCGCCGTCGGGGCGGCGAAGCCCAGTGGGACGCGCGCCGTGACGCGGACCGCGAAGATCTCGATCGCCTGGAAAACGGCTCGTGCGCCCTCGCCGTACAGCCGCGCGTACTCGGAGTCGAACCGTACGCGCAGTTCTTGGCACACGTCTTCGCCGATCGGCCCGGGCCGGATCTCCAGCGGCAGCTCCTGCAGAAACTGTTCGGCGTAGCGCATCAGCGCGGTCCGTTCGAGCTCAACGGCGCCCCGCTCGAACCCGGCCTCCTGCAGCGCGTCGAGGGCACGCTGCTCGACGTCCTGGATGACGGCGGCGAGCTCGCCGGCGTCGAACGGCGCGCGCACCCGGCACTCCTGCTCGAACGTGCGCATCGCGTCGCTGGCGGCGATCCCGTACGCCGACAGTGTCGAGGCGCCGTTACCCAGGGGGACGACCACCTCCCTGACGCCGAGCTCCTGGGCGAACGCGAAGGCGTGCACCGGTCCTGCACCGCCGAAGGCGTACAGGACAAAGTCGCGCGGGTCGAGGCCCTGCTCGATCGTGCGCTGGCGGATCAATGTCGCGGCGCGCAGCGAGTTGACCTGGACGATCCCCGCCGCGGCACGCTCGACCGACAGGCCGAGCGGGCCGGCGACGCGCTCGACCGCGCGCACCGCGGCATCGCTGTCGAGCTTCATGCGACCGCCGAGGAAGCGCTCGGGGTCGATGAGCCCGAGCACGACATCGGCGTCGGTCACCGTCGGCTCGGTCCCACGCCCGTAGCACGCCGGGCCCGGGTCCGAGCCGGCCGACTCGGGGCCGACCCGCAACCCACCGGAGTGGGGCTCGACGCGCGCGATGGAGCCGCCGCCGCACGCGATCGAGCGCAGGTCGAGGTGCGCGAGCCGGAATGTGTACTGGTCGAGGACCTCCTGGCCGGCGAGCACCGCGGCCCCGTCGACCACCAGCCCGACCTCGAACGACGTGCCGCCCATGTCGGTCGCGATCACATGCGTATGACCGCTCGCTGCAGCGATCGAGGCCGTTCCCGCGAGGCCCCCGGCCGGTCCGGATCCGATCGTCATCACCGGGAGGCGGCGGGCAACCTCGATGGGGATGACACCGCCGTTGGCCTGCATGATGAACGGCGGTCGGCGCAGACCGTGGTCACGTAGCGCGTCGGCGAGCTCGTCGAGGTAAGCGCTCGAAGCGGGTCCGACGTAGGAGTTGATGACGGTGGCCACGGTCCGCTCATACTCGCCCTGCCGCGGGGAGGCTTCGCTCGAGACCGAAATGAAGAGATCGGGTGCCTCCTCGGCGACGATCTCGCGGAGGCGTCGCTCGTGCGCCGGGTTGCGGAACGACCACAGCAGAGCGACAGCGATTGCCTCAACACCGCCGTCGGCCTGCAGGGCGCGGATCCGCTGGCGGGCGGCCTCCTCGTCGAGCGGCGCCAGCACCGTGCCATCGCCGGTGATGCGCTCGGCGACGTCCGCGACCCGGCGGCGCGGGACCAGCGGCGCTGGCTTGTCGGTGTCGTGGACGGAGAAAACCTGGTCGATTGAGACGCCCGCGGTGCGGCCCGCCCCGCGCATCATCAGGAGCGCATCGCCGTGGCCCGCCGTCGCGAGGAGGCCGACCTTCGCGCCCTTTCGTTCGACCACCAGGTT
Source organism: uncultured Actinomycetes bacterium (assembly GCA_963719305.1). GTDB lineage: Bacteria > Actinomycetota > Thermoleophilia > Solirubrobacterales > Solirubrobacteraceae > Palsa-465. The sequence continues at coordinate 257,631 of CAVRBL010000011.1, read as the reverse complement.
GGTGCCGATCGTCGTGCCGTGGCTGAAGCGGTCGGCGTCGGCCAGCAGCTCGTCGAAGCTCGTCCCCGACTCGCCGGCGAGGAGCTTCAGCCCGGCGATGACTCCCTCCACGGGGCTTGTACCGTGCGTCGAAGGCGTCTTCGCCTGGAAGACGCGCCCCTCGTCATCGACGGCCACGCAATCCGTGAACGTGCCGCCGATGTCGACGCCGAGGTAATACGTCATCGCTCTCCTCCAGTGGGGGCGCACATTCTTACAGCGGGCGGCGCGGCAACCCCCGACGAAACTCTCGCTCCTGCTCGGCTGGCGGAAGCAGGTCCAGCAGTCCGGAGCGGCGAGCGAAGTACACAGCCTCGCTGCGCGACGTCGCGCCCAGCTTACTGAACAGGTTTCGCGCGTAGCCCTTGCTGGTCGACTCCGAGATCATCATCTCGCCGGCGATCTGCTTGAAACGAAGCCCGCGGTCTAAAAGGAGGAGGACACGCGCCTCCTGAGGCGTGAGGTTGATCGCGATCGCCGGCCCATCCGACTCGCGGATCCCCTCACCGTCGAGCCCGTGTGTGCGGCCGGCGTGAACGTCTTGCACCGCTTGCTCGATAGCGTGAGGCCCGGCGTTCCGCGCGACGAAGCCGAGCACCCCGGCTCGAACTGCGAGGTTGAGAGCATGCTGCGACGGATTCGTCGCGATCACCAGCACCGGGCCGCTGAGTCCGTGCTCGCGCGCCTCGGGAAGGAAGTCGTCGAGCCGGCGTCCGGCGAACACCGTGTCGCAGATCAGCAGCTCGGTCGACTGCGCCGAGAGCCGCCCGTCAGTGACGAGCTCGTCGAACGTCGAGCAGACCCTCACGCTGGTACCTACCGCGCGCTCGATGATCCGTGCGAGTCCCTGCGCGACAACCGTGTCGTCGTGGCAGACCGCGGCGCGGCAACCTACGGCGGACCAGTGTGAATGTAGGGCAAGCGCCATTGTCGCGGCCACGCCGCCCATCACGTCCAGGAGGGGATCACAGTCGAGATTCGCCTCCGCGCAGCTCGCCGCCAACGCGCCGATCGGACCGCTGCCGAGGAACAGCGGTACCGAAACCCCGGATTTGAATCCGAGATCGCAGACCAGGTGATCGAGCGCTGCATTAAACGATTCGTCATGGAAGTTCGAGCGGCGGAAGACACGGCCAGCCGCCGGCAGCACCAGCTGCGTGGTGGTCTCAATCGGCAGCTCTGTGTTTGGCTCCAGGATCGGGCTGCCTGCGCTCGCGATTACACGGAAACGTCTTCGCGCGTGGTCGAAGGAGTGCAGTGAGATCCGATCGACTGAAAGCTCGTCGCACATCAGGCGTAGCACGTCGGTCATGCCGGCCTCGGTCGGGCCGGCCTCAAGACGGGAGATGACCGCGCGCGTTAGGTCCACGCCGTCATCCTCCTCAACACTCTTGATCCTTCGTGATCGACCACTGCGTGCGCCGCTTCGTAGCCATTATCTCCAACTCGGCTTGGACCTATTAGCGGTCGAGGGGCGAACTAGCGGTCCTAAATGGTCACCCCCGCCTTCTGGTCGACAGCGGAAGCGAATTCCTGGCGGAACTCGTCCACGTGGCGTTGCGCGCCGCGGCGCACGATTTGGGAGTCGACATCCATTCCAATGAAGCTGACGCCGTGATGCGCCCAGGCAGCCGCACGGGCCGGCTCTTCGGCGAACACCCCCACCACTTTCCCGGCCACACGGGCTCGTTCTGCAACTGACCGGACCGTTTCGATAACCGCCTCGTGGTAGATCTCGCCTGTAATGCCCAGCGATTGCGAGAGGTCGTACGGCGCCACCATGATCAGGTCGAGCGCCGCGATCTCCAGCATCTCGTCGAGCTCGTCGTAGGCGCTCCGTCCTTCAAGCAGCACCCCCGCAATCACCGCCTCGTTTGCTTCCGCGTAATAGGTCGGGCCCTTCGAGGCCGAGTAATCGGCTGCCCGTACGAACGGACAGACGCCTCGGTTGAACAGATCCTCCTGTGGTGTCGTCTGCGTCCCTTGGGGACGAAACCGGGTGGCACCCACCGCAGCGCGTGCCTCCTCAGCACTGTCGACGTGCGGGACCAACACGCCAGCCGCGCCAATGTTTAGAGCCTGGACGATCCACTCGGGACGGTTGGCCAGTACGCGTGCGAACGGGACGATTCCTTGCCCGTGTGCAGCGCGCATCATGTTCTCGGTCGTCTCGAGATTGAGCGTGCCGTGCTCGAAGTCGATGATCACGTGATCGAAGCCAACGTGAGCAAAGATCTCGACCTCGCCCGGCGCCGGAAGCTGTACGAAGGGCCCGAGCGTCGCGCTGGCCGTTGCGCCACTTCTCTCTGAGCTTATGAGCGTCTCTATGCACGATTTGCTCTCCTCGGTGGTGACGGAAGCCGGTCTCTGGCGCCGGCCTCCATGGTGATCAGAACGCCTCTCCGCTCCTGGAGTCTGTCTCGCCGAGCTGAATGTCATGCGGCGGGCTCTCTCCCTCCTCGAGGGTCTCGACGTCCAGCAACGATCCGCACGCGGGGCAGTAGTGCTCCCACATGGCGAGCTTGATTATGTGTGTCGTCCGGACCTTCGAGCCAAGGTACGCGGCCCGCTCCTCGAGCGGCCAAGAGCGGCTGCTCGCGTTGTCCTTCCAGTTCTGCGACGCCGCCCCGATGACCTCGCCGCAGTGGTTGCACGCGGTCTGCAACTGCCCGTCACTCTCCTGAATGCGAAGCGGGCTGCGGTATTCGGTCATCTCCGCGGGCGTGTGGCTCGGGGTGCGCCCGAGCCGCTCGGCGCGAATCTGACTGCGGCGCTCGCCAGTGGCCTGCTTATCCGGCGTGCCGTCGCCGTCGAGCACTACCCCGTACACCGAATCGGCGACGTCCTCGGTGATCATTGCGTTCTCGAGATCCTCCGCCACCCGCCAGGGTTCCCGGAACAGCGGGTCGCCGAGTCCGGAGCCGCCGGCGCTGTACGTCCGTACGACGTCGTTCACACCCAGCTTGAGGTTCGTGGCGTGCGACGGCGGCAGCGTGCTTCCCTCGACCAGGTCCTCCGCAATGAACCGTGCCCCGAGATCGGTGACTGACGGAGCCTCGATCCCACCTTCGAAGATCAGGTTGCCCGTGCCCGACCCGGGGTAGCCGCCCCCCGGTGCAGTCGACGGCACCCGCGTCACGTTGGAGAACATCGTGATCTGGGCCTGCTGCATGCCGAGCAGCCGCCACGCAGTATCGATCGCCATGCCACCGCGGCGGTACCCGTGCCCCCCGGAGTTCGGGAGGAGCCGGCGGTAGAAGTGCACCACGGGAGTCGACTCTTCGAGCTCGATGTCGAGCATCCGCGATCCGGTCATGTCCTCATAGCAACCGCAATCCCGCCCATCGGTGTTGGACTGGGCGCCGAGTCCGGTACCGAGGGAATCGAACGACACCCAGACGACGTTGACCCCCTCGTCGCTGATGCCGAACACGACATTGTGTGGCGCTACGTTGCCGCCGAGCCCAGCGGAGCGGCTCCGTATCTCGGGGTTCGAGCTCAGGCCAACAGCCTTGTGCAGCGCCGAGTGAAAAGCGCGCAAGACCTTGGTGCCCGACTCCATGTGGCCGGCGGAGCTGGCCGCATTTCGGCTCGGGTGGAGCATCGTCCCCGGCTCCGAGCGGACCACTCGGAGCGCCCGCGTTACGCCGGAGTTGATCGGGAGGTCAGGCATCAGCGTGCGGATCACGGCGCCCAGTACCCAGCCCAGCAGCGCTGCCCGGGTCGAGTTGATGAAGCAGTTGGCCTCTGGCGGCGAGTCGGACGCGTCAATCAGCATCTCGTCGCCGCGGACCGTCAGCTTCAGCGTGAGCCGAGACATAGTCTCGACCCCGTGCCCGTCGTACTCCACCCAGTCGGTTGCCGTATACGTTCCATCCGGCAGCTCGGCGATCCGTTGGCGCGCATGCTGCTCACTCAGCGTCATGTTGTGCTCGCAGTACGCCTTCACGGTGTCGGCGCCGTATCGCTCGAACACCTCGGAGAGGCGGCTCACGGTCGTGTTGTTGGCCGCGACGCAGGACCGGAGGTCGTTGAGGGACTCAGCCATTCGCACGTTCGCCAGGTAGAGCGTCACGAACTGCTCGTTCCAGGTTCCACCGGAAACGATCTTCGTCAACGGGAAGATGAAGCCCTCTCCGAAGCGGTCGTACGAGCCCGGGATCCAGCCGCCGGGCGTGAGGCCGCCGATGTCCAGCACGTGGACCGACGAATACGCCCATGCGACTAGCTCGTCCTCAGCGAACACCGGCGTGATCACACTTGGGTCGGCCGAGTGCAGCGGTTGAGCGGTGAATGGATCGTTGGTCGCGAAGTGGTCGCCGGGGCGTACCGTGCTGAGGTCAAGCGTGGAGTTGATGTACCGAACGGCATTGACGCCGGAGACGAAGTGCGGGGGCAAGTAGCTCGTGAACGCGATCACCTCGGCCTCCGGCGACAGCAGCGAGGTCGAGAAGTCATTCGCCTCGGTCACGATCGGCGATCCGGAGGTCCGGTTCAGGGTTATCGCGGCCTCCTCGCACGCGGCCTCGAGCTTGCGGTGAATCACCTTGTTCAGGATCGGATCCAAAGTAGTGGTGGTGCTCAATTTCGGACCTCCTCGTTCAGGACACCATGACTACGCACTGACGGCCGCCATAGCGCCGTCGCCGGCGGCGGGTCGTGCGGCCCGGTCGATGGTGAACACGTAGTTACGAAGCCGGTCGATCTCCACTCGAGCTCCGCGCGGGATGAGCAGCGTCGTGTCGACGTCGTCGATCAGAGCGGGGCCTGAGACCACGCACGCGTACGACAGCGCTCCGCCGTCGTAGGCGCCGACGGTGAGCATCTCGTCCCCGACCCGGATCTGACGTTCGCCGACGGGCTCCGCGACGACCGTCCGAGCGGCAGAGGAGTCTCTGGCGATGGGGGGCTTTCGGGTCAGGCCAGAAGCCACCACACGCGCGGTATGCAGCTCGACCGGGAACCCATCCCAGGCGCTCCCGGCGCCGTACACCCGCTCGTACTCCTCGATGAAGGCCGTCTCGAGGGACTCGCGCTGGTCCTCGGCAATGGGTCGCGCCGGCCAACCCATTGAGATCTCGAACGACTGACCCGCGAACTTCAGATCAGCTTCGCGACGCACGACGATCTCCTCGTCGCCGAAGCCCTCCTCCCGCAATGCCGAGACCGCGCGCTTCTCCAGCTCGTCGTAGATCGTGTTGATCGGCTCCACCGGATGCGCGCCGACGACCCACTGCGCGGTTGTGGATGCCGAGTGGAGCGCGTCGGCGAACAACAGGCCATAGGCTGAGAACGTCGCTGCGGCTCGTGGCATGACCAAGCGAGTAATCCCGAGCTCCTGGCACACCTCGCCGAGAAACAGCCCGGAGCCACCGCCGTAACCGACCACCACGAAGTCGCGAGGATCATAGCCACGGCCGAGCGACACCTTTTCGATGGCGCTGGCCATCTGCGTGATCGCAATCGCGTGGTAGCCGGCAGCGGCATCCTCGAGCGGTCGGCCTAGCATCTCGGCGACCGGCGTCAACGCAGTTCGTGCTGCCTCGACATCGAGCTTCAGCACGCCGCCCCAGAACTTGTCCGGATCAATGAGGCCAAGGATCAGGTTGATGTCGGTGAGCGCGGGCTCTCGCCCGCCCCTTCCATAGCAGGCAGGACCAGGATCCGCGCCCGCGCTCCGCGGACCGATCTGCGGCACGCCGCGGTTATCGACCCAACAGATCGACCCGCCGCCCGCTCCGATGGCGTGCACGTCGATGCTGGATAGGCCAGTCAGGAGACGGTTGACGGTGGTGCGATGGGCATACGCCGGCTGATTGCCGCGCACCAGTGCCGTGTCAAAGCTGGTACCGCCGATGTCGGCGGTGATGATGTTCGATTCATCGAGCTCGGCAGCGAACTGCGTGGCGGCGACTATCCCGCCGACGGGCCCTGAATGCACGAGGTGGATTGGGTTCGCCATCGCCTCCTCCGCGCTGGTGTGCCCACCGAGCGCGTGCATGAACGCGATCCGCCCGCCCGCGAGGCCCATGGCTCGCACGCGCTCGCTGAGCCTGCCGATGTACGTCTCGGCGCCTGCGGAGACGAATGCGTTGAGCACCGCCGTGTTCATGCGCTCGTACTCGCGAATGCGGGGGTAGATCTCGCGACGAGATGGTCACGAACAAGTCTGGGTAGAGCTCGGAAACGATCCGCGCCGCCTGCTGCTCGTGCTGGGGATGGCGGAACGACCACAAAAAACAGATCGCAAGCGCCTCGATCTGCTCCTGCTCGACGAGCCGCGTGACCTCCCTGCGAACGTCGTCCTCATTCACCGGAACCAGGACCTCGCCCCCACGGCTGACCCGCTCGTCGATCTCGGCCACCCAACGCTGCGGCACGATGTCGGGCGGACGCGTCTCCTTCTGAAGATCCAGCTGGATCTCGCGGATGCCGCGATGGATATAGATCGACTGCTTGAAACCACGGGTTGTCAGCAGGGCGACACGGCGCCCGCGATGTTGGGCGATGGCATTCGTGACCACGGTCGTGCCGTTCACGAAGCCCTCGCAGTCGGCCATTAGCTGCTCAGCCGTCGTCCGCAATCCGCTGGCAGCGTTTGCCACTCCGTTGATCACGCCGTCGGTGTAATCGTCGGGGGTCGTGAGGGCCTTGGCCCTGACCACGTTTCCGTCCTCGGAAGCGACCACCACGTCGGTGAACGTTCCGCCGATATCAACTCCGATTCTGTACATGGGGAGATTGTCATCGCCGGGTTCGACGCCGACAACCGTACATTCGTACAGCTTCCGGCCAGCCGAAAGGACCTGCGACCGCCCGCGTCGCGCAGCGCCTCGTCTCCAGCTCAACGGCCGGCAGCGAGGTGCGGTTCGCCGGCGACGGAGCCGGTTGACGTCCGGACCATCTCCGGGCTCAGCTCCGCAAGCGACCTGCTGCCGATCAGCGCCAGGGTCCGGTCCAGTTCGACTCGAAGGATGTCGAGCACGGCCGCGACTCCTTGTTCGCCGCCCACCGCGAGCCCATAGAGCCACGGCCGCCCGATCAGGCAGCCGGCCGCACCCAGCGCCAGGGCCTTGACGAGATCCGATCCGCGCCGCACGCCACCGTCCAGCAAAACCGGCATTGAGGGCACCGCGGCGACGACCTCTGAAAGCACGTCGAGGCTGGCGGGAGCGCCGTCGAGCTGCCTGCCCCCGTGATTGGAGACGATGATTCCGTCCGCACCGTGGCGCTCCGCTAGCTGAGCATCCTCGGCGCTCAGGATGCCCTTGATGAGCAGCGGCCCCGACCACAGCTCGCGCACCCAGTCGAACATCGCCCAGTCAGCGCCGGGGTTCGCCAGGAACCGGTTGACGAGCTTCGCATGTTCGAGCACGCCGGCTCCCGGCGGGGCCAGCGCTTCGATGTTCCCGAAGCGCATTCGGGAAGGTCCACGCGCCAGCCAGCGAGGGTGGCGGAGCATGTCCCACGCGGTACCAGGCCGGAACCTCGGTGGGAAGACGAAGCCGTTGCGCACGTCGCGCAGGCGATTGCCAATCACGGGCACATCCACCGTCACCACGAGCGCGCGGTAGCCGGCGGCCCCGGCACGCTTGACGAACCGCTCGATCAACTCGCGCTCGGGCCACAGGTAGAGCTGGAACCAGAGGATGCCTCCCACGGCCGCGACGTCCTCAATCGAGTCGCTTGACATCGTGCTGAGCGTGAACCCGATGCCGGCCTGACGCGCGGCGCGAGCGCCGGCAAGGTCCCCGCCGGCGCCGGCGAGGCGCGCCATACCGGTGGGGGCAATCAGGAGCGGGAACTCATAGCGGTCTCCGAACAGCGATCGCGACAGCGAACGCTCCGAGACGTCTACGAGGCAGCGCGGCAACAGCGTCCGACGTGCAAACGCCTCTTCGTTTGCGCGGTGTGTGCATTCGGCGTCTGCGGCGCCATCGATGAAGTCAAAGGCGAGCCGGGGGAGCCGCCGGCGGGCGCCGGAGCGGAACTCTTCCAGTGAGCTCGGGAGGGCGCGCACGGGCCGCCTCATCGGATCCAGCGCGCGGCGCTCACCACGTCGGGGTTCGCAACCGTACCTGCAACCTCCCCGCGCAGGGCGGCCAGAACGCTTGCCGTCGCCAGACGCGACATTGCCAGGTTCGACGCCTCACTGATTCCTCCGACGTGAGGGCTGACCACGACCTGATCGAGTTCGAGCAGTTCGCTCCCGGCCGGAGGCTCGAGCTCGAAGACGTCAAGCCCGGCGCCCGCCAGCCAGCCGCGCAACAGAGCATCGGTGAGGGCCCGCTGATCGACGATGCCGCCCCGGGCGGTGTTGATGAGGATCGCCCCCCGCTTCATCGAGCCGATTCGGCCTTCGTCCAAGAGCCAGGCGGTGTCGGCTGTCAGGGGCGTATGCACGGAGACGACGTCTGAGGACCGCAGCAGTTCGTCGAGCTCGACGTGCGTGACCTCGGGGTAGGTGACCCATGGGTCGTGGACGAGCAGCTGGGCGCCAAAGCCGAGCAGCCGTCGTCCCACCGCCTGACCGATCGCGCCGAATCCGATGAGGCCGACGGTTAGCCCATGCAGCTGCCGTAGCGGGCTGCCGAAGTCGCGCCAGCCACCCTCCCGGACCCGATGATCTTCGTGAACGGTACGCCTCAGGACTACAAGCATCAGCATCAGCGTATGGTCCGCGACCGTCTCATGGTTGACGTTTGGCGTCACCGTGACGAGCACCTCGGCCGCGGTCGCAGCGGCTAGGTCGATCGAGTCGAGTCCAACTCCGGTTCGAGCGATGATTCTGAGCTGTGGCGCACGAGCGAAGACCCCCCCATCGAACGGATCGGCGTCCGCGATCACACCGACCGCGTCGCCGATCAGCTCGCTTAGCTCCACAGGCGTCCGGGTCGAAGCTCGCGGATGGACGGCCAGCTCTAGGCCGGCCGCCGACAGCGCCCCACCGCAGTCTGGATGGTGTAGGTCATAACCACCATAGGTGACAAGGACGCGCTGTTTCATGGCAAAAGCCTCCCGCCAAACGCCGCATTCGGCCAGCCCACGTTCGCGAACCACGCCCCGTCCAAACGAATGTAGGAGCTCAGTGCATCAGACGTTCGAGGCTCTGACGCTCCTCGCCTCGCTCGATCAAAACACAGTCGGGGGAGAACTCTTGCACCGGCTCGTGACCGGCGTCGAGCGCCGCCACGATGAAATCCTCGAGTCGACGCATCGGCCGGGCATCCACTCCGTCCGGGTAGCCCGCGATGTCGTGTAGGACGATCGTTGACCAGGGCCGCGTCCCGCAGTCGGCAAGCGCCCGATCGACCCATCCCTCACCATCGTTCCAGTCGCGCGGGAGCGAGTTGAAGAGCACGCACGTGCAGCCCTCCTGACAGAGACGCTCGACGTCGACGCGCTTGAAGACACGCTCATTGACCACGCCCGCATTGCAGAATGGCCGGAAGAGGCGGTCGGGGTGGGCGAGGTCGCCGAGCACCTCGAAGGTGCTCGTCACCTCGAGATCGAACGCATCCTGACGGTCGATGTCGCCCAGCGAATAGAGATGGTTGTACGAGTGGTTGCCGATCCAGTGGCCCTCCTCGCGCGCACGTTCGAGCACTTTCGCGGAGCTCCGGGCCAAGAACGAGCTTGCGGCCGATCACGAAGAACGTCGCCTTTACGTCGTGAGCCCGCAGGACATCCAGGACGCGGGGGGTCCAGGTCGGGTCAGGGCCATTGTCGAATGTCAGTGTCAGGCGGGACAAGGTGCTCCTTAGTTCGACGACATCTACCAGGCAGCGTCGAATAGCTCCATCAGGTCGGCGCGCTCGAGTGGTCGCGGGTTGACCGCGGCTCCCACATCGTGCAGGACGCGTTCCGCCACTTGCTCGAGCTCGGGTCGCGTCGCTCCCGCGGTTCGCAGCGTATGGGGCACGCCGAACCGCTCCAGGCGTTCGATTAGGTCGGCCAGTCCCGCGATCACACGGCTGGTTGCGTCCTGAATCTCCAAGCCGGCGACTTCGACGCCGAGCGGCTCCGCGAAGAGCAGCATCCGTTCCCCAATGACCGGGGCATTGAAGCGCATCACGTGCGGCAGCATGATCGCCGAGGTAACCCCATGCATGATGTCGAACTGGGCAGCAAGCTGGTGGCCAATCGCATGCGAGAGACCCGCGCCGACGTTCGTCAGCGCGTAGATCGCCAGCCAGGCGCCGAGCAGGCACTCGCAGCGCGCTTCCAGCGGGTCGGCGGCGTCGACGCTCTCCTCGAGCCGGCGCCGGAAGATCCGCAGGCTCTCGAGCGCAAGGGCGTCCATGAACGGCACGTGCCGCTGGGAGAGCGTGCCCTCCACCGCATGGTCGATCGCGCGGACGCCCGAAGCAGCCCAGAGGTCAGGCGGGGTCAACAGCGCGAGCTCGGCGTCGAGTATCACCATGCGCGGCGCGAACGCCGGCCCGATGTAGAGATGCTTCTCTTGGCGCTCGACGTCCGTGATGCCGAAGAGGTCAGTGTGCTCGCTGCCCGAGAGCGTCGTCGGCACGCTCACGTGTGGTGGCGCTGTGTCAGGCATCGTCGGTCGCTCGATCCGATCGGGATATGTGAAGCGGATGTGGAAGTCGTCGAGTTGCTCGGGCCGTTCGATTCCCGCCGCCAGGCAAAGGGCGACGCCCTTCGTGCAGTCGATCGGGGTCCCGCCACCAATGCTCACGAGCAGGTCGGCACCCGCACTGCGTGCAGCATTGCCCGCTTTCATCACAGACGCCCGCGGGACATGCTGCTCCACGCCATGGTGGACGCCGACCAAGCGGTCGCCCAGGATTTCTCGCACCTGCTCATCGAGCCCCTTCGACAACAGGGTCGCTGACGCGATGACGAAGACCCGCCGGGCGCCAAGTTGCTCCGCCAGCGAACCCAACTCACCTAACGACCCCGGCCCGTAGCGGACCTCGGCTGTGCGTGGATACACAAATCGACCTCGCAGAATCGCCGGTGTATAAGTGGTCATGACCGCATCTTTGCTCCTCGGAGTCGCCGCGCACAATGGCACGTTTGTGCGCATACGCTCCGACGAACGAACCACCGTATCCCCGCCGAACGGCCGGGCTGACGGCAACGCTGTAGTCGCTCCGCACGGGCGGGCCGCCCCCGGATCGCTTCGCATGGGCAGGGCGACTCCGACCCCGAGGTCCCTCCGCAGATGCGACGTGCGCACGACGCCATGCTTGACGCCTAGCCGCTCACCAAGTACGCTGTACCGATCGGTCGGTACATGACTCAGCGTAGAAGGCCTGGATGAACGAAGTCACATACGAGCGCTTCAGAAAGCAGATCGCGGACAGCATGTGGCGCGAGCTCGCACCGCACGAGGAGGAGATCGAAAACACCGAGTCGATCCCACGGGGCAGGATCTGGCCGGCACTGCGCGACATGGGCGCCTTCGGGCTGCTGATACCCGAAGAGTACGGCGGATCCGGGCTCACCGTACAGCAGTACCTGCCGATAATCGCTGAGCTGTCAAAGATCCATGGCGGCATTCGCGCGCTGGTGCACGTGCACAACTCCATCGGCCACGCGCTATATGAGCTCGGCGACGAGCGTCAACGGATGGAGGTCCTGCCCGGCGTGGCCGAAGGCTCGAAGTCCGTCGCTTTCGGGCTAACCGAACCGGATTCGGGCACCGGTGCCGATACTCGCACCATCGCTCGCCGCGACGGACAGTCGTGGGTGATTAACGGGCGTAAATGGCTGATTACGAACTCGGACTTCGCGAGTCACTTCATGGTCTTCGCGAAGACAGGGGCAGAGAACGGTCGCCCGTCGCTGAGCACGATCTTGGTCGAGCGGGACGCGCCGGGTCTCACCATTGAGCCGCTGCCCGAGACGATGGGCTGCAAGGGCGGCCAGCATGGCCTTCTCACATTCGCGGACGCGGTCGTCCCGGTAGAGAACCTCCTAGGGGAGGAGGGAGAGGGCGTTGACAAGATGGAGCAGGCGCTCGAGATCAGCCGGGTATTCGTTGCAGCCTCGTCGCTCGGGACAGCTGAGTACGCGCTGGATCTATCGATCGAGTATGCCAAGCAACGAACGACCTTCGGGAAGCCGATCGCGCAGCGCCAGGCGATACAGCGGTACCTCGCGGAGATGGCCATGGATGTGCATGCGCTGCGGCTGATGCTCCACGACGCCGCGGCGAAGTGGGACGCCGGCCGCCGGATCCCGCAGGAAGCCTCGATCTGCAAGCTCTTCGGCCTCGAGGCCGTGGCGCGCGTGACAGATCGAGCCCTCCTGGTGCATGGAGGCATCGGCTACACCCGGAGATACCCGATCGAGCGGCTCTACCGAGACGCCCGCCTCAACTGGCTCGAGGAGGGTACGCCGACGATTCAGCAGCTCGTCATCGCCCGCGAGTTGCTCGTCGCCTCCGAGCGGAGGGAAGCCCAACCGAACTTCGTACGCGCGTGACCGACGAGGTTCCGGCGAGACTACGAAGGACCGCATCCTTCGGATCGCCGCCGAGCTGTTCGCTGAAAAGGGTTACGCCGCAACTGGCGTCGCCGAGCTGAGTGCAGCCACCGGGCTCGGCAAGGGAGCGCTCTACCACCACATCGTGAGCAAGGAAGATCTCCTCTTCACGCTCTCAAAGCGTCACGTCGAGGAGGCACTGGACAGGGGCGAGGCGATCGCCGAACTCGATGCCTCGCCGGAGGAGAAGCTCCGGCTGCTTGGCCGCGAGCAGATGCGCGCCATATCGAGCCACCTTCCGGAGGTCACATTGTATTTCCGGGAGGGGCACGCGCTCACCGGCGAGCGGCGTGAAGAGCTACAGCGCATCCGCGAGCGGTGGGAGGCCGTCTGGCGCAGCATCCTCGAGGAGGGGTTTCACGCCGGCACGTTCCGGGCCGCCGACCCCATAACGCTCAGGGGCGTGCTGGGCATCTTCAACTACTCATGGGTGTGGTTCCATCCCGACGGACCGCTGAGCTCCAACGAGGTCGCCGACAAGCTCGTCGACCTCGTTCTGCGCGGCATGCTGGACGTAGTGCCGGCAATCGCCGTGCCTTGACGACCGCCCGCCATTGTTGTACCGTCCGGTCGGTACAACAATGGGCGGTTTTTATGCGTGATGTATTGATCACCGGGGCGACGATGACGCGCTTCGGGAAGTTCCCCGAGACCAGCTTGAAGCGCCTGGCTGCGGAAGCGACCGAGGGCGCGCTGCGCGACGCCGGGCTCGGTCCTGACGCCGTCGAGATGGCATTTTTCGCAAACGCGACCGCAGGCCTGATCACCGGCCAGGAGATGGTGCGGGGCCAGACGGCGCTGCGTGAGACGGGTCTCCTGGGCATCCCGATCATCAATGTCGAGAACGCTTGCGCGTCGGCGTCGTCTGCCTTCCACCTGGCTTGGATGGCTGTCGCATCCGAACAGTGCGAGGTCGCGCTCGCAGTCGGCGCGGAAAAGCTGGTGCATCCCGACAAGCAGCGGTCCTTTGAAGCGCTCGCCGCCGCCATCGACATCGAGCGGCGCGATCAGCTCGAGGACTACGTCTACGGCGACGACCAGCATCGCGGCAGCGGCTCGCTGTTCATGGACATCTACGCCCTGCTCGCGCGCCGATATATGGAGCGCAGTGGCGCTACGGAACGCGATTTCGCACAGGTCGCGGTGAAGAATCACCGTCATGGCGCTCTAAACCCAAAGGCGCAGTACCGAGACGAGGTCACCCTCGAGGAGGTCCTCGCCAGCCGTCAGATCAGCGACCCGCTGCGACTGCTGATGTGCTCGCCAATCGGTGACGGCGGGGCGGCCCTGGTGCTGTGCTCCGCGGAGCACGCTGCACGCGTAGACGCGGATCCCGTCCGGGTGCGTGCCACGGCGCTGGCGTCGGGACGCGACGACAACGAGCTGGTAGCGGCCGAGCGTGCTGCCCAGAAGGCGTACGGGCAGGCTGGCATCGGTCCCGAGGATGTGGATGTGGCCGAGATCCACGACGCCGCCGCGTCGGCCGAACTGCAGATCTACGAGGAACTCGGCCTGTGCGGCTATGGGGAGGGCCCCGCGCTGCTGGCCTCCGGAGCGACCGCCCTGGGGGGCCGAGTCCCGGTCAACCCCAGCGGTGGCCTGCTCAGCAAGGGCCACCCCGTGGGGGCGACCGGCTGTGGGCAGCTCGTCGAGTTGACCGAGCAGCTGCGTGGCCGGGCCGGCGCGCGCCAGGTCGAGGGCGCCCGCGTCGCCCTCGCCGAAAACGCGGGGGGCTTCCTCGGCCCAGATCAGGCCGCGGCCGCGGTCACGATCCTCTCCCGGCACAACGGCGCGCGCGCCGCGGGGGGCGTGGCATGAGCGCAGCAGTCGCCTCGCGCACCACCGGGCCAACGGTTTCTGTCGCCTCGATCTTCGAGACCAGCTACAGGCGGTTTTCCTCGCGCCCGGCACTCATAGACGGTGCGGTCACGCGTACGTACCGGGAGCTCGGCGAGCGTGCGCATCGGATCGCGAGCGCCCTTTATGGACTGGGTGTCGAGCCCGGTGACCGGGTGGCCATCGTCGCGCCGAACAGCGCGACCTATATCGAGATGTCGCACGCAATCTTCGTCGGCGGATTCGTACGGGTCACGCCGAGCTCGAAGCTGCACCCCGAGGAGGTGCGCCAGATCGTCGACGATTGTGAACCACGCGTGGTTGTTGTGAGCGCGGAGTGGGCCGATCGTCTGCAGGGCATCCGCGCGGCGCTCTCCGGCGTCGAGCGCCTGGTAGTCCTCGACGGCGGGCGCGATGGCGCCATCGACTACGAGGAACTTCTGGCGCAGGGCACGCCGGAGCCTCCTGCCGCCACGCCGCGGGCGAGCGACCCCTGCGCGTTGCTCTACACCTCGGGGACTACGGGACGGCCCAAGGGGGCGATGCTGACACACGCCAACTGGGCGGCGATGATGCGCAACTCGATGGTCGAGCTACCGACGATCGAGCCGGAGGACGTCGTCCTCCACGTGGCGCCCCTCAGCCACTTGAGCGGTTACGTCGAACCGACCTACTCGGCCCGCGGCGCCTGTCACCTCGCACACGAATCGTTCGAGCCGCGAGCGGTGCTCGAGGCGATCGAGCGCGACCGCGTGACCGTCCTGCCCCTTGTCCCGACCATGTTGAACATGATGCTGCCTGACGCGGAGGCCACAGCGCGGGACTTCTCGAGCCTCCGCACGATCCTGTACGGCGGCTCCGGGATTGCACCCGAGCGCCTCGGCCGGGCAGTGCGCATCTTCGGCGACGTGTTCGTCCAGTTTTTCGGGCTCTCGGAGACGCCCATGCCGCTCAGCGCGCTGTCCCAGCGCGACCACCAATTCGATCCGTCGCAGCCACCACCGGAGCGCCTGGCGTCGGCCGGCCGCGTGAACCCATTTGTGGAGCTGCGCATCTGCAATGACAACCGCATCGAGCTGCCGCGGGGCGAGGTCGGCGAGATCGTGGTGCGCGGCGACACGGTCATGGCTGGGTACTGGAAGAAGCCCAAGGAGACGGCCGAGATGATCGATTCGGACGGATGGGCCGCGACCGGCGACCTGGGGCGCTTCGATGACGACGGCTACCTATACATCGTCGACCGCAAGCGCGACATGATCGTGACCGGGGGGTACAACGTGTACCCGGCCGAGGTCGAGAACGCGATCGCCGCGCTTACCGAGGTGCAAGAGGTCGCGGTCGTCGGCGTTCCCGATAACCGCTGGGGCGAAGCGGTCAAGGCCGTTGTCGTCCTCCGGCCCGGCGCGAGCCTGACCGAGAACGACATCGTCGAGGCGTGCGCGCAGCGACTCGCCACCTATAAGAAGCCGCGATCGGTCGATTTCGTCGATGAGTTGCCAAAGACCGGCTCCGGCAAGCTGATACGCCGCAAGGTCCGGGAACGCTTCTGGACCGACCGCGACCGCCGTGTAGGCGGATGAGTCCGCCCGCGGTGCTCACCGAACTGCGGGCAGGCGCGCTGTGGGCGCGCCTGAACCGGCCGGAGGCGCTCAACAGCATCAACCGCGACCTGCTCGCGGGGCTCGACATGGCGATGGATGAGGCGATGTCCTCACCCGAAGCCCACGCTTTGGTGATTACGGGCTCCGGCCGCGCGTTCTGCGCCGGCGCCGATCTGGGCTTCCTCGAGTCAGACGAAACCGCCTTCGGCCGGTTCCTGGAGGATGTCGGTCAGACGTTCGGGCGCCTTGAACGGCTGCCGATGCCGACGGTCGCCGCGATCAACGGCTTTGTGCTCGCGGGCGGCCTTGAGATGCTGCTCTGCTGCGACCTCGCCATCGCTGCCGACGATGCGAAACTCGGCGACGCGCACGCCAACTACGGGCTCTTGCCGGGCGGCGGTGGCTCTGTCCGCTTGCCGCGACGGGTTGGTCCGGTCCTCGCGAAGGCCCTCATGTTCACGGGCGCCTTCGTGCCGGCGGGCGAGCTGCGTCATAGCGGAATGCTCAACGACGTCGTCACCGCCGAGCGGCTCGAGGCGGCAGTCGACGAGCTCGTCTCGTCGATCGCGGCGAAGAGCCCGCTGGGGCTACGGCGTATGAAGCAACTGGTCGACGACGGGCTGGAGCAGCCGGTCGATGTCGGCCTACGGGCGGAGCTCGTGGCGTGCGCGCTGCACAGCCATTCGTCAGATATGTCCGAGGGGCTCGCCGCCTTTCGCGAAAAGCGGACCCCTAACTTCACCGGTCACTAGGAGAAGCATGCAGGACCTACTGAGCCTCTCCGGAAGGGTCGCGCTCGTCACCGGCGCGGGGCAGGGGGTCGGCCGCCAGATCGCTCGGCACTTCGGTGCATACGACGCGGCCGCTGTCGTCGTCAACGACTTCTTTCTCGAGCGCGCGGAGGCTGTCGCGGCCGAGCTCGAGGATTCAGGGACGCGGGCCTTCGCGGCGCAGTGCGATGTCAGCGATTTCGAGGAGCGTCCGGGCGATGGTGGCCAAGGCCCAGGAAGCCGTCGGGCCAATCGACATCCTGGTGAACAACGCGGGAAACGCTGGGCCCGAGATGTCGATCGAGGACCCGACTCCGTTCTGGGAAACGGGCCCGGAGCATTGGGCGCCGTGGCTCGGCGCGAACTTCTTCGGCGTCCTGCACTGCACGAACGCGGTCGTCGGGGGGATGGTCGAGCAGGGCTATGGCCGCGTCGTGACGATCGTCTCTGACGCGGGCCGCGTCGGCGAGCCCAACCTGGTGGTCTACTCCGGTGCCAAGGCGGGGGCTGCCGGCTTTATGCGAGCTCTCGCCAAGGCGGTCGGGCGGGCGGGCGTGACCGCCAACTGCATCGCGTTGTCGGCGATCCGGACGCCGGCGACCGAATCGATGACCGCCGATGATGCTGTCGTGCGGAAGATGCTGCGCAACTACATCGTTCGCCGCTTGGGCGAGCCCGACGACGTCGCCAACATGGCTCTCTTCCTGGCGTCGGGGGCTTCGTCCTGGATCACCGGTCAGACATACCCCGTCAACGGCGGCTACGCGCTCGCGATGTGAGCGGGATGGATTGCGCGGGCAAGGTGACAATCGTCCTTGGGGCGACCCGCGGAATCGGCCGAGCGTGCGCGCTGCGGCTGGCTCAGGCAGGTGCAACCGTCGTCGCGACGGGTCGCACGCAAGGTGACGCCGATGCCGTCGCGGCTGAGGCGCGCGAGCGTGGGGCCTCGGCGCTTGGCCTCGTGGTCGATGTCCGCGAGCCGGCGGCGGCGACGGAGGCCGTGGCGACAGTGAGGGAGCGGTTCGGGCGCGTGGATGCGCTCGTCGCGAACGCTGGCGTGAACCCATATTTCGTCCGGCCGCAGGATCTGACGACGGAGATGTGGGACGCCATCTTCGACGTGAACCTGCGAGGCACGTTCTTCGCCTCCCAGGCGGTCGCGCGGCAAATGCTTGCCCAAGGCAACGGGGGGAGCATCGTATCCGTCTCGTCGGTGACCGCCGGCAAAGGAACGGCGCGGGGGATGCCGTACGTGGCGTCGAAGGGCGGCCTGGATGCCGCGACCCGCACCCTCGCCGTCGACTGGGCCGCGGCGGGCATCCGCGTCAACGCCGTCGCGCCGGGTTATATAGAGACCGATCTGACCGCCGGTGTGCGCGAGCACGAGGGTCTGTCGGCGAACCTGTTGGCCAAGATCCCGCTGCGGCGCTTCGGGCGCCCGGAAGAGGTCGCGGCCATCGTCACCTTCCTCGTATCCGACGAGGCAAGCTACGTTACCGGCCAGATATTTGTGGTCGACGGGGGCATGGCCGCGTGAGTCGGCTGTACCGGAGTGCAGGAGGACATCGTGTCGCTCTCACGTATAGCGGTCATCGGTGCGGGCTTCATGGGCACCGGCACGCAGAGGCGGCGGCGCGCGCCGGTATCGAAGTGGTTCTATACGAGCCGGAGGAAGCGCCGATAGCGCAGTTCCCATCGACGGTTGTAGGCGGCCAGTTTTGGCTGCCCGTCGCAGATCGGAAAGCAGAAGCTCGTTCGGGAGCGAGCAGAGTGATGCTTGGTCGCAAACCAGCCGTCTCACCAGACCGCCGCTTGAGCCGGAAGCAGAAGCGCGCCGCGCATCGGACGGGCCGTGCGCTCCCGTCGCGTGATCTCGAGCTGCCCGCCGCCACTCGCCCGCGCGATCGTTTTCGTTGCAACGCCCGCTCGCCCGGGACGACAGCTTCGGCAACAGTGTGGGCGCTGCCTTCGCATGTGGGCGAAGCTCGACGGATCGTCCCCAACACCGCCGCCTACTTCCCCAACACCGCTGCATACTCCTTAATTGGCGAGGTGGGAGGCGCTGCCCAGCGATATGGTGGCTCCTGCGTTGCCTCGGTTGAGGCGGGGTACTACTCAGCCGCGGAGGGTCACGGCCGGATCTCGTAGTAAAGGTTGGCTGGGTCGTCGAAGTCGTGCATCCGGAATCGAGTAAAGCCGGCATCGCGGGCGAGCTGCTCCAACGCTCGCGGCGGCAGCCCGATCGTGCCCAGGCCGGCGCCGTCTGGCTCGGATAGCGCCGAGGACATGCACGAGACGATCGAGAAGCCCAGGAACATGGCCAGCATCGGGTTGCGGCGGTTGCCGGCCCAGGTGTCGTCGCAGCGGATCTCTTTGACAAGCCAGGTCCCCTCATCGGCGACGGCATGCCGGATGGCCGCCGCCGCCGCGTCCGGTCTTGTCATGTCGTGCAAGCAGTCAAAGGTGAGCACCAGGGAGTAATCGCCGCTGTCTGGCAGCTCCTCGGCCCGGCGCTCGATGATCTCCACGTTGTTGAGCCCTGCCTCGGCGACGCGTGCGCGGGCACGCTCGACGGCGAGGCGCGACAGCTCATACCCGTGGAAGGTCGAACGCGGATACGCCCTGGCCAGCGTAGTGAGCGCGACCCCGGCGCCGCACCCGACGTCGGCCACGAGCGTGCCTGCGGCAAGCCGCTCGGGCACTCCCTCGAGCGCCGGCACGATCGTCGGCACCAGGCTCAGACGAGCCCAAGGGCCGAGCACGCGCTCCGTTTGATGCACCCCAGCGGGGCCGTGGCGGTCATAGGGCAGTCCGATCCCCGTGCGAAAGGCGTTGGCCAAGTCGTCCACGAGCGCCGGGTCTGGCGGTGGGCTGAACGCCCCGGCGGCGAACTGAAGGCTGTCCTCCTCGCGTGTCAGGACCATGGCACCCACCGCCGTCAGCTGGAAATGTTCCCCGTCGTCCGACGCCAGCAGGTCCGCCGCCGCGTTGCCCCGGAGCCACTCCCGCAGCCAACGCGGGTGCAGTCCCGTGCCCGCCGCCAGCTCTTCGGAGGTGACCTCCCCGGCGCCGTCGAGAGCCCGGTATAGACCCCCTGTGTCAACCTCCGGTGGCGATTAGGTGTTGGAGGGCGGTATGGCGGCGGGGGTCGTAGGTGTCATGGTCGTGCCAGAGGCGCCAGATGATCTGGCTCCAGGCGCGGCCGAGGATGCGCGTTGCGTGGGTGTGGCTGGCGCCTCTGGCGCGAGCTCGTTGGTAGATGTCGGCCGCCCAGGGGCTGTGGCGGCGGCTTGCGTCGGAGAGGGTGCAGAACGCTTGGCGTAGTCGGTGGTCGCAGGCCCAGCGGAACTGGGCGTGTTTGCTCTTGCCCGATTCGACGGCCACGGGGCATTGGCCGGCGTCGGCCGCCAATGCGCGGTAGGTTGGGTAGCGATCTCGGCAGTCGCCGATCTCGGCGATCATCGTGGCGGCGCATAGCCACGAGTCCTGGGCGATGAACAACGAGCGGAACGTGGCTCCGTCGGGGTGCTGATCGAGCGCGTGGCGGATCTCGATCGTGAGCTCGCTGATCCGGGCGACGATCGGCTCGAGGGATGAGACGAGCGCTAGAACAACCTGCCGCCGGGCTTGGGTCTCGAGCTCTGAGCCGCGTCCCTCCGCGCCTTCTCGCAGCCGGCCGAGCAGCTCGCGGGCGGGCTTGCGACCGGTGTATCCGTGGCGCTTGAGAAACGCCTGAAGGCGCTGCTCCCCAAGGCCGCGGGTGTCACCTGGGGTGGGATAGCGCCTGAGGAAAGCGAGCGCGATCTTCGAGTCCACCGACCAGAACACCTTGCTGGCGCCGGGCCAGAAGGTGGCGAGCTGGTCGCGCAGCTGGTTGGCCAACCCCACCCGCGTGCGCACGAGCCCATCACGCGCCCGGGTCATCGCCCTAAGCGCCTTGGTCTGGTCGCTGTCGGGCTCAAGCACCCGGAAGCGATGGCTGTCGGTGCGCGCCAGCTCGGCCAGCACGAAGCTGTCAAACCCATCACTCTTGCCGCCCGCCACGCTGAAGCGCGGGCGCATCGCCTTGACCTGGTTGGGATGCACCGCCACCACCCTCAGGCCGGCGTCGAGCAGCCGCTCGATCAGAAGGCCGTCCGGTCGCTCGAGCGCGACCAGCGCCACCCGCAAACGCAAAAGCCGCGCGCACAGCGCCCGGATCCCGGGCTCGTTATGCGAGTAGCGGCGCCCCTCGATGATCCGGCCCTGCTCGTCGACCACGCACACCGCGTGCTCCTCGCTGGCCCAATCCACCCCGGCATACCGACCATCCGACATGACCACCACTCCCTCCAACACTCGGTTGACTGAGCGTCGGCGCGAGATACCCTGGCGGATGCTTACTGATGGCGCTCTATGGGCGCGACCTCCTGTTGCCGCTCACTGGGCACCTCGACGGAACGTCGGGAAGGCGCTGGTCTAAAAGCGGCCCTCTAAACGGGCAAGCCCAAAGCGGCGCTCTTCCCGACATCCGCCGACCCGCGAATCATCTCCAGTAAGCCCAAGGCGGTCGCCAAGGTGGATCAACAACGAGACCATCTCCCCCTGCTTGTAGCTCCACACCCGAAAAGCGAACCTCGCCACCTCCTCTGGGTCGAGCCGATCCATGGACGTCCTCGCTGCGCTCGTCACAGCGTCTACCTCCGGATTCCTGTCTCCCATCGGCGAAACGTATCGCTGATCCTCCCGACAGCGAGCTGCGACGGGCCTGACCGCAAGCTCTAGCCCTCGCTTCGGTAGGCGTAGGGTGCGTCTCGCGCCAGGGGCAAAGTCGGACCGCCAGCCGCAGCAGCGGAATTGACCCGGCAGGTCAGCTTCGGTGCATCGTCAAACGAGCTCCAGAAGGCCAACGTGCTCACGCGTGTCGCTGTCTCTACCGGGCATACCAGCTCGACCCTTCGATCCTGCGCCGCTGGCGCGACGAGAAGGTAAGAGAGCTGCGCTTCACCCCGTCCGACTGGCAATCCCACGGGCCAAAGGGTGTCAAGGTGCTCGCCGACCGCTCCCCCGGCGCCGTGCTGGGAGGCGAGGCCGGAGAGTTCGACCAATACGGCACGGGGGGTTCGGTTCCTGGCCTCGAGCGCACCAGCTCCATCGTTCGACGAGACGTTCATCGAAATCTAGCCGCCGCACAGCGACGTCTCGGATTACCGATCGCACGCGCATGCTGGGTCCCGATAACTCGCTGAGCGCTCTATCCGACGCGTTGATCCCGAACACCGGCCGGCCGTGGCGTACTGAAGCCGGCTGCAGCTTGTCGGGGATCGACAGGGAAATTGGTAGCCGATTGGTAGACGGCCCTCCAACGACGAAGGCCACCTTTCGGTGGCCCTCGAGGTCTCGGTCGGGCGGTTTCCAGGGCTTTTGCGAGCCCCGCGCCTTGTCGGCCGGGATAGCGGGGGGGGGATTCGAACCCGCGACCTTCGGGTTATGAGCGGCTTCACCGGGTCCATCTACTGCCAATTTGCAGGGCTGTTTCTGTCGTTGAATGACGTTAGATGAGGCTGAATTTCGCTGTTTTGTTACACGGTTGGTAGACGGAACTCCACGTCCGTAGCGATGTTTGAGGGGTCACTCGGCTGCCGTCATCGATCGGCTGGCAACAAGGTGAAGCAGCACCCTGAAGCGGCCGGACGGCGCAGAAGTGGCGCTGATCGAAAGTGACTCGTACATCGACGCGGTGGTCAAGGAGACGCTGCGGCCGGTGATCGGCGCCGCCGAGCGGACCTTGACCAAACCCCGGACCGTCCCCGGGTGGGAGCTCCAGGCGGGAATCAAGCTCTATCCGGGAATCGTGCTCGTCCACATGCGAGAGGACCTCTACCGAACGCGCGCGAATTCCGGCCCGAGCGCTTCCTGGATGATGGGGCGGAGTCATACTCGTGGCTGCCGTTCGAGGCGGGATCCGCCGCTGCCTGGGCGTCACGCTGGCGCAGGCGGAAATGGCCGAGGTGCTGGGCGTCGCCGTCCTGGCCGTGGAACTCCGTCCGGTGCGAGACCGGCCCGATCCGGTCGTCCTGCGCGACATGACGCTCGCCCCTCGGCACGGGGTCGATATGGAGGTGGCGGGGCGCGCCAGTCCGAGGGCCGCCCCCTGGCGCCGGTCGGGTAGTGCGGCTCCTACGCGGTGGCCCCCGCCGCGTCACGCTCCAGATCGAGTTCGGTGCTAACACCTAGATCGTGCAGCATCCGGTTAGCGTCCTCGAGCGAGGTCGCATCCGCGACCGCGCGGGCGAGACGGCCGCTGGTTCGCATCGTGATCTCCGGGTCGAGATAGACG
Organism: uncultured Actinomycetes bacterium; assembly: GCA_963719305.1. Lineage (GTDB taxonomy): Bacteria > Actinomycetota > Thermoleophilia > Solirubrobacterales > Solirubrobacteraceae > Palsa-465. Next base: position 234,556 of record CAVRBL010000011.1, on the reverse strand, counting down.
GTTAGCGCGGCGATCGACGTGAGCTCGAGCAGCCGGCGGCCGCTCCGGATGGTCTTGATGCCCGACTCCCCCCGGAAGGCGGAGACTGCCTGGGCGCTCGCCTCGGTGGTCACCAGCCCAATCGCGCCCTCGAGCCGCCGTGCCACGGGGTCGGTCAAGCCTCGGGCGCCGCACAGGCCGCCGGCGCCAGCAACTGCGGCGAGCTGGACCATGACTTCACCGGGGGTCAGTTCGGCGTCGCATCCGATCCCGAAGATTCCACCGAGCACTGGATGTCCCGCCCCGCTGACCTTTACGCCCGCGGCGAGCATCACGGCATCGCAGAGCGGGCTCCGCAGTCCCGGCTCGGTCCCCTGCGCGAGGACATCACCGCCGACGTCGATGAGCACGACCAGGTCGCAGCGCAGGCGGTCGACTGCTTCGAGAAGGCCAGCGGCGATTGCGGCCGGTCCGCCGAGAACATCGACGAGCACTGTGTGCTGGCCCAGAAACTGCGCCATCCGCGACTCCGAGAAGTACATGTCCTTGCACCGCACCCGGGTGTCCGGGCCAGCCAGCAGCACGCCCGGTCCAAGCGAGTCGGCCGCTTCAATCTCGCTCGGGCTCCGCGGACCGGGGAGTGGATCGATCGGTCGGCGTTCCCAGGCCAGACCTCCCACAATCGGATCCGCGCCGTCGTAGAGGCGCGACGATTCCGCAGTGGCCAGCGCACCGACGACATCGCCCCCGCCGCCCATGCCTATCACCAACGGGCGCTTCGCCCGGCGAAGTTCCGCTTCGGCGTCACGCATCGGATGCGAGCAGCCGCTGCTGGAGGCACCCCGCGAACTGCTCTAGCAACCGATTTGCGACGTCGGCGATCATCCCGCCGCGACCGAACCTCGCCATGCTCCCGGTGATCGTCAGGTCGGTGACCACGTTAACGCGCGTCGGACTCCCCCTCGCCGTACAGTGCACTGACGATCGTCGCCCGGACCGACCCCTGCCCGCGAGTATCGCGGCCGCTGGCCTGCATGATCTGAGTGTGCGCAGCCTCATCGATGGACTCCACCCTAAGTGTCCCCCGGTATGCGGCCGTCGCCGGCCCCAGCTTGACGGTGAACTTGCCTTCATAGACTCCGTCCTCTTGGCTGCGCTCGAGCTCCGCACCCGGAAGGCAAGGCGCCACCCGCGCGATGTCGGTGAGCGCTCTCCATACCGTGTCGGCTGGTGCCTCGACGGCAAACGATTGCTCCAGCTTCATCGTCCTGCCACCAGTCGTCGGCAGGACTCGGGATCGGTGGCGCCCTCGGTGCAGATGAGTAATACGCGCGCGCTCGGCTCGAGACCGACGGCAGCTCGCAACTCGCCATCGGGCCCGTCATCGGCGCGTAGCAGTCCGGCCAGCCCGGCGGCGCCGGTCTCGCCGGAGATGATCTCGTCAGCACCCAGCAGCCTCATCGCCTCGGGAACGCGCGCATCGCTGACCGCCAGGTAGACGTCGATTCCTCGCGACAACAGGGGCCAGGCGACCAGCGATGGCGCGGCGCAGTTCAGCCCGGCCATGATCGAATCCTGGGGATGGTCGAGAGTCAGGATGCCACCGGCTGCGATCGACTCCAGGACGCACGCCGCGGACGTCGGCTCGACCCCCACGATCATCGGGCGCTTGTGCGGGCTACTCCAGTAGTGGCCGACGGTCGCGGCCGCGAGCGCTCCGACGCCGATCGGCACCACCGCCAGATCCGGCCGTTCCCGCCCGTGTGCGGACAGCCATTCCTCGATCTCCGAAAAGATCGTCGCGTAGCCTTCGATCACCCATCGCGGCACCTCTTCGTAACCCTCCCAGGAGGTGTCGGAGATGACCAGGCAGCGTTCGCCGGCGTCCTGGGCGGAGCGCCGCACGGCCTCGTCATAGCCACCCTCCACCACGCCGACTGTTGCGCCCTCGCCGGCGATCGCGTCGATCCGAGCCTGAGCCGTCCCTTCCGGTACGTAGATGCAGCAGTCGAGGCTGAGTAGTGCCGCCATGTGCGCCACCGCCCGGCCATGGTTGCCATCGGTAGCGGCGCTGAGCATCAGCGGTCGTAGCGCGGCAACAGCTCGGGTCAGACCGTCGAATGTCGTGGGCTCACGGCCGCCGGCGCCGAGCCGTGCGCCGAGCGCCCGGCAGATTGCCCACGAGGCGCCGAGCACCTTGAACGACGGAAGACCCAGCCGGGAGGATTCGTCTTTGACCAGCACCTCCGCCACGCCGAGTCGGCGGGCGACCGCCGGTGCGTCGCGCAGCGGGGTCGGTGAGTAGCCGGGCATGCTGGCGTGGAATCGCCGCGGCCCATCGCCGATCTCCGGCACGCGCAGCTCGCCGGCCGCACGGGGTCGCACGATGATCGGCTCGGCCTCAGCGGCTGCGGGGCGCGTCATCACGCCGGTTGCTGCACCGGAAGCTGCGCTGCTTCTCCAAGAGCAGCGTGAATTCGCTCCGCGGTCATGGGCAGCCGACGCAGCCGCACGCCGACCGCGTCTTCGATCGCGCTGGCGAGGGCCGGCGCGGGCGGACCGATTGGCGGTTCGCCGATCCCGCGCGCGCCAAACGGACCCTTGCCCGCGTATAGCTCGAGAGCGATCGCGTCGATCTCTGGCAGATCGGGCGCAGTCGGCATCAGATAGTCGGCGAACAGCGTCGAGTTGACGACTCCCTCCTCGAGCTCGACCTCCTCGGCGAGCGCGTACCCGATGCCCTGCGCAACCGCGCCCTGGATCTGGCCTTCGACCCGCCGCAGGTCGATCACCCGCCCAACGTCGTGGCATGCGACATACCTGAGGATGCGGACCTGTCCCGTCTCCTCGTCCACTTCGACCTCGACCGCATGAGCGCCGTAGGTGTAGTCCGGGAAGGAGCGCCCGCGGCCGGTCGCCATGTCGAACTGGCCCGTCTCGGCGATGAACGTGTCGTGGTGGAACGGCACCACGCCGCGATCCTCGGCCGTTCGCGACAGCTCCCCGATGGTGATCGAACGTGACGCATCCGCCCGGACAGCTACGCGGTTGTTGGCGAACTCAAGCTCCTCCGGGGTGCAGCCGAGCAGCTCGGCGGCAATCGGCTCGAGCTTCGCGCGCAGCGCCCGGGCGACCTTCAGCGTCGCGTTTCCGGACATGTACAGCTGACGCGTGGCGAACGTGCCCCCCGTCAGGGGCGTGAGCGCACTGTCGCCAATGTGCACGCTGGCGCGGTCAACGGTGACACCCAGCACCTCGCCGACGATGTCCCCCAGTGACGCAGCCTGCCCGGCGCCGAGGTCGGTGACACCGGCTCGCACCACAGCCGTGCCATCGCGCTCGAGCCCGATCCAGCATGATGCGCGATCGGAGAAGAACACAGAGCGCCCGTAGGGCTGCATGCTGCACGCGAACCCCCGGCCGATCCGTCTGCCGGGCACCCGTTCCGACCGCTCGTCGAGCGCCGCGACCGCCTGCCGCAGGCACTCACCGACACCGACATCGGTGTCGATCTTTTCCCCGGTCACCCGCTTCTCGCCGCGGTTGACGAGGTTGCGCTCCCGCAGCTCCACACGGTCCATCCCCAGTTCGTCGGCGAGCCGATCCAGCTGCGATTCGTAGGCGAACACGACCTGCATCGCGCCGAAGCCGCGCATTGCGCTGGTCGGGACGTTGTTCGTGAAGGCCGCCACGCCCTGAACGCGAGCAGAGCCGAACCGGTATGGCCCGGTCGCGTTCACCGCAGCGGCGAACAGTACCCGCGAGCTGAGCAGTGGGTACGCGCCGGCATCTCCGAGGATGCGAATGTCCTGGGACACGATAGTGCCGTCGCGCGTCGCGCCCGTTCGATAGTGCATCACGAATGGGTGCCGCTTCTGGCGCGCCTGGAGCGATTCCTGTCGCGAGAAGACCATCCGAACCGGCCGCCCGGTTCGCCACACCAGCAACGCCAGGAACGGCTCGACCGTCATGTCTTCCTTGCCGCCAAACCCGCCGCCCATATAGGACGCGATCACCCGCAAGCGGCTGTGAGGCAGCCCGAGGATCTCGGCGAGCTCGCGAGCATGCTCGATCACCTGGGTGGAGACCCGAAGCGTTATCACGCCGTCGCTGTCGATCCAACCCACTCCCGCCTCAGGCTCCAGATACGCGTGGTCCACCCTCTGGCTGCGGTATGTCTCCTCCACGACCACATCGGCGCTCCGGAAGGCCGCTTCGATGTCGCCCTCAGCGAATCGCCATTCCACACAGCAGTTACCGCCCGGATGTAGGAGCGGCGCACCGGGCCGGAGCGCCTCACCGGGATCGAACACCCCCTCCTCCTCCTCGTAGTCGACCTCGACGAGCTCTGCCGCGGTGACCGCGGCGCCCGGTGTCTCGGCTGCAACGAGTGCGACCGGCTCCCCGTCGTAGCGGATCCGGTCCGCGGCCAGCACCGGCTGCGCGGCGGGCTCGATACCCAATCCGCTTGCTTCCTCGATGATCGCGTTGCGCGGGACATCAGCTGCTGTCAGGACTGCCCGTACTCCCGGAACTGCGGCGGCAGCGCCGGTGTTGACGCCGATCAGCCGCGCGCTGGGCACCTGCGCGCGGACCACGACGCCGTGCAGCATGCCCGGAAAGCCCCAGTCGTCGGCGTACGGCAGCGTCCCGGCGACCTTCTGGAGGAAGTCGCGATGTGCGGGACGATCCTGAGCGGGCACCTCGGCGGGCCGCGGCGGAGCCTCCGGCCGGACTGTCTCAATCGCCATCGCTCGCCTCCAGCCGGCGGTCGCGGTACGCCTCCAGAGCATCCAGGATCTTCGTGTAGCCGGTGCACCGGCACAGGTTGCCGGCGAGGGCTGCCCGTAGCTCCTCGCGCGTCGCGTCCGGGTGCTGCTCCAGATACCAGCCCGCAGTGACGATCATGCCTGGGGTGCAGAAACCGCATTGGGCGCCCCCATGCTCCAGGAAGCTCTGCTGAAGGGGATGAAGCTCGCCGTCGCTTCCAAGCCCCCGCACGGTCGTCACGCTGGCGCCGTCGGCCTGAATCGCGAATACCAGGCACGCGTTCACCGGCTCTCCGTCGAGCAGGACCGTGCACGTCCCGCAAACACCTTCGCCGCAGCCGAGCTTGACCTCGGTTGCGCCAGCCTCCGTTCGCAGCACCTCCAGCAGCGACTGCTCGGGGCTGACCCATATTTCGACCGGGCGACCGTTGAGCCGCACGGAGATCGCACCCTTAGCTGTCATCGTGCCCCCTGGCCTTCGCACTCAGCAGCGCTCGCTTGACAAGCGCCCGCACCATGGCCCGCCGATAGTCGGGGCCGGCATGTGAGCTTGGGCCGACGTCCACTGCACCTTGCCACGACCTCTGCGGCCTCTTCGACGGACTCCTCCGTTGGATCCATCCCTTCGAGCGCGGCGACCAGGGACGAGCAGTCGGCCGGCCGATCACCGACGGCTCCGACGACAACGCGAACGTCCCGGACAGCGGCGCTGCTCGTCGAGCGCCATCAGAGCCGCCACCTCGACCAGCGCGAAGTCGCCCGGACGACGCGCCAGCTCGATGAACGACGAACCCTGTCGCCGTCGGAGCGTCGGCAGCTCCACCCGCGTGATCACCTCGCCGGGTTCAAGCGTCGTCGTCAGGTGCGTAACGAACAGCTCCGAGGCCGGGATCGCCCGCTCACCGTTCTGGCCGAGGGCATAGACCGTCGCCTTGAGCGCTACCGCCACGCATGGCAGCTCGGCTGTTGGCTCCGCATGGGCGAGCGAACCACCGATCGTCCCCCTGTTTCGCACCCGGACATTGCCGATCATGCCCGCGGCCTCGGCCAGGATCGGGCATGCGCTGCGGACGACAGGCGAGCGCTCGAGCTCGGCGTGGCGCGCGAGTGCCGATACGACGAGGGTCGAGTCGCGCTGTTCGATCGTCCCGTCATCGGCGCGCCCGATGTCGACGAGCACCTCCGGCTGGGCAAGTCGCAGCAGCATCATCGGCGCGAGGCTCTGCCCGCCTGCGATCAGGCGGCCGCCCTCCCCCGCCTCTGCGAGCCGCGCCACTGCGTCCTCCCAGGATGCGGTCCGGATGTAGTCGAACGGCGCGGCGTACATCTATCGGTTAGGCCGACACCGCCGCCTGGATGCGGTCGACGACCGCCTCCAGGGCCGCGGAGTTGCTCGTCACCACCGGCACGCCCAGCGCCCGTTCCACCTGCTCGCGAGCGTCGAGCGCCCGGAGGTTCGTGCACGAGACGAAGGCGAGGTCGAGCTCCCCGCCGGCCAGGGTCTCGACCGCGAAGCTGCCGATCCGCTCCGGTTCGACTGCGGCGATCGCGAAGTTCTCGGTGATCCCGAGGCCGTGGATCGCCGTCACCTCGAAGCCACCCGCCTCGAGGCTGGCTGGCGATCGGCACGTTGAGGCTCTCGACGTAAGGCGTGACCACGCCGACGCGGCGGGCGCCCCGGGCGGCCAGCGCGCGCCGCACGGCGGCGGCCACGCTGATCGTCTCCGCGCCCATCGACGCCGACAGGCGCTCGACGAGCTCCATCTCGTACGCGTTGCCCGCGCAGCGCCCCGGCGCTGGTGCAGGCGAACACGACCACGTCTGGTCGCGCCGTCGCCAGGTCAGCGGTCGCCCTCGGAAGATGCTCGTCGAGCATCGTCGACTCCCCTTCGGGCGTTGTCTCCTCCAGGTACATGCGCGCCGTGTGCAGGGTGCAGGTCGGCAGGCAGGTGGCGATAGAAGTCGACCTCGGCGACGGTGTTGGAGGAAGGAACGATCAGTCCGACTCGAGTGCTCATCCCTCGACTCCCTCCCGACCCGGTCGTGACCAGCTCCTCGGGAGCCACCAGCTCGGTCCGGCGCCATCGTCAGCGGCCGCTGCCGGCAGAGGCGGCGGCGGCAGCTCGAGCAGGGAGAGCGGGTTGTCCTTGATCATCAGCTCCACCTCGCGCTCGCCGATGCCGGATTCGAACACGGACTGGGCGAATACCCGCAGGCATTCTGCCGGCATCGGGTTGTGCCGCTGGCCGCCGTCGCTCATCAGGATGCAGTGCTCGGCTCCGAGCGCCTTGATCGCGTCCACCACGCGCGTCAGCGGCGCGTGGTTCCACATCGGCGACACGGTGCAATAGCCGAACTCGGCGTATGCGCCCTGGGAGACGAGCCGCTTCAGCGTCTCGAGATCCAGGGCCGGAACCTTGAAGAACGGATGGGTGATCATGATCTTCTCGATGCCTCGGTCGCGCGCCAGCGGCACGAGCCGCTCGATTTCGGCGACCGACAGGTGGCAGGTCGAGAGGATCGCCCGGTGCGCGGCGATCAGATCCAGCACCTCGATCAGGCCGTCGATCGGCTTCCCCGAGGCGTCAAACACCTCGATCCCGACGTCGCCGCTCCGGGCGACGGTGCTCGCCTGCTTGTCGTAGGCGCCGGTCGAGCCGAACGTGCGCGCGTGGTTGGCGGCATCGACCGTCGGCATCCAGATGTGTCTCGCTCCGAGCTCCAGCGCGCTCTCGACGGCAGCCGGATTGATGCCTCCGACCGAACGGTTGAGCACGATGCCGCCCGACTACCTGGATGCCCGGAACCATCTGCTGGGCCATGTAGGCCCGGCTGGTCGTGCGCTCGGAGTGACATTTCAGGGAGATCGCCCGCAGGCCGAGCGCGGCGGCGTGACGGGCGACGCCGACATCGTCCGCGATCCGCGGGAACACGTCCGGCTCCGAGTGCACGTGCACGTCGACCGACCCCCGCATGTCGATAAAGGGACCAATCATGAGGCCTGCGTCACCTCTCTCTCTGTTCTGCGTGTGGTGGGGACCTCGTCGCCGCGCAGCCAACGCAGCTCCGAGAGCTCTTGGTGGGTGGGCAGCGGCACCTCGGCCAGCGTTTCTGAGGACGAGCAGCTCAAAGCTCGTGTTTTCACGCACCTGCTCCTCGCTCACCCCGGGCTGCAGGGCGTCCAGACGGAGTCGGCCGGTTTGGCCATCGAACCCCGATAGCGCGAGGTCGGTGACCACCGCCACCGGGCGACTGCGCCCCAAACCGGCGCGGTCCCGGGCGTCCGGGCCCGACAGATAGCCGGGACTGGTAACGAAGTCGACCCGCTCCACGAATCGGCGTGGCTCGTGGCGGGTCATGATCAGGATCTCCTTGCAGCTGGAGACGATGTCGTTGGCGCCGCCGCTGCCGGGAAGACGAACCTTCGGCCGGTCGGGATCACCGATGTAGCTCGTGTTGACGTTTCCGAACTGGTCGATCTGACCGGCGCCGATGAAGCCGTAGTCGTAGCAGCCGCGCTGCCCGTACAAGAAGATTTCGTTGATCGAAGTCAGCATGAACGCGTCGTGGGCTGGCGCGCATCTCGTTGGTCGAGATCGGGAGGCGGCCCGGGCAGCATTCGCGGCCCGATCGACCCTCCCTCGAGCACGATCGTGAGCGAGGGGGCGTGGAGCCGCTTCGCCAGCACGCTCGCCTCCAGCGGAGCGCCCACGCCCGCGAACACCACGCGGCCGTCCCGAAGCAGACGACTGCCGGCGATCGTCATCAGCTCGATCGGAGTGGCCGGCGCTTGCGCCGTCATGCCGAGACGAGCTCCCGCGCGCGCCGGCGTTGCTCGAGCAACGCCGAGGCGCCGATGGCATCCAGAAACCCAGCGAAGCTGCCGGGATCCTCCACGTGCTCACGCAGGTAGGCCTCGATGCCGTCGGTCGCCGGCAGTGTTGACGAGCTCCGTATAGGCGTCGAAGTGGGCGAAGTCCGCCTCGTAGCGCCCGTGGCATTCGTGCGGATAGGAGCCGAACGGGACCTCGACCACGGCGTCCACCAGGAACCCGGGGATCAGCGTGCGATCGGCGCGGCGGACGATCGTCTCCGACGGGACCACCTCCTCGGCGGTCACGATCACGGTCTTCGCCGCGCGCGCGGCCTCGACGTCCATGTAAGGAGGCCCGTCGACCTGCGCATTTCCCTGCATATCGACGGTGTGCACGTGGATCAGGGCCACGTCCGGCGCGAGCGCCGGGACCGCCACCAGCAGCTCGTCGGTGAACGGGCAGCGGATCTCCTGAGGCGGGCGTCCGCTCCAGCAGATCCGAGCCGAGCAGCGAAGCCGTCGGTAGGAACGGCATGCCCATCGAAGCGGCCATCAGACGCAAGCCGAACGAGAGGTGGCTCCACTCCTCGAAGATCGATGGATCCCGCTCCACGTACTCCCGGAACACCTTCGGCACGCCCCACCGCAGACCGATGCCCACCCAGCTGGCGATCAGCTTCCGCGCCGCTCCCGTCGCCAGGAACAGCTCCGCCTCGTAGCACATCAGGTTCCGCGCCAGCGTCAGGTCTCGTCGGCCGGCACGGAGCAGCTCCAGCAGCATTGCCCATGGAGTCCGCGAATAGCAGCAACCGCCGGCCACGACGACGTCGCCGTCGCGCACCAGCGATGCGGCGTCGCCAAGGGAGACCCGCTTATCCGATGTTGGGCTCACCGGGCCGCCTCTGCGGCCAGCTCGACCGACGAGCGGCCTCACCTCGGCGGTGAAGCGCTCGACCTGCTCCTGCTCGTAGTAACACGGCACGAGGCAGACGTGCTGGACGCCCGCGGCCAGGTGTTCGCTGAGCTGTTCAGCGCACTGCTCGGGCGTGCCGCGAATCGCGTGCTCGGCGCTTGACCTCACTCCACGCGGGCAGATCGAAGTACTCGCCGATGAACTCGCGCACCCGGCGATCGGCCGCCTCGAATGAGTCGCCGATGCACATTGCGACCTGGGCGACGTTGGCGAGCTCGTCGGGGTCGCGGCCCGCCTCCTCCGCGTAGCCGCGGATCTTGCTCCACGCCCGCTCGAACGCCGGCGGCGCATAGAAGTACGTCAGCCACCCATCAGAGCGTTCCGCAACGCGCCGCAGAACCTTGTCCACGTAGCCGCCCACCAACAGCCGTCGGCCGCGGCCGGCTGGCCGGCGGCGGGAGCATCAGCACGTTGTGAAACTCAATGCCGCGCGCCTCACCGCTCACCAGCTCGCCGCTCCAGAAACGCTTCAGCAGCTCGAGGTTCTCCTCGAAGATGTGCCCGCGGCGTGCGAAGGGCACGCCGCAGGCCGCGAACTCCCGCTCGTACCAGCCGACCGCCAGTCCGAGCGTCAGCCGGCCACCGGAGATCAGGTCCACCGTCGCCGCCGTCTTGGCCAGCACGGCGGCGTTGCGGAGCGGTAGCACGAGGATGCCGGTGCCGAGTTCCACGCGCTCGGTCTCGCGGGCCAGGACCACCAGGGTCGACAGCGACTCCAGGAACGGGAACGGCCGCCGGGTGCCGAGGAACATGTGATCCCAGGCCCATAGGGACTCGAACCCCAGCTCCTCGGCGCGTGCGCCGTATGCCGCGATCGCCTCGACGTCGAGTTGCTCGGAGGCCGGCGCGAAGTTCTCGCACCGCCAGCCCCAGCTTCGGCGCCCTCGGGCTCCCTGCGCTCATGACGTGCTAGTGATCAGGTTCGACGCCGGCAGACCCCACTTCTTGGCGTTGGCCTTGTACTGCGGAGTCGAGATGTACCACTGGACCCCGCTCACCAGCTGAGACCTGAGCGGGCTGCCCTTCGCGACGACGATCCCGGCCTGCGTCGCTGTCGATGGCAGCTCGAACACCAGCTTGTACTTACCGCCCGCTGCTTGGAGATGTAGACCTCGGTGACGTCGGCCTCGAGCATCGCCGCGATCGTTCCGTTGCCGAGCGGCGCAAGCTCCTGCGAGACGGCGGGGAACGAACGGGTCGTAGATCGCTGGCTTTCCCGCACTGTGCACTGTTTACTCAACGCATCTGGGCAGCGGTGACCTCCGGGGGGCTGCCGGTGAGGATGCCGACGGCCTTACCGCAAAGATCCATGACCGAATGCACCTTGGACGCGTCGGCGGCGGTGACCATAATCGCCAACGACTGCTGTGCGTAGTCGACGAAGTCGACGACCTTCGCGCGAGCGGCAGTGTGATAGACGTCCGAGACCACCATGTCAGATCGCCCACTCTGCACCGAGGGGATCAAGCCATTGAAGTCGCTAGTGACGTACTTCCACTTCCACCCGAGATGGGCCATGATCGCCTTGAGCATGTCTGGCTCGAAGCCGACTATCTGATTAGGGTTGGTGGCCGATCGCGACGTGTACGGCGGGAAGTCGGCAGACGTAGCGACTATGTATGTCTTGCCGCCACCCGAGCTCGCCGAACTCGAGCTCGTGGAGGACGACTTGCTGCTGCTTCCGCATGCCGCCAGCACCACGGCGGCAATTACCGCCCCGGCTACGGCCAGGAGCCGAATTGATGATCGACCCATCACGACACTCCTCCTGTCTGTGGTGGCGCATCGGCGATCGACACGCCTAGGGGTTTGCACTCCCCGGCATTGCAGGGGTTCAGGTCCTGGGGGCAGTTAGAGACCGCCACTAGCAGATCCGCCTCCGCTCGAAGCTCGATCCAGTCACCGGGACGGGACAACGGCTCGGCAATTGACCAACTCCCGTCAGCTTCGACGGGACAGTTCATGAAGACGTTGAATGACATCGGCACGTCAGCGCGCGCGAGGCCCCACGGCGAGATCGCGGCGACAAAATGCTCCACGCACCCCTGGTGGCCCTCGACGCCGTATCGGACGCGGTCGATCTCGGCGTTACAGGACCCCGCGAGGATGTCGTGGCGACCGCAGGTGTCGCCGATGATCGTCAGGAGCGGCCTTCGACAGCTCCGAATAGAACACGTGACCGGTCGTCAGGTAGATCGTGCCGTTGAGCCGGATCGTGGTCGAAGGCCAGAGTCGGTCGTCCAGACCGGGAAGGGTGAACGCGATCATGTCCGCCACCTGCTGACCTTCGAGGTCGGTGATCCGCAATGTCTGCCCGCGCGCAGAGTACGCGCGACACATGCTCGCGGCGCGAGCACAAAATCCTCGGCGAGATTGCCGATGGTCATGGTTTGACCTCCTCTCCGAGCGCAGGCCCCGGCGCAGCCCCCGCCATCCGAGCATCGAGCATCCGCAGAAACGCCCGCGTACGCTCCTCCTTGGGATTTGAGAAGAAATCACTCGGCCTGCTCTCCTCGACGATGCACCCCTCCTCCATGAACACCACCTTGTCGGCCCAGTCGCGCGCGAACACGATCTCGTGGCTGACGACGACCATCGTCATGCCCGACTCGGCGAGTCGCCGCATCAGCTGCAACACCTCGCCAACGAGCTCGGGGTCAAGCGCCGAGGTCGGCTCGTCGAAGAGCATCAGGCGCGGATGCGTGGCGATCGCCCGGATGATCGCGATTCGCTGCTGCTGGCCACCCGAGAGCTGGTGCGGATAGTGGTTCTCGTGATGGCTCAGACCAGCCCAGGCCAATAGCTCGCGCGCTTCGGCCCGCACCTCGCTCGCATCCCGCCCATAGACCCGCACGGGCGACTCGAGGATGTTCTCCATCACCGTCAGGTGGTCGAAGAGGTTGAAGTGCTGGAACACCATCCCAATCCGGGCCTTGGCGCGAGCCGCGGCCACCTCGCGAATCGGGACCAGTCCACGGCTCGTTTGCCGGTAGCCGACGTGCTTGCCGCCGACCAGGATCTCTCCCTTGTCGACGGTCTCGAGGTGGTTGATCGTGCGCAGGAGAGTCGTCTTGCCGGAGCCACTGGGGCCGATCAAGAAGACCACGCTCCCCGGGTCGACGTCTAGCGACACACCCTTGACCACCTCGTTGCCGTGGAAGGACTTGTGGACGTCGCGGACCTGCACGTACGGTTCACCGCTGCGACCATATGCCTCCCGCGAGGCAGACAGATGCACTGAGAGCCGCTGCCGAGCCGCTCGACTGCACCGGCAGGGCCGGCAGCGGGGTCGATTCGCTGCGACGACGCAGTCGGAAGCGGAGCCCGCCCCGCAGCAGCCGCCTGCCGTTCCCGGGTGGCTCGACCGCCGGGGCGCCGACGCCCTCGGTCGCGACCGCGGGAGCAAGCATCCCGGCCTCTCGCGCCCGCAGAGCGGTCTGAGCAATGATCCGCGCTCGGCGTTCGATATTCAGGTGGGCCTCGAGCCTGCTCTGGAGCACGACGATTGCCGTCGTGGCGATCAGGTACATCACTCCGGCGGCGAGGAAGACCGGCACGTACTGGAAGTTGACCGAAACGACCTGCTCGCTACGGAGCGTGAGCTCGCCGACGGTGATCACCGACGCCAGCGAGGTGTTCTTGACGATGATGATCGCCTCGTTGGACATGGCCGGGGCGATCGTCCGGAGACGCCTGTGGGAGCACGATCCTGCGCAGGATCTGGAAGCGGCTGAGCCCCAGCGCGGCCGCGGCGTCACGCTGCGTCTGCTTTACCGATAGCAGGCCTCCGCGAATGATCTCGGCCATGAACGCCACCTCGTTCAGCGCCAGGCCGATGATCGCGGTCGCGATGGCGCTGACCCGGATACCGATCAGCGGCAGGACGTTGTACCAGAACAGCAGCTGCAGAAGGATGGGGGTACCGCGCATTACCCAGATGTAAGGCACAGGGATCCAGCGGATCACTAGTTTGCGTGACATCCGCATCAGCGCCACGATGAGCGCAAAGGGGAGCGCAGCGACAAAAGCCGCGACCGAGATCTCGACCGCGATCAGCAGGCCTTTCCAGAGGAAGCCGAGGCTCAGGTAGTGGAGGAAGTTGTGCACTGGGTCACCGACCGGCCCTGGGACGCGCGCCGTCTTTTTGAGTGCTTTGAACTTGTTTCAGGCTCCGGCTCATCGCCGCGCGCCCATGTGAGATGTGGGCCGCCATCCGCTCGGCAGCCACGAGAGCATCTCCCTGCTCCACCGCCTCCATGATCCCGCGGTGTTCGCGCAGGAATCGGCGGGGCATCTCCGCGGTGTACACCCGCTCGGAGAGCTCGAGCTGCAAACGCGACCAGTAGCCCCGGAGCACGCTCAACAGCTCGCTGTCGCTCACCTCGTAGATGCCAAGGTGAAACTCGGCGTCGAGGTTGCCCGCCTCGCGCGGATCTACGCGATCGATCGCCGCCTCAAACTGATCAAGAACCTGACGTATGTAGGCCAGAGCATCCGCGGTCATCCGCTCGGCGGCGAGCTTCGTCAAGTAGGGCTCCAGCGACAGGCGAACGTCATAGATGAGGAGCGCCTCTTCAGCTGTCAGCCGGTAGGTGACGAACGTCCCCCGGCTGCGGTGCGTCACGACCAAGCCCTCGCCCTCGAGCCGGCGCAGCCCCTCGCGCACGGGCGTGCGACTCACTCCTGTGCGCTCCATGATCGACGCCTCTGTGATCCGCGAGCCCGAAGGCAGCGCGCCCGAGCGGATCTCTCCGCGCAGCACCTCGCAGACGTATTCCGAGAAAGACGCCGGGCGCGCGACACGGGCAATTGACGCGGAGGTCCACTCCATCACTAACGCCAGCACCCAGGGATCGCCGGGTCTTCTCTCCGCATCCTCTCGATCGCGGACTGTATACAACATGGGATCGACCGTCAATGGGACCGCGCTAATAGCCCTCCTCCAACCGCACCTGGTTGGACAGGGGCTCGTTAGTGGCGAACCGACTCAGGTTCCTCGCAAAGATTTCGAGCCACCGCTCGGTGTAATCTAGTGGGTCCGATGAGATGTGAGGGGTCACTACCAGACGCGGGCAGTCCCAGAGTTCCGAATCCGAGGGAAGTGGCTCTGGGTCAAAGACATCGAGGATCGCTCCACTCAGTCGACCCGCTCGAAGAGTTGCTGCAAGGGCGTCGTAGTCCACGATCGGCGCGCGTGCCATGTTGATGAGCCCCGCCTGATCGGGCAGTAGCTCTAACTCGCTGCGCCCGATCAGCGACTTGCTGTTGGGGGTGAGAGCGGCACAAACGACGACGAAGTCCGCGCCCCGCAGCGCCACGTCCAGATCCTGTGGGGTGTACATCTCATCGACAAGCCCTGGCCGCGCTTCTCCGGTTCGGCGCACTCCCCGCACGTGCAACCCCAACCCTTTCGCACGGCGTGCACCTTCTCCGCCGATCGTTCCAACGCCAACGATGAGAACCGTCTTTCCCGCTATTGGGTTGCTATGAACCGGACTCCAGCGGTGCTCTTGTTGCGCATTCAAATGGAGCGGCATGTGGTTGTTAGCATCAATAGGCCGCACGCGACGAAATCGCCCGCGCGGTCGGCGTGGATGCCACTGCTGTTCGTCACCACCACACCATCGGGGACCCAGTCGAACGGATACAGGTGATCGACACCGGCGCCGATGACGTGAACCCACCGCAGGCGACGGGCGCTGGCCAACATTTCATCGGGAAACGTCCAGCCAACGAGGACATCCGCCTCGCTCACCTTCTCTGTGTCGCCGTCGAGCGCGGCGATCGAGACCTCGACTGCGTCCTGTAGATCCGGGTATCGGCCGAGGGCCTCTGCTATCTGTGCCTCCCTCACGTGAAACCGTTCCGGCAGGAGGCTCGGGTCGTTAGCGAAATGCACACGAATGGCCGAGCTCATCGATTCCCCTGCCCCACGATGTCGCGGCTGCTGCTTTCGGCGATTCGGTGCGCCGCCCGCTCCTCAGCGACCATTAGAAGTGCAGAGTGGTCAAGGCTGCCGTGCCCGAGCGCACGGAGTTCTACGAACATCTGTTGAACCGCAGCTGCCAGGGGGAGTGGGACGTCAAGCTCACCGCCCGTGTCCAGCGCGATACCGAGATCCTTGTGATGCAGATCAACCCTGAAGCCTGGCGCGAACGAATGATCCAAGAAGTTCTGGCGACGGACGTCGATGATTCGGTTCGCGGCAAGGCCGCCGCTCAGGACGTCGAGGACCGATGCCGGACTTACACCCGCTCTCGAGGCGAGTACCAATGCTTCAGCCACCGTTCCGTAAATCGTGGCTACTACCACCTGGTTGCAGGCTTTGACAACCTGTCCGGCACCATGCGGCCCGACGTGGGTGATGGTCGAGCCCAGCGCAGAGAGGACGCGACGGGCTCTGAGGAACTCATCCTCCGAGCCGCCAACCATGATTGACAGCTTCGCCTCCCGAGCTCCGACGTCGCCACCTGATACCGGAGCATCGAGCATGCCTGCCCCCAACTTGCGGGTCTCCTCCGCGAGGTTCCGTGCCACACGCGGCTCGATCGTGCTCATATCGACAATGAGGCTGCCTGTGCGGATCCCAGTGAAGACACCGTGCTCGCCCTCGAGCACCTGCTTCACCGCCTCTCCGTTCGGCAGCATCGTTATGACGATGTCTGAGTTGTTCGCCACGTCGGCGGGACTCGACCCCACCCCAATGCCTTCCTGCTGAAATTCGTCGAGCACCGCCTGGGTTCTCGTGAATACGAGCAGGTCGTGGCCAGCTCGCGCGATGTTCCGGGCCATGGGCTTTCCCATAACTCCCAGTCCAATGAACCCCACGCGCTCGCGCGCCGCGTGATCGCCACCGGATTCAGTGGGCGACCTCATACCTGCTGAACGCTCTCGATCCCGTGGACGTAGCGGTGAACGATTGGGCTGGTGTGTATCTGCCCGAGTTCGCCCATCTTCTTGTCGTACTCGAACAGGTCGCGAGACAAAGCGACGGTATCCGTCGCCTTGGCTAGTCGCGCTTCCTCGTACCCGCGCAGCCCTTGCTCCAGATCCGATGGGGCGCTGACGGATACGGCTAGCGCCAGTGCGTCCTCCAGTGCTTGGCTGGCGCCCTGCGCGATGCCTGGCAGCATGGGATGCGCTGCGTCGCCGAGCAAAGTGATCCGGCCGCGCCCCCATCGCTCCAGCGGCTGCTCGAAGTCGATCAGCTCGCTCCGTATGATCGTCTCGTCGGGAGTCGCCGCGACTACAGCCGGCACGGGCGTACTCGTCCACGACCGGAAGTGGGAGAGGGCACTGTCCTTGTCGCCCAGATGCTCGCCCGCCGCGTACCAGTAGGCCCTTCCCTTGCCGATCGCCACCCAGCCGAAGTGGCCGTCCGGTCCGATGACGTCGAGTTGAACGCGCGGGTCCACGCCTGCATCGCCGACCGCAAACACTCCACGCCAGCGTACGTGGCGCTCGGTCCGGAACCGGGTTGGACCGAAGAGGTGCGTCCTAACTCGTGAATAGATTCCGTCGGCTCCCACTAGAAAGTCACCGGATAGGCGATTCCCGTTGGCGAAGTGACACTCGACACGGTCTCCGAAGTCCTCGACCTTCGTTAGCTCCTGCCCGAACCGGATGTGGGCTGCCCCGAGCGCTTTGGCTAGTAGCGCGCTGAGGTCGCGGCGGAATATGCCGGTCACAGGAGCGCCAAACCGCTCGATGTACGATCCGACATCCTCGTCACTGACCATAGTTCCGTCGCTCAGGAGCGTCCGGTAATACGAAACGACGTTGGCAACTTCTATGAATTCACGTCTGAGTCCAAGCTCCTGGATGACACGTACGCCGTTCGGCCAAAGATTCAGTCCGACACCGGCGGTTCGTAACTCCTCGTAACGCTCGCAGACGGTCACGTCGAAGCCCTGGCGCTTCAGGGCGAGTGCGCTCGCGAGTCCGCCGACTCCTCCACCGCATATCAGGGCCTTAACAGGCAGAGACACCTCTCGTGGGATGCTGCAGAGCTGGGCAGCCGAAGACATGCACTTCTAGAAGAACTCCAGGTAGCGGTCGTACTCCCAGGGCGAGACTGTGTTGTGGTACTCCCACCACTCGCGCTGCTTGAGCTCGACATACGACCGTTTGAGCTCCGCGCCCATCACCAGCTCGCTGAGAGGATCGGCATCGAAAGCCTCGATCGCCTCGAGGAGCGTGCGCGGCAGCACATTCACGGCAAGCCGGACCAGGTCCTCATCTCTCTGCTGATACATATCGAGGCGAATCGGGTCTCCCGGGTCGAGTTGTTGCTCGATCCCCTCGAGGCCTGCGCCGACGAGCATGGCCGTCGCCAGATATGGGTTGCACGCTGTATCGACGGCCCGCGACTCGACCCGGCCGCCGCCCATCGGGATGCGGAGCATATGGGTACGGTTGTTGGCTCCGTACGAGATGTACACGGGTGCCCACGTGAACCCCGTCATCGACCCGGACTTGACCAGTCGCTTGTAGGAGTTGACGGTCGGCGCCGTGACCGCGCAGATCGCCGGCGCATGATGCAGCACGCCGGCAATAAAGCTGTACCCAAGCGCTGAAACGCCAGCGCCTCGCGGATCGTCGGCGCTCAGGAACAGGTTGCGCCTCGTCGCCAGGTCGTAGATCGACATGTTGAAGTGGCCCCCGTTACCGGTGCGATCGCCATACGGCTTCGGCATAAAGGTCGCGTCGAACCCGTGTCGAATCGCCACCAGCTTGGTCATCAGCCGCCACAACACGAACCGGTCAGACATCAGCATCGCGTCGGCGTACGAAAAATCGAGCTCGAACTGACTGTTGGCATCCTCGTGGTCGAAGGAGTGCACGTCCCAGCCGAGCTGGTTCATGTAGCCGATCAGCTCGTTCATGAACGGCAGGTTCTCCAGCAGCCCGGCGACGTCATAGGCGGCACGCGGAATCACATCCTTTGGGTTGGCCGGCACCACACGGTCGTCTTCGCGACGCACGAGGAAGAACTCAGTCTCGATCCCCAGGTTGAGGCCCATGCCCAGGGCGGCCAGCCGGTCCAGCTGACGGCGCAGGACGGTGCGACTGCACATCTCATACGGCTGTCCGTGGTAGTGCAGGTTGCCCGGCGCCCATGCGACAGTGGGCTCCCAAGGAAGGATCGTGATGCAGCCAAGGTCCGGCCAGAGCGACAGTTCATCGTCCGCCGGTCCCTGGCCGAGGCCGTCAATCGCAGCACCCGTATACAGCTCCGATCCCGCCATCATCCGCTCGAAGTGGCGGAGGGGAACTGCCTTGGCCTTGGGCACCCCGTGCACGTCCACGTACGCGGACAGGCAGTGCTCGACGCCCGCCGCCTGCAGTTCCTCGCGCTTGCGGCCCCAGTCCTCCCGCTCCCGGGTCGACAGCGCCGCCATTCGCGCCCCCTGGGCATCTCTGTTCCAGCCGTCGCCGTTGCCGGGACTCAACGTGCTCTGCGGTCTCTGCTCGCTCTCGTCACCCATCGGTTCCTTCCGAAGGGAAAGTAGGGAAACGCCAAGCGCCGAATCCATCCTCGAATCCTGCGAACCTACGGCGCGGACTTAGCAGGATTCCTACAGTGCGCTCGCCTCTCCAGCTGTAGGCGCTCGCCCTCTCAGATGTGCGGGACAGCTGCCGGGCGGGCGAGCACTACCCGCCGCGGACCGCGAGCGGCTGTACAGCCCGCAGCGCCACCTGCAGGTCGAGCGTCTCGCGCGGATCCCGGAGGTTCACCCCCGTCAATTCGGTGATCCTGCCGAGCCGGTATCGCAACGTCGAGACGTGGACGTGTAGACGCCTCGCGGCTTCCTCAAGATTGCCGCCGGTGTCGAAATACGTTTCCGCGGTGGCGCGCAACTCGGACGTGTGCTTGGCGTCGTAGCGGTCGAGGGGCTCGACATACCGCGAGACGAACTCGAGCACGATCTCGGGCTCGGTGGAGCGCAAGAGCAGCGTGGTCACCCCCGTATCACGGAATGTGATTGTGTGGCCGTATCGCTGCTGAAGCTTGAGCAGGTCTAGACCACGGCGCGCAGCCAGAAACGACTTCTCGTATTCGCAAGCGGTTGTGCAGAGCGTGCCGACCGCGATGGCGCACGCCAGGCGCGGAAAGCGGGCACGCAACGCCAGGCGCAGCCGATCCTCGAACGGCACCGCATCGTCTTCCGCGTTCTCCGGGGCAATCGCAACCACCGCCTGGCCCCGGAGCGCCACCAGCCCACCCGGACTCGTGCGGTTGAGCGCCTCTCGGACCGTGGGCAATAGCCGCTCCGGGTCTACCGCCTCCTCGGCGGTGCTGGCATAGTCTGTCGCCGCGCCCGGGGTGGTCTCCGGGTGGGAAGTGGCCTCTACGAGGATGACTCGACTTGGGCGGTTGAGGTCCAGTCCCAGTGCCCGAGCCTGCTTGGCGATCAGCTCCTCAACGAATTGGTTGCCAAAGAGCTCATCGAGCAGATCGCCCCGCAAGCGCCTTTCGACCTCGTCGGCGGTTCGCTCTCGCAACAGGTCCAGACTGGTCAGCATGGCTGCGTACTCGATTGCCGACTTGTCCACGTCGTCAGGCGCCCTGTGAAGCGCAGCGATGACCCAGGCCAGCGGCTCACTCTCGACTACGGCTGGGGCCGCTATGAGGTGGGCACCGCCCGCTTCGTCGAAGATCGCGTGAGAAAGCTCTACCTCCCGTGGTGGGTGCCAGTCGATCTTCGCGCTGGCAGGGCTAATAGCAAGGATGCGGTCGTCTGCCGCAAGGATCGCCACCTCCCCCCCCGTGAACGTCGCGAGCGAGGATGCGATCGACGCGAGGCCTTTGTCCTCCATCACCGCGGTGGCCAGAGTCTCATGGGCAAGCAGGACCCGCTTGAGCTTCGCGGTCTGGTCGGCCGTCTCCCGGTTCTTGTGCTCCAACCGGTCAATCGCCAGGCGCTGTCGGCGGTGGAGGTCAGCGTTCTCGAGCGCCACGGTCCCGTAGCGTGCGATCATCTGTAATGCACGGTCACGCTGAGGGTCGCGCTGGCGGGGGCCGATGCCGGCGAAGACCGCGCCGTCACCACCTGCAGCAATAGCGGGGAGGAACACTGCCTCGCGTCCGGCGTCGGCCAGCGCCACGCGACCTCCCTCGGCGCGCTGCTCGAGCTGCGCATACGCCTCGAGCAGCTCGCGCTTTTTCTTCGGGTCAAGCCCCAGCGTCCGACGGATGCGAAGTTGGCGCCTGCCGCGGATCCCGTAGGCGGCGCAGTCGAGCCCGCCAATCCGCCGCAACGCTGACAGGACCTCGTCCAGGATCGGGCGCTCGTCGTGCAGTCCAGTCAGTCGATGCGCGAGCTGCGCAAGTCCCTCGAGATCGGATACCCGCTCGCGCAGAGCCGCGTCGGTCTGGTGGTAGGCCGTCAGGCGTGCGAGGCTCGCACCGGCCACGCTCGCCACAAGCCTCAGCATGCGCACCTGCTCATCGGCGAGCCGAGGAGCTCCATTGCGCCAGCCGACGAACAGGCCGCCGAGCGTGCCCGTGGAGACCGTCAACGGCTCGGAAATGAAAGCTGCCAGGGGCTCCCGCGCGCTGACCGCTACGTAGATCTCGCGCGTCCATGCGTCGTACACGGACCGCGAGGACGGCGGCTGGTCCCTGACCCGGAGCGTGGCCACTCTGCCCGGTCCCTCCAGCCCGAGATTGAACTGCTCGGTTCGCGGGCCATCGACCACCGTCACCGCGATGGCATCCGGACCATCGCTGAGCGTCGCAAGCCACGCCACATCGCCGGCGAAGGCTGCGCGCGTGCGCAACAACAAGCGACGCTCGAACTCAGAAATGTCTGCGGTCTGAGCCAGCTCCGCCCCGAGCTCCGAGAGCTGCCGGTACTCACGTAGCTGGCGGACCTCGCGCCGACGCAGCCGTGCCTGCTCAAGCCCGAGCGTCAGCTGCGAGCCGAGCGCGAGCGCCAGCCGGTCGTCCCACTCCCGATCAGTGGGGCCGAGTAGGACGCCTGCGCCGCGCGTGTCGTCCGCGGTCCCGAAGGGGAGTATGAGCGCCGACCGCTCACGCCACTCGCAGACGCGGGGCGAGCCGTGGGCAAGCGCTTCGCCAATCGCCGGCTCCAGCTCGGCGAGAAGCGTTTCGGCCATTTCCTCAGCGATTCCTGAGCTCGCGGTCTGAGGCGAACGGTCATCGGGAAGCCTCGCTTGCAGCACGACGGCATCGGCGCCGAGCACCTCCGACGCCGTTCGCGCCGCTTCGCCCAAGATTGCTTCCAATCCCGATGCCTTGGAGATGATCCGGAGCAGCGCACTGAACGCCCGCTCTTCGCGTAGCCGCTCGGCGTTGTCGGATGCGAGCTTCGCGAGCTGGATGGACACGGATGCCTGCGAGCTGAACGCCCCCAGCACGCGGAACTCGTGGTCGCTGAAGCCGCCGGACTCGAAGCGGCTCAGGACGATCACGCCTGATACCGCGTCTCGGTAGACCATCGGGACCGCCAGCATCGCCTCCGGCTCGAGCGCGACGCCCGGAATCGGTTCGAAGCCGGGCTCCTTGGTGACATCGCGAAGCTGCCGACCGACACCGGTCAGGGCGACCTTGCCGACCACCGACTGCCCGACTCGCGGACGAAACCGCGTCACCTGCTCGGCATACGGGTCGCGTACGACCGCCGGCACGAGCTCATCACGCGCTTCGTCGATCAGATAGATGACGCATGAGTCCCAGGGGATCAGGCGATCGAGTGTCTCCGCGACGGCCTCTAGCGTCGCTTGATAATCGGGCTGCGACCCCACGTGGCGCAGACCCTCGAGGATCCCGTCGAGCTCCCCCATCAACCGGGTCGCGTCAGCCCGCGCGTGCTCGGCCTCCTCCAAGGTGGCCAAGTTGTCGATGGCGGCTGCGGCCTGTTCGGCGATCATCTCCGCCAGCACGTGCATGCTCTGCACCGACGCCTCGTACCTGGCGAAATCGACGCGGCGCACGTCGGCGAATGCCCTGAGGTAGGTGTCCGGATCGACGTCGATCTCCTGAGCCGTGCGCCGATACAGCTCCTGATCGGGCGCGTCCATCAGGATCTGCCCACAAAGGAAATACCCGAGCGCCTGTCCCTTGCAGGTGATCGGGATCGCGCAGTCGTACAGTCCGTTCCAGCACTTGAAGATCGCCGGCTGGGCTGTCCGCTCCGCCTTCCGCATCGCGCCTAAATCGCACTCGGCGCAGCGCGGGCCGCCGATACTTGAGGTGCGCGTGAGGTCCTCGCAGAACGTCACCCTGTGCGTGATGTCCGTGGCGTTGCTCCCGTCCGGATTCACAATTACGGTCGGCAGGCCGAACGCGCGCGCGAAGGTGTCCTGAATCGACTGCAGGGTGTGCACGTCGATCAAGTCCGTGAGCTTCCAGCCGGCCCCGACCCCAGGCTTTTGACTACTCGCGGGGCCAGTTCGCGACCCCGACGACATGCCCACAGGCCTCGCAACACCACCGGCACGCGCGTGCAAACCAGGCAGCTCCCGAATGGCCATGTAGCGGGCTACTTTAGCTCCGTTCCCTCCGGGCTGAGCCCGGTCCGTAACAGATCAATGAGCGCCTAGGCCGTCCGCTGCGCGACGGGGAGCGCGCCAGCGTCAGGCGCCGGCTATCGCGGACTCACCATAACGCGCTGTGTAGGCGGCCATCGCCCGTTCGAAGCACTCGAGCGGCGCGGTCAGGACACCCGCGCCGATCTGGCCACCCTGGCGGCCTGCGACGCCAATGTCCATCACCGGGAGGATTCCCTTCTCGAGCACGCGTACGACGTCGATCCCCACCGGGACGCCTCTGAAGCCGAGCGCCGGAATCTTGAATAGAGGGTGCTCACCGACCGTAATCTCGTACATCTGCCGGTTCATCGAGAGCATCTGCTCGGGGCTGCCGCCCTGGTAGTTCTGGAGCGAGAATGCCGCCGCCTGTGCGAACCCGCCGAGGCCGACCGTCTCGTTGATCGTGCTCTCGCCGCCCATGTACTGGATGTCCTCCTCGCTGTAGCCGTCGAACAGCTTGGCGCGGACCATCGGCATCGGCGCCCGGAACCACTCGTTGCCGAGCCCACTGACACGGATGGCGAACTCGCTGCAGGAGAAAGTCATTGCGGCGACTACCGTCGACCCGGGCACGTCCCTGGCGGCGTCGGCCGTCGCCTTGGAGGCAGCCATCGACAGGCGCAAGAAGAAGTAGTCGTTGCCCGAGATGAAGGAGATCGTCTCCCGCGTTTGCGCCGGTAGGCCGGCCTCAATCTCCAGCAGGTAGGGGAACAGCTCGCGCGTGAACAGCAGCGTGGCGGCTGCGTTTCGGCTGTGCAGCTCGTCGCCCATGTTCAGCGCGCGCCGAATCAGCGGCCGCAGAGCGATCCCGTCGGGTGCCCGCCGGAGAGCGGCTCGGAGAACCGGCGCAATCACGTCGTGCAGAAAACGGAGGCTGCGCTCGACATCACGATCGTAGACGCCATAGTTGAGGCGCTTTGGTGAGGCACCCTCGAACGAGTTGCAATAGGCAACATTGCCGAATGCCCTGTTCTCGACCACGAACACGGGCATCGACGGTGTGTAGATGCCCGCGAGCGAACCGATGCAGCCATAGTCATGGCAGGCGCCCAGCGTGATCGCGCCAGAGCGGAGCTTGCGGTCAGCGTCCTCGGGATCGGCCGCTAGTCCCTCGAAGATGGCGCCGCCGATGATCGCGTTTCGCTGGCCGCCGCTGTAGTGCTCCCAGGCCAGCGGAGCGCCCGACGTCAGAATCGTCTCCGGCGTCATGCCTGGAACGGCCTCGAGCGCGGTCCGCACATCCACTAGAACCGGGTCGGAGTCCACCATCCGCTGCACCGCCTGATGGTTGGCTTGCTCCCGGCTGGGGAAGGTGCTCGGGCTTAGCTCAAGGGTCATAGGTCTTCAGACAGCGTGAATTCCGGGAGTGCTCACGGCAAAGTAGGGAACCCGCCAGCGGAGAATCCATCCTCGAACTCTGCGAATCTCGAACGAGGAGTTACGAGGATTCCTATGAGCCCTGCCCGGTGCCTGGGCCGCCGCTACTCTCGCATCTGCGATAGCTAAATGTCGGGGCTGGTTAGCTCGGGGCCTGTCAACAGTTGCCCGGGGCGCGATCAGGGGCGCGACGCGTTCTGCGGCCACCCGCTCTAGGAGGGCTACCGGCGTCGCGCAAGCAGCGCTCAGGATCGGGTTCGATATCGATGAGTGCATGGGCTTCATCTATGCCCATTGCTTGAAGCTCTACGGGCAGAAGCTCAACGCGCCCGGCAACAGCGACGACTGGGACACCGACCTCCCGTGCCACCGAGGCTACGCCTGCCGCGGCTTTCCATTCAGCGTCTGGCGGTCGAGCGAACCCTCTCCGGTGATGACGAGGCTTGCTCCGGCTAGTGCTTCGCGAAAGCGGATTAGATCGAGCAGGTAGGTAATCCCTCGCCTGATGGTCGCGCCGAGCAACGCGACCGCCGCAAACGCCACGCCACCGGCCGCACCAGCGCCTGCGAGTCCGGCCACGGTTGGGTTGATGAGCTTTGCCCATCGGGTCAGCGCCACCTCAAGCAGTTCGACCTCATAGGGGGTCGCCCCTTTCTGGGGCCCGTACACCGCTGATGTACCCCGCGGACCGAGGAGTGGGTTGTCGACATCGGTGAGCACGACGATTTCCGCGGTGCGCGCCCCTGGGTGCAGCCGTTGAAGGTCAACGTGATCGATGCGCGCCAGTGCGGCGCCGCCGCGGGGTAGCTGCACTCCGTGGTGATCGAGAAGCCGAGCTCCGAGCGCTTGCACCAGCCCAGCTCCGCCGTCCGTGCACGCGCTACCTCCGACCCCTACGACGATGGCCTGTGCTCCCGCGTCGAGTGCCGCACGCATAACTTGCCCGGTGCCATAGGAGGAGGCACGGAGCGGATCGAGCCGGTGGCCGGGCAAACGACCGAGGCCGGAGACGTCCGCGAGCTCCACGACTGCGACCCCGTCGCGGTAGGCGTAGGCCGTCTCGACCGGTTGTCCAGTAGGCCCGGAAGCCCGGACCGGCACCGGGCTGAATCCGGCGGAAACGGCCGCGTCGAGCGTCCCCTCGCCGCCGTCGGCAACCGAAAGCTGTCGGATCTCTGCGCCGGGAGCGCGTTGGTGCAGCCCGGCCGCGACGCGCGCCGCTACCTACTTGCGGTGAGGGACCCTTTGAACTTGTCGGGGGCCACGAGGACGTGTCCGGTGCGCGGCGTCGAGGTCACGAGTAGCAGGCCGTTCGGAGGCGAATCCGGCAGCGTGATGGAAGTCTCGGCATGTCAGGGGCGGCTGGCTCCGCGAGTGGTGAGAACGGCAGATGCGAGGCCGCGCCGATTCGATCTGTCATGTCCGCAGAGCGTAGATCCATCGTGGGAACCCAACGAGCATGAACGGCTAGTCAGTTTGCGCGCGAGGGTGCCCGGCACCCAATCCGACCGCGAACACCGCGATCGCGCTTGCAACCAACATCAGCAGAGACGGGATCCAGCTGCTGCTGGCAGCGTGTAGCACTCCAAACAGGAAAGGCCCGGCAGCCGCGAGCACGTACCCGACGGACTGCGCCATGGCCGATAGCGCCGCCGCCTGCTCGGGAGCGGCCACCCGCAAGCCCATGAACGACAGTGCCAATACCAGTGTCGCGCCTGCGGCGCAGCCGGCCCCCAGGGTCCAAAGCAGAGACAGCCCAGGGAACGCCGCGAGACCGCAATAGCTGAGGCCAGCGCACACCGCAGCGATACAACTCATTGCCCGATGGTCAGCTCTGCGGTCGATGACTACCAGCAGGATTAGGCTGGCGAAGAGCGCCGCGAGCTGATAGCCGAACAGCTCCCAGCCTGCGGTGTGGGCGCTGATCCGGTGTGACTCGAGCAGGCTCGGCAGCCAGCCGATCATCGCGAAGAAGCCCATCGACTGGAGGCCCATGAATGCCGTCACCTTCCAAGCGACCGGAGATCGCCAAGGTATCGCGGCGGAAGCCGGTGCCGTGGTCCTACCTGTCGTGTGGATACGAGGGATCCATAGCGCGGCGGCGATCGCCACGAGCGCGGCCCAGGCGCCGAGTGCAGTCCGCCATCCGCCCGGTGCAGCCCTGGCAAGCGGAACTGCCACGGCAGACGCGATCGCTGCAACAAGACCCATAGCGGTCACGTAGAGCGCGGTGATCGCGCCCTGGCGCGTCGGGAAGCGCTGCTTGACCAGCGCCGGCAGCAGAACATTTGCAACCGCGATTGCCGATGCCAACACCACGGTTCCCGCGAATAGGGCGACAACCGATGGCAAGGAGCGGACGATAATCCCCCCGACAAGGACGAGCATTGCCAGCAGCAACGCGACGTGCATGCCGGCGCGCCGCGAGAGACGCAGGGCAAACGGCGAGAAGACAGCGAAACCAAGCACGGGGAGCGCGGTCAGCACACCAGCCGCGGTTCCGGAGAGACCGTAATGCCCACTGATCGTCGAAAGCAGCGGTCCGACGACCGTCACCGACGCCCTCAGGTTGGCGGCGATGAGCAGGATCTCGAGGACGAGCACAGGTGCTCGGCAAGTTACCCGCGGGGACTGTCGCTCTCCCGTCGAGAAGGCATCCGCACGGGCGCGCGGATGCCTTCCCCGAACAACGACCGAGGAAAATCATCGGGGCGGGTAGATCTTGGGAGGGGGTGTTGCTCTGAGACCGGCGGTGACTGCAGGCGAGAGGCGCGCCGACCTCGACCGGAACCACTACGCCATGTTGAAGCAGATGGGTGTGGGCGAGATCAAGGCAGTGCTCGCTTTGACGGGCTCGCCCGAAGGGCGCGATTGCGCGGCTGCCCGGATGACTAGCGGGACGGCTTTCGAACCGGCGATGTTGGGGTTATGAGCGGCGTTCGGGATGTTTTGCAGAGTGAACGCGCCGGTGTAGAGCGAGATTCATGCAGCTTGGTTCGCTGAGTTTTGCTCAGTTTGGTACCTGGTTTGGTACCCAATCTCGGCGGGTTGTTAAGGAGGGTCGCGGGCTCTTTGGTACCAGCGCGTGCTCAGCGCCCCACCCACGCAGTCGACGTAACGAGCAACTCATGCTGCACAACGGGGCTGGCGGCCGGCTACCTCGGGCAGGACTCAGCGACGCCGTCGCCATTAGCGCGCCGAGGCCTCTCGTCAGCGCGCCACGCCCGACATGATCACGATCACGCGGTGCTCGCGGTGCAGCTGGCCGCCGATCGTCAGCAGACCGGCGAGTCCCGCCGATCCCGTAGGGCTGACGTGGTAGCCGGCCGCCGTGGCGAGCTCGTGGGCGCGGCGGATGTCGGCCTCGCCGGCGACGATCGGGGAGCCGCCGCTCTCGACCATCACCGACACGTCGGCGA
Organism: uncultured Actinomycetes bacterium; assembly: GCA_963719305.1. Lineage (GTDB taxonomy): Bacteria > Actinomycetota > Thermoleophilia > Solirubrobacterales > Solirubrobacteraceae > Palsa-465. The sequence continues at coordinate 206,668 of CAVRBL010000011.1, read as the reverse complement.
TCCAGTCGTAGGTCTCGTCGTCGAGGATCCCGTCCGCCAACGAGTGCGGGTCAGACCACGGGCGCATCACCTGCGACCAGTGGCGCTCGGGATGATCGAGGTCGGTGATCCGGCTCCAGGTCTCGGCGAGCGGTGCGCAGCCCTCGGCCTGGACCGTATCGAGCTGCACGTGGCTGCCAAGCCCGGCGCCGACACACGCGGCCAGCGCTCCCCCGCCGACCTGCACGATCACCCGCCAGTCGCCCGCTGCGCCGGCGTCGATGAGCTGCGCGTCGAGCTCCCATCCGATCGTGCGCCCACTGTCGAGGCAGAGCGCGTTCTCCGGACCCTGCACGCTGAACGGCACGGCACCATCGGCGACGGCCTCACGGAAGCGGAGCATCGCCGGGTCGCCGGGCGGATCGTCGCTCCTGCGCTCGCACCGGTGGATCCGGGCGCCCAGCGAGCGAAGCAGCGCCCCGACCTCGTCACTCATCCACACGGGGACGAACACGTCGAGCGGCCAGTCGACCATCTGCGCCAGCGTGGCGGCGGCTACTGCGGCGTTGCCGCAGGAAGCGATCGCGAGCGGCGGGCGCTCGACGAGCAGGCCGAGCTGCTCGGCGGCGAGCAGGTGCGCCAGGACGCCGGTGAGGTGGCGCGCCTTGTGCGAGCCGGCCACGTTGCCCGTCTCGTCCTTGACCCACACCTCGCCGGGAGTCAGTTCGGACAGCTCTGGTGAGCGACGCAACGGCGTGACCTCGAAGCGGCTCGCGACACGCTGCGTGAGCTCGATGCAGTCGTCCTCCGAAATCCCGTTGGCCCGCGCGAACGCCCACCATGCCATCCGTGGACCGAAACGGACGAACGGGTTGGGGTCGTCGATCTCGTCGCCACGCTCGCCGGCTTCGACGAGGTGCAGCACGTGGTGCGGGTCGGCGAGCGTCGCGTTCGGACAACGCCAGGGGAAGGGGGTGCGCACGTCGACAACCGCATCGCACACGGCGCAGCGATACGCGACGATCACGAGGAACGTGAGCCGGCGGCCACCTTGGCGTTGAAATCGTCGATCAGCTCGTCCCACACCCCGACGTACCGGCGCAGCCCGCGCCAGAAGTCCTGGCTCCGGCGCTGCTCGAACAGCTCGATCGGCGTCCCCTGCTGCTCGACCCAAGTGAAGTAGCCGAGGTTGAAGACGCGCCGGCGGTCCGCCTCGGTCATGTCGATCATGTGCTCCGTCGACACATGCGCGAGATGCTGGCCGAACGCTTCGGCGGCGTCGGTGCGGCTGTACTCGCCGCGGTATCGTCGAGCGATCGTCTTGGCGCGCTCGCTGGGGTACATCGCGCCGCCGTCTGTGGCGACCGTGATCACCGCGTCGTCGGCACCGAGGTCGAGCAGCCTCGCCGTCTTGATCGCCGCCAGCAGGTTGCACGTGGACGAGAAGCCGAGGTGGCCGAGGGCGTCGAGCGTGGCGTCGTCGACGCCCTTCGAGCGGCTGAGATACTCACGTCCCTGGTCGGTGTTCCAAAGCACGTCTAGCTCGTCGGTGGCGACGTCGCTGATCGCGCAAACGACGTCGGTGTTCGTCACGTTGTGGATCAACGGGATGTGCTTGTCGCCGATCCCTTGGATGTTGTGCTCGCCGAACCCGTTCTCGAGCATCGTCGGACACTCGAGCGCCTCGACGGCGATGATCTTGGTGGCGTACTCGTCCTTGAGCCGGTCGCCGGCAGCGATCGTGCCGGCCGATCCGGTGGCGGAGGTGAACGCCGCCAGCCGGAGGTCGCGACCGGTCGCGGCCCGCACGTGCTCGAACACGTGCCCGAGGGCGCAGCCCGTGACCGTGTAGTGGCCGAGGTGGTTTCCGAACTCGCTGAACTGGTTGAGGATGAAGTTGCCGGGATCCTCGGCGAGTGCGTTGCAGGCGTCGTAGATCTCCTTCACGTTCGACTCGGTGCCATAGGTGCGGATCACGTCCTCGGTCGGGTTCTCGCACCATCGCTCGAGCCAGTCGAAGCGCTCCTGGCTCATCCCCTCGGGCAGGATCGCCACGCCGCGGCTCGCCATGATCCGGCTGATCGCGATCCCGCCCCGCGCGTAGTTGCCCGTCGACGGCCAGATCGCCCGGTGACTCGTGGGATCGAATTGTCCGGTGACGATGCGCGGCGCCAGGCAGGCGTACGCGGCGAGCACCTTGTGGGTGGTGATCATCGGGAAGCGGTCGCCGAAGGCCACGATGATGGGGCTCTCGACGCCCGTCAGCTCGGGCCCGAGTACCGCGTGGTCGGGCACGTCGACGCGGGTGCCGGCGAGGTCGTTGTACCAGTGCACCCGCCAGAGGTTGCGAGCGTCCGGTCCCTGCGGATTGGCGTCGCCGACGCGCTCGGCGTGGTCGAAGCTCGAGGGGTCGGCGAGCGCGGCGAAGGTCGGCAGCGTGATGCCGCGCTCACGGAAGCGCTCCACGCTGCGAGCCAGCGAGTCGACGTCGACGACGCGATCGGCGAGGCCGAATTGGTTATCGAGCGCCTCGCGGTGCGAGTCGGTGACGATCACGACTGGCATGTTGCCAGACGACCGATCCAAGATCCGTGGGCGATTGCGCGGGCAGCAGCGCGACGCGCTCGCTGTTTCGCGGACCGGGGACGAGAAGCCCCGCGGCGCGCGGGGCGTGCTTGCCGGTGGCCGATACCGGGCTGGAACCAGTGACCTCCTGCTGTAAGCCCGTCGGCGCAACGCAGTCATCGAGCGCGCCGACGGACTGCGACCAAGTCGACAGGGTTACGCGTCCGGTGGGCTTCGACATCGCGCTATCGCTTGGCCACGAGAGCACTCGCCAGCGCGAGTCGCGGCGGACGACCGAGTTCGCGTGAAGGTCCGTCGCGGTCGCTGGCGACGGACCCTAGCGTCGCGGCGAGGACCCTGCCGACCACCGCCGGTCGGTGACTGTCGCAGTCAGCTGCTCAGGACGTCCAGCCACGTACGGAGAGTTTGGTACCCAGGCGGTAGCGGTCCAAGGTTTCTCCCCCAACGACGAAGGCCACCTTTCGGTGGCCCTCGAGGTCTCGGTCGGCCGGTTTGCAGGGCTTTTTGGGTCCTACGCCCTGGTCGGCGTCGATAGCGGGGGCGGGATTCGAACCCGCGACCTTCGGGTTATGAGTTCGAATGATGTGATGTCACTGAGTTCGACACCCCGTAACTACGCGGATCGGCTGCGTCTGAGTTCGTCCCGGTTGCGCTCAGATTGGTAGCCGAATTGGTAGACAACCGTCGCTACGGAGTCGACCTCCGACCACCAATCTGAGCAAGGAGCCGAAGAGTGAGACGCGAAGCCGCGACCGACACCCTCGAGCGAAGACGACGAACCTGGCGCTTCGTTACTTGACGAGCTGATGACCGCAGAGGAAGTGGCGGCTTTATTTCGCTTACGTCTTTCGACCGTCGAGGGTTACGCGCGGCGCGGGCTGCTTCCGAGCCTCAAGGTCGGCCGCCACCGGCGCTTTCTTCGATCCCAGGTCGAGCAAGCTCTTCGAGCGATGGCGTCGGAGTAGACCGCCGTGCGCCCATACGCCGTCAGCTCTTATCTGTGTCACGGCCCGCTTCGACCCCGAGCCGACGTAACGCGGCCCATGCGCGGCGATCGCTAAGCGCGGGGCGCCGAAAGGACGCGCGCATTTCTTACCTTCAAAGGGCGCGTGTGGGCTAACAGGCTGTCTGAATTGCGCCTTAGAACCGCCTTAGACTCCGAAGTCCTCGAGGCCGGGCGACGGAGTTGCGGACGTGGGCGAAAGCAGGCGCTCCGACTAAGGTCAGCTGAGTCTTGGAATCACATCCTCCCAGCGCCTAATCGCGCCGGTTGAAGTACCCAGGAGCCCTTGGGCACGAGAGAGCGCCCCTTTCAGCCCAGTAGCGCTCTGCGGAATCGCGCCTAGAGTGCTGCGGGTTATCCCGCAACGTTAGCTTCGGCATCAGCGCTTAGCTGCTCGCAGAGATTGAAGGTTTCGCTATGGGGCGGCCGGAGCTGGCGATGGGGCGGCGTTGATCACCAAGGGGTCTTCTTTCGGCTTCTTGAGGTCATCGGCGAAAGTGACGATCGCGCCAAAACCGGTGTGCTCGATGTCTGAGAGAGCCCACATTCCCGTCAGATCGAACGACGGGGTCCGGCCAGGCCCGTTGGGGTAAACCGGCCGATCCATGCCGCCCTGCCACTGGATCTTCCATCCTCGAGGGGTGGGAAAGAAACTCCATGGAGATCCCGGATCCGGCGTAGGGGGCGGGTCGAAGTAGATGCCTTCTAGTCGGAGCAGGACTGCGACATTCTTCGCCGCCACCTGGCCGGTGTTTTCCAGTCTGAGCCGAAGCACCGCGGGTTCGAGCGGGACAAGATAGGTCGGTCCCGAAGCCACGCCGTCGGGAGGACGACCCGTGAACTTGCGACTGGTTGGATCTCTCGGAAACTCCGATTCCGAGATCAGAGACTCGTCCTTTAGCGACCGAAACCACCGTTTTGTCTCTAGCTTTGGTCGGCGTGAGGACTGGACATACGCGAGGACGGCAACCGCCGCCGCGACGATCGCCAACAGGAAAATGCCCGCGCCAAACGCGTCGCCGACCGCAACGTCTCGATTGACTGAACTGAACGGCAGGAAAAACCCGACCACGACCACTGCAACCACGGTAATGAGCAACGAGACGAATAAGCTCACGACGGCCGCGACCACGCCGAAGCGGTCTGCCTGGGCTTCCGCCCAGTTGCGAATCGCATTAGCCGAGTTGCGAATCATTGTCGCCCGCGTCTTGCCTTTGACCCCACAATGATTTTCGCCTAACAGCACTGCCGCGTCAAGACCGCGCGGAGTGCAGCACCACCCGCACGGTCGAGAGGGCTCATTGGCCTCTTCGAATTCCGATCGCCTCATCGCCCGTCCATATTGGCGTCAGAGCCGCCTCGATGAGCATTCCCGAAGCGGTGGGGAGAGACCGAACGGGCTCAAGCTATTAGCGGAGCAACTCGAGATCGCGACGAAGGTCAAGCCGCGCTTCAGTTCCTACTTCCTACTGGCTGGCCGTTGGAGTCACACGCTTGCTTTCGCCCAAAAGCAGCCACGATTCGCTCGGCCGACGCCGCTCTGCGACGAGCAGCCCCGCACGCCGCCGTGCAGCGCGCGACGCTGCACTCTGGTTGCCTTATCCTGACTCGATTATGGGCGTTGGGGACGAGAGGGCGTACGGCGCAGCGGACAGCAGATTTGGTGTTGCGGAGGCGTCCCTCCCCAGAGTGGAGAGGCTCCCCCGAACGTGGAGTCGTAGGTACACACCAGCCCGTGCGGATCAGCTGCAGCGAGAGAACCGGGCACTCGATCTTCCCGCAGTGGGTGGGTTTGTACGCAGCATGGTTGAACTCGAAGCCGAGGCAGAGCGGCAGTCACTTATCTCCGCACGAAGGTCGAGAATGTATGCCAGCTTGTACTACATCTTCGGGCTTCCTGCCGCCGTACTTGCCGCGATCGCAGGCGCAACTGCACTTGCGTCAACAACTGGCCGGGTCGTGGCCGGCATCATCGCGCTGACGTCGTCTGCGTTGTCCGCAGCCGTGGTTTTTCTGGATTCGGGCAAACAGCGCGACAGATCGGCGCAGACCCGAGCCTACTGGGATGATCTCTACAACGAAATTCACGTCGCACGTCTAACGAATATGCGCGACTACACCAACCTCTCGGGCCCCACGGCGCTGAATGACTTTTACACGCGAGCTTCAAGCATTCGAGCCGGTCGGAATCCCGAGGACGCCGTAGGGAGTTCGCAGTCAGCCGCCACGGGCTACGACGCGCCGCCAACGCCGTTGTTCCCTCAGCACGCCAGCAGCGAATCTGGGAGTCCGCCAGACGCAACTCTGACATGAATCCATTGCCTCTCAAACTGCCCAAACCGCGCAGGAAGTCGCAGCCTTGTTTCGCTTGGGCCTATTGACGGTCGACGGCTATATGCGACGCGAACTGCTTCCGAGTCTCAAGGTCGGCCGCCACCGGCGCTTTCTTCGATCCCAGGTGGAGGAGGCTCTTCGACCGCTGATCGAGGCGCAGTCGGATCGGCCGGAGACCGTAGGCACTCCAAACGCCCGATCTGTCAATGCTCGCCCGAGCGCCCGGTCAGGCAGGAAGTCGGCGTATATCTCGGTCGTCTGCACGCTACGGTGCCCCATCCACTCCTGAAGAGTTCGCATCGGTGTGCCGGCTGCCGCCATACGGGTGCCGTAGGTGTGTCGAAGCGAGTGGAACGTGATGCCGTTCTCTGACACCGCAAAGGTGCCCGAGGCTAGCCGCCTGCATGCTGTCGTAGAACCGCCTGGTCATCTTCCGACCGTCATATGGATTGCCTGTGCGAGGGTGAGGAAACACCAAGTCGTCGTCGGCCTGGAAAGCTGACCTCTGGAAGTGCCTGTCTAGCTCTCCGGCGACCCGGTCCGCCATCGGGACTGCGCGGGACGAGCGGCGCGACTTCGGCGTCCCCCACTCCGACCGGCTGTAAGAGCGCCGGACGCGAATGACGCCAGCGGCCCAGTCAACGTCGCGCCACCTGAGCGCGACCAGCTCTCCTTGTCGAAGGCCCGTCATCGCGGCAGTGGTGTAAAGGACGCGATCAGTCGGTCCGAGCAAGTCATTCGGGATCGCTCGGAGCACTGCTTCGAACTCATCGATGTCGAGATAGCGGAAGTCGGGATTCGTCCCGGAGGCCTTTGGTCGATCCACCGCGGCTACAGGATTCGTCGACGCAAGGCCTCGCTTGACGGCGAACTGGAAGACCCCGTGGGCAAACGTCAGGTGGTTTGAGATCGTCTTCGGCGAGAGGCCCTGTCTCGACTTAATCGTCAGGTAGCCCGCGACGTCGTTAGTCGTGATGCGGGTGATCGTCTTCCCACCGAAGTGCGGCGCGAGGTGCTTTCGCGCGTAGATTCGATAGTCCTGGACCGTCGAGGGCTTTCGCCCCATCACATGCTCAACGTGATCGATGTATCGCTCCGCAACCTCGCCGAACTGCAGCCGCTCATCGGGAGCGACGTACTTGACCTCGGCCATCAGCTGCCGCAGTCGAGCCTCCGCCTGCGCTTTGGTCAGGCCCGTGCTCGTGCCGACCTTCCTGACCGGGCCTAGCTTCCGCATGACCTGGCGATCGCCGACGCGCCACTTGCCGAAGTAGTTCCCGCGTCGGATGATGACGCTGCCCGTGCCGTACGTTCGCCGGGCGCTACGGTTGCTCTGCATGGGAGATCACCCCTCCTATGCCATGCCGGGGGCGGTGCCAGCCGCGCCCCGGCGCCTTGTTGTTCGAAGGCATCGTCCCACTTTCAATTTCGCAAAGCCACTCCTCGATCGATTCTCTCCGGAACCGAACGTATCGACCCAGTCTCACAGACGGGATGCGTCCGGCCCGAACCTCAGCGTAGATCCACCCCTTCGACACACCGAGCATCATCGCAACGTCTTCAGCGTGCAGGAGCGAGCTGACGGCAGATGGCTTGGGTAGCGGAGCCGAGGCGGTCGTGTCAAGCGCCGATGACTGGCTGTCGTAGGTCGGGGAGGACCCCGGTTGTCGACTGACTACTGCGGCGCTTGACATCCCGCCTCGGCTCCGCTGTTTTTCAGTGAGGTCCGGGCAGGGCCCGGACCATGCTTGAGTCTTCATGCCCGCCCGCCCCGTGCCAGCCCGCCCGCCTGCATCCCGGCTAGCGGGATCTTCAAGGTCGACCTGGCTTCATGGCCACGACCGGCGTAAGTCAACTCAGCTCGGACGAAAACCTCGCCTTCATCGTTCGTCTTTCGGCGCCAATTGGTGCGAGCCGCGCGGAGCGCCGCAAACGTGGCGGAGTATTGGCGGCTCTTGGTAAGTGTGTGGCCGCCGTAGCCGAACTGATGCGCCCAGCGCTTGAAGGCCTCAACTCCGGTCCGCTCTCCAACGGTCCAAGCGGCGCTGACGAGCGTCCGCGCGTGATCTGTCAATCCGAGCTCGCCGATGCTCCGGGGTGAACGTATCGGCTTGATCAGCGCTCCACCGGCCGCAGTCTCGGTCGTTTTCGTGGCGTATTTCGCGATGTAGCCAGCGGCGGTGGTGCACGTGTGTCGATCGAGCGCGACAATCTCGCGCTGAGCACCCCACCGCACCGCATGAGGTGTGTGCGGCGCCCCCGCGATGAGCACCTCTGGCAACGGAGCGGTCGCTACTTGTACTGCGGCTCCGGCGATCTCCTCGAGCAGCTGCGTCGTGCATTCTGCGGTTGGTGGCGCGTCGGTCCCCTCCGGTCCATCGACGCGGATGATCGCGTGATAGTGAACGACGCCACGTCGCTGGAATTCGGCCACCTTGGCAAACCGGACCCGCGCGACGTCCGACAGCTTGGATCGTGGCACGCCGAGCGCGTCCGCTAGGCCTCGCCGGATGGCTCGGACAGTGCGCTTCCACAGTTCGGGCACATAGTGATTCCAGATCACCTGGTCGGCGTAGCGATATCGAGCTGGATCGATCGGTTCACCGATCTGCAGGTCATCTGGGTCATGGCGCCGGCCGCATGTGCAGGGCTGTCCTCGATCACGGTTACCGTGAACTGCACCGAACGAGGGCGCTGTGAGCGTGAGCATCAGGACGGGGTGTTCGCTCACCCTAGCCGGAACACCCTTGCCGCCCCGGAGTCCCGCGGCAATCAGGTGATACGCGTCCCTCTCGTAGAGCCGTGAACAAGGCCCGCAGCAGGTCGCGCGGCGGTCCTTGCACGAGACCAGGAGGATGCCGTCAGCGGTCTCGGACGACCCAAACAGCGCGAGGACTTCCCCTGTGTCGGCAGCGACTTCCTGGTAGAAGCCGCGCAGGCGGATCGGGTTCACACACCCGCCCGTGACGGTGGTCGTGGTTTCAGCGGATCGCGGTCCCGGCGACCGGCCGCTGTTGCGCCTCGCTGATCGCGTGTACCCGGCCATCACTCGCCGTCCTCGATCTCATCGGTCGTCTCGTCGGCATAGACAGAGAACGGCGCGATCTCTTCGACCCCTTGCGGCACGGTGGGTCTGACCTGTTCGATCGCCTGCCGCTGGTCGAGCCATGCGACTTGGCAGGCGCTCGGACGGGGGTTGTCGCCGAAGCCCACGCAGATGCCACGTCCAGGGGTCCCGTCAAGGGTTGTGACCACGGGGTCGCCGGTGGCGATCCCGAGCATCCTGATCCCCTCAGCGTCGAGGCTTCCGAGCGCTAGGCGCGCAGTCAAGTTGTTGCGAAGCGCACCGCCGCCGTCGCCGAGCTGCGCGGTGTCCGGGCGTTGAATAGCCACGATCAGATGAATGCCCGCGCTTCTCCCCTTGCGCGCAAGCTGTGTGATCAGGCGCGAGGCCTCCTGCTGGAGAGCTACGTATTCGCGCTCGGGCGCGCTTCGCCCCTTGACTTGCACCAGCAGGTCGGCCGCCTCGTCGATGACCACAAGCAGTGGCCGCCACCCCGGCGCAATCAGGTCAGGCAGCTGATGCCACGTCTCGGCCCCAAATTCTTTGATGCGTGATTGGCGACCGTGCCGAATCACATCGATCTCTTGAAGAACACGGATTTGCTCCACGATGTCCGACACGACTGGAACACCAAGGTCATCGAGCCAGCGATATTCGCCAGATTCTTTGGGGTCGATCACTACCGCTTGCCAGCCCGACTCAAGCGCACCCGCCAGGGCAGCCCGGATCGCCCCGCCCTTGCCGCTGCCGGTCGCGCCGGCGAGTAGGACGTGCGGGGTGCGCACGACATCGAGTGCTAGGGCCGCGCCACCGCGGCGGTGCCCGAGCACGATCCGGCCGGCGTCCGAGGCTCCAGAGGACCAGATCAGCTTGGACGGCAGCCCGTGCCGGGATACCAGCACGGTCAAGGTGCCGCGCGACTCGCGCCACTCCACGCTCGCCCCGCCGACCATCCGTCGCAGCGCGTCGGCCATCTGGTCCCAAGCTCGCGGCCCCTGCTCGGGCAGTGGCCGAACGAGGACCCTCACCTGATGCTCGTCCTCTGCCCACCCAAGTAGCGCCGGCACCAGCCGCCCACCGGACGCGAGCCGCCTGCCCCAGCCAAGCTGCTCGCATGTACCTGGCCACGCGATCTGTCTAGAAAGGATGCGCGAGCGCGCCGAACAGCGATCGAACGCGCTCGCGATAATCCTCGGCCGGGCGAAGAGCAGCAACAGGCCAGCGATGACGACGGCCAATGCGGCGGTCAGTCCGACGTCAGAGTGCGTGCTGTAGGCGATGCCGATCACGGCCGCCGGCAGGGTGAACTCTCGCCAGCACCAGATCCGCGCGACCGTTCTGCCGAGCCCATTAGAGAACTCCCCTGGCCCGTCGGTCTCCGCGACGAATTGTCCATTGCTTGTAATGGTCGACGCCATGCGCTGCTCCTCGCTTACCCTCAGGCCTGTGCCTGTGTTCTGCGCGCGCTTGGCGAAGCCAGTCGGTTGGCTCGGAACGACAGGCCTGCGTACGCCTCACCGTCGCGCTCCATCCCCCAGAACAGAGCGACCAGATCGTCGGCCTCGAGCCGCTCGCCGAACTCAACGTGCGGAGCCTGCTCGCCCGGGACCGTCACCTGGACGATCTCCGAGCGGGTCTGCTCGCCCTGCACGCCAAGCATGCACGGCACCTTCCACTGCCGCTCTCCGTCCGCCGAGCGCCGCTCGGTCACCCGATCATCCTCGGTGACCAAACGCGGATCGCCCGCGCAGATCAGCTTTACCCGGTCTGCCGGAACCGGCAGCGGCGGGTACTTCGGAAACGCTGACATCTAAACCTCCACGGTTTGAATGACATTGCGCCAGCTATGTGCTGACTGGCGCGCATCAAACCCCTCCGTCCGGGACGGCATAACCACGGATCGGGGACACTTCCGGGACGCAGACGAGCGCCAAACGTCCCGCTCGTATCCCTCAGCTTCCACGCCCCAGATGTCCAGGAATCAGCGGCTCTATGACGCGATCCGCCTGTCCGGCAAGCGACTGGAGGACATCGCCTATGAGGTTGACGCCGACCCGAAGACCGTCGCACGCTGGGTCACCGACGGCCGGCTGCCACGGCCGGCCCTCCGACAAAAGCTCGCGCAGCTAGTAGGAGTCCCCGAAGCCGTCTTGTGGCCCGACGCGCCCGGCGCCGCCTACGGCACGTCCGAGCTCGTCGGGATCTACACCACCCGCCGCGAGCTTCCGCCGTCCACGGTGGGCTCGCTGCTCGACTCCGCGGCGCAGCACATCGATGTACTCGCCTACGCCGCGCTGTGGTTGTGGGACACGGTTCCGGCGTTCGCCGAACGCGTCGCGCTCAAGATCACCGAGGGCGTCAACGCTCGCATTTGCCTCGGAGACCCCAGCGCGGAGACCGTGCTCTTGCGCGGACGCGAAGAAGGTATCAACGACGACCTGGCGAGCCGCTGCCGGCTGGCGGCCAAGTACGCACGGGCGATCAAGTACTCACGCACCGATCCAGGCACCGACACTCGCGCAGTTCGCCTCAGCGGCGCGACTCTGTACGCCTCCATCTTCCGCTTTGACGACGACGTGCTGCTCAACACGCACCTGTGGGGAAATGCTGCCAGCGACTCACCCGTCTTCCACTTCCGCCGGCAAGGCGAGCGCGGCATCGCTGCCAGCGCTATCCGGTCATTCGACCGCGTATGGGAGGCGGCTCAGCCGCTGCCAGAGGGGTAGACAAGCACGTTCACCCACGCCGAGCAGGCGGTTCCCTCGCCCTCAGGGCCGATCCCGTCGTTCGACCGCGCCTTCACCGACACGCTCGCCAGATCAATCCCCAGCGCCTCGGCCACGTTGCGACGCATCTGCTCGATGTGCGGCCGGAGCCGAACCGTTCCCAGGACCACGAACGCGTCGACGTTCTCGATGTCGTACCCAGCGCGGCGCACGTAGCCGCCGAACTCCCGGACGAACTCGAGGCTTCGAGCGTCCTCGGCTTGCGGGTCGTCCTCGGGGTAGTGCGTGCCCAGGTCGCCGTCAGCGATCGCGCCCGCCAGCGCATCGACCAGAGCGTGCGACAGCACGTCGCCATCGGAGTGCGTGTCGAACCCAAGCTCCGTCGAGACGACCACCCCCCCTAGCACCAGCTCCCGATTCGGGAACAGCCGATGTACGTCGTGACCCATCCCCGTCCGGAAGGAAGTCATCAGGATTCATCGAGCAGGTTCGCAGATGGCGCGAGGTCTCCGATGCCCCTCTCGGCGAGGATCGCCTCTACCGACCGAGCATCGTCCAGAAGCGCGGGCTCGGAGCGATCCAACGCCTGCGCCTCAGGCGACGCTGGACCGTACCGCTGGCGTATCTCAGCAATCCGCTCGACCGGCCCCACGGGCCGCCCCTCTGAGTCCGTCGTTAGATCGCAATAAGTCAGCCCGCGAGACACGACCGAGCGCTCGTCATCGAACTCGGACAGCTCTCGTCCAAAACCTCGTATATCGGCCTCGGCCTGCGCCCGCGAGTGATACGCCACCAGCCCTGCCAGCCGGTCATGGCCAGCGGAACGGAGAAACCGAGCACCGTCTAGCGGATGAAAGCCCGTTTTCGCCAACTCCGGCACGTAGCCGACGTCGTGCACGTGCGCCGCCGCCACCAGCACCTCGGCCTCGTCGGGCTCCAGCACGCTGGCCACGACGCGAGCGCGTTCCGCTACGCCGGACGTATGCCGCCGCCGCGCACCCATCGGTTCGAGTAGCCGGCGCGAGACCCGCTCGGCCCACTGCAGCTCCGACTCAGCTGCACCAGATGACGCTTCAGATTCCACTGGTTCCAATTTTCTCTACTGAATCAAGGCGGCCGCCGGCGCGCTGCCGCGCGCCGCGGCCGCTGGCCGGTTTGGGCCGACACGTTTAGGCGAATAGTCGATCTTCAACTTCCGGCCAGTAGCGATAGAGCTCCTTGGCCTGATCAAGCACGAGCTGCGTGTAGTGGTTGAGATCGTGGCCGTCGCCGCCTCCCCCGGGAAGCCCCACTCGGTAGTTATGCCGGCGAAGGAGCCGTTTGATCTTGGTTCGGATCTTCGCCTCCGTGGACTCGCGGTCGGCCCAGTCGACCGATAGGTCGGCGCGGATGCCCTTGACGAGTTCGGCGGCGATCTTTGCGATCTCCGGATCGGCGGTCCCGTCTTCGTCACCGCCGCCGGCGAGGGCGTCGTAGAAGGCTGCCTCCTCGACGCTGAGCCCAAGCTGTTCGTGGCGGTGGCGAGCGGCGCGCAGGCTCTTGGCGATCTCGACGAGCCGTTCGATGACCTCGGCGCCAGAGATCTGTCGTAGCTCGTAGCGGCGCAGTATCTGCTCGACCTGGTCGGAGAACAGCTTCGCCTGGATGCGGCTTGCGCGCTGCCGGGTCTTGATCTCATCCTTCAGCAGCTTTTCGAGCAGCCGAATGTGGACATTCTGGTGCTCGGGCTTCGTCGTGATCGAGTCAAGGAAGTCGTCTGAGAGCAGCGAGATCTGTGGGCGGGCTTGGTCAGCGACTGCGAGCACATCGAGCACGTCACCGGCCGCGAGGCCTTCGGACATGAACTGCCGCACAGCCTGTTCGGCGGCGGGGCTGGCCTGCGCCTCAGGCGAGGCGATCTGCCGAACTGCCGCGGCGAGCCTTGCGAAAAATCCGACTTCGTCCCGTAGCTCGATGGCCGCAGGCTGCGTGCGGGCAAGCGCATACCAGCGCGCGAGCCCCGCCTGCTGGTCGAGGAACTCGCGCGTGCGCTCCTCTCGTTCGAGCACATAGTCGTAGCAGTCGCCGAACAGCTTCGGGGCGTCCTGCAGGTGAAGCTCGCCCTGCCGGTAACCGGCCGGGTGGAGAAGTGCGGAGAGCACCTCGTACTTCTCTCCAAGTCCCGAGACCGCTTTCCACGCAGGGATCACCGGATCCTCGAGCTCGGTGTCGTCATAGGCCGTCAACGAGGCGCGAAGGTCTTCTCCTATCCCGATGTAGTCGACGACTAGGCCGCCCGGCTTGTCGCGGAACACACGGTTCACCCGCGCGATGGCCTGAAGCAGTCCGTGGTCGCGCATCGGCTTATCGATGTAGAGCGTGTGCAGGCACGGTGCGTCAAACCCGGTGAGCCACATGTCCTTCACCACAACTAGCCGCAGCGCGTGGTCGGGATCCTTGAAGTCCTTGGCGACCTGGCGCAGCTCAGCCTTCGACCGCCGCCACCGCGACAACTGCGGAGGATCGGTCGCCTGAGCCGAGATCACACAGTCGACCGCGTGCTCGCCGAACCGTTCGCGCAGCAGCCCGGCCAGCTGCGCCGCGACGCGACGCGAGTAGGCGACCACCATGCCCTTGCCGTAAAGGGCCTCGGCGCGAGCGACAAAGTGTTCGCGGACGTCATCGGCGAGCTTCTCGAGGCGATCCGGAGCCCCAACCACCTTCTCAAGCTTCGCCCACGCAGTCTGGAGCTTCGAGCGAGCATCGTCCTCCTCCGTCTCCAGGATCTCCTCGACGTGACGGAGGTGGTCGGGGTCTGCGATCTTAATCGGGATCTGCCGCGACTCGTAATAGATCGGGACCGTTGCGCCGTCCTCCTGCGCCTGGCGCATCCGGTAGACCGACACGTAATCGCCGAAAACCAGCCGTGTGGACCGGTCGGCCTTCTCGACCGGCGTGCCGGTGAACCCAATCCGGGTCGCGTTCGGGAGCGCCACCGTGATGTTCTCGGCCAGCGTCGCGTACTGCGAGCGATGTGCTTCATCCGCCATCACAACGATGTTCTTGCGGTTGGAAATCAGCGGCATCTCGCTGTCCTTCTCAGGCGTGGCGAACTTCTGGATCGTCGTGAACACCACCCCACCCGCGGGAATGTTCAACAGCATGTGAAGGCTCCGAGACCCGCCCGAGATCTCCTCGGCCTGCTGGCAAGACGGCGCCAAATGCGTGCGCGTGAACGTCTCCGCGAGCTGGTTGTCAAGATCAGTGCGATCGGTCACCGCAACCACGGTCGGGTTCCCGAACCGCCGGTCGTAGCGAAGCTTCGAGACGAAGAACACCATCGTGTAGCTCTTGCCGGCACCCTGCGTATGCCACACGAGGCCGCCACGTCGATCTCCCTCCATCGCTTGCGCCACCGACTCGACTGCGGCGTTGACTGCGTCCACCTGGTGGTATTTCGCCAGCACCTTCCACGTTCGTGCTCCGTCGGACTCGAACAGCACAAAATCTCGCGCCAGCTCCAACAGCCGTTCGGGCGCGAACACGCCGTCGACCATGACGTCGAGCGGCGAGCGCCGCGAGCCACGTCCGGCACCTAGTTCCTTCCACTCGGCAAAGTGTTCCGCGGGCGTCGTGATCGTCCCCACCCTCGCCGAGACCAGGTCAGAGACACCCACGATCTCTACGTATCGATAGAGAGGCTGGATGGTCTCCGTGTAGTGGCGCACCTGATTCACCGCGGACCCTCCGGGATCGCCGGTGCCCGGTGCCTTCAGCTCGATCTGACCGAGAGGCAGCCCGTTGACAAACAGCAGGATGTCCGGGCGGCGGTTCTTCCCCCCGACAATGATCGTGAGTTGATTGACCGCCAGGAACTCGTTGTTACCTGGCTCCTCGAAGTCGACCAACAACGCGTGATCGTGACGCTCGATTCCATGCTCATCCATGTACGAGACGGGAACGCCCGACAGCATCAGCTCGTGAAACCCGCGGTGATCCTCGATCACCGCCGGCGAGGTAGATGACAGCGCAAGGTCGCAGACATGCGTGACGGCCTCCGTAGGTAGGTGGGGGTTGATTCGGACAACCGCGCTGCGGAGCCTGTCGACAAGTACTACATCGGACCATGTCTTTCGCTCTAGGGCTGGCCCGTCTGGAGCCAGGTCGCTGCCATGGATGTATTGCCAGCCAAGCCCGCGCAGCAGCTCGAGTGCAGGCTGCTCGACGAGCAGGTCTTCGCTCGCCGCCGAAGCCGTCATGCAACCGTTGTCATTTCGCTGGCAGGTGGTCCGACCACCGTGGCGACATCATCCGCCTCAGAAACGCGGATCTCACCGGACACGAGCTTGGGTAGCAGCAGGTCTCGGACGTCAGCTAGCGCGCGTTGCTCGAAACCCAAGTTCTGGATCGATGTCAGCAACGGACGTGCCAAACGATCGAATGCCGCTCGCTCCGCCGGTGGGGCAATCACCACCGGCATTTCGCTGAGAACTCCATCCCATACTGCGTAAGGAATGGTGCTTCCTCGAGAGGTCCGTGTCGCGAATTCAATGGTCGTGGTCTGGCTCAACAGCAGAGCGATATATGCCCAATCCTCGGATCGAGTCGGCTGTAGCACGAACACGGTCGTACGTGTGATACCGCAGAACGGCGCAAGCGCCACCTTGTGAAAGTAAGGACGCATGGCTCCAAATAGGATGTCCCCGGTTTCGAAGCGTACGAGGCTGCTTTTCGCCGCCTCTCCGGGCTTGTGTTCGGCGAGCATCAGGGAGCGCGGCCGGATCATGTCAATAGGCACATAAGGAAGAGCGGCCGTGGTCTCGGACGGACGACAGTGCTCTTTGCGCTGTACGACGAGATCTGCAAGGCGACCAATCTCCCATCCGTGCGGGATTGGTCCGATCGCGCTGTCCTCCCACTCATCGATCCCGATGAAGTCGACGAAGCGCGCGCGGAAGAGCCTGGCCACAGTCTCCTCCTGGAGTATGGCTAGCCGCCGGTTGCTCTCGATCTTGTCGTCGAAAGCGCCGACGACTTCCGCGATTCGCTTCTGCTCGCTGAGCGGCGGCAACCTGAAGCTGTACTCATAGAGCCGTGAAGGAGCTGTGTCGCGGACCGTAGTCTGAGACGCCGTGTCCAAAACGTGACGCCGGTAGTCAGGAGATCTGAACATTGCGTAGAGAAACCGGCGATCGACACCCTCCTTGCGAAACACGACCTTGCCGACGCGCTGGTTGTGCAGGTAGCGGGTCTCGCCAGACCGTGGCACGAATGCGGGTAGACCGAGCAAGTCGCCGTGCTTGCTCAAATCCGTCAAGACGAGCATAAGGTCCCCGGGCTCCAGCACGAAACGCTCGTCGAAGTCACCGTGGTAGTAGCGGCGTCCTTCCTCTCTGAAGCCGCCACCCAAAGCGACATTCTTACGAGTGAAGAGGGCGTAGGGCGACGGCTCGCCGTTCGCGTATTTCGTCTTGAATGCGAAGCCATGAGTGACTTCGACAAAGTCTCCAAGACGGACGGTCGGCCAGTCCTCAGAGTTCATATCCAACTGCTCGCAGAGCCTTCTTGACTGCCAGCAGCTAGCCGCTCGTTCTGCACCATCTGATCCGCTAGCTCGTCGATGAGGACGGCGCCAGCTGCTCCTCGAAGGCGATCTCATCCTCCTCGGACTCCGGGGCCCCGACGAACCGGCCAGGCGAGAGGTCGAGTCCAACTGCGCCGATTTCTTCCAGGGTGGCGCTCCGGGAGAAGCCCGGCAAGTCCGCGTACTCGCCGCCGCTCGTCCCACGCCATGCGTGGTAGCAGGACACAATCCGTTCGATTTCCTCATCCGTCATCGTGATCTGGGTGCGGGTTATCTTGTTGCCCATCCGTCGGGCGTCGATAAAAAGCACCTCGCCGCAGCGGTCACGCTCTCCGCTCGATGCTTTGTCGCGGTCAAGGAACCACAGGCAGACCGGGATCCCGGTCGTATAGAACAGCTGCGCTGGCAGCGCGACGATGCAATCGACGACATCGGCCTGCACCAGACTCTCGCGGATTTTGCCTTCGCCCCCGCTCATGGTGGTCAGAGATCCGTTCGCCATGACGAATCCGGCCCGGCCATTGGGGGCGAGATGGAATAGGAAGTGTTGAATCCAGGCGTAGTTCGCGTTCCCGGCCGGCGGGGCGCCATGCGCCCAGCGCACGTCGTCGAGGATCGCTGGAGTGGACCACTGCGACTGGTTGAACGGGGGGTTCGCCATCACGTAGTTGGCTTTCAGCGTTGGGAACGCGTCGTCGAGCAGCGATCCTCCCTCTGTGTATTTCACTTCGCCTGACAGGCCATGGATCGCGAGGTTCATTCGTCCGATCCGCCAGGTCGCCTGGTTTCGCTCCTGACCATAGATCGGGATCTGTGACGGCCGACCGCCGTGAGCCTCGACGAATCGGGCTGATTGGACGAACAACCCGCACGACCCGCACGCGGGGTCGAACACGCGACCCTCGAACGGCTCGAGCATCTCCACGAGCAGTCGCGCGACCGGCGCTGGCGTGAAGAACTCCCCGCCGCGATGGCCCTCGGCCCGAGCAAACTCCTTGATGAAGTACTCGTACGTGCGTCCGAGGATGTCGCGGGCCTCGCCGGATCCTGACCGAAGCCAATCTTCGCGATCGTCTCCACGAGCGAACCCATCAGTTCTGCGGAGAGCGGTGCCCGAGCGTAGATCCTCGGCAGCACGTTCCGCAGCGCCGGGTTCTCGCGCTCGATCGCCTCAAGCGCTTCGTCGATCCGTCCTGCGATATCCGGCTGAGATGCGGCTGCGAGCAGCGCCGGCCAACGGGCCTGCTCTGGCACCCAGAAGACGTTCTCGGCGATGTACTCGTCCCGATCCTCGAGAATCTCGGTGCGCTCGGCCGCGTCCTCGACGTACCCCTCCCTCGAGGGATCCGACAACTCCGCCTCGAGTGCCGATCGCCTCTGCTCGAAGGCGTCCGAGATGTACTTGAGGAAGATCAGTCCAAGAACGAGGTGCTTGTACTCGGCCGACTCCACCGAGCCTCGGAGCTTGTTCGCGGCCTCGAACAGCGCCGCGTAGTTCTGGTGATCCATCGCGCCGCCCGTCATGCAGACAACCTAACCGGGCAACGGGCTTGCGACGGAGAATTTCCCGATAGCCCAGAAAGTCTCTTGCCCGTTCGGTACATGCTCATGCCCCATGCTCCCTTGCCAGCGACCCAGCCTGACACACGTCACGATATCGCCCGGAAGCCACCACTCGTTGACCTGACACCTTCTCTCTCGTCCGTTGCGGACCGTGATGCCGCGCGGATCTGCGAGGGTGATGTAGCGTCGATGCTAACCCCGGCCTCGCCGCCGGGGCGGGCGATCGACCGACCGGGCGGCGAACGGCTCGAGAGCGGTGAGCATGCCGGCGATAGCGGCACCGAGTTGCGTCTCGATGTCGAGCCGGATGCGCCCATCGCGGGCGACCAACACGTCCACCGAGCGTAGGCCACGAACGATTTCGAAGGCGGTCGAGCGGCCGCAGCCCAGCTCGTCGACCAGATCGGCAACAGTCCAACCCTGGTCGCGGCCTGGATCGGCCAAAGAGGCTAGGACGCGGCGTTTGCGGTTGCCGCCCATCAGCCAATCCGGCACGGCGTCGGTATAGGGCGGCTCCTTGCTGCCGTAGAAGGGACTCAAGTTCGAGTTCTGTCTTGGTCAGGGAGTACGGTTCAACCGTACTATGCATCTATGTGTGCTCGCCGGCGAAGGCGTGCCGGACATCGACGTCTACTGCCCCGCTCCGTTCGACCTCGCGGTGCAACCGCTTCGCCCCGGCGTGGCCCATGAGTCGCTGGCGCTCGTCCTTGACCCGCGTCTCGCGGACGCCGTCGAATGGGCTGCGGCAGCGGATGGACTTCCGACATCGCTGTGGGCTGGGATCGCGATCGAGTCAGAGCGGGCGCTGATCACGCTCGCGACCGCTATCAACGCCGATCCGACCGCACTCGCGACCGTCCTCGATGACGCGGCGCGTCAACGCCCCGATGGACTTGCCCACCATCGTGGACGGCGCCTGGTCCGATACGCGCTGGCGCTCCGCGATTGCTCACCGCGTGAGCCGGTGCGAGCTCAGTCGCCGCTCAACATCAGCGTGGCGCAGGACGCGCTGATCGCATGGGAGCTGGCGGGCGCCGCGCTAGGGCAGTGTGCTGAACAATGGGCGGCTGTTTGCCTCAGCCGCTTGCCGGGCGCCCGCGGCCGCTGGGAGTCGGCCGCCGCATTGGTAGGGCAGACGGTCGGCGAGTGGGTCGCGACTCAGGCGGCGAGACGCTCGAGCGACTGAAGCGCGCCGGCCCACCCGCGAACGATGGGCGACGGATTCCGCGCGATGCGCGATGCGTAGCCGAGCCCCTCGGCGGCGGCTTGCCGCGCGGCGCGCTGGAACTCGTGCAGGTTGTGAATGCGCACTCCAACGTTGTCTCCGTCGGTTGCCGGGGCGGCGCAGCGTGCGACCGGGCAGCGGATCGAGGTGCCGGCGCCCACGGCCGCGAATCCACCTCCGGGCACCTCCCACACAAGCTCGCCGGCACCACCGCCGCCGGCCGGATGCAGATCGTCCGGCACCTTGCGAAAGTAGCGAGCATTGGAGGCGAAACCGTCTGCGCCAGCGGCAACGATCACCGGCCCGAGGCGGCCGATGCAGTCCGCAACCATCCGCGCTCCCGCCCGCTCCCCAGCGATGACCGCGCGACCGTATGCGACGACGTCCGTCGGGGTCGCGCCCTCGGCGTCGAAGCGCCGGACACGGACGAACACGACATCGGCGCCGCTGTCCGCAAGCCGGCACGCAAGTTCGGCGATAGTGCCGTCGGACAGCCGGCGACGCAGCATTTGCAGGTAGGTGATGACCGACCGGTCGCCCGCGAGTTGCCGACTGCGCTCCAGCAGCCGGAGGTTCACGGCGAAGCGAGGGTCATCGATATTGTCGACCTCGAGGTACGGTGCAGCGAACGCGCGGCTTCTCAGCTGGTGCACCGCGGCCGCCTCGACCAGCGCATCGACGTGATCGCCACGGGCAAGCTGCTCGGCGCTGAGGGGAAGCGGGAGGGCACGGGCGAGCGGGCGGTTCGCGGCGCGCGGCTGCTGGCGAGATGCCGATTGTCGGTCCTCAAGCCGCGAGGTGTCCGGATCGACGCTCCATGGAATGCCGATCGAGTCGAATGCCTGGGCGATCTGATCCCGCGGCTGGGCCTGCCGCGGGTGCCCCGCCGGGTACTCGGGCAGGTACCGGTCGCTGATCACAGCTCCGTCGAACGGCGCGGGTGTCCGCAGCGAGCGGATGAAGTCCCACTCGTCGGACTCGGCGCGGATATAGAAGCGACCACGTGACATTCAGTGCCACGGTACCTGGAGGCGCGGACGGCTCCACGCTGTTCGGGAGTCCGTGACTCCGTGGGGCCACCTCGGGCGAGCGGGGATGAGCGTTGACCCCTCGGGGCGGCTACACCCCGACCGGCGCGCGAGCACCAGCAAGCCAGCCGCCCTCGTCGAGCCGCTGCCACGCGACGGTCACATGCTCATCGGTGAAGAGGTGCCCCTTACGCGCGCTCCATGCGCGGACGCGCTCGCCAGCGGTACCGGGATCGTCGGCCTGCTCATGCAGCGCGACCCAGTGGGTGGTCGCCAGCAGCTCGAGGCCGTATGGCGTCTCGAACCCGTCGATCAGCTGCTCTACGCGCTGGTAGCGTTCGTGGGTGTCGGGTCGGTCGGCCAGGAAAGCGGTGGCTTCCTCGAGCGCGCCCGGGAGCAAGCGAACGTCACCCCACCCGGTTCCGTCGCCGAACCCAGTCAGCTGGTGACCCTCGAGGTCTTGCACAGCGTGACGGGCGGCGTCGGCGTACGGTCCATAGCGTTGCTTCTCGAAGCGGAGCTTGAGTGGCTCGCCGGCCTCCTGCAGGAAGTACAGGAGTTTTTGCACCTCCAACGGCGAGGCGGATTCGCCGGGAGCCAGATAGCGGCTCAAAAGCCAGATGAGCGTCGCGCGGAATGGGGTCATGCGCGGCCGCGGCCGGCGTTCGGGCATCCGTTCGGGCGCTGGCGCGCCGTGGGGCTCGAACACCAGCACGCGTACCGGCAGGTCCGCAAGCGCCGCCTCAATGCGGGGACGAACGTCGCTCCAACGTAGGCCTCCCAGTCCGCAGCCGAGCGGGGGCACCGCGACGGTCTCGACCTCGAGCTCGCCGAGGACCCGACGCAAGTCCTGTAGACCGGCTTCGATATCGCCGAGGCGCGAGCGCGAGCGCCAACGATCCTTGGTCGGGAAGTTGATGATGTACCGGGGACGTTCGAGGCGGCCGGTGTCGAACACGAACATTCGCCCGAGTTTCACCTCGCCGGCCGCGCAAGCGGCGCGATACGCCTTGTAGTTGTTTGGGAACGCGCGCTTGAACTGCAGCGCCACGCCCTTGCCCATCACGCCCTCAGTGTTCACCGTGTTTACGAGCGCGTCCACATCGGCCTCGAGCAGATTGCCTGTCAGGAACTCGACCATAGGTTTAGAAATACCAGTCGGCCCGGATAGCTACCCGCAGCTCCTTACCGGCGCTGCTGAGAAGGGCGACAACAAGCTCGTGGACACCCCGATCGTACACGCCGATCTCGGTGACGAGCTCGAGCGGCAGCGCCTCGTACACGAGGAACTCTGCCATTCGGCGGCGCCGACGATCGGGATCTTCAAGCGTGTTGTTCCAGTACGTGGCGCGCATTAGCGGCCAATCGACAAGCTGGTCGAGCTCCGCCGGATCCTCCCCGAAGTTGGTGAACGCAGCAGCGGCGTTGCCGTCGGTGAAGACGCAACCTAGCTCTGTCTCGTACACGGCCTCGGTCGAGCTGACCACGTAGATCAGCCGCCGCTGATCAGGACTCACTCCGGGGACGTTCCCGCTCTTGATGCTGAAGAGCATCGGCGACCGCGGCGCGTAGTAAAACGGGACGTAGTCGCAAACCTTGCCGCCCGGACCGCACGGCACATCGATCAGCGTACGGCGCGACTTGATCGACGTGTCACCGACGTCCACTGCGGTCGACGCCATCCGATGACAGCGCAGCTCGCGAGCCGCCAGGATCTGCGGCAGGTTCTCAACATCAGTGAAGTGGTAGATCGGCGCCAGAACACGAACATAGCCGGAGGAGTCGTTCGGACGGCAGGTTGATTGGGGGACCCTGCTCACGCCGCCCGCCTCAACGCCGGCGTGCCCATCGGGGCCAAAGGCGGCTACGCCCGAGCTCGCCCCTCTCGTGGCGACATTGGTGGGTGCGAGACTGGCGCAGTGTGGGCACTCAGCCGCCGCACCGGCCTGTTCATCGTCTCCTACGTTCCCTTGGCGGCGATGTTCGCGGTGCTCCACTGGCCGAGCGGCTGGTCCTCAGCTCAGCTGATCAAGCTCGGGGTCATGATGATCACCGTCGCGGCGCTGCTGTTGTTTGCCCCCGGGGTGGTGACCGTGACCGGACCCGTCGCCCGCTGGGCCGTCCGCGTCGCGCTCGTGATTGCGTTCGCACTCGCCCTGTACGGGATCCTCAACGGGTGGCTGGCGCCGATGGCGCTCCACGTGCCCAAGCGCAAGAGCTCCGCAACGGTCGCTGGCATCGGCATCGGCTTCGTCGCTCTCGGACTGATGATCGTCGCGCTCATCCTGTACAACGCGCGTCGGGCCGGCGCCGTGAGATGGACGGTCTCCGACCCCAGGGAGCAGGGTGCGGCAGTCGCCGGGTATTTGGCCACCTACCTACTGCCGCTGTTGGCGATCCAGCCAGGCGGGTGGCGCGCGCCCGCCTCGTACGCGATCTACCTCGTGGTGCTGTACGTCGTCTACGTCAAGTCCGACAGCCTCGTGCTGATCAACCCGACGCTCTACTTGCTTGGCTATCGGATCTACGATGTCGAGACGACGGTGAGCACGCAGCCACCGAGCCGGCGTCGTGTGCTGCTGTTGACCAAGCTACGGATCGATTCCGAGACGGAGGTCAGTGTCCTAACGCTCGGCGGAGACAACCATTTGGCGTTCTAGACCATGACGACCATCGACTGGCATACGATCCAGGTGACCGGGGACCCGATCCTCGTTGTAGGGGTGCGTCCGCGATCGACACTCGAGGGCTACCGGGTGGTAGTCGACAAGAACGTCCACCCGGACCTGAGAAAGGTCGCTAACGGCGCGCTCGAGCGCGTCGCGCACATGGATGCAATCCCTTACACGCCGTACGTCGATCCTGGAGACGATGAGTACCTCTCGCTCGATCCCACGACGCTCACAATCAGCGCCGACGGCGACGGCGCGCCGGCCACCCAGAAACAGCAGACAGCCCGGCTGCTTGAGCTCGTTCAGAACGCCGACACGTTGCCAACAATCGGCGCCAAGCAGCTGATCGCCCGCATTGACGAGCTGTACTTCCAGGCCATTTGCCTGCACGCCAGCCCGCCGATCATCGCGTTCGTGACTAAAACCATCGGCCGCCAGGTGATGAAGCGCTCGGCGATCCCCCTGGGCCTCGACAACGCCACCGACCGCTTCAAGAGCATCACCCGCCCGGAGCTCGTGCTCGAGGGCGAGGTGCACGCGATCATGGCTTCCGCCGAGATCGCGATACTCAACCGACCCCAGTTCCAGTTCCTTGTCGGCGACGTCGCCCTCGTCGGCCAATACGTCCCCGCACAGGTCAAGCTGATCGGCAGCCGGCTCAAGAAGCACGGCATTCCCCTCAGCGCCAACACCAGCAAGGCGATCGAGGCCAGGGCGACCCGCAGCGTGCAGCTCGCCAAACGGCTCGACGCGTTCCTGGAGCGCATCGACCAGATCGACGTCGCCCGGATCACCAACGGCCGCGGCTTCAGCGCCCAGGACCTTAAGAAGAAGGACTTCGTCAACGCCAACGGCGAGCTCGACTGTGCCGAGGACAGCGTTATCGAGCTGATCGACGCTCTCGAAGGCCGCTTCTTCGACGACGGATTCAGCACCGAGAAACGCCGCGCCGACCGATTCCGGAAACGACCGTGATCACTACCCGATGATCATCGGCGCCGGCGCCGATGATCATCCACGGATGGGCCCCGGTCCCATGGCCGGTTGTCCCTGCGGCGCCCATCCCCGTCGTCGAGCGCACGGAAATTGGTAGCCAATTGGTAGACGCCTCCCACGACGAAGGCCGCCCTTGCGAGCGGCCCTCGAGGTCTCGGTCGGCCGGTTTGCAGGACTTTTGCGAGCCCTGTGCCTTGTCGGCCGGGATAGCGGGGGCGGGATTCGAACCCGCGACCTTCGGGTTATGAGCCCGACGAGCTACCAGACTGCTCCACCCCGCGGCGGACATCGGATCATAGCAATGGGCCTGTAAATCGGGCAAGCCTTGATCTGCCGCATGAGGGCCCGCTGAGGGCCTTTCGCGTCGGCGTTGTGACCAAGTTGGCGCAAATCCGGGGGAGGACATCGCGGTTAGGCGGCTTGTTATCGGTATGGGATCCACCGAGGCGATGGACTCGGTCGCCAGCTTCGCCGAGGAGCTGCTGCGCACCGGCTTGATGCTGTCTGAGCTGATGTCGAACATTGTTGAGGCGCTCCCTGCTGACGCCTATCCCGGCGAAGAGCCTGGGGCTGTCGTAATTGAAATGGTCACCGGGACGATCCGGACCGCTCTGGCTGCCGTCGACAAGCGGGACTTGGAGCACGCCACGGAGCTCATCGCCGCCAGCCGCGACCGCGTCCTAGAGCACCTCAATCTCGCGCTCGCGCTCTCACGACGGATTCACAAGGGAGGGAGCCCGGGGGGGCTCGGGACGGATGGCTGAACACCCGCCGCGGCGATCCGATCTCGGAGGTCCGTGGAAGATTGTGAGGACTCCCGAGTTCGAGCGGTGGTTCCGAGCCCTGAGCGCGGAGAGGACGAATCACGTGACTGCAGCAATGCGGCGCGTAGCGAACGTAGGGCCCGTTCTAGGGCGGCCGCGAGTCGATTCGATCACTGGCTCGCGTGTGCACAACCTCAAAGAGCTGAGACTGGACGATGGCGTCAGGGTTCTGTTCGCGTTCGATCCCAACCGCCGGGCGGTGATGATGCTCGGAGGAGATAAGACGGGCAGCTGGAACCGCTGGTATGCGCGTCACATCCCAATTGCTGAGCGTCTCTACGCTGACCATCTGCGGAGCATCGGAAAGGGAGATAGATGTCTGAGCCGACCGATAATTCGGCGGAGCCAAGCTGCGAGAAGCCGGTGAACGAGGCACGAGTCAAGCTCTACGAGCGGCTGATGGAGGCGCAGGAGCAGATCGCCAAGGCCCGGTATGCCCACGGCGTCGCCGACGAGTTGGTTGTCGCGGCGATGGACGCCGCTCAAACGGCTCTGTCCGAATCTGAACGTCGTGAAGACCTGTATCTCTCATCGCTCTCGGCCTACGTCAGCGCGCTAGGCGGGCATTTGGAGATTCGCGCCGTCTTTCCTCAGGAGACGATCGTGGTCCAGCGCGATCCGGTGCGGTAAGGAGGAACTTGTTCGCTTCTAGACGAACATCGCGACCTGGCAGACGAGTCGGGCGCCTGTACCAGCCAGCGGTCGGCTGTGATAAGGGGCGCGGAAAGCGCCCCGGCCAGCGCCACGTACGCGCCGTCACAAGGCGTCAGGTTCGAGCCGAGTTCACAGAAACGAGGAGGGAGTGGGCGATGGGACCTCCTGACGATCCTGAGGCTCTACGGTCCGCCACCGCCTGGCTGCTGCGGTGAGCGGTCATGCCGCACTGTGAGCACGAATCAAGTCGGCTCATAACGCGAAGGTAGAGAGTCCAGCTCCCGACCCCGAGGGACCACGCATCGCCAGATCGCGGCGCCTCAGTCCGTCTGTTCGGTCCGCTACACCGCCGGTATGCCCGAGCACATCGCCGATTTGCTCATCACGGAGAAGACGCTTGACAAGCTCGGTGCCAGAGACATCTCGGCTAGTGACGTCGAACAGCTCCTTCACAACGCGCACCTGACCGCCCGCAATCCGCGGGCGCCGGATCCAGGGACGCGACGACTCTTGGTTGGCCGAACGGACGGCGGTCGGTACCTCACAATCGTGCTCGAGCAGACCGTCGAACAGAACACATGGTTGGTGATTACTGGCTGGTCCTCGACCGAGATCGAGCGTAAGCTTCTCGACAGATAGCTTCATGAGCGAAGAGCCTTGGGAACATCTCGAGCCACAGCCGGGCGATTTCGACGTCGATCTAGCAACGATCGACGCCCGATTCGTCGACGCACATCGTGGCGACCCGAACGCGACGGTGCGGATCGTCGTCAGTATCGAAGGGGAGGACGCCAAACGACTTGAGCGAATCTCTGCTGCCCGCGGTGAGGCGCCATCAGATGTCATCGCTGGGCTGCTGCGCGCGGCCGAGTCGCAGGCGGCCTAAGTTCGGCGCGCTGCCACGCCCACGAACCGGCGGCTGCGGCACAGCTGGGCGAGAGGACGCTGGCGCGACGAGGTCGCCCCCCCAAAGGGCTCATACCCCGAAGGTCGGGAGTTCGAATCCCGCCCCCTCTATAAGAAAAGGGTGGAAATCGAGACCTCCAGAGACGGGGGTTTTGGCGTTTTAACGCCTCGACGCCGTTTGACGTCGTTTGACCGAAGCCCTAGCACGTTGCCGTCGCGGACACAGATTTGTTGCGAATCTGGCGCACTGTTTTGACGTCTATGTCTTGTTCCGTTACAGGGTCCTGGCGCACCCTTCCGCCATGGCATCGCTCAGGCAGAAGATCTTGGCGGAGCAGCAGATGCGGGAGTTGCTCGAAGAGAATGGGCTGCCCAGGCCGGACGAGGTTGAGTACGGCTTTGGGTGCATCAGGCTGCTCTTTCACCAGCCAAAGACGGCCCTCATCATCGACATCGACGAGCCAGAGGACTCAGAGGGGGAACCGGACGAAAGGAGTGTCGACGCCGAGCTGAACTGACTGGACATACCGGGAGCGTCCGGATCTGTCGCGCGGATCCGGATGGGAGGAAGCGGAAGGGATCCCCGTCTGCCCTTAGCGGGGATCCCGCCGCATCGCCCGCGCTACCGTGGCGCCGGTGCCCGTTCTGCAGGCTCGCGGCATTTCGAAGACGGTTGGTGCCGGACGCGCCGCTCGGCTTGTGCTCGACCAGGTCGACCTGGAGGTCGAGGCCGACGAAGTGGTCGCGGTGCTCGGCCGGTCGGGCAGCGGGAAATCGACGTTGCTGCACCTGCTGGGCGGACTCGATCGGCCCGACCGCGGCCAGATCGTCCTGGCCGGAAACGAGCTGACGGCCCAGAGCGCGCGGTCGCTAGCGCGGACCAGGCTCAGGCACATCGGCTTCGTGTTTCAGTCCTTCCATCTGATCGAGGAGCTGAGCGGCGAAGAGAACGTGCTACTCCCGGCGAGCCTGCCGGGCGCCCGCAAGGGAGGTGAGCGGCGTGCCCACCGCCTCATACGCGAACTCGGGCTAGCCGAGGTGGCAGATCGGCGCCCGCACGAGCTGTCGGGCGGAGAGCAGCAACGGTTCGCGATCGCGCGAGCGCTCGTAAACGATCCCGAGCTTCTGCTCGCCGACGAGCCGACCGGCAACCTAGACCAGGAGAACGGAGCGGCCGTGCTGGAGCTGTTGCGCGGGCTAAGCGGAAGGGCTGTGGTGCTCGTCACCCATGAGCCGCAGGCCGCGGCGATCGCCAACCGGGTGCTTCACCTGATCGATGGACGGCTCGCCCGAGCGGCGGACGCAGCGCGGACCGCGAAGGTGCGCCGATTGAGCGCATGAAATCCGTGCTCCCATCCCGGGAATGAACCCGCGTACGCCGGCCCCGGGCCTGAAACCCGCCGCTCACGCCCCGGGCATGAAGCCCCTCCTGAAGGTCATGAACCCCGCGCTCGCCCTCGCGACATGAAGTCCGCTCTGGCCGAAGCTCGCGTCGGTCTTCGCATGCGGCGGCGTCGCGCGCTGTTGACCGCCATAGGAATCGCGCTGGCGGCGTCGATGCTGGCGGCGGCGGTCGTCGTCTCCGACAGTCTTGGCCAAGGCTTCGGCCGCGCGGCGAACAAGGCACATCTCGCCGACATCATCGTCCGCTTCGACCCGCAGCGAGCATCAAAGGTCGAGCAACGGATCGAGTCGCTTCCGGACCTGAATGCGTTCTCCCTGCGACAAGAGATCACGAGCGTCGACATTTCGGTGGGAACCCACAACGCCGACAACACCGCCGTCGAGGTGCTCGACGCCGGTCATTCGGGCCCCCGCGGGTACGCGATCGTCGCCGGTCGTGACGTCGGCAGCGAGCCAAACCAGCTGGTGATCGAGCGCGGGCTCGCCGCGGCCTGGGGCATCCCGCTCGGAGGCACGATCGGCATTCAGGGGCTTCCGCCACAAACCGTGGTGGGGTTCGCCGAGGAACCGGACAACGTCGCCTACCCGCTCGCGGCCCCGAAGATCTACCTGTCAGCGAAGGCGTTTCCCTCCCCCACCGACCCTCGCGTCAACGAGGCACAGATCTGGCTCCGCGACCCGCGCTACCTCAATGAGGTACTCGTCCAGGCCCGCGCTACGAGCTACGGCCTCCAAGGAGTCCGGATCATCACCCGCTCCGGGGTCCGGGTGCTCCTCGACCAGGCGGCGGGGATCGTGATCGACCTGCTGGTCGCGCTGTCGCTGATCGCGCTCGCGACCGCGAGCGTGTTGCTAGCGGCGTCCGCGCGGGCGGAGGTGCAGAGGCGGATGGACGCCATCGGCATCCGGCGGGCGCTGGGTGCCCCTCGCGGCCACGTGACGCTGACAATGACGGTCGAGGCACTGTTGATCGCGGTCCCGGCCGCGACTCTCGGGACGATCGCCGGCGCGCTGGCGACCGGCGGGCCGACCGATCGGCTGTTGCTGATGCTGAACGAGCCGTCGGCGAGCATCGGGCTACTGCTCCCGCTCGCGCTGGCGTGGGCAGTGAGCGTCGCGATCCCAGCGGTGGCTGCGGCGTGGCCGGCTTGGCGTGCAGCCGGTCGGCCGCCGGTCGAACTGCTGAGGGGGGCCGAGCTGCCCATGTCGCGGTCAAGGAAGTGGCCGCTGGGGGCTGGCTTCAGGCGCCGCTGGGCCAGAGCGGGCGGCCTCACCCTCTTAGGAGGACGACTCGCTGGCGCTCGTCGGACGCGGCTGGCCGCGACCGCTGTGACCCTCGGCTGCTCGACCGCGTTCGTGCTGCTCATGCTCGCGCTGGCCTCAGCGCTCAGCGCGCTCGAGACGGATCCGCAGGCGCTCGGCAAGCGCTACCAGCTGACGGCGGACCTGCCCGCGTCGTCCGTCCGGCGGGTACAAGCCATCTCGGGCGTGCAGAACGCGGCGCCTCGCTACGAGGATCAGGCGGTCGATTCGTTCTCGCTCGGCGAGACGATCGATGTCGTCGGCTATCCCGGCGATCACACGGCCTTTGAAGCGCCGCCGCTGACGGCCGGCCATCGCCTGGCCGGACCGGGGGAGGCGGAGGTCGGGGCTGGCCTCGCGAACACCCTGGGCCTTTCCCCCGGCTCGACGCTGGCACTTCAGTTTCAGTCAGGCAAGGAGGTGCGGCTGAAGGTCGCGGGAATCATCAGCTCGCTCGACCACGACGGCCGGGTCGCGTACATCCCGGCTGCGGCGATGCCCCGCGCTGACCCCTACGCGTCCGAGGAGCTCGCGGTCCGGCTGAAGCCCGGTGCCGACTCCGGCGGAGTTACGCAGGCGCTCGGACCGTCGGGGGTCCCGGCGTCAACTGCTGTCGGCAAGGGCGTCCCGCTCGTACAGACGCTGCGCGCGATCCTGACTGCGGTCGCGATCGTAGACGGCCTCGTGTGCCTTTACGCGCTGACGCAGGCCTGCGCGCTGACTGTCCAGGAGCGGCGCCGAACGGTCGCGGTGATACGGGCCTGCGGCGCGGCCTCGCCCGCGGTCAGACGCCTCCTCGGGGGGGCCGTGGCGGCGCTCGTCATCCCGGCGGCGGTGCTCGGGGTCGTGGTCGAGACGCTGGTGCTGGGGCCGGCCCTCTCGAACCTTGCCGCGAGCTACGCCGCGCTGCCTCTGCAGCCGACGACGGTGGACGTCGTCGTTGTGCTGGTCGGGTTGGTCGTCGCGGGCGCGGTCGCGGTGGCCTGGGTGGCGCGGCAGGCGACGAGCGAGAGCGTGGTCCAGGGGCTCGCGGCGTGATGAGGTCGCGAGCGGAGACGGGGACCACCGCGCCATGACGCCGCGAAGGATCACCAGGCGCGAGGCGCTGGCGGATGCGATGGCGGCCGCGGCCACCACCATGCTTGCGACTGGCTGCGGCGGTAGCGCCGGACGGTCGCCTGGCGCGTACGGATCGACCGTGAGCGCCACCTGGCACGACCCCGCCGGCACCGGGCAGCTCGAGCGCGGCCCGGGCGAGCGGCTGATCGCCAGAACGGAGCTGGGGCCGGCCGCCGCCCTGGAGCACGAGATCGCGACGCTCGCCCATGTCACCGACGCGCACGTGCTCGATGCCTCCTCTCCGGCGCGGGTGACATTCCTCGACCGGCTCGGCCCTCCGTTCCAGTCCACCTTCCGGCCGCACGAGACGCTGACCACCCAGGTGCTTGCAGGGACGGTCAGGGCGGTCCGACGCCTGCGACCGGATGCCGTGATTCAAGGCGGCGACCTGATCGACAACGATCAACGCAACGAGCTCGCTCACGCACTTGCCACGCTCGCTGGGGGCTTCGTCAGCCCCGGCAGCGGCCCGCAGGGCTACCACGGCGTGCAGCTGGCCGGCGACCCCGATCCCTTCTACTACCGGCCCGACCTCGATGCCCCCCGCTACCCGGGCCTCCTCCAACGAGCGACGCAGCCGTTCTGGAGCCCCGGACTTCGCGCCCGGACATACCCGGTGCTCGGCGATCACGACATCCTGGTGCAAGGCGAGATTCGCCCGACACCCGAGACCAAGGCGCTGGCCACAGGCTCCAAGGCGCTGTGGGAGCTGCCTCCGGGCTTGAAACTGCCGCCAGACGCAGCGCCCGCGCTTACAAACGGCTCTCCGGATGGGCCGCCGGCGCCGGGCGTAGTCAGCAACTTCCTGGCCCAAGCGCTGGCCGGGCCGAAGGTTCCCGTGCCCGCCGATCCCGCGCGTCGCGAGATGGAGCCTGACGAGGTGATCAAGAGGCTCGTGGCAGGACAAACCCGACCCTCCCTCGATTACCACGCCGACCTCGCACCCGGTTTGAGACTGATCGTGCTCGACCTGGCGCGCCGCGGCGGCGGGTCGGGCGGACTCGTTCGGCCCGAGCAACCGCGGTGGCTTGCGAACGAGCTGGCAGGCGCCGGCGACCGGTGGATCATCGTCGCCTCCCATCAGCCGCTCACGAGCTCCGAGGGAGGGGAGCAGCTGCTCGCGCTGCTCGATCAACATCCGAACGTGATCGCGGCCATCTCCGGTCACATCCACCGCAACCGGATCGAGCCCCGCCTGAGCGAAACCGGCGGCTACTGGATGATCAACACCGCGTCGCTGATCGACTACCCCCAGCAGGCGCGGGCGATGAAGGTCTTCGCCACCCAGGGCGGCGGCGTCGCGATCCAGACGTGGATGCTGGACCACGCGTTCCCCGGGGACGCCTTCCCCGGAAACCTAGGGACGATCTCGCGACAGCTCGCGTACCTGGACGCCCAAGGCGGTCGCCCCAAGAGCCTTCAGGGCGACCGCCTGGATCGCAACGTCACGCTGTACCGAGCGCGGACATAGGCGTCACGGCACCATCGCCGATAAGACCCCAGACTGGAGCAACACGAGCACTGCCATCAACAGAACGAGCGCGAGGCTCCAACCGATCACTCGGCGGAAGATGTCGCCCTCGCGGCCAGCAAGGCCAACGGCTGCGGCACCGATCGCCAGGTTCTGGGGCGAGACCATCTTGGCGATAACGCCTCCGGAGCTGTTCGCTCCCGCCAGCAAAACCGGTGAAAGGGCAGCCTTGTGAGCGGCGGTCGCCTGGAGCGCGCCGAACAAGGAATTGGTCGAGGTGTCGGAGCCTGTCACGGCGGTTCCAAACCACCCGATCATCGGCGACAGGAACGCGAACGCTCCGCCAGCGCCGGCAGCCCAAGTACCAAGCGTGGCGGTCTGGCCCGACATGTTCATCACGTACGCCAGCCCGAGCACCGCCGCCACAGTGACGATCGCCCACTTCAGCTGGTTCAGCGTCCGTCCGTAGCTGCGGAGCGCCACTCCAGGACGCACACGCAGCACGAGTGCGGTGAGGACGCCCGAGATGAACAGCCAGGTTCCTGCTGCTGTCATCCAGTTGAGCTTGTAGAGCTCGCTGGTCGGCGCCTTGCCCTTCGCGTTCACAACGTGAAGACCAGGCCAGCCGAACGCCGTCGTGAGCTTGTCCAGTTGCTTGGTGACCACGGCAATGCTGGTGATCCCCAGCGTGAGGACGATGATGATGTAGGGCGCGAACGCCAGCAGCAGCTCGCGCCAGTTCGGCGGCGGTCCATTCTCCGCGCGTACGCGACGCGCGCGCGGCGAGTGCTTGCGCTCGAGCGCCGCATCGGCGACGGCCGCTCCGGCGATCGCAGGCCTGCGGCCCGTGCCCGTCGCCGGCGCTCCCGGTGCGAACGGATGCCACACCTGCACCAGCGCCAGGACGGCACCCGCGGAGGCCAGTGAAGCCAGGATGTCCGTGAGCTGGATCGAGACGTAGTTCGAGACCGCGAACTGCACGATCGCGAACGTCAGGCCCGCGGTCAGAGCCGCGGGCCACGTCTCTTTCAGACCCTTGCGCCCGTCGGCGATGAACACGAGCACGAACGGGATCAGCATCGCCAGGAACGGGGTCTGGCGACCCACCATCGCGCCGAGATGGTTCGCCGGAAGGCCGGTGACCTGGCCCAGGGTCGTAATCGGGATCGCGATCGCGCCGAACGCCACCGGGGCCGTATCCGCCACAAGGGCTAGCGCCGCCGCCCTCACGGGCTTGATACCGATGCCCATCAGCATCACGCCGCAGATCGCCACCGGCGTTCCAAAGCCAGCCAAGGCCTCGAGCAGCGCGCCGAAGCAGAACGCGATCACGACGACCTGCACCCTCTTGTCGTCAGAGATCTCGCTGAACGCCCGACGGAGCACCGCGAAGTGCCCTGTCTCGTCGGACATGTTGTAGATCCAGAGGGCATTGATGACGATCCACATGATCGGGAAGAGGCCGAATGCCGCTCCCTCGGCTCCCGAGTTGAATGCCTGTCCGACGGGCATCGAGTAGACCGCGACCGCGATCACGATCGCCACTCCGAGCGTGATCAGCGATGCCCACTGGGCTTTCATCCGCACGATCCCCAGTAAGACGAACAGCACCAGCAGCGGCAGGATCGCAAAGATCGAGGTGAGCCCAAGCGAATGGGACACCGGGTCGAGCACCTGGTGATACATCGTTCCTCCCTTCGGTCCGGTCTTGAACTAACCCGGACCGTCTTGGGGCTACCCGGACGGACGAGAATCACACCTGAGGGTGCGGATCGTGGACGGGAGTGTGAGTGTCAGGCGGAAGCCCGCTCGGAAATACTTCGCGGCAATGCCCGAGAGGGACGCCACGCCCGGAGAGGGACGTGATGCCTGACACCTCGCGAATCGCGCTCGTCACGTCCGCAGCGGCGTGACCGTGAACACCGTGTGCCCAGGCCCGACGGAGACGCCGCTGCTCGAGGGCATGCTGGCCGAAGCCGACGCGGGCGCCAAAGCACTCGAGGCAATGCGCCGCGCCGTCCCCATGCGCCGACTGGGCAAGCCTGACGAGATCGCCGCCGCGGTGGCATTTCTGGCCTCCGAGCCGGGTACATCACCGGCCAGACCCTGTCGGTGAGCGGCGGGCTGACGATGGCTTAGGGCCTGGGCGGCCCGAACGCCGCTTAGGAGGCGGGAGTAGCGCCCAGCACCGCGTCGATCAGCCCGGGAAACCGGGCTTCGAGCTCCTCGCGCCGCAGCGAATTCAGCTTGGTCGTCCCGTCCACCCGCTGCTGGATCACCCCGGCCTCGCGCAGCACGCGGAAATGGTGGGTGCAGGTCGACTTGGAAACGGGCAGGTCGAGGCTGTTGCAGGTCCACTCCCGGCCGTCGGCGACCGTCTTGACGATCAGCAGCCGGACCGGGTCGCTCAGGGCGTGAAGCACCGCCGGGAGCTCGATCTCGTCCCTGGAGGGATGAGGAACTGTCCCCTCGCCGGCCCCTTGTTCGTCACTAGAAGTGAAAGTGGACATTGTTTGACGTTTATCGAACTTGGCTATAGTTCGATAGTCATCGTACCAAGGGGAAGGACGTGAACACGAAGCTCAAGAAAGCTGAAGATTTAGAGGGGGTGAGCGGCCGGGAGGGGCTCAGGGACCGGCAAGGGCTCAGGGACCGGCAAGGGCTCAGTGACCGGCAGGGGCTCAGTGAGCCGAGAGGGGCCCAGCGACCGCCGTGCTCCGGGGCACCCCCGCGCGACGCTGATTCTCGCGTGCCTGGCGCAGTTCATGGTCATCCTCGACGTGTCGGTCGTGAACGTCGCGCTGCCCGCGATCCATCACGCGCTCCGGTTCTCAGAGCAGGACCTCCAGTGGGTGGTCAACGCCTACACGGTGACCTTCGCCGGCTTCCTGTTGCTGGGCGGCCGCGCCGCAGATCTGCTCGGACGCCGACGCGTGTTCATCGCGGGACTAGCGCTGTTTTCGCTCGCCTCGCTGGCGGGCGGTCTCGCCACCAGCCAGGGCATCCTTATCGCCGCGCGTGCGGCCCAGGGGCTCGGGGGCGCGATCGTCGCGCCCGCCTCACTGTCGATCCTGACGACGACGTTCGCCGAAGGGACGGCCCGCAACCGCGCCCTCGGCGCTTGGGGCGCGATGGGCGCCGCTGGAGGATCCGCCGGCGTCCTGCTGGGCGGCGTCCTCACCGACCTCCTCACCTGGCGCTGGGTCCTGTTCGTCAACGTCCCGATCGGCCTGGCGGCAGCCGCGCTGACGCTGCGGTTCATCACCCGCGATGTGCCCACCGCGCCAAAGCGCGACTTCGATCTGTCCGGCGCGCTGAGCGCGACGGTCGGGCTGTCGGTGCTGGTGCTGGGGATCGTGCGGACCGACGTCACCGGCTGGGCCTCGGCGCCGACGCTCGCACTGATCGGGGCAGGCGCTCTGTTGCTGGCGCTGTTCGTGGCCGTCGAGGGACGGTTCGCGCGCGCTCCGCTCATGCCGCTGCGCATCTATGCGTCGCGCACCCTGAGCGCCGCCAACGGCGTCGTGCTGCTGATCGGCGCCGCGACCTTCGGGATGTGGTTCTTCGTATCGCTGTACCTCCAGCAGGTGCTGGGCTACTCGCCGATCCGGGCCGGGCTGGCGTTCCTACCGATGACCATCAGCATCGCCGCCGGCTCGATGATGGCTTCGCGGATGATCGGCCGATTCGGCACCAAGCCGCTGCTCGTGGCCGGGATGCTGGCCCAGACGGTCGGCCTTCTGCTGTTCGCGACGCTCCCCGTGGACGGCCACTACGCGAGCAACGTGCTCTGGCCCTCGCTGCTGGTCGCGATCGGAATCGGGTTGGCGTACGTGCCGGCGACGATCGCCGCGGTCGCTGGAGTGGCCCCGGAGGAAGCCGGGCTCGCCTCCGGTCTGGTCAACACCTCGCGACTGTTCGGAGGTGCGCTCGGGCTGGCGATCCTGGCGGCCCTCGCGACCGCCCGCACCGACGCTCACCACGCCGTCGGCGTGGCCGCGACGCACGCCGCGCTGACCAGCGGCTTTCACCTGGCGTTCTTGGTCGCGGCCGGGTTCTCGCTCGCAGGCGGGTTCGTGGCGCTGATCGGTCTCCCGCAGGTTCCGGCGAGAGCGATCGCCCGCCGGGCAAACGCCGAAGCAACCTAGGTTCCCAGCGCGCGAGTGGCGGGCATTAGCCCGCCGCGTTCGGCGCGTTGGGCGTCGACGTGCGCCGGTCCGGCCCGCTACAGCTTCGCCTTGAGGTTCCTGAATGGAGTGAACGCCCGGCACGGCTCGCCGCGCAGACTGGGGCACGGCGGAAGCCCGGTCGGAACGCCGACGCCCGGGACCACCGGGAGGATCAGCCTTGAAGGCATCTTGTTCGAGAACCCGATCGAAACGCTGGCCCGCCCCCGAGGGCTCGTCTGGCCGAAGGACCAGACCGGGGCGGCGCCGTTCGGAGCGCTGATCGTGACCTTGATGCGCGAGCCGGCGCGGTACGCGTGCCCCTCGTAATAGAGCGGGATCGTGACCAGGACGAAGCGCCCGCGAGGCAGTGGCTGGACGTCCTTGGCGCGCAGGCTGAGGACCGGTTCGAGCAGTGTGCTCTTCCGCGGGTCCAGCTTGCGCTCGTTCGCCCGGACCCAGCCGTTCTGCACGAACGTCTCGTTGCCGTCGGGCCTCACCTCGCTGACAGTCGCCTGGAGGTCGACATTGGAGGTCGAGGAGCGCACCCACACGCGCACGGCGCCGGCGCCGATCGCGACGGTGTTCGAGCCGAGGGGAGCGGTCATATAGGAGACAGAGGTGCCGGGCGGGTTCGGGTTCCACCGGTACTTGGGCAGGGCGGCCCACAGCCCGCCGGAGCCCAAACCGGAGCCACCGGCGAAGTCCGTCAGCGGGAGCGCGCGCGCATTCCAGGTGAAGCGGTTGGCGCCGCGGCCAGTTCGCGCACTGT
This sequence comes from uncultured Actinomycetes bacterium, assembly GCA_963719305.1. GTDB lineage: Bacteria > Actinomycetota > Thermoleophilia > Solirubrobacterales > Solirubrobacteraceae > Palsa-465. Next base: position 169,311 of record CAVRBL010000011.1, on the reverse strand, counting down.
TCAGTGTCCCGTTCGGCCCCAAGTACCAGGAGCGCGCAATCGTGCCCGGAACCGGGAAGCGCGAGAACGAATCCTCGAAGCCCGGATAGGGCTGGCCCGAGGTGCTCGAGCCGGCGCCGTTGTCGAACAGCACGCGGAGCGGGGCGAGGTTCTCGAACGCTTGCAACGCGCCGGAAAAGGTCGTCTGTTGCTGGATCGGGTCCGGCGGAAGCGAGACCCCCGGTATCCCCATCGCCGTCTGGTAGATCAACGGCCCCGCGACACGCGTCAGCGCGCATCCGTTCGCCGGAAGGTCCTGGGCGACGAACAGATGGAGGAAGTCGCACCATCGGTTGAACGTCTGCGGGTCGATCGAGTCGATGTGCTGGCCGTTGGTGAAGGTGAACCACTTCCTGCTCGTGCCGGTGAAGTGCTCGGCGAGGTCGGGGCAGTGCCCCCCGGTCTGCTCATCGGTCCACTGGCAGGCCAGGAACACCGGCACGTTGATCTTGTTGACGAACGTGATCGGCGAGAGCGGATCTGCGACGGCGGGGACGTAGTGGTTCTCCCGGCGGATCTTCGCCAGCAGATTCACCGCCTCGCCGTGGAGCGCCTGGTTGTCCTTGCAGGTCTGGTCGCCTTGCTGGATCTTCTGGTACGCCCAGCTCTGCCCGCCCGTCGGCGACGCGGGCCGCGCATCGTGGACCCGCTCCTTGGCCCAGCTGAGCGCGAAACCCGTGTTGAGGATGCCGCCCGGGTAGAGCGTGGTCTGCGTCTGGTCGATCACCGACAGCGGCGCGATCGCCGCCAGGTCCGGGGGCCGGGTCTGGGCGGTGAACAGCTGGCTGATGCCGCCGTAGGAGATTCCCATCATCCCGACCTTGTGGTGAAGCACCCACGGCTGGTGCGCGACCGTCTCGATCACGTCGTAGCCGTCGAGGTTCTGCAGCGGCTCGAAGTAGTTATACGCGCCGCCCGAGCAGCCGGTGCCACGCATGTTGACGTCCACGACCGCGAATCCCATGGCGTTGGCGAGCACCGCGATCCCGTTGACCGGTGCGGACGGGTCGGCGTATCCGTAGCCCGAGTACTCGATCAGGGTGGGATAGGGACCCGGCAGCTGCGGCAGGTTGATCGAGACCCCGGCCTCACTCCCTAGGTCGCTCGGCAGACGGACGTCGATCGCGAGCTTGATTCCGTCGCGGGTCGTCAAATACCCGTAGCCGTGGCTGGGGATCATCTGGTTGTAGATCGATGGGTCGGGTGGCGCGCTTTGCGTGGAGAAGACCCTGAGCGGTCCCGAGCTCGGTCCGCGCGGGAGCAGGCGGACCCGGTAGCCCTTGCCGGCCGGGACGTTACGGAACAACAGCCCGCCGAGGGAATCGGCGGCCTTGGTAGCGACATTCTGTCCGCGCCGGTTCAAAAGCGACATCCGCGCGAACGGCGACAGGCCCGTCACGTAGATCTGATTCGCGCTGCCGTGGGCGCTGAACCTTGGAGCACCCGCCGCGGTCGACGCTCCGGCGCTCATCAGCGCGCATACAAGCGCTGCACTCACGGCCCCGCAAGCCCAATGTCTCCTCATTGGACCTGACACTCCATCAGATGTAGCGTGCGCGTGTCGCAGCCAGCGCGCGCGTGTCGCAGCCCGAGCCGCGGCGATCCGATCGGCTAGCGTGCGGCCCCAGTGGCGCGCTGCTTCGTCACCCGGCGGCTGCCCGGGCCGGCATTGGGCCGACTGCAGGAGGCGCACGAAGTCGAGATCTGGAACGGCCGCCTTCCTCCCACGGCGGCCGAGCTGGCGCGGGGGACGGCCGATGCCGAGGGTCTGCTGACCCTGCTGACAGATCGCGTCGACGCCGCGCTCATCGACTCGAGTCCCAAGCTCAGGGCCATCTCCAACTACGCGGTGGGCTACGACAACATCGATATCGAGGCCGCGAGGCATAGGGGGCTTCCCGTCGGCCACACCCCAGACGTGCTGACTGACGCCACGGCCGACCTCACGTTCGCGCTACTGATGGCGGCGGCGCGGAGGCTGCCCGAGGCGATCCAGGCGGCCGCCGAAGGCGATTGGGTCACGTGGGAGCCGGCGATGCACCTCGGCCAGACCGTCCACGGCGCGACTCTGGGGATCATCGGCTACGGGCGGATCGGCCGTGCCGTCGCCAGGCGGGCGGAGGGCTTCGAGATGCGGGTGCTCCACGCCGGGCGCGAGGAGCCGATCGACGACCTGCTGCAGGAAGCCGACTTCGTCTCCCTGCACGCCCCGCTCACGCCCGAGACCCATCATCTGATCGACGCCCAGGCGCTCAGCAAGCTGCGCCCCACGGCGATCCTGATCAACACCGCGCGCGGCGGGCTGGTTGACCAGGTCGCGCTCGCGCAGGCGCTGGAGCGCGGCACGATCGCGGGCGCGGCTCTCGACGTCACAGACCCTGAGCCGCTGCCGTCCGATGATCCGCTCCTGCGGGCGCCGAACCTGATTGTCACTCCCCACATCGGGTCGGCGACCCGGGCCGCGCGCGAGCGGATGGCCGAGCTGGCGGTCGAGAACCTGTTGGCGGGGCTCGCCGGCCGACGCATGCCCCATCAGGCAAACTGACGGCCCGTGCGCGTCGCCGTGGCCGACATCGGCAGCAACTCGACCCGGCTGCTGATCGCGGATGTCGAGGACGGGCGCGTGGTCGAGGAGCTCGAGCATCGTTCGATCGTGACCCGGCTCGGCGCCGGGGTCGACTCCAACGGGGCGCTCAGCGACGAGGGCATCCAGCGGGTGTACGAAACGCTCGACGAGTACGCTGCGATGGTTGAACGCCAGGGCGCCGAGAAGCGAATCGCCGTGCTGACCAGCGCGGTCCGCGACGCCTCCAACGGGGCAGACTTCGCGAAATCGGTTCGGGAGCGCTACGGCTTCGAGACCCACGTCCTGAGCGGTGACGACGAGGCGCAGCTGACGTTCCTCGGCGCGACGAGCGAGCGCGACCCGGAGGACCGAACCGCGACGCTCGTGGTGGACATCGGAGGCGGCTCGACCGAGTTCGTCACGGGCGCGGGCCGCGCGGCGGACTTCCACGTCTCAACCCAGGCCGGCGTCGTGCGCCAGACCGAGCGGCACCTGCACCACGACCCACCGTTGCCGGACGAGCTCGAATCGCTCTCGGACGAGGTACGGGAGATCGTGGCCGAAGGCGTGCCCGAGGGCAAGCGGAGCGAGATAGGGCGCGGGATCGGCGTCGCCGGGACCGCGACCCAGCTGGCATCGATCGCGCAAGGTCTAGAGCCCTACGACCCCAAGAAGGTGCACGGGTACGTGCTCGCGGTACAGAAAGCACGCGAGATCCTGGGGAGGCTGGCCGCGGTCGGGCTCGAGGAGCGCAAGAAGATCAAGGGCCTCGACCCAGCTCGCGCGCCGACGATCGTCGCGGGCGTGGAGATCCTGCTGGTCGTGCTGGAGCTGTTTGGGTTGCACGAGGTGGAGGTGTCCGAGCACGACATCCTGCGGGGGGCGGCGCTGGGTCTGTCGTAGGGGGCGCCGCGCGCGGGGCGGCGCTGGGTCTCTCGTGACGGCTGCGGCTCAGGCGGTGTGAAGCAGCCGGGGCCTGATGTCGGCGCACTCGGCGCAGACGCTCGCGGGAATGACTCCCAGCCGCATCAGCACGCCGAAGATCTTGCAGCCCACGCAGTAGCCGACGATCGACTCCAGCCCGGCGGCCGGCAGGAACAGGATCAGCACCACGTCGGCCGCGGTATGCGAGGCCGCAAACGCGAGCACCAGCGCCGCCGTCGAGAAGACAGCGCCCATCCCCTGGGCGAACCGCTTGGGAGGACCCGGCACCGGCTTGCGTTCGCCAAGCCGGGGCGCGATCACGTTCTGGGCGATCCACCCGAGCGGGCTAAGCGTGGGGCCCGTCAGCACGCGCGCCCAGAAGCCATACGCGATCGGGATCAGCAGCCAGTACCAGCTGGTCGCGAGGGTCACGATCACCGCGACTAAAACGACGCCCGCGACCACACGAGCCGCCTTCTCGTTGACGGGGTTTGGGAACGAGAAAAGACTCCTCATCCCAAACTGAGGATAGACAGTCGACTATCGGGATAAACAAAGCGGGCCCCGCCGCGCCGCAATTCGCGGTACCGAGGGCGGGCGGCCGGGACCCTAGTCGGAAGAATTGCCCTTATCTAGCGCGTCAAACACTTCGCCTGGACATATGTCCGATTGTGGTGGGGGTGTCCAGGCGCCATCATGCTCGTCGGGGAAGCGCTCGCCTTGGCGGACGTGGAACCACACATAGGTCCGGGCGTAGCCGCAGACATCGGCGCCTCCCGCCGCCCGGTACCACTTCAAGCAAGGTCCTACGGCACGTACCCCTGCCCGTCCCGATGGACCTTCACCTGGATCGGAAGCCGCCCGCAGAACGCGGGCGGTTTTCGTTAAGGCGCGAAGCCAAGCCGCCCGCAGAACGCGGGCGGTTTTCGTTAAGGCGGGAACTAAGCGAGGTTCGACTTGCGCGGGTAGGCGACGGCTGGGTCGGTCAATACGTTGACGACTGCCGGCTGCCCGCATTCGAATGCCCGCTCGAGCGCGGGCCGCAGCTCCGAAGGCCGCGAGACCAGCTCCCCGTGGCAGCCGAGCGCTTCGGCCACGAGGTCGTAGCGGGTTCCTTCGCGGAGCGAGGCGGCGACCGAGTAGCCGTATAGGAACTCCATCGGGTGCTTCTCGAGCGCCCAGATGCCGTTGTTGCCGATCACGCACACGACCGCGACGCCGTGACGGGCGAGCGTGTCGAGCTCCATGCCGGAAAAGCCGAAGGCTCCGTCGCCCATCAGCAACAGGACCTGGCGCGAGGGGTGCGCCAGCTTCGCCGCCAAGGCGTATCCCGGCCCGGAGCCCAAGCATCCGAACGGACCGGGATCAAGCCAGCAGCCGGGCTCGTAGGAGTCGATCAGCCGGCCCGCGAACGAGACGAAATCGCCACCGTCGCCGATCACGATCGCGTCGCGGTCGAGCAACTGCCCGAGCTCTCCATAGATGCGCATGGGGTGAAGCGGCGCGCGGTCGTCCGAAAGCTCGGCCGCTTCGGCCCCGCGACGCTCGTTCTCGATCGCCCGCAGCGAAGAGATCCAGGAGTCACGAGCGGCCGAGGCCGAGCCCGAGTCCCGCAACGCGTCGAGCGTCGCCGGAAGCGCCCCGTACAGCTCCGCAGCCACGGCCCGTGGGTGCTCGCGCGCCGGCTCCGCCGCGTCCACCACGATGACCTGCGCGTCGGGCGAAAACGAGGCGCCGAAGCCCAGCCGGAAGTCGAGCGGGACCCCGACCACGAGCGCGACGTCCGCTCCGCCCAGGCCGGCCGAGCGAGCGCGGGAGAAGCAGAGCTCGTGATCCGCCGGCAGGCAGCCGCGGCCGAGGCCGTTCAGGAACACCGGAATCCGCAGCTCCTCCGCCAGCGCACGCAGCGAGTCCTCCCCCCGGCTCCAATACAAGCCCGTCCCCGCCATGATCACGGGGCGCTCTGCCCCGCGGAGCAGATCCGCGGCGCGGTCCATCGCCTCGCCCTCAGCGCCCGGACCGAGCCACGGCTCGGGGAGCGGCGCCGGTTCAGAGAGCGGCTCGGGAGCCTCGGTGAACACGTGGTCGAGCGGGAAGTCGAGGAAGGTCGGGCCGCCGTGGGGCTCGATCGCAGCGCGCAGCGCCTCATCGATCAGCGACGGGATTTCGGCCGTGTCCGACGCGGTCGCCGCCAGCTTCACGAGCGGGCTGACGAACGGCACGTGGTCGATCTCCTGAAGGGAGCCCTGACCCCAGCGAAGCTGCGGCGCGCGACCGCCGAGGACCAGCATCGGAGAGTGGCTTTGGCTGGCGGAAGCGACGGCGCTCATGCCGTTGGTGACGCCCGGTCCGGCCGTCAGCGCACAGACTCCGGGCGCGCGCGTGACCTTCGCCCACCCCTCGGCCGCGAACGCCGCCGACTGCTCGTGGCGGACATCGATGAGCTCGATGGCCTCCGCGCGGCAGCCGTCATAGATCGAGAACAGGTGGCCGCCGGAGAGCGTGAACAGCTTGGTCACGCCGTGTGCCTTGAGCCGCTTGGCGATCAGGCGCCCGCCGTGAAGGAGCGTGCTCGTGTCAGTCGCCACCGGCTACAGAACGCTAACAGCGGGTCGCGAGTGAGGGTTTATGTTGGTCGCGATGGAGCGTCTAGGTTGGTCGCGAGTGGAGGGTTTATGTTGGTCGGGCTGAGGGTTTATGTTGGGTTTGCCTCCGGCACTACGATCAGTTGCCTGAGTGATAGCGACGAAGGGAGCGTTGACATGGACACGCTGCAGATGCCTTCGACGGATCACGAGCAGTTCGACGAGATCTGTGAGCCGCTGGGCGAGTGGGACCACCTGCCGGCGGTGAAGGGCGAACCGCCGGAACGTGAGGATGAGGCACCCGAGGATCAGGACGCCTCGCTAAACGGCCTGATCCTGGCCGGGCTGGTCAGTCCGTACTGACGGAATCACCGGCGCGAGCGCCCACCGACGGGACCTCGCACTCGAGCGCCCATAGCCGCACCGGTTCACGCTTTCCCTTGAGCGGCACAGACGAACGCTCTGAGAGCTCGAACGCGTCTGGACGAAGCGATGCCCGCGTGGCCTCGGTGATCAACACGTCATCGCCGGTCTCGCGGGTCGCCGCTTCGACCCGGGCTGCCGTGTTGACCGTGTCGCCGATCACGGTGAACTCCACGCGTCCGCCGCCGCCAACCGTCCCTGCCACCACCCGCCCCGAGTTGACGCCGATGCCGACGCCAACTCCATCGTGGTACCGCTCGCGCACCAGCCCCACGATCTCCCGAGCGGCCTGCACGGCCTGCTCGGCGTGGTCGGGCAGCCGTTCCGGGGCCCCGAACACCCCGAGCAGGCCGTCGCCGATGAACTTGTTGGCGTGGCCCCGGTGGCGCAGCAGGACGGGAACGACCAACTCCCAGAAGCTGTTCAGCAGCGCCACGACCTCCTTCGGCTTGGCGTGCTCGGCGAAGGCCGTGAAGTCGCGAATGTCGAGGAACAGGACCGTGACCGGAACCTCCTCGCCGGCGAAGTCCGGGCCCTCCTGCAGCACCCGCTCCGCCAGCCCGGGGTCCACGTACGCGCCGAACGCCTCCCGCAGGCGCTCGCGCTCGTCCAGCCCCTCGGCCATGGCGTTGAACGACTGCGAGAGGACGCCGCTTTCGTCGGTTGCCACCACTGGAACCCGGGCGCCGTAGTCGCCCGTGCCGATCCGATCCGTCGCCTCCTGAAGGTCGGCCATCGACCTGGCCAGCGATCGCATCACCAGCACCACGAGCTCGAACGAGATGGTGAACGAGACGCCGACCGCGATCAGCCATGACAGCCCGAGCCCCTGCAGACCGGAGTGGTGGCCGCTGCTGGCCAGTCCTGCCACGACCACGCCGGTGATCAGGTTGATGCCGGACCGATGGCCAGCAGCCGCCAGCGCAGCGACAGGCCCGGGGCGTCGATCGCAAAGTCCGACGGGAGCTCGCGCGCAATCCGCTCGAGTACCGGCCGTGAAACCACCTCCATCGTGAAGTAGCGGAGGATCGTCGCGTAGAGCAAAACGACGGTGCCGACCACGGCCAGGACGAAGAAGTCGTACCAGGGCAGCCCGAGCTTCCAGGTGGCGAAGGCGATGAACGGCAGGTATGCGGTTACGATCGGCGCCCTGCGCACCGTGCTGCGCGTGTACTCGAGCGGCAGGGTGGCCGCCGCCCGCCAGGCGTCGATCGTCGAGCCGGGATCCCGGGCCCCTCGCTCCCACGCCCAGACGGGGCGCCAGATCCGCTTCGTGACCTTGATCGAGATCACGTTGTCGAGCGCGACGAGCGCCTGCGAGACCGCCGCCAGCACCAGGAACTGGTTCCACGACATGGGCCGGTAGAGCTCGATCAGCCCCAGTCCGCCGAGGAACACGAGGTGTGAAATCCCGAACTGGAGCCACACCGGCGCGTAGGAGTTGCGACTCCCGATGGCTCGAATCCCACGGTCGACGGGATCCTTCATGCGGAAAGTGTCTCAGGGCCGGGCGCGGCTGACCCGCCAAGCGTGTTCGCGAGCAAACGGGGGGCGGCGGGTCGCCCTCGACCCACCGCCTCCCAGCCCCTGCCTAACCCACCGGCGCCAGTGGGCGGAGGTAGACCGTCCGCGCCCGCAGCATCGCGGCGGTCTCGGCAAGCCCCCTCTCCCCTGCGTTGAACTGCCGGCCGGAGCGCACAGCCGGCAGCGTCGTCACCCCCCGCGCAAGCAGTCCCCGGGCCGTGGCGTGGATCGTCGCGTCGAGCGAGCGATCTCCCGCCGCGGCCAAGCAGTCATCCAGCGTGAGTCCGGCGGCGGCCGCCGCCTCCGCCAGCACCTCCGGGTCCTCGAGGTCGAACCCTCCACAGAACGCGAGCCGCGCCGCCGCCAGCCCAAACCTGGCCCCAGCTCCGACCTCGCCGGCGCGGAGCGCCGCGCGCAGCGCCCCCGGTACCCCCGCCGGGAAGCGATCAGGCCAAACAAGCGGAAGATGCAGCTCCGCCGCGCGGCGCTCTGCTCGAGCGCGCAGCTCTGCAGTCTGTCTTGCGCTCGTCGAGGCATGACTCGTGACCGGAATCCACTCCACCTCCCCCAGCAGCCGCTCGACCCGCTCCGCGGCGAGATAGGAGAACGGGCACGCCAGGTCGTAGAAGAACGCCGTCTCGGCGCGTCCATGCCGTCTGGAGCGGTCCGCTCGCCGTTCTGCCAGCTCGATTAGCTCTCCCATCAAGAGCTGAAAACGACCGCCAGCGTCGAAACTGGCGGAAACTCGACCGTGATCGCCTCAAAAGACCGGAACCCGAGACAATGCCCGCTGCTTCCGTTATTCTGAAAGCTGGTAGGTAGCCCACTCGGAGGTCATCAGATGCCTCACATCCCTCCCCCCAAGCGTCACCCATACGACCAGTGGTCGCCAGACGCACGCGCGCTGGACGTCGTCGGCGACAAGTGGACGCTGCTGATCGTGCGCGACCTGGCCGCCGGTCCGAGGAGATTCGTCGAGCTTCAGCGAGTCCTGCCCGGTATCTCCACAGAGCAGCTGCGCTCGAGGCTGAACCGGATGGTCGTGGACGGCATGCTGACCCGCAGGCGCTACCGCGAGGTGCCGCCGCGGGTCGAATACGAGCTCACCGAGCGTGCGTACGCTCTGATGCCAGTCATTGGCGAAGTGGCGCGCTGGGGCTATGACTGGGTGTGGAGTGCTCCCCGTGCCTCGGAGCGCGTCGACATCGGCGCGATCTTCCGGGTCGCGCCGGGCCTGCTCCGGCCACCCTCAGACGTGAGTGCCACCGTCTCGCTGGTTGTCGAGGACGGCGACGGCGAGTCCTGCGTTCTGGTGGCGGACGGCGGCAGCGTGAAGGTGCAGGAGGCTCAGCCCGAGCCCACGGATGCCACCATCACCGGGAGCAAGGAGGCGTGGGTGACCGCATTCTCGCCCGACGGGGATCTCGGCCAGCTGCGGATCGACGGCGACCGGCGACTGGCGACTCAGCTGCTAGCGGGCCTGGCGCTGGGCACCGAGCAGTTGGCCCGCGCGACCCGGGCCGCTTAAGGGCCCGCGCCGCCTAGCCCACAGACCACGTGTAGTGAGCGGCCGCCGCCTTGTTGGCGTGCGGGGCGAAGCGTACCTCCAGCACTTTCGAGCCCTTTGAGGCCGAGAACGCCACGCACCCGTCCCTGGTCTCGCCGGGACCGATGTTGTTGTCGAAGTCCCGCAGCGGCGTCTGGCACGCCCCGCTGGGCGCGAACGTTGGGACAGCCGCGCCGGAGGAGAGAACGAGCGACACGTCCCCGGTCGCCGAGCTGTCGTAGGTATCCGGCCCGTGGTTCAGGAGCTTGACCTTCACTCCGACGGCGCGCATGCCGGGCAGCAGGGCCGCTCCGGAATCGAGCAATGGGTCGATCACCTTCGTGACAGTCACCGCAAGGACCGAGCCGCCAGCGGTCACCTGGTAGGTCCCGCCCACTCCCAGGGTGGTGGGAGCTGGAGAGCGGGGCGCGGTGGCGGGCGTGGTATGAACGGCGTGCGTCACGGTTGTTCGTGGCGTACTGGATGACCCGCACGCATTGAGCGTCAGCGCGGCGATCAGCGCCGGCGCTGCGGCATGACGGATCCTCACTACTTGTTGGAGTAGGTCGTCGAGGTGACGTGCGGGAACTGCTGCGGCTGCCCGAGCAGCGCTCCCGGCGGAGTGTCGGTCCAGCACGGCGGGCCGCCGCCCACGAATGCCTGCGTCGGGCCGTGGGTGTTTCCGCAATCCCATGAGGCGGCGCCGCCCATTGTGAAGTCCTTCGGGTTCCCGGACGGCGCCCACAGCGGCAGCTGATACGTGTTGCCGCGGTTGTCGGGCGTCCGGGGACCGCCGATCGAGAGGGCGTCCGCGCCGAGCGGCGAGAGCGTCCGCAGGTAGTGGCCGGTTCCGCCGGCACCACCGGCGATGGTGGCGTTGAGCGTCGTGGCGGGCAGGCTGATGAAGTCGGTTATCAGCTGCTGGTGGAGCGCCAGCCAGTTGACGATCGGGTTGAACTGCTCGAGCCAGGGCCCGAGCTGGTCCAGCAGCGGCTGAGCCCCCTGGATCACGCTGGCGATCGCGGGCAAGCCGGTCTTGGAGACCTGGATCAGCGGCCGCAGTTGGATGAAGAGGTGCTTCAGGTCGGGGGAGAGCTTCTTTACGGAGGCGAGCGTCGGCACCGCTTCCCGGAGGGCCGGGTTGAGCGCGTTGATCAGCGGGTCGGTGTCGGTCGCGAACAGCCTGGAGCCGCGTCATCGTGGTCTTCGTCTCGTCCAGGAAGGTCGGGAACACGGCGAAGGTTTGCCTGATGTCGTTTTGGACGGAAGCCGTGGCCGAGAACACCGTCTCACCGGTGGTGATCAGGTTGCGCAGCGCGGCCTGGTTTCGGCTCAGGGCGCTGAACACCACGCTGCCGTTGTTGGTCAGCCGCACCACCGCGGCGTGCTCGACGTCCAGGACCTGGAGGATGTCGGTGGCGTCGGCGGCGAAGGTCGGCAGGTTCCCGAGCACGTTGTTCAGGTTCTGGTCGTTGCCTTGGACCGCCTGCGAGAGCGACTGCTGCCAGGTCTGGAACGCCTTTCGTGTGGGCGCGTCGAGCGCATTGAATATGTCATCGATCTGAACCGCCGGAACGACCTGCGAGTTCGGCAGCCGCCCCCCATCGGGTAACGGTGGACTGTTGGGCGAACCGGGGGTTAGCTCCACGTAGGTCTCGCCCAGGATCGTCTTGATCCGGAGGATGGCCCTCGTGTCGCGACGGATCGGCGCGTACTGCCTGTTCATCTGAATCGTGGCCACCGTGCGATTGCCGGTCGAGTCAAGCGTGGTCGTCACGACCTTGCCCACCGTTACGCCAGCGATCCGCACGTCAGCCGGAGTGGCGAGCTCCTGGGCGTACGGGAACCCCACCTGGAAGCGGTAGCCCTGGGAGTTGAACGGAACCGTGCCGCCGAACTCCACCCACAGGAACAGCAGCAGCCCGATGCACGACAGCGCGAACAGCACCATCGAGACGATCTTGCCTATGGAGGGAGCGCTGGTTTCCATCAGTGGGCGGGGACGTTGGGGAGGAACTGGTTGCCGATGTTGCCGATCCCATGCTTACTCAGCTTGGAGGCCACCTGGCCGTTGGCCGTCGAGTACGGCGATGCGCTCCCGTTGGCCTGGAAGTTCTTGAACTGGGATTGGACGGCGGCGGCCTGGGCCGGGCACAGGTTGAGGTCCGCCAGCACCGTGTCCAGGTTTAGCCCCTGGAGAACGAGTCCGCCGAGTGAACCGACCGAGTTGAGGAGCTGGTTGATCGTGGCGCAGCTCGCCTGGAGGAAGGCCTGGCGGAAGTCTCCGTTGCCGTCCTGCACGGAGAACACCGTCCGCCCGATGTGCCCCAGCCAGGCGAGCCACCACAGGTAGCCGTGCTGAGGACTGGCGGGGTCGTACGCCAGCATGTTCAGGAAGTGGTTGACGACGCTGAAGGTGCTGATCAGGTTCGGAGTGGCGTTGGCCAGGTTGATCGACGCCGGGCGCAGGTTGCGAACGAGCGGACGGGCGGCGATGACGAACGGCCGGATCTGGTTCTTGACGATCGGCGTTGAGGGCTTGGCCAGCGCCGCCAGCGCGTTGTTGGCGGCCGGAAGCGCGTGGGCCGCCGGGATCAGCTTCGAGGCCGTCGGGCCGAGCTGCTGCGCGAACGTCTGCACCTGGGCGAGCGTCGTCCTGGTCTGCGTCAGCGTGCCCGGTAGATCGGCGATCGAGCGGCTGATGTTTCCCTCCTCCGAGGCCGTGGCCCTGAACACCTTCGAGCTGGAGACGACCAGCTGCCCGATCTGGGCCTGCTTTGTGATCAGCGCGTCGTTCAGCCGCCGCAGCGCGTTGACCAGGTGCTGGAGCTCCACGCCGCGGACCGCGACAGCTCCGTTCAGCCGGGCCAGGTCCTGGTGGGTGGGCTCGAACCGCTCGAGCACCTGGGCCAGCTCGCCACCGCGGCCGTTAAGCCCTTGCCCGGCGCCGTTGACGAGCAGCTGGAGGTACTGGCGAGTGTCGGCGTCGACGGCCGAGAGGATCTCGTCGACGTTGACCTCGGGAGCGGTCTGGGCGAGCGGGATCGTGTAGCCCTGCTTGACCCGCGGCGCCGACCCGCTGCCTGGGTTGAGCTCCACGAACATGTCCTGCAGGCCCGTCTTCGGCCGCAGGAAGGCGGTGGCGTTGGTGTGGATTACTCCCTTGTACTTCTTGTCGATCGACATCTTCACGATCGCGTAGCCGTTCTTGAGCGACACGCCCGACAGCGTCCCGATCTGCACTCCTGACACCCGCACGGTCTGACCCTGGCCCGGCGTGACCGCCTGCGCGGTCGAGAACTCGGCGTTGATGGTGAACTGTGGGGTGCTGATGAACGGGAGCCGGAATCCCTCCTTCGTAAGGATGTAGCCGGTCACGACCACGGCCAGCAGCAGAAGCACGATGATCGCGATGAAGTCGCTCAGGTGGTTCTTGATCGCGCGCTTCACTTGCTGGAGCTCCCGGACTTAGAGGAGGAGCGGGCGGTGCCGGCCGACGAGCCGCCGCCGCCGGAGGAGGAGTTTGTGCCACCGGATGAGGAGCCGGTGCTGCTGCCGTTCTGGGTCGCGGGCGAGGCCCACGCTCCACCCACCTTTTGCGAGCTCCCCGCGGCCTTGAGCGAGTCGGCGACGTTCGCCCCGAACAGCTTGGTCGTCGTCCGCTGAAGCGCCAGCGATATCGGACTGGAGGAAGCCGGGTGAATCTGGGCGGGTGGCGGTCCCTCCGGCGCGTTCAGGCTGGTGAGCGGCGCCTGGGTCTCGCACGGGGCGTTCGGGACGTCGCCGCCGGCGAGCGGTGGGCGCTCGTCGTTCGGCGGCGGGACCGGCTGCACGCCTTCGAGCGGCTGAAGCAGCGAGCCAAACGTAGGAATCCCTCCCAGGTTCAGCGAGTAGGTGAACGTCCCACCGCCGAACAGCAACCGGATGATCGGGCCGTTGGCGTCGAAGGTGCGGCTCTCGCCGGCCAGCCCCGGCAGCAGCTGGAGGTCCTCGACGTACGCCGGGTGGGGCGGGAACCCGTTGGAGGCGTTGAAGTTGGAGTCGTTGATCTCAAGGTTCGACCACGGGATCACGTTCTGGACCACGCAGCTCGAGGCCGGGCGAACCTGGTCTCGCATCAGCGGGATCGTCTGGTTCGTCAAATTGGCGAGCGCGGGGACGGTCGGCACCAGGTCCTGAGTCAGGCCGCGCAGCTCGGAGGGCTGGACCAGCAGCCTCAGCTGGTTGATGAACGGCAGGCTGACATCGATTGTGTGGCCCGTGTTCTTCACCCCCGGCAGCAGTGCCTTGGCGAGTTGGGGTACTGGACCGGGTTTGCAGGGGGGTGGTCCAGCGGGCCCTGAACAGAGCGCCGCGTTGACTGCGTTGAACGCCGGGGTCGCCGCGGAGAGCGTGGGCGGCAGCTGGGCGATGGTGTCCTGAAGGTTCGCGCTCTGGCTCGCGAGCGCTCTGGCCGTGGTGTTGAAGTCCGTGATCAGGCTCTGGAGATCCTGGGGATGGGCGTTGAACGAGGCCGAAACGTTGCCCTGCTCGTATATCCCGTTTGACAAATCGTGGGGCTGCAGTCCCAGCAGGTCGTGCTCGACGATCGCCGAGTACTTGTAGGCCGGCAGCCAGTACTGGACCGACCGCGCGAACGCGGGGCCTCCCTGGGACACGCCGTTGCCGTACTCCTTGAGCAGGATCTGGAGGTTCTGGCGGGTGTCGGCCTGGAGTGAGTCGAGCACCTGGTCGAGCTGCACGGGCTCGCGGGTCTGCTGAAGCGGAAACACGTGGCCGGTCTTGACTTTGGGAGCGTTCGGGCTGCCCGGGGAGACGTCTACGAAGAAATTGCCCTCCAGGAAGATGCGCGGCCTGATCCAGAAGGTGGCGTCGGAGTGCAGCGGGAGGCCGTTGTCGCCGATGGTCATGTTGACCTCGGCGGCCTGTGAGCCGGGGATGCTCGAGATGCTCGAGACCTTGCCCACGTTCACGCCCGCGATCCGCACCAATGAATTAGGTCGCAGGCTGTTGGAGCTGGGGACGACGGCGTGGATCGTGAACGGGCTGGCGAACGGGTTGGCGAACTTGGTGAAGCCCCCGTACACGAACAGCGCCAGCACGATGATCCCGATCACGCCAGCCGCGAACTTGCTGAGCGGCTTTCTGCGCTTGCGCTTTCGCCCGAAGAGCCTCATGGGTTCGTGGGGTTGAAGGGGGTTTGCGGCCCGATCTGCGGGTTGCGGCTGAAGGTCTCGCCGGCGGGGACGTGTGGGCGGCCGGCGTAGGTCGGGCCCTGGTTGCCGGGGGTGTGCTGGTCGGTGTCGAACTGCCGATGCTGGGGATCGAAGTAGTTCAGCTGGCGCGGATAGCCACGCTGACCGGTCTCGCAGTCGGCGTTGCCGCTGTTGTCCACCGCGGCGCCGTAGGTCGGGGAGTGGAAGAAGACGTTGCCGCCGAGTGGGTTTGCGTCGCCGAGGGGGCCCATGCCGTTGACCGGCTGTGAGGCCGGCTGGCTGCCGGGGTTGTTGGGCTGGGTCGGGTTGGCGGACATGAACATGCCGCGCTGCGCCGTGCCGAACGCCGACGGCTCAGAGACCACGTCCGCCAGATCGGTCCAGTCGTAGTTCCAGTAATCACACACCGTCTGATACGGCCCCAGATACCGGACCATCGGATTGAGCTGATCCACCGTGGCGATCAGACCATTCAGCGCCACATTCGTCCCCGGATCAAGCGCCAACGAACGCAACTGATCCATCACCTGCTCAAGCTTCTGATTCAAAGAAGGCGTCTGGCGCAACGTCACAGACCCAGCCTCAAGCGACGCGTTGATATTCGGCAACGCCCCCTTCAACGACGCCGTGGCCGGCGTCAAATACCCACCAAACCGCGTCAGATCCACGAGGAACGGCTCCTGCACCTTCAACGACGCCGTCGACACCGACAAAGTCGACGGCGACTTCGCGATCGTCGCCTCCAAATTCCCCGGATTCGCAGCAATGGCCCCAAACGTCGTCGCCGAATCCCTGAACAAATCCACCAACGTCCCAGACACCGGCGACACCGCCCCCGTAAACGAATCCAAGCGAATCCAAAAACCGCACCAAACCCGTCGACGGATCAGACAAATACGACGCCACCGGCGTCAAATACCCCAACAACGCCGGCAAGCTCTGAATCGTCGAGCTCAGATCCCCACCCCGCGCCGCGAACGTATCCCCAAACCCCACCAGATTGCCCTGCACCGCCGTCCGCGTCGGCGGATTGAACATGTCAAACACCTGATCCAACTGCACCGGCACATTCGTCTGCGAAATCGGCATCGTCGCCCCATCCGCAAACGAACGACTCGAAGACCCCTTCACCAGATCCACATACTTCGAACCCAACACCGACCGCAACCGCACCGTCACCGTCGAATCAACCGGCACACTCCCCTGATTCTTCGACAGCTTCAACGTCAACTGCGCCCCCGTCGACCCATTCCCCAACCCCACCGGCTTGAGCTCAGACACAAACCCCACCCGATGCCCACCCTCCAACACATCATTCCCCGCCACCAAATTCGAACCATCCCCAATATCAACCTTCAACTCCCGCGTCGGCACAAACGGCAGACCCCTATTCGCGTTATAAGCCAAAAACACAGCCACAATCACCACCAACACCGTCACCGCCCCCACCAACACCGGATTCGCAAACGCAGACTGCTGGCGGCGTCTCATGGCGACAGGAGGTAGTTGAGGAGTTGCTGGGCCTGGTTGGGCGACGTCGTCGTGCCGGAAGCCGCCGTCTG
Organism: uncultured Actinomycetes bacterium; assembly: GCA_963719305.1. Lineage (GTDB taxonomy): Bacteria > Actinomycetota > Thermoleophilia > Solirubrobacterales > Solirubrobacteraceae > Palsa-465. Next base: position 152,926 of record CAVRBL010000011.1, on the reverse strand, counting down.
GGAGGACGAGGCCGAGGAGGCCGAGGAGGCCGAGGAGGCCGACGGGGCCGAGGAGGACGACGAGGCGGCCGGGGCGGACCCCGACTGGCCGCCGGAGGACGGGAGGAGGAGGAGGAGCTAGCGGGACTGGCGCGTCCCGTTGACGCGGCGGAGGACGCCGTCGAGGCGCTAGGCGTGGCCTGCTGGTTGTTGGAGGCGGTCGAGGCGCTCGCCGTGCGGCTCGCCGCGGAGGCGGTGCAGCCGGACTGTGACGGGCGGGAGCCGGAGGGCGCATACGGCGGCTGGCCGCCCGGGTCGGGCGGGCAGGTCCCGGGGCTCGACGGATCGGGCGAGTTGACCCCCGGCTGATTCGGGCCCAGGAACGAGTAGCACGAGCGGTAGCCCGACCCGAACAGCTTCAGGTCGTTCGAGATCGTCCCGGGCGTCGCCAGCGGGCTGCAACTCGGGCTGACGAAGATGTTGACCGCCTGCACGTGGCCGTAGGGGCCCAGGTAGTCCAGGTTGAGCGTCTGGTTGAACACGTACTGCAGAAGCGCCTCCAGCCCGGTGAAGCCCGCACCGCCGGGGCTGCGCGGATCCTTCTCCGTGGCCCGACTGCGGTCGTCCAGGTCGTGCAGGACGATCGACAGGTTCTGGGCCAGCTCGGGGGTGGACTGGGCGAAGGTGGTCAGGTGCGGGACGAGACCGCCGCCGCTTGGGGGCTCAGCTGCGATCACCGCCTGCTTGCCAACGACCGAGGCCTGGCCGAGCGACTTGATCGCCGGTCTCGCTGCGTCGGCAAAGCCGCACTGATGGTCATTGTGTGGCTTGGAGCACGGCGCCACGTTGGTGAGCAGGCGGTGGATCTGCCCCGCGGAGGAATTGAGGTTCGCGAGCGCGGGTTCGTTGGCCTGGACGGCGACGCCGAGCTTTGCCAGCGCCGGGCGTAGCTCCTCGAGGAAGGGCGGCAGGTTCTGGAACGTGGCCCGCAGGTTGCCTTGCTGGGTGGCCGTGGCGGTGGCGGCGTTGTTGGCCTGGTCGATGAACCGCTCCACCTGGGTCGAGTTGTCGGCCAGGGCGCTGACGAGCGTGTTGGCCGTGCTCGTCAAGTCCTGGATGGTGTGCGAGTCGTTGGCCAGCAGGTTCAGCAGGTTGTCGGTCTCTGTCAGCGCCGGCACCGCGCGGTCGAGCGCGTCCTGGAGGTTCTGGCTGTTTCCGGCGACCGCGGCGCCGAGCTCGTTGATGATCAGCGTCAGGCGCTCGCGGTAGGGCATCCGCAAGACGGCCTGTAGCAAATCACCGGGGATGGTGGACTGGGTGTGGGCAATTCCGATCGTGCTTCCGGACTTGAGCACCGGACCGGAGTTGCCCGGATCGCAGTTGATGAAGTATTCGCCGATCAGCGACTGCGGGCGCGATTGGCAAAACGCGTCCTGATGGAAGGAACCGAAGCCGCTCTGGCTGACATTCACCGTCACCAGCGCATGGAGCGGGCTCTGGCAGTGGGCGTGGGGGTCCGTGGAGCAGAGGTCGATCTTGGTGATCTTGCCCGCGGGCACGCCGGCGACCTTCATCTGCTCGCCGTTCGTGAGGCCAAATGCGTTGTCCAGCTCGACGTTGAAGGTGGGGCTCCCGCCCGAGCTCGAGTTCGAGCCGTTCGCCGCACCGGTGGCGAACACCACGAACCCGACCACCGCGAGCAACACCGCCGCCGAGATCACGATCCGCCTCATGGCCCGCTCGGCACCTCGTTCGGGTTACACGGATAGCCGCTCTGCGGGTACCAGACCCCGCCTCGCTCCATCGAGCCCGGACAGCGGTCGCCCTGATTGATCGTCAGATCGCCTTGATTGATTATCTGCGTCAGGTTCAGCTGCCGCAAGATCGGGGTCAGGATCCCGCCTGCGGAGAGCGACGCCGCGCCCACCACGCCCGCGACCCGGGCGTAGTTGCCGTTGGCGTCGACGCCGCCGGGCTTGCTGTAGCCCTCGAACCAACCGGTCAGATCGGCGGCGTAGGGTCGCGAGGTCGCCAGCTCTGGAGTCGACTGCTGGAGGGCCTGGGTTGAGATCGGGAAGGCGCCGAGTCGCTGCTTGCCGTTGACGAAGATATCTCCGACCGTCGCGGCCTGAAGCGGCTGGCCCAGGCTGATGAGGTCGATCAGGTCGTTGTTGGGCCCTGGCTTGGAGACGATGTTCGAGAGGTCTCGGACCGTCGGCACGGCGTCATTGGCCAGTGGCCTCAGCTGGACGAACAGCTTCCGGAGCTTGGGCGCCACGGGCTTCGAGGCGTCGACCACCGGCTTGAGGTCGTCGAGCGCGCTTCTGAGGTTGACGAACGTCGTGTTGGCCAGCCGCATGAACGGCGGCAGCAGCTGGATCGTCCGGGCCAGGTTCGTGTGCTGGTTGGCGAGCGCGGTGGTGGTTTGTGACAAGTTTGTGACGAGGTTCGACAGATCCGACTGGCGGGCGGCGATCGTCGAGAACAGATTGCCGGTCTGGGTGATGAAGTTGGTGAACGAGGCGGTGTTGCGATTGAGCTCCGAGAACAGGACGCTCGCGGAGGCGACGGCCGGGTTTAGGTACTGCCAGGCCTGCTGGGCCTGCGGGCCATAACCGGCGTACTGGGAGGCCGATCCCTGGATCACCTTCTGGATTGACCGGCGGGTGTCCGGCGTGAGCGTGTTGAACAGCGTGTCCAGGTCGACGGCGCTGTTCGTGTTCTGGGTCGGGATCGTGCCCCCGTTACGAATCGGCGGCTGGTTGCCGGGCGGGAAGCGGAGCTCGATATAGCGGTTGGCGACAGCGGTCAGCGAGGGATTTCGTACCGTGGCCACGGTTCCCTGGTGCAGGGGCTGGTAGCTCGAGTCCGAGATCTTGAGCTCGATCCGAGCCTGTCCCTGGGGGGTCAAGCTGACGCTTCCTACGCTCCCGATCGGCGAGCCCGCGACGTCGACCTGGTTGCCCGAGTAGACCTGGCTCGCGTCCTGGAAGATCGCGTACACCTTGTAGTCCGAGCCGCCGGACAGCAGGATCACGGCCACCGCGATGATCGCGATCGCCACAGCGCCGATTGCGGCGATCCGGCCAATCACCGATGCGTTGCGCACGCCGGCCTCAGCCCGAGTTTCGCCTTCGTTCGACCCGTCGCTCGGCGCGGCCTTCGACAACCCTGCGCGGGCCGCGGGCTTCCCTACCTGAGCCGGGCGTCCCGCTGATGAACTTCACGCGCATACGACTGGCCATCGGTCTCCTCCCGCGCGGGGCTGTGGGGGCATACTCCCTACGCGAAGCTGGGCCGACGCTAGCAAGGGCTTTATTGCACTGTCAATTGGGAACCTGCGCCCCCAGGCGCCGTTTTTGCGCTGCTGGCGGGGGCTAAGATGGCCCGGCAGGCCCGGGTAGACAAACTGGCAAAGTCTGCGCGCTTAAAACGCGTTGCTCTTAGGAGCTTGCGGGTTCGAGTCCCGCCCCGGGTATTGGGCATTCCGGGGCCCCTGGAACGGGTGGGCGGGCAACCGCAACTAATCCGCTGCTACGGTGTCCAAGCCCGGGTAGAGGCCCACGAGCGAACTGGATGGAAGTCTCAGCTCTCAAATATCGCGGGGGACTTGGGCTGCACGCGCGCTCGCCCATCTTGCGCCTTCAGTCCGACGAGCGGCTGGTCGCGTTCGTCAGGCGAGGAAACGTGGCGGCGTTCGAGGCCCTCGTCGGTCGCTACGAGACGCGACTGCTGGCGTTCTGCCGGCACCTGCTCGGATCGCGAGAGGACGCCGAGGACATCCTCCAGGAGGTCATGGCGGCGGCATTCAACGCCATTCTCGCCGACGAGCGGCCGATCAAGGTCAGACCTTGGCTTTACCGGATTGCCCGCAATCGCTGCCTTAACCACCTCCGCCGCAACCAGGCCATGGGCGTCGACTCCATGGACGTCCACTTCTCCGACAACGGCGCCAGCACGGCCGACAAGGTCCACGAGCGGGAGGAGTTCCGGCTGCTCGTCGGCGACATCCATGACTTGCCCGAGACCCAGCGCACGGCGCTCGTGCTGCGCGAGATGGATGCCCTCTCGTACGAGCAGATCGCGGAGGCAATGGAGACCACCGTACCGAGCGTCAAGTCGCTGCTCGTGCGCGCGCGTGTATCACTCGCCGAGGCCGCCGAGGCCCGCCTCCTTTCCTGTGAGGAGGTTCGACTCGAGCTCGGCGAGGTGGCCGAGGGGCTGAGGAGGCGCCCCGGGAGCGCTTGTCCGCCGCCACCTTCGCTACTGCGACCGCTGCTCGACGTTCCGGGTCCAGCTGCGGGAGACGAACAAAGCGCTCGCGGCACTGCTGCCGTTTGGGCCGCTCGTGGTGCTCAAGAAGCTGGTGTTCACCCATCTCGGCCATTCGGCCGGAACCGGCGCGGCCGGATCCGGCGCCGGCGCCGCCGGGTCGGGGGCAGCTGCCGGCTCGGGCACTGCCGCCGCGGGCTCGGCCATGGCCGCCACTGGTGCTGGCGGGGCCGTTTCCGCCGGCATCGGAGCGGTCGCCACCAAGGCAGTCGCGGGCCTCGCCGTCACCGCGATAGTCACCGCCGGGGCGGTCGAGGTCGGCTCCTCTGGAAGGCGCTCGACCGTCCGTCACGATGTCGCGTCCGCCGGCTCCGGCGGCGTCGGTCTTCCTCTCGTCGTCCCGGCCGTCCCGATCCATCACGCCGCGGCCACGCACCAAGGCCGTCAAGCCCAAAGCACAGAGCGCGGCCGCCAGTGCGAACAAGCCGACCAAGCAGGACACCAAGCAGACGACGACGGATTCGAAGACCACCACCCAGCCGGCGAAGGTGGCCACGCCCGCAGGCCGAACCGTGGTCAGCAGCGACACGACGAACCTGGCCTCCTGCGGCTCCGCCTCGACCACTACCACGAGCACCACTACGACCACCACGTCAACCACTCCCACCAGCACTACAGCCACCTGCCCGTCCTCGGCGAGCAGTGCCCTCGATTCTTCAGGCGGCGGCGGAGGCTCGACGCCCGCCGGCGGCACCCAGCCACCCGCTGGCGGCGCCAACCCCGTCGATGGCTCCGGCGGCACGTCGCCTCCGGGTGGCGGTTCACCTCCCGGTGGCGGTTCACCTCCCGGCGGCGGTTCACCTTCCGGTGGAGACGGCTCCGGCGGCGGCTCACCTTCCGGCGGCGGCTCACCTTCCGGTGGACAAGGCTCCGGCGGCACGCCTCAACCCGGAGGCGGAACCTCCGGACGGGCACCGGAGACCCCGGAACGTCCGCCGGCGGTGGCGCAGTGAGCGGGGCTCCTCCCACCGGTCTCCAGTAGCGCCGGCCCCGTCGGTGATCGAGTTCGACCAGTTCCAGGCGGTCGACATGCGCATCGGGCGGGTGGTGGCGGTCGATGAGTTCCCAGAGGCCAGGGTTCCGGCCTGGAAGCTTCAGATCGACTTTGGCCCTGAGCTCGGCGTCAGGCGCTCCTCCGCCCAGATCACCCATTACGGGCGCGAGGAGCTCGAGGACCGTCTGGTGGTCGGGGTCGTGAACCTTCAGCCGCGCCGGATCGGACCGTTCTCCTCCGAGGTGCTGGTGCTCGGCGCGCTTGACCCGCACAAGGGCGTCGTCCTGCTGAAGCCCGACCAGGACAGCGAGCCTGGATCGCGGATCGGCTGAGGGTTCGTGATCGGAGCTCGGCAAGCGCTGCGAGCTGGGGGCCGATGCCCCTACTGGCCGATCGAGAAAAGCGCCTCCAGGTCGTGGCGCGAATAGGCCTCGAACGCGACCATCGTGTGCGTCCGGATCACCCCTTCAAGCTGTGAGACCCGCCCCGTGACGAGCGCGGCAAGCTGCTCGTGCTGGCGCACCCGGATGATCGCCACGAAGTCCCACTCGCCCGTGACCGAGTACGCCTCCGCGACGCCGTCGATGTCAGCCAGCTCGCCGCCGAGGGTCTGAAGGGCCGAGCGCTCGGCCTGGATGAGGACGATGGCGTGGGTCACACGGAGTGGGTCTGACCTGGTTCGAGCACCACGACGTTCGAGCTGGTGGCCGACTCGACATCGGACTTGAACGCCTCGGCGTCGGTCTCGAGCACCGGGAACGTGTTGTAGTGGCAGGGAATGACGGTCTTGGCCCCGACCAGCTGGGCCGCGTCGACCGCGTCGGTGGAGTCCATCGTGTAGTGGCCGCCGATGCACATCAGGGCCAGATCGATGGGGGTGCGCTTGCCGATGAGCTGGAGGTCGGAGAACAGGCTCGTGTCCCCGAGGTGGTAGACGATCGTCTCCTTGAAGTTGATGAGCAGGCCGGCCGGTGTGTTGACCGTGCCCTTCGGCGTCGTGGAGGTGTGCCAGGCGGGGACGAGCTTGACCCACCCCCATTCGAACCTGACGGTTCCGCCCAGGTTGGGGTCGAATACGTCGACACCCTCCTCCCCAATCTCGTTCGCGAGCTCGACGATCGCCACCACCGGCGCGCCGGTCCGCTGTGCGATCGCGACCGTGTCGCCGATGTGGTCGCCGTGCCCGTGGGTGAGCAGGATCGTGGTCGCGGCCGCGTCCTCGGCGGCGATCGCGGCCTTCGGATTGCCGGTCAGGAATGGGTCGATCATGACCGTCTCGTCGCCGTCGGAGAGCTCGAAGCAGGCATGGCCGAGAAAGCGAACGTCCATCGTCGATCAATCCTCCTGGGTCGTTGGTCTTGACAGCTGCAGCTCCCGGGCCAGCTCGAATCCCACGGCGACGCCCACCAGCATGCCGAGCCGTGTCTCCTCCGCGACCAGCGTCTGCACTGCCCGGACGCGGGCTCCGGGGTCTTCGCCCCCCGTGGCCTCCCGAACCGCCTGCCGGTGAGCGTCGTCAAACCAGCCGCCCTCGGCCAGCGCCGTGTTGAGCATGCGCTGCAGCGACGGAGCTACCTGCGCGACGAGCTCCTGCGCTTCTCGTAACCGTCCCGGTTCGGAGATGGCGGCGATCGCGGAGTCGAGCTCGGCGTCGGTGTAGGGGCGGTCTGCCACTCGGGTGGAGCATCATACGTGCGTGGTCGTGGCACTGACCTCGCTGTCCCATGGCGCCGGCTGCGGTTGCAAGCTCCCGGCTGCATCGATCGGGCCCCTGCTCGCGGGGCTGGCGCCCGGCGACGATCCGAACGTCCTGGTCTCGTTCGATACCGCCGACGACGCCGGCGTGTATCGGCTTAGAGACGACCTGGCGCTCGTCCAGACGGTCGACTTCTTCACCCCGATCGTGGATGACCCGTTCGACTTCGGCCGCATCGCGGCCGCCAACGCCCTTTCCGACATCTACGCGATGGCGGCATCACCGGTCAGCGCCCTGAACCTGGTGGCGTTCTCGCTCGAGCAGCTTGGAGCCGACGTGCTGGTCGAGATTCTGCGGGGAGGGGCGTCGGTTGCCGCGGAAGCCGGCTGCGCGATCGTCGGTGGCCACTCGATAGACGACGCTGAGCCCAAGTACGGGCTGGCCGTCACCGGCGTAGTCCATCCCGATCGACTTCTCACCAACCGATCCGGACGCGCCGGGGATGAGCTCGTTTTGACAAAGCCGCTGGGCGCGGGGGCCGTGTCGACGGCGGTCAAACGCGGCCTGAAAGCTCCTCTGGAAGAGGCCGTCGAGGTGATGACCAAGCTCAACCGCGAGGCGTCCGAGGCTGCTGTCCAAGCGGGCGCCAGCGCGCTCACCGATGTGACCGGTTTCGGCCTTCTGGGCCACCTGCACGAGATGGCCGAGGGATCGGGGCTGTGCGCCGAGGTGACCGCCGCCGATGTCCCCGCGATCGATGGCGTGGTCGAGCTGCTGGCGGATGCCGACGAGCGAGCGGTCGCCGGCGGGACGCGGCGCAACCGGACGCACGCAGAGCAGTTCACGACCACCTCCCCCGACGTGCCCGAAGCGCGCCGGTGGCTGCTGAGCGATGCTATGACCTCGGGCGGGCTGCTGGCCGCGGTGCCCGAGACCGGCGCCGCCTCCGTTCCGGGGGTGGTGATCGGGCAGCTGCACGAAGGCCCGCCCGGACAAATCCGGGTTGTCTGACTCTTAGCCCGGGCGAGCCAGAGCCACAGGTGGCGCTAGTCCGGGCGCGCGAGCCACGGGTGGCGTTAGTCCGGGCGCGCCAGCGCCACGGTGGCGCTAGCTCGGGCGAGCCAGCCACGGTGGCGCTAGCCCGGGCGCGCCAGCGCCAGCGGCAGCCCCAGCACCAGGCCCACCGCCGCTCCCACCGCGCCGGACAGCCAGCTGACGTTCTTGTCGGCGATCGGCATCAGCGCCACGACCGCGGCGATCACCGCCGTCCCGATCAGGTCGGCCTCCAGTTCCTCGCCACTGCGAAGCGCAAGCAGCTGGGGGACAGCCCAGGCACAGATGAGCGCCAGCGCTCCACCGGTGCCGCCCAGAGCCACGGGGAAGGGATACGCGATCGCTGTCACGGCGATCCCGCCGATGGCGCCGCCCAGGAACAAGACCAGGACCGGGATGGGCCCGTGGCGACGCTCGAGCAGCCAGCCGAAGATGGCTGTGGCTCCCAGCACGGCGAACGCCAGACCGGCGTTGTCGTAGGTGAACGCGGCCGTGGCCACATGCCACCAGTGGCCGGTGGGCTTGCCGTAGATGATCAGCGTGCCCTTGTGTACGGCCCCGGTGCGCCACAAGAGTGCTCCCACCATCCCCGCCAGGACCAGCACGAGCGTCGCGTACGGGCGCGTATCGGGGCGGATGCCGGGGATCTCGCCGCGATGTAGCCGAGGCAGCGATGTGGGAGCACGCAGGCGCCGCTCCGTGACCCGTCCCTCCCGGTCGAGCTTCGGCGCCCGCTTGCGCAGCCGGTTGCCGCAGTACGGGCATTCCGTGATGTACGGGCTCACCTCCGACCCGCAGCTCTTGCAAATGACGAAGAGATCAGGTCCGCCGGCGCTCACAGTCCGATTGTAGAGCGGTCAAATGGACGCCCGCTCCCATCGGTTTCGGCCCGAACGCCCGCTACACGGTGGTCGCGTCCACGATTTCTGCCATCACTTCGCGCAGGTCGTGGTTGGCCTCAAACACCACGACCTGGCGGGCGGCACCGTTGCCCCGCTCGAGCAGATCTTCAACCGCGGCCAGCTCAGTGGTCGAGCCGAGATCCTGCGCGTGCTCGCGCATGCGGTCGAGCAGCCGTCGGGCGAGCGCCCGCGTCGCAACCCGCTCTGACTTCGGCAGGTCGACGAGCTCGCCCTCCAGACCATGCCGGGCCGCAAGCCACTTGTTCTCGTCGAGCATCTCGAACGGATAACGGGAGAGGTGCTTGCCCGCCTCGTAATGGAGGGCCAGCTCGCGGACCAGAGCCTGGGTGAAGGCCGCCAGCCCCAGCGTGTGCTCGACGTGAGTCTGGGAGTCCATCACCCGCACCTCGACGGTCCCGAAGTTGGGGTGCGGGCGGACGTCATACCAGAGGTAGGTGTAGTCCTCGATCACATGCGTTCTGACCATGAAGTCGATCCGACGCTCGTAATCAGCCCAATCCCTGTAGGTGGGCGGCATCCCGACGCGGGGGAAGGCGCGGAATATGGGTGTCCGCGTGGACGCGAGGCCGGTGGCGTCCGCTCGCCAGAACGGGGAGTTCGCGGACAGCGCCAGGAGGACCGGGATGTGAACGCGCATGCCGTTTGCGACGTGGATCGCCTTCTCTGGTTCGTCGATCCCCACGTGCACGTGCATGCCGAAGATCAGCTCCTGGCGCGCGACGAACCTCAGCGCGGAGATCAAGTCGCGGTAGCGGGGGCGGGCCACGACGCGCTGGTCCTCCCACATCGCGAAGGGATGGGTGCCGGCCGCTCCGATCGCCAGATTCCTGCGGGCCGCCGTCTGAGCCACCTGCTGGCGGAGCGCTCTCAGCTGCTCGGCGGCCACGGCGGTGCTCGGGCAGGGATCCGTTGAGACCTCGAGCACCGATTCCATCAGCTCGGGCTTGATCTCGCCGGTGGGGGTCGGCTCGAGCAGACTCTCGATCGCGTTGGCCAGTTCGTTGGTCTCGGCATCGAGGATCATCAGCTCCTCCTCGATGCCGATCGTGTAGGACGGTTCACGGAACCGGTGCTCCATAGGCGGCGCAGCCTAACGAGCGCCCTGGGCCTAAACTGGATGATGACTACCAGTCAAGTCGTCCTTAGAGAAACGACAGGAGGCGCGCGCAAATGGCCCTCGGCTACGACGGCAAGCTGTACATCCTCGCCTTCGATCATCGAGGCTCATTCCAGAAGAAGATGTTCGGGATTGAAGGCGATCCGACCCCCGAGCAGACCGAGACGATCTCCGACGCCAAGCGGCTGATATTCGAGGGCATGCTGGTGGCCGTGGACCGCGGGCAGAGGCCGGCGCGACCGGGGTGCTGGTCGACGAGCAGTTCGGCTCGAACATCCCGGAGCGGGCCCGCGAGCACGGCCTGAAGCTGGCGATGCCGGTCGAGAAGTCGGGCCAGGACGAGTTCGACTTCGAGTACGGCGACGACTTCGGCGCCCACATCGAGAGATTCGATCCGGATTTCTCCAAGGTCCTCGTCCGCTACAACCCCGAGGCCGACAAGGCACTCAACCAGCGCCAGCTGGAGCGCCTGAAGCGACTGTCTGACTGGCTACACGACAACGGGCGGAAGTTCCTGTTCGAGTTGCTGGTACCCGCGACCGAGGACCAGCTGAGTCGAGTGGACGGCGACTCCGACCGCTACGACGCCGAGCTCAGGCCCGAGCTCATGCGCCAGACGATCGAGGAGATTCAGGGCGCCGGAATAGAGGTCGACGTGTGGAAAATAGAAGGAGTCGACGATCGCTCGGACGCCGAAATGCTCGCCGAGCAGACGCGCTCGGGACCCGGTCGCGAGGGCGTGAAATGCGTCGTGCTCGGGCGCGGCGCCTCGACCGAGAAGGTCGACCAGTGGCTTCAGGCCGCGGCACCGGTCGAGGGCTATATCGGCTTCGCGATCGGGCGCTCGATCTGGTGGGACGCACTCAAGGGCTTCCTCGAGAAGCAGCTCGAGCGCGATACCGCCGCTGACCAGGTCGCGGACAACTACCTGCGGTTCATGCGCGTTTACGAGGGTCAGACGGTCCCGTAGGGCAGCGTCGGATGGTCCCGTAGGTCAGGGTCAGACGGTCCCGTAGGCAGGGTCAGACAGTCCCGTAGGCGGCCCAAACCGCCCGGCGGCGGGTTCCCGGGCGACATAACCCGGGAGCACGGCTGATGGTAGGCTCGGCGCGCCCATGGCCTTGAAGATGCGTCAGAGCCTCGCGCAGCTCGAACAGGAGTTCTGGCACGAATCGCAGCAGGATCGCCAACGCCGGGAGCGCCTACATCGCACCGCGGTGGTGCGCTCGCGCAGGCGTTTCTACCAGCGCCGCGAGCGCCGCAGGTCGATGCGCTTCTGGATACTCGTCCTCTCGCTCGTGGCCACCGCGGTGATCGTCACCGCCGCGATGTTCGCGTCGCTGTATTACCTACTCAGCTGACGTCGCGCAGCCGACGGCGGTCAGGACTCGTCGCCCAGGCCCTGGAGCGCGGCGTCAACCTCGTCGCGCGCGCCCTTGCCCCCGCCCATCCGCTCCTGCTGGATCTCGAGGTACACCTCTTTGCGGAAGACGGGGATGTCTCGCGGCGCCTGGATCCCGATCCGGACCTTCTCCCCCATGATCGCGAGCACTGTGACCTCTATGTCATCCCCGATCATGATGCTCTGGTTCGACTTGCGCGTCAGTACCAACATGGAAGTGCCTCCCTGCTCGGCCGATAAGTCTTCAGAACCCAGGGGCCGCTTACGAGTACCCCGGAGCCCAGGGTCAGCATACACCGCGGGGCATTGCACAAGCAAACGGTCAGATGGCGGCCTAAACCGGGCCTCAGAAGGCCCGGCGCGGGTGCGGGACGGCCGGCTGGGCACCCCGGGAGCGGGTCCAGGTCCCCTGTAATAGTCTGCCGCCGTGATGCCCCCCAGATCGCTTCGGCCCCAGCTGAATCAGATCCGCTCCTGGGTCCGCCAGGGACGGACCGATGCCTGGATCGCCCACCAGCTCGAGGTCACGGTCCAGCAGATCCAGGCCTTCAAGCGCGAGCAGGGGCTGGAGCCGGGAGATGATTCGGACATCGTTCTGGCGGCGCCGGACTACGACGACGAGATCGACCTTCGAGCCGAGGACGACGCGTTGATAGCAGCCGAGCTCGAGGCCGCCGAGGCCGAGCAACCCGAGGAGGAGGAAGGCGAGGAGGAGCGCGGCGGCCGCCGCAGGCGCCGGCGCAGGCGGCCGCGGTCGGGGCCGGCGCAAAGCCGGAGGCGGCCCACTTGAGGCCACGTTCGATCACGGCGAAGAGGGCTACGGCCTGTGGCTCGATCCCGCCGTCCAGGACGATCCGGTCTACGCCGAGTACTGGGCGGGACACCGCCCGGTCGAGGTCACGATCGAGGAAGACCAGATCGTGATTCGCCGCGCGGGGAGCGACGAGTCAGAGGGCGAGGACGAGGACTCATAGGCAGCTAACTCCAGCGGCACGCCCGGCCCCGCGACCCCTCGGCACCTGTTCAAGCTCACATTTCGCTGGAGTCACACCCCGATTCGTGAGGTCGAACAGGACTGTCCTGTTGGATCTCACATCCGAACCGGTTGCCGTCAGGTTTGTGAGGTCGAACAGGTCGTGACGGCGCCATCCAAGGCGCCGCCCGAGTCAGCGGATCGTGAGCCCGCTGAGCCCCTCAGGTCAGGGGGGCGGGCCCTCGGGCGAGGCGGCCCCGCGCCGCGCCGAACAGGGTCCCCTCACGACCTCCCGAACATCCGCTGGTGGTAGTCGCGGCGGGCGGCGGGGTCGGCTTCGCCCGCGATACGGCCGACGCCCATGAAGCGCATGACGCTCTCGCGGAGCGGCCGAGGCAAAAGGTTGCCCAGCTTGACGCTGACCGCCTGCGAGGCGGGGACCCACACCTCAAACTCTGTTCCTGCGGACGGCCTCGAGCACGGCGTCGGCGACGGCGTCGGGCGTGACGACCGGCAGCAGCCGGGGTCGGGGCTGGCCCTCGATCATCGCTGTCTCGACCTGCGAAGGCTGCACCACCGAGAAGCGAATCCCGCTGTGCCGGTACTCCATGCGCAGCGACTCCGTCAGCCCGACGATGCCGTGCTTGCTCGCGGAATAGACGGCGCTGCCAGGCAGCGGCACCCGCCCGACCCCCGACGCGACGTTGACCACATGTCCCTGGCGGCGTGGGAGCATCCGTTGTAGCGCCAGCCGCGTGCCGAGGATCGTCCCCACCAGGTTGACCTCCAGCTCACGTCGGCTGACCTGATCGGGCTCTTCGTGGAATGGGCCCACCCAGTCGACGCCCGCGTTGTTGACCATCACCCCCAGTGGACCATGGCTCTCCTCGGCCGCGTCCAGGAAGGCCGCAAAGGCGTCACGGTCCGTGACATCGAGCGCGACGCCGATCGCCTCGCCCCCGATCTCGGCTGCCAGCTTCTGGGCCGCGTCGCCGTCGACGTCGCCGATCGCGACGCGCGCGCCGGCACGGGCAAAGTGCTGTGCGATCGCACGGCCGATTCCTTGGGCGCCGCCGGTGACGGCGACCGGCACGTTGCTGAAGGTCATGCGTCCTCCCGGATTCTGGTTCCCCCCGCGTAGTCGCTGGCCTGACGAACGTAGCGGGCGAAAGCGGCACCGGCCACGGTGGGCATGTCCCAGGCGGATGGGTTGTCCGGCGCCACTCTTCTAGCGATCTCAAAGCACCAGTCGGTTCCCTGCTCGTCATACAGCGCGGCCAGCTCGCTGGTCGTAAATGGCCCCCCGAGGCGCCGGCGGAGCTCGACGACGATGGCGTCGGTGACGCGGTCCAGCGCAGCGCCGTTCGGAGGGATCCGCGGTTTCCAGTCGCCTCGCGCCGTCCTGCCACAGACCGATCAGCTCGTCGAAGCGCACGGACTACGGCGCGCCGGCCGCTCGCGGGCCGTGCGCGGCGGCCAGCAGCGGATCGCTCAGTGCTTGGGCAGCCCGACCAACGCGTAGGAACGCTCGCCGGCCTGGACCATTCCGAGGGCCCGCGCGTCTCGCTTGATCGTCACCGGATTGCTCAGCGACTTCTGCTGGGCCCGCAGCTGAGCGTTCGCGCGCGCGAGCTGCTGGACGTTCGCCTGCTGGTGCTTTGCCTGCGCGCGCGTAGTCAGGTACTCGATCGTGTGCTGGAGGTAGAGCCCGGCCACCACCGCCAGCACGATCAGCAGGCTCGTCCGTCCCACCCGGTCCCAGCGAACCCTCGACCACGGCGAGGACGCAGTCCGCGTCCGACGACGCTGGGACACCCGCCGCGAGGAGGCTCGACCCCGGGGCGTCGCCGGCGCGCGGCGTGGGGCAGCGGATGAACGAGCCGAGGGCATCCGGTAGCCCCTTCGTTCGCCGGCAGCGGCCTCCTTCCTGCTGAAAGGGGGCGTGCATTCCCCTACCCCCCGGAGCGAAACGCTGAGTGGCCTGGGTACACCGCCTCGCGACCAAGCGCCTCCTCGATCCGCAGCAGCTGGTTGTACTTCGCCACCCGATCCGAGCGTGACGGGGCGCCCGTCTTGATCTGCCCGCACCCGGTGGCCACCGCCAGGTCCGAGATCGTGACGTCCTCGGTCTCGCCCGAGCGGTGGGACATGACCGCGCCATAGCCTGCGTCGCGCGCCATCCGGATCGCGGCGAGGGTCTCGGACAGCGTGCCGATCTGGTTCACCTTGATCAGGATTGAGTTGGCGACCCCCGACTCGATCCCCCGCTTCAGCCGGTTCGTGTTGGTCACGAAGACGTCGTCGCCGACGAGCTGCACGGTCCGGCCCAGGCGGGTCGTCAACGACTTCCAGCCGTCCCAGTCATCCTCCGCCATCCCGTCCTCGAGGGAGATGATGGGGTACTGGCTCGCGAGCTCGGCCCAGTAGGACACTAGCTGGTCGGCGCTCAGCGAGCGATGCTCATGCTCGAGCACATACGTTCCGTCCCGGTGCAACTCGGACACGGCGGGATCGAGCGCGATCGCCACTTCCTCCCCGGGCGCGTAGCCCGCGGCGGAGATGGCCTCGCTCAGGATCTCGAGCGGCTCGGCGTTGGATCCCAGGTCGGGAGCGAACCCTCCCTCGTCTCCGACCGCCGTCGACAGGCCCCTCGAGCGCAGCGTCGACTTCAGTCGGTGAAACACCTCCACCGCCATCCGCAACCCCTCTGAGAACGAGGGTGCTCCGACCGGCACGATCATGAACTCCTGGAAGTCGACGCGGTTGTCTGCGTGGACGCCGCCGTTCAGCACGTTCATCATCGGCACTGGGAGGACATGCGCCGAGTCGCCTCCCAGGTAGCGCCACAGCGGCAGCCGCTCCTCGGCCGCCGCGGCGTGGGCGGCGGCCAGCGACACCGCGAGCACGGCATTCGCGCCCAATCGCGACTTGTTGGGGGTGCCGTCGAGCGCGACGAGGGTCCGGTCGAGTGCCGCTTGGCCGGAGGCGTCCATTCCCCGGATGGCGGTGGCGATCTCCCCGTTGATGTTCTCGACCGCGTGCGAGACCCCCTTCCCCATCCATTCCGAGCCTCCGTCGCGCAGCTCCGTCGCCTCGTACTCGCCGGTCGAGGCGCCTGACGGGACCGCCGCCCGACCCCAGGCCCCAGACCGCAGGCTCAGCTCCACCTCGACGGTGGGGTTGCCCCGGCTGTCAAGGATCTGGCGGGCGTGCACGTACTCGATCTGGCTCATCCCTCTCCTTCGATGTGCGCCTTCGCGTCCGGGTCGTCGACGACGTGCCGGTAGTACGCGAGCTTCTCGTTCGGGGCCAGATCGTTCCAATTCCGGCCTTCGGACGCCGCGCGCTCGCTTGCCGCCTCCACCCTTCCGCGAAACCGATCCGACGCCGCCCGCAGCGCCAGCTCGGGGTCCACCCGCAACTTTCGAGCGACGTTCACCGCCGCGAACAACACATCGCCCAGCTCGTTGAAGTGCGCTTCGCGGCTGCTGGCCTCCTCCAGCTCGGCCAGCTCTTCCCGCACCGACTCGAGCGGCTCCTCCACGCCATTGAAGTCGAAGCCGCTGGCGGCCGCGCGGCGCTGGACCTTGCGGGCGTACAGCGTCGAGGGCAGCGTTTCCGGGACGTCGCCGAACAGCCCGGGCTCACGTCCCGGCTCGCGCTGCTTGATCTGATCCCAATTGCGCAGCACGTCCGCCGCCGTGTCGGCCTCCACTTCGCCGAACACGTGCGGGTGGCGCCGGATCAGCTTCTCCCGGCAGTGATCGGCCACTTCCTTCAGGCTGCCCGCCCCGCGCTCCTCGAGCAGGAGCGAGAGGAAGTGAACCTGGAAGAGCACGTCGCCCAGCTCGTCGAGCAGCTTGCCGTCGTCGTGCCGGTTGGCGGCGTCCGCCAGCTCGTAGGCCTCTTCGACCGTATGGGGCACAATCGACCGCTCGTCCTGTTCCCGATCCCAAGGGCATTCTTGACGAAGGCGGCGGGTGATCGCGTCCAGCTGCGCCAGCGCCTCGATCGCCGGGTCCGGCGAGGCGGGGCTCACCCAGTCGTGGTGGTGGGGGTGGTGGTCGAGGAGCCCTTCGGCGCCTTGTAGCCGCTGCAGTCGGCCATCGCGTAATCGCTTCGGCAGGTCGTCTTCGCCAGCCAGTTCTTCTTGGCCTGCGCATCCACCTTGCTCTGCGCGGCGCTCTGAGACTGCGCGACCAACGTCTGCCTGATCGTCGCGGTCGACTGCGCGAGCGACTTCTGGTTGCCGCGGTTGATCTTGGTGACCTGGATCGACGTAATAGCCGAACTGGCCCTTGACGGGTCCGATGACCTTGCCCACCTGGGCGGAGAAGGCCGCCGACTCCAGCGCCTGGTCGGTCTGGCCCTTGCTGATGTTGTTCAGGACCCCGCCGTGGCTCTTGGTCGCGGGATCGATCGAGTACTTCTTCGCTACGGCATCCCAGCTCTGACCGGAGCTCAGCGCCGACTTGGCGGCCTGCGCCTGGCTCTGAGACTTGGTGAGCACGATGCGCAGGTCTCGGGTCTCAGCCGATCCGAACTGGGAGCGATGGCTTGCGTAGTAGGCGGCGATATCGGCGTTGGTCACCGGCTTGGTCTGCTTTTGGATCAGCTTGTTGTAGAGCAGCTGGACCCGCGTCCTGAACAGCAGGTCCTGCGTCGTATAGCCGTACTGGCTCAGGAAGGACTGGAACTGGGCCTGCGACGGAAACTGCGCCTGGCGCTCGGACTCAAAGCGCTGCTCGACCTCCGCCGGCGTCGCGGTGATGTGCTGCTTCGCAGCGTCGGCCTGGTACCAGTAGGCCCGGACCAGGAAGTCCATCACCTGGCTGGACAGCGAGGTGAACAGGGTCTTGCACTCGCTGCGAATCTGCGAATCCGACTGCTTGGCCACTTGTTGGACGAGCTTGCGGGCCTGGGCGATGCAGCCCTTGAAGTTCGGGCGGATCGGTCGGGACCACCACCGGCGAACCGGGGCCGGACTGGGCCGCGTTCCCCTTGACCGCCACATACATCCAGTGGTTGAAGGCATCCGTGGTGACCTGGTTCCCGGCGACATCCGCGACCGAGTTGCCCGGGACGCCCGAGCCGCAGGCGGCGATTGCGGCGCCGAGCACAAAAAAGGCGCCGAGCGCCAGGATGGACCGTCTGAACTTCATCGTCGCGGCCCGATGGTAGCGAGTCGCCCTCGCTCGCCCGCCAGCAGCCGGTGACCCTTAATGGTCGGACAATCGGATCCTAGTCGGTTGCTGCGTCCGCTCATGACGGTCACGTCCTCCGCCGCCTCTTCGGGTCCGCCTCCCTCGTCACGGCCAGCAGCACGTCGGCGGTCCTGACGACCGCCGGGAAGCGCTTGCCGGGCTCATCCGGCACCCGGAGAGACAGCTGCGAGCGGCCAGACTCGTACAGAGCCTCGGGGATCTCGGCGCGGATCCGCTTGGCTCGGCCGAGTCGAGCTCGATCGGCGTCACCGCCAGCCGCCCGCTACGGAACGTGACGGCGCGGGCCCCGGCCTGCCCCAGCTTGATCCGCGCCTGCTGGAGGAGGATCAGGTTCTCGAGCGGCTCGGGCAGCGGACCGAACCGATCCTCGAGCTCCCGGCGCAGCTCCACCAGCTCCGCGACCTCGCGACGCGCCGCGATCCGGCGGTGGACGTCGACCTTGGCCTGCTCGTAGCCGATGTAGTCCGACGGCACGTAGGCGTCGACGTTGACGTCGAGCCGGACCGGCTCCCACTCGTCCTCCGGTCCGGCGCCGTCCGTCGGCCGCGGCGACAGCTTCGTCGAGCATCTGCATGTACAGCTCGAACCCGAGCGCCGCCACGTGCCCCGACTGCTCGTCGCCCAGCAGGTTGCCGGCGCCGCGGATCTCCAGGTCGCGCATCGCGATCTTGAATCCCGCGCCGAGCTCGGTGTAGTCCGACAGGGCGCTCAGCCGCTGGGCGGCGTCGGGCGTCAGCGCCGCGGCGCTCGGATACAGCAGGTAGGCGTACGCCCGCTCGCGGCTGCGCCCCACCCGCCCGCGGATCTGGTACAGCTGCGCCAGCCCGAACGTGTCGGCGCGCTCGACGACCAGCGTGTTCGCCTGGGGGATGTCGATCCCCGACTCGATGATCGAGGTGCAGACCAGCACGTCCGCGTCGCCGCGCAGGAAGCGGAGCATCCGCCGCTCGAGCGTGCGCTCGTCCATCTGCCCGTGCGCGACCTCGAACCGCAGCTCGGGACACAGCGCCCCGCAGCCGCTCGGCCGTCTCGTCGATCGTCTCGATCCGGTTGTGGAGGAAGAACGCCTGACCTTCGCGCGCTCGCGCTCGCGCTCAGCGCGCGCCGCACGAGCTCCTCGTCGTACTCGCCGACGTAGGTCTTGACCGGGCGCCGCCCCTCGGGCGGCGTCTCGATCACGCTGATGTCGCGCACGCCGGCCAGCGACATCTGCAGCGTGCGCGGGAATCGGCGTGGCGCTCATCGAGATCACGTCGACCCTCAGCTTCAGCTGGCGCAGCAGCTCCTTCTGCTTGACGCCGAAGCGCTGCTCCTCGTCGACGATCAGCAGCCCCAGGTCCTTGGCGCGCACGTCGCGGGACAGCAGCCGGTGCGTTCCGATCAGGATGTCCACCTCGCCGCGGCGAACCGCTCGACCGCCGCGCGCTGCTCGGCCGCCGGGCGGAAGCGCGAGACGTGCTCGATCGTCACCGGGTAGTCCTTGAGCCGCTCGGAGAACGTGCCGTAGTGCTGCTGGGCCAGGATCGTGGTGGGCACCAGCATCATCACCTGCTTGCCGTCCTGGACCGCCTTGAACGCCGCCCGCAGCGCGACCTCGGTCTTGCCGTAGCCGACGTCGCCGCAGATCAGGCGGTCCATCGGACGCGGCGCCTCCATGTCCGCCTTGACGAACTCGATCGCGTCGCGCTGGTCGGGCGTCTCGGAGTAGGGGAACGCGTCCTCGAACTCCCGCTGCCAGTCGGTGTCGAGCGGGAACGCGTGGCCCTCGCGCCGCTTGCGCTCCGCGTACAGGTTGAGCAGCTCGCCGGCCAGCTCCTGGGCCGCCCGGCGGGCGCGGGCCTTGATCGTCTCCCAGCGCGTGCCGCCGAGCTTCGACAGCGGCGGGTGCGCGCCCCCCGCTCCGACGTAGCGGCTGATCTTCGCCAGCTGGTCGACGGGAACGAACACGCGGTCCGAGCCGGCGTACTCGAGGTACAGATAGTCGCGCGTGACCCCGGCGACGGTCTTGGTGTCGAAGCCGGCGAACCGGGCGATCCCGTGGTCCTCGTGGACGACGATGTCTCCGGTTCGCAGCTCGGCGAAGCTCCGCAGCACGCCGCGCCGGCGCTCGCTCCGGGGCGCTCGGGCGCCCGGCGGCGCCGGAACAGCCGGTGCTCGGGGATCACCGCGAGGTGGAACTGCGGGGCGATGAACCCTGTCTGCAGGCGAGCCTGCGCGAATGTGACGTCGCCGGTCCGCCTGGCGCCGCCGTCCTGGCCGTCCAGCCAGCCAACCCTGCAGCCGCCCGAGGTTGTAGGCCACCCGCTCGCCCTCGCCCCGGCGCGGGAACGTGACCACGGTCGTGTAGCCCGAGCGGATCAGCTTCTCGAGCTCGGGCTCCGCCTGGGCCAGCCCCTCGCGCCTGGATGTCGGCGGTCTGGGCGCGGAACTGAAACGGCTGGTCCTGGTCGATGCTCGACAGCCGGATCCGCGCCCGGCCCGATAGCGCGTCATCGATCTGCTCGGGCGCGACGTACAGCTGATGCGCGTCCTCGTCGTGGAACGCGGCGGTCACGTCCTGCCAGTGGTCCGCGAGCGCGGGCGCGACGTCCTCCTCGCCCGCGATCAGGATCTCGGCGTCGCCCGGGATCAGCTCCAGCAGCGGATGGAAGTTCTCGACCGGCAGTAGCTCCGCGATGTCGGGCCGCTCCTCGTCCTCGAGCGCCGCGATCTCCGCGAGCTCGCGGTGCTCCTCGGCGAGCTCGGCCGCCGGCGCCACCTCGACCTCCTCGGCGTCCCCGAGCGAGCGCTGGGTGAAGGTCGAGAACCAGCGCAGCGACTCGATCTCATCGCCGAACAGGTCGACCCGGACGGCCCGGTCCTCGGTGGCCGGGAACAGGTCGAGCAGGCCGCCGCGGATCGCGAACTGGCCGCGGTCCTCGACCTGCTCGACGCGCTCGTAGCCGGCGCCGACCAGGTCCCGGGCGGTCTCGTCGAGGTCGAGCAGCTCGCCCTGTTCGGAGGGCGAAGCCGTGGGGGCGGAGCGCAGGATCGGGAACCTTCTCCGACAGGGCGACCGCGCTCACCACGACCACCGGCGGCGCACCGAGTCCTGCCCTCCGAGCAGCGCGTCGAGCGCGGCGATCCGCAGCCCGACGAGGTGCGGCGGCGGCGCCAGGTGCGACTCGTAGGTGACGCCCCGGCTCGGGTAGTAGCGGACCGTCGCGCGGCTCGAGCCAGGCCCTCAGCGCCGCGGCCAGGTCTCGCGCGGCGCGGTCGTCGCCGGCGACGACGATCGCCGGGCTGCTCCGGCCCTGAGTCGAGCAGCGCCGCGAGCAGGTAGGCCCGCAGCGACTGGGAGACGAACGCGCGGCCGCCGTCGCGGGCGAGCGCGGCGGTCTGCGGGTCCTCATCGGCGTGCCGGAGCAGCGATTCGAGCATCTCTTTCGAGTCTAGGAGTCGAGCCTCGGTCTCCCCCAGGACGATCTGCTCGGCGGCGTCGGCGGCCCGCTCGACCAGCTCCGCGACCTCCGTCCCGGGGCTCCGCGAAGCGGCTCAGCACGTACGCGGCCACCCGCTCGGGATCGGTCGTCGGCGGGCGCCCGACGCCGACCCGGACGCGCGCGAAGTCGGCCGACCCGAGCTCCTGCCTTGATCGATTTCAGGCCGTTGTGGCCCGCCAGCCCCCCGCCGAGCCGGATGCGGATTTCCCCGAACGGCAGGTCGATCTCGTCGTGCAGCACGAGCACGCGCTCGAGCGGCACCTTGAGCGCACCCCGGGCCGGCCCGACCGATCGCCCGGCGTCGTTCATGTAGGTCTGCGGCAGCAGCACCGCGACGCGCGGCCCGCCGGCGCCGGCCCGTCCCTCGGTCAGCAGCGCCGCGGTATTTGGCTTTCGGTTTCGGCAGCTCCCAGCGGTCGATCAGCACCCGCGCCACCTCGAACCCGATGTTGTGGCGGGTGCGCGTCGTACTCGGCGCCCGGGATTGCCGAGCCCGACGACCAGCCAGTCGACGGGCGCCGCCGCGCCTGGCAGTCGCATGTGCGCGCGCTACTCGCCGCCGGACTCTTCGCCGCCGCCCTCGCCCTGGGCTCTCGCCCTCCGCGGGAGCCTCTCCCTCGCCCTCCGGCGCCTCCTCGCCCTCCTCGCCGACGAGCTCGGTCTCCTCCTCGATCTCCGGCTCCTCCTCGACCTGGAGCCGCGGCGGGGTCAGCGTGGCGATCACGGTCTCCGGATCGTCCATCAGCTTGACCTTCTCGGGCGCGGTCAGCTGCTCGAGCGTGACCGTGTCGCCGATCACCATCTCCGAGACGTCGTGCTCGATCGAGTCGGGGATGTCGGTCGGCAGCGCCTCGATCGTGAGCTCGCGGGTCACGTGCTCCAGCACGCCGCCCTCCTTGACGCCGGGGGCGTCGTCGGCCCCGACCAGCTCGAGCGTAACCGTAGCCTGGATCGGGCGGTCGAGCCGGACCCGGAGCAGGTCGACGTGGATCGCCGCGCCGGTGACCGCATGGCGGGTGAGCTCCTTGACCACGACCGGCGTCCAGTCCTCGCCGTCGACGCTCAGGTCGAGCACGGCGCCCGCGTGCGACAGCGCCTGTCGCAGCACGCGAGCGTCGACCTGGAACGGGATCGGGTCCTGGCCGCCGCCGTAGACGACCCCTGGAACGCCGCCCTCGCGGCGCAGGCGTCGGGCCGCGCGCGAGCCCGCCGGGTCGCGCCGGGTGACCTCAGGGTTGTGGCGGTGGCCGTGGCCATGGCGGCGGTCGATGGTAGCGCGTGGCCTTGTTTTCGCCCGGGCCGCGGCCCCGGATATTGCTTGTGCGGATCAGGGCACGCGGTACCCTTTACCTATGTCAGGCGAGTATCAGCTTTTGCTGATGATCGCCGGGATGCACCTCCTGGGTCTGGCTGTGTGTCGCAGTGCTGATGGTGCTGGCTTTTCGTCAGGTGCCCGAGCGAGACCGGCGGCCGTCCGATCCCGGGTCCGATGACGGTTGGGGCAACGACCCAGCGAGCCGGCCACCGAGCCGCCGGCGGACCGCTGCCCGAGCGGGCGGGATTCCGCCTGCCGCGACGCCGAGCCCGGCCCGATCGCGAGCGGCTGCGCGAGCCGAGCGTCGGCGCATGCTGCGCCCGCGCGGCGCCGTCCGGTCCGCGTCCGAGCAGCGCCCCGGCGCGCGACGCCCGACCGCGCCTGCAGCGCCCGTACCGGCGCCGTCAATAGCGCGCGGGACACGCGCTGTCGCTCTTGATCCGCGGCGCTGATCTCGAGCAGCTGCACCTTCAGGCCGCCGAACACGTCGCCCGAGCGTCTCACCCGGACGCACTGCACGATCGGAAGCGTCGAGCCGGTTTTCCACGCCACCCGCGCGGTCCCGACCGTCCCCCCAAGCGAGAAGCTGGTCGACGGCTCGAGCTGGATGATCGTGACAGCGCCGGGGCGCCTGAGGTTGCCCGCGTTGTCGGCCACCCGGGTCCGGCACGAGGGACTCTGGGCGCAGCCCTCGGATCCGGGCCAGCATCGCTTGCTGATCGCCGGCGGCCTCCGCCTTCACGAGCGACGTGATCGCCGATTGCTCGGTGCCGTTGGCGCCGAACACCCGAGCAAGGCCGATGCTGATCGCCACGAACAGCACAACGCCGAGGGCGACCAGGGCAAGCAGGTATCGGCGGCGCATCCGCCGGCTCAGGCTATCCAGAGCTGCTATCGGAGATTTCGAGGAAGCGCTCCACGGACGCCTCCTGGTGCGCGAGCCGCTCGGCCAGCGTCTTGGCGTGCTGCGCCGCCAGCTCGAGGAAGTCCTCGACGCACCGCCCTGGATCGTCGGCCAGGGGGTAGACGCGCATTAAATCGGGCTGGGCGCACGCGATTCCCATCGGCGGACGTCCCTCGGCCAGCGTCCTGGCGCTGCACACCGGGGTCACCACGAGCTGACGGTCGGCTGCGACCAGCGCGGTGGGCATCAAGCGGGCGGCGGGGAGGCGGATCGACAGCTCGACGGAGTGATCGATCGTCACGCCGGCATCGCTGAGCTCGTCGAGCGGTTCGCGCCATACGTCGAGAACCGTGTCTGCGCCGACGAGCGCATCTCGCAAGGCCTGGGCCTGCTCCGCATACAGCCGCTCGGCCTCGTCCCGATCGCCGGCGTCGGCCAGATCGAGCTCGCACGGGACTCGGAGCAGCTCACTGGCGGCCACACGAGTACCCGCGCCCATGCTGCCGTAGGCCACGTATGTCTGGAGCGTCCCCAGGTCGCGGCGCCCATGGAAGATGACAGTCACGGCCTCGCTGACGGGGAGTCCTGAAACCTTGAGCGAAACTGCGACGGACGAGGCCTCGTCGAGCAACGCCCGACGGAGCAGCTCCTCGGCGTCGTGCTCGGGATGGGTCGAATCCTCGTCCAGCACTTGGAATCAAGTATTTACCCAAATGCGGCGGTCGTCGAGTTCCAGTGGTCACGGGCGCGACAAGCTGAGATGGGACGCCAGTGGGTAGGCTGCCAACGCGATGAAGATCCTCTACAAGCCGTTCGCGCTGATCGCCGGCGTCATCGCCGCCAAGGTGGGGGAGCGTCTCTTCAAGACCGTCTGGTCGAAGATCGACGAGGACGAGCCGCCGGAGCCGACCCGGCGCGATGCAAACGTCGGCAAGGCGGTGGGGGCGGCGGCGCTCGAAGCGGCCACGCTGGCGGCGGCCAAGGCGGCGGCAAACCGCGCCAGCGCCCGTTCGTTCCACTACCTGTTCGGCATCTGGCCGGGTGCCGAGTCGGCCGAGGAGGAAGAGAAGTAGGAGTCAGCCGCCCCCGCGGAGGACGAACCCCCGCTCCGCGAGCTCGGCCAGCGCGTTCTCGAACGAGGCGAAGTCCCGCCGGGTGAGCATGTCGATCGGCCTGCCGTGCGGACCGGAGGCCCTGACCCATCGCCGCAGAACCGCCGCGCCGGCCCGCTCTCGAGCCTCGGCCAGCAGGTCGAGCAAGATCGGCAGCTCGCCGCGGTGTTCGAGCTGGCCGGAGAGGAGCGTGAGCGGATCCACGCCCAGCGTCCGGCAGAGCTCATCCTCGCTCAGCCCGAGTAGGTCCATCAGTTCGGCGGCGCGTTCGCTCTGCTTGCCTGGCAGCCCGCTCACCGTTCGCGTGCCGCCGTAACGGCTCCGGGACCGCCACTCACCCCGCGAATGTTACGTGGGTGTAAGTTTTGCCGGTCCAGGTCGTTGTAGGTCGTAGAGGTGAGGAAGAAGCGAGGACTGCTGCTGTCGGGACCGGCTCATGACGCTGTTCACCCGTAGACAGGCGCTGATCCGGGCGGGCACGGTGGGCGCGGCGTTCGCGTTGGCGCCGCCGCTGGTCCGGCGAGCGCTTCTTGGGAATCCCCAACCTCTACGTGATCGACGGCTCGGTCTTTCCGACCTCGGGCGGCTACAACTAGACGCTGACGATCGAAGCGCTTGCCTGGCGAGCGGCCGACGGGATCGCCCGAGCCCAAAGGTATGGGCAACTCAGCGGCGCTCGGCCACGCCTCACCCGCGTGCCCGCGTCTACCCGGCGGGCGGCCGCGGCTTAGCGGGGCGCGATCGCTTCCGGCGCGCGACCGCGGCTTAGAACAGCTGGTTCTCGCCGCCGAACACCTGGCTCACGGAGCCATCGGTGAAGATCTGGCGGATCGAGTTCGTGAGCAGGTCGGCGCAGGACAGCACGGTGACGTTGTCGGGCTTGCCAGGGGGCGTCGGGATGGTGTCCGTCACCACCACCTGCTCGAGTCCCGCCGCCCCGAGGTTCTCCCACGCGTCGCCCGAGAAGACACCGTGAGTCGCCGCCGCGTACACGCGCCGGGCGCCCGCGTCATGGACCGCCTGGGCCGCGGCCTTGAGCGTCCCGGCGGTGTCGATGATGTCGTCGACCAGCACCGCCGTCTTGCCCTCCACGTCGCCGATCACGTAGCCGATCTCGGCCACCTGTTGAGCCGGGCGCTCCTTGTTGAGGATCGCCAGGTCGGCGCCAATCTCGGCCGCGAACTTCTTGTTCAGCTTCACACGGCCGGCGTCCGGGGCGACGACAACCAGATCCTCGAGCGCCATGTCGGCGAAGTACTGGGTCAGCATGAACAGCGCCGTCATGTGGTCGCACGGCTTCTGGAAGAACCCCTGGATCTGCCCCGAGTGCAGGTCCATGGTCAGGATCCGGTCGATCCCGGCGGCCTCGAGCATGCGCGCGATCAGGCGAGAGCTGATCGGCTCGCGTGGGGCGGATTTCTTGTCCTGGCGCGAGTACCCATACCAGGGAGTGACGGCGATCACCCGGTGCGCCGACCCGCCGACGGCGGCGTCCACCATCATCAACAACTCCATGAGCGCGTCGTTGGCGCCGAGGCTTTCGGCCTGGTTCTCGCAGGTGGGCTGGACGATGAACACGTCGGCGCCACGCACCGACTCATCGAACCGGCAGTAGACCTCTCCGTTGGAGAACGTCTTGTGCGTCACCGGTGACAGCTCGACGCCCAGCTTGTCCGCGATCCGGTTGGCTAGCTCGGGGTTCGCCCGCCCCGAGACGAGCATCAGCCGTTTGTTGTAGACGAGCTCGATCTCGCTCGCTGATGGCCGCTCCTGCAGCACGCTCATCGCTTGCGAGTGTACGACGGGGTGCCGACGGCATGAAGTAGGTCAGGAGCCGCCATCGGCCTTCTCATCTTCTGGCGGGGGCTCTCGCTCGTCAGCGGCTTCCCCCTCGCTCGCGGCCTCCCGCTCGGCCCGACGTTGCGTGTAGCCCTCGACGTTCTGCTGGCGCTCCCGGGCGACACCGAGCGCGCCCGGCGGAATGTCCTTCGTGATCACCGAGCCCGCGGCCGTGTACGCCTCGTCGCCCACGCTCACCGGTGCCACGAACATGGTGTCGACGCTGACCTTCGCCCGGGCCCCAATTGAAGTCCTGTGCTTGCGGTAGCCGTCGTAGTTGGCGGTGATCGTGCCGGCACCGATGTTCGTCTCCTCCCCTATCTCCGCGTCGCCGATATAAGAGAGATGAGGAACCTTCGCGCCCTCGCCGACCGTCGAGTTCTTGATCTCGACGAACGTGCCGGCTTTCGAGCCCGCCCGTAACACCGTGCCGGGACGTAGGTAGGCGAACGGCCCCACGTTCACCCGCTCGCCTATCTCCGCGCCGGTGGAGTAGGAGTGAACGACGCTGGCCTGCTCGCCGACCCGCGTGTCGATCAGCGTGGAGAGTGGTCCGACCGTAGAGCGAGCGCCGATTCGGGTCGCGCCGTGGAGGCTCGTGAATGGCGCGATCACGGTGTCTTGCTCAAGCTCGACATCGGCGTCGATCACGGTCGAGCCGGGATCGACGATCGTCGCCCCGGCAAGCATGTGGCGCTCGTGGATCCGTCGCTGGGCGATAGCCCTTACACGCGCCAGCTCGACGCGGTCGTTGACGCCCAGCGTCTCGAGCGGATCCGGGACCTCATAGGCATCGACCGTGCGCTCGTGGGCGCGGATGAGCGGCAGCACGTCGGGCAGGTAGAACTCGCCTTGGGCGTTGTCCGAGCGCACTTGCTCGAGCGCGTCCAGCAGCTCTCTGGCATCGAACGCGTACAGCCCCGTGTTGACCTCGCGGACGCGAAGCTCGAGCTCTGAGGCGTCACCTGCCACCTTGGTCTCGACGACGCGATCAACCGTCCCGTCAGGCGCGCGTATGACCCGCCCGTAACCGCTCGGATCCTCGAGCACGGCGGTCGCGATCGTGGCCGCCGCACCTGAACGCCCGTGCGCCTCGGCGAGCGAGGCGATCGTCTGGGGGCGGATCAGCGGCGCGTCGCCGTTGAGCACGATGACCGTGCCGGTCCGACCGATGTGACCGGAGGCGGCTCTCACCGCGTCGGCGGTCCCGCGGGGCTCTTCCTGGACGGCGATTGTCGCCCGGCCATCGAGCGATGACTCGAGGGGCCGCCCGGGGCCGTCGACCACGACGATCTGCTCGGCCCCCCCCTCGCGCGCGGCGGCCAGGGTCCAGGCGACCATCGGCCACCCGCACAGGGGGTGAAGCATCTTGGGCGTCGCGGAACGCATCCGCGTACCCTCACCGGCGGCGAGGATCACCACGACTGGCGCAGTCACGCGGGGATCGTAGCCGCCAACAGGTGCTGAAACGCGTACGCGCGGTAGGGCCGCCAGCGCTCGGCCAACCTGGCGGCCGCGGCTGGACGGCCGTCCTGCCCCAGCTGGATCAGGGCCCGACGGATCCCGAGGTCGCTCGGAAGGAACGCGTCGGCGTCGCGCAGCGCGCGCATCGCGATGTAGTCCGCGGTCCAGGGGCCGATCCCCGGCAGCGCCAGCAGCTGCTCCCGGGCGCGGTCCAGGGCTACGCCGTCGTGGAGCTCGAGCTCGCCGCTCGCCAGCGCCGTAGCCAGCGACCGCAGCGCACGGCCCCTCGCGCCGGGCATCGCCAGCCGGTCCGGATCCACTTGGGCGAGTGAGCTGACCGAAGGGAACAGGTGGGTTACCGAGCCAGCCTGCCGGGCCAGCGGCTCGCCGTAGCCCGCCACCAGCCGCCCGGCGAGCGTCGCCGCACCCGTGACGGAGACTTGCTGCCCGATGACGGCCCGGACCGCCAGCTCGTGCGGGTCCGGAGTACCCGGCACACGTAGTCCGGGTGCGGCGCGAACCAGCGGTCCGATCAGATCATCCGCACCGAGCGCCGCCAGTACGGGACCTGGGTCCCGATCCAGATCGAGCGTCGATCGCGAGCGCCGAATCGCGTCGGAGAGATCGGCCTCGTCCTCGAGCCAGAAGCGGGCGTTTACGTGCCTGGCGGTTGGCTTTAGCTCGACTACTCCGGCGCCGTGTGGCAATCGCAGGCTGCGCCGGTAGGTGCCAGCGTGAACCTCCTCAACGCCGGGCACCGCGC
The DNA here is from genome assembly GCA_963719305.1 of uncultured Actinomycetes bacterium. GTDB lineage: Bacteria > Actinomycetota > Thermoleophilia > Solirubrobacterales > Solirubrobacteraceae > Palsa-465. The sequence goes on along the minus strand of CAVRBL010000011.1, from coordinate 124,353 downwards.
GGCGGGCGAAGAACGCGAGCAGGTCTGCAACTTCGAGCGGTGGGCGAAACTGAAGTCGAACCTCGGCCGCTTCGGTCACGCCGGGAGCTCGGCCAGCCGCCGCTCGAGCAGCCGCCGCTCCGGGCCGTCGTGCGCGAGCTCCAGTGCGCGCAGGTAGGCGTCGCGCGCTTCGGTGGTTCGCCCCAACCGCCGCAGCAGATCGGCGCGCGTCGAGTGCAGGTAACGGAACTCGTCGAGCTCGAGTCGATCGACGAGCTCCAGGCCCACGTCGGCGCCCTGGTCTTCGGCGAGCGCGATCGCTCGGTTGAGCTGCACCACCGGCGAGCCTGTGATGCGCGCCAGTTCGCCGTAGAGAGCGGCGATCTGTCTCCAGTCGCGGGGCTCGTCCGCGTGAAGGGAGGCGATGGCCGCCTGCAGGACGTAGGGGCCGCGGCCCCGGAGCGCGAGCGCGCGCTCGAGCACCGCTCGTCCGGCGGCGATCTGGTCTCCGTCGTAAAGCGATCGGTCCTGGTCCTCCAGCAGCACCAGCTCGCCGGCTTGGAACCGCGCCTCGCGGCGGGCCTCGAGCAGCAGCATCAGCGCCAGCAGGCCCTGGGCCTCGGGCTCGTCCGGCATCAGCTCCGCCACCGCCTGACCGAGTCGCAAGGCCTCGGCGGCGAGCTCGCCGCGCCCGCCGTAGCCCTCGTTGAAGATCAGATAGACGATGGCCAGGACGGCCTGTAGGCGATCGGGCAGGAGATGCGCCGCCGGGATCCGGAACGGGATACCGGCATCTTTGATCTTGCGCTTTGCACGTACGAGGCGCTGGGCCATCGTCGCCTCACCGACCAGAAACGCGCGTGCGATCTCGGGCGTGCTCAGGCCTCCGAGCGTGCGGAGCGTCAGCGCTACCTGGGCGTCTATCGATAGCGCGGGGTGGCAGCAGGTGAAGATCAGCTCCAGTCGCTCGTCCTTGAAAGTCGTCTCATTCATCGAGGTCTCATCCATCGGCGTGTCCCCCGGACCTGCCAAGGCTTGCTCGACGCCGGCCGATCCCTCCAGCAGCCGCTTTTTCTCGGCGAGTGTCCGTTCGCGGCGGATGCGGTTGATCGCGCGGTTGCGTGCCGTGACCAGCAGCCACCCGGACGGGTTGTCGGGGACACCGTCTCGGGGCCACCGCTCGGCGGCGATCGCGAACGCCTCCTGCGCGGCTTCCTCGGCGAGATCGAAGTCGCCGAGGAAGCCGATCAGCGCAGCGAGGACGCGGCCCCAATGGTCCCGGAACGCCTGCTCGAGAATGGGCTATGCCTCCAGGATCGGACGCACCTCGATCGCGCCGCCCATCCGGGCCGCCGGTATGCGCGCCGCAAGTTCGATCGCGGCGTCCAGGTCGTCCGCCTCATAGAACATGTAGCCGCCCAGCGCCTCCTTCATCTCGACGAACGGCCCGTCGGTCGTCAGCGTCTTCCCATCCTGGACCCGCACGGTCGTCGCCGCCTCTGGCGGCTGCATCCGCATTCCTGGGGCCACTCCAGGTGTCTGATTGATGGCGCCGTAGTCGGCGTAGACGGCCTGCTGCTCGGACTCCGGCAGCCGGTCCCACTCCGGTGTGCCCGGTAGCGGCGTGTCGCCCTGGTGGATCAACAGCATGTACTTCATTCGCTCCCTCCTTGTCTGGATGGTCGCGTATGAGACAAACGGGAAGCGTCGAAATCGACAGCTTCGTGAGAAAAGTTCCCGATCGTCAGATGTCGTCGAGTTCCCGGCGCGCGCGCTGATGCTCTCGCTCCGCCTCCTCGGCGTGGCGAAGGGCGGCTTCGAGATCGTCCTCGGCCTCCGCTAGGGCGGCGGCTGCACGGTCCCGGCGCTCCTGCGCCTGCTTGAGCTCCCGCTCGGCGCGCCGGACGGCGCGACGGGCTTCCGACTCGGCCGTGCGCGCAGCCTCGAGGCGGCGAGTGCGCTGGCGGTCCGCGGGCCGCGGCTCAGGCTGTCGTTCAGCCGTCGACGCTTCTCGCGTGCGGGCCCGGCCTCTGCTCGCCGCCGCGCCGAGCGCGGCGCCGGCGCCACCGAGCCCGGCGTGACGCAGCTCCTTATCTAGACAGCCTTCCCGTACCTGTGGACGAGCCTCTTCATCGACGGCAGCAGCGTGGAGCGTGTCGGCCACCCGGTCGAGCGTTGCCTGCGACAGCTCGTGGCCCTCCGAGCTGAGCAGCCCACGCGCGCGCTCCATCAGCGCCTCGACTGCGGCCCGTTCGCGCTCCGCGGCCTTGCGCAGCGCGTCGCCGTCCGAGCGCCCGGACAGCAGATCCTCTTGTGCTCTCTGGAGCACGTCGCCGGCGTCGAATAGATCCGAGACGGCGCGGCGCTGGGTTCGAACGAGCTGATTGACCGCCCATGCCGCGATCGAGGGCTTCGGCAGCTTGCCGACCTTGGCGGCCTCCTCGCGCTGGCCCCTGTCACGCAGCGTCCGCGCTAACGCCGTCCGCTCCGGGACGAACCGGTCGAGCGGAAGACCGTAGAGGTCATGCGCTTCGCTGACTGCCACGACAGGATCGTAGGCGGCGGCAAAGACGTCGAAGTCAGGCCGCCCCGGACGGGCCCGCGGCAAGCTCTCGGACGAGGCTGCCCGCTGGTCGTATGTCGTCGATTCTGGTGACGGACTCCCCGGCGTACAGGGGCCCCGCCTCGATCAGGTTCAGCGATCCCTCCGCAACCGCTGCGGCCGGGCTGAACAGCGGGAGGCCCGGCCGCTGCAGCGCTGCAAGGCGTCCGACGATCCGGGACTGGCTCGAGGCCGGAGTGGTGGCGACGATCGGCGCGGCCAGCCGATTGATCGTGCGAAGCCAACCAGGACCGCGTGGACTCTCCTTCAACCATCGATCGGTGGCTCGGTTTGGAACGACCCGGTGGGGAGCCGGCCAGCCGAAGCCAAACATCTCGGTGATGATCGTCTCGTGGGCTTCCAGCAGCCGGGATTTGTATTCGGGATGGGCGGCGCTCTCCTCGCTCAGCAAGAACCTCGTCCCGCAGACGACCGCTTCGGCGCCGGCGTCGAGGCGCGCTCTGACGTCCGAGGCATCGGCGATACCGCCTGCCGACAGCACGGGATAGCCGTCTGGCAGAGCGCTGCGAACACTCGCGAGTAGCTCGACGGCGGGGATCCTTCCCCGAACGTGGCCGCCTCCCTCCACTCCCTGGGCGATCACGGCATCGGCTCCTGCCTTATGGGCGGCCTGCGCTTCCTGCACCGAGCCGCATTGGTGAATCCATGGCTTGGATGTCCGCCGCTCCGGGCGGCCCCAGAACGTCACCACCACGTCCGCGTCCGAAGCTACCTCGAAGTGCGACCTCCGCGCGAACGGCAGCAGGAGGTTGACGGCCACAGGCCTGGGTCCGGCATGGTCCCGGGCCTTCGCGATCTCCTGCCGCAGAGGCTCGGGGTCGAGGATTCCGATGGTCCCGAGTCCACCCGCTCCCGAGACCGCCGCCGCGAGCTCGTGGCGCGACAGGCCGCCGCCCATCCCCGCCTGGACGATGGGCAGCTCGACTCCGAGGCTCTCTAGAAAAGCGCCCACGGCCCCCCTGGGGTCGCGCGTTCAGGCCGCTTCGTCTTGCGGGAATCCGACCTCACGCCGGTACTCATACCACCGGATCCATTTGCGCACGGCGTTGTCTGCTCACGCCGTACTTGCGGCCGACCGCGAGCATGCTCATCGATTTGATGTCGGCCATCAGCTGATCGTAGGAGGGGCGGGGGACCTTGCGTCTTCAGGATGTCGGCCTGCCCCGATACGACTTAGTGGCCACGTGTCCCCAGCACGCTATCGAACAGTATCGGTGTTGTCGCGTATCTGGGAGTGCTCAAAGGCCCGCAATGAAGACATCGCCGTAGGCTCCCGCGTACGGCGATTTTTCCGGGCACAATGCGTGTCTAGCGTTGCGGCGCAGTTGGGGCATACGACGCGGAGATTCTCAAGCGGTGGTCGTTCGAGACTCCGTTTATGTGATCGAGGATCAGCGACATTGCGCCGGCCGTTCCAGTTCTCGTCTTGGCCACACATCTCGCAGATCGGGAGCTTGAGCCCTATCGCGAGCAGTCGACTTCTTGAGATTTCCGCGCGGATGAGTCGAGCCTTCGATCAAGCACAGCGCTCCAGCGGGTCCTTTTTGAGCGTATGGACCCGCCCGTTTCCGGTCCGGCATTCTGTCGAAATGGTCGGTCGAGATTCCATCGCAGCGCTCGAGCGTATCTCTGATGCGTCGCTGAAGTTCGCGCCCTCCGCCCGTAGTCCAAGAAACCGCAGCGCATCGGCCGAACAGACGGGTCTGGCAATCGCCTCTCGGAGATCCTCTTCGGAGAAAGGACGCCGTTTCGGCATGCCCGAACATTAGTTCGAGGCCTCGGACGGAAAGCCGCGCCAATTTGCAGCAGCTTTGTTAAACTGGGGAGCCAGGATTCGAACCTGAACCGGGTGGTCCAAGGCCACCTGTGCTGCCATTACACCACTCCCCAGTGTATTGGACGTGGTGCTCGGTTGAAGTTAGCCCAATACCCACCCCACCGCGCGTGGACCGTCGCCAAAACAAAAAACCCGCTGCGAGCGACCACCACTCGCCCGAGCCCATCTTTGCCGCCGCCACATGTGAAAACCTGCCTCGCGATGCCGAAGGACCGACATCCGGCGGGGCCAGTTCGGCGGGGGCTGCGGGTCGTCTCGGGCAGTCGGAGTCGGTCGACGAAGGCGCATCCGCGCGCGAACGGCTACCCGACGCTGGAAAAGGATGAGATCGCGCTGTACGGGCGGAGGATCGCTTACCGCATCGGCGGCTCGGGCCCGCTGTTGGTGCTGATCCACGGCATCACGTCCAGCTCAGCCACCTGGGACCGGGTGCTGCCACGGCTGGCGCGGCGCTACACCGTGCTGGCTCCGGATCTCCTGGGTCACGGCCACTCGGACAAGCTCCGCGGCGACTACTCGATCGGGGCGCACGCCAACACGGTCAGGGACCTGCTCGACGCGCTCGGCTACGGCCGGGCGACGTTCGTCGGGCACTCCCTCGGCGGTGGGGTCGCACTCCAGTTCGCCTACCAATACCCAGAGCGCACCGACCGCCTGGTGCTGGTCGCGCCGGGCGGGTTCGGCCGCGAGGTCAGCCTGTTGCTGAGGGCCGCAAGCATGCCCGGTTCGGGCCCCGTGCTCGCCCTCGCCGCCTGGCGGCCGATCGTGCAGGCGGGGACGCTGCTGACCCAGGCCCTCGGCCGCTTCGGCGTGCACGGCAACACCGACCTCGAGGAAATCGGACGGGCGTACGCATTGCTGGCCGACCGCGGTTCGCGTAGAGCCTTCATCCACACCCTGCGGTCCGTCGTCGACTACGCGGGCCAGCGCGTGAGTGCCCTCGGCCGGATCGGGGCCGGCAACGGCATCCCACTGCTGATCGTGTGGGGAGAAAACGACCGGGTCGTCCCCGCACGCCAGGGAATGAATGTGCATGAGCTAGTTCCGCACATCCACCTGAAGGTCTTCAAGCGCACGGGGCACTTCCCCCACCGCGACGAACCGGTGCGGTTCGCACGGGTCATCCACGAGTTCCTGGCCAGAGAGTCCGCCGCGCACCGCCGGCGGGCGGTGGTCGGCGCGTAGGCCGCGTGCGGGCGGTGGTCGGCGCGTAGGCCGCCGGCGGGCGGTGGTAGGCGCGTAGAGCCCCGAGCGGGCGGTGGTAGGCGCGTAGGTCACCGTGACGGGTGAACCGCCAGGGCGCTACCGCCGTACAGCCTCACCGGCTCGGCCATGGCCTCGGCGCGTCCGCCGCCGAAGATCTGCAGCGCGGTGGCGTCGCCCGGGTAGTAGTCGAGCGGCAATATCGGCCCAGTGGAGAGGGTGAACTGCTCGCCGTAGCGCTGCTCGAGCTGCTGCGCAATTGGGCTGTAGTAGAAGTCGGGCTCGGCCAGGGATGTCGGCTGATTGCGCTGGCTCACGCGAGGGGCGGCCAGCGCGGCCGGCATCGACATGCCGAAGTCCACGTGGTTGATGAGGATCTGGACCACCGTGGTGATGATCGTCGAGCCGCCCGCGGCTCCGATGCTGAACACCGGGTTGCCGTCGCGCAGCGCGATGATCGGACCCATGCTCGAGCGCGGCTCTTTGCCGCCGGCAGCCAGGTTGGGGTCGTAGGCGCCCGCCGTCGGGGGAGCGAAGTCGAAGTCGGTGAGCTCGTCGTTGAGCAGGAATCCGTAGCCGGGGACGGTCTGGCCGCTGCCACCGAAGAAGTTGATGGTGTTCGTGTAGGCGACGACGTCGCCCCACTTGTCGGTCGTGACGATGTTGTTGGTGTGCTGCTGTGACGCTGCTGGGGCGGACACGGACGACGACGACGCGCCACAAGCGTGGTACGGCGGTGTCGGGTTCCCTGGAGCCACGGGCGAAACCAGCGCCGTGTCGTGGACCAGGCAGCGGCGGGTGGCCGCGAACTTCGGGCTCAACAGGCCGTTGAGGGGCACGTTCACGAACCGGGGGTCGCCGACGTAAGCGTTGCGGTCGGCGTAGGCCAGGCGCGAGGCCTCGAGGTAGTGGAACAGCGCTGTCACCCGCTGTTCACCGCCTAGGTTCCAGCCGTTCAGGATGTTGAGGATCTCCCCCTCGGTCGAGCCTCCGCTCGACGGCGGACCCATGCCATAGACGCTGAGGCCGCGATAGGTGACTTGCGTCGGCGGCGGCGTCCTAACCGCGTACGAGCGCAGGTCGTCTGTGCTCATGATCCCGGGCTTCGTGATCAGAGTCGTGCCGGGATACAGCGCCGGGTGGTCGTCGGCCTGCACGATCGCTTGGCCGATCGGCCCGTCGTACAGATAGGAGGGGCCGTAGCGGGCCAGCAGCCGGTAGGTCTTCGCGAGATCGGGATTGCGCAGCAGGTATCCGACCGGCAGCGGGTCCCCGGATGGCGTCAAGAACAGCGCGCGGCTGGCGGTATACGCCCGCAGGACGGACAACCCCGATTGCTCGAGCTGCTGGAAGTCGGCGTTCACGCGGAAGCCGCGGCGGGCCAGGTCGATCGCCGGTCGCAGATCGGCGGCGAAGCTCTTGCGGCCGTAGAGACCGATCGCCTTGGCCCATGTGGCGACCATCCCAGGAACCCCCGTCGATAGCGGCTGTTCCGAGGCGTAGTTGTAGTCGAGCGGCTTGCCCGTCGTCGGATCGATGAACATCGTCGACGTGCACGCCGCGGGGCAGGTCTCGCGCCCATCGATCGTAACCACGCGGTGGGAGTGAGCCAGGTAGATGACCATGAAACCGCCTCCACCCGGACCGGCGACGAACGGGACGCTGACGCCCATCGAGCTTGCGGTGGCCACGGCCGCGTCGATCGCGTTGCCGCCTCGCCGCAGGACGTCGATGCCCGCCCGGCTCGCATTGACGTCCATCGAGGCCACGGCGCCGCCGGTACCGGTGGCGACGGCGCCCGATCCCGCCTGCGCGCCCTGACCCGCCGCGGCGGCGGGTGGGACGGCCCAGACAGCCACGATTAGCGCTGCCACGGCAAGCGCTGCTCCGATGCGACGCATAAGTGCCTCCTCGGTGGACGCGGGAGAAACCAACGCTCACCTACCCCCGACCCCGACGGATGAATCGAGCCGCGCGCCGTCGGCCGGCGGCCCAGTCCGCCGTTATGGTGCGGGCGCTTCTCCGTCCACCGGCGCGTGTCCGAGCCGCTCCATCGCGCTCTCGAACACGTCATGGGGCTGTGCGCCCGGGACCAGCAGCCGCTGATCGATCAGCCAGGCCGGGACACCGCCCGCGCCGAGCTGCAGCGCGGCCTGCGTAAACGCATCGATCCGCTCCTGGTAGTGGGCATCGCGAAGCACCTCGAGAACATCGCCCTCCTGGAGACCCACCGCGGCCCCCTCCTCAACCAGCACTTGCTCATCGCCGATGTCGCGTCCTCTGGCCCAATAGGCATCGAACAGCCGAGGATGCAACGGCTCGAACGCGCCTCGCTCCCGCGCCAGCTCGGCGAGCATCAGCGCTTTGCGCGAGTTGGGCACCTTGTCGAGGGACTCCGCATGCGCAAGCCGGGCCTCCTCAAACATCGCGAACAGGCGGCCATGGAACTCCCGGCCGTACCGGCGCTCGAGATCTGCTCGCGGGATTCCCTCCGGCGGATACTCGGGGTGCAGATCAAACGGCCTCCACACCATTCGCGCGCCGAACTGGCGCTCGAGCCACGCCGCCCGCTCGAGGCCGACGTAGCAGAACGGTCATATGTAGTCGCTCCAGACCGTGATCAGCGGCGCGCCGTCGACTTCGTCAGCCACACGGGACACTCTACGCTCGCCGTCACACCGCCGGCCGTGGGCTAGGATGGCTCGGCGATGCGGGACTTGGCGGGCCGAAATGCGCTGGTGACGGGAGCGTCCGGCGGGATCGGCACCCATATCGCCCGTGAACTGGCGCGAGCGGGCATGAACGTGGCGGTGACCGGCCGTCGGCAGGAGGTGTTGGATGCCGCCGTCACCGAGCTGCGCTCACACAACGTCCGAGCCGAGGCGCTGACGGTCGATCTCAATGACCTCGAGCAGGCGGAAGGGCTGATCGGGCGCGCCGAGCAGAGCTTGGGTCCGGTCGACCTGCTCGTCAACAACGCCGGCGTCGAGTATGCATCGTCATTTGTCCAGGCCCCTCGCAACGAGCTGCTCGAGACCGTCAACGTCAACCTCACGGCGCCGATGCTGCTGACCCGCGCAGTGCTGCCCGGGATGCTCGAGCGCGGACGGGGCCACGTGGTGTTCATCGCTTCTGGCGCCGGAAAGATCGGCCCGGCATTCGAGGCTCCCTACGGCGCGACGAAGGCCGGCTTGATCGCGCTGACTCAGGGGCTACGACGGGAGTTCCGCAAGCAGCCCGTGTCCTTCTCAGTAGTGACTCCAGGATTTGTGGCCGGGGACGGGATGTACCAGCGAATGGTCGAGGACGGCGTGAGCTCCAATCGCATCATCGGCGCGACCACGGTCGAGAGGATCGCCGGCGACGTGCTCGACGCGGTCCGGCGCGACCTGCCGGAGGTAGTCGACACCGGCGCGCCAGTGAGGCCGGTTTTTGCGCTCTCTCAGCTAGCGCCGCGAACGACCGAGCGGCTCGTCACCCGGATCGGGCTCGACAGGATGTTCGAGCGCAGCGCGGAGCTGCGCGGACGCGCCGACCACTGAAGAGCGGCGAGGTCAGCCCCGTCACTCGGCCATCATCGGCGACGGCGGGATGCGGGTTTCGCCCTGGATGTCGGGAATGATCATGGCCACCTCATCCACGTAGCACCAGCTCCAATCCTCCCCAGGCTGGAGCGAGCGGATCAGCGGATGGCTGCTCTCGTGCGCGTGGGCGGTGGCATGCCGGTTAGGTGAATCGTCGCAGCAGCCGACGTGCCCGCACTGAAGGCAGATGCGGAGGTGCAGCCATACATCTCCAGTGCGCAGACAGTCCTCGCAGCCCGGAACACTTTCGGGCAGCTCGAGGACTGTGATCTGGTCGAGATGGGTGCAAGTGGCCATTTGGTAGTCCTCGTTTAGGGGGCGGGGTTTCAGGGAGCGGTGGGGTCGGAGCGTTCCGGAGTGGAGCCAGCGAGCGGAGGGCGCAGCGGAAGCCAGACATGGAAGATCGTGCCGTCCTCGCCGGTGTCGAACGTCATCGAACCGCCATGGCGCTCGACCACGATCCGCCGGGCCGTATCGAGCCCGAGTCCTGTGCCCTGGCCGACGTCCTTGGTGGTGAAGAACGGCTCGAAGATGTGAGGGCGGACCTCAGGCGGGATCCCCGGGCCGGTATCGGCGATGTCGACGACGATGCACTCGCCATCTCGTCTGGTGCAAATGGTGATCGTGCCGGCGTCACCCACCGCATCGATCGCATTGGCGATCAGGTTCGTCCACACCTGGTTGAGCTCCGATCCGTAGAACGTCAGCTTCGGCAAGTCGCGGTCGTACTGCCGATCGATCTCGATCTGCGTGTGCTTGAGCTTGTGGTGCAGGACCGTGAGGGTCGTCTCCAGCCCCTCGTGGACGTCCGCCTCCACCAGGCCTCCCCGATCGGTGTAGGCGTAGGCCTTGATCGCCTTGATCAGAGCCTGCATGCGGTCGGTCGAGTCGCGAAGCTCGCCGACGATCCTCTGGGCGTTGAGCCAGGCGACGGTGACTCGCAACGCCTCCGGCGTGGCCCGGCCGGCGATGGCGTGTCCTCTCTCCAGCCAGTCCTCGTCCACGCCGGCGACAGCCAGCGCCTCGGCCAACTGCCATGCCTCCGGTACGCCGAGCTCTTCCAGTCGCCGGAGCATCTCATCTTCGGCGTCGGCGGACTCAAGCGGCCCAAGGGGACCGCGGTCAGCCGCCCGGCGCAGCGCTTCGTCGCGCAGGTCCGCGAGCCGCAGGGTGTCCGCCGGGTCAACTCCGGCCTCGACAAATTGCCTCAGCGCCGAGGTCATAACATCGAGTGCCTCGGCCAGTTGGTCCGCCGCGCGGCTCGCGGCCGCGGCGGGGTTACCAAGCTCGTGCGCCAGTCCGGCCGACATCTTTCCCAATGCCGCAAGCCGCTCGCGGTTCTGCTCGATCGACGTGATCCGATGCATGAGTGGCGCCACCTGGCGCATGACCCGCCGATGGACGGTCGGATACGCCAGCGCCAGACGCCGGAACTCCGCGGCCGGGATCAGCGCGGTCCGGGCCGGGGTGAGAGCCACCATTCGCACCCCGATCGGCGTCTCGGTCAGCGTGGCTACGGCGGCGATCCAGGTCGGCCCGGTTTGCTTTGCGACCGGCTCGAAGCGATCGCCGTTACGGGAGAACACCTGCAGCATGCCATCGAACAGGCAGAGAACGCCCTGAGGCTCAAGGCCCTCCTCGATCAAGCGCTCGCCGGGTTCGGCATTACGCCACTCGGCAACCGCAGCCCACTCGTCGAGAGCTCGGTCGTCGAGCTCGTCGAACAGATCGATCGGTCGCAGATCGGCCGCCGTGACGGGCTGTTCGCTCGCGGTGCTCATGCTTCGGCCAGGTACTGGTGGACAAGCGATACGGCCATCGACCCCTCCCCGACGGCGCTCGCTACGCGCTTGATCGAGCGGGCTCGAACGTCCCCGGCGACGAACACCCCGGGAACGCTGGTCTCCAAGGGGAACGGATCTCGCGGCAGAGGCCAGCCATCGCTCCTGACCTCGAGCCCGGCCAGGATGTAGCCCCGCTCATCGCGCGCGACGACGCCCGCCAGCCAGTCGGTTAACGGCCGCGCGCCGATGAACACGAAGCAGGCGTCAACCTGCTCGGTTGTCTCCGATCCGTCAGCGTTGCGGATCCGCACTGCCCGCAGCCGGCCGTCACCCTCTGCGGCCACGGCCTCGGCGCCGGTACGAACCTCGACGTTGGCAAGCGCCTCAATCTGCTCGATCAGGTAGCGCGACATCGATCTCTCCAGCGAGTCACCACGGACCAGCATCGTGACCCTCCCGGCGTAGTTGGAGAAATACACGGCGGCCTGCCCGGCGGAGTTTGCTCCGCCGATCACGACTACGTGCTGCTCGGCGCATGCACGGGCCTCAGTCCGGGCGGCGCCGTAGTAGACGCCTTTGCCCGTGAGCTCGGCAAAGCCCTGAGCCTCGAGCTGGCGATAGGAGACGCCGGACGCGATCAGCACGGTGCTGGCGCTGAGGCTACCGCCGTCGGAGAGCTCGACGATCCTGCCCGAGCCCTCCACCCGCAGCCGGGTCGTGTCCTGGAGGGTCAGAAGCTCGGCCCCGAGGCGTCGGGCTTGATCGGTCGCCCGACGGGTCAGATCGGAACCGCTCAGCCCCGTGGGGAACCCGAGGTAATTCTCGATCCGGCTCGACATCCCGGCCTGGCCGCCGGGGGCCTCACGCTCGACCATGATCGTCCTGAGCCCCTCGGAGGCGCCGTACACGGCAGCCGCCAGGCCCGCCGGGCCACCACCGACAATCACCAGGTCGTAGTGGTCGGACGCCGGCTGCCCGACGACGCCGAGCCGCTCGGCAAGCTCGAGCACCGTGGGGCGCTCGAGCACGGTCCCGTCCTCCAGCAGAGCGACCGGCAGGCGGTCGGTGTCGGCTCCCGCCACCTTCAACAGCTGTCGCGCGTCCGCGTCGCGCTCGACGTCCAGCCATCGCCCGGGCACCCGGTTGCGGGCGAGGAAGTCGCGCAGGTCATGCGTGGCTCTGGAGAAGCGATGCCCGATCACCCGCACCCCACCTGACTCGATCGCCGCCCCGGCCTCCCAAGTCGTCAGCAGATCCTCGACCACCGGGATGAGCTCCTCCTCAGGCGGATCCCACGGCTTGAGCAGGTAGTAGTCGAGGTCCACCTCGTTGATCGCCTGGATCGCCGCTTCGGTATCGGCGTAGGCCGTGAGCAGGACCCGCTTGGCAGACGGAACGATCTCTCGAGCGCGGACCAGGTAGTCGGTTCCCGATAGTCCCGGCATCCGCTGATCGGCCACCAGCATCGCCACCTGCTCGCCCCGGCGGACCAGCTCCCGTAGCGCCTCGAGCGCCTCCTCTCCCGAGCCGGCTCGAACGATCCGGTAGCGCCCACCGAAGCCCTTGCGCATATCGCGTGCCACCGCGGCCAGCACCGCCGGCTCATCATCCACAACGACGATCACCGGGTTCCGCCGCGGCGGCTCATTCGTCTCTCGCCCGCGATCGCTCATGGCCGGCCTTTCTGTGACCGCGGAGGCGGAAGTCATGACTCGATTGCCCTCAATAGCGTCCCGACGTCATAACCCCCGCCGTGCAGGACCCCGTCGATGAACAGCGTCGGCGTGCCCACAACTTCACCGGAGGCGATGGCGCTGCGAATGTCCCGTTCGATCCGCTCGATCACCGCCTCGCTGCGCCGGTCCTCGTCGAATCGCTCCACGACGAGCCCCAGCTCGGTCGCGTACCGGCGCAGATCGTCTCCCTCGAGCGCCTTCTGCCGGTGGAACAGTGTGTCGTGCATCTCCCAGAAGCGGCCCTGCAAGGACGCGGCCTCAGCCGCCAGTGAGGCGGACAGCGCGTGGGGATGGACTCCGGTCAGCGGAAAGTGCCGAAACGCAAACCGGACTTCCCCTGGCAGCTTCGCCTCGAGCTGCTCGATCGAGCGATACGCCGCGCGAGAGTAGGGGCATTCGTAGTCCCCATATTCGATGATCAACCTCGCGCTCTCCGGCCCGCGGAGGTGATCGACGGCCTCATCCAGAGGCTCGATTACCGACTGCAGCTCGTCAGCCATTCACCAATCACTTGTAGCAGCGCGGCGCTCCGCACGTACGGAGCTACGAGCTGACCGCTACCGACTCGGTCTTTCCCAGCACCCGGCCCAGCTCAGCCGGCAGCAGAGGGTCGGCCAGCGCAGCGCGGACATCGGCCGGTCGGTGGAGCGCGCGCTCGGGCCGCAACAGGCCGATCTCGAGTCCGGCGTCGCGCGCCGCGGCCAGCCCGATCGTCATGACATCCGGGCTGCGCCACGCGTTCTCGGGCAGCGCGAACAGCTTCGGCAGCGGCCTATTGATTCCGATCAGGTAGAAGCCGCCGTCGATCGCCGGGCCCAACACCACGTCGCAGCCGTTGTGAAGATCGTCTAGTGCCGAGCGGGCGTGGCCGTGGCGCAGGCGAGGGAGATCCGGCCAGACGATCAGCAGCGGGCCCTCGTGGCGGACGAATACCCGTGCCACCGCGTCCGCGAGCCGTCCGGCGATGCCCTCCCCGTTCTGCGGGAACAGAACTGCGCCTTCGCCCGTCAGGCGCCGAATCTCGGCGGATGCATCGGCTGGCTCGTGGGCGACGTGCACCGCCCCTGGCGCGACGGCGTTGGCCCATGCGACCGTCTGCAGAATCAGGGCGGCCTGGAGGGCGGCACACCGCTCTGGCCCCAGCAACGGCTGCAGCGCGCGGCGGACCTCTCCGCGGCGAGGAGCGCGGACCATCGCCAGCACCGCTGGATCCTGCCCGTTGGTCACTGCTCGAACAGTCACATCGTGCCCGCTTATTGCTCGAGGCGAAACATCGTGCCAGGTGTCGAGGGTTGTGATCGACTCACCGCGGGCAGGGCGCCTCGCAGCACGTCGGCGAAGATCGCCGTGCTCTGGCCCATCAACTCGATCAGGGTCGCCACCGGCGTGGGCTCGCTGGGCTTGACCTCGTTCGCATAGTCGGTCGCGTAGCCGATCAGGGCGTACGGGAGCTCGAGCTCACCGCAGAGCACGGCCTCGGGTCCGCCCGTCTGGCTGACCGCGACGACGCCGCAGTGCGCCAGCTGGGCTATCTCCGTCGGCGTGTTGAACCGGGGCCCGTCGACGTACCCGTAGGCGCCGCCATCCCGGGCGGGGTGGCCAGCCTGCTGCGCGGCCTCCAGCAGCGCCGCCCGGATGTCCGTCGAAAAGGGACCGCCGTGGAGGACCCAGTGCCCACGCATCGGATCGCCTGGCTCGACGAAGAACGTGCACAGAGAGCCATCGGGCAGCCGGTTCGAGATGAAGTGCAGGTCGTCGAACACGATGAGCGAACCGAGCGTGATGGAGGCATCGACGGCACCGCACGAAGTGCACCCGATCGCCGCCGTCGCGCCCAGCTCCTTGAGCGCCCAGATGTTGGGTCGATGTGTGACCTGATTGGAGAGCCTGACGTGCCCGGCGCCGTGACGCGAGACGTGCAGCGCGTCCACGCCCCCGTACCGGCCACGCGTCACCAAGGCCGGGCCGAACGGGGTCTCGGCGCTCACCTGTTCAGCGTCCACAAAGTCGGGAAGCGCATGGGTGCCCGATCCGGTGATGATCCCGATGGACATGGCGCGCGATCCTACTGAGTGGACTCTTCTCTACGACCCCGACTGTGGCTTCTGCCGGTGGTCGCTCGGCCGGGTACTGGCCGCCGATCGGGAACGGCGCGTGCGGCCGATGCGGCTCGGCTCGCCGGAGGCGGACGCGCTGCTGGCTGACCTAACTCAGGAAGAGCGGATGGCCTCGTGGCACCTCGTGGCCCCTGACGGCCGCCGCTGGTCAGCCGGATACGCTGCCCCTCCGTTGCTGAGGCTGCTGCCGGGGGGACGGCTCCCCGCAGCAGCGCTCGCCGCAGCGCCGGAGATCACGGACCGGGTCTACCGGTGGGTGGCCGACCACCGCTCGAAGTTCAGCCGCGCGATCCCGGAGCGGTCGAAGCAGCGGGCCGACCGGGTGATCGCGCAGCGGAGCGGATGAACTTGCGCAGCTCGTCCGCGAGCAGTTTGGGCTGGTCGATAGGGATAAGCGTGTAGGCGTCAGGGATCTCAACCACGCGGCTGTCCGGGAAAAGCGCTGCAAACCGGCGAGCGTGCTCGATGGGCATCATCCGGCCCTCCGTATCCCAAGCGATCAAACACCGGCCGCGTGAACGTCGGTAGGGCATCGGTCGCCGCGAGCATGTCGCGCCTGCCCCGCCGAGTGTCCCGGACGTACCTGCGCAGGTCGTGCTGGATCTCCGATCTGGCCAGCGGCTCGAGCCACCGGCGGATCAGTTGCTCTGGCACGCCGCGCTTTGACATCTGGCCGAACACGAAAGGAAGCTGGCGCAGCGGCCTTGCAAGCAGCGTCAGCCGCATGAGCGTCAACCCACCCGGCGCCCGTCCGGAGAGCGCTGCCATCCGGCCCGCCAGTCCCGGTGGATAATTCTCAAACGCCTCGCACGAGGTGATCACCAGCCGATCGACTCGGTCAAGCAGTCGATCGGCGACCATCAGCGGAGCGCAGTTCCAGTCGTTGAAGCACAGCGTGACGGCGCGAAGGTCGAGAGCGTCCAGGAACTCCGCCACCATCCGGCCGAGCCCGCGCAGTGACAGATCGGCGTCCGGCCGCATAGGCTGACGGTGGGCCCCCAACGGAAGCGTCGGCGCAATGCACCGGTGATCGGGGCGCAGCTCGTCGATCACCGCCCGCCAAAGCTCGCCGTCCATCGCCAGCCCATGCAGCAGCACGAGCGTCGGGCCCTCGCCCTCATCGATGTACTCCAACGTCCCCGCTGACAGCTCGACGGCCGTCATCAGGACGCCAGCGCGAGGTGGGGCTGGTGCTGCTCGAGCCAGGCGTCGAGCGCTTTGGGCTTCAGCGTGTCCTCGTAGGTCTCCTCCTCCTTGATCCGGCCCCACTTCAGCCTGGCCCAGATCACGAAGCGATTCTCGTAGACGGTCTCTCCCTCGGCGGACCTCACGTAGTCATGCCCCCGGATGCAGACCTTGGTGTTCCACGGCGGCCCTACCGCTATCACCTCGTCGGCGTAGATCTGAATGCCGACGCGCGCGAACCGTTCAAGCCAAGCCTTGAGCTCCTTCTTTCCGTGATAGACGCCGGACCAGGAGTTATCGCCGGGGAACGTCATCCGCACGTCATTGGCATAGAGGGCGACCGCCAATCGGGTATCGCCGGCCCTCAGTCGGGTCAGCATGCGATCGAGGATCTGTTTTGCCAGCCAAGAGAGAATCATCGTAAGACCTCCACTAGATTGATCGCTCTAGCGATAACCTACCCTATCGCCATGTCAAATACACGTGAACGGATCGTCGATGCCAGCGCGGAGCTGTTTCGCCGACAGGGGTACAGCGCCACGGGCGTCAAGCAGATCGTCGAAGCCGCCCAGGCGCCGTTCGGGTCGCTGTACCACTTCTTTCCGGGCGGCAAGGAGCAGCTGGGAGCCGAAGCGATACGCGTATCGGGTGCCCTGTATGAGCTGCTGATCCCGGCCGTCATCGATACGGCGCCTGATCTCCTCGGCGGCGTGCGGGCATTCTTCGCCGCCGCGGCCGAGCACCTCCGGGAGACCGACTACGAAGATGCCTGCCCGATCGCCACGGTGGCGCTCGAGGTGTCGAGCTCGAGCGAGACCATGCGGCAGGCATGCGCCGAGGTATTCGAGAGCTGGATCGCCCAGGGCGCGGCCAGGCACACCCGCTCCGGGCTGAGTGAGGAGAAAGCACGCGAGCTCACGATCGGGATGCTCGCGGCGCTCGAGGGCGCGTTCGTGCTCGCCCGCGCTTTGCGCAGCACGGAGCCGCTGGAGATCGCGGGCGAGCTGGTGGCGCGAGCTGTGCAGGAAGCGCTGGCCGAAGCGGCTGGCTAGGCTTTCCTCGAACAAACGTCCAGTCCGCGTGGGTGCGGTAAAGCTGGGGGTAGCCAGGCCGCACACCGAGGGCCGACGGAGGTCGAGGCAGGAGCGGGACGACGCCTCCATGGCCAGGCTATTGAGGGAGGTGCACCACCGTGTCCACGGGAGTACTGATCGCGATCATCGTCATCGCGGTACTGATCGTCGGCCTGCTCGTGTCGGTGCTCCCGGGCGTCCGCGCCAAGGTGCGGCAGCGCGCCGAGGCGCGAGAGCTCGGGCAGCGGCGCAAACAGGCGGTTTCGGAGCATCGCGAGCAGGCGGGCGAGCGAGCACAGCAAGCCGACGTCGCCGAGCGACGCGCCCGAATCGCTCAGCGGGAGGCCGAGCGCGAGCGAGCCGAAGCCCGATTGCATGAGGAGCGCGCGGCGCTACACGACGAGGGACTGGCGGACGACGAGCTGGCGCCAGCCGAGGAACGAGAGGGCCGTTAGATAAGCCTGGCGGCTGAGAGCCGCGAGCTGGGCTGATGTGTCGCTAGGCTCGCGGCCCACAGCCATGAGCGATATCTCCTCCGCAGTCGCGAGGCCTGGCCGGCTGAGGAGCTGGCGGCACGCTCTGAGCACGGTGAACCCGCCGGCGGGCGAGCTCGACCTCGTCACGCGTTGGCTCGTGATCACGCGCGCCGGCGTGCTGCCGATGACGTTGACGGCCGGGGCGGCCGCCGGGCTGCTCGCCGTCCGCGAGCACTCATTCGCGGGAGGCTGGTTCGCGCTGGCGTTCGTCGGGATCCTGCTCGCCCACATCTCGAACAACCTGCTCAACGACCTCTTCGATACCGACATCGGGCTCGACACCGGCGAGTATCCGAGGGCCCTGTACGCGCCCCATCCATCCTGTCCGGCATGATCAGCCGACCGGGGCTGGTACGGGCGGCCATTGCGGTGAACGCCGCCGGCATCGCGATCCTTGCGGTCCTCACGGCGGCCCGCGGCCCGGTGGTGCTCGGCTTCGGCCTGGCGGGCGTGGTGCTGAACGTCGCCTACACGGCGCCGCCGCTGCGGCTCAAGAAGCGCGGCTTGGGAGAGCTCGACGTGCTGCTGGTATGGGGACCGCTGATGATCGGGGGCACCTACTACAGCGCCACCGGCAGCATCCCGTGGAGAATTCTGCTGGCCGGCCTGCCGTACGGCTTGCTGTGCACGGCGGTGCTGATGGGCAAGCACATCGACAAGCTGCCGTGGGACCGGGAGGCCGGGGTCGGGACGCTGCCGGTGATCCTGGGAGAGGTCCGGGCCAGACGCGTGACCGCCTCGCTGATGATCGCCTTCTACGTGGTGGTCGTGGCGTGCGTGCTCGTGGACGCGCTCCCCTGGCCGGTGCTGGCATCCTTCGGCGCCGCGCCGCTGCTCGTTCGCGCGATCAAGGCACTACGACGGCCTCGTCCAACGCGCCCCCCGCGACGGTTCCCGGTGTGGCCGCTGTGGTTCGCTGCCTTCACCTTCACCCACACTCGTCGCGCGGGAGCTTTGCTCGTGGTGGGGCTGGCCGTGGCGGCGATCTTCGACGTCAGGCCGCTGGGGCTCGTATAGCGCTCGGCGGACTGTGCGCTAGACCGGTTCGGAGGGCGATGCCCCGAGCGCTTCGGACCAGTGCTCGGGGTCCGCGGCCAGCGGCTGGCGGGCGCGTGCCACTGCGCCGCTGATGTTGACACGGGTTCCGCCTTGTTCGCCGCGCTCGAACTTGACGGTCATCCGCTCGCCGTTGAGGTTGTGCCAGAGCATGAGCAGGAAGGGGAACTGCACCCGCGGGCGGTACGTGAGCTCGTCCGCGCCGCGCTTGACGAGCCGAAGCCCGACGCGGCGGGCTGGGTCGGTCAGAGCGTTGGCGGCTCGGGCCTGGGCCTCGGAGGGAGCTTCCGGCATCGAAAGCTGGACATCGAAGGGGACGGCCATCAATCTGATTGCGGCGCCCACGAGAAGCGCCACAGGGCGATGATCAGCCCGGCGGCGCCCCACGCCGCGAGGACCAGGAGGTCCGTGCCGGCGATCCCGGAACCGGTCGTCGCGGGATCGAAGGCCTTGAACAGCGCGTTGTTGAGGTGAGCGACCGGGAACACGTTCGCGATGTCCCGAAGCCCGCTAGACAGCTGATCCTTCGGCACGAATACCCCGGATATGAAGTACAGCGGCAGGATTATGGCCTGGATGATGGGCTGGGCCGCGTCCTCGTTGGGGATGAAGGTCGAGACGGCAAACGACAGGCAGCAGAAGCTGACGGCCCCGAGCACGACGCCGAGCACGAACGCCGGCAGCGTGGCGCTCGGCAAATGCACGCTGTAGAGGATCCGACCGATCGCGACGATCACTGCCACCAGCACGATCGACACGATCACGGAGGTGAGGGCCCGGCTGGCGATCAAGACCCAAGCCGGAACGGGAGTGGAGCGCCGTCGCTTGAGCACCCCACTCTCGCGTTGCGTGGTGATCGTCAGCACCAGGTTCACGAACGACGCGGACATGATCCCCAGCACCGAGATCCCCGGCACGTAGTAGGTGGAGGCCTTGATCCGCTGCCCGTTGACATTGATCGTGTGGTTGCCGAACAGCGACGTCAGCAGCACCATGAAGATGACCGGCAGCACGATCGTGAAGAAGCGGCTGCGTGGATCTCGCCACATGGCCAGCAGGTCGTAACGCAACTGGTGGAAGACCAGCCGTGCGTCGCCTACCTGCTCGGCATCGCGGGAGTCGCGGGCGGTGGCGGAGGAGACGCTCACTTCGCGGACTCCGTCAATCCGAGATACACGTCCTCCAGCGCCGGGCGATGAACCTGCAGGTCGGCGATCTCGTAGCCGTGCTCGATCGCCCACCCGGACAGGGCGTGCAGCGTGGCCATGACCTGCCCGCTCTCAATCAGCACCTTGGGCGAATCCCCGAGCGGACGGGCGGAAGCATGGGCAGTCGGCAGCTGATCGAGCGAAACCCCGTCGGGAAGGGTGAACGTGATCTGATACGCCGCCTTGTCCCGGCCGCCCAGGGTGTTGGGGGTGCCTTCGGCCACGATCGTCCCTGACCTGATCACCGCGATCCGATCCGCGAGCGTCTCCGCCTCTTCCATGTAGTGCGTCGTGAGGAAGATGGTCTTTCCGAGGTGCCGGAGGCCGTCGATCATCTCCCACGCGGATCGCCGCGCGGATGGATCAAATCCGGTCGTCGGCTCGTCGAGGAACACCAGCTGGGGATCGCCGATCAGGGCCAATGCCACGTCCACCCGCCGCTGCTGGCCACCGGACAGCAACGCGCCGCGCACATCGGCCTTGCTCTTCAAGCCGACGAGCTCGATCACCTCCTGCACCGGCCGCGGCGCCGGGTAGTAGCCGGCATACAGCTCCAGACACTCCCGCACAGTGAGCTGCGGCTCGACGCGGGAATTTTGGAGCACCACGCCGACCTGAGCCCGCCAGCGACGATCGGCGCGCTCCGGATCCTCGCCCAGGACCTGCACCTCGCCGGCGGTCCGCTTGCGATGCCCCTCGAGGATCTCGACGGTCGTCGTCTTTCCTGCTCCGTTCGGCCCCAGGAAGGCGAAGATCTCACCGCGGAAGATGCGGAGGTCGATGCCCCGCACCGCCTCGAAACCGTCGTATGACATGCGCAGGTCTGCGACGTCGATCACGGCATTCGAATCGGGGGGCCCGGGGGAGCCGACGGCACGCGTCGTCGCGAGCGGCCCTTCCCCTAAGCCCTCGGTGATCGACACAGCTACGGACCCCACCTGACCCGGACGATCATGCGGCGGCCCATGCTACAGCTAGTGCGGCACCCGCCCGCCCTCGGCCCCGGGCTCGGTAGCGGGACCGCGCGGAGCGGCGATACCGAGCACACGCATGGCCTTGAGCCCCAGCGACAGCTTCTCGCGGCCATCGGTCGAGGACACGTCGAGGCCCGTCAGCTCGCGCACCCGCTCGAACCGATATCTGACAGTGTGGCGGTGGGTGATCAGTCGGGCGGCCGTGGCGTTCACGTTCGCATCGCAGTCGAGGAACGTCGATAGCGTCCCCAGGAGATCGGTCTCGTATTGCTCGTCGTAGGCGACCAGCGGGCGAACCGTCTCGTCGTAGAACCGCTGCAGCTCCGCGGGGTCGTTCATGTGCGGAAGCAACAGCTGGTAGGTGCCGGTCTCCTCATAGGCCAGCTGCGAGCGTTCGGGGGCGCCCTCGACCACGTTCGCCGCGAGCAGGGCCTCGTTGCCCGCCCGCTGGATCGCCAGCGGATCGGCCGCGTGGCGGCTGCGGCCCAGCGCGAACGCGAATCCCGGCAGTCCCGACTCGAGCTCCCTGATGACTGCCGCCGTCGCCCGGCGCCCGGTGTCCCCGTCGGGGTCGGGAATGAGCACCACCACCTCGGCGGCAACCTCCTCGCTCGGGGCGGAGATCGACCCCGGAGCCACGGAGCGAGCCCCGCGCCCGGCGACCGCTAACAGACGCTGGCGCCAGTCGACCTCGGTGGGAGTCCGTGGGTGGGCCCGGACGACGAGCACTGTGGCGCCCGAGGCCAGGTCGGTCCCGAGCTCGTTGCCCCGCGCGAGCAGATCGTCCCGATTGCGGATGCGGCCCGACAGCACGGTCCGCTGGAAGCTGACCGCCGCCTCCTCCGAAGCTCGTTCCGGAGCCCTGACCCGCTCTACTTCGGACGCGACCAACGTCGTGACGAGCCGGAGCAGCGACTCATCGAGCTCCGCGCGCGTGCGCATCCGGAGCTGGCCCACGGGCGCCTCGGCAACGCGCAGCTCGACCGTCTGCACCCCTTCCCCGCCGCGCATCAACGAACGCTCGTCGGCCGGCGAGCGAGCGGCGACGGCGAGCACCGCGCCCGAGCGGTCGATCAAGATCAGGCTGGCGTCCAGGGCTCGTGCCGACGCCCGGAGGATCTCGGGCAGCCCTGCCCCGGCCTCGACGGCGTCGGTTATCGCCTGGAGGGCGCGAAGGTCGGGCTCAACCCGACTCGGGCGGCGAGTCGGTTGGTCGGTCATGTCCGCCACCTAGAAGACCCGCGGCCACTCGAGCACGATGAGACCACCGAGAACCACGCCGATGCCGATCAACGCCGCCAGCACGTACAGCGCCAGGATCACGACGGCGACCCGTTCGAGCGGCCGTCTGTAGGCGGTAATCGCCGGCGCAAGCACGAGCGCGCAGAACGCCGTCAACCCGAAAACTCCGAGGCAGGCGCCGACCAGGTAGGTGATCGTCGTGTTGCTCATCAGCTACTGACGTGATTGTGCCGGAACGCGGGGATGGCTGAAGTCGGCGTCGACGGGGACCGCCGACTTTGCGCCCAGGAACCGTTCCAACAGTGTGTGGGCGGCGGCCTCGGCGCGTGCCTGGGCGGCGGTTCCCCAGAACATTCCGAACACAGTTGGTCCCGAACCCGAGACCAGCGCGTGATCGGCACCGGCTTCCCGCACGGCGCCGATCGCGTCCGCGACCGGCGGGCAGAGCGAGACCGCGGCAGGCTCGAGGTCGTTGACTATGAGCTCGGCCGGCAGTTGGGCGCCCTGCGCCGACAGCACCTCGATGACAGTCCGCCGTATCTGTTCAAGGTCGGCGGTCGCCCGCCCCAGACCCAACCGGTCAGCCTCGGCATACACGGCCGCAGTGCTCAGCTGATGAGGGAGGGGCGCAATCACGAACGCGTGCCGCGCCAGCGGCTCCCGACGATCCACCAGCTCTCCGGCGCCGGTGCCAATCGCCAGCCCAGGTCTAAGCTGACTCGGCACGTCTGCCCCAAGCTCGGCCGCCAGCTCGTCAAGCTCCGCGTCGGCGACCGGGTGCACGTGCCGGGCCAGACGGAGGGCGGCGGCGGCGTCGGCCGAGCCTCCCCCCATCCCAGCCGCAACCGGTATCCGCTTGGCGATCTCGATCCTGACCGGTGGTCCATTCCATCCTCGTACCCGCAGTCCCTCGAGTGCGCGCGAGACGATGTTCGGACCCTCCACGCCTGGGGAGAGGAGCTCGTCCGCGGCAACGGCCCGGCGCGTGGTCAACGACACCTCGTCGGCCAGCGAGATCGACTCCAGCAGCGTCACCACCTCGTGCCTGCCGTCGCGCCGGAGCGGCCCGACGAACAGGCACAGGTTCACCTTCCCCGGCGCCAGCGCGACCAGCCTCACCGGATGCCGAGCTCCGTGGCCAACCGGAAGAACTCGTTTGGCGACAGCCGCTGGGCGCGCTCGTCGGGCCGGTGGCTGATCGCCTCGAGCGCTCCCTGCGCCCGTTCACGGATCCCCTCGGCGGCCTTCGGCGCGAGCGAAAGCGAGCCGGCCAGCGTTTTTCGTCGGTGGGCGAAAGCGTCGTGAACGAGCTGCCTCAGGCCTGGCGGCGCGGACGGGGAATGCCGCGTCAGTCCGAGCAGAACGGAATCGACCCTCGGCTGTGGACGGAACACGGTCCGGCTCACCGGCCGCAGCACGCGGACGTCGCAGGCTAGCTGGGCCAGCACCGATGGGGCTCCGTAGGAGGGCGTCCCCGGTGCCGCTGCCAGCCGCTCTCCGACCTCCCGCTGCACCATCACCACCCACTTGATCACGCTTGGCAGCTCGTCGATCGTCCTCAGGATCACTGTCGCCGCGATGCCGTACGGCAGGTTGGCGATCACCTTGCCGGGAGGGGGTTCGAGCGAGCGCAGGTTCAGCTCGAGCGCGTCGGCTTGGTGGAGCGTGACGTTGGGACTCGGGGCCAGCATCTCGCGCAAGGACTCGACGAGCGTCGCGTCGACCTCGACCACGTGGACATGCCGGGCGCGAGCCGCCAGGCGCTCTGACAGCACACCCAGACCGCCTCCGATCTCGAGCACCACGTCCCCCGCGGAGAGCTCCGCCAGACGCTCGATCACACCGAGGATGTTGCGGTCGACCAGGAAGTTCTGACCCAGGTCGCGCGCGCGGCGGGTTGGATTCATGTTCACCACCCGAACAGCGCCGCTGCGACACGCTCAACGTCGGTGTCGAGCTGCGCATAGGGCACGCCGCGTTCGGCGGCGACCGCTCGCGCCGTGTGCACGACATTGGCCGGCTCGTTGGGTTTGCCGCGGACCGGCTGAGGCGCGAGGAATGGCGCGTCCGTCTCCACCAGTAGCCGCCCGGTTGGAACCCGCCGGGCCGCGTCCCGCAGCTCGCCTGCTTTCGGGTAGGTCATGTTGCCGGCGAACGACAGCCACCAATCGTCGTGCTCCAGACACTCCTCGATTCGGTCGGTCATCGAGAAGCAGTGGAGGATCACCCGGAGCCCGCCGGCGTGGTCGCCCAGGAGCATGAGCGTGTCGTCTTCTGCCGCCCGGGTATGGATTATCAGCGGCTTGCCGGTATCCCGCGCCAGCTCGATCTGCGCCCTGAAGGCCCGCTCTTGATCGGCTTTCGGAGCGCGGTCACGGTAGTAGTCGAGGCCGGTCTCGCCGATCGCGACGCACTTGTCATGGGCGGCGAGCGCTTTGAGCTCGGCCAGATCGGCGTCGTCGAAGCCGGTGGCCTCGTTCGGGTGACGGCCGATCGCCGTGTAGACCTGAGGGAAGTCCTCGGCTGCCTTGAGCGCGGCCCGGCAGCTCTCGCCGTTCGTTCCCACGGTCACGATCCTCTCCACGCCGGCCTCCGCCGCCGCGGCCACCAGCTCGGGGTCCGGCCGATCGCAGAAGCTGAGATGGGTGTGGCTGTCAATCACAGAACTGGTCAGGCTGGGCCTGGGTCACCCCCGCTTCGGAAACAGGGGCTCGAGCTCGTTCACGCGGGAGCCGGACCCGGATTCGGTGAACCGGGCGGCGGCGTACTCCTGCGAGGGCTGGCCGATGGCCTGAAGCAGCCGCTCGGTGCTGGCCGGCATGTAGGGGTAAAGGAGGACGCTGACGACGCGCAGGCCCTCGGCCAGGGAGGCCAACGTTTCGTCGAGCTTTTCGGCGTCGGCGGGATCGCGCGCCAGCTGCCAGGGCGCGCGCTCCTCGACGTATCGGTTCAGGCGCCGTACGCGCTGCCAGATCTCCTCGAGGGCTTGCGTGGCCTCCGCCCGGTCAAGCAGCCTGGCCACCTCATCGGACAACGTCTCGAACTCCTGCCGCAGCGCCGGATCGGTGGGCGCGACCGGCGTGACGCCGTCGCGATAACGGGCGATCATGGCCGCCGTGCGGCTGGCCAGGTTGCCGTACTCGTTGGCCAGCTCGGCCTCGTATCGCGCCTTGACCGCTGCTATCCCGACCGCGCCGTCGCTGCCGAACCCGACGTCCCGCATCAGGTAGAAGCGCAGAGCGTCGGTGCCGTAATCGTCCATCACCTCGAACGGATCGAGCACGTTGCCCAGCGACTTGCTCATCTTCCGTCCGTCGGCCCCGAGCAGAAAGCCGTGTACGAATACATGGTCGGGAAGGGCCAGCTCCGCGGCAATCAGCAGCGCCGGCCAGAAGACAGTGTGGAACTTGAGGATGTCCTTGCCGATGATGTGGTAGGTCGCCGGCCAAAAACGGGTGGTCAAATCCTCGCCGGGGCGGGCATAACCGAGCGCGGTGTAGTAGTTCAGAAGGGCGTCGAACCACACGTAGAAGACGTGGCCCGTGTCCCAGGGCACGGTGACCCCCCACTTCAGCCGTTGGCGGCTCAAGGAAACGTCCTGTAGGCCCTGCGCGATGAATGCCCGGGCTTCATTGAAGTGACGCCGCGGCATGACGAAGTCCGGCCGCTCTGCGTACAGGCGCTCGAGCGCCTCCTGAAATGCCGACAGACGGAAGAACCAGTTCTCCTCCTGGTGACGCTCGAGCGGGATCTCGTGAATGGGGCAGAGGCAGCCCTCCAGGATCTCGTTCTCGACCTTGAAGTCAGCGCAGCGGGGGCAGTACCACCCTTCGTAGAGGTCTTTGTAGGTGTAGCCGTTGTCGTGCACCCGCTGGAGCACCTCCTGGACCCGTAGCTCGTGGCCCTGGTCCGAGGTGCGGATGAAGAAGTCGTTTGAGACCCCCAACTTGGGCATCAGCGCCTTGAACCGCTCCGCGTTGCGATCCGCGAGCTCCTTTGGCTGGAGTCCCTGCGCCCGAGCGGCGTCCGCCACGGGCTCGCCGTGTTCGTCGGTGCCGGTCAGGAAGAACACGTCCTCCCCGCGCTGACGCATGTGGCGCGCCAGCACGTCGGCGGCGATCGTCGTGTAGGCGTGACCGAGGTGCGGCTCCGCGTTGACGTAGTAGATCGGGGTGGTGACGTAGAAGGACATCGGCCGGACGGAGAAGGCTAGCCGGGCTCAAGTCAGCGCCCGGTAGAGCGCATTGGCGCTCAAGCCGGTCAGCTCGGCGACCACTGCCGCCGCCGGGCGAGGCTTCGCGCCGGCGTCGACGAGCCGTCGGAGCGCGTCCACCGCCGGAGCCAGGTCAGGCGCAGAACGTCCGGAGGCGGGGCCAACCACCAGCGCGACCTCGCCCCGGGGCGGCTCGGCCGCGTAGTGCGCGGCCAGCTCTGAGGCATTCCCTCGGACCACCTCCTCGTGGAGCTTTGTCAGCTCGCGACATACCGCCACCGGCCGATCCGGATCGAGCGACGCCAGCACCTTGACGACTTCGCCAATCGGCGAGGCGACTCGAATGCCACCACTGTCTCCGGCGCTTCGAAGACCCTCGTCAGGTCGGCCTGCTTGCGTGGCAGGAACCCCTCGAAGCGCCACCGATCTGCGGGCAGTGCGCTTGCGACGAGCGCCGCTAGCGCCGCCGAGGGTCCGGGCAGGACCTCGACCGCCAGACCGGCGGCGACACAGGCCCTCACGAGCACGAACCCAGGATCGGAGACAAGCGGCATCCCGGCGTCGGATACGAGCGCGACGACCGCACCGCGGCGCATCTCCTCCACCAGCTCCGGTGCCCGCTGGCTCTCGTTGTGCTCCTGGTAGCTCTTCAGCCGGGCCCTGACGCCGTAGCGGTCGAGCAGCACGCGCGTCCGTCGCGTGTCCTCGCAGGCCACGATGTCGGCCTCGCGCAGCGCCGATAGGACGCGCAGCGTCACGTCCTCCAGGTTCCCGATCGGGGTGGGACAGACGACGAGCCGCCCACCGCCCGCGTGCGTGGCGGCGTTCACACCTTCCCTGCCAGGCCGTCGGACGCGAGCGCGGCAGCGCCGATCATCCCTGCCTCCACGCCGAATCGGGCGGCGACAATCCGCACCCGATCGCGCGAGGGAGGCAACGCCCGGGCCGCGACCTCGGCCCGCGCCGGCTCCAGCAACAGCTCGCCGGCGGCGATCACCCCGCCGCCCACGACCACGACCTGGGGGTTGAAGATGTTGACCAGGCTGGCGATCGCCACCCCCAGGCGCGACCCGATCAGCGCCACGGCCTCGGTCGCCGCGGCGTCGCCGTCGTGAGCCAGTTCGGTCACCAGGGGCCCGGTGAGCGCCCGAGTTGACTCCAATGCTCGGGCCAGTCCCGATTCGGGGCGCTCCTCCGCGATCCGCAGCGCCTCCCGCTCGAGCGCCGTGCCGGACGCCATGACCTCGACGCACCCCCGGTTCGGACAGTTCCCTTGACAGGGCGGCCCATCCATGTCGATCACCGTGTGGCCCAGCTCGGCGCCGAGGCCGACCGCCCCGCGATACAGCTCGTCGCGGAGGACGAGGCCACCGCCGATCCCGGTCCCGATCGTGAGCACGACCGCCTCGCTGGCCCCCCGGCAGGCGCCGGCACGATGCTCGGCCAGGGCCGCGAGATTGGAGTCGTTGTCGACGAAGACGGGCATCCCCAGCCTCTCGGCCATCACGTCCCCGAACGCGATATCCGCGAGCGGCAGGTTCACCGACAACGTCGCCATCCCCGTGCGGTGATCGATCAGCGATGGGATCCCGAACCCGACCGCGGCCACGTCGTCCCTGGCGGAGCGGCGTGTTTCTTCGACGGCGTCGACGGCGACGTCGAGAAGGGACGCCTGGTCGAGACCCTTCAGCGAGCGTTGGGTGCGGTGGTGGACCTCCAAATCGGGCCCCACCGCCCCCGCGAGCAGCTTCGTCCCGCCCATGTCGACGCCGATGACACCCATGGGTAGTCGGGTCGGCATCGGCTGTCACTATATGCGCACCCGGATGGCCGACGAACGCGACAGCCGGGCGCAGGTCGAGGACCGGCCCTACCGCGTTTACGGGCGCGAGGGACGGTCGAGGCTTCAAGCAGATCCGCGCCCCTACAAGGTCTACCGATCCCGTCCGCGCGGGCTGAGGGCACTGCTGCGCGGAGAGGAGGAGATCGGCCTTCCCGATCGTGAGCCCCGCAAGCGGAAGGCGCCGGGGAAGGGGCGGATCACTTTCTGGCGCGTGGCCAAGTACGTGGGGCTGGCGATCGTCGCCTGGCTCTTGCTGTCACTGATCCTGTTCATCATCAGCGCCGAGGTCGAAAAGGGGAATCTGCCCAGCTCGGCCAGCGCCGCGCTGACAGGCGGTTCCAACATGGTGACCGGCACCGACACGGTGCTGATCTTGGGGACAGACCAGCGCCCGACGACCGGCCCCGGATCGAAGGAGCCGGGTTCCAACTACAACGACGCCGGCTCGAGGTCCGACACGATCATGCTGTGGCGGATCGGTGGCGGCACGTCCCGCCGTCTGTCGATCCCGCGCGACACCGCCGCGCCGATCCCGGGCCACGGTATCGGCAAGATCAACGCCGGCTATGCACTCGGGGGACCGGCGCTGGCGATCAAGACGGTCGAGGCATTCACCGGGGTCAAGATCAACCACATCATCGTCGTCAACCTGGCCGCGTTCCCCAAGTTCATCGACGCCATCGGCGGGGTGGACGTGAAAACCGAGCACGTGTGCGCGAATGTCTCCGGCGGAACGCAGAACGGCGGCTTCACGCTGAACCTCCCGGCGGGCGAACATCACCTGAATGGCCAGCAGGCGTTGCTTTACTCGCGGATCCGCGAGAACCCCTGCAACCCGTCCGACAACGACCTGACAAGGGTCCAGCACCAGCAGCAGATCCTCAACGCGATCAAGGGGCAGCTCTTCTCGGTCGGGACTTTCTTCCGCCTGCCGTGGGCATCTTGGGATGCCCCGAAGGTGTTGCGGACCGACATGGGCGGCCCGACCCTGCTCACGCTGTTCACGGCCTCCGAGTTCGGGGGGTCAGCGCCGGTGAACGTTTTGAAGCCGACGGGAGCGGAGGACCTGCCCGGGTACGGCTCCGCTTTGACGGTTTCGCCGGGGGCGGTCCACTCGGCCGTGACGCAGCTGTTGAACGGCTGAGCTTCGCTGCGTCGGATTCGTTGCACGGCGTGACACACGTGTGAGGTTTTCAGTGTCACGCTGGGCCTCATGGCCGACTCGTTCGAGGTTTCGCCTTCGTAGGGGTGCAGAAGCTCGAACGTAGTCGAGCGTCTGGCAAGTCGATTGCACGCCATCGCAGCCCGACAGGTCGGCGTCATTTCCCTGGCTCAGACTTCGACGGCTAGGACTCACTGACCATGCAGATTCAGAGGTTTCATCCGGTGGGGTTATCTGCTCCCTCTTCACCGCGGCGTATACGCAGTCGGACACCGGCGTCTAACGCAGCGCGCACATCTCAGGGCCGCCCTGTTGGCCACCGGCCCTACGGCGTTTCTGAGCCACCGGACGGCCGCCGCCGTGTGGGGGCTCCGCGATATCACCGACGCGCCGAATCGACCTGACCGATCCCAGGATGCAGACGGCAGTCACGAGGATCGCTCATGATCCATGCACGCCGCACTGACGCGACCGTGGTCAGAACCAGAGACGGCCTCCGCGTCAGCTCCGTCCCGCGCTTGCTCATCGAGCTGGCGCCGCGCGAGTCGCCACGGGAGCTGGACCGGCTGATCACCCTCGCGATCCGAAAGCGGATCCTGGATCTCGACAAGATGCAGGCCGCCCTCGGCAGGCAGCGCCGGCGCCCCGGCCTGGCGAAGCTCAAGGCCGCATTAGCGGCCTATCTGCCGCGGCCAGATCGCAAGTCCGGCCTCGAGCGGGCTTTCGACGAACTGCTCGCCAAGCATCCTGAAATTCCGCCCCCGCAGCGGAATATCTACATCGACGGCTGGGAGATCGACTGCTACTGGCCCGAGCAGAGGCTGGCCCTCGAGCTCGATGGCCGTCCGTACCACGTGGTCGTCAGAGACCTCGAGCGGGACCGGCTGAAGGATGCGAAGCTGCTGACGGTCGGGATCCGGGTTCTGAGGATCACCGACAGCCGGTTCGAGCTCGACCCGCTGGGTGCCCTCGAGGATCTGCGCGTGGCGCTCGGGCTCGGTCCAAACTAGACGGCGCCGGCTTTAGTCCGAATTGGACGGTGCCGCGGCCTTCGTCTCTGACTTGCTCTCCCCCTTGGAGTCGGACTTGGTGTCCGGCTTTGACTCCTTGGAAGAGTCAGACTCGCCCGATTCCTTCGAGCGCTTGCGGCCGTAGTCGGTGGAGTAGAAGCCGGAGCCCTTGAAGTGGACCGCCACGGGGTGGAACACCCTCTCGACCGGCGCGTCGCATGTGCTGCAGACGGAGACGGGATCGTCGGTCATGCGCTGCATGACCTCGAACGTATGACCCTGCTCGCACCGATACTCGTAGATGGGCATTGCTTTATTAAGTATAGGAGAGGTCCTTGGCACTCTCAAGCGGAGAGTGCCAGCCTCGCGCGCTGCGGGGTGGGGTTTCCGGTGCCTGCGGCAAATCGCTTCGGGCGCTGCGGCAGACCGCTTCGGGCGCTGCGGCGCGGGGCTTCCGGCGCCTGCGGCAGACCGCCTTCCGAAGCGCGCCAGCCGGCGCCCGGAACACCGAACGGCCGCGGCTAGCATCCCCGTTCCATGTCGGCCATCGACGTAGTCACCATGGACAAGATCGTGTCGCTGTCCAAGCGACGCGGCTTCGTGTTTCCGTCCAGCGAGATCTACGGGGGGCTCGGCTCGAGCTACGACTACGGCCACTACGGGGTCCTGCTCAAGAACAACGTCAAGGACCGCTGGTGGCGGGCAATGCTCCAGGAGCGCGACGACATCCTCGCCCTGGACTCGGCGATCATCCAGCACCCCGAGACCTGGCGGGCGAGCGGCCACGTCGCGAGCTTCACCGATCCGCTGGTCGACTGCCGCACCTGCAATCTGCGCTTCCGGGCCGACAAGCTCGAGGACAGCCAGTGCGGGCGCAAGCCCTCGAAGCATCCCGGCGAGACGCCGGAGTGCGACCTGACCGAGGCCAGGGACTTCAACCTGTTGTTCGAGACCACGATCGGCCCCTTGCGGGACGAGGGGTCGATCGTCTATCTGCGCCCCGAGACGGCGCAGGGGATCTTCCTCAACTTCCGCCACTACCTTCAGTTCGGCCGCAAGAAGCCGCCGTTCGGAATCGCGCAGATCGGCAAGAGCTTCCGTAACGAGATAACGACCGGGAACTTCATCTTCCGAACCCGGGAGTTCGAGCAAATGGAGATGGAGTTCTTCGTCCCACCAACCGATGCGCAGCGGTGGTTCGAGCACTGGCTCGAGCAGCGGATGAACTGGTACGAGGGCCTCGGGATCCGTGCCGATCACCTCCGGCTGCGGGCACACGAGCCCGATGAGCTGTCGCACTACTCGAGCGCTACGAGCGACGTCGAGTACCTGTTCCCGATCGGCTGGTCGGAGCTCGAGGGGATCGCCAACCGCGGCGACTACGACCTCACGGCCCACGCCCAGCGCTCTGGACAGAAGCTCGAGTACGTCGATACCGCCAGCGGTGAGCGGTACATCCCCCACGTCATCGAGCCCGCTGCCGGAGTCGACCGGGCGATGCTCGCGTTCCTGGTGGACGCCTACGACGAGGACGAGATCGAGGGCGAGCGTCGGACGGTGCTGCGGCTCCATCCCCTGCTGGCCCCCGTCAAGGTGGCGGTCCTGCCGCTGGTCCGCAAGGACGGTCAGCCCGACTTGGCGCGGGAGGTCTACGAGCAGCTCCGCGACCGGGTGCAGGCGGAATACGACGAGAGCGGCGCCATCGGCCGCCGCTACCGCCGCCAGGACGAGATCGGGACTCCTTGGGCAGTGACGATCGACCACCAATCGCTCGAGGACCGGACCGTGACCCTCCGCGACCGGGACAGCCTGGAGCAAGTCCGGATCGCGATCGACGAGCTCGCGGCCGATGTCGAGCGGCGCCTGCGGGAGTCGTGGCGCTCGCCGAAGCTGGGTGACTAGGGAGTCGACCGAATCCCGGTAGGTCGGTGGTTCGTCATAACATCTGACCGTGCTCTCCCGGGAGGAGCTCGACCGGCACCGGGCTGCGCGCGCTCGGAGGAGGCGTCAGCGTCGGCTTGCCGCGGGGCGGTTGGGGCTCGCCGTAGTGGTTGCGACGGTGGCTGGTATTGCCATCTCCGGTTGCGGCGGTTCCACCTCCTCCTCCCAATCCCGGCGGGCAGCGGTCCATCGCGTGTCTTTAGACCGACTGGTGACGATCACCGTGGAGGCCAGCGGCGATCTGTTGATCCACTCCCCGGTCTGGGAGCGGGCGCAGGAACTAGGCGGGGGAAGTAAGTACAACTTCGCGCCGCTGTTCGCCCGGATCAAGCCGATCATAAAGCGCGTGGATTTGGCGTTGTGCCACGTCGAGACGCCGATGACGCCCGCTCCCCCGAAGGGCTATCCGATTTTCAACACCCCGCCGGAGCTCGCGCTGGCGATCCACCAGACGGGATTCCGCGCATGCTCGACGGCGGCCACGCATGAGCTCGACGAGGGTCAGACCGGCATCAATGACACCAACCGTGCATTGGATCGGGCCGGTGTCCTGCATACCGGCGGCTTCTCCTCCGCCGCCGCGCAGCGCACGCCGCTGATCTTCACCGTCAAGGGGGTGCGGGTGGCATTTCTCTCGTACACAGAGCTCACCAACGGGATCCCGTCACCCCACCCCTGGTCTGTCAACCGCGCGCGCGCCGCCCAGATCCTTGCCGACGCCCACCGCGCGCGCACAGACGGCGCGCAGGTAGTGATCGTCAACATCCATTGGGGCGATGAGGACGTGAGCGCGCCGAGTGCCTTCCAGCTGGGGCTGGCCAACAGGCTGACTCGCTCGTCCGACATCACCGCGATCGTCGGTCAGCACGTGCACGTTCCACAACCGATTCGCACCATCAACGGCAAGCTCGTGGTGTTCGGCGAAGGGAACCTAATCTCCAACCAGACGCCGGGATGCTGCGCCGCGAGCTCCGAGGACGGCCTGATCGCGATCCTCACGATCATCGTCGACGGCAATCGCTCGCGCGTGACCTTTGCGCATTACGTCCCGATTTGGGTGCAGCATCCCAGCTACACCGTGCTCCCAGTCGGCGCCGGCCTCCACATCGACCCTGCGGACGCAGACGAACTTCGTGCCTCCTACCACCGCACGGTCGCGGTCGCCGGCCGCACCCGACACATCCAGCCGATCCCTGCGCACTTGCCGTAGCCCGGGACCGAAGCTGGGTGGCTAGGCGATCACCAGCACCAGCCGAGCATTGCTCCCGGCCGCGGCCTGCGCGGCAGGGTCGATCGGCTGGATCGTCGGACGCTGCGCCGCGATCACGTGAGCCAGCGCCGCTGCCTGTGACCGGTACCCAGGGGCGTACAGGATCAGCATCCCGGGAGGATGCGAACCGTTCAGGTTCCCAACCGTGGCGACCTTCACCCCGTGCCCACGGAGCTGCTTGGCGAGCTTGCCTGCGGCACCGGGCGCCTTGGACGCGTTCAGCACCGCGACCGGTACCGAGGGAGTCGTCTGAACCACGCTGTGGGTCACCTGCTTGGGCGTCGTCCCGCCCTGAAGGTTGACCAGGATCCCGGCCGCGCCCACCGCCGCCAGAAGCAGCGCGCCCGCCCCGGCCAGCAGCCGCGCGCGACGCGAGAGCCGGGGTACGGTGAACACCGGCGGGCTCCATCCGGTTTGCGCCGTGGCGGGGCCACCGCCGGGCGCCGCCGCTCTCAACTGGGCCTCGAAGTGGAGCGTCGCTGCCAGCTGCGCCCTCAGCTTGCCGAGCTCCCTGCGGCGGTGAAAGAAGGGAACGGCCAGGAGCGGTAGCGCCAGCAGAGCCACCAGGCCGCCAAGCGATCCGAGCGTGTTCTTGAGGTTGTACTCGGGCTGGGTGACGATTCGCTGCGGCACGACCGCGGCCCGAAGCCCGAGCTCGCGCCCCACGCGGTCCGTGGCCGGAGCGGTCTGCTCGGCGATCGCCAGCAACTCGCCGTTGCCGACGGCGTCGGTCAACGAATTTCGCACCCAGTAGGCGGCGCCGTGCTCATACCAGGCGACGGTCTCGAGGTGCTGGCCTTCGTAGTCAAGGTAGTAAGTCCGCGGCCCCACCGTGATCGTTTGGTCGGGGTTATCGAGCTGCGGCGCGGTTGTCCAGGTGGTTCCTTGGACGTCGTAGTTCTGGCCGGGGCCGCCGGCCTGGAACACCGCGACGTAGGAGGCGTACTGACTTCCGTCCGGAGCTTCGATTGGGTAGTCGCGGATCGAGACTGGGGTATCGCTTCCGTTTTTGTCCTTGACACGCGGGATCTCGAGCGTGAACGGAATCCCGGCCGCGGAATTCACGGCCTTCGACAGCTCGGCGGACGAAACAGGCACCAGCGGCAGCTGGGCTTGAGCGCCATGGGCGTGCACCGCGCCCGCGACCGCCGCGATCTTCTTCTTCGGCGGCGTGCCCGAGCCTCCGTTAAGGAAGGCGTTGATGCTCCCGCTGATCTGCTGCGGCGTCGCGGTACTGCAGGAGCAGGGGTTGGCGCCGGTCGGCTGGAGGTTGACCTGGAACTGGACCTGGCGCACCCGGAGTGATGAGGAGTTGACCAGCGTGCCCAGCAGGTCGAGGAGGCCGCTCGTGGTATGGAGGCCGGGATCGGTCTCGACCGACCGCCCAAAGATCTGCTCGAACTTGTGGGCGTTGTCCACCAGCGTGGGCCCGTACTGCCGCTTGACGTCCAGGAGGAAGCTCTGGTCCCGCGCATCACGGACCAGCGAGGTGTCGCCGTGGCGGTAGGAGACAAACGAGAGCGCGTCTCCACCACACATCCGCTGGTAGCCCGGCTGGAGGTTGATCTCCTGGTACTGCTCGCCGCCGGGCACATTGACGTGGTAGTAGCGGCGGTCGACTGTCGAGTAGACGCACCCCATGTCGTTCACCGCCTGCTTGAACTGACCGAAGTCGATCTCGACCACGTGGTTGATCCCCACCCCGGTCAGCTGCTTAATCGTCTTGACCAGCGTCGGGATACCCCCGCAGGTCAGCGCGTAGTTCAGACGAGTGGTGGCCGGTCCGTTGGGGCAATTGATGGTGACCATCAACTCGCGCGGGATCGACATCATCGAGATGTACGGCTTGCCCGGATCGAAGCGCACCAGCAGCATCTCGTTCGAGTGCGGGAGGACGGGAGTCGTCGTCGTGCGCTTGCGTTGGTCGTTGCCGACCAGCAACAGGTTCTCCGGACCGCCGAAGCTGGAGGGGGTGAGGCCGCCCCCGACCTGCAGGGTGGGGTTCAGGTTCAGCGCGTCCTTAAGCGTGCCTACCTCGCCCGACCAGAACACCGCGCTGGTCACGGCGGCGCACAGCAGCACCGCCAGGCACCCCAGGATCACGCGCCAGACGATCCACCCGCGCGGGGGCTCGGGCGGCGGCTCGGGTGGCGGGGTCCGAGGAGGAGCCACGTGCGTGGGTGGGGCTGGCGGCGCGGGAGGTGGAGTCGTGGTGACACTCATGGAGACATGCCTCTGCAGAGGCCGTCGCGGGAAGCCTTCAAGCGCAGCAAAACGATGCGGGCGCCTCGCCGGCGCCGCGCACACTGGTTCCTAGCAAAAAACGAGGATGCGGGTTCTATGTTCCCGGCCCGGGCCCTCGCGACCTCCTACCCACGACCCTCGCGACCTCCTACGCCACGACCCTCGCGACCTCCTACGCCACGAGCTTCGCGGGCACGATCGGGAGGTCCCGAATCCGCTTGCCCGTAGCGTGGAAAACGGCGCTCGCGATCGCGGCCGCGGTGCCGGTAATCCCGATTTCGCCGATGCCCTTGGAGCCATGGGGTTGAGGTCAGGATCCTCGTCTTTCACCCAGAACGCGTCTATGTCGAGGGCATCGGCGCAGGACGCCACGTGGTACTGGGCGAAGTCGTGGTTGAGGTAATCGCCGAACTCGCGGTCCATCACGCTCTCCTCGTGTAGCGCCATCGACAACCCCCAGGTCATGCCTCCGATGAACTGCGAGCGGGCGGTGAGCGGGTTGAGGATCCGGCCGGCGGCAAAGGCCCCGAGCAGCCGTGCGACGCGCACCTCTCCGGTGTCCATGTCGACGCGTACCTCGGCGAACTGGGCTCCGAACGCGTGGCGGGAGACGTCATCGCGCTGGGACTCGATGTCCGCCGCGCTGTCCGCCTCGACTTCGACGGGCGGCTCCTCGCCGGCCTCGAGCCGGTCCCGGAGGCTGCGGCAGGCCAGGACGACGGCAGAGCCCCAGGAAGCGGTTCCGCCCGACCCTCCGGCCAGGAACGCGAACGGCAGGGCGCTGTCGCCGACGTCCACGTGGACCCGCTCAAGCGGTGCGTCGAGCTCATCGGCGGCGATCTGGGTCAGAACGGTCCTGGCCCCGGTGCCGATATCGGCGGCGCCGATCTGGACCGTGTAGGTGCCGTCGACTTCGGCACGGGCCCTGGCGGTGGATGGACGGCGAAATGATGGGTAGGTGGAAGCCGCTACGCCGGTCCCGATCAGCCAGCGCCCATCGCGGCGCGCCCCGGGAGTCGGGTCGCGTGGCTGCCACCCGAAGCGCTCCGCGCCCTCGCGCAGGCACGCGACCAGGTTGCGTGAGCTCCAGGCGAGGCCGCTCTGGGGGTCGCGGTCGGGGTCGTTGCGGATGCGCAGCTCGACTGGGTCGACGCCGGACGCCACCGCGATCTCGTCGATCGCGGATTCGAGCCCGTACATGCCCGGGCACTCGCCCGGGGCGCGCATCCAGGATGGCGTCGGCACGTCAAGCGCCGCCAGCCGATGGGTGGTGCGGATGTTCGGAGCGCCGTACATCATCCGCGAGCAGATCGCGACCTGCTCCGCGAACTGGCGCACGGTCGAGGTCTGAATGACGGCGTCATGCACGAGTGCGGTCAGCTTCCCGTCGCGCCGGGCGCCGATTCGCAGCCGCTGGATGGTCGGCGTGCGGTAGCCGGTGAACGCGAACATCTGCTGGCGGGTCACGGCCAACTTGACCGGCCTTCCCACGGCCTGGGCCGCGAGCGCCGCCAGCACCACCTGCGGACGCGGCGTGCCCTTGGAGCCGAAACCCCCGCCCACGTGCTCTGAGATCACGCGCACCTGGCGATCCGGCAAGCCGAACACCTGCGCTATTTCATTAGCCGCCATCGGCGCTCCCTGGCTCGAGTCGTACACCGTCAGGGCGCCGTCCTCCCACAGCGCGAGCGTGGCATGGCTCTCCATCGGGTTGTTGTGCTGCGCGGGGGTGGAATACGTCTGATCGATCACGACCTCCGCGTTCTTCAGGGCCAGATCGGGGTCACCGTGCTCGCTGCGCGCGGGGTAAGAGGGGTTGACCTGCTCGGGCTCGAATAGCCGAGGATGATCCTGGTGAAGAACCACGTCGTGCCGCTCCTGCTCAAAGTCGGGCTCGACCAGCGACGCGGCCTCGCTCGCCGCCTCCAGCGTCTCCGCCAGCGCACAGGCGATGATCTGGCCGCGATAGGCGACCCGCTCTGACTGCAGCACGGCCAGTTCCCCGTTCTCTATTTCGCCTTCGAGACGCGGCGCATTGCCGTGCCAGAGAATCTCGAGCACGCCCGGCACGGCCAGCGCGGCCTGGGCATCCAGGCCTCGGACCCGGCCCAGCGCGATCGGGGACTGCACGATCCAGCCGTACGTGAGGCGCTCCGCGCGGTATTCGTACGCGTAGCGGGCCTCGCCCGTCACCTTGAGGCGTCCCTCGACGCGCGCCACCGGGGCGCCGACGGCGCGCGTCGCGACGCTCACGCCTGACTCACCTCCGCGAGCACCCGTACCAGGAGGTTGCGCGCCAGCGGGACCTTGAAGGCGTTGTCGCGCAGGGGCGTGGCCCGGTCTAGCTCGGCCTCAGCCGCACGGATGAAGCTGTCCTCCCTCGTCGGCTGGCCCCGGAGCGACTCCTCGGCTGCCACAGCCCGCCAGGGCGCGTGCGCCACGCCGCCCAACGCGATCCGGCAGTCGCCGACGGCGCCGTCCGCGACCTGGACCACCACCCCGACCGACACCAGAGCGAACGCGAACGATGCCCGGTCGCGCACCTTTCGGTAAGCCGAGTGAGCGTGCGGCAGGGGTGGCGGAAGTTCAAGCGCGGTGATCAGCTCGCCAGCTTCGAGCACCGTGTCCCGCTCCGGGTGATCCCCGGGTAACCGGTGCAGCTCTCGCGTGGCCAACGTCCTGGCTCCATTTGGCCCGTGCACCCGTACTCGCGCGTCGAGCGCTGCCAGTGCCACGGCCATGTCGGACGGGTGGGTGGCGACGCAGTGCTCGGACTGTCCGAAGATCGCCAGGTTGCGGTGCTCTCCCTCGCGCGCCGGACAGCCCGACCCCGGGCGACGCTTGTTGCACGGTTTGGAGATGTCCTGGAAGTAGGGGCAGCGGGTGCGCTGAAGGAGGTTGCCCGCGACCGTGGCCAGGTTGCGGACCTGACCCGAAGCCCCCGAGAGGACGGCCTGCGCCAGCACTGGATAGCGCTCGCGCAACGGCCGGTGGGCGGCCAGATCCGAGTTCCGGACGCCTGAGCCGATCGACAGGCCGCCGTCAGGAAGTTCCTCGATGCCGTCGAGCGGGAGTCTGCCGACGTCGATCAATCGCTCCGGTCGCGCCACGCCGAGCTTCATGAGATCCACGAGGTTCGTGCCGCCGGCGAGGAACATCGCGCCCGGGGCTGTGGCAGAGCTGATGGCCCCGCTCACGTCAACCGCGCGCTCATAGGAGAACGTCCTCACTCGGCCTCCTCGGCGACGGCCCCGCTCGCCACTTCGGCGATCGCCGCCACGATGTTGACGTACGCCCCGCAGCGGCACAGGTTGCCGCTCATTCGCTCCCGGATCTCGTGCTCGTCGGCCGGATCCGGAGCGGCGAGCAGATCCTCGGCGACATAGCTCGGGAGCCCGCCACGAGCCTCGTCGAGCATTCCCACGGCGGAGCAGATCTGCCCCGGCGTGCAGTAGCCGCATTGAAACGCGTCATGCTCGATGAACGCGCCCTGGAGCGCGTGAAGCTGTCCGTTCTCGGCCAGCCCCTCGATCGTCGTCACCTCGGCACCTTCCAGGGTGACGGCAAGAACCAGGCACGCGTTCGCGCGCTTGCCGTCGATCAAGACGGTGCACGCTCCGCACTGACCGTGGTCGCAGCCCTTCTTCGAGCCGGTCAGATCGAGGTGCTCGCGGAGCAGGTCGAGCAGCGTGGTTCGAACGTCGATCTCAAGCTGGACGTGCTCGCCGTTGACCGTGAGCTCGAGGGAGGACACGCCAAGACGCTACTTCAAGCGCGCATTCGCTGACAGCGAGAATCCTCCCGGCGCGCCGGCGGCGCCCACGCCCTGAACCTCGACATGTGGATCACTGAACACAGTCAGCGTGACGAAGTTCAGGAGCGGGACGTCGGGCTGGATCACCAGGGCGCCGTTCTGGGCGCGGAGAGTCGCGTCTGCGGTCACCCCCAGAACCGTTCCCTGGAGAGTCAGCTGGCCCCCACCGGAGGCGACGGGTTGAAGGTTCTGTATGGCCCCGCCGAGCGAGGAGCGTAGATCCGCGGCGGTGACGGTCGCCGATCCGGTGAGCCCGTTGCCGCGCTTGCGAAGCGTGGCGTCGTGGAGCGTGACAAGACCTGTGTCGAGCTCGCCCGCCGAGGCGTCGAGCGATCCGGTATCTGCCGCCTGATCGAGCTGGCTCGAAAGATGTCCGGGATTTGAGTGGTAGTTCTTCATGCGGACGACCACCCGGTCCGCCTGGTGCCACAACAGCTCGATCGCGGGGAAAGCGCTCACCTGGACGTCCTGGACCTGCCCCGACTTCGACAGGCGATCACGGAGCCGCTGGGCCGCGATTCCGGGCAGGACGAACTGCGCGACGATCAGCAAGATGACAAGGACGGCGAGGACGATCGCGAGAACGGCCAGACGACGCATGGGCCGCGGGAACGTTAGGTGCTGATGCGCGCGCGGGCGCTAGGCCAGATGCGCGCGCGGGCCTAGGCCAGAAGCCCCCGGGCCGCCGACACCGCGAGGTCCATCAGCGGCGCGATGTCGAGCTCGGGCTCGCTCAGCATGCGGACCGTGAGCCCGTCGGCGAGCGCCATGAGCAGTCCCGCCGCCGCCTCGGGGTCGGCGTCCAGCGACAGCACCCCGGCATCCGCCTTGGCGCGCAGCAGATCTCCGAGGTGGACGCGGACCTGGCGGCCGAGCTCAGCCAGCTCGGCCGCTATCTCCTGATTCCGCTGGGCGAGAGTGAGGATCTCGTAAAACGTGACCACGTGGCTCGGGCCCTCGCCGATGAAGTCCTCGAAGCTCTGCACGAGAGCAGCGAGGACGTCGTCGACGCTGTCGGCGCCCGAGACACCCCGCTCCAGCCGCTGGCGGGTCAAGTCGCACTCCCGGCGCACGACCTCGACCAGCAGCCGCTCCTTGGTCCCGAAGTAATAGTGCAGCAGGCCGCGGGAGACGCCCGCCTCCCGAGCCACGTGGTCGAACGTCGACCCCGCGATGCCCCGCGCGGCCACGCTCGAGCGCATGGCCTCGACGATCAGCGATGCCTTCTCGCCCGGGAGCTCGCGCCTGACATCGTGGGTAATGGAGGTTGCGGCCTCCATGCGAGGTCTTCCGCTTAGCCGTTAAGCCGCGCCGGCCGGCGCCTGCTGCGTCGGCGGCGAGCTCGCGGTGGTCGCGGCCGCCGGTGGGGTGTACTCGAACTCCTCCTCGGCCCCGAACAGGACGTCGAGCACCTTCGAGCGAAGCTTCTCGGACCCGACGAGCGCTGCCCCGCCGCCGATACCCGCCACCAGCATCGTCTTCCCAAACGTCAGCCCCTTCCGGGCCCGCTTCTTCGGCGCCTCGGTGAGGATGATCGTGGCGTCGCGAATTCCCTCCAACGCCTTCCGCACGTCTGACTGGACCTTCTTGTCCTTAAGAAGCTGCTGGGGTGAGGTCTTGCCATTCGACAAGCGGTCGTAGACGCGCCTGCTCGAGTCGACCGCCTGACGGACGTTGTTGCGCAGGCGTGCATCCTCGATCAGCCGCGCGAGGTACGGATTCGACTTCGCCATGTTGGCGACGTCCGCGGCGTTGAACGGAACCGCCGTGCTCTTCCTGCGTCTTGCCATTGGGCTCTCCTAGGGAGTGGTCTCGGAGCGCTCAGGATACGCGATGTACGCAGTGCGATTGGGGATCTGATCGTCGCTCAGCTCACCACTGGGCGCCGAGCGTCGATGTTCCACTCGATCGTGGCTGTGAAAGCTGGGGCTAAAGTCGGCGCCTCCGAATGCCGATGAACGTCCGGAGCGGCTCGGCGCGAATGACCGCCAGCTCGCCTGAGCAGTGAAGGGGGCACAGGGGGCCACGGAAGAAGGGGCATCGGGGGCAACGACTC
Source organism: uncultured Actinomycetes bacterium (assembly GCA_963719305.1). GTDB lineage: Bacteria > Actinomycetota > Thermoleophilia > Solirubrobacterales > Solirubrobacteraceae > Palsa-465. The sequence continues at coordinate 82,663 of CAVRBL010000011.1, read as the reverse complement.
GATAGGGGCTCGCCGCGCGGCCGTCGGCCGAATGGCGGGCCCCTCCGGGCCCCTAATTCCCGCGTGCTTGGGCTGCGTCAGGGATTTGGCTGCTGCTCCGGCTGAGGCTGCGGCACGTCCTCTAGGCGGGGCGGCATCGTATCTGGCAGCTCCGGGGGCGGCGCCTGTCCGGGCAGCGCTTCCGCCTCCGAGCGCCACAAGTCGTTCAGCGATATTTGGAGATAGGCCGAGAAGGCGGGCGCGATGATCACGTAGAGGATCAGGGCGATCCAGCCGCTGGGCGGCTCCTGTCCGCCAAGGCGCGCTGCTCCCTGAACCCGCTTTGTGCCGCGCCAGTACGAAATCAGCGCGGGCACGATGATCAACCCGCCCGGGAACAGCGCCAGTGCCGAGTTCGCCGGGCTCTGCCCCAGGTCATAGCCCTTGGCGCGACCATAGTCGCGCAGCTCCCGGTTGATCCGATACCACCACACGATGTGGTAAATGCCCAAGGTGATGATCGGCAGCAGCGCCGCCGCCCACGGACTGCGAATCTTCACCCGCTCCTGACTGCTCTTCAGCTGGAGCTCGTATGCCATACCTGTCCCTCTCTTCCTGGGCCCCGCGACCCCATCGGTACTTCGGTTCGCCCTGCGATTGATGTAGCCCCTACGACGAACGAACCCCTAGTGACTGTAGTGGCCTCATTTTCTCGGTTGGAGTCGCAGTTTGCAAGGTCCGGCACAGGAATTGCTCCCGACGCCGCGCCGAGGCGCAGCCGGTCGCCCCGTCGCGGCCCTAGGCGACGGCGACCGGGCGTTCCCTGGCCCGCCGGCGCTGGAGCGCCACCTCCAGCACCTCGCCGATCTCAGAGGCGAACACGAACTCAAGCCTGGAGCGCAGGTGGGCCGGGATCTCATCGGCGTCCTGCTCATTCAGGGCGGGCGCGATCACGATGCGGATGCCGTTGCGCTGGGCCGCGAGCGCCTTCTCCTTGAGCCCTCCGATCGGCAATACCTGGCCGGTGAGGGTGATCTCGCCGGTCATGGCCACGTCGCTTCGCACCGGCCGTCCGGTGAGCAGAGAAGCCAACGCGACCGCGATCGCCACTCCGGCACTCGGCCCGTCCTTCGGGATCGCGCCCGATGGAACGTGGATGTGAACGTCGTGCGTGGCGAACCAGTTGTCGTCCAGCTCCGGGGCCAGGGTGTCGGCGTTCGCGCGCACGTATGAGAGCGCTGCCTGGGCGGACTCACGCATCACCTCGCCCAGCTGACCGGTCAGCGTCAGCTGACCCTTGCCCTGCATCGCCGTGGCTTCGATGAACAGCACTTCGCCGCCGACCGGCGTCCAAGCCAATCCGGTCGCGACGCCCGGGCGCGCCGTCCGTCGGCGGGCCTCGGAGAAGAACCGGCGCTTGCCAAGGAGCTCGCGGGCGCGCGGCTCGGTCACGCTGATCCGGCGGCGGACCGTCGGCCCATTCGATTCGGCAACCTGACGTGCGATCTTTCGGCACACCGACCCGATCTCCCGTTCGAGCTGGCGTACCCCCGCCTCGCGCGTGTAATCGGAGATGATCGTCCGCAGGCCGGCATCGGTGAAGGAGACCATTGAGCGCCGAAGCCCGTTGCGCTCGATCTGGCGCGGCACCAGGTAGCGCTTGGCGATCTCAAGCTTCTCCTCCTCGCTGTAGCCGGCGAGCTGGATGACTTCCATCCGGTCACGCAGGGGACCGGGAACCGTGTCCAGGTTATTTGCCGTGGTTATGAAGATCACGTTCTCAAGGGAGAACGGGAGATCGAGGTAGTGATCCCGGAAGCTGTAGTTCTGCTCCGGGTCGAGTACTTCGAGCATGGCGCTCGATGGGTCACCGCGGAAGTCAGCCCCCATCTTGTCGATCTCGTCGATCATGAACAGTGGGTTGTTGGAGCCGGCGTCGCGCAGCGCCCGGATGATCGTCCCGGGCATGGCGCCGATGTACGTCCGGCGGTGGCCGCGGATCTCGGCCTCGTCGCGCACGCCGCCGACGCTGATTCGCTCGAACTTCCGTCCCAGCGCCCGGGAGATCGAGCGTCCCAGCGAGGTCTTGCCCACGCCCGGAGGGCCGACGAAGCAAAGGATCGATCCCCTTGCGTCGGGTTTCAGCGAGCGCACGGCCAGGAACTCCAGGATCCGGTCCTTGACCTGCTCGATGTCGTAGTGATCGGCGTCCAGAACCTCGCGGGCATGTCGTAGATCGAGGTTGTCCTCGGTCGAGGTATCCCACGGCAGCGCCGCGATCCACTCCAGGTAACTGCGCACCACCCCGTACTCGGCCATCGCCGGCTGGAGGCGCTCCAGCCGACCGAGCTCGCGCTCGGCCTGCTTGCGGACCTCCTCGGGCAGCTCGATGGCGTCCAGCTGCTCGCGCAGCTCGTTCACCTCGGCCTGGGCCTCGTCGGCCTCGCCGAGCTCCTCCTGGATCGCCTTCATCTGCTGGCGCAGGAAGTACTCGCGTTGGCCCTTCTCGAGCTCCGATTGAACCTGCGACTGGATCCGCGAGCCGATGGCCACCACTTCGAGCTCGCGCGCCAACGTCTCCGACAGCCGCCGCAGCCGCTTGGACACGTCGCGCTCCTCCAGGAGGGTCTGCTTCTCCTCGGTCGGGATCCTGAGTGAGCCCCCGATCAGGCTCGTCAGCGCGCTGGGGTCATCGACATTGGCCACCATCACCTGGAGCTCTTCCGGTAGGTAGGGAACCTGCTCGATGATGTTCGAGAACGTCTGCTGCACGTTGCGCATCAGCGCAACCAGCTCGGGCGTCTGGTTGACGATGTCGGGGCTGTCCGCGATCTCGGCCACCAGGTAGGGCTCGGTCTGATCCCAGCGCTCGATCCGCACCCGCTGTCCGCCTTGGATCAGGACCCGCAGCGTTCCGTCGGGCACTCGGATCATGCGCGCCACGACGCCGAGCACCCCCACCGAATAGAGGTCGTCGGGCCCGGGCGTCTCGACCTCCGCGTTGCGGGAGGCGACCATCACGATCGAGCGGTCTCCGCGCAGCGCGTCGTTGATGAGCTCGATCGAGCGCTCCTGGCCGATGTTCAACGGGATCATCATGTCCGGGAACGTGACCATGTCCCGCAGCGGGAGGACCGGCGCCCGGTCCGGGAGCGTCCGCCCCGCCCCGACGGCCACGTCCCGCGGCCCGCTACCCGGGGCCCCGACCTCGATCACGACTCTTCGGAGCCCGACTCGATCGGTACCGCCCGTGATCGCGGAGCGGCCGGCGCCAGCGGCACCTCGATCCGCAGCATCCCGTCCTCGTACCTGGCCTTGGCCTGCTCGGCAACGACGTCGCGTCCCAGCTCGATGGCGCGCCGAAATTGTCCGTGTCCGATCTCCACCTGCTGGTAGACGTCTCCTTCGGCGCAGGCCGGGCCGCGGCGGCCGGCCAGGATCAGCATCCGGCCCTGAATCTCTAGATCCAGCTCGCCCAGCTCGACGCCCGGCAGCTCTGCGGTGATGATCGCCCGGGGCGGGTCGGCGGCGTAAGCGACGTCAACGGCCGGGGAGAAACCGCCGCGACGCCGCGAGAGACCGGTGCGCTCGAACACATCGCCGAATAGCTCGTCCACCTCTCGTCGCATGCGCTCGAAGTTCGCGAACAGGTCGCGCTCTGGCATAGGCCCAAGCCTAGCCGCCGCCGAAAGGCCGCCCGGCTAGAGGTCGTAGACCGCGCCCTCCTGCGCCAGTTCGACGGCGCTGCCGAACGCCTGCCCCGCCTGGGCCCGGGTCCAGTCGGCGTCGAGCTCGTCGGAGTAGTGGGTGAGCACCAGCCGGCGAGCCAGCGCCCGGCGGCCGTGATCGCCCGCTTCTCCGGGAGTTAGGTGACCGCGGACGCCGGTTCGCTCTGGCCGGGGCAGGGTGGCCTCGATGAGCAGCATGTCTGTCCCGCGCGCGAAGCGGACGAGCTCGTCATTCGGCGCGCAGTCGGAGCTGTAGGTCAGGCGAGAGCCGTTGGCGCTGAGCTCAACCGCGTAGGCCGGCATGTAGTGAGGCACCTCGCAGAAGTGGATCCGGAAAGGCCCGACCTCCAGCTCGTCGGGGCCGTCGTACTCGTGGAGCTCGAACGCCTTCTCGACCAGATCCTCGTTGCCCCAGCAGCCGACGATCTGCCGCAGCGTGTCCTGGGCCCCGACCGGCGCCCACAGCTGCGGCCGCGCCGGAGCCAGCGTCCCCGGCCACCCCGCGACCGGGACCGGTTGCTGGCGGGGGGCGTACGTGAGCGCGTAACTGAACGGCACCAGATCGAGGAAGTGATCGGCGTGCAGGTGGCTGACCAGCACCGCGTCGACATCCACGTAGTCGCAGAAGCGACGCAATTTCGAGAACACGCCGTTGCCACAGTCCAACAGCAGCGCGAAGTCATCCTCCTGGACCAGGTAACCGCTACAGGCCCCGCCGACGTCCTGCCACGACGGCGACTTTCCCAGCACCGTTACGTGCAACCGGCTCCTCTCTCGTGATGTCCGACACTCTATCCCCGTTTGTCCTGGGGAGCGGCGGTTTTCGGGGTGCAGCCTGGCCGCGGGAACGGCGCTTTTCGGGCTGCATGGTGGGTGGCGGCGACGCTCACGGATGCAGCGTTCCCTGCGGCCTCGGCCACCGGCCGGCGTTACGATCCCTGTCGGCGAGCCGGGAAGTCTGGTCGGCGTACATCTCACTGCCATGCGCACTCACCGGCCACTTTCCTGATGTTCCAGCCGTTTGGCGTTATCAGCACCAATTGGCTCAACTCGACGTTGCTCGTGTTCGGGGCGCTGTTAGCGCTCGGAGCGCTCACCTCGGGAATCGCCAAGCGGAGCTTCCTGTCGCTGACGGCGCTGTTCGTGCTCGCGGGATTCGTGCTCGGCCAGGGCGGGCTCCAGGTGCTCCACTTCCACGCTCGCTCACCGTTCATCAACGATTTGGCGATCGTCGCGCTGATCGTGATCCTGTTCCGCGACGGCCTCGAGGTCGACGCCGAGCTGCTGCAGACCCACTGGCATCTGCCGCTGCGCAAGCTACTGCTGGCTATGCCGCTGACGCTAGGCGTCATCGCGTTGGCGGCAAAGGCACTGACGGACCTGAGCTGGATCGAGTGCCTGCTCCTCGGGGCCCTGCTTTCGCCGACCGATCCGGTGCTGTCGTCGAGCGTCGTCACCAACCCTCGGGTGCCGCAGGTCGTCCGCCACTCGCTCAACCTCGAGTCGGGACTGAACGACGGGCTCGCGCTGCCTGCGGTGCTGGCTTTCGCCGCGGTGCTGACCCCCGGTGGCAATCACTTCGTCTGGTGGCGGTTCATCCTGGAGGACATCGGGCTGGGGTTCGCCACCGGGGTCGTCATAGGATTTGTGGCGGCGCGGCTGATGCCACGCGAAGAGGGACTCGAGCCTGAGATTCCCATCCACCAGAAGGCGCTGTACGCGCTAGGCGCCGCGTTCGCCGCCTACGGGATCGCGGTGCTGCCGCCGCATGGGAACGGTCTGATCGCGGTGTACGTTGCGGCGATCACGCTTGGTATTCGGCGGCCCGATCTGCGGGCCCACTTCTCACACCAGTCGGAAGATCTGGTCGAGATCGTCAAGCTCGGCATCTTCGTGGTGTTCGGCTCGGTGCTGACGCTGCACGGGCTGTTCGGCGACGGTTGGGCGGCGGTTGGAATCGTCGTAGTCACGCTGCTGGTCGCGCGGCCGGTGGGCGTGTTCGCAGCACTGACCGGCACCACGACCGACACGGCGACCCGGGCCTTCATGTCCTGGTTTGGTCCCAAGGGCATCTCGACGATGACCTTCGCACTGCTCGTGCTGGGGGATCGGATCGCCTCCGGCTCAAGGATCTTCAATATCGCGGCGTTGGCGGTGTTCTGCTCGATCATCGCCCACGGGCTCACTGACACGCCGCGGAGCAGAGTGGCTGGCGCGCAGGACGGAGCGCGAGACCCGATCGCCGGACCTTATTGTCTCCGAGCGCGCTGCTCGGAGCGGTTGACCGCCCAGCCGATCAGTACCACGATGATGAGAAAAGCGATGAAGCCTGCGGCCAGCGGCCAAAACATGCGCCGCAGGATATCGGGACGCTACGCGTGCAGTGCGACCTGCTCAGCCGGCGAGGGGAACGCCCACGCCACCTGAAGCGCCCGCTCTTGGCGGAACACGAACCGCAGCTGGCTCGGTGGGCGCAGCCCCTCTGGGTGGTTGGGGCGGAAGCTCGCGCACGGTGCGTCACCGGCGACAGCACACAGATGGTTCTGGCGGAAGAAACAGTTCTCGCAGCTCGCCTTCATCCGCCCGGTCGCCATGCCTGATCCGCCCTCTCTCTACTCCGTTGCTCGATCCGACTCGTGGGATCAAAGCGAACTTCACCCCCCCGCCGCAACCACGATTTCCGGAAAACGCAACCAATTCTTCACATCCCCGGACTTCCGGAAATTGCAGGTGATTTGCGGTCCGGCCGGAGAGCTGGCCGCATTTTCCGTAGCTTTGCTCAGTGGATGCTGATCACGCTCGCAGACTACGAGCGAGCTGCCGCCGAGTCGCTGGACGCCGGAGCGCAGGCCTATTACTTCGGCGGCGCCGCCGACGAGATCACGCTGGCCGAGAACGAGGCCGCTTGGCGGCGCCTGGCCATCCACCCGCGGGTGCTCGTCGGCGTGTCACAGCGCGACCTCGGCGTGAACCTGCTGGGGCAGGAGCGCCGGCATCCGGTGATCGTCGCCCCGACGGCGTTGCACGGACTCGCCGAGCCCGCCGAAGGAGAAATCGCGACCGCCCGTGCCGCCGCGGCGACCGATTCGATCGTATGCATCTCGACCTTCGCGACCAAGGGCGTCCAGGTGGTCGCCGAGGCCGTGCCCGACGCCTCGCGCTGGTTTCAGCTGTACGTGTTCAACGACCGTGGCGTCAGCCGCGAGCTCGTAGCCCGCGCCCAGGAATCAGGCTACGAGGCGCTGGTCGTGACGGTCGATCTGCCCGTAAGAGGAGCTCGGGAGCGCGAGCTGCGTATGCCGATCGCCTCTGAGCTCGCGCACGGTCCGGCCACGATGACTCCTGCCGAGTTCGTGGCGCTGATCGACGCCGGGCTCCGGTGGAGCGATATCGAGCACTTCGCCGCCGACAGCTCGCTGCCGATAGTGGTGAAGGGAATCCTGACGCCGCAGGACGCGCGCCTGGCGGCCGCGAATGGTGCGCGCGGGGTGGTGGTCTCAAACCACGGCGGGCGCCAGCTCGACACCACCGTGTCGGGGGCGGATGCCCTCCCGGCTGTCGTCGACGCTGTGGGGGAGCAGATCGATGTGATCGTGGACGGCGGCATCCGCCGCGGCACCGACGTGCTCAAGGCACTTGCGCTTGGCGCTCGGGCTGTGATGGTCGGCCGCCCCGTTCTATGGGGGCTGGCGGTGGCCGGCGCCGAGGGCGCAAGGCGCGTGCTGGAGATCCTGCTCTCAGAGTTCGACGCGGCCCTGGCGCTGGCCGGCGCGCCGCGCGCCACCGAGCTGGACCGGAGCTTCGTGGGACCGGCGCCATGGGCTTGAACATCCTTCTAACGGGGATCACCGGCTACATGGGATCGGTCCTCGCACCCCGGCTGGTGCGCGACGGACACGCGGTCCGGGGATTTGCACGCGACCCCTCGCGGGCCCGTGTCCGAGGCATACCGGTACTGACGGGCGATGCAGTGTCGGGTGAGGGGCTGGCCGAGGCGCTCGAGGGGATCGACGTCGCGTACTTCCTGATCCACTCGATGGAGCCCGCGACGACCGCCGATGGCGCGTTTCCGGCGCGGGAGCGCCAGGCGGCGGAGACGTTTGCTCGTGCGGCGGGCGCAGCCGGCGTCGAGCGGATCGTCTACCTCGGCGGGCCGGTGCCAACCGAGGGGCGCGTTTCGATGCATCTATCGAGCCGCCTGGCGGTGGAGGAGATCCTGCTTCGGGCGGTCCCCTGTGGCGTGGCGTTCAGGGCATCGATCGTGATCGGCGCCCGCAACCGGTCGTTCAGGTTTTTGGTGCGCCTGGTGGAGCGGCTGCCGGTGCTGGCGGTGCCCGCGTGGCGAACGCATCGCACGGCGCCCATCGACGAGCGGGACATGATCGAGCTGCTGGCGCGCGCCGCCACCAACCAGGAGGTCTGCGGCCAGTCGCTCGACGCCGCCGGCCCGGACCTCGTCACCTACGGCGAGCTGATCGACCGGATCCGCGAGCACATGCTCGTCGTCCCGCCCGACGATCGGGTTCAACCGTCTGACGGTGACACCGATCGCCAGTCGCATCTCGGCGCTGGTGGCGGGCGAGGACCACTCCTTGATCGGGCCCTTGATGGAAAGCCTTGCCGAGGACCTGCTGCCCCGTGATGACCGCGCCGCAAGCCTGCTCGGGGTTAGGTTGCACTCGCTCGACGCCGCGATCGAGCATGCGCTCCGGGAGTGGGAGACAATCGAGGCGCTTGGCGGCCCGATAACGATCGACCCGCCCGGGCCCGATAACGATCGGCCCACCCCGGCGCGATAACGATCGGCCCACCCCGGCGCCCGCCGCCGTTAGTGTCTCCCAACGGCTATGAGCGTCGTGCACGTCAAGACGAAGATCGACGCGCCGGTCGAGCGCGTGTGGGAGACGGTGATGGATCCCAACCGGCTCGAACGGTGGGTCACCATCCACCGCGCGTTCAAGAGCGCCCCTAGCGAGCCATTGCGCCCCGGTTCGACGATGGAGCAGGTGATGCACTTTCGGGGCATCAGCTTCACTGTCCACTGGACGCTGGTCGATGTGAACGCCCCAATGCATGCGGAATGGGAGGGGAGGGGACCTGCTCATTCCCGCGCCAGGATTCGCTACGAGCTGTCAGGGGACGAGCGATGGCCCCACCGAGTTCGAGTACTTCAACGAGTTCACTCCGCCTGGTGGACGATTGGGTGTCGTCGCCAGCAGGGTGATTGTCGGGGCGGCCTCGGAGCGAGAAGCGAACCGTTCACTCCAGAAGTTGAAGGAATTGCTGGAGCGAGATTGATCGACACTTGCACTCTGCGGAGTGACGGTGTGTATGGTTACCACGGTTCGTTTCTACAGGTTCCACCAGAGGAGAACCACTTTGGCAGGCTTCGTTGACAGCACGGTGAAAGACATCGACGAGCGGCTGCGTGAGCTCAAGGCAGAGGTCTCACGGCTCGAAGCCGCACGCTCGGCGCTGGTCGGTCGCGGCCCGGGCCGCCCGCGCGGCTCGCGCACAACCACGCGCCGCCGCCGCGGTCCCGGCCGCCCCAGGGGCCGGCGCCGGGGCACCACCCGTGCGGTTCAGGCCCTCGAACTCGTCCGCTCCCGGCCCGGGATCACGATCCCGCAGATTGCGTCGGAGATCAAGATCGAGCCCAATTACCTGTACAGGGTGATGCCCCGCCTGGAACAGGAAGGCCAGGTAAAGCGCGACGGCAACGGCTGGGTGCCGGCCTAGGGAGCGCCCGGGGGGATGTTTCTGTCGCCAGGCGACAGAAACATCCGTTGCCCTAGAGCAGTCCCAGCTGCTCGACGGCCGCCCGCTCCTCCCCCAGCTCCGCCACGCTGGCGTCGATGCGCTCGCGTGAAAACGAGTCGACCTCGAGATTCTGGACGATCTCGTATGACCCGCCGGAGCAGGTGCAGGGAAACCCGCAGAACACTCCCTCCTCCACACCGTAGGAGCCGTCGGAGGGGGCACCAATCGTCACCCAGTCGCCTTGCGGAGTGCCGTTCACCCAGTTATTGACGTGGTCGATGGCCGCGTTAGCCGCTGACGCCGCGCTCGATGCGCCGCGCGCTTCGATGATCGCCGCGCCGCGCTTGGCCACGGTGGGAATGAACTCGTTCTCGATCCATCCTTGATCATCGACGACCTCTGCTGCGTTTCTAGAGCTCACCGTGGCGTGCGTGATGTCGGGGTATTGGGTCGTCGAGTGGTTGCCCCATACAGTCATGTTCGTGATCTCTCGGACGGGGGTCTGAGTCTTGGATGCCAGCTGCGCGATCGCTCGGTTGTGGTCAAGGCGCATCATCGAGGTGAAGCGCTCCCGCGGAATGTCGGGCGCGTTCCTCTGGGCGATGAGGCAGTTGGTGTTCGCCGGGTTCCCGACCACCAGAACCTTGATGTCAGAAGCCGCGTTTTCGTTGAGGGCCTGTCCCTGAGGCTTGAAGATGCCCCCGTTGGCCTCGAGCAGATCTGAGCGTTCCATTCCCTTTGTGCGGGGACGTGCCCCCACGAGCAGCGCGACGTTCACCCCGTCGAATGCGTTGCCCGCGTCGTCTGAGATGTCCACCCCGGCCAGAAGCGGGAACGCGGAGTCGTCTAGCTCCATCGCGGTGCCCTCGGCGGCCTTGACGGCGTCGGGGATCTCCAGCAGCGAAAGCCGGACTTCAGTGTCGGGTCCGAGCAGCTGGCCCGACGCGATTCGAAACAGGATTGCGTAGCCGATCTGGCCGGCAGCACCGGTGACGGCGACTTTCACTGGAGTCACTTGTGGTCCTTTCGAGGTTGGATCATGAACCCTATACGGACAGATCGATGCCGTAGACGTCCGACAGCTTGCGCTTGAGGTAGGAAACAAACGGCGTCACGGAGATGGTGCTCTGAGTCACTCGCTCGAGCAGCTGCTTGGCGCCCCACTTGGATCCGTGCCGGTGCACCCGGTCCCGCAGCCACTCCCTCAGCGGCTGCGCCTCGCCGGCCGCAATCCGATCGTCCAGATCGGGCACATCGCGGTGCGCCTGCTCCCACAACTGTCCGGCGATCAGGTTCCCGAGTGCGTAGGTTGGGAAATAGCCAATCGACATTCCCGCCCAGTGAACGTCCTGGAGGACACCGTGGGCGTCGTCAGGTACGTCGATACCCAGGTAGTCCTTGACCTTGGCATTCCACGCCTGCGGGAGTTCGGCCACCTTGAGCCGCTCCTCAATCAGGTCCTGCTCGAGCTCGAAGCGCAACACCACGTGTAGTCCGTAGGTCGCCTCGTCGGCCTCGACCCGGATCAGTGAGGGTTTCACGAGGTTCACCGCCCGGTAGAGCGCATCCGGATCGAGCTTCGTCCCGAACGCTTCTGCCACAAGCGGCGCCAGTACTTCAGAGAACTGCCGCGAGCGTCCGACCATGTTCTCCCACATGCGGCTTTGGGATTCGTGCAGCCCGAGCGACTCGCCGTGCCCGAGCGGGGTGCGCCTCAGCTCGTCGGCGATACCGGCCTCGTACAGGCCGTGGCCGCATTCGTGCATCGCTCCGAAGAGCCCGGAGGCGAAGTAACTCTCATCCCAGCGTGTGGTGATGCGCGTGTCGCCGGCCCCCAGGCCAATCGCGAACGGGTGCACTGTGTCATCCATGCGCCAGCTTCGCCGGTCAAAGCCCATCAGCTTCAACACATCCGCTACCAGCCGCCTTTGATCGTCAGTGGCGAAACTGCCGTACAGGCACGAGTCATCCACCCGGTCTGAGTGTTGGCGCAGGGTGGCGATCAGTGGCACCAGCTCGGAGCGAAGCTCGGCGAACAGAGAGGCCACCTCGGTGGTCCGCATGTCGGGCTCGTAATCGTCGAGCAGGACGTCGTATGCCGATTCATACGAGTCGAAGCAGTCGATATAGCGGCGAGCAAGCTCGACGTTGCGCTCGAGGTAGGGAGCAAACGCGTCGAAATCTGATCTCCCGCGAGCCTCGACCCAGGCGTCGTGGCCGAGCGCCGCGGCGCGGGAGATGTCCGCCGCCAGCTCGACCGGTACGCGCCGAGCCTTCTCCCAGCGGCGCCTGGTGACAGCGACGATTCTGGCGTCGTCGGAATCAGGGGCTGCCCCGTCGAACTCCTCCTCCGCCCGTTCCAGGAGCCTGCCGGTCTCATCGGAGATGAACAGCTCGTGGGTTATCCGCTCGAGCGTTCCCACCGTCTCCGCCCGGGAGGTCGAACCGGCTGGCGGCATCATCGTCTGGTGATCCCACTCGAGCAGCTGCTTGACGTTTCGTAGATCGGTCATCTCCGCCAGTCGGGTGCGTAGCTCCAACATGTGATTGCTCCTGGTCATGGTCGGTGGGTCAGCGGGGTCACCCTGTGCCACCATTGCAGCATGTTCCGTCGGCCCGGCTCGATCAAGCTGATGGATGTGCTCGGCATCCGGATCGGCGTCGATCCGAGCTGGTTTCTGATCCTCTTCTTGTTGATCTTCTGGCTGTCGCCGAACTTCCGGTCCGTGCTGCACAGCTCCGACGGGGTGGCATACCTCACGACCGTGGTAACGGTGCTGCTGTTTTTTGTCTCGCTCATCTGGCACGAGCTGGGGCACTCGCTGGCGGCGCGTCGGCAGGGGATCGAGATCCGTCGTATCGACCTGTTCCTGTTCGGCGGATTGGCGCAGATGAGTCGTGACACCCGCACGCCCGGCGAGGAGTTCAAGGTCGCAGCCGCCGGTCCGCTGGCCACGTTCTGCTTCGTCGTCCTGTGCCTGATTGTCGACCTGCTGATCGTCGGGCCCCACCGCCTGGTTGACGCGGCCCGGCTCGATCAGTCGATCCGCATCACCCCGGTCTTGCTGTCGCTGAGCTGGCTTCTGTTGATGAACGTGCTGATCCTGGCCTTCAACCTGGTGCCCGCGTTCCCGCTCGACGGAGGGCGGATCACCCGCGCGATCGTGTGGCGCCTGAAGGGCGACAAAGCCCGCGGCACGTTGGCCGCCGCCCGGCTCGGGCGGGGCTTTGCCGTCATCGTGGCCGGCGGCGGCATCTGGCTCACGTTGGCCACCAAGGATTTGTTCAGCGGCCTGTGGCTGGTCGCGGTGGCGTTCCTGCTCAACCAGGCGGCCCGCGGGGCGATCGTGCAGACGGCGCTCACCGAGCGGATCGAGCGTGTACGGGTGGCGGACATCATGGACTCAGAGCCGGTGGCGATTCCTTCGGACGCCGCGGTAGGCCGGGCGCTGGACGACTACTTCCTCCGCTATGGCTGGTCTTGGTTCCCGGTGATCGACGGCGGTGGGCGGTTCCTGGGGATCGCTCGCCAGCCACGGCTACAGAGCGCGTTTGACTCCGGCGAGGGGTGGCTGACGGTTGGCTCCGTACTCGATGCCGGAGAGACAGGCAACTGGCGCGTGAACCTCGACCGGCCGCTGACCGAGGTCCTCTCCTCGGACTCGCTCGGACGGCTCGGGGCGGTGATGGCAGTCGATGACCTGGGCGTGTTGCGGGGTGTGGTGACTATCGAGCAGGTCCAGCGGGCATTGCGATCGACGCTGGGCTCGGGCCCCGCCTAGGCCCGCACGCGGACACTCGCGGCTGGACCGCCGACGTGCAGCAGCGTTGCGCGAGCATCCGAGGACGACACATCCGCGCAGATCCGCCGCCGCCAGATCCGCGCAGATCCGCCGCCGCCAGACGCGCGCCGGGGGGTGTTCGGATGAACTCTTCATACAATCGCCGCGCCGATGATCAACAACGGCGCGACGATCGACTACCGCCCCCACCGGCTCCTCACCCTGTGGCGGACGACGATAGGCAAGAAGTACGTCGCGGCCGTGACGGGCGCGATCATCGCCATCTGGATCGTCCTGCACATGCTGGGGAACCTCAAGGCGATCGAGGGTCCCGGCCACGGCCACCCCGCCGTCGACAGCTACGCCCGGTTCCTGCGGAGGATCGGCTCGCCCGTCTTCCCGCACGACATGGTGCTGTGGATCGTGCGGATCATCCTCATCATCGCCCTCGTCCTGCACGTGGTGGCGGTCGTCCAGCTCTGGCGGCTCAACCGCAAGGCCCGGCCGCGGAACCAGACGTCAAAGCCAGTCCGATCGACCATCTTCGCGAGGACGATGACCTGGACCGGCGTCCTGGTCCTGGCATTCGCCATCTTCCACGTCCTTCAGCTCTCGACGCTCACCATCCACCCCACCAAGCTGGTCAAGGGCGCGGTGTACGCCAACCTGTACGGCGCGTTTCAGGATTGGTGGATCGTGACCATCTACGTTGTGGCGGTGGTGCTGCTGGGCTTTCACCTAAACCACGGGCTGTGGAGCGGCTCGCAGACGGCGGGCGTCGACAACCCCGACCGCAACTGGTTCTGGCGCCGGCTGGCCACCGGTGTAACTGTCGTCACCGTGGTGGGGTTCGCGCTCATCCCGATCCTGTACGCGGCCGACGTGTTCCCCAGGCCGGTCGGGCCCGGGACACGGGCAGCCGTCCATTCGGGGACTCGGGCAGCCGTCCATTCGGGGACTCGGGCAGCGGGCCTCCATCCGGAGACTAGGGCAGCCGGACTTCGTTCGGCCATTCAGGTCGTGGGCCTCCATTCCCAACCGCCGGCGAGGGCCAGATGATCCTCGACTCGCGTGTGCCCGACGGTCCGATCGACGAGAAGTGGCGGATCTGGAGGGACAACCACGAGCTGGTGGGGCCCCGCGGGCGCTCCGATCACGTCGTGGCGGTCGTAGGCACAGGGCTGGCGGGCTCCAGCGCCGCCGCCACGCTCGCCGGGATGGGCTACCGGGTCCAATCGTTCTGCTTTCAAGATTCACCGAGGCGCGCGCACTCGATCGCGGCCCAGGGCGGGATCAACGCCACCAAGGATTACTCCAACGACGGGGACTCGGTCGAGCGCCTGTTCGCCGACACGATGAAGGGAGGAGACTTCCGCTCGCGCGAGGCCAACGTGTGGCGGCTGGCGGAGCTCTCGAGCGAGATCATCGACCAGGCGGTGGCGCAGGGAGTCCCCTTCAACCGCGAGTATGGGGGCCTGCTGGCGACGCGGTCGTTCGGCGGCGTGCTCGTGGAGCGCACGTTCTACTGCCGAGGTCAGACCGGACAGCAGCTCCTGTTGGGCGCCTACGGGGCGATGATGAGACAGGTCAGGGCCGGCCAGGTCAGCGCGCACACCCGTCACGAGATGCTCGACATCGTCATCTGCGACGGCCGGGCCCGGGGGATCATCGCCCGCGATCTGGTCACCGGCGAGACGAAGCCGTTCCCGGCCGACGCGGTGGTCCTTGCCACCGGCGGCTACTCGAACGTCTACTTCCTGTCGACCAACGCCGTGGGCTGCAACGTCACCGCCGTGTGGCGGGCGTACAAGCGCGGGGCCGGGTTTGCGAACCCCTGCTACACGCAGCTTCATCCGACCTGCATCCCGCAGACGGCCGAGCACCAGTCGAAGCTGACGTTGATGTCAGAGTCGCTGCGCAACGACGGCCGGGTCTGGGTTCCGCGCGACAAGGACGAAGACCGCGAGCCGAACGACATCCCGGACGACGAGCGCTACTACTTCCTGGAGGAGATGTACCCGCGCTACGGGAACCTGGTCCCGCGCGACGTGGCCTCGCGAGCGGCCAAGCACGTGTGCGACGAGGGCCACGGTGTAGGGCCCACCGGCTACGCGGTCTACATGGACTTCCGCGACGCGATCGAGCACCGCGGCGAGCGTGAGATCGAGGCCCGGTACGGAAACCTGTTCGAGCTCTATGAGCGGATCACCGGCGCCAGCCCGTGGTCCGTGCCCATGCAGATCTATCCGGCGCCGCATTACACGATGGGAGGCCTGTGGGTGGACTACAACCTGCAGACCACGGTGCCCGGCCTGTTCGCGATCGGCGAGTCCAATTTCTCCGACCACGGTGCCAACCGGCTCGGCGCCAGCGCGATGATGCAGTGCCTGGCAGACGGCTACTTCGTGGTGCCCCACACGGTGACGGACTACCTGGCCCGCCTGGAGGAGCCGCACGCGGATCCCGAGCATGAGGCATTCGCGCAGACCCAGTCGGCGGTGGAGCAGCGGCTCGAGCGGATCCTGTCGGTCGACGGCAAGACCCCCACCAGGCACTTCCACCGCGAGCTGGGCAAGCTGATGCTCGACGTATGCGGCGTCTCGCGGGAAGGCGCCAGGCTCGAGAAGGCCATGCAGGAGATCCCAGGCATCCGGAAAGAGTTCTGGTCCGACGTCAAGGTGGGAGGCGATGCCATGTCGCTGAACCAGGGGCTTGAGTACGCGGGGCGGGTAGCGGACTTCCTCGAGCTCGCGGAGCTGATGTGCCGCGACGCGCTGGCGCGAGACGAATCGTGCGGCTGCCACCTGCGGGAGGAGCACAAGACCGAAGAGGGAGAGCCGGTCCGCGACGACGATCGCTTCGCGCACGTAGGGGTGTGGGAGTACCAGGGCGAGAGCGAAGAGCCCGCGCGCCATGCCGAGCCGCTCGAGTTCAACGAGCTGCAACCCAAGCAGCGGAGCTACGCGTGAACTTCACCCTGCGGGTGTGGCGCCAGGAGGACACCGAATCCTCGGGCGGTTTCGAGGACTATGAGGTCGGCGACGTCGCCTCCGACGAGTCGTTCCTGGAGATGATCGATCAGCTCAACGACCGGCTGGTGGTCGACGGCCAGCGCCCGATCGCGTTTGACAGCGACTGCCGGGAGGGGATCTGCGGCACCTGCTCGATGACGATTGACGGCCGCCCCCACGGCCCCGGCACGGGCACCACCACGTGCCAGGTCTACATGCGCCAGTTCGAGGACGGCGCGACGATCACCGTGGAGCCGTTCCGGGCCCGCACCTTTCCGGTGATCCGCGACCTGATCGTCGACCGCTCGGCGCTCGACCGGATCCAGCAGGCGGGCGGCTACGCGGGCGTCGACGCCGGCCCCAAGCCGGAGCCCAACGCCAACCCGGTCAGCCCGGAGCAGGCCGAGGAGGCGATCGACGCCGCCATCTGCATCGGCTGCGGTGCCTGCGTCGCGGCCTGCCCCAACGGCGCCGCGATGTTGTTCACCGGCGCCAAGGTCACCCACCTCGCCGATCTACCTCAGGGCCAGCCGGGGCGCTACGCCCGCGTCCAGGACATGGTCGAGCAGATGGACGCCGAAGGGTTCGGCGGCTGCACCAACTACGGCGAATGTGAGGCGGCGTGCCCAAAGGAGATCTCGATCCGGGTGATCGGACGGCTGAACCGAGACTTCCTGGCGGGCGTCATGTACCACCCGCGCAACCCGCGTGGCGGGATGAAGCCGCAGTAGCGGCCGACGTTGCGAGCCCAGGCAGCGGGCGGCTGCCCGGATCGACCTGTTCAAGGTCACAAATCGAGGTCGTTATGGCGGCGAAGGGGCGGTCTAACACGATATTCGTGTTCAACTGCGCAAAACCCGCTCGGGTTGGAAGAAATGTGAGTTTGAACAGGTCGCGGGGCGGGGCCGAGCGGTCCGGGCCTGGGCGGCGAACGAGCCGCCGTCAGCTCGCAAAAACCAGAAAACCGGCGATCAATAGAATCGCCCGCCGTGCCTTCCCATGACGTCTTGATCATCGGCGCGGGCCTCGCCGGCCAGCGAGCGGCGCTGGCGGCCGCTCAGAACGGCGCGACGGTTGGAATCGTCTCCAAGGTCCATCCCGTCCGCTCGCACTCGGTCGCCGCAGCGGGCGGAATCAACGCCGCGCTGAACCCGGAAGACACCTGGGAGTCACACGCCTTCGACACGGTCAAGGGCTCGGACTTCCTCGGCGACCAGGACGCGATCGAGATCATGTGCCGCGAGGCGCCCGACGAGATCCTGTGGCTCGAGCACGCCGGGGTCACCTTCCACCGAGATGATGCCGGCCACCTGGGAACGCGGGCGTTCGGCGGCGCCTCCGCCGCCCGCACCTACTACGTCGCCGACATCACCGGCCAGGCCATCCTGCACGTGCTCTACGAGCAGCTGCTGAAGCACCACGAGCAGCTCGACCGCTACGAGGAGTGGTTCACGGTCGATCTGCTCCAGGACGACGACGGCCACTGCACGGGCGCCATCTGCCGCAACCTGCGCGACGGCCACCTGGAGGTGTTCAACGCCAAAGCCGTGATCCTGGCCTCCGGCGGGGCGGGCCAGGTCTACCAGCCCACCACCAACGGCCTGATCGTGACCGGAGACGGGATCGCCCAGGCCTACCAGATCGGCGCCAGGCTGCAGGACATGGAGATGGTCCAGTACCACCCCACGACCCTGGCCGGTAATGGCCTGTTGATCACCGAAGGCGCCCGCGGCGAGGGGGCCTGGCTTTTGAACGCCGAGGGCGAGCGGTTCATGGAGCGCTACGCGCCGAACAAGCTCGAGCTGGCCTCGCGGGACGTCGTGTCCCGTGCCGAGCAGACCGAGATCAATGAGGGCCGCGGCTTCCCGGACGGGACGGTGGCGCTCGACATCACCAAGGTGCCGCGCCGCCGCACGCTCGAGGCGCTGCGGGAGATCGTCAACATCGGGCGGGACTATGCGGGGGTCGACATCACCCGCGAGCCCATCCACATCCGCCCCGGCAACCACTACATCATGGGCGGGGTCAAGACCGACACCCACGGCCAGACGAACGTCCCCGGGCTCTACGCGGCGGGCGAGGTGGCGTGCGTGTCGGTGCATGGCGCCAACCGGCTGGGGGCCAACTCGCTGCTCGACACGCTGGTCTTCGGCCGCAGGGCGGGCGAGCACGCCGCCCTGAACCGAGCACGCCACACCACCATGCCCTTGACGCGTCCGGCCCGCGTAGAGGACACCGAGCGCTACATCAGCTCGATCATCCGCCGGGAACCCGGCGGTCGGCGGATAGCGGCCATCAAGGAGGAGCTGGGCGAGACCATGAACCGTTACGTCGCCGTGTTCCGGGACGCAGAGGGTCTGGCCACGGCGCACGAGACGATTCGCAGGCTCAAGGAGGAGGCCTCGAGAGCCGCGGTCGACGACCGGGGAACGGTCTTCAACCAGGACGTGATCGCGGCGATCGAGCTCGGCTACATGCTCGACGTGGCCGAGGCGACCATCGTGGCCGCGGAGGAGCGCAAGGAGTCGCGTGGTGCCCAGTACCGACTGGACTTCCCCGACCGCAACGACGGCGACTGGCTCAAGCACATCGATTTGTCTCTGAACGGCGCCGAGGCACCGACCGTGACCTACTCGCCGGTCACGATCACCCATTGGCAGCCCCAGGAGAGGACTTACTAGGTCAGTAGGGTGCTAGGAAGATTGCAAGGAGATTGATGCCTGAGTACATGCTGAAAATCCGCCGCTTCGACCCCCAGTCGGGCGAGGCCGCCTACTGGGACGAGCACAGGATCGAGATGCGTGAGCACAACTCCGTGCTCGACGCGATCCTCGAGGTCAAGGCCGTGACCGACGGCTCGATCGGCGTCCGCTGCTCCTGTCAGCAGGGGATCTGCGGTTCGTGCGGTGTGCGGATAAACGGCAAGCCCGGCCTGGCCTGCAACACGCATCTGGACGAGGCGGCTAGGCGGGGCGCCGGCACGGGCTGGAACCCCCCCGAGGAGGGCCAGCAACAAGAGGCGGTGGTCACCGTCGAGCCGATGGGCAACATGCCCGTGATCCGCGACCTGATCGTCGACATGGACGCGGTCCACTGGCGGAAGATCCACCGCGTCACCCCCTGGCTGATCAACAAGGAGCCGGTCCCCGAGCGGGAGTACATCGTCCCCCACGAGAACATGGTCGACGTCACCCAGACGATGGCCTGCATCCAGTGCGGGGCATGCGTGTCGGACTGCCTGTCGATGGAGGTCGATCCCGAGTTCATCGGGCCTGCGGCGCTGGCCAAGGCTTACCGGTTCGTAGGCGATCCCCGGGACGCCGAGCATCAAGAGCGGCTGAAGGACCTGAGCGAGGACGAGCACGGGATCTACGACTGCACCCACTGCTTCAACTGCATCGACGCCTGCCCCAAGGGAGTCGATCCCATGAGCCAGATCATGCGCCTGCGGCGGATCGCCGGGTCGGACTTTGAGATCGAAGACCGCAACAACGGCCATCGGCACGAGGCCGCGTTCGTCAAGAACATCCGCAAGAACGGGCTGTTGCACGAGGCCGACCTGCTGCCCGACTCCTACGGGGGGAAACTGAACCCCCGCGCTGTTCCGGAGCTCATCAGCTCGCTGCCCACGGCCGCCACGGCGCTGGCCCGGAGAAAAATTACGCCCAAGACCGCACTCGCTTCATACGCACAAGGCGCCCAAGGAGGTCCGGGCGCTGTTCGACGAGGTCGACGGGCGCGATACGCGCAACGAGCTGAACCTCTACGTGACCGGGTACGAGGATGACCCAGGGCACCCGCCCCACACCGACGAGCCGACGCCGCTCGAGCCGCCAGAGCCGACGGAGGCGAAGGAGGATCGCTCGGAACAGACAGCGGGTGCTGCCGACCGTGAGCCCCCGGCAGAGACGTCCGTGCCTACCGCCGGGGGCGAGGACGTCCCGACCGCCGGGGCGAGGACGTGCCGACCGCCGGGGCCGAGGACGTGCCGACCGCCGGGGCCGAGGACGTGACGACCGGCGGGGCCGAGGAGCAGAAACCGCCCACAAGCGAGGAGCAAGGATGAAGGTCGCCTACTGGCCGGGGTGCGTGAGCCGCGGTTTCACGCCGGAGCTACACGGATCAATGGCCAAGGTCGCGCCGCTGCTCGACATCGAGCTGATCGAGCTGGACCGCGCCGCCTGCTGCGGCGCGGGCGTGATCGCCGAGCACAACCAGGAGCTGGCCGACACGCTCAACGCCCGCACGTTCGCGCTCGCCCAGCGGACGGACGGCGAGCTGATGATGAACATCTGCTCGACCTGCCAGGGCGCGCAGTCGGAGTGCCAGGAGCGCCTGGACGCCAACGGCCCCTACCGTGAGCAGGTCAATGGAAACCTGGCCGACGAGGGGCTGCGCTACGAGAAGGGAATCACGAACAAGAACTTCCTGTGGCTGCTGGTCGAGGAGATCGGACTCGACGCACTGCGCGAGCGTGTGAAGCGACCGCTGACCGACCTTCGCGTCGGCCCCTTCTACGGTTGTTACATCGTTCGCCCCGTTGATCGACTTGGAATCGATGAGCAGCACCCACGCGATCGCTACCTGCACATGCTGATCGAGGCGCTCGGGGGAACCGTCGTCGACTACGCCGGCGTCTACAAGTGCTGCGGCTTTCCGATCATCACGATGAACAAGGAGGCGTCGCTGGCGCAGGCCGGGCGGCATCTCGGTGACGCGCTCGACGCCGAGGCCGACTGCCTCGTTGTCCCCTGCCCGCTCTGCCATCTGAACCTCGATCTCCAGCAGCCCGCCGCCGCCAGCGTGGTCGGCCGCGAGCTCGGGCTGCCGGTGCTGCACCTGCCGCAACTCGTGGGGCTGGCGCTCGGGCTGTCGCCCAAGGAGCTGGGCATGGGCAAGCACATCGTGAGGCCCACGTCAGTGATCGACTGGTCGACCTCGGTGGTCGCCGCGGCGGCGTGATCCGGAGGCTGGGGCGGGCGCTGGTCGCGCTGGTGCGCGGTCGAATTCCGCCGTCGCTGACGCGCCGCTCGAACCAGCCCCCTAACGGGGAGCCGGGCGAGCGCCTCGAGGCCGCCAGGCGGCGGCTCAAGGACTCGATCCCGCCGCCGCAACAGGACTAGGCCCGGCGGCGCACGGCCGGGTCCGGCAAAGGCGGAAACTAGGTAGCCGAGCGAACATCTCGTAAAGGCGGCATAATCCCCGGGTCGACATCCTCGGATCCCGACGGGGGCGAACCGGCGGAGGAACCCGAAGCGGCACGAGCCGCGCCGTCAGGTGGCGTCAAACCGTGTGCCCCGTGGCAGGGGAGAGACTCGGCGAGGCACGTAAACACCAAACAACCAGGGAGTTCTCACGACATGATCTTGTATCGCTGGGCTGATCGCGGAGACCGCAGGTGGCTCTCGGGCGCTGCCGTCGCGGCGTCGACACTCGCCCTGGCTGTCGCAGGCTGCGGCTCGTCGAAGTCCAACTCGACTTCATCATCGTCGTCCTCGACGCCAGCGTCCTCGACGCCGGCATCCTCAACGCCGTCCTCTCCGCCGGCGGCGACGACCTCCTCTGGGCAGCCGCTGACCAAGGCCCAGTACGAGGCGAAGCTCGGGCCCCTGTTCAACAACTCGATCGATCCAGCGCTGAAGTCAGCGCTCTCAAACGGCGGCGCGACCAACCCTCAAAGCCTGACGACTGCGGTCGGCCTGGTGACGGAGGCTCGGGACGCGATGGCAGGGATCAATCCGCCGACCGGGATCGCGGACCTTCACAAGCAGGCGGTCAGCTACCTCAGCGCGCTCATCAACGACATGTCCAAGCTGCGCGACGCGGCGCAGGCCAAGAACGCCAGCGATTACCAGAACGCCGCCAAGGCGGTCGAGAGCGACGCCCGCAACATCCAGACGGTCGGCAACAAGTTCGTCGCGAAGGGATACTGAGGGGGACGCGCTTCGCTGGGCGCGCTCAGCCTGGTGGGCTGGGCGCGACCCGGGCGCGCTCAGCCGCGTGGGCTGGAAGCGCTCAGCCTGGTGGCCTGGGCGCGCTCCGGCGCCTACCGCGGGCCGTGATCCTCTTCGATCCCGCCCGCGCCCAGGTCGAAGGCGCCGTGAAGCGCCTGCACGGCCTGAGGCACGGCCTCGGAGCGGATCACGCACGAGATCTTGATGGGGGAGGTTGAGATCATCTCGATGTTGATGCCCTCTCGGGCGAGGGTCTGGAACACCTTCGCTGCGACTCCCGGATGGGAGCGCATGCCTGCCCCCACGATCGAGACCTTGCCGATCTTGCGGTCCGTGTCGATCTGGGCGATTCCCAACTCGCCCGCAACTGTCTGAAGCGCCCCCTGGGCCTCCGCCAGGTCCTCTTGCGGAATCGTGAACGACACTTCCGCAGCGCGCCCGTCACCGAGCGGCTCGTTCTGGATGATCGTGTCGACGATGCAACCGGAGTCGGCGAGCGCGCCGAAGATCCTGGCCGCTGCGCCGGGACGGTCGGGGACCCCGAGCAGGGTGATCCGGGCCTCATCCGTCGAGTGGGTCACGGCGGTGACTAGCGGTCGTTCCATCGTCTCGTCTTCTCCCAGGACAAAGGTACCTGGGCCGTCCACGAAGCTGGAACGACAGTGGATGCGGACGCTGTGATTGCGCGCGTACTCGACCGACCGCAGCTGTAGGACCTTGGCTCCGGAAGCCGCCATCTCGAGCATCTCTTCGAAGGAGACAATCGCCAGCTTGCGGGCGTCGGGCACGAGTCGGGGATCGGCGCTGAACACCCCGGCGACGTCGGTGTAGATCTCACAGACCTCGGCCCCGATCGCCGCCGCGACGGCGACCGCGGTCGTGTCCGACCCGCCCCGGCCGAGGGTGGTCACGTCGCGACTCGTGGAAACGCCCTGGAAGCCCGCGACGAGCACGATCCTGTCCTCGGTCAGCGCCTCCTGGATGCGGTCGGCGCGCACATCAAGGATCCTTGCCTTCGTGTGCGACGTGTCGGTGACGATGCCCGCTTGGGATCCGGTCAACGAGATGGCCCGGTGGCCGAGGTCGTTGATCGCCATTGCGCACAGGGCGCAGGAGATGCGCTCCCCGGTGGACAGCAGCATGTCCAGCTCCCGGCGGTCCGGCGCCGGCGAGACCTCCTCCGCCATCGCGATTAGCTCATCGGTCGTCTGCCCCCGCGCGGAGAGGACGGCTACGACCCGGTTGCCGGCCTCCCGCTGGGCGACGATCCGCTGGGCGGCCCGCTTGATCCGCTCGGCGTCTGCGACGGAAGTACCGCCGAACTTCATGACGACGGTGGGGCTGCCGGCCATACGGGGGCTCTCGGCCGCCTCCGGGCGGACGGCGGTACGTGCTCTCTCAGAAGCCACGGCAGCCAAGGGTAGGGGTTGATCGTGTCGCGCCGGCCCGAGTCCCGGCTCGAGCTCCGGCCACTTGCCCCCGGCGACGAGGAGGCGCTGCTGCGTATCCACCGCACGCCGGAGGTCGTGCGGTGGTGGGACCAGCCCGAAGAGGGCTTTCCCTGGGACGAGCCGGACTCAACGCGGTTCACGATCTTGGTGGATGAGCAGGTAGCGGGGCTGATCCAGTACTGGGAGGAGCGCGAGCCCCGGTACCGCCACGCGGGCATCGACCTGTTCCTGGACCCCGGGCTCCATGGCCGCGGTCTCGGCACCGAGGCGGTGAGGCGCGTCGTGGACCACCTGATCTCGGAGCGCGGCCATCACCGGATCACGATCGATCCCGCGCTGGCCAACGCGGCTGCGATCCGCTGCTACGAGAAGGTGGGCTTCGAGCCCGTGGGAGTCATGCACCGGGCGGAGCGCGATTCAGGCGGCGAGGGCTGGCACGACTGCCTGCTGATGGAGCTCGTGAGCCCTATACCGCCCGCCGGCCCGCCAGCGCCCGGCCGAGCGTGAGCTCATCGGCGTACTCGAGGTCGGCGCCCACCGGGAGCCCGCTCGCCAGCCGCGTGACCTTGATCTCCGGTGTGCGGTCCCGCAGGACATTGGCGATGTGCAGAGCGGTTGCCTCACCGGTGGTGGTCGGGTTCGTGGCGATGACCACCTCTCGCACGGCGCCGTCCCGCACGCGGTCATAGAGCTCCGCGAGCTTCAGGTCCTCTGGGTCGATTCCGTCGATGGGCGACAGCGCGCCGCCGAGCACGTGGTAGCGGCCGCGGAACTCGTGGGTACGCTCGATCGAGATCAAGTCCGATGGCTCTTCGACCACGCAGATCACATCGGGATCGCGGCGCGCGTCTGCGCAGATGCGGCAAAGGGGCCCGTCGGCCAGGTTGAAGCACGTCTCGCAGAGGCCGATCCGCTCCTTGACCTCCCGGATTGCCTCGGCCAACGCCAGCGCCTCCTCGTCCGTCGACCGCAACAGATGGAACGCGAGCCGCTGGGCCGATCGCCCGCCCACCCCCGGGAGCTTCGAGAGCTCGGTGATCAGCCGCTGGACTGGTGGCGCGTACACGAATCTAGTGGTCCCGTCCGTAGGTATGGGCGCACCGGGAGTCTGCCGAGGGCGCCACTACCTACATCCCCGGCAGGCCCAAGCCGCCCAACCCTCCAGTCAGCCCGCCGAGCTTCGACGCCGCCAGCTCCTGGGCCGCGCGGAGCGCCTCGTTGACGGCCGCCAGCACCATGTCCTGGAGCAGCTCGACGTCGTCGGGATCAACCGCCTCGGGATCGATCTTGATCGACTTCACGACGAGGTCGCCGGTCACCTCGACGGTGACCATCCCTCCGCCGGCGGAGGCGTCGACCACCTCGTGCTTGAGCGCTTCCTGTGCAGCCATCATGTCCTGCTGCATCTTCTGCGCCTGCTTGAGCAACTGCTGCATGTTGGGCTGTGGTGGCATCACTGGGCCTCACGTTGTTCGGTGTCAGGGTTCGGTTCCTCGTCCAAGATCTCCTCGGCATCAAACTCCTCCACGAAGCGCCGCACGAGCTCCTCGCCCGAAAGCCCGGTCGCTCCGTCCTGACCGCCCTCCTCGTCGTCTGAGTCGCGCAACTCGTAGCGGAGGCCGAGCGCGCGGCCGCTGACCGCCTTGAGGGCATCGACGGTGGCGCGTCGGTGCTCGTCCTGCTCGGCCTTACGTTTCAGGAAGTCCGCGCCGGACGGAAATGCCAGCGTCAGCTCTCGTTCTGAGACCGCGACCGGCCTGGCGTCTGCCAGCAGCGCGGCGAGCATCGCGTTGCGCTCCTTGACCTGCTCGACCACGGCCGGCCACAGGCGGGCGGCGTCTTGGAGGTCGGGGGAGGCGGGCGGGCGTTCGGCAGCGGTAGCGGGCTCTGGCTCTGGTGGCGCCTGAGGCGTGACGTCGACGTCGCCGTGCGCTGCTGCGCCGCCTTCGAGCCCGCTCTGCGCCGCGCCGCCCTCCAGCCGCTCGATCCTAGATAGAAGCGCGGTCACCGAGGGGTCGATCTCCGGCGCCGCGGCCTTTATCAGCACCAGTTCCAGCTGGATGCGGGAGTTGGCTCCATTGGCGGTCGCGTCCAGCGCCGCCGAGATCAGATCGAGCACGCGGACCGCGTCGGTTCTGGGCACTGCCTTGGCCTCCGCCACCAGTCGGCGATCGCGCTCGGGCGTGACGCGCAACTCGGGCGGCACCTCATCCAGGATCTGGACGGCCAGAAGCTCCCGGGCGTAGCGCTCGAGGTCGCGGAGCACCTGACCGGGATCGCGGCCGGACTCCGCCAGCCGGGCCGCGGTCCGCAGGGCCTGCGCCGGATCTCGGGCCACGACGGCCACGACCGCCTCCGACAGCAGCTCATCATCGGCCACCCCCAGCACGGCGAGGACGTCGTCGGGCTCGATGCGCTCCCGGCCCTTGTAGGTGAGTAGCTGCTCGAGCGTCCCCAGCGCGTCGCGAAAGCTTCCGGTGGCGTGGCGGGCGATCAGCGCCAGCGCGTGGACGTCGATGGCGATCTGCTCCGCCTCCGCCACCCGCTGTAGAACGGTCGACACCTCCCCCGCGGAGGGCCTGCCGAAATCGAACCGGTGGCAGCGATCGACGACCGTCGGCAGCACCTTCTGAGCTTCGGTGGTGGCCAGGACGAAGATGGTCCGTGGCGGGGGCTCCTCGAGCGTCTTCAGGAACGCGTTCCAGGCCTGCTGCGAGAGCATGTGGGCCTCGTCGAGGATGTAGACCTTGTGCCGGCCGGATACCGGGGCGAGCGCGACTCGGTCTCGCAGGTCACGGATGTCGTCGACCGAGTTGTTCGAGGCCGCGTCCATCTCGATCACGTCGAGCGAGGTCGCGTTGGCGATCGAGACGCACGACTCGCAATGGCCACACGGTTCGGTCGTCGGGCCTCGCTCGCAGTTCAGGCAGGCGGCCAGGATCTTGGCCATGCTCGTCTTGCCCGTCCCCCGCGACCCGACGAACAGGTAGGCGTGGTGCACCTTGCCCTGCTCGACGGCGTGGCGCAGCGTCCTCACCACGTGCTCCTGGCCCACGACGTCGGCGAACGTGCGGGGACGGTGGCGGCGGTAGAGGGAGGGGCCGGTCGACACGGGTGATCGAGTCTAGTGTTGGCGGTGGCCGGCGCACATGTGCGCCGGCCCGGCAGAGGTGGACCGTGCACCCTCCGTCGAAGCCGGTACCCAGGGCGCGGCCACCGCTCGCGACTCCGGTTCGGTGACCCCGCAACGCCTGAAGGTGGCCGCTTAAGGCTGCTTCCTTCCGGACCTGACCTGGTTCACGGGTCTCCATCGTCGCGGGACCGGACCATCAACGCCACGGGCGGGGCGCCGACCCCGGGGCCTGCGCCCCTCGGGAGGGGATTCAGCCCCGCTAGAGCGGATTGCGGGTAGAGGGCACCGCTATCACCCCGCCTAGCACGGTCCAGGACAGATCGTAGTCCCTGCGGCCTGTTCCGTCACGGGTGCCGGTATTGTCGTCGGGCCAATGTCAGTCGGGGTGATCGGTCTTGGATACGTGGGGCTGCCTCTCGCGGTGGCGTTCGCGGAGGCGGGCGAGCACGTGGTGGCCGTCGACGTCGATGAGGGCAAGGTCGCGTCGATCGAGGCCGGTCACTCCTATATCGAGGACATTCCCTCCGAGCGTCTGCGCGATGCGCTGCCGGGTATTGAGGCCTGGACCCACTACGCCCCGCTGGCGCGGGCGGATGCCGTCCTGATATGCGTGCCGACCCCCCTCAGCGCCAACCGCGAGCCGGATCTCGGGCCGTTGATGGCCGCCGGCCGCGCGCTCGGCGGGGTCGTGCAGCGCGGCCAGCTGGTGGTGCTGGAATCGACCACGTACCCGGGCACGACGCGCGAGCAGCTGGTTCCCCTGCTCGAGCACCGCGGGCTACGCGTGGGCGACGGGCTGAACGTGGCCTATTCCCCCGAGCGCGTCGACCCGGGCCGTACCGACTACACGCTCAAGAACACGCCCAAGGTGATCGGCGGCATCACGGCCGAGTGCACCGAGCGGGCGGCCGAGCTGTACGGCCGCGTGTGTGACGAGATCGTGCGCGTCTCGACGCCCGAGGCCGCCGAGCTGACGAAGCTGCTCGAGAACATCTTCCGCTCGGTCAACATCGCGTTGGTGAACGAGCTGACGATGCTCTCGGACCGGATGGGTATCGACATCTGGGAGGTGGTCGACGCCGCTTCGACCAAGCCGTACGGCTTCATGCGCTTCGAGCCCGGGCCGGGTATGGGCGGGCACTGCCTGCCGGTCGACCCCTTCTACCTGACCTGGCGCGCGCGTGAATTTCACATGTCGACCGAGTTCATCGAGCTCGCCGGCAAGATCAACCAGCAGATGCCTTATCACTGCGTGGAGCGGATCGAGCTGGCCCTGAACGAGGCGGCGAAGCCCGTCAGGGGGTCCAAGATCGCGGTCCTAGGCGTCAGCTACAAGGGAGGCGTGGGCGACATCCGCGAATCTCCGGCACTGCGGATCATGGAGGTACTGGCCGAGCGCGGCGGCTCGCTCTTCTACCACGACCCGTACGTCCCGGCCCTTCCCGAGCTGGGACTGCAGAGCTCGCCGCTCGAGGAGGCCACCGCCGATGCCGACGCCGTGGTGCTGGTCACCGCCCATCCCGGAATCGACCACCGGGCCGTGGCTCGCGACGCCGCTCTGTTCGTCGACCTGCGCGGGGCGACCCGAGGGATGCGGGTCGAGAACCTGGTGCGGCTGTAGGACCTACCCAGCGGTGAGTGGCTCCGATGGCCGCCCGGAGCCCGGCTAGGGGACCTAGCCGACCGCCGCGCGAATAGTCGGTGCACAGTCGATCTGCTCGAGCTCGCGCTGCATCGCCCGCCGCGCCCGGTGGTGAAGGCCGTGGATCGAGGCCTCGGTTCGACCCATCTTCTCGCTGATCTCAGTTGGCGTGAGACCGACGAGATGCCGCATGATGACCACCGTGCGCTGATCGTCTGGGAGCGTCTCCAGCGCCTGGGTGATTCCCCACCGGCGATCTGGGTCTACATCGCCATCTGACGCCGAAGGTCCATAGATCTCCTCGTGCGGCACGGGCAGGCGCCTCCGGGCGTGGTCTACGGCAACGTTTCGCGCGACTCGAATGAGCCACGCTGTGAATGGCACTTGACGAGGCTCGTACTTCGTGATCACGGAGACCAGCTTTACGAAGACGTGCTGCGTGACGTCCTCCGCTTCGTGCTCATCCCGGACGATGCTGAGGACATAGCCGTAGACGCTGTTCTTGTAGCGGAGATAGAGGTACTGAAGAGCGTCCATATCGCCTGACTTGGCCAACCTCACGGCATCTGCGATAGCCGGATCGCGGTCGTTGTGTTGAGAAGCGTTATCGACGCTGAAGCCATGGGATGGCGCTCCTCGCGCTGCCCGTGCGGAGAACCGCGCACGGAGTTCCGATCGACCCCGATTGACTTCAGTGCCAGGCATGAGCGCCTTGCTTTCGTGCATGTCTGCACAACCCCCTAGGAGATCTCTACCAGCCCCCGATTAGATTTCAGGCATTCCGAATTGCTTCGCGACCAAAAGGTCGTCCGACTTGCTTCGCGACCAATTATCTACGCAACTTGAGCAGCATCGGTAGCCGTGCAACCGTTCGTCCACCCTAGTCTTTTACGCGGGATCCGGATGTATCGCCGGCTGCGAACGCCCCGCAGCCATCGAAACGCTAGAGTTTGGAGGCAGGAGGTGCAGCTTCGGTCATGCGCATAACCCTAGGGTCCCAGGATCCTTTACCGAAGCGGGCGCTCGAAGCGGGCGCTCAAGCAGTTACAAGATGCTTGCGGGATCGATTGGCGTCCATAGCTCCCACCGCTGCCCCGGCCGCTGCAGCCAGAAGGGCGTGAAGGTCCGACACGTTGGTGAGGGATGGTGCGGCGACGCAGATCATCAGGGCGCCTCGGACCGCTCCGAAGCACGGAGATTCGTTGAACCTCTCTGGGAAGCGGGTTCTCGTCACCGGCGGTGCAGGCTTTATCGGCAGCCATGTCGTCGATCGCCTCGTCGATATCGGCGCGGAGACCGTTGCGCTCGATGATCTGAGCGTCGGCCGGCGCGAGAACCTGACCGACGCGATCGAGCGTGGAGCGACGCTGGTCGTAGGCGACATCCGTGATCCGGAAGTGGTCGCTCCGCTTGTGGATGATTGCGCGGCGGTCATCCACATGGCGTGCGACAACCTGCGGGCGTCGCTCGGCGATCCCGTTCGAACCGACTCTATAAACGCCACGGGGTCCCTGATGACGGCTCTTGCGGCGGCGCAGGCGACGCTCGAACGGTTCCTTTACGTGTCGTCCTCAGAGGCCTACGGTTCGGCCGTCGTTCAGCCCATGACCGAGGATCACCCGCTTCGGCCGACGACCGTCTATGGCGCGAGCAAGGCTGCCGGGGAGCTCTACGCGCAGGCCTGCATGCGCACCTACGGCTTGCCGGTGGCCGTAGTCCGTCCGTTCAACTCATATGGCCCCCGCGAGCATGCAACCGGCAACAGCGCCGAGGTGATCCCGAAGTTCGTCGGCCGGATCCGGTCCGGATTACCGCCTGTGATCTTCGGGGATGGCGCGCAGACCCGGGACTTCACCTGGGTGGAGGAGACCGCGATGGGGATCGTCGCTGCTGCCGAATGCGACCCGCTTATCGGAGATGCGGTCAACATCGCCTGCGGCAAACCGGTCAGCATCCGCGAGATCTGCCAGCTGCTGCTCGAAATCATGGATTCCGACCTGGAGCCTGAGGTGTCGGACGCCCGGCCGGGCGACGTGGCAATGCACTGGGCGGACACGACGAAGGCGAAGAGGTTGATCAGCTTCGCGGCGTCCGTTTCGATCGAGGACGGGCTGAGGCGCTATGTCGACTGGGCTCTGGCCGGTGGCGAGGGAGTGGAGGAGCCGGAACCGGAGATCGTTCGCAACTGGTAAGCGCAAGCGCACTGCCCACCAAGAGAGCGCAGGCGCATATGGGTGATCTCCCCGCGCCCGGTATGCGCCTGATCGTGTTGGGGGCGGACGGGTTCATCGGCAGCCACCTCACCGCTCTTGCGGCGGCCTCGGGGGCGACCGTTACGGCCGCCTGCATCAAGAACGACTGGCGTCTTCGAGGGATCGCGGGGATCGAAAAGCTTCACATCCCTGGAGGTCGATGGTGGACGGCGGCATTCGCTAATCAGCTTGCCCCCGTCGTCGCGGAGTGCGATGCACTTGCCCTCCTTGCCT
Source organism: uncultured Actinomycetes bacterium (assembly GCA_963719305.1). GTDB lineage: Bacteria > Actinomycetota > Thermoleophilia > Solirubrobacterales > Solirubrobacteraceae > Palsa-465. The sequence goes on along the minus strand of CAVRBL010000011.1, from coordinate 51,737 downwards.
ACACCCCACCGGTCAGCGCTGACCCAGCTGCGCGCCTGGAGCACGAGCGGCGCGTCAACCTCGAGGGTGCGTTGCGTGTGGCGAGGGTCGCGGCCGACCGCGGTGCCCGCGTCGTCTTCGCAAGCTCCGCCGACGTCTACGCCCCTCGCCAGGACGCGGCCGTGAGCGAGGACGTGACCCCCGCGCCGGCCACCCCCTATGGCAAGGTGAAGTTGGAGGCCGAACAGGCGCTCGCGACCTTGGCCGCGGCCGGCCCGGGCGGCTGCTCGATGAGAATCGGTACGGCCTATGGACCCGGCGAGAACGGCCCGCGCGCGATCCCATCGTTCATTCGCGCCTTCATCCGCGGGAGCCATCCGGTGATCCATGGCGACGGCGCGGACATCCGTGATTATGTTCACGTCCGGGATGTCGCCCGCGCTTTCCTGGCAGCTTGCGGCCCGCATCAACATGGCCCGGCATCCATTGATCCGATCAACGTCGGTACCGGGATCGGGCGCACGACATCGGAGATCCTGGCCGCGGTTGCCGGCGTACTGCGGTGGCGTCCGGAGCCCCAGCTGGTGACAAGCCCGCGTAGTCCGACCCGCCTAGTCCTCGATCCCCGGAGAGCGCGCCGAGAACTGAGGTTCGTCGCTCGCGAGCCGTTCATCGAAGGAATCGCGGAGGAAGCGCAGTGGCTCCGGAGGCTTCTCGGGACGGCCGAGACACCCATGGCGGCGTGGGCGGGTGGGGTGACGGGACCGTGAGCACCGAGATCCGGGTGCCCCTGACGGTCATGGACAGCAGCGATCCGGAACTGCTCGACGAGCTAATGGGCGCCGTCGAGAAGGTCGCCCACACCGGTGCCTTCACGCTCGGTCCGATCGTCGAGCGCTTCGAGAGCGCGTTCGCCTCGTTTTGCGAGACTGCTCACGCAGTCGGGGTCTCGTCGGGAACGGAGGCCTTGATCCTGACGCTGCGCGCCCTAGGGCTGACCGAGGGCAACGAAGTAATCGTTCCGGCCAATTCGTTCATAGCCACCGCCGAGGCGGTGCGGCTTGCCGGCGGCACGCCTCGATTCGCCGACGTCGACGCCGATACGCAGCTGGTCACGGCGGAGACCTTGAGCGCAGCGCACACGGGAGCGGTGCGTGGCGTGATCCCTGTCCACATGTTCGGTCGAACAGTGGAGCTACAGCCGATACTGGCCCTGGCGCGCGACTGGGGAGTGTGGGTCGTGGAAGACTGCGCCCAGGCGCACGGAGCGCGATACGCCGGCTGCCGGGCTGGCTCGTTCGGAGATGCTGGAACATTCTCGTTCTATCCCGCGAAGAATCTGGGCGCCTGGGGCGATGGCGGCGCGGTCGTGACCAATCGGTCCGACGTCGCCGAGCGGGTGCGGCTGCTTCGCTCTCACGGCGAGAGCCCCCGCTATCACCACCATCTTGTGGGCACCACTGGACGCTTGGATGCCCTCCAGGCCGCGGTGCTCGAGCATAAGTTGAGGCGGCTAGAGGCCTGGAACATGGATCGGCGACGCGTCGCGGACGGGTTGAGATCGGCCATCGGCGAGCTCGGCGGGGTCAAGCTTCCGGCACCGGTCAAGCCTCCTGCCGACCATGTCTACCACCAGTTCGTGGTGCGTTGCGCACGACGCGACGCGTTCCGCGCGCACTTGGCGAGCAAGGGCATCGCGACAGCAATCCACTATCCGATCCCAATCCATCGCAGCCCCGCGTTTATGCACCTGACCCAGGGCGGTGACATCGCGCCCACCGCCACGCGGCTGGCGAGCGAGATCTGCTCGCTGCCGATCTTTCCGAGCATGTGCGGGTCCCAGACAGCTCGGGTCGGAGAAGCCGTCCGGCAGTTCGCCGTCCAGACCGGCATGGCACAAGCGGCAAGCGCCGGCCGCTAGCGGTGGCCTCCCTGCACAGGCGCTAAGTGAGCGTGACCTGTGAGTCGGCGGGAAGCCGCAGGTGGACCGCCCTTGGAAGAGAGAGTGTGCGTGACACGACGGCCCGCTCGCCGATCACGCTCGCCTCGAGGCGCGGCCCTGGATAGCGGACCTCGGCTCCGGCGAGAATCATCGCGTTGTCGACCTCGGCGCCGATCACCACCGCCCCGGCACCGATCGACGTATACGGCCCAATGAAGGAGTCCCGTACCACAGCACGCGCACCGATCAGCACAGGGCCGCGGAGCTTGCTGTCGGACACACGCGCGCTGGGATCGATCATCACCCGACCCTCGGCATCACAATCGGGCATCGCCGCAAGGGGCGAATCGAGCCCATCCAGCACCATCCTGTTGGCAACGAGCAGTTGCTCGGTTGATTCCGCATAGCACCAGTGCTCACCCACGTGGCAGATGCCGACCCTGCAGCCGTCGGCTTCGAGGGTCCGGAGCAGAGCGGCAGACGTCTCCAAGCCACAGGGCAGCTTCTCGAGGCAGTGCCCACACCGAGGCCCGATGACCACGGCGGTTCCCAGTGGCCGTTCACGTGGCAAGCGCATTGCGTCGTCCCACTCATGCAGCGGTGTGACCGCCGCACTCGGCACCCGCCGAGCGAGTACCACCAGGTCGAAATCGCCCGAGGCGAATTGCTTGCGAAGTCGTTGCAGCTGCCCTGGGAACAGGCAATCGCCGGCGTGAAGCATCATCGCCCGGCCGCGTGCGGCCTCCCGCAGCTGCTGGCCGAGGAGCGTGTCCCCATCGTCTGCCCCAGCATCTAGATACGACACATGCACTCGCCGCGCGTCGCCCGATCCGAGCGCCGCGGACAGACCTGGCTGCATCCGCCGGTCCGAGCGGACGATCACTTCACGGATGCCATGGTGAGCGAGGTCTTCGATCACATGTGCAATCAGTGGCCTGTTCGCGATCGGCGTCAGGTAACGCGAAGCAGACAACTGCGACGCAGTCTGAGGCTCATCATGTGCCGCATCGACGACCGCTAGCGTCACGCCATCGTTCACGAACAAGTAACGCTTCGGGGGGCTCATTGCTGCCGCAGGGACTTCGGCGGGCTGATTTCTGAGCAGCCGAACCCGCAAGTTGCAGGCTCCTCATCGCATCGCCGACAGCGCTCAGGGAACCCGCGTCTTGTGCTCGCCCGCGGCCTGCACGGTGGATAGCCAGGCCGACGAGTTCGATTGCATGAGTCACCGGAAGTCGGACTACTGCCGACCCGTTGCTCACACGTGGGCCGACTTTCCGAGGGGCGAGGTTCGGGCGTGGCGACCCGGCAACACATCTCATTGGGCGAGAGCGCACATGCCAGCCCGAAAAGGGATGGGTCCGCGGCGGGAACGAGCCTCTCGAAGCGCGCCGTCTACCGCGCCTTGGACTTCGCGATCGCCACAATCGGGATCATCATCACATTACCGCTGCTCCTGATCGCGGCGATCGTCATACGCATCGAGTCGCCCGGGCCCGCGGTCTTTCGCCAGCTCCGCGTTGGGTTACGCAAGCGGACGTTTACGGCCTACAAGTTCCGGACGATGCGTCACGGCACCGATCCGTGTGCGCATCGGGCCTACGTGGAGCAGCTGATCTGGGGAGGCGAGCAACAGCGCCAGAATGGAGGTCGCACCCTCTACAAGCTTCCCGCTGACGATCAGATCACGCGAGTCGGAAGGTTCCTCCGCCGCACCAGCATCGACGAACTGCCCCAGCTATTCAACGTGCTGACGGGGCACATGTCGATCGTCGGGCCTCGTCCTGTCATGCCCTACGAGCCAGATATCTACCCCTCCGAGTACGACGCCCGCTTTAGCGTCAAGCCGGGGCTCACGGGTCTTTGGCAGGTGAGCGGCCGCAGCTACTGCAGCTACAGAGAGATGGTCGCCTACGACCTGGATTGGGCGCAGCGCAACTCGATCGCGCGATATCTCTGGATCGTGGTACGGACCCCCTGGGCGTTGCTGCGCGGCGCCGGCTAACAGCGCCGTGTGCTCGACGACTAGCACCTGGATGGGCTCCCGGGTTCCGGCGGAAGCCCGAGGGACGGCGATCCGTTGATCGAAGCCCACACGGCTGAGGCTCGGCGCGTGGGTGCACAACTGAAAGTCGGGGACTTGGACATGGAGACGTCAGTGAGAATCGCGGTAGTCGGATACGGCTACTGGGGGCCAAACCTGGTGCGCAACATCTTGGAGCGACCAGCGTTTCATCTCGGCGGGCTGTGCGAGCTCGATGCAAGCCGGATCGCCGAATTCTCTGTTCGGCACCCGACGATTCCGGTGACTGACGACCTGGAAGCATTCCTTCTCGATCCCGAGATCGAGGCGGTCGCCATCGCAACACCTCCTAGCACCCACCATGAGCTGGCTCGGCGCTGTCTCGAAGCCGGCAAGCACGTCCTCGTCGAAAAGCCGCTCGCAACCTCCCCAGCCGAGGCCGAAGATCTGATGGCAGTGGCCGAGGAGAGCGGCTTGGTTCTGATGCCGGGGCACACATTCGTCTATAGCCCGCCCGTCAACAAGGTGCGCGATCTGATCCGCTCTGGTGAGGTCGGCGATGTGTACTTCGTCACCTCCGCGCGGATGAACCTGGGGCTATACCAGCGCGACGGCGTGATCTCAGACCTTGCACCGCACGATGTTTCGATCCTCCTCTACTGGCTGGAGCAACCCGTGATACAGGTGACGGCGGCGGGCCAAAGCGTGTTCCAGCCTGGAGTTCCGGAGACTGCCTTCCTCACGCTCGGCTTCGCCAGCGGCGTCACCGCAAACATCCAGATCTCTTGGCTGGCCCCCCGAAAGTTCCGTCAGACCATCGTAGTGGGGTCGCAACGGATGGTGCAGTACGACGACACATCTTCCGACGAGGCGGTCCGCATCTATGATCGCGGCCTCGACTTCTCTCCTGTCGAGGCGCCGGCGACATTCGGCGAATACCAGCTGACGTACCGCACCGGCGACATCCTGGTGCCGCGAATCGAGGCAGCCGAGCCGCTGTCGCTCGAGCTTGTCGACTTCGCTCACTCGATCCGCAGCGGCGAGGAGCCCCGCTCCAACGGGCGGCTCGGACTCGAGATTGTGCGCGTGCTGGAGAGCGCGAGAATCTCCATGGAGCGCGGAGGTGAGCCGGTCCGGTTGACCCCCACGCCCGGTGGGCCGATAGAACCAGGCCAAGGTCGCGGGGTCATACCGCTAGCCCGATAGTCGCCTGGGGCACTCGCTCGACCTTCAGCCCGCGAGAGCCTCGTATGCGCCGAGCAGTGCGCTTGCGGAGTGCTCCCACGAGATCTCCTCCGCTCGACGCCGCCCTTTGCGGGCCAGCCGAGCTCTCAACGCGGGATCATGGGCCAGAGCCGCAATTCGCGCGGCGAAGGCGTCCACGTCTCCGGGCGGGACGAGCATCGCGGCATCGCCCACGGTGCGGCGGGACTCCTTCATGTCATAGGCGACGACGGGCCTGCCGAGAGCGAGGTACTCGGCGATTTTGGTCATCGTCGAACACCGGTTGAGCTCGGTCGCCGGCGCCGGCTCGATGCAGATGTCCGCGGTCCGCAAGAGCTCCGGCACGTGCTCCGACGCGACCCATCCGGTGATCGTGACCCGCTCGCGGACGCCGTAGCGGTCGAGCTCCGCCTCGAGCGCTGCGCGGCGATCGCCGTCTCCCACCACTGTTAGACGCGGATCGAGGCTGGGGCTCGCGGCGCGCAGCGCAGCCATGATGAGCGCTACGGCTTCGACTCCATCCTGGACGGAAATCGCTCCGACATACATCAGGTGCGGGCTTGTGAGCTGGCCGTCGCGCGTCCGCAGCGGCAGCTCGATCCACGACCTCGGCGGGGCGTTGCGGACCTGCGTGATCTGCTCGGGACTCTTGCGCCCCCGTTGGCAGGCGATCGCGGCATACGACCCGTTCGGGGCGATCACGTGATCACAAACCGCGTACGTCAGACGCTCACAAACTCGAGCTAGGCGCGAGAACAGGCCCGGCCCGAGCTTGACGTCGACCATCTCCGGCACGAGATCGTGTTGATCGAAGACGACCCTCCGCCCCACCAGCCGGAACAACGCGGCGGCCGGAAAGAGCACATCGGGTGGGTTATGGATGTGCAGCACGGAGGCTCCTCGTAGCAGTGCGGCCACGGCGGCCCCATGGAGAGCGAGGACGGCGATCAAATACTCGACTAGGAATCCCACTGCTCCATGCTGGCTTCCGTCGAACCCCCGGAACCTGCGCACCTCGACGCCGTTGATCCGCTCGGTGCGAGGCTGTCCGGGGCCCCGCGGCGCGATCACCTCCACCCGGTAGCCCGCGCCGGCTAGTGATTCCGCCTCGTGGCGGACTCTCACATCCTCCGGGTATGGATTGGCCTCGGATAGCATCGTGACCCGCGGCTTGCGGCGGGTCTCATCGATGGTCGTTTGTTCAGGCCCGACCGGCCCTCCCGGCTCGGCGAGTGTCGTCATCCGTAAATCAACGATAAGTGATGGGATTACCTGACAGGGATCGCCCAAGGCCGACGCAAGTTCGCGGATCGCCGGTGCGTTGGTCGTTTGCGTGTCGTACGACGTCCAGTCAGACCGTTCGAGCGTCAGCGGAAACGGAGAGCTTTCTCGTGATGAGCTTCGGCCTGATCCCTTCCTACCTCCGTTCGAGTCGCGCAGCTTCTTGGTCGAGGCAATCGCACGGAACAAATGGATCCTGCTGTTTTTGGCGGTGGTTCTGGCAGCAGCCGGCGTGGCAGTCGGCGTACGCCGGACGCCGACGTGGAGCTCTACCGCAGAACTCCAGGTCGGTGCCAAGATCGATCCCAATTCCGCCGGATTCTCAAACTTCGTTCAGTCCGAGTCGGCGCTAACCGCTACCTTCAGCCGAGCGATCACCGCCCCTGCCGTCCTCGCCCAGATCGCCTCGAAGACTGGGCTCAGCGCCGACCAAAGCGCCAAACAGATCAGCGCGACCCCCGTGCCGGACACCGCCGCCATCAACGTGATCGGCACTGGTCCCAACGCAGCGACCGCAAAAAAGATGGCAAATGTTGGCGCCAGTGCCCTAGTGAACTACGAGTCGACGCGTCGCTACGGCACGGCCACGACGCTCTTCAACGAATATCGGGCACAGACCCGGGTCGTGGCGCGCGCCAAAGCTCATCTCCAAGAGGTCGAAAACGCCAACCCGAACGACCCCACCAACCCGGACGTGATCGCCGCTAGTGCGGCCGGGGCCTCGGCGGAGACCCGCGCAAATGCCCTGTCCGCCGCGTACACGCAAGCGCTTACAAACGATCCCACTGCAGCGACCGATCTGGTCACGCCCCTCTCCACAGCCGTCTCCGCGACGAGCGACCGCAAGCACAAGATCGAGCTGTTCGGCTTGATTGGCCTCGCTGCCGGCCTGCTGATCGGGACCGCGACGGGAATCGTGCGCGAGCAGCGCCGCGCGCACGCACTTCTCCGCTCCTAGCGATGACCATCGATCGCCGCCTTCCGTGGCGAGTTCCCTGGTACCTGTGGGCGGCTTTCGCATTGGCCTTACTCGTGGTCGTCCGCGTCCGCCATCCCTCGATGTTGCACGGCGCGGCGCTGTTCGCGATCCTGGCGGGCCTCGTCCTGCTGGTGCTCCTGGGAGCGATTCTTTGGGAGCTTCCGCCCGCAGTCATGTTCTGCGGGGCGATCGCCCTCACCTTGTTCTCTGGGAACTGGCATTACCTCGGGCTGCCCGGCTTTCCGTTCGTGCCGGACCGCCTTCTGCTGGCGACAGGATTGCTGGCGCTGCTGCTGCGCTCGCCGGGCGCAGCGGATCTACCCCGGCTAAAGGTCCGGCCCGTGCACCTGCTCCTGCTTGCCACCATTCTCTACGTCGTCGGATCGGCCGCGTTGGAAGGGTCACTCACCACCCGCGCCGGCTTCTTCGACCTCCTGGACCGCGTCGGAATCACTCCCTTCCTGATGCTGCTGGTCGCGCCCGCGGTGTTCCCCGGACCCCGGGAGCGGAACTGGTTGCTGGTAACGCTAGTGGGGATCGGGGCCTACCTCGGGGTCATGGCCGTGTTCGAAACGATTGGTCCCCACGCCCTGGTGTTTCCCCGTTACATCCGCACGCTCGAGATCGCACGACACGCGACGCAGGCGGTTGGCCCGTTCAGGCAGGTGGTGACCGAAGGCTTCGCCTGCTACGCGTGTGGCGTCGCCTCGATCATCGCCTTCTTCCGCTGGCGCGGCGCCTGGCGATGGCTGGCCGCCGGCGTTGCGTTCTTCGCGCTGTTCGGCAGCTTTCTGTCTATGGAGCGAGGCGTATGGATCGGGACGGCCGCGGGTGCGGTGGCGGTCGCGCTCGTCACGCCGACTGTACGCCGGTGGCTGATTCCGGCGGCCGCCGTAGGTGCTGTCGTGCTCGTCGGCGCCCTCACCCTGATTCCCGCGCTGGGTACCGCCACGTCGACCCGGTTCAGCGACAAGTACCCCGTCTGGGATCGACAGAACCAGACCGCGGCAGCGCTGCGCATGATTCAGACCAAGCCGCTGTTTGGCTTCGGCTGGGAGTCCTGGTCGCGTAGCTCCACCCCCTATTTCCGGCTGGCTCCTGGCCGGCCCTTGACGGGATATCCGAGCACGATCGGCCTCGAAGTCACACAACCAGCAATCGGACCTGTCACCGAGTCGGACATCACGGTTACATCGAATGGGCAGCTGTCGGGGGTGATTCATGACAGCTACCTCTCGTACGCGGTCGAGCTCGGATTGGTTGGCGCATGTCTGTGGCTGGCGGCAGTGCTCTGCGGGCTGGGCGGCGCGATCCTGGCGCCTGCGCCACCGGACCTTCAACCATGGCGGCTGGGGCTGCTCGCTCTGACGGTGTGCTTTTTGGTGCTCTGCGCCTTCGATCCGCTGGACCAGAACTTCACGGAGCTGGTGCTCTGGACGTGGGCCGGCGTGACACTCGCTCGTGGAAGCAGGCGACCAGTGGGTGGCGCCTGGATGATGATGAGGCCGAGGAGGCCGGTCGCTGCGGGAGGAATCGGGGACGCAGAGCACAGTGGCGGGACAACCGAGTGATCGAGCCCGGCCGCGCCTCGGCGCCCGAGCGGGCGCTCTCCGGTCCGCGTCGACGTGTCCTGATGTTCGCCTACTACTTCCCGCCGCTGGGAGGAGGCGGCGTCCAGCGCACGCTGAAGTACGTCAAATACCTCCCGAGCGAAGGCTTCGACTCGATCGTCATCACCGGCGGCCGGCGTGGATCCTTCTTGCGCGACGACACGCTTACCGCGAGGTGCCTGACGATACGCCGGTGCTACGGGCGCCGGCGGTGCCGCTTCAACAAGCGCAATGGAAGCTGGACGGCCTGCTACGAAGGGCAGGGCTGCCGACCACCCTGGCCGCCAACATCCTTTGGCCCGACGGGCTCGTGGGGTGGCTCGTGGGAGCGGTATGGAGAGCGCTGCGCGCCTCGCGAACCCACCGACCCGACGTGCTGTACAGCACGTCCTCCCCCGTGACCGCACACCTCGCGGCCCTGATCGTCCACCGGCTCACCGGGCTGCCATGGGTGGCCGATTTCCGGGACGCTTGGGCACTCGCACGGGCGGACCGCGAAGGTTCGTCGTCAACCGCACTTGATCGATCAAATGCCTTGCTGGAGCGCAAGCTGATCGCCGGCGCATCTTACGTCACAGTCGCCGACGACAGCATCGAGCTGGTGGGGCTCTCGGCGGACGATCCGCGCCGGGTGCTGATCCCAAATGGCGTGGACCCAGAAGATGTCATGCTCAGCAATGGTGCACCCGTCTTGGATTCGCGGCGCTTCCTGCTCTCCCACGTGGGCTCGCTCTACGGCACGAGGAACGCAGCACCGGTGTTCGTCGCCCTCCACCAGCTGCTCGAGCTCGGAAAGCTCGACCCCGGGGACTTTGAGGTTCGGATAGTGGGGCATGCCCAGCTCGACGGCCCCGAGCTCGATTCGCTCCCCGTGACCTTCACCGGATACGTAGACCATCGCCGTGCAGTCGAGGAGATGGGACGTGCCTCGGCGCTGCTCCTGTACCAGCCTCCCGAATATCAGAACGCCGCGTCGGCCAAGATCTTCGAGTATCTGGTGTCAGAACGTCCCGTGTTATGCGTGACCGGGCGGGACAATCTCGGCTACCGGTTGGTGGAAGAACTCGGTGCGGGTGAATGCGCGGAGCCACAAGATCAGGCAGCGATCGCGAGCGCGATCGAGCGTCTCCTGGTCAAGTGGCGCTCGGGTAAGACCACTCTTAATGGCAGCGTCCGCTCCGAAGTGCTGCATCGCTTTTCACGCCGGAAGCTGACCGCCAAACTTGCGAACGTGCTGCATGACGCGATCGAGGCGTCCCGTTCCGTCAAGGCATGATGACGATGCGATGAGCCGGAACGTGGAGCAAGCTACACGCCACACGGACCTTGACCAGGCTCTAGCGGAGAGCGAGGCCTACCATCGAGCCGCGTTCGAGAACCACGGGACGAGCGCAGCTGGGGTCGGTTGGAAAGACGAGCGGTCGCAGATGCTGCGCTTTCAGCAGTTGGCCCGGGTGCTGGAGCCGCGATCCTCAATGCCGATCACCGTGAATGACCTCGGCTGTGGCTACGGCGCGCTCTTTGCCTACCTGGACCGTCTCGACGGCGTCAACTTGGAGCATTACTTCGGATACGACATCAATGGTGCCGCCCTGGAGGCAGCACGCGAGCACGCCGACGAACGGGCGACGTTCGTCCAAGCCGATGAGATCACTACCGAGGCGGACTACTCGCTCCTATCGGGCACCCTCAACTACAAGGGGAACGCCTCGAATGAGGCATGGTCCGAGCATGTGAAGCAGATGATCAGGCACGTTGCGGCACGCTCGCGACTCGGCTTTGCGTTCAATCTGATGACCACTTACGTCGACTACACCAAGCCTGACCTCTTCTACGCCGATCCGGCCCACTTCTTCACGTTCTGTAACTCCCACATCTCCCGGTACGTGACGCTCCTGCACGATTACCCGCTGTACGAGTGGACCATGCTCGTTCGCAAGCACGTTCCGGACGAATCCGCGAGCGTTGACATGACGTCGGGTGCACGCCGCCGACGCGCCTGACTATCGAGCACAGCGAGTTGATGGGACCGGGCGAGACGGGAAAGTGGATGATTTCCGTCACGACGCTCTCTCTCACAGACGAAGGCGCCTACGCGCAATTCGTCGGCTCCCATCCCGACGCGCTCGTGTCGTACACGCTGAGATACCGCGACCTGCTCAGCGCGGTACTCGGCTGCACGCCGCGTTATGCGATCGCTTCGCAGGACGAAGAGATCGTCGGCGTCCTACCTCTGATGGAACTCGACGGTCCATACGGACGAGTCCTGAACTCATTACCGTACTTCGGGTCCAATGGCGGGCCATTGGTCTCAAGCCCCGTAGCTGGTACCGAACTGACCTCCTGGTATCAGTGCCAGGTGGGAGACGACATGACGGCAGCTGCAACGCTGATAACGAACCCGTTCTCCGGTCCGGAAGTATCTCGTTGACAATGACTTCAGCGACGTGAGGATTGGTCACGTCACCGACCTGCCAGCGAGCGGCGACGAGGCTGACCTGCTCCACCTGATCGACGGGTCTGCGCGGCGGAACATCCGGAAAGCGGAGCGGCTCGGGATTAGTGTCGCAATCGAGAGCGATGCCATCGACAGCTTGCAGGCGATGCATGCCGAGTCGATGACCGCTATCGGCGCTGATGTTAAGTCAGCTGCTTTCTTCAGCGCCCTACAGCAGCACTTCCAAGCGGGTCAGGACTACGAGATCTTCCTCGCCCGGCTCGATGACAGCCCGGTTGCGGCGCTCTTGGTCTTCTACACCGGAATCACGGTGGACTATTTCATTCCGGCAACCCGTCCCGACTTTCGAGCGGCTCAGCCTCTCGCGCTGATACTGAGGACCGCGATGCTCCACGCGGCGGAGCGCGGAGCGCAACGATGGAACTGGGGCGGCAGTCCGACCGCGCATGTTCCGCTGCAACGCTTCAAGGCGAAGTGGGGTGGAGTGCCGCTCGAGTATCGCTACTTGACCAAGATCAATACGCCCACTCTGTTCTCGGCAACCCCGAATGACCTGCGCTCCGGCTACCCCGGCTTCTTTGTCGTCCCGTACGACAAGCTCTCCGGCGCGGGGGCGGAACGGGGACTTACGGGATGAATCCGGCGAACGCCCGGCTCTTCAACTTGCGCATCACGTCACGCCGGCAGCCCGACGGTCCCGTGAAATCACGCTGGACACGCCGCCGCGCATGGTACGGAGCGTCGTTTGCAGCTCGTCGGCGCCGAGGGAGAGGCGCGCCGCCAGTGCTATTCCGCACACCACGAGCGCTGCTCTGATGATCAAGCTCATTGGGTCGAGAGCGTGCGCTCGGCTCGCCGGCAGGATCGCCAGGGAGATGAGCACCAGCGATGTCACGGTGACGAACGCAGCGACCAACTGACCCCAGCGATGCGGAACCGGATAGCGGCGCTGGCTGACGACCATCAGCGCCACAAACCAGGCCACTGACGTACCTGCCGTAGCGATCCCTGCTCCAATGATCCCTAAGGGGCCGACCAGGGCCAGCGCCAGCACAAGATTGCCGACGCCGGCCAGCACCGTGATCCTGGCAACGACCATGGTCGTCCTGCCGAGCGCAACCCCCGCCGCGAACATGTACATGCCAGCGAACACCGTGGAAATCAAGAGAAACGGAACGACCGAGTATGCCCGCTGAAACTCCGCGGCCGCAAGAAACCGGAGCGCAGGTGTCGCAAACATCGTGAGGACGATGAAGCTGGCCAGAACGATCGCCGTGAAGACGCGGAAGATTCGCGCGAGGTCGGCGGGCGCGGAGGGCTCGTCCCGACGAGCGATGATCAATGGCAATGCGGCTCCCTGAAAGCCAGCGAGCAGAAGCGTGGTGATCGCCGCAATTCGGTAGCCGACGCCGTAAACGCCCACATCCCCCAGCGTGCGGAGGTGCTGGATCACCAGACGGTCCGCATACAGGTTCAGGAATCCCGCGGCTGAAGCCGGGACTAGGGGAGCCGAGTAAGCAATCATTTCGCGCAGTTTCTGCTTGTCGACATGCAGGTAGAAAGTGCCGCGTGTAGCGACCAGGACGTAAGCGAGCCCGGCCGTACACCCCGCCAACTGCCCCAAGATGGCACCCTCGACCTCTAGACGTGCCACGAACACCAAGAGCGCAGAGGCCGCTGCTGTCACAAAGGCGAGGAAGAGGGACGCGGCCGCAAAGGAGACGGGGCGAAGCTGCCAGCGCAGTTGTGCCTGCGCGATCGAGAGTATGCCGCTCACGCACATCCACGGCACGGCTACCCTCAGCAAGACCGGGCTGACGCTCTTGCCCAACAGCAGATGGGAGGCGGGCACTGCGAATAGCTCCACCAACACGGCAAACACGGTGTACGCGCCGGTCGCAAACCACAAAGCGGTCGATGCGTAGCTGCGAGCTCGCTCCACGTCCTTCTCGCCCGCGACAAATCGCCCGACCGCCTGATAGATCTCCAGCGCGACGGTCCAGCCCACCAATATCCCGGTGAGCGTCAGCAGGTCGTACGCGCCGTACTCCCGCGGGCTGAAATGGTGCGCGTAGAAAGGAAACAGGATGAAGGACATCCCGCTGCTAATCGCCACGGGCAGCGTGTAGATGGCGCTATCGCGAAAGAAGCGACGGACCACAAGAAATCAACGGCCCCTGAAGCTAAGGACTACCGGTGGCGGACGCGACGTGGCAGGAGCTCGTAGATCTCCAGTAGGCGCTCCGCGACTATCCGGACGTCGTGCTGTCGCTCCGCGTATGCGCGCGAGGCCAGGCCCCGCTCATGGCGGTCGCCAGGACGCTGAATCCAGCTTTCGAGCGCGCCGCGCAGCGTGTCCGGATTGGCGTTGATCAGCGGCAGGTCCGGAGGAAAGAGCGGGACGAGCTCAGGCAGGACGAAGCACACGACCGGCTTGGCCAAGCTCATCGCCTCGAGCGCGAATTGTCCGTAGGTGCCCATCCGGAGCTGGTCAACCACCAGATCGGCCCGCGCGTACTGCTGGATCGCCTCCCGCTGGGGCATACCCTTCACCTCTACGTACTCGAAGCGAGCACCACCCGAGCGCAGTTCGTCTAGCGCCCGGCGCAGGAGGTCAGTGCCCTTGAGCAGGGGGCTGCTCGGCGCATGTACGATCACCGGTACTTCCCGCGTCTTGGAGGGAGGACGCGGCTCGAAGCGGCGAGTGTCGATCCGGTGGGCAATCACGTGAATGTGCTCGAAGTGGGGCTTCAGGTGGACATCGAGGCTGTGGTCGCCGACGATGGTGTGACCCTCACAGATCTCGGCCCATAGCTCGCCTCGGCGCTTGTTCAGCTCTACGTCCATACGCGCCGGAGGGACGTAGTAGGGATTCCTTGCCTGTTCTACGGAGGGAATTACGATGTCGCTTCCCACGAACTCCATGACCACCCGACGGCCGAGCGTGCGCATCAGCCGAGCGTCGGCACCGTAGAGTCGCTTGCCGAAGCAGCTGTCGCCTCCGTACAGATGCAACACTTGGCACCGAGCCAGCGCACGTGCCACCCGGGCGAAACGCGCGAGCCGCCCCGCGGGGATCACCATGTCCGGAGCGAGTTCGTACTTGAAGGCCTGCGGATGGGTCAGCGACCTCGCCGACGCGCCTAGCTCCCGAAGGCCGAAGGCCGTGATCGACGCCAGGTTCGCGGCATCTGTGGGCGCATGGACAACCCGCGGGAGACGGCTCCCGACTGCGCTCATGGGGCCGCAAGCGTACTCGGTCGACAATTCCGTTCCGGGAGATGAGCTGATCGTCGCGGACTCCACCTACCCCACCTCAGGCAACGGCGTGCTTAAGCGTGGCGCACAGCCCCGCTTGGTGGACTCGACCCACACAGCTACTGCATCGATTGCAACGCTGCTCTCTAGGCGTCGGGCGCGAAGACAGCCGCCGTAGCTGGCAGCGTTCAATGGGCTCGCGACCTGGGCTCTGCCCCCTGGTGCGGGCTCGTCGGGTGAACGCGGACCTTTGCCCCGGCTCCCGGGGGCGGCCTCGTCGGATGGACGCGGAGCTCGTGCTTAGCCCCGTTGTTCGTGACAACGCCCTCGTCCTTCGCCGCAGCCCCAGCCGTTCCGCCTGCGGTGACCTGCTTTGAGGTGGCGAGCCGCGTAAACCCGTCGTTTGAAAACAGCCGAAACTCGTAGTTACCGCCAACGCTAGGCATCGTGAACGAACACGACCCCGATGCCAGCCCCATAGTCCCGGCCTTCTGCGAGCAGCTACTTGTGTATATCCAACCGCCATAGAGCTTGTCGGTGTTGGGCGGGTAGTACAGTCCGATCCAGTCTGTGGTGGTGGCGTTGGTTACGCCATTCCACGACACGGTCACCGTTCCCCCAGTCGGAACGCTGGATGGGCTTGCCGACAGCGTGACGCCACCGGTCACGGACACCTGGTTTGAGGTGGCAAGCACCGTATACCCGTCGTTTGAGAAGAGCCGAAGCTCGTAGGTACCAGCGGCCCCAGGCATAGTGAACGAGCACGACCCCGAAGCGGTCGCACTCGATCCCGCCTTCTTCGAGCAACTATCGGCGTATATCCAATCGATATAGGAACTGTTGCCATCGCCGGGGTGATAAACCCCGATCCAGTCGGTGGAGGTGGGACTGGACACCCCATTCCATGACACCGTCACTGACCCCCCAGCGGAAACAGTGGCTGGGCTCGCCGACAGCGTGGCGCCACCGGTCACGGTCACCTGGTTTGAGGCGGCAAACCGTGTAAACCCATCGTTCGAATAAAGCCGAAGCTCATAGGTACCGGAAGCAGTAGGCATCGTCACTGAGCACGACCCCGAACTCAACGCGGCAGTTCCCGCTGTCTTCGAACAGCTGTCGGCATACACCCAATCGATGTAGGCCGTGTCGCGATCACCCGGGTGGTAGATCCCGATCCAGTCGGTCGAGGTGGGGTTGCTCACCCCACTCCACGACACCGTCACCGACCCCGCAGCGGAGACGCTCGCCGGGCTCGCCGTCAGCTTCGCGCTGGTCGTGGTGTTCACAGCCGGCGCGATCGCGACTCCAGCAGGACCGCTACCGACGTTGATCGGTGCGCGGGCGTTACCGCTCGTCACATCGATCGGCGTCACCGTGGCATCGCCGCCGTTTGTGACATAGACGGTCTTCCCGTCGGGCGTGAGCGCCACATCGGCCGGCTGCTTGCCGACCTTGATCGCATTCTGAGCCTTCCCGCTCGGCACATCGATCGGCGTCACCGTGTCATCGCCGCCGTTTGTGACATACACGGTCTTCCCATCCGGCGTGACCGCCACGCCAGCAGGACCGCTTCCGACCTTGATCGGTGCGCCGGCGCTGCCGCTGGCCACGTCGACGGGCGTCACCGTGCCATCCCCGCCGTTCGCGACATATACGGTCTTCCCATCCGGCGTAACCGCCAACCCAGCAGGACCGCTTCCGACCTTGATCGGTCCGCCGGGGTTACCGCTGGCCACATCGATCGGCGTCACCGTGGCATCGCCGCCGTTTGTGACATAGACAGTCTTCCCGTCGGGCGTGACCGCCACATCGGCCGGCTGCTTGCCGACCCTGATCGCATTCTGAGCCTTGCCGCTCGCCACATCGATGGGCGTCACCGTGCCGTCCCCGCGGTTCGCGACATACACGGTCTTCCCATCCGGCGTGATCGCCACCCCGGCAGGACCGTTCCCGACGTTGATCGGTGCGCCCGCGTTGCCGCTGTACACGTCGAACGGCGTCACCGTGCCGTCCCCGCTGTTTGTGACATACCCGGTCGTCCCATCCGGCGTGATCGCCACATCTGTCGGTTGGTTGCCGATCGGGACCGTGGTGAGCGCCGTTCCGGTCGAAGAGTCAAGGGCGGTAAGCGAGCCCCCAGTGCGATTTGCCACCAGTGCCTCCGGCCCAGGTTTGCCGTAGTCCCAGGGGAGGGCCTGGAGATGACCCCAAGGGATGTCCTTCAGCCAGAGTTGTTGACTGGAGCCCGAGAAGAAGGAGGCGTACGGGTCAACACCAGAACTTCCCTCGTACTGCCGGGGATCTTCCGCTTGAATCGCCGGCACCGAACCCGTGCTATCGGTAACGATCAGCCCGTAGGTCTGCATCGCCTTGGCGATGATTCGCTCGCCGGGGCTCAGCGGGAGAGTCGACAGATCCAGCGAAGGATCGAGCCGAAACCGCTCTCCTTCCGCCGGATCCGACCAGTTCACGCCTTTGCCGTCGGTCTTGGTTGCGGGCCACGAGAAGACGTATGCCTGATTCTCGGGCACCTCGAGGTTGATCGCGTGATCGATATGTCCGCTTTGGAGCTCGCTGATCCGGATCAGGTAGGCAAGCAGCGGCAGGCCAGAAGCGGTGGCCCCGGATCCCGGCGGATCGATCCCCGGATTGTCCGAGACGTGGGCGATCTTTCCGACCGCGCACGCTGACCACACACCCGTGGATTGATCCTGCGCCGCCTTGAAGAATTCCCACTCGGTGTCACTGCTGGGCTGCCAGATCACCATCTCCGCGTCTGCCCCGCCAGAGGGAACGGCATTGTTAGGGATCGGGACGTTCTGGAGCATTGCTGGGTCGGGTTGTCCCCCACAGTGGGCGCCGAACTGGACGTTTACCGTCGGCTGCCCCGCCGGCACCGTGTAGATAGGGGCCGAGTAGGAGCTCGTGTTCAGCATCGCGTTGCCCCCCGACGTGGATAGCTGGTGATCTAGGTTGTCGACGATCGCGGACGAGCTTGGATCAAGCGGCGCCCCGGCCGGCACCGGCGTCCGCCAAGGGCCGGTGGAGGCAAACGGCACATCGGCCAAAGCGGAGGTCGATCCTGCCCCCCATAGGACCAGGCAGGCGAGAACAGCCAGAGCCAAACGTCCGGGAACACAGCGACACAAGCTTCCAGCAGACAGACAGCCCCCAAATGGTGTACGCGAAGACCCCGCGCTAATGAACGGCGGTAGCGTAGCAGCGCGTCCCGTCCCGCTCCAGATTTTTGCGGATCGGCCACCTCTTGGCGCTGGCCTCAGCCGGTCGGAGGCCCACCGCCGGTGGCCAGCGGGCATGAGGTGATGGTCACGGCTCAGACGGCTCGAGAGGACGCGACGGCTTCGACGATGTCCAGGTAACGCCGCCGTTGATGCGGCCATCGATATGGCTCGTTCACCTCGGCGGCGCGCCGGACCATCGTCTCCCGTCGCTGCGGATGCTCGTATAGCGTTCGGATCGCCCTGGCGAGATCTTTGTGATCGCCGGACTCGAAGTACTCGAAGCAGTCCTCTGGGAAGTAGGACATGACCGATCCAGTGCGCGAACAGATCACCGGCCTGCGCATGCTGATCAGGTCGAACATCTTGTTGCAGTGCGTGAGATCTCGGAACGCGTCTCGCCTCATCGCCACCACGCCTGCGTCACACGAACCGATGCCAGCAATCAGGTCTTCAGTCGGCACGAAGCCGTCGCTGAACCAGACCACGTCGTCCACACCGAGATCGGACGTCAGCTCGATCAGATCGCGGCGCTGCGTACCGTCGCCGTACAGCAGCAGACGCAGCTGCGGCACGAACGCACGCGCGGCCGCCACCGCGCGGATCACCGTATCGATTCCGTAGCGCGGCTCCATCGTTCCGTGGTGCAGCAGCGTGAAGGCGTCATTCTGCTGGTGCGCCCGCGCACCCGAGGGCTGGAACACACCCTCATCGGCGCTGTTCATGACCACCGCGATCTTCTGCGGCGAAGCACCGCGCTTGATAAATGCCCGGCGCATGTCCTCGGTGCAGGTCAGCGCGAAGTCTGCAAAGCGAATGCTGGCCTGCTCGCAGCGGACGATCGCGCGACATGTCCAGTGGTTCTCTTCAACGCCGAAGGTCGTCGAGAACATCTCGGGCATGACCTCGTGCAGGTCCAGAAGCACGGGCACGCCGAGCAGCCTTGGGATGAGCGCCGCAAACACCAACACATCCGGCACCGTGTGAACCTGGATCAGGTCGAAGCGGCGCCTGATGCAAAGCAGGCCTGCGAGCAGCCCAGCCACCACGGCGAACGCGGCATACTCGAATAACGAGCGCCGCCAGCCACCCCGTCGGTGTCGAATCGGCACGCGACGGAGGGTGACGCTACCGATCCGCTCGACCCTGGGCTGGCCCTCCGCCCGCAGGCAGATCACCTCGACGCTGTGACCGCGAGCTTGCAGAGCATCGACATCCCGCTTCACCCGGGGGTCGAGCGGGAAGTAGGAATGGCGGATGACGCAGATGCGGCGGCTGCGGGGCCGAGACCCATCCGGCGGTCGCACGCTAGCGGCCGGCCGGTCAGGGCTCACGCGGCGTTCTAAGCCAAGCATTTGGGCCGCGTCCCACCGCTAGCCTGCCATACAGCCTGAGCTGGCGGGCCACGACGATCGGCAACGACAAGAGGGCTCGGTAGACCTCGCGCGGCGCCCTGACGGCGGCGAGGCCGCCGAGAACGTAAGCGACCTGCGCGAGCGCGGCGATCATCGCCATCACGAGAAGGCGACGGGATTTCAGCGTGGATGCCAAGGCCCCGCAGCCGACGCTTCCCGCCGCGATCAGCGACTGCGGCGGGATCAAGTGCTCGAAGCCAGCCGCCAGGCGCACCAGGTCGCGGTGCGCGATACCGGATCGGAGCAGGCGCGGCGACCAATGACGTACCAGCGTTACCTTCCCGCCCTCCCATCGCGCCTGCTGGTGACCTCTCGCGTCCGCCGACAGCGGCATCGGGGAGCTGACCCACGCATCGTCGACGAAAGCCACGCGCTCCCCGGCCTCGACCAAGCGTAGGTGGTATTCGCCATCCTCGGCCAGAGAGGCGACCTGCCATGGCTCTCGCTCCAGCAGCTCCCGCGTGAAGGCCATACCGGTTCCCATCAGCCCTGAGGAGAGTCCAAGCCGCTCCTTGCCGAGCGGACGGATGACGTTGAACAGCGCGAAGGCGGCAAAGCGAAGCGCCGTCTCCCGCGAAGCGCGAGGATTGGCAACGGTATATGCCACTTGCAAAGCCCGCACGCCGCTTCGGAATCGTCGTTCCATCGCTGTGAGCAGGTTCTGGGAGACGCTGCAGTCAGCGTCGACGATCACGACCGCCTCCACACCGAGACGCTCCTGGAGCAGTCGCTCCAATGCCCAACCGAGGGCGTAGCCCTTGCCGCATCGTCCACGGTCGTCGCGTACCAAGACCTCGGCCCCCGCGACAGCCGCGCGGTTCGCCGTCTGGTCGGTGCAGTTGTCGGCGATCACCACCACCGAGAAGCTCTCAGGTGGATATGAGACGCTCCGGAGCGTCTGAACCGTAGCTGCAATGCCCGCCTGTTCGTTGTGAGCGGGAACCACGATCAAGAAGCGCATCCGGCCGGATCCCGTTGACGGTGTGGACGAGGATGGGCCGTCGCGTCTGGCCTTGATCGCCGCCAGCAGCAGACCGAGGAGGTAAAGCGTGGCCGCGACGAGCCATCCCTCGACGATCAGCAGGGGTAGCGTCGCCTTCCGACGGTTCACGGTACGTGTCCGTGCCGGGCGTCCATCAGCTGTGGGCGGAGCGCCCAGCTGATCGTACGAAACGACGAAGACCCCCGCATAGCCAGAGCGCAGCCGTCGAGGGTGGGGGATGCGGCTGATATCGGCGGATAGCCGACCCGCTGGCCAACGACGTGGATGTGCTCGAAGTACGGCTCAGATGGATGTCCACAATGTGATCGGCGATCGTGAGCCTTTCGCAGATCTGCGCCCCCAGCCAGATTAGCCACATCCGTCGGCGCGTACATACCCCGCGGCGGACGGCTCCCGGCTTTACGGGATGAACCCGATTTTGCCCCCGCTGAGATCCGCACGCATTCGCGCTTGGAGTTCAATAGGAACGGCTCCACCGATCCCCTCGAGTGCCCACACCGATTCGTACCGCGGAGACTCCGCCAGGCGATCAGCATTACGCTGCTTGAACTCCTCGGTCGATCCGATTACCTGCGCCGGAGAACCTGCCGCCACCGCATCACGCGGGATATCTTGCCGCACAACGCTGCCGGCCCCCACGATTGCGTTCTCGCCGATCGTGACGCCGGGAAGCACAACGCAGAAACCTCCGACGTAGGCTCGGTCGCCGACCGTAACCGGGCTGACCGCCGTGTAGCCGATGCGACGCTTAGTAGAGCTGTCGTGAGTGAAAATCGTGACGTGCATCCCGATTGTCACATCGTCGCCGATGGTCAACAGCCAAGGACACAGCTCGGCTAGGTAGACGTCCCGACCGATCATCACGTTGCTACCCAGACGGAGCCCCCGCTGTACCAGGCGCTCTAGGTCCGGGTCTCGCCGCAGCCTAGTGAGCAGCATATTGACCGGACGGCTTCGCTTTATCGCGACAACGGTGCGCTTACGCGACATGTTCGAAATCGACGTGCCCCGCTTGCCGGGAAGAGTGGGATTCAAGGCTAAGAGTTCTGTGGCGCGCCGTCGTTGATCTAGTGTGGTAATTGAGCCGATGGTTCTGGAGATCAAGCATAGGGCTCGCCGCGCTGCGCGTGCAGCGCGGGCCGTCGCCTTTTCCGGGGAAGACTACTTCTGTCCGTGTTGCCAGCGACATCTGCGGAGCCTCGTAGAGGGCGCTAAGAAGAGCAACCGTGCGTGTCCTGCGTGCGGCTCTCTAGAGCGACAGCGCCTACTTATGCTCTATCTGATCCGCGAGACGAATGTCTTCTCGTCGCGGCTCAGAGTGCTGCACCTTGCCCCAGAGCAGTGTCTCCACGATCGCTTTCGGACAGCTCCGCTGCTCGACTACGTAACAGCTGACATACGCAAGCTCCCACTGGTGGATCTCAAACTCGACATCACGAGCCTGGACTGCCCGGATGCTTCATTCGACGTGATCATCTGCAGCCATGTCCTCCAGGACGTATCTGACGACAAGAAGGCGCTGCGGGAACTCAAGCGCGTTTTGCGTGCGGACGGCCGCGCGTTTTTGCAACATCCGATTGATCTCGAACGTGCAAACACTTTCGAGGATCCATCGATCACACATCCAAAGGACCGCGCCCGCGCATTCGGTCGAGCCCAAGGGTATCGCCGATATGGGCGCGATTTTGAACAGCGGGTTCGCGACGCCGGGCTCTCCTTCAAGTGTGTCCGATTTCGCGAAGAACTCGACACAGCAACTATTGAGCGATGCGCGCTGCTCGACGCGAGCTCGTTGCGCGCAGATGACATATACGTCTGCTGTCGGATGGATTAGGTCCGGGATCCCCGTGGCGTCGAGTAACCCCTGTACGTTTCGATCGAGGTAGCGGTCGAAATGCAGCGAGGCCAAGGCGAACGACGGGACATCGGAGGTGAGCTCGAACGCTCGGGCGCGGAACTCCGTAATCCTGAGCCAGCGCCGCTGCGCCTGGCGGAGCCGAGATTCGGGCCGGATGCAATCGCCGCTATCGCGGAAGTGCTGGCCAGCGGCCGGCTGACGCAGGGACCGAAGGTCGAAGCATTCGAGCAAGCGGTGGCAGCGTTTTGCGAGGTGGCGAACGCGATTGCCACCACATCCGCAACGACAGCGCTCGAGCTGGTGCTTGCTGCACTCGACATCGGTCCTGGAGACGAGGTGATCGTTGCGGACTTCACCTATCCGGCGACCGGCAACGCAGTGCTACAACGCGGCGCAGAGCTTAAGTTGGTCGACGTCGAGGCCGAGACGTATTGCATCGACATTGATGCGGTCGTCAGCGCCCTGAATGCGCGAACCGCGGCGGTGCTCGCGGTCGATGTGTTCGGACTTCCCGCCGACTACGCTGCGTTGGAGGACGTACTCGCCGCACAGGAGATCCCGTTGATCTGTGATGCCGCGTGCGCTCTGGGAGGGGCAATTGGCGATCGCCGCTGCGGCAGCTTTGGCCTGGCCAGTGCTTTCAGCTTCCATCCGCGCAAGTCGCTGACCACCGGTGAGGGTGGAATGGTTACCACTCAAAACGATGAGCTAGCACGGCGCATGCGTCGTTTACGCAACCACGGCAGCGAACGCGTCGGTTGGCGGGCCAGCTTCTTAGAGGCTGGCTTCAACTTTCGAATGAGTGAAGTTAACGCGGCCCTTGGGCTAGTCCAGGTCGACTCGCATCTAAAGGTGGTCGAGCGCCGGCGGGAACTCGCAGGCCGCCTCACCGAATTTCTCGCGGATGTGGAAGGCGTGGCGCCTCAACGCGTGCCCCCGGCGCACCTCCATCCCTACCAGGCGTACGTGGTTACTCTCGATGCCGCGATTGAGCGAGATCGAGTGATTGCTGAGCTGGGCGCGCGCGGTATCGAATCAACCCTCGGTACCTATGCTCTGCACGCCGAGCCTGCCTTCTCGGCCGCGTGTGGAACACGGCCAGGCGAGCTGCCGCGTTCTCACCATCTCCTGCAGCAGACGCTCACTCTGCCGCTTCACGAGCGGATGGACGAGGCCGACATGGCACGGATCGCGACTGTCCTGCGCGACGTCCTCTCGACGGCCACCGACGTTTAGCGCGTACCGACCCGAGCTCCCGCCCCCTCGGCCAGCTCCGTAGTTCCGCCGCCGCTCAGGTACCACTCGACGGTGCGTTCAATCCCAGTGGCGAGAGGCACCTTGGGTTCGAAGCCGAACGTACTTCGAGCCCGATCGGTCGCCGCTATCAGCCTCCGCAAATCGCCGGGTCGCGGCGACACGTGAACCACCGGGTGGTCCGGCTTTCCCAAGGCCTTCAACAACAGCCTCACCATTTCATTGACGCTGGTATCCATGCCCCTGCCGAGATTGAAGGTATGCCCGAATGCGTTCTCACAGCATGCCGCTGCAAGTGCTCCGGCGACGGTGTCCGATACGTAGGTCATATCGCGAGTCTGCTTGCCGTCGCCATGGATCTCGACTGGCTTGTCAGTGACAACCGCGCTCACCACTGCCGGGATCAGCCCTGCGTATGCCCCCGCGTTCTGACGCGGTCCGTAGGTGTTGAATGGCCGTACCGTAGTGGTCTTCAGGCCGAAGGTCGTGGCGTAGGAAGCAACAGTCAGATCCGACGCCGCCTTGCTCGCCGCGTAAGGGGTGTGCGCTCCTAGCGGATGGAACTCTGGCATCGGGGAGCACTGTGCGGTGCCGTAGACCTCCGAGGAGGAGAAGTTGATCAAGCGCTCGAAGCCGCCGTGTCGCCCCAACTCGCACACGGCGGTGGTCATCGCGACATTCCGCTGCACATTCTCGGCTGGGCGGACGAGCGAGTGCGGCAGCGGAATGACCGCCAGATGGAAGCAATAGTCGAACGGACCGACGCAGGCACCCCTCAGCGCCCGTCCGTCGGTGCAGTCAACACGCCTGAACATCAGGCGCGACCCAGCATCGGCAAGAGCAGGTTCGATGTTGGCTTCCTTGCCCAGAGACAGGTCGTCCACCACCGCGACGCGGTCCGCCCCAGCCGCGAGCAAAGCATCCACCAGGTGCGAGCCGATGAACCCGGCCCCACCGGTGACAAGTGCGCTACGACCCTCGAGCTCAGACAACGCCGACCGTCGGGGGGGCGTGGTTCGGCGAGATCAGCTCGTGTTGGCTACCGGACGCCTTGATCGCCTCCGCGATCGAAAGTGCGGCGTAGGCATCAGCAGCGGTCGCCGGCGCCGGAGCACCGTCCCGAACGGCGGCAAAAAATCCCTCCCACTGAACTCGCAAAGGCTCCCACCGGGTGATCGCATAGCGGATCATGTTGCCCTCTCCGCCGCCGCGGATGCCCGCCAGCGGCTCCCATACCGTGGGCTTCGTGGGATGCTCGTAGTAGGTCAGATCCTGCGTCAGGTAATCGACCACGAACATGCCCCGCTCGCACGTCACCGTCAGTTGCCGCACCTTGGTCGGGGAGATCCAGTTGGACTCGAGCAGGCCTGTGATCCCATTTTCGAAGCGCACCGTCGAGCAGACCAGATCCTCGGTCCCACCACCTCCGCCCGCTGCCGTCTCCGCGAATACACGCTCTACCTCGGCGCCGCTCAGATAGCGCATTACGTCGATGTCGTGAGTGACTAAATCGAGTGCCACGCCCGCCATCCGCGACCGATTCGGGAATGGGCTCAGGCGACGGGCATGCATCTGCATGATCTGCCCCCCCTGGCCGGACGAAAGCTTCTCCTTCAGTGCTCGCACTGCCGGGTTGCACCGCTCGACAAGACCTACGCCGAGCTGTCGTGGGACCCTCTCGGCCAGCGCCATCAGCTCCTGCGCCTGCGCCAGGTCGGGCGCCATCGGCTTCTCGGCGAGCACATGAAGACCCGCTTGCAGCGCCTCGCTGGCTGCCGTGGGCAGAAGCTCAACGGGTGTCGCGATGCATGCGAAATCGAGCTCCTCGTCCGCCAGCGCCTCCTTTAGCGAGTCATAGCCTTGGCAGTCGCGCAGCCCCCGCAACACCCTCTCGCGCCGCAACCGGTCAGGTTCGACGGCCGCAACCACCGACACGTCTCCAGGCGAGAACGACCGGAGCACGCGCATGTGGTTCTGACCCATCAGGCCGAGCCCCACCACGGCGCCGCGCAGAGGTTCCGGGAGTTGCCCGTTGCCCCCGCTAACCGGCTGCATCCAGGTCAAGGCGTGGTTGTCTCACGCTCTAACAACGGCACTTCGACCCGCGATCTATCGCCGGCGCGGCGCCAGGGCGCAGGCGCAGAAGCAGACCTCAGAGCACGCCGTTGATCTTGCGTGATCGCCTACATCACGTCGGTCTACCCTTCCGTCTCACACAGCTTCATCGTTCGAGAGGTCGAAGCGCTGCGCCAGCGAGGAATCGCGGTTTCGACGGTCTCCGGACGACGGACTCCGGACGATGAACTGCTCTCCGAGGCGGACTGGCGGGCATTCGAGTCGACCTGGGCGATCTTGCCTCCGCGATGGAGCTCGGTTGCTGCCGGTCACCTGACGGCGCTGGTGCGGCATCCGCTGGCGTACGGCTCGACGCTCCGGCGCGCGCTGAGCATGGGGCGCCAGGGCCTGCGGGGACGGCTGTGGCAGATCTTCTACTTCGGTGAAGCGGTGATCGCGTGGCGCCATTGGCGCCGACTCGAGGTCCGTCACGTGCACGCCCACTTCCCCGCTGTGCCTGCGGACGTCGCTCTGCTGGCCAGCCACTTTGGCCGCGTCGCCGGTGCCGGTCCGGACAGCTGGAGCTTCACCGTCCACGGTTGCTACGAGCTCTCGGATGTCCGCTGGTTCGCGGTCGCGGACAAGATCCGCAGTGCGGCGATGGTGGTCTGCGTCAGCGACTTCACCCGTAGCCAGTTGATGGCGCTGGTGGACGCGTCGCAGTGGGACAAGCTCCACGTCGTGCGCTGTGGTGTGCGGCCGTCCGCATACGCCCACGTCGGCGATCCGCGGGCGGCCCGGCCCCGGATCCTTTGCGCGGCGCGGCTGGTGGCGGGCAAGGGTCAGGAGCAGCTGCTCGAGGCCCTGGCGACGCTATCGCGGCGAGGGATCGACACCGAACTGGAGCTGGTGGGCGACGGGCCGAACCGCGCATCTCTCGAGGAAATGAGCGCAAAGCTCCAGCTGCGTGATCGCGTGATGTTCACGGGGTCCGTGGCCCAGGATGTGATCGCCCACCACTACCAAGCCGCCACTGTGTTTTGCCTGCCAAGCTTTGGCGAGGGCGTGCCGACGGTTTTGATGGAGGCGATGGCTTGCGGACGGCCCGTGGTCGCCACCGCGGTGGGTGGAGTGAGTGAGCTCGTCAGGGACGGAGAGACCGGGATGTTGGTCTCGCCCGCTCGCCCGGATCAGCTGACGGATGCGCTGCAGGCCCTGCTCGAGGATGTAGCCTTGCGCAGGCGGCTCGGTGAGGCAGGCAGACGAGAGGTCGTCAGCCGCTATGACATCGACCGCAATGCCGACCAGCTGGCTCAGCTGTTCAAGGAGCTTCTGGGTGATCGAACGGGCGGTGCCGCCCTGTCCGGCATGAATGGTGCTGGCGGCGCGGCTGGATATGCGAGCCGTGGAGCGGGATCGCGCACCGGGCCGCCTGCGGACCCGCCAACGCGACCTCAGGCACTAGTCCGCCGGTGACGGCGACGGGGAGTGCCCAGCAGGCGACCGGGGGCCCGCAGCAGGCGCTCGATCGTTCCCTGCGGATCGTTTGCATTGTTCCGTTTCTCAACGAGGAGCAATATCTAGCGCCGTTTTTGGCATCCATGGCCAGCCAGCGGAGATGGCCCGATGAACTGTTGCTGGTGGATGATGGCTCGCTTGACGCCTCGCCCTGGCTGGCGAGCGACTTCGCGGCACGCCACCCCGACGTTCGACTGCTGCGGCGGCCGCGGCGCAACGGGAACCGAGACCGATTGGCCGACGCGTCGGAGCTTGCTGCCTTTCACTGGGCGCTCAAGCATGTCTCGGCGCCATGGGATGTCGTCGTCAAGCTGGACGCAGACCTGGTGCTTAACCCAGAGACGTTTGCGACCCTCGAGCGGGCTTTTGCCATGCAGTCCGATCTCGGCATCGCGGGCGCTTATCTGAGCGCCTACGACTCGAAGTCGGGCCAGCTGCGAAGGGAGCGCTGCCCGGTGCAGCACGCGCGCGGAGCCACCAAGTTCTATCGCCGTAGCTGCTATGAGCAGATCGCTCCCGTGCCCGCAGTTCTCGGCTGGGACACCATTGACGAGCTCGCAGCGCGGGCGCACGGGTGGCGCACGGGGAGCGTTGAGTGTCCGGGCGAAGATACGGTCCACCTTCGGCCGACGGGCGCGCACGGAGGCATGATCAGGGCACAGTTCCGGTGGGGCGCCTGCGCCTATGGGATCGGACAGCACCCCGTATGGGTTATGGCCTCGGCTCTACGACGAGTTCGCGACCGGCCTTACCTGTTGGCTGCTTGGGCGTTCCTCGCTGGCTGGGTGCACGCCGCGGTCAGGCGTCGCCCTCGCGCCTCTCCCGAGCTGCGAGCGTTTGGGCGCCGGGAGCAGCTCAGAACGCTCAGGGCGCTCGCATCACGGCCGCTTCGCCCCGCGGACACGCTCCGGTAGGCCCCAATAGCCACGACCTCCGGCTACCCCCTGCTGGTATGGAGATCGAGCTTCATGACCTGGAGGTGGCTCCACGGAAAGTTCGCCAGCAGCGCGCTCGGCTCCTTGCCTCCGTAGAAGCCGCCGGGACCATAGAAGGGATCAGAGCTGACCGAGGTGGTGGACACAGGATCTTCCGCATAGAAGCTTACGATGCCCGACGTATCACGGATGAAGATTCCGTAACGCTGGGCGGTCTCGGCCATCATTAGAGCCAGAGGCGGTAGGTGGAAGGCGTTGAGGTTGAGCTTGGGGTCCAGACGCAGGAGCGCGCCTTCGGGCAGCGCATCGGGCGACGCCGATCTTCCATCGGTCCGCTGGCCGGGGGCGGCGAACACGCCGGCACGTGGAGCGGGGATCCCGAGCGCCAAGGCATGGTTGATGTCGCCGGCGCGCACTTGATCGACCGTGATCGCGCCCCCGACGAGCGGAAATGACGCGGCGCTGACGCCCCAGTACGGCTCGGCGCCCGGCCACGCGTTGGGCCCGTAGACGCCCAGGTTTTTGGAGACGTCCTGCATCGCCCCACCCCACTCTGCCGTCCATTGGCCGTTGTGGCGCTTCATCGCGAAAAATTCCCACATCCGGTCGGTGCTGGGCTGCCAGACCGCAAGGTCGTCATCGCCACTCGAGGGGCTCGCGTTCGCCGGGAGCGGGACCGCCGACCAGGCTGCGCTTAGAGCTGCGTTCGCATGGGGATCGCTGTGATTCAGGATCACATGGACCGTCGGTTGGTTGCGCGACACGGTCACGATCGGCACGCCGTCGTGCTCCGTGTCGATCCACGGTCCCGACCCGCGCTTCAGCTCGCTCTGCACCTCGGCGTTCAGGGCCGCGACCATCGCCGGCGAGTTTGGGTCGACCGGTTCGTTCGCCGGAACCGGCTGGTTCCAGAAGCTGCGGGACGAAAAGAACCGAAACGCCTGCCCGCTGGACTTCCGCGCGTTCCAGTGTGATGCGTTCCGCTTCGCTGCCACACCCGGCAACCGCTGGAGCGACGAGCAACGCGATCAGGAGCGCCGGTCTACGCACCGAAAGATAGTTTGACGGCAACCGCCGGCATTCGCATCGTCGCCAGCGCTTGAGCAGCCCCTTCACAGAGCGCGTCAGGCGCTTGCGTCGGAGTTCATGCCGATCAAGGTACGCCGAAAGTGCCGCAGGCGAATCCGTGGCCTGAATCGAGCGGCGGGACTGCAGCCATGCCATAGCGTTTTTTTCGCTCGAACCGCTCAAACCGAAACGTACATCCGGATCGACATCCGCCGCGACCACTCGCGTCCCGGACGCAGCCCACGGGCGGTCCTGACGGGCACGAAGCGCCCTGTTCGCAACAGACGTTCCTCCTCGAGCGGGGTTCGGTAGATGAACCGCAGACGTCGCGGGGCTCGATCTAGCGACTCGATGGTGCGGTCTACCACTCGGGCGAACGTCTCACCACGAAACGGGTTGTACATGTAGGTGACCGTCACGTCATCGGGAAGGGCGTATTCGCTGGCATCCGCAGCCACGCTCTCCACGTTCTTGCAGCGAAGAGAGCTTCGGCGGGCATCTATGTTCCGGGCGGCCAGGCGACATAGCTCCGGCGAAAGCTCGACGCCGAGTACCCGCTTGAAGTCGTAGCTCGCAGCCTGGAGCAGGATTCGCCCTTTGCCCGAGCCATAATCGAGGAACACGTCCTCGCTCGAGACATCATCGGGTGAAAGGATGCGACGTAGGTCGAACCAACCGGAGGGCTCGTAGCGGACGCGATCCGGCGCCTGGATGCCGAGGCTCGCCAGATCCACCACGCGCGCAGTCTCCGTCCCGAGCCGGCGTTCGATGAGTGCCAGGCTAGCGGTTTGCCGCGCTGCGAGGTAACCGCGGCGGGCATGGGCTCGAAGTCGGCTCGCCATCAGAGCTCGAAGACGATCTGATCTCCCTCTGCCCGTGCCCACATCACGGTCGCTCGCGGATCGACGTCTCCCACCAGTCGCGGGCCTCCCGGGCCTTGCTCGCAGCGGATCCTGGCTCGCGCGCGCCACCACTCGCCGACTTCGCGGGGCAACGCGTGCCAGCATCTGCGCTGGGTAGCGAGGAATGCGAGGAACTCGTCGTACATCCTGATTCGCTCGGGCCGGGTGAAATAGTCAGGGTGGGTGATCAGGTTCACCAAGCCATGGTTGGCGATGATCCACGCGCTCTTCTCCAACCAGAGGTCGACCGAAGGACGCTCGAGGATCTCCCACAGCGCCTGGTCCTGTACCAGGGTGATCGGCAGTTCCACGACTTCCCCGAAGAAGAAGGGAAAGATCGAGCAGCATCCGCCTGGCTGCGGCTGAAACGGATCTGTGTCCGGAAATGAGCTGTCGTAGAGACAGCCGAGTTCGTGCATCCATTCGGCGCGGCGAAGGGTGGATGGGGACCTGAACCCCACAACCCCCCACTCCCGGAGATACCGGTGAATCTTCGGCAGGCTCCGTTCGAAGCGAGCACGGCTCTGAAAGAGCTTGCCGTCGTGATGGATGCCGTGTAATCCGATCTCGCAGCCAGCCGCGCGCAAGGTCTCGAACGTGTCGGCGGGTATCTCGAACTGCTCTCCGATGAAGTTCCACGAGGAGACAAATCCGTGGCGCCTTTCCAGCTCCAGCAGGAGATCGACGTTGTCGAGCCCCTTCTGCCCCTCAACGTCATGCGTGAGCACGCATGCAGAGCTGTGACCGTCGGGCCAGAACCCGACGAGCGGGAGACATTCCGCGCCGCGCTCGCGCAGCGCTCGCAGCAGCTCCCGCTGGTGTAGCTCCACGAGGATCGGCTCGATCGGCCAGTGCGGAAACGAGCGGGCCAGCTGGCTGCTGGCATACCGTCGACGGAGCCTCAACTGAAAGCTACGCGGGATCAGCGGCTTGATCGCGTAGTAGATCGGAAGTAAGCGGGTCTGCGCGGTAGGCCCGACATAGCGCTCGTGCAAGTAGTAGGTCGGGTCGACGGGAGCATCCAGGTCGAGGGCCGGGCTCCGATCAAGAGCCGTGCCCCGCTGGACCGTCGTTTTCGCCATCAATCGCCTCAACCCACGTGCCGGTAGAGTGCCCTGCCGATCGCGCGCCCTACGGTGGAAGGGCTTCGCGAGATGACGGCTTTCAGGATGATGGGCACCTCGCCGCGGCCAATGGACCGCGGCGGCTCCGGTAGTGCGCTGTAGCTGAGCTCGTATTCGCGCCCGCCCCAAGCCCGCTTGAAGGCGCGCAGTCCCAAGTTGTCGGGCTCGGTACGCCCAAAGTCGAGCACGCGCTGACGGTGTTCGCATCCCCAGCGGATGGCTTCGCTGAAGATCGCGTGGTTCGGACGCTTGTCGAGATGGGCAGCACACGACGCACCGTACTTGTACGTCAAGGCCCCGTTGAAGCTCAGAAAGACGGCAGCTGCGACCGGCTGTCCACGCCACTGCGCGACTAACACGAATCCCAATCCGCGCTCGAACAGGCGGGCGAAGCGGTCGATGAAGGGCTTCGGTTGAGTGGGAACGCCTTGCCTCCGCCTTGTCCGCACGTGAAGCCGGTAGAAGTCGTCGAGCACACGAGCGTCAGTTCGGCGATGGACCTCCACGCCTTCGCGCTGCGCCCGCCTTATGCCTCGCCGCACGTTCTGGTTGAAGCGCTCCGTCACTGTCTCGGAGTCAGCCTCCAGCGCCAGCTCGTGGCCATAGAAGAGCTGGGCTCGCGGCAGCCCAACAACTGGAGCGCGTACTTCAAACGGGATACTGCTCGCTGCGTGCTCGGCGCGGAGGGAGCCGAGCAGAAGCTCCAGTGCCTCCCGGTCATGAGGACCGCGCAGGACCGGGCCGCACTTGTCCGAGAACGGCAGCGCCACGAGGCGGGTACCGGTGAGTCGGCTGCGGATCAACGCAAACGGCAAACCCGCGATCAGCGAACCCTCCTGGTCGCTAACGCAGTGCGCCCGCAGGGGATACCGATACTGATCGCGCAGCAGCCGCAGCCACTCGGCGTGGTGGAATATTCCGCCCTTCAGGCTCGTTTCGACGAGCCGCTGCCAGCGCTCGTCCGTGTCCGGCGCGAGCATTTCGGTTCGTAATCCGCGTGCCCCATGCGGTTCGGGCTTGACCCAGGACACCAGTGCATCCTTGTCCATGGTTCATCTCTCGCCGACGGAAGTTCTCAACCTCCGGGCCTCACTCACCCCTTCGAACCTCCAGTCCGAGTACCTGGCAGATGGCTCCAAAGGGAATGCGCCACGAGCGCGCTCGGTTCCTTGCCCCCAAAGAGCCCACGTGGTCCATATTACAGACCGCTTCCGGCCCGTCCCGCCGCGGCTCCGGGGCTTCCGGCACGCTACACACCGGAAGATAGTTTTACAGCATCCGCCAGCATTCGCATCATCGCCAGCGCTTGAGCCGCCCCTTCACAGAGCGCGTCAGGCGCTTGTGGCCGGGCTCATGCCGATCAAGATACGCCGAGAGCGCCTCAGGCGAATCTGTGGCCTGAATCGAGCGGCGGGGCTGCAGCCATGCCCTGGCGTTCGAACTCCCGCCGTCGCTGGTGTACACGATCTCGTAGCTCTCGCTGCGAAGGAGCTTGAGCGAGCGCCGATCGTAGGACCCAAAGGGGCAGGCCGCATGGACCACCTTGTGGCGCACGGCACGCTCGAGCTCCCCCTTTGCCGCGATGATCTCCTGCGCCAGTTCCGCATCCGAGAGACCTTGCCAGCGGCGATGGAGCATGCCGTGATTGCCGACGGACATTCCTGCCTCAACGAGTGCGTAGGCATCCTTCCGCGACAGAAACCCGGGGCGATCGAGGCGATCCGCGACTAGGAAGAACTCCGCGCGAAGCCCATGCTCCAGCAGCCTGGGAAGAGCGATCGCGACGTCCGAGGCATTCCCATCGTCGAACGTCAATCGAGCCGTGGGTCGTTCGGCGACCAAGGACAGCAACTGCTCGAAGAGGTCTATGGAGATCCAGACTCGATCCTCACCAGGATCGAGCCGGCGGGGGCATGTTCCGATGCCGTGAACCGTCAGGTTCACCACCTGTGATTGCGTGGCCCGCTGCGATCTCAACGCGATGGTGAGCCGTCTGGTTCCCTGGGTTCTCCATTGAGAGCCTCGGGGAGACCCTGGCGAGATTGCACCCCCAGCTTCGAGAACGCGTTCCGTAGGTGCCACTCGACCGTCTTGCGCGTGACCACCAGCTCCTCGGCGATCTCGCGGTTGCTCAGGCCGGTCCCGGCCAGATCGGCTACACGCCGCTCCGCGGGAGTGAGCGACTCGACGCCGGTCCAGCGCCCGCGGCGGGGACGTCCTCCCGCTGCAACGAGCGCTGCGAGACCGATCCGCGCCGTTCGCAGCGCGCCGATGTCGTGTGCCATATCGATGCCGCGCCGGAGCCATCTTCGTGCCTGCTCCGAGCGTCCGACTTCGTGGAGGGCGGCGCCGTAGGCGACCTGGACCTTGGCCCGTTCCAGAAGGGAATCGGAGTCTTCGATCACAGTGTGTGCGCGAGCCAGGTCCCGGCTCGCTTCAGGCGGCCCTTCGACCCGCGCCCTCGCGCGCAGCGTCAGCGCGATTGCCCGGGGGGCGCCGAACGTTTCGGCGACCTCGACCGCGTTATGGACCAATGCTCGAGCTCGATCCTGGTCTCCCGAGGCGGCGTAGCAGACAGCCTGCGTCGGCTCCCACGAGACGATCGCTGGGTTGAGGATCCCAAAAGCCTCGGCAAGATGGCCGGCGTCTTGCGCTGCGCTCAAGGCCTCGGCCGGCCGTCCGCGCGCGAGGTTTAGAGCAGCGGCGGCCTGAAGCAGGAAGATCCGTTCGATCTCCGTCACCGAAGTGGTCCGAGTTCTGTCGAGAACCGCTTCCGCCTCTGCGAGAGCATCCATCTCGCGGAGCGCATCGACCAATATTGCCGCCGCACCAGCGACCGGGAACTTAGAGGGATCTACCTCGTAGGCAATGACCTGGCGCACCGAGTCGGCGGCCTCATTTAGCCGGCCGGTGTGCAGGTAGGTCAGTGCCTGTGCGATGCCAAGATTGCGCCCGGCAAGCAACGAGCCAGCAGAACGGGCCACGCTCGAGGCCCGGCCACAAACGCGCTCAGCTCCCCGAAAGTCGTCGACGAACGTGAGCACTGCGGCCGCCGCCGCATCAAAGTAGCCATCGACCGCTGCGGTACCGGTGCTCTGTGCGGCCAGCGCGTCGCGGACGTGGCTCGCTACCTCGTCCCACCGAGCTCCTCGACACAGTTGGCCCCACGCGAATGCCAGCAGAACCTTCGGGCCGTAGCGTTGCTGTGCGATGTCGTCGCCACGGGCAAGCTCGGAGATGCGCGAGGGCGCAGCGCTCGACTGCTCAGGCATGAGCAATCCCGCGATGGCGCTGTTCGCCACGGCCTGGAGACGCAAGGCGTCATCTTCAGACGCCACGTGGCGGGCCGCGTCGAATGCGACAGAGGCATGGTGCGGAGCGCCCGCGGCAACTTGGGCAACTCCGAGTTTCAGCAGTGCCTCGGCGCGATCTCGAGGATGCTCGGTAAGCGCTGCGGCCGATGCCAGTGAACTGGTCGAGGCCGGGTCTCCATTCACTAGCTCCGCGTGCCCAAGCCGAAGGAGAAGGTTGGACTTAGCGTGCTCTGCAACCGCCCCCTTCAGCAACGCCTGCCGAATCAGCAGCTTTGCGTCAGCCGGGTTGCCTTCCGCGACTTCGTGTTCGGCGAGCTCGACGAGGCGCTCGACCATCTCAGGGTGTGGAGACGGAGCGGCAATCAGGAACTGCCTTGCGGCCGCCGAAGCGGACTTCGGTCCGGTCGCTGAGGAGCCACGCTCTCTTCCGAGGACGTTACGCAATTCGGAGTACGCCTGAGCGCGCAGACACCGAGCGGCGATCTGACTCCCGAGAGCGAGCGGCGCTCCGCCCTGGAGGAGATTTGCTTCGCGCAGCGCGGAAATTGCTCGCCGACCCCGGTCGAGGGGAAGTCCAGAAAGGCGAATTGCCGCCGATGTCCTCGGCGCGTTCGACAGTGCCACCGCCATGGCGATGGCCGCAGCATCCGGACCGAGCTCCTCGAGCTGCTGGTTTACGAAATGGCGCATGGCGGGAGGGGGAACCGGCTCCAGCGCCCGACGCGGCGAGCCTGTCACGGGATCAAGATGGTTCGCCGAAATCCAGGTGATGAGCTCCCGGAGCAGACGGGGATTCCCACCGCTCAGCTCGGCACATTCATCGCAAAACGTCGCCGTCGCGACGGGCAATGCCTCCGAAATCAGTCGCTTCGTCTCCCGCTTGCGGAGCGGGCCCAGCACAACAGTCACGCAATGATGAAGCCCGCACAGCTCCTCGATCGACTTGCGATCCTGGGAGGAGAGCCCGCCAGTCCGGAGCGTCAGCACGATCAGGAGCGGTCGTAAGGCTGCGTGGCGTGCCAACTCCGCCAGTTCCCGAATCGACGCAGAGTCGATGAGGTGGGCATCGTCGACGAGGAGTGCATGCGGCTCGAGATCCTGAGCGCGATCCAGAACCGGCACGAGCTCGCGACGCGGCGGAGCAGTCGGCGCCTCGGACCACCCACCGAGCAGCTGCTGAATCATCCTTGGCGGCCGATCTTCGATTCGACAGTCGGTACTGGCAACGTTGAAATTGTGCGCAACCGCCTTCTGAGCGAGCTGAGCAAGCACCACGCTCTTGCCGGTCCCACGGTGTCCTTGAACGACGAGAACGCGCCCATGGCCCTGAGCCACAAGCTCGAGCGCGTCCGTCAATTCGGTGAGTACCTGCGCACGCTCAACGATCGGCCAGCATGTCATCCGCCCATTCGGACGGTGCTGGCGCGCGCGGGCTGCGCGACGGAGCCGATGGCTGGCGTTATGGGCTTCCGCGTTCATTCCGCAGGAGCGAGATCGGCTGCCGGAGACCGTCGTCCGCTCGCGATCCGCGGCTCCAAGAACGCAGATGCAGAAAGTCGTGGACTATGTGGAGCAGCTGCTTGAGCAGCCCAGCATCGGAGACCTTGCTTGCTCTGCCCCATCGGTCGGTCGCTCCGGTCCATTCCCCGCGAACTTCCTCTGGCGCAGCACAAACTTAGCGAACGAATGTGCCGCATGTCAAGGGTCCGGAAAAGCGAACATCTTACAGTTAGGGGGTTAACCGGACATGACCACGTTCATCGCGATAACCGTAGTGGCACTGTTGCTGGCAGCCTCAGGTCGGGAATCGCACCGACCGCCACTAGCTACACGCCACCGTCGGCAGCGCCCCTGATGCATTCCGCGCCCACCGTGGTGGCGCATCCTGCGCCCCAATCGACGCAGGCCACCCAGCAGCCCGCTGCCTCCGACGGCCCCCCGCAGCCGGCGCCGACCACCGTCTACTCCATCATCCGCACAGACGGATACTGGACGCTCTGGTCAAACGGGCAATACACCCAAGGCTGCGAGCCCGGCGCCCCGACACAGCAAAGCCAAGGGCCGACACAAAATCCTCAGGGGGTGGGCACGCCCGGCTGCCGTTGGATCGGCCGTGGGCAGGCTGCGGAACGACGAGATGCTTCGGATATCGATCGGCCTGAAGCGGTAGACCCCCAGAGTCACCTCTGCACACAGCTATGCACCAGGATGCCTTCGCTACAGTTCGCCACATTAGGCGAGGAAGCGAATACCCTCGGCTCGGGCAAGGGGTTGAATCAATGACCGAAGAATCCGATCGGGACTCGGTTACGCCAAAGTCCGGGCTCGTGGGCTGCCCGCCTCAATCGCAGTCTTAGATGTCTCCTAGATTCCAGCGCCGACCCAACATCGCGCGGCTCGCTCGTCGCGGGAATGTCGAAAAGCTCATCGCCGCGCTCTCGTATCACGACGTGTTGACCACGCGCGGGAGGCAGTTCGACCTTGGAGCCCCAATTCGCGCGGAGGCGGCCCGGGCACTGGGGGAGATCGGTGATCCGGCGGCAACTCGACCACTCGCGGAGGTCGTCATGACCGATCGCGACCCCAGGGTCCTCGCGCTGGCGATCCTCGCGCTCGACGGAAGCACGGACCTCGAGGTGCTCACCGCGCTGGTGAACGGCGTGTGCACCTCGCATGATCCGGTGTATCAGGCTGCGCGAGACGCCGCCGTCGCGCACCTACAGCGCATTCCCGTCGGAGTGGCTCCGGTGCTAGCGCGCGCTCTTGTCACCGGAACCCACTCTCACGGGCTCGATGAAGATGAGAAATGGGTCGTGCGCGAGGTGATTGCTCCCGACGAGCAGAAGCGGCAGGCCTGCGCTCCGATGCTGGTTCGATCGCTCGGATTGGAAGATGACGCGATCGCGCAGCGGGCAGCGGACGCAATCGTGGAGCTGGCTCCTTGCGGCGCCAGCGAGCTGATGGAGGCGCTATCTAACTCCTCCCTCGCCGCACGCGCGGCAGAGGTGGTTGCTCGGAGAGGAGATGGACAGGCACTGGAGCGGCTCGCGGACTTGCTCCAAGCCGGCAGTCCGGCCACGCGGAAGGCGGCCGCCGCCGCGCTCGGTGAACTCCGGGACCCTTTGGCCTCCGAGGCCCTTCTCGCCGCCGCCGGTGATGCTGACGGCGAAGTCCGCGTGGCCGTAGCCGAGGCACTCGACAAGCTCGGCACAATCGCGGTCATTGCCTCCATCTCGAACTTGATCGGAACCCTCGCCGCCGAACGCCAGCGGCTCGGTCACGAGTCCGGACCACGGTCGAGCGAGGAGAACCGGGGGCTGGGAACCGGTTTCAGTTTTCGTGAGATTGAGCGGCCGACACATGGTGGCGTCAAGCTGCCGCCCGGGGCAGTCTCCGTGCCGCCGTTCAAGCAACCGGAAGACACAGGCCCCGACGGTCGCGCGCAGGAGGAGGAGGACCTGCATGGGATTTCCAGCGGCCATCCCGTAGCGGACTACCGGTCGATCGCTCGCGATGAACCGCAACAGGAATGGCACGAGCGTTCAGCTGCCGCCAGCGGTGTCGGTGCGAGTACGGCTCCCGCCAGCGGCGTCGGCGCGTTCTCGGGCGACGCGGCCAGGACCCCAGTCGCGGAGACAGAACAGACGGAGGCCGCTTTGGAGCGAGCAGCTGCATCCGACAGCGCTGAGACTGAAGCGGCGGCCAAGGTGGCGCGCGGAGGCATCGCTGGCCCGGCGGCGCACCGACCGGCGGGGATCCTGATTAGGTTTCGCCGGCGGTTTGTGCTCCTCGCGCTGATCGCCTCGTGCGCTGCGGCGGCCCTCGGTTTCATCATCGCGCGAGCGAGTGGAGGCCATGAGTCGCCTGGCGCGACTCCAAGCGTCAGCTACGCGACGAAGCTCGACTCCGTGATCGGCCAACTCAATGTTGCTCGCTCAGTTGCCAGCACCGAGCTGAGCAGATCGAGAGACGCTCACGCTCAAGCGGCGGCTGCGCGGAGCCTCGCAACCGCCCACGCACAGGCCGCGTCCGCGCTTCAGGGCGTCCAGGCGGGCACGGCGACCCTCGACAACTCAGCCGTGGTAGCGGCGCTGCAACGAACCAGCAGCGCATATCAGGCGCTCGCACGGGCGGTCACGCTCGGCGACCTCCATGGCGAGCAGGCTGCCTTTGCGTCCCTGAAGCGCGCTAACCAGGACCTGAGTTCCGCCTTAGCCCAGCTGCGAACCCTGGGCTATCGGGTCGCGTGAAGCCCGACTCTGGTGGCCTCAGCCGCCCCCTCTAACGGTTCCGTAGCCGGCGCCACTCGGATTTCCGGGAGCGGGCGCCGGCGCAGGCTTTGGCGCCCGAGTAGGTGTCGGTGCCGGAGCGGGGGTTGTTGGGGGCGGTGCGCTTGCTGGAGGAGGCGGCGAGGAGCGCGCACTGCTCGCGGACGCCGCGGGGGGTGACGCCGGGGCCGCGGCAGTGGCCGCTGTTGCCCCCGTTGCGGATGCAGATGCTGGGTTCGTAGTAGGCCGCCTCTGTCCCGTGGTCAGCCGAGTCGTTGGAGCGGGTCCAACGCCGACAACCCAGGGTCCGGCTGATGCCCGGGATCTAGTTGCCGTCACGGAGGTTGTCCGCGTCGCTGCTCCGACCAGGAACGCAACGCCGAACGCGGCTAGTAAGGCGCCAACGGCCAAAAGCCATGGACGGAGCGTCAGAGCGAGGCCGCCGGCTCGGGAGCGATCGCTCGCTCCAGTGCCCGGATGCGAGCTGGCATCCATGACTAATACCTGATCTCGGACTGAAACCTCACGCCGACATCGCCTCCCGACTTCGCACAGATCATACCGCGGCAGCCCGCCAAAGCTTCCTTAACGCTAGAATCCGGAGTGTAGGACGCTGGATAGAATGATGGGCAGGGAAGGCGGCAGAGGTCGAGCCGCGGTCCCCGTATGATCCCAAGCGCTCGGGGAATGAAAGTACGGACCACAGGCCAAGGTGCACGGGGCGTGGCCGTCGGATGGGTGCTCACCTCAGTGGTGATCCTCGCGAGCGCCGCTAACTTGTGGCTGTTCGCTGGCGCTTCGCTGGCAGCGCGTCCGACGCACGTATCGCTGCAGCTGTCGCCCACCG
This sequence comes from uncultured Actinomycetes bacterium, assembly GCA_963719305.1. GTDB lineage: Bacteria > Actinomycetota > Thermoleophilia > Solirubrobacterales > Solirubrobacteraceae > Palsa-465. The sequence continues at coordinate 12,183 of CAVRBL010000011.1, read as the reverse complement.
AGATCCGAGCCGACGGCACCACCGAGCACCGCCACAGCCACGGTGACGAACGGCGTATCGGCGCTGGACACCGTGGTCATAACGTCCAGCGATCCCGCTGATCACGTGAGCGCCACCGCGCCTGATCTGACCCATCCAGGGAAGTACACGGCGAAAATCTCGTCGAGGGATCCCGGGCAGTCAACCATCACGGCCACGACAACGCTGTCCAACGCGACCGCAACGGCCGTCCTGACCAAGTACGGCAATGCGAGCGGCATCAGCGTAAGCCTGAATCCGAGCGTGGTCCGTGCCGATCGCGCCTCCAGTAGCACCGTCACAGCGATCGTCGCTGACGCCAAGGGCGATCCAGTGCCGAGCGACGCGGTTGTGTTCACATCGAGTGACCCTGGCGAGCAGCTCAGCGCCACCACGGCCCACGGAGACGGCACCTACACCGCGACGATCACCAGCTCGACCAGAGCGGGCTCGGCGACGATCACTGCGATCGATACGTCGGTCACGCCGAACCTGAGCGCCTCGGCCAGCCTCACTCAGTCGGCGGGGTCGCCGACCCAAGTCTCGGTCCAGCTCGTCCCAAACTCAATCGTCGCCAACGCGACCGGTACGACAAGAGCCGTTGCGACGGTGACCGATGCCAACGGCAATCCGATCAAGGGCGACACCATCGTGTTCTCCTCCAGTGACCCCGCAATGCGCGCTGGCACCACCACGAACAACGGCGACGGAACGTATTCGGCCACGTTAACCAGCTCAAACACGCCGGGTGAGGTGACGATCACTGCGACCGATACGTCGGTCACGCCGAACCTGCGGGCCTCGGCCACCCTCACTCAGTACGCAGTCCCGGTCCAGTTCATCCCAACGGTCGGCTCGTTCATGAGGTGGACCTTCCACTTCACGCCGAGCTACACGACGGTCCTCCATTTCGAGGTCATACACCCCCCACCGGGTGGGAACATCGTTCTCACCTGCACTGGCAAGGGCTGCCCCTTCCGCACGCGCGCGATGCAGGTGAACTCAGGCAGCTGCCATACGACAGCCCCCTACAACTGTGGCGGTCACCTCTGGCTCAGGTCTCGCTTCCGCAACCACCGCCTGCACGCCGGATCTCGCATCACCGTAACGATCCTTCTGCCCCACTGGGTCGGCAAGTACTACTCGTTCACGATCCGGGCGCGACAGGGGCCACGTATCAAGATCGAATGCACCGCCCCAGGTCAAACGCGCCCCGGGGTTGGCTGCTAGGCACGATCGTGCTCGATCGGCCGGCCACTTGGCGAGCGGCCGTGCGCTTGTGAGCGAAGCCGCGAGCAACCCGCCGCCACTCCTTTGGTCCGCTTCCGCCGCGTAGAATCACCGGGCGCCGGGCGCGTAGCTCAGTGGGAGAGCGCTCGCTTCACACGCGAGAGGTCCCTGGTTCGAAACCAGGCGCGCCCATGACAAAGGCCCTGCAAACCAACGTGTTTCGGTATACGACTCGGTGGAATGATCCCGGGCATGGTCCTCGAAGTCGGCCCAAACTATTATTCACGCGACTAAACCCAGGGTCAGTCGTTCTCGGCGGCCTCCTTGTGGAGCCGCTCGATCTCCCGGTCGAACTCGCCCTTCTCGACCTGTGAATGCCAGGCCCCGGTACGGGTGATCTGGCGGCTCGGGACCCGCTCGGCGGGCTCGTCGGCGAACCGCATCAGCGCCCAGACTGCCTGCTCGTCGACGTACCGCCGGGTCGCGACCTGCTGATAGACCGAGAAGGTGAACGCCGGACTGACGTGGCCGATTTGCGCGGCGATCCACTTCGGGTCGCGGCCGACCATCGCCGCGAACGTCGCCCACGTCCGCCGTAGCGAGTGCGGCGTGATCGCCGGCAGGGGCGGCAGCCCCTCCCGCCCCCGGTTGGTGTTTGCGCGCTCGACGGCGCGGGCGAGGATTCGGTCGCGGAATCGGTCCGGGTCGCGGCCGCGGCCGGTGCTGGTGCCGAAGAAGTGATCGGAGGGTTCGTGCGGCAGCCCGCGCGCCCGCCGGTCCATCGCGTACTCGAGCAGCTCGTCGCGGAGGTACAGGGTGATCTCGACCTCGCGCACCCCGGCCTCGGTCTTGGCGTCGGCGAGCTTGAAGCGTTCGCGTGTCAGGTCGACCTGGGCGACCTTTAGGTCCATCAGCTCGCTGATCCGCAGCCCGGCGAGGCCGAGCGTCGCAAGCATCGCGCGACGCCCGAGTCCCTGCCGGTCCCGCCGAGCCTCGGCCTCGACCTGGCCCGCAGCGTCGAGCAGCGAGCGGAACTCGTCGACTTCCAGGAACGTGCGCTTCGGTCGAGTCCGTTTGAGGAACCGGGCCGAGCGGCCGCCCACGCGCACCGGGTTGCGATCGATCCGGTCGTAGTCGACGGCCTGCTGCAGGATCTGCCCGAGCAGCGTGATCATCGCGTTGATCGACGTGTTCGAAAGTGGCCGGCGCCGCCGCTGGTAGGTTCGCCCTCGCTTGTCGGTGACGGTCTCCGTCAGCAGACGCCTTCCCTTCTCGCCGCGGGCGCGCTCCTGGGCTTTGCGGATCGTCTCTGACTGCTCGTGCAGCTCGTCCCGGAAGCGGTCGATCAGTTCCGGGGAGATCTCTCCGAGCCGGAAGCGGCCGAAGAACCGCTGCAGGTAGCCGAGCCTCCACTCGTAGTCGTTGATCGTGTCCTCGTCGAGCCCGAGCTGCTTGGATCGCCACCAGCGCTTCGCGAATACGCGGAACCTCTCGTCGACCCGCACGCCGAGCGCGGACATCGCCTGCTCGAGCCGGTCCTCGGGCGGCTCGAGTCGCGGCGGGACCCATGTTCCCCGTCCGATCTGCTGGATGATCCGCTCGGTCTCAAGCTCCGCCCGCGTCCGGTTCCAGCCCTGCTTGTTGGCGCCGAACGTCACCCACTCGTAGCGGCCGTAGGCCCGGACCCTGGCGCCGTAGCTGACCGTCTCGCCATCGGACCATTCCCGTTCGATCACGTGGCCCCGCGTCGCGCGAGGCATCAGAGAGCCTTCCCGGGCGTCTTCGACGGCATGGACGTTAGTCATCGTGACACAGCTCTCATCACCCGCCGCGCAACTTCTTCGCAGCTTCCGGCATCCTCTCGCGGCCGGCACTTTGCGGCGGCGAAAGTACACCGCCACACTGGCTACCGTCGCCGCTTCCCGTTCGACCGTCGGACTCGCGCCTCGAGGGCCTGACGCGCCCGGTCGCGGTCGAAGCGCATGCGCGCCTTCGGTCCCATCCCCAGCCGCATCGCACCAAGCTCGGTCGCGTGCGAATAGACATAGTCGAGGGAGACGCCCAGTCCCTCGGCCAGCTCCCGCGCGTCGACAAGGCCGAATGTCCGCGGGGCACCGACCATCTCGGCAAGCCTTCTGGCCGTCGCCTCCGCGATCGCCTCCACGTCCACAGCCGTCAGTAGCGGCGCTGTCCCGGGCCCTGCCCGGTGCCCGCGCGCCGTGGCGGCAGCGCTCTCGCCGGCGCCGTGCACCACCGACAAGCCGTCTGAACCAGGTTCCTCCGCCCGCTTCGCCATATCCGTTACGTACGGCGCAGCCGGCGCTCCGCCCCGTTTGTTAGTCAGGTGCGGTCGGAAACTGGCGCGACGAATCAGGCGCAGCAGACCTGGACGTTCCCACCGAGATTCCTGCCGCCCCGCGAGCCGCCTGCCACTTGCCGAACAGCTGCCCGACCACGCTCGCGGATGGCCAGTGGCCGTCAAGCAGCCGCTTCGCCGCCGCGCCGCCGCGCCGCCGCGCGTGGGTGCGTGACCAGTCATAAGAGGACGGCAGCCTGCCATACCGGATCTGCCACTCGAGCATGGCCGTGATCACCAGCTCCCGAGTCCACTCCCGCTGAATCGCGCCCGGCCGACACCGCTTGCAGTACCGGTAGGCGTCGCCCTTGCCGTTGCGCGGCTGGGTGTAGGCGCCGCAGCCGCGGCAGACGCCCACGTAGCGCGCCTTGACCGCCCGCGCCTTCTCCCCGGTGGGATCGTAGAAGTAGGCCTTGATCGTCGCCGGCGACCGGCCGAGGCGCTCGGCGATCTGCGCCACGGACAGCCCTTCGGCCTGGCGGAAGTGCCGGGCGAGCGCGACCGCGCGTCGGCGTTCGACGACGCGGTCGTAGACCGGCGAACACGACGTCACTCCGTCTAGGTATGGGGTGCACCCACCGCTCCCCGTTTCCGCGCTTTGCAGGACGCCCAACGTCGGCGACGGATATGCGTGCGATGACGAAGGCAGGTCTGGGGCTGGTCGTACTGCGCTGGCCCCGGGCGCCTCGGACGGGCGTGATCCGGTAGTCGAACCGGACTCCGCGCCCGCGCCCGAGATGCGCGCTTGCAGCGAGATCAGGGGCCCCTGGCCGGGAGGCTGCCGGTCACAGATCGAGCACGACATCGTCGTGCGGCTGTGAGCAGCAAATGAGCGCGCTGCCGTCGGCGGGGGGTTCGACTGGGTCGGGGTTGTAGTCGATGGTGCCTGCGATGAGCGTCGTTTCGCAGTTGTGGCAGACGCCGGTGCGGCACGACCAACGGACGGGTACGTCGCATGCTTCGGCGAGTTCGAGCAGGCTCGCGTAGTCGTCGCTCCACGGGATTGCGAGGTTGCTGCGCACGAACTCGATCGTCGGGCCGCCTCCGCGTTCGCCGGCGGGTGGGTGGGGCGTCCGCATCGGCGATGCTGCGATGCCGGGAGTCAGGCCGGGTGCGGGCCCGAACGGCTCGGTGTGGACGTCGGTGCCGCCGAGGCCGATCGCGGCCAAGCCGGCGCTGATCTCATCCATGAATGGGGTCGGCCCACAGAGGTATGCCTCGGCGTTTCGCGGTGGCTCGAGTTCGGTGAGCAACGATGCGGTGAGCCGACCGGCGCTGTCAAAGTCGCGACCTTCGAGATCGTCTGGGCGTGGGCGGCTGTAGCAGACATGGGTCCGCACGTTTGGGAGTGAAGCGAGAAGCGCGCGGGCCTCGGCGGCGAAGGAGTGGTCGCGGCTGCTGCGGGCGCCGTGGAGCCACCAGATCACTCGGTCGGAATGCTCCTTCGCCAGCGCGTGGAGCATGGCGAGCACGGGGGTCGCCCCGATGCCGGCGCTGATCAGGAGTAGGGGCGCGTTTGTCTGGTCGAGGATGAAGGTCCCTCGCGGTGCCGCGATCTCGAGCTGGTCGCCGACCGCGATCCGGGTGTGCAGGTAGCCGCTGGCGGCGCCGTGTGGTTCTCGCTTAACCGTGATCCGGTAGTAGTCCGCGCCGGGCTCCCCCGAGAGAGAGTAGTTGCGCAGTAGCGACCTCTCATGCTTGTCGGGCTGGAGTCGCAGCGTGAGGTACTGGCCTGGGCGGGCGGCTGCTAGCGGTGGGCCCTCGGGGTCCTCGAGTCGTATGGAGGTCACCGCGTCGCTCTCGTGGGTGATTGCGGTGACAGTCAGCTGACGGAACCCGGACCAGGCGGGAGGCGGGCTCGTTACCGCGAGGCCGGCGTTGCCGCTGCCGGGCGCTCCCTCGAGCAGCGCCTGGAGCGACGCTTGCCATCCGGGGCTGAGGGCGGGAATGCGCAGCGCGCGTAGTAATTGCTGGCGTGGGTGCCCAGGGAGGTAGAGGAGCCCGTCGACCTCGGCGACCGTCGTCTGTTCGGGACCGGAGGCGAGCTTGATGATCTTGTCTCCCGCTTGTACCTCGCCCTCTTGCAGCACCCGGAAGTAGAAGCCGGGGCGGCGGTGTGAGACGAGCAACGCGGGGATGCGCGGGTCGTTCATGCGGATCCCGACGCGGTAGCAGGTGACCCGGGGTTGTGTGACCTCGAAGACGGCGGTGCCGATCCGGTAACGGTCACCGATGCAGACCTCATCGTCGGCGAGTCCTTCGACGGTGAAGTTCTCGCCAAACTGACCCTTGACGAAGTCGTTTCGGCCGAGCTCTCGTTCCCAGTACCGGTAGGAGTCGATCTGGTAGACGAACACGGCCCGCTGCTCGCCGCCGTGGCCGGCCAGATCGCCCTGGCCATCGCCGTCGACGTTCAGCTTGCCCACGCGCCGAGGGCCGGCGACAGGGTCCTTGAAGACTCCTGTAAAGACGGTCTTCCCCTGCCAGGGCACGTCCTTCGGCAGGCCGACGTTCACGGAGATGAGCGTGCCAACCCGATGAGCGGCGGGCTCGGCTGAATCGGCTTGCTGCGATCCCGAGCGCATGCTCACGCCTCTGCGGCGGCCGCATCTTCTACAAGTTGGATGCCGCCAATTTCATCCACGCTGAGGTTGCGGTCGGGGCGGTGGGAAAATGACGTTCTGCCCGCGGGCCGGCTCAAGCTTCTCCCGTCGATCATGATCGTCACAAATTTGCCGAGTCGAGCGGCGAGGTCGGTGTCAGGACCTGCTTTTCCGCAGGCGCCCTTAGCTGAACTGGTCCCAAGGCCAGGGGTTACTGCTGCCGTATCGCTCGATGGTTGGTCCGGTTGGAGCCGCGGCAGATCCGAGAATCCCACAGTCGACGGCGAGGATTCGCGCGGGGAAGATCCGCCCGAACGGGTCGTCCGTTAGCCGGTGCTTGTCAGCTGACGATCGCGCGACCGTAATCGCGCCCTCGAAGTGGGAGTCGTCTCGCAAGAGTGTCGAGACCGCGTCGGGAAAAGGACCAGCCAGAACCTGGCGGCGCGCCTGTTGGACCGCGAGGTCGTCGAATGGGAGACGCACGCCCGGCGGCGGCAGGACAAGCGAGATGAACGCCGCCGAACCGGCGGGATCGATGATCCGCTCATCCACACGCAGAGCATGACGAACCGGCTTTGCTCGCTGGCGCCAGGCCGCGAGTGTTCCCGCCGGGCGCCCGTCCAGCGTGAAGGCGGGGGCGGCTGCATCCGCGGCGGGCGCGGGTTCCTCGATCAGGGCCAGCCAGCATCGGCTCACGGCGTCGGTGCGTCCCAGTCGGGGCGAAGCGTCCGGGTCAGCTCGCGGAGGTCGTGCACGAGCTCGCTGTGCGTCGGCCTCCCCCAGTACCAGTAGCCGTTATACGCCGAGTGGATCCGGAGTTCGGGATCAATCACGAATACCGCCGGCACGTACGGATGGTGGAGGGTGTCGGTTGTCTCGCGAAGACCCAGCTGAGACTGGACTTCGCGATCCGGGTCCGAGAGAAATGTCCAGCGGGCCCCGAGCCCGGCGCGCAACGCGGCGTTGACCTCGGGTGGATCGACACTGATCGAAATGATCCGCGAGTAGGCGACCTCCGCGTCATCCTGCAGCACGAGGAGCCGTCGGAAGAACGCCTGTTCCTTGGGGCACCACCAACCTCGGAAGAACTGCACGACCGTCGGGTCCCCGCCAACTAGCGCTGACAGCCGGCGGCGGTTGCCGGCGTGATCGAGACGCTGAAAGTCGACGGCGTGGTCGAAAAGCTCAAAGTCAGGAAGCTCTCCCCCACCTCCAGCCCGCCGATCACTCGTTCGCGAGCCGTGGGTATGGCCTGTTCGGGGATCATCGCGCTCCCGCGTTCTCGCCCGCGGCGGTCGGCGGCTTCCACAGCCGCATGAGATGCCCCTCGCGGGCCAGCTCCGCCGACGCGGCCGCCTCGGCGCTGACGCACTGTTCGATCTCGGCCTCTTGGGATCCCTCGGGAACATGGACGTCGAACTCAACCAGGAACTCCATGATCTCCTCCTCCGCTCTCAGAACACGAACTGCTGGCCGCCGTCGATGTCGTATGCCGCGCCGGTGAGCGCGGTGTTGGTCATGATGTGAACGGCGAGCGCGGCGACGTCGGCTGGTCCGACCACGCGGCCGATCGGGAGTGTCGCGCGCAGCTCCTCACGCCGGGCCTCCAGCCCGTCTCCGAGCAGCGATGCCGACAACGGGGTGTCGACGAAGCCGGCGGCGATGAGATTGACGCGCACCGGTGCGAGCTCGAGCGCCAGCGCCGCGGTGAACGGAGGGAGCGCGGCCGTGGCCGCGGCCAGAATGCCGAGGCCAGGGCGAATGCGCCCGCCGCCGGTGCCGCTCATGAACAGCAGCGTGCCGCCGGCCCTCATCTTGCCGCGGGCGTGGCGCGCGACCTGGAGCTCCAGCATCAGGTGATCGGTCACCGCGTCGCGCACCTCATCAGCAGCCATCTCGAGCAGCGGCCCGTAGTGCGGACCGCCGGCCGTGACCAGGACATGGTCGATCGGATCGGGCAGGCTGTCGAAGAACTGCTCCAGCGAGGCTACATCGTGCGCGTCGAACGCGGCTGTGCTCAGCGCACCGGCGTCGCGCGCGGCTTCCGCGAGCCGTGCCCGATTGCGCGCGGTCAGGATGACCTCGGCGCCCTCGGCGCGTGCGCGCCGGGCGGTCTCGAGGCCGATGCCAGCGCTACCGCCGATGATGACGACGGTCTGGCCGACCAGCTCGGGCTCGCGAAGCGCGGGGGAGGCTGTGGGTGCGGTGGTCATGTCGTGCTCTCCGGTCATTTCCATGTCGTGGGTCAGGCCGGGGCCACCGCTGGGTCGAGCGCGGGATGGGCGGATGCGATCTGCTTGCGGAGCGCCTTGACCGCTGCGGCGTGGATCTCGGAAAAGCTGGGGAACGGCTGGATCGTGTCGCGTAGGACGTCGAGCGGGACGCGGGCGCCGGATCGCGAGCGTGGCTTGCTGCATCCACTCCCCGGCCTCGGGACCGAGCGCGTACGCACCGGTCAGGCGCTCGCCGTCGCTGAGTAGCGTCAGGAAGCCGTTCGATTCCGCGTACGCGTGCGTGTAGGTGGCTGTCTTGGCGAGCTCAGACAAGCGCGCGGTGGCGCTGAACCGAGCGTCGGTCGCGCCAACCGCCGCCGCCTGCGGGTCGGTGTAGGTGACGCGCGGAACCGCCTCGTAGTTGGCCTCACGGCGCTCGCCAAGGATGTTCGAGGCCACGATCTCGCCCTGGTACTCGCCGACGTGCGTCAGCTGCCAGATGCCGGTGACATCGCCGATCGCCCACAACCGCTCGCCCGCCTGCATGCGCGGATCGACCGGGATCCCGCGGGCGTCGGCGGCGATGCCGACGGTCTCGAGCCCGATCCCGTCGACGCGCGGGCGCCGGCCGGTCGCGACGAGCAGCCGGTCGCCGCGCACCTCGGCGACCATCGGCGAGCTCGAGCACGAACTCGCCGCGCTCGCGCCGGGCCGCGCGTCGCTTGCACGCCGAGGACGAGCTCGATGCCGTCGCGGCGTAGCGCCTCGCCGAGCGCCTCCCCGAGCGGCACCGGCTCGCGGGCCAGCACCTGAGCCTCGCCCTCGACAGGACGACCTCGCCGCCGAAGCGACGCACCACCTGCGCGAGCTCGACACCCGCCGCTCCCCCCCCGAGCACGATCAGCCGGCGCGGGACCGCCGCCATGCCGTCGCCTCGCGCGTGCCCCAGACGCCATCGAGCTCACGCAGACCCGGGATCGGCGGAACGATCGGATCCGATCCGGTGGCCACGCACCACGTGCTCCGCCGTGTAGCGCACCCCGTCGACCTCGACCACCCCGCTGCCCGCGAGCCGGCCGTTGCCACGGAAAAGGTCGATGCCATGTCCGGCGACCAGCGCTGCTGGCCGGCGTCGGAATAGTCCGACACCATGAAGTCACGCCACGCGAGCGCGGCCCTCACGTCGACCTGGGCGTCCGCTCCCACCGCGAGCGCGCCGTGCACCGCCTCGCCGGGGCGCAGCAGCGCCTTCGACGGGATGCACGCCCAGTAGGAGCACTCACCACCGACCAGCTCGCGCTCGACGACGGCCACGCGGAGCCCGCCTTCGGCCAGCGCGCCGGCGGCGTGTTCGCCCGGGGCGCCGCCCCCGAGCGACGATCACGTCGTAGTGCCCGCTCGCCGCGCTCGTCATCCTGCTCGCCGTTCCTCGGCTTCACCAGGCATTTCGGCCGTGTCGTCAACCCGCGCGTCGGCGCCCCCGACTGGCCGACCGCTCGCCGGCGCGGCGCCATCATTGGCCGTCGGCAGCAGGGTCAGCCGCCCCGCGGCTCCCGCCTCGGGCGTAGCCTCGCGGATCGCCGCCAGGAGTGGTGGCGAGTCCCAGGCTGGTCCCTTTCCGGCAAGCCAGCTGTCGAACGCAGGGGTCGGCGGGCGCACCCGGCCGAGTGCGTAGAGGCCGATCCCGAGAAGTGCGCCGCCGGCGGATAGCCCGAAACAGATCCACAGGGCGGTGGTCGTGCCCGCGCTCAGACTTCCCCCGACCGTGAGCGCGAAGTGCAGCATCACCGGCGCGATCATGAAGGCCGCAACCGCCCGCAGAAGCTCGACGATCGCGAACACGCGCTGCAGGTTGGTGCTCCGCAGCGAGAAGCCCACGAGGAATAGCGCGGGGGTCACCGCTGATCCCACGCCGACTCCGATCAGCCCCGAGCCGACCAGCGCAGCCGCCGTACTCGGCGGGACGGTCCGCCCGATCACGATGACCCCGGCGCTGAGCAGGATCAGGCCCGCGAGGATGAAGTAGTGCAATGCACGGGTGCGGAACACGACGCCGAACACGAGCGCGCTGACGGCAGCGCCGCCAAACAGGGGCAGGTAGAGCAGCCCCACGTGCAGCGGCGAGTGGTGGGGCGCCAGCACCGCGCCACTGAGCACGATCGCCGACACCGACGCGGCCGCCGCGCAGATCGCGACCAGGATTCCCGTCGTCGGGAACGTGCTCACCAGCGGCCGCACGTTCAAGAGCGCGCACCTACCGCGATACTCGGCCGCCAGAAGCGCCACGATCAACAGCAGCCCGGCGATCAGCGGGACGAACGTGACGGGATCCAGGAACCGGTGGGTGAGCAGCTCCGAGGCGCCGAAGAACGCGGCCACACAACCGCCGGTGGCCAGCCCGAGGGCAAGCGGATCCAGAGGCCTTCTGCGGTCGGCCGGCGGGACGTCCTCGAAGGTCAAGAGCGAGAGCACCAGCGCCGTCAGTGCGATCCCCGCGATGACCCAGAACAACGGGCGCCAGGCGTGCGCGGAAGCCTGGACGCCCCCGATGAATGGACCCAGCGCCACCGCGCCGAAGATGCAGAGGTTCAAGATGATCGCCGTCCAGCGCGCCTTGCTCACGGGATAGCCGATGATCAAGGGCGGTAGCGCCGCGATCAGTAACAGGCTGGTGCACAGCCCCTGGAGAACGTGACCGGCGATGAACACGCCGGCTGCGGTCGCCGAGGCCGCGAGCACCGAGCCGGCCACCAGCAGCACGCCGTAGGCGAGCAGCATCCGCCTCTGCGGCAGTCGCAGCGCGAACTGGACCGCAAATACGGTGCCGATCGCGTAGGCGGCGTTGGCCATCCCCAGCGCAAGGGTCATCGCCTGCATGCTCATGTGCAGCTGCCTCGCGATGATCGGGCTGAGCGGCTGCAACGCAGCCGACAGGCACAGGTACGGAACCAGCGCGAACACCACCATCGCGGCGACCGCCGGATAACGGCCAGTCAAAGGACCCTGTCGCATCAGCTCATTCCTCCTTTCCGCGACGATGGCTTTCAGGCGACGGCGACGGCGGGCGGGGCCGAGAGGCCCTGCTTGACGCTGCGGGTGATGTCGTCGGCGAGGATCTCGGTGAGGTCGGCCTCGATGCCGTCCAGCGCCAGCGCCGCGACGTCAGCAGGGTTGGCCTTGGGAACATCGAGGTGGGCCGTCATGTCCGTGTCCATGTAGGCGACAAGCAGCGCGGCGACGTGGATGCCGTGGGGGGCGAGCTCCTGGCGCACGGCGTCCGTCATCGCCCACGCGGCGGCCTTCGCGGCGGCGTAGGCACCGGCACGGGGGAGGTGCAGCCACGAGATCACCGATAGGACGTTGAGGATCGCCCCGCCGCCGTTTGACGCCAGGATCGGCGCGAACGCGCGTGTGACGGTGAGCGGGCCGTAGAAGTTCGTCTTCATCTCCAGCTCGATCTGGGCCAGGTCGCCGTCCATCAGACTCGTGCCGGTCGTTATGCCGGCGTTGTTGATGAGCACCGTGGCGTCGCCGGCACTCGCGGCCGCCCGGGCGACGGACTCCGGGTCGGTGATGTCGAGGCCGAGCGGAGTGACGCCCGCAATCTGAACGCTCTCGGGGTTCGCGCGGTGGCGTAAACCTTCTTGGCGCCGCGCTCGAGCAGCTGCGCGGCGAACTGATGTCCGAGCCCGCGGTTGGAGCCGGTGACCACTGCCACTGAATCATGCAAGTCCATGGGTTTGTGTCCTTTCTTGATCGGGTT
>CAVRBL010000010.1:0-431824 GCA_963719305.1 uncultured Actinomycetes bacterium | reverse complement strand
GGCGTCGATCGGTTTGGGCGGCGAGATACATCGCCCAGCTGGGTCGACGGGCTGGGTGACGCCGCTGGCCAACCTACGTTCCCGTCTGCCTCGGTAAGTGGAGCAACGGTTGCCCCGTTGCGATCGGGGGCTGGAGGAACGGGCGCGGCCAGGTCACCTTCCCGCTCGCTTCCGGGGGCGGGCCGTCCAATGGGACTCGGCGTACGGACGCTCGCCGTACGGCGGCGTGACGTTCGCGCCGGAGACCTCCAGCCCGCTCGTCTACTACCACAGCATCGCCGTCGATCCGCGGCTGATCCCGCTCGGAAGCCCTGCGTGCACGCCCTCGCCTATCTGGAGCCTCGGTGGCGGGTGGTTCACGGCTCAGGACACCGGCGGAGCCATCAAGGGTCGTCACATCGACGTTTACAGGTCCCCGCCGGCGAGCTCCCACCGACCTCGGCCGGTACATGGAGACCAAGTGGATCCTGGTGATCCCGCCGGCGTAGCGGCGGCGCCGAGCAGTTGCGGCGAGAGTGAGGCCCTCGACGGGGCTTCAGGCGTAGGCGGCCCTGCTGTCACAGAACCGACCGGGGCCTCGTCTCTGGGACGCAAGTCCAACCGAAGGCAGGGAGCGAATGAAAGCCTTGAGTCGCTGGTGCCGGCGGCGCGATCGGCGCCAGGTTGATACCCAGGCTCATCGTAGTCGGGCCACGACGTGCCCGCGCTCACGCGCACTGAGCGCAAGATGCGCGAGCTTCGGGACATGGGGGCATAAGCGGCCCCGGCGGATCTACTGGACCGGGGTCTGTCCTCTATGCGGCCGGGCGGGCGAAGCCAGAGGTGATAATCCATCAGGCGACTAGCCTTGCGGGCGTCAAGAGCCTCAGGAACTTCGACCGCGTGTTCGCGCTCACCAACCGGCTTCGGACCGAGGGCACCGACCACCTGCTGGAGGCGGCGCGGGCCGTCGGGGCCCAGAGGCTGATCGCGCAAAGCTACGTCAACTGCCCCATCAACCTGACCGGCGAGCGGCTCAAGACCGAAACCGATCCGTTCGATCCGAGCCCGCCGAAGAACCAAGTCAAATCGCTGGCGGCAATCCGGCATCGGAAAGAGCCGTTCTGGAGGACGGCGGACTCGAGGGCGTGGTCCTCCGCTACGGCAACTTCTACGGTCCGGGGAACGACGTTCTCGGCGGATGGGGAGATCGTTCGCCAGCTGCGCAGACGCCAGTTCCCGATCGTCGGCGACGGGGCCGGTGTGTGGTCGTTCGTCGAAGTCGACGATGCCGCCTCGGGCGGCCCGTGGCCGCGATCGACGGCCCGCCGGGCACGTACAACGTCGTCGACGACCACCCTTGCCCGGTGGCGGAGTGGCTACCGGAGTTGGCTCGGATCACGGGCGCCAAGCCGCCCTTCCGCGTACCGGTGTGGCTGGGCCGATTGGCTGCGGGCGAGGTTGGGGTGTCGATGATGACCCACATACCCGGCACCTCGAACGCAAAGGCCAAGCGCGAGCTTGGCTGGCAGCCGCGCTACGCGAGATTCCCTGACGGCCTCACCGAGGCCTAGCGAGATTCCCGATGGCCTCGCCGACGCCTGAGATCGAGCGTCTCTACCAGCAGTCGCGGCCCTACCGTTCGCGATCGCCTACCGGATGCTCGGCAGCGTCGCCGAAGCCGAGGACGTCGTTCAGGAGGCATTTCTCCGCCTTAGTCGCGACCGGAACCGGGAGATCGACGCACCGAAGGCCTACCTGGCTGACCGTCACGACCAGGCTGGCGCTCGACGCGCTGCGCTCGGCGCGCTCACGGCACAACTACACCGTCGCGGCGAGTGGCTCCCGGAGCCGGTGCTGACCGAGCCGGGCTACGACCCGGCATCGCGGGCGGAGCTGGCCGACGCCGCTGTCGCTGGCATTCCTTGTGGTGCTGGAGACGCAGTCCCGCCCGAGCAGCGGGCGGTTCTGCTGCTGCACGACGTGTTCGACTACGGCTACGACGAGGTCGCGCGGCATCGTCGGCAAGACCGAGGACAACGCCCGGCAGCTCGCGGTGCTAGTCTCGCCGCCGTGTGGCGGAGGGCCGGCCTCGCTTCGAGGTCTCGCCGCAGCAGCGCGACCGCCTGGCTGAGGGGTTCTTCGCCGCGGCCCAAGAGGGCGACGTCGCCACGCTGGAGGCATTGCTGGCCCACGACGTCGTTCTGCACGGCGACGGGGGCGGCAAGGCGCCGCAGCTGGCCCTGGCTGCTCCGCGGCAACAACCGGGTGGCACGAACGATCTCCGCCAGCTGCCTCGGTCAGGCCAAGCGGCTCGCGGACGCAACCCTGCGCCGGGCGCAGCTCAACGGGCAGCCTGCCGCGCTGGTGCTCGACCGCGACGGGAACCTCATCAACGTGCTGGTGCTCGAGATCGAGGAGCAGCGCATCGTCGCTGTCAACTCCATCATCAATCCGGACAAGCTCAGGCACCGGGCAACCGGCGGCTGACTTGAGCGCGCTCATGAAGGGCAGGCGCGGCTAGCGATCCAGGCCGCGCAGTACGGGGTCGACGTCGACGATCGGCGTCCCGTCCAGGGCCTCGAGGGGGCGCACCAACTCGCTGGCTGGCGATGGAGATGACCTGAACGCGATGCAGTCCGATCGGGTTGGGCCTATCAGCGGAGCGGGTGCTGAACACGCCTCGCTCGGGGTTGTCGCACCGTCCCGCGGGTGGACCCGGAGGATCTCCCGCTGCGCCCGATCGAGCCATGTCAAGACCAGGATCTCGTCGCCTTCCCCGATCCCGTCAAGGCCCTCGGCCGTCTGGTCGTCGAACACCAGCCAAGCGTCAGGTGCGCCTTCGCTTCCTTGCTTGGGTGCGTCCGCCAGTTCCCTCAGCGGAGACCTGCATGTATTCCGATTGGGACCAGTTCCATCGACCGCTTGGCCTACCGACGTCCCACGGCCAGAGCTTGAACAGCCTGCGGCACCGCTCGGACTTCAGGGCAGTACGTCAGCGCGCGCGCCAGCCACTGCTCGCTCCAGTTGGCACTTGCCCATCTTCGAGCGGCCGCGGATGTTCAGCTTCCGGGCCTGGGCCTCGAGCTCCTCGCGCGTCGGCTGATCGCCGCGCCTGACCGCGGCACGCCGTACTCTTTGCCGAGCGCGGTGCGGGTGCTCCCCAGCAGCTTCTTCACCGTTTGCTTTTGCCTTGCTCCGCGCTGCCCGCCGCTCGCACTGTTCCTGCGCGCGGCGGCTCGCTGCTTTTGTGTTGGCATGTTGCTGCTGCACCCGCAAGGACGGCTCGCAATCTGAGTCGATCAGCACGACCACGCCCCGCGACCGTTGGTGGCATAGATCTTGGCCGCGATCGCGTCCTGCGCGGCGGGCGGCGCGTCCTGCGGCAACCCGGTGCCGCCGTACGACGCCCAGGTCGAGGGCAGATCTGGAGGCGCCGCCGGCGCCCGTGCTCTGATTGACGGCCCGGTAGTTGCCGCCCACTCGCACATCACGATGCTCGCCGGGATCCAGTAGTGGCCCGTCGAGCTCGAGGACGAGGTCGCGGTGGGCCTGGTGAACTCCGACCGTCGGCCACTGCGGCGAGAGCCTCGGCCAGTGAGCCACGCGGCGTTCGAGCGTGCGGTTGGGGGGAGTTCCGAGGACGCCATGCGCGGCGACGCCGTCCGCAGCTGACTCCGAGGCGACGGATGAAGGCACGGCCACGACGGTCGCGACGCGGCCGCGACTGAAGCACCGGCGACGACGAGCGTCCGGGCCGCAGGATTCTCGTGTCTGTGTTGTGCATTTCGACGATGGGCATCGATGACCCCTCCTCGTTCGGGCCGACTCAGACCACGCCGGGCTCGGGCCCAGCGAGCGTCAGGAACTATGCGAGTGGCGCGGGAGCGCCCGCTGAGGCCGGGCAGGCTCGCGCCCAGGCCCCCGCCGCGGTTACGGGGTGTCAGGCGGGGTTGTCGGCGGTTTCGCGCTCCGCGCAATGACGGCCGCGGGGCGGGAAGTAACGCTCGGCGTGAGCGACGTCACAGAAGGGCTGACGCGCTCGAGGCTCCAGGGGTGGCCTCCAGTAGCCAGACTGTCGCGCCGGCCAGCAGCACGGCGCACAGGACCCAGCCCAGGGTGGTCGTGGCCAGTCCCACGATTCAATCCCGAGGCGAAGATCACGAACGCGATCGCCGGCCGGATGTAGCGATCAGGGATCGTCGACGACAAACAGCGAGCCAACGAGGACGGCGGGAACGCTGCCGATGATCAGCGAGCCGGTAACCGCGAACTCGACGTGCCCGAACGCCAGGGCGCCGAGCGCTGCGGCCAGCGTCAGGGGAACCGCTTGGGTCAGGTCGGTTCCGACCAGCTGCTTGGCGCCGATCGTCGGATATAGGAACAGCAACAGCACGATCATCAGCGATCCTGATCCGACGGACGTCATCCCGACGATGATCCCGCCGACGATGCCGATGACAATCGTCAGCAGCGGGCGGGGCACCAGGTCGTGGACGATTGCGTCGCGACCGTTGCCGCCCCTGCGGTCGAGGGCATAGCGAAGCGCCATCGCAGCGGCGCCGACCAGCAGTGCGGCGCCGAGTGCCACCTCGATGTTGTGCTGGGCCGACTTGCTGTGACCCATCACGTGCAGCAGATAGGCACCGGCGAAAGCGGCAGGGACGGAGCCGAGCACCATCCATCCCACCAGCTTCAGGTTGACCGTCCCGGCCCGCAGGTGCACGCCGGCGCCGAATGGGCGCATCACCACGGCAGCCACGAGATCGCTCGAGATCGCCGTGGCGGGCTTCACGCCGAACAGCAGGATCAGCATCGGGGTCATGAGTGCGCCGCCGCCAGCGCCGGTCATGCCGACCAGCAAGCCGACGATCGCGCTTCCCAAGACGATGAACGGATCTATGTGCATGCGGAGCTCGGTCGTCGAATCGATCGCCTTCTCCACCAGGAGAAGTCGACAAGGGCCATCAGACTAGTCGACAAGTGCCATCAGACCGCGGGCGGGCGCTGCAGGGCCAGCTCGCCAGGTGGGTCGCCGGACAGCAGCCAGCCGTCGTGGAGCGAGCGGACCTGGCCCTCTCTGGCCAGCGCCGACAGAGCGCTGGTCACGGTGGGCCGGCGGGCAGCCACGAGCTCTGCCAGGACGGCGTGCGTCAGACGGAGTGGAACGAACACGCCGTCGCCCCGGACGCGGCCAAACCGGCTGGCGAGGAGCCAGAACAGCATGTGCAGCCGTACGTCCACCCGCGCCTGGTGGACGATCGCCATATTCACGGCCAGGTGACGCGCCCGCCGTATGGCACGACCGAGCGTGCGGCCAGCCAATGTTGGGTACCGCCCAAGCAGGCTCGCGAACCGCTGGTCGAGCACTGCGAGCCGGGTCGGCTCCGTAGCGATCCAGGTGGTCAAGAGCGGCAGCGTCAGCGTTCCGCTCTCGTCCTGCCAGGG
This sequence comes from uncultured Actinomycetes bacterium, assembly GCA_963719305.1. Lineage (GTDB taxonomy): Bacteria > Actinomycetota > Thermoleophilia > Solirubrobacterales > Solirubrobacteraceae > Palsa-465. The sequence continues at coordinate 426,397 of CAVRBL010000010.1, read as the reverse complement.
ACGGATCAGATCTCCGCGGCCGAGCAGCTCGGCCCCGAATCGACCTTCGATTCCGGCTCGCCGGATCAGTAGACCCTGCACGACGAGCATGCCGATGCCCTCTGCGCCCGCCATCTCTTCCACGGGCCAGGGACCAGCAGGGAGCCGGATCTCGCGAACGGTACAAGCGTTGGCGACCTCCTCCCGTCGAGGAGCCGGTACGGCCTCCGCGAGATCTGGATCCTCGAGAAGGACGTGGCAGACCCCGGGACCAAGCTCCGGAGCAGCGGTCATCGTCCCATCGTGTCAGACCGCCCACTCGGCGCTGGGCGAAGTCGGCCGGCTTAGGTGGGGCGGCCCGTCAGGGGCGCCTCAGGAAGCGCGGGCCGTCTCTGCGCTGGGCGCCCCCGACGCGGCGGCGACGCTCTCGCGCCCGGCGTCCGCGGCCAATCTCCGCAACGCGTCGCAGACTTCATGGGGACGCTCCAGCGGTCCCATGTGTCCCGTCTCGGGCAGCACGACCAGCTCGTAAAGGTTGGGCAGCTCCTCGGCGATCCGGCGGGCGTGGGTCGGCGGCGTCAGCCGGTCATTTTCGCCGTCCATCACGAGTGTGGGGACAGTGAGGCGCGGAAGCACGTGGTAGAGATCCATGTCCTGCATTGCCACCCCGACCTTGGACCGCACGTCCGAGGGGCAGGCGACCAGCATCCGCTCGAAGAACGCGACCTGTGCCGGAGTGGCAGTGGGGCCGAACGCCACGTGACGAATCGCGGCATAGCTCACCGGCGTCGAGATGCGCGGGAGCGACCCGCGGGCGCCGAGGAAGGCATGGCGGGCCACCGGATCCGCGAGCGCCTGCGCGAACCGCGGAACGTGAACGACGAGCTGGCCGCCGACCAAGCCCCCGATCCCGGTGAAAAGGAGCGCGGCGCCACCGACGCGGGTCGAGACCTCATGATGCTCGGCCCACGCGGCGATTGACATTCCGCCCAGGGAGTGACCGGCGACCACCGCCCGATCTCCGGCCGGCACTGTCGCCTCGAGCACCGCCTCGAGATCGTCCCCGAAACGTGCCAGCGAGTAGTCATCGCCCGGGGCGCGCCCGCTGCGGCCGTGACCGCGAAGGTCGTAGGCGACGATCCTGAACTGATCCGAGAGCTCACGAATCTCGTACACCCAGTACCGCAGCGCTTCGGTCCACCCATGCACGAGCACGAGGGTCGGAGCATCCTCGGCGCCGAAGACCTCGACGTGGAGCTCGGTCCCATCCGAGGAGGCGACGGTCAACGGTCGGCCGGCGAGCGGAGCCTCCAGGGCCGGGCGGTCGGGGTCGTCGGCGATTCGGCGCGTGTGGCGGCGCTGCGCGAGAAAGCCAGCGCCGGCCCCCGCCGCCACCGCGGCTGTCGCGCCGAATCGGATCAGACGATCGCGCTCTTGCACGGAGTGGATCGTAAATAGGATGTCCGCCGTGCGTATCGGTGTGCTGACCGGAGGTGGCGATTGTCCCGGACTGAACGCCGTCATCCGCGCCGTGGTGCGCAAGGCCATTGATCACTACGGCGATGCCGTGATCGGCTTTCGCGATGGGTGGCGCGGTCCGCTCGAGGACTCGTTCGAGGAGCTCACAATCGAATCCACACGCGGGATCCTGCCCCGGGGCGGCACGATTCTCCGCAGCTCGAGGACCAACCCGTATAAGCGCGAGGACGGAGTCCAGCGGGTGCGGGAGACGTTTCAAAGCCACAACCTCGAGGGGGTTATCGCGATCGGGGGCGAGGACACCCTGGGCGTCGCCAGCCGCCTGCAATCAGACGGGGTCAACGTGATCGGCGTGCCGAAGACGATCGACAACGACTTGGGCGCCACCGACGTCACGTTCGGATTCGATACGGCGCTGCACGTGGCCAGTGAGGCGATCGACCGCCTGCACACGACGGCGGAGAGTCACAACCGGATCCTGGTGGTGGAGGTCATGGGCCGCAACGCGGGATGGATCGCGCTGCACTCCGGCCTCGCGGGCGGTGCAGACGTGATCCTGATCCCCGAGATCCCGTTCGACATCGATGAGGTTTGCAGGCTGATCCGACGCCGGCACGCCCGCGGGCGGTACTTTTCGATCGTCGTCGCAGCCGAGGGCGCGATGCCCCGGGAGGGCACGGAGATGACACTCCAGACCGGCGAGTTGGACGAGTTCGGCCACCCGCGGCTCGGCGGGATCGGGCACCGCCTGGAGCGCGAGATCGAGGCTCGCACGGGATTCGAGACGCGCGCGACAGTGCTCGGCCACATACAGCGCGGCGGTTCACCGACGGCGTTTGACCGCGTGCTCGCTACGCGCCTGGGCCTGGCGGCCATCGACGCCGCCCACGACGGCGCGTGGGGAATGATGACGGCGCTACGGGCCACGGAGATCGAACTCGTGGAGCTCTCTCGAGCGGTGGCCGAGGTCCGCCGGGTCCCGGTCGAGGAATACGAGCGTTACGGAGTGCTATTTGGATGAGCGAGATCGTCACAACGTCGCCGTTTACCGAAATCCCGATCTGTTTATGCTGGGAGTAGTGGTGCCCTCGTGACCGCAACCAGCACGGCCAAGACAATCGACGAGCTGTGCGTGGACACGATCCGCACGCTGTCCATGGACGCCGTGCAGAAGGCGAACTCCGGGCACCCAGGGACGCCGATGGCGCTGGCGCCGGTGGCCTACCTGCTGTACACGCGGATCCTCAAGCACAACCCTCGCAATCCAGACTGGCCCGACCGCGACCGGTTCGTGCTCTCGTGCGGGCACGCGTCGATGCTCCTCTACTCGACGCTTTACCTCGCCGGATACGACATCACCCTCCAGGACATCGAGCAGTTCCGGCAGCTCGGCTCCAAGACTCCCGGGCATCCCGAGCGCGGGATTCCGGGCGTCGAGGTCACGACGGGGCCCCTCGGCCAGGGGATCTCGAACGCTGTCGGCATGGCACTCGCCGAACGGATGCTGGCGGCTCGCTTCAACCTGCCGGAGCACGAGGTCGTCGACCACCGCACGTTCGTGATCGTCTCCGACGGAGACATTCAGGAGGGCATCTCCTCGGAGACGTCCTCGCTCGCCGGGCATTGGGGCCTGGGCAGGCTGATCGTCTTCTTTGACGACAACAAGATCCAGCTCTCGGGCCCGACCTCCGAGGCCATCTCCGAGGATGTCGAGCTCCGCTACCAGGCCTACGGGTGGCACGTCCAGAACCTCGGGGAGGACATGTCGCTGGAACGGCTCGAGTCGGCGACGCACGCCGCGATCGCCGAATCAGAGCGTCCGTCGCTGATCGTCATCCGCTCGCACATCGGCTTCGGCAGTCCACACAAGCAGGACACCTCCGCCGCCCACGGTTCTCCGCTTGGCGAGGAAGAGGTCAGGCTCACAAAGGAGGCCTACGGCTGGGACCCGGACAAGCACTTCCTCGTCCCCGAGCAGGCGCTCGAGCACTTCCGGCGCTGCGTCGAGCGGGGCGCCGAGCTGGAATCCCAGTGGCGGGCGAAGTTCGATGCCTACGCGCAGGAGCATCCGGACCTCGCATCCCCGCTCCAGCGGATGATCCGGGGCGAGCTGCCACCGGGCTGGGACGCGGAAGTTCCGCGCTTCCACGCGTCGGGCACCATGACCGCCACGCGCAAGTCATCCCACGAGGTCCTGCAGTGGGCGGCGGCGCAAGTTCCGGAGCTGGTTGGCGGCTCGGCGGATCTCTCGCCCTCGACCTTGACGACTATCGATGACGCCGCCGAGGTAGAGCGAGGTGAGTACGTGGGACGCAACCTCGACTTCGGCGTACGCGAGCACGGGATGGGCGCGATCGTCAACGGGCTGACCCTGCACTACTTGCGGGGCTATGGCTCCACCTTCTTCAACTTCAGCGACTACATGCGGGGCTCGATCCGGCTGGCCGCGCTCATGGGGCTTCCGTCCATCTTCGTGTTCACGCACGACTCGATCGGGCTGGGCGAGGATGGGCCGACCCACCAGCCGATCGAGCAACTTGCCGGACTGCGTGCGGTGCCCAGTCTGAGGGTCGTCCGTCCGGCGGGCGCCAACGAGACCGCGCTGGCGTGGCGTTACGCGATCGCCTCCCGGGACCACCCGAGCGCGCTGGTCTTCTCCCGGCAGGGGATTCCGACCTGGAATCCCTCTGCGGTGCCGGCCGATGCCATCGAGCGCGGCGCCTACGTGCTGCGTGACTCCTACCGGGAGCCTGACCCGCCTGAGCTGATCTTGATCTCCACCGGAACCGAGGTCCATATTTGTACAAGAGCCGCCGACCTGCTGGAGGCCGAGGACATTCCGACGCGCGTCGTCAGCATGCCGTGCGTGGAGAACTTCGCCGCCCAGGACTCCGAGTACCGCGACCGCGTCCTCCCGCCGGAGGTGAGAGCTCGCGTGTCCCTCGAGGCCGCCAGCACCTTCGGGTGGCATCGGTGGATCGGCGAGCTAGGAGAGGCCATGGGAATGGAGAGCTTTGGTGCCTCCGCGCCCGCGGGGGCTCTGTACAAGCACTTCGGGTTCACGCCGGAGCATGTATTCGAAACTGCTCGCGCGGTCGTCAAGCGCGTCAAGGAGGTTTGACCGGAACATGGCCATAACAACTGGAGTCAACCCGCGCTTGAAGGCCCTGACCGAAGCCGGCGTCAGCGTCTGGCTTGACCAGATTCGTCGTTCGCTGGTCGTCGGCGGCGAGCTTCAGCGGATGGTGGATGAGGACTCTCTGCGCGGCGTGACGTCGAACCCGTCCATCTTCGAGAAGGCGATCCTGGGATCCGACGACTACGACGACGATCTGACCGAGGGCGCGCGCGAGAACCTGAGCGCCAAGGAGATCTTCTGGCGGCTGGCGATCCGCGACCTCCGGGGAGCAGCCGACGTCCTCGCGAGTGTCCACCGGGAGACCAACGGGCGCGACGGGTTCGTGTCACTCGAGGTCTCTCCGGACTTGGCACACGACAGCGAGCGGACGCTGCAAGAGGTACGCGACTTCTGGAAGCGGATGGACCGACCCAACGTGATGATCAAGATCCCAGGCACGCCCGAGGGCGTGTCGGCGATCGAGCAGGCGATCTACGAGGGCATCAACGTCAACGTCACGCTGCTGTTCGCGGTGGAGGCCTACGAGAAGGTGGCGGAGGCCTACATCGAGGCGCTCGAGCGTCGGCAGAACGAGGGGCTCTCGATCGACGTGAACTCGGTGGCCTCGTTCTTCGTCTCGCGCGTGGATACGAACGTAGACCGCAAGCTGGAGGAGCTGGGACGGACCGAGCTCGCCGGGACCGCGGCCCTGGCGAACGCCCGCCACGCCTACCGTCGGTTCAAGGAGATCTTCTCCGGTCCCCGATGGGAGGCGCTGCGCCACGCCGGCGCCGCCGTGCAGCGCCCATTGTGGGCCTCGACCGGGACCAAGAACCCCGCCTATTCCGATACGAAGTACATCGACGGGCTGGTCGGGGCGCACACCGTCAACACGATGCCGATGGCGACGCTGCTGGCGGCCGCCGACCACGCAGAAGTCAGCGGTCCCACGGCCGAGCACGACCCCACGGAGGACCTGGCCGCTCTGACTGAGGCAGGGATCAACATGGACCAGGTCACGGACGAGCTGTTGGTGGACGGCGTCGAGCAGTTCGAGGACGCCATGAACCGTCTGCTCGACGGGATCGAGGAGCGCCGAGAGGCGGTGGTGACCGGGCGACCCCCGACGATTCAGGGAGCCATTCCCGACGATCTTCTTGAGTCGGTCGCGCAGCGCGTCAAGCGTGCCATGGACGACAGCGTCGCCCAGCGGGTATGGCGTCACGACCCGTCGCTGTGGGGCGCCCCCGGAGTGCCGGAGATCGAGGACCGGCTCGGCTGGTTGACCGTGTCAGAGCCGATGCTGGAGCAGGCTCCCGAACTGCACGAGTTCGCTGCGGCCTGCCGGGCCGACGGGTTCACCGACGCCGTCCTGCTCGGAATGGGCGGCTCGTCGCTGGGTCCAGAGGTCATCCGGCGTTCGTTTGGAGATATCCCCGACGGTCTCACGCTGCACGTGCTGGACTCGACGCAGCCCGACGAAGTGCTCAGCGTGCAGGACTCCATCGACTTGGAGAGGACGCTGTTCATCGTCTCGTCCAAATCCGGGGGCACGATCGAGACGCTCTCGCATTACCGGTACTTCTCTTCGCTGGCGCGCCCGGAGCAGTTCGCGGTCGTTACCGACCCGGGTACGCCGCTTGAGCGGCTGGCCAAGGACGACGGCCTGCGCCGGACCTTCTTGAACCCGCCCGACATCGGTGGCCGTTACTCGGTGCTGTCGTATTTCGGGCTCGTGCCCGCGGCGCTGATGGGGGTCAACATCGAGGCCTTGCTTCATCGCGCCCAGGTGGCGGAGCAAGTCTGCGCGCACTACGACTCCAGCGAGTCCAACTCCGGCCTCTGGCTCGGGTCGAGTCTCGGCGAGATGGCGCGCCAGGGGCGGGACAAGCTGACCTTTCTGGTGTCGGAGCCGATCGAGAGCTTCGGGCTCTGGGTCGAGCAGCTGGTCGCCGAGTCCACGGGCAAGCAGGGTCGCGGGATCCTTCCGGTGGCCGGGGAGCCGATCGCCGACCCAGACGTGTACGGCAACGACCGCGTGTTCGCGTACCTGCGAAACGGCGATCAGCCTGACTCCCAACTGGACGAGGCGGTTGAGCGGCTGTCCGAGGCCGGACATCCGACCATCACCCTCACCACCCACGGGGCGGTGGACCTCGGCCGGATCTTCTTCATCTCCGAGTTCGCGGTGGCGGTGGCCGGCTGGGCGATCGAGATCAACCCCTTCGACCAGCCCAACGTCCAAGAGGCCAAGGACAAGACTTCCCAGGTGCTCGACTCGGGCTCGATTCCGGAATTCGACAGCGCCTCCGACGACGCTCTTCGGGCCCTGCTGAGCGATGCCACCCCGCCGCACTATGTGGCGGTTCTCGGCTACCTCCCGTATTCGGACGAGCTCGACGCGGCGGTGGAAGAGCTGCGGGTGACGATTCGATCGGCGACAGGCGCCGCTACGACGTTCGGCTACGGCCCACGCTTCCAGCACTCCACCGGCCAGCTGCACAAGGGCGGTCCTCCGACGGGCCGGTTCCTTCAGCTGGTGACCGATCCGCAGCGGGATGCGGACATCCCGGGAGCTGGCTACTCCTTCGGGACCCTGTGCGCCGCGGAGGCCGCCGGGGACCTCCAGACGCTGCACTCCCATGGTCTAAAGGCCGAGCGGGTCAAGCTTGAGGGCCCGCTGCCGGACGCAGTTCGCTCGCTGACAGAACGAATCAAAGGAGTACTGGGCTGAGCTCCGCGACCACCATCGATCAGGCTGTCCCTGTAGAAGACAACCCGCTGGTCGAAGGCCTCGAGCGCCTGCCGGTTCACCCGACGGCGCTCGTGATCTTTGGCGCCACCGGCGACCTAGCCCACCGAAAGCTGCTGCCGGCGCTGTACAACCTGGCGCACGAGGGCGCCCTACCGGAACGGTTCGACCTCGTAGGCGTAGCCCGCTCCGAGATGACGCACGAGCAGTTTCAGGCCACCGTCCGCGAATCGATCGAGCGGTTCTCGCGCACCCGGCCGGATCCGAACGTGCTGGAGGGCCTGACATCGGACATGCGCTACGTGCCCGGGTCGTTCGATGAGCCCCGCGTCTTCACGGAGCTGGGCCGCACGCTCGGGGAATTCTCCGAGCGCGCTGGCCATCCCATGAACCGGGTCTTCTACCTCTCGACCGCCCCTCAGTTCTTTCCGGTGATCGCGGGCGCTCTCGGTGATGCGGGGCTAAGCGAGCAGGAGGACGTAGAGACGCGAATCGTGATCGAGAAGCCGTTCGGCTACGACCTGGCCTCGGCCCGGGAGCTCAACGCCAAGCTGCTCGACGTGTTCTACGAGTCCCAGATCTTCCGGATTGACCATTACCTTGGCAAGGAGACGGTCCAGAACCTGCTGGCGCTGCGCTTCGCGAACGCCCTGTTCGAGCCGGTTTGGAACCGCAATTACATCGACAGCGTCCAGATCACGGCGGCCGAGGACGGCGGGATCGAAGGGCGCGCCGGGTACTACGAAGGCGCGGGAGCGCTGCGCGACCTGGTCCAGAACCACATGCTTCAGCTGCTGGCGCTGCTGACGATCGAGCCCCCGGCGTCGTTCGAGGCCAACCGGCTCCGGGACGAGAAGGTGAAGGTGCTCGAGGCGATCGTTCCTCCTCGGGTGCGCGACGTCCGTTCGATGGCCCTGCGTGCCCAGTACGGCCCGGGGGTGGTGGGTGGCGAGCCGGTTCCGGGCTATCGTCAGGAGGAAGGCGTCGCGCCCGACTCGCGAACCGAGACGTACGCCGCGCTGCGGCTCGAAGTCTCCAACTGGCGGTGGGCTGGGGTGCCGTTCTATTTGCGCACGGGCAAGCGGCTGTCGCGCAAGCTGACCGAGATCGCGGTGACGCTCAAGCCCGTTCCGCACCTGGCGCTCCAGACCTCTGGTTCGGTGGGCGTGCAGCCGAACGAGATCATTCTCACCGTCCAGCCCGACGAAGGCGTATCGGTATCGCTGGGGGCGAAGATCCCGGGACCGCGGATGCGTATCCGGCCGGTGATCATGGAGTTCCGCTACGGCACGTCGTTCATGTCCCAATCGCCGGAGGCCTATGAGCGGCTGATCCTGGACGCCATGCGCGGCGACGCGACGCTGTTCACCCGCAACGACGAGATCGAGGCGCTGTGGGGCATCATCGACCCGATCCTGACCGCCTGGCGCGAGGACCGCAACTCGCCGATCCGCGAGTATCCGGCCGGCTCCGCCGGCCCCTCGGGCAGCAGACGCGTTGCTGGACGGCGGGCGCAAGTGGCGGCGGTTGTGAGCCGTAGATCGGCGTGCCCGATCCCGTGAGGCCATGACCGAGGACGTCTGGAGCGCGCAGGACACGACGCCTGACGACATCGAGGCAGCGCTGCGCGAGCTGCTGCGCGAGCGACACGCCGCCAACCAGGCTCTAGCCCCGGCGCGGGTGCTCAACCTGGTGGTGGTCGTCGATCGCGACTGGAAGGGGGAGATCGCCAACCGGCTGCAGCGGGTGGGCCGCTACAACGCCTCCCGGACGGTGCTGTGCGCGGTGGAGGAAGGACGGCAGAAGCTCGACGCCCGCGCGGTGATGCGATACGAGGAGCCCTCCCATGGCGCCGGTCTCGGAGTGATGCTCGAAGAGGTCGAGATCGACCTGGGCCCAGACCAACTCGAGCACCTGGACACGGTCATCGATCCGGTGATCGTCTCGGAGCTGGCGACGATGCTGTGGTCGCCGCACGGACACGACGAGGCGGTCCGGGCGGTGCTCGAACTCGTAGATGTGATCCTGCTCGATTCCGACGACCTGGCGGATCCGCCGGAGGCCTTTGCCAGGGCCACCGAGCTGCTGCGTTCTGCATACGTCGTCGACCTCGCATGGCTGCGGACGACCCCCTGGCGCGAGCGCCTCGCCGCCTCGTTTGATCCTCCGAATCGACGTGCCACGCTCAACGGGATCGCGAACATCGTGGTGCGCCACCAGCCGGCATCGGCGGCCAGCGCAGCGCTCCTCGCCGGCTGGCTGTGCTCACGACTTCGTTGGCAAGCGGAGCCGCTCAGCTCGGGCAACGGGGCCGGACGGCGGAGCGTCGTCGACGCGCCGGGGCGTGAGGTCGAGATCGAGCTGGAACCGGTCGAGCAGGAGGTCCCGGGGCTGGTCGGCGTGACAGTCGGCTGCGGCGAGAGGTTCTCGCTCTCGCTCGACCGTGGACCCGGAGGCCTGCGTGCCCGCGAGCTGCCGAGCGACCGTACCTGGAGGGTGCTCGGGGCCTCCCGCGGTGAGGCAGGAATCCTGGGGGAGGGCGTAAGGCAGGCGCTGTTGCGAGACCCGACGTACGGGCCCGCACTGTCGGCGGCGCGGAGACTGAGCGGTTGAGCGCCCGCCTGGATGTCCTGGCGGATCCCGCCGCGGCCTGCGCCGAGTTGATGGTCTCCTCCGCCCAGGCCGACGGCCACATCGTCCTCACTGGGGGCAGCACCCCTGGCGATGCCTACCAGCGCGCGGCCGAGAACCGCGATGCGTGGCGTGGGGCGACGCTCTGGTTCGGCGACGAGCGGTGCGTACCGCCCGACGATGATCTGTCGAACTTCAAGCTGGCCAACGAGGCCCTCTTCGAACGGCTCGGTGACATCCGGCCGACCGTCCACCGCATGCGGGGCGAGCTCGGTCCGGCAGCGGCGGCAGACGAATATGAGCGCGAGCTGCTGGACGCCGGACCGCCGCGCTTCGACCTGCTCCTACTCGGCCTCGGGCCCGACGCGCACATCGCCTCCCTGTTCCCCGACCAGGAGACGCTGTCGGAGCGCTCGCGGCTGGTGGTTGGCGTCGAGCAGGCCGGACACGAGCCGTTTGTGCCGCGGGTGTCGATGACCCTGAAAGCCCTGACGTTGGCACGGTCGATCGTCTTTCTGGTGGCGGGCGAATCCAAGGCCGACGCCGTGGCGGCAGCGTTTGGACCCGATGCCAGGCCGGACCCGCACTTCCCGGCGTCGCTCCTGCCCCCGCTGACCGGCGAAATCACGGTGCTGCTCGACGAGGCGGCCGCGAGCCGCATACCGGCAGGGGAGCAGCCGATGAACGTGATCGGGGTGGATCTCGGCGGGACCAAGACCGCCGCGGCGCACCTGCACGATGATCGGCTGGAAGACTCCCAGGTGCAGTCAACCGAGCTGTCGAGCTCTGACGCCCTCATAGACCAGGTCTCCTCCATCATCGCGGCGATGCGGGACGACGGTCTGCAGGCGGTCGGCATTGGGGTGCCGTCGATCGTGGAGTTCGCTACCGGCCGGGTGATCTCGTCGGTCAACGTGCCGCTCAAGGACGTGCCGATGCGCCGCGTTCTGGGAGAGAAGCTCGGCGTCCCGGTATTCGTCGACAACGACGCCACCGTGGCCGCGTTCGCAGAGGCGCACGACGAGCAGCTGAGGATGGTGGCGCGCGACCTGGTGATGCTCACGGTGGGCACCGGCGTCGGGGGAGGGATCGTGATCGACGGGCGGATCTTCCGAGGTGCCACCGGGGCCGCCGGCGAGCTTGGCCACACGATCGTCGGGCTCGATCTGGCCGGCTCGGTCCCGTCTCCGATGGGCTTCCCGCAGCCGGGATCGCTCGAGTTCGTCGCCTCCGGTCATGCCCTCGACGAGCTGGCACGGCAGGCCGCGAACCTGAAGCCCCAATCGGCGCTGGGCCGCCTTCGCGCCGAGGGCAAGCCGACCCTGGGGGGGGATGCCGTCGAGGCGGCGCGCGCCGGCGACGCGTCGGCGTGCCGGATGGTGGAGATCTGGGGCGAGCGCGTGGGGATCGGCGTGGCGAATGCGATCAACACGTTCGATCCGGACGAGGTGGTGATCGGTGGTGGCGCCGCCCGCGCCGGTGACCTGCTGCTCGAGCCGGCCAAGCGGGTGGCAGGAGGGTACGTCGTGCCGGGCCTGGGCACGCGCACGACCATCCGGCTCGCCCGCCATGGCGTCCGGGCCGGAGTGCTCGGTGCCGCGCTTCTGGCCGCGCATGAGCTCGAGAGCCCGCCCGGCCCGCGGCCGGACGCGATTTCCGGCACCGCCGAGGAGGCGGCCCCCGCTGAACAGCCCGCTCACACGACTTCGGGCCCACGATGATCGTCGCCTGCGGATTCGATCACGCCGGCGTGCCCTTGCGGGAGCGACTTCTGCCCGCGATCGAGCAGGCGGGTCACGAGGTCCTCGATCTGGGCACCACGACGACCGATCCGATCGATTACCCCGACAAGGCGCTGGAGGTGGGGCAGGCGGTCGTCTCGGGCCGGGCCGAGCGCGGGATCCTCGTGTGTGGCTCGGGCGCCGGCGTCTCGGTGGCGGCAGGCAAGATCATCGGGATCCGGGCAGCCACCGTGCACGATCACTACACCGCCCATCAGGGCGTCGAGCACGACGGCGTCAACGTCCTGTGCATGGGCGCTCGGGTAATCGGGGCGGAAGAGGCGGCCGAGATCGCCGTCGCGTTCCTGGGCGCGACGGTCTCGGATGAGGAGCGGCACGTGCGCCGGCGTGCGAAGGTGGAGGCAATTGAGCGGACGGGAGGGGAATCAGACGAGCCCCTGGAAAGGAGCACGCCGTGAGCATGCGAGTGATTGAGTGCAACGTCTGCGGTGAGACGCTGGCCGCCGCAACCGATGAAGAGCTGCTCAGGCGGCTCCGCGGCCACATGGAATCCGAACATTCCTCGGCCAGCTTCGACGAGGCCCAAGGCCGTGAGATGATCGCGGCCGAGGCTTACGACGCCAGCGACAGTTAGCGCGCCGCCGGTGGCTGAAGCGTCACGGATTGTGGTGGTCCGCCACGGCGAGACCGAATGGAGCCTCAGCGGCCAACACACCAGCCGCACCGATCTGCCCTTGACGGATGATGGCCGCAAGCGTGCACGGGCGCTGGCGGACCTCCTCTCCGGCTACAAGTTCGCGCTCGTGCTGTCGAGCCCGTTGCGCCGCGCACTGGAGACATGCGAGATCGCTGGATTCGGTGAGGTAGCCCAGCTCGAGGATGATTTACGCGAGTGGGACTACGGCGCGTACGAGGGCCTCACGACACCCCAGATTCGCGAGACGCGGCCCGACTGGAACCTGTGGCGCGACGGGTGTCCAGGCGGTGAGAGTCCCCCGAGGTGGGAGCGCGGGCGGATCGGGTGCTGGCGCGGCTCGCTTCAGCCGACGGCGATGCGCTGGCCTTCGCCCACGGCCACATCCTGCGCGTTCTGACCGCTCGTTGGGCCGACATGGACGTGGCCGAGGGCGCGCGGTTCAAGTTCGGCGCCGGAGCGATTGGGGTGCTCGGCCACGAGCGCGACACCAGGGCGATCGAGCGCTGGAACTTGACGCCGGATCGTGGATCCGGTCGATAGGGTCCGGTTGAAGTGCCGCGGGAAATCGCGCAAGGCCTCTTTCAGTGGAGCGCATTCCACGAGGGGATCCGCAAGGAGGTCAGCTCCTACTACTTCTCAGACGGCGGTGTGCTGATCGATCCGCTGCTGCCGGCGGAGGGTTTCGCGGGGGGCCGCGATCCGATCGAGTGGTTCGCCGATCACGGGCCGCCCCGCACGATCCTGCTGTCGAACCGCCACCACTACCGGGACAGCGGTCGCCTGGTCGAGGCATTCGGGATCCCGGTGCGCGCCAGCCGCCCAGGCATGCACGAGTTCAGCTCCGAACAGCGTGTCGAGCCATTCGACTTCGGCGATGAGCTGGAGGGAGGGGTCATCGCGCACGAGGTCGACGCAATCTGCCCGGACGAGACCGCGCTCGAGATTCCGACCGCGCGGGCCCTCGCCGTGGCCGACGGCCTGGTCAGATTCGACGCACCGGATGACCCGGTGGGCTTTGTTCCCGACTTCCTGTTGGGCGACGACCCGGAGGCGGTCAGGGCGGGGCTGTGTGCGTCGTTCGAGCGTCTGCTCGAGCTCGACTTCGAGCACCTGCTGCTGGCTCATGGGTCGCCGCTCGTGGGGGACGGCAAGGAGCGGCTGCGGGCGTTCGTGGGACGAGCTTCTCGCTAGCGGCGGACAGCTGTGTGATCCATCCCACAGCCTCTGCCGTCGTCTGGGCGGAGGCTTACTCCGTTGTCGAGCGCCGATGTCGAGGAGGCTGCGCTTCGCCTGCGGGATCAGCAGGGTGACCCCGATGCGGCCTACGAGCTGGGCAACCGTCTCGCCAGTCGGGGCGATCTTGCCGGAGCGGGGGAGGCGTACGCGCGCGCCGATGAGCGGGGACATGGCACCGCGGCGGCGAACCTCGGGCTGCTGCTTCAGAAGCGCGGCGACATCGCGGGCGCAGAGGATGCCTTCCGGCGGGCCGAGGAGCGCGGCGAAGGCCTAGGCGCCCTGCGCCTCGGGTTGTTGCTCGCGGGGCGAGGGGAGTGGGAACAGGCGGAGGCGGAGTTCGCGCGGGCGGACGAAGCCGGTTCGGCCCCGCCGAAGTTTGACCTCGCCGCCGCGCTGGGCGGCGCGGGGCTGGCCGGAGCGCCGACTCGACCTACGCGGCAGTCTGCGTTTGCGAATCCGGTGTTGGTGGGGGCGGTGACGGTGTTGGTGGTGATTGTGGCTGTGTTTTTGGCTTATAACGCGAATAGGGGTCTGCCGTTTGTGCCGACGCGGGAGTTGAAGGTTGATATTGGGGATGGTTCGAATTTGGTGCCGGGGAATGATGTGTTGGAGGGTGGGCATCGGGTGGGGTTTGTGTCTGAGCTCAAGCCGGTGGGGTTGGGGAATGGGTCGACGGGGGCGCAGTTGACGTTGAAGCTGTCGAAGAATCAGGGGAGTGTGCCGGTTGATTCGACGGTGACGGTGCGGTTGCGGTCGGTGTTGGGTTCGAAGTATGTGGATCTGGTGAAGGGGTCTTCGAGTCGTTCGTTTGCGGATGGGGCGACGATGCCGATTTCGCAGACGAATGTGCCGGTGCAGTTGGATCAGGTGTTTGACATGTTCAATCCGCCGACGCGAACGGCGGTGCAGCAGAATCTGGTGGGGTTTGGGGATACGTTCGCGGCGCGGGGTGGCGATCTGAACTCGACAGATTCAGAGTTTGCCGGCGTTTTTGGGGTATCTGCGCCGGTGGCGGCGTATTTGTCTGATCCGTCGACGGGTTTGGTGCGGTTTTTGGATTCGTTGATTCGTTTACGGGGGCGGTGTCGCCGGTGTCTGGGACGTTGGTGGATTTGTTCAGGGATTCGGCGACGACGTTTGGGGCCATTGCCGCCAATCCGGGGAATTTGGAGGCGACGATCGCGAAGTCGCCGTCGACTTTGTCGGTGTCGACGGCGTCGTTGAAGGTGCAGGAGCCGTTTTTGGTTGATTTGACGCGGTTTGGTGGGTATTTGACGCCGGCCACGGCGTCGTTGAAGGGGGCGTTGCCGAATATCAACGCGTCGCTTGAGGCTGGGTCTGTGACGTTGCGCCAGACGCCTTCTTTGAATCAGAAGCTTGAGCAGGTGATGGATCAGTTGCGTTCGTTGGCGCTTGATCCGGGGACGAATGTGGCGCTGAATGGTCTGATCGCGACGGTGGATCAGCTCAATCCGATGGTCCGGTATCTGGGGCCGTATCAGACGGTGTGTGATTACTGGAACTACGACTGGACGGATCTGGCGGACGTGGTCTCTGAGCCGTCGGCGTTCGGGACGGCGCAGCGCGGCATGTTCATGTCCGCCAACCCGACCCAGCCCAACAACCCCGGCACCCAGCCGGCCTCACAGCCGGTCAACGGCAACGGCCCTCTCGGAGATCTGAATCCACTCGGCGGGAACATCACGTTCCACGACAAGCATTACGGAGCGGCGGTGGACAACAGCGGTAACGCCGACTGCGAGACCGGTCAGCGCGGCTATCCGCGTCAGCTCAACTACTTCGATCCCCAGCATCGGCAGTTCGACACCGACCAGCACACCCCCGGCAACCAGGGCCCGACCTACGCCGGCCGCCCACACGTCCCCGCCGGCGAGACCTTCAGCCGCAACCCGCAGACGGGACCGCAGATTCCGTACAACCCGACCAACCCGTAGTCAGGGCCTCGGCGGCCACCCGTCAGCGCTTCGGGCCGATGAAGGTGTCGAGCGTGGCGACGTCGGCTTTGCGGGAGACATAGATCCTGTACTCGCCGGCCTTGGTCCAATGCAGTCCCATCCGCTCGCACGCAAAGCAGAAAATTCCGCGGATGTCGGCCGACCGGTTCGAGAATTCATATCTTGGCCATCGCCAATTGCCCCTGCCCGTGTTCATGAACCGGCAGCCGTCCGACTGGATCAGGCCGCGAAGGAGCTGATCGGGCCAACGCTCGACGAGCTGCTTTTGCCACTGGCTTAGGACGATCGAGCGATTGTGCTTCTTGCCGGGACCGTGCTGAGGGAACAGGCAAGGCCAGGATTTCGAGAAGGCCGACACCTCGACGCTGGAAGGGTCAGCCCGCTCGATGTAGTTGCTCGTGCGAGCCAGCCGATGAATCTTGTTCGCTGGAACAAGGATTCGCATCGCGGCCTCGCAGTCGTCGATGATCCGTGGATAACGCAGATCGAGAAACACGCGCAGACGAATACGTGGCGTCGGTGCATCGAGATACATCCGTCGCCGAGGTAAAGCCCGAGCAGGTACACATTTCCGGCGGCAGCTCGTCGAAACGGTGGGCCGGGTGGCCGCAGCGTTCACAGGTTCGAGCGGGACTCGACGTCCCGTCGCGCGAGCGTGAATGCGTCGGCACGCGACCGGCGAGCCAGTCCGGACGGTCGAGATCGGAAGATTCGAGCGCTTGGCGATTCGCCGCGCTCCAAGCCCCTCGGCACGCAGCGCCAAGACTTCCGCGACGGCGGCCGGACCGTGCAACTATGCCCCTTCGACCGATGCGGCAGGAGGGATTCGAACCCCCACGCCCGTAAGGGCAATAGCTCCTGGGGCTATCGTGTCTGCCAGTTCCACCACTGCCGCGTGGCGCTTCCAAATTAGCAACATTCCGCCCCTCCCACGACGAACACATGTTCGCAACTGGGTCGGACGGAAACGCTGCCGACGCCGCTACGGAAGCTGCGAAACCATCCTCTCCAGTGCGTCAAATCTCCTCCGTCGCGAGCCGCGGAGCTGTCCTCGGGGAGGGTCGCCACCGCGGCCATCGAGTGCGCGGCCCGCACCGGCCATAATCCCTAAGCTGGAGTACCCCGCCGCTATCGTCTAGGGGACTAGGACGCCGCCCTCTCACGGCGGAAACCTGGGTTCGAATCCCGGTAGCGGTACGACAAGAAGCCCCGCAAACGCGGGGTTTTCGTTTGTCCGGCTCGCTGTCAATACTGGCTCATTTGGCGGCCCTTAACGTACTCTGGTCGTACATTGGATCGACGGCCTGCGACGATCTCAGCGTCCGCGATCGATCCGCTCGGAGCTCGGCGTACTCGTCGATCAGGTGGGGGTACGTCGAGAGCAGCACAGACCAGGAGTGACCGAGCTGGTGGGCGACGAGACCGGCTGGCGACCCTCGGCCATAGCGCGACGCGAAGCCGTGGCGCAGGTCATATGGGGCGGGGGACGGGGTCAAGGCCGACAGCGTGGCAGGCCGGAGCCCAGCGGTCGACGCGCCACATCTGCCAGGCGTTCTTGTCCCAGGCTTCCCCCCTCGTCGTTGTGCAGCAGGAGCGTGTTGGGCAAGGGTCGGCCGACCGCCAGGTGAAATTCACGCACCTCACGGGTCCAGCGACGGGAGCAGTCGGACCGCGCGGTGCCGCTCGTCTTAGTGGGCTTCACTCGATCCGTCCGCGTTTGCCGCTCGCTGGATCCACGATCGTGTTCTCACGGACGTCGGAGAAGCGAAGCCCCGCGAACCTCCCCTGGTCGAAGGCCGCGTACGCAAGCAACGACACGATCAGTGCGTCGCGCCGGCGGCGAGCGGCGGCGTGCCGGGCGCCGGCAGCGCGTACCGGGCGCGCTTGCGCTGCCCGGTGGCCGAGGCGGAGATGGCCCTCGCTGGAGGGTCGAGCATCAACGGGGCGGAGGGTTCTTTTTTTTTTCTCGCAGGCGGCACGAGCTGCCCGTGCGCCGCGGGGGCTGAAACCCTCTTTCACGTGGCTAGCGGCAAGCCGCACGCGCCCGCGCCAGGCCGACGCGCTTCTGCTCGTGCACCTCCATCCGTACGCGATCGCAGCCGAGCTCATCTGTTCGTCTGAGCCGGACCGGGTTCGAATCCTGCCCGGCCGTGGGAAGGGCTGCGCCCGCCTGGCTTCGGGACAGAGAGGAACCGCTCGACCGCGATGATGACGTATCTCACCGCGGATACGCGGCTGTGTTTCCTCCGTCGACGTTGAGGATGTTGCCTGTGCTCTTGGCTGAACGGGCTCGCGAGGAAAAGTGAAGCACCGCCTCGGCGATGTCTTCCGGCACCACGTTTACGCGCAGCACAGTGCGGTCGCGGTAGTACTGCTCGAGTTCGTCTGGTTCGATCCCGTACGAGGCGGCCCGCTGCTCTCGCCATCGCGAACCCCAGATCTTGGAGCCTTCCAGCACGGCGTCAGGGTTGACCGTGTTGACGCGGATCCCTTCGGACCCGCCCTCTTCGGCCATGCAGCGAGCCAGGTGCAGCTCGAGCGCTTTGGCGGAGGAGTATGCCGACGCATTCTTGCCGGCGACGAGGGCGTTCTTCGACGCCACGAACACGATCGACCCGCCGAGGTTTTGCCTGCGCAGCAGCTTGAACGCCTCCCGTGCGACCAGGAAGTAGCCGGTGCCGAGGATCGAATGGTTACGCCGCCACTCTTCGATTGTGGTCTCCTCGATTGCTGCGCTCGACGCGATTCCTGCGTTCGAAACGACAATGTCCACCCCGCCGAATGCGTCGGTCGCGGCGGCAAACGCCGCGCTCACGTCCTCCTCGTCGGTGACGTCTCCGGTTGTGGCCAGCCCCTCCTCCTCTAATGCTTTGACCGCCTCACGGGCGCCCTCTTGGTCGAGATCGAAGGCAACGACCGCGGCGCCCGCCTCGGCAAGGCGGGCCACGACTCGGCGCCCAATTCCCCCCGCCGCCCCGGTTACGAACGCCACCCGCCCTTGCAGCTCTCCCGGAGGAGGGGCCTTCGAGAGCTTGTACAGCTCGAGCGGCCAATACTCCACGGCAAAGCTCTCCGGCTCATCAAGCGAGACGAACTGGTCGAGCGCGTTCGCTCCCGCCATCACCTCGATCGCCCGCAGGTAGAGGTCGCGGGAGGTGGACGCTTTCTGCACGCTCGTGCCCGACGCGATCAACCCCACGTGCTGGATCAGGATCACCCTGGCATCAGGGTCTGCGGGGTTGGTCGATTCGTCGGCAAAGCGCTCGAAGTAGGACAAGTACTCGCGCCGGTATTCCGCCGCACGATCTTTGACCCGATCCACCAGCGTCTCCTGGTTGTCGGTGGTTGGGTCAAACGGAATCCACAGCGGAACGCGCTTGGTGTGAACAAGGTGATCGGGACAGGCGGCGCCGACTCCGACCAGGCGCTCAGCGTCTTGCGAGGACACGAACTCGAGCGGTCGCTGGGAGGTATCCGCGACCAGCAGCTTTGGCGTCGCGCTAGACACCGCTCCGCGTACCGCAGGCAGCAGTTCGCGCAGGAGGGCGGCCCGCTCCCCATCTGATATCGCGCCAGCACCGGCATGCGCGCCGCCAAACCGTGACGCACCGTCGGTCCTTTCGTTCACGTACTCCGCGGCGCGATCGATCACTTCAAGCGTCGTCCTGTAGGCCTCCTCGGCGCGGTCGCCCCAGCACACCAGGCCATGCTTGGCCAGGATCACGAGCCGCAGCCCGCTGTCGCCGCGCACCGCCTCGCCGACCTGCTTGGCCAGGGTGAAGCCGGGCCTGATATATGGGATCCAGGCCACCTGTTCGCCAAAGCACTCGCGGGCGAACCGTTCCCCGTCCCGGCTGCCGGCGAGCACGTTGATCGCGTCCGGGTGCGTATGGTGGACATGAGCAGCGGGAATGAACGCGTGCAGGAGGGTCTCGATCGAGCAGCGGGGCATCGCAGGGTCGAGCATGCAGCGGTCGAGGTAGCTGACCATCGCCTCGTCGCTCATCTCCTCGCGCTCAAATAGCGGCTCCACCTCGTCCAGGCGGAGCGCAGTGAAGTCATCGCGCGCCATGGTCGCCAGGTCGCTGCCGGAACCCTTCACCCACAGCACCCGCACCTCCCGGCCGACGTGGTCGGTTGCCGTTCCCTTGGCCGAGGTGTTGCCTCCGCCGATGTTCGCCACCCGTCGGTCTTCACCCAGCAAGTGCGAGGCGAGCACCAGCTGGTCAAGCAGCTCTTCGGGGAGTCCACGGTCCGGCCAGCGGTTCTCCGGTACGTCGACCATTCCTGTCATGGTGCTCATGTTCGTGCTCCTTGGCGTGTCGAGGTCGTGGGCGGGCCCGAGCGCTCAGCGGCGATTTGCTGGATATAGCCAGCCGAGCGCAGTTCGCCCACCGGGTCGGCGGCGGCCCCCGTCACTGTGCGCGCTCGCGCGCACAGTGACCGGACGTCGCTGCGGAAGGCGTCGAGCAGGACCTCGTGGCCTCGCAACACGTCGCCCTCCTGCTGGGCGATCGCGAGCGCCTCGCGGTCGACGAGCAGCGCCCGGGCATAGGCCTCCTGGAGGTTGACGACGCTCAACACCATCGCCTCGACCTTCGGCTCCACGTTGTGAGCCTGGTCGATCGTCAGCCGCGGCAGGCGCTCGAGGCTCGCCAGCTCGCAGAAGATCAAGAACAGCTCGAACGGATTCGTCGAGCCGACGATCAAATCGTCGTCGGCGTACTTGCGGTTGTTGAAGTGAAAACCTCCCAGGCGCCCTTCATCGGCCAACACGGCGACAATCTGCTCGACGTTCACCCCCTGTGCGTGGTGCCCGAGGTCGACGAGCACCTTCGCCCGCTGGCCGAGGCGTTGGCAAGCGAGCAACGCCGAGCCCCAGTCAGCTAGGTCCGTGGCGTAGAAGGCCGGCTCGAAGAGCTTGTACTCGATCAGCAGCTCCTGGTTTTCGGGCAGCTCGGTATACAGCTGCGACAGCGAGTCCAGCAGCCGCCGCCGTCGCGCTCGTAGGTCGTCCTGCCCGGCGTAGTTGGTGCCGTCGGCAAGCCACAGCGATTGCGCGGTCGATCCCAGCTCCGCGGCGATCACAATGCACTGCCGCACATGCGCAAGCGCCTTCTCGCGAACGCGCTCGTCCGGGTGGGTGAGCGATCCCAGCCGGTACTCGGGATCCTCGAAAAGATTGGGGTTGACGGCGCCGGGCCGCAGGCGGTTTTCCGAGATGTGCTCTCGGAGCTCGGCCAGGTCGTCGACCGCATCCCAGGGGAAGTGCAGCGCCACGGCGCCGGCGGAGCCGGTCAGGCGCTGAACCTCCGCGGCGTCGTCGATCCGCTCAAAAACGTTGCGCGGGCGCCCGTCCTGGGGGAAGGTCGCGAACCTCGTACCCGAGTCGCCGTAACCCCAGGACGGCGTCTCGATGGTGAGCGTCTGAAGGGCCTCGATGATGTCTGCCTCGCTGTCGCTCATCGCTCTTCCACAGCTGGGGCCATGAGGCCGGTAAGGTCGAGGAAGCGGTTGTATATCTCCTCATGTTGACCGCCGGGGCGAGGTTCGAAGCTGTCTGGGGCGGCGGAGCTCGCAACCGCTGCTCGCATCTCCTGGAGCGTGTCGAGGAGCCCTGCGGCCCGCGCCTGGACGAGCACGTTCCCCCAGGCGGACGCTTCCACCGGACCGGCGAGCACCACTCGCCCCAGTAGATCCGCGGTTATCTGGCACAGCAGCGCGCTGCGGGCACCGCCACCGACCAGGTGAACGGAGTCCAGCGACCTGCCCGTGGCCTGCTCTAGGTGCTCGAGCACGAAGCGGTACTTGCAGGCCAGCGAGACGAGGACGCTTCGGATCGTCTCGCCGCGCCCCTCGGGCGGGTCCTGACCGCTCTGGCGGCAGGCTTCGGCGATCCGCCGGGGCATGTCCCCGGGCGCGAGAAACTCCTCTCGGTCCGGGTCGAACAGAGCGACCGCAGGACCGGTGTCGGCCGCCAGCCGGTCGAGCTCCTCGTAGCTCAAATCGCTGCCCCACGCGCGGCGACACTCCTGAACGAGCCACAGTCCCATCACGTTCTTCAACAAGCGGATCGTCCCGTCGACGCCGCGCTCGTTCGTGAGGTTGATTGCCAGCGCCTCCTCCGTGAGCAGAGGTTCGCGAAGCTCCACTCCCAGCAGCGACCAGGTGCCGCTACAGAGGATGGCCGCGTGCGCGCCGTCGCCGAGCGGTGCTCCGACGAACGCCGACGCCGTGTCATGACCCGCCACGGAGAACACCGGTACGCCCTGATCAAGTCGCGCCTCCTCGGCGTGGTGGGCGGCAACGGCGCCGAGCTCGGTTCCTGGCTCTGCCAGCTCCCGGAACAATCGACGGGGAAGCCCCAGCGCATCGATCACCTCGTAAGACCAGCCTCCAGCGTCCGCCGCCAACAAACCCGTCGTGGAGGCAACCGTCGCCTCGTTGGCCAGCTCGCCGCACAGCCAGAAGGCCAGCAGATCGGGAATCAGGGCGACCGACTGGGCCGCATCCAGCATCGCGGTCCCCTGGTCGGCTATCAGCTGAAACGCGGTGTTGATCGGCAGCGTCTGGATCCCGGTGGACTCAAACATCCGGTGACGAGAGATCCGCTCAAACGCTCGCTCCGGTAGTCCCTCGGTGCGGCGGTCGCGATAGTGAAACGGCAGGCCGAGCAGGCGATCTTGGTCATCAAGTAACCCGTAGTCGACGCCCCACGCGTCTATCCCGATGCCTCTCAGGCGCCGCTCGTCGGCGGCCGCGAGGCCGTCGAGCACGTCGCGCAGCAGCCCCAGGATGTTCCAGTGCAAGCCGTCGGGCAGCCGAACAGGACGGTTGTGAAAACGATGAACGGTTCGGAGCTCCACTGAGGCGTCGGCCACCTCTCCGACCATCACGCGGCCGCTGTCGGCGCCGAGGTCGACGGCCGCGAACGCCGCTGACCTAGTCAAGGTGAAAGACCTCTTCGAACAGCTGCATTCCCGTGTCGGCCTGAGCTCCCGCCGGCAGCTCGAACAGATCGGCGACCGACTCCTGCCAGCGGCGATTGACGTCGGTCGCTTCCATCGTCTGGCGGGCTCGGTCGAAGTCGTCGCTCTCGACATACCCCACGAGCAGGCCATCGGGAGCTAGGAACAGCGAGTAGTTGCGCCATCCGGACGCGCTGAGCGCGGCCTTCATCTCCGGCCACACCTCACGGTGGCGTGCCCTGTACTGCTCGAGACGGTCTCGCCGTACCCGCAGCTGGAAGCACACTCTGTGCATCACGTACCCACCGAGGCGAAGTCCAGGCCACAGAGCGAGGCCACCCGCGCTACGGCGTCACGGCGATGGCCGATTCCCAACGCGACGTGGTGAGTCGGCCCCTCGGCGCACCAGGCCTCGAGAAACTCGCCGGGCGGCAGGCCGAAGCGAAGCCGGCTGTTGGTGTTGCCGATCTGAAAGGTGGGACCCGGGATCGACTCGCCCTCGGCGCAGATGAGCTTGAGTCGCCCGTCGGCCGTCTGACTGCAGCCGACGATCGTGACCGGACCGTGGCGCACTTGGAACTCCACGCTGACGCCGGCACCCCGCTTGCCGTGGTACAGGCGCAGGCCGCGGAGGATCGGCCGTTCCTGAGCGATGGCGAGGTGTCCAGGCCCGTCGTGCCCCATCAGCACGAAGTCCTCGTCGAAATCAAGCGCGTAGTACTCGGTGAAAGACCCCCCGGCCCCCAGGCGGTCGAGGATCAGCTGGGCCAGATTGGTTTTCAAATCGCCTTCCCCGGAGGTGACGATTCCTCTCGCCGTCAACAAGCAGCTTCCGACGATCACTCCCGCCGCGACTCGCTCGGCTTCGTTGTCGGACCCCCGGTGGTAGTAGGTCAGGCCATCGAGCTCGAAGTCGCGCGCCAGACGATCCAGTCCCACCGCCACGCGAGCCGCCCAATCGAGCTCCTGGGGCTCGATCTCAGTTGCGATCGGGTCCCCGGCGGGGTCCGCGAACAAGAACAGCTCGCCGATCTCATCCTTCTTGGCAGCGACCTCGGGCTCGGTGGCGGCGTGGACGCGCTCGACCAGCTCGTCGATCTCGAGGACCTCCACGTGAGCGCCGAGCTGAGCGTGTACGGCCGTGAAATCGGTGTAGAGGTCGAGCATCCCCGGATATGTGTGCCCCAGGAAGCCAAGGCGGCTGTCCTGCAGGCTGCGGCGGACGCCCGCGGCCGCGATCCATGCACCGATGCTGGCCCAGGCGCGGTCGTCGCCTTCGAGCGTCCCGGCGACGGTGTCGTAGCTGATCCCGGCGCGGGTGCAGGCACCCGCGATCTCCGGCACGCAGCAGGCGGAGCAATTCGCCAGCCACTCTGCCGTGTCGACCTCTTCGTAGTCGAGTGCGCGTACCGGTTGAAGGGCAAGGAGGATGACCGGGACACCGGCGGCCTGCAGCGCGGGCAGCACCTGACTCGAGGTGGCATAGGTGACGGCATGGCAGAGCAGCAGGTCGACCCGCTCGCGTGCGAACCGCTCACCAGCGACCCGCGAGCCCTGGGCATGGTCCACTAGCCCTCCCGAGACGACGTCGGCGCCCAGCTCCGAGACTCGTTCCTCGACCCGTCGCTGGTATCGAACGATGCGCTCACGGAGGTCAGGAAACTGCTCCCAGTACGCCTCCAGGCCGATGCCGAAGATCCCCACCTTCGCCGGCGGTGGCATCCGCCGCTGTGGCGGTCGAGCACGGGTGTCCGGGCCGGACGCGAACGCGGTCTCAGACCGCAAGGTCGCCCGCCGCGCGAGCATCCTCGATCTCTTCGAGCGACATGCCCTCGGTCCGTGGCCCCCAGATCCAGCCGACGACCGCCGTTACCGTCAACATGAGCGCCAGGATGAGAAACATCGTGTGAAACCCGGAGGTCGTGCACTTCGCGAGCGACCCGCTGGCGTCGGAGGTGCACCCCAGCAGCGCCGGCACGAAGAAGCTCCACACCCCGAGCATCAGCCGCATGCCTCCGAAGATCGTTCCCTGCGCCGTGTTGCGCACCGCGGTCGGGAACAGCTCGACCGACCACACGCGGTTAAGCGGCCACTGTCCCGCTCCCTGACCGATGCCGAAGAGCAAGACGTTCACGATTACCCACCCGAGGATGTTCGGCGAGACGAACACGAACAACCAGAACCCCACGGCCTGGATCAGCGCCGTGACCCCATACAGCGCGGCACGATTCACGCGATCACCGATCACCATGAAGATGCCCGCCACGGCGAGGATCGCCGAGCCGAACCACAAGGCATCGACTCCTACGCTCACCGCCTGACTCGTCTGGCCGGACGTCTTGACGATGAAGGGCAGGAAGAAGCCATAGGTCCCGGCGGGGATGTTCCACAGGCAGAACGTGAGGAAGACGAACAGGAGCGCTTTCCGATGCTGTGGCGAGAACAGCTTGCGCCACGCCCCGCGAGATCCCGCGGCTGCCGTCGCACCTTCGGTGCCTGCGAGCTTGTCGAGCGCGCTCTTCCCTCGCCGGCTGGCTGACGCGCCACCCGCGGAGCTGCTGCTGGCATCCGCGTTGCCCTCCTCCGCCATCGCTTCGTATCGCGGTGACTCGGTGATGCCCCGACGGAGCCACCAGGTCACGCCCGCAACGATCGCGAGATGGACGAACAGCAGCCGAATTCCAAGGAGCCCAAGCGATGAGAACGCCAGCGCCAGCAGCAGCGTCACGATCGGACCGATGTACCAGAAGATATTCGTGAGCCCCATCATCTTGCCCCGCGCCCGCTGCGGTGAGAACTCCGCGATCAGCGACCAGCTGGTCGGGACGTCTGCGCCTACCGCCAGCCCGGCGATGATGTACCCCGCGAACAGCATCGCCGCGTTGGCAGCGAAGACGATGATCAAAACACCCACGATGTAGACGAGCAGATCGAGGCTGTAGATCCGCTTGCGCCCAAACTTGTCCCCCAGCCGACCCCCGATCAACGCGCCAATCCCACATGAGATCGCATTCGAGCTGAACGCCGCCAGAAGCCCGACGGTGGTTGCACCGAGTCCGAAGTGCTTTGACCACAGAGCTAGCCCAGCAGCGCCAGCGACGATCGAGCCAGCATCGATGTAGTCAGCGAGCGAGGACAGAACGGTCCATTTCCAATGCCGTCCAGTGGGATCGACATCGTCCTCAAAGCGCGCCCGAGCACGTCTCCAGCGTGAACTCGGCATGCTGGTAGCCATGATCTCTCCTCTCCTACCTCAGTCCTCTCGTCCACGAATTCCCCATCCAGCGGGAGAGGAAACACCGGCGGCGCGACGCCGTTTGAGCGGAGGGGGAGACTTACTCCGGGTCCGCCGCGCACCTGCCAGCAGTGGCCACGGCGCTCCCAAGCCCGCCCGTCGAATATGGCTACCAGCGCAGCGAGCAGGAGGTATCGGAACTTGGGAGTGAGATCAACGTGGGCGCGGCGATCGGCTCCGCAAAGCGATGATTGCGTTCGGCCTGGTCGACATACAGGAGCCGCTCCTCGAGGCGCTCAGGCGCGCCGGAAGGGGTTCCTCGGCCCGCGGCTTTGGCACGACCGTCCAGATGCCCGCGGGGGCTCCGACGGTCGCCCGGTGTAGCCGTCGTCAGTGGCGGAGCGTGCGCCGGCCCGAGGGCAAAAGCAGTCGTCGCGTCAAAGTAGGAGAGCCATGGCACCTCGACCGCGGCGCGCTCGCCGAGCAGCTGGCGGGTCGGGCGCGGCAGCACCGCCGTATGCACCGCGGCGGTCTGGCGCTCGATCCTCGCCCGCTGCTTGGCCGACAGGACAAGCGGTTGATGCTGGGCCGGGACGCGCCTCGATGTCAGCGCGGTACTCGGACGGTGGGCCGAGCAGAGCATGTCCCTGCTTCCAAACGAAGCGCCCCTTTCGGCTTCAGCCTAGATGTGAGCTACCCGCGGTCGACGCAAAGAGGGTCGAGGCCACAGAAGGTGAGCAGACGCACGATCTGGGGCCTGGCCCCGACCACACGCAGATCCACCACGCGTCCGCTTGAATGCTGTCCGTATACCAGGTGCAGCGCATGGACCAAATGAGAGTCGGCGAACGGCACCCCTGCCAGATCGATGATTAGCCGCTCGGGGCGCTCGGCTAATGCGGAGGAGATTGCCGCGCCCAGCGTGCCGCCCGTGACGATGTCAACTTCGCCCACCACGGTGATCTGGATCGTGCGCTCATCAGGCGAGGCACGCGAGATCTGCAGCTCCACAGTCGGCAGCGGCATGGCAAAGAGAAGGGTCGTACCTGCTGTGCCGGGTAATATGCTCGAGCCGGCCGGCGTCTGCCGTTGGGGTATCCGCGACTTCGGGCGCTCGGCTGGGTGTTCCTTCCCGTTGGCGTTCTCTGGGCATGCGACGAGCGGCAGCCATGGCGACTCCCTGCTCACTCGCGTCGACTCGCCGCTACGGCTTGGCGGTTCTGTCAGTAGTAGTGACGCCTGCCCCCAACGGCGCGTCCCATGAATCCGAGCAGCGCGAGGATCAATCCAACGATCACCACGAAGATCCCGATGGACCACAAAATGGCGATCTTTGTGATGAACCCGATGATCAGCAAGATGACGCCGATGGTGATCATGCTCTCCTCCTGAGCCGTCCCGTTACGGCATTTGCAGAAGTCGGTACCTTGAACGGCGATCAAGGTATCCCGGGCGCGGCTCCTTCCGCAGAATGAGGTACCGATCAAGACGTACTGACGCATACCTATAGACCGAGCCAAGAGAACATCCCCATGGCTGGGACTGTCGGCTCCGGGGCCCGCGGCCCACGCCGGACGCCGGCGCAGGCAGTAGTTCTCTCCGCAGTATCGTGAACGCGACAGTGGGCTCGGTAGCGGACCTCATCAGCATCGTCGACGCCGATCCGGACCTAGGAGACCTGCTCGAAGAGCATGACCGCGCGCGTGCCAGGCGCGAGGCGCTCACTCGCGTGAGACATCTCTCAAAAGGCCAGTGGGACGCCGCCGGGGCGATCGAGCCGGATATCCATCACCGTGGCTTCCTGATCGTCGACGGCCTGCTCAGCCGCGAGGTCGACGTGCTCGGCCGTCGGTGTGTCGAGCTGCTCGGGCAGGGCGATGTGATGAGGCCTTGGAGCTGGGACCCGGACGGATCACACGTCCACGCCGAGGTCGGCTGGCGGGTGCTTGAGCCCACGCGGCTTGCGGTGCTCGACCACGGCCTGGTGACGCGCATGACGCCGTGGCCCCAGCTCGGCGTCGAGCTGTTCAACCGTGGCACGCGGCGGGCCCACGCACTCGCGGTAGCGCTTGCGATCGCGCACCACCCCCGAGTCGAGGACCGGCTCCTGCTGACGCTCTGGCATCTCGCCGAACGCTGGGGACGCGTCGGCCTGGACGGCATCACGGTCGCGCTGCCGTTGTCCCACCAGCGGCTTGCGGACCTCGTCGGCGCGCACCGCCCGACAGTGACGAGCGCGATGAGTGAGCTGTCGCGCGTGGGCAAGGTGACCCGGCCAAATGGGGACGAATGGACTCTCCACGGCGCTCCGCCGACCCAGCTTCGCCACCATCGCTTGGCCGCCGTCCTCAGCTGAGACGAAGCCCTGAGGGCCCGGTGCATCTTTCCCGCCGCTGCGCCGCTTCAACCGCTCCGCTTGAGCCCTGCTATGGCGCGGGACACGAGGATCACGCTGGCGATCGCTTTTGCCTGAGGCTGTCGGAAATGTTCGGCGAATGGGAACGCGCCCGCGATATCGCGCCACTTCGGCCATATTGCGCCGCTGATTGATCCCACAGAAGAACCCTAAGAGCGAGGCATCTCTTCCACGCGTTAGGTTCGTGAGCGATATTCCGACAGCCTCGCCTCTTGGCGATCGCTTTGCCTCATACGGCGATCGGGCGCGCAAGCGCTAAGGCGACGAAGTCGTCGCCCGAGTGGGGACACCCGGGCTGGTCTGGCATCGGTCTCGCTTGAAGACCAGCGCTAGCCCCGGGAGGGCATCTCCTTCCGCGTCTGGTAGCGCGTGGCGCCTCTCCGAGGACCGTCGATGGCTTACCTCGTAGCTCACCAAACTGCAGTTCGGCTGCAGCTGGCTATCGTCGATCCGAGGCTCGGATCCACGGCGGACGACGGGGACACGGTAACCGTTCCGGTCTCGACCCCGGCGCGTAGCAGCCTCCGCACAGCGCCGGTGACTTCAAGATCGGCGAGGGAGCCTGCGGAGCCGATCAACCGAGCGTCTACGCTCGGTATGCCCGGTGTGCTTTTTAGGCGTGCTCCCGCAGGTGGCGTGCGTGCCCCTGGTGCTGGAGGAAGAACCGGATCATCTCGGCGGAAGAGTTAGGGCCGTGCGAGTCGGTGTAGGAGCCAACCGGACTGCCGCCGTACCACGCGTGACGGCCGCCATGGACGATCAAGGACTCCACGGCGCCGACCCCGTCGAGGTTGCGGTGCACAGTGCGGGTGTAGCCGCGCCCACGGTCGCCGCGTGTCGTGATCGGCGCATCGTGGCCTGTGATGTCTCCAGCCGCGAGCCGAGAGGCGATCACCTTGTCTGCGTTGACCGGAGCCACGATCGTGTCTCGGTCCCCGTGGATGACGATCAGCGGCACCGCACTGGTCGGGGCGGGCGTACCCCCGGTTCGCATCGCCGCGAAGGCGGAGCCGACGTCGTGCGCGGCGCCGTAGGCGATCCCGGAGTGCACCCCGACCGCCGCGTAGAGCTCTGGGTAGGCCGTGGCCATGACCGCGGCCATGGCGCCACCGGCGGAAAGCCCGGCGATGTAGACGCGAGTCCGATCTACGATGAGATCGCGCATGACCGCGCGGGTGATGCCGGCGATGATCGCCGGCTCGCCGGCATCGGCCTGCTGGTCAGCCACGGAGAACCAGTTCCAATACCGGCCGGCGTTAGCCGCCCTCGACTGCTCTGGGTACGCGACGAGGAAGTTGTGCTGCTCGGCGAACTCGTTCATCCGCGTGCCGGCCGCAAAATCCAATCCGTTCTGCTTGCCCCCGTGGAGCATGACCACGAGTGGAACGGATTCACCGGCGTAGGCGGTCGGAATGTAGAGGTCGTAGCTGCGGGTTCCAGCGCTCTCGGTGTGCGTGAGGTTGCGGATCTCACTACCCTGCGCGGCGGCAGCCCTGGCCGCTGCGCCACCAGTAGACGATCGTGCGCTTCCTGGCCATCCAACCGGGCCGACGATTTCTGGCACGCCGCGCAGCGCGGCCCGGAGGTCCTCAACCAGACCCCGGCGCGCGGACGAGGCATAAGCGCGCGGCACTTGGGGCGACCTCACTGGGCGACTGTTTGACACCGGCAACCGAACGTGGCCGAAATCGGCCAAAGGCTGCGCGGGAGTCGATCCGCGCGGCGCTGCGGTGCCGGCGCTCGCCAGACCCCGCTGCAGAACCGCCGTGGCCTCCGCCAACCGCCCGGCACGCGTCAGTCGCAACGCCTCGGCCATCGCGATGTTCGCATCGAGGCTCATCACACGTTCCTTTCAGGGGCGTCGTCGGCTATCGCCGAGAGATCGGTGGTTGGATGAACGGACTGCCACCGCGCGATCGGGGTCGCCCGGCTCGGTAGATGATCATGTGGTGCGCGAGGCGAGCGCCGCCTTCACCGCCCTCGGCGCCCGAAAGGCACCGAGGACGTCGACCCTCGCGATCGTCGCGACGGCGAGCTCAGGCGAGACGTCATCGGCAATGGTCGCCAGCCCGAGAACGCGCAGCTCCACCATGCGACCAGAGTCTCGAAGCTGCTCGAGCGCGTCGCGGCTGTAGTGCTCTATGCCCAGCACCAGCGCGCGTCGGACCACTGTTCTCTCTACGGCGTCTGATCGGCTTTCGAGCTGCCGCCGAATGGCCGTACGAATGAAATCGGTTCGGTTCGCGAAAAACGCCTCGCTGACCAGCAGGTCGATCTGACCCAGGTCGACGAGCCCGACGTTGATCGTGATCTTTTCGGTCCTCTCGGCATCAACCATCTTCGTTGGCCCCAAACGAGTGCCATCCTGTCATCATCCTATCACCATCCAATGGGATGGTATCTCCCGGTCCCGACCCCACAGATAACGAGCTAACGCTGCCGGCCGGCCGTAACCGCGCCTGCTATCGCGACGGACGCCGTTCAGCGCCGCGCTCTAACTTTCGCCCAGCTCGGTGCGCCCGCAGCGCCGGTGCGGACGACTCCTTTCGTCCTTCGGCACGTCACGGATCGTGCCACTCCTATGGCGACCGACCAATCGCCCCGTTCAGCCCGAAGTCGGACGCAGGCTCGCGATCGCTTTCGCCAAACGAGGGCTCCCCCGGCTCGACGCCCGCGTTACGACGGAGGTCAAGCGCGCGAAATCGGTTGCGATGGGTGGCTGACGCTCTGAGCACGGCGCCTGTTCTGGGCTCAGGCATGGTTGGCAGATGCGACTCGCGGAACGTGGGAATCTTCGGCCTGATGACACTTCGTCCCGGGATCCAAACGGTCGGCCCCGGCAACGGCGCGCTGCGGGTGAACACCTACCGTGAAGGGATGGCGCAGAAGGTGGGTCATGACCTGATCATCGAGGTCGGCAAGTGGCAGGCGAAGGTGGAGATCGATGAAGGCGGCACGCCCGCGGAGGTTGCGCTCGAGGCCGATCCCCACTCCTTGCAGGCGCTCGAAGGCCGGCGCGGGGTCAAGCCGCTGACTGACAAGGATCGTGCCGAAATCCGGTCGACCATCGACGAAAAGATCCTGCACGGACAGCCGATCGTCTTCAGCTCGAACGGGTGGAGCTCGCCGTCGGCCGGCTTCGAGCGCAGGGCGAGCTCACCATGGCGGGCAGCACACAGCCGGCGACCTTCGAACTCGAGTTCGCCGAGGATGGGCGCGTGAGCGGAACGGTCTCACTTACCCAGAGCGATTGGGGCATCAAGCCTTATCGCGCGTTCATGGGAGCACTCAAGGTGCGCGACGCCATCGAGGTGGTGCTCGACGTGACGCTGCCAACCTCATAAGCACCTCTGTGACCGACAGAGCTCGTGGATTCCCGCGGGCGCCTGCTTGTGCGCCAATCGCCCTTGAGTCCCCGGCCCACTCAAAGCTGTTCTCGAACCTCGACGCAAGGTGGAACGCCTGCTTTTACCAATAGCGCCTCGGCTAAGGCGCGCATCACCTCTGCGACGAACACGCAACCTGGCAACGAGGGCTGCGAGCTGGGCATAGCGGGACCTGACGGGGGCTGACACGGTCGCAGGTCATGAAGCTCCGGAGCCTGACGCTGACAGCTGCCCTGACCACGGAAAGGTATGTGCCGTCGGCCATGCGCGGTGCGTGGTGGAGGGCGGTTCTGCGGCTCAACGTCTGTGCGGCGCCAGAATGATGCCGGTATGGGGTGCGATTGGTTGATGATCGATGGGCCGAGCCTCATCTTCCGTTCCTACTACGATCGCCATCGCCTGGCGACCGGCGCCGTGACCGCGGGCCGCGAGCGGGTGGATGATGAACCGCGCCGCGTCAGAATCTCGGCGCTGCCCGGCGTGCGCGGCTCGCGCCATCGCACACGCCTGCCTGCCATCGAGAGCGCGCGCAGGAACGTGGGCTCGTCGACGGTGTCGAGTACAGCGACCAAGCCGGGCGCTCAGACTACGCGCGCCCGGCGCTTGCTCAGCTGGGCTGCGGTTCCCGCGTCGCGGCGGCCAGCTCGGCCGGGTGCTGCTCTAGCGGCGCCTGAGCGGCGGCGCGCCCGGCGTACCACGATCGCCTGATCCTGCGCCTAAATGCCTTCGGTGGCTCTGCGTAGACGCGCTCGCCGATCAGGATCGCCTCGGTCTGAAGTTCGCCTTGGCGGTGGTCGATCAACCTGACCACTGCGTCCACGTCCACCGGCACAGGTACCGCGTGCCGCGTCAGTTGCTCTCGCAGCAGACCGAGATCGTGATCATCGCCTAACAGGTCCGCCAGCTGGTGGGATTCCTTGGCCTGCCCCCGGACCGTGGGCCCGCAGGTCGGGGCGAGCAGGCGCTCGTGGTACCAGAGGTCCTTGACGCGCTTGCGCCAAGCGTGCAGATCCTCCTGCGACCGGGTGGTGCGTGCGGAGGCGAGTGCCTTGCGTCCTCTCTTGTAGGAGCGCAGCAGGCCAGCGTCGATCGCGTCCCATCCCTGCTCTGAGATCTCCCAATCGTCGACCCGCCGGCGTATCTCACTCAGCTGTTCTATCGCGGCTTCGGCCGAGCCGATTGGCCCGGTCGCATCCTGGCGACGCGATTCCAGATGCTCGCGCACCGCGTCGAACGTGGTCGTCGGGAGCTGACCAGCAAAGCGCTCAGAGAGCTCCTCAAGCGTGGTCACCATGACCTCGGTGTCACGTGCGTTTGACAGCCCGCGGGCGGCCTGGCGCAGGGTGGCGTTCTCCGAGCGTCGCTGCTCTGAGGGCATCGCCCCGCGGGCCAAGCGCAGCAGCGAGCGCTCCTTCTTGATCGCCTTGCGGGCATCGTGCACGGCGCTGACGCGATCGTCGTTGATCCGCTCGCTCAGTTGAGTGATCGCTCGGTCGAGCTGCTCGCGGCCGCAGCGGATAATCGCCGCGCGTACAGGTTCATCCGCATGGAACTTGTAGGCCATGGTCACTCCTCTCCACAAATAGCTAGGTCCACGACTACCCGGCAGACGGCGCAAAGAATCCCGGTGGAGGCCGGGGCGATCCGCGCTCGAAGAGGTCGCTGCCGGGCTGGGCGCCGTAGCTATCCGCGCCACCCATGGCGCTCATTCCTACCCTGTACTTGCTCAGCGAAATCGGCTCAAGCTGCATCCGCGCGAGCTGACGGTCGGCTGGACTGTCGCCGGCTTCGGATTTAGTCTCGATCAACACGAGACCGCCGCGCATCGCGGCTGTGTCTCCGTGAGGTCCCGTCAACTCGACACTACAGACGCAGGTCAGCCGCTCGGGCCCCGTGCTGGCGGCAAGCGTCCTCCGCTCAAACGAAGTCGTCAGGGTCG
Organism: uncultured Actinomycetes bacterium; assembly: GCA_963719305.1. Lineage (GTDB taxonomy): Bacteria > Actinomycetota > Thermoleophilia > Solirubrobacterales > Solirubrobacteraceae > Palsa-465. The sequence goes on along the minus strand of CAVRBL010000010.1, from coordinate 392,843 downwards.
GGCTCAGACCCCCCGAAGCCTGAAGCGCTGCACCGCGCGGGCGGCGCGCGCACACTCGCGCCCCTCATCAGTCAGCCGGCGACGATCGTCGGCCGCGTATTCGGTCTGGCGCTTGTCGGTCTCATCTTCAGCGCGCTTCAGCGTTGGCCCAGTGGGCAACGACATCGTGCGCCCGGCAGGTCCGATAGCTGATTCGCCGATCCAGCGGCTGCACCGACAGGCCGCCGTTTGCGTTACCGGGTCACCAGCGCGTGGAAGCGCCGGCCGAGCCGGTCGACTTCGATGATGTCCCCGATCTGGGTGCCATCGAGGCGCACGAGAGAAGGGTACGACGTGCTCGACCGGCGGCCCAGATCTACAGTCGGCGGGCTGAGACCTTAACGTACACGTGTCGTACATTGATCCCGTTTTGGCCGCTTCTCGCGTCTCCCCGATTTCGCATCGCTCCTGCAAATCGCGGGTTTTACAGGACGCTGACGGACCCTTCGTTCGCCCTCTCACGGCGGAAACCCGGGTTCGAATCCCGGTAGCGGTACTGGAAAGTCCTGCAAATAGGCGGGTTTGCGGGAGCAAGGGTTGCCGGCGCGCTGGGGCGGAGATCTAGGTTCGTATCCGAGCCAGCGGCAAAGATGTCCTGCAAACATGCGGGTTTCCTGATCCGAGCGTGGGATGAGGACAACGCAGGCGGGGGTAGAGCCCTGATGGCGATTGCCCTGTGTTTACGGGATACACCGCATCTGGTTGAGAGGAGATCGGCCAGATTTTGGCGGTTAACGTACGCCTGTCGTACTTGTCGAACATCCGCGTGCGTCTGGCAGGACTTGCTTGACTTGACAGACCACCGTCGTACTGCCATCGTAAGTACATGGCTAGTTTGAAGGCTGATCGGCTTCAGATCCGGGTTGATCCTGCGGATAAGGCTCTGTTGGAGCGGGCGGCGGCTGCGGCCCACCTGAACGTGTCCGCGTTCGTGGTTCAGGCGGCTGCTGCTCGGGCCGAGCAGGTGCTCGCGGAGCGTCCGAGCATTCGCCTCTCGTCTGAGGCTGCTGCTGCATTCAGCGAAGCGCTTGAGCGGCCGGCCGAGGTGAACGAGCGGCTGGCGCGGGCGCTACGCCGCAAGCGCAAGTTCGCGTGGCTTGACTCAGCTTCGCCGTCCGCGGCTGCTCGATCTGGGGCGCGCTGATCGCAGCCAGTTCGATTGCGGGGAGCCGATCCTGGATGAGTGGCTTCGCCGCTACGCGGGCCAGAGCCGCCGCCGGGACACGGCGGCGACGTGGGTGATCACGGACGCCAATCACGTCGTGGTGGCCTACGCGAGCATCGCGATGACCGCGATCGACCGCTCAGCGGCTCCCCGGGAACTGGCAAAGCAAGCACCGGATCCGGTTCCGGCGCTGCTGCTCGGTCGCCTGGGCGTGGACCGCCGATACACCAGCCTGGGCCTGGGGACTGCGCTCGTCGCCCATGTGCTCGCAACCGCGCTCGAGCTGAACCAGAAGGCTGCCTGCCGTGCCGTCGTCGTGACCGCAATAACCCCAGGCGCACGTAGCTGGTGGGAGCGACTCGGGTTCCACCCCTTCGATCCCTCCGATCCCGAGCAACTCGAGCTGTACCTCCTGACGTCCGAGATCGACGCCACGATCGCCGCGCTTCCCAGGCGACGGTGAACCGCGGGCGCCGCGCGCCCTGCCTGCCGCGCGAAGCGGGGAGTTGGTTACGGGTGGGATGAAGTAGCGTGGGCGAGCAAAGCGGGAGGTCGTGTGGTGGAGAGCGCGTGGGGCGCCGCGGGCGCCGTCAGCCACCCGATGCGTCTGACAGAAATGGGAGGAGCGCGGCGATGGTTTCCTGGGGTCGCTCTTCGGCGAGGAAATGGCCGCAGTCGAGCGCCTGGCCGTGAAAGCGCGGTGCGCGCCGACGCCAGATTTGCTTTGGTCGACCGAATGGATGACTGGAGCCACATCCCACACCGGAGCGCAGTCAGCGAGCCGGCACCAACTACCAGGGCCCCGTGACGACCTTGACGTCACCGGGCCCTTCATGGATGACATAGATGGCATGTGCCACGGCCGGGCCGGTTTCCGTCCAGGCCGATGTGTAGGGACCTCCTCAGCTCAAGCGCGGCGCTGGGCCGCGCAGGCATTCAAACCACGGAGCTTGAGGAGGAGTGAGGTACATTTCGGTGTCATTGAGACGGCCGAAGCTCTGGCCCGGATTGGGGGTGTTCGCGATGTTCTTCTGTGGGGCCCGTAGGTTTGGTTTGTTGTTGGCGGGCGTGCGCGGCTGGGTCGTTGGATTGTCGGCGGCGGCGGGCTTGGCGGCGTTGTGGATGGTCGCGAGTGTGGGGGTTGCAAGCGCGAGTTCTCCGTGCGGCGCCAACGGCTCGTTCTCGGCGTCGGGCTCGACGGCTTCATGCACGTACACGACCGTCGGGAAAGACACTTTTACCGTGCCCGCCGGGGTGGGGTCGGTGACGGTGGAGGCGTTCGGCGCGCAGGGCGGCAATGGGAACGTCAGCGATGGTGGGCGTGGCGGTGAGGCTAAGGCGAGATTCGCGGTGAGTGCGGGCGACGTTTTGGAGGTGCTCGTCGGTGGCCAGGGCGGCGCGGACATATTCGGGGGTGCCGGCAGTTTCAATGGCGGCGGCGCCGGCGGCGCGGCGGGTAGCGGTGGAGGCGAGCCGGGTGGCGGTGGCGGCGGTGCCTCGGATGTCCGCGTGGGCACTTGCGCGCAGAGTTTGCGCTGTGGTCTTTCGGCGCGGGTGCTGGTCGCGGGTGGCGGCGGCGGCAGCATCGCGACCGCCGGCCCTGACCCCCTCCCCGGCCAGGGGGGCGGCGGCGGCAACCCCACAGGCGCCGCTGGTGAGGACGCGGGGGGGACCGGTTTTGCCGATGGTGGGGGTGGCGGCGGCCAGAGTGCTCCTGGTGGCTCGGCCGGGGCCGCCGAGAGCCTCTCCGGTTGCATGCCTGCCCCGACCGACGGCAAAGCCGGCGGCGCGACCACCCAGGACGCGGGCGGCGCCGGCGGTGGTGGTGGCGGCGCCCAAGGCGGGGACGGCGGCGGTGGTGGTGGCGGCGGCTACTGGGGCGGCGGCGGCGGCGGCGGCGGCTGCAAAGCAAACCCGGGCGCCGGCGGTGGTGGTTCGAGCTTCGGCCCGTCGGGCGCCACGTTTGTCAACGACAGGCATGACGGGCGACGGGCAGGTGACGATCACCTACACGGTGGTCGGCCGCGTGATTCGTGGCGGTCCTGGCAACGACCGGCTCCGTGGCGGTCGGGGCAACGACCGCATCTACGGCGGCGGCGGCAACGACATCATCCGCGGCGGTGCAGGCAACGACGTTCTCGACGGCGGCCCTGGCAGGGACACCATCTACGGCGGCAGAGGCGAAGATCTCATCTGGGGAGGCCCGGGCAACGACACCATCTACGGCGGGCGGGGCTACGACCTCATCTACGGCGGGCCGGGCAACGATCGGATCGTCGATCATCGGGGCCCCGCGACCGTGTTCCCCGGATTGGGAACGAACCAGGTGAATGTCACCGACGGCCAGGCCGACGATCGGGTGGTGTGCAGGCCCGGTTCGATCAACCACATCGTGGCCGACCGCGGCGACCAGATCACGCCCAGCTGCCGGGGCAAGGGGTCGACCGTGCGCTTCCAAGGCGCCCCACAGCCTTCGGTCGCTGTCCAGCAGACCACCTACCCCTGCCCGTCCGACTCGACTACCACCTGCTGGGGCACCCTTTCGGCCTCCGGCTTGCCACCAGGAAGCTCCCTGTCGGGCTTCGCGCCCCAGGTCCCTGGTAACACCGGCCAGGGGGTCGACGTCGACGTCCAGGTGGGCGGGTCCGGGAACGTCAATACACAGCTCAATCTTCTTTGCAACAACCCCTATGGGGTAACCAATCCGAATGTAGGGGTCAACGCAACGAGCGTAACCCCGTCCATCTCCGTCTCTGCGCCTGCGTCATGCGGATAGCAGTGGCGGCGAGAACGCCCACGCCTGTAGCAGGGCGGTCGTGACCAACCTCGGCGGCGCCAGCGTCAATCAGAATTGGGGTGATCAGGATGATTTCTAGTGGGGCACGTGGGTTTGGCTTGTTGTTGGCGGGTGCGCGTGGCCGGTCGGTTGTGGTGCGCCGCGCCGCGGTGGCGCTCTTGACTCTCGCCTTCGTCAGCCTGGCGTTCGCCGCCCGCGCAGATGCGTTCCTCTACTGGGCGAACAGCCACGGAGGCCCGAACTCTGGCGGTTCGATCGGGCGGGCCAATCTCGACGGCACGGGCGTCAACCAGGACTTCATCACCGGCGGATCCACCGTCCAAGGGATCGCGGTCGATAGCTCGTACGTGTTCTGGGCGAATCAAGGCCTCGGGCAGATCGGGCGGGCTAACCTCGACGGCACGGGCGTCAACCAGAGCTCCATTGACGCGATCAGCCCCGACGGGGTGGCGGCCGACGCCATCCACGTCTACTGGGCAGACAACCTTGACAACCCCCCCGAGGACGGCGTGATCTCGCGGGCCAACCTCGATGGCACCGCCCTCAATACGACGTTCGTCAACGTCGGCGTACAGACTGGGCCCCAAGCGGTCGCGGTAGCCGGCAACTACGTCTACTGGACGCACGGCGGTTCGATCGGGCGGGCCAATCTCGACGGCACCGGCGTCAACCAGAACTTCATCACCGGCCTCCAAACGGGAGAAGGACTCGCGGTCGACGGCGCCCACATCTACTGGTCGAGCGGGCAAAACGGCGTAATCGGGCGGGCCAACCTCGATGGCACCAGCGCCAATCCGAACTTCATCACCGGCGCCACGGATCCAGAAGGCCTCGCGGTCGACAGCGCCCACATCTACTGGGCGAACAGCCAGGGAGGCCCAGGTCTTGGCGAGGGCACGATCGGGCGGGCCAATCTCGACGGCACCGGCGTCAACCAGAACTTCATCACGGGCGCCACCTTCCCCGATGGGGTGGCGGTCGACGCCGGCGGGCGGCAGCCCACTCGGGTGATTCGTGGCGGTCCTGGCAACGACCGGCTCCGTGGCGGTCGGGGCAACGACCGCATCTACGGCGGCGGCGGCAACGACATCATCCGTGGCGGTGCAGGCAACGACGTTCTCGACGGCGGCCCTGGCAGGGACACCATCTACGGCGGCAGAGGCGAAGATCTCATCTGGGGAGGCCCGGGCAACGACACCATCTACGGCGGGCGGGGCTACGACCTCATCTACGGCGGGCCGGGCAACGATCGGATCGTCGATCATCGGGGCCCCGCGACCGTGTTCCCCGGATTGGGAACGAACCAGGTGAATGTCACCGACGGCCAGGCCGACGATCGGGTGGTGTGCAGGCCCGGTTCGATCAACCACATCGTGGCCGACCGCGGCGACCAGATCACGCCCAGCTGCCGGGGCAAGGGGTCGACCGTGCGCTACGAACGCGCCCGGTGATCCCTAACAATTGAGTAGCGAAAGCCCTAACAACGGACATTGCGTTGTGACCTACCCGAGGCGCGCCCGACCGACCACGCAGAGCCGACCACGCAGAGCCGGACACGCCAGCGGCCAGCCTTTTCCTTCGGGCTAGCAACAGCGCTCTCGCCCCGCATGCGCCAGGCTGCTGACTCCACCCGACGCTACACCAGTCCTCGTGGCGGGGCACCCGACCCAGCGGGACTCCGCGATCGAGAGAGCGTCGCACCCCGAAGCCAAGCAGCAGTGCCGGGTGAGGCAGCCGCGTACGTGTCCAGATTCGTCCGCCGGCCCATCAGCTAGTGACCGCTGTCCGGGTAGCCGGGCGGCCGGTGCGCTTTAAGCGACAGTCCGCGAACGCAACCCGGCGCCGCTGACTGAACAGCGGGTTCGCAGCAGGCGGCGCAGCTGCTCCTTGGGCTAAGCAGCCATCACTTCGGTGCTCACGACACGGCCGCACACGACTGCTTTCGGACAGATGCAGCCACGAGAGCCCCATCACCTTGGGTGCACGCGCGAGCATGAATGCAGGCCCCATCGCTGGAGGTCGCGAGTCTCGCAAGTCGCCAATAGCAAGGCGCCTGCTTCCGCTGTGCGAGCGTCAGCCAGCGGCGTCACTGACGACGTTGCCCGCCCAGGACGAGCAGGGTAAGCCAGAAACGACCGGTCCGAGCGGTTGAGCGCTTTCACATTGCGTCGGCGCACCAGCAGTCGGCCAAGCGTGCTCATGGAGATGAGCTCCCCAGTCGGCCTGGGTGCTGCAAGGCGCTGGGGGCTAAATCGATCTCAAATGGCCCGCTAGTCCGTGGCGCTTATCGGCGCGAGCCGGCTCGGGCTTCCTTGCGTTTGAGGCTGAGGGGTTTAGGCAGCGGTCGTAGCCGCTGCGCTTTCACCCGCGCGAGCTTTCGCTGCAGCCGTCAATACTGCTTTTGCTGCGCGGGCGTTCGCTTGTAGCAAGGCCGTAGGATGGGGATGATTCACGCGGCCCGATTGCGGTAGTAGGCGGCGTTCAGCTCGGTGAACCGCTCCCATTCCTCCGGCAGCTGGTCCTCGGCGAAGATCGCGTCTACCGGACAGGCCTCGACGCATGCGTCGCAGTCGATGCATTCCTCGGGATCGATGTACAGCATCTCGACGCTGCCGTATCCGGGCTCGTCCGGGGTGGGGTGAATGCAGTCGACGGGGCAGACCTCGACGCACGAGTCGTCCTTGACGCCGATGCAAGGCTCCGCGATCACGTATGTCATCGAGACGGCTCCTAGATCCGGTGATTTTTACGAGGCAGGCTAGGAAAATTACCAGGGCGCCCGTTTGCTGAGGCGCGCGTGTGAAAGACTTCGGCCTCGTGCCTGTCAGTACGCCCGCCGGTCCGGGAGACGCGCTCTCCCAACCCACGCGAGCAAGGCTGTTCGCTCGCCTGGCGAGCATCGGCCGGCCGGTCGCAACCGACGAGCTGGCTAATGCGATCGGGCTTCATCCGAGCGGGGTGCGCGTCCACCTCGAGCGTCTGCACGCTGCTGGTTTGATCGCGCGCGAGCGGGCGTCGCAACCCCGCGGTCGTCCACGAGACCTGTGGTCGGTCGCGGCCGACGCTCACCCCGGCGGTGAGCCGCCCGACGCCTACGTCCAGCTCGCCGGATGGCTGGCGCGCAGTATCCCGGCCCGGCCCACACGCCTGCGCGAAGTGAAGAGGGCTGGCCGGCAACTCGGCCGAGAGCTCCTGCGCGGTCCCCGCAGCGCGTCCGCTGAGGAGACAATGGGACAGATGCTGACGGTGCTGGGTTTCGCCCCCCAGCGCGAGCGTCCGACACGGGCGCGGGTCGTGTTCAGGCTTGGGAACTGCCCCTACCGCCAGGCGGTACGGGAGAACCAGCCGGTCGTCTGCGAGCTTCACCGCGGGGTGACTCGGGGCGCGCTTGACCGGCTCGAGCCCTCGGCTCGGCTGGCCAGGTTCGTCCCCGAGGATCCCGATCGCGCAGGCTGTCTGATCGAGGTGACGGGACTGGGGACATGACTTCGCCCGAGACCGATGAACGAGTTCCACGCTCGAGATGTCCGTTGCTTGGGCTGGTGTACGCAAGCGGCCGCAGCGTGGCACCGCGATCGACGACCACTTCGCTGTCAGCGCTTGCGCCTGCTGGCTCCTGGCAAGCTCGGTAGAAGACCGCGACTTCGGGTTCGTCCAGAGTTGGCCGCGACCGACACTCCTATCGCGGCACGTTCGAGCTGATCGCGATCGGCGGCGCCATCGGCGGCCGGGGAAAGGTGTAGAACTGCCCCGGGCTGTTGCCCTGTTTGCCGAAGCCGAATCCGGCGCCCTCGAGCGCGGCGCGGATCTGGCGGACGCGATTGAAGCGGAACAGCTCGAAGCCTAGGTTGTTGGGCGGGCTCGCGTTGATAAGGGTCTGCGCGAGCACGCGGTGCTCGGACTCCACCCCGGCGAGCTCGGCCGAATAGCGAGCGAACGTCGAGCGCCCGGCCGCTGCAAACGTCGTCACGCCGATCAGATAGGTGTTGACGAACAGTGTCTCGCCAGCCACGAGTGCGTGGCCGACTGCGGTCAGGCTAAGCGCGTTGCCCGAGCCGCCGAAGACCGCGTCCGGGATCCAGAACCGCTTCGTCTGCGGGCGGAAGTGCCGGCTAATGAAGCGCCAGTGATCCAGCTCAGCCGCGTATGCCCCCTTGAACACGGCGGCCACGCCGGAGGGGGTCTCGGGGTGCATCCCGACGCGCCGCAGCAGTTCGGTCAGAAGCGTGACGGTCAGCGCCTCGGTCGTGGATGCGAACGCCCCGAACTGTTGAATCGAGTCGCGACCGCCGGCGGCAAGGGCATCGGACGCGGGGGCGGCCAGCGCTCCAATCGTGACTCCCGCGGCGCCCAGTCCGGCGCGTTCCAGCAGCCAGCGCCGCGTGCGAGTGGGGGTCGAGGCATCGCGAAGCGCGCCATCGAGGACCGTGAGCGAGGACGAGGACAGGTGATCGGACATTGCGCATTTCCCCCGTTAGAAGTAGATGAATTCGAGCGCCACGCCAGCCTAAACACCGGCACCGGTCGATGCAAGCGCATGCGATTCGTCCAGGGCGGGTGCGAGCTGCAGGCAACCGCTGACCGCTCCGTTGTCAGGAAAGCAATCAAATGTCTCCGCCCTTTCAGAGTAAAGCCACGCCACATACTCCCGCGCGGTGCGTCGGGACCCCGCGAACGCATCCCCGACCGGGGCCATCGCCGATCGATCACCTGTTCCCACCGGGCCGGCGTCGACGCGCTCTTCAACATGGAAGGCTCCCTAAATCATCCGATCGTCCCGTTCCCGCCGACTGGCGCTCGAGATTGGAAGCCAATCGAGGTGGCCGTCACGGCCTAGGTCGCGGGAGCAGGGCCCCCTGCGGGCGCGCTTACATCACGAGCGGCGCGGTGAAGCGCCCAGGCCACGACGCACAGCGCAACTCCCCGGACAATGAATACGATCCCGACCAATAGAGCCAGCGTGGCCACGCCGATATGCGGGCTCGACACGATCACGATCCCGCCCGCGAGTTCCACGATCCCGCTGAGGATCGCTAGGCCCCCGTGAGCTGGCTGGTCGAGCGCTCGGATCAGGCGAATCACGCCGAGCACGATGAGCCACAGGCCGAGCAGCAGCGCTATCACCGCCACGGCTTTCGTTGGGTGACGGATCAAGACCACGCCGGCGACCGCGCTCACCACCCCTACCAGGGCTGGCAGCGCCCGGTTCTCGCCGCGGCGGACCAGTGACCACGATAACTCGAGCACGCCGTCAACCAGCAGGAAGATCCCGAGCACAACCGCGAGCGTCGCCAGGCTGATGTGCGGCTTGGCCAAAACGATGACGCCCGCCGCGAGGCTCAACGTGCCCACCACCAGCAGAAGGACCCACGCCCACAGGACACGTTCGAGATCTGCAGCGATTCTATTTGCTGTCTTCATTGCCCATATCTCCCTCGGGTCCTCTCCGTTGCATCCGTGCTCAGTACGCGGTGCTGGTGTGCACTCGCGCTCGCTCGGTGTGGTGGACCCGGCCTTTCTGCTTGAGCGTCTCACACGCCTGCGCGATGTCCTCCGCGAGGGCCGTAGTGAGGGAGCGTCCGAGTGTTTCCTTGACCAGCGCGCGCATGATCTTGATGTGGTCGGCGTTGGGCGGGAGGGTGTAGGCGGGAACCATCCACCCGCGCTCGGAGGCGAGCTGCGCAGCGATGTCGAACTCGTCGAAGCTCTTGCTCGTGGGCGAGCTGGAACGCCACCAGCGGCAGCTGCTCGGCGCCCTCGGCGCCGATGATCGCGAAGTCTCCGATGGCCGCGATGTCCTCCGCGAGCTTGCGGGAATTCGCTTGCATGGTGTGCATGATGTAGCTGTAGCCGTCGCGGCCGAACCGGACGAAGTTGTAGTACTGGGCGACGACCATCGCCGATCCTGTCGAGAAGTTCAGGGTGAACGTCGCGTCGCGCTTGCCGAGGTAGTTCTCGTAGAAGACCAGGTCCTCGGCCAGGTCGGAGCGTTCACGGAAGATGAGCCAGCCAATACCGGGGTACACCAGCCCGTACTTGTGGCCGGAGACGTTGATGGAGCGCACCTGCTCCAGCCGGAAATCCCACTCCGAGTGCGGGTACAGGAACGGCCACACAAACCCCCCGCTCGCGCCGTCGACGTGTAATGGCACGTCGAGGCCGTGCTGGCGCTTGAGCTCGACGAGGTAATCGTTGATCCCGACGATGTCGTCGGCGTGGCCGGTGAATGTCGTGCCGAGCACGGCGGCCACGCCGATCGTGTTCTCGTCCACGTGCGGTTCGACGTCCTCCGGTCCGATCGTGTACTTGTCCGGCTTCAGCGGCACGATCCGGGGTTCAACGTCGAAGTAGCGGCAGAACTTCTCCCACACCACATGCACATCACCGCCGAACACCAGGTTCGGACGGTCCGTGGGCTTGCCGGCGGCTTCGCGCCGCTCACGCCACTTCCACTTCAGCGATAGAGCGCCGAGCATGATCGCCTCCGAGGATCCCTGCGTCCGCGCCCCCGTCGTCTCCCCTGGGGCGTGGAACAGATCCGCCAGCATCCGGATGCAGCGCTGCTCGAGCTCAGCGGTCCGCGGATATTCCGCGTGATCGATGAAGTTGCGGTGGAGGTTCTCCGCGATCAGCCTCTGAGCCTCGGGCTCCATCCACGTCGTGACGAAGGTGGCCAGGTTTCGCATCGGCGACCCGTCAATGACAAGCTCGCCCGCGACCAAGCGCAGCGCATCGATCGGCGGCATCCCCACGTCTGGAAGCTTCTCGGCGGGCGCCTCCTCAAGCAGGAAGCGATTGCCATAGCGCGCCTCGAGTACGTCCGGACTTTCGCCGTCAGAGTTGCGACTGTCGGTTGGCTTCGTTTCCTGCTGCATTCCCGATCCTTTCGGCTGCTCAAGTGGCCACCCCGAACCTAGCTCGCCTGATCGGCTACGCATCCCCCGAAATGGGTGACGGCGCCGATCAGATCACGCGCTCGATGTCGCGATCGAGAGCGTGTTCGAACTCGCGGAGGCGGTGGCGCCCCGGCATCTTCGCCGCCTGGTCGCTGAGCAACGTGTCGACCGCGCACGCAAGAAAGCACGCGGCCCCCAGCGCGGTATTCCAGTTGGCGGCCGCTTGATCCAGGACCGAGCCGGTCGAGGGCACGACGTACCCGGCGACGGCCGAGACGCCGAAGAAGATGCAGCCGAGCAGGTTGATCGCCGGCTGCCACCATCCGCGGCCCCGCCCGCGCGGGGCGCCACCCATGACGCGGTGAGGCGCGGTACGCGATCGCGCCCGAGATCAGGAAGCAGATCGACCCGCGCCAGTCAGGCCGCCATACGAGCTTGTTGTACTCGGAGCTGGTCACGGCCGTGTGCATGGCTAGGAATGTTGTGACGTTGAAGAAAAGCGTGCCGGCCGACTGGATCACGGCGGCCCACCACGCCGCGCGCCCTTCGCCGGCTGCGTGCCTCCCGGGCCACGCAACCCAGCTCTGCAGCGCTCCTCCGATCGTGAACAGGATTGAGCCGACGAAGAACGTGATCGAGTCAGCGGAATCGCCGACCAGGTTTGCGAACCCCGGGAAGGGACCGACGAAGAAGCACGTCGAGCCGAGCGCGAAGAACAACGCCATCCAGCGCTGGCGAGTCATGCGCCCGCACTCGCTCGTCGACGAACGGCTACATCTCGGCGTTGGCACCTCGACCCGCCAGGCCTGATCGCCATTGCCATGCAAGTAGTGCAGCGACCTCGCGCCTGCTCGCATCACCCAAAACAGAGGAAGAAATCAGCCTGGCCATCCGCCTCGTCCCGCGCGCTCCGACTCCCGCAACCGCGTGGACATAGCCACCGCCGTCAACCTCTGGGATCGAGTGTGCCGCTCCGTCCCGCGATTAAGGCCGCGGGATCGCTACTTGAAGGGGACGGTGACCGGACCGGGCAGACGCGTGTAGACCGCAAAGAAGTCGCGGTTGTCGGGCTCGAGGTAGCGGGTCGGCGACCGGTTCGGCTGGGGCTCGACCATCGTCGGGTCGAGCCCGTGGTGGTGGCTGTAGGTAATAAGCGTGTGCCAATCAGGGTTGATGTCGAACTCCATCGCCCGCACCGCGCCGATGTGCTGGAGGATCTTTGCCAGGGTGATCACCGTCTGGTTGTCGGCGACGACGAAGAAGAGGTTGCCGTGACGGTCGATGCCGACACCGGTGCGCCACACGTCGCCGACGCCGCCGAGCGTTAACCCCCACTGCGGGCTGTTGGGGTCGTCATTCAGGTCGGGGTTCAGCTGCCCGTTCCAGACGATCGGAGTCTGGCTCTGGCGGGCCCAGGCGACGTCCGGCCCCGCGTTCGGGCCCCCGCTCCACTTCACGATGTCGATACGACCGTCGCGATAGCCAACCAGCGTGGCGTTTCCGTCCGCCAGCGGCTCGTTCACCTGACCGTTGTCGGTCGAGCCGTCATTGCCCGACGTGTAGGTGAACCCGGCGTTGAAGGTCGCAAGCAGCCGATATCGCTGGCTGTTCGGGACCATCATCGGCCCGCGTACGGCCGCTTTCGGCGGCTCCTCGCCCCCCGGGTAGTACGCGAGCTCGGTGCGCGTATGGTCGAACCAGGCCACATAGGCGACGATGTCCGGAGAGCCGAGCTCAGGTCGAAAGGTCGTCACCAACACCGGTGGGCCACCGTTGACCGGCGGGCCCGTCGGCTTCCAGACCCCTTCGCCGGGCAGCGGGTGCGGGAAGACCGGCTTGATCGGCGGCGGCAGGTTGGCCGTCTCTACCTGTTTGGCCGTCTCTTTGGCCGCCTTCGCGACCTGCCCGAACGCCGGCAGGCTATTCACCGGGTTCGTCGCCTGGACGGGAGTGGTCGGCTTCGACCCTCCGCCACAACCGCCGGCCACGACCGCGGCAGCCGCCCCGGCCATCAGCGCCCTGCGGCTGGTCACACCCGATCCGACTCCAACAGCAGCGCGAGCGACGGGCTCACGCTGCTGATTCTAGGGGGACGCGGATGGTTACTCGGCACTGATCGCTCGGCGCCCGTCGCGATGCCCTTGCCCCAGGCGGTGAGCGACAGATCGGCGGCTGCATGCGTGCCAGACCGCCACAGCACGTCGAGGTCCAACGATGCCCAGCTATCATCAGCCTCCGCTGCCGACAGCGATGGGCTCCGGGTGCCCGTCGTAACCTGCCGTGTGATCAGCTCGCCAGCACATCAAGCCGGAATGTCTCGCCGATTGCACCTTCGCCTCTTCGCAGAGATAACCATGAGCACCGTTCCCACCCGGCGGCGCCGGCGCAGCGGACACTCACGGTGTCAACCCGGCGGCTGCTCGGCGTCACGGCCAGCGTCCTGATGTCGCTGACCGTAGGCTGCTCGGCCGGCGCTCCGCCCCGGCATCCAGCGCAAGCGGCGCCCGACCGGGCCAGCCCGGTCGCCAACCACCGCGCCCCGGCAGCGACCTCCGGTGACATCACGCTGGCCTTCGCCGGAGACGTGCACTTCGCCGGGCGCGTCGCACGGCTACTGAAGGATCCGGCCACCACATTCGGCCCCATCACCTCCGTGCTCGAGTCGGCCGACTTCACGGCCGTGAACCTGGAGACCCCGGTCACCAGCCGAGGCCAGCCGCAGCCGAAGACCTACCACTTCGCGGCCACGCCGGGCGCTTTCACCGCGCTCCGCGACGCCGGCGTGGACCTGGTCACCATGGCCAACAACCACATCCTCGACTACGGGCAGACCGGGCTGGCGGACACGCTCGCGGCGGCGAAGGCCGCGCATTTCCCTTACGTCGGCGCGGGGGTCAACGCGGCGGCGGCCTGGGCGCCCTACGTGACGACGATCAACGGCACGAAGATCGCGATCGTCGGCGTATCCCAGGTCGCCGAGCTGGCCTCGTCCTGGGTGGCCACGGCAAACCGGCCGGGCGAGGCCAACGCGATCAACCTCGGCCAGACGCTCGCGGCCGTCCGGGCCGCCAAACGGCTCGCCCGCATCGTGATCGTATTTATGCACTGGGGCACGGAAGGCATGGCCTGCCCGGACCAGAACCAGCTGTCGCTCGCGCCGAAGCTGGCCGCCGCGGGGGCGAGCATCATCATCGGCGCGCACTCCCACATGCTCCAGGGCTCCGGCTGGCTCGGCCACACGTTCGTCGCCTACGGCCTTGGCAACTTCCTGTGGTGGGAGAACTCCTTCAGCACGGCCACCGGGGTGCTGAAGCTCACCCTGCACCCAGACGCGCCGCTGACCGCGCGGCTCATCCCCGCGGTCGTCTCCGGCAATGGTCAGCCGATCGTGGACCAGGGCGTCGCCGCCCGCCGCGCCCTGGCGCATTACGCCAGCTTGCGCGCCTGCGCCGGGCTGTCCGCGAGCCCGCCTGCCGGGGCGATCACGCCGACGTCGGCTGGTATCGGGCAGCGGTGACCTAGCCAGTGACTCCTGCGATTCCGTCGCGAAGTAGGGACGCGGCAAGTCCAATGAGCACGATGGCGATGATCGTGTGAGCGTGTCGCTCTACCCACCCGCGGGCGACGACGAGCAGCCGCTCGGTGGACTGGCGCGCCAGCAGCAGCATCACCAGCGCGATACCGAGCGGAAGCAACGCAGCTACGGCGAACAGGGCCCAATCGAGAAAGTACTGCGCTGTGCTGGGATTCAGCTGGGAGATGCTCTTCGCCGCGATCAGCATGAAGACGCCCGGGTTGGCGAGCGCTGCTCCCGCGGCGAGGATGGCAGGAGCCGGAGCGGAAGCGACCTTGGTCATGCGCTCGCTCATCCGTGCCGCCTCGGCGGCGTCAGTCGGCCGACGGATAAGGCGAACGGCGTAAGCGAGGACCAGTGCGCCGGCGATGATGGTGACGATCGAGACCCACGTCTTAGGCGTTGAGGTGGGAGAGGCGGCCCGGTTCCCGACCACGAACGCAGCCACGACGCCGATCAAGAGCGTCACCGACAAGCCGCCGAGGTAGAACCAGGAGCCCGTGCGCAGCGGGCGATCGCCGACCACGAGCGCCAACACCGAGGCCAGGAGAGTCGCCGGTTCCAACATCGCCGTCAGCCCTACGAGCGCGATTTCGATATCGATCGAGACCATCGCCTGCACCGGCGCCGGGGAACGGCGGCGCGGAGCTACCGGCGGCTCGACATGATTATGGTCGCGATCACCAGTGAGACTGCGACCACCGCGCCGAGGGCGCCGACCCAGTTGACCCCGGTCGTGTTGCGGACATGATCGGCGTACGCGATGAACCCGGCCGGAATCGCCACCGATAGGAATAGCGCGAGCGTACGGAGAATCGCGCGTTTGTCGTGACCTCGGTCACGACCCTCCTTGGCGGCCGCGATCGCAGCGCGGACGCTCTCCTCCTCACCGTCGTAGAAGACCAGCGCCCTCCGCCCGAGCTGGCGCGTGTGCGTCTCGCAACCCCAAGCCATCATGATCATGAAGGTCACCGGCAGCACCCACGTCATCACCCAGATCCCGATCCCGAGCAGAACGCTGAACACAGCCCTGATCCGATCCAGCGCGCCGCCCTTCGGCTTGGCGGACGAAGGCGACATGAACCCGCCAAAGACCAGCATCAGGTAAACGGCGTGCACCCACGTGCGCAACGATCGCCGCTGCGCCGGACGATCAGGCATCTTCTTGTCCCTGACCGCTATGAGCGCCGCCTCCGCGGACTCGACGCTCGGGTGCACGCGCCGCAAGCGCAAGACCCTCGGCCGCGGTCTGCAGGCTCTGCGGGTCGTGGCCATACAGCGCAGCGGTGCGCAGCGTCATGCGCGTCTCCTGCAACAGATAGGCGAGATAACCCGGCACCAGCGCAATGAAGAACGGCGTGCCTGAAACCAGCCCATCGATCCGTGCGACCCGCGCCGAGTGCGTGCGCAGCTCCTCAGCGATCACCGCGGGTGGGACATCGGGCCGGGCCCTTCGAGCGGACTGCGCCCATTCCCGTGACGCGGCTCCGTACCGATCGGTCACGTACAGGGTCAGCCGCTCGGCGACGTGCTCGGGGTCGCGATAGGCAATCCGCACCAGCTCGCGGGAACCCGCGAACAACCGGCCAATCCGGCTTCTCGGGCGCGGGGCCTCACTTGGCTCCGGCGGGATCGAATCGAGTTGGTCAGCCGACGTCATCGTTTAGCTCCGCGGCGCCAACTGGTCAAGCGCCCCTTCGATTCTCGCCAGCCGTTCGCTGAGGTCCTCGAGCCGGCGCGTCTCGGCCAACTCGGATCTCGCGGCGAACCGCCGCCGGCTGCTCTCAACCAAAGAAGCGGTGACCGACGCCGTGATCACGGCAAGAAAGCCGATTCCGGCCAGCATCACGACCGCGGCGACGACCCGTCCGTTGGCCTGCTTGGGCGTGACATCCCCGTAGCCGACCGTCGTCACCGTCTGCAACGCGAACCACAGTCCCTTGCCGATCGTGGGGAACTCTTTATGGTCCACCACCCGTTCCAGGATCCCGCCCCCAACGGTGATCAAGACCGTAAACCCGGCGATGATCCCAGCAGCTCGGCGCGCGGTGAGCGACTCGCGAAGCAGCAGCCGCGCGGTCAGCGGAACCCGTTCGGAAGTGTCCCCCGATTCGCCCTTCACAGCCGGAGCCTCCGGACTTTCGGTCTCGGCCAATTTTTCCTTTCGTCTGGCGGTCGTCGAAGACGTGGCTCGTGGACAAGCCAACCGCCATCCGGCCTACGGCGCATCACCCAATCGGGATGAGCCGCCCGACTCCGCAGTCCCGCATCACCCGTTTCGGGGGATGCGTGCACCCGAAGCCAATGTAGGTTCGCGATGTGCGGGTGATCCTCAACGTCGCGTCGCTGGTGCTGGCGGGTTTCCGGCTGGCACTCGCGCCCTTCGGGCGCGTGATCATGCCAGTCGACCAGGTCGTTTACGCCGGGACCCACCCGTAGCGATGGATCGAGTCGAGCTCAGTGAGGACCAGGCACGTGACGTGGCCGGCGTCTGGTGGCTGATCCTGCTCCTCGGCCTGGCCAGCGTAATCGCCGGGATCATCCTGGTCGTCCGGCCGAGCCATAGCCTCACCACGCTGGCGGTCGTGATTGGGATCTTCCTGCTGATCGACGGCATAGTCGAGCTGGTCAGGTCGTTTGGCCGGGAGGAGAATCGCGCCCTGGCTGCGATCGTCGGCGTCCTGGGAATCATCATTGGCATCGCGCTGATCCGCCACCCGATTCATGGCGTAAACGCGATCGGGCTCGTGTTCGGGATCTGGCTCGTAGCGGCGGGTCTCGTACGCGTTGTCCGCGCAGTCGCCGTAAGGCAACGAGTGTTGCTCCAGACGGTCATCGCCTTGGTCGAGGCCGCGGTGGGCGTCGCGATCGTCTCCGACCCGCATATCGGCTACACCGCGCTGGCGCTGGTCGCTGGCATCTGGCTGATTGCCAACGGGATTGGACTGATGGCGACTGCCTATTTGCTGCGGACAGCCACGCGGGCTGGCCAGGCGTAACGCCGGGGCCGCTAGCTCGCCGTCCGAGGTTTCCGTGGGTCCGCCGCCCACCGCGCCATCCGCGATCATATGGCGGGCCCCGACCCTTCACCATGTCGACTCCCGCCACGCCGATCGCACCGCATCCACGCGCACCCGACCTGACCGGCTGTGCGCTGGACGGTCGCTATGAGCTGCATGCGCTGATCGGGGAGGGGGCGTTCGGGCGCGTCTATCGTGGCCGCGACAGGCGTCTGGCGCGGTCGGTGGCCATCAAGGTGATCAAGCCTTGGTGGGCGGACGACCCGGACTGGGTGCACGGGTTCGAGCGCGAGGCACAGCTCATGGCACGGGTCAGCGACCCCGGGATCGTGCAGATCTTCGACGTTGGCTACGCGACTGAGGGCCTCTATTACGTCGCCGAGCTCGTCGATGGCGAGAGCCTCCAGGAACGGCTGCGGGCCGGCCCGATGGCTCCCGGCCAGGCGTCCGATGTCGCTGAGCAGCTCTGCAGTGCACTCGGCCACGCCCATGCCCAGCGGATCGTGCACCGCGATGTCAAACCGGCCAACGTGCTGATCTCGCGGGATACCAAGGTGAAGGTGGGGGACTTCGGGGTTGCGCGGCTCGGGGAGGGGAGCAGCGACGTCCTCGCCGCCACCATCGTCGGGACCCCCAGATACATGGCACCCGAGCAGGCCCGAGGCCGCGGCACGTCCGCGGCCACGGACGTCTACAGCGTGGGGATCGTGCTGTACGAGATGCTTGCGGGACGGCCGCCGTTCCAGGGAGGCTCTCCCGTCGAGTTGGCCATGGCTCACCTGCACGATCGGCCTGCACCGCTCCCGCCGAGCGTTCCCGAGCCGCTGATGGAGGTGGTCGAGCGCGCGCTCGCCAAGGACCCCGCCGGCCGCTACGCCGACGGCATAGAGATGGCGGGCGCACTCCGGGCGGCTCGCAGCTCGAGCAACACGCGATCGTCCTCGAAAGTCGACTAGCGCGACCCCGCCCACGCAGACCCCGCCCCCGACCCGGACCGACCCGACCCGCATCGCCCCGCGCCTGTCGCCGCGACGCAACATGAACCCGGCCGGCCGGCGCAGGAGCATTGCGCTGATCGGCGGGGTCATCGTGCTTGTGCTCGCGATGCTCGTGGCAGCAGTCGTGTTTGGCACCATCGGCCGTGTACGAGTGCCCGACCTGCGTGGGATGACGAGGGCCACGATCACCGCCAGGACGCGACATGTGAGCTTGCATTTCGAGTTCGCCAGTCAATACAGCGACGCCCCGCGGGGGACGGCCATCCAGCAGAAGCCGGCCGCGGGAACTCGTGCCCGAGAGGGCTCGGCCGTCCGGGTCGTACTTAGCGCCGGACCGGCGCCAGTGCCGACGCCGACCCTGGTCGGCATGCCTGCCGACCAGGCGGAAGCCGCCCTGCATCGGCTGCGGCTGGGCGCGAGCGTCCGGGACGTGCCGGCCCCGGGCGTCGCTACTGGTGTGGTTACGAATCAGTCGCCAGCGACTGGAGCAAAGCTGTTGCCCGGATCGACGGTCTTGCTGTCGGTGGCCGAGGCTCCGCGCTGGCGCGCGCTCACGACCTTCAGCGGCCGCTCCTCAGTTCCGTTCAGGATCCGCGGCCGTCGTTGGCGAGTCGTCTACCGGATGGGCTACGACGGCATGTGCACGTTCATCTTCATCTGTTCCGGACCGAGCGCACGGACTGTGAATATTGGGAATGGCTCCACCGCCGGCAGCTTTGACCTGAACGAGGGCAGCGGACAAGCCTGGACGTCCAGCACCGGTCCTGGCGTCTACCAGGTGAGAATCACGCCGGGCAGTGATACGGCGAGCTGGTCCGTCGAGGTAGACGACTACTACTAGACGCCGGGGGCGGTCCGGCCTTGGGGACTGGCGGGGGCAGTCCGCTTAACCCAAATCAGACGATGCCCTTGGTCGGAGATGACCGAGTATCGATCTGACACCCGCGCGAAAGGACGATTATGGCGACGACGAGCAAGGCCAGGTCCAACAAGAGCAAGTCACCGGACGATAGGCGTCCGGCGACGAAGCCAAAGAGGCAGGTTGCGGCCGCGGAGCAGAGCCCGGCGCCGCGCTCCCCGTTCTCGCCGATCGCGGACTACGCGTTCCTGTCGGACTGTCATACCGGTGCGCTCGTCGCGCCAGACGGCACGGTCGACTGGTTGTGCGTCCCGCAGTTCGACTCGCCCAGCGTGTTCGGGTCGCTGCTCGATCGAGGGGCCGGCGCCTTCCGCCTCGGACCCTTTGGAATCAATGTCCCCGCGGGGCGGATCTATGAGCCCGGCACGAACACGCTGCTCACCTCGTGGAAGGGGCCCACGGGCTGGGCAACTGTTCGCGAAGCCCTGGTCATGGGACCGCGCCGCGGCGAGGACGAGATCACCCCTCACACCCGCCCTCCGGCCGATGAGGACGCCGAGCACATGCTGGTGCGTACGGTCTTCTGCCCTGAAGGAAGCGTGGAGATCGAGCTCGTCTGCGAACCGGTCTTCGACTATGGCCGGGTGCCCGCCGAGTGGTCGGTGGCCGACGGCAGGCATCGCGCCGAGGCCACTGGTGCCGGGCAGACGATTGTGCTTCGGACCGACATGCTTATCGGGGTCGAGGCGGGTCAAGCTCGCGCCAGGCACGTGCTCCGAGAGGGCGAGACGCTCTATTGCGCGCTTTCGTGGGACGACGGGGTACCCGCACCGGCTGATTTCGAGGAGGCCAGCGCCCGGCTCAATGCGACCACGTCTTTCTGGCGGCACTGGTTCGATCGGGCCCGGATCCCCGATCACGAGCTGCGGCCGTTGATTCAGCGCTCCGCGCTGGCGATCAAGGGGCTCACGTACATGCCGACCGGAGCGACGGTGGCGGCACTGACCACGTCACTGCCCGAGAGCCCGGGTGGGGAGCGAAACTGGGACTACCGGTACACGTGGGTCCGGGACTCGACCTTCACGCTCCAGGCGCTCCACTACCTGGAGCTCGACTGGGAGGCCAACGAGTTCATGCAGTTCATCGCCGACCTGGAGTTAGGCGAGGATGGGGCGCTCCAGATCATGTACGGGATCGACGGCCGCCGCGATCTCACGGAGTCGCTCCGTGAGGACCTGAGCGGCTACGAGGGGGCGAGCCCGGTACGGGTTGGCAACGGCGCGTTCGATCAGCGCCAGAACGACGTGTTCGGCGCCGCCCTCGATTCGGTCCTGCTGCATACCCGGCGCAGCCAGCGGTTGCCCAGGCGGCTGTGGCCGCTCGTCAAGTCGCAAGCTGAGTGTGCGAAGGAGGTGTGGCGCAATCCCGATCAAGGTATCTGGGAGGCCCGCGGCAAGCCTCAGCACTACGTCTCTTCCAAGCTCATGTGCTGGGTGGCGATGGACCGTGCCTCGAAGCTGGCCGAGATCCGCGGCGACCGCGAACTCGCCGCTAGCTGGGCGGAGACAGCGGCCGAGATCAAGGCCGACGTGCTCGAGCATGGAGTCGATAAGCGCGGAGTCCTATGCCAGCACTACTCGACCGAGGCGCTCGACGCCTCGACGCTGCTGGCCGCGATCTTCGGCTTCCTGCCCGGCAACGACAGAGTCCTGCGCAAGAGCGTTCTTGCCATCGCCGACGAGCTGACGGAGAACGGATACGTCCTGCGGTACCGCACCGGCGAGACCGACGACGGCCTGTCGGGCAAGGAGGGGACGTTCATCATCTGCTCGTTCTGGCTGGTGTCAGCGCTGGCGATCATCGGCGAGATGCAGCGGGCGCGAAACATGATGGAACGACTGGTCAAGATCTCCTCGCCGTTGGGGCTGTACGCCGAGGAGTTCGAGGTCGAGACCGGACGGCACCTCGGGAACTTCCCCCAGGCGTTCTCACACCTGGCAGCGGTCGAGGCCGCCGCCCGAATCGTCCTTGCCGATCGACTGGCGGAGATCACAGGATGAGGTCATATGAGGTGATCATGACCGGGAGCCGAGCCGGGTCGTGATCGGCGGGGGCGGCTCCGGCGGAATGGAGGCTGCCCGGAAGCTGAAGCATGGTGGCGCCGCACGGTTGCCGTAAGGGCGGCTCCGCACGGACCTAACCCTCGTCCCATGCGCGCCCTCGATCCACGCTTGATGCGACGTACCCGGACGGCGCGTCCCCTGTTGGCCATCGACGTCGCGCTCGGGACTCTGACCGCGGTGGCGGTGGTAGCGCAAGCGACCCTGCTGGCGCGGATCATCTCCCGCGGGTTCAGTGGTACCCGGCTCCAGCACTTGGAGCTCGGATTGGTATTGCTGCTCGCCGCGTTCGCCGCGCGGGGCCTGTTCACGTGGGGCATGGAGGTCGCCGGACGGCGCGCAGCTTGGAGCATCTTGTCCGAGTTGCGGTTGGCCTTAGTCGAGAAGCGCCTGCGCGCACAGCCCGCGGCGCTCGACGGTGCCGAGGGCGCTGAGGTGGCCGCAGTCGCGGTTCAGGGCGTCGAGGGGCTCGAAGGCTATTTCGCGCGATATCTGCCCCAGGCGGTGCTGGCATCGGTCGTCCCACTGCTGGTGGTCGTGTGGGTGGCGGTCGTCGACCTGGAATCGGCGCTGATCATGCTGCTGACGCTCCCGCTCGTACCGGTGTTCATGTGGTTGATCGGTCGCTACACGGAACAGCGCACGCGCGAGCGGTGGGACGCGTTGCGTCGGCTCTCGACGCACTTCCTGGACGTGGTACGTGGCCTGCCCACGCTCCGTGCGTTCGGCCGAGCCCGGGCCGAGGCCGACGCAGTGAGCACCGTCAGCGAGCGCTACCGGAGGACCACCATGGGGACCCTGCGCGTCAGCTTTCTGTCGGGATCGGTCCTCGAGCTGGCGGCCACGCTCGGCGTCGCGCTCGTGGCGGTGACGGCCGGAGTGCGGCTGGTCGACGGCGGCCTGGGCCTTCAGGCGGGACTGACGGTGCTGGTGCTGGCGCCCGAGCTGTACCTGCCCTTCCGCCGGCTCGGGGCGGAGTTCCACGCCAGCGCCGACGGGCTTGCCGTGGCCGAGCGGATGTTCGCGTTACTCGACGCGCCAGTCGCCATCGAGCACCCAACCCCTCGAGTTGCCCCGAGCCCCGGGCGCGCGTCCGTCCGGCTCGAACGCGTGTCGTTCTCGTATCCTGCGCGGGCCGGGCTGGTGCTCGACGGGCTCGATCTCGAACTTCTCCCCGCAGAGACCGTGGCGCTCGTCGGCGAAAGTGGGGCGGGGAAGAGTACGGTCGCTGCGCTGCTCCTCGGCCTGGTCCGGCCGGATAAGGGCCGGATCCTGATCGGTGGAATTGATCTGGCGACGTGCCAGATCGATGCCTGGCGGCGGATGATCGCGTGGGTGCCTCAGCATCCGACGCTGTTCCGGGGCACGGTGAGCGAGAACATCCGGCTCGGCGATAAAAACGCCTCTGAGGAGCGGGTCCGTCACGCGGCCAAGCTCGCCGGCGCCGATCGCTTGATCGCCGGGTTGCCACAGGACTACGCGACGATGGTCGGCGACGGGGGCAGGCCGCTCTCGGCCGGGGAGCGACGGCGGATCGCGCTGGCCCGGGCGTTCCTCGTGGAGGCCCCGCTGGTGATCCTCGACGAGCCGACCGCCGACCTCGACCCCGACAGCGTGGGGATCGTCTCGCGAGCGGTGAAACGGCTGGGAGCGGGTCGGACGATGCTGCTGATCGCTCATCGGCCTGAGCCGGTCCAGCATGCCGACAGGATTGTCCGCCTTCTGGACGGGGCCGCAGTGACGGAGTCGATCAGTCGGGCGGCATGACCGGCACGCTTCGAGCGCTCCTCAATCTGGCCCCGGTGCCGCGCCTGAGGCTCGCGGCGGCGGTAACGCTCGGCGCGCTGACGGTCGTCTTCGGCGCCGCCCTGATGGCGCTGGCCGGCTATCTGATCTCCCGGGCGGCGGAGCGCCCGGCTGTCCTCTCGCTGTTTGTAGCGATCGTGGGCGTCCGGTTCTTCGGACTCGGCCGACCGGTGGTCCGTTACCTGGAGCGCGTCACCTCGCACGACGTTGCGCTTCGCACCCTGGGCGGGGTGCGCAGGCGGTTCTACGAGCGTATAGAGCCGCTGGCGCCCGCCCATCTCGAGTGCTACCGGCAAGGAGATCTGCTCTCACGCATGGTCGCCGACGTCGACGCCCTGCAGAACCTGTATCTCCGCTGTCTCGAGCCTGCGCTCGTCGCGCTGTTGGCCGGCGCCGTCTCGGTTGGCGTGTCGGCCGCGGTCCTGCCGGCCGCCGGGGTGGCGCTCGCAGCTGGGCTGCTTATCGCCGGAGTGGCCGTGCCGGCAGTGGGAGGGTTTCTGTCGGCCCGGGCGGGACAGCGGCAGGCGGGCGCCCGGGGCGAGCTCTCCGCCGAGCTGGTCGAGTTGATCGCGGGCGCTCCAGAGATCGTGGCTTTCGGCGCCGAGCGTCCCGCGCTCGCCCGAGTGAAGGCCGCCGACCGGACGCTGGTCGGCCTGGCGCGCCGGGACGCATTATCGACCGGCGTGTGCGACGGCCTCGGACTGCTCGTCACCGGCGTCACCGTGACCGCGGTGGTGGCGTTCGCGGTGGACGCTTCCAACGGCGGCGGGCTGGAGCGAGTGCTCATCGCGATGCTCGCACTGCTCGCGCTGGCCTCGTTCGAGGCGGTGGCCCCGCTGGCCGCGGCGGCACGCGAGCTATCCGCCACGATGGCCGCGGGTGGCCGGGTCTTGGCTCTGTCTCGCTCTAACGCCGTATCGTCTGACCCGCCGCAGCCTCCGCCGGTTCCAGACCGGCCGTTCACGCTGGCGCTCGAGGGCGTGTGCGCCCGCTATCCGCACCAGAAGCGCCTGGTGCTCGATCGAGTGAGCCTTCGGCTCGAGCCGGGCGAGCGGGTAGCGCTCATCGGAGCCAGCGGCGCCGGAAAGACCACCGTGGTCAATCTGCTGCTCCGGTTCCTCGACCCCGACCTCGGGAGGGTGACGCTGAGCGGGCGCGATGTTCGTGAATACCGCCAGGAGGATGTTCGCCGGGCTGTGTCCGTGGCCGGGCAGGACTCGCACCTCTTCTCGACCACGATTCGAGACAACGTCCGCCTCGCTCGCCCCGATAGCTACCAGTGGGCGATCGAGCAGGCTTTGCGCCGCGCACGCATCTGGGACTGGATCCAACAGCTCCCAGAGCGACTGGACACGCTCGTGGGGGAACAGGGACGCGAACTGTCAGGCGGGCAGCGACAGCGGATCGTGCTGGCGCGCGCCCTGCTGGCCGATGCTCCGGTTCTGGTGCTCGACGAACCGACCGCGCACCTGGACTCCAACACCGCCAGCGAGCTCATAAGCGATGTGTGCACGGCGGCCTCTGGCAAGACGCTGCTGCTGATCACGCATCGCAGCGAGGGCTTGGATCTGGTCGATCGAGTGATCGCGCTTCAGGCGCCAGCCGACGCGGAGCGCTGATCGTTGCTGCAGCTGCGCGTGTTCGGAGCGTCGCGAGCGATGGCCGATGTCGCCGCGCACCTGGAGCAAATACCGGGCTCTCGTCACGTGATCCGGATGCGGGACGGGGAACCTGGGAACGCGCTCGTCACGGCCGACCTGCACGATGATGCGGCAGACCGTGCGCTCGCGCAGCTTGACCACCTCGGCGTCCCAACCGAAGACGTCGACCTGATCCGCCTCGATTCGATCGGTCCGGCGACCGCGCAGCGGCCCCTGGCCAGCGTCGTCTGGGCTGACCTCCTGAGCCAGGCGGGCGCCAATGCCCGACCGTTTGCGCGGTATCTCGTGTTCATGGCCACGGCGGGCGTCGTGGCTGCGTTCGGCGTCATCTACGCCAACGTGACGTTGGTGGTGGGCGCCATGGCGATCAGCCCTGACACCCTCCCGGTCACCGCCGCAGCGACGGCTCTAGTCCTCTCTCGATGGCACCTGGCGGGGCGAGCGGTGGTGGCGTTGATCGTCGGCCTGGTCACCGCCTGTCTCATCGGAGGGGTGATGACGTTCGTCTTGAATCAGCTCCATCTGCTACCACACGGATTTGCCGTGGGGCAGGGCGGATTTCTTCAGGGGCTGTCCACGGTCAACATCTCGACCCCACTGGTCGCGTTGGCCGCCGGGATAGCCGGCATGCTCGCACTGGAGACAAGGGCCAAGTCAGCTGTGGGGGTGGCCATCTCCGTGACCACGATTCCAGCCTCGGCATATCTCGGGGTGGCCGCCGGGGTGGGGGCGCTCGACAAGGCAGGGGGCGCGCTGCTGGTGCTCGGCGTAAACATCGTGATGCTGTTGGCCGGCGGCTGCCTGACGCTCCTGATCCAGAAGCGGCTGGCCGGAGGAAGCCCGCCGCGCGTCATCCGATCCAGATAAGGGGGATGCCGACCTTCCCCAAGACGCAGGAGCACACCATTGCCGGGCACGCCGTTTAGTGCGATCTTGCCTGACAAGGTGCCCGACGCAGCCTCGCCAATCTGCTCGCTCCCGCTTGTCGGGGCCACGACGCTCGAAGACGCAGTGTTCTACACCGCGGTCGGCGCGGTGACGGCGGTCGGCTGGGTGGCGTGGCCGACTGGGGCGCTGATCGGGGCGGGCCACGCTTTACACCAGCGCGCGCGGAACGTCGTTCGCACGGGCGCCGTCGGCGAAACCCGGGCGGCTCTCATCGAAGCCGCCGAAGACATCGCCTGACGATTCCTTTACGCGGCGACCGCCGCCCCCACGAGCTGGATCACGGTGTCGCCGGCGCGCGCCTGCGGTCTGTTGCCGTCGGTCGCCGCTCGGACCTCTCCGTTCGCGCCGATGACGAACAGCAACGTCCCGTCTGGGGGCAGCTCGACTCCGTCCGATCCGTTGACCCTGGTGTGGACCAAGCTGGCTCCGCGCGCGAGCAGGCGGGTGAGCTCGGCACGAGTCAGCTCCTCGCTGCCAAGGATGTCCGCCGCGTTCGCCGGCGGCAAGAGGTCCGGCTCGTCGGGATCGGGTGCGACCCGGTACACGTGGCCGTGGCCGAGGTCCTGGCGAAGATCGGCCGCGGCGAGCGCGTTGAAGTCATCGCTACGCGAGAGCAGCAGCGCGTCGCTGATTTCCTCCAGCTCTGCCTCGCGGTTGAGCGAGTCGACCAGCAGGCGTCCCGCGGTCGGCATCGAGACCGGCTGCATGCGCTGCGGTCTGTGTTGAGGGCCCCGCCCACAGGCGCACTCCGACTCCGGCGCTTTTGAGCGCATCAGCGATCGTACGAGCGAGTTCGTGCCCGCCGACGATCAGCACCATCGTGCCCGTGGCGCCCGCCACCCCTAGCCGCCGCGCTACAAGGGAGCCGGTCAGGCCATAGACGACCACGGTTCCGAAGATGGCCACGAACACGATCGGGAGGATCTTGTTCGCTCCCTGCACGCCGGCGCCCGCCAGCTGCAGCCCGAATCCAGACGCAGTGGCGCCAGCGACGATCCCGCGCGGCGCCATCCACCCCACCAACGCCCGCTCCCGCTTGTCCAGGTTCGAGCGCCACGTACACAGCGCGACGACCGCCGGGCGAATCAGGAGGATCATCACTGCGACCAGTACGAGCGATCCGCCCAGCACCCGCTTGACGTCGCTTGGCGAGACGGACGCGGCGATCATCACGAACAAGATCCCGATCAGGAGCTGGACGACCGTCTCGTGGAACTCGACGGTCGGAGCCACCTCGATCGAGCGCTGGTTGGAGAGGAACACCCCCATCAGCAGCGTCGCGACGAAGCCCGAATCGTCCCGGATCAGGTCGGCGGCCACCAGGGCCGCGACCACAAGTGCAAGCGTCGCGACCGCAACCTGGCGTGGCGCGAGCTGCTGGACATAACGCAGCATCAGCCAGAGCAGCGCTGCTCCGATCGCACCGACGCCCGCGCCCGACCAGCAGGCTCAAAGCCAGGGCGCCCGGGTGCCAGCCGCTCGACCCGCCCGTACGTGCGACCTGGAACACCGCCACGGCAAGAAGTGCGCCGATGGGGTCGATCAGCACGCCCTCCCATTTGAGCACCGCGCGGACGTCTCGCGCGGGCCGGATGTACGCGAGCAGCGGCAGCACGACGGTCGGACCGGAGACGACCAGAATGGCTCCGATCAGGAATGGCACATCGGGTCCCAGGTTGTGGAGTGCCAGCTTGACGGTCACGGTGACCGCCAGCCAGGTAAAGAGCAGACCGAGCGAGACGAGACGCACCACCGTGGGCCGGATCCTCGGCGTCACCTCGCGAAATGTCAGCCGGAGCCCCGCCTCGAAGAGGATCACTCCAACGGCCACCGACACGAACGGCTGGTACAAGGAGCCGAGCAAGTAGCTCGGCTGGACGTCCTTGGTGAGAATGCCCGCGACGAAGCCGACGGTCAGCAACAGCACGATCGCCGGCACTCGGAGCAGCTTGGCGACGAGCTGCGACCCTACCGCCAGGATCAGGACCAGGCCGATCCCGAGAAGCAGTTCACTGCTCGACAGCGCGGTCGCCACCGGCTCCAGTCTCCCAGCCTCCGCGCCAAGCGATTCACCCAAACCGGGTGATGATCGGCGACCGCCTGGCACTACGCTTGAAGGAAGACGGGCACGCCATGGCGCACAGCATCGAGGAGCTCGAGGCGGGAGGGCTTCCGGCCTGGAGGCTTCACGATCAAGCGTCCGACATGTCCGCGACATGGGTGCCGCCCGCCGGCATGCTTGGTGCCTCGCTGCTGCACCATGGCGAGGAGCTGCTGTGGCAGGGCCCGGGGGTGACCGGGTACGCGCGAGACGGCTCGTTCATGGGCATCCCATTCCTGTACCCATGGGCGAACCGCCTGGCCGGCTACCGCTACCAGGCGGGCGGCCACGACATCGAGCTCGACCCACGCTCGCCACTGCTGAAGCTCGACCCCAACCGGCTGCCGATCCACGGCCTGCTCACGGCGAGCTCCCGATGGTCGGTGGAGGAGGCCATGGCCGACGGCGACGGTGCTCGCCTGCTCGCCTCGCTCGAGTTCGATGATCCCGGACTGCTCAGCGCTTTCCCGTTCCCCCATCGCGTCGAGATGGAGGTCACCGTCAGCGGCGGTGAGCTCGGGGTCACCACGACTGTCGTCGGTATGGGAACGAAGCCGGTGCCGGTCGCGTTCGGATTCCATCCCTACCTCCAGATCCCGGGCGTGCCGCGCTCTGAGTGGGAGGTCTCGTTTCCCGTGCGGCGCCGCCTCATGACGGACGATCGCATGATCCCGACCGGACAGACGGAGTCGGTCGAGCCGCTGAAAGGCCCAATCGGCGACCGAACCTGGGACGACGGCTTCGATCGAATCGACACTCCTGCCCACTTCGCGGTGAGCGGCGCCGGCCGAACGATTCAGGTGCAGTTCGGCGCCGGTTACCCGGTGGCACAGATCTACGCCCCGCCGGGCGAGCAGTACATCTGCATCGAACCGATGACCGCGCCTACCAACGCGCTCGCCGGCCCCGATGACGCGCTCGCCTGGGTGCACCCGGGCGAGCGGTGGAGCGCGGTCTTCCGGATCGCGTCGACAATCGGATGACCCGCAACCGGCTCACCCGGAACGGATGATGACCGCGGACGCTCGTCCGTGCAGCATCCGCGCCGCACCCGTCAGGAAGGATGGTCTATGACCACCGAAGTTCAATCACGCTCGCGAAAGAAAGGCGCCCACGCCGGCGATGACGGTCCGCGGGCAGCCGACGTATTCGTCATCTTCGGGATCACCGGCGACCTCGCCAAGGTGATGACGTTCCACTCGCTTTACAGGCTGGAGCGGCGCGGTCTGCTCAGCTGCCCGATCGTCGGAGTAGCGGTGGATGACTGGTCGGCCGAGGATCTCCGCGACCACGCGCACGCCGCCATTAAGGATTGCGGCGAGGAGGTGGACGACAGTGTGTTCGAGCGTCTCGCGGGGCGACTTTCGTATGTCAGCGGCGACTTCGGTGACGCGGCGACCTTCGAGCGGGTGGCTCACGTGATCGGCGACGCCCAGACTCCCGTCTTCTATCTCGAGATCCCGCCGTTCCTGTTCGGACCGGTGATCAAGGGGTTGGCCGAGGCGGACCTCGTTCGGCACGCTCGCGTCGTGGTCGAGAAGCCGTTCGGCCATGACACCGAGTCGGCTCGGGAGCTGGCGCAGGAGATCCACGAGTACATAGACGAGTCGCAGCTCTATCGGATCGATCACTTCCTGGGGAAGATGGGGCTGGGCGAGCTCCTCTATCTGCGCCTGGCGAATGCGATGTTCGAGCCGATCTGGAGCCGCAGCCACGTTTCATCGGTCCAGATCACGATGGCCGAGAGCTTCGGCGTCGAGGATCGGGGCCACTTCTACGATCCGGTAGGCGCGCTTCGCGACGTGGTGGTGAACCATCTCATGCAGCTCCTGGGGGTGTCCGCGATGGAGCTGCCGTCGTCCGGTGAGTCTCAGGTGCTGAAGGACGCGCTCATCTCGGTGTATCGCGCCATGCCCGAGGCTGATCCCGCCCACTACGTGCGCGGGCAGTACGAGGGGTACACGTCGATCGACGGGGTGGCAGCCGATTCGGACACCGAAACCTACGCGGCGCTGAGGCTCGAGGTCGACAGCTGGCGCTGGTCCGGGGTCCCATTCTTCATTCGCACTGGCAAATGCCTGCCGACGACCCAGACCGAGGTGCGTCTGATCTTCAAGCAGCCGCCGCGGCTGGGCTTCGCCGCCATGCAATCACGGGTTCCCGACCCCGGGGAGTTCGTCGTCAAGCTGGATCCGACGACGGGCATTCGCCTCGTCGTGCAAGCACAGCGGGGAGAAGCGATCGAGCCGGAGCGGATCAATCTCGACATGGAGTTTGCCGAGCAAGGGGGGGAGGGGCCGACGCCGTACGAAGTACTGCTCCATGCCGCCCTCGTCGGCGACAGCAAGCGCTTCGCACGCCAGGATGGCGTCGAGCAGTGCTGGCGGGTGATGCAACCGTTGCTCGACAAACGCCCGCCCGTGCACCCATACGCGAAGGGATCGTGGGGTCCGCCGGAGGCGGATCAATTGCTTGGCGAGCACGGCCCCTGGCGCAAACCCTGGATGGGGTCATAACCGGCAAGCGAACGGCTGCCGGCCAATAGCCGGCAGCCGTAGTTCCGACAGTCCCTCTTCCGCTAGGAGGCGGCGGCGGGGGTCGGCGGCTGTAGCGCCTCTTGCAGCCGCTGGGTGTCCTCGTCGGAGAGCGAGGTCCTGATCACCGTGCCGCCGTAGTGCTGAAGTGCGGCGACCGCCTTGTCAGGCGTGGCCTGCTCGATCACCAGGAACAGCGCGGACGTGCCCGGCTTGACGTAGTCACGCACCTGCTGCTGGAAGGCTTTATCGATCCCCTTCTCGCCGAGGTGGCCGAACAGGGCGCCCATCCCCGCGCCTAGCGCGAGCCCGGCGAACGGGATGAAGAACAGAAGCCCGAACAGCAGGCCCCAGAACCCGCCCCACGCCGCGCCACCACCGGCCGACGCGCCGCCGTGAGTGGTGTGGACGTGATACTTGCCCTCCACATCACGTGAGATCGAGGCGACCTGATCGGCTTGGATGATCAGCTCGGACTCGAGCTCGGCGACTGTTTGTCGAGCCTGCTCAGCGGTCGTCTGGTCGGGATAGCCAATCGCGACAAGCGTTGCCATACGCATCTCCTTTCGGATGATTGATCTTGGCCCGGCGCCCAATTGCTCGAACCGGGCCGAGTCAGGCGCGGCATGAACGCCCGCAACAAGAATCCGAGATCGTCCCCTGGTCCTCATCACCCGAAAGGGATGAGCGGGCCGATCTAATCCAACGCCACCGGCGTCGCTGGCTCCTGGCCGTCATAGGCGGCGCGTCGCTTTGCCCGCCTTGTGGCTGCGATCGACAGCTGTGGCGCCTCGAGCACCACGGTACCGGCGAGACGATCCTGAAGCCCCCGACGCTTGGCGTCGAACAGGATCGTGACATACCCCGCGAACAGCGGCAGCGCGGCCAGAACGAGTCCGATGCAGCGGACGATCCCGCGCCGCAGCTTGACCCGGCCTCCGTCCGCCATGAGAACCCGGATCTGCATCATCCGATTTCCCGGCGTCTGGCCGGTGGCGGCCCAGAACCCAGTGAAGTAGCCGACGGCCCACACGATGTAGGCGGCTCCACCGATCACCTTCAGGACGGTTTGAACATCGTTCGGGAAGTGGAAGAGCGAGACGATCAGCGCGGTGGCGGCGGTCACCGTGAGCGCCACGAGATCGATAAGCGCGGCATCGATTACGAACGCAACGATCCGGGTGGCGAGGCCCGCATAGTCAGCGCCGGCGCGCTCGCTCACTGGGCAGGCCGCTCCCGGACCTCGGCCTCCGCCGCTGAGCGCCGATGGATCAAGCCTTGGGCGAAACGCTCCAGCCAGTCGTCAGCCTTGCGCGAGCGGCCGCGAACCTCCGCACCGACCTGATCCGCGAAGCCCAGGCCCTGCTGGGAGACCGCCGCCGTCACCGACGGGCTTTGCGCGACATCGTCCACGAGCCGCCACAACGCGTCGCTGACCAACAGGCGGTCGATGAATCTCTCGAACAGGCCGCTCTCAAAGAAGTGGTCGATCAGCCTCTTGGCACCCTCGCTGTCGAGCACCTGCTCGACCGCGTTCTGGAGGCGGGGGCTGGCGAGTAGATGCTCCAG
Organism: uncultured Actinomycetes bacterium; assembly: GCA_963719305.1. Taxonomy (GTDB): domain Bacteria; phylum Actinomycetota; class Thermoleophilia; order Solirubrobacterales; family Solirubrobacteraceae; genus Palsa-465. Next base: position 360,756 of record CAVRBL010000010.1, on the reverse strand, counting down.
CTCGCCGCTGTCCAGGATCCGATCGATAGCCCGACGCTGGAGACCGATCCCGGCTCCGGCGGCAGCGCCCAGCGCTCCAGTGAATGGCCTCACCGCCGTGGCCGCCGCACGACCCCCAATCGATGCAAGCTCGTGCCGCGTTCCTGCTCGCGGCCTGTTAACGGATTCCTCGGCCATCGCTCGCTGACCTGATCCTGGCAGGGGCCGGCCGCGATGCAATCACCCGAATCAGGCGATGCGGACCCACGGACGTCGGCCGTGCCTCAGAGTGCCGTCTCACCCTTTTCGGGGGATGTTCGTCGCCGCGATTGGCGTGACGATGCCGACGTGTGCGCGAATTCGAGAGACGGGGGGCGAGATGTCGTCCGGTGAGGTTGAGGACCACACCGTGGAGGCCCCCGGGGGTGGCGACGGTCCCGCATGCCACCGATGCCGCAAGCGCGACCCCGCGCGTGCCGCGGGCGATCTCGCGCAAGCGAAAGGTCCTCGTCTATTCCCTTATCGGATTCACGACGCTGCTGCTGGTGGTGGGGATCTTCGCCGTGTGGGCGAACAGGCTCCTGTTCAGTCCAGCCAACTGGTCGAACACGAGCACTCAGCTGCTCCAGGACCCTACGATTCGCTCTGCCACCGCCAACTATGCGGTAGATCAGCTCTACGCGAACGTCAACGTTGCCGGGGTGCTCAAGTCAGGCCTTCCGCCGAGGTTGCAGCCGCTTGCCTCGCCGGCCGCCGGAGCGCTGCAAAATCTGGCGGTGCAGGGCGTCGACACGGCGCTGTCGCGTCCGCGCATCCAGAACTTGTGGGCGAAGGCGAACTACGCTGCTAATCAGTCCTTCGTCGCCATCGCGACCGGCGGCAAAGGTCCTGTGGGGGTCAATCAGGGCGTAGTCACGCTGGACCTGGCGTCGATAGTCGACAACATCGCCTCGCGGCTCGGTCTGCCCCCCAACCTGAGCGCGAAGCTGCCTAAAAACATTGCGCATCTGACCGTGCTGAAGTCAGACCAGCTGAAGTACGTGCAGAACATCGGCAACGCCATACGCCATCTCGCGGTGTGGCTCACGGTCCTGGTTCCGCTGCTCTACCTGCTTGCCATCTGGCTGGCGCGCGATCGCCGCCGCCGTATGTTGATGAACGTGGGATTCGCCGCGGTGGTGGGCGGAGCGTTGGTGATCCTCGTCCGCTCGGTTTTCGTAACCCAGGTCGCGGAGGCGCTGACCGACGACGCGTCGTTGCGGCCCGCGATCACGCACGTGGTCTCGATCAGTAGTCAGATGCTCCATCAGATTGCCGCCGGAGTCATCGTGATCGGAGTCCCGCTGGTGATCGCCGCCTGGTTCGCCGGGCCGGCGCGCCCCGCCCGTGCCGCTCGGCTCGCGATCGCCCCCTCGCTCCGCGAGCACCCGGTCGGTTGGTATCTGGGCACCCTCGGGGTGATGGTGCTGATCTTCATCTGGGATCCGATCCACGCGACCGGCACGCCGGCGGGAATCATCGTCTTCACGCTGCTGGCCCTGTTTGGCATGTACCTGCTCAGACGTCAAACCATGGAGGAGTTCCCTGCCGCCCGGCTCGGCGAGGCCACGGCGAGGATTCGCGCATGGGTCGCCGTGCGGCGCGTGCAGCGCGAGCAGCCGAACGGCCCTTCGGCGCCGAGCCAACCCACCATGCTGGAGGAGCTGCAGCAACTCGCCGATCTACGCGATAAAGGAGCGCTCACGAGCGATGAGTACCAGCTCGCCAAGGCTCAACTCCTCCACAGCTGAGACGTGAGCGCGCCCGAGGAGCTCCTCCGGCGGCTGGCGGCCAACGACGAGACCTGTCTGCGGGACGTTCTCTCGCCGCAAAGGTGCCATCCCGGAGCGCTCGATCGCAGAACGCGGGCGCTGGTTCAGCTTTCTGCGCTGCTCGCGGTCGACGCCGCCACGGTCACGCTGCGCTGGGCAGTTGACGCGGCCGCCGCGGAGGGTGCAGACGAAGCGGCGCTCGTACAAGTCCTGCTCAACGGCGCGTCAGCTGCGGGTACGGCCCAAGCTGTCACCAGCGCTCCGCGCCTGGCGTTAGCCCTGGACCACGACGTCGAAGTCGAGACGTAGCCCAGAACCCGAGGCCGTCACTGGGCCAATAAGCCCGCTTGCGTTGCCCGCACGACCGCCTCGGAGCGGGATGCCGCGCCCAGCTTGCGATACACCGCGTGAGCTTGCGTCTTGACAGTGTTGGCGGACACGCCCAGCTGTGCCCCGATCTCACGGAACGAGCGGTGGCTGGGCAGGAAGCGAAGGACCCTGAGCTCGGCGATGGTGAGCGATGACGGGCCGGCCAGGCTCGTTTCCGCCAGCGTGTCCATGTCCGCCCATGCTTGGTCGAACCAGGCGGAGAATATCGTCGCTCCCCGTGCCCTGCGCGCGAAGCGTGAGGCCTCCGCCAGCAGCGTCCTGGCGGCAACGACGTCAGCGAGTCGGAGCGAGGCGTAGGCGAGCAGGATTCGTGTTTCGGCGGCGTACCACGCCACGAAGTCGCCAAGCTCCTCGAGCAGCTTGATGCCGCTCCGCAGGTCCCGCTTGCCCTCGTCGATCCTGCCCTCGTGCGCTCGCGAGGCGGCGAGCACAGAGAACACGACCGCCAGCAGCGGATCTGTGCTCAGACGCCATTCGTCGACCACCATCGCCGCGCGGTCGGTGAGCTCCGCGGCCAATGTCCAGTCTTCCCGCTCGATCGCGATCATCGCTCGTTGGGCGAGGCACAGCGCGCTCAAAGTCGGTGCGCGGTTCGCCGCCAGTCGGATGCCTTCGTCGAGCAGGGGCTCCGCGGCATCGCGATCCCCTTGGAGGTGCCTGGCAACGCCGGCTAGCAGCGCGCAGACCGGCCGCCACGTGCTGACCTCGGGCTCGGAGGCACCCGCCCTCGCCTCCAGCTCGGCCATCCGGCCCAAGCCGTCGACCGACGTCACCGCGTCGATGACCGCAAGGCCCGTGGCGAGCGAGCGGACGTCGCACCCATTCCGCCGTTCCAGCACGGTCTCGGTGATGCACGACCATTGCCGCGCATCGTTCACGTTGCCGGCGAGCAGCGCACTCACGCGAAGCCGACAGCGTCAACGGCGGGTGATCAGCGATCACGCCATCGCCGAAGTTGCTCAGCCAACCACGGACGAGGTCGTCCCTGCCTTGGGTCAGATGATCCAGGATGTTCGGCCACAGGAGCTGGCCGGTCAGCTCGGCGTCACGTGCAGCGGCGGCTTGATCGGTCGCTCGCTGCGTGTCACCACGACCGGAGTACCAGCCGCAAGCGCGCAACCGGAGGCAGAGCTCGAGCTCGGGCTCGATTCTCTCGAGCCGCGCTCGGAGCGCCTCTCGCATCAACCTGTGCCAGCGGTATCGGTTATGCGCAGGATCGACGGGGGTGAGTAACGGCGTGAGCCTCGCCAAGCGTTCGAGGAGGACCGCCGAACCCTGCTGGTCGAGCACGTTGTCGCAGCTCTGCCCCGATAGCTCATCCAGCACGGAGGTCCGGACGGAGAAGCTGATCAGCTCGGCCGGCAGAGGAGCTAGGACCTCGTCCCACAAGTACTCGAACAGAAGGTGGTGATCACCGCCGAAGCTGGCTAGCGATTCAGGTTCCTCACGCGCCGCCAGTGCCGCGAGGTAAAGGGCTGCCGGCCAGCCCTCGGCTCGTGAAACGAGGGCGTGGAGTTCCTCGGACGTGAGCTCCAGTCCGGCCTGGCTGAGCAGCGCGGCGGCTTCGCTGGAGCTCATCGCGAGCTGCTGCATGCGGATCTCGCTCAGGAGGCGGTGTGCGCGCAGACGGCCCACCGGAAGTGGCGGCTCTGCCCTTGACGCAAGCGCCAGCGTCGATCCTGGCGGGAGCTCTTTCAGGGCGGCTTGCGCGATCTCGCCCAACGCGCCAGACGCCAGGTGCGCGTCGTCGAGGACCGCGACGAAGCTGGTGTTCCTCGCTCGCAGCTTGCGAACGAGCTGGGGCAGGCGCTCAGCGGCGGCGTGGCGCGCAGGCCCCGCAGAGGCCGGGGCAGTCCGGCGGTCGCTTTGCCCCAGGGCGAGCCACGCGAATGGCCGCTCGTCGCGCTCCGCCCACTCTGCGAGCAGCGTCGACTTGCCGTAACCCGGTGGCGCGACGATCAAGGCAAGCGCCGATCCCGGAGCATCGGCCAGGCCCTGCGAGAGCGAGGGCCGCCGTAGGATCGCGCTTGGCAACGCCGGAACGTCCCCGACCAGAGCGAGTGGTGGATTCGGTTTGACGCCGTTCGCCCCCGATTTGTGCACACGACGCGGGAGTACGGCTGCGTGGCCGGCTGACATTGGCCTCCGTGATTCCAGAACGGTATTCGGTGCCACCCAATTTGTCCCCGACCAGAGTGCAAACGGCAAGGGCGTCTGCCCCCTTCTTGGAGGAAGCCGACACCACGTCGAGGTTCGCGCGAACGCCCCGGCGGGCGCCAAGACGAACGTGGGTTCGCCGCTCAGGTCGGCAGGAGTCGTGCTCTGACGATCGCGATGATCCTCGTGCCGGCCGCCTTGTGAGTCATCACCCTGTTCGGGGGATGCGTGCCACCGCTCACCGCCTAGCCTGCCCGCCGTGGACGAAGTTGAGCGTCTTTTGCGGCACCTGGCACTGAACGACGAGGAATCGGTCGGGCAGGTTTTGATGATCGGGGCGGTTCGGGAGTCGCCCCCGGCACTCGATCAAAAGGTCGACGTCCTCGTTCGCCTGGGAGCTTTGCTTGCTCTCGGTGCGGCAACATCTTCGCTCCGAGCGGCAGTCGAGCATGCGCTTCAAGCCGGCGCCAACGAGTCCGAGATCGTCGACGTGCTCGTCGCGGTCGGTCCCGCGGTCGGCCTCGCGCGCCTCGTCGCAGCAGCGCCCAGGCTGGCGACCGCACTCGGCTACGAGATGGACGCTGACGAGTGACACCCAAGCTGCAGAGGGCTGCGGCGTTGACGTCAGCTTCCCTCGAGTGGCCACTCCGCCCCGTCCCGGCGTCGGCTTCTACCAAGGTTCCCGACCATGACGGAGACGATCGTGACCAGGTAGATCTGGCCAAGGAGGGCTTCGGACACTGAAAGGGTGTGACCAAGGTTGCTCGCTGCCGTGAAGTCTCCGTAGCCGACCGTGGTCAGGGTGGTGAAGCTGAAGTACAGGCAGTGGGCAGTCGTGGCCTGGGCGCTCTGAGCGAAGAACGTGCCATCGATTCGGCCAATCGCGCCATATAGGAAGGCGAAGAACATGCCCAGCAGCAGGTAGAGACAGAGCACTCCGAACACCGCCTCGATTGTCACTTGGTTGCGAGCCCGCAGCGTGCGCACGATCCCCAGCACGACCGCCGGCGGGGACAACATCACGAGCAGCACGTTCGCGATCCTCGCGGCGGACCCATCGGCGTTGCCAGCTACAGCCTCGACCAGGCTGAGAACGACCAGGAGAAGGGCGATCAGCCCGATGGGCCGGATGAACCGTGGCCTCACGTCGGCCACCCGCATCGCCAATAGGAGTGTCGTCGCAAGCAAGGCGGCGGCAACCACCTGCTGCCAGGGCCCAGGGGTGCTCACGCCCTCCAGGACGAATACCGCGACGATCGCGACCAGCAGCACTCCGAAGCGCTTCCGCCGCTCGGCGCTCGCCGAGCGGAGCTGCTCACCACGCGGATCTACGGCGATCGTCTCATGACCGTGCGCTGTCATGAGCCGCGCTTCATCGTCGCGCTGCCGTCAACGAGCGCCGGCGGCGGTCATCGGCACTCCCGGCGGGCGGCCGATGACGACCAGGTCCACTGGTCCGGGTTGTTCGCTCTGCTCCATCGTCGAACCTCCGCGCTGTTTGACTTGGGGCGTTAGCCCCTGGAAAGGGTGCGCGGCTCGGGGCGAAACGCATCACCCGTTGTGGGTGACGGCCTCAAGCACCAGGGGCCGGGAGCGGGTGTTACCTCATCGCGATCCAGTGCTTGAGTGGTGTATGCCGGTCCTTCGGTAGAGGGCGTCCGCCCTTGCTCGAAGTTCGTCAAGCGACGACAATTCGACGTCAGCACGAACCCCAACGCTTCACTGGAAGCGCTAATTTTTTGGATGAGTGGGGATGGTTGAAGGGCAGCTTGCCGGCGACGTGAAGGAGGGAGCAGTGGCGGAGCCTTCTCACGCCCCGATCCGCGTAGTCCTGGCCGAGGACTCCTACATAATTCGCGAGTACCTCGTTCTGACGCTCAACGCCTCACCGGAAGTGGACCTGGTGGCGGTTTGTTGCAACGCCAAGGAGCTGCAGACCGCCATCGATACTTGGTCTCCGGAGGTGGTGCTCACCGATATCAGGATGCCGCCGGCTCGCGCTGATGACGGGATCCGGATCGCCGCCGCGCTTCGCGAGTCCGCTCCGGAGGTGGGCGTGGTGGTTCTCAGCCAATACGCTGAGCCCGCATACGCTCTCGCATTGCTACAGGGCGGGACGGGCCGGCGTGCATACCTGCTCAAGGAGAACGTCCGGAAGCGCGACGAGCTGATCGACGCCATCGAGCGGGTCGCGGAGGGTGGGTCCGTGATCGATCCGGCCATCGTTGACATCCTGATAGAGGCTCGCGCTCGCGCCGACAACTCGCCACTAGCGGAATTGACGCCACGTGAGCGTGAACTCCTGGCTGAGATCGCGACGGGAAAGAGCAACGGGGCGATCGCGGAGTCGCTGTTTTTGACCAAGCGAGCGGTGGAGAAACACGTCAACTCCATCTTCTCCAAGCTCGGCCTGCCGGACACCCAGGAGGTCAGCCCGCGGGTGAAGGCGACGCTGATCTTCTTGGCGGAAGAGAACGGCAGCTCCGCCTAGGACGTAGCCGCCGGTTGCTGGACCGGGCGCGAGCGTGATCTCTGCGGCCGCGGCCCGGCGTGCGGACTGCTGGGGCGACCGTTGGGCACGGCACTATCAGGGGCAATGGGTGTATGCTATTTGCGAGAGAAGTTGAAATCCAACATCGGCTTCTGCGGTGGATTGGCAGGGGCTGTGGGGTGGTTATATGCCGACGGAGCCAAACGGGGAGGCGCCGGAAAACGGTGACGCTGTAGCCACCTACCTGGGAGGGGCGCAACGGCGGTCGGGAATCGCTCCGTTTTGTAACGTCGTCCGCCCGCGGTTCGTCCGGACCTGGGTCGAGTCGTGAAGGTCGCTGCTGCCAGTTCGGCCCCTCCAGTCAGGTATCGCGAGTGACGATGCCGCCTGGCCCGCTGTTCCCCGCCGGCGAATAACGGACCTAGCAGACCTAGCCAGGCAGAGATGGGCATCGATACCGGTGGGGTGGCGGCATCTGACGATCGCGCTGCTTGGCGCGATCGCTGCCGGAGGGGTGGGATGGACCACCTCGGCAAACGCCAATCCCATACCCGCTCACGGCGCAGTTCTGATCAGGGTTGTAATCATCGCCACGCTGATCGCCGCCGGTCTTTACGCGCGGACGAGCACGCTTCAGGCCCGGATGGGCGGTCAGCTGATCGCCGCCGGCTTCTTCTCCGCGTTTTGGCTGCTGAATGGGTCGGGCAATCGCGTTCTGTTCAGCATCGGCGTAGTTTGTACGGTCCTGGCCCCGGCGGTGTTCGCCTACCTCATGCTGGCGCATCCGGTGGGCCGCCTACGCCCGACAATCGAATGGCAGTTCGTGTGGCGCATCGGCGCCGTCGCGACCGTGCTGTGGTTCGTCGCGATCCTGGTGGCCCGGCAGCCGCCGCTGAAAACGCCGCTGATCCAGTGTGGCCTCCGCTGTCCCGACAATGCATTTTCGCTCGGGTCCGCCGCAGCTGCACCGGCGCCGCTGAAGGCCGGCTTGGTGCTGCTCTGGATGGCCTTGACGTGTGGCGTGCCGCTGTTGCTCTACCGCCGCCTTCGCTCGGCACCCGCCTTGCTGCGCTTGGCGACCCTGCCCGTCTTCCTCACGAGCGTGGCGTACGGCGTGCTCGTGATCGGATATTTGGGCTCAGTGGCCGCGGGCGCGAAGGCACAGGGAGCATTGGGTACCGCGTACATCTCTTGTGCCGTGGGACTTCCGTTCGCCTTTCTGATCGGTCTCGGCATGGAGCGGTTGGCGATGGCGCAGGTCCTCACGGAGTTCGTCAGCCTGCTCGGCCGACGGCCGGAAGCTGATCCCCAGGCCCTGATGGCCTCCGTCCTGGGTGATCCCCTCCTACGCATCGCCTATCAACGGCCCGTGACGGGGACGTACGTGGATTCCTCAGGTGTGGCCGTAGATGAGTTTCCGGACGACCATGCGGTCACCTGGGTGGAGCAGGGTGGGCGTCGCGTCGCCGCGATCATCTACAGTCGGGACCTCGCCGGTCAGGAGCGGCTCGTCCAGGCGGCGGGTACGGCCGCGCTGATGCGACTGGAGAAGGTTCGGCTCAAGGCCGAGCTTGAGGCGTCAACCGCCGAAATGGTCGCGTCGCGAGTTCGCATGACAGAGGCCGCTCACGCCGAGCGGCGGCGGCTCGAGCGCGACCTCCACGATGGCGTCCAGCAGCAGCTGGTGGGCATGAGGATCAAGCTCGACCTGGCTGCTGAGGCGATGCAGGAAGATCCTTCGCGGGCCGAGCTCGCGCTCAACGCGTTAGGCGTGGAAATGGACACCGCGCTCAAGGCGCTGCGTCTCGTCGCCCATGGCATCTATCCGGAGCTGCTTCACGACCGCGGCCTCGCGGATGCGCTTCGGGCCGCTGCCCGCAACATGCCGCGGCCGGCGTCATTTCGCGCCAGCGGGATCGGAAGGTACGACGAGGACGTGGAGCTGGCTGTGTATTACTGCTGTCTCGAAGCCCTCCAGAACACCGTGAAGCACGCGGGGCGGCGTGCTGGTGCCGCCTTGAGGCTGTGGGAGGACGGATCGTCCTTATTGTTTGAGCTCCGGGACTCCGGCGGGGGCTACGACGCCAGCAAACCGTCACTGGGCAGCGGGTTGATCAACATGCGTGACCGCGTCCAGACGGTCGGTGGCACGGTCGAGATCGTCTCCCGCAAGGGGCGCGGAACCACGGTGCGGGGGTGCGTCCCGGTCGCCTGAAGGTTAATCCCGAGTTGCTTACGCAGCCTGAGAAGCGATGCCCAGCTCGCCGAATGTGGTGTTCGCCGCCGCCGGTTGACCGGCGGCACCCTTGCAGCCCACAGCCGACGGTGTGATCGTGCTAGGTGGCTTGGACGCCAACGCGGCACAGTGAGAACGGCGGTGGTACCCAATCGAAAGCGGTGGAGCGCATGACCGTCCTCTGGATCTTGTTGGGCATTTTGTACGTGGTGTGCTGGGTGGTTCTCGGCATGAGTACGTTCCGTAAAGGCCATTACGTGATGTTCTGGGTCGGCTTTTTCTTCCCGATCCTGTGGATCATCGGGGCGTTGATAGGGCCGACTCCCCACGCTGCGGCGCGTACCTCGGGCGCTGTGTAGCGCGTCGGGCCTGCATAGCGCCCTAAGGGCATGACAGGGGCGAGGCTACGCCAGCCCGACGATGCCCTTGATGATGAGAAGCAGGCCGACGGCGGTGAAGCCTCGCACCGCGAACATGTGCGCGTGCCGACTGACCCAGAGCTTGGCCCGTTCGATCGCGCGAGGAGTCCATTCCGGAGCGGCCAGGAAGCACGCGAGCGGAACCTCGAGTAGCCAGAGCATGACCAGGTTGAAGCCGATGACCAGCAGCACGGTCACGGCGGTCGAGTACTTCAGCGTGTGGATCTCGTGAAGGCCGGCGAGGTACGAGGCGCCGGGAAGCGTGAGCAGTGCGCCGATCACGAATGTGGTTCGGGCGGATCCCTTGCTCAGCGCCCGCTGCCACTTCGGCGGGCCCTTGTCCGGTTTCTTTGCTTTGTGCTCTCGCCTTCGCTCGCGCAGGCGTTCGTGGCGCCCGGAGTAGACGACGTAGGCCAGCGCCAGAGCAAGCGCGCCGAGGCCGATGTCCACGGCCGGGCTGAGGGAGTGCTGGGTGGTTTTGGTCGCACTCGAGTTCGGTAGTGAGAAGACGATCACCAGCCCCAGCGTGATGCTCGTGAGGTACGCGCCGAGCAGATAGCCGAACATCAGCTTCGAGGGGCTCGGCAGGAGCAGCATGATCGTCGTCGTCGCGAGAAGCGTCGGGTTCAGCGAGGCGGTCAGCGACAGAAGGATTACGCGGCCCACGGGTATCAATCAGCATGCCGCTCGTCGGCGGCTTCGCCATCCTCCGAAGGGGATTAAGGAAGAGCCCCGTCGCAGCTTCACCCCGATCAGGTGATGAACTCTTAGTCCGTCCGCTCGACGATCCGCTAGGCCGTATCCCCTGGCATCGACCTAGCAAAGGAACTCAGCGGATGAGCTCATACGACGTGATCGTGATTGGCAGCGGCGCCGGCGGGGGGACGCTGGTCCACGAACTGGCCCCGTCGGGCCTGCGCATCCTGCTGCTCGAGCGCGGCGGTTGGCTGAAGCGCGAGCCGCAGAACTGGCTGGCCGAGGACGTGTTCGTCGACGGCCGCTACCAATCGCCGGACACCTGGTACTACTCGGACGGCTCTCCGTTCGAGCCTCAGGTGCACTACTTCGTCGGCGGCGCGACGAAGCTGTACGGAGCGGCGCTTTACCGGCTGCGCCAGGAGGACTTCGGCGAGCTCCGCCACCACGACGGGATCTCGCCGGCCTGGCCGGTCCCTTACGAGGAGTTCGAGCCCTATTACACGCGCGCGGAGCAGCTCTACCAGGTGCACGGCGCGCGTGGCGAGGACCCGACCGAGCCTCCCGCGAGCGCTGCCTACCCGTTCCCGGCTGTGTCGCACGAGCCGCAGGATCCAGCAGCTCTCAGATGACCTCGCCGCCGCCGGACTCCATCCGTTCCATGCGCCATGCGGGATCCTGCTCGACGAGGACAACATGCCGTTCAGCAAATGCGTGCGCTGCGACAACTGCGACGGCTTCCCATGCCTCGTGCACGCGAAGTCCGACGCGGAGGTGATCAGTGTCCGGCCGGCGCTCGAGCATCCGAACGTGACGCTGCTCACCGGGGCTGAGGCCGTGCGGCTGTCAGACAAACGCCGCGGGCACGGAAGTCACCGGCGTCGTGACCAAGCTCGACGGGCACCAGGAGACGTTCGAAGGCGACATCGTGGTCGTCTCGTGCGGTGCCGCCAACAGCGCCAAGCTGCTCCTGGCCTCGGCCACCGACAAGCATCCTGACGGGCTCGCCAACGGCTCGGACCAGGTGGGGCGCAACTACATGTTCCACAACAGCCAGGCGGTGCTCGCGCTCTCAAAGGAAGAGAACCCCACGGTGTTCCAGAAGACGCTCGGCGTCAACGACTTCTACCTCTCCGGCGGTGAGGACTTCGAGTTCCCGCTGGGCAACATCCAGATGGTCGGCAAGTCGCAGGACGCCGATGTTCCGCGGCGAGAAGCCGGGCGAGACGAGGTTCGCTCCTACCTGGACACTGCGCGACGTCGCCCGCCACGCGATCGACTTCTGGCTCTCCACCGAGGATCTGCCGATGCCCGAGAATCGCGTCACGCTCGCGCGCGACGGCAATATCGCGATCAGCTACACGGCCAGCAACGAGGTTCCCAAGGAGCGTCTCTATCACCAGCTCAAGTCGATGCTCGCCGATTTGGGCATGCATCACGGGCACCTCCTGCCGCACCACGCCTACCTCAAGAACGAGATCCCGGTTGCGGGCGTGGCCCATCAGGCCGGCACCTGCCGGTTTGGCACAGATCCCGCCAGCTCGGTCCTGGACCGGGATTGCCGCGCGCATGAGCTCGACAACCTGTACGTCGTCGACACCAGCTTCTTCCCCAGCATAGGTGCGGTGAACCCGGCGCTGACGGCCATGGCCAACGGCATCCGCGTCGGCGACCACCTGCTCGCGCGCCTTAGCGCCAAGACGACTGAGCCGGAGTCCGCCCATGTCTGATGACGGCGCCGGTCGGCGGCGGCACCGGGTGGTGATCGTCGGCGGGGGATTCGGCGGCGTCGAGGCTGCCCGCAAGCTCAGGCGTCCAACTTTGAGGTCACGGTCGTCGATCGGAGAAACCATCAGCTGTTTCAGCCTCTGATCTACGGGGTGGCGGCGGGCGCCCTGTCTGCCGGCGACGTGGCATCACCGATCCGCGCAATGCTCAAGCGCCAGGCCAATGCCAGCGTCGTGATGGCGGAGGTCACGGACTTCGACGTAGACAGGCGTCAGGTGCTTCTCGATCGCGGCGACCGCCTCGACTACGACAGTCTGATCGTGGCCTGTGGCGGCGAGACGTCGTACTTCGGACACGACGAGTGGCGGGAGGTCAGCTGCGGACTGAAGACCTTGGGCGATGCGCTTGACCTTCGCGATCGCATCTTCGGCGCGTTCGAGGAGGCGGAACGAGCGGAGGATCCGGCGACACGCGACGGATGGCTCACGTTCGTGGTCGTCGGCGGAGGTCCGACGGGGGTAGAGATCTCCGGCCAGCTCGCAATCCTCTCGCGGCATGCGATGAAGCGGGACTTCAGACGAATCGACCCGCGGGCAGCCCGGGTGATCCTGCTCGACGCCGGCGACCGCCTGGTGTCGGCGTTCAGCGAGCGCACGTCAGCCACAGCGGCCAAGGAGCTGGCGGGCCTGGGCGTCACGATCCGTGAGCAGGCGATGGTGACCGGCATCGACTCCCAGGGCGTAGACGTGAAGACCGGCGAGAAGACCGAGCGGATCTCCACCCGGACCGTCGTCTGGGCGGCTGGAGTCCGTGTGGCCGGAGTGGCTGCGATCCTGGCGCGGGCGACCGGGGCCGGCACCGACCGCGCCGGGCACATCGAGGTCAACCCAGATCTGACGCTGCCCGGCTCATCCCGAGATCTCGGTGATCGGCGATGCGGCGAAGCTCGCCGGAGCAGACGGCAGACCGCTGCCCGGCCTGGCGACGGTGGCGATCCAACAGGCGCGTCACGTGGCAAAGGCCATCCACAACGGCCAGCCCGGGGCCTCCACGCCGTTCAAGTACTTCGACAAGGGCGCGCTGGCGGTGGTCGGTCGAGGCAAGGCCGTGTGCGAGGTGCGAGGGCACCGGCTCTCGGGGACTGCCGGCCTTCCTGATGTATGCCGGGGTGCACCTCTTCTACCTCGGCGGCGTAGGCGGAAGGCGCCTGACCGTGCTGATCACCGCGATCGGCGCGCGGTTCGGGGCCCGCGAGAACCGCGTGATGGAGGGCGAGCTCGCCAGCGTCGAGCGGCCGGTCACGGCCGATCAGCCAGTGACGTCGCCGTAATCGCGCCGTGGCCGTCCTGGCGTCCACCACGGTCGACCTGGCCCGCGCCCAGTTCGCGACGACGTCGATCTACCACTTCCTGTTCGTGCCGCTGACGCTCGGGCTGGCGCCGCTGGTGGCGGTGATGCAGACGATCTGGCACCGCAAGCACGATGATGCCTGGCTGCGTTTGACCCGCTTCTTCGGGACGCTGTTGCTGATCAACTTCGCGATCGGCGTGGCGACCGGGTTGGTGCAGGAGTTCCAGTTCGGCATGAACTGGTCGGTCTACTCGAACTACGTCGGCGGCGTGTTCGGCGCGCCGCTGGCGATGGAGGGCCTGGCGGCGTTCATGCTGGAGGCCACGTTCCTCGGGCTGTGGATCTTCGGGTGGAACCGGCTGCCGCCGCGCGTGCATCTGGCGACGATCTGGATCGCGGCACTGGCGACGTGGCTGTCGGCCTACCTGATCCTCGTCGCGAACTCGTGGATGCAGCACCCGGTCGGCTACAAGCTCGTGCAGGGCAAGGCCCAGCTGAACAACCTGGGCGCCCTCCTGTCAAACGAGTTCGCGCTGATCGCGTACCTGCACACGATCCTGGCCGGTCTGGTCTTCGGGTCGATCGTAATGCTGGGCATCTCCTGCTGGCATCTGTTGCGCGGCCGCAACATCGAGCTGTTCCGCCGAGCGGCGAAGCTCGCGCTGGTCGTGGCGGTGCCCGCGACGCTGGTCCAGCTGTCGGTGGGCAACCGCTTCGGCGAGGCGGTCACCAGCCAGCAGGGCATGAAGATCGCCGCATCCGAGGCGCAGTGGAACACCTGCCAGCCCTGCGGCTTCTCGCTGTTCCAGATCGGGGGATTCTCTCCGCAGCACCCCAATCCGAGCTTCTCGATCACGATCCCGAGGGTGCTGTCGTGGATGGGCACTGGCTCGTTCAACGGCAAGATCCAGGGCCTCAACCAGCTCCAGGCCCAGGAGCAGAAGCAGTACGGGGCCGGCAACTACATGCCCGACGTCCGGCTCATGTACTGGTCGATGCGGGTGATGGCCATGCTCGGGGTGCTGATGTTCCTGGTCGCGGCCGTGGGGGCGTGGCTGTTGCGAAAGCGAAGGCTTGAGAAGGCTCGCTGGTTCCTGTGGGCTGGGATCGTCACGATCGCAGCCCCGTACGTCGCTGCCACCTTCGGCTGGATCCTCACCGAGATGGGCCGCCAACCGTGGATCGTGCAGGGACTGCTGAAGACCTCGCAGGCGGTGTCACCCAGCACCAGCACCGCGACCGTCGCGCACGAGCCTCGGGGTGTTCGTCCTTCTGTACGTCACGCTCGGCGTGGTCGACTTCGTTCTGATGCGTCGCTACGCGCGCCTTGACCCGCCGCAGGTCGGTCCGGAGGCGGCCGTCCCCGCCCCGGCGCCGGCTGTGGGCTATTGAGGCCTCCGCGATGAGTCTCGAGATCATCTGGTTCTGGCTGATCGCCGTCCTGTGGGCCGGCTACTTCCTGCTCGAAGGGTTTGATTTCGGCGTCGGCATGCTGCTCCCGGTGCTGCCGTACAGCGAGCGCGAGCGCGGCACGATGTTCGAGTCGATCGGCCCGGTGTGGGACGGCAACGAGGTGTGGCTGGTGGTGGCGGCGGCGCGACGTTCGCCGCCTTTCCCGCGTGGTACGCGACGATGTTCTCCGGGTTCTACCTGGCGCTCCTGTTGATCCTCCTCTGCCTGATTGTTCGCGTCGTCTCGTTCGAGTGGCGTGAGAAGAGCGACAGCCCAGGGTGGCGGGCCGTCTGGCAGTGGGCCAATACCGTGGGCAGCCTCGGCGCCCCGTTCCTGTGGGGGATAGTGCTGACGAACCTGCTACACGGCGTACCGCTCAACTCGTCGCATGGATTCTCGGGGAGCTTCGCGGATCTGTTCAGCGGCTACACCGTCTTGGGGGGCATCGCCACCGTTTTCGTGTTCGCGTTCCACGGCGCCACCTACCTGGCGATCCGCACCGGAGGAGAGCTCGGTTCGCGGGCAGCCGCGACGGCCAGGCGCTTATCGGCCCCCGCGATCGTGGTAGCAGCTGGGCTTCCTGGTCTGGACGGTCGTGGTCGCTCATCAGAGAAACAGCCGCGGCATCCTTCCCACCGCCATTCCGGCGGCGCTGGCGGGGGCGGCGCTGCTGCTCGCCGCGGCGTTCGCGATTGCCCGCCGCGACGGCTGGGCGTTCGCGATGACCGGGCTGGGTGCGATCGGCGATCGTCGCGACGATATTCACCGGGCTCTACCCGCGGGTGCTGGTGTCGCATCCCGTGTTCGCCAACAGCCTGACGCTCTCGAACGCGGCATCCGGGCACTACGCGCTCAAGGTGATCACGATCGTCGCCGCGATCTTCACGCCGCTGGTGGTCCTCTACCAGGGCTGGACGTACTACGTGTTCCGCAAGCGGCTCGGGGGGGAACCGGTCGTCATGCCAGCTGCACGCTCCCGTACGTGATCAGCCCGACGCCCGCAGCGCCTGCAATCGGCGCGACGACGAAGGGCCAGCGCGTCGCGATCCACTCGCCCACCGGCGCCAGTTTGCGGCCACCCCGCTCGCCCATCACCGCGCATACGATCACGATCGCGATCAGCGGCAGGAAGTAGACCACGTTGTAAACGAGGAGCAGGAAAAGCTTCCCGGCCCCAGATGCGGAGGAGCCGGCGATCAAGGCGATCGCCGCGAAATACGGGAACGCGGTCAGCAGCTCGACACCGCCAAGGCCGGCACCGAACAGCGCGGCGGAGCCGCTGCCACCGCCACGCCCTGGACCGCCCGACGGTTGGTGCGCTCCCAGCGAGCGGCGCCGCCACCAGATCACGACGCCACCGCACACCAGTATGGATCCGGCCGCGATCTCCAACGCGTACTTGACCGTGGCGCCCGGTTTCGGCAGTAAGGACAGGATCAGGTCTCCCAGACCGACGCCGATTGCCACTCCGCCTGCCACCGTGACCGCAAATGCAGCGGCCGTGAACGCCGAAGTCTGCCGCGTCGGATGGGGGCGAGCGGCGAGGTAGAGAGCGGAGACGATCAGGGAGGGGTTCACCGAATCCGGAAGCGCGATCGCTGCCACCGCGATCACGAGCCCCGGTGTGACGCCTCCCATCCGCGCACCCGTCCCGAACCGAGCGCTCTCGGCTAGCCGCCTGCGGCTTCGCTCACCGCCACGCTCATCCGATCGCTCCCTCGAGCTCTAGCAGCGTGATCGCATGGCCGAGCCATGTGACCGCGAGGTCCGATTCTTTCACTGGTGGTTAATCATCCAGATCGCCCAACCTCCCGCTTCACCCCGATCAGGTGATGACCGCACGGGGAACGCGCCGTGAAATTGCCCACCTCATGGCTGCAACCAAGCTGCCGTGGCCTGTCCGGAGCGTGCTCGGCGGAACGGCCGGCACCGCGGCGCTGACGCTGGCGTACGCGCTCGAGCGCCGGCTCCGATCGGGTCGCCGCGGCCCATTGGACTACGACGACTCGCTCGTGCCCGGGCAGATCGTCGCGAGCGTGATGCATCTCCCGCACGTGACCGCACGCGAAGAACGTGACCTGGGGTTGCTCCTGCGCTGGAGCTACGGGTCGGCGTTCGGACTGTGGCACGGCTTGCTCCACCACAGGATTCGCGAGCCGTGGACGAGCGCCGCGTTCGGCGGAACGCTGATGAGCGCGACGGTGTCGCTGTTCCCGCTGCTTGGCCGCACCCCGCCCCCGTGGCGCTGGCCCGCCGACGTGATCGCGACGAGCATCGGGACCCACGTGGCCTACGTGGTCGCTGTCGCCGCCGTCGACGACGGGGTCCGTCGCCTCGGACGCTGATGCTCAATTGCCGTCGTGGTGAGCTGGGCGAGCGTCGCTCCGAGCAGGGCGCCGGCCACTACGTCACCCGGATAATGGACGCCCGTGTGGACGCGGGAATAAGCGACGAGCGCGGCGAGCGCCCGGAGCGGCCCACCGACCGCCGGGAGTGTGGCCCCGACGCCTGTCGCGAACGCGAACGCGGCCGCCGCATGCCCGGACGGGAACGAACTGGACGCCGGCATTCGGACGTGCCGGGCGAAGGGCACGCGGCGGGCGCCCCGATCTGGACGTGCTCGCGGGCCGAGCTGCTTGGCCACCCCGTTCACGGCCGCGGACGTGACCGCTACGGACGCGACCCCCATCTGGGCCGCGCGGCGCCCCTTCGGTCCACCCAGCAGCGCGAGCAGCGCCGCGGAGGCAAGCGACAGCCGGGAGTAGTCGGCGGCCCGAGAGAGGGCGCGCATCGTGCGGTCAAGCTCCGGAGTGGACGTACGAGCCACTGCCGCATAGATCGCGGCATCGAGACGACTGGCATCGCTGAGCCAACCGTTCACCGGCCACCGCTTCCGCCATGACGCGCCGGCTTGCAGCCCTCGGTGCGTTGTTGTTTGCCATTGCCTCGCTCGCTCTGGCGGTGGCGGGGGCGGCGTCCTCGTTTCCCAAGGGCCTGTCCGTGCTCGCCTGCCTGGCCGTTGCCGTGGCCGCCGGCTTGTATGGCCTGACGCGGCGAGGATTCGCACGTGTCGCCGGGTTGGGCGCCGCGGCGCTGCTCGTGGCTGGAGCGATCACGCTGATCGTGATCGAGCGCCGGGTGCTCGACGACACCCTGGTCCTCGTGGGCATCTTGCTCGCCCTTGCCTGCGCCAGGACAGCGTTCGCCGTGCGCGTGGCGCTCCCGGTGGCCGCACGTCCGCGTCGCGCCGTCCTGTTTCTCAATCCCCACTCGGGGGGCGGAAAGGCGCAGCGCTTCCACCTCGCCGACGAGGCGCGTGCCAGAGAGATCGAACCGGTTGAGCTCGGAATCGGGGACGACCTTCGCGAGCTCGTGGAGATGGCCATCGCCCGTGGAGCCGATGCGCTCGCGATGGCCGGGGGCGACGGCTCGCAGGCGATCGTCGCCGCGGCAGCAGCCGACCACGGCCTGCCGTATGCATGCATCCCGGCCGGCACCCGGAACCACTTCGCCCTCGACCTCGGAGTCGACCGGGACGATGTGATCGGCGCGCTCGACGCGTTCGTCGACGGCGGCGAGCGGCGGGTGGACCTGGCGCGGGTCAACGGCCGGGTGTTCGTAAACAATGTCTCGCTGGGGGTCTACGCCGAGGCAGTCCAGCGGGCCGGGTATCGGGATGCCAAGCTCCGAACGCTGCTCGAGACGACGCCGGATGCCCTCGGTGGGAACGGAGACGAGCTCGATCTGCGGTGGAAGGGGCCCGGGGGTCACGAGCATCGCTCCGGGGTGGTGATCCTCGTCTCCAATAACCGATACCGCCTGGGGCGGGCGCTCGGCTCGGGCACCCGCCCTTGCCTCGACGACGGCGTGATTGGCGTCGCTGTCGTGGGGCGCGGAGCCGGGGGCCGTGCGAACGGCCGCCGGCCCTGGCGCGAATGGTCCAGCCCGGCATTCGAGGTGCAGTCGGGCGGACCGGTGCCGGCCGGGATCGATGGGGAGGCGATGATGCTGGACGCCCCGCTGCGGTTCGAGATCCTGCCCGCCGCGCTGCGCGTGCGCATCGCTCGTTCGCACCCCGGCGCCGCGCCTTCCGCCGGCCATCCCGACGGCGCATGGGCCGCGCTCAGAGGGCTCGTGCGCATCGCCGCCGGTCACGCACAGGCAGCCTAGGAAGCTCGTGCTCTGCCGCATCGTCCGGATCGGGTGAGGCCTGCACAAGACCGCGGCCTTCACCCCGATCGGATGAAGTCTTCGGCCGGATCTCTGGGAGGATCGCCGGTATGACGACAGTGGCGCAGAAGCGCGGTCGAGCGGCGCGGGGCTCAAACAAGCATTCGATGCTCGAGGTGCCGCACCTGACGGTCAGCGAGCGGGTGGCGCGAGGACGCGCCGCGCGCGCCGAGGTCCCACGTTCGCGTCACGGCGTGTTCGAGCCATCTCCGGCGCGTTCGGATCCGATCGAGCTGCTAGAGCTGCAGGCGCAAACCCGCGTGCCCGAGCTGGTGCCGATTCGCTACGGCCGGATGCTGGTCTCGCCGTTCACGTTCTACCGCGGGGCGGCGATGATCATGGCTCAAGACCTGTCGGCGACACCTCGTTCGGGGCTGAACGTGCAGTGCTGCGGAGACGCCCACTTGTCGAACTTCGGCGTGTTCGCCTCGCCTGAGCGGCAACTGGTGTTCGACCTCAACGACTTCGACGAGACGCTGCCGGGCCCGTGGGAGTGGGACATCAAGCGTCTCGCGGTCAGCATGCTGATCGGGGCACGCGACAACGGCTTCAGGACCAAGGACCAGGAACGGATCGTGCTCGACACGGTCGAGGCATACCGGACGGCCATGGCCGACTTTGCGGGGATGAGCAACCTGAAGGTCTGGTACGCGCGCCTCGATATCGACCAGTTCCTCCGGGAGTACGGCCCTCAGTTCAAGCGAAAGATGGTCGCTCGGACCGAGAAGACCCTGGCGAAGGCCCGCACCCGGGACAGCATGTCGGCGTTCTCGAAGCTGACCGAGGTCATCGACGGTCAGCCTAAGATCCTCGACCAGTCCCCGCTGATCGTGCCGATCGACCAGCTCCCGGGCGTGGAGCGCGACCAGATATTTGAAGCGCTGCACGAGCTCCTCGGCAAGTATCGCGACACGCTCGAGTTCGACCGCCGAGTGCTGCTAGAGCAGTTCGAACTGGTCGATTTCGCGCGCAAGGTCGTGGGGGTGGGCAGCGTGGGGACGCGTGCGTGGATTGCGCTGCTCCTCGGCCGCGATGGCGAGGACCCGCTGTTCCTGCAGATGAAGGAGGCGGAGGAGTCGGTGCTCGAAGAGTTCCTGGGGCCCAGCGAATTCGCAAACCACGGCCAGCGCGTCGTCGTCGGGCAGCGGCTGATGCAGGCCAGCAGCGACATCTTCCTGGGCTGGGTGCACGTCGACGCGGGGGCGGATGGCCGACCACGCGACTTCTACGGACGTCAGCTCAAGGACTGGAAGGGATCCGCTGAGGTCGAGCAGATGGTCCCCAAGGGCATGGCCGCGTACGGACGGCTGTGCGGATGGACGCTCGCGCGCGCCCACGCTCGCAGCGGGGACCGGATCGCGATCGCGGCCTACCTAGGGAACGGCAACAGCTTCGATCGGGCGCTCGTTCGCTTCGCGCACGAATACGCCGACCAGAACGAGCGGGACTACAAGGAGCTGTCTACAGCGGTCAAGGCGGGGAGGATCACCGCCGAGACAGGACTGTGACCGCGGACTAGCTGTCGTGGACGGCGCCGCCGCTGCACCCGAGCCCACGCCCGAGCAAGTCGCCTCGACGATGCGCAGCAGGCGGTATGCCGTGCTGCTCATCGTGGCGGCGGTCGTCGGGGTGATCGTGTCGCTCGGCGCCTGGGGGTTCCTGGAGCTCATCTACCAGATCCAGCGGGAGCTGTACACCCACCTCCCGCACGCGCTCGGCTACCACAACGGCCCTCCGCTGTGGTGGTCGCTGCCGGTGCTGGCGGTCTCCGGAGTGATCGTCGCCCTGGCGATCACCCGCTTGCCCGGGGACGGAGGCCATCTGCCCGCGAAGGGCCTGGCCGCCCCGGGCGGCGCACCGGATCTACGGGTCCTGCCCGGTGTGGTCCTCGCGGGGTTGGCGTCAATCGCCATGGGCGCCGTTATCGGGCCTGAGGCTCCGTTGATCGCGATCGGCTCGGGCCTGGCGGTGCTGACGATCCGACTGGCCCGCCGAGAGATGCCACCGCCGGTGCTCACGATCATGGCTGCGGCGGGCAGCTTCGCTGCCTTGTCGTTCATCTTCGCCTCGCCGCTGATCGCCGCTGTGATCCTGATCGAGGCAGCGGGCATCGGCGGCGCGCGGCTGCCCCTGGTCCTGCTGCCGGGGATGCTGGCGGCTGGGATCGGGACGTTGGTCTCGATCGGCATGGGCTCGTTCACCGGCCTGAGCACGAGCGCCTATGCGCTCGGCCGCCTCCAGGTGCCGGCGTTTAGCCATCCGAACATCGGTCAATTCGGCTGGACGATCGCGCTCGCGGTCGCGGTCGCGGTCGTCGCCCGGTTGTTCATGCGAGGCGGCCTCCTGACCCACCGGTTCGCGGCGCCCCGCGCGCTGCTCGCGGTGCCCGCCATCGGTCTGGTCATCAGCGGCCTGGCGATCGCCTTCTCCCAGGCGGCCGACAAGGGAGTGAACGAAGTGCTGTTCTCCGGTCAAGATTCGCTGCCCGGGCTCGTGGCCCAAGCGGGCACATGGTCTCTGTCGGCGCTCGCGCTGCTGATCGTGTTCAAGGGACTCGCCTACATGCTGTCGCTTGGCAGTTTCCGCGGTGGGCCCACGTTCCCCGCCGTATTCCTCGGTGCCGCTGCCGGCCTCATGGCTTCCCACCTGCCTGATTTTCCGCTCACGCCGGCGGTCGCCGTGGGGATGGCGGCCTCGGTTGCGGCGGTTCTCAAACTGCCGCTGTCGGCGGTCGTGCTCAGCACGCTGCTGACGGTCAAGGCGGGCGTCGGGGACGAGCCGCTGATCATCGTGGGAGTGGTCGTCGCGTATCTGGTGACGCTGTTGATGTCGGCGCCGTCATCCTCGGAGCAGGACAGGGCGGAGCGCGCCACGGCGACTGCTCACGAGGCTCCCGGAGTGGGTGCTCCGGCGCCAGCGACCGTTAGCGAGCCGGTGACCTAGAGCCGGCGGCCGAGTTCACCGGCATCGGGCGATGCCAAGGCGGTGGGGCCGGTGCGCAAATATGCGCCCGGGCCGGCGCGCAAATATGCGCCCGGGCAAGCCAGTTTTGGGGCTTTCCCCGACGGGGCACGCTAGGGACATGACCGCTATTCGCTCAATTTCCGATCAGCGCCTGGATTTCGGCGAGGTCGCGCCCGCCGCGTTTCGGGCGCAACTGCAGCTCACGCGCGCGGCCACAGAGGCTTTTGAGGCGGCCGACTTGCCCGAGGGTCTGTATCACTTGGTCAAGCTCCGCGCCTCGCAGCTGAACGGGTGCGCGTACTGCATCGATATGCACAGCAAGGACGCCCGCCACGCCGGGGAGCCCGAGGACCGCCTGTATCTCCTTGATGCCTGGCGGGAGGCGCCTCACTACACAGAGCAGGAGCGCGCGGCGCTCGCACTGACGGAGGCCATCACCAATCTTGTGGACGGCCACGTGCCTGGGGAGGTGTGGGACGCCGCGGCCGCGGTGCTGAGTCCCGAGCAGATTGCGGCCGTGATCGCCGCCAACGTAGAGATCGCCGGCTGGAACCGGATCGCGATCAGCACCCGCATGCCGCCCGGCGAATACGAGCCGCGATGACCGGAACCCTTCCCACGCCCGTCGAGGCCATCTCGACGTACTACGACGCCTGGAGGGCGAACGATTTCGATCGCTTGCACTCGGTGCTGGCCGAGGAGATCGAGTTCACCGGGCCACTGGCACAGATCACAGGCGCGGATGAATGTGTCGAGGGCCTAAAGCGAATGTCGGAGGTCAAGACCGACATCGTGATCGAGCAGATGCTCTCCGACGGGGCCGACGTCCTGACCTGGTTCCAGCTGCACACAAGACCAGCACCACCGATCGCGGTAGCAAGCTGGGGCCATGTCGAACATGGCCGGATCACCGACCTGCGCGTGACGTTTGACCCGCGCCCGATCGTGCCGCCCGACTAGGCTCTGTCGGGCCAGGGTCCGTCCCCGCTTGGGCCGTCGTTGTTCGCCGAAGTACCCTCGAAGCGTGAAAGGCGATCGCGTGGAAGTCGTCGTGGCGGCAGATGATGGTTCTCGCACCTACGAGATCGTGGCCACCCGCGCCGGGCGTCGAGTCGAGGTCACGACAGGTCGCGGCGTCGTCGAAGTCGTTGAGGTGACGCGCACCGGTGAACCCGTGCGCACTGCCAGATTCATGGCCAGCCGTGTGGTGGCGCTCGTCGAGCACCCAGCGAGCGAGGCCCGAAGGACGCCGGAGCCCGATAGCGCGGCGTGAACCCCCGCGGACTTCAGCCACGCATTATGCGAGCGCCTGATATTCGTCCTCTGTCAGTTCGATCTGGAGGGCGGCCAGGTTCTCACGCAGATGCTCCGACGACAGCGTTCCGGGAATCGGCAACATCGTCGGCGAACGCTTGAGCAGCCACGCGAGCGTGATCTGGCTTGGAGTCGCTCGGTGTGACTCGGCGATTTCGCGTAGCACCGATCCGCCGTCGCCGCGCAACGGGAAGTACGGCACGAACAGGATCCGCTGCTCGGCGCAGTAGTCGACGACCTCCTCGTGCCGGCGGTCGGAGAGGTTGTAGCGGTTCTGTACCGCCGCGATCGGCACCACCTCACGCGCTCGCTCGATCTCCTCGATCCCGACCTCGGAGATGCCCACCTGCCGGATCTTGCCCTGATCGCGGTACTCGCCAATGACAGCCAGACTCGTCTCCAGCGGCGTCTGGGGATCGACACGATGGAGGTAGTAGAGCTCGATCTTCTCGGCACGTAGACGCCGCAGGCTCTCGTCGATCTGCGCCCTGAGAATCTCGGGGCGTCCCTCGCCCGGTGAGTAGCCGCCCTTCGTCGCCACGACTGACCCTTCGGGAAACGGCGCAAGCGCAGCGCCTATCGTCCGCTCGCTGTCGCCGCCGGTGTAGAGGTGCGCGGTATCGATGAAATTGACCCCGGCGCTGAGCGACTCCCGGAGAAGCGCCTGATTGCCCGGCGTGTTCGTCAACCGATTGGTCCCCAGGCCGACGCGGGTGACACGGGTCCCGTCAACTGCCAAGTCGCTTCCCATCGATTCCGATCCTAGTGGCGAGGCGCCTTACGGAGGATTCGCATTCGGGATTCTGCGGCGGAACGCGCAACCCCAAACGCCTTCGTGGATCCCGAGGCGACCCCAGTCGTCGCACCCGTCGAGCGCCCAGCGAGCGAGGTCGCGGAGGGCTCGAGCGCTCCGGTGATGCGTTGTGGGTCAGGACCGACCCTCCAGCTGTTGTGGCAGCTCGGGGGGCCCCGCTTGGGGCCCGATGGGGAGAGCCCCCGCCCGTGTGTGAACCAGATGCTACCTCTCTTTACTTAAGTATTTACTGGTGCTATGCTTGCTAGCGTAAACAAGTAAGGAGTCCAAATGGATTCGAGCGAAAACGCAACAACCACCAACTACCAACAGGTCACAGTCGATGTGCCCGAGGACAGAGTGGCTGAGTTCCACGCGTTCTTCGGTCGGTTTCTAGCTGACCGACGGGCACGGGGTCGCAGGGGCGGATACGGCAGGCGACACTGGGGCGTCCACCGGCGGCGGTGCTCCGAGCGCCGCGAGGCCGCGCAGCGCCGCGGGAGCGAGCGGGGTGCCGACAGCACCGAGCTCTGATGGCCGACAAGCAGGTCACAGTCGAGGTCCCAGAGGAACGCGTGCCCGAGTTCTACTCGTGGTTCGCGGCCTTCTTGGCGGCCGAGCCCGGGACCCCACCCCCATCACGGGGACGTGGTGGTCGCGGTCCGCGCGAATGGCGTCACCAAGGTGAGGCGCATGCCTGGTCGGCAGAAGATGCCGACCAGGCCGCCTGGCTCTACGGCAACCTCGCCCGGCCTGCGCGCGAGCTATTCGACCTGCTCGCCGAGGCGCCAGGACAGCGATTCGGCGGTGAGACCATCGCCAAGCGCCTGGGGCTCGAGAAGGGCGCGCACGGCGTCGCCGGCATCCTCGCCTGGCCGGGGCGCTACAGCCGCCACCTGGACCGCGTCCTCCCGATCGCCACTGACGGCCGGGCCGACGGCGGCACCGACTACTACATGGACCCAGACGTCGCCGCGCTGTTCGCCACCGCGCGGACCCAACCACGAAGGCGTCGACGCGGCGGCCACCACCGACGAGCGCCACAATAACCCCGGCACCCGTCAGGCTCTCTCGCGGAGCGAGCCCGGCGAGCCGCTCCAGCTCGGTTGAGGCATAGCGGCTCGACCCCAGATCGCGGCGTTATCTTCGGCGGGTGATCGGGATCGAGGAGGTGCGTGACGCAGCCCGTCGTCTCCAGAGCGTGGCCCACCGCACGCCGCTGTTCACCTCTCGCACGCTCGATCAGCACGTGGGCGTACGCGCGCTGCTGAAAGCCGAGGCATTTCAGCGCACAGGGTCGTTCAAGTTTCGCGGTGCCTACAACAAGATCGCCTCGATCTCGCTCCCAACAGCGCGAACGAGGGGTGCTCGCGTTCTCTTCTGGCAATCACGCGCAGGCTGTGGCATTGGCAGCTTCGCTGCTTGGTGCCCGGGCGACGATCGTGATGCCGGCCGACGCACCGGACATCAAGCATGCGGCTACATGTGGTTACGGCGCGGATGTTGTGACCTACGATCGCTACAGCGAGGATCGTGAGCAGCTCGGGCACGAGATCGCCGAGCGGCACGGATTGACGCTGGTGCGTCCCTTCGACGATCCGCTGGTAATAGCCGGCCAGGGGACCGCCGGGCTAGAGCTGGTCGAGGATGCGGGGCAGCTGGACCTGTTGCTCGCTCCGGTTGGTGGCGGCGGGCTAATCGCCGGATGCGCCACCGCGGTCAAGGCGCTGTGTCCGGACGCGCGCGTGATCGGTGTCGAGCCCGAAGCCGGCGACGACTATCGTCGCTCGCTGGCAGCTGGGCGCCGAATCGCGATCGACGTGCCGCGAACGATCGCCGACGCGCTACAGGTGACGACGCCAGGCGAGCTGACCTTTGCGCTCAATCGGGATCTCGTAGACGGGATCGTCACCGTCACCGACACCGAGCTCCTGGACGCCATGCGATTCGCCTTCGAGCGGCTAAAGCTCATCCTCGAGCCTGGCGGCGCGGCAGCGCTCGCGGCGTTACTGGCCGGCAAAGCCGACCTTCAGAACATGAACAGCGCGGGCGTGATCCTCTCAGGCGGCAACATCGACCCGGCACGCTTCTGCCAGCTGCTGGCACGTGAATGAATGTGATCCACGCAACAGCGGTCTGGGCCCGGCACCGTCCTAACGCTCGCTGCGCAGAATCAGCCTCCGGAGGCGGTCGAAGTCGGCATCCGTGAAGTCGAGCTGGGTGGGCTCGGTCGTCTCGATGAAGTCGATCAGTGTGCAGGCGAAACGCACCGGGTCGTGCAGCTGGGGGAAATGCCCGCGTCGTCGAAGACCTCTAGGCGGCTGCCGGGAAGCCCTCTGTGCGCGACGGTCGCATGCTCGACCGGAATCAACGGATCGCGGCGACCCCAGATGATCAGGGAGGGAAGCAACTCCGCCAGATAGAGCCGGTCGGTGGCGTTCACTCGCTGGCCCGTGATGTCGATCACGGCCCGCAGAGTGAGGATGAACGCCTGGCGAGCGCCGGCGTCTGCCAGCGACCCATAACCGCGCGCCATTTCCGCCAGGTCGGTACCGGTCCGCAGGCCCAGTCGGTCGAGCGCCTGGACGAGCACGCCGCCGAGGCCATGAAGGCGCTCATGGGCGATCACCGGAAGCACCAGCTCGGAGCCGGGCAAGGTCGCGGCTCGAAGTAGCAGATGGACCTCGCGCCCGAGCCCGCCGCTCGAGACCAGCACCAGCCGCTCGGCGAACGGCGGGTACTCGTAGGCGAATTGCATCGCCACGCCGCCCCCCAGTGAATGTCCGACCACCGTCGCACGACGATGGCCCAGCGCGAGGAGCAAATCGCGGACGCTGACCGCATACGCGCCGAGCGAGTAATCGCCCCGCGGCTTGGCGGACTGCCCGTGTCCGAGCAGGTCGGGCGCTACCACGGTATAACGCTCGGCCAACAGGGGCATCACCTGGTCCCACTGCGCCGCGCAACCGGCGATCCCGTGTATCAGCAACACAACCGGTCCACGGTCGCCGGCCGTCCGGTAGCTGACCCGGTGGCCATGCAAGACGATCTCGTCCTCGCGGGGAAGCAGATCAGTCAGGTTGCGTCTCCGGCGCTCATGGACTGCGCCTTCGTTGCTTGTCGTCGTGGCGATGTCGGCCTCCTTGGCGAAGTGGCGATGGAGCCAGAAGCGGCCCGATCTGGTCAAGCACTAGTACCCGATCCATGCCCCTCGGTCACGCCGGCCGCCGAAAACGTTTCAACCCTTGGCTGCCGGTCCCGGCGCTGCTGGGTCTCTGACGCCCTCGCGGCCGGGCCTTCCCGGGAGACGAGCGAGCCAGGACGACGGCCTCCAGCAACACGCTGTCCGGATGGTCGATCAGCGGGCGGACGACCGGCTCGCGGACACGCAGCCGCGCCGGTCTCGGTCGACCGGGAATGGGAGGTCAGCGATCAGCGCTGTCTGAACGTATCGGTGGGGTCCGGCTCCGGCTGCGAGCGCGGCTCCGACCGAGCGCAGCCCGGCGCGCGGACCGTCCGGCACGACCCAGGGCGCGAGCGCCAAGAACTGCGGCTTGGCGCCGGCGTAGCCACGCAGTGCCGGGTCGTCCTCCCCGGGGACGAAGGCGGCGTCGCCGACGTAGTGACATCCCCGCCCGCGGCGCCCTCGTTCCAGAATCGCGCTCTGGCCGTCGAACGGAGTGTCTGACAGGTTTCCGACCATCATGGGGTTGACGGCGTATGCGAAACCAACGGTTCGGTCGGAGACCGCCCGCCACGCAGACCCCATCCACGCGAGCGGCTGCCAGCGTTCGGCGCTGTCGCTGCCGTCAGGCCCTGTCCACTGGCCGTCGTTGGCGTCAGCTTGGATCACGACGTTCGCGCCGAGTCGATTGAGGCAGCGCATGTAGGTGAGAGCCACGTCGTCGCAGGCGTGCCCCGGCCTGGGCTTGCCGTAGGCGAACGCGGGCAGGCTGGTGGCGAAGCCCAGCCGCGCCTTGGTTCCGGGGATCGGGAACGGATGAAGGTTGGCGCGCGCCCGTCGTCCGCGGGTCGGGCCCGCAGCGAACCCGAGCGCCTGCTCCAGAGGGGTGAGCGGAACCTTGCGGTTCACCGCCAGCAGGTTTGCCAGCGGCGCCGGCGCCGCCCCGGTGGAGCGTACGAGGACCCCAGAGAAAGGTCTGGTCGTACGCCCTCGAGGCGGTCGGCGCGTAGACCGCACGGACGCCGTGGCTACTCGGATCGCGTAGGGCGGCGACCGCACGCGGGGCGCCCGTTAGACGAAACGGTGCCTGCGTGTTGGAGGCGACCAGGTAGACGCCGTAGCGCCGAGCCTCCGCCGCCATGGTCCCCATGAAGACGCGCACGAACTGGTCTGTCCCCGCGACGAACGCTCTCCCAAGCTCGGTACGTAGCCGCGGAAACCGGCGCTCCAAGTACCGAACGGCCCGCCCGTAGCCGTCATTCAGGGCCTGCAAAGTAGCGAGCGTCGCACACGGGGACGGCTGTCCGCGACACGAGTTCACTCCATGACGCAGCAGCGCACGGGCGGCGGCGCCTCGGGGTCCGATTGCCAGTGTCTCCAGGCCCAGGTTTTCGTCGAACACGACCAGATTGGGACGGCTGCGGGCGAGCCGGGGGGCGACCTCGACCCGCATCACGCAATCGATCGCGTGGGCGAAGCTGGCGGCGCTGACCATCTCCGCGGGCTGCTGTTCGAACTGGATCGCGAACACCCGCAGCGCACCCGGTCGCGGGTCGGCGGCAACCGCCGGGCGCCCATACGGCGGGCAGCGATGGTCGGCCGGGACACCGGCAGCCGCGCCCGCACCGGCACCCGCGACGAACGCCATCCCGAGCATCGCCCCGGCGGCGAACAGCGCGGCCGGTCGCCTCAGGCTCACGGCATCAGGCTACTGCGATCGTCTCGCCGCGTCACGCGCCTAGAACCCGGGCGAGCCGGACAGGGGGGCGCTACCCGAATACGGTGGGCAGCGTGATGGCTGCGATCAAAGCCAGCGATATCAGCATCGCGCCGCGCCCGAGCGAGGAGCGCGCTTGTCTTGCCGTCGGCAGAAGCAGCGGACGGAGCCAGCGGGACGGGACCAGACTCAGCACCGGCCAGCGCCGCCGGGCTCCGGCGACCAGTACGGCGACCAGCAATCGGTCCAGCGTCCCGAGGACGACGGTGGGCATGGCGGCAGACTAAGCCCGGCAGGGCACGGTGGCGAGCGCTGCAAGGCTCCGTTCTCCGATGATCGGGTTGTGCACCTTTGGTCGAGCTTCGGGTGGGGTGGCGGGGGCCTCAGTGGGTCGTTTCCGTGGCTGTGGCCGGGGTACCCGGGGATCATGAGCGCCAGTGCTAACGATGAGGAGAAGCCCGATGGATAGACGGAAACTCGGAAGCGAGGGACTCGAGGTGTCTGCCGAGGGACTCGGTTGCATGGGCATGACTCGGGCGTATGGCCCAGGCGATGAGCAATCCGGGATCGAATCGATCAACCGGGCGGTTGAGCTCGGCGTCACGTTTGTCGACACCGCAGAGGTCTACGGGCCGTACGCGAACGAGGAGCTGGTCGGTCGGGCTGTTGCCGGTCGCCGCGACCAGTTCGAGATCGCGACGAAGTTCGGGTTTGTTATCGATCCTGAGAATCCGTACGACCAGGGCATCGACGGTCGGCCGGAGAACGTCAGGCGTGCCGTTGAAGGGTCACTGAATCGGCTTGGGACCGACTACATAGATCTCTACTACCAGCATCGAGTCGACCCGAACGCGCCAATTGAGGAGACCGTCGGGGCGATGGCCGAGCTGGTCCGGGCGGGCAAGGTCCGCTACATCGGTCTTTCAGAGGCGGCACCTGACACGATTCGTCGCGCGCACGCTGTGAGTCCGGTGACCGCCGTCCAGTCTGAGTACTCGCTGTGGACGCGCGATCCCGAGGACGAGGTACTGCCGACATTGCGTGAGCTGGGGATCGGGTTCGTCGCCTACTCGCCGCTCGGCCGCGGGTTCCTAACCGGCCGAATCCGATCCGTTGACGACCTACCCGCGGACGACTGGAGACGATCGAGCCCGCGCTTTCAGGAGAATGCGTTGCGAGAGAACGTACGGCTCGCAGAGCGGGTGACCGAGTTAGCAGAGCGGCGGGGGGTCACCCCGGCTCAACTCGCGCTCGTCTGGGTGCTGACTAAAGGGGAGGACATCGTGCCCATTCCCGGTACGAAGAACCCGCGGCGCCTAGAGGAGAACGCGATGGCGGCTGAGATCAAGCTGTCCCCGGAAGAGGTCGAGGAGCTCGAAGAGGCGATCTCTGCGGACGCCGTCCGCGGCAGCCGCTACTCCGAAGAGATGATGGGCCAGTTGAACAGGTGAGAGCGTCCACACGTGGGGCCACTTTGACGAGCACACAGGCATCCCCGAAGCTCTGCGCTTGCGGCGCGATGATCGGTGCGCGGTTCACTCCGGGGGGTGCAAGTGGAGTGGCTTGACGAGCCGGTGGCGTCGCTCGCTGAAGCCGAGCACGGTGTAGAAGGGCATCGCTTCCGGGCGCTCCGGACGGGTGGTGAGCTCCAACCGCCAGCAGCCATGCTCACGCGCGGCCCGCTCGACAGCCTCGACCAGCGCCGTACCTATGCCGCCCCGCCGGTGGTCCGAGCCGACCACGAGCGCGGTGATTCGGCACTGCGGCCGGGGACGGTAGAGCAGCTCGAAGAAGTGAAAGGAAGCCGCTCCCACCACCTCCCCGTCTCGATCGGCGACCAGTACGCCGACGTCTGAGGCCTCGAGCAGACGGGTGAGCCTTCGGCGCACCTCCTCGCGGTTTGTCGGGTAGCCAAGCTGGGCGACGAGTAGTGCGACGGCATCGCTGTCCTCGACTCTCGCCGGTCTGACCGACAGCTGGTCTCTGCCTGCCACTGAGTAACGGTTAGCCGATGCTGCGTGCGTCTGTCAACGCGGCCCCGATTCCCTTGCCGCTCATCCCTCGGCCTTGGCGATCGAGCTGGTTGCAGGAGATAACCTCCGGGCCTGATGGTGAGGGCGCTTGCATTCGATGTCTTCGGGACCCTGCTGGACTGGCGGTCGACGATCGCGAACGCCTTCCGGGATAGCGGATTAGAGGCCGACCCCGACGAACTGGCCGATGATTGGCGAGCCCGCGCGCTGGCGGCAACTCAGGACGTCAACCAGAAGCAGCGCCCCTGGCGAACCTTCGACGAACTTCACGAGATCACGCTCGGCGAGCTCCTGGACGAGCGGGAACTCGAGCTTCCAAGCGAGGGCCGCGCCGCGTTGGTGAGAGCGTGGCACCAGCTTGAGCCATGGCCCCACGTGCCGGCAGGGCTCGAAGCGCTGCGCCGAGGTCTTTCCGGCATGGTGACCTGCGATTCGACTGCCTGTTCTCGGCGGAGCTGGCCCGGGTTTATAAGCCCGACGCGGAGGTGTACCTGACGGGCGTCCGGCTGCTCGGCCTCGAACCCAACGAGGTGATGATGGTGGCGGCGCACCCATTCGATCTCAAAGGCGCCCGCGGGGCCGGACTGCGGACGGCCTTCATCGACCGGCCGCTCGAGTACGGGCCGGACTCGCCGCCGCGCGAGGATCCAGAGGCGGATTTTTCGGTCAGCCAGCTGCACGAGCTCGCGACCGCGCTCGGCGACTAGCTCGAGCCCGCCCGATGCGGCTACCTCGGCGTGCCCGGGTTCGACTCCGATGGCGGCGGCGCGTTACTCGCTGTCGTACTCGTCGTGGCGCCGCCACCAGTCCGCCGGTGTCTCCTCGTTGCGACCGAGCGGCGCCAGGTCCAGGAACCGGTAGGTCCCCATCAGCTGTTCGACCCCGCGTGCGTAGGTGGAGTAGGTGTGGTACACGGCCCCGTTCGCGAGCGCGAAAGCGCTCATCCCCGGCGCCTGCTCCCCGGGATCGTCGGTGTGGCGGAAGTTGTAACGGGCGCCGCTTCGCTGCTGCTCGTCGGTGAAGGCGGCACCGAAGTCGTACTTGAAGTCGCTTCCGAGGGAGGAGACCCAGGGGAATCGCCAGCCCATGCGCTGCTTGTACTGGCGGAGCTCCTCGAGCGGGGCGATCGACTCGGCCACGAGTGTCACGTCGTGGCCGTTCAGGTGCGGGACCGCGGCGTCGAAGTGGTCGGCGACGTACGAGCAACCTCTGCAGCCCGGGTTCTGCTCGTCGACCTGGTCCCCGTAGCCGAACATGAAGTGGTAGACGAGCAGTTGCGAGCGGCCGTCGAATAGTTCGGCCAGCTTCTTCTCGCCCTCGTCGGTCTCGAAGACGTACTCCTTCTCGATCTGGACCCAAGGAAGCTCCTGGCGCATACGCGCGGTCTCGTCGCTCATCCGGGTGAGCTCTTTCTCGCGCTTCAGCAGCTCGGCGCGCGCGGCGTCCCATTCCTCGCGAGTTCCGGTCGGATGCTCTGGCATCGGCTGGCTCCTCGGTTCGTTGGCAGCAGGAATATATAGTTAGCACAATGGCTAACGATACGTTCAGTGCCCTCGCCCATCCGCTCCGGCGCGAGATCGTCGAACGCCTCAGCGAGGGATCGGCGACGGTCGGGGACGTGACACGCGACTTTGCGGTTTCGAAGCCGACGATCTCCCGGCACCTGCGAATGCTCGAGGACGCGGGCGTCGTCTCGCGCGTGGTCGTTGGGCGCAACCATCGGCTAGCGCTTCGGTCGGAGGCGCTCGCCGGCGCCGAGGTGTGGATCAAGGATCAACGCACCCGCTGGGAGCTCCTGTTTGACGTCGTCGGCGAGTACCTGGAGGATCGGAAGGAGCGAGAGTGACCGAGACTGCGGCCATGTGGTGCGGATCGAACGGCTAGCGTGCCGGTGGTGCGCGGAACCGGCGTCGATCACCTCGACCTGGTTGTCTCGAATCTCGAGTGGAGTCTCAGCTTCTACCGCCAGCTGCTCGAGCCGCTCGGCTACGTGCGCGCTAGCGAGATCGTCGGCGAGCGCGGCGAGCGGGTCGTGTACCTGGGCGGGCCGGGCGTCGTGTCGGTCAGCCTGCGGCAAGCCCAGACCGCGGGCCGCTACGACCGCTACGACCGCTACCGCGTCGGGATCCACCACCTTGCGTTTGAGGCGTCGTCACGCGAGGTCGTCGATGAGCGCCTGCGCTGGGTCCGGGAGCAAGGCATGGAGATCGAGAACGACCCGAAGGAGTACGGCTACCGGTCCGGCTACTACGCCGGCTTCTTCTACGACCCCGACGGGATCAAGCTCGAGATCGTCCACGTGCCGTAGCGAACAAGGGGGCCTGGGCCCGGATCCATCCGGACCCCGATGGGGACCAGCTTGCGCCGAACAGCCGTGGGGTTCATGATCATGAGTGGTCGATCAGGAGGTCACATCATGTGCCACGAATCGTTGTGGTGGCAGCGCAGGCGCGAAGAGCGCGAAGCAAGCCGTGAGCTGTGGGATGAGTTCGAGCAGACGCGGCCGCTCAGCGACCCCGATGCCGGCGACGAGGAGGCCGAGGTCACACTCGAGCGTCCTGACCCAGGGCCGGTAGCGACGGAGCGCTGAAGCCTGTCGAGGGCCCGTGCTCTACGCGCGGGCCCACGACATCCGGCTCAGACTTAAGTCAGTTACGCTCCTTGCCGGGTGGCGGCGGTGCGGATCAGACCGGAGTCCGAGGTGCGGACGGCGGCGCAGCGTGCGGTTGAGCGCCACCGGCAAAGGATCTTTGAGGTCCTCGCTCACGCCGACGTCGAACACGTGGGCGCGACCTCCGTTCCCGGCGCGCTGACGAAGGGTGACGTGGACGTGCTGGTCCGGGTCAGCGCTGAGCGCTTCGCCGACGCTGTCCAACGGCTCCGGCTGCTTTATGCGGTGCATCAGCCCCATAACTGGACGGAGACGCTTGCCAGCTTCGTCGATCGTGAGGCCACTGAGCTTCCCGTGGGCGTTCAGCTGGTCGTCGCCGGCTCCACGGATGACACGATGTTCGGAGCCTTCCGCGAGGCGCTGATGACGAATCCCGCGTTGCTGGCCAGATACAACGGGCTCAAACGGGCGCTCGACGGTGAGTGCTACGAGCGCTACACGGAGATCAAGGGCGAGTTCATCGAGCAGACAATCGCTCGGACGCAAACGCGATCAGCCTGACCGCTGATGTAAAGATCTGGCGCGCAGCTGTGCGTCGCGCAAGCCTGTACAGCCTTGCTCGTAGAAGGGAGACCCGGTCGCGGTGATAACCGGCACCGGCCTGCAGCTCGTCGATATCGTTGCGGGAGCTCAAGCGTCGAACTCACGCACGGAATACGCATTGCACCCCAGGACCTCCTGGACTCCCTGGCCCTCGGGCTCCTGCTGCCACCAGACGACGAACGGCTCGTGGGGTCCCATGTCGAAGATCGCGATCACGGTGCCACCCCGCAACGGGTCGTGCTCGCCCACCTGCGTGATGCAATCAACCGTTCCTCGCCGCGTCCAAACGCTCAAGATCCGCCGTGAGCTGGGACGACGGCCCATGTCGAGTTCGATCTGTCGGCGAATGTCGGTGTACGCGCGCTCGATGTCATGCGGCGTCGCCGGCGATCCCAGGGATGAAGAACTCCGTCACCGCTAGAGCCCTCGCTCGCGAGCGTCCTCGCTCAGCGCCCTGGCGAGCGCCGACGGTTGGATCCGAGCGTCGAGCTCGGCGATCCGCTCGTTTAGTCGCGTCGACTCGCGGTGAACTGAATCCTGAAGTCCCTGCACGAGCTGCTCCATATGAGTGATCCTGGCCTCGAGCGCACGCAGCTCATCCTGCCTGGGGTTGCTGGTGGAGGGCCTCGCGCGCTCATCAGCCCTCGCGCTAACGCGACGAACCTGCCGGATTCGCGCGATCAGTCCCTCACGCTCGGGCACGGTTCACCCCCGGCTGGCTCGCTTGGGCCTGGCGCGGCGGGGCGGGTAGCGGCGGCGTTCCTCGTCGGTCATCGGACGGATCACCAGGGAGCCGCTCTCGACCTGCTCGCGGACCAGCGCGAGCTTCTGCGCCCGTTTCTCCTCAGCGCGCTCTCTTGCCGTCTTCACACCGTCACCCGCCACGGGATCGAACGATGTCCTCCGGCGAGCCGGCCTCGTTCTCGCGTTTGCATTCGCCCGGGCGGCGTCCCGCGAGCCCCCGACAGCGGTGGGTCGGACATCGATCTCCTTCCTTTGCCGGCGCCGTCAGGTGGTCGGAGAGAGATTCGCTGCGTCGGCGAGGAGAACCTCACGAGCGGCAACACCACCCGCACCGCCACCGTAGCACCCTCACACCCCTGTGCGAACTCGCTCCACAAGGGCGCACGCAGATGACAGCATCCCATTCGTTCTGATTCCGTGCGCAGGACTTCAGCCCTGCTCCGCCAAACCAGAAGCAGATGAGCTCAAGCGAAGACTCCAAGCGGCCCATGGCTTCCACCACGGAGATAGCTCTCGTCACCGGAGAGCGCTACCGCATCGAGGGAGATCCCAGAGACGTCGAACAGGCCATCCTCGACGCTGCTCGGGGTTCGATCATGCGGCTCGCGTGGCTCGTCGAGGCGGAAACCGGCAATGAGGTGGGGATCAACCCCGAGTATGTCGTCACGCTCAGAGTTGCCGGCTCCTAGACGCGCCGCGGGCCGCGGGTGACCTCATCGACCTCCTCAGCTGGCGGCGTCTCGCCAATCTCGGTCGGCTGATTCTCGGACGCTCGCTGCTTGCGCGCTTCCCTCTTAGCCTGCTTTTCGAGTCGACGTTCGCGAAGCTTGCTCTCACGGGCGAGCTTCGCAAACGTGGTCTTCCTCTTGCCGCTTGAGCCCATCTCCGTCCTCCTTCGTCGTGGGATTCACCGGCGGGAATCCGCCGCGGCGCGGTGCACGCGCGGTGCCGAACCCTGCAGCGGCCGTGTGCGCCAGCCGCAGAGCCTGGCCGGATGAACTGAGGCTGTTAGACCAGCCGCACGTTCGCCGCGGACGGGCCCTTCGGGCTCTGCTCCGTCTCGTAGGACACCTTCGCGCCGTCCGCCAGTGACCTGAACCCGTTGCCGACGATCGCTGAGTGATGGACGAACAGGTCCTTGCCTCCATCATCGGGCGTGATGAACCCGTAGCCCTTGTCGTCGCTGAACCACTTCACCATTCCGGTTGCCATGCAATCCTCCAGGGAATTCGTGTGCTGCGAAACGCGGAGGTGCAGGAGCAACAACTACGAACGCTGGCACTTAAATCGCCGAGTACGAGACCCGGCACGAAAACCAGAGTCTAGCCAGACGACATGCGGACAGCGGGCGGGCGCCCCGGTGTCGGGGAGGTTGTGAGCTCGAGGCCGCGATCTGACGGTCGCCGCCATGCCCTTCGCCGGCGACGGCTCACCCCTACGAAGCGGGGAGCAGTGCCGCGATTCCCGGTGAATTGATCCGACGATACGATCCTGCGCCGTGAGCGGTTCTGGTGATCGCGAGGATCGCCTGCTGGAGCGGGAACAGCGCCGGGTGGAGCGGGATGAGCGACGATTGGAGCGCGAGGAGCTCCTGGTGGAGCGATCGCGCCGGCGCGAGGACCGGGGCGTGGAGCGCTCCCACCACGAGGGAGGAAGCATTGGCGCCGGCGCGGTGGCCGGATTCCTCCCGTGGATCATCTTCTGGGTGGTGTCGAGCCCCAGTACGTGGAAGGTGGCCGCGGTTGGCGCACTGATAGCGGCGGTGATCGTCTCGATTCCAGATGCCATGCGCCCCGGGGGGATGAAGGCGCTCGATCTCGGCACGATCGCGTTCTTTGCCGTGGTCTCGATCCTCGCGATCTTCCTCGACCGCAAGGATCTGAGCTGGTTCGAAGGTTGGGCGCAGTTCATCTCCTCCATGGCGCTCGCAGTGATCGCATTCGTTTCCCTGGCATTCACGCCGTTCACCGAGCAGTACGCGCGCGACAGCACGCCGCGCGAGCTGTGGAACACGCCGGGTTTCAAGCGGATCAACCGCCAGCTGACGGTCTTCTGGGGAGTGGTGTTCTTGCTCACGGCGGTGTCGGGCGTGCTCGCCGTCAAAGGAAGTCACTCGAGCCGCGACTTCTTTACGTGGATCCTGCCGATCATCTTGATCGTGGGCGCTGTCAAACTCCAGCGGCGGTACATCGAGTATTCCCGCGCACGCGCCGGAGCGAGCGCGACTGCTGAGTAGGCGCGGTCGCGAGTAGGCGCGGTCGCTGCCCACGGCGCATACGATCTCCACCATCGACTACCTCGACGCCGCAGATCGACTTTGGTTTTTGCTTGGTCCGCTTATGCGCGGCCACGCGGCGATATACCGGACAACCGGCGGACGCGTCGGCGGGCGTCTGCCCGGGCTGCCCTCACTGCTGTTACTCGATCACGTCGGCGCGAAGAGCGGCAAGCTCCGCACCACGCCATTGGTCTACATGCCCGACGGCGGCCGAATGCTCATCGTGGCATCGAAGGGCGGCCATCCCCAGAATCCGGGATGGCTGCACAACCTCCGTGCCCATCCAGAGACCGAGGTTCAGATCGGCCGCAAGCGGGTGGAAGTTCGCGCACGCGAGGCCGATGACGGCGAACGCGAGCGCCTATGGCCAAAGGCCGCCGAGTACAACCCTCACTGGGCGAGATACCGCAGACGCACGTCCCGTGAGATCCCGCTCGTGCTTCTGGAGCCGCGCTAGGGGCGGACCGCGCGCGACGGTGCTCGCCGGCGGGGTGCGCGCGGCGCCGGTAGCCTCGTTCGTGTGAACCGCTTCGACGATGATGACGAAGACTGGGTAGGCACTCCGCCGGAGGGGCGCTATTCACGCGATCGTGCCGATCCCTCCTTCTGGCTGCGGCAGCGACCCGTGAGCATCGCCGCCGCAGGGATCGTCCTCATCATCATCATCCTGGTGATCGTCTTGGTGCTCCGCTGATTGGGACCGCGCCGTCGCCACCGGGCATCCCGGCCGGGCCTCAGACCACGTAAGCGGGGGTGCCGATCGGTGTGAGGCTGTACAGCTGGATCACGTCCGGTACGAGCATGCGAATGCAGCCGTGCGAGGCCGCCGAGCCGATCGACCCCGGCTCGTCGGTGCCGTGGATTCCGTCGCCCAGGTCGTCGATCGCCATCCAGCGCGCCACAAGCGGATCCTCGGGCCCGGGTGGGATGACCTGGCCGGCGAGGCTTCCCGCCCACGGCGAATTCGGTACATGCCAGGCGGGATCGACCTGCTTGTCAAGGATGTGGTGCAGCCCCGCGGGGGTTTCGAGCCCCGCCTGGCCGACCGCGATCGGGTAGGTGTGGGCGAGCTTCAGGTGCTGATAGAAGAAGAGCTTGAAGTCGGGCCGGTCGACAACGATGTAGGTGGGGTACCGGGCGGCGAGCATCGAGATCGTCACACGCGGTTTCTGTTCGCTGACCGGGACGCCAATGTCATGCGACACGCCGGGTGTTTCAAGCGCCTGCCCGATCTCGGCGCGCAGGGTGGCCGCGTCAACCGAAACGCCACGCGCGCTAGGGACATCGACCAGATGGCCCGAGCTGCCGACGGACACGGACGCGTCGCGCGGCGGGCGATCGATCGCTTGCTGGATGTGGGTGACGAACTCGTCCACGGCCCGGTGCTCGTACGTCACAGGCATCGCGACCTGCGCGGTGACGTGATCGTCGAACAGTCCGGTTAGGGTCCGGCCCACGAACCAGCCTCCACGGCTGGCGCTTATCGCCGCCTTCACGGCTCCCTCCACATTCGCCGTCAGCCCCACCTGACCGGCAGTGAGCGTGAACCGCCTCCCCCGATAGCGGACCGCGATCAGCCGTGAGCGGACGTCTTGCAGCTCTTTGCTCAGCCGCACCGTAGCCGCGGGCGCACGCAGCCCACCGACGTCGATGCCCCCTGCGGTGACGCCAGGTGAGATCAGGTCGTCACGGCTCTGGTCGTAGAAGTAGCTCCCCAGCAGGAGCGCCAGTACGAGCCCAACCAGCCCGCCGACGAACAGCGTTCGCCGACTCCGGAAGCTGCGGGATCGCTGCCTGTCTGA
Source organism: uncultured Actinomycetes bacterium (assembly GCA_963719305.1). GTDB lineage: Bacteria > Actinomycetota > Thermoleophilia > Solirubrobacterales > Solirubrobacteraceae > Palsa-465. The sequence goes on along the minus strand of CAVRBL010000010.1, from coordinate 321,774 downwards.
TGCCTCCATCGACCTAAAGTATTTTGCCCGGCTCGCCCCTGAGGATTCACCACTGAGGCTTCCCCTGCAAGCCCTCGCCCGTCCGTGCGCCCCGTCAGGGATCGTCTGGCTCCCGGCGCGAGCGCCGCCGGCGCCACTCACGTACGGCGCGGTCGGGGTCGAAGGGCGTCAGCATCAGCGACGGCCCGCGGATGCCTTTCCGGTTCGCGTCGCGGATTTGCATGTTGATCTCGGCGATCAGCTGCCTGACCTCAGCCTCTGACTCCGCGCGCGACGCGGCTTGTAGTACGTCGTGCACCTGCTTGCGCAGGGCGACCGACGGCGCGACGTAGGAGAGCTCCTCGCGTCGCAGCTTTTCCTTCACCCACCGCAGCTCGTCAAACGGCTTGTCCAGATCTGGAAGCGGTTGACCAGCGCCGGGCAGGTCTTCAAAAGCTCCTTGCTCCCGCGCTCGCCGGATCTGCCTGTCGATCCAGCTCTCCCAAGGGAGGCCGGGCGGCTTGCGCTCGGTCATGGGTCTTTTTACCACCCGGTCTGGTTGCCTCACGAACAGTGCGGGTAGCGGCCAGCGCATGAAGAAGATTCTGGAACTGGTGCTGTGTCTCTTGCATCCGGTCGCCGTCATCCTGATCTGGATCAACCTCGTGGGGCGGAGCGATCTCGGGACGGTGGCGAAGCTGACGTGGGCGATCGCATCCATCATCCCGATCGTGCCGTTCATATACGTGCTGACCGGCAACGACTTCATCTAGCCAGCAGTTCGGCCGGAGAAAGTCTGGCGATGGATGTTCATCCGATCGCGCGGGCCGGCTTCGGGTCGGCGCCCGACGCCTACGAGCGCGGCCGGCCCGAATATCCGGAGGCCGCGATCCGCTGGCTCACGGAGCGACTGGGGCTCGGGCCGGGGGTAGACGTCATCGACCTGGCGGCCGGCACGGGCAAGCTAAGCCGTCCGCTTGCGGCCACGGGAGCGACGGTCCTGGCGGTGGAGCCGGCAGCAGCGATGCGGTCGGCGATCGGCCCCGCGAAAGAGGCCATCGAGGGGACAGCGGAGGCGATCCCGCGGCCGGACGAGTCGGCCGACGCCGTCACGGTGGGGCAGGCGTTCCACTGGTTCGACGGCGATCGGGCCCTGGCGGAGATACAGCGGGTCCTGCGGCCAGGGGGCTGGCTGGCGCTCGCGTGGAACGCCCGGCGAATGGAGGACCCGATTCACGTGGCGATCGAGCAGATGATCGGCTCACACTGCGAGCAGGTACCACGTGCCCGTCACGGGGCCTGGCGCGAGGCCTTTGCCCGCACGGAGTTGTTTGGACCGTTAGAGGAGGTCACGTTTCCACAGGCCCAGGAACTCGATGCCGAGGGTCTTGCTGCTCGGGTCGCGTCTATCAGCGCGATCGCCGCGCTTCCCGACGAAGAGCGTCAACGGCTGCTGTCGCGAGTACGTGAACTCGCGGGACCGAGCAAGGTGCTCCTGAGGTACGTCTGCGAGGTCCAAATTACTCGGGCCAGGGCGCGAGCAACCTCCGACGACGGGGGTCGGCGCCCAGATCAGTGAGGGTGGCCTTGCGCGCCACCACCGCTCGGGCGCTGCCTGCGGTAGGGTGACCGCCTTGGCCACGAGCACGCCAATGCAACTGGGGATGGTGGGGCTGGGGCGGATGGGCGCCGGTCTCGTTCGCCGCTTGATGGGGGACGGGCACCGCTGTGTGGGCTATGACGTCTCGGCGGGTGCGGTCAAGGCGATCGAGGGGGACGGCGCCGCGGGGGCGACGTCGCTGGAGGAGTTCGCCGCCAAGCTCGAGAAGCCGCGGGCGGCATGGGTGATGGTGCCCGCCGGCGACATCACCGATCGTACGATCGCCGCGCTGGCCGACGTGCTCGAGCCGGGAGACACGATCATCGACGGCGGCAACACCTATTACCACGACGACATACGTCACGCCGCGGCTCTGCGGGACAAAGGGATCCATCACATAGACGTCGGCACCAGCGGCGGCGTGTGGGGCTTCGAGCGCGGCTTCTGCTTGATGATCGGAGGCGAGCAGGAGGCCGTCGAGCGGCTCGATCCCATCTTCGCTTCGATCGCCCCCGGCGTCGACGCGGCGCCGCGGACGCCGGGCCGGACGGGCGACCCGACGCCCGCCGAACAGGGCTACTACCACTGCGGTCCCAACGGCGCCGGCCACTTCGTGAAGATGGTCCACAACGGCATCGAGTACGGACTGATGGCGGCCTATGCGGAAGGCCTCAACGTCATCGCGAATGCCGACGCCGGCGGGCGGCAGAGGGAGGCCGACGCCGAAACGGCTCCGCTCACGGATCCTGCTTACTACCAGTACGACATCGATACGACCGAGGTGGCTGAGGTGTGGCGCCGCGGCAGCGTCGTAGCCTCCTGGCTCCTTGACCTAACGGCCGAGGCCCTCCACGGCTCTCCGACACTCGACGAGTTCACCGGCCGGGTGTCCGACTCGGGCGAGGGACGGTGGACGTCGATCGCGGCGATCGACGTGGGAGTCCCAGCGCCGGTCCTGACGACCGCCCTCTATTCGCGCTTTGCCTCCCGCGACCTCGACCAGTTCGCGAACAAGATCCTGTCAGCGATGCGCAAAGAGTTCGGGGGACACGAGGAGAAGCGGAGCTAGCGGCCTCAGAGCCGTGCCGATTTGGCGATGGCGCGCTCCGACCAGCCGCAAGGGGTGCCGGTCAGGAGCGCGCGGATTGGCACCTACTTTTTTTGGCTCTTCGCCGAACCGCCGACTCGGGTTGACGCTGCCTTGCCGGCCTGCACGGCCGCCGTGCCCGCGAGCCGAGCTGCCGACTTTGCGCCGCCGGCGACGCCGCTCGCCGCGCGCTTGGCTTGGCCGACAGCCTGAGTGGCCGCCTGCTCGGCAGCCTGCTCCCGGCGGGTGGCGGTCGCCTTTCTACCAGCCGTCTTTGACCTTGTCCGTTGCTGGTTGCGCTGCCGGGTCGCGGCAGCCTTCTTCGCGGCCGCTGATCTATCTGCTTTGGTTCGTGCCATGTGTCACTCCCTTCGCGTGTTCGGTGCTAGTGGCCCCGTCCGCAAATATCGGCACATTCGAGCGGCCCCTGACGGCGCCTGGCTGCGTCCTCGTTCGCTCGCGCATCTACAGATGCGCCACGCTCACTGCGTCCTTGCCAGACACCGTCAGCGACCACTCTCGGTGCACCGATACTTGCGGACGAGACCACTCGAAGGAGCGTGGCTACCCGCCGCCCCCAGCGATCAATCGTCTTTGTCCAGCGCCACCTCAAACCAAACCCGGTTGCCGCCGATCTCGTCCACTCCCCAGCGGACGGCCTCCTTGTCCACGAGGAACAGGCCAAAGCCGGAGCCAGTTTGCGACGGATCACGAGGGCGGGGGTCAAAGCCGCTGCCGTCGTCGGTGACCTCCACCCGGATGACCTCCGGCTCCACACGCGCCAGCAACCGGACGTTGGCCGGCGCCTCCACGTCGGGATGAGTTACGGCATTGGTGACGACCTCCGACACCAGTAGCTTGACGGTCGCCATCGCCGGCTCCAGGACGTCGCGGGTCTCGCAGAACGCTGAAATTGCCGCCCTGGCGAGTGCCGGAGCGGAGTTGTTCTGATCGACGGCGAGCGTCAGCGGCGGTTTGTCCTCGCGAGGTTGTGGCCGTGCGGGCGTCGAGCTCATTCGTTCAAGCTGCTGACGAAAGGCAGCGCAGCATCGGCTCCCGTCGCCCGGAGGACCAGCGCCGCATCCTCGTGCCTGGGAGGTTTCAGTCTCAGCCGCCATGCCTGCTGCTGTGAGCGGTCGTTGAGTTCGATCAGGAGCCGCAGCCCCGAGGAATCCATGAACGCGATGTCACCGAGATCGAGCGTCAAGTCGGTGACTCCGGTGCCCAGATGTTCGTCAACGTGCTGGGAAAGCGTCTGGGCCGTGGACAGGTCGAGCTCGCCGGCAATCGACACCGTCACCGCTGAACCGGAGCGTCCATCCTTGATCTCGAACTTGGTTGGTCGAGCCATGCTTTTCAGCGCGAGCTGCCGATCGCCTCTATCGGTCGCCGCTCCCGCGCGCTTCTCTGCGGCGTTGGGCGGCGCGAAAGCCGACGCAATGCTAAAACCGCCGTGTCGTCGGCGTTAGGGCCAACCTGGAAGGTACCAAGCGCGTCCGTTAACACCTGGACCACTCCAGCGGCGGCCCGTCCTGGGCAGTGGCCCAGGGTCTCCGCCAGCCGCTGGATCCCATACCTGGTTCCGTCCGTCCCGACGGCATCGGTGACCCCGTCGGTGAAGGCGACGACTGTGGTGCCGGGCTCAAGCTCGATCACGCTGTCGTGCCAGTGCGCACCGGCGAACCCTCCGAGCAACGGTCCATGCTCGCCAACCTGCGCGACCTCCTGCGAGCTGATGAGGAATGGAAGTGGATGGCCGCCGACGGCCAGCAGCGCCCGATCCCGCTGCAGGCGGAGGACCAGCGCCGTGCAGATCGAACGGGACCGCTGCCGCTTCAGCGTCCGATCCACATACCTCAACACCTCGGCTGGAGAGGAGATGAACTCCGAGCTGGCGCGCATCGTATGGCGCACCAATGAGGTGAGAGCAGCTGCCTCTACGCCCTTTCCAGTCACGTCACCCATCGTGATCATCCAGCCGTCGGACTCCTCCCACACGTCGTAGAAGTCGCCTCCCACATCGGTGCCGGAGTAGCGCGGGAACGTAGACGCCCGCCAGCTCGTAGCCGGGGATCTCCGGCAGCTCCTGCGGTAGCAGGCTCTGTTGCAGCGTGTGCGCGATCTCCGACCGCTGGCTGTAAAGCCTCGAGTTCTCGATCGCCACCGCAGCGCGGGCGGCGACCTGCTCGGCCAGATCGAGGTCGGGCGCTTCCAGCACCCGGGCGGACTCCGCGGTGACGAGCGTCAGCGTCCCGAGGGTCCGGGTCCCGATGCGCATCGGCACGATCAGCGCGGAGCGAAACCCCACGGCACGCAGCAGCTCCAGATGCCGTTTGTCGACCGCGGCCTGGACCAGCATCTCGTCCGATATGTCTCGATACAGCAACGGCTCGCCGGTGGGAAAGACATGGCCCATGCCCTGATCGGGGTTGAGCCGCGCCGGCTCGTACTGCCGGAGCTGCTCGGCCAGCGCCAGGCGGCTGGGATCGACGTGCGCCAACGCCACCGGCTCGCGGTCGCGGTCCTCGTCGATGAGGTCCACGGCGCACCAGTCGGCGATGTCAGGTACGGCCAGTTGGGCCACGTTCCGCAGCGTCTGCTGGTAGTCCAAAGAGGAGGCGAGCACGTCGCTTGCGTGCGTCAAGAAGGCGCCCTGGCGCTCTGCCCGTTTCTGCTCGGTGACGTCCTCGATCACCATGATCGTCGCCTCCGCCTCGCCCGCTTCGTCCAGCAGCGGCGCCGCTTTGAGGAGATTCCAGCGCTGAACGCCGGTGTGGCGGTGAACCGTTCGGATCAGCAGCGGCTCGGATGTTCGCTCGCCAGCCAGGATGCGCACCGAGGGGATCTGCTCCATTGAGATCGGATGTCCATCCTCCGTCCAGACCAAGTAGTCGCCCATGATCTCCTCCGGCGGCGTGCTCCGAAGCTCCTCCGAGGACTCGAAGCCGAGATGGGTGAGCGCGGCACGGTTTGCGTAGATGAGCCGGTTGTGGCGGTCTCGGATCGTGACCGGATCGCTGAGCGCACCGACGACCGCGTCAAACCGCTGCTCGGCCAGGTGCAGGGTGTGCCTGAGCTCCTCCACCAGCCGCTCGCGCTCGTGTTCCGCCGCCTCACGCTCGCCCAAGTCACCCAGCAAATGCGGTGAACGTCCAGTCGGATCCTCGCCGAATGGCCGAAACCGTGAGCTTGACCGGGAACTCGGTGCCGTCCGCTCGTAGCGCTGTGAGCTCGGTCGGGCGCTCCAACAGTGGCCCGGTGCCCTCCGCCAGGAAGCGCTCGATCCCGGCACGGTGCGCGGCGCGATAGCGCTCGGGGATGATCAGCTCGGCCAGCTCGCGCCCGATCGCCTTCTCCCGCGGAATGCGGAATGTCTTCTCCGCGCTGCGGTTCCAGTAGGTAACGAGTCCCCGCTCGTCGAGCGAGATCACCGCGCTGGGCGCCCGGTCGAGGATCAGCTCCGGCACTTTGCCTCCACTCGAGCGCATTATCCGGATCCGTGGCTATCGATGGGTTGCAGTCGACTAGGATCGAACAATGGCCGAACCTCGGGCGGCCGACAAGAGCATCTCCGGCGGTCGCCGAACCAAGCCACCGTTCCGGGCCGACCACGTGGGCAGCCTTCTCAGGCCGCCCGAGCTGCTGCGCGCTCGAGAGGAGTTTGCTCGCGGAGAAATCGATGCCGAGCAGCTCCGCTCGATCGAGGACGACGCGATCCGCGACGTGGTCAAGATGCAGCGCGACGTCGGGCTCCAGTCCGCCACGGACGGGGAATTCCGCCGCTCCTCTTGGCACATGGATTTCATCTACCAGCTCGGGGGGATCGAGCGGGCGCCCGGCAATCTCAAAGTGCAGTTCCGAAACGAGCAGGGCGAGATCGAGTTCACGCCAGCAGCCATCCACGTGGGGGAGAAGGTCCACCTCGATGGGCCGATCTTCGCCGAGGACTTCAAGTTCCTCCAGTCGGCGGCCGATGAGCGGATCACGCCCAAGCTGACCAGCCCGTCGCCGAGCATGGTCCACTACAGGGGCGGCCGCGCCTCGGTCGACCCCGCGGTCTACCCCGACATCGAAGCGTTCTGGGCGGATCTGACGGCCGCCTACCGGGAGCAGGTCCGGGCCATCGCTGAGCAGGGGTGCCGCTACTACCAGTTCGACGACACGAGCCTCGCCTACCTCAACGACCCCCGTCAGCGCGAGCAGATCGCGAGCCTGGGAGAGGACGCTGAGCATCTGCACGAGACCTACATCCGTCATCTGAACGAGGTACTGGCGGACAGACCCGACTCGATCACAGTCACCACCCACATGTGTCGAGGAAACTTCCGCTCATCATGGGTGGCCGAGGGCGGCTACGACTTCGTCGCCGAGGCGCTGTTCGGGGGGCTCAACGTCGATGGGTTCTTCCTCGAATACGACGATCCCCGCTCGGGCAGCTTCGAGCCGCTGCGGTTCGTGCCCAAGGACAAGCTGGTGGTGCTGGGGCTGGTGACGACCAAGCGGGGCGAGCTGGAGTCAAAGGATCAGCTAAAGCGGCGGATCGAGGAGGCCTCCAGATACGTGCCGGTCGAGCAGCTGTGCCTGTCGCCGCAATGCGGCTTCGCCTCGACGGTCGAGGGAAACGTGGTCACCTATGACCAGGAGGTGGCGAAGCTCAGCCTGATCGTCGAGACCGCAGCCGAGGTGTGGGGCTAAGAGCCTGTCTCATAAGGGGCGCTCGTCGACTCCGACGATCTTCTTAGACAGCCAGGCGTGAGTTCCGCCCAGCCGCCGCCATCTAAGGGGCAGGCAATCAAAAGGAGGTCCTCCCGATGAGGATTCAGCGCAGCACATTGGCGGTGGCGGCAACCGTTCTCACCTTCGCCGGCGGTGGCGGGGTGGCGTGGGCCTGCGGCGCCGGTTCCAGTTACCCCGGCGGACCGAGCGGAACGACCGGAGACAACGACCACCACACAGACCACCACCACTGGGACCGGGACGACCGTCACGCAGGCGCCCACCGCGGGCAACAGCTCGACCAGTGCAGCCTCGGCGGCGAACAGGCACAGCAGGCGGCACCGCTCCGCCCGCCAACGCAGGGCCGCCAGCTAGCCCACCGGCTGTCGATCAAGGTGCCGGGCCGGAGGCGGTCGGATTTGACCGGGCGGGAGAACCAATGTCTCTCCCGCCCGGTCGCACTGGGTGTACGGGGCGACCGCTGTCGCTCCGTGAGCTCATACCTTGGGCTCACACGCGGAGGGCAGACTCCGTCGCTACCGGGCATGGCTCGGTTGGCGAGAGACACGGACGGGAGCACGACTTGAATCCACGCCTGATTGCACCGTCGCGGTTGGCGAACGTCACGATCCTGCGCACGCAGAGCGACGAGCGGTTGGCCGAGCTCGCCAGGCAGGGATCGGGGCCGGCATTCGAGGCGATCGTGCACCGCTACCGGCGATCGCTGCTCAGGCACTGTGCTCGGGTCCTGGGCGAGGCAGACGCCGAGGAGGCGGTCCAGGATGCGCTGGTCAACGCCCACGCCGCTCTGAGGAGCGGCGGCGAAGTGCGATCTCTGCGTCCTTGGCTTCACGCGGTGGCACACCACGCCGCGGTCGGCATGCTCCGCCGGAGGGCGGCGCGGCCCGAGTGTCCGCAGGAGCGATGCGGCAGCCGGTTGCGCCAGCCGTCACCAGAACCCGCCCGGGCTGAGCTCCGAGATGTCGTCGACGCCGTCCAGTCCCTACCGCCCCGCCAGCGCGACGCAATCGTCATGCGGGAGCTCGAGGGACGCAGCTACGAGGAGATCGCGGGGCGGCTCGGGGCGAGCGACGGGGCGGTCAGGCAGCTCCTGAACAGGGCCCGCCGGTCCTTGCGGGAGAACGTCGGTGCGCTAATCCCCGCCGGGCCGCTAATCAGGTGCGCGCTGTCTGCGGACGACGGCTCGGGAGCGGGGAAGGTGCTCACGCTGTGGGGAGGATCGACAGTTGCCGCCAAGCTGACGGGCGCGGCGGTCCTCTCGGCCGTCTCCGTCGTCACGTGGCTGCCGTCGCCCCACGGGCCCGCCGGTGGCGGACACGGCAGCTCGGCCATCGAACGTGGCGCCTTCCCGGCCACCGAGCTCGCGACGGCGCCAAGTTCGGGGGCGAGACCGCTCGCCGGCATCCTCGCGTCCCATTCGTACGGTGCCGGACACAAGGCTTCGCCCGCAGCGACCTCCGGACTCCAAGCGCTCGCCGCTCGTCCGGTGCGATCGGCCGGAGCGGGTCAACGGTCGGCCACCGGGCGAGCCACCGCTCGGGGGCCAGCCTGACGAAGGCGGCCACGTGAGCTACGGCGAGGTCAGCAGGGCGACCGCAGGGGCTCAGATCGGGCACCCCGGGAGCGGATCCCCAGTTCCGTCGACAGGAAGTAGCGGACCAGCGTCAGGACCTGCGAGCCAGCCAGAGAGTCGCCAAGCCGGGGCCTACAACGGCCCGTTGGGCAACCCCGGTCAGCAGACGATGGTCCGCTAGCGCGCGCGCGGCCCGCCGCCGGGCGGCGGCGTGTTGCCCGGCCCGAGCCGACTTCCCGGCTTGATCGAGGCGCCGGGCTTGACCGAGTCGGCGGTGACTTCACCCACCAGCATACCGTCGCGGATCTGAGTCATCAGGTCGCCTACTGCGCTGGGGGAATGGGGGAGGAGGATGGTGTTTGTGTTGCCGGCCTCGCCCAGCGCGCGCACCATGTCGGTGTACTGAGTCAGCGCGACCAGCGCCATCGCCTCGCGAGGGTCGAGCCCGTGCTGCGCGATGATCTCTAGCGACTCGTGGAGCCCCTCGGCGATCGCCTTGCGCTCGGCGGCGACGCCCTCGCCCTGCAGCCGCATCGTCTCCCGCTCGCCCTCGGCCTTCTTGACCGCGAGCGTCTTCTGCGCATCGCCCTGGGACGACGCCGCGACCTGGTTGCGCTGGGCGGCGTTGATGTTGTTCATCGCGTCCTTGACCCGCTGGTCAGGCTCGATGTTCGTCACCAGTGCCTTGACGATCTCGTAGCCGTACTCGGCCATCTGCTTGTGCAGCGTTTCCTGGATGTGCATGGCGATCGTGTCCGCATCAGCGTAAGCCTCGTCGAGGTCCATGCTGGGGATGTGCGAGCGCACGACGTCGAACGCGTAGGACTGCATCTGGACCTCGGGGTTGTCGAGCTTGTAGTACGCGTCCTGGACCTGCTGTTGTTCAGGCCCGACCTTGTACTGGACTGCCAGCTGGACGTGGACGAACACGTTGTCCCTGGTCTTGGTCTCAATGTCCGCGTTGAGCTGCTCGACCTGGAGGCTCATCCTGCCCGCGACTCGCTCGACGAACGGCGTCTTGCGCTGGAGTCCGGGCCCGCCGACGCGCACGAACTTCCCGAACCGCTCGACGATCGCGCGTTCTTGCTGCTCGACGGTGTAGAAGAAGAGGGGCATCCGTACCGAAGTCTAGACCCGCGGGAGTAACTTGATGACATGAATCTGGCCGAGCTGGTTGACCGTCGCGCCGACGAGCGGCTTCTGAGCGAGCGTGACCTTCCGCATTCCATCGGGCGACCGCAGGCCATGCCGCCGCCCAGCAGGACGCGGGCGCGGGTCGTCGGGATCGGCGCGACCCTGACCGGGCTGACTCTGCTGATCGGGATCGCGCTGGTCGCGGCCGGGATCGCCGAGGCGGTTTCGAACGCGATCGTGCTCGCCATCGCCGCGCTCGCGGCTGGAGTGGCGCTGATCGGAACCCACTGGGGCTGGGTCCACGTGGCAGAAGCGACGGGCCAGGCGATCGAGCGCCGGCACAACAGCCAGGTGCTGGATCGCCAGCAGCGATGGCTCGAAGGGATCAAGCCCTACACCCGGTACGAGGTCACGACCAGCGTCGACGACGACGGCTCGATCCATATCGTTCGCGCCCGCTACGAGCCCGGCGCGGCCGGCGGGGAGGGCTTTACCTTCTCCCGGCAGGTGGAGCTGGACGAGGTCCATTCGGCGGAGGAGCCCGGGGCGGTGGTGGCGGAGCGCGCTGAGCTACTGCGCCGCGAGGCGGCGGCTGACACCGAAACAGAGCGCCAGCGCTACGAGGTAGCGGCTGACGCGTATGAAAGTGCGCTGCTGGACAGCGACGACGAGCAGCAGCGGCGGGAGGCGAGGCGGGCGGCGTCTGAGGCGCTCTCGCAGCAGATCAACACCAAGCTGCGCGAGCCGCCGCTGATCGAATAGCTGAAAGAGGCGGGAAGGATCTGCACGTCGCCGCGGTCCTGCTGTGGAGACGATGGCAAATCTGTTCAGGAGGTAAGAGATTCGCTCGCGCCGCCCTGTCGCACGGCTCGCGGCGGGCTGATCGATGGCAGCGGCCACCAGTTATGCTCGCCCCGCCACGCGCCAAATGTCGCATACGCTCGACCCTGAGCAGCTAGGCGATCACCTAGATCGCTTATACCGCGCGGCCTGGGGCCTGTGCGGATCGCGGGAGGACGCAGAGGACCTGGTCCAGGAGACGTACTCCCGCGTGCTGCGCAAGCCGCGGTTAGTGCGCTCGCAGGATGACCTTGGGTATCTGCTGCGCGTGCTGCGCAACACGTACTTCTCGAGCCATCGGGCGGCCCAGCGACGGCTGCGGCCCGACCCGTTGCCGGATGAGATGGACCTGGTCGAGGATCGCTCGGCGGTCCAGCCGCCGCAGGCGCTCGAGGCCAAGGAGCTCTACGCGCTGATCGCGGAGCTGCCTGAGCCGTTCAGGGATGCGCTGGTGGCCATCGACCTGCTGGGCCTGTCCTACCGCGAGGCGGCGCGGGCCCTTCGGGTCCGCGAGGCGACGGTCACAACCCGCCTGCACCGGGGGCGAATTCGACTGGCCCGCGCGATGGATGACGGGAAGGACACGGGGTCAACAGGGGTCATAACAAATAGAGAGAAATGATCGTCAGCCTGCGTCACAAGCAACCCACCGAGCGCGAACTGGCGGCGCTGGCGGACGGGTCGCTACCGGTACGGCGCCGAGCCCGGGTGGAGCAAGCGGTTGCCTCCTCTCCTCGGCTTCAGGCCGACCTGGCGGCAGAGCGCCGGGTCCTGAGGGCGATCCGTGGCGCCGCCGACGAACGGGCGCCGACGGCGTTGCGCGCGCGCCTCGAGCTGGCGCGCGATCCGGATGCGAGGTGGCGCCTGCCTCGGTTCATGACGGCGACCATGGCCACCGCCGGGGTCGCCGTCGCCGCCTTCGCCGCGGCCCTGGCCATCACGATCGGCGGCGCTACCGGAGCGCCGACTGTCGCGGCGGCCGCGGGACTCGGAGCACGCGCGCCTGTGGCCGTCGCCGGTGCTACCCCCAACGACCATGGGGTCGTGCCCGGGGTCAGCGCCGCCGGTATCTCCTTCCCCGACTGGGGACCGAACTTCGGCTTCGAGGCCGTTGGCGTTCGCCGCGACCATCTCGGTGACCGCCTGGCTACGACCGTGTTCTACGCCCGCGGCGACCAGCAGGTCGCGTACACCATCATGTCGGGTCCGGCCCTGCCGGCGGGAGCGACGCTGCACGAGAGCGTGTGGGACGGCGTCCGTATCGGCAGCTTCCTGACGCAACGGGCGGGTCGTCGTCACCTGGCTACGGAACGGGCACACCTGCGTGCTCTCGGGCGCCGGCACTCCCTCAGCTTTGCTGGCGCGGCTGGCCTCGTACAAGCCCGGGGATCCCTCCAGCGACGAGCCGTCGGCCGCCCCGTGGACCAGCTGAAGCCAGGCGCCCGGCGCCGCAGTCGCTAGTTCATTTCGCCGCGCGCTACCGCAAGACAGGCTTCGCAGCGCGGCCACGGAGGGTTCCACGGGTAGCCGGTCACGTCCTTGCCACACAGGGCGGTGTTCGGGTCCTCGTCGGTGACGAGGTGGCAGAGCTCCTCGAAGCCATCGTCGCCGATCCGCGGCACATTCGCGCACCGCGGGTAGACGTTCGGAGTCCGCACCGGGGTCGGCACGGCCGACAGCTTACGCCGCCACGCTGCCCGGCTCATAGCCCGCCTCGCGGAAGCGCTCGGCGGTCCGCCGGGCCGTGTCGTCGGCCCAGCGGGTCGTCGTCAACAGGCCGAGGACAAGGATCGCGGCGCTCAAGCCGACGATGACCCACCAGGCCGGGTGGGTCGCAGTTGCGAAACCGCGGCCGATCGCGCCCGCGACACCCCCGCCGGCGATTGCGCCGATGACCGCGACGCCCAGAGTCATCCCAACCTGTCGAGAAGTAGAAGCGATCGCCGACGCCACCCCTGCCTGTGATGGCGGCATGCCCGACACGGCGGTGTTGGTGATCGGCGGATTGACCAGACCTACCCCGATCCCCGCCAAGAAGTAGGCGCCCGAGCAGGTAACCGGTGGGCGTGGTGGGCGACAAGTCTTGTGAGCATCACCGCCGAAATAACCAGTGCCCCAGCCGCGCACACGAGCGATGGGCGCGATCCGACGCGGCCGACCAGGACCCCAGACAGCGGCGCAAAAACGAGCAACATCCCGGCCATCGGCAGCATGTAAAGGCCGGCTTCCAGCGGCGAGAAACCGCGGACGGCCTGTAGGTAGAGCGTGTTCAAAAACAAAAAACCGCCGAACGTCGCGAACGCCAGGACGGCGATCGCGCTGGCCCCCGAGAACGGGGCGCTGCGGAAAAATCGCATCTCGATCAGCGGCTCGTCGCGGCGGAGCTCGAACAGCACAAGCGCCACGAAAGACGCCAGCGAGACGGCGAACAACGCCAGGATCGGCGCCGAGGTCCAGCCGCTCTTGGGTCCCTCGATGATCGCGGAGGTAAGCGTGGCCAGGGCGGCGATCACCAGCACCTGGCCGACGGGGTCGAGACGGCGGGGATGTGCAGCGCGAGACTCGGGTACGTAAACCACGGTCAGCAGCAGTGCGAGCAGACCGATCGGCACGTTGACGAAGAACACTGCCCGCCAGCTCGAGGCATCGACCAGTGCTCCGCCAACGACCGGCCCCAGCGCCATGCTGAGCCCGAACACCCCGCCCCAGATTCCGATCGCCTGTGCCCGCTCTCGCGGGTCCTCGAACACGTTGCGAACGATCGACATCGCCACGGGGTTGAGCATCGAGCCGCCTATGGCCTGCACGACGCGGAACACGACCAGCGTCCCCAGGCTGGGCGCCAGGCCGCACAGCAGAGACCCGAGCAAAAACACGACCAGGCCCGTCTTGAACACCCGGCGCCGCCCTATTCGGTCGGCCGTCGAGCCGGCGAGCATCAGGAGGCTGGCGAGCACAAGCGTGTAGGCGTCGATCGTCCACTGAAGCCCCGACACCGAGGCATGGAGCTCCTTGCGAATCGAGGGCAGGGCGACGTTGACGATCGTCGTGTCGAGCCCCACGATCAGCAGGCTCATGCAGCAGATGCCAAGAATCAGCAGCCGCCGGGAGCGGCCGATGTCAGCGTCAGCGCCCATCGCGGCGATGCTACCCCGCGCAAAACGGGCCGGCCTGTTGGCCTGAACCTGCGAGAGTTCGGCCCCAGTTCTCTTGACCGGGACGACGCAACCGAGCCAGGAAGCGCTCCGCGCAGAAGCGGAGCTCGAGCCGTACAGGTGGCAGCCGCGACGGCGGTTCGGCAAGCACGCCGACCCAGGTCACGAGCTGGGCGTGACCGGTGGCCTGGCGGCGCTAAGCCTGGACGCCCTGTCGAGTGTCGCCTACGGCCCGGAGGCAGCGATCATGATCCTGGTCGCCGCTGGGATCGGTGCGACCAGCTGGCTGTTGCCGGTGATGCTCGTGATCACCGGGATCCTGCTGATCCTGATCTTCTCCTACACCCAGGTGATAGCGGCCCACCCGGAGGGCGGCGGTTCCTACGCGGTCGGCAAGGCGTACCTCGGACGCTGGCCAGCGCTGCTGGCCGCGGCGTCGCTGGTCGTCGACTACGTGTTGACGGTGGCCGTCAGCCTCGCGGTCGGCGCGGCCAGCTTGGGCAGCATCTTCCCGTCCCTCTCACACCACCTCTTGGCGGTGGCGCTCATCGGCCTGGCGATCCTGACGGTCGTGAACATGTTTGGGATCTCCGAGTCGGCCAAGCTCTTGACCCTGCCGGCTGCGGTGTTCGTGATCTCGACGCTGGCGGTGATCGTCGTGGGCGCGTTCCATCCCCACCCCAAGGCGGTAATCGGGACCAAGGAGGCGTTCCCCGCGACGACTGCCGTAGGCGTGCTGCTGCTTCTCAAGGCGTTCGCGAACGGCGCCACGGCGATCACCGGCATCGAGGCCATCGCCAACAGCGTTCCCGCCTTCCGCCAACCGCGGGTGCGCAACGCTCAGCAAACCGAGCTCGTGCTGGGGCTGCTGTTGACGATCATGCTGCTCGGGCTCACGATCGTGATTCACGCCCACCACGTCGTGCCACGGGGCGGTGTGACGATCCTCGCTCAGGTGACCGCCGGCGCGTTCGGCAAGGGGGCAGCGTTCTACGTGGCGAACCTGTCGACCGCGCTCGCGCTGGGGCTGGCCGCGAACACGAGCTTTGGCGGCCTGCCGGTGCTCATGAGCCTGCTGGCGAAAGACCACCGCCTGCCCCACCTGTTCTATCTCCGGGCCGAGCGTCCGGTGTACCGGTACGGGATCGTCGCGCTGGCCGCGCTGGCGGCGGTGCTGCTGGTGGCGGTCAACGCGGAGACCCAGCGACTGATCCCGCTGTTCACGATCGGGGTGTTCATCGGCTTCACGATCAGCCAGGTTGGGCTGGTGCGCCACTGGGTCACCGCCCGCCCTGGGAGATGGCGCTTGCGCGCGGCGCTGAATGGAGTGGGCGCGACGTTGACCGCGGTGGCGGTCGCCGTCGCGCTGCTCACGAAGTTCACGCATGGAGCGTGGGTCGTGGCGCTCGCCATCCCCCTGCTGATCTTGCTGTTCTGGCGCATCGAGCGCTACTACGCCAGAGTGAGCTCGGAGCTGCACATCGGCAAGACGCCGCCTCCTCCCCGCAAGCGGCAGAGCATCGTGATCATCCCGACCTCGATGGTCGACCTCCTGACCCAGAAGGCGGTGAGCGCCGCGTTATCGATAGGGGAGACGGTGGTTGCTGTCGCGGTGGCCGGCGATGAGGAGGAGTGCGACGAGATCAAGCGAGGCTGGGATGAGTGGCACTCCGGCGTGCCGATCGAGGTGCTGTTGGATCCTCACCGCTCGCTGATCCGTACCGTGCTCCGTTACATCCAGTCGGTCGAGAACGAGGACGCGACCATCACCGTTCTGATCCCGGAGGTCATTCCCTCAAAGCGTCGGCACGAGATCCTTCACAACCAGCGCGGCCGGATCATGGAGGCTGTGCTCAAAGCCCAGACGAACGTGGTCGTCGCCACGCTCCCGTTCCACATTCACGACTAGGGGCCAGCTAGCGCTGTACGCGCGTGCCGATCTGCTGGGTGGAGTGAAAGCTCTGCGAGACGACCGAGAAGGCCGGCTTCAGCCCACCGTGGAGGTCGACTAGACCCTTGCCGTTGATGTTCGTGTTCGGATAGGGGTTCGCGCCGTTGTAGCCCGGATAGGCGGCGAAGTCCTGAAGGATCTGCACCATCGCCCCCGCGAGCCAAGGCTTGGTGGCGAACACGCCCAGGTGGTAGGCGAGCATGTTCGACTGGAACTGGTAGGACCCGTACTCCTCGACCGGGCCGTCGCGGTTACCGTCGAAACCGAACTCGGTCACGAACAGCGCCTTGCTCGGGATAGCAGGCGTGGAACGAGTCGAGGAACGGGCCGAGCGCGGCGCGGTCATCGGTGGTGCCGCCCCCCTCGTCGAACAGGCCGAAGTACTCGTTGCCCCCGATCACGTCGAGCGGTCGATACGCGGAGGAGCACGGCTCTCCGCCCCAGGTGGGGATCGCGATGCCGACGGGTCGGGTGGGGTCCAGGCGGTGGACCAGCTTGGTGGCGGTCTTGATGTACGTCGCCTCGGCGCTGCTTGGCGGCGTGGGCAGCTCATTGCCGATGCTCCACAGCAGGATCGACGGGTGGTTCTGGTTCTCGAGCACGTTCTTGCTCAACAGCTGGCGCGCTTGTGCCCGCGTGCTCGCCTGGCTCAGGATGTTGTTCGGGATCCCAAAGGCGGGAACCTCCGACCAGATCAGAATCCCATCGCGGTCGGCCAGCTCCTCCATCAGTGGCCCGACTGGATAGTGGGCGCGGATGATCGTCGCCCCGAGCTGACGGGCCCAGCCGATCAGCGCCTCAGTCTGTCCTGGGCTGAGGGCCCCGCCGGAGTCTGACGTTCTGCTCCTGCATGTCTACGCCGCGCAGGTGAAGCAGGCGGCCGTTCAGCAGCAGGCGACCGTTCTTGACGCTGACGCTACGCACGCCCGAGTAGTCGAGGTAGCCGCCCAGCGGCCGTCCGTGAGCATCGCTCAGCGTCAACGTCGCCTTGTACAGCGTCGGGCTATTGGGCGCCCAAAGCCGCGGGCGTACGAAGCGGGCGGTGGCCCGCACGGTCGAGGTTGCGTGCGGCTGAATCGTGACTCGCTTGAAGTTGATCGGCAGCCGCCCATAGAAGCCGTGTAGCTGCACGGTCTGCCGGACGTCTGTGACGTTGTGCAGCACCGCCTGCTCGGAGATCGTCGCCGCGCAGCCCGGACATGGCAGCAGCGGCCTGACCTGCACCTGCTGGAGATCGACCTTGGCCACCGCCCGCAGGTAGACCTCGCGCAGGATGCCGCCGAAGTTCCACCAGTTGCTGCCGGGGCCGGGCGGCAGCGAGTTGGGAGTGGTTCGGTCATCGACCCGGACGACGAGCGTGTTGACGCCGCCGTGCAGGCCGCTCAGATTGACCTCCCACGGCAGGAAGGCGCCGGCGTGGGTGGCGATCTGACGTCCGTTGAGCCACACGGTGGCGAAGTAGTTGACCGACTCGAACCGCAGCATCCAGTGCTGAAAAGCCGCGGGCACATAGCCCGGGAACGCGCCCGTCGGCAGCGTGAAGTCCCGGCGGTACCAGCCCACGTAGCCGAACCAGCTCTGATTGGAGAGGTCGCCGGCGTTGTAGGCGTTCGGCACAGACACCGGCGTCCAGCTGTCGGTTGAGGAGGTCGGCTGCCACCAGGCCTGCGAGAGCCCGACATTGGCTGGGTCAGCGCGGTACAGCCACGTACCGCCGAGCAGGTAGCGGTCGGTCTGGCCATCGGCGGCGACGACCGTCTGGGTCGGTGCGGTCGGCTGGTAGGAGGGCGGCTGAGCGCGCGCGGTGACCGCCGCGGCGAGCGACAGCAGCAGGGATAGGGCTAGCGCGCGGATGACCACGTTCAGCGAAAAGCGAAAACACCACGCAGCGCCAAGTGTTTCGGTGCAATGCAGCCGCTCGCCGGGGCGGAAACCGGGCTCCGACGGGCCTTGGTCATGCGTCACCCTCCCGCACCGCCTGCTCGAGCTCCTGCTCGACCGCATCGTAAAAGCGCTGCTCGGTGAATCGCCCGGCGGTCTCGAGTCCGGCCGTGGTCAACCGGCCCCGTAGCTCCCTGTCCCTTTCCAGCCTCACCAGCGCCTGCGCCAGCGCGGGCGCATCGCCCGGGGGGAACTGGATGCAGTTGTGGCCGTCGCGCAAGGTACTCGGCAGCGCCCCCGCCGGCACGACTGGCCACGACCGGGCGCCCCGTGGCCATGGCCTCCAGCGGGACGAGTCCCCACGGCTCCTCCCACCGCACCGGGAACACGAGCGCGTCGGCGGCGGCGTAGGCGTCGGGCACCTCCATGCGCGGGCTGCAGGTGAAGCGGACGCGGTCGGCGAGGCCGAGCCTTCTGGTCAGCGATGCGAGCTCTGCGGCATGTCGGCGATCGCCATCCCCGTCGACCGTGAGCGTGGCCTCTGCTCGGAAGCGACCTCAGCGCCTCGATCGCGGTGCCGATTCCCTTGCGAGGGTCGATCCGCCCGCAGCACAGCAACCGCCAGCGCCACGGCGTCGAAGGCCGCGGGGTGAAACGGTTTGGATCCACTCCGGGATGGGCGAGCACTCCGTCGAGCCCATCGAGCCCCAGCCCTTGGGCTCGGGAACGTACGTGCTCAGAGATGAACACCCACCGAGCGGCCTCGACGAGATCGACGGTCGTCGGTACCCCCGTCAAGCGCTCGGCGACTGGAGCCGCGGGTTGGCGCCACCCCGCGAAGCGACGGGTCCAAGGGTCGACCGCCGGCCCGTAGGTCATCCAGTCGTCGCCGACCACGCCCACCGCCGGCACGCCCGGCCCCGCGCACCTGCTCGAGCAGCGACAGCGACATGCCCCCCATCGCCCACCACGTGACCGCGTCCGGCTCGAGCTGCTCCAGGTGGCGGGCCAGGACGGCGGCGTTGGCCTCGCTCGAGCTCCATCGTCTCTCGGAACCCGAACCGCGGGAAATTCGTGATCGCGCCAGTACCAGCGCAGCTCCCGCCGGACGTCGGGGTCGGCGGCGCAGAGACCGGTCCGGTCGGACGGGTCGGGCACCGTCGTGAGTACGCGCACGCGATGCCCGCCCGGCGCAGCGCCTCGACCGCCGCTGCCGCGATCGCTTCGTAGCCGCCGATCGACCACGGGGGATAGCGGTTTCCGACCGCCAGGATCCGCACGTCGAATAGACGGCGGCGCGCGCGTTCGGCGTCCAGCAGCTGCCCGACCGCTTCGCGGATCAGCCCAGACTCGAAGTACCAGGTGGCGATCACAGTGATCAGCCAGGTAGGTCGCCAGCTCGGCGAGCGCGAACGACAGGTTGTGCTGCCCGGGGGCCACACGCGCGCAGCAGCCAGCACCGCAGCGGCGGCGGGAACGGTGGGCAGAAACGCCCGGGCCGCGTGGCGGAGGAAGTCGAAGCCCGGGAACAGCGCTGGAGGTAGTAGGCGCGCAGCACCAGCGCCACCATCGCCTGGACGGCGATCCCGATCGCGAACCCGGGCAGCCCGAGCACGAGCAGCAGCGGGATGCCGGCGGCCAGGAACGCGACGCAGCGGCCACGGTCACGACGGCGATCGGGCGCGTCCGGCCCGAGCGCCCGGAAGTAGGCGGTCCAGTTGAAGCCGACGTGGTTGATCGGCGGCCACGACCCGTAGACCTGGAGCACGACGACCGCCGGGCGCCAGCGCTCGCCGATCCCGAAGCGGACGAGGTCGGAGCAGAACAGCGTGACGCCGACCCCGAACGGCACCGCCCACATCAGCGCCAGCCGGTTGGACTTCACCAGCGACTCGTACAGCAGCGCGGTCCGGTCGCGGACCGCGCAGATGGCCGGATACAGCGCGCCGGTGACCAGCTGGTCGACGCGGTCGGTGAAGCTCGAGATGTTGTCCGCCAGCGCGATCACTCCGACGGCGGCCACGCCGAGGTCGAGCTTGGCGGCGATCACCGCGCTCCAGGCCATCACGAAGACGGCGCCCCCGCCGACCAGCAGCGGACCGGAGAACGACCATAGCTCGCGCAGCGCGCCCGGGCGCCAGCGCAGCCGCAGCTTGTACGGCGAGCGCCACACCGAGCCAGCGCGGAGGCGCGCGGCGCCGGCCGCCAGCCCGCCGACGAACGCCCAGTAGCCGGCGCCCGGCGATCGCGAGCGCGACCGAGACGACGAATCCGACCACCGGATCGACCGCGGCCAGCGCACCGCTGGCGGCCGAACTCCATCCGGCGGTAGTAGATCCACAGCGGCGCCTGGAAGACCGAGACCAGCAGCGCGACGCGCGATCACCAGGCTCGGGCGCGACCAGCTGCGGGAGGTTGTAGATCACCACGAGCACCGGCAGCGCCAGCGCGATCAGCACCACGCACGCCCCGGTCAGCGCCAGCTCCAGCGTGAACGCCTGCTGGAAGGCGAGCTCCTGGTCGGGCTCGTCCTGCTGGACGAACTTGTCGCCGATCCCGGCCTGCTTGAACCACACCAGCGTGCTGCAGCGAAACGACGATCACGCCCCAGACGCCGTAGTCCGAGCGCGACAGGAAGCCCGCCAGCACGAATCCCTTGACCAGCCCGAGCAGCCCGATGCCGACGTGAACGCGGTGTTGATCAGCGTCCCGCGCGCGGCGCGCGTCCGCAGCGAGCCCGTGAACGAGAACCGCGACGGGGAGGCCGCGGTACTGGCCCGTCGGCTCAGCCATGCCGCAGCGCCCAGTCGTAGGGGATCTCCGCGGAGAACGGATCGAGCCGCTCGATCTCCTCCGGGTCGTGCGGGACGGTGGCGCAGTTGGCCACGAGGGCCGGGCGAGTGCCCTCGCCCTTGAAGCCGTTCCAGACCAGCGGCGGGATCGTCACCAGCGCGTAGTTGAGCTCGCCCGACGTGGAGCTCCTGGAGCGTCGCCCCGGGTCGGCGAGTCCTCGCGGTCGTCGTAGCAGACGAGCTTGATCATCCCGACCGGGACGGCGTAGTTGAGCGTCATCCGCTTGTGGACGTGCCAGCCCTTGATCACGCCCGGATAGACGAGCGAGAAGTAGATCTCGCCGAAGCGCTCGAACGCCGGGTCGTCGTCTCGCGCAGCATGTGGAAGATCGCCCCGCGCTCGTCGGGGATCCGGCGCAGCGGGGTGACGCGCACGTCGTGGATCGCGCGCTCATCGAGAGCGCCGTCCCGGTGCTCGAGGCAGAAGCGACCGTCTCCGTCGACGGCGTCGTCCGAAGCGGCGCTCGACGCGCAAGCCGTGGCGCGCCGCGCGCTCGACCGATACCTGATAGGGCTCCGGGGGATCGGCCTCGCGGCTCGGGTGCGTGCAGCTCGGGCGCCTGCCCGTCTGCGCGCTCGAATGCGTCCTGGATCAGGTGCGCCAGCTCCCGCACGGTCAGCGGCCGGCCCGAGCCCAGGTTGTAGGTGCCGGGAGGGAGCGGTCGCCGGCCTCGGCCGGCGCGGCGCAGCGCCGCGCAGACGTCGCCGAGCGGCGACGAAGTCGCGCCATTGCACGCCCGAGGAGCGCAGCTCGAGCTGGCCCGTCCAGCGCGCCCTGGCGGCAGAGGTCGTTGGCCACGAGCGTCCAGCGGTCCACGCTGGGATCGGACGGCGCGCCGACGGAGTTGGTCAGACGCAGCACGACGAGCTCGTAGGCTCGTCCGGCAAGCGAGGCGGCCACGTGCTCGGAGGCCAGCCGGGAGATCGCGTAGGCCGAGCGCGGCTCGGGGCGCATCTCCTCGCTCAGCGTCGCGCCCGGGCAGATCCGCGCGCCGTACACGTGGACGGTCGACAGGTAGACGAGCCGCTCGCGCCGGCGCGCTGCGCAAGCCTCGGCGACCCGCTCGGTCGCCACCACCGTCGCCGGCCAGCGCGCGCGCCGGGCTGCGCGGCCGCCGCCACCTCGTTCTCGCCCGCCAGGTGCACGACGGCTTGCACGCCGCCGCAGCGCCGCGTCGCAGCGCTGCGCCGGCGCCGTCGGCGGCCAGGTCGCACACCGTCTGCTCGACCTCGAGCCACGGCGCGCGGCTCGCGGCACCAGCGCGCGCACCTCCCAGCCGCGCTCGGAGAAGCGTCCTGATCAGCCGGCCGCCGATGTAGCCGCCGGCGCCGGTGATCAGCACCGTGCTCAGGCGCGTGACCCTAGCGTCCGGCTGCAGGTACAGCCGCTCGCACAGCGGCGCGAGGCCAGGTCCCAGTCGAAGGGCTCGGCCGAGGCGCGGCAGGCGGCGACGGTCGCGGGCCCGCGCGCCAGCTCGAACGCGCGCAGGCAGGCCGCGGCCAGGCTCCCGGGTCCTCCGGCGCGCACAGCTCGCCGGTACCCCCTCGTCGACGAGCTCCTGGGGGGCGCCGTGGGTGGTTGTCACGATCGGCGTGCCGCAGGCCAGCGACTCGAGCAGCGCCATCCCGAACGAGTCGTGGGTCGAGGGCAGGCAGGTGACCCACGCCCGGCCGTAGCGCTCGTGCTGGCGGTCGTGGCTCGCCGACCCGAGCGACGCACCCGCGCCGCGGGCCTCGGCCGGGGCCTCGGCGAGCAGCGGGCCGGGGTCACCGGGGCCGCTCAGCCACAGCTCGCACCTCGGGCTCGGACTCGCGCGATCAGCGGCAGCGCCTCGAGCAGCACCGGCACGCCCTTGCGCCGCTCGGCGATCGCGCCCGAGAAGAGGATCGTCGGCCGCGGATCGCGCGCTCGGCGGGGGCGGAAGGACTCGAGGGCCACCCCTCCGGGAACGACGACGCCGTCGGGGCGGCCGTAGTTGCGCGCCAGGTACTCGACCGCGGTCCTGCGACATGCCGCTGTAGACGTCGATCCCGCTGCGACGACCTTAGCCGCGGCGCGCGCCTTGCACGCCGGCCCTGCGCGCGCCCAGCAACCGCGGTCGGGAAGCCCAAGATCGGTGATCACCGTGCGCCGGCCGTCGCGGCGCAGCCGCGCGGCGCGGATCGAGGCCAGGGCGTCGTGGCGGCCGAGCGAGTGGACCGCGTCGAACCGCTCGCGCACCAGGCGGGGCAGCAGCCGCCGACCGAAGTCGGCCTCGTGGCGGTATCGCATGTCGAACCGGCGCCGCAGCGGAAGCGTCACACGCGTCGGACGCCCGGTCGATGCCCTCCGGCTCTCCAGGCGGCCGAGAAGTGCATCACCTCGTGGCCGCGCCGGGCGAGCGCGGCGCCCAGCGAGCTCGGGACGAATCGCTCGGCGCCGCGGCGGACCTCAGGCCAGCAGAAGGCGTGGGTGAGGGCGATCCGCACCGCGGCAGAGCGTAGCCATACCGGTCCATACAGCCGCGATGCCGTGGCCGCAGGCCAGCGTGATCGTGCCGGCTCGCGACGCGCAGCAGACCCTGCCCCGGACGCTGCGGGCGCTGGCCGCCCAGCGGTTCGAGGGGGACTACGAGGTGATCGTCGTCGACGACGGTTCGCGCGACGACACGGCGGCGTCGCCCGCGGACCGGCCCCGGGGTCAGCGCGTGCTCACGCCAGCCACCGCTCGGTCCGGCGGCGGCACGCAACCTCGGGGCCGCGCACTGCGCTCGCGGCACGGTCGCTGGCCTTCTGCGACGCCGATGTCTTCCCCGACCGCGGGCTGGCTCGAGCCGGCGGGTCCGCGCGCTCGCGACGCGAGCTCGTCCAGGGCAAGGTCCTGCCCGACCCGCGACGCCGCGCTGGGCCCTTCGACCGGACGATCTGGGTCCTGCCCGCCGGCCTGTGGGAGACCGCCAACCTGTTCGTGCCGCGCGAGCTGTTCGACGCGCGTCGGGGGGTTCGAGGAGTGGCTCGGCCCCGCCGGGCAAGGCGCTGGCCGAGGACGTGTGGTTCGGCTACCGCGCCGTGCGGGCCGGCGCCCAGACCGTCTTTCTGCGCCGAGGCGCTCGGCCTTTCACGCGGTGCTTCGCAGCGGCTGGCGCGGACTACGTGCAGGAGCGGACGCGGCTCCAGTACTTCCCGGCGATGGCCGCGCCGGATGCCCGAGCTGCGGCAGCGTTCCTCTACCGCCGCGCGTTCCTCAACGGCCGCAGCGCGCGCTTCGACTCTGCTGCCGCCGCGGGCCTGGCCGCGGCCCTGCTTCTCGGGTACCGCTGGCCGCTGGCGCTGCCCTACGCCCGACCGCGCAGGCACAGGCCCTCGGGCGAGACCAGGCGGCCGGGCCGTCGCTGTGCCGCAACGACGTGCCGCCGACCTCGTCGGCCTGGTGGCCCTGCTGTACGGAAGCGTCCGCTACCGGGCGCTGGTGCTGTCGCAGCCCGTGCGCTGGGGCCCGTCCTCGCGGGGCCACGCAGGTAGCTCCGCGCGTGCTCTCGCGGTCGAGCGTCCGGCGCCACCCGCTCGAGCATTCGCCGCCATGCCGGCCCGGAGCGCTCGCGCCGGACCTGGCCGAACCGCTCGGACCACCTGGGCCAACTCCCCAAAGGGGTAGTCATCGATCGCGTGGTGCTCCCGGGCGGGCAGCGCCCCCTCCCAGAAGTGGGCCAGCACCCGCTCGCGCCCGCGAGAAGCGCGAGCCCAGCCAGGGCGGGACCTGGGCCTCGCGCCGGGCGTGCAGGGAGTGGAACTTGGACAGGAACACGAGCTCTCCGTCCTGCACGGTGCACAGCCAGCGGTGGTGGGCGTGGCCGACCCAGGGGCCGCCGGCAGCCTCGGGATTGCACCAGCTGAGCTCGTCGAGGAGCGAGGGGACCTCGACGTACCCCGCTCGAGCGACGCGCGACATCTCCTGGCAAACCCGGATCGGGTCGCGGATGTCCTCGAGCGTGAACGTGCACACGGCGTAGTCGAAGCTGTCGTCGGCGAACGGCCAGGGGTCGTGGGCGCAGATGTCGGCCTGAACCCACCTCTCGCGCAGAATGCCGGGCGGGCCCGGGCCCCACCCCCGAAGCGATCGCCCCGCGCGTCTCGTAGGGCATCAGGTCGATCACCCAGTCGGCCCGGTTCAGCGGCGCCGCCCAGCCACCGACGTCGAGCACCCGTGCGTGGTCTGGCAGCTCGAGTACACGTCGATGGCCTTCCGGCAGCATCGGCTACGCCAGTCGCAAGGAGACGACCTCGTCCACTTCCGCCTCCGGCGAAAGCTCGTCCCGCGTTTCGCGACGTCTCGCGTCGGTGCGGTCATCGCGGTTGCAGTCTAGGCTTGCGAGGCCGTGTCTTCAGCGGACTGACTTCTGACCTCGCACATCCGGATTTTGACCAAGGTCGCAGATCTAGTGGATCTCCTCCCGGGGGGGGCGATCGTCCGGCGCACCCTGCACGCGCGCCGACGTCGTCGGTTCGAGGCGCGGCTGGCGGGTCCGAGGCTGCTCCGCTCCTTCGAGCAGCGTTCCCGCGCGCCACCTTTGTCGAGTCGGCGCCAAGACGGCAGCCAGCACGATCACCTCCGGCTGATGATCCAGGAGCGCGAGTGGCGGGGCGTGATGGTGGAACCAGTGCCGTACGTGTTTGAACGGCTCCGGGCGGCCTACGCCGGGAACGACCGCGTAACGCTCGAGAACGCCGCGATCGCCGACCGCAACGGTCGCCTGCCCTTTTATCACCTCGCCGAGGCCGCCGACTACGAGCCAGAGGGGATGCCCGAGTGGTACGACGGGATCGGATCGCTCTCGTGTGATGCCGTGCTCAGCCATGCCCGGGCCATCCCCGACATCGAGGCGCGGTTGTCGAGCCCGAGGTGGCTGCTCTCACCTTCGATGCCCTTTGCGCGAAGCACGGGCTGGCATCCGTCGACCTTGTGGTGATCGACGCTGAGGGCTACGACAACGTGCTCCTCCGCGACATCAATTCGAGCGTATCGACCGAACCTCGTCGTCTACGAGCACTATCACCTGGCCGCTCAGGATCATTCAGCATGCTTGCGATTGATGCGGGAATCCGGCTACGAGACGCTCGAGGAAGGCTTCGACACCTGGTGCCTGCGACCCGATGCCGACGACGCCCTCACCCGAACCTGGCGCGCGACCCGGCCGGGCGCCCCCGGCCTCTACGCTGACCGCGAGGAATCTCGGTGAGGGGAAGGGGCCGCCTCCGCGTTCGTCAGGCGGCATGAAGAGTTATCGCCCGAGCTTCGCCGCCATCCCAGCGCGGAGGACATTCGCTACTTCTCGAAGCTCTATGACGACAGCGTCCCGCTCCCGCGAGCTGCGAAGACGGAACTCCTGCTGGGCAATCCCCGACTCCTCGAGCTTCACAGCGCGTACGATCGGTTGACCTGCCGGTCCGCGCCACCTCGCGCTGGCGCAAGCGCGCGGTTCACTCCTTCCTCGACTTGCGCTGGTTCCGCGGCGAGTCGCTGTTCGTCTGGCACTACCGGGAGTTGCCGAGGATCAGCCAACTGAATTACTTCATCTTCGCCCGTTACGTTCGGGACCGCGATGAACTGAAGCTTCTCGACCGGCTCCAAGAGGATGGTGCCTTCGGTTGCTGGACTTTCTCCTACCCCGGCTGGAGGCTTGTGAGCCGGGAACTCTTGCAGTCGGTAAACGAGATCTCATTCCTCGAGCGGAAGCTGAACCTGTCGCACACCGAACGGCTCCGCGTGCTGGACATCGGCGCTGGCTATGGAAGGCTTGCGCACCGCATGGCCGAGGCCCTCCCGAACCTGGTGGATTACTGCTGTATAGACACGATCGCCGAGGCGACGTTTCTGAGCGAGTGGTACCTGCGCTATGCGGCTGGTTCCACCCTGCAGGTGCCGCGCGGCTCGATCGGCTTGACAGCCAGGTCAGGGGGCTCGACTTCGACCTCGCCGTCAATGTCCACAGCTTCTCAGAATGCCCGGTGCAAGGTGTGCGGTGGTGGATCTCGTTGCTCTCGGAGCTCCAGGTGCCTCAGCTTCTGATCGTCCCTAACGACCCGAACGAGCTCCTGAGCACGGAGGAAGACGACCGCCGGCGGGATTTCAGCGGGGCGCTCGAGGCGTCGGGCTACGAGTTGGTTGCGTGCGAGCCGGTGATCGACGATCCCGCCGTCCGGGAGCTGATCCCGCTCCACGACCGCTTCTATCTGTTCGCGCGAGCGGCCCATTGACACGTAGCGCGAACGAGCTCCACATCGCGTGCTCAGCGGACGATAGGTACGTGCCGCACAGCGCGGCGATGATTCATTCGGCCCTCGCTCAGAGCGATCGCCTCGTCATCCACTTTCTGCACGGGCCAACGTTTTCGTCCGTGGACGCAGACCGTCTGAGCCGGATGCTCGAGCGGCCGGGACAGCGGATCGTGTTTCACGAGATCCGCCACCACCGGATCGCCGGCCTGCGGATCGCTGACTTGTACGGCCCGTCTATGTGGTACAGGATCTTCCTTCCCGAGCTTCTGCCCAACGTCGCGCGCGTCCTGTACCTCGACGTCGACACGCTGGTCCTGGACCGCCTCGATCCACTATGGGAGCTGGAGCTGGGATCGAACCTGCTTGGCGCGGTGAGGAACGTGCTGATGCCCTATCACAATCACCGGCCGGGGGATCTCGGCCTACGCGCATCCGGCTACTTCAACAGCGGCGTGCTGTTGCTGAATTTGGAGCGGATGCGGACCGAGCGATTTACTGCCGCGATCTACGCGCTGGCTAGGGACCGGGCCCGCGACCGGGAATGGCCCGATCAGGATGCCTTGAACATTGCTGCCGAAGGGCGCTGGTTGCCTCTTCATCCCCGTTGGAACGTCATGAACAGCATGGTTTTCCACCCGGAGCTCGCTCGCGCCGCTCTCGGACCGGCTCAGGTCGCGGAAGCGTTCGCTGCTCCCGCCATTCGTCATTTCGAAGGTCCCGGGTTCAACAAGCCCTGGCATGCACAGCACCAGCGCTCGGGCCGGAGGCTGTACCGCGTCCACCGGCGCGCGACTCCCTGGCCGCGGTATTCCCTCGATGCCGATACCGGTTGGCGGAGGATCATGCGCCTGGGAGCAGGACTGCTCGACTGATGAGCACTCGCAGCGAGGCCCATCCCCTTCGTTTCTCTGCCGAGCGCTCGAACCTTCGATCAGTCCGATCCCTGGCATCCGCCGGCCTACATCGTCCGCGAGCTGCCCCGGCGCCTGGACGGCTCGCCCCCTCTCTGCGCTGTCCGCCCGATGGGCGGGTAATCGACTATGGGTGTGCCGAGGTGCCCTACCGCCGGTTTTTCCCGCCGGGGGTGCACTACATCGCCGCCGACCTGCCGGGCAATCCTGATGCCACCACCGCTATCAACGCCAATGGGACCGTGCCCGTCTCGGACGCCAGCGTCGACGCGGTGCTCTCCACGCAGGTCCTCGAGCACGTGCTCGATCCCGATCTCTACCTCCGGGAGTGCTACCGCGTGCTGCGCCCGGGGGGGCGCCTTCTCGTCTCTACCCACGGTTTCATGGTCTACCACCCCGATCCGATGACTACTGGCGCTGGACCTGCGCCGGACTGCGTGAGGCGATTGAGCGAGCAGGCCTTGCGGTCGAGCGCCTGGAAGGGATCATGGGGCTCTGCGCCAGCGGCCTCCAGCTCCTTCGGACGGGATCTACCCCTGTCTCCCGGCAGCCCTCCGTCCGGCAACGGCTCTTGTCTTCCAGACCCTCATCGCGATCGTCGACCGCCTCGAGCGGCCCGCCAGCCGTGACCTCAACGCCCTCGTCTTTGGCGATTGCTGTCAAGCCTTGACCGCGACCCGGCCGGTGTAGTCGATCCGGCTCAGCAGCAGAGCGGATGGGCTGAAGCGAGATACTCATCGACGGCTCGCCGGGCTCCCGCCCAGTGGCCGTAGTCGTGGATCATCAGCACCCCACCCGGGCTCAAGTCGCGGAAACAGCCGCTCGAGCTCATGACGTGTCGATTCGTACCAGTCGGTGTCCAGCCGCACGAGCGCCAGTCTCGATGGCGCCTCCGCCGGGAGCGTCTGCTCCACCGGACCGCGGACGACATGGAGTCGGTCCGACGGATAGCCGCTGTCAAGCAGCAGCTTTCGCACCGAATCCTCGTTGAAGACCGCGGGATCGAACAGCTCCGGCCACGGTTCGCCGTCGGTTCCTGGTCGCCTCGCGCCACGTCTCGAGCGCAGGGGGCTCGAGACCTGAGACGTCGGCCTCCGTGGGCGCGGTCATTCCCTCAAACGTGTCGTACAGATACACGTCGCGCTGTTCCTCCCCGAGATGCTGAAGCGTCGAGAACCATCGCCAGCACCGCTCCGCCCCGCCAAACCCCGCACTCGGCGAATGCTCCGTCTATGCCGCGCGAGCGCGATACCGAACGGCGTTGATCATTGCCAGCAGACGCGGGACACCGGCGATCGAGTGGGGGAGCGCTCGCTGAACAATGGCGCGCTCCTCCGGTGCCGCTTGGTTTAGGAGAAGCTCGAGCTGGACCTACGCTGGCCATGCTCGTTCTGGACGCTGACCGCCCGAGACGCGTGCGAGAAAGCAGACGCCGCAGCGCCCTGGAGCCGTTTCTAGGCGGCATGCCCGTTGGGGCCGCCGGAACAGTGCCGGGTCTGGAGGCCGGACGAGCCTGAGCACGATCGCTCCGGCGCCCGTAAAGACGGCCCTGGCGCTGCGGTCGGTAACTACGTCCATCCGAACTCAGGGGAAGCCGTGCGGGTAGGAAGCCAGCAGGTCCCCCCGCAGTGCCACGTAGTCGAACCGCCCGGCGTCGAGCGCGGTGCTCCACGCGCGACAGGACTGCGAAACGGTGAAACCGCCGTGGGGTTCAACCGTTCCGACGTATTGCACGTAGTTCGTCCACCGGCTTCCCCACAGCGGATATGCTCATCGAAATCGGCGATCGCGATTCGAGCGTGTTGACGTGTCGGTCCACCCAGCGGTAGAGGACGTCGCGCCGCGACCGTTGTTCTCGTTACGGTCTGTTCAGGACGGCACCCAGCACGATCGCGAGACAGGCTACGGCCGCCGCCGTAGTCACGATCCGCCACCCTGATGTCGGCCGTGGCCGGTGACCGATCCACGCCGCGGCGAGAGTGCCGCGGCAGTGCCGAGCCCGAACCACACCTCATCGCTCCATACTCGTAAGGCCACGGCGGCCATGTTCCTGGAACCAGTCGCGCCAGGTATGGCAACGATCGCTCCGACCGCCGCCAGCTGCCAGCGCTCGCGGTGGCCAGCGGTCAGCAGCACTACGACGATGAGTCCTCTGTGGTCAGCGCGGGGGTCAGGTAGCGGAGGTTCTCGGCGAACAGGATCGGCTTGCCCTGGTAGCCGATGGCGGTGGTAGGGGTCACGCTGTATATGAGCGCCGAAAGAATCGTGAGTGCCGCCAACAGACGCACCTCTCCGGAACGCTTCGCCACCGCCACCACCGAGCCACCGGCGACCACCAACAAAAGCTCCCACGAGGCGTGGCCGAGCGAGGCCAGGCCGGATTAGCGACGTCCGCCGAACGTGGGGGTCATTCCAGTAGTGGGCGACCGAGAAGCCAAGACGGGGCCACCAGCCGAAACGGAGCAAATGGAAACCCGATTCCTGCGATGCTCAGATGGAGCGACGAATCAGGGCTGCCGGTGATCAACAGGTTCCGGACATACCAATAGGAAGCCGTCACAAAGACCGGTACTAGCCACAGCGCCGAGGCCCGGACGCGCTCCCCCGACCGGGACTTAACAACCATGGCGAGCACCACGAGCAGGACCGGCGCCACGACCGTTAACTTCGTGCCGATCGCGAGCCCGGAGGCGAGACCCATGATGAACACCGACCCCAGCGAGCCGCGCGTGGTGAGAAAGATCGCCAACACCGCCAGAAACAACGCCAGCGCCGCGGCATCGTTGCCGCCGTTGCCGGGCTGGGTCTTCACCATGACCGGGACTGCCATCACGGTGGCGACAGCCAGAGCGGTGGCCGGACCGAGCGCGAAGCGTCGTCCGATCGCCCACCCGCACGCGATCGCGAGCAGTAGCCACCCGATATTGATGAAGATCGACAGGAAGTCGCTTCCCAGCAACAGCATGCCGATCGCGTGCAGCAGCTCGGCGTTCTGGGGATACACGTGTACCGGTGAGTCCGGGCTGACGTAGTGAAGGTGGTTGAGGCTCGCAGAATGGACGAATTGCGCTGCGAACGTGAGGTGGTAGTTGAGGCTGTCGTAGTCGAGGATCCCCTCGTGAAACGGCAGCGACAGCCAGGAGCCCCACTGACCGGCGACCACGGCGCATCCGCCTACGGCGATCAAGGAGACGGCGCGGGACGGTGGCGGGGGCTGCTGACGCTGGGCTGCAGCGCCGGCCGCGGGTCGCGGCAGCAGCCGCCTGGACACCGCGAGACGCAGTAGGACCCAGCCGAGAACGCCGACGGCGATGGTGGACCCGGCGAGCACCAGCCGCCGGAAGAGGCCAAACGTGCCAAGCACCTCCGCCAGCACGATGATCGTACTGAGCGTGATCACCACATCGGCGATCCAGCCCGTCGGACCGACGACCTGGGGAATCAGCATGCGGCGGCCCGTGCGCGCCGCCGCACCGACCGAGACGATCATCGCTATCAGCAGCAGCTCACCGACGACCAACCGCGTCACGCGCGCGAACGGTACCGGCCGGGTTCGGGTCGGGGAAGCAGCGGATCCGGCGGTCGTCCGAGTATTGCCCCGTTGATATCTTGCGCCGTCGGTGGTCGCGCTCGGTGAGAGGAGTGCCCGGGATGCACCGGCGCATCGGGGCGAGCGACTGGACCGCCGCAATCTCGCGATCCTCGGTCTAATGCTCGCCCTGGGCGCAGGCTTGCGTTGCTGGATCGCCATCGTCCACCCCGGCCTGGCCTACGATGTCCAAAC
Organism: uncultured Actinomycetes bacterium; assembly: GCA_963719305.1. GTDB lineage: Bacteria > Actinomycetota > Thermoleophilia > Solirubrobacterales > Solirubrobacteraceae > Palsa-465. Next base: position 290,035 of record CAVRBL010000010.1, on the reverse strand, counting down.
GGTGTCGATCGTCGGACAGGCGGTTGTGGCCCACCCGCTGCACGTCTACAGCACGCTTCGGTACCTGTACCCGGGCGGCTACCTGCCTGTATTCGCGCTCGTCCACTGGATCGCTGGCGCCACCGGCGGCGACATCGATGCAGATCTTCGAGGTCCTCGCGATGGCGGCGGATCTGGGGATCGCTGGCCTGGTTGCCTGGGGTCTCGGCCGTCTCGGAGCTGACGTCGAACCAGAGTGTTCTCGAGTGCTCTGGTCGCGCTTAGTCCGCTGTTCATCGGAGTATCGAGTGCCCAAGGGCAGATTGATGCGCCGGCGATCCTGCCGGCCCTGATCGCTGTGATCATCTGGCAGCTCGGGTTTACTGGACGCGCATGGAAGGCGGGGCTTCTCGTGGGGGTGGGCGGCGCGATCAAGTGGGTGCTCCTTTTTATGGTGTTGGCCATGCTCCCGACCGTCCGCTCTCGCAAGGAAGCAGGAGTTCTGATCGCATCTGCGGTCGCGCTCCCGCTCGCTTCGGTGCTTCCTTTCCTGATCGCCGATTGGCACCACGCAACCAAGTCGCTAACGGCCAACAAGGGGCTGCCCGGCATCGGTGGCTTGAGCATCATGATCCAGCCGAACCTGGCACACGGGTGGCTCAACGGCATCCCGACAGCGCCCACCAGTGTGACCTCGTTCTTCCTGCGAGAGCAGAACGTGATCGTGGGTGCGGCCGCGCTGCTCACTGGATCGCTTGCGTACCTTCGCCGCCTCGACGCCGTGACAGCTGCCGCGCTTATCTGGCTGGTGCTGTACGTGGTCAACCCGAACTGGAATTACAACTATTTGGTTTGGGGCGTGCCGTTCTTCCTACTCGCGGGCAGATGGGTGGAGGTAGCCGCCGGGACGGCACTGGTATCGCTCGCCGGGGCCGATCTGTTCCACATTGGCCTGGGCCGTGTCGATTGGCTCTACGTCCTCGTGATGATCCTCATCTGGGCTGCGCTGACGATTGCAGCGGCGGTGGCGCTGTGGCGGATCCTGGGCACTCGGCGAGCGGCGACCGCGCTCTGATCATCGTCCGCTGCGGGCGATGACCGCCATCCGGTCGCGAAAGTCGGGCGCCCACAGCCGGTCGGCCAGGCCGGCAAGCTCCGACGCCGTCATCAGCAGCGCGCGAGGCACTCCTGGAATAACCGCCGAGCCGGCCAAGGTAGTAGCGGACGGTGAACGCCTTCGGAGCGCTGCCCAATTCGAGCATCCGCCATCCGTGTCGCTCCAGGAGGGTCTTCATCGAATCGCGCGTGAAGTACTGGAGATGCGTGGGGATGACCGACCACCAGCGGGCGCCGAACACTCGGGCCACGCGCGAGCCGGCATCGGGCAGGGCCAAGTGGACGAGGCCGCCCGGAGCGGTCAGGGACGCGATGCGGTCCAGCGCCCGGCCGGGGTCGGGGAGATGCTCGATCACGTCGCCCAGCACGACCGCTTCGAACGACCGTGGCTCGAGCTGGGCCGAGAACAGGTCGGCCGTGCGCACATCCAGCCCGAGCTGATGGCGCGCGTAGTCCGAGGCGAACGCGCTCGGCTCGACGCCCAGGGTGCGCCAGCCGCGCCGGCGCGCCTCGTCGAGCAGGAACCCCGCCCAGCAGCCGAGGTCAAGTAGGCGCCCAGGGGTCACGTGCCGCTCGATCCCGTCGAGCGCGACCCGAGCCTGGGCACGCTTACCTGGCTCCTCGTCGAGGTAGTCGTGCGACTCGGCCTGCCCGTATGCGTCCGCCAGCCACTCTTCGGATGGAAACCGAGCCAGCTGCATGTGGCCACAGTCGGCGCAGCGGACGATGTCCGAGAGCGCTGTCCCAAACCGGTCGTTGGTCGGAGTCAGTCCCTGGGGGCCGACCTCGCCGGCCACCTTCAGATGCGGCCGCAGGCTGGCGCCCCCGCAGGCCGCGCACCTGCCGTTCACTGACATCACCGTGCCCAGTCGGGCATGTCCATCTGCGCGCGGAAGGCGCGGGACTCGCGCAACGCTGCGATCGAAAAGCTCACCAGCCGCCACGGAACGGGCGACAGAGCGGTCCGGGCCCACGTGCTGCCGTCGCCTGAGGTGCCGCGCCGGACGCGGTGGCTGACGTCCACCTCGAGCAGCGCCACCCCGCGGCGTGCCGCCACGACGGTCAGGTACAGGTTCGGGATCAGGCAGCTATCCGGCACGACGGCGAGCAGCTCGCGCAGTAGCGCCGCCTCGTATCCCCTCAGGGGGCAGTTCGGGTCCCGGGCAGCGACGCCGAAGCTGGTGTGCACGTAGGTCCGAAGCAGGCGGGTCATCGCCATCCGGAACCACGGGTCCTGGCGAAAGCGTCTGACGCCGGATACGGCGTGGGCCTCGTCCAACAGCAGCACGAGCAGGCGGCGAAGGTCTGAGCCGTGGAACTGGCCGTCGCCGTCGACCTGGAGGACGTAGTCCGGCTGGCGCTGCAGTGCCCGCCGGTAGCCCTCGAGCACGCTGGGACCGTGGCCCCGGTTGACTGGGTTGCGGACCACCTCGAGCGTGCAGGCCAGCGTCTTTCTGGCCCGCTCCAGAACCTCCCCGGTAGCGTCCGTCGAGCCGTCGTCCACCACGATGATGTGGAGCTCTCCGACGTGGGGGAGCACCGCGCGGTCGATCTCCTCCAAGAAACCCCCGATCCCCTCAGCCTCGTTGTACGCCGGGATCGCGACCGCGACCGAAGGCTTCTTCACCGGCTCGCTGTGCACGAAGTCGCGGATGCTATTGCTTACTTGTCGTCGGTGGGAGACCCGTCGCCACCCGGCCGCTGAAGCTCTAGGATTTTTGAAGAGGTACCTGCGCGGATGAGAACACCCAGGGCCGTGGCCATCCTGGTCGTGGCGGCGACGGCCGCTGCGACTCTCATCCTGCTTTCGGGCTGCTCCGGGGCCTCGAACCGGGCCGTCGCAGCTCATCCCGTCCAGTTCGACGCTCTCCCGCCCGGCTCCGGGGAGCTGGTCGCCAACGTCGTTCGGAGCACCTCGATGCGGGCGTCGCCCGCCGGGAGGGTGCTGGGGACGGTCGGGCCGCGCACGGAGTTCGGGTCACCTGACCTGTTGTCGGTCGCGAGGATCGACGACGGGTGGCTAGGCGTGATCTCTGAGCTGGCTGGAAACGGGCGCCTGGGGTGGATCCCGCTGTCAGCAGTCGCCCTGGAGCGCGACTCCTACCAGCTGCGGGCATCGCTGTCGGCGAAGCACCTGGTCGTGCTCGCGGCCGGCAGGGTGCTGGCGCGCTACCCGATCGGGATCGGAGCCTCCTGGGCCCCCACGCCGACCGGCAAATTCGCGGTCACCGACAGGATCCTAACCGGCGATTCGAGCGGCCCCTACGGATGCTGCATCGTCGCGCTGACGGCGACCGCCCCGCACGCCATTCCGGGGTGGACTGGTGGAAACCGGATCGCGATCCACGCCACCGCGGACGCCGAGTCGATCGGCCAGCCCGATAGCCACGGCTGCCTGCATGTCACCGCCGCGGATGCCAGCTGGCTCGTCCAGCACGTCCCAGCCGGGACGCCCGTGACGATCACCGGCTAGGACCGAGGTCCCAAACATCGGGCTCGGTTTGTCCGGCCCTACCGGGGTAGCCGCGAGGTGAGACCCAGAATCGAAAGGAGCCAGACATGGCAGACGACCTCAAAGGAAAGCGTGTGGCGTTCCTGTTCACCGAAGGCGTGGAGCAGGTCGAGTTGACCGAGCCGCTCGACGCGATCCGTGACGCCGGTGGCGAGGCGGACACCGTTTCGCTGAAGGCGGCAAGGTGCAGTCCTTCAACCACCTCGACAAGGGGGATGAGATCGAGGCGGACAAGGCAGTATCTGAAGTCGACGCGAGCGACTATGACGCGCTGGTTCTCCCGGGAGGGGTGGCCAATCCCGACCAGCTGCGAACGGATGACGACGCTGTGCGGTTCGTCAAGGAGTTCGCCGAGCAGCACAAGCCGATCGGCGTGATCTGTCACGGGCCGTGGACAATGGTCGAGGCCGACGTCGTGCGCGGGCGGACCCTCACCTCCTGGCCCAGCGTGCAGACGGACCTGCGCAATGCCGGCGCGAATTGGGTCGACGAGGAGGTGCACGTAGACGACAACGTCGTCTCTAGCCGTAAGCCCGACGACCTACCGGCGTTCTGCAAGACGATCGTGGAGACCTTCGCGCGGGCGCGTGCCGAAGCCACGGCCGCGTGAGCCATGACGGCGCGCTGCACGGGCAGCTCGGCGGGAAGCTGCTCGTGCCCGCCCGCCGGGGGCGGTGTGTTTCTTGCCCGCCCGCAGGGGTAGATCGAGGACAGCAATCGAATTCAAAGGAAGGAACGGGCAATGCCTTGGGATGAACTGAAAGCGCGTGATTGGCCGGCATTCAATAAGGACCTCGACGGCATCTCCCGCCAGACGATGCAGGATCACTTCAAGCTGTACGAGGGTTACGCCAAGAAGGCCAACGAGTGCCGACGGATCCTGAACGAGTTCGAGTACGACGAGGTCGAGGGCAATCAGGTCTATTCGCAGCTGCGCGCGGTCTCGATCGACTACACGTTCGCGCTGCTCGGCTACAAGAACCACGACTTGTACTTTGGCCACCTGGGCGGTGAGGGCGGCGAGCCCAATGGGGCGTTCGCCGAGACCGTCGACCGCGAATTCCACGGCGGACTGCAGGAATGGAAGAAGGCCGTGCGCAAAGCGGCCTCGGCCGCCCGCGGCTGGGTGATGGTGGGCTACGACCTAAACGACGGTTCGATCTTCAACTACATCATGGACACCCAGAACCTGTGGGCCGTCTACAACATGGTCCCGGTGCTCGCGCTGGACGTCTACGAGCACGCCTACGTCCGCGACTACGGTGCCACGCCTGACGGCCGCAAGGAGTATGTCGAGGCGTTCTTCCGCAACATCGACTGGGATCACGTGAACCGCCAGCTGGCGCAGGCCCAGGCGGCCAAAGAGGGGGCGGATCGCAGCGGCGCCAAGGAGCCAGCCCACGCGTAGTCGTGTAAGACGGGCGACACCACCCCGCGCTTATAGGTCCGAATTCTGACTAAAAACGCGAAATCACGGTTTGAGGCCGGGATCCGGTGGTATCTCTAGCGCCATGCAACCGACGACGTTGAACCGTCGGTCGGAGCTGGGATCCGATAAGGGGACCGGCCTCGGACGACGGGAGACGAGGCTCGAGTCGGCAGAGCTGTTTCGACGCTGGTGCAGGCATCGCGATCGGGCGGCCAGAGACGAGTTGGTCAAGCGTTTCCTGCCGCTGGCACGGAAGCTCGCCCACCGTTATCGGGGCGCGCACGAACCGTATGACGACCTGCTCCAGGTTGCGAGCCTTGGCCTGGTTAAGGCCATCGAGCGGTTCGACATCGATCGGGGAACCGCGTTCTCGTCGTTTGCGGTCCCGACGATCCTGGGGGAGCTCAAGCGCTATTTTCGCGACCTGGGATGGTCCGTGCACGTCCCGCGGGGCGCGCAGGAGCGGGCGCTCAAGGTCGAGGAGGCCCAGCAGAAACTGAGCACCAGGCGGGGCCACCCGCCGACGGTGCCGGAGTTGGCCGAGTACCTCGAGCTGAGCATCGAAGAGGTGCTGGAGGCGCTGGAGACCGCCGGCGCCCACCACTCCGTATCGCTCGACGCCCCGCACACCGACGATGACGGCTCCACCGGGACTCTGGCCAGCTCTTTCGGTGAGGAAGATGCCCGCTTCGAGCTGATCGACGAGGGCCTCACGATTGCCGCCGCCGCAAAGCAGCTGCCGGTCCACGAACGTCGGGTCTTGCACCTGCGGTTCGTGCAGGACCTGACGCAGACCCAAATCGCGGAGCGCATCGGCGTCTCACAGATGCAGGTCTCGCGGATCCTCCGTCACGCCCTTGGGCGGCTGGAGGAGCTCGTAAAGCCTGAGGCGCTCAGGGACGCGCTCGGCGCCGGCGAAGAAGCCGTCTAGCGCCAAAGGCGGCCTTTAGCCGGGCCCTCAGCGGTGTCGGGATAGGGCAAGCGCCGCCAGGTCATCCCAGCGACCGCTGCGCCCATTCTCCCGAAGCGCCCCTTCAAGCTGCTCGAGCAGACCGTGCGGTCCAAGTCCGCCATGCTCGGCCAGCAGCGCGCGCAGCCGCCCTCGGCCCAATCGCCCACGACCCAACGTGTCGGTCACTCCGTCGGTGTAGAGCAGGGCGAGCTCACCGGGAGCGATCGGCACCTCGTGCTGCTGCCAGTGCCCGTCCTCGAAGGCTCCCAGTAGCGGCCCCGGCTCCGGAACCTCGCGGACGCCGCCGGTGGGGGAGGCCAGCAGCGCCGGCGGGTGGCCGGCCGAGCTGAAGACCAGCCGGTCGGGCTCCAGCCGGGCACAGAGCGCGGTGCACGTTGCCTCACGCGTGTGGTGGCGAAGACCCTCGTCGAGCTGCTCAAGGATCGCCGCCGGCTCCGGCTTTGACCGCGCCGCGAAGCTGGCCCCGTAGCGCATCAGGGCGGTCAGCGTCGCCGCCGTCACCCCCTTGCCCTCGATGTCGCCGATGATCACGAACTGCCGATCCGCGGCGCTGAAAAGCTCGAAGAAGTCCCCGCCGACGTCGATCCGCAGCTCGCTCGAGACAGGGAGGTATAGCGAGGCGGCGTCCCAGCCCGCGATGGCCGTTAACTTCTCCGGAAGGAGGCTGCGCTCGAGCGTCTCGGCCACGTCCGCCAGTCGCGCGTGGAGCCTGGCGTTGTCGACGGCCACCGCGGCGCGACGACCGAGCTGCTCGGCGGTTTCCAGGTCTTCTGAGTCATACCGGCCGCGACCGGCGTTGGTGACGAACACCATCACGCCGATCGTCCGGGAGGGAACGCGCATCGGCACGATCAGCAGCGAGCAGATGTCGAATTCCTGGAGCCGCCGCAGAGCCTCGGCGCTCGTTGACCAGCGCGCCAGATCCTCGTTCGTCACCTTTTCCTCGAACAGCGATACGCCGGTTTCAAGGACCCGGCCTAGCTCCAGCTGGGCGTCGACCCGGTCGGAGCGAAACCAGCTCAAGGCCCGCGCGAATGCCTCGGCTTCCTCCCCCGGGGGAGCGACGACCAGCCGCTCGCGCACAAGGTTCTCGTCGATCAGGTCGATCGCGCACCAGTCGGCAAGCGAGGGCACGACCACCTCGGTCACGTTGTGGAGCGTCTGCTCATAGTCGAGCGAGGACACCAGCGCGCGCCCCGACTCCGCCAGCACCTGTGTTCGGACCTCGGCAGTCTTGATGGCCGTCAGGTCTTCGACCACGGTGAACACGCCGATCAGCTCGCCGTCGACGTCCTCCATGGGGGAAGACTTCAACCGCCACCAGTGGCTCTTGCCGGTTTCGCGATTCACCCCGCGTACCAGCAGCGGCGCGACCGGCCCCCGCTGGGCTATCTTCGCCGAGGGCAGGTCGTCGATGCTGATCGGCTCGCCGTGCTCATCGTAGATCTCGTAGTTGCCCAGCTGCGACTGCTCGGTGAGCTCGCGCAGCTTCTCCAGCGAATCGACGCCGAACTGGGCGAGCGCTGCCTGGTTGGCGAACGCGATCTCGTTCGACGGCGTCCGGATCGTGATCGCCTCGGCCAGCGCATCCAAAAGCTGCGTGAAACGCAACCCGCCGCCGCGGAGCACCCAGTCTTCGAGAGAGCTTGCTTCTTGCAACTAGTGCGAGCGTACACGCAAACGCGAGCGTGCCTTCGCGCAGGGCGTGTGCGCTCGGTTACCCAGCCGGTTGGGCCGGCGCCCCCGTTGGCGCCCGTCGCGCCTCCTCTGCCTCCTCCTCGGCCTGCTCCCGGACCTCCTCGATCCGGTCGGAGGCCTGAAGCTCTCGACAGACGCGGCGCACCAGGAAGAACAATGCGAGGGGGACGACCCAGATCCCGATTCTGAAGATGTACAGCTGGGTGTTGTAGCTGAGTCCCCATAGGACGAAGATTCGGTCGGCGGCGCCGAACGCAAAGATCAAGAACACCCAGGCGAACATCGCGACGCCAAACGCGGTGCGGTTCGGCGCGTCGCGCGGACGGTCCAGCAGGTTGTGGACGGTATGGTCGCCTGTCAGACGCCGCTCGATCCACGGGAACATCGCCAGCACGCCGAGGACGACAAGCGGGAACAGCGCCCCGCCCCAGAACGGGTTGGGGATCAGCGTGAAGTGGCCGATCGTGACGTCGAAGCTCGGCATCAACCGTAACGCGCCGATCAGCCAACCCAGATACCAGTCGGGCTGGGCTCCGTTGGTCCCGAGCCAGGGCTCGAACGGTCCCCACTGCCAGATGGGGTTGATCTGCACGAGCCCACCCAAGAGGAACAGCACGGCCGCGACAAAGAACACCAGCGCGAGCGACCGAGGAGTTTGGCCCGGGAACAGGGGTACTCCCACCACCTTTCGCTCCGTGTGCCGCTTGCTCTGGCGGAACTGCGAATGGTGACGAGCCATCACCAGGGCCAGGTGAATCGTGATCAGGACGGCCAGCAAGATCGGGATCAGCAGCACGTGGGCGATGTACATGCGCGACCAGAGCTCGGGCTTGCCCGGAAACGGCGCACCGAACAAGGCCTGCGTCATGGGGCCTCCGATCAGCGGGATCGACAGCCCCACGCCGTAGCCGATCGCCAGGCCCATCCCCGACAAGAGATCGTCGACCAGCGAGTAGCCCAGGTAGCCCTCGAGAAACGCTGTGAACAGCATCACCAGGCCGATGATCCAGATCAGCTCGCGCGGCTTGCGAAACGCGCCCGTGAAGAACACGCGCATCAGATGCATGACCATCGCAGCCACGAACACGTCCGCCGCCCAGTGGTGGGTCTGGCGGATCAAGAGGCCGGCCTTGTAGCTGAACGAGATGTCGAGGACCGACTTGTAGGCGCCGCTCATCTGTTGGCCGTCCAGCGGCGTGTACGGACCGTGGTAGACGGTCTTGGCGGTGCTGGGGTCGAAGAACAGCGCCAAGTAGATCCCGGTCGCGATCAGGACGATGAACGAGTAGAGCGCGACTTCCCCCAGCAGGAACGACCAGTTGTCAGGAAACAGGTACCGAAGTCCCTTACGCAGCAGCGGCGCCGCGGCGGTCCGCTCGTCGATGAACCGGACGGGATCCTCGACGCGGTCAGGCATTCGTCGGGCGGCTCCTCACGTTCCACCAGGACGGGCCGACCCGCTGCGAGAAGTTCCCGCCCGCCCGAAGGTTGCCGGCACCGTCGATCTCGAGCGGAAGCTGCGGCAAGGGCCGACCCGCCGGTCCATAAATGACGGTGCCGCCGGTGAACGGGTCAAACGTGGAGTAGTGACAGGGGCATACGAGCGCGTCATTGGGCTCGAGCAGCGGGAAGGTCGGCTTGCGGTAAAGCGCGACAGCGCATCCGGCGTGAGTGCAGATCTTCGAGTAGGCGAGGATCCCTTCCGGCGCCCAGCTGGCCCTCTCTGGGGGGAGCTTGAGCTTGGTGGGGTCGACCCTGACCACCACCAGCGACGCGCCGATCTCCTCCCGGTTTGCGCCCTCCGGGAAGGCGGTGTAGAACGTCTGCTCCTCGACGTCGGCGGCGCTGATCGGGTGGCCCTGCTCGTCGACCAGCCGCACGCCGGCCCGCCACGGCGTGCTGTCGAGTGGCCCGGTGTCCCATATGGGACCCAGCGACAGCGCCGGCGTAAGCGCCGCCAGACCGAGGGCGCCGCCGGTGGCCGCGCCGGCCGTGATCAAAAGGCGCTTGCGGGTGATCCGGCTGCCGCTCTCATGCACCATCTCCGCGATCTCGTGCTGCTGCTCGGGGTGCTCCTCCGGGTAATCGTCCTCGAGCTCCTCGGTCACTACCAGTCGCCTGCCGACCACCGTCAGGGCCAGCGCGATGAACAGCAGACAGCCTCCGAGCGTGACGCCGAGCAGTTCGTTGGGGAGCTTCGATACGCCGAACTCCGCATAGATGACGATGAAGCCGACGGCGAACAGCACCGCGAGCGCCAGCAGGACCAGCACGAGGTTCTCGGCCCGGCGCTCGGGGGTTCCCTCGGGCACGATCCGCTCTTCGTCGCCTTCCTTCTGAGAGCTCCGGCGGAACAGCCGCCCCGACAGCAGCGTCAGCAGGGCGACGAGCCAGCGCCAAGGTCTCATCGGCTGAACCTCCTTCCGAGCAGTACGCAGGCCACCACCAGCAGCGGCGCCGCGATCCACCACGTGACCAGCCCCTCCGGGATGGGGCCCAGGTTGCCGATGCCCCAGCCGCCGTGGTCGGACGGGTGCCTGGTCCATTGCACGTATCTGATGATCGAGTTCAGCTCCGAGTCGGAGATCTGCTTCTGGGAGAAGCGCGGCATCAGATAGGGGCCGATGCGGACTGCTTCGGCGACCTCCGTCGGTGTCACGCCCTGTAGCGGCGGGACCAGCGCGCCGGTCACGAATCCACCGCGGGCTACCACCTGGTGGCACCCGGCGCAGTGCTCCGTGAACAGGTGCAGCCCATCCGAGAGGCTTCCAGAGGCGGGATCGGGATGAGGGATCGCGGGGCCGGGGCCCAGTGAGGCCACGTAGGCGACCAACGAGCGGATCTCCTTTTCGGAGAACAACACGCGGTCGGGCCCCGGCTGGTCGTGGATGCTCGACAGCGGCATGTATCCAGTGCGCAGGTAGAAGTCCGGGGCCTGGGCGCCTACGCCCTGAAGCGGAGGTCCAGCTCCGGGGATGCTTCCGGCGCCCGCGCGCGGGGAGCTGATGCCAGACCCCGAGATCCCGTGGCAGCTCGAGCAGTTGCCCGCAAACAGTTGCGCGCCCAGCTGCACGCTGGGGCTCGAGGGCTCGGTGGTGGGTCGGACGATCCCGGACTGCGGCTGGGCGCGGGCGATCGCAGCCGCGCCCAATGCGATGACGCCCGCGAGTGCCAGGATCCGCATCCGCACGCTCATGAGTGGATGCTCCTCCGAGAGCTCATGACTGCTGACAGATGGGGAGCAGGGGGGCCCCGATGGCGGTCATGACGATGATCGCCAGGGCCAGGAAGTTGACCGTCAGCCCGACGACGGCCAGGAAGTTGATCCTGCCGGTGGGCGGAGCGCTGCCCTCGCCGTGGCGCTCGGCCTCGGCGATGTGGTCGAGCCGGAACGTGCGCAGGTAGAGCGACAGCGAGACGCCCTCCGCCGCGAGCCCGACCATGATCGCGGCCACCGACAACCCGATCTGCCAGCCGTGCACCGGCAGCTGCCACCGGCCAGCAGGAGCGTTGCACTGGGCGAACGTGAAGAACAGGTTGGCGACGAACTGCACCACCCAGGCACAGGCGCCGCCCAGGACCCCGAACCACACCAGCCAGTCCGAGGGGGGAGACTTCATCGTGCGGGGAGACCGGTTGCTTCTCATAGGGATGGAGCCAGCTGGGTGAACACCACGACCACGGCCAGGACGTTGACCACATGCCAGTAGAGGGCGAGACCCCGCACGCCGACCAGCCAGTAGTTCGTCAAACCCCGGAGCGCGAGGAACGCCAGCACGGTCACGTCGAGCAGGATGCCGAGCACCACGTGGCCGTGGTGGGCGGCCAGCAGCGTGAAGTAGATCGATCCGTAGGCACTTCCCTTGGGGCTGAAATCGTTCAGGTCGTGGCGGAACAGGTAGATCTGTAGCCCCAGGTAACAGAGCTGGACGACGAGGGCCGCGGCGATCGCCCACATGGCCGGGTTGCGCCGGCCGGCCAGGGCCGCGCGCGCCGCCAGCCACATCGGGATGCTCGTCAGGATCAGGACGCCGGTGGCCACCAGCGGCAGTACCACGCTCGGTGCCTTGATTCCGGGCGGCGGCCAGCTGTGGGCGTTGAAGTCCAGATAGAAGTAGCTGCCGATCAGCGTCCCGAACAGCGTCACCTCGGCGCATAGGAACAGGGCCATGCCCCACCACCCGTTCGGCTGCGCGATGCGCTGGCGGGCAACGCGGCCCGCGGTGGCGGCGTTGAACGCCGCAGAGCTGCGCGTGACCTCATGGGGCAGCGGGCTCATTCCTGCACCCCCTTGTGGTGCCAGCCGACCAGCACCAGGGCGCCCGCGGCCGCAAAGCCGAGCGCGATGAAGTAGTGCTGAAGGAGCAGCATTGCGAACACCCCGGCCATGGTGAGCGCTGTGACTGGGGGCCAGATGGAGTGCGACGGCATGGTCAGGATCTCGTCCCAGATCGCGTCCTCGGCGCTGGTGGCGGGGGTCTCGTGGCCTCGCTCGAGCACGCCCTCGCCGCGCTCAAGGCGACGGTTGTCGAGCTCACGATCTTTCTCGTCCCACATCGGATAGGCGCTCGTGACCGTGGGGATCACCGGATAGTTGTAGGGAGGCGGCGGAGACGACGTCGACCATTCGAGCGTGTCGCCCTCGAACGGATCCTTGCCGGCCTGGGGTCCTCTACGGAGGCTCACCGCAAGATTTACGACGATCAGCACCAGTCCCACCGCCAGGACGTAGGAGCCAATCGACTCGATGAAGTTCAGTGCCGTCCAACCCATACCGGGCGGATATGTGTAGTTGCGTCTGGGCATGCCCAGCAGGCCGACGATGTGCATGGGGAAGAACGTGAAGAACGTCCCGAGGAACGTCAGCCAGAAGCTGAGCTTTCCGACCCCCTCGTGATACATGCGCCCGGTGACCTTCGGGAACCAGAAGTACATGCCGCCCAGGATCGGGAACACCGCCGCGCCGAAGATCACGAAGTGGAAGTGGGCGATGATGTAGTAGCTGTCGTGGACCTGCTGGTCGAACGGGATCGCGGCGACCGTGATTCCCGACAGCCCCCCGATGATGAAGTAGATGATGAAGCCGATGATGAACAGCATCGGCGTCTTGAACTCAGGCGTTCCCGTCAAGATCGTGGTGATCCATGCGAACAGCTGGATCGCGGAGGGGATCACGATGATCAGGCTGGCGGCGGCGAAGTAGACCGTCGTGACCGTGGCGAAGCCGACGGTGAACATGTGGTGCACCCACACCCCGAATCCCAGGAACGCCACCAGGATTTCGGCCAGCGCGACGAGCGGGAAGAACACCATCCTGCGATGCGAGAACGCAGGGATGATCGACGTGGCGATCCCGAACGCGGGCAGGATGATGATGTACACCTCCGGGTGCCCGAAGATCCAGAACAGGTTCTGCCATAACAGCGGATCGCCGCCCTGCGCGGAGTCGTAGAAGTGAAAGCCGAGCTGTCGGTCCAGCTCCAGGAACAGCGTCGCCACGCTCAGCGACGGCAGGGCGAACAGCAGCGCGAACGCCACCGCCAGGAACGCGAAACAGAACAGCGGCATCCGGTTCAGCGACATTCCCGGAGCGCGCATCTTGAAGATCGTGACGATGAAGTTGATCGAGGCCGCCGTGCTCGAGATGCCGTTGAAGATCAGCCCGTAGCCGTAGAAGTCGATGTTGTTGCCGGGGTCGAACTGCTTGGAGGCCAAGGGGACGTAGTCGAACCAGCCCGCGTTCGGGGCATGCCCGGACACCAGCCCGATGTAGATGAAGATCCCCGAGCACAGGAAGATCCAGTAGGACACGGCATTCATCCGCGGGAAGGCCATGTCGCGCGCCCCGATCATCAGCGGGATCAGGTAGTTCCCGAACGCGCCCGTGGTCATCGGGATCACGAACAGGAAGATCATCGTGATCCCGTGCATCGTGAACATCTCGTCGTACGCCGCCGGCGATAGCACGTGGCCGTTCGGCCCGATCAGCTGGGTGCGCATCAGCAGGGCCTCGACGCCGCCGGCGCCGAAGAACGCAAGCGAGGTGAAGAAGTAGAGGATCCCGATCCGCTTGTGATCGGTGGTGGTCAGCCAGCCGAGGAATCCAGGACGCTCCGACCAGATCCTCTCGAGCCGATCGACGTGGGGCTGGCCCCGAGGGGTGATGACCGTCGCCATCAGTGGTGCCCTCCGTGAGCACGGTCGCACCGAGAGGGGTCACCGGCGGATGACTGACGAGGACGCAGGAGCCGACGCGTAGCAGCGCTACGCGAGGCGACGAGGACGACGGCAGGCGCCGCCGGGGGCCACTCGAATGCGAGCGGGTTTGCGGAGGGGACCACCACTACCTCAGCTCCTCCAGGTAGGAGACGAGTTCGGAAACCTCATGCGAGTGCAGCCCGAGATCGGGCATCCGGTCCCCGGGCTTGATGGCCTGTGGGTTATGGATCCAGGAGACGAGCGCAGCGGGTGTGTTGGGCAGGGTCAACGCGGCGATCGAGGTCCGGCCCGCGATGTGGGTCAGGTCGGGTCCTACGGTGGCTGTCGCTCCCGTGCCCCGGAGCTGATGACAGCTGGCGCAGGAGCTCGTCATGAACACGCGCTGGCCGGCACGAGCGGCTGCGCCGCGAGGGGCTGAAGCCGGGGCCGCCGTGTGGGCCAGCCAGGTGCGGAAGGCGCCGGCGGAGTCCACGAACACCCAGAACGACATGTGCGCGTGCTGGAGGCCGCAGAACTGTGAGCACTGCCCGCGAAACTTCCCGACCCGAGAGCCGTAGAGGAGCACCCGGTTGTGCAACCCGGGGATCATGTCGACCTTCCGATTGAGCGCCGGCACCCAGAAGCTGTGAATCACGTCGGCTGTCGTCGCCACCACGTTCACGCGGGTGTTCACCGGGATGTGGATCTCGTTGGCGGTCACGGCGCTGGTGCCGGGGTAGCGGACCTCCCACCACCACTGATGGCCGATCACGTCGACCGTCATGGCCGTGCTGCTCGGCTTGGGAGGCGCGGTGCGGTTGACGAGGTAGACGTTTGCCACCGCGAACAGCGCCACCAGGGCCACGATCGGGATCGCGATCCCGAACACGAGCACCATGCCCTCGTTGATCTGCTCGCGCTCGCCGAAGAACGGAAGTCCCGGCTTTCCGCGTCTGCGCCATGCCAGGAAGAGCAGCGTGAGCGCGCCCCCCAACACGACCACCGAGGCGGCCAGCATCCACCACCACAACAGTGCGATGTCGTGGGCGTCAGGGCTCCTGGTAGAGGTGATCGACTGCTTCCCGCAGCCGCTCAGCAGGGCCAGGAACGCGAGGCCGCCGGCGCAGCGGCGGACCAGACGTCCTAGAGCGTCACGGCGGCTTGCGCCTCCGCTCCGCCGGGCTCCCACAGCGCGCCGTCGGGACCACCACAGACGGCGTCGATCGCGGGTGTCCAGTTGCACGTATGCGTTACGTAGGAGGTTGGGACGACAGGCGAAGGCGACAACTTCTACCCGCGCTGCCGTCACGGGCAAACCCGGGCGTCGCTGCGCTGACACGTTTGCGCCCACCAGGGTCCGGGTAGTGACGGATCGAACGACCCTCTGAAAGCAGGAGGTGGAGCAATGCCACCACGTGGCGTCAAGCCAGGAACAAAGCGTGGGCGCCAGTACGAGCACGTCAAGGACAGCCAGCTGGAGCGCGGGGCGAGCACCGGTCGGGCAGAGGAGATCGCGGCTCGGACCGTCAACAAGGAGAAGGCCCGCTCCGGCGAGTCGCGCGGATCCTCGCGCACCTCGAGGAGGGACATCTCATCGGGCCGCCGCGGTGGACTGCGGTCAGGCAGGCGTTCCGCGCCTCGCGGCCGTACGCGCGAGCAGCTCTACAACGAGGCGCGCCAGATGGGAATCGAGGGTCGCTCGCGAATGAGCAAGTCGCAGCTCCAGCGGGCCGTCGACGGTCGCAAGCGCTCCCGCTAGCCCTCGGAGTGCTGGTCGGTGTCGCCGAGAGGAGACTGATCTTCGCTCGGCAGGCCGGGTAGCTGATCGGCGGCGGGGCTTCTGGACCCGCCCTCCGCTCCCGGCTCCTCCGGCCGATCCTCGGGCGGCGGCTCGCGACCTTCTTCTTCGCGCTCTTGGTTCTCCTGCATCGCTGCCACCGCTACCCCGCGGTGGGAGGCGCTACGCATCCCTCACCGCCTGCCACCGCTACCCCGCGGTGGGAGGCGCATCCTCACCGCTGCCACCGCTACCCCGCGGTGGGAGGCGCTACGCATCCCTCACCGCCTCCACCGCTCCCCGCTGACTTTCCTCACCGCCTTCCCCGCGCGGTGGGAGGCGCATCGTCACCGCTGCTCGGCGGGGCAGAACACGGTCGTGCGGCCGGCCACCGTTTCGCGCTGGAGCCGCGCGCCGCACCGCGGGCAGCTTCCGTCCCGCCGGCCGCGGGCGCCGGTTAGCCAGGTCGGCTTGGCCGGTACGAGACCGTACGGAACGGAGTCACGAAGTACCTTCTGGATTTTCTGATAGAGGACGCGGCGCTCGGAAGCATCGAGCGATGAAGCTCTTCGCCGGGGGTCGATGCGAGCCTGCCACAGGGCCTCGTCGGCCGTTAGGTTTCCGAGCCCCGCCGCCACTGCTTGGTTCATCAGGAGCGCCTTGAGCGATGCCTTGCGTCGTTCCAGCAGCCGGTCGAACTGCTTTCGGGAAACCGACTGCCAGTCAGGCCCCAGTCGTCCCCTGATTTGCTCGAGCTCTGCTTGGTCGTGACCCAGCCAGATGCCCCCGAACTTGCGCATGTTGCGGTAGCGAAGCTCGCCGTCGTCGAACAGGAGCGTCATTCGATCGTGGTCGTGGGGAGGCCCGCTCGTGCACCAGACGAACGTCCCGGTCATGCCGAAGTGCAGTAGAAGCGCTACGCCGTCAGCCGGGCAGATGAGCAGCTTGCCCTGCCGCTCGGGACGGTCGAAGCGCTTGCCCTTCAGGGCGCGCGCCAGGCCCTGGGGACTGGTGTTTCGGAGCATCGAGGAGTCGATCCCGTGCACAGCTTTGACGCGCTTTCCCCTCGCGCGTTTGTCGAACGTCCGCCGGAACCCCTCGACGTCGGGCAGCTCCGGCACTGCCCTCTAGCTATTGCTGTCCGCGGCGCGCATCGACGAGCTCCTCGGGCGAGCTGGGCGTCCGCGGACTCGGCGTCTGGCTCACTCGTGTGGCAGGGCCCCTAGCTCCCTGTGCGGGATCGGCGCTGGCGCCGGCCGTGCGCTTGGCGGCGCCGGCGATCAATGCGTATGCGAGTGCCGAGAAGAACCCGATCACCGCCAAGGGCACGAGGACGATGGTGTATATACCGCCCGCGAAGATGCCTCCGAACAGGCATAGGGCCACTAATACGGCGAGGGGTAGATAGAGCCACATCGCTGCAAGCTCTACCCGCGCGGGCGCGGTGCAAACAGGTGCGGCAGCGGGTAGCGGTCAACCAATGCTCCAAATCGGAGGTGACCTATGGCGAAGGATCATGGCCCAAGCGTGAAGAGCGACAAGCAGTACGAGGGCCTGCGGAAGAAGGGCATGAGCAAGTCAAGAGCTGCGGCGATAGCGAATTCGCCCGGCTCCTCGAGCAGGGGCGGAAAGAGTGGCGGAAGCAGCCGCAGCCGCAAGAGCAGCGGGCAGGGAAGTGGCGGCAACCGGGCGCAGAAGTCCGCAGCAGGGCGAAAGGGCGGGAAGAAGTCGAGCTAGCAGCGGCGCCCGCGAGCTCTGTAAGCAAGAAAAAGATGACCGCGGCTGTCCTCCCCGGCAGCCGCGGTCACCTGATGGAGGGCCGTCTCAGCTAAGAAGTCTTGCGCTCCAGGTTGGCGACCTCGTCGGCCTTGCGGTCGGCTCGCTGCTGGTCGCGAGAGAGCTCGTCCTTGGCCTCGCCCTTGCGCTCCTCCCGGCTGCCTTCGCGGCGCAGCGAGGGATCATCTGCGACCTCGCCCACCGTCTTCTTCGTTCGGCCCAGAATCTTGTCGATCAGGCTCACGAATGTTCCTCCTCGTTCGTGGTCATTTCCGTCCTACCCGGAGGGCGGAGGCGTGAATCACGGCGCTCCGCTTTTCGGAGGCGCGGATCACTCCCCTCGGCCCGGCGAGCCCCCGAGGAGCGTTGGGCCCAGCGAGCCTCTCCGAGAAGCCCCTCGGCCCGGCGAGCCCCCGAGGAGCGTTGGGCCCAGCGAACCTCCCCGAGGAGCCCCTCGGCCCGGCGAGCCCCCGAGGAGTGTTGGGCCCAGCGAGCCTCCCCGAGGAGCCGTGGGGAGTTGTTGGGAAATAGTCCAGGTTTCTCCCAATGGGTCCTTGGCTGAACGCCCCTTTCAGAGTCAGACCCCCGAACACGGGTATCTCCTAGCGCGATGAGCGCCGGCTCCTACCCACCCATCGGTGACTACGCCCTGATCGGGGACTGTCACGCCGCGGCTCTCGTATCGCGCGAGTGTTCGATCGACTGGTGCTGTCTGCCGCGGTTCGATTCCGGCAGCGCTTTCGGACGGCTGTTGGATTGGGAGCGCGGCGGTCACTGCCAGATAGCCCCAGCTGCCGGTACCGACAACTGGGAGTTCACGCGCGAGTACCTCAAGGACACGTTGGTCCTTCAGACCAAGCTGCGCGGCCGCAGTGGCGAGGCGCAGGTACTCGACTGCCTGACGATGGACGAGGGAGCCAGGAAGTCGCGAGGCTCGCGGCTGCTGCGCGTGATCGAGGGACAGCAGGGGACGGCCGAGCTCGACATCCTGATCGTGCCACGGTTCGACTACGGCCAAGTGACTCCGTGGATACGCCGCGAGGGCCCGGGGCTCCACAGCGCGATCGGCGGAAACGACGCGCTGATCGTGTTCTGCGACCAGGAGCTGGACGAGGACCCCACCCACGAGCTGATCGGGCGAGTCCGCGTTAGCGCCGGCGATCGGGTCCGGCTGCTGCTCGAATACTCAAGCCCGGAGCGGGTCGAGGCGCAGCTGGAGCGGATCCCCGATCCGCGCGCGCTCGACCGCGAGCTTCGGCGGACGATCGCGTGGTGGCGCCGCTGGGCGTCGTCGATTTCGCTCTCCACCCGAGACGAGGCTGCCGCCCGGCGATCCGGGATCGTCCTCAAAGCACTTACGTATGGACCGACTGGGGCGATCGCCGCGGCGCCGACCACGTCGCTGCCGGAGGTGATCGGCGGCGTGCGAAATTTCGATTACCGCTACGCGTGGGTTCGGGACTCGAGCTTCAGTTCTCGGGCGTTCGCCGAACTCGGCGCGGCGGACGACGCCGACGCCTTCCGGGCGTTCATCATGCGCTCGGCGGCGGGCCACGCCGAGGAGCTCCAGATCGTCTACGGCGTCGGGGGGGAGCGCCGCCTCCAGGCACAAGAGCTGTCAGAGCTCGAGGGCTACCGGAGCTCGACCCCGGTTCTGATCGGCAACGGGGCCGCCGGGCAGCGGCAGCTCGACGCCTATGGAGAGCTGGTCAACCTGACCTGGCGCTGGCACCGCCGGGGCCATGCCCCGACCGACGATGACTGGCGCTTCCTCGTCTCGCTGATCGAGCACGCCGCCGAGCGCTGGCGCAAGCCCGATCGAGGAATTTGGGAGTGGCCCGGTAAACCCGATCACTTCGTGCACTCCAAGGTGATGTGCTGGTCGGCCCTCGACCGGGGCATCCGCCTGGCCCAGGAATGCATGCGTAGGGCCCCCACCCGTCGCTGGAAGCGGGCGCGCGACGAGCTCCGGCGGACGATCGACCGACGCGGCTACGACCGCAAGCGGGGGGTGTACGTCCAGGCATTCGACCGCAAGACGATGGATGGGGCGCTGCTCTTGCTGCCGCGCACCGAGTTCGTCGCCTGGGACGATGAACGGATGGTGCGGACGGTTGCCGCCGTGCGCGAGCAGCTCGACGCCGGCGGCGGGCTGCTGTACAGGTACCGTCGAAAGGACGGCCTACAGGGACAAGAAGGCGCGTTTCTGTGCTGCTCGTTCTGGCTGGCCGAGTGTCTGGCGCGTTCCGGGGACCTGGCGGAAGCACGCAGCGTGTTCGACACCGCGATCGCGACTGCCAACGACCTTGGACTGCTTTCCGAGGAGGCGGACCCGTCCAGCAGAGCGCTGCTCGGCAACTTCCCGCAGGCGCTCACCCACCTGTCACACATCGATGCCGCCATCGCACTGGCCGAGATGGAGGCCACGGTTTAGCCGCACAGGTCGCGGGCGTCGAAGATCGGCTGTGGCCTTCCGATGGCCGCGCGCAGACGGTGCGCACACGGTCCCGCTGAAGCCGAAAATGCAGCGATCCTGTCGGGACTCGCGGGAAGGCGTACGCTGTGGAGAGTGAAACGAAATGCTCATGGCCGATGACGGCGAACCGCGACGGGACCTCGTCGTCGTCGGCGCTTCTGCGGGCGGCGTCGAGACACTTAGGCAAGTAGTCGCTGGACTTCGGCCAGGCCTGCGGGCCGCCGTCTGCATCGTGCTCCACATCGCCCCAGGAAGCCCGAGCGCCCTGGCCGGCATCCTGCGACGCGCAGGCCCGCTTCCCTGCCGGCCTGCCCGGGACGGCGATGTCCTCGAGCCAGGACGCATCCTCGTGGCCCCACCCGACCGCCACCTGGTGGTCGAGGACCGATCACGTGCGGTTGACGGTCGGCCCGCGCGAGAACGGTCACCGCCCGGGCATCGATGTGCTGTTTCGCTCCGCCGCGCAGGCTGGCGACGGTCGGGTGATCGGCGTGGTCCTGTCCGGCACCCGCGACGACGGGACCGCTGGCCTGGCTGAGATCAAGTCGCGCGGGGGCGCCGCGGTCGTCCAGGATCCCGCCGACGCGCTGTACGACGGGATGCCGGCCAGCGCCCTGGGACATGTGGCCGTTGACGCCGTCGTCCCCGCCGCGCAGGTGGCTACTGTCGTAACCGATATGGTGAATGGCGCGAGCTCGCCGAAACCACCCCAGCCAGATCCTGGCGCCAGACCGGGGAGCATTCCGGGACATGATCCGGCGCAGAGCAGCGCCGTGACGACGATCTGCCCCGATTGCGGTGGTGTGCTGAGCGAGCGCTCGGCGGCGGGAATGACGCAGTGGGAGTGTCGAGTGGGTCATCGCTATTCGCCTCAGAGCCTCGCTGATGCCCAGGCGGAGAACGTCGAGTCCGCCGCTCTGGGCCGCGATCCGGGCGCTCGAGGACCGCGTCAGGCTCCTGCGCCGGATGTCCGCGCGGGCAGAAGCGCAGGGCCAGTCACGGTCGTCGCGATCATTCCGGCGCCGCGCCGAGGGCGCCTCAAGGCAAGCGCAGGTGATGCGCGATGCGCTCAAGAACGCCGCCGCCACATCGCTGCGGCTGTTGGACGGCGAGGAGCCATTAGCGAGAGAACCGCTGCGTCGCCATCCGGTGAGCAGGAGAGCGCCGTCTGATGGCAGCCAGAACCGACGCCACGGTCGACGCGCTGCTTGATTTCGTCAAGCAATCTCGCGGCTTTGACTTCACCGGCTACAAGCGCTCGAGCATCGAGCGACGTGTGAGCAAGCGCATGGCCGAGGTCGGGGTGGAGCGCTACGACGAATACATCGACTACCTCCAGCTGAACTCCGGAGAGTTCGCCGAGCTTTTCAACACGCTGCTCATAAACACCACGGCCTTCTTCCGCGATCCGCAGGCCTGGAACATCCTCGCCGGAGAAGTCGTGCCCCAGCTGCTCGCTGCCAGGCCACCGGATTCCCCCCTTCGGATCTGGAGCGCGGGTTGCGCCTCGGGTGAGGAGCCCTACACAGTGGCGATGGTGTTTGCTCGGGTGATGGGCGACGCAGCCTTCCGTGAGCGGGTCAAGATCTATGCCACCGACGTAGACGAGGAAGCGCTGGAACAAGCCCGGCACGGCGCGTATCTGCCGCGCCAGATCGAGGACATACCTCGCGACGCGCTGGAGCGCTTCTTTGAGCAGACAGACCAGCGGTTCGTGTTCCGCAAGGATCTGCGCCGCTGCGTGATCTTCGGCCGCAACGACCTTGTCCAGGATGCCCCGATCTCCCACATCGACCTGCTCGTATGCCGGAACACGCTCATGTACTTCACGGCAGAGACGCAGGCACAGATTCTCCGTCGGTTGCACTTCGCGCTCGACGACGACGGTGTGCTGATGCTGGGCCGGTCGGAGATGCTGATCACCCATGCCGACCTGTTCACGCCGATCGAGCTCAAGTCGCGCGTGTTCAGAAAGGTCATGCGCGTCGCGCGGCGAGAGCGGGGGCGGGTGCTCGCGTTCGACCCAGGCAACGGCGCCTCCCAGACCGTTGGCGATACCCTGCGCGAAACCGCGTTCGACATCGGAAGCGGCGGGCAGGTAGTGCTGGACGCGAGCGGCGTCCTGGTGATGGCCAACGAGATCGCGCGCAGGATGTTCGGTCTGGGCGTTAGCGACTTCGGCCGCCCCATCCAGGATCTCGAGCTCTCCTACCGTCCCGTGGAGCTGCGTTCGCACCTTGACACGCTCTCCAAGCAGCTGCGGCCGATCGAGATCAAGTCGGTGCGCGTGGGCACGCCGGACCGGGAGCGCGTGCGTCGATGTCCGCCTCGCGCCGCTGCTCTCTGACGGCGCCTTGATGGGCACGAGCATCTGCTATCTCGACGTGACCGAGGCCCGCAGGCTCCAAGACGAGGTGACGAGCTCAAAGCGGGAGCTCGAGCATGCCTATGAGGAGCTTCAGGCCACGGTCGAGGAGCTGGAGACGACGAACGAGGAGCTCCAGTCGACCAACGAGGAGCTGGAGACCACGAACGAGGAGCTCCAGTCGACCAACGAGGAGCTGGAGACGATGAACGAGGAGCTCCAGTCATCGAACGAGGAGCTGGAGACGATGAACGAGGAGCTCCGCCACCGCACGGTCGAGCTCGACGACATGAACACCATCCTGGAGACGATCCTGACGACCGTCGGGCTCGCGGTGGTGGTGGTCGACTCGCAGCAGCGCATCCAGATCTGGAACGGCCAGGCGCGCGAGCTGTGGGGGCTGACGGCGGAGGAGGTCGAGGACCAGCATCTGCTGTCGCTCGACATCGGCCTGCCGCTGGAGAACCTCAAGAACCAGCTTCGCGCGACTTTGGCTGGACGCTCGGAGCGCGAGGAGTCGGTCCTAGACGCCACCAACCGGCGAGGCAAGGCATTTCAATGTCGGGTCAGGCTGCTGCCGCTGGGGAGCGATGGGGACGGTGCCGTCTCGGGGGCCATCATGATGATGGAGCTTGTCGGCGACTGAGCGCCTCGCGGGCGATCCTCTGTCGCGACTCGGAGACGCGCTCGCGCACCCGTCGTGAACGAGTCATGAACTCCTTGAAGTGCTCCGCGTTGTAGCGGTGCTGCTCGTGTAGCCGCTCCAGGCTTGCCCGTAGAACCTCCAACCCCGAACCAGTCTCGTCCTGCTCTTCCGCCTCCGCCGCCCAGCCGGAACCAGTGTCCTCCAGCAGCACCGGCGCCCCGGCCGGCTCGTCGGCGATTGTTGGCTCGGGCGGGCCCTCGAGCAACAGCCAACCGTCGCTCTGGCGCACGATCGCCCCGCGCTCGGTGAGCTCGCGCAGCGCCAGTGTCACGGTCGGCCGCCGCGCTCCGATCATGCCGCCGAGGGCGTCGTGGGTCAACGCCAGCGGCAGCCGAGTGCCATGGGGAGTTGTGGTCCCCCAGGACTCCGCCAGCAGCCACATCAGCGCCAACAGGCGCTGGTCGACCCGCGGCAGCTGGCAGATCGCGAGCTGAATCCCGAGTCGCTCGCCCTGTTCCGACACCTGCACGTGCAGCCCAGCTACGATCCGCGGCCAGCGCCGGGCCGCCAGGAGGATCTCGTTGCCCAGCATCGCCAGCCGCGTGGGCGCTGCGGCGCTGCAACGAGATTCGGCGAGCAGCGACGGGCCGTTGGCCGACAGCGACAGGAAGTCGCCTGGTCCGAGCAACCGCAGGGTCCGCTGTTCAGCGACCTGAAGCCGTTCAAGGAGCATCCCTTGGAGGATGAAGGCGGCGAAGGCGTTGGCCTCACGGAGCAGCTCCCCGACGTCAAGCGCGCCTCGGCCTACCTCGCGCACGGGAACCGACAACTCCTCTGCGTCGGCCCACTCTGCGGCTGTCAAGAAGCGACCGACGTCGGGTTCGACGGCGAGCAGGCGCACTGTGGAATGGGCTGCCACTGCTCAGATATGGTCGCGTGTGGAAACTTGTCCCTGGTTAGAGTCTAACCCCGATGCAAGGCAACCTGGCAGATGACGCCCGTGGCCGCGAACTGAGGGCGCTCAAGCGCGAGAAGCACGCGCGCGCGCACCAGCAGGAGGCCGAGCGCCACGCGGCCGAGGACACGGATCCGGAGCACGCCAAGATGCATCTGGATGAGGCCGCGACGCACGCCCGCGCCGCCGAGCTGCACGCGGAGGCGGCCAAGACGCAAGCCCATCATCGCCGGGAACACTCCGGCGAATAGCGACTGGCTAGTCGAGGAGGGCCGAGAGCGGACGGCCAAGGCTGACGGCATTGAAGCCCGCCTTGGTCCGCCCGCTCATGACCAGGACAGAGCAGGGGCAGTTCTAACACCGCCGCGGCCGCCGTGGGGATGGACGGTTGGAATCCAACTAATGGCTCCCCCCGCAAATACGCGCGCTTGCGCCCGCACTTACGGGGAGAACCACCACTAGCGACTCGTGCGGGACCCGCTGGCGGATCTCCGCGAGCGGGTCGTAGAACCAGAGCCGCTTCGGGAGCGGCTGGTGGTTCCGGAGCGGGACCGAGACCGAGCCGAGGTCCCCGAGCGACTGGCTGAACGGCTACCGGTCCCCGACCGGCGGGTGCCAGTGGCTCGCCGGCGGCGGCGGGAGCGGGTGGTGGCCGCGGCGCGCTGGTCGCGTGGAATCTCGGCTCGCACGACGTCCTTGACCAGCCGGCTCAACTCGGCGTCCAGGAACTTTGCCATCCGCTCCTCATCTCGCCGGATGGACTTTGACAGTTGGGCCGTCTCCCGGTCCCCGACCTCGTTGGCGAACGCCTCCAGACGGTTGTACAGCGCGATCTCCACGTGCTCCTCGCGAAGCTCCTCCTGGGCGTTTCGTAAGTGCGTCTCGGCCTGGTCGGTGATCGCGGCACGCGCCGCGCCGAGCTGGCCCTTTGCCGCGGCGACGGCCTTACCCGCGACCTCGCCCACCGCACCCGGCACCCCGGGCACAGACGGTCCGCCGGCGTTGCCCCCGAGCTTTTTGATTCGGGACGCCACCTGGCGCTTGTGCTCGCGTGTCTCCTTGAGGTGCTGCTGAAGGCGCTTCTTGTAGGACTGCTTCTGGGTCAGCGTGATATGCGCGGTTAGGTCAGCCTCCAGCTCCGCCTCCTTGGCGTGGGCCTCGTTCAGCCACTGGACGAGCTTCGTGTCACGTTCGTTCATGTCGGCCATCGGTCCTCCTGGTCGTCGTGATCCTGTCCCTCCTACCCGCAAGGATGGAGTGGAATCACACGGTGCGCGACCGGCGCGCAACCGCGTCGCGCTCAGACGCGGCCTGCTTGCGGCGATTGCGGCACGGGTAGCGAGGTGCGGCAAGCACATGCCCGTCTACGGCCACCCCGTCAGTGACTGCCCGCACGAGACCCGCGCGGTTCTCGGCACGCTCGATCGCGCTCCGACGGCCTCCATTTGACAGCGGTGGCGTCCACGACGACCAGGCGGGGACGGGTACGCCGCTCGGACTGCTCGGCTCCGGGAATCAGACGGGTCCGCAGGGGGCGCGGCTTCACCTACCTCGACGAGCGAGGACGGCCAGTCGAGGACCCCGAGGTGCTCGAGCGGATCCGGGCGCTCACCGTGCCGCCCGCATGGACCGACGTTTGGATCTGCCCCGATCCGATGGGACATCTTCAGGCCACCGGAATCGACGCCGCCGGCCGCAAGCAGTACCTGTACCACGATCGCTGGCGTGCGCATCGCGACCGTGCGAAGTTCGCACGGATGACGAGCTTCGGGGCGGCGCTGCCGAAGCTCCGGCGGCGGCTGGCGCATGAGCTCGAGGGGGAGGAGCTGACCGAGCGACGCGTCGTCGCCTGCACGGTCCGACTGCTCGACATCGGCATGTTCAGGGTCGGTAACCCCGAGTACGCGGGTGACGAAAGCGGGATCGGGCTGGCGACGGTTCGCAAGGAGCACGTGTCGCTCAACGGACGATCGATCGGGTTCGATTACCCCGGGAAGGGCGGGATCAGGCGGCTGCAGGTCGTGGAAGATCCGGTCTCCCTGGCCGTCGTACGCAAGCTCAAGCGCCGCCGCAGCGGCCCGCCGGAGCTATTCGCGTACCGCGCAAACGGGGAGTGGCGGGCGATCCGCTCCGACGACATCAACGAGTTCATCAAGGAACAGCTGGGGGAGCAGTACAGCGCCAAGGACTTTCGCACCTGGAACGCCACGGTTATGGCAGCCGTGACCATCGCCGCGCGCGGTCGGGAGGCCCGGTCGAAGACCGCTCGACGGCGGGCGATCAACGAGACCACCAGGCAGGTGGCGGAGCTGCTCGGCAACACGCCGGCGGTCGCGCGGCGCTCGTACATAGACCCCCGGGTGTTCGATCGCTATCAGGCCGGACACACCGTGGCCGGCCCGATCAAGCGCCTGGACGAGCTCGAGGTAGCGAATGACAGGACCCGCAACCGCGTGGAGAGGGCGGTGCTCGAGCTCCTGACGGAGGACTAGGTGTAGCTCCCGAGGACGTTGGTTCGCTCGTTTGGTCCGAGTACGTACGGCCTCATTCGCCACCCGGTTAGCGGCTGGAGCCGCCGGGGTAGATCCAAGCCCAGGACGGGACCGACCACGGCGGCAGCAGCATGACCAGAAGGACGGCACGCACATGAGCGATACGGTTGGCGATTTCCTCCTCGAGCGACTTGCAACCTGGGGAGTCCGACGGATCTACGGCTATCCCGGCGACGGGATCAACGGCATCATGGGCGCGTTCGCTCGTTCATCGAACGGCAAGCGCCCGGAGTTCATCCAGGTCCGCCACGAGGAGATGGCGGCATTCATGGCCTGCGCCCACGCGAAGTTCACGCACGAGCTCGGGGTCTGCATGGCCACCTCGGGCCCCGGGGCCATCCATCTGCTCAACGGGCTGTATGACGCCAAGCTCGATCACCAGCCGGTAGTGGCGATCGTCGGCCAGCAGGCGCGCGCCGGCCTGGGCGGGAACTACCAGCAGGAGGTCGACCTGACGACGCTGTTCAAGGACGTGGCGAACGAGTTCGTGCAGGTGGCGATGGAGCCCGCTCAGGTCCGTCATCTGGTCGACCGCGCGTGCCGGATCGCATTGGCCGAGCGGACCGTGACCGCCATCATCGTGCCCAACGACGTCCAGGAGTCGCCCGCCGTCTCCAAGCCGCCGCACAAGCACGGCACCGTCCACTCCAGCCCGGGGTACCGTCCGCCGCGGGTCGTCCCCCACGACGAGGAGCTAACGCGCGCCGCGGAGGTCCTGAACTCCGGTGAGCGGGTTGCGATGCTCGTCGGTCAAGGTGCGATGGGCGCAGCCGAGGAGGTGTCCGCCGTGGCCGAAGCCCTGGGTGCCGGAGTGGCCAAGGCGCTGCTCGGGAAGGCCGTGCTCGCCGATGACCTCCCGTATGTCACCGGGGTCGATCGGGCTACTGGGGACGAAGCCCAGCTGGACGCTGATGCAGGACTGCGACACGCTGCTGATGGTCGGGTCGAGCTTTCCGTACTCGGAGTTCCTTCCCGAGGAGGGACAGGCGCGAGGAGTCCAGATCGACATCGACGGCAAGATGCTCGGGATCCGCTACCCCATGGAGGTCAACCTCGTGGGCGACAGCGCCGAGACCCTACGGGCCCTGCTCCCGCGGCTCGACCGCAAGTCCGATCGGTCGTGGCGCCAGAAGATTGAGCAGGAAGTGGCCGAGTGGTGGAACCTCATGGAACAGCGCGCCCATCTCGACGCGGAGCCCCTCAATCCCCAGCTGGTGTTCCACGAGCTGTCAAATCGCCTCCCCGACGGCGCGATCCTCAGCGCGGACTCGGGATCGGCGGCGAACTGGTTCGCCCGCGACATCAAGATCCGCAGCGGGATGATGGCCTCCCTGTCGGGAACGCTGGCGACGATGGGTCCCGGGGTCCCTTACGCCATCGCCGCAAAGTTCACCCATCCGAACCGGCCGGTATTCGCGCTGGTCGGCGACGGCGCGATGCAGATGAACGGCATCAACGAGCTGATCACGATCACCAAGTACCGGGGCCAGTGGCCTGACCAACGCCTGATCGTGCTGGTGCTCAACAACCGTGACCTGAACCAGGTCACCTGGGAGCAACGCGCGATGTCCGGCGACCCCAAGTTCGAGGGATCTCAGGACCTACCCGACTTCCCCTACGCCCGCTATGCCGAGCTGCTGGGTCTGGAGGGAATTCGCGTCGACCGCCCCGAGGAGGTCGGGCCGGCATGGGATCGCGCGTTGAGAGCTGATCGTCCGGTCATCGATCGAGGCGATCACGGACCCGGAGGTCCCGCCGCTGCCACCGCACATCACGCTCGAGCAAGCCAAGGCGTTGAGCTCGGCGCTGATAGCCGGGGACGAGAACGCGGGCCGAATCATCAGGCAGTCGTTCAAGCAGAAGGCGCAGGAGTTCCTTCCCGGCCGATGAGCGCCGCCACATCAAGCCCGGCCGTTCAAGCTCCGGTCGACCAGCTCGAGGTCGCGGTCTATGAGGTTCCGACCGACGCGCCTGAGGCCGACGGCACGCTGTCCTGGCGCCAGACGACGGTCGTGGTCGTGATCGCGCAAGGCGGCGGCGAGGCCGGACTGGGGTACACCTACGCTGACCCCTCCACGGCGAAGCTGGTGCAGTCAAAGCTGGCGGACGTGGTACGCGGCCTCGACGCGCTCGCCCCCCAGGCCGCGTGGCGGGAGATGGTGGGCGCGATCCGCAATCTCGGTCGACCGGGGATCTCCTCGATGGCGATCGCGGCGGTCGACACGGCTCTCTGGGACCTGAAGGCACGGCTGCTCGGGCTGCCCCTGTGCAGGCTGCTGGGGATGGTGCGAGACAGCGTGGCGGTGTACGGCTCAGGGGGATTCACGTCCTACTCGACCGTCAGGCTTCAGGAGCAGCTCGCGGCTTGGGTCGAGCGCGGCATCCCGCGGGTGAAGATGAAGATCGGATCGCACCCGGACGACGATCCCGGGCGGGTCCGCTGCGCGCGAGCAGCAATCGGGCCCAACACGAAGCTGTTCGTCGACGCCAACGGCGCGTACTCGCGCAAGCAGGCGCTGGCGCTGGCCGAACGGTTCCGGACCGAGGCCGATATCAGCTGGTTCGAGGAGCCCGTGTCCTCCGACGACCTCGAGGGACTGAGGTTGCTGCGCGACCGGGGACCGGCCGGAGTTGCGATCGCGGCAGGAGAATACGGATACGACGCCGGCTACTTCGAGCGCATGGTGGGTGCTGTCGACGTGCTGCAAGCCGACGTGACCCGCTGCGCGGGAATCACCGAGCTGCTACGAGTCGACGGCATCTGTCAGGCCCACCGCGTGCCGCTGTCGCTTCACTGCGGGCCCGCGATCCACCTGCACCCGGCGCTGGCGCTGAACCAGTTCGTGCACGTCGAGTATTTCCATGACCACACCCGTATCGAGCAGCTGTTGTTCGACGGAGTCGTCACGGCTCGCGATGGTGCGTTGTGGCCTGACCTGTCTGTAGCCGGGAATGGGTTGGAGCTCAAGCGCGCGGACGCGGAGCGGTATGCGGCCTAGGCGCGTCGTGCGCCGACCGAGCAGCTCCGAGCGCTCGGTTGCCCGCTGGTGGGGGAACGTCAGAAGCGGACGGATGCAGCGCACCCTGGCCGCGGCGACCGCGTTCAGTGCGCTCCCGCTGGGGCTCGAGATCTATTTCGAGCACTTCCGTGGCTCGTTCGGCGACAAGTGGATGTGGACTCCGATTGCGCTATCTCCTGGCCTGGCCGCGGCGGGGGTGGCCGGGATGAGATCCGAGAGGGCCGCCAAGACCTGGCTCCCTGCCCTCTCCGCGCTGTACTGCCTGGACGGCCTGATCGGGGTGATCACGCACGTCCGCGGCGTGGCGCGCAAGCCGGGCGGCTTCCAGGAACCGCTGTTCAACATCGTGATGGGGCCCCCGCTGCTCGCGCCCGGCTCGCTGGCGCTGGTCGGTGGCATGGGGCTGGCTGCTGCCGCCTTCGGACGCGAGCGGTGATGGCCCGAGACTTCCGAGACCCAGCCCACCTGCCCAACCTGCGCGAGGGACGGCTGCCCGCGCCCCCCGAGGAGCTCCCGCGCCAGCGAAATGGCGTCACCCCGCAGATGCATGGCCGCTACCCCGATTACAACGTGCTCGACGAGAGCGACCACTGGGACGAGGCGACCAGACGGGCGGTGCTGGAGCGAGTCGAAAGCGTGCCGCCGGTGCGGTTCTTCACCGACGCCGAAGCCCGGACGCTCGGCCGCTTCTGCGACATCGTGCTGGCGCAGGACTCGGAGCCGAAGGTTCCGGTTCTGAACATGGTCGACGCCAAGCTGTTCGCCGGCAAGCTCGACGGATTCCGCTACGACGACATGCCCGACGACCGGGAGACGTGGCGGCTCGTGGCGCGCGGGCTGGACGCCGCCGCCCGGCAGCACCGGGCGCGCGAGTTCGAGACCGCCCCGTGGGAGGTGCAGTGCCAGGTCGTCGACACCTTCTCCAAGGGCGAGCTTCACGGAGAGGTGTGGGACGAGCTCAACCCAACGCGAGCCTGGAGCGTCGTGATGCGGGCGGTGCTGAGCACGTTTTACTCCCACCCCTGGGCTTGGAACGAGATCGGATTCGGCGGCCCGGCTTATCCCCGAGGTTATGCCCGCTTCGGCATAGGCCAGCGCGAGAGCTGGGAGGGGGCCCCGGCATTCGAGCGCGACCCGGTGCCAGACGTCAAGCAACGGGGGCTCGAGTGAATCTGGGCGGTGGGTACGGACTCCGGACACTGGCCCGCGGGGCGCTGCGCCCACCGGGCAACGACTCGGCGTTTCTGCTCGACGTCCACCGCCGCGCTGTACCCACCGAGCGGATGGCGCGCTACGACGACCAATACCCCGTGGACTTGGTCATCGTCGGCGCCGGTGCCGGCGGGGCCACGCTCGCCCAGCGGCTGGCGCGGAAGGGGTGGAAGGTGGTGGTTCTTGAAGTGGGGCCGTTCTGGGATCCGGACGAGGACTGGGTGTCCGATGAGGCAGGCTCACACGATCTGTACTGGACTGATCAACGCGTAGTAGGGGGCGAGGACCCGGTCGAGCTGGGCAAGAACAACTCGGGCCGCGGGGTCGGCGGATCGATGGTCCACTACGCCGGATACTGCCCGCGCTTTCACCCCTCAGACTTCGAGACTCGCTCGCGGGACGGGGTGGGCGAGGACTGGCCGATCTCTTACGGCGCGCTCAAGCGACACTACGAGCTGCTGGAACTCGAGCTTCCCGTGGCCGGCGACTACTGGCCGTGGGGCGACCCGCACCGCTACCCGCACACCGCTCATCCGGTGGCCGGCGGAGCCGAGCTGGCCTGGGCCGGAGCACTCAAGCTGGGGATCGAGATGCGGGTGGGGCCGGTAGGGATCACCAACGGCTCGTTCGGCAATCGCCCGCACTGCATCTACAGAGGATTCTGTCTGCAGGGCTGCAAGGTGAACGCCAAGGCCTCGCCGCTCGTCACCCACGTGCCGGACGCCATCGCGCACGGGGCCGAGATCCGTACGGACTGCATGGTCACGCGGGTGGTTCTCGACGACTCGAGCGGCGCGGTGACCGGCGTCAGATACATAAGCGGCGGGAGCGAGCGCTTCCAGCGGGCGGATGCAGTGGCGGTCGCCGGCTACTCCATCGAGACCCCGCGCCTTCTGTTGAACTCCGCCAGCCGCCGCTTTCCGCAGGGGTTGGGGAACTCCTCAGACCAGGTCGGCCGCTGCGTCATGGTGCAGGGAGCACCACAGGTCGCGGGCCGGTTCCCGGAGGAGGTGCGGATGTACAAGGCGCCACCGCCAGAGATCTGCTCCGAGCAGTTCTACGAGACGGACCCCGCCCGGGGCTTCTCGCGGGGCTTTTCGATTCAGACCGTGGGACCGCTGCCGATCGGTTGGGCGGAGCACGTGCTGGCCGACGGCCACTGGGGCCAGGCGCTGCGGGAGTACACACGCGACTACAACCACTGGTACACGCTTGGGGCCTTGTCGGAACTGCTGCCCCTGACCGATAATCGGGTCACGGTGGCCTCGGGTGTCAACGACCAGAACGGGATCCCCGTGGCGCGGATGGACTACAGCCAGTGCGAGAACGACCGCAACAACATCGCGTTCGCCAAGCGGACGCTGCGGGAGATCCTCGAGGCCGCGGACGCCCAGGACATCCTCACGATCGACCGGTACGCCCACCTGGTGGGAGGCTGCCGGATGGGAACGGATCCCGAGCACAGCGTGGTGGGACCCGACCACCGGGTGTGGGGAATTCCCAACCTGCTGATCGCCGACGGCAGCGTGATGCCCACGCAGGGCTCGGCCAACCCGGCGATCACGATCATGGCCCTCGCGTCCCGGCTGGCCGACAAGCTCGAGCGCAAGCTGCTGGACGGGCAGGGGAGTGGCAGGCGCCTGCTGGGGCGCCGGCGCGAGGCGACGCCGGAGGGCGAGCCCCGTCAACGGGTCCGGGGTCAGACGGACGTCGTGGCCCCCACCGGGGGACCGGGAATGAGTAGTAGATAGGCATCACACGTCTGTAGGAAGGAGAAGTCATGCCGCAGGTCAGCCACCAGACGATCAAGTTGGCTAAGGGAAAGCACCAGTCTGCCGAGCAAGGCGCGTGCGTCATGGAGCTCGCGTCGATGCTGGCCGGCGAGCCGTTCACCGACCATCCGCGGTCCGTGTCGGCTCCGATCGCGTCGTTCCTTCGGCGTTACAACGACCTGCTCGACGACCGGCGTCGACAGGACCTGTACCCCTACGCGGCGAGAGTCGTGGGGACCGTTTGCGCCCCCGGGGTCGAGCTTGCCCGGGTGAGGCGACTGATGACGTGGGCCGATGAGATGTGGGCCTCCAGGCGTTGGCCGCTGCGGTGCCGGTTGAGCGCGTTTCGTCGCAGCAAGGCGCGGTCGAACCATCCGGAGCTGGCCGGTAGCTACGCCGTCCGGGCGCTTCCCAGGATGTCCGATGCGACGCACGCCGCCGCGCTGGCGCTGGTTGGCGAGCTGATCGCGATGGGGTCGCCTGAGACGCTCGAGCCGGAGCCGCTCCGGGCACCGATCATCGATCGGCGAGCTGTACACGCCTGAGCGCGATTAGTGAGCTGAACGCCGCAGCCGCAGCAACGAACCACATCCCTCCGTAACCCCCGTTCTCGGGGAGGAGCCCGCCGGCGAGCTGGATCGCGGCCCCGGCCAGCAGCGGCCCCAGCATGATTCCGAGGCCGCGGCTGATGCCGTACAGGCCCGTCACCGCGCCGTGCTCTTCGGCGGGCATCATCGGGGTCAGGAGGGCGAAGGGGAGCGCCATCGTGACGCCGCCCCCGATGGCTACGAGCGGCACGGCGATGGCCAGGATCGGCGGGCTGGTCACCGCGATCGGCGCCAGCATGCCGGCCCCCCAACACCACAGGGCGATCCGCATTACCCGCAGGCGCCCGTGACGGTCGGCGAGCCTGCCACTGACGGCCGCGGCCACAAGGATCAGTGCGGCGGTGCCGCCGATGGCGCCAGAGGCCAGTGATAGGGAGTGGTGCAGGCCCGCGGTCAGCCACAGCACGACGAATGTCTTGATCGCCGCGAGCGTGAGCTCCCACAGGAGATTGGCCGTGAGAAATGCCCGCAGCTCCGGCCGCCGCGACAGCAGGCGCCGGATCTCGGCGGCGGCTTCGGCAAAGGACCGGGATCGGCCGGGCTCACGGTCCGGCTCCCCACCCTGGCGCAGCAGGAGCATGCTGAACGCCGTGATGCAGATCACGAGCAGTCCCGCGTCGCTCAAGAACGGCGCGATCTGGGCGGCCGCCAGCAGCACGCCACCCGACGCCAGCGCGAGCATCGTGCCCACGCCGCGCGCCACCGCCTGGGTGCTCTGGGCTCGACCCTCGATCTCGTCAGGCAGCAGGTCCGGGTACAGGGCACGATATGGGCTGTAGGCGACGAAGTAGGCCCCGAAGAACACCACGACCGCGACGACGAGCGGCGTCAGCGCGTGAGCCAGGCCCATTGCGACCAGCGCCAGCGCGGCGATTGGGGTGCCGGCGAGGAGGAAAGGAAGCCGTCCCCCAACCCGCGTCCGCAACCGGTCAGACCAGGTGCCGACTGCCACCGGCACAAACGTCGCCGCCAGCCCCTCGGCGCCGACGATCACGCCGATCACGATCGTGGACGACACGTAGCGCCGGGCCAGCACGGGCACATACGTGGAGACGACGGTGATCGCCAGGGCGAGACCGAGGGTGGGCAGGGCGAGCAGAGCGAGCCTCGGTTTCTCGGTGCTTTTAAGCTCGCGGTCCCGCGGAGGCGCGCTAGCCGCCACGGCCAGAGAGCCAGCTGGCGACGGTACGGAGATCGGCGACGAGCTCCTCCATCGCCAGGCCGCGCTGCTCCTCATCTTCGGCACGCAGGATCGACGACGGGTGGGCCGTCAACGTCACCAGGTCGGCCAGCGATGAATCCATCGGCTTGCCGCGATCGCGCCCGACCCTGACTCCTGACCCGAGCAGCGCCTGTGCCGCCGTGGCACCCAGCAGCACCACCGCCTGGGGCTTGACCATCTCGAGCTCCGCGTTCAGCCAGGGCATGCACGCCGTCACCTGCCAGCGATCCGGGCGCTGGTGGATCCGACGCTTGCCGCGAGCCTTGTAGCGAAAGTGCTTGACCACGTTCGTGATGTAGGCATCTTTCCGCCCGATGCCGGCCTCCTCCAGCGCGCGGTCCAGCACGCGGCCGGCGGGCCCAACGAATGGATGGCCCTCGCGATCCTCACGGTCACCGGGCTGCTCACCCACCAGCATCACGGTTGCTTTCGCAGCACCTTCGCCCATCACGGCCTGGGTCGCGCCTTCGTAGAGGTCGCACGCCCGGCAGTCGCCGACCGCCTTGTGCAGGCTGCCAGCGCTCAGGCGCTTGGGCACCGGCGCCGGGGGACGCTCTGCCGTGGTCTGACTCATCTCTCGACGGTCGCCTGGTCAACCGGCAACCCGAACCGCTCCTGGACCTCCGAGGGATCGATGTCCTCCCTGTAGCGGCTGTCCGAGTCGGGGTGCGTGAACAGGACGATCCGGTCGGCCGGAAAGGTGGCGAGCGCGTCCTGGATGGCGTCGAGCGGATCGCTGTCGCCCGTGTCCCCGCTGGCGGGCACGCCCTCCTCGTCCAGATTCTCGACGGTCGCCCGGCGCACCTCCTCGGCCCTTTGAATCGCCTCGTCGGCATCCGAGAGCCAAAAGCGGACGGCGCTCTCTTGCAGCGCCGGTGCGACCACCATCACCTCTGTCTGATCTTGTGCAGCCCCGTCCCCGATCGCCGACCGGAGCTGGCCTGATGAGATCGGTTCGCTGGTGACCACGAGCAGCTTCACACGCTGCTTGCTACCCGGGCTTTTTTGGTCTTACTCGTAGGGGGTAGAGCGGTGGCCAAATCGACGCGTCCCGAAAGGAGTGGTTATGGCCACATCGGAAACCGGTGAAGTGACCGGCACGAAGGACAAGGACTACAACATCATCTGGTTCACGGAGCAGTGCCTATCCAACGCATTGAGGCTCGAGGGCTATGTCCAGGACGCCGAGCGGGACGGGGACTCCGAGCTGGCGGAGTTCTTCCGGCGCGCGCAGGGCGAGAGCCGCAAGGGCGCCCAGCAGGGCAAGGAGCATCTCCGCAAGCGGCTGGCCGGTTAGTCGGGTACTGATCGAGCTGGCGGGTCAGCCCGCTACTGATCGACCTTGTCGCGCTTGGGTCCCTCCGAAGGCTCCGCCTCCGGATCCTGGCCCGGGTGGGGCTCGCTGGTGCTCATCGTTCCGGTCGGCGGGTGAGGGGGCTCGCCGCCGGCCTCCTCCCCGGGGCCGGGGTCGCGTGGATCCTCGCGACGGTCGTACGGATCCGGCCACTCCGTCGGATCGGGGTTCTGGGCCGGATTGCTGAGGGCGTGGTGGGGGTTGGGATCTCGCGAGCGATCGCCGCGATTGGCGTCCTCCGGATCGCGTGTGCCGCCGGCGTCGCTCATGATCTGATCTCCTTTCCAATCCGTACGTCTGTTGGGTAGAGCTTGCCCTGGCCCGGGGTCGTCAAACGGGAACTGGGCGCTTGCCTTTGGTGCGCCGGAAGTCGATACGCTCCGACCGTGGAGAGCAGCTTCCGGGTACATGTCCGCAGCCAGAACCGGACAGCCCTGGTGGTCGTCAGTGGAGAGCTGGACGTGGCGTCGGGCCCGACCTTGGAGCAGGAGCTGGCCAAGGCCGACGCGTCCGACGCCCAGCTGGTGGTCCTCGATCTCAGGGACCTGGAGTTCATCGACTCGACCGGGCTGAGCATCCTGATCAAGGCGCACCAGCAGGCCGAGGCGTCGGGACGGCGCTTCGCCGTCGTGAGGGGCAGGAGCCAGGTTCAGCGCCTACTTGGCCTGACCGGGCTGGAAGAGCGCCTGACGATCGTGGACTCACCCGAAGAGCTGCTCGGCGTGGCAGAGGAGTAGCCGCGCCGCGCCGCCGCGAGCCGGTTTCAATTCGGCGCCCGCCCGGGTAGCGCTCCCGCAATCGAAGAGAAAGGGGTAGCGGATGATTCCCCTGATCATCCTACTTCTGATAATCGCCCTTTTCGGAGGACTGGGCTTCGCGGTGCACGTCTTGTGGATCGTGTTGATAGTGGCAGTGGTCCTTTGGCTGCTGGGCTTCCTGGTAGGCGGTGTCGAATCAGGAATCGGGCGACGGCGCTGGTACGGACGCTGGTAGGCGCCGGTACCGAAGCGCCGCGCCGAACCCAGCGAGATTCGCCGAGCCATGGGCCGACGAGCGGCTCTGTGACCAAAGCGATCATCAGGAACCCCACCTCGCGCCTCGGCTCGGGGTGGGGTTAGCCATGCCCGGATTGCGGCCACGGCGAACCCCACCTCGTCTGGCCCAACGGGGTGGGGTCGATGATGCCCGCATCCCCGCGATGATGCCCGCATTCCGCGATGATGCCCGCATCCCCGCAGCGTCAGAGCTGCTCTAGCGCCTTCAGGTACGCCTCGGTGTAGGTGGGGAACTGCGCGACGGCGTCCTTTAGCAACGCGAGCGGCAGCTGCGCCTTGATCGCCAGCGCGGCATAGTGGATCCACTCGCTGGCCAGCGGCCCCACAGCCCAGACGCCGACCACGACCTCCCTCCCGCGGTCGACGACCACCTCGAGCTCTCCTCGGGGATCGGTTTCGTATGTCGCCGGCCTCGTGATCACCTCCCCGAGCGCCACCCGAGAGGTGACCACGTCGATCCCCGCATCCCGGGCCTGGGCCTCGGTCATGCCCACGGCCGCGACCTCGGGATCGCAAAACACCACCCTCGGCACGGCCTGATAGTCCGCTCGCGCCTGGAGCCCGGCGATGTCGGCACACGCGATCCGCCCTTGGTACATAGCGACATGTGTGAACTGCGCCTGGCCGGTCACGTCGCCGATGGCCCACAGTCCCTCCGCCGCGCGGCACCGCTCATCGACCGGGATCCCGCGAGAGCCGGCCTCGATGCCGGCGTTCTGGAGCTCAAGTCCTTCGATACGGGGCCGCCGGCCGATCGCCAGGAGCAGCACGTCGGCCGTGAGTTCCTGATGGCCGAAGCGCACCGTCCTTCCCCGGTCGTCCGTGGTGACCGCGGTGACCTCCGAGCCGAGATGGACGTCGATCCCATCCCCGACCAGCGAGTCGCGCACCAGCTTCGAGACCCGCGGATCCTCGCGCGACAGCAGCCTGTCGGCGGCCTCCAGCAGCTTCACTTGAGCGCCAAACCCGCGCAGCATCTGGGCCAGCTCTACTCCCACCGGACCACCGCCAAGCACGATCACGCTTTGCGGCACGTCGCTGAGCGTCGTCGCCTCCCGGTTCGTCCAGTAGCCGGACTCGCTCAATCCCTTGATGGGAGGCACCACGGGCTCGCTGCCGGTGGCGATCACGATCCGCTCGCCGCGCAGGCTGCGGCCGTCCACCTCGATCTCGTGCGGCCCGCGAAACGATCCCTGGCCACGCACCACGCGGATGCCCTGCTCCTCGTACTCCTTCTCCTGTCCGCGGTCGTCGAGGTCGCGGACCATGTAGTCGCGGTACTTCGCCACCTCCCCGAATCGCTCCTCGGGCACGGTCAGACCCGGCGCCAGCTCAGCCTCGTGGCGGGCCTCCACGGGACGAAGCAGAGTCTTGGAGGGGATACACGCCCAGTAAGCGCATTCGCCTCCGATCAGCTCTTGCTCCACGAGCGCGGTCTGAAGCCCCTTGCTGGCCAGCCTCGACGCCACCGTCTCGCCGGCAGGGCCGGCCCCGAGCACGATCAGATCGAAGTGCTCCATGGTCTGATCAGCTCACTGCGGCGTCTGCTCAGCCAAACAGCGGCAGCCGTCGCCGGCGGGCAAGCGCGTCCATCCCGGCCTGGATGCTCGCGCAGACCTCGTCGTACTTGGCCTTCACGTACTTCTCGTCCTCGGCTCGATCGGGATCGGCATCGACCTCGATCGGCTCCTGGAAGGCGGTCCTGATCTTGGTCGGCAGCGGTACCTCGGGCAGGAGCGCCGGTGAGATACCCCAAGGAAGCTGTACCGCGATCGGGAACATCTTGAGGCGGGCGACCTTGTCCAGACGCAGGGCTTTCGCCAGCCGCCGTCCACTCGCAAGCACCGGCATGGCGTCCGGACCGCCGACGGTGGCGATCGGCACGATCGGGACCCCGTTGCGGATCGCCAGGCGCACGAATCCCTTGCGACCCGCGAGGACCGCCTGGTCGCGCCTGACCCAGGGACGGAGCGAGTCGCGCTCGCCGCCCGGCCACAGCGCCACGTCGTGTCCCCGGTCGAGCGCCGCTGCGATGCTCTTCGCGCTGGCGGGCAGGACGCCCATCCTGCGGAAGTAGGAGCCCAGCACCGGCATCGCCATCAGGGCGTCATGGGCGGTGCCATGCAGAGGCCGCGAGCGGCCGAAGTGCCGCCACCACTGAACTCCCACGGTCCATGCGTCCCAAACCAGGGGTGCCCCAGAGTGGATGCCGACCAGCAACGACGGGGGGTCGGGAATCTTCTCCCAGCCCTCGACCTGCATCCGGAACCAGTAGTCCATCAGGGGATTCCAGAAGTACTTCTGGCGCTCCATGAACCGCCAGTCGGGGCCGGCCAGTGAAAAGCGCGAGGCGCGCTGGGATATCAAGCTCTCCTGTGCCATGTGGTGCGACTACCCCCTCGAGCCGATTACAACCACGGGCGCGGGGGCAGCACTGAAGCCGATGAGGCTCGGCTACTTCCTGTCGTGCGAGGAGTGGGGGCCCAACGACCTCGTCGAGCTGGCGGTGAAGGCTGAAAGCGCCGGCTTTGACCGCCTCTGGATCTCCGATCACTTCCACCCTTGGAACGACGAGCAAGGACACAGCCCGTTCGTGTGGTCGGTGATCGGCGCGATCGCGCGGGCCACCAACGGGATGAACGTAACCACCGCGGTGACCTGCCCGACGATGCGGATTCATCCCGCGGTCGTGGCCCAGGCGGCTGCCACCTCCGCGATCCAGCTGGAGGGGCGGTTCTGCCTGGGCGTCGGAAGCGGCGAGGCGCTGAACGAGCACATCCTCGCCGACCGCTGGCCCGGCGCCGATGAGCGACTGGAGATGCTCGAGGAGGCCGTGCACCTGATCCGCAAGCTGTGGCAGGGCGGAGTCCACGACCATCGCGGACGGCACTACAGGGTCGAGAACTGCCGGATCTACGATCTCCCAGAGCTGCCGCCGCCGATCTTCATGTCGGGCTTCGGGCCCAAGGCCATCGATCTCGCGGGCCGGATCTCGGATGGATTTATGACCGTCGCTCCGGACGCCGACGCGGTCGGGCGGTTCCGCTCCAAGGCCGGCGCCCAGAAGCCCGTGCAGGGAGGAATGAAGGTCTGCTGGGCCGCTGACGAACGGCGTGCCCTCGACACCGTCAGCCGGCTCTGGCCCAACGAAGCACTTCCCGGAGAGCTGGCGCAGATCCTCCCGACCCCACAGCACTTCGAGCAGGCGAGCGAGCTCGTCACCGAGGAGATGCTCGCCGAGGAAGTGCCGTGCGGTCCCGAGGTCGAGCGTCACGTGGAGGCGATCCGCGCCTACGCCGACGCCGGATTCGACGAGCTTTACGTGCAGCAGATCGGGCCCGAACAGGATGCGTTCTTCCAGGCCTACGGGAGCCAGGTGCTGCCGCGGGTCGCCGAGGAGCTCAGCGGCGCCCGGTCGCTCGCTTGAGCTCTGTCTGGGCGTTCTTGAGCCCGCAGGAGCCGAGCAACGACACGCTGTCGGTCACGATCTGGCGCACGGTCTCTCCCTGGTAGATCCATGCCGGGTTTCGCCGGTAGACGGAGGCCAGCTTGAGTCCGCTGGCGCCCGCGGTGACCTCCAGCGTGATCAGGTCCTTCCCTTGCCGTGGCGCAAAGGCGGTGACCTGCTCGGCCAGGCCGCAGGCGGTCGAGATGCCGCTGGTGGCCGAATCGAGCTTCTTTGCATAGGGCAGCGGCGCTTGCGGCGGCGTGGGGCCGCACGCGGCCAGCGTCAGCGCCGCGGCGAGGGCGGCCACTGCGCCGGCGGTGAGCCTCATCGCAGGAAGATCAGGGACGTGCCGCCGAGAACCGCAGCTCCGGCCGTCCACCAGGCGATGTAATCGCCGATGTGGCCGGAGTGCAGTGCGCGCAGGCCGTCCACTCCGACGAGCACCGGCCGCAGCATGGGCTTGGGGAGCAGGGTTCGCAGCCTGCCACCGAACAGCGCCAGCGCCGCCACCGCCAGGGCGCCCGCGGCCGCGGCCGCCCCGTACGCATAGTCGAAGCCCTCCACGTGGCTCGTCGCGGCGGGCGCGA
Source organism: uncultured Actinomycetes bacterium (assembly GCA_963719305.1). Lineage (GTDB taxonomy): Bacteria > Actinomycetota > Thermoleophilia > Solirubrobacterales > Solirubrobacteraceae > Palsa-465. The sequence continues at coordinate 249,305 of CAVRBL010000010.1, read as the reverse complement.
AGTGAGGAGTCGCCGAGTGGAGCACCCAGCCGATGTAGCTGACCTGGTCGCGGAAGTGGGAGGCCGCCACCTCGATGCCGGGCACCGCGCCCGGGATCAGGCCGATCACGATCGCCCCGGTCAGCAGCAGGGCGGGAACGAGCAGCATCAGCAGCGGTGTCTTCTCGCGGGGCGCCATCTCTTCGGGCTCCTCCTCGCGGGCCTGCTCAGCCTGCCGCTCGTGGGCTGCCTTAGCCCGGCCCCAGCCGAAGAACACCCGCCCCGTCACCCGGAGCACGGCGCCTGCTGTGAGCGCCGAGGCGATGACAAAGATGGTGGGTAGCCACGGATAGCCACCGTCGAGCGCGGCACCGTCGAGCAGCGACTTGCCGAAGAAGAGCGTCACTACCGGGATCGCCGATAGAACCAGCCCACCGACGGCGAATAGCACGCCCGCGGCCGGCACGTCTCGCCCCTTCCCGCGAAGGTCGAATTCGTCGATCGTCGCGAACCGGTGAAGCAGCACACCCGCCAGCATGAACAGGGCGGCCTTCGTCAGCCCGTGGCCGACCACGTACACGGCGACCCCGGCCAGTCCCTTTGCGCTCAGCAGACCGATCCCACACAGCATCATCCCGATGTGGCTGATGGTCGAGAACGCGAGTAGGCGCTTGAGGTGGCGCTGGGCGAAGCACATCACCGCTCCCCAGAGCGCGGTCAGCGTGCCGAACGCGATCAGGATCGCCCGCAGCTCCTCGGCGTGCGGGGCGAGCGCCCCCGCGAACACGGTCCAGTAGAGGCGCGCCACGGCGTAGATCCCGAGCTCGACCATCACGCCGGAGAACAGAACGCACACCGGCGCCGGCGCGACGGCGTGCGCATCCGCCAGCCAGAAGTGCACCGGGACCGCCGCCGCCTTGGTCAAGAAACCGATGAACAAAAGCGACATCGCCACCAGGACCAGCGGATCGGCTGGGTGTCCGCGCAGCGCAGCTCCGACCTGGGCCATGTTCAGCGCGCCGGTATGGGCGTACAGCAGCGCGATCCCGGTGAAGATGGCGTAGGCCCCGATGCTGTTGGAGATGGCGAAATTGATCCCGCCCTGGATCGGCCCTCGCTCCTCGACCTTGTAGGCGGTTAGCGCGTAGGCCACGGCCCCCATCAACTCGAAGAACACGGCCATGTTGAATAGATCGCCGGTCAGCGAGAACCCGGCCATCGCCGCCATGAACACGAGCATCAGCGCGTGAAACAGACCGTCGGCGGAGTCGAAGTAGTGCCAGGAGTAGACGAACGCAGCCGTGACGAGCAGCGCCGAGAACGCCGCCAGCCCGGCCCCGACGGCATCCACGGAGAATGAGATTCCTATGGTCACCGAGTGGCTCGGTCGCCAGCCCCCCAGCCAATAGGCGAAGGGATGGCCGTGCGCGGTGTGGGCCAGCAGCAGCGCGCACAGCGTCACGACCGTAAGCCCGACCCCGGTGGCGATCGCGTCGTTGAGGACGCGGGGCGAGAAGTGCCTGATCGCCACCAGCAGCGCCGAGGCGAACAACGGGATGAAGACCGGCAGCGCCGTTATGTGCATGCCTCGGCCACTAATCCCGCAGCGCGCGCAGATCGTTGGGGTCCAGGCTGCCGAAGCGCTTGTGGGCCTGGACCGCCAGTGCCAGGAGCAGACCGGTGACCGTAGCCTCGATCACGATGTCGGTCAGCACCAGCACCTGGACAACCGGATCGACGGCACTCGAGACCTGCGGGATGTCGGCGAAGATTGCGCCCTTGCCGCCCTTGACGTAGCCGATCCCGAGCAGAAGAACGTAGGTGGAGGACTGCACGACGGTCAGCGACACGACCGTCCGCACGAGGTTGTCGCTGGAGATCACCCCGTAGAGGCCGGCGACGAACAGCCAGACGGCGACCGCGAACGGGAGGAAACTCACGACTGCTTTCCGCTCCGGATCAACAGCGCCTGGTCGAAGAAGTGCGTCCAGGCCACCAGGAACGCACCGCTTACCTCCAGGCCGACGAACACGCTGGCCACGTCCATCTGGCCGCCGGACAGCAGGTGACCGGGAATCCCGAGCGGCAACGCGTTCTTGAAGAAGATGCCGACGAACACCAGGCCGCTGAGCCCGACCAGCGCGTATCCGGCCGCCCCGATCACATCGCCCAGCTCGATCAAAAGGTGCGGGGCGATCACCTGCATCCGCATGTAGCGCCCGGCGATGAACATGGCCAGCGGGGCGGCGGCCAGGATCACGCCGCCCTGGAACCCGCCGCCGGGCGTGATCTGGCCGTGAACGACGACATAGATGCCGACGGCGATGACGCTCGGGATCAGCGCCAGCGCCAGAGCGCGCAGCGCTTCGCTGGCGCCGGCGAAGGTGTGCTCATCGGACTCCTCCTGGTGCGGATGCTGGCGCTCGCCGCCCAGCTGGCGCAGGATCAAAACAATTCCCAGGACCGAGGCGAACAGGATGAACTCCTCGCCGAGGGTGTCGAACCCGCGGATATCGAAGTTCAGCGCCGTGATCAGGTCGGTGCCGTGGCGCACTGTGACTCCGATGCCGTCGATGATCTGGCCGTAGACCCCGTGGTACGAGCCGAAGTCGGGCAGGCCGGTCATCCCGATCACCAGCACGGCCGCAAACCCTGCGCCGGCGAAGCCGAAGAGCGCCAACCGGACCCCGCGGCTCACGACGAGTCCTCCTCTCGCTCTCCCTCCTGCTGGTGAACCTTCCGCAGCGCGAGCAGCACCATGACCGGCAGTCCGACCGTGGAGACCACGATCTCCGACAGGGCCACGTCGGGGTCCTGGAACACGAAGAACAGCATCGTCAGCGATAACCCATAGATGCCGAGCACCAGCGCTTGGCGAAGCGGGCTCGGTGCCGCAACCACCGCGCCGCCTCCCACCGCCACCGCGACGAGCACGGCGACCTGGAGCACGGTCACGGGTGCTCGTCCTCCGCGGCGCGTTCGATCTCCGCGCGCCAGTCCCCCCGTTCGCGCGTCAGCAGGCTGCGCAGCGTGGTGTGCACCAGCACCGGGCCCGAAAGGACCAGCACGGCCGCCACCAGCAGCGCCTTGTCGCCGATCAGCGAGAACGACTCCGGGAAGACGATCGCCGCCGCGATCAGCGGGGCCCCGAAGCTGGCCAGTCCGACGTAGTGAAGGCGGTCGTACACGTCGCGCAGCGCGCACAACCCAATCACCGCGATCACCTCGATCGCCCCACCGGCGATCAGCAACACGGTGGCGACAGTGATGCGCCAGTTCACAGCTGGCGCTCCATCAGCCGAGCGAACGTCAGCGAACCGATCAGCGACAGCGGCGCCAGCACGACCGCGAGATCAATGAACGGCTGGCGGTGAAAGGCCTCGGCCAGCAGCATCAGGACGGTGGTGGCGAGCACGCCGGCGATCTCCAGCGCCACCAAGCCGTGCGGTGCCGGTGCCAAAAGACAGACAAGCAGGCACGGGATGAGCGCGAACGCGAGGACGGTGGCGGCGATGGCCCACTCGTTCACCCCAGCTCCAGTGGGTCGATGGCCTCCCGGCCGCCGCTCGGCCGCAGCTGGTGCGCCAGGATCAAGTCCCGCTCCTCGTCGATCCCAGCCACGAGCGTGTTGGGCGCAAAAGAGCCCAGGGCCTCCGCCAGCGCGCGACGCCCGCTCTCATGCCGCCGGTCCTTGCCCCCCGCGAACCGAACAGCTCTGAATGTGCCCTGCTGCGGACCTCGGCGAACCAGCGCTCCGAACGCGGCCAGCGACACCACCACGATGTCTGTCGCGACCTTCAGCAGCGGCCTGTAGAACCGCAGCAGCCAGCGAAGTCGGATGCTCTCGCCGACCAAACCCTGCTCACGGGCCAGCTCGAGACCGGTGGCGGCGAGGACGGCCGCGCCGGCGCCGACGATCAGCTCCGGCAGGTCCGTGATGTCGATCAGCAGGAGATAGAGAGCCGCGGAGAACGCCCAGCCGATGCTCCACGCCACTGCGCGGCGGGCGAGCAGGGCAGGACGCGAGCGCTCTGGCATCGGGTTGTTCCTCTACCCGCGCCGGCTGGCTCGAAACGGTGGACGGATGGTCGATTTGGGATCAGCCGGCCCGGGTAAATCGATTTGTGAAACGAGGGAAGAGTAGCGGGCTATGACCGCAACAGCTGCAGCTCCCAAGCTGCGTACGATCGACACCAACATTCCGGCGCGGCTCGACCGCCTGCCGTGGTCTCGCTGGCACTGGCGGATCCTGATCGGGCTAGGCACGGTATGGATCCTCGACGGCCTCGAGGTGACAATCGTGGGCTCGATCGCCGGAGCGATCTCCGCCAAGGGAAGTGGGATCAACATCTCCGCCGGAGACGTGGCCGGGATGGCGGCGTCGATGTATGTTGCCGGCGCCTGCTTCGGGGCGCTGCTGTTCGGCCGGCTGACCGACATCTTCGGCCGCAAGAAGCTGTTCATGATCACCTTGGGGGTGTATCTGGCTGCCACGGTTGCGACCGCCTTTGCATGGACCCCCTGGTTCTTCTTCCTCTGCCGATTCGTGACGGGGATGGGTATCGGCGGCGAGTACAGCGCGATCAACTCCGCGATCGACGAGCTGATCCCCGCCAAGCACCGAGGCCGGATCGACATCATCATCAACGGCACCTACTGGGCCGGCGCCGCAGCCGGTGCGCTGCTCTCGGTCGCCGCGCTTCACATCTTCTCGCCCTTGCTCGACTGGCGTGTCTGCTTCGGGCTTGGGCTTCGTCCTCGGCCCGGCGATTCTGATCGTCCGCCGTCACGTCCCGGAGAGCCCGCGCTGGCTGTTCATCCATGGCCGTGATCAGGAGGCCGAGGAGGTCACGCGCGACATCGAGCGCCAGGTGGTCGAGTCCACCGGCGCGCAGCTCGATGACCCCGACGACTCGATCACCATCCACCAGCGCAAGTCGATCCCCCTGTGGGAGACCGCTCGCGGGATCGTGCAGCGGTACCCGAAGCGGACTGTGCTCGGGCTGGCGTTGTTCATCGGCCAGGCGTTCCTCTACAACGCGATCCTGTTCGGTTACGCGACGCTGCTGAGCAAGTTCTTCGGCGTCGCGACGTCAAACGCGCCCTACTACCTCGTGGCGTTCGCGGTCGGGAACCTGCTGGGGCCGATCGTCCTCGGGACGCTGTTCGACTCGGTAGGCCGCAAGCCGATGATCGCCGGGACCTACATCCTCTCCGGCGTGCTGCTGCTGATCACGGGCTATCTGTTCGACCAGCATCTGCTGACCGCCGGCAGCCTGACGCTCTGCCTGGTCGGTCGTGTTCTTCTTCGCCTCGGCCGGCGTCAGCGCCGCATACCTGACCGTCAGCGAGATCTTCCCGATGGAGACGCGGGCGCTGGCGATCGCGCTGTTCTACGCCGTCGGCACGGGATCGGCGGGATCATCGGTCCCGCAGCTGTTCGGCCGGCTGATACCCGACCGGCAAGACCTCCGACGTGTTCTTCGCGCTGATGATCGGATCGGTGCTGATGATCGTCGGCGGCCTTGCTGAGATCGCGTTTGGAGTCAAGGCCGAACGCCGACGGCTAGAAGGCATCGCCAAGCCGCTGACGGCCGTGGAGCGCGCGGTGCGAACGACGGCCACGCATGCTGCGGAGGCGGGCACCAGAGCGGCACGGCCCGGCCCCAGGACGCCCAGGACGGCCTGAGCTCGGTGCCGGCCCGGAGGTCGGGCCGGCACCGACCGGTGTCCCGAGACGCGAGCTCAGGCGAGACCGCGGCGCAGCTGCCAGATCCCCAAAGCCCCTCGTGCCGCGGCTCGAAGGGCAGCTCCGCATCGCTCTGGTGCTCATTTCCCCAAGGTCCCAGCGGGATGGGAAGATTGGGGAGTTATTCAGCCGCTGTCCAGGACAATCACGAGCTCTGGGGCGATCCGGTCGTTTCGTCGGCTGTCGCCCGGGTACGAGTTAGGTAGGTATGGGACGACCCCTCCATCCAGGCCTGTCCGATCCGGACCGGCTTGCCCTGTCGCAGTTCTTGGCCGGACATCTCACCGCCGGTCAGCTGTCTGAGCGTCTCCAGTCCAGCCAGGCGCGCCCACAGAGTTCGGAGGGGCCGGCGAATCGTGGTCGCACGCGCCGGCGCGTGATCCATGCGGCCGTGGGCGGCGTCGTTGCGGCGATCGCGGCCGCCGCCGTGGCGCTCGCTATCAGCTCGCGTCCGCATGTCGTCGCGGCCCACCGGGCCACTACCGGGCACAGCCAGCCTTCTGATCGCAACGGGTCATCCCGCGCGGTCTCAGACGTCCGGGCGAGATCCGGGCCCGCGCATGCATCGGCCGTGACCAGCGGCGAGCGGATCGCCGTGGTCGGCCCCGCGACGAGCTCGGGGCATCGCGTGCATAAAGCCAAGCGTCCCGGGCGGAACCGGCACAAATTCAGGAGCTCGAGACCGAGACATGTGCGTGGCGCTGCTCCACCCGCTCCGACCGTGACGACGCCGCGTTCGACGGCAGCGGGAGGGAGCACACCGCACCACCACCACCACCACCACGCCACCCGCGACCCCGATCGACCACCACCACGCCCACGGGGACCACGCCGATAGGCACCGTGCCACCGCCGGGCGCCACCACTACCGGTGGGGCGACGGGCAGCGGCTAGCGCGGTTTCCTCGTCCCCTCAGCGCAGGATCGTCTGCTCGAGCCCCGAGCGCAGCTCGGCCACGGATTCGAACACCGCCTCCGCGCCCGACTCTTTCAGCTCATCGACGGCGAAGCCGCCCGTCAGGACCGCCACCGTGGGCACGCCCGCGTTGCCCGCGGCGCGGACGTCCCAGGGAGTGTCGCCGACCATCACGGCGTCCCGGTCTCTCCTCGCCGGCCCGCTCCAGCGCCGCGTGCACCAGGTCCGGCTCCGGTTTCGTCGCCTTGACGTCGGCGGAGGTGGTCCAACCGTCTGCCAGGTCGCGGGCGTCGAGCAGGTCCAGATAGTGCTCGACCTCCCAATCCTTCGCCGAGCTCGCGAGGATGACCGTGTGGCCGCGTCCCTTGAGCTCTTCGATCAACTCTCGCGAAGCTTGCATCGTCTCGACCTCGTCGATCAAGTCCCGGTAGACCTCTGATTCGGTCGATCGGATCTCGTCGCCCTGCTCCCGCTCCGTGCGCTCGTCCGTCAGTGCGGCGATCACCTGATCGCCACCCATCCCGATGTGACGGTGAATGCGCCACACGGGCAGCACGATGCCGTGGCGCCGGAATGCCCGGTACCACGCGATCGCGTGCTGATAGTTGGTGTCGACGAGCGTGCCGTCGATGTCGAGGATCGCGACCTTCGCCGAGCCCTCAGAGCTGCTCACGGACTCCGGCTTCCTGCTGAAGCTCGCGGAGCTGTGCGTCGAGCCCGTCTTGGATGGCCGCTTTGGCCTGCCCTCGGCGGCCGAGAGGGAGGATCGAGCGGTGCGCCGAGTCCTCGAGCAGCGCGGCGAGGCCGACGTACCCCGCCACCGCCACGAACACCAGCCCGACGATGCCGGCGGCATGTTCCACCCCCGGTGAGCGGGTGAGCTCGTACAGACCGGAGAGCACGAACCTCGCGGATCCGGCCAGGATGACGGCGCCGGCGGCAGCCTTGCCGCCGGCGAGGCCTCCCGCCATCAGTAGCGCGAACAGCGCCCCGCAGCCTAGAAAGAACACGCCGACCACGCTGCTTGTCTGCCCGACGCTACCCGAAATCTCCGACAGGGCAAACGCCAGCCAGATGCCACTGAAGATGCCAAAGCCGGTGCCTACCAGTGCATCGCGGCTCAGGAATCCGAGGACACTCGCCACCAACTGAAGCGGCACGGCAAAACCGAGCACCAGGTACGCGATCGACTTGGCCTGGGCCGGAGCAAACCAGCCGAGCTGAAGGCCGGCCAGCAGCAGCCCGGCGGGCACGAGCGTGAGCGCACCGAGCGGCAGTGGCGAGCCTATCGGCCGCAGCATCACTCGGGCCACCGTCTCGTCGGCCCGCAACCGGCCGTCGTTGGCGCGGCTAGTGACGGTCGACATCTAGGGCGCGTCCTCGTCGCGCTCGCTCGAGCGCTCGTAGTCAGGATCGCCCTGCTGGGCCGCCCGTGCGTCGTCTTGCTCTGTCGTCGCGTCCTCGGCCGTACGTCGCGCGGCATGCTGGTCGCCGTGGCTTGAGTGCTCGATGAGTTGCTCCTCGGCCTGCTCGAACCCCTCAGCCTCACCCTGGCCGGCCTCGTCCAGAGGGCGCTGCGATTCATCGGGTTGGGCGGCTGGTGAAGCCTCGGTACTTGGTGTGCCGCCTATCCGGGCGGCTTCGGCGGCAGCCAGATCGGCTTGTTCTGAAGTTGGGTCGGGTTGTGGCATCGCCACATCGGCTACCCGCGTCCGGACGTCGAAAACGCCCTATGCGATCGCCACGTGGGCCCGCGCCCGGGTTCCCTCCGGCACCGAGCGGATCTGGATCAGGTCGCAGATATGGTTGGCCAACCACAGTCCACGACCTCTGAGGTCGCCGGTCGGCGGCTCGATTCGGCCCGCGAGCGGGGCGCTGATCCTTCCCCGATCGCGAATTTCGCATACGAGCACGTCATGCTCGCGCCAGAGCATTGCCGTGCCGCGACCGCCTCCGTGCCGGACACTGTTGGTCGCCAGCTCGTTGACACCGGTCACGAGGTTTTCGACCGCCTGGCCAGCGATCTCCGTCTCGCGACCGTATTGGCGGATGAAGGCTCGCAGCTCACCCAGCGTCGCTGCGTCGAAAGAAAAATCGGACGCGCGGGTCGGCGGTTCAGGGAGGGGGGCGTCGAACGGGGCCGCGATCGCCTCCAGGCCCAGGTAGCGGTCGCTGACGCGCTCGCGACCGCCCTCGACAAGGACGGGGTGGCTGCGTTCGGCCTCGGCGATCACCTCGGCGTCGAGTCCTTCTGCGTCATACGGACAGAGCAGATCGAAGTCACCGCCATCGGCAAACGCCAGATTGAGTAACGCCTCGTGGCGCTGGCATTCGACCAGCTCCGGCGCGCTGCGGGCAGCGCAGATCGGCTCCCCGATCCCGCGCAGTGGTCGCTCGCCGTCGGCGTGCTTCTCGACGAACCGCCGCCAGGCGGGGATGATCCGGGCCGGGTTGGCCCCGACCTGGCCCATGTCGGCGAACTCAACGCCACCAGGATCGTTCCCCAGCGCCTCGCGGAGCAGCTCGATCTTCTCGGCCGAGACCATCACCAGGGTGGGCTCGTCTGCCTCGATTCCCTCTCGGATGAACGGCAACGCACCATCGAGGAAGCCCTGCTCGCCGCGGTAGAACATCGCCCAGTGGCGAAACCTCTGGACCCTAGGTTTTGCCGTTCGCGCTCGCATCGTTAAATGACCGTTTACCAGCGGGTCCGTGGCTCAAACAGAGGTTTGGGCTGAAAGCCCTGCCCTCACGCTAGCTGCCGCCGCCCGTCTGGTCCTCCACACGCCTGGCCAGCTCCCGGTCGAAGGCGGCGCAGCCCACGATCCTCCGTGGGATCACCAGCATCGCCCCCTGGTCGGCGTCGAAGTCCACGTCGTCTGCGGAATCGGCATCGAGCTCGACGATTAGGCAATCGTCGACGTCGGCGCCCGTGGCCAGCATGTAGCGATACAGCCCCTCGACGGTGGGAAAGACGCTGACGCCGTGACGAGGCTCTCCCTCGACGCGGCCGCTGCCACGGCACACAGGGCAATCATCCTCCCAGCGCACGGCTCCGGAACAGACCGGGCACTTCTGCCGCTCTCCCGTCAGAAGGCACGACCAGCACTGGTATTGGGTCCGGCCCGTGCCGTGGCACTTGTCGCATCTCGCGCCGTCCTCGGAGCTGCCCCATGGCTCCGTCCATTGCCCCCCGTCGCTCAACAGCCCCGCCGGATCCTCCGATGCCGTGTTCATTCGAAAGCAGCGCACGCCGCTTCAGCTACCCCGGACTGGCTTGGTCGGCCCGCCGGAATTCGGGTAGCAACGCAGGATCCTGAGGCTCACCCCGAGAGTTCCTGCCATCGTCCTGGGACGATCGCGCTGGTGGTGGCGGCTGCGGCTTCCGTTCGAGACATCGTGACGTAACCCCTAAGGAGTAAGTGTGGCCCCAACGAACATCCAGGAGCAGCTGGTCAAGTACCTAACCGATGCCCACGCGATCGAGCAGCAGGCGCTCGCCCAGCTCAAAACCGCCCCGAGGATCGCCGGCGATCACCAGATCGCGCAGGCGTTCAGCGACCACTTAATCGAGACCGAGGGCCACGAGCGGCTCGTGAGCGAGCGGCTCGCAGCCCATGGTTCCAAGCCCTCCAAGCTCAAGGACCTGGCGGGATCGCTGACCGGCAAGGGCTTCGGCGCCTTCGCCATGGCCCAGCCGGACACGCCGGGAAAGCTCGTGGTTCACGCGTTCTCCTACGAGCACATGGAGGAAGCCGCGTACGACCTGGTGGCACGGGTGGCGGAGCGAGCGGGAGACGAAGAGACCGCTCAGACTGCGCGAGAAATAGAGCGCCAGGAGCACGGGATGGGCGACCGGCTCGCCGCTTGCTTTGACCTGGCGGTGAGCGGCGCCCTGAGCGACACCGCGTCCGCCGATCTACAGGCCCAGCTGGACAAGTACCTCGCGGACGCCCACGCCATCGAGACCCAGGCGCTTGAGCTACTGGAGAAGGGACCCCAGCTAGCCGGCGCCGGGGAGCTGGCGACGGCCTACGAGGACCATCGGATCGAGACCGAAGAGCACCAGCGTCTCGTGGAAGCGCGGCTTCAGTCCCGCGGTGACGCTCCTTCCAAGGTCAAGGATGCCGTCCTGCGACTGGGAGCTCTCAACTGGGGCGGGTTCTTCCAGGCGCAGCCAGATACGCCGGCGAAGCTGGCGGCGTTCGCATACGCGTTCGAGCATCTGGAGATCGGTGCCTACGAGACGCTGCGGCGAGTGGCGGCCAGAGCCGGGGACGAGGAAACGGTGAGGATCGCCGGCGCGATCCTGATCCAGGAGCACGCGGCCGCCGACCGGATCCGGTCTCTGTTCGAGATCGCACTCGACGCCAGCCTGCAGGAACAGGGCGTGGCGGTCCGATGAGCACACGCCCCGATCACGGAGGAACTAGATGAAGGCAGTCACTTATCACGGAAAGCGCGACGTACGCGTAGACGACGTCCCGGACCCCACGATCGAGCAGCCGACGGACGCGATTGTCCGGGTCACCTCCAGCGGGATCTGCGGCTCCGACCTGCATCTCTACGAGGTCATGGGCGTGTTCATGGACGAGGGAGACATCCTGGGCCACGAGCCCATGGGGATAGTCGAGGCCGTGGGCTCCGACGTGGGCCAGATCAAGCCCGGAGACCGAGTCGTCGTCCCGTTCAACGTCTCCTGCGGGCGGTGCTACATGTGTGAGCAGCAGCTCTACTCGCAGTGTGAGACGACGCAGGTCCGCGATCAGGGCAAGGGTGCCTCGCTGCTCGGCTACACCAAGCTCTACGGCCAGGTGCCGGGTGGTCAGGCCGAGCTGTTGCGGGTGCCGCAGGCCCACTTCGGACCGATCAAGGTTCCCCAAGGCCCACCGGACGAGCGGTTCGTCTTCCTATCGGATGTACTACCGACGGCGTGGCAGGCGGTCGCCTACGCAGCCATACCCGACGGAGGAACGGCGGCGGTTTTCGGGCTGGGGCCGATCGGGCAGATGTCCTGCCGGATCGCGCTCCATCAGGGCGCCTCGCAGGTGTTCGGGATCGACCTCGTCGAGGAACGGCTGGAGATGGCGCGCCGTCACGGAGTGCAGGCCATTGACGTGCGCGAGCACGATGACATTGCCAGCGCGCTCCGCGAGCTGACGTCGGGACGCGGCCCCGACTCGGTGATCGATGCGGTCGGGATGGAAGCCCACGGCGCGCCGTTGGGCAAGCTCGCCCATAAGCTGGCAGGCCTGCTGCCCGACTCCGTCACCACGGCGGTGATGGAGAAGGTCGGGGTTGACAGACTCAGCGTGCTTCACACAGCCATCGACACGGTGCGGCGCGGCGGCACGATCTCCCTGAGCGGGGTGTACGGCGGCGCCGCCGATCCCATGCCGATCATGGATCTGTTCGACAAGCAGATCCAGGTGCGGATGGGGCAGGCGAACGTCAAGCGGTGGGTCGACGAGATCCTGCCGCTGTTGCAGGACGGCGACCCGCTGGCGGTAGACGACCTCGCCACCCATAGGCTTCCGCTTGAGGAGGCCCCGCACGCATACGAGATGTTCCAGAAGAAAGAGGACGGCGCGATCAAGATCCTGCTTGAGCCGTAGAGCAGGGGTGGGACCACATCCATCGCTCGCACACTGCTGCGCGACGTGCTTGCGATGGATCCGGGTCCCGCCACCTTCAGCCGTCCGGCGGTCGGCTGGCCCGCAAGATCACGATCTCTTCGGTGTCTCCGTCTTCGAGGAGACCGCGCTCTCTCAGCGTCCCGGCTCGTGCTTGACCTAGCGCGCCCAGCGGGCCGGCGTGCCGAGCGGCGATTGTTACCTCGAAGCCCCGCCTGGCCAGCTCCCGAGCGGTCGTGCGATCGGACGACAGCGACGATTGGAGCAGAAGCAGGACTCCGCCGGGCGTGATGTGCGCTTGGGCCTCTCGGCAGATGCGATCGATGAACGCTCGCCCGTCAGGACCACCCTCCCAGGCGCGGGCCGCGCCCCGGTCTGGGAGCTCCGGGCGTTCGCTCGGTAAGTACGGGGGATTGGACACGATCAGGTCGAACCGCCGCCCCTCCACCGGACTGAACAGATCGCCGCGCAGCGCCTGGACCCGGACGCCGTTCACGCGTGCGTTCAGCCGGGTGGTGAGGATGGCACGGCGGGAGATGTCTATGGCGGTGACGTCTCGGGCGCCCCGACGAGCCGCTTCGATCGCCAGCAGCCCGCTTCCCGTGCAAAGGTCGAGCACGCTCGCGTCCGGCAGTCGCGGCTCGCGGCCGAGCTGCGCGGCGAGCAGCAAGCTGTCGCTATGCGGTTTGAACACACCTGGGATCGGCACCAGTCTCACGGCGCTGCGGAATTACCTTTTACGCGGCAGGGGCAAACCTTGACCTCCGAGACCCCATCCTGGCCTCCGACGGCGCCGGCTCTCCGGGCGAGCTTCGATGACGTGTCGCCGTACACCGTGGGCCTCGAGGATGAGGTGATGCTGCTGGGGCGGGAGGACTTCGAGCTAGTCGCCAGGGCGAACGAGGTGCTGGCGGTGCTGGACGGCGACCCGCGGTTCAAGCCCGAGATGCCGGCGTCGCAGATCGAGATCGTGACGCCGGCAAGCCCGTCCGTGGACCAGGCCGTGGGTTCCCTGCGCGAGGGGCGGCGGACGCTGGCCGAGCGCACCGGCGGGCTGGTTCACCTGGCCGCCGCCGGTGTGCACCCCTCCAGCCCGGGAGTGGGCGAACTCAACCGGCTCGATCGCTATGAGCGCACGATCCAGGAGTACGGCGTCCGGGCCCAACGGCAGCTGGTCTGCGCTCTTCAGGTGCACGTGTCGGTGGGCGATTCGGACGTCGCGCTGGCCGTGTACAACGCCGCGCGCTCGTACCTGCCACTGCTGGCGGCGCTGGCCGCGAACGCTCCCTTTTACGAGGGCCACGACACCGGCCTGGCTTCAGTCCGTCCGAAGCTGGCCGAGCTGTTGCCGCGCCAAGGCGTTCCCCCCAGGATCGAGAGCTGGGAGGCATATGCCGAGGCGTTTAGCTGGGGTGCCTCAAGCGGCGCGTTTCCCGATCCACGCCGGTGGTGGTGGGAGCTGCGACTGCATCCGGGCTTCGGGACGCTCGAGTTCCGGGTCCCGGATGCTCAGAGCACCGTCGATGAGGCCGCCGGGGTCGCCGCCACGGTGCAGGCGCTCGTGGTCTGGCTCGCCGAGCGATACCGCGCCGGCGAGCGACTGTCCGTGGCTCCTACCTGGAGGATCGAGGAGAACCGTTGGCTGGCCTGCCGGGACGGGGTGCAGGGCGATATGGCAGATCTCCACACTGGAATGCTCAGGCCGACGGGCGCCTTGCTTGCTGAGCTGCTGGCGGCGCTCCGGCCGGTTGCAGTCCGACTGGGATCCGAGCACGCGCTGGAGCAGGCGTCGCGGATGCTCGAAGGTGGCGGAGCGCTAGCGCAACGGCGTATGGCCGAGGAGGCAGGCATTGCCGCGCTCGCCCGGTGGCTATCCGAGCGCTTTCTCGAGTGATCGATGGGGTAGTTTGGAGGACGAATGCGCCAGCTGCCGTCACCGCGGGGGCCGGTCAGCGAGCTTCTCGTGCGAGCACTCGCCGGCCGGCCGGGCGAGCTGCCGCCGGTGGATCCGGTGCGGGTTGCAGACCCCCTCGCCGACGAGGACCTCAACCTGTCCCTCTATCTCTGCTACGAGCTGCATTACCGGGGCCTGCCGGGGGTCGACGATCGGTGGGAGTGGAACGCCTCCCTGCTGCGCCTGCGGGCCCTGCTCGAGGAGCAGTTCGAGGGGGCGCTGAAGGACGCCGTTCCGCTCACCGAAGAGGCGGTGGCGGCCGATCAGATCGACGTCGCCCTCAAGGAGATAGCGGCGCAGGAGGGAGCTTCGCTGTCGTCGCACATCCGGGGTCGAGCGACCCTCGAGCAGGTGCGCGAATTCCTCGTCCACCGCTCGGCGTACCAGCTCAAGGAGGCCGATCCCCACTGCTGGGCCATCCCGCGGCTGCACGGAGCCCCGAAAGCGGCGCTGGTGGAGGTCGAGGCCGACGAGTACGGGGGCGGCCGGGCCGACTGGATCCACGCGGAGCTGTTCGCCAGAGCGATGCGGGCACTGGGCCTTGACGGCGAGTACGGCGCGTACCTGGACCGGATCCCGGGCGTCACCCTGGCGACCGTCAACCAGATGTCGCTGTTCGGGCTGCACCGCCGGTGGCGGGGCGCGATCGTCGGGCATCTGGCGCTGTTCGAGATGACTTCCTCGATCCCCAACCGCCGATACGCCGACGGGCTGCGGCGGCTCGGGTTCACGGGCGACGCGACGCTGTTCTTCGACGAGCACGTCGAAGCCGATGCGGTGCACGAGAACCTGGCGGCGGTGGATCTGGCCGGTGGGCTGGTCCGTCAGGCGCCCGCGCTCTCAAGCTCGGTGCTGTGGGGAGCGCGTACGCTTAACTACCTGGCCGACCAGTGGGCTTCGCACCTGCTCGGATGCTGGGCGCGTGGTGAGGGATCGCTTCTACGGAATCTCGATTCCGATCCGGGTCAGATCACCGACACAGTCGTCGTCACCTGAGTCGGGGACGCCAGGGGCCCGGAAGCCGATCAGCTTATGCGTCCCATCGCAGAAGGGCCGCAACCTCGATTTCCCGCAGCGACACAGCGCGATCGGATCGCGGCGCGGGGTCAGCTCGATGCCGTCGGCATCGACGATGCGGGCGGCGCCGCGAACGATTAATGGGCCATCGCGGTACGGCGTGACTCGCGCCTTGCGGGGGGCGGCCATCGCTACGGGCGGCCGCCGACTCTGCCGATGAGCTCTCGGACCCGCAGAGGCCCGCTCGTCTGGCGGGAGAGCGGTGGCGTGTCGGCGTCGCGGCCTGCGCGCATGCCGGCGAGGAGCTCCTCGATGGCCTCGGTGGCGCTGAAGCGAGGCTCCCAGCCGAGCTCCGTCCGCGCACGCTCGGTTTTCATGAGCGGCACTGCGAGCGCCATGTCCACCCACCCCGGCTCGGTGGGCTGCAGCCGCAGCTTGTAGGTGACCGCGGCGCCCGTCCTCAGCGCGGCGGCGGAGATCGGCACGGTCCTGGCACGAAGCACGCGTGCCAGCTCCGCCGGCCCGAGCGGCGGATCGGCCGCCAGGTTGTAGGCGCCCCGGCTATCGCCGAGAAGGGCACGGCGGTAAGCGTCGCCAACATCGAGCGAATGCACCGCCTGAAAGCGGAGCCTTGGGACGTCGGGGACCGCCGGGATCAGCCCCGGCCTGATGAGGGCCCCGGGCAGCAGCGGCCCCGCGAACAGGCGTCGGATCTCGGTCGCCGCCTGCGCCTTGAAGATCAGGCCCGGGCGCATCCGCACGATGCGCATTTGCGGCTGCTCGCGCTCGACGCGATCCAGCTGGCGTTCCACCGCGGCCTTGTGCCGAGCGTAGAAGGAGCTGGCGATGCCCTCAGTCGGCCAGGACTCATCCACGAACGTGTCCTTGGGCCCCGGCGAGTAAGCGCCGACGGACGAGGCGTAGACGAGGAGCGGCACTTTCGCCGCGGCCGCCGCGGCGAAGAGCCGCTCCGAACCAAGCACGTTGACAGCGTAGGTGAGCGCCTCGTCGCGACCGGGCTGGATCAGCCAGGCCAGGTGCACGACCGCGTCCGCGCCGGCGAAGATCGGCTCCAGATCGGAAGCCACGATGTCGGCCTGGACGAACCGGGTGCGGGGAAAGCCCCGCTGCGGCACGCGGCGGGCGACCGCGACGATCTCCTGGACGCTGGGCTCGTCGGCGAGTGCCTCGAGCAGGCTGGTGCCGACGTTCCCGGTCGCTCCGACGATGACGACCCGCATGACCGGCCGCTAGGCGGCTACGCCATTGGGGGCGCTGGTGAACCAGGTGGCGGCCATGTCCTCGTCACCGTGCTCCGCCGCACCCTTCTGCATCCGCTCGCGGACGGTGGCGAACAGCGGCAGGTCGAGGTCGTGGTGGCGCGCCGCCTGCACCACCAGGTCGGCGTCCTTGGCCGCGAGCTGGAGTCGGAACATGGGATCGAACTGCCGCTCAAGGATCGCCTTCCCCTTGATGCGGAAGTAGGGCAGGTCGAGCGTCCCGCCTTCCAATGCCTCGAACAGCAGCAAGGGGTCGAGGCCGAGGCCCTGGGCCAGAGCGATGGTCTCGGCGGTCCCCTCCGTGACGGTGAGGACCCAGCTGTTGGTCGCGATCTTCAGCCGTGTGCCAGCGCCGGCCTCACCGACCCAGATCGTCTTCGACCCCACCGCGTCGAAGATCGGCTGCACGCGGTCACGCAGGTCGCTGGGACCCGACGCCAGAATCACAAGCTTTCCGTCCTCGGCGGGCTGCTTGGTACCGAGCACGGGGGCGTCAAGGAAAGCGACGTCGTGGGCGCGAGCGAGCTCCATGCACTGGTCCGTCCCTTGCTCACCGATCGTGCTCATCTGGAGCCAGACCGCGTCCTCGCGGGCGGCGGGCAGGGTCTCCCGGGCGGAGGAGATGACCGCGTCGGCATCGGCCAGCATCGTCAGGATCACCCCGGCTCCCTCGGCAGCCTCACCCGGCGTGCCATACACCCGGGCGCCGTCGTCGGCCGCCGGCTCGGCCTTCTCGCGCGTTCGGTTCCAGGCTCGGAGCTCGATCCCGGTCCGCGCGATGTGACGAGCCATGGGGAGGCCCATCGTGCCGCCTGCGCCGAGCAGCGCCACTGCATCGCCCGGGGACATCGTTTCCTCCTCGTCGTCGGGTACCGGCTGGTGCTACCCGAGCGTAGATGCAGGTACTCAGCCGTGTGGCCTCGGCGGCCACGGGGTAGCTCGCCGATATGAGCGACAGAGACGCCGACAGGCTCGCCGATAGGCTGGAGCGCGAAGCGAACGAGCTCCAGCGCCGGAGCGGCGAGCTTCAGGAGCGCGCCAAGGAAGTGGGGGAGGACTGGCGGCGCAAGCGCGGCGATGAGCACGTCCCGGGAGCCCAGCCGGAGATGGGTGATGAGGAGGTGCAGGAGGACGCAGAGGTTCCGTCCGAGGACGCAGAGGCCCCGTCCGAGGAAGCAGAGGCTCCGTCCGAGGACGCAGCCGGGTCGCCCAGCGACGGGGGCGACTAGGTCGGCTGGAGCTCAGGCCCTAGCGCGAATCGTGCTCCCAGCTCAGTCCGAGAGGGACTGCTCCGCCTTCTTGTAGGCGATCTGCAGCACCTCCGAGCCGAAGAACACGACAAGCACGGACGCCAGCCAGCGCGTAAAGCGCGGCGCTACCAGTAAGCCGGCGACGAAAGCGGCGCTGGTCCACATCCCCAGGCAATAGGGGCAGACCAGCAGCTCGCCGATGGCCCGTCGCAGGCCCCGCCCCCGCGGCTGCTCGGAGACTTCGCCCGGGCCGGCGTCATCCTGATACTGCGTGAACGGGGCCCGGATCCCACTCGTTACCCGGTCCTTGGAGAGCAGCCGCGAGGCCTTGTGGCTGGCGACCGTCAATAACGCCAGGTCGCCGGCGTCGATTCGGTCTGGAAGCTGTCGTCCGGAGGCCCTGAACCACCGCGCGAACCAGGCCGACACTGTCGAGAAGGTGGCCATCAGGACCACGTAGCTCCCGGTCGGCCGCTCCTCGCCCGGGGAGTAGCCTGAGTAGACCCCTCGCAGCTGCTCTGAGACCGCCATGGCGTCCGTGCTACCCCGGGGCGCGGTCTGGTAACGGCACGACACCGGCGACGGAAGCGCCAAAAAACCGCGCAGCGAGCGGGATCAAGGCAGGCCCAAAGCTCCCGTCCGGTTTGCTCCTAGCTGCCTCGGGGTAGGTGAACGTCGCGTGGTGGTGCAGCAAGGGAGTGCGATGGTCGCCGCGCGCCTTCTCTCTCCACGCCAGGCGGCGGCCCCCGAGCCGCCGCCTGTCGCGTGGGCCCTCGGCCACCGGCTTTCGTTCGCCCGCTGACCGCTGGTTGTTGTACGCCCAGCTCGGGCGGGTACGTACTGGGCAAACGGTCAACGAGGCAAGAGGAGTGAGGATGGCGCGTACCCGGACGGCATCAGATCAACTGGTGGAGCGCCTGCTCGAGTGGGGCATCGACGTCGTTTTCGGCCTGCCGGGCGATGGGATCAACGGGGTGATGGAGTCTCTGCGGACGCATCGCGACAGGATCCGCTTCATCCACGTCCGCCACGAGGAGACGGCCGCGCTGGCCGCCTGCGCGTACGGAAAATTCACGGGCCGTCCCGCGGCCTGTCTGGCGACCGCGGCTCCCGGCGCCGTGCACCTGATGAACGGGCTCTACGACGCCCGGATCGATCAGTCGCCAGTGGTTGCGATCACCGGCATGACCTACCACGACGTGATCGGCACCCACTACCTGCAGGACATCAATCACGATCACGCCCTACAGGACGCCTGCGTCTACAGCCAGCGGATCATGGGCGAGGCCCACGTGCTGAACGTCGTCGACATGGCGGTCCGGTCGGCGATCGCCTACCGCGGCCCGGCCGCGATCGCTTTCCCGATCGACATCCAGTCTGGCGAGGCGGTGACCGGCGATCGCTCGATCAAGAACATCGAAGGTCATGCGGCTGTGACCGCCATCGACGGCAAGCGGCTGCCCCCGCACGGGCGGCTCGAGGAGGCCGCGCAGGTCCTCTCGCGGTCGGCGCGGCCCTTGATCTTCATCGGCGCCGGCGCCCGAGGGGCAGGTGAGGAGGTCGAGCGCGTGGCCGAAAAGCTTGGGGCTCCGATCGTCAAGGCGATGCTGGGCAAGGACGCGGTACCCGACGACAGCCCCTACTGTCTCGGCGGGTATGCGCTGGTCGGTACCCGGCCCGCCCAGAACGCGCTGAAGAGCTGCGACGCGATCCTGATCGTCGGCAGCTCGAGCCCGTACATCGAATTCCTCCCCTCGCCCGGGCAGGCGGAAGGCATCCAGATCGACGATCGTCCGGAGCGAATCGGGCTCCGCTATCCGGTGGGGGTGGGGCTGTGCGGCGATGCGAAGCTGACCCTCGCGGAGCTCGAGCCGCTGCTCGACCGTCGCTCGGACCGCGCGTTCCTCGAGCAGGCGCAGGCGGAGATGGGCGACTGGCGGGCGCTACAGGAGGAGCGGGCCCAACCGGTCGAGGGCAACCCGATCAAACCGGACGCGATCCCCTACCACCTGGGCAAGGCGCTGGGCGACCGGGCGATCCTGTGCGGGGATTCGGGGACCGTTACGACCTGGGCTGCACGCACCGAGCTCCGCCGCGGCCAGCTGTTCTCGTTCAGCGGCACGATGTGCTCGATGATGGCCGCGCTCCCGTACGCCATCGGCGCCCAGGCGGCCTACCCGGATCGGCAGGTGGTCGCGCTCACCGGCGACGGGTCGCTGACGATGATGATGGGCGAGCTCGCGACGCTCGCCCAGCACCAGCTGCCGGTCAAGGTGATCGTGATGCGAAATGATGTGCTCGGGCTGATCAAGTGGGAGCAGATGGCATTCCTGGGCAACCCGCAGTACGGGGTCGAGCTCCAGCCGGTGGACTTCGCGAAGGTGGCGGACGGCTGCGGTCTGCGGGGCGTTCGGATCGAGGATCCGGCGCGAGTTCCAGACCAGCTGGACGAGGCCCTGGCGCTCGACGGCCCGGCGGTGATCGAGGCCGTAGTCGATCCGCATGACATGCCGTTGACCCCGACGATCAACCCCGAGCACGCCAAGGGGTTCGCGTGGGGGCTGGCTCGTGGCGAGCCCAACCGCGAGCAGATCGCGCTCACGATGTCGCGGGTGCTGGCCAAAGAGATGGAGTACTCGACCAGCCCCGCGGGCGTGCTGACGCGGGCCCGGGAGCGCGTCACCGACAAGCTCCCGGGCGGGGATGGTCACGCCGGCGACAGCGACTAGGGATGGACAGCACTAACGGCACCGCGCTCGACGTCCGCGGGTTGGCGCGGGAGCTCTCACGGGCGCTCCGCGGCGAGGTTCGTTTTTCACCCGGTAGCCGTGCGCTTTACGCAAACGATGGCTCCGTCTACCGGCAGCTCCCGGTCGGCGTTGTGATCCCTCGCGACTCGAACGACGTTATCGCCGGGATGGAGATATGTCGGCGATTCGGTGTCCCGATCGGCGCTCGCGGGTGCGGAACCGGCCTCGCGGGCCAGACGGTCAACGAGGCCCTGATGTTCGACTTCTCCAAGTACATGAACAACATCATCGAGCTCGATCCCGAGCGCAGGCTGGCGCGGGTGCAGCCGGGCCTCGTTCTCGACTGGCTGCGCGACGCAGCCGAGGAACACCAGCTGACCTTCGGCCCCGATCCGGCGACGCACAGCCGCTGCACGCTGGGAGGGATGATCGGCAACAACTCCTGCGGCACCCACTCCATCATCGCCGGGGTCACGGCCGACAACATCGAGGCGCTCGAGGTGGTGCTCTACGACGGCACCCGCATGACGCTACCGAGCGCGGTGTCGAACGAAGAGCTCGAGCGCACGATCGCTGCCGGCGGCCGGGTGGGGGAGATCTATGGCCGCCTGCGCGACCTAAGCGACCGCTACGGCCAGCTCATCCGCGAGCGCTACCCCCAGATCCCGCGCCGGATCTCGGGCTACAACCTTGACCGCCTGCTGCCCGACGGAGGGTTCAACCTCGCCGCCGCGTTCGTGGGCACCGAGGCGACCTGCGGTCTGGTGCTGGAGGCGGTGTGCAAGCTGATCCCGAGCCCTCAGCACCGCTCGCTGCTGGTACTCGGGTACGAGGACACGCCGAGCGCCGCAGACCAGGTCCCGCAGATCATGGAGTTCGGTCCCATTGGACTTGAGACGTTCGACCGCCAGCTGATCGAGAACGAGCTCAAGAAAGGATTCAAGCGTCATCCGGAGCTCATGCCCGCAGGCGACGCCTGGCTGCTGGTCGAGTTCGGAGCGGATTCGACCGAAGAGGCCAACGAGCAGGCGCAGCGCCTGCTGGACGCCCTGGAGCATGCCGGCCAGAAGCTGCACGTGGGAGCGAGGCTCTACGAATGCGGCGACTGGGCGATCAAGGAGGTATGGCAGATCCGGGAGGGCGGCTGCACGCACTCCAAGGTTCCTGGCGAGCACCCGGGCTGGGCTGGGTGGGAGGACGCCGCGGTAGCTCCCGAGCGGACCGGGGACTACCTACGCGACTTTCAGCGGGTGGTCGATGACCACGGGCTACGCGTGGCCAGCTACTTCGGCCACGTCGGCCACGGCTGCCTGCATACCAGGCTGGACTTCGACTTCTCGACCGCGGAGGGGGTGCGCAACTACCGCCACTTCATGGAAGCAGCGGCCGATCTGGTAACGAGCTACGGGGGGTCCCTGTCCGGCGAGCACGGTGATGGCCACGCTCGGGCAGAGCTTTTGCCCAAGATGTTCGGACCCGAACTGGTCGGGGCGTTCAGGGAGTTCAAGTCGATCTGGGACCCGGACTTCAGGATGAATCCGGGCAAGGTGGTGGACCCCGATCCACTCGACGCCCACCTGCGGATGGACCCCTCCTATACCAGCCGGCAGCTGAAGACCACTTTCGCCTTCCCCGATGACGGCGGAAGCTTCACGAACGCGGCCGAGCGCTGCTTCGGGGTCGGAGCCTGTCGCGACCAGAACGCGGTCATGTGCCCCAGCTACCAGGTCACGCTCGAGGAGAAGCATTCCACCCGCGGAAGGGCACGGCTGCTGTTCGAGATGATGCGAACCGACTCGCCCCTGGAAGATGCCTTCAGAAACGAGGAGGTCAAGGAGGCGCTCGATCTCTGCCTGGCGTGCAAAGGCTGCCTGCACGAGTGCCCGGTCCGCGTCGACATGGCGACCTACAAGGCCGAGTTCCTCTCCCACTACTACAAGGGCCGCATCCGGCCGCGGCAGGCCTACGCGCTGGGCCTGATCCGGTGGGAGGCTGAGCTGGCGGGCCGGGCGCCGCGACTCGCGAATTTCCTTATCCAGCGCCAGCCGTTTGCGGCCCTCGGCAAGCGGCTCGCCGGCGTGGCACCGCAGCGGCAGCTGCCGCCTGTCGCCTCGGGCACGTTCAAGCAGTGGTTTGCCGGACGGCCGGGGCTGGACGGCACCGGGCGCCCGCGGGTGCTGCTATGGCCGGACACGTTCAACGACCACTTCCACCCCGAGGTGGCGATCGCCGCGACAGAGGTCCTCGAGGCGGCCGGGTTCCACGTCGTCGTCCCGCGGGGTTCACTCTGCTGCGGACGGCCCCTTTACGACTACGGGATGCTGCGGCTCGCCAAACGGCTGCTGCATCGCGTCCTCGATGGCTTGCGCGACGACATCCAGGCGGGCACTCCGGTGGTGGCGCTCGAGCCGAGCTGCGGCGCCGTGTTCCGCAACGAGCTCCTCAACATGCTCCCGAGCAACGAGGACGCAAAGCGGCTCGCGCGCCAGACACACACGCTTGGAGAATTTCTCGCGCGGCAGGCCGAGGGCTGGGAGGTGCCGCGGCTCGAATCCAAGGCGCTGGTGCACTTCCACTGCCACCAGCGCGCCACCAGCGACACCGACTGCGACCGTGCCGTGCTAGACCGTCTGGGGCTGGACTACGAGGTTCTGGACACCGGATGCTGCGGGCTCGCGGGGTCGTTTGGCTACGAGGCCGGCGAGCGCTACGAGGTGTCGATCAAGGCCGCCGAGCGGGAGCTCTTACCGGCGGCGCGCCGGGCGTCGAAATCCACCTTGCTGATGACGGACGGCTTCAGTTGCCGGACGCAGATCGAGCACGGGTCCCAGCGCAGCGCGATGCACCTGGCCCAGGTTCTGCAGATGGCCCTCCAGCGCGGACCGGCGGGACCGGCGATCGCGCCTCCGGAACGCGCTTACGCGTCTGACGGGTCCGGCTAGGTGAGCTGCCGGGCGGACGCGTCTGGCTAGCTACCGGGCGGCGACCAGGACGGCAGTGAGTACCAGCACACCCAAAACGCACAGGGCTGTGGTGACGAACAGTCGCCAGCCCTCGCCTCCCTCTCCTCTCAGGGACTCGAACAGTCCCGGACGGTCGGGATCGAGGCTCATCAGGTAGCGCTGCTCTTCACGAATGGTTCGGTTGCAGTGGGGGCAAATCATCCGGTACTGACCTCTCGTCGTCTGGTGCGCTCACCAGCCGGACCTCTGCCCGAGCACGTGAGCGGAATTGGTGGTCTAACGGCGGCTACTAAACCAACGAACATGAAGCCAGCCATCTGGGTTTTAGTGTTTCGTGGCCCAATTAACCGCGATTAGCACGGGTATCCAATCACCCATGAAGCGCATTTGTGTCGGTTGCTCAGGCTGGAACTACGACGACTGGCGCGGCCGACTGTATCCGGAGCGGGAGCCGCGTCGGCGATGGCTGGAGCTGTACGCAGCCAAGTTCGACACGGTGGAGGTCAACGCCACCTTTTACCGGTTGCCGACGCGCAATGCGGCCGCCGGTTGGGCGGGCCAGTCTCCGGATGGATTCACGTTCGCCATCAAGGCCAGCCGATATCTGACCCACGTCAAGCGGCTGACCGGCACCCGCGACGGGATCAAGCTCTTCTATGACCGACTCGAGCCGCTGATCGAGGCCGGCCGGCTGGGACCGGTGCTGTGGCAGCTACCCGAGAACTTCCACCGCGACGACGAGCGGCTCTCCGAGTGGCTGGCCGTGTTGCCCGACGGCCTTCACACAATCGAGTTTCGCCATCCGAGCTGGTTTGCCAAGCCAGTTCTCGATGCGCTGCGGAGCCACAACGTGGCGCTGACCATCGGCGACCATCCAAAGCGCCCGTTTCAGTCGCTCGAGGCCACGGCGTCCTGGCGGTATGTCCGCTTCCACTATGGCGCTCGCGGGCGCGGTGGCAACTACTCGGCCACGGAGCTCGAGCATTGGGCCCGGCGCATCGCCGCCTGGCGGCGCTCGCACGAGGTGTACGCGTACTTCAATAACGACTGGCGCGGCTACGCACCGGCCAACGCGCTGACCCTGAAGCGCCATCTGAGTGGATAATCCGATCTGCATGACGGTCAAGTGCGTCGTCGAGATTCCGAAGGGGTCCCGCAACAAGTACGAGTACGACGCCGACGCCGGCGGGATCACTCTGGACCGGTTCCTGTCCTCGTCGGTCGTGTACCCGACCGATTACGGCTTCGTTCCCGAGACGCTCGCCCTCGACGGCGACACCCTTGACGCGCTGATCTGCGTCTCGGAGCCCACGTTCCCCGGCTGCATCGTGATGTGCAAGCCGATCGGGTTGTTCGACATGGAGGACGAGAAGGGGATCGACTCGAAGGTGCTGTGCGTGCCCTGCGACGACCCAGGGTGGAACACGCTCGAGCGAATCGACGACCTGCCGCAAATACTGCGCGACGAGATCGGGCACTTCTTCGCCATCTACAAGGACCTCGAACCTGGCAAGGAGTCGACCGTTAAGGGCTGGCGCGACAGGGACGCA
Source organism: uncultured Actinomycetes bacterium (assembly GCA_963719305.1). Classification (GTDB taxonomy): domain Bacteria; phylum Actinomycetota; class Thermoleophilia; order Solirubrobacterales; family Solirubrobacteraceae; genus Palsa-465. The sequence goes on along the minus strand of CAVRBL010000010.1, from coordinate 224,265 downwards.
GCGCTTGAGGAGATCTCCTCAGCGCGAAAGCGCTTCCAGGAGAACGGCTCGGGCTAGTGCGCGCCGAAACCGGCTCGTGAAGCGGGCCGGGCTGGCGATGATCGAGGCGATGATCCCGCCGGCGATCAGATAGACGACCGCGGCGATACCCCAGTTGATGGTGAGCATCTTCCGCGCGCCGTGAACGCTGAACAACCCGTGGAACGGAGTGGTGAGCCAGTTCGCCGCGTCGTGAATCCCGTTGACGATGCTGTTGCCGGGATTGGCCTTCAGGTCGAACAGGATGATCCCCAGCACGATCAGCACGAAGACCAACTCCCGCGGCCGCTCTGACGAGCCGAGCCAGGAGCAGAAAGAACCCTCCGGCCGCCCGGGCGCCGACCGCTGCCGCTCCGGCTCCAGCTGCCGGCCGTTCCGTCCTCGGTCGCAGCGGCTCGCTCTGTTCTGGTCGTCGCAGGCTGTTCAGGTTGTGCTGTGCTCATCGTTTCTTACCTCCCGTCGATTCCTACCCGTTTTCTGCCTGCGGCAACACCCGCACCCGCGGGTGCGACGGGCGCTCGCCGTGGCCCAGCTCGGGCACGATTCCGAGCTCGTGCACCAGTGTGAAGAACGCCTCCGCGTACGGCGAGGGCAGCGTCCGTTCCCGCAGCTCCAGCCAGTTGATCTGCTCGCGCAGCGCGCGGACGATGCCGATCAGCGCGCAGTAGTCCAGCGAGTGTTCGTTCAGCGCGCACAGCTTCGTCGCCAGCACGTCCTCGAGCGCCATGACCGGCGTTTCGATCGCCATCACGGGCATCGCTTCGGCCCGCCCGAGCACCTCATCGGTCAGCTCCAGTCCTGCCGGCTCGAAGATGAGATCGATCAGGACCCCGTCGTGCCAAGCCTTGAAAAGCCACTCCTCCGGGGGCCTCTCGGGACGCATCCCGGCTTTGGTCAGGGCCTCTAGGGCCCGTTCCGCGTCCTCGGGTTTCACCATCAGGTCGAGATCGTTGTGGGGCCTGGGGCCACCCCGGGCCCAGGCCGCGAGGCTGCCGCCAAGCGCAAACGGCAGTCCGGCGTCACGAAGCGTTGCCACGGCTATTTTGAGCGTCGCGCAGATGGACTCGAACGTCGGCTCGGAGCTCATCGCGCTCAGCTACCCGGCGCGCGTTGCCGCTAACTACATGGGGTAGCCGACATCAGATGGACCTGGATGGCGATCACGGTAGGCCAGAGCGCGACGCCGGCCCGGCGCGCAAGCTCCGTATCGCCGCAGCCGGCGATCTTCACTGCTGCGATGAGCGCCGTGAGCCCGTCACTTCGGCGCTGCGGGAGCTCCCGAGTACGGCCGACGTCGTGCTGCTGTGCGGCGACTTGACCACCCACGGCGAACCCGAGGAGGCGGCGGTCCTGGCCGAGGCGTGCGCGTCGCTCGGGATCCCAGTCTTTGCGGTCCTCGGCAACCACGACTGGCACGCGAACCGTCACGATGAGCTCGTGTCGGAGCTCGACCGGGGCGGCGTCCGGGTGCTCGATCGCGATTGGGCGATCTGCGAGCTCGGCGGCCTTCAGGTGGGCGTGGCAGGCACGAAGGGATTCGTTGGCGGCTTCCCCGGCTCGCACCTGCCCGACTTCGGCGAGCCGCTCCTACGCTCCGTCTACAGGGAGACCACGCGCGAAGTGGAAGCGCTCGATCGCGCTCTGCGCGAGATCGCTCTCTGCCAGGTCCGGATCGTGATGCTCCACTACGCGCCGACGGTCGCGACGATCGAGGGCGAGGCCCCAGGCATCTGGGCATTCCTCGGTACCGATCGGCTCGCGGCGCCGATCGCCGAGCACGAGCCCGACCTCGTGCTCCATGGGCATGCACACAGCGGCACGTTCGAGGGAGCGATCGGCGACGTTCCGATCTACAACGTCTCCGTGCCGGTGATGGGGCGCGACTTCTGGCTGTTCGAGCTCGAGGCCAGCGCGACGCCACGCACCCCGATCCATTGACAGCTCGAGGGCGGGCGCCCCGAGCTCGCGGCAGGCGCCCCGAGCTCGTGGCGGGCGGGACTCAGGCGTCGTCGAGCCGCTTGTCCTCAGCCGCACTGACCGCGAGCACGCCGTCGTGATCGTCTAGCTCGCTGGCCAGAGAGGACAGGGATCCCGGGCCCCGGACCTCGAGGCGCACGGTCACGGCGCGATCGCCGTCGCGTCCGCTGGTGCGCTCGACCGCGATGTCGGAGACGGCGAAGCCGTGCTCGCCGAACGTCCCAAGGAGGTCACGCAAGACGCCGCGACCATCGCGATACGTGAGGCGCATCCGAGAGGCGGAGAAGCGAGATCGCGGCAGGACCCGCTCCAGCAGCGGATACGCGGAGGAGACCAGCAGGTAGATGGCGGTGGTCACCGTGGCCAGCACCGGCAGATCCCCGCCGGCGGCCATCCCGACCGCCGCCGTGGCCCACACCCCGGCAGCCGTCGTCAAACCGCGGACGGCGTCGCGGCGGACGAAGATCACACCGCCGCCGATGAAGCCGATGCCGCTCACGATCTGTGCCGCGACGCGCGAGGGGTCAAGGGTTGAGTGCTGGCCGAGCACGTCGGCGAAGCCGTACGCGCTGACCAGCATGAACAGCGCCGAACCCGTTCCCACCAGGGCATAGGTGCGAAGGCCCGCGCTCTTCTGGCGGATCTCGCGCTCGATGCCGATGATCGAGGAGAGCGCGAGCGCCAGGAGAAGACGCCAGAGGAGATCCAGCTCATGCACCGGAGGCATGGTGAGCATCTACCCGCCTTGGGTAATAGGCTCACAAAGTGGCCGCACGCAACGAGATAACGGAAGCAAAGCTGGAGCGGCTCGCCGGTCTGCGGGCCGACGGACCGCGGGTGCTGAGCGTCTACCTCGATCTCGATCCCGATCGTTTCGCCACACCACCTGCTCGAGCGAGCGAGGTGGATTCGTTGCTCGACGAGGCCACTCGCCGGATCGAGTCCGGGAAGCACCCACATGAGGAGCTGGAGCAGCTACGAGCGGATCTCGACCGCGTCCGCGGCCACCTCCAAGACGGCGGCTATACGGAAGGTGCGCGCGCCCACGCCGTCTTCTGCTGCTCGTCGCTCGACCTCGTCGAAGCGTTGTCCCTTCCCGAGCCGGTCGAGAGCCGCGTCGCAATCTCCGACTCGCCGTTCATCGAGCCGCTCGTGGAGATCGGCCCACCCGAGCGGTGGTGCGTGGCTCTCGTGAACAGACGGCTCGCGCGCATCCTGCGTGGCTCGGCGAACAGTCTGGTTGAGGTCCTGTCGTTCGGCGACTCGGTCCATGGCCAGCACGATCAGGGCGGCTGGTCGCAGGCTCGCTACCAGCGTTCGGTGGAGAACGACGTTGACGCCCATCTGCGCCACACCGGTGAGCAGCTGTTGCGCCAATTCGAGCGCAGGCAGTTCGTCGGGCTTCTGCTTGCTGCGCCTGAGGAGCTGCGCTCGCATGTGGCAGAGAAGCTGCATCCCTACGTCCGGGAGCGGCTCGTCGGCTATCTGAGTCTTGATGTCGAGAACTCGACCATCGAGGACGTGCGCTCGGTCGCGGCGAAGGCGATCGAGGACGCACCAGCGGGCGATCGTGGGGGAGCGACTGAAGGAGCTCCGAGCTCGACTGGGCAGGGGCGAACGCGCGGCCGGGGGCGCCGATGACGTGCTGCGGGCGCTTTACGAGCGGCGGGTGGGCACCCTTCTGTACGACCCGCAGCGCCCAATCAAGGGGTCCGCATGTCCCGAGTGTGGGCTGATGCAACCCGAAGCCGGAAGCTGCCCGGTCGATGGCACGCAGCTCGAGCCGCGCGAGGACCTGCTGGACCAGGCGGTGCATGCCGCTGTGGAGCAGGACGCCGAGGTTTTCGCGGTCGAGACACCCGATCTCGGACCGCTCGGCGGCATCGCGGCGCTGCTTCGGTTCTGACGCTTCAGTCCCGGCGGATGTCCGCGCGTTCGGCCCGGCGCGTATCCGCCACTACGACTCGGAGCAGCTCGGAGTCTCCGTCCATCTCGACACTGAGCTCGTCGGCAAGCAGGCTGAGCGGCGATGCGGTGGCCGTCTCCTCGCGCAGTCCGGCGGAGCTTCCGGTCCTGAATTTCCCAATAGTGACCTCGATCCGGCGGTCGCCGGCCACGATTCCAAACCCGATCCCGTGGCTGGAGGCCGCCGCCTGCGCGTGGGCGGCCAGGGCATCGGTGACCGGATAGAGCTCGGAGAATCGATCGACCGAGAAGTGGGCCTGAGCGGCAAGGGCGCGAGCCAGTCGACCCAGGACACCTTTCAGCAGCCGTGCCGAGGACAGCCGGGCGACGACATCCCCGTCGAGCTCTTTCGGCCAATCATGGCCGTTCTGGACATCGGCACGGTCCAGCCCCGGGTTCGCCGCCCCTCCGGCGAACGACATCCGAACCTCGGTCCCACCTTCGTTTAGGTTCACGAACTCGGATCGATCGGCGAGGGCACTGATGACCGCCAACCCGACCCCCATGCGGTCGTGTGAGGCGCTCACGCCGCGGATCCCGCCGCCGTGATCGCGGACGCTGATCTCGATCTGGCCGCCCTCGAGCTCGAAATCGACTGTCATAGGCCCTACCTCGTCGCCGTAGGCGTGCATTACGACGTTGTTGCAGGCCTCGCTCACCGCCGTTTTCAGGTCGTCCAGCAACTCGGCCTCTAGCGCCAGCTCTTCCCCGATCCCTACCAGCATGCCTCGCACCAGCGTGACTGACTCCGGCCGGCTGTTCAGCTCAAGCCGCACTGTGGGGGTCTGCTCGGTCACGGTCTGCTTTTGAGCCTCGCCTTCCCGGTGCGGCGAGGCGTCAAACCGCCATGAGCCCCGAGAATGAGTAAGTGCGTCCTGGTCGCAGCCGCCGCTGACCCGGCGAGCGCGCCCGGCAGGATTTGAACCTGCGGCCTACCGCTCCGGAGGCGGTCGCTCTATCCCCTGAGCTACGGGCGCTGGGGACTCAAGGCTACCGCTCCACGGCACGAACACGTGTTCGTCCGGAGCGATATGTACCTTCGCTCGGTGCAAACGATTCACCGAGGAAACGCCGCTGAGGCCGCCGTCATTGCTGCGCTTGAGAAGGCTGGCATCCGGGTGATGATTCCCTTCGGCCAGGGACATGCATTTGATCTTGCGGCGGTCATCCCGCCCGATGGTGACATCGTCCGGATCCAGGTGAAGTCGGGGCGGATACGCAAGGGTTGCGTCGAGTTCACCACGTGCAGCACCGACCACGGCCGAGGTGCCCAGCCTTATGACGGCAGAGCCGAGGTAATCGCCGTCCACGTCCCCGAGCCCGACATGCTCCTCATGGTCCCGGTTGAGATCTGCCCCAGGTCCAAGGGGAATCTGCGCGCGCATCCGCCAAGGAACAACCAGCGACGCGGGATCAGGTTCGCTGCCGACTACACGTTCGACATGTGGGTCCGGAGCATTTTCGCCGGCCTCGACTGACAGACTGACCTGCATGGACTTCTCGGTCTTCTTCGCCGGCACAGCCGGGTCGGTCCCCACCGCCCGTCGCGGCCTTCCGGCGCTGCTCGTCCGGCGGGGTGCGGACAGGATCCTGTTCGACTGCGGCGAGGGCACCCAGCGTCAGCTGGTGAGCTCGGTGGGGCTGGCGGAGCTGACTGAGGTGTTCCTGACCCATTTCCACGCCGACCACTGGCTGGGGTTGCCTGGCCTGCTGAAGACCTTCGATCTTCGCGCGCGCGAGCGGCCGCTTCGGATCTCCGGCCCGCGTGGGCTGCGCGAGCTGCTGGCACTGACGCTTCGCGCCGCCGGTCGGGTCAGGTTCGAGCTCGAGCTGGTGGAGCTGGAGCCCGGTGACGTTCTCCGGCGGGACGGGTACAGCTTCGCATCGTTCCCAGTCGTGCATCGGGGCCCCGCGCTCGGCTATGTGCTGTTCGAGGATGAGCGGCCGGGGGTGTTCGATCCGGAGGCCGCGACGCGACTCGGTTTGACCCCGGGGCCCGAGTTCGGCCGAGTGCAGCGTGGAGAGACGGTCAAGGGCGTGAGCCCCGAGCAGGTGCTGGGGCCGCCTCGACCTGGGCGCAAGCTCGTGATCTCCGGCGACACGACACCTTGCGAGTCGCTGCGGGTGGCGGCCCACCGTGCCGACCTGCTCGTGCACGAGGCGACATTCGCGGAAGAGGAGCGCGAGCGAGCAGCGGAGACCGGACACGCGACCGCCGCCCAGGCCGCGGCGATCGCGCGGGACGCGGACGTCGTGATGCTGGCGCTGACCCACTTCTCGACGCGGTATCCCGTGGGACTGCTGCGCGATGAGGCTCGGGCACTTTTTCCCAGGACGGAGCTGCCGCGCGACTTCGACACAATCGAGCTGCCGTTCCCGGAGCGAGGGGAACCCGAGCTTGTCCCATGGGACGCGCACGCGGCAGATGAGCTGGTGGCGGACGAAGTTCGTTGAACGCTCCGGCGCTCGAGCGCGTCGAGACGCCGCGGATGGTCGCTTCGCGCCTGACCGAGGCCGATCTGCCCCAGCTCCTGCTGCTAATCGGCGACCCGCGGGTGGCAGCGACGCTGTCGCTGACAGGCCAGCCCCCGAGCGAAGCCGACGTGCGCGCGGGGCTCATCGAGGCGATCGGACACTGGGAGCTGCACAGGTTCGGCTTGTGGCTGCTGCGCGACCGCTCGGGCGGCGAGCTCCTCGGTCGCGGCGGGCTCCAGCACACGTGGGTCAGCGGCCGGGACGAGGTGGAGGTTGCATGGGCCATCGTCCCCGAGCGCTGGGGGCGCGGGCTAGCCACCGAGCTGGCTCGGGCGTCGATAGACGCCGCGTTCGGCCGCTCGAGCTCCCGGAGGTGATCGCATACACGCTCCCCGGCAACTTGCCCTCGCGGAGGGTGATGGAAAAGTGCGGGTTCACCTACGACCGGTTGATCGAGGAGCAAGGCGTCCCGCATGTCCTGTACCGCCTCGAGGCGCCTGATGGACAATGCTCTCGTGCGAACACCCGACGATCGCAAAGGAGCCGAATGACAACAAAAGCCGATTTCAACGCCGAGGAGTGGTCCACGGTCGTCGGCGGACCGCTCTACGCCGGCATGCGCGTGATCGGCGCCGGCCGTGGCGGCACGCTGCGCGAGACCATGGCCATGGGTCGCATCTACCAGCATGCGCGCGAGCACCATGGGGAGAGTGAACTGCTCGACGAGTTGGTGAAGTCGCCGCCGTCGATCGATCCAGACCGGATCCGAGAGTCCGGCGACATCGCCGTCGTCACCCGGCAGCAGCTGCAAGGCGCGATCGGGATCCTTGAGGCGAAGGCGACCCCGACGGAGATCGACGCCTACAAGCGGTTCGTGATGACAGTCGCGCAGGCCGCGGCCGGCGCTCACAAGGAGGGTGGCTTCCTCGGAATCGGCGGCAAGCAGATCAGCGAGGCCGAGAACCAAGCGCTCGACGAGATCTCGACAGCGCTCGGCGCCCCTCCGGCAGCCTAGCCCGGTTCGCCGCGCGGATCGCTCGCTACGACCCCAGGGCCCGGGCGGCATCGCTCACGACCCGACGAGCTTCTCCAGCTTGTCGAGCGAACTCAGCCAGCCGGCCTTCGCGCGGTCCTGCATCTCCTCGGTGTGCGGGCCTTGGGTGATCGTGAGGCGCGTTCCGTCGCCATCGATTGAGAATTCGACCCGGGTGAGCATGGGATGCGGGAGCCCGATCTCGGGCGCCGCCTCGGACGCCAGCGCGAGCAGCTCGGGCCAAGCGATCTCCACGATCTCGAAGCGCACCGGATAGGCAGCTCCGCCCGCCAGCTCGACCATCGTGAAGTGGATCCGGCCGCCGGCCTGAGGCTCGATGTCCACCGTCTCACGCGGCACCTCGCATCCTTCGGGCGCAAACCACGCCCTGACCTGCTCGGGATCGATCCAAGCGTTGAAGACGAGCTCGCGCGGAGCCCGAAAGAAGCGAGTGATCCGAACCTCCGGAGCAGACGCCTGTCCCGAGCTGGGATCGCCGGTCATCTGTTGCCGTCCCGCTTCTGGACCTCCTCCAAGTGGGCGCCGAGGCGATCCATGCGACGCTCCCACGTCACCCGACAGGTGTCCATCCATGCCTCCGCCTCTTCCAGGGCGTCGATTCGCAGGCTTGTGGGGCGTGACTGCGCGGCGCGACGGCGGGTGATCAATCCCGCTCGCTCCAGCACCTTGAGGTGCCGCGAGATCGCGGGAAGGCTCACCGAGAACGGCTCGGCGAGCTCGTTGACCGTTGCCTCTCCCTTGGCCAGGCGCGCCAGGATCCCGCGTCGGGTCGGATCCGCGAGCGCGGCGAAAGTCAGGTCGAGCTGGTCAGCCTCCATCAAGTTGTATTTAACGATACGGTTAGTTAATCGCTACTGCAAGTAAGGTCTGCCGTCCGAGCAGTCATCCGACGTCGACACCCGAGAGAAGGAGATCACCGGCATGCCGTCCGCGCAAGCGTTGAGGAAGCTAGTTCTACAGATGGGTATGTCACTCGATGGGGTCGTGGCCATCCCACGGGACGATCGGCTGATGCCAGTGATGGAGGGGGAATGGGGCCTTCCCCCTGAGGACCCCGAGCTGACCAAACTGAAACTCCGGTGGGTCTGGGACGCCGGCGCGCACCTTATGGGCCGCGCCACCTACGAGGAGATGGCCGGCTACTGGCCATCCTCCACCCACGCGTACGCGGCCCCCATGAACGACATCCCCAAGGTCGTCTTCTCGAAGACCCTGGAGCGCGCCGACTGGCCCCAGTCGCAGATCGCGCGCGGCGAGATCGCTGATGAGATCGCGAAGCTCAAGCAACAATCTGGCAAGGACCTCATCGCCCACGGCGGCGCCACCTTCGCGCAATCCCTCGCCCGCAGCGACCTGATCGACGAGTACCGGCTCATCACCCACTCCGTCGCGGTCGGCAGCGGCCTCCCGCTGTTCAGAGACCTGCAAACTCCGCTGCGGCTGGAGCTGATCGACGCAAAGACCTTCGGCAGCACCGCCGTGCGCGTCTACCGGCGGCGTTAGCACGCGGCCGCGCGACTACCGGCGCCCTGAGCACGCGGCTGCGCGTGACCCGCCGAGAACGTGGCCGCGCTTGAGTTGCTCCCCGACGAGGAGGTCGGCGATCTGGCGCGCCCTGATATTCACGGCCGAGCCCGCTGCTAGGCTCCGCGACCGGAAGCCCCTTTAACCCGGTCCCGCGAGGCCTGGAAGGAGCAAGCAGGTTGCAGAAACGTACGGTCGTCCTCGATCGCGATCACATGCGCCGCACGCTGGTGCGGATCGCACACGAGATCGTCGAGAAGAACCCGGTCGGGGAGGGGGGCCAGGATCCGGTCGGGGAGCGAAACCGTGATCCGGTCGGTGAGCGAGACCGTGATCCGGTCGGGGGCCGTGATCCGGTCGGGGGCCGTGATCCGGTAGTGGACGGCGGCCGCCCCATCGCGTTCGTGGGCATCCACCGCCGGGGCACTGTCCTCGCGCAGCGCCTTCACACGATGACCAGCGAGCTGCTGGACACCTCCGTCCCACTCGGGGACGTGGACATCTCGTTCTATCGCGACGACCTTTCGATTCGCCCCAGCGCGCCGATCGTCCACTCCTCCCACCTCGATTTCCCGATCGACGGACGGACGATCGTGATCGTCGACGACGTCCTGTACACCGGTCGCACGGTGCGGGCGGCGATCGACGCGATCTTCGATTACGGTCGCCCGGCCAGGGTGCAGCTGGCCGTCATGGTGGACCGTGGCCACCGGGAGCTGCCGATCCGCCCGGACTACGTCGGCAAGAACCTGCCTACTTCTCAGGATGAGCGAGTCAACGTGCGCGTTCAGGAGCTCGACGGGGTGGACGAGGTCACGATCGGTCCCACGACCACACCTCCGAAGCGGGTAGCGGCGTGAGCAGCTCCCTCGGCAAGCATCTGATCACCATCGAGGACCTCGGGCGTCCAGGGATCGAGCGCATCCTCGACCGCGCCGAGTCGTTCGTCGAGGTCGCCGGTCGGGAGATCAAGAAGGTGCCGGCGCTCCGCGGCCGCACCGTCGTCAACCTCTTCTACGAAGCCTCGACCCGCACCAGCTCGAGCTTCGAGCTCGCTGCCAAGCGCCTAAGCGCCGACGTGGTCAACGTTCGCTCCGCGGGGTCGAGCGTGGACAAGGGCGAGTCCCTGAAGGACACGGTGCAGACGCTGTCCGCCTACGACCCGGCGGCGATCGTGATCCGCTCGCCGCACGTCGGTGCCGCCCAGCTGGTCGCAGGCTGGACGCCGGCATCGGTGATCAATGCCGGCGACGGCAAGCACGAGCACCCGACCCAGGCCCTGCTCGACGCCTTCACGCTACGCCGGCGGCTCGGCGACCTTGAAGGCACCAACTTCTGGATCGTGGGCGACGTGCTCCACTCCCGGGTCGCGCGCTCGAACATCCTCGCGCTGAAGCGGATGGGCGCGTCTGTGACCGTGTGCGGTCCTCCGACCCTGATCCCGCGCGGGATCGAGGCCCTCGGTTGCGAGGCCACGGCGACGCTCGAGCACCTGCACGAGGCCGACGTCGTGTACGTGCTGCGGATGCAGCGCGAGCGCATGCACGACTCCTATGTGCCTTCGCTGCGGGAGTACGCCCAGCGCTATCAGATCACCTCCTCCCGGCTGCGCCCCGGCCAACTGCTCATGCACCCGGGACCCGTCAACCGCGGAATCGAGCTCTCGGCCGATGCGATCGACTCCCCGCAGGCGCTGATCGGCGAGCAGGTCAAGGCCGGCGTGGCGGTGCGGATGGCTGTCCTCTACGAGCTGCTGGTCGGCTCGCCGATTCTTCAGGCGGTGGCATAGTGACGTCCGGAGCGAGCGAAGTGAGCGGTCTCTTCAGCCGCCACCGAGCGCCGGCCGACTTTCTGATCGCGGGCGCGCACGTGCTCGATCCCCGAGCAGGGATCGACGAGCCCTGCGACATCCTGATTCGCGAGGGCCACATCGCCGAGCTGGGGGCGCCCGGATCGCTGCCCGACCCTCCCGACGGCGGCGAGCGCCTGGACGCGGCCGGCAAGTATGTGTTCCCGGCATTCATCGACCCGCACGTTCACCTGCGCACGCCGGGACAGGAGTACAAGGAGGACATCGAGAGCGGGACCGCGGCCGCGGCCGCGGGCGGTTTCTGCGCGGTGATCGGGATGCCTAACACCGCGCCGGTCGTCGACGACGCGTCGGTGCTTCGCTCGCTGACGGACACGGCGAGCTCGGCTGCCCGCGTCCCGGTGGGCTTCCTGGCCTCAATCACGCGGGGTCTGGAGGGCACGGAGCTCACCGAGATGGCCGAGCTGCGCGACGCCGGAGCGCTCGGTTTCACCGATGACGGCAAACCGGTCGTCTCGGGAGGGATGCTGCGCAAGGCGCTTCAGTACCAGCGGCTGGCAGGCGGCGTGGTCGCCCTGCACGAGGAGGACCCGGCTCTGTCCGGCGACGGCGTGATGCACGAGGGCGCCGTCTCGGCGCGCCTCGGGCTGGCGGGGATCCCGCCGGTTTCGGAATCGACGATGGTGGCCCGAGACGGCGCGCTGGCGCTCTACGAGGGCGCACGCGTCCACTTCCAGCACGTCTCGTGCACGGAGTCGCTGAGCGCGATCGAGCGGCTCAAGGACGCCGGCGCCCGCGTGAGCGCCGAAGTCTGCCCCCATCACCTGACGCTCACCGACGACGTCGTACGGACGCTGGACAGCCGGTTCAAGATGAACCCTCCGCTGCGCGGCGAGGCCGACCGCCGCGCACTGGTCGACGGCCTGCGCCGGGGCTTGATCGACTGCGTGGCCACCGACCACGCTCCCCACGCCAGACACGAGAAGGAAGTCCCGTTCGAGCAGGCGCCGATGGGCACAACCGGGCTCGAGACGGCGTTCGCCGCTCTGTTCACGGAGCTTGTGATGCCCGGAGAGATCGAGCTCGCGACCGTGGTCGAGCGGATGACCGCGGGCGCCGCCCTGTTCGACCTCCCCACGCCGCGGATCGCGCCCGGCGAGCCGGCCAACCTGGCGCTCATTGACCTTCAGGCCAAGTGGGAGGTCGGCGCGCGCGGATACGCCTCGAGGTCGGACAACTGCTGTTTCCATGGCCGCACGCTCCACGGCCGCGTGGTGCTGACGCTGGCCGCCGGAGCGGCGGCGTTCCGTGCTCCGCTGCTGGCGGAGGTTGGTGCCCTCACGCGATGAGCGGCGACGCGACCGCCTACGTGCTGCTCGAGGACGGGGCCCGCTTCGACGGCCTCGCCTGCGGCGCGCGTCAGCGCGCCGTCGTGGGAGAGATCGTCTTCACGACGGCGATGTCCGGCTATCAGGAGGCGATGACCGATCCCAGCTACGCCGGTCAGCTGATCGCGTTCACGTTTCCACAGATAGGCAACTACGGGGCATCGAGCGAGGCGATGGAGTCCGATCGAGTCCACGCCCGGGCGGCGATCATGCGCGCCGCGGTCGACCGCGAGGACGCGCCAGGAGCGGAGGGAGGCTGGCTGAGCTGGCTGGCCGACTGCGGCATCACCGCGATTACAGACGTCGACACGCGCGCGCTGGTCCGCCACATCCGCGATCACGGCGCCATGAGAGGCGGAGTGTTCGATGCCGAGGTTCCCGAGGCTGAGGCCCGGGAGCTGACCGCCGCGGAGCCGGGGATGGGGGGCCGCGACCTGGTCAATGAGGTCACGCCGGAGGAGACCGTGGTGCTCGAGGGCGAGGGAGGAGTTCGGATCGCGATGGTCGACACCGGGGTAAAACGCTCGATCGTCCGCAATCTCCGCGCGCGCGGGGCAACTGTCGAGCTGCACCCATGTACAGCCGGCGCCAGCGACCTGCTGGCCGGCGATCCTGACGCGATCTTCCTCGCCAACGGCCCCGGTGACCCCGCCGCTCTCGATTACATCGTGGACACGGTTCGGGACCTCGTCGGCCGGCGTCCCGTCTACGGGATCTGCCTGGGCCACCAGCTGCTGTGCCGGGCGGTGGGGCTGGAGACCTACAAGCTCCCCTTCGGCCACCACGGCGCAAATCACCCGGTCAAGGACCTGACGACTTCTCGCATCGAGATCACCAGCCAGAACCACGGCTTCGCGGTCCTGGGTCCCGACCGCAACAGGACCATCGACCGCGACCAGGCGGTCCGCTGGGAGACCGACTACGGGACCGCAGAGCTGACCCACATAAACCTCTACGACCGCACCGTCGAAGGTCTGGCGCTCCGCGACGTGCAGGGAGCGACAGTTCAGTACCACCCGGAGGCAGGGCCAGGCCCGCACGACGCGCTCTACCTGTTCGACCGCTTCGTGGAGGAGATCACGGCCTGATGCCCAGGCGCGATGACATCCACAAGATCCTGCTTATCGGCTCGGGGCCGATCGTCATCGGCCAAGCCGCCGAGTTTGACTACTCCGGGACCCAGGCCTGCCGTGTGCTGATGGACGAGGGCTACGAGGTGGTGCTGGTCAACTCCAACCCGGCGACGATCATGACCGACCCCGAGATCGCGAGCGCCACCTACATCGAGCCGCTGCTGCCCGGGCCGGTGACGCAGGTGATCGAGCGCGAGCAGCCCGACGCGCTGCTGCCGACCCTGGGCGGCCAGACCGCCCTCAATTTGAGCAAGGAGCTGCACGAGCTGGGCGTGCTCGAGCGCTACGGGGTCGAGCTCATCGGCGCCGATTATGAGGCGATCGACCGCGCCGAGGATCGCGAGCGGTTCCGCGAGACCATGACCCAAGCCGGGCTGCGGGTGCCGAGCTCGGCGATCGCCCACAGCGTCTCCGACGCACGCGCTGCGCTCCATCAGATCGGGTTGCCGTTCATCGTCCGCCCCGCGTTCACGCTGGGCGGAACCGGCGGCGGCGTCGTGCGCTCCGAAACCGAATTGGACCATGTGGTCGGCCGGGGCCTGAGCGCCTCTCCGATCGGGCAGGTCCTGCTCGAGGAGTCGGTCCTCGGCTGGGGTGAATTTGAGCTCGAGGTGATGCGCGACCGGGCCGACAACGTCGTGATCGTGTGCTCGATCGAGAACCTCGACCCCATGGGCGTGCACACCGGCGACAGCGTGTGCGTCGCCCCGCAGCAGACGTTGAGCGACAAGCAGTACCAAAAGCTGCGCGACCAGGCGATCACCGTGATCCGCGCCGTGGGCGTCGAGACCGGTGGCTCGAACGTCCAGTTCGCCGTGGACCCGCAGACCGACGAGATGGTGGTGATCGAGATGAACCCCCGGGTGTCGCGCTCCAGCGCCCTGGCCAGCAAGGCCACCGGGTTCCCGATCGCCAAGATCGCCGCCCGGCTGGCCATCGGCTACACGCTTCAGGAGATCCCAAACGACATCACGAAGGCCACGCCGGCCAGCTTCGAACCGGCGATCGACTACTGCGTGGTCAAGTGGCCGCGGTTCGCTTTTGAGAAGTTCCCTGGCGCCGAGCCGGGGCTGACGACGCACATGAAGTCCGTTGGGGAGGCCATGGCCATCGGCCGGACCTTCAAGCAGGCGTTCGCCAAGGCGCTCAGATCGCGCGAGCTGGACGCCAAGCCGGCCTTTCCGGCCGACGACGATGCCCTCCTTCAGTCGCTCGAGCGCCCTGGGGCGGAGCGATTCGACCGCGTGCTCGAGGCGCTACGGCGCGGCGCCTCCGTCGAGGACGTCCACCGCCTGACCTCGATCGATCGCTGGTTTCTGAACGAGCTAGCCGATCTGGTCGGCGATCCGGAGGCGCCGTTCTCGGGCCAGCGGACTTACAAGTCGGTGGACACCTGCGCCGCGGAGTTCGCCGCCCGGACGCCGTATTACTACTCCGGGTGGGAGCGGCCGCCCGCCCTGGGCGAAGTGGAGAGGGGGCATCGGCGCAGCGTGGTGATCCTGGGCTCTGGACCGAATCGCATCGGCCAGGGGATCGAGTTCGACTACTGCTGCGTTCACGCCGCGCAGACGATGAGAGAGCTGGGCCGTGATGCGGTCATGATCAACTGCAATCCGGAGACGGTCTCGACCGACTACGACACCTCCGATCGGCTGTATTTCGAACCCCTGACGCTCGAGGACGTGCTGGCGGTCTGCGAGGTGGAGGAGCCAGAGGGGGTCGTGGTCCAGTTCGGAGGCCAGACGCCGCTCAAGCTCGCAGCCGGGCTACACGGCGCGGGCGTCTCGATCCTGGGGACCGACATCGATGCGATCGACCTGGCCGAAGATCGATCGCGGTTCGGGCCGTTGCTCGATCGGCTCGGCTATCAGGCGCCTCCCTACGCGACCGCTCAGTCGGCCCGGGAGGCGCTGGAGCGGGCGGCCGACGTCGGATTCCCGCTGCTGGTGCGCCCCAGCTACGTGCTCGGTGGCCGCGCCATGGAAATCGTCTACGACGCCCAGGGACTCAAGCACTACCTGGATCGGGTGGAGACCGAGCCGGGCCGCGCCATCTACCTCGACCGCTTTTTGGAGGACTCGATCGAGGTCGACGTCGATGCTCTGTGCGATGGGCGCGAGGTCTGGATCGCCGGAATCATGCAGCACGTCGAGGAGGCCGGGATCCACTCCGGCGACTCCGCCTGCGTGCTCCCTCCGCACGCCATCGGGGATGAGATGCTCGAGCAGATCCGCGCCCAGACGGCCGGGATCGCACTAGCGCTGGGGGTCGTAGGGCTGCTCAACGTCCAGTTCGCGATCCGTGGCGACAGTCTCTACGTCCTGGAGGCAAACCCCCGAGCCTCCCGGACGGTCCCCTTCGTGTCCAAGGCCGTCGGGGTCCCGATCGCGAAGGTCGCCTGCCGGATCATGCTCGGGGCACGGATCTCCGAGCTCGAACTGCCGCGGGAGTACTCAAATGGTCACGTCTGCGTCAAGGAGGTGGTGTTGCCGTTCGATCGCTTCGCCGGCTCCGACTCCCTGCTTGGACCCGAGATGCGCTCCACGGGCGAGGTGATGGGGATCGCCCCCGACTTCCCCACTGCGTTCGCCAAGGCCCAGGCCGCGGCCGGCTCGAAGCTGCCGCTGTCGGGGACGGTGTTCATCACGGTCGCCGATGCGGACAAGCCGGCGGCCACGGGCGTGGCAAGCATGCTGCACGACCTGGGGTTCAAGATCATCGCCACGCGCGGCACGGCGCAAGCCATCCGCAAGATGGGAATCCCCGCCGAGACGATCAACAAGATCGGGGAGGGATCCCCGCACGTGGTCGACTGGATCGAGCGCGGCGCAGTCGAGCTCGTGATCAACACCCCGGTGGGCACCGGTGCTCGAGCCGAGGGCTGGGAGATCCGTTCGGCGGCCGTGGCTCGCAAGATCCCGTGTATCACGACCATGGCCGGCGGGATGGCGGCCGCCCGGGCGATCGCCGCCGCCCGCCGGGGTGAGCCAGAGGTCGTGTCGCTCCAGCAGATCCACGATGGTGCGGCTGTCCACGCCGGAGCAACCATCAACGGTGGAGCGGCCGCCGACGCCCGAGCCGGGATCCCTGCAGGTGGTCCAAGCGACGCCGGTGCAGTCTGACCGCGTCCTGGCGCCGTTCGGCCGCCGGACGGCGCCGATCATCGCCCGGGAGCAGTTCGGCCCCTACGTGGTGCTGCGCTGCCAGGATCCGCACGGACCGCGCCCGGAGGCCGGGCAGTTCTACATGCTCCAGGCGGCCAGCAGGTGGGGCGGGGGAGAGGGAGAGCGGCCGTTTTTGCCGCGGGCCTTCAGCGTGCTGCGCGCTCCGGCGCACACCGACGAGCTTCATTTCCTGGTCGAGGACGTCGGGCCGGGCACCCGCCGGCTGTGCGAGCTCCAGGCCCGGGACGCGCTGCTGCTGGTGGGCCCGCTGGGCGTCGGTTTTCGGTTCCCCCGGGCCGGCCGGCGCGTGATCCTGGTCGGCGGCGGGGTGGGAATCGCGCCGCTGGCGATCTGGCGAGGACCAGCTCAGCGCGATTCTGCAGGATCAGTCCGGCGTGGCGCCGCTGACCCTGCTCGGCTTTCGAGACCACGACCACGCGCGCGGGTCTGCGATCGTGTCCAACCCGCTGCTGGCCACCGACGACGGCAGCGTCGGCCATCACGGGTTCGTCACGGAGCTGCTCGCCGATCAGCTGGCGCTCGAGGGCCCACAAGCCGAGGTCTATGCCTGCGGGCCGCCGGCCATGCTCGAGACGGTTAGGGCGCTGTGCGCGGCCCACGACGTCCCGGCCCAGCTGGCGCTCGAGTCCGGAATGGCCTGTGGGTTCGGGGCTTGCTTCGGCTGCGTGGTGCCCACGCGCAGCGGATACGTGCGGCTGTGCGTCGACGGACCGGTGCTCGACGCCGCCGAGCTGGAAGAGGTGGCCTGACCGATGAGCGGCCCCGTCGACTTCTGCGGCCTCGAGCTCGCCCACCGCGTGCTCAACGCCTCGGGGACGTTTGACGCCATCGCTGCCCGCCGGGCGTTTGGCGACCAGCTGCTGGAGCGGTTCCCGTTCGCCGCGTACGTCACCAAGACGGTCACGCTGGAGCCCCGGCAGGGCAACCCGCCGCCTCGGCTTTGGGAGATCGCGGGCGGCCTGATCAACTCCATCGGCCTGCCAAACAAGGGCCTGCGGGATTTCACGCTCAGCGACCTGCCGCTGCTGGCCGAGCTGCCGGTGCCGCTGATCGTCAACGTGATGGGCTCCACGCGTGAGGATGTGGGCCAGCTGGTGGCCACGCTCGCCGCCCGCGAGGAGGTGGCGGCGCTGGAGCTGAATGTCTCGTGCCCGAACGTGGACACAGGCCTCGAGTTCGGCGCCGATCCGGCCGAGCTGGCTGGACTACTCGATCATGTCCGCCCGCTGACGGACAAGCCGCTGATCGTCAAGCTCACGCCGAATGCCAGTGACGTCGCCGCCGTGGCCCGCGCCGCCGAGGACGCCGGGGCCAGCTCGGTGTCACTGATCAACACCATCCGGGGCATGGCCCTCGCCCCGGGGTCGTCCAAGCCGTGGTTGGGAGGCGTCACGGGGGGGATATCAGGGCCCGCCGTCCGCGCCGTCGCGCTCGCGCAGATCCACTCGGTTTCCTCCACGGCCCGTCTTCCGATAATCGGGATCGGCGGCGTGCAGGGGGGCCGGGACGCCCTTGATCTGCTAAACGCCGGCGCAGAGCTGGTGGCGGTCGGGACGGAGAGCTTTCGAGATCCGGCCGCCGGGGTTCGGGTGGCCTCGGAGCTCGCTTCGCTGCTCAGCGCCGCCCAGATGGCGCCCTCGCGCCTGCGCGAGGACCGGGTTT
Source organism: uncultured Actinomycetes bacterium (assembly GCA_963719305.1). Lineage (GTDB taxonomy): Bacteria > Actinomycetota > Thermoleophilia > Solirubrobacterales > Solirubrobacteraceae > Palsa-465. The sequence continues at coordinate 206,053 of CAVRBL010000010.1, read as the reverse complement.
GCTCACAAACGCCCGCATCGAGCGCGTTTTCAGGATGATTACATCAAAAACTGCCAGATTCACCGCGAAAAGCCCTGCAAACACCATCCATTCCCGCAACTAAGCTCGACAGTGCTGGACCTCAACTTGAGGTCGAGTCAAATTGAGCGAATTAGCCTTGAACGCCCTGCGCCACGATGTATAGTCGCCGCCCATGCCGCCGGTCAGTGAATCGCTCCCTAAGCCTGTCGCGGCACCGGAGCGTTCTCTCGTTCAGCGCATGGAAGCACTCCAGCGCGCGAACGATGTGCGCACCCGGCGGGCTAAGCTCAAGCGTGATCTGAAGGCTGGCCGCCAGCCGATTCACGAGCTGCTGCTCGAGCCGCCCGAATACCTCGGTACGGCGAAGGTATTCGACCTGCTTCTGGCGGTGCCCAAATACGGCCGGGTGAAGGTCAACAAGATCCTGTCCCAGTGCAGAATTTCACCTAGCAAGACCATCGGCGGACTATCGCAGCGCCAGCGGACCGAGCTCGTGGAGCTGATGCGCCGACGCTAGCGCGGCGGCGTCCCGACGACAGACGGGGCCGCTTACGTGGCCAAGGTGTTCGTGATCACCGGTCCCTCCGGCGTCGGCAAGGGCACGCTGATCCGGGGGCTGCTGGAGCACCTCCCAGAGCTGGAGCTGTCGGTATCCGCCACCACCCGTCCGCCCCGGCCCGGTGAGCGCGACGGCGTCGACTACCACTTCCTGACCCCAGAGCAGTTCGATCGCGCGGTCGCGAACGGCGAATTCGTGGAGCACGCCACCTACTCCGGCCACCGCTATGGCACGCTGCGCTCCGAGCTCGACCGGCGCCTTGCCGCGGGCGTCCCGGTGGTGCTTGAGATCGAGGTCCAAGGCGCGCGTCAGGTCCGGCGGGCCATGCCAGAAGCCGAGGCGGTTTTCATCGCTCCGCCTTCGCGCGAGGCGCTCCGCGCGCGGCTCCTACAGCGTGGAACCGACAACCTGGAGCAGGTTGACGCCCGGCTTCGCACCGCCGAGCAGGAACTGGAGGCCCAGTCGGAGTTCGAGCACGTGGTGGTCAACGATCGTCTGGAGGACGCGATCGACCAGCTGGTCGAGATCGTCTCCAATGCCCGCCGCAGCGGCTGAAGGGCTTATGATGACCGGCGCAATGGGCGCGACTGCCAGCGGCGGGGCTGCCGTGGGCTCCTCAGCGGATCGGGGCGAACCCCTTCCGCTTACAACCGAGGATCTGAGCATCCTCGCGCTCGAGGATGAGATGGTCGCCGGCCACACGTGCAAGGTGGTCATCCTGGAGGACCGGATCGACCCCGATGCCCTCCGAGCGTCGATCGCCTCCCGTCTGCATCGGGCGCCACGGTTGTGCCTGCGGTTGGCCGACGTGGACGGGGAGCCGAGATGGGAGCCCACGGCGGAGCTCGACCTGAACGAGCAGGTCGTCGTTGCTGGCGATGCGGATCCGGTCGATCTTCTCGAGTTTCGGACCACCGTCGCCCGGACCTTCGGCGAGCGACTGGATCGGACTCGGCCCCTGTGGCGCATCGATGTCGTCCCGGAGCTGACATGGGCCGGGAGCGCGCTGATCTGGCGTATCCACCACGCCTTGGCCGATGGCTTCGCCGCCATGCAGATGGCTGAGGGCGCACTGTGGGACGAACAGCCGCAAACTGGTGTTGGCCAAGGTAGGCGGCGGAAGCCTCCAGCCTCCGACACATCCCATCAGCGGACCGCCCACGCCCGTCTCACCGCTCTGCGAACCGCGATGCGGGAAGCGCCTCAGCCGTGGCTGCGATCCCCGTTTGGCGGACGCATCTGTGCCGAACGGGAGGTCGCGTTCGCTTCTGTCGAGCTCGAGGGACTTCGTACCGTCGCCCGCATAGCCGACCGCGCCACCCTCAACGACGCGATTTTGGCGGTTGTGGCCGGGGGGCTCCACAGGTGGCTCGAGCGCCAGCACGGCCATCTTGGAGCGGTCCGGGTAAAGGTGCCGGTGAGCCTGCATGCACCGGCAGCGGTCGGCGAGAACAGTGCCGAGCCCGGGAACCGCGACTCGTTCTTCTGCCTTGACCTACCGGTCGGCGTCGCGGACCCCCTGAAGCGGTTGGCCGCCATCCGGCGCGCGACCCGAATGCGCAAGGACGGTCACGACGCCCAGCGACTCGATGCCCTCATGCGCGACTTGACAAAGGTTCCACGACTCAGGCGGTTCGCCGAGCGGGCGCTCGCCCACCCCCGCGCCTTCGCGTTGAACGTCTCCAACGTCGTGGGGCCACGGCGCCCGTGCAGCGTGGTGGGAGCTCGAGTGCATGAGCTCTACTCCCTTGCGGAGATCCGCGAGCACCACGCGTTGCGAATCTCCGTGATATCGCTTTGCGACTCGCTGAACTTCGGTCTGGTGGCGGATCCGACGCTGGTGGAGGACGTGGCGGGGATGGCCGCGGACATCGAGTCAGAAGCAGCGACGCTTCTCGCGCGGGTCAAGGACGTCTAGCTCCGGGACCGCTTCTGCCGCTACCGGGAACGGCGCGGCGACATCTCGCTACCCTTGGAGCGATGATCTCTCCCCGTATCGACAAGCTCCTCGAGCACGTCGACTCCGACTATGCAAGTGTGATCGTCGCCGCCAAGCGCGCGCGCCAGATCAACTCCTACTACCACAACCTGGGCGAGGGCACGTTCGACGAGTTCCCTCCGCCGATGGTGGAGACGCACTCCAAGAACTACCTGACGATCGCGCTCGAAGAGGTCGCTCAGGGCAAGCTCAAGTACAACTACCGGTAGGAGCGGGCGAATTAAGTGAGGCCGGAGGCCGAACTTCCTCGTCGGGACGCGGGACTGGACGTCCCGCGGAGGTAACTCACGTGGCCCGGTTGCTCCTCGGCGTGAGCGGCGGGATTGCGGCCTACAAGGCGCTCCAGACGGCAAGGCTGGCGGTAACGCACGGCCATGCTGTGCGGGTCATCCAGACCGAGGCCAGTACCCGCTTTGTGGGGGCGGCTTCGTTCGAGGCCATCACCGGAGCCCGGGTGCTCATCACGGAATTTGAGCCGGACCCGCTCCGGGGGTCCTACCCAGGCGAGCCATTGCCCGAGCGCTCTCCGATCAGCCACCTGGCACTGGTCGAGCGGGCAGACGTCTACCTGATCGCGCCCGCGAGCGCCAACACGATCGCCAAACTGGCGGGCGGCCACGCCGACAACCTCCTGACCGCCGCTGCGCTGGCGGCTCCATGTCCGGTGGCGATAGCTCCGGCGATGAACGAGCGGATGTACATCCACTCGGCGACGCAGGCCAACCTGGAGGCGTTGAAGGCTCGGGGCGTGGAGGTCATCCCGCCGGGCGAAGGCGAGCTCGCTTCCCACGGCGAGCATGGCATCGGCAGGCTGGCGGAACCAGCGGAGCTGCTGGCGGCCACCGAGGCCCTCCTGGCCGCTCGCCGCGGCTCGTGGGCGGGCCTGCGAGTGCTGGTGACGGCCGGCGGGACGCGGGAGCCGATCGACAGCGTGCGATACATCGGCAACCGCTCATCGGGGCGGATGGGATTCGCTCTGGCGTCTGAGGCGGCGGCGCGCGGGGCAGCGGTGACGCTCGTGGCCGCCAATGCCGGCCTGGCACCCCCGCCGGGGGCCCGAGTCATAGAGGTGGGCACGGCCGCCGAGCTGGCACGGGCCTGCGACAGGGAATTCGACGCCTGCGATGTCCTGCTGATGGCCGCCGCGGTGGCGGACTTCAGGCCCGCCTCCCCCGCGCACGACAAGCTGAAGAAGGAAGCCGGTGTCCCCGCTCCGATCGAGCTCGAACCGACCGAGGACGTGCTCTCCGGGCTGGGGGCGCGAAAGCGCTCCGACCAGATCCTGATCGGGTTCGCGGCGGAGCACGGCGAGGGCGCGGTTTCCTACGGCCACAAGAAGCTTCAGCGCAAGCATCTCGATGCGGTGGTGGTGAACGACATCTCCAGCCCAGGAGTGGGGTTTGACTCCGACGAGAACGAGGTCACGATCGTGGCCGCCGACGGCACCCGACACGGCGTGCCGCGGGCAGGGAAGGACTTGATCGCGCGGGTGGTCCTTGACGATGTGGAGCGACTGCGGGCCGACCGCAGCACGGACGAGCGAGGAGAGGGAAGCGATGGAGCCTCCGGAACAGGCACCCGTAGCGCCGCACGAGCGTGAGGCCTTCGCCGCCGTGGGGCGGCGGCTGGCGGACAACGTCTCGCAGGCAGTCCAGATACGCGCGGAGACGCTTGATCAGGTCCTGGTCGCGCTGTTTGCCGAGGGCCACGTGCTGGTCGAGGACTATCCGGGGGTGGGCAAGACGGCGCTGGCGCGGGCCCTGGCGCGCTCGATCGATTGCCAGTTCGCACGCATCCAGTGCACCGCCGATCTGCTGCCGGCGGACGTGGTCGGCACGAACGTCTACGACCAGCGCGAGCAGCGCTTCGAGTTCCGACCCGGCCCCGTGTTCGCCAACGTCGTGCTGGTCGACGAGATCAATCGGGCCTCACCCAAGACGCAGTCCGGCCTGCTTGAGTGTATGCAGGAGCGGTCCGTGACCGTTGACGTGCAGACGCATGAGCTCGCCCGCCCGTTCATCGTGCTCGCGACCCAGAATCCGATCGAGTACGAGGGCACGTATCCCCTGCCCGAGGCCCAGGTCGACCGGTTCATGATCCGCGTCTCGCTCGGCTACCCGGCCCCGCGCGACGAGGCGGGGATGCTGGCCGACCACGAGTCCGGAGATCGCGTGGAGACGCTCGAGCCGGTGGTCGGCGCGGGCGACGCGCTCGCGGCACAAGACGCCGCCGCTCGCGTCCGAGCCGCCGAGCCGCTTCGCGACTACGTGGTGCGGCTCCTGTGGCGCACGCGCGAGGATCCGCGCGTCGACCTCGGGGCCAGCCCCCGAGCCGGGCTGATGCTGTTGCGCGCGGCGAAGGCGCGGGCGATGATGCAAGGGCGCGACCACGCCCTGCCCGACGATGTCCAAGCGCTCGCCGAACCGGTTCTGGCCCACCGGCTCGTGCTGGCCCCCGAATGCGCGCGCACGACAGCCCGCGAGGTGATCGTCGACGCGGTCTCCTCGGTGCGGGCCCTTTGATGAAGGTCGGAGGACGACGTAGGGTCCGGGTCCGGCGCGCGGCTGGATGCTCAGCAGCCGGTGGGGCGCTCATCCTGATGGGGCTGCTGTTCGCCTCCGCGCCGCTGTTCGTCCCAGGCGTGGCCTTCGCGCTGCTGGGCCTGCTGTCGCCGGGGTGGGTGTGGCTATCGGGACGCGGAGCGACCGTCGAGCGGCGCATGGAGCAAGAGCGCGTGGTCGAGGACGAGCCACTGGAGGCCACGCTCAAGCTGCGGACGGGGCTCCTCCGGCCCCCGGCAGGGGAGGTGTACGAGCCTCTCGCTGGCCGCGTTATACGCCTGCCGCGCGGGCGCCGGTCGACCATCAGGGTGCTGGCAAGGTTTGATCGCCGCGGCCGCCGGCAGCTTCAGCCGCCGTCGCTCGTCGTCCGCGACCCGCTCGAGCTGGCGCAGTACGTCCGAGCTGGCGTGGGGCCCCCGCAGGATGTTCTCGTGCTGCCCCGCACCGAGGCCGTGAAGTGGGCTCGCAACGGGGGAGAGGCCGCGTCGACCCCGACCTCTCGCGCCCGAACCGACCTGCTGGCCGCGGTCGAGGTGGACGGGCTCCGCCCCTATCGCCCGGGTACACCGGCGTCGCGGATTCATTGGCCGGCGCTGGCGCGCGGCGCGGGACTGCTGGAGCGGCGGCTACGGGTGGAGGGCGACATGTTGCCGCTGGTCGTGCTGGACGCCAGGGGAACGGGCCCGGAGGAGCACCTCGACGCCGCCGTGCGGGCGTCTGCCTCGCTGACGTTCGAGCTGGCGCGTACCGGCGGCTGCAAGCTGTTGCTTCCGGGCTCCAGGAGGGCGCTAGCGGTCGAGTCCGACCTCGCTTCCTGGCCCGTCGCCCACGCCCGCCTGGCGCTCGTCGAGGGAGGACCGGAGGCTCGTGCGCCGTCGCCGGCGGCCCTCCGGGCGGCGCTTGGACCGCTCTTTTACGTGACCGCGCAGCCGCTGGATCGGCTCCCGGCGGCCGTGGGCAGGGAGACGCGGAACGCGAGCTCGGCGGTGCTGGTGCTGCCGTCGGCGATCGCGCCGAAAGCGGACGGCAGGGGCAGCTTCGCCGTGTCGGGATGCCGCGGGTTCGTCGTTGGCGCTCGCGGGAGGGCCGCTGTCGCGGCCGATCGGAGCGCGGCCGCATGAGCGCGGTCAGCGCGGACATCGCCGTCCACGGCGGCCGGCGATCGCAGGGCGGGCTCGGGCCACTGGCTCGCTCGGATCGGAGGCGCGCGGAACGCACCGAGCGACCTGTCGCCCGGCTGATCACGTTCTCCGCCCTGGCCCTGTATGGGGTGTTGCGCTGGGCGACGCTCGAGCGCCCGGCGCCAGGCACCCGCCTGTTCGGTCTGCTGGCGCTTGCCGTGGTGATCGTCGGCGCTGGGGCAAAGCTCGACAGGCGCAGTCGTCCGCTGGCGATAGTGGCCGCGGTCTGCGCCTTCTTCGCCATGCTGATGATCAGCGGGATCCCATTCGGTTGGCTGGTTCACCTCCGGGTAGCGGCGATAGCCGAGGGCATTCGGCAGGGCCTGGGCGCGCTCCCGGACTCGCTGATGCCCTATCTGGGCATCAATGCCTGGGTCCGCCTGGTGATGGTCCTGGGCGCGGGCGTCCTGCTGCTGGACGCGGCGCTGTTGCTGATGTTTCACCCGCGGGAGATCGGAGACATTCGGCGCGGGGCTTCTGCGACGGCCTTGATCGCGCTGGCCGTCATCCCCTCGACGATCATCCGCCCCAAGCTGCCGTACGTTCAGGGGCTCATCCTGTTCGCGCTCCTGCTGGCCTTCATGTGGAGCGAGCGGGCTACGGTCCCCAGCTCGGCGGGCGCAATAGCCCTCGCCGGCCTCGCCGGTCTATGTGGAATCGTGCTGGCCCCGCGCCTGGACCAACACCACCCCTGGCTCAACTACAACGGCCTCACGAGGTCACTCGCGCCCACCCACGTCGACACCTTTGACTGGACCCAGCGTTACGGACCGCTCAACTGGCCCCAGGTAGGTCGGGAGGTGCTCGATGTCAAGGCACGCTACCCGGACTACTGGAAGGCAGAGAACCTCGACGTCTTCGACGGCACCGGATTTGCTCGGGGATCGGGACTGCTGGGATCGCAGATTCCACCTCCGGCCCCCCCGGAGCTGAGTCGGTTCACCCAGACCCTGCAGGTGACGCTCCGCGCCGTGCGGACGACCGACCTGATCGCAGCCGGCTCCGCCTCGAGCCCACAGCACGTCGGCGAGGGAGTCTCTCCCGGCCCCAGCGCCGGCACGTGGACCGCTGGCACTCCGCTCGGTCCCGGTGACTCCTACACGGTCTCGGTGTACTCGCCCCACCCCAGTGGTGCGGAGCTGGCGGCCACAGGAGCCGATTACCCGTCGACGGCAGTGGCCGACGAGCTGACGATCGACGTCCCAACGGGCGGACTCACAATCGGCAGCCTGCCGCAGGTGCAGTTCCCGCCGTTTCACTCCCCGGCCCAGATCGTGAACGTGATCGGGCCCTACGACGTGAGTGGCTTCCAGCTGCTTCAAGACTCCCCATACCTGCGGGCCTATCAGCTGGCGCAGCGGCTGGCGGCCGCGGCCCCCACGCCATACGCGTTCGCCCAGAGCGTCGAGCGCTACCTCTCGCCCCAGAACGGGTTCGTGTATGACCAGAATCCGCCGCCCGCCACCTATCCGCTGGAGAGCTTTTTGTTCTCGGCCCGGCGCGGCTACTGTCAGCAATTCGCCGGTGCCATGGCGCTGCTGCTGCGAATGGGCGGCGTGCCTGCGCGGGTGGCCACCGGGTTTACACCCGGCGATTACGACGCGTCCAAGCACCGATACGTGGTCTCGGACCTCGACGCCCACGCCTGGGTCGAGGTGTACTTCCCGCAGTACGGATGGGTCAGGTTCGACCCGACCCCGGCGGCGGCGCCGGCCCGGGGCGGCCACACGTCCCTGCTGCCAGCGCAGGGTCAGAGCACCAACAACCAGCTCGCCCAGCGCTCTGGTCGCAGGCGCGAGGGGCAGGCGCCAATCGCCGGAGCCTCCAGTGGCCATCAGGGCGGCGGGGGAGGGGGCCTACCCCTGGGCTTGCTCGTGGGGCTGGTGGCGGCGGCGCTCGTCGCTGTCGGATTATTGATCGGACTTGTCCGCCGCGGGTCGCCGCCCAGCGCCGAGCGGCTGGTGCTCGAGCTCGAGCGAGCATTCGAGCGCTCCGGGCGTCCGCTGTCTGGAGGCGCGACGCTCCGCGGGCTCGAGCATCGGTTCCGGGCCTCGGCTCCGGCGGTGCGGTATGTGCACGCGCTGTGCCTGGCCCGCTTCGCCGGCAAGGCCGAGCTGCCCTCCGGCGCCGACCGACGGGCGGTGCGGGCCGAGCTGGCGACGGGGCTCGGCGCAACGGGCCGGCTGCGCGCCCTGTGGGCGCTGCCGCCCCGCCCGGGATTCGGGCGACATCACGGGCGCGGCTGAGCCGCTACTACGAGTTTCCGGACCCCCTAGAGGGCGAAAGCTCGAACAAGTCCGCGCGGCGCCTGAGCGGTGCCCGGAAGCCATGTTTCGCCCCTCGCCGACCGCGCCTAAACTGGGTGCGATGGACGACGTATACGAGCTCTTCATCCGCGGGACCGAGCTGCTGGAGGCGGGGCACAACCATCAAGCCGCCATTCCCCTGTCACGCGCGCGCGACCTAGCGCCGGACAAGACGTCGATTCGGGAGGCGCTCGGCCGCGCGTTGTTCGGCGCCCAGCACTACGAGCAGGCCTCCGAGGAATTCCAGGCGGTCGTGGACCGCGCGCCGACAAACGACTACGCGCTGTTCTGCCTGGGCCGCTCGCTTCAGCTCCTCGGCCGTCACGCGGAAGCCCGTCGCCCACTGGCGCTGGCTGCCTGCATGCAGCCCGGCCGCCGCGACTACCGCATCTACCGCGACCGCGCCCGAGCCGCCGCGGCAGCGACCGGTCAGGCTTAAGCGGACGGCAGGACCGCGTCGGCGATAGCAGGGCTTTCACGGCGACGGCGGCGCCGCCGCCCGACGGCATGTCGCGCATGCAAGCATGCCGTCGGGGGGTGGCCTGCCGTCGTCATCGGTGCTACCCTCACGGGACAGCTTTTGGCGCCGGGGCTTCCCGGTGGTAGTTCCGGAAGTGGGCGCTCGCCCGCTTTTTTTATTGACTTTTTGACGGAGGAGACCGTGAGTGCACTCCAGCCAAAAATTGAAGAGCTACTCGCGAAGAACGAGCCTGAGGTCGAGCTGCTGCTCGCCGAGGTCGTGTCGGGGTCGACGCTCCGTGTCTTCATCGACCATCCGGATGGCGTCACGCTCGGCTTGTGTGAGCGCGTTTCCGGGCTGCTGAACGAGTACCGCGATCGCTATACGCTCGAGGTCTCATCGCCCGGGCAGGATCGGCCGCTGACCAAGCCCCAGCACTTCAGCCGGTTCCTCGGCCGCCACGCTCGCGTGCGGCTGCGGGAGGCGCGCGGTGGACACCGCAGCGTCACCGGGGAGCTAGTGGGCGCCTCCGATAACGAGGTCACGATCGCCGGCGTCGACGGCGTCGTGACGATTCCCTACGACCAGATTTCTCGCTCCAACCTCGTCCCGGGAGACTAAAAGCATGTCCAAGGAGATCGTCGAAGCGGTACGGGGCCTAGCCGCAGAGAAGAACATCTCGTCAGAGAAGTTGATGGAGGCGCTCGAGGACGCGCTGCTGTCGGCGTACAAGAAGACGCCGGGGTCTGCGAAGTACGCGAAGGTAGAGATGGACCGCGACTCGGCCGACTTCATCGTCTGGGAGCTGAAGATCCCGCCTGAGCTGGAGGAGCGGCTGCTGGTCGACTCCACCATCGAGCAGGAGCCTACGGTCGACCCGGAGACCGGTGAGATGCGCGAGCCGCCGGAGCCGGAGATCGACCCCGAGAAGCTCAAGGAGTACGAGGACCAGATCGAGATCGAGGACGTCACCCCGCACGACTTCGGCCGGATCGCCGCCCAGACCGCCAAGCAGGTGATCCTGCAGCGGATCCGCGAGGCCGAGCGGGACATGATGTTTGAGGAGTACCGCGACCGCGTCGGGGAGCTCATCACCGGGATCGTGCAGCAGTCCGACTCCCGCTACACGCTGGTGCAGCTGCGCGAGCGGGTGGAGGCCCTGCTGCCCAAGTCGGAGCAGGTCGACGGCGAGCGCTACGACCACTCCCAGCGGATCAAGGCTGTGATCAAGGACGTGTCGAACTCGACCAAGGGGCCGAGCATCATCGTCTCCCGGCGCGACCCGGAGCTGATCAAGCAGCTGTTCGAGCTCGAGGTACCGGAGATCGCCGACGGACTGGTCGAGATCACCGGAGTGGCCCGAGAGCCCGGGTACCGGTCGAAGATCGCGGTCGTCTCGCACGTCGACGGCGTGGATCCCGTCGGAGCATGCGTCGGGCCGCGAGGCTCGCGCGTGCGGATGGTGGTCTCCGAGCTGCGAGGCGAGAAGATCGACATCATCCCCTACAACGACGAGCCGGCTCGGTTCGTGGCCAAGGCTCTGTCGCCCGCCCGCGTGAGGGAAGTCCTAGTGGACGATGCGGGTAAGCAAGCTACGGTCATCGTCCCCGACGATCAGCTGTCGCTGGCGATCGGGCGCGAAGGCCAGAACGCGCGACTGGCCGCTCGGCTTACCGGCTGGCGCATCGACATCCGCTCCGAGACCGAGTTCGCGGAGGAGGAGGCAGAGCACGGCTATGACGAGGCCGAGGACGGCGGTCGCTGCCACGCCATCCTGGCCAACGGTCGCCGCTGCCCGAACGCCGCCCTCCAGGGCTCGCGCTACTGCGGCCTCCCGGCACACCAGGCGCTGGCCGACAAGGACACCGATCAGGTGGAGGCGGCGTCGAAGGCAGAGCGCAACGGCCGCGATCAGGTGGAGACAGCCGCGCCGGCACCGCAGTCAGACGGGCCCGACCGAGTGGTGGCGCCGCCCCGGCGCCGCAGTCGGACGAGCCCGACCAGGCCGAGGCGCCGGTCCCGCAATCAAACGAGGACGATCAGGTCGATGTGGCTGCGTCGCAGCCGAACGACGGCGATCAGCTCGCGTCACCGGCGCCCCAGCCGAATGACGGCGACCAGATCGAGGCGGCGACGCCTGAGACCCAGGAGTCCTCCTCCTAAACTGGCTGCCCGATGAACAAGCGCGTGCACGAGATCGCCAAGGAGCGCGGAATGGCGCCCAAGGAGCTGCTCCAGCAGCTGCAGGGTGCCGGGATCGAGGTTAAGGCCGTGTCCTCAAGCGTCGATGAGGCTGTGGCGTCTCGCGTGCTGGGCAACGGAGACCGTGCGTCCCGTCCGGCGCCTGATAAGGCCCCAGCCGCCCGAGCGCAGGCAACTGCCCAGCCGCAGGCGAGTGAGCAGGCTCCTGCCGGCGAGCAGCGGAGCTCTCCGGGGCCGCGCCAGCCAGGCGGCGATGGCGCCCAGGCGGCGACCCCCGCGCCCGCCCGCCCCGCGAGCCAGCAGCAGCACAAGCGCCCGACCCGCGACTCGCTTCAGGGCGAGCGCGCCCCAGGATCGGCGGGCGGCAGACGCCGGGTAGTGATCGACTCCCAAGCTTCGAGGCGAGCGCCCGGTGGAGGCGCTCCGCCCAGCACTCAGCCACCGCGGCGCCAGCGTCGCGGACGGCGCCGGCGGGGCGTCTATGACGAGGAAGCCGAGTCCCGCCCCTCCACCTCCGCCGCCGCGCTGGCGGAGCCCTCGGCGATCCGCATCAACTCCGGCTCGACCGTCAAGGACGTCGCCGAGTACCTGGATGTGCAGGTGCCGGAGGTGATGAAGAAGCTGATGGCGCTCGGCGAGATGAAGACACTCACCCAGACGCTGTCCGACGAGTCGATCCAGGTGCTCGCCACCGAGCTCGGCAAGGACGTGGAGATCGTCCACACCGAGGAAGAGACGGTGGCGGAGCCGGTGTTCGCCGACGCCGAAGAGGATCTCGTCGAGAGGCCCCCGGTGGTCACGATCATGGGACACGTCGACCACGGAAAGACGTCGCTGCTGGACGCTATCCGCGAGACCGAGGTGGTGGCATCGGAGGCTGGCGGAATCACTCAGCACATCGGCGCCTACCAGGTTCACCACAACGCCAACACGGTCACCTTCCTCGACACTCCGGGCCACGAGGCGTTCACGGCCATGCGGGCCCGAGGCGCGAAGGTCACCGACATCGCGGTGATCGTGGTGGCCGCGGATGACGGCGTCAAGCCCCAGACGCAGGAGGCGGTGGACCACGCCACCGAGGCGGGCGTGCCGATCCTGGTGGCGGTCAACAAGATCGACAAGGAGGGCGCGCAGCCTGACCGCGTCCGCTCCGAGATGGCGGCCCTGGGCCTCCAGCCGGTCGAGTGGGGCGGCGAGACGGAGTTCGTCAACGTGTCCGCCAAGACCAAGGAAGGCCTCGAAGACCTGCTGGAGACCATCATCCTCATGGCCGAGGTCGAGGAGCTGCGCGCCAACCCGCACGCAGCCGCGTCGGGCACCGTGATCGAGTCAAAGCTCGATCCCGGCCGGGGACCTGTGGTGACGATCCTGATCGGGCGCGGCACGCTGGAGGTGGGGGACGCGGTCGTCGCCGGCGCCCACTGGGGCCGGGTGCGTGCGATGCAGGACTTCATGGGCAACCGCGTCCGCGAGGCGCGGCCCGGCGAGCCGGTCGAGATTCTGGGTTTCGACGGCGTCCCCGAGGCGGGCGAGCGGGTGCGCGTGGTCGAGCATGACCGCCGGGCCCGTCAGCTCGCCACCGAGCGCGGGGTGCGCCTGAAGACCGAGTCTCTGGCGCGGCGGAGCGGGAAGCGGATATCGCTCGAAGACATCTTCCGGGAGGGCATCCAGGAGCTCAATCTGGTGCTCAAGGCAGACGTGGCCGGCTCCCTGGAGGCGATCGAAGACGAGATCGCGAAGCTGCCGCAGGAGGAGGTGTCGGTCAACGTGATCCGGCGTGCCGTCGGCGCAGTGACCGAGTCCGACGTGATGCTGGCAGCCGCTTCCGATGCCGTGATCCTGGCTTTCAACGTCCGCCCCGTCGGTGACGCCCGCGCGGCGGCCGAGCGGGAGGGCGTCGAGATCCGCCACTACTCGGTTATCTACCGGGCGATCGAGGAGCTGCGCCAGGCGATGGAGGGCATGCTTGCGCCCGAGGAGGTCGAGGAGACGACCGGGTCCGCGGAGGTGCGCCAGCTGTTCCGCGCTTCGCGGGTCGGAACGATCGCCGGCTCTCACGTCACGGAGGGCACCGTCACCCGCGGCTCCAAGGTCAGGCTGGTCCGGGATGGCACCGTCGTCTACGACGGCGAGATCGCGAGCTTGCGGCGCTTCAACGACGACGTCCGCGAGGTCGCAACCGGCTACGACTGCGGGATCGTGCTCAGGGATTTCGCCGACATCAAGGAGGGTGACGTGCTGGAGACGTACGCCACCCGTCAGGTCGAGCGCGAGCTCGCCTAGCCCGGCGCGATGTCCGCGAGCGGCTTCGTCGCCGTGCTCGTGATCGACCTCCACTTCGCGGACGCGGGCAGCCTCAAGGGAAAGCGCAAGGAACTCTCGTCGATAAAGGCTGTGCTGCGCGGCCGAATGGGCGCCTCGGTGGCGGAGATCGACTACCACGACCTGTGGCAGCGGGCCACCCTGACCGCCGCCCTGACGGGGGGCTCGCTCGGGAAGCTGAACGGCGCCGCAGACAAGGTCGAGCGCTGGCTCGAGGCCCGGGTTCCCGACGGCGTCAGGGTGCAGCGAATCGTGGCCTCGGTGGAGGAGCTTTCGGAGAAGTGACCCGCGCGGAGACGGAGAACGGGTGCGGGGGATAGCATGAGGTCCGGCCGCATGCGACGCGTCGATGAGGCGGTGCGCGCGGTCCTGAGCGACGGAATCGCTAGGAACCTGCAGGATCCCCGCGTTGGATTCGTGACCGTAACTGCTGTGCGAACAAGCTCCGACCTGCGTCACGCTCGCGTGTACGTGAGCGTGCTCGGCGATCAGAAGACCCGTGAGGCGAGCCTCGAGGGTCTGCGCTCCGCGCACGGGATGTTGCAGGGTCTGCTCGCTTCAGAGCTCAAGCTGAAGCACACTCCGACTCTGACGTTCTGCTACGACGAATCGGTCGAACGGGGGATGCGCATAAGCCAGCTGCTATCGGAGGACCCGGATGGCTGAGGACGGCGAACGCTCGACTCGCGACCTGGTGCTGGCCGAGCTGCGGCGAGCCCCGAAGTTCGTCGTGCTGTCGCACGAGCATCCGGACGGCGACGCGCTCGGCTCCCTGATCGCGATGCAGGAGACCCTGACCGGCCTGGGCAAGGACAGCGTGATGTTCATAGACCCTCGCGATTTTCCCCTCCCGCACGAGTACAGCTTCCTGCCGCTGCCCAACCTGATCGATGCCCCGCCGGCCGACGTCGAGGAGCGAACGATCATGTTTCTGGACTGCGGCAATCTGGAGCGAACGGCGGAGACGTTCCAGCGGCCCGGCGCGCACATCATCAACATCGATCACCACCACGACAACACCCGCTTCGGCACCATCAACCATGTTCAGCCCGACGCCTCTTGCACGGCCGAGATCTTGTGGGATCTGATGCACGGCCTGGGGGTGACGCCGACGCCCACCATCGCCGAGGCGCTGTACGTCGGCTTGATCACCGACACCGGCCGGTTCATGTACGAGAACACCACTGCCCGGGCCCATGAGATGGCGGCCGAGCTGATCGAGGCCGGAGTCGATTCGCACGCCATCTACCGCCGCGTTTACGAGGACGTCCCGGCCGGGAAGCTCGCGCTGCTGGCGCGCGGGCTGGCCAACATCGAGCGCTACGACGACGGCAGGCTGACTGTGAGCACGCTGAGCGCCGGCGACTTCGACGCGGCGGGCGCGGCCGAGAGCTACTCGGAAGGGCTCGTCGATCACCTGCGCGCGGTGCAGGGGACGGCGATCGCGGCGCTGGTGCGCGAACGTCTGTCAAACGGCGACGGCCGTCCGCCGCACAAGGTGTCGCTGCGGGCCTCGGATGACCGCGTGGACGTGTCCCGTATTGCTCGCGCCCAGGGCGGCGGCGGCCACCGCCAGGCGGCGGGCTTCGACACCGACATGTCACACGAGCAGCTCGTGGACTTCCTTCGCGAGCAGCTCGCAGCCCAGCTTTGAGCCCCTCCGGCGGGGTTGTCCTTTATGACAAGCCCGCCGGGATCACATCAGCCGGAATCGTGGCCGGAGTGCGTCGCACGGCCGGTCGTGGCGTCAAGGTCGGCCACGCAGGGACGCTGGATCCCTTCGCCACCGGGCTGCTGCTGATCCTGCTCGGCCGCGCGACCAGGGTGCAGCGGTTTCTGATGCAGCTGCCAAAGACCTATCTGGTGACGGCCCGCTTCGGCGCTGTGTCGAGCACCGGCGATCCCGAGGGGGAGATCGTCGAGACGGGCGTGGTGCCGGCCGGCGAGAGCCTGCCTCTGCCGACCGGTCGCCTGCGGCAGCGTCCGCCCGCCTTCTCGGCGGTCAAGGTCGGTGGCCGCCGCGCATACGAGCTCGCACGGGCCGGCGTCGCGACCGAGCTGCCCGAGCGAGAGGTCGAGGTCTACCGGTTCGAGCAGACCTGGCAGGACGGTGACCGGCGTGGCTTTGAGATCGAGTGCTCCTCCGGCACGTACGTGCGCAGCTTGATCGCCAGCCTCGGCGATGCCTACTGCGAGGCCTTGCGCCGAACCCGGATCGGCCAGTTCGATGTCGCGGCCGCCGATCCCGAGCGGGTGATCGGGCTGGACGCGGCGCTCTCGTTCCTGCCGGCGGTCGCGCTCGACGAAGAGGGGGCGCGGCTCGCCGCCCATGGTGCGGCGGTGCCCGGCGCATCGGGTGAGGGCCTGGTGAGGCTCACCGACACCGAGGGTCTGGTTGCGATCGCCGAGGCGCGTGGAGAGCCCGGCGAGCTGAAGCCGATCGTGGTGCTGCGTTAGGCTCGCGCCTAGTGGCCCCGTCCGCAAATATCGGCGCATTCGAGCGGCCCCTGACGGCGCCTGCGCGGGCTTGCGGCCCGCTCGGCATCCATCCTCGCTTCAACGGGCCGCGCCCGCGTCATCCAGCTGTCCTCGCTCGCTCGCGCATCTACAGATGCGCCACGCTCGCTGCGTCCTTGCCAGACACCGTCAGTGACCACTCTCGGTGCACCGATACTTACGAACGGAACCACTCGTGAGAGGCGATCACCCGCTCAACCTCGCGCCGGCGACCGCACTCGACTACCGCGAGTTGGCCCGCCACAGGCTGCCGCGGCAACTGTTCGACTACATCGACGGGGGCGCCTACGAGGAGCGGACGATGCGCGCCAACGTCGGCGAGCTCGAGCGCCTACTGCTGCGCCAGATCGTGATGCGCGACGTCTCGACCCGCGACCCGGCGGTCGAAGTCCTGGGGCAGCGGCTGGCACAGCCGGTGATCCTCGCGCCGGTCGGCCTGGGCGGCATGTTCGCGCGCCGGGCGGAGGTGCAGAGCGCGCGAGCCGCGGAGGCCGCCGGCGTGCCGTTCGTCGAGTCGACCGTCTCGATCTGCGGGCTCGAGGAGGTGGCGCGGGCAACGTCCGCCCCGCCGTGGTTTCAGCTGTACGTGATGCGGGACCGCAGCTACGCCGAGGAGCTGATGGCGCGCGCCCAAGCAGTCGGCTGTCCGGTGCTGATCCTAACCGTCGATCTGGCTGTGGTCGGCGCGCGAAAGCGCGACATCCGCAATGCGGTGCTGGGAGATCCCCCCGTCTGGGCCAGGATTCGCCGCGGCCTGGACCTGGTTTCCCACCCCCGCTGGCTGCTTGACGTCGCGGTAAGGGGCCAACCGCTGACTTTCGCCAACCTGGCTCGCTCCGGCCGACGAGCGCCGTCCGCACTCAAGGCCTGGATTCCCGAGTTCGACCCGAGCGTCACCTGGGACGACATCGCATGGGTACGCGAGCATTGGAGCGGCCGGCTGGTGGTCAAGGGCGTACTCGATCCGGAAGACGCCCGGCGCGCCGCCGACGTCGGCGTCGACGGGGTCGTCGTCTCCAACCACGGCGGGCGCCAGCTCGACTCCGTGCCAGCGACGGCGCGAGCGCTACCCGATGTCGTCGACGCGGTCGGCGACCGCCTCGAGGTGCTGGCCGATGGCGGCGTCCGCACCGGCCTCGATGTTGTCAAGCTGTTGGCGCTCGGCGCGCGCGCTGTCCTGATCGGACGGCCGTGGGCATGGGCAGTCGCCGCTCGTGGCGAAGCTGGCGTTCGCCACGTGCTCGAGGTGATCAGGGCCGACATCGACGTTGCTCTGGCGCTCACGGGCCACACGTCGTGCACCGACCTCGACCGGTCGGCGCTCAATCAGATGGCGTCGCCCCAAGGCGTGGCCCCGTGAACGGCGCCGAGGCCCTGATCCGCACGCTGGTCGACTCGGGGGTCAGGGTGTGCTTCACGAACCCGGGCACCTCGGAGATGCACTTCGTCGCGGCGCTGGACAACGTGCCGGAGATGAGGGCCGTGCTGGCGCTGTTCGAGGGAGCGGCCACGGGCGCCGCGGACGGCCACGCACGGATGACCGGGGTGCCGAGCGCCACGCTCCTTCATCTCGGTCCCGGGCTGGGCAATGGCCTGGCGAATCTTCACAACGCGCGCAGGGCGAAGGTCCCGATCGTCAACATCGTCGGCGATCACGCCACGTACCACAGGAAGTACGACGCCCAGCTGCAGTCGGACATCGAGTCTGTGGCCCGCAATGTCTCGAGCTGGGTGCGCACCTCGGGCAGCACCGAGGAGCTGACCGCCGACGCCGTGCAGGCAGTGACGGCCGCGGTGGGCCCGCCGGGCCAGGTGGCGACGCTGATCCTTCCCGCAGACGTCTCCTGGGGAGAGGGGGCTGAACCCGCCGCCCCGCCCGCCCCGCCCGCCCCGTCCAAAGCGTCAGCCGAGGTCCTCGACGGCGTCGCCCGGGCGCTGCGCGGCGGCGAGCGCTCTGCTCTCCTGCTCGGCGGGAGGGCCATGCGCGAACGCCCGCTCATGGCCGCGGGACGAATCGCGGCCGAGACCGGCGTCAAGCTTCTGGGCGAGACGTTTCCAACTCGCCTGGAGCGAGGCGCTGGCCTTCCCCCCGTCGAGGGATTGGCGTACATCCCCGAGCTGGCGTCGGTGCAGCTCAAAGGGCTCAGGCATCTCGTGTTGGTGGACGCCAGGGCGCCGGTGTCGTTCTTCGCATACCCGGGCAAGAAGAGCTATCTGGTCCCGGACGGATGTGAGGTGCACCAGCTGGCGGCGCCCGAGGACGACGTGGCCGGCAGCCTGGAGGCCCTGGTGGAGATCCTGGGGGCCCAAGCCCGGCAGCCCATGGTGCAGCAGCCCTCGAGGCCCGAGCGGCCGACGGGAGACCTGACGGCCGAAAAGGCCTGCCAGGCGATCGGGGCTCTTCTCCCGGAGCGGGCAATCATCTCGGACGAAGCGGTGACCTCGGGCCAGACGCTGGCCACGATGACGGCCGGATCACCCCGCCACGACCTGCTGACGATCACCGGGGGCGCGATCGGGCAGGGGCTGCCCGTGGCCACCGGGGCCGCGATCGCCTGTCCCGACCGGCCGGTGCTGGCGCTGGAGGGCGAGGGCTCCGCCATGTACACCATTCAGTCGCTGTGGACGATGGCGCGCGAGCACCTCGACGTGACCGTCGTGATCTTCAACAACCGCTCCTACGCAATCTTGAACATGGAGCTCGAGCGGGTCGGCGCCCGCGCCGGCGGAGAGAAGGCAAAAGCCCAGCTGGACCTCGGCCACCCGGATCTGGGCTTCGTGCAGATCGCACAGGGCTTCGGTGTTCCGGCCGTCCGCGCCGAGACCGCCGAGCAGTTCTCGGCCGAGCTCGAGCGCGCGGTCGCCGAACCCGGCCCGCACCTGATCGAGGCCCCGGTCCCGAGCATCCTTCCGGCTTGGCAGCTGCGCGCGATGCCTCACGCCCTGCGGGCGATCGACGCCCTTCCCCGCCCGATGGCAGCGGCGCTCAAGCGCCGGCTCTACCCGTAGGCCCCGGGGACCCGCTCGTCGCATAGCCTTCCCCGCTCACATGCGGATCACGACGCTCGCGCAAGTGCAGCAGCGACCCAGACGGGTCGCGGTTGGGGAGTTCGATGGCGTGCACCTGGGTCACCGGGAGGTGATCCGCGGGAGCGACACGGTCCTCACGTTCGATCCCCACCCGCTCCAGGTCGTACGGCCTGAGGCCGCGCCCAGACTCCTCACCAGCCTCGACGTCAAGTCCGAGCTGATCGCCGGCCTGGGGGTGGAGGAGCTAGTCGTGCTCCAGTTCGACGAGCGATTCGCCCATCAGAGCCCCCAGGAGTTCATCGATCACGTGCTGGTCGGAAAGCTTGACGCCACGCGGGTGTCGGTGGGCGAGAACTTCCGCTTTGGCCACCGCGCCGCCGGGGATCCAGCGCTGCTGGAGGCCGACGGGCGATTCGAGACGCGGGTGGTGCCGCTGGTCGAGGTCGACGGCGAGGTGGTGTCCTCGAGCCACATCCGCGGCTTGGTGCTGGCCGGGGAGGTCGAGCTCGCGGCCCGCTTCCTCGGCGCCCCCTTTCAGCTTCGAGGCGAGGTGGTGGTGGGGGACGGCCGGGGGCGGACCCTCGGGTTTCCCACCGCCAACGTCGTCCCCGATGAGTCCCTCGTCTATCCGGGCCACGGCGTCTACGCCGCCCGCGCCGACGGATCCTGCGCGGCCGTCAACGTCGGCGTCAGACCGACGTTTGGCACCGGGCGAGGAGTGCTGGTGGAGGCCTACCTCATAGACCGCGAGGTCGAGCTGTATGGGCGCAAGCTGGGCGTGGAGTTCATGTACCGATTGCGCGGAGAACGCCGGTTCGATTCGATCGACGCGCTCGTGGCGCAGATGCACCGCGACGTCGAGCAGACCCGGCAGCTGTGCGGGCAGCGAAGCGGGTAGCCGAAGCGCTCCTGCTAGCCTCCGCCGCCGCATGACCGTGACCCAGGAACGCAAGCGAGAGCTGGTCGAGCAGTTCGGCTCCGGCGCAGGCGACACCGGCAAGACCGAGGTGCAGATCGCGCTGCTGACCGAGAGGATCAACGCCCTCACCGAGCATTTGCGCACGCACAGCAAGGATCACCACTCGCGACGCGGCCTGCTGATGCTCGTCGGACGCCGGCGGCGGTTTCTCAACTACCTTCAGCGCACCGACCTCGAGCGCTACCGCACCGTGCTGCGCGAGCTCGGCCTGCGCAGGTGAGCACCTCCGGCGCCGACGCCTCCGCGGTCGAGGCCCGGGACTCGATTCTGGCCGCGGGCGTCCCCGTTCCGGAGTTCACCCTTCGCCGCGAAGACGGCAGCGAGTTCGGCCGCACCGATCTCGAGGGACGGACCACCGTGCTCGTGTTCTATCCGTTCGCCTTCAGCCCGGTGTGCACGGACCAGTTGAGCGTCTACCAGGAGGTGCTGCCCGAGTTCGAGCAGCAGGGGGCCACCCTGTACGGAGTGTCGTGCGACGCCACCTGGTCGCAGAAGGCCTTCCGAGAGCAGCTGGGAGTGGCGATCGAGCAGCTGTCCGACTTCGAGCCCAAGGGCGCCGCCTGCCGGGCTTTCGGTGTCTATCACCCGGGCGGCTTCGCACAGCGGGCGCTGGTGATCGTCGGTCCCGACACGAAGGTCAAGTGGAGCTACCAGGCCCCCTCCCCGGCGGAGCTGCCCGGCGCGAACCTGATCTTCGACGGGCTCGCCGCTTGACATCGGGTCCCCGCGACCTCGGCTCGGCGCCTCTACCACCGCTCTCCTCCGCCGACCACGTCCGCGGTCCGGTCCCCGGACACACGGTGATCGAGTACGCCGATTTCGAGTGTCCGTTCTGTGCCGCGCTGCACATGCGTCTGAAGGATCGGGCGCTGCGCGTGGCGTTCAGGCACTTCCCAGTGCGCTCGAGCCACCCCCGTGCCTGGGCCGCGGCCTGCGCAGCGGAGGCCGCCGCGCTCCAGGGACGCTTCTGGGAGATGCACGACTCGCTGTTCGCCGACCAGGGCCGGCTGGAGGACCCACACCTGTGGGCGCGCGCCGGCGCCCTGGAGCTCGATCTGGAGCGCTTCGACTCGGATCGGCGAAGCGACGCCGTCTCCGAGCGCATCCGACGCGATTTCCAGGCGGGCGTCCGCGCCGGAGTGATTACGACGCCGACGTTGTTCGCCGACGCTCAGATGTACGCCGGGCGGATCGACTCCGCGGCGCTTGACGCGATCGCGGGCCGCGCTTAGCCGCGTGCCCGCTTGGCCGGCGCCGCAGTCTCCTCGCCCCGGTACGCCTGAAACGCGTACAGCGCTCTCAGCGCCCCGCGTCTGAGACCGCCCCGCCCCGAACGATGGCGATCCACTTCCGGCATCCGGAAGCGGAGCGCCAACGTTCACGGTGCCGGCGGCCAACCCGGCCGGCGAGTCTCACCCACCTGGCACTCCCATCCCGACCGCCGACTCACATCCCGACCCGCTCGCTACCATCATCCAAGTTCGGAACTAGATAGAAGAGAAACGAGAAGCGGCCCCGCCGACCGAAGGGCAGGGGCAGAGAAGGGAAACTGAATATGTCTGACGCCGTTACTCGCGTGTCCGTCGAGGTCGAGGGCAAGGAGATCTCGTTCGAGACAGGCAAGCTGGCCAAGCAGGCCTCCGGCGCCGTCGTCGTCCGCTCGGGCGACACGATGGTCCTTTGTACCGCCACCGCGGGCAATATCCGCGACGTGGACTTCCTCCCCCTCACCGTGGACGTGGAGGAGCGGATGTACGCGGCCGGGAAGATCCCCGGCTCTTTCTTCAAGCGCGAGGGCCGCGCGGGAGAGAAGGCGACGCTGTCCGCGCGCCTCATCGACCGCCCGATCCGCCCGCTGTTCCCCAAGGGCTGGCGCTACGAGACCCAGCTCGTGGCCATCCCCATCTCGGTGGACCACGTCAATCCCTATGACGTGTTGGCGATGAACGGGGCCTCGGCGGCGCTGATGGTCTCGCACATCCCGTTTCCGACCCCGGTGGGCGCGGTCCGGATCGGCAAGGTGGACGGCAACTTCGTCGTCAACCCGCAAGAGGACGACCTGGTCGACAACACCGACCTGGACCTGATCGTGGCCGGCACCGAGGAAGCGATCCTGATGGTGGAGGCAGGCGCCAACGAGATCCCGGAGGCGGAGATCCTCGACGCCCTGGACATCGCGCACGAGGAGATCAAGAAGCTGTGCGCCGCTCAGCGCCAGCTGGCCGAGCAGGGGGGCAAGGAGAAGATCGCGGTCGAGGAGCCGCCCGTCGACCCCGCCCTCTACGAGCAGATCTCCTCCTCGCATGGCCCGGCCCTGGAGGCCGCCACCCAGGTCGAGGACAAGCTCCAGCGCCAGGAGGCGTCGAAGCTGGTGGAGGAGCAGGTGCTCACCCAGTACGCCGGCGATCCGGAGTCTGAGGATTACGCTCTGCGTCGCGCTGCCGCTCAGCTCGCGTTCGACAAGCTCGAGAAGACCCTGATCCGGGAGCGGATCGCGGTGCAGAAGAAGCGTCCCGATGGCCGCACCTCCGACGAGATCCGGCCGATCTCGATCGAGGTTGGCGTCGCCCCGCGTACGCACGGCTCTGCGCTGTTCACGCGTGGCCAGACTCAGGCGCTCAGCGTCGTCGCCCTCGGCACGACGCGCGAGGAGATGAGGCTCGACACGCTGGGGCTCGAGACCTCAAAGCGCTACTTCCACCACTACAACTTCCCGCCGTTCTCGGTCGGGGAGGCCGGGTTCATGCGCGGTCCCAAGCGCCGCGACATCGGCCACGGCGCGCTCGCCGAGCGGGCGCTCGTGCCGATGGTCCCCGGTCAGGAGGAGTTCCCGTACACGATCCGGATCGTGTCCGACATCCTGGAGTCCAACGGCTCTAGCTCGATGGCCAGCGTGTGCGGCTCCTCGCTCAGCCTGATGGACGCGGGCGTGCCGATCAAGCGGCCCGTGGCCGGGATCGCGATGGGGCTGATCAAGGAGGGCGAGGACTACATCATCCTGACCGACATTGCCGGCGTCGAGGATCACCTCGGCGACATGGACTTCAAGGTCGCCGGCACCGAGCGCGGCATCACCGCGCTGCAGATGGACATCAAGATCACCGGGGTGACGTTCGAGATCATGCGCGACGCGCTTGCGCAGGCCAAAGTGGCACGGGAGTTCGTCCTCGGTCGAATGGCCGAGGTGATCGACGCTCCGCGTACAGAGCTCTCGCGTCACGCTCCGCGGATCTCCTCCATCCAGATAGATCCTGAGAAGATCGGTCTGTTGATCGGCAAGGGCGGCGAGACGATTCGCGCCCTACAGGAGGAGTTCGAGGCCCAGATCGACGTCTCAGACGAAGGCCAGGTGCTCGTGTACGCCTCCGACGGTGAGCGCGGCGATGCCTTGGTCGACCGGATCCGAGCTATGACCAAGGAGGTCGAGGTGGGCGACGAGTTCACCGGCAAGGTGGTCAAGACGACAGCGTTCGGCGCGTTCATCGAGCTGTCGAAGGGAACCGATGGCCTGTTGCACATCTCAAACGTCTCTCCCGGGCAGCGGATCGGCTCCGTCGAGGACGTGCTGAGCAAGGGCGACGAGCTGAGCGTGCGCGTGGTCGAGGTCGACCGCGAACGCGGGCGGATCGGGCTGCGATTGGCCAGCGATCCCGATGTGGCGGGCAAGACCGTCGAGGAGCTGGCCTCCGTCGATTCCGGCGACGCTGGCCCCCCGCGGCGAGACCGCGGGCGCGACGGGCGCCCGCGCGACGGGCGTGGCCGCGAGCGGGACCGCGGCCGGATCCGCGATCGCGACCCTGACCGGCCGCGGTCATAAGACAGACACTGGTGCACCGTCCGGCAATCAGGGCACATGTATCGCGGCCCCGGATGACCGCCATGCTGCGTCCTCGGAGCCTCGCGCAGCGCTGCTGCGCCACGGCTCCTGCGTCCTTGCCTGGCGGCCCCCGGGTCTCGCGCTCCATGCACCCTCATTACCGGGCGGCACACTAGTGGCCACCGAGCACACGCTCACAGAGCTCGACTCCGGTGTGCGGGTCGTGACCGAGGCCATGCCCTCGGTCCGCTCGGTCGCGCTCGGGCTCTGGATCGGAACAGGGTCCCGTGGCGAGACCGATGCTCAGGCCGGCCTCTCGCACCTGCTCGAGCATCTGTTGTTCAAGGGGTCGGCCAAGTACGAGTCGCTCCAGATCGACCAGATCTTCGACGCGATGGGCGGCGAGCTGAACGCGGGCACGGGCAAAGAGACGACATCCGTCTACGCGCGCGTGATCGACGAGCATGTTCCGGACGCGTTCGATGTCCTGGCCGACATCGTCTTCCGGCCTGCGTTTAAGGAGATCGACTCCGAGCGCGCCGTGATCCTGGAGGAGATCGCGATGTACGAGGACGATCCCCAGGAGAAGGTGTTCGACGTCCTCGGCCAGGCGGTATTCGGCGACCACCCACTGGGGCGGGCAATCATCGGGCGCGCTCAGGTCATCGCGGGGGTGCCGCCGCCAGAGATCGTCAGCTTCCACGCGGCTCGCTACGCGCCCGGCAACGTCGTGATCGCTGCAGCCGGGGCCGTTGACCATGACGCGCTGGTGGAGCTGGTGGCGGAGCGGGTCCCGGGCGGGAGCGGGGCAGCGGCTCCCGTGCCGTCGCCGGCCCCGCCAAACGGCCGCTCCACCACGCGGCGATTCGAGCGCAAGGACACCGAGCAATACCACGTGTGTCTCGGTGGCCGCGGGCTCTCGCGCCACGACGATCGCCGGTTCGCGTTGAGGGTGCTCGACACCATCTTCGGCGGAACGTCATCCTCTCGGCTGTTCCAGGAGGTCCGAGAGCGGCGAGGTCTGGCGTATGCCGTCTACTCGTTCATGAACGCCTACCAGGACACAGGACAGGTTGGCCTGTACCTGGGGAGCAGGACCGACAACCTGGGCGAAGCGATAGCCACGGTGGGAGGGGAGCTGCGCCGGCTGGCCGAGGAGCCGGTCAGCGCCGAAGAGCTTCATCGCGCCAAGGAGAACCTCAAGGGGCGAATCGTGCTGTCGCTGGAATCGACGGGCGCCCGAATGAACCGGCTGGGGTCGGAGGTGCTCGCCGGCGCCCCGCTGCTGTCCTTGGACGAGGTCGTGGGCCGGATCGATGCCGTCACGACTGAGGACCTGGCTCTGCTGGCGCATGAGCTGTGGGTGCCCGAGAGGCTGTCTGCGGCCGGGATCGGACCGGATGAGGGGCGGTTCGAAGAGGCACTTCGGGCGCTGGCGCCCGCCGAGGCCTTACGTTGATCAAGGTGGCCGTCGCCGGCGCGGCCGGACGGATGGGGGAGACCGTCTGCCGCGCCGTCGAGCAGGCGGTCGACCTCGACCTGGTCGCCCGTGCTGATCCGGCCCTGGGCACATCGCTGGGCGAGGCGCTTAGACAGGGAGCGGAGGTGGTTGTCGACTTCACGGTTCCCGGCAGCGCGGTGGCCAACGCCCATGAGGCCGTGGCCGTCGGCGTCCATGTCGTGATCGGCACTACCGGCTTCGATCCCGCGGAGCTAGACGACCTCCGCGGCGCGCCCGCGAACGTGTTCCTGGCGCCGAACTTCGCGATCGGTGCCGTGCTGATGATGCAGTTCGCCGCCCAGGCGGTCAGGCACATGCCGAAGGCAGAGCTCATCGAGCTCCACCACGACCGCAAGCTCGACAAACCGAGCGGCACCGCCGCCCGGATGGCGGCGCTGATGAGTGAGGCGGCGCCAGGTACGCAGCCGCCCCCGATCCATTCCGTCCGCCTGCCCGGGCTGGTCGCCCATCACGAGGTGATCCTGGGCGCCCTGGAGCAGACGCTTACGATCAGACACGACTCGTTCGGGCGCGAGTCGTTCATGCCCGGAGTGCTGCTGGCGGTGCGGCGGGTAGGGGAGCTCGAGCAGTCGCCCGTCGTGGGGCTCGAGCACCTGCTGGCGTAGCGGGCCCGCGACCACTTCGAGTTTTCCCCGCAATAGACCCGGGAAGCTCGAACGCGTCGGTCGCGGGACCGGCACCCAGTGAACACTTGTTTATAAAATGTCCGCGCGCGGCAACCACTAGAGGACGGACATGCCCGAGCGAGGCGCGCCCCCGAACGTTCATCCAGTGCAGCGGCGAGTGCTACGTGCGCTCGAAGTGCTGAGCACGCCCATGCTGCCGGGCGACTACCTGGAGATGATCAATCCCCTGTGGTCGACGCGCGAGCTCAAGGGCCGGATCGAGGAGGTCAGGCACGAGACCGCAGAGGCGGCCACGGTGCTGATCAAGCCTGGCTACAGCTGGCCCGGCCACAAGCCCGGCCAGTACATCCGGATCGGCATCGACATAGACGGGGTCCGCCACTGGCGGGCCTACTCCCTGACCTCGGACCCCTACCGCGAGGACGGGCTCATCAGCATCACCCCGAAGCGGGTCGATGTCGGGCAGGTCTCCCCCTATCTCGTCGACCGGGCCAGGGCGGGGACGATCGTCTCGCTCAGCAAAATCGAGGGGGAGTTCGTGCTACCGGACCCCCCTCCGAAGAAGCTGCTTTTCATCAGCGCCGGCAGCGGGATCACGCCGATCATGAGCATGCTCCGCCATCTGGATCACTACGACCAGATCGGCGACGCGGTCCACCTGCACTCCGCGCGCCACAGTGACGAGGTGATCTTCGGCCCCGAGCTGCGGGAGCTGGCCGAGCGTCGCGAGGGCTTTCGCCTGCACGAACAATTGACGAAAAAGCACGGCCGGATGGGCCCCGGGGACCTGGAGCGCCTGTGCCCGGACTGGCGCGAGCGCCAGACCTACATGTCGGGGCCCAACGAGATGCTGGACGCCTTCACCGAGCACTTCGAGCGGGACGCGGACTGCGAGCGGCTGCACATGGAGCGCTTCCAGCCGAAGCTTGGACTGGGACAGAAGGGGGAGGGGGAGGGTGGCCCAATCAAGTTCCTGGAGTCGGAGTGCGAAACCGAGTCCGACGGCCACAAGCCGATCTTGGTGGCCGGCGAGGACGCGGGGCTCGAGCTCCCCTTCGGCTGCCGGGAGGGGATCTGCCACACCTGCGTGGGCGAGCTTCGCTCGGGCCGGGTGCGCGATCTTCGCACCGGCAAGGTGTATGGGCAGGAGGGAGAAGTGATCCGCACCTGCATCAGTGCCCCCGAGGGGCCGATCGAGATAGAGCTGTAGTCAGAACCACAAGACCGAGGAGAGCACGCATGGCGACCCAGACCCACGATGGCCACCGGAGCGACGGCGCCGTCGCGATCGACACCCCGGACAACCCGCTTCACCGGCTTACGCCCGAGCAGATCGAGGAACTGGGGCAGCTGTTCGATGAGCTCCACGAACAGGTCAAGGCCGACCTCGGCGACCGCGACGCTCGCTACATCCGGTCGATGATCGCCCTTCAGCGCAGGCTGGCGCTGATCGGTCGCATGGAGCTGATCTCGTCCCGGTGGCGCATCCCCTGGGCGATCGGCGCCGCGACGCTAGGGCTCGCCAAGATCCTCGAGAACATGGAGATCGGGCACAACGTGCTGCACGGCCAGTGGGACTGGATGAACGACCCGGTGATCAACTCCAGGGCCTGGGATTGGGACACGGCCTCGACGGCCGAGGCCTGGCGCCACTCCCACAACTACATCCACCACACGTTCACGAACATCCTCGGCAAGGACCGGGACCTGGGCTACGAGATCATGCGGATCGATCCCGAATCAAAAGTGGCATCCGGTCTACCTGACGCAGCCGATCTACAACGTCCTGCTGAGCTTGCTGTTCGAGTGGGGCGTCGCCGTCCACGACCTCGATTTGACCGCGATCAGGGCCGGCGAGAAGGACATGAAGCAGGTCCTCAAGGAGCTCAAGGGAATCGCCGGCAAGGCGCGGACGCAGATCACCAAGGACTACATCGCCTGGCCGCTGATCAGCGGCATCGTGATGACGCTTGCGGAGGTCGGGCTGATCACGTTGAAGACCCGCAATGGCGGCGGGCGGCAGCCGGCCCTGGTGGCCAAGCGCACGCTGCGTCGCTTCCGTCGCAAGCGGCGTGGACGGCGGGAGATCCTCCGTCAGCTGGCCGAGCGCGGTTCGTTCCGGGAGCCGTTCCTGCGCACGCTCACGGCAGACGCGGTGGCCAACGTGATCCGCAACGTGTGGGCCTACGCGATCATCTTCTGCGGCCACTTCCCGGACCAGACCTATACGTTCACCGAGGAGGAGGTCAAGGACGAGACGCGCGGTGGCTGGTACGTGCGCCAGCTGACCGGCGCCGCCAACATCGACGGCGGGGCGCTGTTCCACGTGATGAGCGGAAACCTCGGCTACCAGGTGGAGCACCACCTGTTCCCCGACATGCCGAGCACCCGCTACGGGGAGATCGCGCCGAAGGTCCGCGAGATCTGCGAGCGCTACGACCTGCCCTATAACACCGGCCCCTTCCTCAGCAGCTGGGCATGGTGCAGCGCACGATCCTGCGGCTGGCGTTCCCGGGCGGCAAGCCCCGGCGCAAGCCCGGGCGCCTACCACGGTCCGCTGGTCAGGGGGAGCGGCGAGCACTCGCCCTCCGGGGTACCGGCGGCCTCCTAGTCAGTACGCGACACATAGCCGTTGCGGAGGCGCCGCCCCGGGCGCTATGTTTGGATGGTGGCGTTCAAGAAGCACATCCTTGTAGTTGCGAACGTCACGGCGACCTCCGATGAACTGCTCGACGCCCTCAAGGAGATCGCCGACCGGCGGGCCGGCGGACTTCACGCTGATCGTTCCGGCCACGCCGTTCGGGGGCGGTCGCGAGGCTGCTCACAAGGCTGTGTCGGCTGCCTGTGAGCGGCTCCGCTCCGAAGGATTTGAGATCGGGGGTAGCGTCGGCAATCCGGATCCGATCGTCGCCGTCACCGAGACGTGGGATCCGAAGCGCTACGACGAGATCATCGTCTCCACGCTGCCGATGCGCTTCTCGAAGTGGTTGCACGCCGGCTTGCCCGAGCGGATCGAGAAGCTCACCGGAGCGCCGGTCACGCACGTGATCTCGCAGCCGAGCAGACCCATGATCGAGGTCGAGCCGGCGCCGGCGCACGAAAAGAGCGCCATGGGTCCCCTGTCGGTCCTCGGCTGGGGCGGGCAAAAGCAGCCCGAGTAGCTCTAGCCGCAGCCTCCGAACGACCTGAAGCCCTGCGATAATCGCGGCGATGAACCTGGGCGCGATCCTGACGGCGATGGTGACGCCGTTCGCCCCCGACGGGCGCGTCGACGAGGAGGCGGCCGTGCGGCTGATGCATCACCTCGCCGACCACGGATCGGACGGGCTCGTAGTCTGCGGCACGACGGGCGAGGTATCGACGCTGTCCGACTCCGAGCAGCTGGGCTGATCGAGCTGGCGGTGCGGGAGATGCGCGGTCGATGCACGATCGTGGCCGGCGTCGGCTCCAACGACACTCGTCACGCGATCGACTTGACTCAACGCGCCACTGAGCTCCGTCCCGACGCGCTCCTATCCGTCAACCCCTACTACAACAAGCCCTCGCGTCGGGGCATCGTCCGGCATTACGAGGAGATCAACCGCGCCACCGACCTCCCGATCCTCCTCTACAACATTCCCCAGCGAACGGCTGCCGACCTGGACAACGACCTCTTGGCCGAGCTGGCCCAGCTCGAGCACATCGCCGGCGTCAAGCAGGCCAACCCCGACAACCTCCAGAAGATCGACGGGCTTCAGATCTACGCCGGCAACGATGACCTGTTGGCTGACGTTCTCGACATGGGCGAGCCCGGCGGCGTGCTCGTCGCTGCGCACCTGTTCGGGGAGGAGATGCACCGCATGGTGGACGAGCCCGGCCGCCGCAGCGAGATCGACTCCTCGCTCCAGGACGCTTACCGCGATCTCACCGTCGCGCCGCTGGCCTGCTCGGTGAAGGCAGCGCTGAAGCTGATTGGCCTCGACGTCGGTTCGCCGCGACTGCCATATGTCGAGCTCGACTCGGACGAGCTCGCCACGGTGCGCCAGATGCTCGAGCGCCACGGTCTGCTTCAGACGACGAGCGCGTGAGAAGCCGCCGCCGAGCCCGAGCGTGACCGACGCACTGAGGGTCCTGCCGCTCGGCGGTCTGGGCGAAATCGGCAAGAACATGACCGTCATCGAGTACGGCGGCCGAATCGTGGTGGTCGATACTGGGCTGCGGTTCCCGACCACTGAGATGCTGGGCATCGACCTGGTGCTGCCCGACTTTGGCTACCTCCGGGAGCGAGCCGAAGACATCGAGGCGATCGTCATCACCCACGGTCACGAGGACCACCTTGGGGCGCTGCCCTGGGTCCTGCGCGCGGTCTCCGAGGAACGCCAGCCGCCGGTCTACGGCGGCCGCCTGACGATCGCCATGGCCCGCTCAAAGCTCGACGAACACCGGCTGCGGGACGCCTCGCTGGCTGACCTGCCTCCGGGAGAGGCGCTGCAGGCTGGACCATTCTCGATCGAGCTGGTGCACATGACCCACTCCATCCCCGACTCCTGTGCGGTCGCCCTCACCACGGATCTAGGCACCGTGCTCGTAACCGGCGACTACAAGTTCGACCAGACGCCGGTGGACGGTCCGCCCGCCGACGTCTCGCGGCTGGCGGAGCTCGGTCGGGGAGGGATTCTGCTTCTGTGCGGCGACTCCACGAACGCCGACCGGCCGGGATTTTCGCCCTCTGAACGCGAGGTCGGTCCCCAGCTCCAGGAGGTCTTCACGCATGCCGAGGGTCGGATCATCGTGACCAGCTTCGCCTCGAACATCCATCGCGTTCAGCAGGTCATCGACGCTGCCGCCGCCCTGTCTCGCAAGGTGTCGCTGGTCGGACGCTCGATGCGCAAGAACGTCAACATCGGCCGCTCGCTCGGTCACATCGAGATCCCCGAGGGCCTGTTGGTGCCGCCCCACGAGGTCGAGGACTGGCCGGACCACAAGCTCGTCGTGATCTCGACCGGCTCCCAGGGGGAGCCGCTGTCGGCGCTCAGGCGCATGGCATACAACGACCACCCGGCGATCCAGCTCCGCGCGGGCGACACGGTCGTGTTCTCCGCCACGCCGATTCCGGGCAACGAGGGGGCGGTGGGGGAGACCGTTGATCGTCTGTTCCAGATCGGCTGCCGCGTCATCACCACCCGCGAGGCGCCGATCCACGCTTCCGGCCACGGCTATCAGGAGGAGCTCAAGCTGATGCTCAACCTGGTTCGGCCGCGCTACGTGATGCCGGTACACGGCGACCACAAGCGGATGCACCTCCATGCCCAACTGGCGGACGCGGTGGGAATCGATCCCGATCGGGTGCTCCTGGCTCAGAACGGACTACCGGTGGAGGTCGATGGCGCGGGCGCCCGGTTCGGCGAGCTGGAGCACTCGGGGATGATCTTCGTCGACGGGGTGGACATCGGCGATCCGGCCGATGCGGCCCTTCGCGACCGGCGCACTCTGTCGGCTGACGGGATTTTCATCGTCGTCGCCACGGTCTCGGTGCAGAGCGGCGAGTCGGTGGTCCCGCCCGAGGTGATCTTCCGCGGCGTTCCGTTCATCGAGCAGGCCGACGACCTGGTGGCCGAGATTCGCGAGGAGGTGGAGCGCTCGCTGTCGAATTCGGCTCAGGACGGCGTGCGCGAGATCGACCTCCTCCAGGGGGAGCTTCACGATGATCTGGCGGCGTTCGTCTACGAGCGCCTCCATCGGCGGCCGATGGTGCTGCCGGTGGTCGTCGAGGTCTGAGCCCCGCGCCCTTTACCCGCTGACGCGATTCGGATAGGCTGCGCGCCGAGGGATCGGATTGCGTGGCGTGAAGGGGATTTGGGGCAGTACTAGCCGTCGGCGGACGCTGGTTGCGGCGGCTCTGATCGCGGCCTGCTCGGTGGCCGTCGTGGTCGCGTCGACTGCCGGCGCCGCCAAGCCCCGCGGCCGCGTCAGGCACGTCTGCAAGACAGTCACGGCGCGGGTCGGCACGCGTCGAACGGGAAAGCGAACCCGTCGAATCCACTTCTGCGTCAGAACCGCTCCGGTCGGTCGCCGGCGCCTCGCCGTTCAGCACGGTGGAGGCGGCGGCTTTGCCCCCCTGACCTCGCAGCCCGATGTCGGAGACCTGGGATCGACACCGGGCCTGGTGCGCAACAAGTTTCATCCGCTCACGAACGCACCCGCGCTGCGGTCGATCGTGGGCGTCGCCGCGCCGCCAGGCGCCACCAACGCGCCGCCCCTGAGTGGTCCGCTTCCCGTCAACATCGCCTCGACGGGTGTGATCCCGATCTCGGCCACGCCCGAGCGGCCGAAAGACACGTTCGCGGCGGGCGAGCCGAGCGTCGCCGACGCCGGCAGGGTCGTGATGTACACGTTCAACTGGGACGCCGTCTACTCAACGGACGGCGGGCAGACATGGACCGAGGTCGACCCGCACACGACCTTCCCCTCCGACCACGGCGGGTTCGGATGCGATCAGGTAGTGCAGTACGACCCGAAGTTCAAGGTCTTCATCTGGGTAATGCAGTACCACTGCTTCCTCGGGGCCGATGTGGAGCGGATCGCATGGACGAGCGCCGCGAACCTGGCCGCGCATGGCGCAGACGCATGGAAGAACGCACCGCACGTCGATCTCGACCCGACGGCGATCGCCGGCAAGAACACGTATCTCGACCAACCGCGCCTTGGGTTTACGCCCACGTACCTCTACATCAGCATGAACCAGGGCGCGATGAGCGTCGACAGCTCGGGCAACCCAACGAAAGACGACGGGCTAAAGCACGGCGTCGTAGTCCGGATCCCTCGCAGCGCATTTACCAGCACGTCCAGCTCGCTCCCATACGGCTACGCGCTGCTCGACACGACCTCGATGCGCGTCGCCCAGAACGTCCGAGGTTCGACCGAGTACTTCGTGGGGCACAACAGCGACGGGCAGCTGCGCATCGCCTGGATCGACGACAGCTCCAATTTCATCAACGACCAGGTGGTGAATAACCCGACGATCGCCCCAAAGGACTGGTCGGCGATCACGCCCGGCGGTGACGACATGCTCGGCCGCCAGTCCTCGAGCCAGGGCTCTGCGGTCACTGGTGTTACCCAAGGAGGGGACGGCACCGTGTGGGCAGCGTGGTCCGAGGGACGTCAGCTGGCAAACGGCACGCATCAGTATGCGCAGCCGCACGTGGCGTTTGCGGAGCTCCAGCAGTTCGCCGGGCAATCTGCCTTCACGCTCATCCAACAGCGCGAATACGACAACCCCAGCTTTGCGTACGCGCTCCCGGATCTCGCGACCGACGCCAGCGGCGAGGTGGCATTCGACGTCTACTTTGGCGGGGGCGGCCTCTACTACGCAAACCATGCGGTCGGATTCATCGTCCCTCGCGACCACCGGATCAATGCGTTCGAGCCGGTGGCCGACCAGCTCTCGAGCTCCGACAGCCGAGACGCTGGAGCTCCGTTCTTCGACTACGAGACGGTGCGACCGTTGCCGAATAGCGACTGCCTGGCCGCTGCCGGCATCGTCAACCGCAAAGACAACACCAACGGCGAGGTTGGCTATCCGGTGTTCACGGTCTTCTCACGTCCGGGCGTGACGTGTCCGCCGCGCTTCGTCAACCTGCCCATCACGGGCCTGCACGCGGCCAACGCGCACTGAGGCCCTTCCGGCCCTCAGCCCGCTCGCTCGGCGGAGGCCAGCCCCCGGCGGGCGAACGCGGCGAAAATGGCCGCTGCGGCCGCCAGCGCAACGAACGCGATCGCGACCTTCACCGGGGAGCCGGCCAGCAGGCCGCGGCCGGCCTCCAGCACGGCGGTCACCGGGTTGGCGTTTGCCACGGCGTGGATCCATCCCGTCAGGAGCTTGAGGGGCACGTATACCGGGGCCAGGAACAACAGCACGAACACGGGCATCTGGATCAGGGCCCCTGCTTGCTCCGTTCGCAGGAACATCGCCAGTCCGCAGCCCCACAGCGCGGCCACGAGGTTCAGGATCACGCCCAGCCCGATCAGTCCCGTCAGTTGGACGCCGTTGCCGTCGACGTTCATGCCCCCGATCAGCGCGGCAACGGTCACGATCGTGCCTGTGAGCGCCCAGCGCAACAGCGCGCCGAGCGTGTAGCCGGCGATGATCCCGCTGCGGCGCGGCGCGCTCAAAAGCAGCCGCCGGGCGAAGCCCGAGTCGAAATCGCGCGCCACCGCAAAGCCGGTGAACACTCCGCCGAAGGCCGCGGACTGCAGGAACACGAACACGAACTGGAACGCCGTGTAGCCCGGCTTGTAGCTGAAGTTCGGCACGTCGGCGATCCGCGAGAGTCCCCCGGCGAAGGCGATCAGGAAGAACAACGGGAAGATGATCGAGGGCAGCAGGATCGCGGGGTTGACGATCGTGTTGTGGATCGAGCGCCAGGCCACGCCGCGAGTGACGTACGCGAACCTCCGCAGCTCGTCGACGATGCCGGTCATTGTCTGGCCAGCCTGGTCCTCATGGACCGTTGCGAGAGCGCCAGTGCGATCGCCAAAATCGCGATCGAGAACCCCAGTCCGAGGGCCAAAGCCTCTGCATCCCAGCCCTTGATGACCAGGCTGCGCAGGCCCTCGATCAGGTAGGAGACAGGGTTGTAGGTGGCGATGTCGCGAAACCAGTCGGCCTTGATCAGGTTGCGAGGCAAGCTCGACGAGCTTAAGAACAGCGTCACGAACAGCAGGGGGAAGATGCCCTGAACCGCCTCGCCGGTGCCGAAGCGCAGCGCCAGCAGTGCCCCCAAGCTGGCGAAGGCGAACGAGATCAGAATCGAGAGGACGAGCAGGACGAGGGCTCCGCCCACGCCGCTTGACAGCGTCACGCCGGCGGCCAGGCCCACGAGCAGGTAGACGATGGCCTGGATGATCCCGATCACGAGCGCTCCCCCCAGCTGGCCCACCAGCAGTGCCTCGCCGCGCAGCGGCGTGAGCGCCAGGCGGTTGAGGAACCCGCTCTCGATGTCGCGCGCCAGATCGACGCCCGCCGAGATCGACACGAACATCGCGCCCTGGACGAATGTCATCGCGATCAGGAAGTCGCGGTAGTTGTCGGTCGGGAAGTGCGGGATCCGCGTCGCCGGGCTGAGCGCCGACCCGTTGATGGCAAACAGAATCAACGGAAAGATCATGGGAAATACGAGCAGTGCCCGCTGGCGCAGCGTGCGGACTATGGCCCGGCGTGCGACTGCGGCCGTTTGCTGGACGAGCGTTGCCCTCGCCGCCGAAGGCCTGGTGGTCGGACCTCGGAGGGTCAGCTCAACGGCCACGTCGCCTCCGCCTGCGACGGGTCCCTGCGGGGGCCTCCGCAGGCGCGCCGTCACCTGATCCCTCGAGCTTGCGGCCGGTCTTGGCCAGGAACACGTCGTCGAGCGAGGGCTGGTGCAGCTGCAGCGTCTCCACGCGCAGCTCCGCCTGATCGAGTAGCCGCACGATCTCCGCCAGCTGGGCTTCGCCGCCCGGGAGCTGCACGGTGATGCTCCCGCGGCCGTTACGGTGCATGTCGCCGAAACGCGACAGCAGCTCGGCCAGCTGGTTGCCGACGTCTGGATCGGCCGGAGTCACCTCGACGGTGGGGCTGCCGATCTCGGCCTTCAGCTGGCCCGGGGTACCCTCGGCCACGATCCGGCCGTGATCGATGATCCCGATGCGGTCGGCCAGCGCATCCGCCTCCTCGAGGTACTGGGTCGTAAGGAAGACCGTGATCCCCTCCTGATGGGCCAGCCGCTCGACCTCGTCCCACAGCGCCGCGCGGCTTTGGGGGTCCAGCCCAGTGGTGGGCTCATCGAGGAACAGAATGCGCGGAGAATGGACGAGCGCCAGCGCCAGGTCCAGGCGGCGCTTCATCCCGCCCGAGTAGCCGCCCACCCGCCGGTCCGCGGCCTCGGTCAAGCCGACGCGCGCCAGCAGCTCGGCAGAGCGCTTGCGGCGCTGTTCGGAGGGCAAGCCTTGCAGCGTCGACTGTAGAAGCAGGTGCTCGCGGCCGGTGAGGATGGCGTCCAGCGCCGCCTCCTGGAGCGCGGCGCCGATGGTCGCCCGCACCTGAGCGCCCTGGCGCACGACGTCATAGCCGCCGACGCTGGCCCGGCCGCTGGTGGGCGGCAAAAGCGTGGTGAGCATCAGCACCGTGGTCGATTTCCCGGCGCCGTTGGGGCCCAGGAATCCGTAGATCTCGCCGGGCGAGACCGTCAGGTTGATGCCGTCGACGGCTCGCGGTCCCTTGCGGAACTCGCGAACAAGGTCCTCCGCCTCGATCGCCGCTTGATGATTCATGAATCGGACATTAGCAAATGATCCGTGTAGCGAATGATAGGCGCCGCGAATATAAGTGAGCCCATGTTCGTACGCCGCGCCGGCCCCTTGCGCCTCCTGCCGTTGAGTGGTAGGACTCGCGTGCCAAGGGCCCGCCGACCGGTCGCCGGCGGGAGGGATCGGTTCTTTATCGGCACCCGATTAGGAGGTAGGTTTGCCGTGAGTGATCACAGATCCCCCGCTCTAGGGCGGCGGGCCGTCGGCGGCCTGGTGGCCGCGATCGGCTTGACCGTGCTGGCGCTCATCGCCCCGTCCGGCGCGTCTGCAAACACGCTGACGGCCGGCACCCCGATACAGGCACCGGACCAGCCGTTCGGCACCAGCCCGGGCGCCTGCGCCACCCAGATTGCGTTCTCGGAGAGCAAGGGGAGCATCGTCTACCCGGATTCGGAGGTCGAACCTTACGTCGCGGTCGACCCCACGAATTCGCAACATCTCGTCGCCGCGTTTCAGCAGGACCGCTGGAACGACGGCGGTGCCAACGGGAGCGTCGGCGTGGTCTCGACCAACGGCGGCTCGAGCTGGACCCTGTCCGGCACCCAGGCCCCGTTCACGATCTGCACCGGCGGCACGCTCGACCGCTCGAGCGACCCTGTGGTGGCGTTCTCCTCTGATGGAAAGACCGCGTATCAGGCCAGCCTGGCGTTCAACGCCAATGGGCCGGCGTTCGGCGGCACGAGCTCGGTCCAGGTCAGCCGCTCCACCAACGGCGGCGCGACCTGGCAGACGCCGGTGATCGCGCGGGAGGACACATCGACCACGGTGCTCAACGACAAGGAATGGATCACCACCGATCCCACCAACGGCAATAACGCATACCTCGTCTGGGATCGCCTGGTCTCTCCTAGCACTAACGCCAACCCCAGTGCGTTCGTGCACTCGCCCGCGTTCCGGGGGCCTGCGTGGTTCTCGAAGACGACCGACGGCGGCGTGACTTGGAGCCCGTCGAAGGTCATCTATGACCCGGGAGAGAAGAACCAGACGATCGACAACGAGATCGTCGTGCCGAAGGCGGGTCCGGCTGCCGGAACGCTGTTCGATGGATTCACCCTGATCCTGAACAAGGGCGGCAAGGGCAACCATCCCCGTACAGCGTTGGACGTCGCCATGATCCATTCGACCGACGGCGGCACCACTTGGTCGGGGCCGACCATCATCAGCCCGCTGGTCGATGCGCCGGTCAGCATCAACGGCCAGCCGGTGCGGACGGGGGACACCCTGCCCCAGTTCACGTCCGATCCGAGCACGGGCAATCTGTACGTCGCCTGGCAGGACGGGCGCTTCAGCTCGACGGGCCAGGCCAAGGTCGCCTTCTCTGAGTCCAGCGACGGCGGCAGAACCTGGAGCACGCCGATTCGGATCGACCAGTCGCCCGGGGATACCCCCGCGTTCACGCCGCAGATCACCGTCAACTCCGACGGCACGATCGGCGTCAGCTACTACGACCTGGAGAACGCCACCGCGTCCAAGCCGGGGAATACCGACGAGTACATCGTCCACTGCCACGCGGCAACGGCCGACTGCACCAACGCCGCCAACTGGGCTGTCGGGGGCGAGACGCGTCTCAGCACGAGCGGGTCGTTCGACATGACGACCGCCCCCAATGCCGAGGGGTACTTCACCGGCGACTACGAGGGCCTGACGGCCAGCGGCTCGACCTTCGACCCGTTCTGGGTGATGGCGAAGCCGATCGCCACCAAGGGTCCGACCGACCCGTTCTCGAACACCGCCAAGTAGCCACTGGAGGGCTGCCGAGGCCTGGCCGTCACTGACCGGTGCCGGCCAGGCCGTCGGCGGCAGCGTGCGGCTCGGCTAGGCCGTCTGGACGCCGGCGGTCGAGCGCTCGCGGGGCGGGCGAGTCCGTGTCGCCCGCAGGGCGGCGTAGCCGGCGAGAGCCACGACGAAGCACGTGACCGCGCCGAGGCCCATCCCGGCGCGCGCCCCAAACAACTCCATCACACCGCCCACGATCGGACCACCGATCGGCGTTGATCCCTGGAACGCGACAAACCACAGGGACATGACCCGCCCCCGCATGGCCGGCTCGGCGCTCAGCTGGAGGGTGGAGTTGCCGGTGGCCATGAACGAGATGCTCGCGCCGCCGGCCAGGCCCAGCGCGACCAGCTCGAGTGCCAGGCTGGGCGCGAGTGTGGCCATGGCCATCGCCACGCCGAAGGCACTTGCCGCCAGCACCAGGGGCCGGGTGCCGGTCCTGCCGCGAGCAGCCACCAGCAGGCCGCCGACGACGGCCCCGATACCCATCGCCGCTGTCATGAAGCCGAACCCGGTCGCGCCGGCATGCAGCCCGCGGCTGGCCATCACCGGAAGCGAGACCTGGAACTCGTACGTCAGACAGCCCACCGCAGCCATCATCAAGAGCGGAATGGCGAGCGCCGGAGTCGAGCGCACGTACCGCAGCCCCGCGCGTAGCTGGCCGCGTGCCCGGGGCATGGGAGGAGTGGGGTTTAGCGCGGTTCGGTCCATCGTCGCCAGCGAGGCGATCACCGCCACGAAGCTGCCGGCGTTGATCAGAAAGCACACTCCGTCACCGACGCTCGCGATCAGCAGTCCCGCCACCGCGGGGCCTACCGTCCGAGCCACGTTGACCAGCACCGAGTTGAGGCTGACGGCGTTGCGCAGGTGATCGGGGCCGACCATCTCGAGCATGAACGACTGGCGTGCCGGGTTCTCGAATGCGTTGTTGAGGCCCAGGAGCGCCGCCAGCACGCCGATCTCCCACACGCGCACGAGCCCAAAGACGGTCAACAACCCGAGAACGAGCGCCTGAATGCCCATCGCGCTCTGCAGCCCGACCATCAGCTTGCGCTTGTCGAGCCGATCAGCGATCACCCCGCCGTAGGGGGCAAGCAGTAGCACCGGTAGCGTCTGAAGCGCGACCACCGCCCCAAGTGCCGCGCCCGAATGGGTGAGGCTCAGGACCAGCCAGGCCTGGGCGGTCATCTGCATCCAGGTCCCGATCAGCGAGATGGCCTGGCCGCCGTAGTACCGGCGGTAGTTACGGACGAAGAGGGCGGCGAAGGTGACGCGGCCGGCGCGCAGCACGCGCGTCACGGCCGACCGCCCTTCAGCTGCTCCGCCAGTCGCTCAAGCGCCGGGAGCGCCCGCTCGATCAGGTCTCGCTCGTCAGCCGAGAGTCCGTCCAGCGCGAGGCTGACGGCGTCCGTGCGCTCGTGGCGAATCCGCTCCGCCAGCCGTCTTCCGGCCGGACTGCAGCTGACCCAGACTGCGCGACGATCTCGCTCATCGTTGACGCGCTCTAGCAGACCGGCCTCGACCAGCTCGGCGATCACCCTCGAGAGCATCGTTGGGTTGATGCCCTCCGATTCCGCCAGATCCGATAGCCGCATCGGTCCCCGCCGTGCAACCGTCTGCAGAACCGCGCTGCGGGTGGGGGTAAGCCCCGCGGCCACGGCCGCCTTCGTGGGGCTTAGCCGCCGTGACAGCCGGGCGATCGCCACCCGAAGACGCGGCGCGGTATCGAGGTCGTGAGGGGGTGCTGCGGTGGGCAGGATTTGCTCCTTCGTGCCGATAGGAAACTTGCTTGCTGGCAAGCATTATTTTAGCGGCAGGCGGCCGGAACGCGCCGCGGGCTAGGAAGCGGGCCGCGGTGCCGTCCGGGACGCCTCGCGTTCAGAGCCATTACCTGTCCGAGCGCTCGGAGTCGCGCCGGCGTCGCCGGACGGCCCGCGGCCGTCGCTCTCCGCCGGCAGGCGGATCACGAACCGGGTGCCGCTGCCCACCTCCGGGCGCTCGAGGCGAACGCTGCCCCCGTGGGCCTCGACAACGGCCCTCACGATTGCCAACCCCAACCCGGAGCCGCGCTGGCCGTCGCGGGCGCCGCGGACGAACCGTTCAAACACCCGTTGTTCGAGCTCCGGCGGGATGCCGGGACCGTCGTCTTCGACCGTAAGCACCGCGATGCCATCGAGGGCGACGGTGGAGGCTCGGATACGGGTCCCCGGGGGTGTGTGCCGAATCGCGTTCTCCAGCAGATTGAGCGTCAGCCGGTGCAGGTCGTCCCGAGTCCCGGAGACGATCGCGGACTCGGCCTCGACCGACAACTCGTGGCCTTCCGCCACCGGCTCGAGCTCGCCGGCGGCCTCCACGAGCACCTTCGACAAATCAGTAGCCCTCTGGGGCTGGGTTCGCTCGGCGTCCGCTCGAGCCAGCAGCAACAGGTCGCCGACCAGACGGCGCATCCGGCGGGTGGAGCGAAGGGCGGCGTGGGCTGTGTCGGCCTGCTCTCCGGTGAGCTCCTCGCTCAGCAGCTCGAGGTTGGCCAGGACGCTGGTCAGCGGCGTGCGCAACTCGTGCGAGGCGTCGGCGATGAACTCGCGCTGGCGGGCCAGCATCGCTTCGGTCTCGCTCCTGGAGGCGTCGAGCGCCGCCAGCATGCCGTCGAGGGTACGGGCCAGCTCGGCCACCTCGTCCTCGGCCTCCGGGAACGGCACGCGGCGGCTCGGGTCCCGCGTCCGCTCGATCTCGCGCGCCGCCTCCGTCAGCTCGGCGATCGGGCGCATCGCCCGTCGCGCCACATAGAGCCCGGCCAGCAGTGCCAGGACCGCGCCCCCAAGCACGCCCAGCAGCAGCAGGAAGCGCACGCGGTTGAGCGTGTGATCGACCTCGGACAGGGGGCGGGCGTAGAGGACATGGATGTCACCCACCGGCTCGGCCCGGACGGCGCGGACCGCCACCCGGTAGCCCAGCTCTTGGTAATCGCCCGTCTGCACGGGCGGCGCGAAGCTGGGCTTGACCTTGGCCAGGTTGGGTCCCAGGTTCTGCGTGCAGAGCGTGGTGGCGGTCCCGACGTCGTAGACGCGGATCTGCGCGCCTTCGGCGCTGTAGCCCCTCATCACGCGCAGGTCGCACTTCGGCCCCAGCGGCGGCGTCATCAGCAGCTGCGCGGCGGACAGCTGGTTGGCGACCTTGCGGACGTCGTTGTAGAACTGGTTGCGGACCTGGTTCGCCGTAAACAGGGCCACGATGACCGCGAACGCGGCCAGGATCACGAACGTCAGCGCCGCCGAGCCGCCGGCCAGGCGCCAGCGGACGGGGACCGTCCTATACGCGGAGAACGTAGCCTGCGCCGCGGATCGTGTGTAGGAGCCGAGGCTCTTCACCGGCTTCCAGCTTCCTCCGTAGGTTGGAGACAAACACCTCGATGGTGTTTGTCATCGAGAATGGGTCATAGCCCCAGACTTCGTCGAGCAGCCGCTGCCGGGAGATGACGATCCGCTCGTTGCGCATCAGGTACTCCAGCAGCTCAAATTCCCTTTGCGTCAGTTCGATTCGGCGACCGGCTCGCATGACCTCGTGGGTGTCGGGATTGAGCTTCAAATCGCCCACGGTCAGGGTCGCCTGGCCGCGTGGCGGACGACGGCGCAGCAGGGCCCGCAGCCGCGCGAGCAGCTCCTGGCGCTCAAATGGCTTGACCAGGTAGTCGTCGGCACCGGCATCGAGACCCTCGACGCGCGACTCCACGGCGTCCCGAGCGGTGAGCACCAGGATCGGCACGTCGTCCGTCTCGCGCAGCGTTTTCGCGACCTCGATCCCGTCGAGCCGTGGGAGCCCGAGATCTAGGATCACCAGATCGGGCAGGAAGGCGTGCGCGAGATCCAGCGCGCTCACACCGTCGCCGGCGATCTTGACCTCGTAGCCCTCCATGCGCAGCGAGCGCTGCAGGACGTGGGCGATCGCGTCGTCGTCTTCAACGACCAGCACGCGGGGCGGGCGATCGTAATCGAGCATTGCTACCGCAGATGGTAGGACCGCGGCACCAGCGCACGCGCGATCTTTAGTGCGTCTTGATACGCGGCAGGAGCCGGAGTTTGCCCGTCGAAGCACCCTCAAGGTAGATGGCAAAGCGTGCGAGAAAGAAGCGGCCGCCCAAGCGCGCCCAGCGCTCCCTGCTCGCATCCCGCCGGCCGAGACTTCCGAGCCTGAAGCTCGAGCCCCACCACCTGGACATCGTCGCCCTTGGTCTGATCGCGTGCGGCATCTTCCTGGCGGGGGTGGCGTACCTGGACTGGAGCGGGGGCGCGCTGGGCTCGGCCGTGGTGCTGGCGATGCGGTTTGTGCTCGGCGCGCTCGGCTACGCGGTCCCGGCCGCGTTGCTGGTGAGCGGCGGTCTGATCCTCGCCCGCGAGCTCAGGCCGCCGGGCCGGCCGCTTCAGACCGGCAGCTTGTGCCTGCTGGTCGCCATCACGCTGGCGCTGGCCGCCGGGATCATCGGGCCGGGTATGGCCCAGGGCCACGCGTTCTGGCGCCCGCACGCGTTCGAGAGCCGCGGCGGAATCGTCGGTCAGGCCGAGCTCTGGGTGACGTCGCACCTGATCTCAACCCTGGGCGCGCAGATCCTCGCCGTGTTCCTGCTGATCGCCGGTCTGATCCTGGTGTCCGGAGCCACGCTCGCCGGCGTCATCCGGGCTACGGGCACCGGAGTCACTCAAACGAGCCAAGCGCTGAGGCGCTCAACCGAGACCCGTCGTCGAAGCTTTTCTCCTGAAGGCGACTCGCGAGCCGAGCCCGGTACGCCATCGAGCGGACCGGCGCTTCCGGCGGCCGCGTTCGATCCGGTCATGCCTCCCGACCCTGATACGGCCGAGCTCGTGGTCCGGGCCACCCACGTGGAGGCCCCTCCGATCGACGGCCAGCCGGCAGTTCCGGGGGTCAGCGAGCAGGCACCTCCGCAGCCCGAGCGCGACGTCCCGGAGCCAGCGGAGCCCGAGCGCCGGCCAGCCCCCGAGGCCGTTAGCGAGATTCCAGGTCCGCAGGACCTGGAACTCGCGACTGTGACCCCACAAGGCCGCTATCGGGCCTCGATCACCGACGACCCAGAGTTCGAGTGGAGGGTGCCCTCGCCGCGGTTTCTGACGCGCTCAAACGGCGAAGGCGCCAAGCCCGACACCGCTGGTCAGGAGAAGGTGGCGCAGACGCTGCTCGAGACGCTTGGGCACTTCGGTATCGAGGCCCACGCGATCGGCCGGGTGACCGGACCGCACATCACCCGCTACGAGCTCCGGCTGGCACCGGGGACGAAGGTCGCCAAGGTGGCCCAGCTCAAGGATGACCTGGCCTACGCGCTGGCCGCGACCGACATTCGCATCCTGGCGCCGATCCCGGGCAAGCAGGCGGTGGGGGTCGAGGTACCAAACGCCCGCCGGCGGATCGTCCACCTGGGGGATGTCTTTCAGGATCCGCCGCCCGACTGGTCGCCGCTCACCGTCTGGCTGGGCAAGGACATCGCGGGGCGTGCGATCGGCGCTGACCTGGCGAAGATGCCCCATCTGCTGGTCGCCGGTACCACCGGCTCGGGCAAGTCGGCCTGCATCAACGCTCTTCTGTCGAGCATCCTGCTGCGCGCCACGCCGCACGAGGTCCGGCTCGTGCTGGTCGATCCCAAGCAGGTCGAGCTGAACCATTACGAGTCGATCCCTCACCTCCTGACTCCCGTGATCATCAGCCCCCGGATGGCCGCCAACGCTCTCGGAAACCTGGTCAAGGAGATGGAGCAGCGCTACGGGATGATGTCGCTGGCTCGAGCGCGGTCCCTGCCCGAGCTCAATCGCGCCCGCGACCAGCGTTCAGAGCATCCCCTGCCGTACGTGCTGTGCGTCATCGACGAGCTGGCGGACCTGATGATGGTGGCGCCCGCCGAGGTCGAGGACTGCGTCATCCGCCTGG
Source organism: uncultured Actinomycetes bacterium (assembly GCA_963719305.1). Lineage (GTDB taxonomy): Bacteria > Actinomycetota > Thermoleophilia > Solirubrobacterales > Solirubrobacteraceae > Palsa-465. The sequence continues at coordinate 161,921 of CAVRBL010000010.1, read as the reverse complement.
CGCAGAAGGGCCGCGCGGCGGGCATCCACCTGGTTCTGGCCACGCAGTCGCCGCGGGTCGATGTCATCACCGGCATGATCAAGGCCAACGTTCCCTCCCGGATCGCGTTTGCCGTCTCATCACAGACGGACTCCCGCGTGATCCTTGATCACAACGGTGCGGAGTCGCTGCTCGGCCAGGGAGACATGCTGTTCTCCCCTCAGGGGTCCGCCAAGCTCCAGCGGATTCAGGGAGCGTTCATCGACGAGGAGCAGATCGCCGAGCTCAGCGACGGCTGGAGGCGCCAAGGCGAACCCGAGTTCCACGAGGAGCTGCTCGAAGAGCTTCCGTCGCCGGAGGGCGGAGAGTCCGAGGACGGGGAGTTCCACCCTGACGAGGACCCGCTGCTTGAGGAGGCGATCGCGCTGGTGGCTCAGATGGGCACGGCCTCCACCTCCATGCTCCAGCGTCGGCTGCGCCTCGGATACACGCGCGCTGGGCGCCTGATCGACATGCTCGAGCGGCGCGGCATCATCTCCGGGTACGAGGGCTCAAAGCCGCGTCAGGTCCTGATCGGGGAGGCAGACGTCCCCCGCATCCTGGCCCATCTGGCCGAGGGCGAAGGGCCATCGCGGCCCGGCTCGTCCGCGGCCGGCGAGGTACCGCCGTCCGGCGGTGACGCGGTCGGCGTGCCCGACAAGTAGCAGCCCAACCGCCGCAGGGCGCAACTGTCACCGGTCGCCGCGCGCCCGTTTGCGGCCGTTTCACAGGCCGATCCGGCGCTAGCCTTCGGCTGCCATGGCGGAGATCGGTCCCACGCTCAGAGAAGCGCGACTCCGCGCGCGGATCGACATGTCCGAGGTCGAGAACCAGACGAAGATCCGCGCCAAGTACTTGCGGGCGATCGAGAACGAGGAGTGGGACCTGCTGCCGGGGCCGGTCTACGTGAAGAGCTTCCTGAGGACGTACGGGGACTACCTCGGGCTGGACAGCCGGATGCTGGTGGAGGAGTTCAAGCAGCGCTACGAGCGGCCGAACGATCACGAGATGGCCCCCCCGATCGCCTCGTTGGGCCGAGAGCGGGAGCGGGAGCGAGAGCGGCTGCCGCGTCCCTCGCTGCCGCCGTGGGCGCCGATCGCGTTCGCGCTGGTGGTGATCGTGGCCGTGCTGTTCGTAGTCGGCACGGTTTTCGGCGGCAGCAACAAGTCCTCGAACCCCAAGGGACTGCATTCGTCTACGCGCCGACACAACGCTTCCACCGCCGCACACACGCAGACCGCCGCAGCCGCCCCCAAGCCTCCCCAGAACGTCACGCTCCAGCTGGCGCCAACCGCCCCCGTGTACGTGTGCCTGGTTCAGGGCAACGGCAAGCCCCTGATCTTCGAGCAGACCTTCGCCCCCGGCCAGACGATCCCGACCTACACCCGTCATAAGCTGCTGCTGACGCTCGGCAACGCGAGCGTTCAGATGAAGGTCAACGGAAAGCCCTATCCAGTGGCGCAGTCCAACAGCGCGATCCGGTTCCAGCTGACGCCCACCAGCGTGCAGACCGTTCCGATGAATCAGACGCCCACCTGCCCGTGAACCCCCGGGCGGGCATCCTGGTCACCGGCACCGAGGTGCTGACAGGGATCATCACCGACCGAAACGGCCCCTGGCTGTCCGAGCGCCTAAACGAGATAGGCGTCGACACGGAGATGATCCAGATCGTCGGCGACCGCCGGGACGACCTAATGGCCGCACTCGAGTTCATGCGAAGCCGAGGGGTGGCGCTGATCCTCACCAGTGGCGGCCTCGGGCCGACCGCCGATGACCTGACGGCGGAGGTGGTCGGCCGCTTCGCGGGCCGAGAGATGGTGCTTGACGGTCGCCTCGAGCAGAGGATCGCAGAGATCCTGCGCCCCATGATGACCCGATGGCCCGGACTCGACGCGGCTGCGATCAGGGAGTCCAACCGCAAGCAAGCGGTGATCCCCCGGGGGGCGACTGTGCTCGATCCCGTGGGGACCGCCCCGGGCCTGGTCGTGCCACCGGCGGACGGGGCTGGGCCGACCGTGGTCGTGCTCCCCGGGCCGCCGCGCGAGCTTCACCCCATGTGGAGGATGGCGGCCCGGACCGACGCCTTTCAGGCCGCGATCGCCGGTGCGCCCACCTACCGGCGGGGAGTCGTACGCCTGTTCGGAATTCCTGAGTCGGAGATCGCGAACACCCTGCGTGAGGCCCAGGCAGCCGGGCTGTCGCTGGAAGGGCTCGAGGTCACCACCTGCCTGCGGCGAGGGGAGATCGAGGTCTCAACCCGGTACGAGCCGCCCGCCCAGGACCCGTACGACGAGCTGGTGGGCTTCATCCGCAGCCGCCACGGCGACACGCTGTTCTCCGAGGATGGCTCAACCATCGACGAACAGGTGGCGACGATGCTCGCCGGCCACAGGATCGCCGTGGCGGAGTCGTCCACGGGCGGGATGCTCGCCGGCCGCCTCACCGACCGCCCGGGCGCGTCGGCGTATTTCATGGGCGGAATGATCGTGTACTCGAATGAGGCGAAGATCTCGCTGGCCGGGGTGGACCCGGAGCTGATCGAGCGGTTCGGGGCCGTGTCGGAGGAGGTCGCGGTCGCGCTGGCGCTAGGCGCAATCGAGCGGTTGGAGGCCGACATCGGAGTGGGCATCACCGGCATCGCCGGGCCGGAGGGAGGAAGCGAGGAGAAACCGGTCGGAACTGTTTGCTTCTCGGTCAAGGTGCGCGACGGGGCGGACATCACCCGTACCGCACGGCTGCCAGGAGGCCGGGCTGACGTCCGCGATCGGTCGACCACCGTGGCTCTGCATCTGATCCGCCGACTGCTGCTCGGCGAGACCGATGTTCGGCTGCCGGGGGCGCGGGATCGCGCCCGGGCGTCGGCCGAGCGACGTTGAGCGGCAGCGCTCTCGCGCCGGCCGGCGATGAGCGTGCGCGCCTGTTCGTGGCGCTCGAACTACCGCCAGACGTGCGCGAGGCCCTGGAGCGGTGGCGCTCCACCGCGTCGGGCCGGATGCCCGGCCTGCGGATGGTGGACCCGGCGGCGCTTCACGGCACGCTCTGCTTCCTCGGTTGGCGCCTTGAGCGGGAGATCGAGGACATCGGGGCCGCGTGCGCGGCGGCGATCGCCAGCTGGGGACCGCTGGCGCTGTCGCTCGGCGATCCGGTCTGGTTACCGGCCCGCAGGCCACGGGTGCTTGCGGTGGGGATCGAGGATGCCTCGGACGGGCTGGCTGGCCTTCAGGCCGCGCTTTCGGCGGAGCTCAGCTCAGGGGGCTGGTACGCACCCGAGACGCGACCGTTCATGGGGCACGTGACGGTAGCGCGGGTTCCCCGAGGCGCGCGTGTCCGGCCAGCCAAGCTTCCGAGCCTCGCGACCCTGGAGTTTGTGGCGAGAAGGGTGACGCTGTACCGCTCCCGCCTCACGCCGAGTGGCGCCCGCTATGAGGCCCAGCGGACGATCGAGCTCAGCGGTCCACCGGGGCAACGAGCGGTCCCCAGGCCCGATCCGGTCTCGGTCGTACGGGAGTTTCACGAGCGGCAGCGCGAGGCATACGCCGGCGGCGATCTCGATGGCCTGCGCCCGAGGCTCGCCGAAGGCGTCGTCTGGCACGTCCCTGGGCGGTCCCGTATCTCGGGCGAGCATCGCGGGATCGACGCCGTGCTGGCCTATTTCGATCGTCGGCGCACGATGACCGATCACAGCTTTGAAGTCACCGTGCATGGGCTGTCGCTCATCGGCGATCGCGTCGTCCAGCTGGCGGGCGGCCGCGCCGTGCGCGACGGTCGCGAGCTGGGCTGGGAGACGGTCGGCGTATTCCGCGTGGAGGGCGACCGGATCGCGGAATGCTGGCTGGTGCCGTTCGACCTGTACGCGTTCGACGAGGTTTGGGAGTGAGACGCTCGAGGTCGCGCCGCGCTGCTTCGCGATGAGCCGAAGTGGTCCGCTGACCGGGCGGCGCGGCTCGCCGCCCGGTCATAGTGTCGTCCCTCTACCGCGACAGGGCCGCCTGCCGCGGCGCGGCCTGCCGTCGGCGCCGCCCGCCGGCTGCGCTCTGCAGGTCCGCCTCGATCTCCTCGAGGCTCCGGCCTTTGGTCTCGGCCACGAACACCTTCACGAACACGCCGGAGAGGATCCCGAGGGCCGCGTATCCGAGGAACACCGGGCCTGGTCCCAGGCCGGAGACAAGCGGCGGGAATGTCTGCGAGACCAGGAAGTTGGCGCCCCAGTTGCCGAACACCGCCACCCCCATCGCGGTGCCACGGACGCTCAGCGGCAGGACTTCGGGCAGCATCACCCATACCACCGGTCCCCAGGTCGCCGCGAACGAGGCGATGAACGTGGCCAGACAGACGAGCGTGATGATCGCCGCGGGGTCGCCGGGATGATGCGGCGTGGGCAACGCCGATAGGGAGATCCCGAGCACCAGCAGGCTGCTGACCATGCCCGCCACGCCCGCGAACAACAACGGCTTACGCCCCCACCGATCGATCATCCGGATGGCGACGATCGTCATGCCCACGTTGATGACGCCGATGATCAGGTTCGCGTAGATCGCGCTCGTCTTCGCGAATCCGACGTTGGTCAGCGTCGTGGGCGCGTAGTAGATGATCGTGTTGATTCCGACGAATTGCTGGAACACCGCCAGTCCGATGGCGACCAGTAGCGCGGGGCGGACCCACTTCGCCCGGAGCAGCCCACCGAGTCCGCCGCCACTCTCCTCGTGCTCCTCGACCTTTCGGATTTCATCGATGCGCTCGGCGGGGCGCTCGTCGCCCGGCAGGTCCTCGAGCACGTCGTGGGCTGTCTCCTCCTCCCCGGCGTGCACGAGGTAACGCGGGGTCTCGGGCATGAAGAGCATGCCCGCCAGCAGGATCAGCGACGGTACTCCAGCCAACCCGAGCATCAGCCGCCAGTTCTGCGAGGAGGCCAGGATCGCGTTGACGATGTACGCGGCGAGGATGCCGCACACGATCATCAGCTGGTTCAGCGAGGCGATCGTGCCGCGGATCTCAGTCGGGGCGATCTCGGCGAGATACAGCGGCACCACGAGCGCCGCCGACCCGACCGCCAACCCGATGATGAATCGGGCCACAATCAAGACCGTGACCGTCGGCGCGAAGGCCGCGAGCAGGGCGCCGCCGGTGAACACCACTGCGGCGATGATGATCAGGCGTCTGCGCCCCATCCGGTCGGACAGGCGACCGGCGAACGCGGCTCCGATCATGGCCCCCAGCAGTAGCCCGGCGACAACTGCCCCCTTCACGAACGGCGTCAACTTGAAGGCGTTCGGGATGAACAGCAGCGCACCCGAAATGACGCCCGTGTCATACCCGAAAAGTAGTCCCCCGAGTGCCCCGAAGAAATAGATCGTTCGGCCGGTAGGTCGTAGCGCTTGCATCCTTCCTCCCTCGCTGCGGATGTGACCTAGCGCCCTCGGTTTCAGGAGGCTTTCCGCTTGAGCGGCTTTCAAACCCCTCAATCCGTGGTCGGGCCTCGCGCACGGGCCACCAAGCCGGCGTAGATGAGAGCGAGCGCTTCACCGAGGAGCTGAGGGCGAACGGATCCCGGCGCGGTCAGCTCATCGACGGCCAGGCCACCGATGATGGACATCACGATGCGAGCAACCTGCTCGGCCGGCATCGGCAGCTCAGGTGTGCCTAGGTGGGCGGCCCGAGCCTCTATCGCCCTTGCCAGGGAGGCGCGCAGCTCGGTCTGGCGCCGGGCGTAGCGGGCGCGGAGCTCGGGGTCGCGGATCGCGAGGCTCCAGTACTCCCGATCGACCAGCACGGCCTCGCGCTGCTCGTCCATCTGCCGGGCGAATTCGCGCGCTGCCTCCAGGGACATGTCCCGATCGGGAGGCGCTGATTCAAGCATCACGACCATCTCCCGCATGGGCGCGTCGATGCGCTCGTCCAGCAAAGCCATGAGGAGCTCCTCCTTGCCGGGGAAGTGCCAGTACAGCGCTCCCTTCGAGTAACCGGCCTCGGCCGCGATTTCATCGACGCCGGCCTGCCGATAACCCCGTTTCGCGAACACCCGCAGCGCCGCTGCCAGAAGCTCTTCCCGAGCCTCCCGGCGCTGGGCGCGGGCTGCCCGGGTCCGCTGATCGAGCCGTGCGGGATCGGTGCGGCGGGAGGGACGACGCCCGCGGGTTCTGGTTTCGGCTCGGCCCACTCCTGGTAGGATACTGACTGACTAGTCGGTATGTACACGCTGTACGTGATACCTGGCTCGCACGCCTGCCGCTCGGCGATGCTGATGCTCGACCACAAGCAGGTCCCTTACCGGCGCGTCGAGCTGGTCACGCTGCTGCATCCGATCCTCGCTCGGCTACACGGATTTGACGCTGGCGGTCAACAACGCAGCATCGGCGGGAGGCGCTCGGCTCCGCTGCAGATCGCCGATCGACTGGGGACGGTGCCGGGACTGGCCTGCGACGGGCAGCGGGTCTCCACCAACCATCGAATCGCACGCTTCCTGGATGAGCGCCACCCCGAGCCGCCGCTGTTTCCGTCCGACCCCGAGCAACGGGCCGCGGTCGAGGAGGCGGAGAGCTGGGCGAACTACACGCTTCAGATGGACGCCCGGCGGATCCTCACCGCGGCGATACGGCGCGATCCGCCGGCGGCCGAGCAGCTGGGCGCCGATGGCCGGCTGGGCCATCTCCTCTACAGGAGCGCGCTGGCGCGACGGGTTCTGATCCCGACATTCGTGTGTGGCGCGTTTGCACCCAGCCCAGCGACGGAGCGCAAGCTCCTCGCGGACCTTCTCAAGATGCTCGACCGAATCGACGACTGGATGCGAGCCGGCGTACTGGGCGGCCCGCAGCTGAACGCCGCGGACTTCATGATCGCGCCCAGCCTGGCGCTGATCCTCTATCGGCCCGACGTAATGCCGCTGTTCGAGGACCGGCCGTCGCTAGAGCTCGTCGACCGGCTCCTCCCAGAGCCGGCACAGGGGTCATGATCCGCCGTGATGACATACGACAGGGCCGCCGACTCGAATCGCCACTGGCCGTCAGTTTCGGTCTCGCTGGGTTTGTTTGTCTGCGTGCTCGGTGTCGCGCTGGGAGGCTGTGGGCAGGCGAAGCACACGAGCGCCTGCTCGCCCCGGGCGCGCGCCGCGATGGCGCGATTCCTGGCAGTTTCGGCTCGCACCATTGCCGGTAAGGCGTCGATCGCCAACAACGGCATGCCCCAGTGCGCGTTCAGTGCCGATCTGACCGGTGCCACGCGCGTGCTCGTGGTGGCAAACATCGACACCGCGCCGCAGGCTTTCTTCCGGCTCGAGCGAACCGCGGTGGAGGCAGCGCAGAACTTCACCAGTCCCCGGGTCGTCGCTCCGCCGCAGCGCATCGGGGGACTCGGACTCGACGCCGATTGGTTCCCGTCCTCTCAGCAGCTGATGACCAGCGACGGCAACCGGCTCATCTCCGTAGCCATCAGCTGGCGCAACGCACCCACGGCGCGCAAGCAAGCTCTGGCCGAGGCCGTAGCCCGCCCCTACCTCGGCCGGCTCAATTATCACGCGGCCGGTTGAGTCGGCACCCGTTGCCGGCCACGGTTGATCCTGTGTCTGAGGAGCTGTGGCGAAGTACAGTGGTGCTCGGAAACGGCCGAACTACGGGATGACCGACCAATCGACTCAAATAGCCGCTCTTCTCCACGAGGCGGGCGAGACACACCACCTCGTGTACCGGATCGTCGACGGCGACGACCCAGACTGGGCCTCCTGGTACGCAGACTGGCTCATCAACCTGTCCGAGCTGCCACAGGTTCTGGGAGCGACGCCGATCCGCAGCGAGCTGGTGTGGCTGCTGGTGACGCTCGACAAGGAATACGCGAAGGCGAGCCCTGGCATCGCCTGGCCGCAGTGGTACGCCGAGCGAATCATCGAGCGCTTTGCGGCCGAGCCCGAGTAGACCGCGATCGCTCCCACCGCGTCGCCGAGCGCTGTGAATCGGCTCACGCGGTCAGGACAAACGCGTCGATCGGTCGCTGGCGACCGCGGAGCGCGAGCGTGCGACGCGGCGCCTGCGCGGCTAGTCGGTCGTCGATCCCGGCCGCAACGAGCAGCTCGCCGGCCGCGGCGCTTTGCTGCATGCGGGCCGCGGCGTTGACGGGATCACCGAGGGCCGTGAAGTCGACGACCTCGCCGCCCACGTTGCCGACGTAGGCCGGTCCAGCGTTGACCGCCGCACCGAGCTCGAGCCAGGGCGCCACATCGCTGCCATATCCGACAGCGCGGAGAAGGTCCATCCCCGCGAGCACCGCCTTGCGGCGGTACTCGGCACCGCTAATGCCCCGGACGAAGAACGCCATGACCTCATCGCCGATCAGCTTGTCGATCACGGCGTCGTATCGCACAAGGGCCCTGGTCGCTTCCCGATAGAACCGATTGAGCAGCGCAGCAAATTCTTGAGCGCTACCGCGCTCCCCGAGCGACGTTGACCCGCGAACGTCGGCAAACAGCACCGCGACATCGACCTCGGCGCCACCCAGGGGAAGGGAGTCGCAGCAGCGGCTACAGAGGTTGGGATTCTTGCGCGAAGGCCGGAACCCAGCGATCCGAAAGGCACGCCCGCCAACACCCCCAAACGGGTTGTTACAGACCTTGCAGCGCGGAGCGGAGGGCACGTAACGGAAGACGCGCCTCGCGCGAACGAGCGAGCCGTGGCCCTCGGTGAGGATGGTCCGCCACTCGGCGGACACTCTGTCTGCCTGCGGATCGTCCGGAACGGTGGGGGTGTAATCAGTCACGGAAGCGTCCTGCCCGAGGCATGGTCCGCCTTCAGCGGGTCGTTGGCAAGTCGTGGGCTCTAAAAGCCCGTCCCGGTCGTGGGGTTCGCTGCTCGGCGGGGTTGTCGTCAGTCTGACGCGCGGACGCAGCGGCGAAGCGATGTGCGGATGTTTGCGTCACCATGCGAGCGCGAATGCGAACTGGGGCAGTGCTTCTCAAGCGCTATCGCATGGCACAGGCGATGACGGTCGCAGGCCTGGCGTTAGCGCTGCTTGTTGGCGCGCCGGGCGCGCGCGGGGCGGTGCGCAGGGTCCGGGTCGCGGCTACGCCACCGATGGGTTGGGACTCCTGGGGATCGCTGGGGTGTGGTGTGAACGAGTCGGACGTCAAACGAGCCGCGAACGCGCTGGTGCGCTCCGGGATGCGTGCTGCCGGCTACTGCTATGTGATCGTCGATGACTGTTGGTATTCCCCCGCTCGCGGTGCCGATGGGAGCCTGCGTGCGGATCCGCAGAAATTCCCGCATGGTATGCGGGCGGTGAGCTCCTATCTGCATCATCGGGGTCTGTTGCTCGGTCTCTATGAGTCGCCTGGTCCGCGGACTTGCGCCCAGGTCAATGGCCTTTACCCGGGTTCGACCGGCAGCCTCGGTCACGAGGATCAGGACGCGCGAACGTTTGCGGAGTGGGGGGTCGACTATCTGAAGTACGACTACTGCTCCCCGGACGGCACGCTGCACGATCAAATCGCAGCATTCACCAAGATGCGAAACGCGCTGAGGGCCACCCGGCGGTCGATCCTCTACAGCATCAACCCCAACAGCTTCCACGTGGCGACCGGTGCGTCGTACGACTGGTTGCGGATCGCGAACCTGGTGCGCGTCAGCCGGGATCTCGCGCCCATCTGGGACACCGGCCCATTTCAGAACTGGTACATGGGCATCGCCAACGCGATCGGGATCGACGCGCGCCTCGGCGGCCGGGCCCGACCGGGCCACTGGAACGATCCCGACATGTTGATGGTCGGCGTGCAAGGCGTGCGATACCCCGACACGGTCGGGGCGCCCGGCCTGGTAACGCTCCTTGACCCGCTGCTCGGCACTTCGCGCTGGGTTCCCACTCTGGAGGAGATGCGCACGAACTTCGCCATGTGGGCGATGATGGCCTCGCCGCTGATCGCGGGCTGTGAGATTCTCCGCCTCCCCCTGAGCGAGTGGCACATCCTGCTCAACCGCCGGCTGATCGCCATCGACCAGGACCCGCTTGGCCGCCAGGGGCGCCCGGTCGGGGCCAAGGGGCGAGTTTGGGTCAAGCGACTCAGCCACCGAGCAATCGCCGTGGCGCTGTTCAACCCGACCAGCCGCGCTGTCACGGTCGCGGCCAAGGCTCGGCAGCTGGGCGTGTCAGCGCGCTCGCGATACTCGATCCTGAACCTCTGGACCGGGGCAAAATCGAAGCTGCGCGGAGCTCTGCGCGCGAGGGTGCCTGCGCACGGTGTCGCGGTCTTCCGTCTGGCTCCGCTGCCCCGGAAACGCCGTCACCGCTAGACCGCCGCCTGGGACGGTCCTCGTTGCCGCACCGGCAACGCCCTGGTCAGCTCACCAGCGCTCCGTCGCGCAGCACCCGGCGCAGGACCTTCCCGGAAGGTGACCTGGGGATCTCGTCGATCAGCACCAGCTCGCGGATTTGCTTGTGGGGCGCGACCTGTGCCGCGACGAATTGCATGATTGCCTGCGCGTCGAAGCCGTCGTTTGCCGCGACCACGAATGCCTTCGGTAGTTCGCCTGCTTGCTCATCCGGAATCCCGACGACGGCGCAGTCGGCGACGTGCGGATGGGTGATGAGAATTGCCTCGAGCTCGGCGGGGGCGACCTGGAAGCCCTTGTACTTGATCAGCTCCTTGACGCGGTCCACGATGTAGAACCAACCCTCGTCGTCGGCCGTGGCGACGTCACCGGTGTGCAGCCAGCCATCCCCGTCGATGGTGTCTGCGGTCGCCGTCGGGTTGTTCAGGTAGCCGAGCATCACCTGGGGGCCACGGATCAATACTTCTCCAGGCTCTCCGAGCTCTACGTCCTCGCCGCTGACGGGATCGATCAGCCTTGCCTCCGTCGCGGGAGCCAGCGGACCGACAGAGCCAAGCTTGATCGGCTGGCCGACCGGGGGCGCATGCGAGACGGGGCTCAGCTCGGTCATCCCGTAGCCCTGGCTCACTGGGCATCCCAGACGCTTCGAGCAAGCCTCCTGTAGCTCGGGCCCTAGCGGCGCGGCTCCCGAGAACACGAGCTGCAGCGAGGAGAGATCGTGCTCATCGACGGCCGGGTGCCTGGCGAGCGCGAGCGCGATGGGCGGCACCACATATGCCCGCGTCGCCCGGTGGCGCTCCGACAGCTCCAGATACTGATCCAGATCGAACCTGGGCATGGTCACCAGGGTGGCGCCCGACCACAGCCCCAGTCCCATGATCACCGACAGCCCGTAGATGTGAAAGAACGGCAGCACGGCGACCAGCACGTCGTCCCCGGACAGCCCGATCAGCGCATCTGCTTGGAGCAGGTTGGCGACGACGTTGTGGTGGCTGAGCATCACCCCTTTCGGCAGTCCGGTCGTGCCGCTGGAGTAGGGCAGAGCCGCGACATCGCTTCGCGGATCGATCGGTGGCCCGGGCGCCTGGTCTGGATCGTCCAGCAGCTCCTCAAACCGTCCGGCGCCCGGCGCCTCGCCCAACACGAATAGCTCGCAGCCCGCGCTTGCCGCCGCCTCCGTCGCGGCCTCGGAGAACGGCGGCACCGTCAGCAGAATGCGCGCTCCCGAGTCGGACAGCTGGAAGCCAAGCTCCCGCGCCGTGTACAGCGGGTTGACGGTCGTGCACTGCCCGCCAGCCGCCACCGTCCCGTAGAACGCGACCGGGTACTCGGGCACGTTCGGCATGTAGATCGCCAGCGTCTCGCCCTTCTGAAATCCTCGACTCGCCAGCCCAGCCGCGAAGCTGCGCACGCTTCGCCCGAGCGCGGCGTAAGTGAGCACGCGCCCACTTGGCCCGTCGATCATCGCGGGCTTGTCGCCCAGGTCCCGTGCTTTGGCCAGCGTGAACCGTGCCAGGTCCGTGCCTGGAACCTCCGCCCTCAGCGGGCCCCCGGAGTAGATCATTGCCTGCACCCCTTCTCGTCGGTGAGGATCAACCGTACACCGGCGCGTCAAACGCTCAGGGCGGCATGCCAGCGTCGATCCACTCCCGGAACCGCTCGATATTCGGCTGCGGCCAGGCGCCGTCGCAGGGCATCGTTCCCTCCGCGAGCCGGGCGTGGATCTCCTCCGCGTGCTCGCGCACCTCGTCGTAGGACGAGAGGTCGAAGGCCCAAGACATCTCCTCGACGTCCTCGGGCCGAAACAGTGGGCGGATGTCCTGTTGGAATGACATGCGGCGCTGGGGGCGCAGCATACTTCTCAGCGCTATCCGCGCCACCAGCCAGCGAGCACCCGCCGCCAGTTCTTCCAAGCGATCCCGGCGAGCTCCTCGGCGGCGAAGCCGGCGTCGGCGAGCGCATCCAGCAGTTCCGGGATGGCCGACGCGTCGCGGAGCGCGAGCGTCGCACCGTCGAAGTCGGAGCCGAGCGCGACATGCTCGACGCCGATCCGGTCGGCGACGTAGCGCGCGTGCTCGACGATCAGATCAAGCGGTGTGCCCGGATCCTCGGCGAAGTCGGAGCGCAGGAAGGCGGAGGCGAAGACGATGCCGACCAGGCCGCCGGAGGACCCGATGGCGTCGAGCTGTGCGTCGGTCAGGTTGCGCGAGGTCGGACATAGGGCGTGGGCGGCCGAGTGGCTGGCCACGAGCGGGCCGGCATCGAGGCCTGCGACGTCCCAGAAGCCGGCTTCGTTGAGGTGGCTGAGGTCGACGAGAATCCCGAGCTCCGCGCAGCGTCGCACCAGCTCCCGTCCTGCATCGGTCAATCCGGCGCCGATGTCGGGCGAGGAGGGCCAGACGAACTGGACGCCGTGACCGAAGGCGTTCGCTCGGCTCCACACTGCACCGACCGACCGCAGTCCGGCTGCATGCCACAGTTCGAGCGCCTCAAGCGAGCCATCGATTGCTTCTGCCCCCTCCAGGTGGAGCACCGCAAGTGGCGGGCCCGTATCGGACATCGCCGCATCCAGGTCGTCGATTGCCCGCCCCACTCGGACGTGGTCACCGCGTTCGAGCGCCATCAGCCGTCCTGCGGCGCGGCTTGCCTCAGCCGCAGCTCGCTGATGGCTGACGGTGGACGCCAGCTCAAGCTCCATTACGCCATCCCCTCGTGGCAGCGGCGTCCTTCGCTCCAACCTGGACCGCGTGAACACGGCGAAGATTCCGCCGCGCATGCCGCCGGCGCGCATGCGCGGCAGATCCAGATGTCCCTTCGGGCGCCCGTCCACGAACCCCGCGTGGTCTTCGCGGGTCAGGACATCGTTGTGGCCGTCGAATACAGGCAGCACATGCCTGACCGTACCGCGAGGACGTGGGCGAGAGATGCCTACTCGTTGGGACCGGGGAGATCCGTCGGCCGGTCCTTTCCCCCTACCCAGGCGCGTAACTTCCGCTACCAGGCGCGGAATGGCGTTTTGCCGCCGTGGTTCAGCTGGTCGTCAGCCTTCTATGACCATGAACCGCGCTAAGGTCACGCGGCCGATGATCTCGACTGCAGAGCCTGGCGTCCGTGACAGCGACATCACGGTTCGCCTGAGGTCAGTTCAGGATCTGTTCGACCCTCCCGAGTGCGACCCGCTGGCATCGTCGCCGCTGCGCTTTAGTTCGGGGATCGACCAGCTCGTCAACGAGCTCGGTCCGAGGCGCTTGGGAACTGTCAAGAGGGCCGTGTTGCTCCGTCGTCTGAGCTTGAGCCGGGCCTCGAGCGGCACCTGAAGCGTGCGATCACGGCCTACTGCGATGTGCGGCTGCGTGAGACCGAGAATGACCTGCGCGCGTTCCGACAGGATGGCTGGCGGGCGCTCGGGGTAGGCGCGATTCTGTTCTTCGCCGGGTTAGCGGTAGCGACGATCGTGGTAAAGAGCTCTGCGACTGGGTGGCTCAAGGTGTTCTTCGGTGACGGTCTGGCGGTGGTGATCGCCTGGATCGGGTCTTGGTATCCGCTCGACACGCTGATCAACTACGCGCGTCCCTACCGGCGTACCAGGAAGTTGTTCCAGGCCTTCAGTCAGGTCGAGGTGATCGTCAGGGCGGGCTAAGCCGGCGGGGCTCTGTTCGTCCCAGTAGCGTCTCGCCCGTTGTCACCGCGGCCGCGACCAGTGCCACCCCGATCATCGAGTACACCACTCGCTCGAGGTCGATCTCGAATACGTTGCTGCGTTGGGCGTCGAGCAGCACGATCGCCGCGGTGACAAAGATGGCAAAGTAGAAGTAGCGGGCGTGTTGCAGCTGCGCCACCGCTGCTGCGACCATTGCCAGGGTGCCTAGGGCGACGAGGACCGAGCTGTCGGCCACGATCGTCGCCACTGCGGCCGCGACCACGCCGCCGGCCACGGTACCAAGCCCCCGTTCGCGGATCCTCTCGCGGGACTCGTCGTAGGTGGGCCACGCGACCAGCAGGACGGTCAGCAGCACCCAGCCGGCTGTGGTCTTCAAGAACCAGTTCGAGGCGACAAATGCGCTGAGGCCGAGCAGCAGCACCAGCGTGCCCGTGTAGAAGCACACGATCCGGGCAGGCACCCGCGCCGGGGGGCCGGCCAGCGCATCCCGCAGCAAAGTGGAGCCGATGAGCAGCGCCCACAACCCGCCCATGACCGCCACGCCGGCGCAGATCAGTGCCTGGTCGACGGTTCCCGGCGTCGTGCCGTGTACCGACACGGTGTGGAAGCCCGAGATGACCGTGATCGCGGGTTGGATCGCGGCGAATGCGGCCACGGCGTGCAATCCCCGCAGTGCGCTCAGCCCAACCATAAGCGCGATGCCAACCATCAACAGCGTGGTGGCAAGAGGATGTCCGAACGCCGGCACCGCCAACGCGTTCAGGAGCGCCGCGACCGGTATCGACATCGCCGCGTACCGCGGTCCGTAGGTCCAGCCGACGATGGCCGGCAGGATTCCGGCGATAACCAGCGCCGAATCGACATGCAGGGGCGTGAACTCGATCGCCACCTCCGGGATGAACAGCGGCAACACCACCAGCAGGATCGGCCACAGGGACTTGATTTTTGCCAAGCGCTAGTTCCAATCTCGTCGGGCGGCTACGGGCGAGGGCTGACCTCGGAGCCAAGCCTAGACCGAGCGCTCTGGACCCCCGCAACGACCGCGATCGTCCTCCGACGCGGGATGATTGATATACAGCGGGGCGCGCCCGCAGTGGCCCGCCGCGAGGACGTGGGCGAGAGATGCCTACTCGTTGGGACCGGGGAGATCCGTCGGCCGGGGAGATCCGTCGGCCGGTTCTCCCCCCACCAGGGACCTGAGCTCGTGGCCGATTCCGATGGACGGCCCGCCGCTCAACTCCCATGCCCGTGCGATTCCGATCAGGAAGCAGACGATGACCAAGGCGGCGATCGTGCGCACCTCATGGGTGCCATGGGGACGGGCGATCACGTCCCGCCCCGCGATCAGCTGGATCACGAAGGCGGCGCCGAGACCGACCAGGAAGAGCGCCTCCCGCGCGTCACCCCACCTCACCTCCGGTACGCGGATAAGCGAGAGCATCGACGCCACGATGAATACGAGGCCGATGATCGCTACCACCAGCGCAGCCCAGCCGACTTTATTTCCCGGGATCAGCGCGAACAGCGACACCGCCAATGCGTTCGTGAATGCCGTCAGCGCAGCCTGGGCGCGCACGCGGTGGATGTGCGACCCCCCGGCCTCGGCGAGCCGCTGCTGCGAAACCGAGATCGCGACGAACAACAGCCCAATCAGCGCGCCTCCGACGCCCGCGCTCGCGACGAAGAAGGCGTTGAGGTCCTCGGGCGTCATGCCGGCATCTTCTCGCAGGGTCGGGAGGATCGCCTGCCGACGCGAGCCTTCAGCGTCCTACCGCGGCCAGCGTGATCAGCACGAAGCCGGCCGTGTCGAGCGTGATCCGGGCGCTGTGGAGGCGATCCCAGCGTCGTCTCAGTCGGCGCCACGCGTCGGGGTCGCCATGTTCCTCGTCCCACCGAAAGACCTTGAGGTTGAGCGGCATGTTGCCGATCAGGGTGATCGCCAGCATGCTCGAATAGCTGGCGCCCGCGAGCAACGCCAGCTTGGAATCGCGGCCGCGCCGGGATCTGGCCGCCACGAAGCAGGCCACAATGGTGGCGGTCTGAAGAAACGGATCGACGGTGGCGAAGCGCCGATAGAAGAGCTTCTCGGCGCGGACCTGCTCGCTGTGGTCAAGCTTCCATAGCGTTGGGTGGACGATGGCCCATGACGTCAGCTCGCTGCCGGTCAACAGTCCAGAGAGGAGAACGGCCATGAGCGGACCGGCATCCATAGCCGCACAATAAACCTCGCGCTCGAAGACGTTTACGTCAGACTTGAGGAGATGGCGTTGCGCCGTGACGCCGTTCCCCGCCCCGCTGCCGCACAAGTGCATCACGATCGGAAGAATGCGTCCGGACGAGCTTCGTGAGCACTGTCTCGGCTTTCCCGGCTCCGAGGAGACGTTTCCCTTTGGCGCGCAGACGTCGGTGTTCAAGGTTTCGGGAAAGATGTTCGCGCTGTCCCGACTCGCTCAGAGCCCGCTTCAGGTCAGCCTGAAATGCGAACCGACGCTCGCCCAACAGCTACGCGATGCACACCGGGCGGTGCTCCCCGGCTATCACCTGAACAAGCGGCACTGGAACACGGTGACCGTCGACGGATCACTGCCCAATCAGATGATCAAGGACATGGTCGAGGACTCGTACGACCTCGTCGTGAGCCAGCTTCCAGCGTCACGCCGCCGGGCGCTGGGATGGCGAGCAGACGGGCGTTGACGGTCTCTCAGGGCGACACCGTCCAGCTCATGGACTGACCGAGTCGAGCCACTCCTCGAAGGTGGGGCCGGCGAGCAGCGCGTCCGAGCCGGGCAGCAGGACGCCGGACTCGTTCGCTTCGCTGTCGACCGGGTCGCTCATCTCCTCGACGCGCAGTGAGTCTCCGCGTCGAGCGACGAGCAGCTTCGCCATCTCGACGAGACGCTCCTCGCGGGGACCGGCGACCTCGAGCGTCGGCCCGGGCGCCGAGCGGGGATCGGTGGCTAGGTCGGCGAGCGCTTCAGCGACAGTGCGCGCGGCGACCAACTGGGTGCGCATCTTGGGCACGTACGCCACGTTGCCTTGCGTGCCCCACTGCACCAGCTGCTCGACGAACTCGTGGAACTGCGCGGCGCGCAGCACTCGCGCCGGGATCGGCCCAGACAGGGTCGCCTGCTCGTGCGCGACCTTGGCGACGCTGTACCCGCCCTTCAGGCGGTCGGTATTGATGATCGAGACCACGACGATCCGTTGCACCCCGGCCTGCTGGCCGGCCTCCTGAAGGTTCTTGGCCGCGGTCGTAAAGAACTCCGTGGCCGCTTGCTGCTCCGGCGATGGCCCCGTGGCCGCGTCGACGATGCACTCGACGCCGGCCAGCGCCTCGGCCAGTCCCTTCCCGCTGATCACGTCGACGCCTTGCGTCCGCGAGATCGGGACGACGTCGAACCCGCGCTCTGAGAGCACCTCGACGAGGTGATGCCCGACCCGGCCGGTCGCGCCCGCGACCGCGATCTTCTGTCCATCCGACATGTTGTTGCCTCCTGGTGCTGTGGGTTCTTCCTGGTCAACGGATTGACACTGCCCGCCGGCCGGGTGTGACAGGTGCTTTCTTACGGTTGGAGCCAGAACACGACAGGAAGGGAGCGGCATGCCTCCGGGATCCGAGAAGACCTCCGCCTACACGAGAGTCAACCTCAACGACGTTCACGACGCGGCTATCGAAAACGGTCTCGGTCACCGCTGGGAGGCGCGTGTAGCTCGCTCAGACTTGGAGGCCGAGCAGACGGGACTGGCTCTTTTCCGTCTCCGCGCCGGCCGGCGGTCGCCTTTTTCTCACCGCCATAAGCGGGCCGAGGAGATCTACGTGATCCTCCGGGGCACTGGCAAGGTCAAGCTCGACGAGGAGCTGGTTGAGGTTCAGCCGCGCGACGCGATTCGAGTAGCGCCGGCCGTGGCGCGCGCTTTCGAGGCAGGTCCGGAGGGTCTCGAGTTTCTGGCGGTCGGACCCCATCATCCAGGCGACGGGGAGCCGGTCGACGATCCGTGGGTCAGCTGAACGGCTCCGAATCAGATGCCGGTCTCACACAGGCAGTCGGACCCGATGTTCAGGCCGATGTTATTGATGTTGTAGAGGTGCTCGCTGGCTACGAGCCAGACGATCTCGCAGATCTCGCGCTCCGAGTAATGGCGCGCTAGCTCCGCGAAGGTGTCCGGGCTCACATGGCTCTCTTCGGTGAGCTCCGTGGCGTAGTCCAGGGCCGCGCGCTCAGCGTCGCTGAACAGCGGGCTCGTTCGATACTCGTCCAGTGCGTCGAACTTGGCTGCGCTCTCGGGCGACTTGTGGAGTCGCGGCCCACCTGTTGGCATCCATGCAGTACAGGCACATGTTGGTGCTCGCGACGCGTTCGCGAACCAGAGCGGCGGTGTCCGTGGAGAGCTCCAGCTTCTTGTCGAGCTTCGAGACCTTCCCGTAGAAGCTCGTGAAAGCGGTCGGCATCCGGGCGCAGAAGACGCTCAGTGGGCCTGGAACCTTCCCGAACCGTCGGCGGGTGTACCGGTACCCGAGCTTGAGCATCGGGCCCTTGGGCTTGTCGATAGGGGCGAGATAGGTGGCCATCAGGTGCGGCTCCTTTCGGGGTGGCTTGTTTGACGGTTAGACAAACGAGCACCCCGAAAATCGACAGCTCGCCGAAACGAGGACCAACCCGCAGCTCCGCCCCGCCCACATCCGGCCGGAGCGGTGCGCCCGCTACCCCGCCATCCGGCCGGAGCGGTGCGCCCGCCGCCCCGCTCCATCCGGCCGGAGCGCGACGCCCGATATCCGGCTACGCGTCCCAACCGACCTCGTCGCCCGTCTCGAGCTTGCGCCAGAAGCTCACTTCCGGCTCTGAGCTAATTCCCGCTTCCTGCATCAAGGGCTGGATGCGGTTTTGCTCGTGTTCGAAGAACGACTGAAAGCTCTGGGCATCTGGCCACTCGTCCACCACCATGATCTGACCGTCCTCTGAACCGTAGAAGCGGTGGGCGATGAGGCCGTGCCCCTTCGCCTGGTCGATGATCGAACGCATGCGGTTGGGGTCGCTGGCGGCCGCTTGCTCCATCTTGCTCGGGTCACCTTTGGCTCGAAGGGTCATGATGATCGACATAGTCGCTCCTAGGTTCGATTGGCGGCGATATTCGAACAGGCCGCCGCAGGCGGCGTCAAGTCAGCCTTACAGCGCCATCTGCTGACGCGGAGCTCGTCCGCCGCGGCGACGTCGTCCTCCGCCGCCGGCGACATCGTCCTCCGCCGCCGGCGCGTTCAGAATCGGCACGCTCACGAGACACATTTGTTGCGACCGTGTCTTGTTTCGTCACCGCGAGCGGCTCTACGGTGGACGCGATGCCGCAGCAGCGCCGTTCCGTCCGCCACCAGCCCTACCTTGAGGCGTTCAAGGTATGAGACAAGGAGCCAAGTGAAGATGAGCGACCAGCAGCAGGCCGGGGCGAAGCCTACCCGGGCGGCCGACGGGAACGAACAGACCGACGCCAAGCGCCAGGCCGCGCTGAAGGGCGCCCTGGCGCAGATCGAGAAGCAGTACGGCAAAGGAGCCGTGATGCGGATGGGGGACCCTGGCGCGCGCGTGGCCGTCGACGTCATTCCGACCGGGGCGCTGTCACTGGACATCGCGCTCGGGGTCGGTGGTGTGCCCAGGGGCCGGATTGTGGAGATCTTCGGCCCCGAGTCCTCGGGCAAGACGACGCTCGTCTACCACATCCTTGCCGAGGCCCAGAAGCTGGGCGGCGTGTGCGCGTTCATCGATGCCGAGCACGCGATGGACCCCGTCTACGCCCAGCAGATCGGCGTCGACATCGATGAGCTGCTCGTCTCACAGCCTGACTTCGGAGAGCAGGCGCTCGAAATCGCCGACACGCTGATCCGCTCAGGCGCGGTCGACGTGATCGCCGTTGACTCGGTGGCCGCGCTCACGCCCCGGTCGGAGCTCGAGGGCCAGATGGGCGACCAGAGCGTCGGCTTGCAGGCCCGGATGATGTCCCAGGCGATGCGCAAGCTGGCCGGCAACCTCAACCGTGCCCAGACCCTGTGCCTGTTCACGAACCAGATTCGGGAGAAGGTCGGCGTCCTGTTCGGTAGCCCAGAAACGCAGCCCGGCGGTCGTGCGCTGAAGTTCTATTCCTCCCAGCGCCTTGACATCCGCCGGATCGAGACGCTCAAGGATGGGACCGAGGCGGTCGGCAACCGGGTCAAGGTCAAGGTGGTCAAGAACAAGGTGGCCGCGCCTTTCAAGCAGGCCGAGTTCGACATCGAGTTCGGCAAGGGCATCTCGACCGCCGGCTGCCTGATCGACTACGGCGTCGAGCAAAACATCATCAGCAAGTCGGGCGCGTTCTTCTCCTACAACGACGAGCGGCTGGGCCAGGGACGCGGCAACGCCAAGGCGTTCCTCGACGAGCATCCGGAGACCGCCAAGGAGATCGAGGTCAAGATCTACGCGGCCCTCGGAATCGGGCGCGATCTGGTTAAGCCGATCGAGCAGCAAGACGGGCAGCAGGCGAACGGCTCGGGCGATTTGCAGGACGCTCAGCCGATCCGGGCCGCCAGCGAGGCTGCCTGAACCGGGTCCATGCCGGATGAGCAGGAGCGCCTCCAGCACGCCCTCGCGCTCGCCTACCGGTACCTGAACCGCCGGGAGCGGACGGTGGCCGAGGTCCGTCGCCACCTCGAGCGAAAGGCTGTCGACCCGACCAGCTCCGAGCATGCGCTCGAGCTCCTGGCCGAGGAAGGCTCCGTCGATGACGGACGGTTCGCCCAGCTGTTCGCGCAGGACAAGCGCGAGCTCGAGGGGTGGGGGATAGGGCGGATTCGGCAGGGGTTGCTCGCACGCGGCGTCGACGCAGAGCTGGTGGAGAAAACCCTCGCGGATGCGTCCTCCGTCGCGGAGGCAACGGAGTTGGATCGCGCGCTCGCACTGTTGAGCCGCCGCTTTCCCGCGCCGCCGCGGGAGCGCCGCGAACGAGATCGTGCCCTCGGGCTCCTGATCCGCAAGGGCTACGACCCCGACCTCGCGCTCGATGCGCTGGCGGCATACGCCCGGGGCGGGTGACTGCGATCCGGATTGGGCCGCGCCCATCGGGATTGCGCCAACGGGGGTCCCGGTCAATCCGGATTGCGCCAAGGGGTTCTCGGTATTACGATCCAGGCAGCGAACGAATGGCCTGCGGGCCACAAAAGACCAGCAAATGCACGACTTGTAGAACGGATTCCGGGTACAGCGTTGACGGCAATTTCCACAGGACCACCTGCCCCCCACAGATCGATGGGTGCAGTGGTCGGTTGCTTGGCGCGGATGACCTGCTGCGCCGTGGCCGACTGAGGCGCTCGAACCGCTGAAGCGTTCCGGCTTCCGTCTGCCTGGACGGGCCACTCGGTCGCTCCCGAAAACTAAATCAACGTGACCCGCTCCGGGCCACTAGGGAGAGGAAACGACCATGGACATCATCGGTGCCGCAGCGCTGATCGCGGTTGGAATAGTGGTCGCTGCGGTCCTGTACGCGCGCGTGCATCCGACGTCGCGATCCGGCGGCGCGGAGCGGAGAGGACGCACGCCTCGTGACAGCGAGCTGGCGGACCGTGCGGCCGCGCTCGCCCGCCGCGAGGAGGCGCTTGCGTCCCGCGAGTCGGCGCAGGAGCGGGAGAGAGCGGCGCTCACGGAGCGCCAGCGCGAGCTCGAGCGGACGTTGGAGCGGATCTCGGGCTTATCGGCCGCCCGGGCCAAGGATCTGCTGCTCAAGGAGGTTGAGGATCGGGCGAGGCACGACGCCGCCCGTCGGATCCGCGAGGTCGAGGATGAGACCAAGCGCGAGGCTGAACGCCGCGTGCGCAACATCCTGTCTGTCTGTATGCAGCGGCTCGCCGCCGGTCACGCCGCCGAGACCACAGTCTCGGTTGTGCAACTGTCGGCGGACGACATGAAGGGCCGGATCATCGGCCGAGAGGGTCGGAACATCCGCGCGCTCGAGAACCTCACCGGCGTGGATTTCATAATCGACGACACCCCGGGAGCGGTCGTCCTGTCGGGTTTCGACGGCGTTCGCCGGGAGATCGCGCGCCTGACGCTCGACAAGTTGCTCCAAGACGGTCGGATCCACCCAGCCCGAATCGAGGAGATGTACTACCAGGCCAAGTCCGAGCTCGAGCAGCACATCATCGAGCTGGGTGAACAGGCGGTCTTCGAGGCCAGCGTCCAGGGACTGGATCCCGAGCTGATCAAGCTGTTAGGTCGGCTCAAGTTCCGTACGAGCTACGGGCAGAACGTGCTTGCCCACTCGATCGAAGTCTCGCGACTGGCCGCCATGATGGCTGAGGAGCTCGGCGCCAGCCCCAAGACGGCGCGGCGCGCCGCCCTCCTGCACGATGTCGGAAAGGCCGTCACGCACGAGATCGAAGGCCCGCACGCCCTCGTCGGCGGCGATTTGGCGCGCAAGCACGGTGAGTCCGAAGCTGTTGCACACGCTATGGAGGCCCACCACAACGAGGTGGAACCCCAGACTGTGGAGGCCGTGATCGTGCAGGCGGCGGACGCCCTGTCGGGTGCCCGCCCTGGTGCCAGAGGCGAATCGCTCGAGCAGTACGTGAAACGCCTGCGAGACCTGGAGAAGATCGCCACCCGCCACGACGGCGTGGACAAGGTCTACGCGATGCAGGCTGGGCGGGAGATCCGCGTCATGGTGGCACCGGGCAGGATCGACGACGACGCCGCGACGCTCTTGTCCCACGACATCGCCCGCGAGATCGAGAAGGAGCTCGAGTATCCCGGTCAGATCAAAGTGACCGTCATCCGGGAATCACGCGCCGTCGAATACGCGAGGTAGCGACCTTGGCGCCAGTCATCCTCGTGATCGAGGACGAGCCCGGAATCGTCGACTTCCTGGAACGGGGACTGCAGACGCTGGGGTTCGATGTCCGCGCCGAGCTGGACGGCGAGAGCGGCCTGGCGCGAGCGCTCCATGACCATGTTGACCTGCTTGTCCTCGACCTGCTGCTTCCAGGCCGCAGCGGGCTCGACGTGTTGGCCGCCGTCCACGAGGCCAAGCCCGAGCTACCGGTCATCGTCCTCACGGCCTTGGACCAGGTGGAGCAGCGCGTCGCCGGTCTGGACGCCGGCGCGGCGGACTACCTGACGAAACCGTTCTCGCTGCACGAGCTCGCTGCCCGAATCCGCGCGCAGCTGCGCGTCGCGGCCCAGAGCCAGCGGACGGTGCTGCGCGGGGGAGACCTCGAGGTAGACCTGATTTCACGTGAGGTCAAATACGGCGGCGAGCTGGTGCGCCTCTCCACAACTGAATTCGAGTTGTTGACCTACCTGATGCGCAATCACGGCCAGGCCCTCTCCCGGGAGCAGATCCTGCGCGCCGTGTGGGGGTACGAGTACGACCCGGGCACCAACGTAGTCGATGTCTACGTCGGCTATCTCCGTCGCAAGCTTCGGGCCGGGGCCAAAGGCGATGGGCGCCGCTCACCGATCGTGACGGTCCGATCGGTCGGCTACCGCTTTGATGCGACCGTTCCTTAGTCGGCTGGTCCCGAGAAGCCTGCGCTGGCGGCTGACCCTGTGGGTGGCCGGCGTGATGCTCCTGTCCGCGGGCATCATTTTCGCGGTCGTCTACAGCGACACCGGCAGCCGACTGCGGTCGCAGATCGAGCGCGATATCGCGGGCGACACCGCCCAGCTATCCGACCTGGTGTCGTCAATTCGCGGCCGGGACTCGAGGCAGGTCGTCCGTGCCATCGACCTCTACCTCGGCGCCCAGCCCTATTCCGCGACTTCGTCGCTCCTGTTCGCGCTGGTGCCGGGCCAGGGAACCGCGACGAACCACCCAGAGCTGTTCGGTTTCTCTAGCCCCGACGACAGGGAGTCGGCGGCCGAGCAGCAGCGAGAGGTCATGGAGGGACGCAGTCTGCTGACGCCCAGGATCGGCTACTCCACCCAGCAAGTTCCCGATGCCGGCCAGATGCGCATCCACGAGCGGTCGGTTCCGCTTGGCGCCAGCTCTGTCACCGTAGGCGCGGGCCAGCCGTTGGCGACGGTTGACCAGGCTCAGCGCGGCGTCGCGGAGGCTTTCATCATTGCCGGGGCCCTGACACTCGTGATCGCGCTGATGGCGTCCTACCTGGCCGGCGCGCGCGTGTCCTCGCCGCTGCGAAAGATGGCCGCCGTGGCGACCCGCGTGGATGCCGGCGATCTGGAGCCGCGGATGGCGCCGGAGGAGAGCAGCGGCGATGAGGTCCGAGTGCTGGCCGAGTCGTTCAACCGAATGCTCGACAGGCTCGCGGAGGCGTTCTCGAGCCAGCGTGAGTTCATCGCCGACGCTTCACACGAGCTGCGAACGCCGATCACGGTGATCCGCGGGCAGCTGGAGGTGCTCGCCGCCAACGAGAACCCATCGGCGGAGGACGTACGGCGAGCGGAGCGGGTCGTGCAGGCCGAGATCACCCGGATCAGCCGCCTCGTCGACGACCTGTTGCTGCTGGCCCAGGCGGAGCGAGCCGACTTCCTGCGCATCGAGCCGATCGACTTGCCGCCGTTCGTGACCGAGCTGTGGGATGGCGTGAGCCTCACCGCGGACCGCCGCTTCGAGCTGTCAGATGTGCCTGCCGCGACGCTCCGAGCCGATCCAGACCGGCTGGCCCAGGCGCTGCGGAACCTGGCCGGCAACGCCGTCGCGCACACGAGCGAGCACGACGGCCTCGTGCGGCTCGAGGTCGCGAGCGTGGCCCCCGAGCGGATCCGGTTTTCGGTGCTCGACGACGGGCCGGGGATTCCGTCTTCGGAGCGCGAGCGCGTGTTCCGTCGATTTCATCGCACGGATAGCGCTCGGGCCCGTCGCGACGGCGGAGCCGGGCTGGGTTTGGCGATCGTTCGCGCCATCGCCGACGCCCATGGGGGACGCGTGGTGGCAGCCGATTCAGGCAACGGGCGCGGGGCCCGGATCGACCTCGAACTGCCCGGGCTTCAGGCCCGATAGGCGCCGCTACAGTTGGCGGGTCATGTCCAAGCGCTACCACGTCACGACGTTCGGGTGCCAGATGAACGAGCACGACTCCGAGCGCATGAAAGGGATGCTCGAGTCGCTGGGATACGGCGAGGCGGCGAACCGCGATGAAGCCGATCTGATCCTGTTCAACACCTGCTCGATCCGGGAGAAGGCCGACAACCGGTTCCTCTCGTATCTGGGCCAGGCGAAGCGGCTGAAGGCGGAGCGTCCCGAGCGGGTCGTGGGGGTGGGGGGCTGCTGGGCGCAGTCGGTCAAGGAGGAGATATTCGCCCGCTTCCCGTTCGTCGATGTGGCATTCGGGCCTGGCCAGGTCCACAAGCTGGCGGAGTTCTCTGACGAGCGATTCCCTCACGGCCCAGGGGTACTTCGAGTTCGAGGGTTTCACCGGCGATCTGCCGGCCAAGCGGACGCGCGAGTTTCAGGCCTGGGTGCAGATCAGCGTCGGATGCAACTGCGTATGTAGCTACTGCGTCGTACCGTCAACACGCGGGCGAGAGGTCAGTCGAGCGCCGAGCGATCTTGTGGCCGAGGTGGAGCGCTTGGCCTCAGACGGTGTGGTCGAAGTGACGCTCCTCGGCCAGAACGTCAACTCCTACGGACGAGACCTGCCGCGCGAGCACCGGATCACGTTCGCGGAGCTGCTGGCGCGGATTGACGCGATCGAGGGCATCGAGCGGATCCGGTACACGAGCCCACATCCGAAGGACATGCGCGAGGACGTGATCCGGGCGCACGCCGAGCTCCCGTCGCTGTGTCAGCACATCCACCTCCCGCTTCAGTCTGGCTCGAGTCCGGTCCTGAAACGAATGCGGCGGACATATACACGCGAGCGCTATCTCGACCGCGTGGCGATGATCCGCGAGCACGTTCCCGATTGCGCGCTCACCACGGACATCATCGTCGGGTTCCCGGGGGAGACCGAAGAAGACTTCGAGCAGACGCTCGAGGTCGCCGACGAGGTGGGCTATGACGGGGCGTTCACGTTCGCCTTCTCGCCCCGGCGTGGCACCGAGGCCGCCACGCTACCGGGCCAGGTCCCGCACGAGCTCAAGATCGCACGGCTCGAACGGCTGGTGGAGGTAATCCAGCGCCGTGCCCATGAGCGCGCGCAGCGATTCGTCGGCCGGACCCTCGAGGTGCTGGTCGAGGGCCACTCTCGCACCGACCCAACCCGCCTGCGCGGCCGTACGACCCACAACAAGGTCGTCAACTTCGAGGGCCTGGCCTCGCCGGGCGAGCTGGTCGAGGTCGAGATCACCGGCGCTAGCAGCCAGACGCTCATGGGGCACGAGTCGATTCTCGCGCGGGCCGCCAGTTAGCCGTTCCGGCCGGTCCGTCCGCGGCAGGTGCGAACATCTGTTCGGATGCGATGGGAGAACCTTGAAATCGAGGCCGGAGAGCGCGCCCGCCTGCCCGGCTATCGGGATGAAGCAGTCGTCCGCCATTTCGAGGCACCTGGCGCGATCGAGACTCGCTTCTACGAAGTGCGGGCGAAGTCGATCCTCAACCGAGTGCCCGAGGCGTCGCGGATGCCGTTCAGGTACACCCTGAATCCCTATCGCGGCTGCACACATTCCTGCCGGTATGCAGCTCGGGCGAAACGCCAGTGCTCATGGGGGACGGGCAGGCACAAGCCGCATAGAGCAGCTCGAAGTGGGCGACGAGATCTACGGGACGGTCCGTACCGGTAAATACCGCAAGTACGGCCGCACAGTCGTGCTTGACAAATGGACCACCGTGAAGCCCGCGTACCGGGTCGTGCTCGAGGACGGCACCGAGCTCATCACAAGCGCCGACCACCGGTTCCTGAGCAACAGGGGCTGGAAGCATGTTCTGAACACGCTCGCGCCCGGACAAAGACCGAGCCCATCTGACGACCAATAACTACCTCGTGGGGACCGGCGCGTTCGCCGCCACAGCCTGCTGAGACGAACGACTACCGGCGCGGCTACCTCTGCGGGATTGTCCGCGGCGACGGCCACGTCGGGTCCTACTTCTATGAGCGCTGCCGGCCGCGCCCACGGCAACGTGTATCACTTTCGGCTTGCCCTCGACAGACATCGAGGCGCTTGCATCGTGCCCGCGATTACCTCGGGCCGAGGAAATCGCGACTAAGCGAGCGTGTCTTTCAAGCGCGCGGTCGGGCACTCACCGCGAGATGGTTTCGATCGGTACCGGCTCACGCCCGCTCGTCGAGCGGATCAGCGAGCTCATCGAGTGGCCCGTCCTTCCGAGCCTCGACTGGTGCCGCGGCTTCCTGGCCGGCATCTTCGATGCTGAGGGCTGCCGGAGCGCTTTCGCCCTCCGAATCTCGAATACCGATCCCCAGATCCTGGCCTGGACTGAGGCGTGCGCGAAGCGTCTCGGCTTCGAAGTCGCTCTTGACCGGAGCAACAAGCCCAATGGGCTCACATCCGTCCGCATAACGGGCGGTCTCTCCCAACACCTCCGCTTCTTCCACGTAATCGATCCCGCGATCACTCGCAAGCGCTCGATCGAAGGCCAGATGGTGAAGACGTTCGCGAACCTCAAGGTGGCGGCGATCGAGCCGCTCGGCCGTGCCCTGCCGCTCTACGACATCACCACCGGCACCGGCGACTTCATCGCCAACGGAGTCGTGAGCCATAACTGTTTTGCCCGCCCCACCCACACGTACCTCGACTTCAATGCCGGCCGGGACTTCGAGCGCGAGATCGTCGTCAAGGTCAACGCGCCCGAGCTCGCGCGGGCGGAGCTGAACAGGCCATCGTGGAAGAAGGAGCACGTCGCGCTCGGCACGAACACCGATCCGTACCAGTGGGTCGAGGGGCGGTACAAGCTGATGCCGGGTATCTGGGAGGCGATGCGGGACGCCGCCAACCCCTGCTCGATCCTGACGAAGTCGCCGCTGCTGCTCCGAGATCTCGAGCTTATGAAGCAGATCAACGAGGTCACGGACTTCGGCGCGGCCCTGTCCGTCCCGACGCTCGACGAGAAGGCGTGGCGGGCGACCGAGCCGCATACCCCGAACCCGCGCGCCCGGCTCGAGGCGGTCGCGGAGCTGACGCGCAGCGGCATCAGGACCGGAGTGTTGATCGCTCCGCTCATGCCTGGAGTCAACGACGCGCCGGAGCAGGTCGAGCCGATTCTCGAGCTGGCCGCCGAGGCAGGCGCGGCGTACGTGACGGGGATCGCGCTGCACCTACGGGGAGAGGTGCGCGACCTGTGGTTCGAGTGGCTGCGGGAGCACCGACCCGACCTGATTCCGCGCTACGAGGATCTCTACCGCCGCGGCGCATACATGCCGGTGCCGGAGCGGGAGCGGCTCTCCAGTCTCGTGAGGGGGCCCGATCAAGCGCCTGATGAGCGCAGGCGAGGACGGGTAGTTCAGCGCGGTACGCGAGAAACGCGCAAGGAGCGAGTCGATCGGCCCGCGCCGGTGAAACGGAACAAGCAGCAACGTTTATTCTGAGGCGGAAGGGAGGAGCGATCAGCGACGGTCGGCAGCCACAGAGGCCACGCCAGTCGATGCAAAACCCCTTCAAAAGAGACACAGAGAACGGCGAGGAGTCAGAGCGCAACCTGCGGTTCGAGCGTATGTTCGAGACGCGCAGCGAGGCCTGGGAGCGGGCCGGGCTGACCCTTCAGGCCGCCCAGAGGTCGATTCGCGGCGCCCAGCGGCGGACCCTCATCCTGTTGGTGCTGCTGATCGGTGTACTCCTGCTGTGGTCGAACCGCGACGCGTGGTTTGGCACCTGTGCTCCGCACGTCCACGTCTGCCAGCCCAAGCTTTCCTCCGGGACCAATACCTGGGTCGAGATACTCACCGCGATCGCACTGGTGGTGCTGGGGTGGACGTTCGCGCGCGACCTCGGCCGGGCCGCGGCGCCGACGTTCTTCAAGCGCATGGATCCATCGACCGCCGGCACGGTCGGGTTCCTGATCCGACTGGTCGCGACTGCGATCACGCTCATCGTCACCGCCCGCGTCGTCGGCTTCCATCCCTCCACGATCGTCGCTGGCGGCGCGTTCACCGCGGTCATCTTCGGTCTCGCAGCCCAGCAGACACTGGGCAACGTGATCGCCGGGATGGTGCTTCTCAGCGCGCGACCGTTCCGCGTCGGCGAGCGGATCCGCCTGCAGGCGGGCGCCGTTGGCGGCTCCACCGAAGGAGTCGTGAGCTCGCTCGGGCTGCTCTATACGACGCTGGCTCGAGGCGATGATCGGATCATGATCCCCAACAACGTCGTACTCGCCGCGGCCGTCGTCCCACTGCGAGAACCGGAGCCCGTCGACGTCAAGGTCCGGCTGAACACCGGGATTCGGCCAGGACAGGTGCAGGCGCTGCTGGACGAAGCGATCACCACGCCCACCCGATCGGACCCGCGTGTGTTGCTCGAGGAGATCGATGGCGACGACGTGGTGGTGCGAGTCCAGGCAACTCCCGAGCGGGCCACCGATGGCGCTCGGCTGGCGGACGAAATGATCGCCACGCTGGCATCGGTGACGAGCGAGCACGTCCTCGCCACAGAACCGTCAGGCGACTCGGGCTAGCGGTCCCGGCGCCCCGGCCACCGGTCCCGAGCCCACCGTAGCCGGCCCAGTTCGCCGGCGTGCCATCATTTAGCCATGCGCGCAGATGAGGAAGGGCCTGAGGGCTTCGGCGAAGACAACGAGAACTTCGAGGACACCGTGCGGTCGATCGCGCACGAGATACGGGAATCGGTCCAGCGGATGGCCGCTGAGGTCGACGTGGACGATCTGGCCGGCTATGTCGGTGTAGACCCCGACCGGGCCAGGGATTGGATGGAAACTGCGGCGAGCTGGCTGGGAGCGCAGCTCGAGCACCTGGGCGACGAGTTCGCCTCCCGAACAGCTGAGTCGGCGCCCGAGAGCGCCGGGGCGCCTGGCTCGGCGTCGGAGAGTCGCGAGTTCACCGTCCCGCTCTCCCGATGCCGACGACCCCCTGCGCGGCGCAGCCCCTCACCCGCTCGACATCCCGACGGCCGAACAAGGGCGGGCGCTGGCGGGGCTGGAATCCGGGCGATGGTTCGTCGAACCGGCCAGCAACCGGCTCGAGTCGCACGGCGACGGGCCAGCCCCGAACGACGCCCTGGGGATCGTCCGGGAGCTACGCGCCAGGGATTGGATCGCGGCTGATGGCGAGGTGACGCTATCCGGCCGTCACGCCCTGACTCGCTGGCTTCAGGCGTCGGCTTCGTCCTAGTCAGTTACCTAACGGGCGGCGGTGCCCCTTCGGCGCTTTCGAGCAGCGCCGGGTCCCACTCGCACACCTCGCAGGCGTGGCGGAAGGCTGAGCGCGCGAACTCAAGCGCGATCCCACGCGGGTCCGCGCTCGAGCGAACGTCCTCCCAGTCGAGGATGTACTCGCCCAGCTCCGCGTGCCACCGTGCCTGGGGTGGGGAGAGCGTTCTCCCGGCGAAACCCTCTGGCGCCGGATGCGCGTAGGAGTAAAAGGCGGCGCCGCCGTACCGCTGGTCGCCGGGCCACCAGCCGATCGCGACCTCTTGGGCGTCCATCGCGTTGCGCATGATGAATTCGTCTGAGGGCGGCTCGGCCGGCGCACCCGAGAACAGGCTGACGGCCAGATCGAACGATCCCCACCAGGCGTTCACGGGCGTTGAGCGGCCGCGGTAGGGGGCGCGGAACGCCGCTAGCACGAGCGCGGCCTGGGTCGCGGCCGCGAAGTACGAGCGCACCGCGTCCTGGTCGTAGCGCTGGTGCTGGTCGTCCTCGTCGAGCGGCACGGTCCACGCCACCTCCTGCGGCGTCGGGTTGATTTCGATGTCGCCGCCGACCTCGCGGGCCGCTTCAAGCACCTCGCGCGTCACTGTGCCTACCGGCCTGTCCGGAGTCAGGGCGATCCTCGAGGTCGGTCTGCCGCTGTGCTCGACCAATGCCTCATGGGCACGGAGATCGAGCGTGAACGCCAACGCTCCTGACCCATCCGGCGCCGGCATCGGCGCCGTCTCCCAGCCCCGCGCCGTCAGCCGCAGGGCCGCGTGCTGGAGCTCGGGCTCAGGCGGCGCCAACGCGACCGCCAGCTTGCCCAGCAACTGGGTGTGAGCGTGGAGCGTGTCACACGTCTCGCTCCAGGACTCGTACGAGACGGACGGCCACTCGGACGGCATCGCCGCGGACGCTACCAACCGCCGGCAGGACCTGTGAGGCGGCGAGGCGGATCAGCTAGATCGCGCCGAAACGGCCTCACGCCCGCTTGTCGCGTTGGCCCTCCGCCACCTCGCCGGCGATTCTGCTGCTACCCATCAGCCTGCTCGCGACGGCCGCCAGCTGAGGCGCGGCGCCGGCGAACGTCGCTCCCAAGCGGACGAGCGCCGGCGCGACGTCCAGCTCGGCGCGGTTGCGCTCGATGGCCTTGATCACCGCTGCCGCGACTTGCTCTGGCGTGCGGGTGCTGACTCCCGGCGGCAGCTTGATATGCCCCTCAGCGAGGCTGACCTGGGCGTCGGCGAACATTCCGGCTTCGCTGATAAAGCCGGGAAGCACGGTGGAGACTCCGACGTGATGGGGCCTTAGATCCTCGCGCAGTCCGAGCGCAAATCCGCGCAGGCCAAACTTCGTGGCCGAGTAGATCGAGGAGGCGGGGTTGGCGGCCTTGCCGGAGAGCGAGGAGACGAACACCATGTGGCCACGGCCGCGCCCGATCATGCCCGGCGCGAGCGCGCGGGCAAGCGCCACCGGGGCCCGGAGGTTGACCTCCAGCATGCGGTCGATCTCCTCCGTGGGTCAACTCGGTCAGCAATCCGCTGGCGGGCAGTGCCGCATTTGCGACGAACACGTCGAGCTCTGCTGCTACCGCCTCGCGACAGAGCTTCTCGACGTCTTCGCGGTCTGACAGATCGCACGCCAGCGGGCGTCCCCGGACCTCGGCAGCGAACGGCTCGAGGATCGCAGTCCGGCGGCCAGTGAGAATTAGGCTGGCGCCGCGGGAAGCGAACGCTCGCCCGATTGCCTGTCCAATTCCTCCGGTCGCGCCGGTGACCAGGACGTTGCCGCGGACGAGATTCACGGCGCGTCAGTGTATTGGCGGTCGTTAGGGCCCGCCGAGCGCGAGCGGCCGCTAGCGGGGAAAGACGCCTACTGTGGCGGTGAATCCGTGAAGGAAGCTCCGTCCGCCGACCGGTCCGATCTCGCCGGCGGCAAAGAACCCCGCCGCCGGTGCCTCTCCCAGCTCCTCGGCAACGGTAGTGGCGTCGTGATCGCACGGACCAAACATCCCCGCACCGCGACCGTTACAGGAGAACACCAGCGCGCCTGCGGGCCCGCTGTTGGCGACGGCGTCCATGCACAGACGGAGCTGGCGTTGGAGATCCTCGTGCGCGGATCTCGCATCCCTGGCGTGGAGGCGGATCACCTGCCCCTCGTGCACCTCGGCGGCGACCGCGAGTCGGCCGGAGTCCGGGTCGGCGCCTGCGATCCCGCGGACCAGGAAGTCGCCTTGTTGGTACTCGGCCTTGCCGGGGTCGACCACGATTCCGATCAACAAGCCACCCGCCACCAGCGCTCGCTCGCGCTCGGAAAGCTGGCCCACGACGCGCTGCAACGTCTCCAGCGCCGGACGACCGGCCAGCTCCTTGATCACATTGCCATCGGCCGCCGTGATCGTCAGCTCCGGGCCACACGGGGCCGCGCCCTGCGAGACGCACGGCAGGAGCTCGATGTCCTCCAGCGAGACCCCCACCGCCCCGTCCGGACGCACCTCGTCTCCGAACAGCAGCGCCGCGGTGTCATCGCTCGTGCGAGCGCTCTCGAGCCCGCCCAGGATCGGCACCCCGGGAGTCTGTAGCGCAAGCTCGGTCAGCAGCGCGTCCGTGGGGAACGAGTACGGATCGGCGACCATGATCAGCCCGCGGGAGCGCTCGATGCTCGGTAGGCCGGTGATCCTCGGGAGATCTTCGTCTGACTCGAAGCGCAGGTGAAACGGGGTCACCTCGCCGGTGCCGAAGGACGCGGCCCACACGGCGACCGCCGTGCCCGACTCAAGCTCTCTGCGCTCGCCGAGCACCCCGCCGGCCCCGCTTCCCACCAGCACCGCTGGAGACGACGCTTCGTGAACGCCCTCCAGCGTCGCCTCGGGCGCCGCCAGATGGCCGCCAGTCGCGAACACCAGCACGAGCTCTGCTCCTCTGCCATCCAGCGCCGCGACGGCCTGGGTGGCGGCGTCAGCGCCGGCGTCGCGAGGGTCGGGCAGGGTGGACACCCCGGTGCCGATCTGGACTGCCATCGGTTCACGATACTCCGCGGCATGTCCGCCGAGGTCATCGCCCTGTTCGGGCCCACGGGCGTCGGCAAGACAGCCATCGCCACCGCCCTGGCCGACCGCCTGCGCGAGCTTCAAGAGCGACCAGTTGCCGTGTCGGCGGACGCCCTGCAGGTGTACGCGGGCCTGGAGACCCTCACTGGTGCCGCGACGCCGGCCGAGCGGACGCGGCTCGAGCACCGGCTGATCTCGTTCTTGCCGGTCGAGGCGAGCTTCAGCGCCGGCCAATACGCGGAGCTGGCTCATGCCGAGATCGACGAGCTGCTCCAGAACGGACGGCGCCCAATCGTGGTGGGCGGAACCGGGCTATATCTGCGCGCCGCGCTCACGGAGCTGAGCCTGCGACCGGCGCCACCCGAAGGGGTGCGCGAGCGGTGGCTGGCCGAGCTCGATCGGCGGGGGCCGGGGGCCCTACACGCGGCGCTTGCGCAGAGGGCTCCCTGGGCGGCGGAGACGATCGATCCCACCGACCGCCAGCGGGTCGTTCGAGCGCTCGAGCTGCTCGACGCCGGTGAGCTCGAGCCGCCGGGGGCCGAGTCGGAGCTCTGGAGCGACGACGTTCGCCGGCCGACGCTGCTGATCGGGCTCGTGATGGACCGAGAGCAGCTGTACGCAAGGATCGACGAACGGATCGACCAGATGGTCGCCAAGGGCGCCGCGGACGAGGTGCGCCGTGCCAACGCGGCCGGCGCCTCGGTCACGGCCCGCAAGGCACTGGGGTTCGATGAGCTGCTCGTGGGAGACGTCGACGGGATGAAGCGACGGACGCGCAACTACGCGCGCCGCCAGGTGACGTGGATGCGCAAGCTTTCCGGGGTGACCGTGATCGACGTCAGTGGGCGCGAGCCCGAAGTGGTGGCCGAGGAGATCGTCGCGCTGTGGCGAGGGCTGAGCCGCGCATAGACTCCGCCGCCGTGGACTTCGAGAAGTGGCAGGCGCTCGGCAACGACTACCTCATCGTGGAGCAGCAAGCGCTGCCGTTTGAGCTGACGTCCTCCCGCATCCAGGCGATGTGTGCGGCCCACACGGGCGTCGGGGCCGACGGCGTGTTGCTCCTGTCAGATGCTGAGCCGCCGCGCATGCAGGTATTCAATCCCGACGGCTCCGAGGCGGAGGTATCCGGCAACGGCGCACGGCAGGCGATCCTGTACCTGCACCGGCACGGCTATAGCGGTCCAATCCAAACCGTGGCGGGAGAACTGAAACCGACGATCACCTCGCCAACCACGTGCACGGTGGACATGGGACGCGCCCGGCTTCAGAGCGACGACTACCCCGCCGGGTCCGGAGACGGCGTGGGCGAGCTTCGCGCGGCCGGACGGACCTGGCGGTTTCAGCATGTCCAGGTGGGCAACCCGCAATGCTCCATCCGGATGGATAGCGAGCAGGAGCTCGAAAGCCTCGACCTTGAGGATGTCGGTCCCCAGATCGAGCACCATGAGCTGTTCCCGAACCGCACGAACGTCTCGTTCTTCACGCCCGTGGCGCCCGGACAGATCCGAGCGCGGATTTTCGAGCGAGGGGTGGGGAAGACCTCGGCGAGTGGCACGGGCGCTGCGGGGGCAGCGGTGGCCTATATCCGGCAGGACGGGAGCTCTCCGGTGACGGTGGTGCTCGACGGTGGGGAGCTCGAAGTCGATGTTGGGCAGGACCTGGGCCTGGCGCTCAGCGGGTGGGCCGTACCGGTGTTCCGCGGAACCGTCGCCGAGGAGCTCGTGAAGGAGCTGCGTGCAGTCGAGTAGACGCCTCGGGCGGATCCCGCCGTACCTGTTCGCCGAGCTCGAGCGCAAGGTCTCGGCAAAGCGGGCCGAGGGGATTGATGTGATCAGCCTCGGCATCGGCGATCCTGACATGCCGACATACGAGCCGATCGTGGCGGCCGCGCAGCGCGCCGTCGCGGACCCCAGCACCCACCAGTATCCGACCAACCGAGGCCGCCCAGAGTTTCGTCAGGCCGTGGCCGCGTTCTACGCTCGGCGCTTCGGAGTGGAGCTCGACCCCGAGAGCGAGGTGATGCCCGCCATCGGGGCCAAGGAGTGCATCTTCAACCTCAACCTCGCCTTCCTGGACCCGGGGGACGTCGCGCTCGCGGCCGATCCCGGGTATCCGGTGTATACGGGCGGGCCGCTGTTGGCCGGGGCGGAGCCCGTGCTGATGCCCTTGGTCCCGGCGCTGGAGTTCGCGCCCGATCTGGACGCGATCGGCGCCGAGACGCTTGATCGCGCTCGCCTGATGTTCCTCAACTACCCGAACAACCCCACGGGGGCCGTCGTTTCCCAAGGCCTGTTCGACCGGGCGGTCGAGCTCTCTGGGGCCAACGACGTCCTCATCGTTCACGACAACGCCTACAGCGAGACCACCTACGACGGCTACGTCGCCCCGTCCTTCCTTCAGACGCCAGGCGCGAAAGAGGTCGGAGTCGAGGTCTTCTCGCTATCGAAGGGCTACAACATGACCGGGTGGCGGTGCGCCGCGATCGTGGGCAATGCGGAGGCCATCGCCCACTACTGGCGACTGAAGTCGAACCTCGACTCGGGACTGTTCGAGGCCGTGCAGCTCGCGGGTGCCGCGGCGCTGGCGCCCGAGCTCGACGTCTTTGTGCAGGGCATGAACGCCATCTACCAGCGGCGCCGCGACCTGGTGTGCGACGCCCTCAGGGAGGCAGGCGTGAACGTCACGCGTCCCAAGGGGACCATCTACGTGTGGGCGCCGGTGCCGCCGGGGTTCGGCTCTGCGGTGGCGTACTGCGAGTACGTGCTGGAGCGGGCCGCGGTCGTCATCTCGCCGGGCAGCGCGTACGGCCCGAGCGGCGAGGGGTTCTTCCGCATCTCGCTGACCACCCCGGATGACCGCCTGCTCGAGGCCGTCCAGCGGCTGCGATCGCTGTAGCACGGGCAGCGTAAAGCCACGCACCCCGCGGCTATCCTGACCCTGGATGCAGCGCGACCGTCGCCACGGACGCACACGCCAATCGTCGCCAGATGGGCACCTCCCGCGTGGGCGCGCTCGTCAGCGCGCATACCTGGTCGCGGCGAGTGCCGAGAGCAGCGACGACCAGCTGGCTGAGCTTCGGGAGCTGTTGCACACGGCAGGAGTCGCCGATGTCGGCGCCCTCGTTCAGCGCCGGGACCATCCGCACCCGAACAGCTATCTGGGTCCCGGGAAGATCGACGAGCTCAAGCGCGAAATTACCAGCGCCGACGCCAACCTCGTGGCCTGCGATGACGAGCTCTCCCCGCGCCAGGAGCGCAACCTCGAGGGGGAGCTGGGGATGCCGGTCATCGACCGCACCGCGATCATCCTCGACATCTTCGCCGCGCATGCCCACAGCGCCGAGGGAAAGCTCCAGGTCGAGCTGGCGCAGCTTGAGTACAACCTGGCTCGGATGCGAGGCCTGTGGTCGCATCTCGAGCGCCTGGGCGGCGGAATCGGCACGCGCGGACCGGGGGAGACCCAGATCGAGACCGACCGGCGGCTGGCGCGCGACAGGATTTCAGGGCTCAAGCGCAAGCTGGCGCAGGTGCGCTCCAGCCGGGCTGTGATGCGCGCCGAGCGACAGCGGGCGCAGCTTCCATCGGTGGCCCTCGCCGGTTACACAAACGCAGGCAAGTCGACGCTGCTGAACGCGCTCACCGGGGCGTCCGTCGGCGTCGGCGATCGCCCGTTCCAGACCCTCGATCCGACCACGCGCTTGCTTCGAGCCGACGGACGCGACTACCTGCTCACGGACACCGTCGGCTTTATCCGCAAGCTGCCCCACCAGCTGGTGGACGCGTTCGGCGCAACGCTCGAAGAGACCCGCCTGGCCGATCTGATCCTCCACGTGGCCGACGCCTCGGTCCCGGAGGACGAACTGGCGACGATGATCCGGGCGGTCGAGGATGTCCTGGACGAGATCGAAGCAGTGGAGGCCCCACGCCTGCTCGTGTTGTGCAAGGCGGACCTGATCGACGACGAGCGACGGACTGAGCTCTCCTACCGGCACTCCGATGCCGTCCTGGTCTCGGGCCTCAGCGGCGAGGGGATCGGCTCGCTGACCGAGCGAATCGAGGAGGAGTTCGCGCGCACCCTTGTGGAAACAGTGCTGCTGCTCCCATACGGCGAGGGGGCCAGACTGGCCGAGCTGCACGAGCTGGCCGGCGACCTCGAACGCGAGGACGCGGCCGAGGGGGTACGGATCAGGGCACGGCTGCCGGCGTCGGCTGCCGCCCGCTACGAGCGGTTCGCTCTGACCAGCGATCGGGCGTGAACCTCCGCGTCCGCCGGCTTGATGAACGCGCGGTGCTGCCAACCCGCGCCCATGCCGGAGACGCCGGTCTCGATCTGCACGCGCTCGACGAGGCGACGCTCGAGCCGGGCGGGCGTGCCGCGATCCGGACCGGAATCGCGGTCGAGATCCGGCCAGGGCACGCGGGACTGGTGCTGCCGCGCTCCGGGCTGGCGCTCCGTCACGGCATCGCGCTGGTCAACGCACCAGGCCTGATCGACTCCGGTTATCGGGGCGAGCTGTGCGTGCTCCTGCTCAATACTGATCCCCGCGTGCCGTTCCGCGTGGCCACCGGCGACAGGATCGCGCAGCTGGTGGTGGTCCGCTCGGAGACGGTGTCGGTCGTCGAGGTACAGGAGTTGTCGGTCTCGGCACGGGGCGCCGGCGGGTTTGGCTCCAGCGGAGCCTGAAGCGTGCCATCAGCCTGACTGGCTCTGTGGCACCAGGTTGTGGGCCTCCAGAAACTGCTTTGCCACCTTGGCCGGGTCCTGGTGACCCAGCGCGACCGCCGCGTTCAGCTGGCGAATCACCGACGTCGTGAGCAGGGCGCTGACCCTGTCGATCGTGGCCTGGAACACCGGCCCCTCCTGCTCCAGCACCTTCTGGGGGACCACCGGGACGACATTTCCCCAGCCGAACACGTGGACCGGGTCGTGGAGCAAGGCGTAGTTGTAGCTGGTGAGCTGGCCGTCGGTGGTATTCACGTCGGCGGCCTGGACCGTCCCCCGGTCCAGCGCGGTGTACTGCTCGCCGACGGGAAGCGGCTTGAAGGCGGCCGGGGCAAACCCGTATGCCTGTTCCACCCCAGCCAGGCCGGTGGAGCTGCTTTCGAACTGAGGCGGCCCGCCGATGGTCAAGCCGGCTGCGAGCTTGCGCAGATCGCCGATCGTGCTCACGCCGTGCTGGACCGCGTAGGTGAGCGTGACCCCGATCGCCGGGGTATCGGAGAACGGGGTGGGGTTGAGCAATTGGAAGCCGTGGGCGAGCGCGTAGCGCTGCCCGGCCTGATACGCCGCGCTTGCGGTGGTGAACTTGCGCTTGTACCCGGCGACGCTTTGGTCCCACACCCCGACGGACTCGGGATAGAACGAGAGGCTCCCGCTCTGCAGCGCCCTGATCGTGACGTCCGTCGGTCCGATGTTGCGGTCCAGCGAGACCGAGAAGCCTTGCGCTGCGAGGGCCTGCTCGTACAGGGCCCCGAGCACGAACTGCTCGGGGAACGTGTTCTTGTCGCCGACGGCCACCGGCGGGCGGCCCGTTCCGGGGAGCTCGGAGGTGGTCGTCGTGCTGGGAGCGGTGCCGCTCGCGGTCGCCTGGTGCATGCCGGAGCCGCACGCAGCCAGGCCGACCGCGGCTAGCGCTACCGCAGAGAGCGACATAAACCTGCTGGCTCGTCGGGAGCGCATCGGTCGGCGG
Organism: uncultured Actinomycetes bacterium; assembly: GCA_963719305.1. Taxonomy (GTDB): domain Bacteria; phylum Actinomycetota; class Thermoleophilia; order Solirubrobacterales; family Solirubrobacteraceae; genus Palsa-465. The sequence goes on along the minus strand of CAVRBL010000010.1, from coordinate 122,961 downwards.
GTCATCGTAGTTGCCGGGGCTCGAATGCGCCGCTACGTACGGTGGCGTCCACTACACGCCGGCTGCCCGACGGGCCTCCGCGTGGGCGCGCTGTTCGAGCTCGTCGTCGAGCGGCGCCAGCGATTGCTGGAGGCCCAGCGCGGTGTGGATCAGCCAATCGGCGAACCACACGTTCTTGGGCAGAAGTGGACCGTGCAGGTAGGTGCCGATGATCCCCCGATCGCGTACGCCCTCGTAGCCGTCGTGGCCATTGTTGCCGTGGCCGTGAAGCACGTGGCCTAAGGGTCGAGTCGAGGCTCCCAGGTGGGTGCGCCCGCCGTGGTTCTCGAACCCGGCGAGCACCGCGGGGGGGCGACCCGTCTCGAGCGTGACCTCGATCGCCACATTTCCGATCAGGCGTCCCGCCGCGTCCCCACCACCGTTGTCGGCCCTTACGGTCCAGAGGTCGACGAGCCCCGCGCCCGGGAGTGACTCCTCGCCCAGCTGGTATGAATGGCCCAGCAGCTGGTAGCCGCCGCATACGGCGAGGATCACGCCGCCGCGAGCGGCCACCGCGTGAAGGGCATCTCGCTTGCGCTCGGCCAGGTCGTAGGCACACAGGCGCTGGTCCCGATCCTGGCCCCCGCCCATATAGAAGAGGTCGGCGCCGTCGGGATCGAGCTCCTCTCCCAGGCTGCTCGAGCTCAACTGAAACCCGATGCCCCGCCAGTGGCAGCGGCGTTCGAGCAGCAGCAGGTTGCCGCGATCGGCATAGATGTTCATCAGGTCGGGATACAGCGCGCACACCCGCAGCTCGGGCCCCTGAGTGGCGCCGACCCCGCCGTCAGGCACGGAGGATCACCACCTCGCTGCCCGAGTAGTCCTCGGTGGCCGGGATCGTGGCTCTGCCCGCGGGCTCCAGCCCGGCCTCCGCAGCCTGGCGCTCGAGCTCCGAGGGAAGAACGCGGTCGAGCTTGATGACGTTCGCCTCCGCGGTTATGCGCCCGTCGGGCCCGACGGTCTCCCGCCGACGCTCGAGCACAAACCCGTCCCCGTCCGCGCGGATCGCTGTGGGGTGGCTGGCGTAGACCACGCCGTCGCGCTCGCACATGTCCGGTAGGAGCCCTGGACCTCCGTCCGGAAGCTCATACGCCTCGAGCCGGCTGGCGATCGCCGCCGCCAGTACCCCGCCTCCGCGCAAGTGCCGGCGGGCATGCTCCAGGAAGGCGCGCCGCCCCTCCGGGCCGCCCAGCAGCTGGATCGTCTGCATCGGTACGAGGCACAGCGCGAACCGCTCCTCCAGCTCGAAAGTCCGCGCGTCTGCAATCACGGTGGGGATCTCGAGGCCGCCGGCCCGGCGGGAGAGCTCCGCGAGCAGCGGCGCGTCGTGATCGAGCGCCGTCACCCGATGGCCGCGGCTGGCGAGGTCGATCGCCACCCGTCCCGTGCCGGCGCCGATCTCGAGCACCGGATCGCCGTGCTCGTCTGAAAGCGCTCGCCACAGCGGCAGATCGGTCACATAGCTTCCGCACTCCAGGTCGTGCCAGATCGCCGTCACGACTCCCTCCTGGACTCCACGCCGCCCGCCCAGAAGCTGCCGACGTGGCCCCCCGCCGCAAGCTGCTCGCGCAGCTCGAGCAGGGCCGTGTAGGTGGGGAGGACGTATACGCGCCCGTCGGCCGCGGTCTGAAGGGACTCGCCGATCGCGTCCGCCAGATGGGGTATGACGTGCAGGCGTTCGCTGGGAACTCCGGCGTACTTGAGGCGCACGGCGAGCTCGGCGGCGCGTGTCCCGGCGCACGTCGCCCGCCGCACTCGCGAGGCCAGAACCTCGAAGTCGGCATCCCAGATCCAGGAGACGTCGCGGCCGTCGGCCACCTGGTCGTTGAGAACGCCGAGCACGTCGAGCTGGCCGCTTTCCAGCACGAGCGTGCGCACGATCTCGTTCGCCCCGGCCGGGTTCTTGATCAAGAGGATCGCGAGCTCCGAGTCGCCGATCTTGACGATCTCCGCGCGCCCGAAGGCGGCCCGTACGTCCTGTAGCCCGCCGACCACGCTGTCCAGTCCCACGCCCAGGGCCAGGCACAGCGATGCCGCCCCCAGCGCGTTGTAGACGTTGTAGAGGCCGGGAAGCGGCAGCATGACCTGGGCAGAGCCAGACGGCGTACGCAGCCGAAAGCTGGCTGACCGAGTGCCTTGAAGGTGGACCTCCTCGGCGGCTACCGAGGGCTGTGGTCGCTGCTGGCCGCACGAAGGGCATCGGTAGCGGCCGAGATGGCCCAGGTAGATGGCGTCGTAGACGTAGGCTGCGCCGCAGCGGCGGCAGTGCTTGGAGTCGGCGGCGTGCTGCATCTCCGGCATGGCCATCGCCGGGTCCTCGACGCCGAAGTAGGTGACGCCTGCGCGCTCTCGTCCCAGGTCGCCTACGAGCGGGTCGTCGGCGTTGAGGACCAGGGCGGCATGGTCCGGGAGCCTCGCCACCATCGCGGCCCAGCGGTCGGCGATCGCCTCGAGCTCACCGTAGCGGTCGAGCTGGTCGCGGAACAGGTTCGCCAGCAGGACCGCCCGCGGTCGAAGCTCGGCGGTCACCCGATCGAGCCAAAACTCGTCGAGCTCGAACAGGCCGAACTGGCCGTCGATCCCTCCGTCGGCGCGGGCGGCGTGTAGAAGACTGGAGGCGACACCCCCGGCCATGTTCGCGCCGGCCCGGTTGTGGACGAGCGTCAGCCCTGCACGCCGCAGCACGGACGCGGTCATCGCCGATGTCGTGGTCTTGCCGTTGGTGGCCGATATCACTGCGCAACCTCCCGGCACGCGGGCAGCGAGCTCGCTGATGGCGTGAGGCTCGAGCCGCATCAACACTTTCCCCGGAAGGCTGGTGCCACCGCCGCGCCCGGTGATGCGGGCCAGCCCGCCTACGGCGCGAGCGGCCAGGATCTTTGGGCCCAGGAAGCTCATCGAGGCACGATCACCTTTACCGCGCCCGGGAGAGTCCGGACCTTGACCGGGAGCGCGGCGATCGGGTCCCCATCCGCGTACAGGGTGAACGGCCGCTCGGCGCTGATCTCGACCTCCCGCGCCCGGCGTACCTCGACGTTCGGCTGTCGCACGTGCTGGCCCTTGAAAACGGTCGGCAACAGCCGCAGGAACCGGAGCTTCGGGACATGACCCACGATCACGACGTCTAGCAACCCGTCGTCGAGCGCTGCCGCCGGGGCCAGCCACATGCCGCCGCCATAGGCCTTGGAGTTTGCCGCCGCGACCGTGTATCCGACGGCCCGCCGGGGCTCCCCGCCGTCGAACCGGAGCGAAAACGTCGTCGGCCGCCAGGAGGCCAGTGCGCGCAGCGCTCCGTAGGCATACACCAGGTTGCCGCGGATGAGCCGGGCCTCGTTGGCAATCCGGTTGGCGTCTGAGTCAAAGCCGCAGCTGGCGATGCCGATGAAGGCTCTCCCGCCGGCTTCACCGAGATCGAGGGCCCGCACGACGCCGCCGGCCAGAACGTCGCATGCCGCGCTGGGGTCGAGCGGGATGCCGAGCGTGCGGGCGAAGTCGTTCCCCCGTCCGCCGGGCAGCACTCCCAGCACGCCGCCTGAGTCGTGCAGTGCTCCGGCGATGGCGCCGATCAGGCCATCGCCTCCGAACGCGACGGACGCGTCGCCCACGGCGGCAGCGGCCTGAGCCAGCTCGCTGGCGTGCTCGAGGCTGCGAGTGCGCTCGACGCGGTAATCGAGTTGTAGCTGGCGCAGCGCGTCCTCGACGCCGGGCAGGGCGCGACCTGCCCGCCCGCCTCCGGCGGACGGATTGACGATCAGCTGAAAGCTCATCCCACCACCAGCTCGTGCAGGTGCTCGGCGATTGCCACCGGCTCCGGATCCCGCGCCGCCTCCGCCTCCGACCTGCTGCTGACGCCGGTAAGGACGATCGCCGCATCGAGTCCGGCAGCCGCCGCGCCCGAGAGGTCGGAGTCGATCATGTCGCCGATGACCAGTGCCCGGCCCGGGCCCAGGCGGTCGAGCGCCGTGCGGAACATTTGGGGGGCCGGCTTGCCGACTATCTGAGCCTGGCGGTCGGTGGCGTACTCCAGGGCCGCGACGATGGCGCCGGTCCCCGGCCAGAGGCCGTCCTCGGCCGGAAACGTGCGGTCGCGGCCGGCGGCGATCATCTCCGCTCCCCCCAGCACAGCCTGGGTCGCGGCCCGCAACTCGGAAAAGTGGAAGTCATCGTGGCCGGCGATCACCACGAGCCGGGCCTCGGAGGCGCGATCGGTGCCGTTGACGATCCGCAGCCCGGCCTCGGTGACGTGACGGAAGATGGCGGGTGCGCCGATGACATACACCTCCGCGCCCCGGGCCCGCTCGGCCAGCAGGTGCTGAATCGCGGCGCCGACCGTGACCACCTCCTCGAGCGACGCCCGCAGCCCCAGCGACCACAGCTTGCGCACGTACTCCTCCGGGGAGCGCCGGGGATCGTTCGTGAGAAACGCCAGCGACTTGCCGGCGGCGCGGAGCTCGGCGATCGCTGCAGGGGCATCGGGCGTGCACTCCTCGCCGATCCACACGCAGCCGTCGAGGTCGAGCAGGACATGGTCGTATGAGGAGACGAGGGGGGAGAGGCCCATCTAGAAAAGTGTGGGCTGACCGCTGTGAAGCGCCGACGGGCCGCTCTCGGCCGCCGGCGCCAGGCACTGCGGTCCGTCGTAGCGGGCGTCGTTGACGGCCGGTCCAACAGGGCGCACGGCGGTGTCGGAGGCCCTGAGGCCCGCCAGGAGCTCGTACAGCCGCTCTGGATGCGTGGAGGGGTCGAGCCACTCCGCTTCGTCTTGGCTGGCGAGGATCACCGGCATGCGGTCGTGAAGCGGCACCACGGCGGCGTTAGGAGCCGTCGTCAGGATCGCGCAAGATCGCAGCCTGCTTCCCTCCTCGCCGTACCACACAGACCACAGACCGGCGAAGGCGAACGGCTCGCGATCGCTGCGCGTTATGTGAAACGCCTGCTTGGGGCCCGCTTCTCGACGGCGCCATTCGTAGAAGCCGTCAGCCACGATCAGGCAGCGGAAGCGCTCGAACGCTCGCCGGAAAGCCGGTCGCTCGGCGACCGTCTCGACCCGGGCATTGATCATCTTCAGCCCCGTCTCCGGGCCGTTGGCCCAGCTCGGCACCAACCCCCAGCGAAGCAGCTCGCCACGCGGGGCGCCTTCCTTGTCGGTGGTGACGGCGAGCACCTCATCGCCCGGGGCGACGTTGTAGCGAGCCTTGATCTCGACCGATTCCCCGATCGGAAACCGGGCGCGAAGGTCAGCGGGGCTCGGCGTGGCGAGCGTGTACCGGCCGCACACGTCCGCTCAGCGCGAACGCGCGGCGATCTGGTCGGCGCGCTCCGCCTTCATCCGTTTCTGGCGGCGGCGGCCGAGATACGCCAGCACCCCGAACACGATCAGTATCAGCACGATGTCGTAGAAGAACTTCACGCCCGTGGAGATCCCGCCGGCCGCGGCCGCGATCCCGGTGATGATCCCGAAACCGATCCCGAACACGACCGCGAGCAGCACGATCAGCAGCAAGATGCCCCGTATCCGAGCGAGCACGCCGGCGCTGGACGGCGGCGCGATCAGCCCCATCAGCCACAGCCCCCGAAGCTGCCTGGTGGTGGGAGATTCGACCCCCAGCCGCTCGGTGGCCTTCTTGAGGTCGTCCGGGCGACGCTCGGCCAGTGCCAGCGACGCATCGGCCATCCGCCGCAGCTGGAGGCGCTCTTGGGGTCGGGCCGCAGCCAGCGCGCGCTGGAAGTGTGCGCGGGCCTTCTTGGCGTCATAACGCTCGGCCGCCCGAGCACCCAGGATCGCCTGGGCCGCCGCCTTGTAACGGGTCTCGGCCCCGAGCTCCTCGTCAGAGCGGCCTTCGAGCTCGTGGATCGCCTGGAGCGTCCCTCGCTGCTCGATCCGCATCATGCGCTGCTGCTTGGGCATCGCTGGATGAGTGTATCCGCCGGGTCAGGGGCACCGGTGCGGGTCTCGAGCCCGGCCGTCGGGAAGGCGGCCCCAGGCATGCAAAACGTCGATGGGTCGAGGCCGTCAACCGTCGCATCGACGTTACGCACCGCCCAACGTGCCGAAAGTCCCGCTCCTGGTTCAACGCCTGGGGTTTGGGGAGAAACGCAGATCTCGGGCCGGTCCAGGGGCGACCTCGTCGGGATGATGCGACCCGTTCTAACTTACAGGTCGACATAAGCCCGATTATCGAGCGTTGGAGACAGCCGCGAATTCAGCTCCCACGCGCAGCGCGAATTCAGGGCCCAGCGCGGGCGTCCGCTCGGAGCGCGGAGCCCGGCCCCTGTGAGTCCGCGGCTCAAGGCGCGTGGGCGGCGATCCGGACGATCCACAAAGTAGCCTCCACGCACATGGCGCTCGCCCCGCCAAGCGCAGCCTCGCCCGAAATCGCCCGAGGGCCGGAGCTCGATCGCCCTGAGGCCCGACGGCGCCGCCTCCGGATCGATCCGCTCGAGCTCCTGGTGCTGCTGCTGTTCGCGGCGGTGTCATCGTGGGTTCTGGCGCTCGACCTGTACCAAGTCATCGCCCACGGCCGGGTCTGGACCGGTACCGACGGCCTGTTCATCGCCGACCAGATGCAGTACCTGGCCTGGATCCGCGATGCCTCGCATCACCTGCTGGCCTCGGACCTGTTCGTAATCAACCAGACCCCGCACGACTACATCCAGCCGGTGGTCGCCATCTCCGGTGGCCTGACGGCGCTTGGTGTGGCGCCGTGGCTATCGCTGTTGTTATGGAAACCGGTGGCGGTGGTGGGAGCGTTCCTGGCCCTGCGGGCTTACATCCATCGCATGATCAAGGGGCGCTACGCGGCCCTGGCGGCCCTGGTGCTGGCGTTGTTCTACGGCTGGTTCGGGTCCCTCGGCGACGCGTGGCTGCCGTTCTGGTCCTGGGGCTATCCCTTTGGGCTGATGGCGATCGCGGCCATGGTCGCGGGGCTCGTGGCCTACTGCCGTGCCCGTCAGCGCGGTACAGGCCTGTGGCAGGCCCCGGTGCTCGGCCTGCTGGCGGCCTGGCTTCACCCCTGGCAAGGCGAGACGCTGATCCTGGTCGTGCTGGGCGGCGAGGTGCTCGCCGCCCTGGCGCGTTCCGACGACGAGGAGGGGCGCATCGCGCTCCGCCGGCGACTGCTTCTCTGCGCCGGCACCGTGCTCGCCACCGCCCTTCCGCTCATCTACTACGGGATTCTCGATCGCGCCGACGTCGTCTGGCGGCTGGGCCGGATCGGGACCAGCAATGGCTGGGGGTTCGCCGGCGTCATGGAGTCCCTGATTCCGCTCCTTGTCGTGGCGGCGCTGTCGTACCGGCGGCGGCCAAGGAGCTTCCTCGCGGCGGCGACCATGGCCTGGCCCCTGGCTGCCCTGGCTGTGTACGGCATCTCGATCGCCGGCCTGGGAGCCACGCCGCTGCACGCGTTCGCGGGTGTCACGATCCCGCTGGCCGTGCTCGCGGTCAGGGGCATCCAGTCGCTTCCGCTCGCCCGCCTGCCCTACCGGCGCCTGGCCGCCCTGGCGGCCGTGCTGCTGGTGGCGGTGACGACAATCCCGGCGGCCGTCGATCAGCTGAGCAGCGCCCACATATTCATGGGGCCCTACAAGAACGACGGAAACTTCATCAGGCGCGACGAGCAGCGGGCGCTGAGCTTCCTGGCCCGGGACCCCCAGCCCGGCGGCGTCCTGACCCCCTTTTACCTGGGGATGGTGGTGCCGGCCATAACCGGCCGCCACACCTACATCGGCGACTTCCTGTGGTCTGTGCCGAACTACAAGCAGCGCTTTGCCCAGAGCTTCAACCTGTTCAAGTGGCCGGAGACCAACAGCGCGGCGTGGGCGTTCGTTCGCAGCACCGGAGCCCGGTTCGTGCTCACCGACTGCCACGGCCACGCCGGTGGACTGGTCAAGAAGCTGACGCCGATAAGCCGGGCGGTGTACCCGTTCGGCTGCGCGACGGTCCTACAGCTGTACTAGCCCGGGACACAGGCCGCGCGGTATCTGGCGAGGCGGCGCGCATTTCGCGCGAACCTCGACGCGTCGTTGGCCGCAACTTCCGGGTGGACCCCCCGTTATAACGCGCGGAACAGCAACCTTGGAGGAGGTGCCATGAAACGGACAATCAGCTTGGTGCTGGCGTCGCTCGCGGCATTCGCGCTCGCCGTCGCCGTGGCCGAAGCAGCGTCGTCGCCGACCGTGTCCACCGGCGTGGCGAGCACCATCAGGAACACCAGCGCCGTCCTGAACGGAAGGGTGAACCCGAACGCAGGCTCGACCCACTACTGGTTCGTGTGGGGCCCGACCACAGCGTACGGCGCGACGAGCGCCCACCACAGCGCCGGCTCTGGTACCTCCTCGGTGTCCGTGCACGTGGGGATCGGCAGCCTGCTGCCGGGGACCCGGTACCACTACCGGCTGATCGCGCAGAACGCATCTGGCACGACAATGGGAGCCGACAGGACGTTCAAGACCACCGGCCATCCCCTGCCCGGCGTAGCGACCGGGAATGCCACGAACATCTCGGCCCACGGCGCGACGGTCAATGGAACGGTGCTTCCCAACGGACAGGCGACCGTATGGAGCTTCCAGTGGGGAACCGGGGGTTCGTTCTCCACGACTACCTCCGGCACTGTGTCCGCCGGCAGTGGCCCGACCAACGTCGCCCAGAACCTCGCTGGATTGCAGGCGGGGACGACATTCCAGTTCCGTCTGGTGGGGACCCACCCGGGGTTCACCAACTACGGGGCCTTCAACACGTTCACCACGTTCCCGCTCGTGCGTCCCTATCCGCGAGGGCTGCAGACCTCTACCAAGCCCTCTCGTGACCGGACGAAGCCGTTCGTCTTCACGACCAGCGGCAAGCTGGTGCCGTCCGTGCAGTTCCCGTCGGCGCCGCAGTGCTACGGCAACGTGACGGTCAGCTACTTCGTCGGCAAGCGCCGAGTGACCCAATTGCGGCCGGGTGTGCTCGCGGATTGCTCCTTCACAGCGACGGCGATATTCACCCACACGTTCTCGCCCACGATCGGAGGCAAGCGTCCCGCGACCCAGACCCTGCAGGTCCAGGTTCGCTTCACCGGCAACGGCTACCTCGCGCCGTCCAAGAACATCCGCATCACGCACGTGACGCTGGGCTAATCGAGGCCGCGACGCGGGCGCGTGGGCTTTGCTCACGCGCCCGCCAGCCTCACATCTCCGACCGCTCGGCGAGCTCGGCGATCACCCCCGAGAGCTGGCTGCCCTGCCAGGCGATCGGCGACCGGCCCGGCTCGTCTGTGACGAGGTCGGCACCGGGGATGGCCGCCGCGTAGGCCTCCCCCACCGCCTGTGGATGCTCCGGGTCGGGCTCATCGGCGCTCACCACGACCACAGTCGGCGCCGAGATCGCGGACAGCGATTCGATGCTCTCGAACGGGTGCGACTTCGGAACCACTCCCAGCGCGTCCGCGACCGCATCCAGGTGCTGATGGTGCGCCAGCCGCTGGCGGATCACCTTGACGACGGTCTCACGCCACTCCGGCCCCACGCGCGGTTCCCCCTGTGCGGCCAGAAAGCCGTCGATTCCGCCTTGCCGTAGCCCTTCAGAGAGCTCGTCCCACCGCGCCAGCCGGTCTGGCTCGTCGTTCGTGGCCGGGTCAAACGCAGGCGTTATGACAACCAACCCCGCCGCTCGCTCCGGCCGCTCGCGCGCCAGCCGAAGCAGCGTGTGGGCGCCCATCGACGCCCCCGCCAGCACCGCCCGCTCAATCCCCAGTCCGTCGAGCACCGCTTCGAGGTCGCCGACCAGGTCGCCGTACTCGTACTGCCCTCGCTCTGCCGCGGGTGACGAGCGGCCGTGACCTCGGGCGTCATAGGCGATCACCCGATGCCCAGAGCGCTCGAGCCTCTTCGAGCCCATCACCACGTATCGCCGGGTGGCGGTCAGGCCGTGCAGCAGGACGACCGGCAGCCCCGATCCAGTGTCCTCCACCGCCAGCGATACACCGTCGTGCTCGATCACCCGCTCGGCCATGAGGGCTGTCTACCATGGGTGGTGATGGACGTCACCGAAACGCAATTTCCAATCCGCGGTCATCGAGCGCTCTCGCGAGCTGCCGGTGGTGGTCGACTTCTGGGCCGAGTGGTGCGGACCCTGCCGCCAGCTCGGACCCCTCCTCGAACGCGCGGTCGCTGCCCGCGGCGGCAAGGTCGAGCTGGTGAAGGTAGATGTGGACTCAAACCAGCGGCTGGCAAGCGAACACCGGGTGCAGGGCATTCCCGCGGTGAAGGCCTTCCGCGACGGCCAAGTGGTGGCGGAGTTCGTCGGCGCGCAGCCACCGCCGGCGGTCGAGCGGTTCCTCGATTCGCTCGTGCCCTCCGAGGCCGACACGCTCGTGGAGCGCGGCGACGAGGAGTCCTTGCGCCGGGCGGTCGAGCTCGAGCCGCGACGGGCGGAAGCCGTCGTCCCGCTGGCCAGGATGCTCCACGGCCGCGGAGAGTCAGACGAGGCGCTTCAGTTCCTCGGCCGGGTGGCCGGGAGCTTCGCCGCCGACGGACTTGCCGCTCGCATCAAGCTGGAGCAGGCCGGGCAGCCGGATCTGAGCGGTGCGTTCGAGGCGCTCGACCGTGGCGATCAAGAGCGCGGCCTCGAGCTGTTGCTAGGAGCGCTGCAGACGGCCGATGGCTCACGGGATGAAGTTCGCCAGGTCATCGTCGGCGTGCTCGACGAGCTGGGCGTCGAGCATCCGTTGGCGCGTGAGTCGCGGCGCCGTCTGGCGGCCGCTCTCTACTGATCCCCGTAGATGGCCGCCAGTGCCGGGGCGACGACCTCGGGCGACGCGATGGCCCGAGCGCGGGCGATGGCCAGCGCTCCGGCGCCCGCATCACCCCTCAGCCGCTTGATTGTGTCCGCCAGCGCCGGCGCGTCGCCTGGCGGCGTGAGCCAGTCGTCGGGCACGAACTCCGGCAGGGCTCCGATCCGCGACCCCGCCACTGGCAGTCCCGCGGCCATGGCCTCCGCGGACGCCAGCCCGAACGTCTCCGCGAAGCGTGAGGGCTGGAGGGCGATGGCCGCTCCACGGCGAAGCTGGCGGAGCTGAGCTTCGTCGGCCCGCCCCAGGAAGGTGACACCATCAGCGCCGGCCTCGAGCCGGGCCCGCTCGGGGCCGTCGCCGGCGATCACCAGCGGCATCTGGGCCAGTCGGCAGGCCTCGATCGCCACCTCGATCCCCTTCTCGGGGGCCAGGCGGGTGGCGAGCAGCGCATAGCGTCCACCCTTGGCCAGCGACTCCGGGGCGAACTCGCGCACTGCGTGGGGCAGCACGTGCGGCGCCTTGACCGGCGCCCCCAACGACTCGAGGCGTCGTGCCGCGAACCTGCTGGGGACGATCATCTCGTGCGCCTGCGAGGCGAGCCGCCGCTGCCACTGCGCCAGCCCGGCTCCGTACACGGCGGCCTCGGTGCGGGGGCCGCGGCAGGCGAGGACCACGCCCGGCAGGGTGTTGCGGCCGTGACAGCGCGTGCACTCCTGGCCGCGGGTGAAGCAGACGCCGACCGCACACACCAGGCGGTACTGGTGCAGGTGCAGGACCACGCGGGCGCCCGCTTGGCGCGCGGCGGCGAGCGCGCGCCAGCCGAACGTCGGGTTGAGGTTGTGGGCGTGCAGCACACGGGCTCGGGTCCGACGCACCGCGCGGTACACGTCGTCGGGCCGGAGCCCTCCGAGGACCAGCCCGGCGGCGGCCTCCGCCCGCCCCATCAACGCGGCGTCGCGTTCGAGGAGCTCGGCGTCTTCGCCCAGGTGCTCGCGCACCAGCCACATGAGGTCCGCGACCGCCCGCTCCTCACCCCCAGTCGTGCGGTAGCGGCTGTGGAGAAAAAGGATCAAGAACTGCGGCGGCTTTGGGGGAACGCGATCAGGTGGCCTCGACGTGCAGCGTAAGCTGCTCGTCACGATCGGCGCGGAGCCGCTCGAGCCCTGCCACCCGGACACCCAAGAGCCGCACCGGGCGCTGCGGGTCGAATCGCCGCAGCAACTCCAGCGCGATCGGGCCCACCCGGGCGGCACTGCTCACCGGGTCCGGCAGCGTCCTGGCCCGGGTGTGGGTGGAGAAGTCGTCCAGTCGGACCTTGATCCCCACCGTGCGCCCGCGGCGCCCCTGGGCCACGAGCGCCGAGCACAGCCGCTCGACCAGCCGTCCCAGCAGCGACTCGAGCTCAGCCATATCGGCGATGTCCTGGTCGAAGGTCGTCTCGCGAGACTCGGAGGAGACCTTGCGCTGTTCGGAGACAGGGCTTCGGTCCTCAAAGCGGGCGCGGCGCTGGAGCTCGGGGCCGAAGCGGGCACCGAATGCCTTGACGAGGTCAGAGGCAGGGACGGCCGCCAGCTTGGCCAGCGTGTCGATGCCGAGCGAGCGGAGCCGCTCGGCGGTCTTGGGGCCGATGCCTGGAACCAGCCCCGGCGGCGCCGAGGCGAAGCGGGCCCGCGCCTGTTCGATCGAGAGCACAAGGAACCCCCTCGGCTTCTCCGCGTCGGAGGCGACCTTGGCCACCAGCTTGGATGGGCCGATTCCGACCGAGCAGCCGAGGCCGGTCGAGCGCTCGATCTCATTGACGATGTGACGCATTGCGGCGTGCGGAGCGGGGATTCCCGTCAAATCGATATAGGCCTCATCGAGCCCCACCACCTCGACGAGCTCCGCGTGTCGCCGGAGGATGGCCATGACCTCGACCGAGGCCTCGCGGTAGTAGGCGAAGTCGGGGGCGATGAATACTCCGTCCGGACATAACCACCGTGCCCGCGCGGCGGGCATCGCCGAGCCGACGCCGAACCGCCGAGCCTCGTACGAAGCGGTGGTGACCACCGCCCGCGGACCGGTGCCGGACACAATCACGGGTAGCCCCCGGAGCTGAGGGCGCCGTCGGAGCTCGACCGACACGTAGAACGCGTCCATGTCCAGATGCGCGATGCACCGCCCAGCCATGTCCACCGGGAGGCTAGGCGCCGGGCAGACGGCCGTAGAGCTGCTTCAAAGTCGGCGTGTCCTACATGGAGGACCAGACGGTGTCCACGCCGCCGAAGCCAAGCGCGGCCGCGGTGTTCTGGTTCAGGTCCCAGTCGCGTCCGTCGACGAACGGGCCGCGATCGTCGACCACGGCCGTCACCTGGTGACCGCCGTAGGCGAACGTCACGTGGGTGCCGCACGGCAGCGTCTTGCTCGCGACGCCCATCGTGGCGTGGAAGCCGCAGGCCGTGCCGCCGCTGTCGTCATACCACGATGCGCCGCTCGGGCGGTACGCCGTGAGCAACGCCGAGCGCGCCGGCGCGGGGCCATTGGTGGTGTCGCCGATGAACCGGACCCGAAGCCTCTGGGACCCGAGGCCGCCGGCCACATAGCGAAGGTCAAACCGTCCGCTTGACGTCGTGCGGGCGGTGGCCAGCTTCCGCCAGCTGCCACCGTTGCGGCCGTCGAGCTGCACGGTCCGTCCGGCGAGGCCGGGCAGAAGGCGGCCGCGGACATCAGCGGCCCGGCCGCTCAGCACGTTGATCCGCGCCTTGGGAACGACCAACTTGGCGGCGACGGCCACCGACTGCGGGGTGGTTCCCGCAAGGGGTGTGCCGTTGTCGCCCCTGGACAAGGCCGACTGGACCGCATCGGTGCTGGCGACGGTTGAGACCGTCCTCGAGCCGCCGGCGGGCAGCACGTTCAGCTGGCCCGACCGCCACAGCCGAGTGACAAACCGGAAGCTGCCGTCGCTCTGCACGTTCGTGTAGGCGATCGGCCGCCACTGGGTCCCGGGCTGCTGGTAGGCGAGCACCAGCTGCTGGCCGCTGTCAGTGCTGGATGTAGTGCCGCTCACGGCCACCTCACCGCCATAGCGAATGCTCTGAGGGGAGATCGTGAGCTGCGGCGCGCTCTGTGCCAGTGACTGCCCCTGCGTGAGCGCGAGCGCAGAGGTTGGGATGGCGATTGTCAAAGCACCCGCCAAATACGCCGGGCGCAGGTTGAGCTTGGTCCTCATCCTGAGGGCCTCCTCTTGTTGCATCGACCGGGCGCCTACGGGGTTAGCTGACGGGCTCGCGAACCAGGGCGGCGCAACCTCGCGCAGCCTTGCTGGACCGCTACGACTGCCGCCGGTTTGTCGGGCAGTCGATTCGCCCCCGCCGGGACAGACTGGAAGACCGGCAATGGGTCCCCCGCTCGCCCCGCACCGGGCGGGGACGACTCGGCAGGTCGAATGAAGCGGAACAGAGTAGAGCCTGAAATGGCAATTTCTGTGCGCTCGATCACAGTTACCGCTGGCTGCAACAATGCCCCGCTGATGGCCATACCGGACCGGTTGAGCGGGCTCGACAGCTCTTTCCTGCACCTCGAGGGAGACAGCACCCACATGCACGTGGCGGCGTGCGCGATCTTCGAGGGCCCCCCGCCGGCGTATGAGGAGCTGCTCGAGGAGATCGTCTCGCGGTTGCACCTCATCCCCCGCTACCGCCAGCGGCTGGCGCAGGTACCGCTTGGCCAGGGAAGGCCTGTCTGGGTCGACGACCCCCACTTCAACGCCGCCTTCCACGTCCGCCACACGGCCCTGCCCCAGCCCGGTGGCGAGGAGGAGCTGAAGCGTCTGGCAGGACGCGTGTTCTCCCAATCGCTTGACCGCTCCAAGCCACTCTGGGAGCTGTGGCTCGTCGAGGGTCTCGCCGACCGACGATTTGCTCTGCTCACGAAGACGCATCACGCGCTCGTCGACGGAGTCTCCGGAGTGGACATCGCGACCGTGCTGTTCGACGCCGCTCGAGAGCCGGCTCCGGTGGCCCCGCCGGAGCACGAATGGACTCCGCGCCCGCCGCCCAGCGAGGCCCAGCTACTGGCAGACGCGCTGTTGGAGCGCGCCACCGTTCCTGGCGAGATCGTACGTGGGGGGCGGGCGGCGCTGCGAGGGCCCCGGCACCTGGCAGAGCGCTTCGGGCAGGCGCTGGTGGGACTGGGAGCGATGGCCTGGGCAGGTTTGACCGCCGCCCCCCCGAGCCCGTTCAACGCCCGGATCGGGCCCCACAGACGCTTTACCTGGCTCAGCGCCGACCTTGTCGAGTTCAAGGCGATCAAGAACGCGCTCGGCGGCACCGTCAATGACGTGGTGCTTGCCGTCGTGGCCGGCGCGCTCGGCCGCTACATGCGCTTGCACGGCCATCCCACGGACGACGTGGTCCTGAAGGCAATGGTGCCGGTGTCGGTGCGCGCAGACGTGGAGCGGGGCGCGCTGGGGAACCGGGTCGCGGCCATGTGGGCGCCTCTGCCGGTGGGGATAACGGACCCGATCCAGCGGCTTCTCAAGATCCGCCGGGAGATGCAGGACGTCAAGGACTCAGGCCAAGCCGTCGGCGCTCAGGTGCTGACCGAGCTCTCCGGGTTCGCGCCACCGACCATCATGGCCCAGGCGGCCCGGCTGCAGGCTCGCCAGCGGCTGTTCAACCTCGTCGTCACGAACGTCCCCGGTCCACAGATACCGCTGTACGCCCTGGGGCGAGAGCTCGACAGCATCTACCCCATGGTTCCGCTGGCCGAGAACACTGCGCTGGGGATCGCGGTGATGAGCTATGACGGCCAGATGAACTTCGGGCTCAACGCGGATTACGACGCGCTGGCTGACGTCGAGGTGCTCGCGGAGGAGCTGCGAGCCGCGATCGACGAGCTCTTGGCCGCGGCCGGTCCGGCGGCCCCGAGCCCTGTCGGTCAGCGGCGACGTGCGGGCGCCCGGGGCGCGCGTCTGCGCGCGGTACCCGCCGAGTGAAGCTCGCGACGCGCGATCCCGGTGAAGTAAAGGTGGCGGCGGGGCGCACCCGTCGAGGGAAGCTCGGCCGCGTGCTCGAAGGGGTGGCGATCGCCATCGGCGCCCTGGCCGTGGCGGTCGTGGCAATCGCGCTGCTCTCCGGGTTCTTCACGAGCAACGATCAGCCGGGCTTCACCGGTGCCGACACGGGCCCAGGCATCGCGTTTCGTGATCTGGGCCACGCCCATTTGCAACCGGGACAGCCCCATCCGGTCTACAACTCGCACCCCCCGACCAGCGGTGCTCACGTACCCGACATCCCTACCGCCAACGGCACCTCGCTGACCAACGATCAGCTGCTGGAGGTGCTCGAGCTGGGCGACGTCGTGATCATGTACGGCTCACCCACTCCGCCTCCGGGGCTCCAAACCCTGGCTCGTCAGGTGGCGCCGCCGTTCAATCCGGCGCTGGTGGCCACTGGTGCGCAGCTGATCTTCGCCCACCGCCCGGGGACAAATGGGCTGATCGGGCTCGCGTGGGCGCACATGATCCGCACCACATCGGTTGCTGATCCAATGCTCAAGGTGTTCGTCCAGTACTGGCTCGGCCGCGGTGCGCCCGGGGGCTGAGGCCCGCCCGCGGAGGCCTGTGAACGGGCTTTCATAATTGAGCCATGCCCGCCCCACTGCGAATCGCGCTCTGCCAACTCAATGTCGTTGTCGGCGACATCGCCGGCAACGAGGAGAAAATCCTCGACGGGATCGACGCCGCGCGCTCCGAGGGCGCCCAGCTGGTGCTTGTTCCGGAGTTGGCGCTGACGGGCTATCCCCCCGAGGATCTGTTGCTCAAGGAGCACTTCCTGCTTGATGCTCGTGCCGCGCTGGAGCGGATCGCGGGCCATACGAAGGGGATCGTCGCGCTGGTCGGGTTCCCGGAGCTCGCCGACGACGTCTACAACGCCTGCGGAGTGCTGGCCGAGGGAGAAGTGAGGGCCATCTACCGCAAGGTGTACCTGCCCAACTACGGCGTGTTCGACGAGGAGCGGTATTTCCAATCGGGCACTGGGGGCGGGACGATCGAGCTCGACGAAAATCTGGTCATCGGGTTGACGATCTGCGAGGACATCTGGGAGCCGGGACCCCCGGCCTCCGAGGAGGCGCTCGCCGGCGCCACTCTGCTGGTCAACATCTCGGCCTCGCCATACCACGCCGGCAAAGGGCTCGAGCGCGAGCAGATGCTTGCCCAGCGCGCCCGCGACAACCTCGCGGTGGTGGCGTTCTGTGGTCTGGTCGGCGGCCAGGACGAGCTGGTATTCGACGGACACTCGCTGGTGGTCGACCACGAGGGCGAGGTCGTGGCCCGGGGCGGGCAGTTCTCGGAGGAACTGCTGGTGGCGACGATCGACCCTGACGCCTCACGCGCCTCGCGGCTGCGCGATCCACGCCACCGCCCGGCGCTGCGCCGCTCGCAACCCAACGTGCCGGTGCTCGCTCGCCTCAACCTGCCGGCGGCCCCAGCCGGGGAGGCGTCTGGGGGCAGGGTGGCGCGGCTGCTCGAACCTCTTGAAGAGGTCTACGCGGCGCTGGTGCTAGGCCTGCGCGACTACGTTTCCAAGAACGGCTTCAAGCACGTCGTGATGGGCGTCTCAGGGGGGATCGACTCGGCGCTGGTCGCCACGATCGCCGTCGACGCGCTGGGGCCGGAGATGGTGTCGATCGCCGTGATGCCATCTCCCTACTCGTCGGAGGACACGCAGCGCGACGCCCGCCAGCTGGCCGCCAATCTCGGTGTCGAGCCGCTCGAGTTGCCGATCGAGGAGGCGATGCAGGCGTACGACGAGATGCTCGAGGGAGTGTTCGACGGGAGGCCCGCCGACCTGACCGAGGAGAACCTCCAGGCCCGGATCCGCGGCAATCTGCTGATGGCCCTCTCCAACAAGTTCGACTGGCTGGTCCTGACTACTGGCAACAAGTCCGAGATGGCGGTCGGATACTCGACCCTCTACGGCGACACCGCCGGCGGATTCGCGGTCATCAAGGATTGCCCCAAGACGCTCGTTTACGAGCTCGCCCGGCACCGCAACGAGGTCACCCCGACGCGGGAGGGTCCGCTTCCCCAGACGATCATCGACCGCGCTCCCAGCGCCGAGCTGCGTCCCGACCAGCGCGACGAGGATTCGTTGCCTCCCTATCCCGTCCTGGACCCGATTCTGGAGGGTTACGTCGCCGGCGATCTTGGCCGGGAGCAGTTGATCCTGCGCGGGTTCGACGCCGACGACGTCGATCGGGTGATCGCCATGGTCGATCGGTCCGAGTACAAGCGCCGGCAGGCGCCTCCCGGGATCAAGATCACGACCAAGGCGTTTGGGCGCGACCGGCGGATGCCGATCACGAACCGCTACCGCGGCTAGCTGGCCCCAAGCGGTTCGCCCGAGCCCCCGGCCCCTGCCGGTGCTTCGCGCACCGCGATCGTCATGCGGGTGAGCACACACAGTCGCTGAGCATCGTCGGTCATCTCGACCTCCCACACCCAGGTGGTGCGGCCTCTGTGCTTCAAGGTGGCGACAGCGTGGATGAGCCCGTCGGTGATGGGGCGCAGAAAGCTGGTCTGGTTTGACAGCCCGACGGCGATGCCGCCCTCCGGGATCACCTTGAACGCGGTACCGAGCGAGGCGAGGCTCTCGGCGATCGAGGCGAACACCCCGCCGTGGACCAGACCGGCGGGCTGCTTGAGCTCATCGCGGACCACCACGTGGCCGGTCACGGTCTCCTCGGTATATCCCGTGATTTCAAGGCCGTAGACAGCGTCGAATCCGTGCTGGGCCCGGTAGGGCAGCTCGACTCGCATCGGCGCGGGACGATACCGGCGCCCGGTCACGGGGCCTGGTCACCGGGCCGGCACATTCCCCTCAGAGCTTCTCTACGATGCGGCTCGCCATGGCGTCTTTGGAAACCCTTCCACCGGACCAGCGCGCAGTTCTTCAGATGGTGCTCGGCGGCCGGCGCGGGTACGACGAGATCGCCAAGATGCTCTCGATCGACCGGGCAGGAGTCCGCGAGCGTGCGTTGGAAGCGCTCGATGCGCTGGGCCCGGAGACGGGCGTCCCGGACCTGCGCCGGCACCTGATCACCGACTACCTCCTCGGCCAGCTGCCTGCCCGAGTGGCCGAGCAGACCCGCGAGCACCTGGCCCGGTCGCCGACCGAGCGAGCCTGGGCCCGGGTGGTGGCCTCCGAGCTCGCGCCGCTGGCGTCTGGACCGCTGCCGGAGATTCCGTCTGCGCCGGTCGAGACGGAAGTGGCCGCGGCCGAGACGGAGGAGGCCCCGCGGGCCGAGGCGGACGAGGCCGCGCCGGCCGCCGCGGAAGCGGCCCCGGTGTCAGGCGACAAGCCCGTCGCCGCCCCCGAGGCCACCCAGGCGGCGCCGACGGACGAGCCCGAACCAGCCGCGGCCGACGCGCAACGCGCAAAAGCAGCGGCGGCAACTGAGCCGGGGGCCGCTGCGCCCCGAAGAGTGTCGCGGCTCGGGGGCGCGATCCTGCTCGGGGTCGGCGCGGCTGTCGTGATCGCGGTCGTGGTCATCTTCGTCGTCACCGGATCGAGCAGTAAGAAAAGCAACGCCGCGGCCACGGCGACCACCCCCACGTCTACCGCGGCCGGGAGTACCACAACGGCGACGCCCGTGGCGCAGATCAACCTCCTCTCCCCCTCCCACAGCAAGTCGACAGCGGGAATCGCCGAGGTACTGAAGCAGGGCAACAACACCGCCATCGCGATCGTCGGTCAGGGTCTGCCGGCGAACACCAAGCACAACGCTTACGCCGTCTGGCTGTACAACTCGGCCAGCGATGCGCTGCGCCTGGGCTTCGTCAACCCGGGCGTGAACAAGAACGGGCGCCTGGAGACCACCGGCCCGCTGCCGACCAACGCGGCTCGCTTCAAGCAGCTGCTGGTCACGCTCGAGACGAGCGGCAATCCCAAGGCACCCGGGCAGATCGTTCTGCAGGGCAATCTGACCGGGGTATAGGCGCGCTCCCGGCGCCGGGCGGCGGCCGGCGCTCTAGCCGAAAATCCGCGCCAGTCCGTCGAGGGCCTGGTCCAGCTTCTTCTTGGTCGCCCCGCGAAGCATCCAACCTCCGGTCTTGGAGTATCCGCGGAGCTTTTGGCGCTCGGCGATCGTGATCAACGTCGCCCCCTGACCCCCCTCCTCGGCTGGCTCCAGTACGACCTCGGTGACCGCTTCGTTCAGCACGCGCTCGAACGGCGTTCCGGGAATCTCCTGCTCCCAGGATCGTCGACCCGCCGTCCCGGCGCCGACGTCCGGCGGCTCTGAGTCCAGCAGCCGGTAGTCGATCCGTACGGCCCGCCCCTTCTTGGTGGTGTGGACGTGGGTCCAGCTGTGGTCGCTCACGCCCTCCACCCTGACCACGCCCGGCCACCATCGGGGGAAGTGGTGCGGGTCCTCGAGCACCGCCCAGATGTCCTGCGGCGCGGCGTTGATCACCCGGCTGCGGCGCGCATCCATCAGCTGGGGTACTCGATCAGCGAGTGCACGCGGTAGGGGTCAAGCTGCGCCCGTCCGCTCAAGTAGCCGAGCTCGACCAGGAACGCGCACCCCACGACCTCCGCCCCCGTCCCCCCCACCAGATCGCACAGGGCCCGTGCCGTGCCTCCGGTGGCCAGCAGGTCGTCGTGGATCAGCACCCGCGCGCCCCCCGAGAGCGCGTCCGCATGCATCTCGAGCGAGTCAAGGCCATACTCGAGGGCATACTCGGCGCTGATCGTCTCGTGAGGCAGCTTCCCAGGCTTGCGGGCGGGCACGAAGCCGGCGTCGAGTTCCCGCGCTAGCGCCGCGCCCAGGATGAAGCCTCGGGCCTCGGCGGCCACGACGAAGTCAACCGTCTGCTCGCGTGCAAACCCGGCCAGGCCCTCGATGGCGGCGTCGAGGGCCGTGGGGTTCAGCAACAGCGGCGTGATGTCCTTGAAGGAGATCCCCGGTCGAGGGAAGTCCGGGATCTCGCGGACAAACTCCCTGAGATCGAGCGGCACTACGTCGTGATCTTGCGCAGGTCGCGTATCAGCAGCAGGTGCTTCAGGTGGGTGGTGACCGAGGCCAGGTTCTCCAGGGCCTCAACCGCCTCCTTGCGTCGCTCCGGGTTGCGGGAGCGCAGCGCCGGCGCCAGGATGCTCTGGAGCAGCTGGGCCTCTCGATCGGCTGAGGTACGGAACACGCGCAGGTTGCGCCCTCCCACCCCGTAGCGGGCGAGCTCCGATACGGCCCGGATGATCTCGCGCTCGGCCTCGTCGTAGTAGCGGGCGCCGGCTCGCATCTCGCCCTTGATCACGCCGAACTCGACGAGCTCACGAACCAGGTCGGGATCCGCGCCGGTCTCCTCGGTCACGTCCTCGAGCGAATACAGCGCCCCGGTGTCTCGTACGGTGACCGGCGTCCGGCGGGACGCGCGGCCGTCACCGGGCCCGCCGACCTCGCGATCCGTGCGCCCGCCCGCCAGTTCCTGCCGAATCACCCGCAGTGGCAGGAACTCATCGCGCTGCAGACGCAGGATCGTGCGCAGGCGCTGGATGTCGTTCTGGGTGTAGAGCCGGTATCCACCCTGCGTCCGCCGGGGCGCCAAAAGCTTCTGGTCCTCGAGGTACCGGATCTTGGAGATCGAGATGTCAGGGAACTCCTGCTTGAGCGCCTTGCACACCGCGCCGATCGTGACCGCCTTTTGGCGCGGGCGCTCCCGCTCCCCTTCGACGTCCTCGGACGGTTCCGGGGGCAGTTCCGGAAGCTCGACGTCTGCGTTGCGGGTGCTTGGGCTTGCCATCAGAAGTCGTCCACTAGCGGTTCAGGAACGCGAGCTTGTACTTGCCGATCTGGAGCTCGTCCCCGTGGCTCAGCCGGTGGGATTCGATCCGGCTCCGGTTCACGTACGTGCCGTTCAGCGAGCCGAGGTCGTCCAGGTAGTAGTCCTCGCTGCGACGCACCAGGATCGCGTGGTCGCGGGAGACCGTGACGTCGTCGAGGAAGATGTCGGACTCCGGCCGGCGGCCGACCGTGAGCCGGTCCTTGGCCAGGACGAACGTCTCCCCCGCTCGTCCGCCCCCAGCGCGGATTACGAGCGTGGGGCCCTGCGCGGTGAGCTCGTCGAGCTCCACCGCCTCGACGTCGCCGGTCTCGCCCACCGTGTAGCTCGCGGTGCTCGGCTCCGGCGGTGCATCCGCCGGTGGCCCTAGAAACGCGCCGCACCGCTGGCAATAGTTGGCGCCCTCGACATTCTGAAATCCGCATTCAGGACAATGAAGGGCCAACGCGCCCCTACTCTGCGTTGGTCGCCGGGACACGCCCAGCGAGGATGTCCGTCAGCTGCTGCACGTCCGCCCCTGTAATCACGTCCTCGCCGCTTTCGTGCTTCTTGCGTAGCCGGTTGACGAGCTCGGCTCGGAGGATGTCGATCTTGCCATGCAGGATGCGACGCTTGTAGGAGACCTCCATTTCCTCGGCTGTGAGTTGCTTGATGAGATCCTTCAGCTCCTGATCCGACAGCGAGCCGAGGTCGGGGAACGTGTCCATGAATTGAGCCCTCCCGGGTTCCCGGAGGTCGCGCTTTACCTTGCGGCGCCGAGTATATCCGGCTTGACCAGAGGGTCAAGCTGAGCTTGAGAGTTTGCGGCTCTCCCGGAGCTCCTGAATGCCGCTCCGGACGTAGAGCGCGCTCGCCGCCAGCGCGAGCGCCATGCCGGCGTACAGGAGCGCCAGCGCGAGCGGGTGCACCCCGACCATCGCGAAGAACGGAGCCCCCATGATCGGCGCCACCGCCAGCCTGCCCGGCCAGTTGATCTTCAACTCAAGCCCCCGTCGCATCGCGTAGCGGCTGAGCCCCAGCATCAGCGCCTCGCGGGCGATCACGACCACGATCGCCCACCGGGGAAGCAGCTCGAAGTGCCAGCACACCGCCATCCCGGAGATCACGAGCAGGCGGTCGATCACCGGGTCCAGCAGGGCGCCGAGGCGGCTGTACTGGCCGGTCAGGCGGGCCGCAAAGCCGTCCAGGTAGTCCCCCCAGCCGATCACCGCGAACAGCACGATCGCCACCGTGTCGTGTCCGTGGGGGCTGGAAAACGAGAGGACGAGGAACACGGGGATGCCGGCCAGTCGCGCGAAGCCGATGGCGTTCGGGATCGTCCACGGGCGCCAGGGGTGGCCGGACAGCGTGGCCTCGGGGGGCGGGCCGGAGCGGTCGATGCCGAGCAAGCGCCGCTTTGACTGCCGGGCGCGCACGGGGGCCGGTCAGGGCAGCTCCGCCAGCAGCTCGACCACGGCCTGCGTGGCCTCCTCGAGCGGCGCGGTTTGGGCCTTCAAGCCCCGCCTGACCTGGATCTCGACTTCACTTCGCTCGAGCGTTCGCCTCCCGACCGTCACGCGCAACGGACACCCGAGCAGCTCCGCCACGGCGAACTTCTCCCCGGGGCCTAGGTCCCGGTCGTCGTACAGGACCTCGATGTCCTTCCGCCTCAGGTCGTCGTACAGCCGGTCTGCCAGTTCGCGTTCCTGGCCGCCCTGTCTACCGAGCGCCACCAGCTCAACCTCGAACGGCGCGACCGTCCGCGGCCATGAGATCCCTCGCTCGTCGGCGTACTGCTCGACGGCGGCGGCGGCCGCGCGCGCCGGCCCGAAGCCGTAGCAGCCCATCCAGATCAGCTGCTCGGAATCGTCCTGGTCCAGGTAGGTGGCCCCCAGAGGCTCCGAGTACCTGGTGCCGAGCTTGAAGATGTTGCCCACCTCGATCGCGGGCTCGATCCGGATCCGTCTTCCGTCGACCGTATCGCCCGCCACGACCGTGCGCACGTCGACTCGCTCAAAATCGAAATCCCGCCCCGGCTCGACGCCGCGCAGATGGGCATCGGGGCGGTTCGCGCCGGTCACGTATGGTCCGGGCCCGACGGCCTCATCGAGCAAGATCGGGACCTGGGCTCCCACCGGCCCGATGTAACCCGGCGGGCCCAGGCGCCGCTCGACCTCGTCGGCTTGCGCCGGGCGGAACATCCTTCGGAGCGCCGCGGCCAGCTTGAAGTCGTTGACGCGATGATCGCCACGCACGATGACCATCCG
The DNA here is from genome assembly GCA_963719305.1 of uncultured Actinomycetes bacterium. Classification (GTDB taxonomy): domain Bacteria; phylum Actinomycetota; class Thermoleophilia; order Solirubrobacterales; family Solirubrobacteraceae; genus Palsa-465. Next base: position 99,082 of record CAVRBL010000010.1, on the reverse strand, counting down.
GAGATCGTCCCCATCGATGACCACCGGGTAGGCCTTCAGAAGCGCCCCGGGGGCGACGCCAAGCTCGCCGGCGACCTCCTCGACCGTCGTCAGCCCGGGCGTGGCCACCTCCTCGGGGCCGGGCAGCGGCGCGGGCAGCTCGACCGGCTGTGCCTCCGCGCTGGCCACCTCGACGTTCGCGGCGTAGCCGTCGGCCAGCGCCACCTCGTTCTCGCCAGCGGGGCACGGCGCCATGTACTCGTGCGCTCCGAACCCTCCCATCATTCCCACGTCCGCCTCCACCCGGTACCACTCGAGCCCACACCGATCCATCATCCGGTCGTAGGCGCCGACGTGCTTCTCATACTGCGCGTCGAGCCCCTCGCGGTCGCGGTCGAAGGTGTACGAATCCTTCATGATGAACTCGCGCGTGCGCAGCACTCCGGCCCGGGGACGGGGCTCGTCGCGCTCCTTGATCTGGAAGTGGTAGAGGATCAGCGGCAGATCGCGGTAGGAGCGGACCGCGGCTGCCACGTGGCCCGTGACGATCTCCTCGTGCGTCATTCCCAACACCATGTCGGCGCCGCGCCGATCCTTCAGCTTGAAGAGCTCTTCGATCGCATAACGGCCGCTGCGGCGCCAGGGCTCAGCGGGCTGCAGCACGGGCATCAGCATCTCCTGGCCCCCGATCGCGTTCATCTCTTCGCGCACGATCTGCACGACCTTCTGGTGAACGCGCCACCCGGCCGGCAGCCAGGACCAGAGTCCCGAGCCGACCTGACGGATGAGGCCGGCGCGAACCATCAGCTTGTGGGAGGTGGCCTCCGCGTCTGCAGGAGGCTCGCGCTCGGTGGGAAGGAAGTAGGACGACAGGCGGGTCATCGGCCGCCAAGCGTACCCGGGGCGTGACGGCGCGCCGCGGCCGGCGCCAGGACTGGTCCGATGCGGGCCAAAGCGGTCTGATAGAAGAAGTAGAAAAGGCCGGTAAACGTCGTCCAAGGAGCTGCAAATGGCATACGAAGTCCCGCCCCTGCCGTATGACTACAACGCGCTCGAGCCGAACATCGACGAAGAGACGATGCATCTGCATCACGACAAGCATCACCAGGCGTACGTGACCAACGCCAACGCGGCGCTCGAGGGGACCGAGTGGGCGGACAAGCCAGTCGAGGAGGTCCTTCAGAACCTCGGGGCCCTGCCGCAGGACAAGCAGGCAGCGGTGCGCAACAATGCCGGCGGGCACTACAACCACTCCCTGTTCTGGGAGTGGATGGGACCGAACGCGGACGGCGAGCCGGACGGCGCCCTACGCGAGGCGATCGACGCGGCATTCGGGTCGTTCCAGGACTTCCAGGCCAGGCTCAAGGACGCCGGCGTGAAGCAGTTCGGGTCGGGATGGGCGTGGCTGGTGCACGACAGCTCGGGACTCCAGGTCGTCTCGACCCCCAACCAGGACAGCCCGATCAGCCAGGGCCAGACGCCGCTGCTCGGGGTAGACGTCTGGGAGCACTCCTACTACCTCAAGTACCAGAACCGGCGCCCGGACTACATCGACGCCTGGTGGAACACGGTCAACTGGGCGAAGGTGGCCGACGGGTTCTCGAAGGTTGGGTAGACGTGGCGCCTGACGTCGGCTAGCGGGCCCAGCCCGGCCGTCGGCCAGGATTACGGTATGTCGGTGCGGCCACGACAGCTGGCGCGAAGGTTGCTCGAGCCGCGACCCGGTTCCACGCGGCAACTTCCGCTTGGTCCTGCCCGTGGCATCAGATTCGAAGCCGACCCCGTACTGTCGCTGGACTACTGGCTAGGGCTGTACGAGTACGAGCTCGTACCCTGGGTACGCCGCTTCTGTCGAGCCGGGACGTGCTGCGTGGATGTCGGCGCCTACAACGCCTATTACGCGCTCATGCTGGCCAAGCTCACCCGGGCGCCCGTCCTGAGCTATGAGCCCGACTCAGACGCAATAGCTCGCTGCCGCCGCAATCTGGCGCTCAATCCGGCGCTCGCACCGTTGATCGAGCTTCGCGCGGTCGCCGTGGGCGCGCGCTCGGAAGCGTCGGTGACCCTCGACGGCGAGCTCCTGCCGAGAACTCGGCGCACTCCCGCACCGTCCTGGTTGCTGAAGCTGGACGTTGAGGGAGCTGAGCTCGAGGTCCTAAGGGGCGCGGAACGCTTTCTTGAGCTGACGCGACCCCACATCATCGTTGAGACGCACTCCGGCGCGCTCGAGGATGCGTGCGGCCAAGTCTTGCGAGCCGCCGGCTATTCCCCGCGGGTGGTCACTCAGCGACGGGTCTTTCGACAGGATCGATCGTGGCCCCCTGGGGTACCCAGACACAATCGCTGGCTCGTGGCCGTCGGTCGATAGAGATTCGGCTACGTCCGCGTGAAGCGGCGACCGGCGACCGGCGAGAGCTCCTCGTCGAGACGTGCGGGCTCCTCGTCCGCGGCCGCGGCCTCCATCGCCGCCAGACGCTCGGGCGTCAGCTCGTCGGCGTTCTCTGACTCGATCCGCTCGAGCCACTCGGCTCCCTGGGCAGCGGCCGATGCGTCGACGTCCACGCGCCGCGAGTTCACGTACTTGTCGATCTCGGCGAACAGGGTGTCCACGAGCTGCTCCTGGGGGACCTTGCGCAGCGGCTTGCCGCGGCTGAACACGAGGCCCTCGTTCTTCGCGCCGGTGATCCCGAAGTCGGCGTGGGAGGCCTCGCCGATCCCGTTGACAGCACATCCCAGCACCGCGACCTCGATGGGCTCGGCATATCCCTCCAGGCGCCGCTCGATCTCCGCCACGACAGTGTCCATGTCGAACTGGAGCCGGCCGCACGTCGGACAGGCGATCAGCACCGGCCCGCGCTGGCGCAGGTGGAGCGCCTTGAGGATTTCCCAGGCGACCTTGACCTCCTCCTCGGCGTGGAAGGTCGATAACGAAATGCGGATCGTGTCGCCGACCCCGTCCGCCAGCAGGGTGCCCAATCCGACTGCAGACTTCAGCGAGCCGGACCACTTCGTTCCGGCCTCGGTGATCCCTAGGTGGATGGGGTACGGGATGCGCTCTGACAGAAGCCGGTTCGAGGCGATCGTGTTGGGGACGCTGGTGGACTTGATCGAGACCTTGAAATTCTCGAACGACAGCCGCTCCATGAGCTCAACGAACTCGACCGCCGCCTTCACTAGAGCCTCGACCGGGTTCTGGCGCTCGAGCTCGTGCAAGTGCTTCGGCAGGGAGCCGGAGTTGACGCCGATCCGCAGCGGCGTCCCGAGCTCCGAGGCGCGAGCGGCCACCTGCGCCACCTTGTCCGGTCCGCCGATGTTGCCCGGGTTCAGCCGCACGCAGTGGGCGCCGGCGTCGAGCGCCTTCAGCGCCAGCGTGTAGTTGAAGTGGATGTCCGCGATAACGGGGATTGGCGACTCACGCACGATCGTTCGCAGGGCGTCGACGTCCTGGTCGCGGGGGACGGCGACCCGCACCAGATCGGCGCCAGCCTCCGCGACGCACCGGATCTGATCCATGGTCGCGGCCAGGTCGGCGGTCTCGGTCTTGGTCATCGTCTGCACCGCGACGGGGGCCCCTCCGCCGATCGGCACGCCGCCGACGTGGATCTGTCGCTCCGAGGCCATGCCCTCAGTGTAGGGAGGCGCGCGACACCGGCCCCGTGTTGCGGACGGCGAAGTTGGCAAACGACGCCCTGTTGGAGCCGGACCCGAAGGCAAACACGCCGACCTTGACGTTGGTCAGGCTCGCGCCGACGTTGTACAGCCCCGAGAAGTTGGACCCGTCGGTTGAGTAGTAGAGCGTGTAGCGTGCCCCGCTCTTGGCGATCCGCAGCCATACGGTGTTCCCGATGCGCCCGGCCGTCGGAATCGCCGCCAGCAGCTGGCTCACCGGCGCGCCTGACAGGTTGTCCTCGGTCGTCACGGTCAGCTGAGGCGTGCCGCCGACGTTCTCCCAAGCGATCTTCAGGTAGTTGTCGTCGTCCTGGTAGGCGATGAGACCGGCCTGCTGGCCACGCGTGTTCGGCGGGCTGGATAGCGTCAGCCTGGTTTCGATCGTCCAATTGCCGAGCGCCGGCTGCAGCAGCAGGTTGCGCGCCGTGTGGGTGTCGAGGGTGCCAGGCTGGGGCGCGATGATGACCGAGCCGCCGGCCTGCGTGGCCGACGAGGGATCATGCCTGACGAAGGTCCACTCCGAGCCGAGGGGGGCCGCGAACGATTGGCTGAGGGCGGGACGCGCGAGGTAGACCGTGTAGGTCGTCGTGAGGCCATCGGCCCCCCTCACGGAAACCAGAGCCGCGCCGGGTACACCCGCGGCCTGCTTGACCCGTACGCGAGAGCGACGGTCCCCCTTGGTCACGCTGATCCGCGGAACGCGCATCTGCCGAGGGACGATCACGTCGTAGGTGAAGGTATCCGGGTGGAAGCCGGGCAGGGGAGCGAAGTGGGGGCCGGTCACCTTCCCCTTTCCGCGAGCCGCCTTGGTCCCAGGGACCCGGATCGACATTCCCCCGAGCTCCGACAGGGCCCGGACCACGAACTGCGTGGACGCGCTGGCGCGGTTATAGGAGACCTTGGCCGTGATCGTGGCGACCCCATTTGCGACCGTGCGGATCACGCCGCCGGAGACCGACACGATCCTGGGTCGGTCGCTCGTGTAGCGGACGGTCATGCCGCGCGGCAAACGGCGGGTGTGTCTGAAGCCGTACAGCGCGGAGTCGTTCGTCGCCACCGTCAGCTGCGGCAGGACGGTCGTGCCCACGGGGAACATCACCCGCTGTCCGATCTTGCGGGCGGCGTCCCCCGGCATCTGCGGCGAGGCGGTCACAGTCTGAGGAACGGGCTTGAGCTTCCCGCCGATCCCGATGTAGCGCTGGAGCAGCACGTGCTGGGCGGAATCGGCGATCTGCACCGTGTAGACGCCGCTCGAGACGGAGTAGCGGCTGCCGCTCCAGAACGCCAGATCGATCGGCCTCAGCGTCATCTGCACTGTTTTCGTCTGACCCGGCGACAGCGGAACCTGCTGGAAGCCCTCCAGTCGCTTGATCGGCCTGCTGCCGTTTCCGGCGCCGGGACTCGTCACGTACATCTGCACCAGATCCTCACCGCTGATGGGCCCCGTATTGGTCACGTTCACGCTCACCCGGATGGTCTGGTTTGGATTCACGTGCAGGCTGCTGAAGCTCAGGCTTGAGGCAGCAAAAGACGTGTAGCTCAACCCGTAGCCGAACGGGAACGACGGCGTCCCCTGGAAGTACTGATAGATGCGGCCCGGCGTCCCGGGCCCTGGTCGGATCCGGTAGTCGGTGATCGGCGGCAGCTGGGAGTCGTTGGCGTACCAGGTGAACGGCAGGTGCCCGCTGGGGTTGTAGTACCCGAGCAGAACGTCGGCCAGTCCTTCGCCCTGCCGCTGGCCGTTGTAGGAGCTCCACAGCATCGCCGGCACTCCTTCCAATCCGCCCACCGTGACGGGGCCTGCGGTATTCATCACGGCCACCGTATTCGGGTTCCGGGCCGCCACCTGAGCGATGAGCTGCGCCTGGGCGCCGGGCATCGCGATCGAGGACCGGTTATAGCTTTCACCCGATGTGCTGGCGTCGGTGCCGACCACGACGATCACGTCGTTGTACCCGGCGGCCGCCGCCACGGCGTTCGGATCGACGGTGGTCAGGGTGCCGGCGTTGTTGCCGCCGATGAACCCTGGGTAGTAGTCGACCTGTGCGGCCGGGTTGATGGCCTTGATGTCCGCGTTCAGCCCCGCCCAGGGCGACACCGATCTGGCCTGACCCGGCGCCCCCTGGGCGCTCGAGTAGAGGCCCAGGTACATGCCACGGGGTGGGTTCGCGAAGTAGCCCATGACCGCGACCTTGAACGGCCCTCTCGAAGGCACGCGGAGCGGCAGCACGGGGCCCACCGTTCCGTCGTGTCGCCTGATCGTCGTGTTCCGCAACAGCACCAAGGACCGGGAGGCCGCGGTTCGGGCCAGGAACAGCCGCCCCGGCGTCTCGGTCACGGCGTTGTTGGCATTCGAGTCCGTCCACCCGCCTGGGAGGCGGGCCCGGGCCTGGTTCGCCCACGACACGCCCGAGCTGAACTCCCCCAGCTGCATCCTGGCTGTGAACAGACGCGTGAGCGAGCTGTCCATGTCGCCCGAGTTGTAGGTATCGACGGGCGTCCGGATCCCCTCCTGCGTGGCCGCCGGCAGCAGGTTCTGGTAGTTGAACGGCAGGTAGAAATCGATGCAGTTGAGGTCCTCGCCTACCGCGTTGGCGATCGCTCGCGCTTCGGTGTTGTTGGCGGGGCGGCCGTAGCCCGTCGGACGCCAGTGCTGTTCGGTCACGATCGTGTCGATCGCGTCGCAGTCGGAGGTGAAGTAGCCGTTGAAGCCGAACGTCTGCCTGGCCAGCGTGTCGATCAGGTGGTCGTTGACGGGCGACGGGCGGCCATTGACCGCGTTGTACGCGGACATGACCGCCCCGGGCTGCGACTGTTTGATGATCTGCCCGAACTGGGCCGTGTAGTACTCCCGCAACGTCCGCTCGTCCATATTCGAGGACCCCGTCATGCGGTTGTTCTCGTCGTTGTTCGCCGCGTAGTGCTTGAGCGTCGATATCGCCTTCAGATACTTGGACAGGGGGCGCCCAGACATGGTCTTGCCCTCCAGGCCATTGACGTACTGGGAGGCGATCGTCGCGGTCAGGAACGGGTCCTCGGAGAACGTCTCGTCGTTTCGCCCCCACCGGGGGTCTCGCGAGAGGTTCACGACCGGGGCGAAGAAGTCCAGGTCGCGCGAATTCTGAGGCGCGATTTCCCGAGCCTCGTCACCGATCGAGCTGGCCACCGAGTACATGAGGCTCGGATCCCAGCTTGACCCGAGCGCCAGGTCGCTGGGGTAGGAGGTGGTGTTGTAGAGGAGGCTGTTGAAGCCGGGGTTGAACTGCATGTTCGCCACTCCGTGTCCCGCCTCGTTCCACCATCCGTAGGCCTTGACGCCGAGGCGAGGGATCGCGGCCGCCTGGCTCGAGACCATCTGCGAGGACTTCTCCGCCAGGGTCATGCGCGACACGAGGTTGGCTGCGCGCTCGGCAGGCGTCAGTGCACCGCCGGCCAGCCCCACGGCCGGACCGACGCCCAGCAAGACAGCCCCTACAACGGACCCCAGCAGCAGCAACCGGAGACGCATGAAGCGGGGCACGATAGTGCACGTCGCAGCCAGCGAACAACGATTCATAGGATCCTGGTGCGGTCGTGCCCTCCCCTGCTCACATCCCGTGCGCCGTGCTTGTGCCGGCGCCGGCACCCTATCGCGAGCCGCTGTTCAGCGCGCTTTCGCGCCACGATCGGCTCGCAATCCGGGTCATCCATCAGTCGCCGCGACAGGCGAGCTGGGACCAACCATCGGCCTGGTTTGAGAGCGAACCCACATACGATGCGGTGTACTTGAAGGCATACGAGCTGCCGCGTCCCGGTCGGACTCCGGTCACTTGGCCCCGAGGGCTGGAGCGGGCGCTGTCGAGATTCGACCCCCGGGTCGTGGTGTCCTTGGAATTCGGCCCGGCCACGCTGCGCACGCTCGCCTGGTGCCGCCGGCGGGGGCGCCCACTTGTCATCCTGACCGAGGTAACCCGGGACGTGGAAGCGACGCTGCCGGCGCCCCAGCGCGCCGTGCACCGATGGCTCGCCGCTCGTACGCAGGGATTCGTGGCCGTCAGCTCGCGCGCTCGCCAGCGGCTGCTCGGCCTCGGCGTCCCGCCCGACGCCATCGAGCTCAGCCTCCAGAGCGCCAACCTCGAACCGATCCGCGCCGCCGCGAATACACGCCAACCTCGCGTCCCCGGATCCCCCGTCCGGCTGCTCACGGTTGGACGGCTCGTGCCCGACAAGAACTTCGGCCGCCTGCTCGAGGCCCTCGCCGCAGCCAGGGTGGGTGAGCCGGGAGCGGAGCTGCACATTCACGGCGTGGGGCCGCTGGAGCCGGAGCTGCGCCAGGAGGCGCAGCGGCTCGGCGTGGCCGCCGTTTTTCGCGGCTTCTCGACCGCCAGGGAGATGGCCGATGCGTACGCCGCCGCCGACGTGTTTGCGCTCGTGAGCACATTCGAGCCGTTCGGGGTCGCGATCCGAGAGGCGGTCGCAGCCGGCCTTCCCCTGATCTGCAGCCGCCGCGTGGGCGCGGTCGATGATCTCGCGTTCGACGAGCGGAACGCTCTGCTGGTCGACCCCGAGGATGTGGCCGCGATCGCGAGCGCCATCAGGAGGCTGTGCCACGACGCGACTCTCCGCGAGACGCTGGCCGCCGGCAGCCGGGCCGTGGGGGCCGACCACGACCTCCAGCGCGACGTCGACGCATTCGCGGGCGCGGTTCTGCGAGCGGCCGGCGAAGGATGAGAGAGTGCGGGTTGCCGTCCTAGCAGAGTGGTATCCGTCGCGGTTCGATCCGGTCCACGGTGTGTGGGCGCACCGGCAGGCACTCGCAGCTCGGGACGCCGGTGCGGAGGTGCGTGTGCTGGCGCTCCGACGGCCGGTGCCGCCGCTGTCGGTCATCCGGCGCGGCGAGCTGCGGCGGTGGCTGATGGACGCCCGGGGGACGCTCACTTCCACCACGATTGATGGCCTGGCCGTCGAGGCGGTGCCGCTGATGGCGCCCCCGCGCTCCTGGTCCTACGGCGCCTGGGGGTACTGGGCCGCCCCCGCGGTCGCGCTGGCTCTCACGCACCTGCGGCGCCGATGGCCGTTCGAGGTGATCCACGCCCACTCCATGGTGCCGACCGGGTTTGCAGTCTCCTGGTGGCGTGAGCACGCCCGAACGGTGCCTGTCCCCGCCGTGGTCGCCTCCACCCACGGCCCCGACATCATCTATGTCCACCGTCGCAGCCCGCTCGCCCGCCATGCGACCACGGCCACACTCGGCCAGGTGGAGCTGGTCCTTGCCAACTCGACATGGGCCGCCCAGCGCTCGCAGGAGCTGGCCGAGCGGCCAATCGAGACCCGGGTCGTTCATTTCGGAGCCGATCTCCCCGGGGAGCAGGCTCGCCGGCACGACCAGGTCACCCTGGTCACTGTCGCCCACCTCCAGTCGCGCAAGCGCCACGCGGTCGTCCTTCACGCGCTCGCCGATTTGGCGCCACAGATCCGGCCGAACTACGTGATCATCGGCGACGGGCCGGGACGCGCGCCGCTGAGGGCACTGGCTGACCGGCTCGGGCTCCGAGACAAAGTGCGGTTCCTCGGCCAGCTCCCCCACTCCGAGGCGCTGTCCGAGGCCGGGCGCTGCCACCTGTACGTGATGCCCAGCGTCGAGGAGCCGTTCGGCGTCGCATATGTGGAGGCGATGGCAGCGGGGATTCCCGCCGTCGGCTCGCGCCGGGAAGGCGGTCCCGAGGACATCGCCGCCGCGGGCGACGGCATGCTGCTCGTGGAGCCCGACGACCACCGCGCGCTAGCTCGCCTGCTGGAATCGACGGTTGGCGATCCCAGTCGGCTTTCGGCTCTCGGACGGGCCGCCCGCGCAACTGTCGAGCGGCAGTTCACATGGGGACATTGCGGCAAAGCCACCATCGACGCCTACCGGGCCGCGCTGGATCTTGCGGCCACCCGCGTCGTCAGGCACTGAGGGCTCCGGCATGCATCCCGACCTGCTCCAGATCTCGCTCGGCACCACTCGGGGGCTGAGAATCGCCGATAACTGGTTTGCCAGCCTGGCCGGCGAGGCTGGCGTCAATGTCGAGACGGTGGGCGTGAGGGTCGGCGCCAGCAGCAGGCTTCGCCGGGCGTATCCGGTGACGGACCTGGTCGAGGCGCTGGCCGCGCGCCGGGCGACAGCCAGCGCGCTGAACCGCCTCCAGCCACGCGCGCTCGTCTTCTCCACGACGACGGCCTCGCTGCTCGCGGAAGACCCAGGCCTTCCGTACGCGGTCCGGCTGGACTCACCGGCGCGGCTCAACCGGCCGGGCATCCGCAACGCTCCCCTGCACGCCCTCGAGCGCCGCAAGCTCGCCAAGGCGGTGCTCGTGTTGCCGTGGAGCGGCTTCTCGGCGGCGTCCCTCCCCCCCGACGCCGGCCCAGTGGTGGTCGTGCCTCCGCCCCTGTTCATCCCGACGGATCCCGAATCAACCGGCTCCCGCGAACGCCTGGCGATCGCCTACACCCCCGATCCCAAGGCCAAGGGGCTCGACCTACTGTGCCGAGCGTGGGCGCTGGCGGATTTACACGACGCCGGTCTCGAGGTGTTCGGGGTGGATCGTGGCCGGGCGCTCCGCCACCTTCGGCGAACGGGAGTGAGCGAGCCGGCGAACGTCCAGTGGTCCGGCTCGGTTACGCCGAGCGAGTTCCACGCCAAGCTGGCCCGAAGCTGGGTGTTCGTCACCAGCGCCCGGTGGGAGGACTTCGGGATGACCCAGCTCGAGGCGCTGGCGCTCGGCGCTCTGCTTGTGTGTACCGCGACCGAAGGCCCGTTCGAGGCTGGCGCCATCGCGCGGGAGCTGAACCCTCAGCTGGTGGCCGAAGATCAGAGCGCTGAGTCGCTGGCCTCGTGCCTGGATGAAGCGTTCAGGCTCGATCCTGCTGACGCGGATGCGTACCGTGGTGGCGCGCCTTCACGCGTTGAGCGATACCGTCCCGCTACGATCGCGCAGACAATCGCGGAGCAGGTGCTCCCGGTGCTGTTGCGCCGCGAGTGATTACAGGCGCAACTTTCGGGGCATTGATGAGTTCATTTCCTTTGTGCTCCGGGGAATGGGAGCTCAGTCGGGGCGCGATCAAAACCGTTGGACACCATCGAGTCGAAGTCGAGAAATCCCTAGGAGGTTTGCCGCACATGAGCTTGATCGGACGAATCCGAGCGTCGCGGGCGCGCATCTGCGCCGTGGCGCTCGCGACGGGAGCGGTTGCAGGTGGCGCCGCGCTCGCGGGTGCCGCGCCGGCGGCGGCCGCGAGCAATCAGTGGGCCATGTTCGAGATCCCGAACTTGCAGAACAACAACCCTGCTACCCAGCTTCAGACCCTGCGCAGCCTCGGCGTGAGCATCCTCCGGGTAGAGGTCGACTGGAATGCGCTCGCGCCCAATCCGGCTTCCAGGACCCGACCGTCGTTCAATGCGGCCGACCCAAACTCCTACCACTGGGGTCTACTCGACAACCTCGTGTCCCAGGCACAGTCCAGGGGAATAGCAGTCGACTTCCTCGTCACCGGCGGCGCCCCGCTTTGGGCGACCGCCACAGGGGCCCCAGCCAACGGCACGGTCGGAGGCTTCCCCGTCTCCTTCCAGAACACGTTTATGCCGTCCGCCAGTGAGTACGGCCAGTTCGTACGCGCGGTCGCGACGCACTTCCGCCAGGTGCACTTTTGGGAGATATGGAACGAGGCAAACTGGGGCCCGTCGCTGACACCCCAGTACTCCGGGTCGTCCCTCCCGACGTCGGCGAGGATCTACCGCGGTTTGCTCGACGCCGGCTGGAGCGGCCTGCAGCAGGCCGGCGGGCACTCACGCGACACGGTGGTCGCGTCAAGCCTCTCGCAGGACGGCTCGTCGCATGTGGGCCAGACCGGAACCACGGCTCCGCTGACGTTCATCCGCACGGTGTACTGCGTGAACTCGTCGTTCAAGAAGCTGAGCGGCAACACCGCCAGCCAGATGGGCTGCCCGACGACACGCCGAGCCCAAAACGCGTTCCGCGGCGCACACCCGGCGCTGTTCAAGGCAACCGGCTGGGGATTCCACCCTTATCCCTATTCCAAGCCTCCTACTAAGTTGGATTTCCCGAACCCCAACGGAGTCGAGTTCGCCGAGACTCCTCACCTGATCACCACTCTGGACCGTGTCCAGCGCGCGTATGGATCCCGGAAGGCCATGGCGGCCTACAACACCGAGTACGCCTACCAGAATGGATACGTCACTCCCCAGAACGGCGCTGAGTACATCAACTGGGCCGAGTACCTCTCGTACAAGAACCGCCGCGTCGGCTCATACGACCAGTACCAGCTGACGGACCCCACGGGGTTCTTCCAGACCGGCCTGGTGTCGGCCAAGGGCGCACTCAAGCCCTCGTTCTTCGCCTACCGGATGCCGGTGTGGCTGCCGAGCAACTCCACCAGGCGCGGTAAGACCCTCGAGGTGTGGGGCGCCGCCCGCCCGGCCCCGTTCGCTCGCAGGGCGACCGGTAAGACGCAGTGGGCCTATATCCAGCTCAACCGCGGCGGCGGGTTCACGACGGTCAGGGCCGTCAAGATCACCAACGGCCGCGGGTACTTCGACGTCAAAGTGAAGTTCCCCGGGAGCGGCCAGGTGAGGATTGCCTATCAGATCCCGAACACTCCGAGCATGGCCGACCCGCTCGATCCGAGCGCCTGGGTCTATAGCCGGACGACAGGCATCGTCATCCGATAACGATTAGTCGGCAAGCCCGGCGGCGCCACTGATGGCGCCGTCGGGCCCAGCCGGCTGGCGTGCGCACGCCGCGGGGCTAGCTCCCCGGCGTGAGCTGATCACCGGCTGCTGGCTTGCGGGCTATCAGCAGGAGCGTGTGCCCCAGCGGCGCCACCCTGGACCTGGATCCCAGTTGGTCAAGTGGCTGCAGCGCTCGCTGCAGCCACGTGGGCATGCGCCTCCACGTGTACGTGAGGGCATGAAGTTCGGGCGTGAGGCCAACCGCTCGTGCGTGGGCTGCGAGGTCGCGCGGAGAGAGCGGTACGTCATCCGGAGTGCCATGCACCGCCGTCGCAAGACCAAGGCGGTTAGCCACAGCGAGACCAAGTCCAACTGGATGCCAAAGTCCTGGCTCTATCGCTACCAGGGCTCCACCCGCCCGGAGAAGGCGCGCCGCCTCGTCGAAGCAGGGCCGCAGTGGACCCTGGAACGCAACGTGGTGCAGGACGGCTCGGTAGAGCACCACATCGTATGAATCTGGAGGCAGATCCAACTCCCCGGCGTGGCCGACGAAGGCCTCGTCCGCAGTTCCGTTCGAGGCAACGGCCGCGACACAGTTTGGATCAGCGTCAACGGCGACAAGGCGGAACCTCGGGGCCGGAAACAGATGCCGGCCGGGATGCCAACCCGAGCCGACCGCGAGTACGTCACCGGAGCCGACGGGAAGGCGCCGGGAGAGCAGCTGCTGCTCCCGGCTCTGCAGGTGCTGGTAGTGCAGCTCCTGCGTCGAGGGCTTGATGAGCCGGTCCAGCAGATTGTCGTGCCGGTACGGAGCGCTCCCGTGTTCGTGGCGCGTGCTGTCGAGGTCGACGGCCATGCTCAACTGGGAGTAGTTTGCCGACACGCAGGGGTCCCGCGCCTAGCGGCGGCGCAGCGCGAGGGCGCCGAACCCGGCGGCGCAGGCGCCGAGCACCGCGAGTACGACGACCACTGGCAGGGGCAGGAACGAGCTACCTGATGAGCCCTGCGACCCATTCCCCGTCCCAGGGCGAGAGTTCGAAACCTGCGCCAGAAGCGCGCGCTGGATCAGGGCGTAGCAGTTCGTGTACTCCTGAACATCAGTCGGGAGCTCGGCAAGCGCCGTATGGAGCTCCGCCACCGAGTATTGGCGAGTGAGCCGCCCATGGGAGGTGCAGTCGGCCACCACCGGGGAGCTCGCCGCCCCGGCAGTTGCAGCGCCGCTCCAGCCGGCCATGCAGAGAATCACGGCGACGGTGGTCAGTCGCTTCGTCACGGCGCCAAGGTTACGGCGCAGGGGTGCTCCGCGGCGCGTCGCGTGGCTGATCCCAAACTTCGCTAGCGTGGGCGCGCTTCCGCCGTCGAACCGCAATGGCTTGCCGGCGCCGACCCGGAATGCGTTGCCCGGCGCCGACCCGGCATGCCTCGCTCGGCGCAACTCGTATATGGCGTGATCTGTTCCCCATCAACATGAGACATGTTGCGGTCAAACGTGCGGCGCTCGGCGCGGTCGCGGCTGCGGCGATCGTCGCGGCGATCGTGGTGCCCCTCACGGTCACATCGGGCGGCTCGACCAAACCGCGCCACGGTGACCCGGTCGCAATGCTGGAGGAGTACGGCGACCTGATCGCTAGTCCGGGGCCCACGCTGCAGATCTTGCGAAGCCTGGGCGTCGACGTTGTGCGCCTCTTGGTGCCCTGGAACAAGATTGCACCGGATCCCTCGTCCGATCAGGCCCCGAGCGGGTTCAATGCCTCCGACCCGGCGGCCTACCCGGCGACGAGCTGGGCTCCGTACGACGCGATCGTGCGAGCGGCGTCGGCTGAGGGGATCAAGCTCAATTTTCTTCTGAGCGGCGGGGCGCCAGTGTGGGCCACGGCCCCGGGCGCCCCGGCGTCGCAACGGTCGAGCGGTGCCTGGAAGCCGTCAGCACCCGCCTACGGACAGTTTGTGCAAGCCGTCGCCACCCGCTACAGCGGCAGGTACACGCCGCCAGGCGCCTCCGCACCGCTGCCGCCGGTGCAGTTCTGGGAGATCTGGAATGAGCCGAACTGGGGAGTCTCGCTCGAGCCGCAGATGGCGCTCAATCCCGTGCGGATCGTTGCGGCCCCTCTTTACCGCGATTTGCTCGACGCAGGCTGGAATGCGCTTCAACGAACCGGCCACGGCCACGACACGATCATCACGGGCGGACTGTCCCCCCGGGGGATCACAATTCCACCCGACACGACGCTGGCGGCGGCACTCAACGTGTCGAGCCCAATCGGCTTTACGCAGACTCTGTACTGCGTGGACTCGTCTTACCGGCCACTGCGGGGCAGCGCCGCCTCGCGAGCCGGATGCCCGACCACGGCCGCCGGATCACAGCACTTCCGCCAAGCGCACCCCGCTTTGTTCGACGCGACCGGCTACGGGATCCATCCCTATCCGGTCAACCTCCCGCCGACCCAAGCCGACGCCAGCGGCGCGGGAACGATCGAGTTCAGTCAGATCCCGGAGCTCACGAGCACGCTGGACCGCATCCAGCGCGTCTATGGATCGGACAGAAAGCTCAGCGTGTACAACACCGAGTTCGGCTACGTCACCCATCCGCCGAATGCCAGCACCGGCTACGTCACGCCCGCGGTCGCCGCGCGCTACATCAACTGGGCTGAGTACCTGACCTGGCGCAACCCGCGGCTCGCCACGACGATGCAATACCTGTTGTCCGACCCGGCCCCCGGTCCGAGCGTGTTCGGCAACGGCGGGTTTGCGACGGGCTTGATCTTCCACAGCGGCGTCCCGAAGGCGACGTTCGCTGCCTACCGGATGCCGATCTTCCTTCCGGTGACCAGTACCGGACCCAGTAACCCGCTCGAGGTCTGGGGGGCGGTTCGCCCCGCCCACTACGCCTCTCTGGACACCCACCGGGCGCAGTATGTGCAGATCCAGCTTCGTACTGGCTCGAGCGGTCCCTTTCGCACGATCAAGACCGTCCCGATCACCGATCCAGGGGGGTACTTCGACGTCACCGTCCGGTTTCCGGCAAGCGGGACGGTCAGGCTCCGGTGGTCCTACCCGCCTGGCGACCAGCGACTGCTCGATCCGGTGGCCCCTCAAGACACGACCATCTACAGTCGCGAGGTCCAGGTCACGATTCGGTGGTGGAAGGCTATCCCGGCCGGCGACAAGATCTCGGAGCGCTTTCCGGCCTCCGGGTAGCTCCCGCTCGATATCTGGGGCGGGGCCGACCAGTGGCGCACGGTCCCACCCGGAGCGGTACCGTCCAGCTAGAACCGGCCAGACAAACGCGGAGTAGGTGCTCCCGGTGTTGTCGCGCCGCTGATTAGAGGCGCAACTTCCGGGACATTGATGAGTTCAGTTGCTTGTGCTCCAGGGGATGGGAGCCCAATCGGGGCCGCGACCAGAAGCTGGTGGATAAACCATGGAGTCGAAGTCGAGAATCGCTAGGAGGTTGCCGCACATGAGGTTGATCGGACGGATCCGAGCGTCGTGGACGCGCATCGGCGCCGTGATGCTCGCGACGGGAGTGGTGAGCGGTTGCGGTGCGCTCTCGGGTCCCGCCCCTGCGGACGCCTCGACCAGTCAAATGGCGATGATCGAGGACGACCCTGCCCTTGTGGTCAACCCGGATGTGGTGCTGCAGACCTTCCGAGCTTTGGGGGTCAGCATCGTCCGCGTTGACTTGGCTTGGTCGCACGTAGCACCGAACGCCGAATCGCGGACGCATCCGAACGTCAACCTCGCGGACCCCAACAACTACAACTGGTCGTTCTACGACAACCTGCTGAACAAAATCCGCAGTTACGGGATCGGCGTCGACCTGCTGGTTGATAACCCCGCGCCGCTGTGGGCGACCGCTCCGGGCGCTCCCAGCGCCCAGTTCGCGCACCAATGGTTCCCGTCTGCGCCCGAATACGGCCAGTTCGTGCAGGCGGCAGCCAAGCGCTATTCCTGGGTCAAGGTCTGGGAGCTGTGGGACGAGCCGAACTGGGGGCCAGCGCTCTCGCCGCAGTTCAATGGCTCTTCGTACCCCGTTTCGGCTCGGACCTTCCGTAACCTGCTGAGCGCCGCATGGAGCGCATTGCGGCTAACTGGCCACACGCACAACACGATCATCGTCGGCAGCCTGTCTCAGGACGGCTCCGCTCGCGTCGGAGCGACTGGGACCACTGCGCCGCTGACTTTCATGCGCACGCTGTACTGCCTCAACTCCCGTTACCGGCAGCTGCGCGGGAACGCCGCGGCGTCCGTCGGTTGCCCGACGACGAAGTCAGCCTCGAAGAAGTTCCGGGCCAATAACCCGGGCCTGTTCAACGCGACCGGCGTCGGAGTCCATCCCTACCCGTACGCCCAGCCCCCGAACCGGGCCCAGTTCCCCAACCCCAACGGCGTGGAGTTCAACGAGATTCCGCATCTCACGGCCATGCTCGATCGGGCCAACCGCATCTACGGGTCCAAGAAGCGGCTGCTGGCCTACAACACCGAGTACGGCTACCAGGGACCTGCTCCGTATCAGGGCGGGTACGTGTCTGCCGCGAATGCCGCTAGGTACATCAACTGGGCCGAGTACCTGTCTTACAAGAACTCGCGGATCGCGTCATACGATCAGTTCGAGCTCGTGGATCCCGGGCCCGGTAGCTTCAACACGGGGCTGCTTTACAAGAATGGCACGCCCAAGCCCTCGTTCGCCGCCTACCGGATGCCGGTATGGCTGCCGGCGACGACGACCAGGCGGGGCCGAGCGCTCGAAGTCTGGGGCGCCGTTCGCCCGGCCAACAACGCGCGCGTCTACACGCGGAAAGCGCAGTTCGCGGCGATTCAGTTCGCGCCCGGCGGAGGGAGCTTCCGCACGATCAAGCAGGTGCGGATCCGCAACGGGCGGGGGTACTTCGACGTCAAGGTGAAGTTCCCCTCCAGCGGTCAGGTGAGGATCGCCTGGACGTACCCCAGCGTGCAGGCCCTCTTTGACCCAGCCGACCCGTCGAGCCGCACGGTCTACAGCCGGGTCACGAGCATCGCCCTGCATTGATTCTGCGGAAGGGGGTCGCTCAGCGGCCCCCTTCCCGTCGTCGCGCTCCAGGCTGATCGTCAGGATCACGATTGGGGCCGCCCCCGCTGCACGACGACATACGCAGCGGGCGCGGCTGGACTGAGGAGCTCGCGTGCGCGATCGCCGATCGCGGCCGGGGACAGATACCAACTGGGATCGACGGCGAAGCGCTCGACGAGATTGCCGTCCACGCTTTTCTTCGCGATCAATCTCGTCCCCCCCGCCAGCGGCCGCGCCAGCGTCTGCCATGTGCTCCCGATCACATCGACCTCGCCCACCCTCACCGGCAAGTCGCTGGGCGGGTTCCACGGAACCCCGGGCATGTAGAGCGACAGCGGCTGCCCTACGACCTCCCCCTGATAGGCCACGATCGCGCGTTCCCCTCGCCCCGGCCCCAGCGCCTCGGCGACACCGCGCAAGTTTTGCCGCTGGTACTGCGGGTGCCCGTCGATGTAGATGCCGGCGTAGAGCATTCCGGCGACTGCAAGCGCCGCAAGCGGAGCCCCAACCGGCAGCGTACGGCGTGAGGTGCAGGCAGCCCCGATCACCACAGCCAACGGGATCCACGCCGCGATCAAGTTCCTCGCGATGTAGTAGTCGCGCCCTGCAGCAGCCAGGATCAGCGGCGCGAGGAGGACCGTGCCAGCCATGACCGCCGCCACCGCCGCCCCCCGCCGATGCTTCGGCTCGCTCTCGAACATCAGCAGCACCGCACAGGCCCCTGCGAGCAGCCCCGCGGCCAGGAACCCGTGCGTCACCAGCGAGCTCTGATAGAGGGTGCCGATGCCGAACGCGATCGGGATCTGCTCGACGCGGATATGCAGCGAGAATTGCTTGATCCACCCGAGCAGAGGATGGGATAGGTCGTTGACCGCGATCGGAATGACCGCTACCTGGACCGCGGCGACCGCGGCAGCAGCGATCACTATTCCCCGGCTGCGAAGGGCGAGCAGCAGCCACAGCGCCTCGGGAGCGACGAGAAAGCCGCCGAAGAAGTGGGTCAGCAGCGCCAGCGCGGACCAGACGGCCCACCACGTGATGTTGGCGGTGGAGGGTTCACGCCGGGCCCGGGCAAAGAACAGCAGCGAAAGCCCGCAGAACACGGCGAACAGCATGTACGCGCGGGCCTCCTGCGAGTACCAGATCATGAACGGGCAGACCGCCGCGAGGGCAGCGGCCACGTAGCCGGTGGCACGCGAGACAAGCTCACGCCCGCACAGGTAGGTGATCGGGATCAGAGCCGTTCCCGCCAGCGCCGACAGCGAGCGCAGGCCGGCCTCGCCGGCGCCAAAGACCTTGGCCCAGACCCACGCCAGCACGTAGTACAACGGCGGCGTCGACTCCACCGTGTGCACCGCGTGCCAGAGCGCTCCGAACGACAGCTGCACCTCGTGCGCGGTCGTGGCCTCGTCGAACCAGTAGCTCTGGCTCGTGATCGTCGCGAACCGGAGCGCCGCGCCGATCGCGGTGAGGGCGACGACAACCCAGATCTCGGATCGACCTACGGCGCTCCGCGAAACCGCCGTCGGGTGGTCAGCTGGTCCGATCCCGGCCCGAGCCGGGGTCAGCGCGCGATCAGGAGCCGCCAGGCGTGCCACCGCGACGCTGCATCGCTATGCCTGCGACGGCGCCACCACCGACTACCAGCACGATCAGCACGATCACGAGCGGTGTCGACAGGCCCCCACCGCCACTGCTGGAGCCATTGTTGGGATCAACCTGGTGCCCGGCGACCTGCGCCTCCAGCTGGTTCTGGATGACGTTGTAGCAATCGGTGTATTCCTGAACGCCGGCCGGCATCGTGGAGAGCGCCGTATGGAGCTGGGCCACCGAATAGTGCTGGGTGAGCTGACCGTGCGAGTTGCAATCGACGACCACCGGGGAGGGCGCCGCAAACGCCGGCTGCGACGCGATAGCCGCGCTCAGTGCCCCCACCAGGATGAGCGAAATGAACCACCTTCTGAGCACGGCCAGAGGGTAGCGTCGGGTATCCCGGCCTGCCTCACAGGGTCGGCTCTCAGCCGGAAAAGCGGTACAGCAGGATCCCGCCGACCGGAATCTGCCTCATCCCGAGCTCGGGAAGCACGGTAGGCCACTGTTGCGGTTCGTTGGGGTCGACGATCACCGCGCCCACGCGATGGCGGACGAGGAACGACCGCAGGCTTGCGGTCACGTTGGTCAGCTGGGGATGTAGAAAAGCGGACAGGATGGGATCGCGTCCGTAGTCGGCTGGGAGCAGCTTGCCGAGGTTCCCGCCGGCGAGCCGAAACCACATACCGGTATCGGCCTGCCACAGCATCCCGTATCCGTGGAAGCCTGCCCAGGGCAAGGTCAGCACGGTCTCTCCGCGGTGCAGGTACTTCCGGTACAGAGTGGTCGTGAAGAAACTGGGGTTCGATGGCCGACTGTGCCACAGGCCGCGACCGACGTTGGGAAGCAGGAACGCCAGCGCCGCCGCCAGAAGCGCCACCTTGGCGGCTCCCCAGCCCCCCGCTCGCGGACGGGCGATCCACATCGCGCATATGACCGCCGCGATCAAGAACATGTACACGCCCAGCCGCACGGGAAGCACTTGCTTGATCAGCGGCAGGCCGGCAACCACCCTCCATGGGAGCGAGATCGTCGGCTGCCCATCGATGTGCAGCCGTGAGCCGAGCAACAGGACGCACACCACCAGGAGCACCGCGAACAGCACGCGAGTCATCGCCAGTCGCCAGCGGGTGACGATGTAGCGAACGATGATCAGGGCGAGCGGAATGCCGAGGTAGAGTCCGCTCTCGGCCAGGTCGTTCTCGTTGAACGTCGAGGAGACGACTCCGAACGAGCTACTCCCAAGGCCGATGAGCCGCGTGGGTACGAGGAACGCAAGCGCATCGCCCCCCCATATGTCTCCCGATTTCGCAAATGCGCCTGCGATGTTTCCCTTCAGGGCGTAATAAATAAGCGGGCTGGTGATGATCAGGGCGAGCACGATGGCCAGGACGATCGGCCGGATCGCCTCTGATACGTGGCTCCTTCTCTCGGGAACAAGGATCACGGCTGCTATGAGCGTCACCGCTCCGAGGAGCAGAGCCGTCAGGGCTAGCTCGTTCGAAAAGCTCACCAGTGCCACGAGGTCGAGCGTCATCAGAGCGATGAATCTGCGCGTGCCAATGCGGCCGTCAATCAGGCGCAGCACGAGATGGATTCCGGCCGGAATCGGAAAGGTCAAAACCAGGTTCAGGTGACCCAGCATGTGACCCAGCATGTAGGCGGAGAACCCGAACAGATAGCCCCCGATCAGCGCGGCGGGAAACCTGTTCGTGAGGTAACGACAGAGCAAGAAGGCGAAGACGGCGGCCAGGACGGGACTGGCGAGCGCTATCAGGTTGTAGGAGACAAGCGGCCCCAGCAGAAGCGTCACCGGAGCGGCAACCAGTGCGGCGCCCGGCACCAGAGCTACCGCGCCGATATCGACGCGATCGGGCGCGAACACCGCGTCCGTGAAGAATGGGTTGATCCCGTGCAAGACCGCATGCGGCCACCACGCCAGGTACCACATGTATGTCCCAGGGTCGTTCCCCAGTCCCGTGCACACGCATTCGTGCCCGGGGTGCGCCAGCGTATGAGCTCCGAAAAAGGCAAGCGAGAGGACGGAGTAGACGCCCGCGGCGATCAACGTCTGGCGCCTGCCCAGCCCGACGGCAGTCCGCATAAGGGCTAGCTGCACGGCACGCGGCCGCGCAGGAGCTTCAATCCCCATGGGCCGCGCATCGTACCTGGGCGCTTCGCCAGCCCGGTGCGTCAACGGGCAGGCGGCCTCGCGCCCGGCCCCTCAGCTCTAACGCCGGTGGCGTAGAAGAACCGCCACCCCACCGAATGAACCTGAACCCGCCAGCCGAGCGAGCCCAGCCGCTTGCGCAACTCGATGGGTTCGTAGAAGACCTTGACCGTGCGAAACCGCGCTCCGGTGCTCAGCGGACGCTCGACAGCGGGAGCCACCGTGCCCGGAATGGTCTGCTCGTGCGCGGCCACGGAAGGCAGCTCATCGATCATGAAGAAACGGCCACCGGGGCCCAGGCAATCCGCGACCAGCGCCCAAAACAGATCAAAGCGTTGAGGCGGCACGTGAGAGAGCCAGGCGCTGAAGAAGACAACGTCGTAGCGCCGGTCGGGACGCCAGCTGAAGAGGTCGGCCTGTAGGAAGCGCACGTGGCTCGGCGTGGACGCGGGCCGAGGCGATGGCGAGCATCTCGTCAGAGGCATCGACCGCCACTAGCTCCGAGGCGTGCTGTGCGAGCGTGGTTGTCCACTGGCCGGTGCCGCACGCCAATTCGAGCACCCGCCCGCGGGGCCGAAACGCACTGAGCGCCTCGAGGAGCTGCTCGCGCGAGTCGTCGTCGACGGGCGTGGTGGCGTCGTATTCGGGTGCTCGCGCCCGGTAGTAGGCCACCTGCTCAGCGAGCAGGGCATCAAGCTCGTTCCCCGTCATGGCAGAGACACGATATTGCGCACCCCATGCCTTGGCCCCTAACGGGTCGTTAGACGGAGCCGTCTGAGGCTGCGGGCCGCGCCCGCCTTCGCTACGGTGCGACGCATGAGCTACCGCACGACCGCCGCGGTCGTGCTCGCGCTCGGTGTCGCCGCCTGCGGGTCCGCTAAGCACTCGACGACGGCGCGCTCGACGCCGCCCGCGAGCACGCCCACGTCCGCCGGGCCGACGACGCCGAGCACTACCCAAACGGCTGCGCGCTCGACCACGGCCGGCTCCAAGACAGCCCAGCCGAGGTCAACCCCCTTCCCCACGCCGGCGGGAACGCCACGGTCGCCGGATGGTCTGCGCCAGACCGACGGCTACTCCACCTACGAGCTGTGCGCCAGCCACTGCTCGGGTGCCGTGCCCGCGTCGCTCCGGCGAGGACTTCACATCCCGACGCTCGGTTCCGGGGGCTCGTGCCCGGTGTCCGCCGGCAGTGGGCCTGTCAGGCCGGCGCCAGCGACACAGCTGGCGCTGAACCCGTTCGTCGGCAGCGCCTGGAGGGGCGCGCAGGTCACGTGGCAGTCCTCCGGTTATTCGGGCCCGGTCCTTATCCGCGGGAGGCAGCTCGGCGGCTCGGGGGCCGTTGGCTTCGGCGAGGGTCATGTGCCGTATGACGAGCTCCAGCTGCTCGGGACCGCCATGGGCGCGCCGCCCGGCCGGTGGCCGTCCTTCACCCGCGTGCAGGCACCGGGCTGCTACGCCTACCAGGTCGACGGGACGAGCTTCAGCTCGGTGATCGTGTTCCGGGCGACGTAGGCGCGTAAAGCCTTCGGCGCTCAGGCCGCATACATCGCTTCGATCTCGGCCTGGTACTTGGTGCCGATCGGCTTGCGCTTGAGCTTCATCGTCGGCGTCAGCTCGTCGCCGCCGGGATTCCACTCCCCGGGAACGACCGTGAACTTCTTTATTTGCTCGACCCGCGCCAAATGTGAATTGGCCTCGTCGATTGCCTGCTGAACGGCGCCGATCACCTTCGGCTCTCTCGCCAGCTGCTCGAAGCTCTGCTCGTCGAGGCCCTGCTGCTTGGCCCACTGCGGCGCGTAGTCCGTGTCCAGCACGACTAGCGCCGTGTTGTAGGGCCGGCCGTCACCGATCGCCACGGCCTGACCGATCAAGGGGCTGGCCGACTTGATCTCCGCCTCGATGTTGGCGGGCGACATGTTCTTGCCCGCGGCATTGATGATCAGCTCCTTCTTGCGGTCGATGATCCTCAAGTAGCCGTCCTCGTCGATCTCTCCGACGTCGCCGGTATGGAGCCAGCCGTCGGAGTCGATCGCCTCAGCGGTCTTGGCGGGCTCGTTGCGGTAGCCCAGCATGAGGAACTCGCCCCTGCACAGGACCTCGCCGTCGTCCGCGATCTTCAGCTCGACCCCGGGGGCGGGTGGGCCGACGGTGCCGACCTTGACGGCACCCGGCCGGTTGCAGGTCCCGAATCCACAGGTCTCGGACATGCCCCACAGCTCGGCCAGCTCGATCCCGATGGCATGGAAGAACTCGAGCACCTCGACCGGCGTGGGCGCAGCGCCGACGTTGACCGCCACCGCCTGATCGAGGCCGAGCATCTCGCGGAGCTTCGAGAACATCTGCTCGTCCGCCTCCATGACGCGCCTCTCGAGCTCCTCGGGGATCGGTTGCTTTTGCTGCCTGAGCCGCACTCGCTCGATCGATGCGGCCAGAGCCTGCTCCACCGGTTTGCGCTGCTCCTCTGGCTGGCCGTGCAGCATCGCCTCCAATCCGGCCTTGAGCTTTTCCCAGATCCGCGGCACGGCAAAGAACCAGGTCGGCTGGACCTGAGGGAGATACGACACCACTTCCCGGGGGTTCGGCGCACACGTGATGGTCCCCGCGTAGATCGTGGGGATGTAGTGGTGGGCCATGCGCTCGGCGATGTGAGCGGCCGGTAGCCACGAGACGACGCGGCCGCCGGGCCCGAACGGAACGATCTGCTCGACGGCCTGGGCGGAGAACATGATGTTGTGGTGGGAGAGCTGGACGCCCTTGGGCTTGCCCGTGGTGCCCGAGGTGTAGATCAGCGTGACCACGTCGTCAGGGCTGATCTCGGAGGAAGCGGCCACGACATCGAATTCGGGATTCGAGCCTTCCAAGTTCTCAAGCGACACCGTTCCCTCCGGAGCCTCCCCGTCGACCACGACCACGTGCTCGAGGGACGGCGCCCGCCGCCTGACCTCGAGCATTGTCTCCAGATGCCCCTGCTCGACGATCGCCACCCGCGAGCCAGCATCGCCGATCAGGTACTCGATCTCCTCGGGCGGATAGGTCTGGTAGATGGAGAACGGGGTCGCCCCCAACATCGCAGCGGCGAGGTCGACGATGTGGAACTCGGGCCGGTTGGACAGCATGATCGCGACCGTGTCACCGCGCTTCAGCCCCAGCTTCGCGAGGCCGCCGGCGACGGCGTCTACGCGTTGCAGCAGCTCGGCCCAGGTGAGCGAGACGCTGTCGTCCGGAAGGCGCACAGCGACGATGGCTGGGTTGTTGGCGGCCGTGCGCCGCAGCGCCTCAGTCAGTGTGGGCGCTTCGGTAGCCGGTCCAGCGGCGGCCGTAATCGTCGTGCTCTCCATCCCTCACCACCTGTCTCGATGCCCTTGAACAGCGACTAACGCTACCGCTAATGGGCGTTGAAGCCCTGACCGGTAAGCGTGGAGATGTCGTTTGAGAGGCCGATCACGAACACCAGCACGATCAACACGAATCCCACCACTCCCGCGCGTTCCATGGCCTCGAACGGGATCCGGCGACCGCGCACCTTCTCCGCCAGCGCCCAGAACACATGACCGCCGTCGAGCGGCAGGAACGGGAACAGGTTGATCACCGCCAGCGACAGCGAGATCAGGGCCAGCGTCGCCAGGGCATTGGTCGTGTCAGATGCGAACTCCTGCTGGGTCACGGTGAACCCGCCAACCACCCCGTGCAGCTGCGAGCGGACCTTGGGCTCGAACAGGCGCACCACCGTCGATACCGTCCGGCGGGTCAAGTACCACATTTGGGCCACGCCCTGGTGCGCGGCGCCGGCGGGCCCGAGCGGCGGCGCGCGCTCGCCGAAAGCGAACCCGAGGCGCGTGCGGCCGAGGCTCGGGTCATAGCGCGGGTAGATCGAGAACGACAAGAGCTGCCCGTTGCGGTCGACCAGAAGCTTCGCCGGCGTTGTTGCCTGGCAGCCCTTTACGGGCTTGCCGGCGCATTTGTGGGACGAGATCTCGTGGGAGACCTCCTCGACAGATAGCCCACGCTTGCCGTCCACCGCCACGATCTTGTCGCCGGGCTTCAGGTACGAGGAGGCCGGCGCAAGGAGCGTGTCATTTGCGATCGTGTGCGTCGGAATCGGGTTGGCCAGGTTGCCGTGCGCCCAGAAGATCGCGGTCAAGATCACGAACGCGATCAAGAGATTCATCCCGGGACCGGCCAGGATCACGACCACTCGCTTCCAGACCGGCTGGTTGTAGTAGGCGCGCGGGACCGCCTCTGGCGGGATCTCCTCCCGCGGGTTCATTCCGGTGATCTTCACGTATCCCCCGAGCGGGATCGGCCCAACCCCGTAAACCGTCTCCCCTCGCCGGAAGCTCCACAACATCGGGCCAAAGAACAGCGAGAACTTCTCGACCCGCATCCCGACCGCCTTCGCCACGGCGAAGTGACCAAATTCGTGGAGGATGATCAGGGCCGCGAAGCCGGCGAACGCCAGGAAATAGGACATGCGAGTGCCCAGTGTGGCAAGCACCGGCTCCCGGCCCCTAAATGCCCTGCGTAGTGCCCCTGAATGTCGCGCGTAGGAGGCTGGGAGGTCGTGCCTAGGCGCTGACCGAGGCGTCAGCCCCGGCGCCCACGTCCTTGTTCTCCGGCGCGAACTTGCTGCCGATGAACGTCGCGCCGGCGGGGTCGGCGACGACGGTGAGCCGCGCCCAAGGAGCATCGAACGGCGGGACGAGCACCTTGCCACCCAGCTCGGTTGCCTTCTGGGCCGTTGCGTCTGCGTCGTCCACCATGAACTGCACGCTCCAGTGTGCCGGGACGTCATGCTGGTCGTTTGCGATGGGCTGGATGCTCGCCACGACGTCCTCAAACCCGGGGGTCCCCCCCATCTCCGCGACTCGCTGCCGAATCCCGGGGTTGTCGCGCTCGAGGTAGTCGCCATAGCCCGGCAGCGTCCACATCTCGAAGCCGCCAGGGAGGGTCAGGGTCTTCCAGCCGAACACCGAGCCGTAGAACCTCTTTGCGCTCTCTGCATCGCGGGTGTTGAGGCCATTGAAGTTCAACGACCCGGGCTCGTTCACGATCTGCGCGCCCTTGTTCTGCCTGGCCTGCCAGACGCAGAAGACGGCGCCCTCGGGATCCGCGAACACCGCCATCCGGCCGGCGTCCATCACGTCGAAGGGCTCCATCAGGGCCTTTCCGCCCGCGTCGGCGACCTTGGAGGCGGTCTCGTCGGCGCTGTCCACCCAGATATAGGTGTTCCACGCCGCCATCGGTGGCGCGGCCTCGGGCTGGGACCCCACGGCGGCGACGGATCCGCCGCGGATCCGGGCGATGAAGTACTTGCCCTCCGAATCGGGCGGCATCACGTCCTCGAGCTCCCAGCCAAACAAGCCGCGGTAGAAGTCGACCGCAGCCTCTGGGTCTGGCTGGCTGGTGTCGATCCAGCATGGGACGCCGGGGATGTATCCGTCTCGTTCGGGCATTGCTGCTCCTTTCCGGTCGCTGACAACTGCGTCGCACCCTAGCTCCGAACTAGGTCAGGACCTGGCCTCGGTGTTATCCAAGGTCAGCCCTGGGCGCCCGGCCCGATCCCGGTCGTAGGCATGATGTAAGGCATGAACGCAAACCGGGTTTGGCTCATCACCGGGACCTCCAGCGGCTTTGGTCGGGCATTGGCTGATGCAGCACTCGACGGTGGCGACCGGGTCGTGGCGACCGCGCGTAGCGTCGACCAGCTCGCTGACCTCGCCTCCAACGATCGCGTGCTGGTCGTCGCGCTGGATGTGACCGACGCCGACCAGCGGCGTTTAGCGGTGCAACGGGCACACGAGCGCTTTGGCCGCATTGACGTGCTCGTCAACAACGCGGGCCGGACCCAGGTTGGAGCCGTGGAGGAGACGACAGACGATGAGTTGCGCGCGCTATTCGAACTGCACTTCTTCGGCCCCGCTGCGCTAACCCGTGAGGTCCTTCCGTTGATGCGAGAGCAAGGAGGCGGCTGGATCGTTCAGATGTCCAGCGTGGGCGGGCAGGTGACCGCGCCGGGGTTTGGCGCGTACAGCGCAACGAAGTTTGCGCTGGAGGGCCTCACGCAGACTCTGGCCGACGAGGTCGGACCATTCGGGATTCGCACGCTGATCGTCGAGCCTGGCGCGTTTCGAACCGGTCTGTTCCGACCGGGCGCCGCGTACGAATCCGCGGCCATGCCCGAGTACGCCGGAACGGTTCAGCCGACTCGCGAATACGTTCGAGGCAACCACGGGCTCCAACCGGGCGATCCGGCGAAGGCCGCTCGAGCGATTCTCAAGGCACTCGAGGCAGACGAGCCTCCGCTGCGCCTAGTGCTAGGCGCAGACGCGATCGGGAACGTCCGATCCCGTCTGGACGCGCTCTCCCGGGAACTTCAACGGTGGGAGGGGCTGGGACGGGACACCGCGTGTGAGAGCGCGTGAGGCACTCCGCGCGACGGGGCGATGAGTTCGCGGTCGCGAGGCGGTCTTAAGTCCGGACGGCCGGCAACGTTTGGCGGTCTACTCTGAGATACGAACGAATAAGGAGGTAGCGAATGACCGAGCACAAGGTTGGAACCCGCGAGGAGTGGCAGGCGGCTCGTGACCAGCTGGCGAAGCTCGAGGCCGAGCACGCGGAGCTGGGCCAAAAGGCGACCGAGCAGCGCCGCCAGCTGCCCTGGGTTCCGGTGGAGAAGGAGTACCGGTTCGATACCGAGGACGGGAAGAAGACGCTGGCCGAGCTGTTCGACGGCCGCTCGCAGCTGCTGGCCTACAACATCATGTACGGACCGGATTACGAGCGCGGAGCCTGCCCCGGATGCACGAACCTGGGCGATGAGCTCGACGGGACCCGCATCCATCTGAACCATCGCGACGTGACGCTGATCTGTTTCTCGCGCGCGCCCATCGATCGGCTGACCGCCTACAAGCAGCGGATGGGCTGGCAGTTCCCCTATGTCTCGACCTACGAGACGGAGTTCCCGTTCGACTTCGGGCTGGCCCTCACGCCCGAGCAAGCCCAGCAGATTCCGCCGGTCAAGGAGATGGTCGACAACCCGCCTGATTGGCTGAAGGAGTGGGGAGAGCAGGTCGGAGCCAAGCTCGAGGACGGACTGCGCGAGGGTCCGAGCTGGATCGCCTTTGCGCGCGAGAACGGGACCGTGTACCACACCTACACGGTGATGGCGCCCGATCCGTTCGTTGCCCCGTACCACGAATTCCTGCTCGAGCGGACGCCGAACCCTCGGCCCGACGCTCCCCGCGCCTGGCGCAAGGACGAGTATCCGGACTGAATTCCTTGGCGCTTCCGGTTCCGTCGGGCGGCCCCGGCTCAGGCTAGCCGGGGCGCCGCCCAGCTCGTCGTAGTGCGCGACACCAGGTGGGCAGCGATTGTCGTGGCGATAATGATGCCCAGACCGAACAACAGTGCCGCCGCGACCCCCACGTAGAGGACCAGCAGCGCTCCGGACAGCGCGCCCATCGCGAAGGCGACCAAAGACAGCCAGCGCCGCAGCATCGCCGGCTCGTGCCAGCCACGTTTGCGCTCGGTGAGCACGCCGGTGATCGTCATCGTCAACACGACGGTCAGGAGATCAGGGACCTTGAGGAACCGGATCGCAGCAAGCTGATCTCCCATCGACATGGCCAGCAGCACGACCATCGCGTCGCGAGCGGCTGTCGGGAAGCGTGGACCGGTCAGGATCGCGATGAGCGTGACTGCCCCGGCGAGCCACAGCTTGACAACCAGCACGTTTCGCAACGCCCGCCCACGATGCGAACTCGCAGCCTCGCAAGCCCGACCACCAATCAGCACGCCGATGACGAATCCGCCCAGCGCCAACGCCGAGGTGCCCACCGCGAATCCCTTTGCCCCGGCCATGGCCAAGCCGATGAACACCAGGTTGCCAGTCATCGTTGCCACGAACACGTGCCCGAGGCGCAAGATGCTGGTCGCGTCCACAACCCCGGCGAGCACGGTCAATGCCAAGAGCAATGCCGGCAGTGGACCGTGTGGCTCGTCGTGAAAGGCCTGCCCCAGTCCCCGGGCCGCCGGCGCTCGGCGCTTGATCGAAGTTGAGACCCTCGCCCCCGTCACGATGGTGTCACTTTATTTGTGCAGCGCCGGGTGTTCAGTCCTGCCGCGTCGCGCTGAGCTGCGTCGCCGGATCCAGGTGCTCTCACGCCTCCGGGATCTCGCGGCCGAACGCCCCTAAGGTGATCGCGTCGGGCTCGGGGCCGCCGCGGCGGCCGGTGCCCAGTCCGTCGATCGCCTCGATCAGCTCGGGGGACGGAAGGTCGCACCCGCGGCCCTGCGCATGGCCTCCTGTGCCTCGTCCATGTCGAGCAGCGCAGTGGTCTCGGTGCTGATCTGTCCGCTTGCCCCGACCGCCATTCCCAGCGCGACCACGGCCACGTTGTCCGGCGCTTCCAACAGGAACGCGCCATCGTGGTCCCCGAACGCCCACCAGATGCCATGCAACTTGCATCCGAGCGACTCCGCAGCCTCCGCGGCCACCGCGCCGCGATCGTGCGGGTCCTCGATCATCGCCTTTATCGCCTCGGCGGAGTATTTGAAACGACCAAGATAGAGCGGCACGTCAGCCTCCAATCGTTCGTGGACAGGAAGAGTCGATTCTCTTCGAGGGAACTGGCCACCGCAAGAGGGCTTAACCTCCTGCGGCCCCCGGCGTGACACTCGTTCGCCTCCCCCTCTCCGCGGCGAGTCGCCAGCAAGTCGATCCATACCGCGCCCCCGGCATGCCGCCCGCGAGCAGAATAGGGGCTCCTGCCAAAACTAGGTCTTCGACCCGATGAGTTTTCGGTCTGGGCCTTTGTCTCAACAGATGCAGGCACGGGCCGCACGACCACGATCGATCCGGAGGGTCAATGGCCAAGCTGATCTATCAGGCGATCACCTCGCTCGACGGGTACGTCGAGGACACAGACGGCAAGTTCGATTGGGCGGCACCCGGTGAGGAGGTGCATGCCTTCGTCAATGACCTCGAGCGACCGATCGCCACCTACCTCTACGGGCGCCGGATGTATGACACGATGGCCTTCTGGGAGACCGCGGACGGGCGCGAGGAGCCGGCGGTTTTTCGCGACTACGCGGAGATCTGGCAAGCGGCCGAGAAGATCGTGTACTCCCGGACTCTTCAAGAGGCATCGAGCGCGAGGACGCGAATCGAGCGGGACTTCAGCCCTGACGCGATCCGCCAGCTCAAATCGGCTTCGGGATCTGACATCACGATAGGTGGTTCCGAGCTCGCCGGCCAGGCGATCGCGGCCGGCCTCGTCGACGAGTGCCATCTGTTCCTCAACCCGGTCATAGTGGGCGGCGGCAAGCGCGCACTGCCTGACGACGTGCACGTAGACCTCGAGCTCATGAACGAGCGTCGCTTCAAGAGCGGCGTTGTCCACCTTCACTACCGCGTGTGCGTCTGACCAGCGCACATCGCCGGGCGAACGCGCGCTTTTGCGGTGGACCGTCGCCGCGTCTCGCGATCAGTAGCGGTCGCTGGTGACTAGCTCATTTCGCCGATCTCAGCAGCGACTGTGTAGTCGCCGACCGGCCCGAGGTGCGACAACTTGTCGGGGTTGACGATCGAGCGGATGCCACTGATCTGGCCGCCGGCGATCTCGAGCGCCACCACGGCGAGCAGCCGCTCTTGTGCGTCGAGATAGAGCACTCCCGGGCCGCCGTTGACCTCGACGAGGCGCAACGAAGTGCCCGGAAGGCGGGCGACGACGCGGCCCCAGTAGTCCGTCAGGGTGCGCGCGACGCGGTTGCGCCCGCGCACCGACCGGCCTAGCGCCGGGACCTTACCGCCGCCGTCAGCGGTCAGCTCCACGTCGTGAGCGAGCACCGACTCCAGTCCCGCGAGGTCGCCCTGCTCGGCGGCCGCAAAGAACCGTCGTACCAGCTCGTCGCGCTGCTCGCGTGTCGTTTGGAAGCGGGGCCGGCCCTGCTCGACATGGCGTCTGGCGCGGGTCGCGAGCTGACGCACGCCTGTCTCGCTCTTGCCGATGATCTCGGCGATCTGCGCGTGGTTGTAGTCGAACACGTCGTGCAGCAGCAGGACGGCACGTTGCTCAGGCGAGAGGCTCTCCAGCAGCACCAGCATCGCTAGCGACAGCGAGTCGGCCATCTCCGCGTGCTGCGCGGGGTCATCGCGGCCGTCGGTGATGATCGGCTCCGGCAGCCACTCGCCGACGTAGCGCTCGCGACGAACGCGCGCGGAGCGCAGCTCGTTGATCGCCAGCCGAGTGGTGACGGTGGCCGCGAAGGCGCGCGGCGACGCGATCTGCTCGCCGGCCTCCAGCGCCTGATGCACCCGCAGCAGCGCTTCCTGCACCACGTCCTCGGCCTCGGACACGCTGCCCAGCATCCGGTAGGCGATCGCGAAGGAGACCGGCCGCAGCTCGTCAAGCAGTCGCTCGCGATCGGTCATGCCGCCGCGAACCCCTGTCGCCAGCTCGGATGCGCCGGGCGCCACCGAAGCTCGCGCTTGGCCTTGGCATTCGAAGCGCCGCGGACCTCGGTCATGTAGACAGCGCCTGCTTCGCCCGCGAATAGCCGGCCAATGAAGCGCGGCACGCGCATAGGCTTCTTGGCGCCCAGCTCCTGGGCCAGCGCCGGCAGCCACTCAGCGACCGGTGCCGGATCGTCGTCAACAACGTTGTAGCTACCGCGCCTCCCGTGTTCGACCGCGGCCACCGTTGCGTCGGCGGCATCGGCGACGTGGATGAATGACCACACGCCGGCACCGTCGCCGACCATCGGGAACTTGCGCCTGCGGATCAGCTCGAACTGCTCCTCGCCCGGCGCCAGCGATGTGCCCGGCCCGTAGAACACCCCGTAGCGCAGCACGATCCCCTCAGTCCACTCCGCCCCCAGGACCGTCTCCTCGAGATGACGGATCGCTGCTTGGGTCTCGCGCGTCTCGCGCACCGGCGTCGAGTCCAGTGGATCCTCCTCGCTCTTTACCGGCCCGCCGGTACGCGCGTACGCGGCATAGGCCCCTACGCTCTGCGCCACAAATCGCCGCACCCCCACCGCCTGCGCGGCCGACAGCAGGTGATCGGTCCCCTCGGTCCGCAGACGGTTGGTCAGCGCGAAAGCGCGATCGAGGTGACGCAGGTCGACGGCACCGATCGCGGTCAGCTCATGGACGATCACATCCGGCCTCGTCCTGCCCACGGCGTCGGCGACCTGATCGGGATCAAGTGCATCCGCGACGACCGGCACAGCCCCTAGGTCATACAGCATCGCCCGCTTGGACTCACTACGCGTCATCCCGTGCACCTCATGACCCGCGGCAGCCAGACGCGGCACCAACTGCCTCCCAATCGCCCCTGTCGCACCAGCCACAAACACTCTCATCATCAAACTCCTTGATCGAGGATCACCTACACCCCAAAGACAAGACAGCGGCCCCGGCTGTGACATCCAAGCCCCATTCGCCACCGCCCCCCCGCTTGCTGGAGCGCACAGCCGACCCCCACGACACGCGAGCGCGACGCTGCGTTGACCGAATCCGGGCGACGCTCGTGGCCACCGCTCAGATGTCGAGACGGCCGACGATGGCTACTTCGCAGTCCTCGGCCCGCGCCTGCCCGGGTTTGTGCAGGCGCTTGCCGCGCTCGCCGCGGCGCAGGCTACGAGGTCCCGGTGAGCGTCGGGGGCTCAGCCTACGTAGGCCCGAGCCTCCGTTAGGGATCCAGACTGAATGGCGGGTAGCGGTCGGTGATCAGAAGGAATGCGTATGCCCCGACGCGATTGTGCCAGCGGAGCACGCCCTCGATGTAGTCGAACAGCGACCGTGGGTAGCGGCCGGTGAAGAGGATCGCGAACCAGGCGAAGATAGCGGCGAGCAGCGCGCCGATCGTGAGAAAGATCAGCACTATGTAGTGGGGGATCGCCAGCAGCCACTTGACGAGCGGCAGTCCGCGGCTGAGGTCGTTGTCCGCGTCGGGATAAAGGAAGTTCAGGTGGACGGCCTGCTCCTGGTCGGTAGAGGGATAGCGGTCGTCCATCAGCCCCAGGTAGACGACGATCCGATTGCTGAATCGACTCAGCTGCAGGTTCCAGTCATACCACCAGCGTGGGTACTTCTTGCGGAACAGCAGCATGAGCAGTACCGGCAGGAACAGGACTCCGATCCCGCCGCCAGCGTAGTAGGCGCTGCTGCCTCCGACGTTCGCCCCGAAGCTGCCGCCCTCGAGCGTTGCGGCCAGGATCGCGATGGGGATGAACGCGAAGATCCGAAATGCCGTGCTCAGACGGTTGAGGTCGCGGTCTGGATAGTCGACGGAGAGGGTCAGCGGGTAGTCGTGCCCGCCGATAGGTGGCACTGCACCGCCCTGCCCGGGCGTTGGCATCTGCTGCGAGCTGTCCATGAGCCGAGCTTTCGGCGCCCCCGTTAGATCTCCTGCCGCCAGACTCGCCCACGCCTCTCCTCTCGCGGGCTCAGGGCGGCTGGGCGCGCAGGTCCAGGCGCCAGTCGTTGCAGGTCATGAAGTGCCCCTTCGGGAACTCGAACTCGCACGCCTCGAGCAGCTCGAAGCCGAGCTTGCGGCAGATCGCGTTCGACGGCGCATTGTCGACGTTAGGGAAGGCATGCATGAAGCGGTGCTTGTCGTCGCGCTTGGCGAGCTCGATCGCCTGCGCGGTCGCAGCCACCGCGATGCCACGGCCCTGGAACTCCGGCACGACCATCCAGCCGACCTCGTAGACCTGGTCGTCGCGCCACTTCTTCGTCCAGAAGCCGACCGAGCCGACGCCGACGCCGCCCGCCACGTCGACGATCTTGAACATGCGATCGCCGCCCTCGAGGCGCTCGTAGCGATGCTGACGGTCGCGCAGCTTGTCCCGGCTCTCCGGGCCGCCGAGGTGCTCGGTCATGCGCAGGTCGCCCATCAGCCGCTCGAGCAGCGGCAGGTCGCCGCTGCTCCAGGGCTCGAGGATCACCGTCGCGCTCACTCCGCGCAGCCTAGAGGGTGTCTTCACCTCAGGATTCATGCCCGGCTTCAACGCCGCTACGGAGCCAACAAGTGCCGGACCTGACGGACTCAGTTCTCGGGCGGCTTCAGCTCGCGTTTGAGGATCTTGCCGGTCGGCCCCTTGGGGAGCTCGTCCAGGAACCAGATCTTGGTCGGGATCTTGTACTTGGCGAGCTTGTCGAGGGCGAAGTCACGGATTTCGTCCGCCGGACGCTGTCTTTCTCCTTCAGCACGACGGCGGCGGCAACCTCCTCGCCGAGTCGTTCGTGCTCGACTCCGACCACCGCGACCTCCTCGATTCCGTCGTGCTGGTAGAGCACTTCCTCGATCTCGCGCGGATATACGTTCTCGCCGCCTCGAATGATCATGTCCTTTTTGCGGTCGTCGATGAAGACGTAGCCGTCCTCATCGATGTGGCCCATGTCGCCGGTGTGGAACCAGCCGTCACGAAGGTCCTCTTCGGTCTCCTTGGGCTTGTTCCAGTACTCGCGCATCACGTTCGCGCCCTTGATCGCGATCTCGCCGATCTCGCCCTGCGGGACCTCGTCGCGATCGTCGTCCACGATCTTCACCTCGATCCCCTCCACGGATTTGCCGATCGAGCCCGGCTTGCGCTCACCCGGGTAGTTGAAGGTGCCGACGGCGCCGGTCTCCGACAGGCCGTAGCCCTCGAGCACCTCGATATCAAACGCCTGCTCGAACCTCTCCATCACCTCCACCGGCATGGCCTGTCCGCCGACGATGGCGACCCGAAGCGATGAGGTGTCGTACTGGTCGCGCTCGTCGAAGTTGAGCACGGAGCTGTACATGGTTGGCACGCCCTCGAACACCGTGACGCCGTCACGCTGGATCGCCTCGAGCGTGGCCTTGGGATCGAACTTCGGAACCAGCGAGATGCATGCACCGAGCTTGGTGGCGCTGTTCAGAGCACACGCCTGGCCGAAGACGTGGAAGAACGGCAACGCCCCCAGGATTACGTCGTTCTCGCTCATCTCGACCAGTGTGGTGGCCACCGCGGTGCTCTTGGCGACGTTTCCGTGCGTGAGCACCGCGCCCTTGGGAGCACCCGTGGTTCCCGACGTGTAGAGGATCACGGCGGAATCGTCGCGCTCGCGGTCTGCCACGCCGTAATCCGCCTCGGCCTCGCCAAGCAGCTCTTCGAACTTCCCCGGCTCCACGGGGATCATCTCGATGTCGTGCTCGCCGGCTCCCTGCTCGGCTGCATCGGCGAACTGGTGCCAGGCGAACAGAAGCTTGGCTCCGGAGTCGCCGACGTGATAGGCGACCTCGGTGTGGCCGTAGCGCGGGTTGAGCGGCACCACCACGGCGCCGGCGCGGAGGATCCCGAAGTAGAGGATCGCGAAATAGGGCACGTTCGGGAGCATCACCGCAACGCGATCACCCACCTCCACCCCCTTCGCGCGGATCAGCCCGGCGGCGCGCGCGCTCGCCTCTTCCAACAGTTTGTATGACAGCTCAGTGTCGTCCAGCTTCAGCGCAATGCGGTCTCCATGCCTGGACGCCGTCTCGGTGAGGATGCTGGCCAGGTTCTCGCCTCCGGCCTCGGCCTGACCTGACTTACTGCGCTCGGATTGACCTACGTTTGACATTTCAGCGATTCCTCCCCAGCCGCTCGTGTGCGTCGACCCATTCATCGGAGACGATCGCGGCGCCGAGCGACAGCTCTCCGCACAGGACCGTGGCCGCGACAACCTCCGCGAACTTGCGTACTTTCCCTTCGCCATAACACCCGAGTAGCTCGAGCGCTTCGCGCTGTGTGGGCAGGCTCGTTCCCCCTCCGTACGTGGCGACGATCAGCGACGGGAGCGTGATCGAGTAGTAATACGAGCCGTCCTCGACTAACTCCGCGTAAGCCAGGCCCGTGGAGGATTCCGCCACATTCGCCACGTCCTGGCCTGTGGCGATGGAGATCGCGGTGATGGCGTTCGCCGAGTGGGAGCCGGTGTTGTTGACACCGGCCATGAAGCCGCCCAGAGTCGATACCTGGCGCGCCCTGTACATCGCCTCCGCGGATGTATGAAGCTCCCGTTTGAGCAGTTCGTCCGAAAGTGTGATCTCGGCTACCACCCGCTTGCCTCGCGTGTTCATGATGTTGACCTGCGAGGCCTTCTTATCGGTGGCTAAGTTCGCCTCCAGTTGGAAGTATCGGATCCCCTCGTAGTTCTTGGCGATCCAGTCGCATGCCGCAGCCGTCGCGCGGCCAGACATGTTCTGTCCTGCTGCATCGCCGCTTTCGAAGTTGAAGCGAAGAAAGCGGTACTTGCTCGCCGAGTACTGCTCGATGTCGCGGAGCGAACCGGTGCGCGTCGAGGATTCCGCCTGCTCCTTGATCTGGTCGAAGTGCTCGTTGATCCAGTCGCCGAACGCGCGCCCCTCGTAGGCGCTCTCGAACCCGAACGCCGGCGCTCGCTGGATCGCGTCGTCCAGCACGGTGGCGCGCACCCCTCCCGCCTCGCGCGCGACCTTCATACCGCGGTTGTAGCTGGCCACCAGGGTGCCCTCAGACGTGGCGAGGGGAACGAAGAACTCGCCCCGAGCATGCTCCCCTTTGACCAGCAGCGGGCCGGCGAAACCGAGTGGCACCTGGGTCGCGCCCGCGAAGTTTTCGACATTCCCGCGCGCCTCGCCAGGGTCAAATGAGTAGCTCCCGATGTGCTCGAGCGATACGCCGGCGGCCTCGGATGCCGCCCGGAGGCGAGCTTCCGCCGCCTCGCGCGTGTAATCGTCTTTGACCTCGCGGATGACTGCCATGTCGTCCTCCCTCGTGATCGCGATACCTGTCGCCTACCCCCGGCAGCAGATACGAATCGTGCTCAAACGAATCGCAAACCGCGGCTAGACAGAGACGAAGTCGGCCGCCGGCGCAACCGCAGCGGCCTGCTCACCGAGCAGGCTTTGGAACTCCTGGAGCGCGGCCCGCATGCCCTCTAGCATCGGCCATGGATCTTCGAGCTGGTCGCGATCGCCGATGATCCCGACGTCGATGTGATCCAGGTAGCTGATCACGGTGATGTTCAGGCCAACGCCATCGGTGATCGTGGAGACGGGGTAGTAGGCCAGCATCCTCGCGCCCGCGCAGTAGAGCGGCTCCCGCGGGCCGGGCACGTTCGAGATGACGAGATTCAGTACCGGCGGCACCGGAGCGCGGGCCAACAGCCCCATCGTCACGCGGGAGGCGGCGCTCATCAGCGCGGGTGGGACGAACTGCGTCGCGTCCTGCAGGAGCTTCGCTGGCGTCGCCTTGTGTCGCTCCTTGGCCACCGCGAGCACCTCGTGCGTCTGCTCGATCCGCCGCCGCGGATCGGCCTCGTTGGTGGGAATAGGAACGAACATTGCGGAGACCCGGTTCCCGAACGTGCCGACCTCCTTCTCGGTGCGCACCGACACCGGAACCATCGCCACCAGAGGCTCGTCCGGCAGCTCGCCCCAGTCCTCGAGCCATGCTCGCAGCATCGAAGCGCACAGAGCGACAACGACGTCGTTGACGGTGACGCCCAGCTCGTTTTTCACCGCCTTGACGGCGTCCAACGGCAGGGAGCCGATGGCCAGACGGCGGTGCGCCGTGATGGGGCCGTTGAACCGGGTTCGCGGCGCGCTCGTGCGCGGCGCCTCCAGCGGGGCCTCGTCAGCGGAAGAGCCGGGCAGTAGCGCGGCGGCGCGCAGGGCGGTCCTGCGGATCGTCCGCGTGCCGGGGATCCTCTCCACTCCAGGCAAGGCGTCCAAGTTGGCGATCGCGGTGCGCGCGGCGCCTGCGACAGCCAGTGGCCGGCGAGGCAACCCCAATAGGGCCCGGCCCAGGAGCTTTAAATCGCCCGGCGCGGACTCAGGCGCACGATCGTGTTCGGGGGGCGGGACTTCGCGACCCTCGGGTTGGCGGTCGAGCAGGATGGCAAGGATCTCGTTGCCCGACACGCCGTCGATGGCCGCGTGGTGGAACTTGGTGAGCATCGCCTCGCGACCGCCCTCCAGCCCACGGATCAGGTACAGCTCCCACAGGGGGCGCGAGCGATCAAGCGGGCGAGCCATGATTCGCGCCACCTGCTCGGCCAGCTGATGATAGTTCCCGGGCGGCGGTAGACCGATCTCCCGAACGTGGAAATCGATGTCGAAGTCCGGGTCCTCGATCCAGTATGGAAGATCGAGTCCGAGCGGAATCGTGGCCAGCTTCTGCGTGAACGGGGGCAGCAGGTGGAGGCGCTCGGAGATCCGCCGGCAGACGTCCGTGATGGTGAGCTCCCCGCCAGATGCCGAGGCGGGGTCATAGATCGCCAGACCTCCCACGTGGCCGAACGCGCGCGGGGTCTCAATCGCCAGGAACTGCGCGTCCAAGCTGGTCAACTGCCGCATGGCTCCCGTTCTCCTCTTGACGACTCACGCTTGGTGCTTCCCACGTGAGCGACGGCGCAACCGCATCGGAACAGTGCGTGATCCCGCACCTCCCACCTGCCTGGCTCATAACGCTGACCGAGCTCCGGACGCAGCTAGGATCGGCGCGGTGATCAAGCGCGCTCGGAGGATGGAGCCGGTTCGTGGCTTTGGCATCGACCGTGTGGCCGCGGCCGCGGAGACGGCGCCGCCGGCGGGCCGGTCGGTGCTTCGCCTGGAGAACCTGGACACGAACCTGCCGCTCCCACCGGAGGCCGTGGCTGAAACCGTGGCCGGCCTCGACACTCCGCAGGCGAACAGCTGGCTCCCGTTCACGGGCGATGTCGAGCTGCGCCATGCGGTATCGGACTTCACCGCTGCGCGTAGTGGGCACCGCTACGACCCAGAGCGCGAGATCGTGATCACCTGCGGCGGCATGGAGGGACTGCTTGACGTGGTCCTCGCCCTGGTCGATCCCGGCGACGAGGTGCTCGTCACCGACCCGACCTACGCGGGCATCGTCAACCGCCTCCGGCTCGCCGGCGGGATCCCCCGCTTTGTCCCTTTTCGAGTCGATCACCACGAGTGGAGGCTGGATCGCGATGCACTGGTCTCAGCTGTCGGCGGACGGACGACGGCGTTACTGCTGATGAGTCCCTCGATGCCCTCGGGCGGGTGGCTAGACGAGGCCGACTGGGAGCTCGTCTGCGACCTCTGCCGCGAGCGCGAGCTAGTCCTGATCTACGACGCCGCCATGGAGAGACTGCTGTACGACGGGCGACCGCTCATCCACCCGCTTCACTTCGAAGGGATGACCGAGCGTACGATCATCGTGGGCTCGATGTCCAAGGAGCACCGCATGATCGGCTGGCGGGTGGGGTGGGTGTGCGGACCTGCCGCCAACCTCGAGGACGTGGGCTGGGTCCACGTCTACAACACGACGATGCCCACGGCGATCGCACGAGCGGCGGCGACCGCCGTCCTGCGCGGCGGCCAGGATCACGTCCAGGCATGCGTGCAGGAGCTTCAGGCGCGGCGCGACTGCATCCTCGAAGGCCTTCCCGGCTGGCCATTCGTTCGGCCCGCGGGCGGCTGGTCGCTGCTGCTCGACGTCGCGACCCTGGGGTTTGCGCCCGAGGAGGCCTCCCGGCTGCTGCTCGAGCAATCCGCCGTCGCAGCCACCGGCATGACGGGCTGGGGCGACACCGTCGCCGCTCGCCACGTCCGCTTCGTGTTCAGCGCCGAACCGCTAGAACGTCTCCGCACCCTCCCAGAGCGAGTGGCCGATACCAAACTCGCTGCCGCTACCGCCGCTTGACTCCGGTGAAGCGGTGGGCAAGATCACCGCGGCCGTGATAGCTCGACCAGGTTGCCGTCAGGGTCGCGGACGTAAACGGAGGTGAGGGTTGCCGTCGCGCCGGAGCGCATAACCGGTCCCTCTTCGATCGGGATATCTGCGCGGCCGAGAGCCTCCAGCACATCCTCCACGGGGTCGGCCATCAGGAAGCAGAGGTCGGCCGATCCGGGCGTCGCATGTGCTGCATTCGGGCTGATCTCGGCACCCTTCGCGTGCAGGTTGATCTTCTGGTCGCCGAACCGGAGGGCGATTCGGCCATCGCCAAACGTCTCGGCTCGCATACCCAGCTTCTCGTAGAAGCCGACCGTCGCCTCAATATCGACCACCGTCAAGACGAGGTGATCGAGGCCCAAGATCTCCACGCCCACAACCTACCCGCCTGGGCGTAGGCTCCTGAAAACGGCGTTGCCAGCGTCGTCAGAGAACGCGTATGAGGAGCACAGGGACTTGACCGAGCACACGCCAGCCATCGATTTCGAGAATCTGCCCACACCGAGCGAGGGCTTTCTGATGACCCAGTTCATCACCGTGCGAAGCGTTGCTCGGTCTCGCGCCTTCTACTCCGAGGTCCTCGGGGGCCGAGTCGTGCTCGAGGAGAACCCGTGCATGATCAAGCTGTCCAACTCGTGGTTGATCATGAACCCGGGCGGTGGCCCCACCCCCGACAAGCCGGACATCTCGGTGGTCAACTACGAGGCAGGGAACACGGTCTCTTGCTTCATGAACCTACGCGTCGCCGACATCCAGGCGTGCTACGAGCAGTGGAGCTCAAAGGGGGCCGAGTTCGTGACGCCGCCGATCGATCGCGGTGCTGAGATCCGCTGCTACATGCGGGACCCCGACGGCTACTTGATCGAAGTAGGCCAGTCAACCGGGCTGCTCGAAGGCAGACTCGCCAAGAAGCGGTCCGAAGATCTGCCGGGCTGAGCGGGACGGGAGGCGTCAAGCCGTGAGGTCCTCGCGGCTGGAGACCCCGATCAGGCGTCCCTCGGGGTCGGTGACTATCGCCCAGCGCAGATCTTGCTGCGCCAGTCGCTTCGCGAGCTCGCCTGCGGCTCTGTGGGGACGGACAGTCGAGGGCCCAGGCTCCATCACCTCCTCGACCCTCAGTGCCGGGTCGCAGTCGAGCGCGCTGCCGCGCAGCCGCCCGAGAAGCACGCCCTCCCGAGCGACCACCAGGGCGAAGCCATAGGGCGACGCCACAATGCGCTCGCGCACCTCGCCGACGCGGTCATCCAGCGCACAGCGCACCACGTCGTCGCGGGCCACCCGTCCGGCCGTTGGCGGCTCTGGGTCGTCGCCTTCGACGGGCAGCCTGTGCGCCAGCCAGTCGACCTTGCCCGCGTGGTAATCGTGAACCTCTGTGAATCCGAGCGTTTCGAGCCGGCACGCGGCTCGTGAGCTCAGGTCTCAAAGCGAGTCCCAGCAGTAGACGACCACCGGACGGCCGCGGTCGAGCACAGCCGCGGTGCTCGCGTCCAGCCGCTTGAGCGGGATATTGATCGCGTCTGGCAGGTGGGTCTCCGCGTATTCGGCCTCCGGGAGCACCTCGACCAGCTGCGCCCCGTTGGCGGTTAGCTCCTGCAGCTCCGGCAGCGTGACCGCGGTCGCCATCTTGCTCCTCCTCTCGCGGTTGTGATCTCGCCATCGAAAAGCGTATGGCCTGTCATCAGAAGACTGGCGGCAATCCGCGGCTCGTGAAGCAGCGGGTCGGTTACGCCGCCGCCCGGGCAGCCGCAAGCTCTCCGGCCACGGAGCGCGCCTGGGCATCCGCGTCCGCCAGGGCGTCGAATGAGTGCACCGGGCCTGCCGGGAGACGCGCCAGCGTCTCCTCGATGACTGCTGCGATGTCGGTGAAGCGAAGCTGAGCGGCGAGGAACGCTCGAACCGCGATCTCGTTTGCAGCGTTGAGTGTGCAGGGGGCCGTGCCGCCGGTCTCCCCCGCCTCCCGAGCCAGTCGCAGGCAACGGAACGTGTCCGTGTCGACCGCTTCAAACGTCAGCGCCCCCAGCTTCACGAGGTCGAGCGGACTCACGGGCACGTCCGCGCGCTCGGGGTAGCGGATCGCGAACGAGATCGGTACCCGCATGTCCGGATAGCCGAGATGCGCCAGCGTGGCCCCATCGCACAGCTGAATCAGGCTGTGGATGATCGATTGGGGGTGGACGACGACGTCGATCCGGTCGTACGGAAAACCAAACAGGTGATGGGCCTCGATCAGCTCGAGCCCCTTGTTCATCAACGTTGCCGAGTCGATCGTGATCTTGCCGCCCATATCCCACGTCGGGTGAGCGAGGGCCTGCTCGACCGTCACCCCCTCCAGCTCTTCCGCCCCGCGCCCTCGGAACGGCCCTCCGGAGGCCGTGAGGATCAGCCTGTCGATCGTTCCCGGGCTCTGCGGGCTGATCAGCTGCTGAAGGGCCGAATGCTCTGAGTCGACCGGGATGATCCTCGAGTCGGTGGCCTCTGCGAGCTGGATCACGAGCTCGCCGCCAACCACGAGTGACTCCTTGTTGGCCAAGGCCAGCGTGATCCCCTCGGCCAGGGTGGCTACCGACGGCACGAGGCCCGCCGATCCGACGATCGCGTTCAGGACCAGGTCGCAGCCGGATTCAGTGATCAGTCGCGTGATTCCCTCCTGTCCGGAGAGCACCTCGCCGTCTGTCCATGCCTCAGCCGCCCGCGCAGCTGCGGCCGGATCTGCGAGCGCGATCCGGTTGACGCCATGGGCCCGGGCCTGCGCGACCAGCGGCTCCCACGAGCGCTCCGCTGAGAGCCCCACCACGCGAAGCTCATCTTCCGTCGCCCGGTCGACGACGTCGAGGGCCTGCACACCAATCGAACCGGTTGAGCCGAGGATGACTAGGCGACGAGGCATGCCGTCAGTGAACCACCCCCAGCCAGATGTAGTACCCCGCCACGATCGTGAACAGCACGGAGTCCAGGCGGTCGAGTGCGCCCCCGTGGGCGCCGAACAGTGTCCCCGTGTCCTTGGTACCGGCGTCTCGCTTGACGAGCGATTCGAATAGGTCCCCGATCGGGCCCAGCACCGCCACGGCGAGCCCCAGCTCCAGCGCGTGAGTCTGCGTCATCCAGGTGTTCTGGAACAGTCCCGCCAGGAAGACGGCCAGGATCGCGACCAGCACGCCGCAGAACAGCCCCTCCACGGTCTTGCCCGGGGAGATCGAAGGCGCCAGCGCGCGCCGGCCGAACAGCCGTCCGCCGACGTACGCCCCCGTGTCGCCCAAAAAGGTCCCGAGCAGCACATCGATCGTTACCCCGCCGCCGTGCGGGAGCCCGCGCAGAAGCTCGGCGTGCGCGAACGCCATCCCGATCCACAAGATGCCGAACAGGGTCCCGGCGATCGCGACCGTCGCCCCGCCGTGGTGGACGCGCCCGAGCATCGCCAGGAACACCACCGGAACTGACGCGACCATCACCTCCAGCACCTGCCGCTGGCCGCCATAGCGCGCTGAGAGCACCATCGCCGCCAGCGCGGCCAGGCCTACGGCGGGGACGGGCTTCCACCTGTCGAGCAGCCGGTAGAGCTCGAACAGACAGATGCTGCCGAACACGACCAACAGCAGCGCCCAAGGCAGCCCTCCGAGATCGATGAACACGACCGCCAGCACCGCCGCCGGGATGGCCACCAGGATCCGGGCGAGGAGGTCCGAACCACCTCTGCGCTCGCGCGGGCGGGTGGGACGTTCCCGAGCGCGGGTCCTGCGTCGAGGAGGCGGCCGCCGGGCCGGCGGCACGCTAACGCCCCCCGAAGCGCCTGCGGCGCGAGGCGAACTCCTCGAGGCTCTGCTCGAACGCTTCCCGCGTGAAGTCCGGCCACAGCTCGTCGCGGAACACGAGCTCGGAGTAGTAGCCCTGCCACAAAAGGAAGTTGGAGCTCCTCAGCTCGCCGCTGGTGCGGATGATCAGATCTGGGTCGTGCATCTCGGGCGCGTACAGCTGGGCGCGGAAGTCGTCCTCGTCACCACCGGTGAAGCTTCGCGCCGCATCGAGGATCTCCGCCCGGCCTCCGTAGTTGAACGCCACCAGCAGCATGATGCGGGTGTTGTTGGCCGTCAGCGCCTCCGCCCACCGCATCCGGTCGATCAGCCCCGGCGGGACGGGATCGCTGCGCCTGCCGATGAATCGCATCCGCACCCCCTCGTCGTGCAGCTCGGGCGTCTCCTGTTCGATCCGGCGCTGCATCATCTGCATCAGCCCCGATACCTCGGCTTCCGGCCTGCTCCAGTTCTCGGTCGAGAACGAGTACACCGTTAGCTCCCGGACGCCCAGATCGACCGCATCGCGCAAGCGGGCCTTGACGGTGTCGGCCCCCGCCTCGTGCCCGGCCAGGACAGGAAGCCCCCGGCTCCGGGCCCAGCGCCCGTTGCCATCGGTGATGATCGCTACATAGCGAGCCCGCGACCCGTCGGAGACCGGGCTCATCAGACCTCGAGAATCTCTGCTTCCTTGTGCTTGAGCAGTTCGTCGAGCTCGGCGATGCGCGCGTCGGTGAGCTTCTGAAGCTCTACCTCTGCGCGATGCTCGTCGTCGGAGCCTGCTTCCCCCGCCTCCTTCATCTCCCGCAGGTCGTGCATCACGTCGCGGCGGACGTTGCGGATCGCCACCCGTCCCTCTTCTGCGATGTGCCGCACCACCCGAACCAGCTGCTTGCGCCGTTCCTCTGTGAGTTCTGGGACCCCGAGGCGGATCAGGTTTCCGTCGTTGGATGGCGTCAGGCCGATATCTGACTCCAGGATGGCTCGCTCGATGGACTTGATTGAGCTCTTGTCATACGGCTGGATCGTCAGCAGCCGTGGCTCGGGCGCACTGATCGTGGC
The DNA here is from genome assembly GCA_963719305.1 of uncultured Actinomycetes bacterium. Lineage (GTDB taxonomy): Bacteria > Actinomycetota > Thermoleophilia > Solirubrobacterales > Solirubrobacteraceae > Palsa-465. Next base: position 54,347 of record CAVRBL010000010.1, on the reverse strand, counting down.
GAGCTGCTTGAGCGCAGTGGAGGTGCCGTAGTAGTCGACCATGATCCGGTCAAGAAGCGCCGGGCTGGCCCGCCCGGTGCGAACCGACCCGAACTCGTGCCGGATCGACTCGACCGACTTCCCCATCCGCTCCCGCCCGTCGTCCAGCAGCTCATCTATGAGCGTGTCAGGGCTCACGTTCGCACCAATGTCCCCACGCGTTCACCGGACACTATCTTGTCGATGTTGGACCCACCCGCCATGTTGAACACCACGATCGGCAGGTTGTTGTCCATGCAGAGCGCAAACGCGGTGGAGTCCATCACCTGAAGTCCGCGAGTGAGCGCCTCCTTGTGCGTTATCTCCGGGATGAACTCGGCATTTGCGTCCTGAGCGGGATCGGCGGTGTAGACCCCCTCCACCCCGTTCTTGGCCATCAGGACCACCTCCGCGTGCAGCTCTGCCGCTCGGAGGGCGGCCGCCGTGTCGGTGGTGAAGAACGGGTTGCCGGTGCCGGCGGCGAAGATCACGATTCGTCCCTTTTCCAGGTGGCGGATGGCACGCCTGCGGATGTAGGGCTCCGCGACCTCAGAGATGGTGATCGCCGACTGCACGCGGGTGGCGATCCCGAGCTTTTCGAGCGCGTCCTGAAGCGCGAGCGCGTTCAGCACGGTCGCCAGCATCCCCATGTAGTCGCCGGTTGCCCGGTCCATCCCCCGGGCGGCCGCCGCGAAGCCCCGATAGATGTTGCCGCCCCCGACCACGATCGCCACCTCGACGCGGCGGCGGTGGACTGCCGCCACCTCGGCGGCGATGGCATGCACCCGGTCCGGATCGGTTCCGTACTCGCGATCGCCCATCAGGGCCTCGCCGGAGAGCTTGAGCAGCACGCGGGTGTAGACCGGTGCTGAGGGGGGACTTTCGCTTACGGTCTGGGCCACCGGCGCGCCCCGCCTCAACCTCCGACCGCGAAACGGGCGAACCGGCGGACGACGACGTTCTCGCCGGTCTCGGCGGCCAGACCCGCCCGAAGCTCCTCGATCGTCTTGCCGCCGTACTTGTCCTCGTTGACGTGCTTCTGGCGCAGCAGCACCACCTCGTCCAGCCAGCTGTCGAGCTTGCCCTTGATCGCCCGCTCGCGTGCGTGCTCGGGGACGTTACCCAGCTGCTCGGTGGCGATTCGCTCCTCCCGCTCGCGGTCCTCGCCCGGGACGTCACCGTCGCTCACCGCGAGCGTCTGCGGAGCGGCCGCGATCTGGAGCGCGACGTCGCGCGCGAACTCGATAAATCGGTCGTTGCGTGCCACGAAGTCGGTCTGGCAATCAACCTCTACGAGGGAGCCGATCTTTCCCCCGGCGTGGATGTAGCTCTGGACGACTCCCTCGCGTGCCTCCTGGCCAGCGCGCTTAGCCGCTTGGGCCTCGCCGCGAGCGCGGAGGATGTCGACCGCCTGCTCGAGATCGCCGTCTGCCTCGGCTCAGCGCCTCGCGGCAAGCGAGGACACCCGCGCCAGTGCGGTCGCGCAGGGCCTTGACGTCCGTGGCGGAGACGTCGGTCATCCCTGCTCCTCAGAGGCCGTGGAGGCCGCGTCCGCGTCTGAAGCGCTCGCGTCCGATGCCGCCGGCCCTTCAGCAGTATCGGAAGAGCGCCGCGCTTCAGACGAGGGCGCGCCCTCCGCGGACGCACCCTCCGCCGCTTCGGCCGCCTCGGCCTCCTGTCGGGCCCGCTCCTCCGCCTCCAGTCGGGCCCGCTCCGCCGCCTCCTCGCGGGCGCGCTCCGCCGCCTCCTGGCGCGCCCGTTCCTCCGCCTCCTGGCGCTCGCGCTCCAACCGCGCTCGCTCTTCCTCTGCCCGGAATGCGCTGTGGCCCTGTGAGACCACGTCGCCGATAGCCCGGGTGATCGCCGCACAGGAGCGGATCGCGTCGTCGTTGCCGGGAATCACGTAATCGATCCCCTCGGGGTCACAGTTGGTGTCGACCAGACCGATGATCGGGATCCGGAGCCGCTGGGCCTCGCGCACCGCGATCGCCTCGGTCTTCAGATCGATCACGAACACCGCGTCGGGCACGCGCTGCATCGCTTTGACGCCGCCCAGGTTGGCCCGGAGCTTCTCGAGGTCCGCCTGAAGCGCCATTCGCTCACGAGTCGGGAGCAGATCAAGCTGTCCCTCGACCTCGTAGCGCTCGAGATCGTGCAGTCGTTTTATCCGCTGCGAGAGGGTGTGGAAGTTGGTCAGCAGTCCGCCGAGCCAGCGGTGATTGACGTACGGCATGTCGGCCATCTCGGCCGTCTCGCGGACGGCATCGCGCGCCTGCTTCTTCGTTCCCACGAACAGGACCGTGCCCCCGCGATGGGCCAAATCGGCCGCGAACTCCCGCGCCTCGCGCAGCAGCTTCTCGGTCTGAAGCAGGTCGATGATGTAGATGCCGTCCCGCTCGCCGAAAATGAACCGGCGCATCTTTGGGTTCCAGCGGCGGGTCTGGTGGCCGAAATGGACTCCGGCCTCCAGGAGCTCCTTGATTCCTAGTTCAGGCACTGTCCTGCTCCCTTAGATCGTCTTGTTTGGTGCCGTTTGGCGGAGTTCGTGGACCTCGGCTCTCACCGAGGCAGGGCACGGACCGCGCAAACAGGATCGAAATTTCTCGGTTGAGTCTACGAAAGTTTTGTCCAGGCGCTACGTTTTCAGGTGCAGCGGGTCATCACCCTTCCCCTACCTTCGGTGGTGACTCGCTTCGCGGGCCGAACCTCCCTTCCCCTACCTCCGGTGGCTCGGTTCGCAAAAGGATCGGCGGGGCGGCTGTGGACGGGTCGCCCCGTCGGTCACTGCGCTCAGGCGACCAGCTGCGGACCGCCGTGTCGGGCTCTGCTTGGATGGCTGCACGACCACCTAGCAGTGAGGAGATTGCATGAAGATCGAGTTCCTCTCGACCATGGCGGTGATCGCGCCCGACCCGCCCGCCAGTCGCAAGCTGTATGTCGACGCGCTCGGGCTGCCCCTCGAAGGCCGCGGCGATCACGAGTACCACCACACCGAGCGGATCGGCGGCGTCAAGCACTTTGGTGTGTGGCCACTGACCCAGGTCGCCGAGGCGTGCTTCGGGACCGCGCGATGGCCGGCGGATCGACCTATCCGCAGGTCAGCATCGAGTTCGACGTCGCGGACGCGGCGGCGGTGGGCGCTGCGGCGCAAGAGCTGCAGAATGCCGGCTACGAGCTGCTGCACCCGGCGCGCGAGGAGCCGTGGGGGCAGACGGTGGCGAGGCTGCAGTCGCTGGAGGGCGCGATCGTGGGGATCTCTACGTCCCATCGCTGCACGACCAGGACTAGATAAGCGTGGATTAGGCCACGGCAGCCCTCCTCAGAGCATCCTGCAGGTCCTCCGGCAGCGGTGACTCCACGTCGACCTCCTCCCCGGTTACCGGATGGGGGAAGCGTAGGCGGGTGGCGTGCAGAAACTGCCGGCTGAGGCCGTAGGCCTGGCGGCCGCCGTACTGGCGGTCGCCGACGACGGGTTGACCGATCGCAGCCATGTGGACGCGGATCTGGTGGGTGCGGCCGGTCTCCAGCTCAACCCGCAGCAAGCTGGTGGAGGGCAGGAGCCGTTCCAGTTGGAAATGGGTCCTCGCCTCGCGCGGTGTGTCGGTGTCTATAGAGACCAGCAGACGGTCTCGGCGGTCGCGGCCGATCGGAGCATCGATCGTCCCCGAGCGGGCCTCGACCCGACCCTCGACCAGGGCCAGGTACTCCCGGCTAATGCGCCGCGATGAGAGCAGGGCCCTCAACGTGCGATGGACATCCTCGCTCTTGGCGACGACCAGCAGCCCGGAGGTATCCCGGTCAAGCCGATGGACGATCCCTGCCCGCCACGGCTCCTCGCCGCCGACCGCGATTCCCTCAAGCGCCTGTGAGAGGGTCCCGCTGCGGTTGCCGCGAGCTGGATGCACGACCACCCCGGCCGGCTTGTCGACCACCAGTAGGTGGTCGTCCTGGTACGCGATCTCGAACTGAGCGCTCGAGTCGCTTCCCTCGGGCGGCGGCCGTTCGGGCACGTCCACCTCGATCACCTCGCCTGCGCGCACCGCGTGCCGCTTGGGGCGCGAGCGCCCGTTCACGCGAACCCTGGCGGCCTCGATCAGGCTCTGCGCCCGCGTGCGCGACCCAAGCCTCGCCGCCAGGAACCGGTCGAGCCGGTCTCCCGCGGCGTCATCCGGGACGCGGATCGAGACCGGGCTGTTCGGACCGCCGCGCTCAGCGCCCATGGGCTCGAGCCACGTCGAGCACGTACAGCAGCGCGAGGACCCCGAACGTGATCGCCATGTCGGCCACATTGAATGCCGGCCAGTACGGCAGCTTGATGAAGTCGGTCACGGCCCCGTTCGCCAGGCGGTCAACCAGGTTGCCGATTGCGCCCCCGACCAGCAGCCCAGTGGGTATCCACAGCCCGCGACGGTCCGGATGCAGCAGGAAGTACCCCACCAGCAGGCCGAGCGCCGCAAAGGTCAGCACCAGCACCAGCGTCCCCCCACCGGAGAAGAAGCCGAACGCCACTCCCGTGTTGCGGACGTGGACCAGGTGCACGCCGGGGATCAGCCCCTCCCTCTGCCCTGGCACGATTCCCGTGTGCGACCGTGCGCTTGGTCAACTGGTCCAGGCCGATGATCGCGATCCCCAGCGCGGCGGCACGCGCGATCGCGGGAGAGCGGCCCTTGAGTTGCACGGAGCTCTCTACCGCCAAAGGGCTCAGCTTCCGATCGCCTGCGTGACGATGTAGCGCAGTAAGTACAGGACGAAGATCCCGACCACCGGGCTGAGGTCGAACATCCCGATCGGAGGGATGAACCTCCGGAAGAGGCGCAGATAGGGCTCCGACGTGTCCCGAAGGAACGTCAGCACGGCATCGGTGAAGCGAGAGTACGGGGGTCGCACGCCGGCCGCGATCAGCCAGTTGACCAGGATGTACAGGAAGATGATGAGGATGTAGACGTAGAACACCCAGCCGACGTAGTTGGCGATGTCGTTACGGCTGACGGCAGTGAGAAGCATCAGCGAGCGCTCCAGCTCATGACGGCGTCGATCGCATCCTGGAACGCCCGCCTCACGCCTGCCCGCTCGAGCGCCTCCAGTCCCTGGGCGGTTACCCCACCGGGCGAGGTCACCTCCCGACGGACGGCCAGCGTGTCGCAATCGCGCTCGACGATCAGCGCGGCGGCGCCGGCCATCGTCTCCGTCACGAGTCGTCCCGCTAACGGGGCCGCCATCCCGTGCCGCACAGCGGCGTCCACCTGCGCCTCGGCGAGCAGGGCCTGGTAGGCGGGCCCGACTCCGCTGACCGCATTTGCGGCCTCGATCAACCCCTCATCGAGCGGGATCACCGCTCCCAGACGCTCGAACAGCCCAACCACCTCCTCCTCGAGCTTAGGATCGACCGAAGGCGTCCGCGCGAAACAGATGACGCCGCGCCGGACCTCGACTGGGGTGTTGGGCATCATCCGCATGACGGGAGTGTCCGGGTAGGCCCGCTGAAGATCCTCGGTCGGCGTCGCCGCGAGAATCGAGACCACCGCGTTGGCCTCCCCGCGTAGCTCGGATGCCACTGCCTCGAGCTGGTACGGCTTGTGGCAGAGCACGACCAGGTCGGCCCGGCGCGCCACCTCGACGTTTGAGAGCGCCTCTCCACCCAGCTCGTCGACCAGCGCCCTTGCCCGGCCGGATCCGTTGTCGGAGCAGAGCACGGGCTCTCGCCACCCGCGCGCCAGGGCGCGAGCCATGTTGCCGGCTCCAATTAGACCGACCTGCATGAGTTGAAATCTACTCGGCGCCGCTTTCTGCGCCCTAATCAGCGCGGTCGCCTGATCAGCTCTGGTTGAAGAAGCCCTTCTCGACGAGCCGGGCCCTCTCCTCCGCCGACACTTCGACGTTGTGCGGCGTGAGCAGAAACACCTTGTCGGCGATCCGCTGCATGCCCCCGTCGAGCGCGTAGGTCAGGCCGCTTGAGAAGTCGATCAGCCGCTTTGACAAGTCGGTATCCGTTCCCTGGAGGTTGAGGATCACGGGGATCGAGTCCTTGAACTTGTCGGCCACGTCCTGGACGTCGTTGAAGCTCCTTGGCGCCACGAAGTGAACGCGTACGTCCCCCCCGCTGCGTCCGTTTCCACGGCCACTGACGGAGCGAAGCGACGACGTCCGGCGCTCGCTCCGAGGCTCGTCGGCGAAAATGTCGTCGATCTCGTCGCGGCGGCGCCGGGCGCTCAGGCGGCGCACATTGGCGCGCTCGCGGTACGACTCTTCGATCTCCGGCTCGGGCTCCTGGTAGGGCTCGAGCTCCTCCTCGTAGGGCTCATCCTCGGCGAGCCCGAAGTAGACCAGCGTGCGGTGCCAGGTATCGCGGAAGGCCATCTGGGGGACAGGGTTCGGGAGCTGGGCCCATTTCCCTGCACGCGGGATTATGACGCCCTCGGCCCGTAAAGGGTCGTTCCCAGCCGCACGATCGTTGCCCCCTCCTGCGCCGCCACCAGGTAATCCTGGCTGGTGCCCATCGACAGGTGGCGCAGCCCGTGGCGCTCGGCCAGCCGACGGAGCGTCGCGAAATAAGGTCGGCTCCGCTCCGGATCGGCGGCCAGCGGCGGCATCGTCATGAGGCCCACCACCCGAACCGGGGAGCGCTCCAGGAACGAGCCCACCTCTCCAGGCGGCACGCCAGCCTTGCCCTCCTCCCCGGAGACATTGACCTCGACCAGGATCTCGGTGTGCTCGTCGCCGAAGCGCTCGAGCTGACGGAGGGCCGAATCGCTTGCGACCGAATGGATGTAACGGACGTACGGCAGCACCGCCCGCACCTTTCGGCTTTGAATGGTGCCGATGAAGTCCCAGGTGAACCGCCCCGGATAGGCGTCGGCTCGACGCGCCAGATCCTGGGCGCGGTTCTCGCCGACCAGCTCGACACCGGCCTCGCCCAGCACCTCCAGCTCCTCGTCAGCCAGGTACTTGACCGCGGCGAGGATTTCCACTTCCGAGGGGTCACGGCCGCTGCGCTCGATCTCCGCTCGCACCCGCTCGAGGTTGGCGCGCACCCGCTCGGCGGATAGCCCTCGGATCAGCTCAACCAAGCGATCCCCGCCTGGCGGCCGGTTACCCCGTGGTCGCGCCGGTGCGAGTAGAACAGCTCCGGCGGCGAGCAGATCGTGCACAGCTCCACGTCGTGGACGCTGTCGACGCCCGCCCGCTCCAGCTGCGCGCGAGCGATCGCCTTCAAGTCGAGGTTTGAGCCGCGCCGGGCCTGCGGAAAGCTCTGGGCGAAGACGGCATGGACCTCGGGGCCGACCTCATAGCAGCAGGGGCCGGCGCCTGGGCCGATCGCCGCCGTCAGGGGGCCAGAGGCCCCGAGCTCTCCCAGCTCGCGGATGCCCTCCTCCAGCACTCCGGCTGCCAGGCCGCGCCACCCGGCGTGGAGCATCGCCAACGCACCTTCGCCCGCCACCGCGATCGGAAGGCAGTCCGCGACAAGCGCTGTGGGTGCGACCCCAGCCGTGGCGGTCGCCTGTCCGTCGGCCTCGATCGGCGCGCCGTTGGGCACGGCAGCGACTCTCAGCACTCGGGAGCCGTGCACCTGCCGCGTGTAGGTGAGCGGCACGCCGACCTGGGCCTCGATGTGTGCCCGGTTTCGCTCCACGGCCTGGGGGTCGTCGTCGGTCCAGCGCCCGAGGTTCAGGCTGGCGTAGCTGTCCTTGGAAAATCCCCCGCGGCGCGTGGTGAACACCACCTGCGCACCTGGGACCAGCTCGGCCCAGATGTGATCGCCGCTGAGCTCGAATCCCGACGGAAGCCTCATGGCAGGTGCAGCTCCAGCCCGGGCAGCGGCTCGCGCTGGGCGTACTCGAAGTGTGCACGGCCTCGGCCGTCGAGCGTCGCCGCTTGTCTCCATCCGGAGCCCCCGCCGCCTCGCTCGTAGACCCCGAGCCGCATCGATGCGGCCTCGCTGTTGTAACAGTAGGCGGGCTGGCCGTCGGGATCGTGATATGTGACCCCGGCCAGCAGGCGACGGTCGGCCTGCACGTCGACAACCACCTTTCGTCCGTCGCCGAGGGCCTCGAACCGCCACGTCTCGGGCGCGAACGAGCTGCGGTTGGTCAGGACTCGCCGAGCAGAGGTTGAGGCGAAATCATCGTCAGCGAACCGTCCCACGACTGGCGTGAACGGCCCCAGCCCAAGGCCAAAGCGCTGGACACGTACCGACACGCCATCGACGAAGGTGTCGCTGGCGTGCTCGCCGTCGGTGGTTCGAAAATCGCCGCAGCGGGCCCAGGCCCAACTGGCGGCGTGCTTTGAGCCCCACAGGTGCGCCTGTGCCCCCCGGGCCCCGGCGAGCTCCACCGCACGGTCGGCGAACTGGATCCGGCCGTCGAAGCCGACGTCCCCGTGTGGCAGCGCGAGGACCGTGGTGGCGAACGGTCGCAGCGCCGGGCGCACATGCTCGTAGCGGCGCCCGGAGTTCCAGCGAAGCGACCAGACGGCGTCCTCGAGCTCGCCCTGGGCAGCGCCGTCCGTGAGCGTGCCCGAGCCGACCCGGAGTCGGAAGGGATCGGCGTCGGCACCCAGCTGAGTGATCGGGAAGTTGGCCTTGCGCGCCGTCACCCCCCGGGCGGGATCCATCGCCAGGAACCACAGGGCACACGACGGGGCGCCTTGGTCGGGCGCGAGCAATGTGTAGCGGATCCAGAAGCCGGTGCCGGTCGGGGCATCGGTCAGCGTCAGGTAGTAGACCTCGTAGTGGCCCGGGCGACCGTTCCACTTGAGGGCGTTCGCACTAGACAAGCTGCGACGGCAGCCCGAAGCGCTCAAAGAAGTCCGACAGTCGCCTGGGGTCGGCTGGCTGCTCGGGGAAGCGCTGGTACGCCTCGGGGTCGGGCGATTCGATCGAGCGCACGATGAACGCCGTGACGTCGCTTACCTGGCGGCCCCGGAGCGTGAGCACATTGAGCGCGAACGGCATGTAGGCGTCGGCGGCCTCGTCCCAGGAGTAGAAGGCGAGCGCGAGCTGCCCATTCGAACGCGTAAGCACGCTGCGCCACCGCCAGTCGCCAGACATCGGCGCGTTCCGCGCCCAGATCGCGATCCCGTCCCGGCCCTGGTACCAGCTGGCCAGCGGGGGCATGGTGAAGGTCGCATCCTCGGTCAGCATCGCGGTGAACTGCTCGACGTCGTTGCGCTCCCAGGCATCCACGTAGCGGTCGACCAGTTGCCTGATCTCGTCGTCGTCCAGCGCCCGCAGCGTCTCCTGCTGGCTCTGCTCGGGGATCCGCTCCTCGACTGCCGCGCGGGCCCGTTGCAGGGCGCTGTTGACCGACGCCACCGTGGTGTCGAGCATGTCTGCGGTCTCCTTGGCCGAGAAGCCGAGCACCTCCCGCAGGATCAGCACAGCGCGCTGGTTGGCGGCAAGGTGCTGGAGCGCGGCGATCATCGCCAGCTCGACGCCCTCGCGCTGCTCGTAGCGGGCTTCCGGGCCGGCGTGTCCATCGGGCAGCCCGAGCGTCTCGTCCGGATATGGCTCGATCCAGACCGTCTCGACTATCGGTGTCCCAGGGGGCGTGTGGGGCTCGGTGGCGGGCGCGTAATCGATCGGCAGCACGCGCTTGGGCCGGCGCTCGATGTGGGTGAGGCAGGTGTTGGTGGCGATCGTGTAGAGCCACGATCGGAGCGAGCTTCGCCCTTCGAAGCGGGACATTCCGCGCCAGGCGCGCAGGAGCGTCTCCTGAAGCGCGTCTTCGGCATCGTGGAGCGAACCCAGCATCCTGTAGCAGTGGGCGTGAAGCTCGGCACGGTGGGGGTCTACCAGCGAGGCGAACGCCGACTCGTCGCCTGCCTTGGCAGCGGTCAGCGGATCGCGGCCCCGGGAAGCTGTCGCGCCGGTGCTCATCTGGGGTGGAGGTTAGCCGCCGTCGTCTCGGGACTGGCCTGCGCCCTCCAGAGCCGCCTGGAGCTCCTGCTCTTTGCCGGTCGCGCGGCCGTCGAGCTTGGCCGCCAGCGCGGCGCGTAATCCGAGCCCGATGCGCGGCCCTTCGGGAATCCCGGCGGCGACTAGGTCGCGACCATCGATCTCGAGCTGGACGTGCCTGAGCCGGTGAAGCCACTCGGTGGCCGCCTGTTCGGCTCCCAGCGCCCCGGCGATCGCGACCAGCTCCGGACCGGCGCCGCCCACGGCTGCTGCGACCTGCGATGGACGCCTGGCGGCCGACAGTGCGCGCGAGATCTCGTCGGCGTCGACCGCCGCCGCCAGGATCGCGTTTCGATCGCCGGCGGCAAATGCCAGACGGTCGAGCAACGGCGCCAGCTCGCTCCGCCGTACCCCGCCGGCGGCGAGCGCGAGGACCAGCAGGTCGCGCCGCCCGTCCGCGGGCAACAGCCCGAGTGCCCGGCGGGCCAAGCCCGCGTCGCCGGCCTTCAGCCCGAAGTCCGGATGGATCGCGGTATCGAGGCGCAGCTCATGGAGCGCCTCAAACGCCGCCACCGGATCTGGTTCGCGCGCCAGCAGGCGCAGCTCGGTTCCAATTCGAGCCCCGCTGACGGTTCCGAGCGCTCCCGAGTCGACCGCCTCTCGTGCCAGCTCGGCCGTCCGCGGCTCGACCGCGAAGCTCAACCGGCTTCGATACCGGGCCAGTCGCAGCAGGCGCGTCGGATCGTCGATGAAGCTCCGGTCGTGCAGGACGCGGAGCCGGCGGGCCTCGAGGTCCTCGATCGCCCGAGGCGCCGGAATCACCGTCCCCGCCTCGGGGCCGCTCAGCGGGCTGGCGATTGCATTCACCGTGAAGTCCCGGCGCTTCAGGTCCTCAGAAAGCGGGGCCGGCTCGACCTCGGGTAGCGCGCCCGGATGCTCGTAGCGCTCGCGCCTGGCCCGCGCCAGGTCGTATGTGAGGCCGTCGACTTCCACCGTGGAGGTCCCGAAACGATCGTGGACGACGACGTTCTCCCCTATGCGCTCTGCCACCTGGACCGCGTCGCCCTCCACCACCAGGTCGAGGTCGGGCGGGGTGCCTCCCAGCAGCAGGTCGCGAACGGCACCGCCGACCACGTAAACGCCGGTCAGGCCCCGCAGACGCTCGAGCAGGGGCGCGGCGGCCGGAAGTTCGGCGATGCGCCGAAGCAGCTCGGCCGGTGGAGGGATCTGCATGGCGGCATCTTCGCGTCTGGGGTGGTCGGTCACCGGCGCTGGTTAGCATGGGCCCATGCCGAGTCCCGGTTCGCGGCGCGCGCTGTGGCGTGGGCTCGTCGGCGCCGCCGCGGTTCTGGCCGTCGTAGTCGGAGGTCCGGCGGCGTACGTCTTGCTGCACGCGCCCGGCAACGTTTCGCATCCAAATGTCAGCTTCACGGCTCCCGCCACGCCGAAGCGGCCGGCGTCGCAGCCGGTCGACAACTTCCAGTGGCCGGTTTACGGCTACGACCTCGCCCGCACGAGGTACTTCTCGGCCGCAATTGCCCCGCACTTCCGCACGGGCTGGAGGTACGAGGACTACGTGCTGGTCGAGTTGCCCCCGGTCATGTACGGAACGACGCTGTACTTCGTCGACAACTACGGCTCGGCCAAGGCCCTAGATGCCCGCACCGGCCGCAAGCTGTGGGAGGCAAAGGTGGGGACCCTGGCGGCATCCTCCCCGGCGATCGACGCAAAGGACCAGCTGGCGATAGTGGTGCTGCTGTCGACCAATCCCGGAGCCGAGCACTCGCAGGTCCCCGGCAACGGCCGGGTGGTGGCGCTGTCAATGCGCACCGGGCACGTCGTGTGGTCGCATTCCGTGCCGCCGGGCAGCGAGTCATCGCCGCTGGTGTGGAACTCGACTGTCTACTTCGGCGATCAGGACGGGACCGTCTACGCCCTTCGGGCCAAGAACGGCTCGACCGTCTGGACCTATCACGCATCGGGCGCCGTGAAGGGCGGGCCCGCACTCGCTGACGGGACGCTGTACTTCGGTGACTACGCGGGCCGCGCGTATGCGCTCAACGCTCGCACCGGCGCCAAGGTCTGGGCGGTCAGCACGAGCGGCGCGTCCTTCGGATTGGGCTCGGGCAGTTTCTACTCCAGTCCAGCGATCGCCTTCGGACGTGTGTACATGGGTAACACCGACCACTTCGTGTACTCGTTCTCCGCCCGCACCGGCCAGCTGGCGTGGAGGACCGGGACGGGCGACTACGTCTATTCCTCTCCCGCGGTCGAAAACACGCCGGGCCTGGGGCCAACCGTGTACATCGGCTCCTATGACGGGACCCTGTACTCGCTCGACGCCCGCTCGGGGGCGATCCGCTGGACCCACAACGCGGGCGGCGCGATCGATGGGTCGCCCCAGATCATCGGCAGCGTCGTCTACTTCTCCGACCTGAGGACGAAAGCCACCACCGGCGTCGATGCCCGCACCGGATCGAGGGTGTTCTCGTTCCCGGACGGAAGGTTCAACCCCGGCATCTCCGACGGGCATACCGTCTACCTGGTGGGCTACTCGATGCTCTACCAGATGATTCCGGTCAAGTAGCGCGGACGCCCTTGTGCGCCGACACCTAACCTCAGCTCAACACAAAAACCCGTGCAAATAGCCGCCCAAATGGCCCTGGCGCGGAACAAGCGTTCGCTCTTCCTGGTATCTTTCTTTATGTATGCGTTGTCGTAGTGGAAGCCACTGCCAGGCGGCGGCCCTACCGGGCCGTCGCTTCTGCGCGGAGCACGCGGCCGAGCTTGATCGGATGCGCGAGGAGCTCAAGGATGCCGCCGCCGCCCGTATCGGGCGGGGCCGGCCCAAGCGCTCATCGACATGCTGCCGCCCCGGTTGCTACGAGCCTCGCGTCCCGCCCGCAGCGTATTGCGATGCGTGCGCGGCCGCCGGCTACGTGGAAGAGGCCGCATAGCGGTCCAGCCGGGCTGACCAGGGCTTAGATACAGAACCGAACATTTGCGTCGACGGACGCCGCGGGTCGCGCGGCAGCTGGCGCCTGGCTGCGCGAGGCGGGTGAGTCCCGACTCCGCGCCCGCGGCTGGCTCCCGACTCCCGCGCCCGCGGCGCTAGCCTGCCCGCGCGTTGCCACGGCGTCGGTTCAACCAGGTCGATGTGTTCACGGCCACCCCTTACCTCGGCAATCCGGTGGCCGTGGTGGTCGACGCGCACGATTTGTCTTCCGTCGAGATGCACCGGTTCGCCCGCTGGACCAACCTGTCAGAGACGACTTTCTTGCTGCCGCCCACCCGGAGCGAGGCCGACTATCGCGTGCGCATCTTTACCTCGGCGAGTGGGACCGAGGCAGCCGGTGGATTGCCGTCTGAGTTGCCGTTTGCCGGCCACCCCACGCTCGGCAGCTGTCATGCCTGGCTGTCAGCCTCCGAAGGGCCGGCGCGGGAGGAGGTGATCGTGCAGGAGTGCGGCGTCGGGCTGGTGGAGGTTCGCCGCACCGTCGATGGCCTGGCGTTCGCGGCCCCTCCCCTCATCAGGTCGGGGCCCGTCGAGGAGCCGCTGGTGGAGCACATTGCGTTGGTGCTGGGGATCGGGCGAGAGGAGATAGTCGATGCCGCCTGGGTAGACAACGGCCCCGGGTGGGTGGCGGTGCTACTCGAGAGCGCCGAGGCCGTGCTGGCACTCCGCCCTGGGTTCGTCGACCTTCGAACTCGGAGTCGTGGGTCCCTATCCCGCACGCTCCGAGGCCGCGTTTGAGGTCCGGGCGTTCTTCCCCAAGGACAGAGCAACGACCGAGGATCCGGTCACAGGAAGCCTCAACGCCTCGCTGGCCGAGTGGCTGCTGGCCACGAACCGGGCGAGCGCACCCTTCCTCGCCAGTCAGGGAACCGCACTGGGCCGGTCAGGCCGGGTGCATATCTCTCAGGATGAAGACGGGACGGTGTGGGTCGGCGGCGGGACCGTCACGTGCATCGAGGGCGAGGTCGAGCTCTAGAGCCTGTCTCCGAACCCCGGGGGCCGGGCCTGGAGTCAAACTGTTCGCTAGGAGCGCCTGACCGCCACCCCCGCCTCGGCAAGCCGTACCTTGACCTCGGGCACGGAGTGGCGGCCGTAGTGGAAGATCGAGGCGCACAGCACGGCGTCGGCGCCGGCGTCGATGGCGGCCACCAGGTGGTCTGGCTCTCCTGCCCCGCCCGAGGCGATCACCGGCACCCCCACGGCGTCAGCGACCGCAGAGGTCAGCTCAAGGTCGTAGCCGTCGCTGGTGCCGTCGCGATCCATGCTCGTGAGCAGGATCTCCCCCGCCCCCCGCTCCACCCCCTCTCGGGCCCAGGCCGCCGCGTCACGGCCGCTGGGCGTGCGGCCGCCGGCCACGTAGGCCTCCCAGCTGCGGTCGCGTTCGACTGACTTGGCATCGATCGCCAGCACCACGCACTGCGCGCCGAGCGTGGTTGCCAGCTCGTCTATCAGCTCCGGGCGCGCGAGCGCCGCGGAATTGATCGAGACCTTGTCTGCGCCGGCGTCCAGCACCGCCTGGGCGTCGGCCGCGGAGCGGATGCCGCCGCCGACAGTGAATGGGATGAACACGTCGTCGGCAGCGCGCCGGGCCAGCTCGACGACAGTGTCACGCTTGTCGGACGTGGCGGTGATGTCGAGGAACACGAGCTCGTCGGCACCGGCCTGGTCGTAGCGAGACGCCAGCTCGACCGGGTCCCCCGCGTCCCGCAGATCCACGAACCCGACGCCCTTGACCACACGGCCGGCGTCCACGTCCAGGCAGGGGATCACTCGCTTGTAGTGCATGCGAAACGAGTGTCGCAGCGCCGTCAGGCGCCCTCGAGCACCCGCTGAGCCTCTCCCACATCGAAACGCTGCTCGTACAGGGCCTTGCCCACGATCACGCCGGCCAGGTTCACCTGGCGCAGCGTCGCCAGCGCCCGGAGGTCATCGAGCGACGAGACGCCGCCGGAGTAGATGAAGCTGCCCCGGACAGCCGAGGCGATCCGGCGCACGGCGTCCAGGTCCGGGCCGCCCAGCATCCCGTCCCGGTCGATGCTCGAGTAGATGAACCGTCTGACGCCCCGCGCTCCGAAGTGCGCCACGACCGATTCGTCCGGGATGTCGGTCTGCTCCGTCCAACCTTCCGCGGCCAGCGACCCGTTGCGGGCGTCGATTGAGACCACCACCCGATCACCGTGGCCCGCGAGCACCTCGTCCAGGAAGTCGATGTCGCGGTAGGCGGCGGTTCCGAGCACGACGCGCGACGCGCCTGCCTCCACCGCCTCGTCCACGGCTCCCGCGGTGCGAAGGCCTCCCCCCACCTCGATGGGGACGTCCACCGCGCTCGCGATCCGCGATACGAGGTCGAGATTCCGAGGCATCCCTGCCCGCGCCCCGTCCAGATCGACGACGTGGAGCATCCGGGCTCCTCCCTCGACCCAGCGGCGAGCGGCATCGAGCGGATCGGCGTCGTACACCGTCTGGGAGTCGAACGATCCCCTTGCCAGCCGCACGGCCTTGCCCTCGAGAATGTCGACTGCCGGCAGGAGGATCATGCCCGGGCCGTAAGGGGCGCGCTCGAGCCCGGCTCGAGCGCCCCCTCCCGGCCGCCCGCGCCCGCGCAGAGACCCGCGAAATTCTGTAGCACCCGAAGCCCGTGCCCGGAGGACTTCTCCGGATGGAACTGAGCGCCGAAGATCGAGCCGCGAGCGACGATCGTCGCGAACCTCTCGCCGTACTCGGTCGTTGCGATGACGTCCTCTGGCCGGCTGGGGCGCGCCGCGAACGAATGGACGTGGTAGAAGGCGCAGCCGCCGTCGGGCAGGTCGGTCGTCAGCGCGCAGCGGCGCTCGAACGAGACCTCGTTCCAGCCTATGTGCGGGACCCTCAGGCCGCCGGTCTGAAGCCTTCTCACCTCCCCCTCCAGCAGCCCCAGGCCGTCGGTGGCCTCTAACTCCTGTGAACGTTCGAACAGCAGCTGCATTCCCAGGCATATCCCCAGCAAGGGCGTGCCGGAGGAGGCCTTCTCGCGGATCAGCGACCCCAGCCCCAGTTCCCCCAGATTGCGCATCGCACGGGGAAACGCGCCCACGCCGGGGACGACCACACCGTTCGCGGCACGGATCCGGTCGTGGTCGCGGGTGATCAGGGCCCGGGCACCGACGTGCTCGAGCGCCTTCTCCACCGAGCGGCGGTTACCCATGCCGTAGTCGATCACCGCGATCAGCGGGCCGTCCGTCATACGAGCGTCCCCTTGGTGCTCGGAATCCCGGGCTCGCTCGGGTCGAGCGCCACCGCGGCCCGCAGGGCGCGGGCCAGCGCCTTGAAAGCGGCCTCGATCGCATGGTGGGCATTCGTGCCCCGCTCGATTGTCAGGTGAAGCGTCAGCTTGGCGTTGGTGGCGAGCGCCCGGAAGAACTCCTCGGCCAGCTCGTGGTCGAAGTTTCCGATCGACCCTGGCGGAAGCGTGGCCTCGAAGGCGCACAGACCGCGCCCCGAGATGTCGATCGCGCAGGAGGCCCGCGACTCGTCCATCGGTACGGTGGAGTGCCCGTAGCGGGCGATCCCGGCGCGATCTCCGAGGGCCTCGTCGAGGGCCTGGCCGATGCAGATCCCGACGTCCTCGACCGTGTGGTGGGCCCCCGTTTCGAGATCCCCCGAGGCCCTCACGGCCAGGTCGAGCCGGCCGTGGCGGGCGAACAGGTCGAGCATGTGGTCGAGGAACCCCACGCCCGTGTGGCGCTCGCCTCCGCCGATCCCGTCAAGCGTGAGGCTCACCGTCACGTCGGTCTCTGCCGTGCTGCGGTTGATCTCGGCGGCTCTGGCCATCGCCTAATGATTCTGGCGGATGCGGGCTTCCATCGACCGCGCGTGGAGCTCGAAGCCTTCGGCGCGGGCCACCGGCGCCGCGGTCCTGGCCAGGTCAGCGGGGTCCTCGACGGCCACTTCCGTGTACCGCCGGCGGAAGTGGGCCGGGAACAGGGCCGAGGCGAACCGGGCCGCACCGTTGGTCGGCAGGATGTGGTTTGAGCCAGCGATGTAGTCGCCGAACGCGGTCGGGGCAGAGGCGCCGACGAACACGCAGCCGGCGTGGGTGGCCCTCGGGGCCAGCTGCTCGGAGCGGGCTCCGATCAGCTCCAGGTGCTCGGGGGCGAGCGCCTGCGCGAGCGCCAGCGTCTGCTCGAGGTCCCCCACCTCCACCAATCCCGACACGGCGCCCGTTTCGGGCCGATCGTTCAGGATCGGCTCGAGGGCGTCCAGCAGCGCCGCCGAGGTGGAGATCGCCAGCACGAGCGTTCCCGGGCCGTGCTCCGCCTGGGCCAGCAGGTCGAGCGCCACCAGATCAGGCTGGACGTCGCCATCTGCGATCACCACCAGGTCGCTGGGGCCAGCGAATCCGTCGATCCCGACGCGCCCCGAGACCTGGCGCTTGGCCTCCTGCACGTACAGGTTTCCTGGCCCTACGATGACGTCCACGGCGCCGACCGACTCAGTGCCGTAGGCGAGGGCGGCGATCGCCTGCGCCCCGCCCATTCGGTAGACGGCGGAAGCCCCCGTCAGGCGGCAGGCTCCGAGCACGATCCGAGAGATGTCCCCGTCGCCGCCTGGCGGAGAGCAGACGACGATGTCGCGTACCCCGGCCACTCGCGCCGCGACGACGCCCATCACGACCGTGCTCGGATACGGGGCTCGTCCTCCCGGCACGTACACCGCGGCGCTGTCCACCGGCGCGCTGCGGACAGCGACCCGGTGGCTGCCGAACAGTGCCGTTCGATCCTCGTCCAGGCTGAGCTCGGCGACGCGCTCCACGTTCTCGATCATCGCCTGGAGGCCGTCGCGGACGGCCGGATCGAGCTCCGAGCCCGCAGCCTCGAGCTCCCGGTCCGTAACCCGCAGCGGCAGCGGCTCGGCGCCCCGCGTGTCGAGCGCGCGGGTGTACTCGCTGAGCGCCTCGTCTCCGCCCGATCGGACCGCGGCGATGATGTCCCCCACGACGCTATCGACGGACTCGGGCGTGGGCACCAGCGTCCGGAGCCGCACGGCCAGCGCCTGTTCGTCACCGCTCAGCTCCAGGCGCTCACACCGCATCCAGGCGCTCCAGCAGAGAGTCGAGCGCCCCGGCCTTGAGCTTGTGGGCGACAGGGTTGGCGATCAACCTCGCGGTGCACTCGGCGATCTCCTCGCGCACCACCAGCCCGTTCTCGCGCAGGGTCGTGCCGGTCGCGGTGAGATCGACGATGCCCTCGACCAGGCCCGTGACCGGCGCCAGCTCCACCGAGCCCTTGACCTCGACGATCTCTGCCTGCCTGCCCGTCTGCAGGAAGTGCCGCGCGGCGACGCGTGGGTACTTGGTGGCGATCCTCATGACGCCCAGCCGGCGCAGCGCCTCGGCCGCGCGGTCCTCGCCGGCGACGGTGGCGAGCACCATCCGGCAGCGCCCGTAGCCCAGGTCTACGAGCTCGTACAGCTCGCGCTCGGACTGCTCCATCAGCACGTCCTTGCCGGTGACGCCGATGTCGGCGACGCCGGCCTCCACGTAGATGGGGACGTCGGAGGGACGCATGGTCACGATCCCCTCCTCGTCGAATAGCAGCTTGCGATCGTTGACGCGGACCTCGCTCGTATCGAGTCCGAGGCGGTCCAGCACGGTCGAGCGTGTCAGCGAACAGGGCCCCCCGCGGGACCGCGATGCGAAGGCCGTTCATCGGGGTCCTCCGAGCCCACGCTCCTCGCCCGTGAGCGCTATGTGCAGGCGCTCCACGCCGAGCGCGAAGCCGACTGCGGGCAGCGGGCGGCCGAAGCTGGCGAGGAGCTCGTCGTATCGGCCCCCCGAGCCGATGGGCACCCCGTATGCGGGGTCATAGACCTGAAAGACGGCACCCGTGTAGTACCCCAGGCTCCGCACCAGCCCCAGGTCGAAGATGATCCGCTCCGCCACCTCCGGCGCCAGCAGCTGATGCACGCTCCGCATCCCGCTCACGGCCGCGTCGAGCGGCGCGGACAGGCCCTCGAGCACCTCAGGCCCGCCCCGGGTCTGGGGCACGCGCAACAGGAGATCGACCTCCTGCGAGCCCAGTCCCAGACGCCTCACTTCGCGCTCCACGCCCACGAAATCTCCCGCTGCCAGCTCGGAGAGGATGGTCTCGTGGGCCTCGGGCACGACCCCTACCGCTTCCAGCAGCGTGGGATACAGCGAGACGTCGCCCAGTCCCACTCTGTACGTGCGCAGCCCGGCGGCGTCCAGGGCCGCGCACAGGATCGTCAAGACCTCGGCCGTTCCCGTGGGCGCCGCCCCGCCGACCAGCTCGACTCCCGCCTGCAGCAGCTCGCGCGATTGGCCGCGCTGGGGGCGCACGCTTCGGTAGGCGTGCGCGATGTAGCAGAAGCGGAGCGGTGGTTCGGACGCTCGGTAGCGGGTCGCGACCAGCCGGGCGATCGGGACCGTCATGTCGGAGCGCAGCACGAGCACCTGCCCCTGCTCGTCGAACAGACGGTACGCCGGGCCGGGGCTCCGCCCCCATCGAGGCAGGGGCGGCTCGTACTCGAGCGCTGGTGTGTAGACCTCGCCGTAGCCGGCCCGCTCAAACACCTCCCGCACGCGATCTGTGAGCGCGCGCAGCTCACGCATCTCGTCGGGCAGCACGTCGCGCGTACCGCTCGGGATGCGGTCCATCATCGGGAGGTCTTTGCCGCTCGTCACACGAGGACGGGCACGTCGTCCAGGCGCTGGATCCGTGCGCCCAGGTCGCGCAGCCGCTCGTCGATCCGCTCGTAGCCACGGTCGATGTGGCGAACGTTGCCGATCTCGGTTCTGCCCTCGGCGCACAGCGCCGCGATCAGCATGGCCATTCCGGCACGGATGTCTGGCGAGTCGACTCGCTGGCCGCGAAGCCGGCGGGGTCCGATGACGATCGCGCGGTGCGGGTCGCAGATCGTGATCTCGGCGCCCATCACCTGCAGCTTGTCGGTGAAGAACAGGCGGTTCTCGAACATCTTTTCGTGAATCAGCACGCACCCCTCGGCCTGCGTGGCGAGCGCCAGCGCAATGCTCGTCAGGTCGGCCGGGAAACCCGGCCAAGGACCATCCTCGATCTTTGGCATGCGCTCACCGGCGTCGTTTTGGATCACCAGTTGCTGACCACCGGGCACGATGACGTCCGCTCCGCGTAGTTCCGTGTGGAGCCCGAGCCGGTCGAAAACCAGCCGGATCATGCGCAGGTCCTCCGGGACCGTGTCCTTGACCACCAGCTCGCCGCCGGTGACACCCGCCAGCGCCATGAAGGAGCCGATCTCGATGTGATCGGGGGCGATCGTGTGCGTACAGCCACGAAGCCGATCCATGCCGTGAACCGTCATCACGTTCGATCCGATCCCGTCGATCGTCGCTCCCATGGCCACCAGCATGCGCGCCAGATCCTGGACGTGCGGCTCGGATGCCGCATTGCGAATCACCGTGGGGCCGTGGGTTAGGGCGGCGGCCATCAGCGCGTTCTCGGTCGCCATCACCGACGGCTCGTCCATCAGGAAGTCGCACGGGCTGAGGCCGAGGGGTGCCCCGATGAAGATGTCGCGATCGTGCTCCACGGTGGCGCCAAGCGCCCGGAAGGCGTCGAGGTGGGGATCGAGCCGACGGCGTCCGATCACATCCCCGCCGGGCGGCGGCATGTGGGCGTGACCGAAGCGAGCCAGCAGTGGACCGGCGAGCAGGAATGAGGCCCGGATCCGCTCGGCCAGCTCACGGTCGACGTCGTAGCGGTCGACGCCCGAGGCGTCGACCGACAGCTCTCCCGGGCCTAGCCACTCCACCCTGGCCCCCAACGTCTCGAGCAGCAGCGTCATGGCCTCGACGTCGGCGATCCGAGGCACGTTCCGCAGCACGACCTCGTCCTCGGTCAGCAGGCACGCCGCCACGATCGGCAGGGCGCCATTCTTGTTTCCGGCCGCGACGATCGTGCCCGACAACGGCACGCCGCCTTCGATAACGAACTTCTCCATTGGAATCGGCGGTGCTCCCACCGGCCGCGCCGGCAGGCTGATCCGCGGGTCCGGTGTGAGCCGCGAACGCTGAGCTAGGGTAACAGCCATGCAGCCAGAGGTTTCGCGCCACGAGGCTTGGGACCTGCTTTGTGAGTGGACCAAGTCACAATCGCTACGCAGGCACGCGCTGGCCGTGGAGGCCGCCATGCGCGCCTATGCATCGAGGTTGGGAGGAGACCCCGACGTATGGGGCGTGACCGGCCTGTTGCACGACCTCGACTACGAGCGCTACCCCGACCTGGACAACGGTCATCCGCGTCACGGCATCCGCGAGCTCGAGTCGCGCGGTTACCCCCCGGAGATCGTCCGCGCCGTAGCCTCGCACGCCGACTTCATGGGCGTTCCCCGCGAGACCGCGATGGAGAAGGCTCTGTTCGCGGTCGACGAGCTATCGGGATTTGTGCTGGCCTGCGCCTACGTCCGGCCCGACGGGCTGGAGGGCATGACGCCCAAATCGGTCAAGAAGAAGCTCAAGCAGCCTTCGTTTGCTGCCGCGGTGAACCGTGACGAGTTGCGCCGGGGGGCGTCGGAGCTGGGCGTCGACTTCGATGAGCATCTGGCGGTGGTGATCGACGCCCTCACCGAGCAGCGGGAGGAGCTGATGTCGGTGGACGCCGAGGCCGCATCCGAAGCAGGCTAGGCGTGCCTGACAGGGTCAGGATCGTCGTCCTCGAGGGAGACGAAACGGGCCAGGAGCTGCTCGAGCAGGCCGTGCGCGTGCTTGATCCCGCCCTGCTGGGGGTCGAGCTCTCGTTGCAGCGATTCGATCTGTCGCTCGAGAATCGTCGCGCCACCTCCAACCAGGTTGTGATCGATGCCGCGGGCGCGATGCGCCAGGCCGGGTTGGGGCTGAAGGCCGCGACCATCACTCCCGAGGGCGCCGACGACGTCGGCTCCCCGAACCGGATCCTGCGCGAGCAGTTGCGGGGCAAGGTGATCGTCCGGACCGGACGTCGTCTACCAGGGGTGGCACCGGTGGCGGGCGTCCACCACCCGATCGCGGTTGTGCGGATGGCGGTCGACGACGCCTACGGTGCCTCCGAGAGACGCGAGGGCGATTCCGGGTCCCCGGACGAAGTCGCCTATCGGCTCGAGCGGATCTCTCGCTCCACGTGCCGCGCGGTCGCCGAATATTCCTTCCGCACGGCGGCGAAGACGAACGCCCGGGTATACGGCGGGCCGAAGTGGACGGTTTCCCCAGTGTATGAGGGGATGCTGAAGGAGGAGATGGATGCCGCTGCCGCCCGCCACCCCGATGTCGCCTACCAGCCGGTGCTGATCGACGCCACCTACGCGGGCCTGTTGTCGGGCGCGACAGAGACCTCGCTCGTAATCCCGGCGCTGAACCGTGACGGAGACTGCCTGTCGGACATGGTCCTGCCGATGTTCGGATCGATCGCCGGCGCGGAGTCCGTGCTGCTGGCGTTCGACTCCAGCTACAACTCCACGGTGGCGATGGCCGAGGCGCCTCACGGGACGGCGCCGGCGCTTCGGGGCAAGGACCTCGCCAATCCGCTGGCGATGATCCTGGCCTGCGGCGCCATCATGCACCACGCAGCGGAACGGCACGGGGCGGGCTTCGAGCGAGCCTCGCGGGCGATCTACGAGTCCGCGCTCGAGACAGTCGGCTCCGGGATAAAGACGCCCGACCTCGGCGGCTCATCGGGTACGACCGACTTCACGACCGCGGTCCTCGAGCGCATCCGGACGAGGATCGAGGTCTCCTCCTCGCTGGGGTCGGCGGCGTAGGGTCACCAGGTCTTCCCGAACAGAAGTTTGGCCGTGCGATGGTCCGTGGCGCTTAGTGCGTGCCGGCCGTCGTAGTTGTGTCGCCTGAGCCTGAGCTCCCGGAGGAGACCCCGTCGGAGCCTGACGTCCCACCAGAAGCAGTGGCAGCGAAGGTCACTTGACCGCTGCTCACGCCGCCGTCCGGGCCTGGACCACCTGAGCTACCGCTATCGCCAGAGCCCGAACCGCTCGAACCTCTCGCATCTCCGGAGCCAGTTCCGCCGGTGGCACCGGAGGATGCGGCGATGGTTGCCAAGGAGGAACCCTCATCGCGCCCGCCACCCTCGCGTGAACCGCCGTCTGACCGACTGGAGGAGCTGCCGTCACGGCCGCTGGTGGTTGCACCATCGGGGCCGTTCCTTGAGCTGCCGTCGTCACCTCGTCGAGAGCGAGTGTTGCTTCCTCCACGCGGCGGCGACGCGGGTTTGGTCGCGTTGGTGCTCCCGTTTCCCATGGCGTCGCGGGCTCGGTCGGCGAGGAGGTGTGCGGAAATTGCTGATCCACTGGCGCGATGCCCCTGACCTACCTCGGAGTGGCGGTGGTGCGGAGTCAGTCGCGAGCCGATCATGCCGCCGCCGGCGACGGCTCCCGCTACCGCGAGGACAGCACCGCCCTTCGCGACGAGCCCAGCCATTCCTGCTCCTGCGCCGCCGACAGTCGTCTCAAGCATGCCGGATGTTCGCCTGGTCCTTGTTTCGGCATGCCGGATCGCCCAGGTCAGAGCGGGACTTGGGATGACAGCGGCTGCCGCGGCTCGCAACGCGGCGCGAGCCCTGTAGATCAGGCCGCGAACCGAACCGTTGCTCAGGCCGAGGGCCGTCGCAACCTCTTCGTGGCTTGCGCCGTCCAACGTGGTGCTGACAAATGCCTGACGTTGAAGCTCCGGTAGCGACGCCATGCCGGCTAGCGCAGCCCGTGCCTGAAGTCGGTGCTGGACCACCTGGTCTACGTCCAAGCGTCCGGGCGCGTCCTGTATCTCCCACAGCGGCGGGCCGCCTGCTCGGAGGTGGCTGATGGAGACGTTGTGCGCGATGCGGTAGAGCCAAGGCTTGATGTCCCGGACCTCAGCGCCGGCTTTGAGCGCCCTCCATGCTTGGAGCAGCGCCTGCTGAAGCGCGTCCTCGGCGTTTGCAGCTTCAGGCGTCAGCCGCCGGCAATAGGAGAGCAACTCGTTGCGATATCGACGCACCAGCGCCTCGAACGCTGGCTCGTGGCCCTCGCGGGCAAGCTGCGTCAGGCGGCCGTCCGGCTGGGCCTGAAGAAACCTAATTGACAGAGCCAGGGGACTCATGGCTGTAACCGAACGGACGCCCGACGGCGCCCAAATCTTTCGGAGCATGCGGCCGGCGGTTTCGCAGACGAAAAGCCCGCCGGCCGGTGGTCATGCTCGTCTTCGTCCCTTCTAGAGCTCTAGCTCAACTTTCTTCCACACCCGTGCGGCGCTCGAGATATGGAGCACTGCTTCCCGCACGACTGTGCCTTGCCTGAGGTCCGTGGTCGAGCAGCTTCTCTCGACCTCGTTCTCGGGTGGCTCCGCGGCCTGGTTTTCCGGTGGCTCCTGGGCCTCGTTCTCGCGTGGCTCCTCGGCCTGATCGTTGTCATTGGCATCCATACGGTCGCCGGGGCCGTCATTGGCGCTTTGATCGCCGTCGTGCACGATCTGCATTCGCTCGGGAGCGGTGCATTCGAGTTCGGTGGCGCGGTTCACGGTGCCTCTGAGCGTCGAGCCGGTACGTAGCATGATCGTGAGCACGCCGCCGCTGAAGCGCACGATCCGTGCGTTTTCGACGTGCCTGACATGGCGGCTGTGGTGGTCGCGCGCGATCGCGCCCGCGGGCGCGAGAGCGAGCAGCATCACCGCCGCTGTCAAGCCGATCGTGAGTCGTCTCATCTAGGTTCCTCCTTGTCTCGCCCGTTCTGGGCCGTTGTGGATGACCGCTAGTTGAGACGCAGGAACAAGAAAAACTTCACGCCGAAGCGCTGCAACGAGTTCAACCGCGCTCCGGCGCCGCCGTTGATGGCGCCGGAGTATCGCGGCCTGCCTATTTCTCAGCGGAACCGGTTCGGGAACTGCTTGATGATTCCGCCGGAGATCATGTCCGCCATGCTGAGGATGTGGCGGATGTACGGTGCGAAGGCGCGGGCGTCGGCGAGGTAGTTGCCCTTCAGCTCATCGACGCCTTGCTGGATCACCTGGTTGAGGTGGATTCGCATCATCTGCCGGGCGGCGCTGCGCGAGAGGAACCGCGGGTCGGCCGCATGCAGAAAGTCGGCGATCTGGCGGCCGTTTGTGGACCACGCCGCTTCGGCCTGCGCGAGCTTGGTTGCGTCACCGGACTTGGCCGCCACCAGCACATTGACCGCTCCCAAAATGTGTTCCTTCAGAAGCTTTGTGAGCTTGCTGCCCGCGGCCGGGCCGTAGTACGGCTTGACCGCGTTGCCGATGTCGACCTGGTTTTGCAAGAGCACCTGCTCTTCGGCTGGGAGATTGGGCAGATTGCCGACGAAGCTGACGATCACCATGTGCGTCCATGCCCCGTGCGCCTCCCAGAGCGCGCGCATCTGATCGTGGAACGCCACGGCCTTGCTGGAACGAACGCTCAGCGCGGCCGCGTGGGCGTGGTCGCCGGCTGCGTGACTCTCTCGCGTCCCGGTGACGGCCAGCACGACGATCATGCTGGCCAGCGCGATTAGGCCCGCGAGCCCGAGGGTCAGTCGACGACCGGGCAGGGGACTGCTGTTCATCTGGAGACCTCCTTTAGCGTGTAAGACCGACGGCTGCGGGCCCTCGGTTGGCCCAGCCACAGCGCAAACGCAAGCCCGACCCCCTCGACCACATTGGTGGCGAGCCCTACTCCGTCGAGTTCCTCCGGATCGGGTGCCAGCCACGGAATCCCCGTCGTGCGGGTCGCGGCATAAGCGGCCATCAAGCCCGCGAGGAACAGCGCCACGGCTCTCGCGATCCTTCGGTCCCCAGGCCATTTGGTCAGTGCGGCCACGCTGGCAGCCATCAGGACGACCGCGATGACAAACGCCGCCCCCTCGCGCGGTTCATCATGGATATGTGCGGGAACCAGCCCGGCGTGAACACCGGCGCTGACCGCACACGAGAACACCACTACCTTCGTAGCGAGCACCTTCTCGGAGGCCCTTGGGCCGGCCCGGTTGCGCATGCCTGTTTAGCGTCAGGCAGCAGGTCGATGTTACGCGGCTGCTTCGCGTAAGAAATGGCGCCCGTCTGTAGCTAACCGAACATGGACAACCTCACGTGGGAGGCGCCGCGGTGAGCGCCGAAACCCCAAAGGGTAAGAGCGGGCGACTCGCCGGCCCTAACGCTGGCATCAGATGCAACCGGCCCCCCGTTGGGGGTCGGCCCGACAGGAGGTAGAACCGGATGAGCAAGCAGACGTTCGTGATCGTTGGCGCCAGCCTGGGCGGGGCCAAAGCCGCGGAGCAGCTTCGCGATCGCGGCTTCGATGGCCGAATTGTGCTGATCGGAACGGAGCTCGAGCGCCCCTACGAGCGCCCGCCGCTCAGTAAGGACTATCTCCGCGGCGAATCCGAGCGCGAGACGGCCCGGGTGCACCAGCACGATTTCTACGAGCAGCAGCAAATCGAGCTGGTCGAGGGACGCACCGCGGTCAGGCTCGACCCTAGTGCGAGCGAGGTCGCGCTCGACGACGACCAATCAGTCGGTTATGACAAGCTGCTTTTGACGACCGGCGCCGAACCACGACGCCTGTCTGTGCCGGGTGCTGACCTCGAGGGCATCCATTACCTTCGCACGCTCGCTGACTCGGACGCGCTGCGCGAGCGTCTGGAGGGCGGCGGGCGCGCGGCTGTGGTCGGAGCTGGATGGATCGGCAGCGAGGTCGCCGCCTCCGCCCGGCAGAAGGGCCTCGAGGTAACGCTGATCGACCCGCTGGCGCTACCGAACGAACGCATCTTCGGCCAGGAGATCGGCTCGTTCTACCGCGACGTTCACGCCCATCATGGCGTTCAGCTGGCTCTAGGCGACGGGGTAGAGTCGTTTGAGGGAAACACGCACGTTGCCGCTGTGGGCACCCGCAGCGGCCGCAGCATCGAATGTGACTTTGCGGTCGTCGGGATCGGTGTCGCGCCACGGGTTGAGCTGGCCATCGACGCGGGCCTCGACGTCGAGAACGGGATCGTGGTCGACGAGAAGCTCCAGTCCTCGGTGCCGAACGTGTTCGCTGCCGGCGACGTCGCTAATGCCTGGCATCCCTTCTACCAGCAGCGGATCCGCGTCGAGCACTGGTCCAACGCGCTCAACCAGGGGCCAGCTGCTGCGCGGGCGATGCTCGGAGAGGCCATGAGCTACGAGAGGATCCCGTACTTCTTCTCTGACCAGTACGACGTCGGCATGGAGTACTCGGGCTTCGCCGCCGAATGGGACGAGGTCGTCTTCCGCGGAACCCCCGACGACGGCCAGTTCGTCGCATTTTGGCTCAAGGACGGACGCGTGCTGGCAGGCATGAACGTCAACGTGTGGGACGTCAACGACCAGGTGCAAGCGCTCATCCGCTCCGGCCGGCAGGTGGACGTCGGCGCCCTGAGTGATCCTGAAACGTCACTCGACACGCTTACGGCTGGCGCCGCCGGCCGGTAACAGCAACCACCAGCTGCGGCTCACCATCGCTGCACATTTTCCTTTACCAGCCCTACTACACGTCAACGCACCGCGCGCCTGAGGTGCGCTCGGACCAGCAGGACGTCGTGGTCGGTGTGCGTTGCCGGCACCACCTCCGCCGAGGGCGAGCGGAGCGCGCGGGTTCCGTAGACCTGCTGACTCCCGGGGTCCTGGTGGGCGGAGCTGTCGGTGCGGGTCCAGAAGCCGTGGGGGGCGCAGGAGGGACGACGGTTGAGGTCGCCCCCGAAGATGATCGTGCCGGCGGCCGCGCGACGGGCAAGGAGCGCCCTGAGCTCGGCGCACTGCGGCCGTTCGCGGCCGTCTCATCGATCTCGTGGGAGGCAAGGTGGGCGGTGCACACCTCAACGTTGACTCGAGTGCTGACGCACAGCCACTCGCGCCGCTCGGTGCCGGCTTGTGCCTCGAAAGCCTGGCTGTCGGTGCTCTCGATGGCTGCCTTGGTGAGAACCGCGTCACCGAAGAGTCCGCGCCCGCCCGGTCGGACGCAGGCCAGGGGCTCGCCGTGAGTAGATCACCCTAGAGAAGCGCAGTTGGTAACCGGTCCGCCGGGCGATCAGCGCGGCGTCATTGCGGCAGGCCTCGTTGAAGGTGACCGCGTCCGGACGCGCTTCACGGATCCGGGCCACTCGCCTCCTCCACCACCGCCGGGTATGCGCACCTTGCCGTAGCAACTGGCCAGCCCGGACAGGCACAGGTTCATCTGCATCAACGTGTACGTCGAGCCCGCAGTCGGGGTAACGGCCGCGCCCGGACGCACTGACCTCGATGATTCCGCCGCCCGGGCAGCGCCTGTCCCCGAGGATCGGCTGCAGCCGCGTCAGGGCGAGGACGAGCGCGCAACCCGCGGCCGCGAGGAGCAGCGGCCGCAGAACTCCCCGAGCGTTCGTCGCGGGAGCGGATCATGAGGTTCACGATTCATTCGACGGTACATCCGTCACACACGTCCACTCGCTTGGGCGGCCAGCGTGCTGACGGCGACGAGCACGACCGGTGAGCAGACCGCGGCGAACCCGAGCAATTTGACTCCGTACCAGATGACCTGCGCCCCTTCAGGTGCGCTGCCATCCGTACGGTTAGGCGGCGGAGAGCGGAGTCACCCGCTCTGCCCCTACCACCTCGGTCACTGGCACTCCCAACCCGCGGACCTTATGAGGAAGATCCAGGCGAAGCCACCTCGATATCCGCGCCGGGAGCATCGACACGATCACCTCGTCGAAGCCGACAAGATTTAGCGCGTCCTGAACCGCGGCAAGCGGGTCGTGGGATCCGACGATCCCTACCACCTCCGCTCCGGCGGCAGCCGTCAGCCCGGGCAGCGCTGCGTCCAGTCGTCGCTGCGCTTCCGCCATTCCGTGGTCCTCAGGATCGACCACCCGATGAAGCCCATGAGGCGAGGAAGGAACCAGCAGCGTAAAGGCGCACGGGCTCGCGGCTGCGCGCTTCTCCACGAGATCAAGATCTCCGGGCTTCCGGGTTTGGTGCGCCACGATCAAAATACGGGCGGGGCTTCCGATTCGCTTCATTGCGTCGTCCTCTCCGACTCACATCACCTGTTGCCTGCAAGGACGCATCGGATTGGCGATTGCTTCCTGAAGCGCGCTGACCGGCGCGGTGCCCAGGCTGGTTCGCACTTCGACTTCGGAAGATCGCCCGAGCCCAAGCGTCGGTATGGAACAGATCCTGGCGTGCGTCCAGCCGACGGCGTCACCCCCCGGACGAAGGAGGCGTTGAATGTACGTATCGAAGCGGATGGGCGTGGCGGCGCTTGCAGCCTCTGCCCTGGCGGGATCAGCGGCGAGTGCCGTCTCGGCAATGGGTGATCCGGGAGGCGGGAGCCGAGGTGATCAACGTCATGGGAATCGGACCGTGCTCAAGACGTCGCTCGCGCCGAGCGTTCCGAACGATCCCGCGCTGCTTGGTGCGGCTGCTGGCGGAGTGCCCTGGATGCTCCGCTCTGGCGAAGCTCGGCTGCAAAGTGATGGCCGGGTCTCTGTGCGGATCCGAGGCCTGTTGGTCGTTGGGCTCGGAACCACCGGCCCGGTGAAGACCGTCAGTGCGTCGCTCTACTGCGGTGCCAGCACTACCCCGGTGGGTACCAGCGGATCGGTGCCGCTATCGAGTAACGGCGATGCGCGGATTAGTACAAGGTTCACGCTGCCGGCCAAGTGTCAGATTCCGGCGCTGCTGATCCACCCGAACGGCGCGATGGGCGCATACATCGCAACCAGCGGCTTCGGAGCCTAGGGATCCCCGCAGTTGGCCCAGCCGCAGCGCGCTGACGCCTGGGCCAGCGCGAAGCGGCTACGCGTGTGGCGCAACGCCGCCGCGGCACACGTTGCGCACTTGTGTGCAGCGGTGGCCTGCGCTACGCCATGATTTTTCCGTCCGACGGCTCCCCTAGCCTGTCGAACGTATGTTCCACGCTTCCACCGACAGGTTTCGCAGCTGGCTGGCCCGCATCGACGAGGCGCTCGAGGACGTGCTCGGGGACCCACCCGCCCTTGAGCATGACCACCCCCACCGCATCCCGCTGCGCTGGACCTACGATCGCCGCGGCGGTTCGGTCCCCCCGCGTCCGGCCCACTGCCTCTCTCCCGTCCGCCACCGGGAACCCTCGCGGCAGCCGGATCCCGCGGCGCGCTAGTTGCCGCGCACTCTCAAAGTCCTGCGTGAAACAGCAGCACAGTGCCGTTGGGGTACCCCGGGCCGGTCTGCGAGCCTGAGCTCGCTACGCCGATCAGGACCGCGATAAATGTTCCGATCCCCAGCACGAGACAGATCACCAGCAGCGCCAGCGCCTGTGGGTTACGGCGAAAGAAGTTGACGATGTCGTGCACGGGGACGAGTTAAGAAGCGTATCCCCGGTCCCGTTGCCTCCCGCCTCGCTCCCGCGGGGCTCCGGTAACCAGCTAGGCGCCTGCCGTAGGTGACACGGCGACTCCGCCGCTTGAGCCGCCGCTGCCAGTGTTCTGCGGTACTCGCTGGCTCAAGGCGCCGCCCGATCCGCCCGCGGTGGAATGTGGGCGGCCGCGCCGCCCGCTCGTGCAGCTCGCCGTGAGCCGCGCCGCGGCAGTGGATGCGCCGTGGCGCGGACGGCACTGAGCCACGAGATGCCGGGGCGTCTGGCGGACGACGTGCCCACCGCGCACGCCGGCCCGACCGGTCGTGCTCGCCAGGGTCGATCGCCTGTGATGGCGAAGCCCGATTGCGCTGGAGCGCGTGAGGTGCCGCGCCCCTCGCGCGTACACGCGTCGGCCATGCGCTGCCGCTTTGACGTTGGTAGTGGGGACCACCGGTCCTGCGGACGAGCTCTCCAAACGGCTGCTCGCCACGGCGACACCGCCTGCGCACACGATCGCGCCGACGGCGAGCGGCACGCCCCGGCGCGCAAGGTAGCGCGGGTGCAGCACCTCACGCCACCTCGAGCCGGCGCCGAACGCCCGCAGCCGCTGCAGATAGGGAGCGGCGCTCCACCAGCTGTCCTCCTGGCGCTCAGGGGGACGATCATCTGCGAAGTCCATCGTCATCGCCTCGCGACCGAGGTCGGTGATTGCCCAGTCCCCTCGAGTATTCGTGCGAACCAGGCCGTGGGTGTGGGCGTCCACCAGCACCAGGCGCGCATCGAGCTTGTTGAGTCTCAGCCGGTGCGCTAGCGCATCGCTGGACAGCGGCCCTGCCTGCTCCAAGGCGCCGAGCACATCCTTAAGCGCAACGAACCTCTGCGACATCGCACTTTCCGCCACCTACGCAGGATACGACCAATGACCGCATATGGTTTGACTAAAGAGAAATCTCACGCGAGCGAGGAGCGAGCATGAAAATCGGGATCATCGGGGCCGGAAATATCGGCGGTGCGCTCGCGCGCCGCTTCAAGGAGTTGGGCCATGATGTGTCGGTCGCGAACTCCCGCGGCCCCGAGACCTTGCGGGAAGTGGAGGCGCAGACGGGCGCCACGGCGGTGACGGTGCACGACGCGGCTCGGGGGAAGGACCTGGTGGTCGTCACGATTCCTATGAAGAACATGCCGCGGTTGCCGGAGGACCTGTTCGAGGGCGTCGGCGACGAGGTGGTGATCATCGACACTGGCAACTATTACCCCCGGGAACGCGACGGGCGGATCGAGGCGCTTGAGGAGGGGACGCCGGAGAGCGTGTGGACGGCGCAGCAGCTGGGACGACCAGTGGTCAAGGCTTTTAACAACATCTACGCCCAGCACTTGCGCGACCGCGGGCAGCCGCCAGGATCGCCTGGCCGGATCGCGCTGCCGGTAGCAGGTGACGATCAAGCGGCGAAGTCGACTGCGATGGGGCTGGTCGAGGAATTGGGATTTGATGCGATCGACGCCGGCCCTCTCGAGGAATCCTGGCGCCAGCAGCCCGGAACGCCCGTGTACGCGACTGATCTCGACGCCGATGGCCTCCGCGACGGTTTGGCGCAGGCCAGTCCCGAACGTCCGGAGGGGTTTCGCGCCACGCCGAATAGCCCGGGTACCTACGCCAATCCGGCCTGAATCACCTAGCCGTCGGGGTCCCCGGCGGACTGGTCGGCGTAGGCGTCGGCTGGCCACTCCTGGTGGGCGGCAGTGGGCCGCTTGGCGTGGTAGGCGTCGGCTCGCCGCTCGTAGTAGGCGTGGGCCGACCGGTCGTGGTGGGCGGCAGTTGCCTGGTCGGCGTCGACGGCTTGACCTGTGTCGGGGTAACGGGTAGCACCCGTGAGGGCGGCTCGTGGGAGGGCGACTGGTAGAAGCGCGGTACCAGGGGCTGCCTCGGTGGCGTGCGCGGGAGCAGCTGCTCTCGCTGGGAGTAGCCGGGCAAGCTCAACAGGCTCGCCGGGAGACGACCAATGGGTCGCCACCCAGTGGAGGTCATCGACACCGTCGTGTCGAGCGCCGTCGTGTTGCCGGCCCAGTCCCACGCGTAGATCGTCAGCCGATAGCGCCCGGGGTCGAGAGTGGTGGGCAGAGGAGGGGCCAACCCATCGGCGACTCTGTAGGTCCAGTGGGGCACGCAGACCGAGCGGGTTGCGAAGCAGGTGTAGCCGGGATCGCGTGCGCCCGGCGCGTAGATGAGCGAGCGCTGGGCGAACTGAAGCAGGTGGGTACCCCGGAACGACCATTCGAGTGGGGTGACAGGGTCGCGGTGCCTGTCGTATAGCCGGTATGCGATTGCGGCTGGTGCGAGCACGGGCGTGAAGTAGGTCGTCTTTCGGATGAAGGTTTGTGGGTCGTAGGCCGAGGCGACCACCTGCCCATCCGCTGACACAGACGGCCGGCCGATCACCGGCGGGGCGTGGTCCGCGTATGGCTGGAGCACGGTCCCCTCTGGCCGCAGGGGATTGGCGTACTGGCCGTCGGCGCCGATCTCAGAGAACGCCATGTGCCCATATCCGGACATGACGGTCCCGAGGACAGTCTTGAACGGGGTTACCAATTCGCCTGTACTCACCTTGGGGTTGATGTGCCAGTAGATGTAGTTGCCGACCTGGATCCGGGCGTCCGGTCCGGACGGCGCGAGCACCCGGGCAACGCCGGGCTGCACCGCGTACACCCGGGCCCCGTCTCGCGCTTGAATGTCGACGGCAACGTGAAGCGACCCGGGCCTCAGCTCGTTCAGGCCGGCTCGGATCGGGTGTTGGCGGTGAAACGGCGCCAGGGGCCAGCCGATCTGGGCGTCATAGGGACGGCACCCGATTGAGCACGCGAGCCCGTCGGCATAGAGCGAGGGCACCTCGCCCGGGCGAGTCGGTCGATCCGCGCTATTAGGCGGGAAGGGCAACGTGAACGAAGGGGACTCGGTAATCGTGCTGGGAAGGCTTGTCGCCGCGGGAGCCCCGGCACGGGCGTGCGCCGAATGGCCCGCTCCCGCTCGGGAGGTCAGGACCGACGTTGCGAGGATCGCGATCAGTCCGAGCAGGGCAGCGAACAGCGCGACGGCGGCCAGCAATCGAGCCGGCTGAATCGCCGAGTGATTCTGTGAATGATCGAACGCGCTGATGTCGCCTCCAAGCTGAGCGACCCAGAGGGCACCTGTCGGCTGCGAGCGATCGGTTCGCCGCCCGAGGCTCCAATCCTGTTTCACGGAAGTTGAGAGGATCCGTCCATGACCACGTTCGAAGGCTTCGGGCCCAAGGTCCGCGACTGGTTCAAGGGCCTGGAATCAGACAACAGCAAGCAGTACTTCACCGCCCACCGGGACTTCTTCGAGGAATCAATCCGGAATCAAATGGAAGCGTTACTGACCGAACTGAGCGAGGAGTTTGGCGGTGAGATCAAGATGTTTCGTCAGAACCGAGACATCCGGTTCTCGCGGGACAAGTCGCCGTACAAGACCAATACGTACGGGATCTTGTACGGAACGGAGATCGCCGCGCAGGGTCTGTACGCGTCGATATCTGCGGACGGACTTCTCGCGGGCAGCGGCTACCACATGATGGCTTCCGATCAGCTCGACCGCTTCCGCCAGGCCGTCGCCGACAGCAGGCTGGGTCCTCAGCTCCTCACGCGGATCGTCACAGCGCAGGAGCAGGGACTTGAGCTATGGGGAGAAACGCTCACGACCGCCCCGCGCGGCTATCCAAGGGACCATGAACAAATCGAGCTGCTGCGCCGAAAGAACCTGACCCTAGGCCGAGCGCTCAAGCTGGGACACGGGATCAGACGGCCCGAGGGACTGGAGTTCGTGGCGAAGACGTGGCGAACGGCTGGACCCGTGACCACATGGCTCGACGAGCACGTCGGACCGAGCACGGTGGCAGATCAGCGGCGCGGCAGACGCTGAGCGCTGCGTGCTCAACCGGTCTGCTTCGGTGACCGGACTGGGCGATGAGTTCTCCGCCTCGAGCCGGTCCTAGTTGGTAGCGATACCGTCCCCCTCTCGCGTCGTCATGTCTCATTCCCCACCCTACGAACGCGATCCGCGCGTCGATGACTACATTTCCAGGCTGTCTGACTGGCAGCAGGACCTCTGTGCCCAGCTTCGCGACCTGATTCATGCCGCCGATCCCGAGGTGGCGGAGACGATCAAGCGGACGGTGCAGCCCTACTTCGTTCTGGAGGGCAACGTATGCGCGCTGCTGGCCGCCAAGGACCACGTCAACCTGTTCCTCTACGACGGCGCGATCGTTCCCGACCCCGAGGGAATCATCACCGCCGGTCACAACAACAAGACCGCCAGGACGATCTCCTTCAGGCGCGAACAGAAGATCAACGACAGGGCCCTGACCGCAATGCTCAAGCAGATCATCGCGAACAATCGCGCCGGCGGCTGGCGCAAGCTGAAGGGCTCCTGAGGGCCGCTGGCACGCAATGGCCGTCTCCGACGCAACCGTACTCGACGCCGCGGGGCGCGACTTGTCGGTGTCCAACCCCGATCGCGTGATCTTCCCCAAGACCGAGCGCTCGGCCGACGTCACAAAGCTCGACATCGTCAAGTACTACCTGGCCGTCGAGGACGGCATCATGCGCGCGCTTGCCCGCCGGCCCACGACGCTCGAGCGGTGGCCCAAGGGCGTCCATCCGGGAATTGTCCTGTCGACGCGCGAGAAGGGCGGTGGCGACGCGTTCTTTCAGAAGCGCATCCCTCGCGGCGCGCCGGGCTACGTCCAGACGGCGCGGATCGAATTCCCCTCCGGTCGTCACGCGGACGAGGTCTGCCCCACGGAGGTGGCCGTCGTCGGCTGGGCGGCCCAGATGGGAACGATCACATTTCATCCCTGGCCGGTTCGCCGCGAGGACGTCGACCATCCGGACGAATTGCGCCTCGATCTCGACCCTCAGCCCGGCACCGACTATGGCGATGCGGTGCGTGTCGCAGCGGAGGCACGCGCGCTGTTGGACGAGCTGGGCTACGTCGGGTTTCCGAAGACCTCGGGAGGGCGGGGCATCCACATATACGTCCGGATCGAGCCGAAGTGGACCTTCACCGACGTTCGCCACGCCGCGATTGCCTTCGGCCGTGAGCTGGAGCGGCGGCTACCGGACCGGGTGACGACCAAGTGGTGGAAGGAGGAGCGCGGAGAGCGAATCTTCATCGACTACAACCAGAACGCCCGTGACCGCACGATCGCCTCGGCCTACAGCGTGCGGCCGAAACCGGGGGCGCCGGTCTCCGCGCCGGTGGATTGGGAG
The DNA here is from genome assembly GCA_963719305.1 of uncultured Actinomycetes bacterium. GTDB lineage: Bacteria > Actinomycetota > Thermoleophilia > Solirubrobacterales > Solirubrobacteraceae > Palsa-465. The sequence continues at coordinate 18,817 of CAVRBL010000010.1, read as the reverse complement.
GAGCTCCCGCAGGTCGCGCCCGAAGACTTCACGGTCGCGACAATGCCAGCGCGGTTCGCCGAGATCGGCGATCGCCATGCCCGAATCGACGACGTGGCCCATTCGCTCGAGCCGCTGTTGGAGATATACGCGAATGACCTCGCCGCCGGGGACGGCGACATGCCCTATCCCCCCGATTACCCCAAGATGCCCGGAGAGCCGAAGCGGGTTCAGCCCTCGCGGGACCGCGACCGTCCGCGGTAGCTGGTCCGCCCGCGGCCCGGACGCTCAGCTGGCCAGCCTGGACGCTCAGCTGCCGCCCGGGGTCAGCTCCGACTGGGGCAGCTTGGGCATGGCATCGCGGGGAGCTGGCGCCGACGGCGGAGGCACGACCGGTCCGATGTCCCCATCAGGGGCCTCGTCCAGGTCGATGATCACCGGCGCGTGGTCGCTGGGGCCACTGCCCTTGCGGGCCTGCCGATCCACCCACGCGGCCTGAACACGGGACGCGACCGGCGCGCCAGCGAGGATCAGGTCGATCCGCATACCGAGGTCTTGGTGGAACATCCCTGCCCGGTAGTCCCAGTAGCTGAAGACTCGCTCGTCCGGCCAGTGTTCGCGCACGACGTCGTGCAGACCGAGCGCCTCCAGCTCCGCTAGCGCGGCGCGCTCGGCCGGCGTCACGTGGGTGTGGCCGATATAGGCATCGGGGTTGAAGACGTCGTGGTCCGTCGGCGCGATGTTCATATCGCCGCATACGACCGTCGCCTCCGGGCCGGAGGCGATCATCTCGCGCAGCGCAGCAAGCCACTCGAGCTTGTATCGGTAGTGATCGGAATCTGGGACGCGGCCGTTCGGCACGTATACGGAGACGATCCGGATCCCGTCGCAGGTCGCGGACACCGCTCGCGCCTCAGGTTGCGGGAATCCGGGCGCTTCCGGGACTCCGGGGACCACGTCCTCGAGTCCGACGCGCGACAGGATCGCAACCCCGTTCCACGTCGGTTCGCCGTGAACGGCAACTGCATAGTCGCGTTCGGCCAGCGCGTCGCCGAGCAAATCCATGAATGCGTCGTCGGCGAGTTTCGTCTCCTGCAGACACACAACGTCCGGGCTGCGCTCATCCAACCAAGGGAGCAGCCGCCGCACCCGCTGCTTGACCGAGTTGACGTTCCAGGTCGCGATCCGCACGGCCCCGCACGGTAGCGCCCGGCGTGGGGTCGTTCGGGTGCCGCCAGCTTGACGCGCCACGATTAGCTGACTAAGGTCAGAGAATGGCCGATGTGATGGTGGATCAGGTCCGTCGCTTCAACCGCGTCGTGACCGAGCGTGTCGGGGCGCTCAACGATCGCTTCCTCGGTCTCGCCAGGCCACTCGGAGAGGCGCGGCTGCTGTGGGAAGTCGGGGTCGAGGGCTGTGAGGTGCGTTTGCTGCGGTCCCGGCTGGGGCTGGACTCGGGCTACCTGAGCCGGCTATTGCGCTCGCTGGAGGCTGCTGGGCTGGTCGAGGTGTCCTCGAGCCCTGCCGACAAGCGAATTCGAGTGGCGCACCTCACCGCCGGGGGCCGGCGCGAGCGCGCGACGCTCGACAAACGGGCCGACGAGCATGCGCATTCGTTACTCGCGGCGCTGAGCTCTGAGCAGAGGAAGCAGTTGGTGGCCGCCATGCGCGACGTTGAGCGACTGCTGATCGCGGCGAGCGTGGAGATCCAGGCCGTCGACCCCGAGCACCCGGACGCCCGGTATTGCCTGGCCGAATACGTGGCCGAGCTCAATCGGCGCTCGACACGTGGCTTCGACCCCTCGGTCGGCAACACCGCATTGCCCCATCAGGTACGCCCGCCCGCCGGCCACTTTTTCGTCGTGTACGTGCATGGCGCACCGATCGGCTGCGGTGCCGTCAAGCATCATCGTGACGCGCCAGCTGAGATCAAGCGCATGTGGATTGCGCCGGAAGCGCGCGGGCTGGGACTCGGCCGCCGCCTGCTGGAGACACTCGAGGAGTGCGCGATGGCGAACGGGGCGCGGGTGGCGCGCATCGAGACGGGCGCAGTCCTGACCGAGGCGCTCTCCCTCTATCGCTCAGCGGGCTGGGTCGAGGTACCGCCATTCAATGACGAGCCGTTCGCAGACCACTGGCTCGAGAGAGTGCTGGGCTGACCCAGGCTTATGATCCGCGGGCCGCGACGGGCCGGAGGGCGTTATCGGGGGATCGTCGTGCCGACTGGGCCGATCGCCTTCAAACCATTGAGAGAGGAGCGAGCCTTGATTGTGATCGCCGTGCTCATGCGTCGCTTGCGGGAGGGCAAGACGTACGAGGAGTTCCGGGAAGCGTGGCTTCCGGACCAGGGGTTTGGTTTCCCGACCCGAGTCGTGAGCGCCCAGCGCGTCGACGACGACCGCGAGATCATCACGATTGGGTTTAGCGAGCTAACCGAGGCCGAGGCGGAATCCCAGCTACAGCGGATTAGGCCCCAGGAAGAGCGTCGCCACGAAAGGATCGACACCGTGGTGGAGCCCGAGATGACTCGTCACTTCTATGTGCAGGTCGCTGAGGATGACTTCACTGGCGCTCCGGGGCAGGAGTGAATGGTCGTCTCCGCTCGGATCCGTCGCTCCTCGTGAAGGCCCGGCGAGAGACCTGCGGCTACTCGACGCGCCATCCGTCGGCGCCGTTGTCGACCACGGTCGCTGTTATGTCAGCCCTGGCTTGTGACCACGTCGGCGAATCGCTGTAGGTACAGGGGCCAGCCGCCCTCGCCGCCGACAGCGTCGCGCTCCTCGGGCCAGCCCTCGCCGTGGCGGTCGAGGTAGCGGTGCTCTAGCTCGACCCTGGTGCGCTCCGCCGTCTCGGCGATGAACCGCACCTCGACCTCGCTGGTCTTGTCAACGTCGGACTCGAGCTGCCACTGCGGGCTGATGTCCCAACTGAACACGACCCGATCAGGGGGCTCATAGGCGAGTACCCGTGCCCATTGGCACTCACTGTCGTCCACGCCACGGTCGAACACCCGGCCACCCGCGTGCGGCTCGAAGACGGTTTCGGCGATGTCGACCTTGAGCATGTTGTGCCATGGCGGCTTGAAGCTGCCGAAGTCCTGGGTGAAGACCCGGAAGGCTTGCTCAAGCGGCGCCTCGACGACGATCGAGCTCCTGACGGTCGTAGCCGGCTTCTGGGTGTGGGTGCTCATGTGTTCTCCTCGGTCGATTGTTCGACAACCGTCTTGTAGGCAGCCAGGGTCTGACCCCAGAACCGCTCGAGTTCGGCTCGCAACGCGGCCAGTCCGTCCGGCTCTATCCGGTAGATGCGGCGGGTGCCGACAGCTCGATCGTTCACCAGGCCAGCGTCCTTTAGCACTCTGAGGTGCTGGGACACAGCCGGGCGGCTGACCGGCAGCACCCTGGCGATGTCTCCGACCGCCCGCGGGTGCTCCACCAGCAACTCGAACACCGCCTTCCTGGTCGGGTCGCCCAGCGCCGTCCACGGATCGGCTCCGTCTTGGTAAGTTTGCACGAACCGTAAGCCTAGACTGACCATTGCTCGGTGTCAACCGTGTGGCGAGGCGTCGCGACCTGGCGGCGCCCCCCCGCAGGTCCTGCCTCCCCCGCCCCTCCTCGCCTCCCTGGTCCTGCTACCCGGCCCCGTCCTAGACGGCGAGTGCGCGGTCGGTCCAGGCTCGGCTGGAATAGGCGTACGGGTGGTAGAAGGCGGTCAGCGCGTCCTCTGGATTGACTTCGAGCTCGAAGAACTCACCCGTCTTGTCGTCCTGGACCGCGATGGAGACGCGGTTTGTGCGCTCGTTCCAGAGCAACGTCACGTCGATTCCGTCACTGAGGCGATGATCCAGCTCGCGGATCGCGGGGTCGAGCTCGCGAACGGCGGGATCTAGCTCTCGGATTGCGGAATCGGGTTCGGTAGCCATGATCGTGTCCTCCGGTGCTGGATTAGGTGTCTCTTCATTAGGACCGCTTACGGGGCGCGAATTCATCGCATAACTCATAGACACGGTTCCGCTCCCAAATGTGACGCACTTCGCTGGCTCGAGCGGGACGTGATCCTTGAGCTCATCAAACAAGCGCCTCCCCTGTCCTTTGATCACCGGGTGCACGAGGAGGACAAGCTCGTCGATCATCCTCCTCCTGAGCAGGGACTGAACGAGCGTTGCGCTTCCAAGAACGAGCACGTCTCGCCCGGGCGAGAATCGCAGCCTCTCCAGCTCTTCGGAGATGATGGCATTGCCGTCGATCAGCGACGTGTTCTGCCAGGAGGCGTCCTCGAGGCTCGTCGAGACGACCAGCTTGTGCGTCGTGTTCAGGAAGTCCGCCATCGGGCCGGACCGGTACGGCCACTCGGTGGCGAACTCTTCGTATGTGACGCGTCCGAGCAAGACCGTGTCGGTGGACTCCGCTCGGGCCGCGACGGTCGCGGCAATGTCTTCGCTCACGGTGAGCCACTCAGTGGGCTCCCCGGCGACGCCGTCCACCGAGACGAACAGGTAGGCGACGATTCTTCTCATTCACCCCTCCGAGAGAGCGCGGCGGAAAAGTCGTCGTGCCCGGGAAGAATCGGCGGCGAGTAGCGAAGCTCGTTGACTTCTACCTTCGCGGCTCGCAGCAGTGCTGCATATCGACTGCCGTCGTCGATTCGTGTGTCGCTGCTGATGACGGTCGCTGGTGCGACGCCGGTGAGCAGGGACGGCATCGGGCACGTTTGACTGAAACTCGGATACACCACGACCTGGCGGCGTAGAAGCGGCCAGCCGCTGTCTCGCGCGCGAGCGGCGAGACCCGCGGCGTCTGCGCCGCCGGCGCCTTGCCCCGCGACGATCAGCCGGTCGGGGTGAGCGCCGAGCTGGGGGGCGTGCTCGGCGGCCCATCCGATCGCGGCGAGCTCGTCGTCCTGATCCATCGGGCTCGGCACAGCGAGCACGACAGCGCTGGCGGATGAGCACATCAGCCGACAGAGCGGATCGGAGTCCCCGCTCTCGATCGGAGTCGGCATGAAGACGAGTGGCGAGCCGGCGACGACAGCGTCCTCGCCGGCCCAGTACACCCGACCTCTGAGTCGCCGTCCGGCAAAGCGGAGCGTGAGTGCAGCCGTTAGGACACGACCCGGAGTCGGTTCGTCTTTATGACGGGGCAGTGCGTGGCATCCGCAGCAGCCTGGCACGCCCGCGCGTGGTGAGAAAGTCCGATCGGGCAAAGCGGTTATGCATGGTCGGCATCGCCGGTAGGCGACTGGACGGCCATACTTGCTCCATGGACGAGCCCGGACATCTGCTCCCCTTCCCCCAGGCTCCGGACGGCATCGAGCTCCGCCACCTACGAGCGTTCGTAGCCGTCGCCGAGGAGTTGAACTTCGGTCGCGCGGCGGACCGGCTCTATGTCTCCCAATCCGCGCTCAGTCGCCAGATCCAGGGCCTCGAGCAGCTGCTCGGCTGCGAGTTGTTGCGCCGCTCAACGCACCGGGTGGAGCTGACAGTCGCAGGTGAGGCGCTGCTGGACCGCTCGCGCAACGTCCTGCGCGACGTCGACGAGGCGGTGTCCGCGACGCTCGCAGTCGGAGGCGAGCTGCTGAGCCGCATCACCAAGCTGTGGGAGCCGATGGTGGGGCTGTTGGCCCCAGAGGCTGATCTACAGAAGGTTCGCGCTGCGGGCGAGGAGATACTGGCCCAAATATCGCCTCCCGCTGGGACCCGTGTGCGACCGGTAACCGCCGGTGGGGTCTCGTCGCTGCTGGTGTCGCCCTCGGAAGAGGCCCCAGCCACCGTTCTCTTCCTGCATGGCGGGGGATACGTGTCCGGGTCGGCGTTCGGGTATCAGCCACAGGCCGGCGCCATCGCGACCGCGGCGCAGGCCGGTGTCCTCGTTCCCGACTACCGGCTCGCACCCGAGCACCCATTCCCGGCCGCGATCGAGGATTCGCTCAGTGCGTACCGATGGCTGCTCGAACGCGATGTCGCGCCTGAGCAGCTGACGATCGCAGGCGACTCCTCCGGCGGCGGATTGGTCCTCTCGCTTCTGCTCACGCTGGCGGACCAGGGCGTTCCGCAGCCGGGCGCCGCCGTCCTGATGTGTCCCTGGTTGGACCTCGGTCTCCGCCTCGAACGCGAGTCAAGCGACGTGGTCGCGCCCTTCGCCATCGAGGAGGAGGCACGTACCTGCGCGGCCATGTATCTGGCCGGACACCAGCTCGACGATCCGGTCGTCAACCCGCTCTCGGCCGACCTGTCCGGCCTGCCGCCGATGCTGATCCAGGCCGCGACGGGCGACGCCCGCCTGGCAGACGCCAAGGCTCTGGCCGCCCGGGCCCGTCGGCAGGGAGTGGATGCTCAGCTTCAGCTGTTTCCGGTTGATGCGCACGCGTTTCACCTGTTCTGGTCGTTCCTGCCCGAGGCCGCTGACGCGATCGAAGCGGCGGGGGCGTTCATCCGGGAGACCAGCGGCACGGGGATCGCCGAGCGCCGAGCTGTTCGGGGCTGAGGCGGTACGCCGGGCAGCGTTCGTGGCCACCTAAGCCGATGCCGGCAGCGGCGGCGAGAACGCCACCTCGCGCTGACCAGCAGTTCAGAGGAAAAACCGGCGGCGACCTACTCTCCCAGGCCCTTACGAGCCAAGTACCATCGGCGCTGAGGGGCTTAACTGCTCTGTTCGGAATGGGAAGAGGTGTTTCCCCCTCGCCATAGCCACCGGAAACTGGTGGAGACCGCTCCGGCGGACCCTCAAAACTACACAGCGCCAATGCACGGGCATCGGAAAATCATCCGTCAAGCCCTCGACCCATTAGTACCGGTCTCCTACGGACGTCACCGCCCTTCCAGATCCGGCCTATCAACCTGGTCATCTTCCAGGGGTCTTACTCCCTCGAGGGGATGGGAGAGCTCATCTTGAGGTCGGCTTCCCGCTTAGATGCCTTCAGCGGTTATCCGGTCCGCACGTAGCTAACCTGCAGTGCCCTTGGCAGAACAACAGATACACCAGAGGTGCGTTCGTCCCGGTCCTCTCGTACTAGGGACGACTCCTCTCAACTCTCCAACGCCCACGGCAGATAGGGACCGAACTGTCTCACGACGTTCTGAACCCAGCTCGCGTACCGCTTTAATGGGCGAACAGCCCAACCCTTGGGACCGACTTCAGCCCCAGGATGCGACGAGCCGACATCGAGGTGCCAAACCGGGCCGTCGATGTGGACTCTTGGGCCCGATAAGCCTGTTATCCCCGGAGTACCTTTTGTCCGTTGAGCGACGGCGCTTCCACTTGCTACCGCCGGATCACTAAGGCCTGCTTTCGCACCTGCTCGACCTGTCGGTCTCGCAGTCAAGCTCCCTTACTGCCTTTACACTCTACGCACGATTTCCGACCGTGCTGAGGGAACCTTTGCGCGCCTCCGTTACATTTTAGGAGGCGACCGCCCCAGTCAAACTACCCGCCTGGCACTGTTCGGCGCCCGGATTCACGGCGCACCGTTAGAGATCCAATACATCAAGGGTGGTATCTCAAGGTTGGCTCCACGCCAGCCGCAGCCGGCGCTTCCTAGCCTCCCACCTATCCTGAGCGAGGTGCATCGAACCCCAATACCAGGTTGTAGTAAAGGTTCACGGGGTCTTTCCGTCTAGCCGCGGGTACTCGGCATCTTCACCGAGATTGCAATTTCACCGAGCCCCTCGTTGAGACAGCGTTCAAGTCGTTACGCCATTCGTGCAGGTCGGAACTTACCCGACAAGGAATTTCGCTACCTTAGGACCGTTCATCGTTGTTACAACGCTCAGTCATTGCGACCGGCGTGGCTGACTCATTTCTGGCCAGCTCCATGGTCGCCCATGAGATCGGACTATCCATCTCACCGATAGGTCACTCGATGAGCTCGGCGTATAGTCTCTGAGGATTCTCTCCATCGGGTAGCGTACGTTTGCCGCCTACGATTCCATCTGGTCCCGCAAGAGCAGGACCTCCGTGTAGTCGGCTTCCGCTCATAGGGCTCCTTGGCAAGCGCCTTCCGCGGCTTCGGCGAAGAGTTCGAAGTCATGTGCCTTCTACCCGACAAGCGGGTCGCCGGCGAAAGAACGGTCATCGATCCTGGACCGGATATCCGGCGACGGTTCAGCTCCCAGTACTTCCCGCTGATTGTCCGCCCGTCGCATCGTATCGCCACAAGCGAGCGCGTCACGGAACAGATAGAGCCGAGCCCGATCCGTTTGCGACACGTTGAAGGCAGCTGAGAGCTTCCAGCGGCGCGCGGCTAGTCGTTTCGCCGCCGACTCACGATCGCATGGAGCTGGACCTCGCTCAGCTCCAAACCGGTAGGAAGCTTCAGAGTATCGCCTCTGGGATTCTGTCGACGACTCGAGAGTCTTTCCTGCTGATTGTCCGCACCCGTCACATTGTCACTGTACCGCCCGGCTCGGACGGAACGAGTAGCGCGAGATTCTCGGATGTTCCCAGCATATAGCCGAATTTTATAACTACCTCGGTTGACCTTTAGTTACGGCCGCCGTTTACCGGGGCTTAGTTTCGGTGCTTCGGGCCGAAGCCCTAACACCTCCACGTAACCTTCCGGCACCGGGCAGGCGTCAGCCCCTATACGTTGTCTTTCGACTTAGCAGAGACCTGTGTTTTTGGTAAACAGTCGCTTGAACCTATTCACTGCGGCCCTCTCGGGCTCCGCTCGCGAAGAGCTTCACCCTACTGGGGCGCCCCTTCTCCCGAAGTTACGGGGCGATTTTGCCGAGTTCCTTAACGAGGGTTATCTCGATCACCTTAGTGTGCTCCACTTGCCCACCTGTGTCGGTTTTGGTACGGGCACGCGCTTCCTCCCTAGAGGATTTTCTTGGAGGTATGGCATCCGGGACTCGCCGGCTTAGAGCCAGCTGGCATCGCACCTCAGGTTATGCGGCTCCGGATTTACCTAGAGCCACCCCTACATGCTTACCCCAGGACAACCATCGCCTGGGTTCCCATAGCCTTCCTCGTCCCCCCATTCGGTCAAACGGAAGCGACGTGGTACGGGAATATCAACCCGTTGGCCATCGACTACGCCTTTCGGCCTCGCCTTAGGACCCGACTAACCCTGAGCAGAGGAACTTTACTCAGGAAACCTTGGGCAATCGGCGGAGAGGATTCTCACCTCTCTTTCGTTACTCATGCCGGCATTCTCACTTCCTGCGCCTCCACGACTGGCTTACGCCGCCGCTTCGCGGGCGCGGGAACGCTCTCCTACCGCACGTGGGGCCCGAAGGCCTCACGCACCCGCAGCTTCGGTGACTAGCTTGAGCCCCGTTACATTGTCCGCGCTCGAACACTTGACCAGTGAGCTGTTACGCACTCTTTCAAGGGTGGCTGCCTCTAAGCCAACCTCCTGGTTGTCTCGGCATTCGAACATCGTTTCCCACTTAGCTAGCACTTAGGGACCTTAGCTGGCGGTCTGGGCTGTTTCCCTTTTGACGCTGAAGTTTATCCCCCAGCAACTGACTCCCGGAGTAACCGTGACGGTCTTCGACTTGGACCCCGAGGTCGGGGTGGATCATCCAGTTGAGCACGCAGACCCCCAGCGCGATCAGCGTGAAGATCAGCACCTCGCCGAGCACCCGGAGCGTCACCGACCCCCGGATCGCGAACGCCTCGCTCCAGAAGCCCGTCGGCCCGAGGGCCGGGTCGAAGGGGGGGGCGTCGCGCCCGCCTTCACGTCCGCGTTCGTGTTCTCGTCCGTTTTCATTTTCACTCGCCGAGCCACGCCTTGCGGTGGGCCTTCTGCTCGTCGTCGGCCTTGGGATCGATTTCCAGGGCCCAGGGCTTCGCCGGCTCCTTGCCGAAGGTGGCGTCGAGGCGGATCAGCCGGCCGCGGCGGGCGACCAGGACCGAGACCTTGCTCGTCGGGCCGGTACTGCTCCATCCGGTCGCGACCAGTGCTCGGGCAGCACGCGGTCGTCGCCGATGGCGAGGATCTCGTCGCCGACGTTGAACCCGGCCTCGAAGCCGGGCGTCCCTCGCCGGACCTGCGACGACGATCAGCCGGCCGTTGTCGGCCTTCGTCACCAGGCCGAGCCAGGCCTTCGGGGGCTTCTTGTCCCCTTCCTTCGGCGTCGTCGGCTGCGCTTGAACCGCAGGCCGAACCAGGCGAGGGCCTCGGCGTAGTCGAGCTCGTCGGTCGTCTCCAGCGCCTTGTGGAACCAGTCGGAGAGGTCGGTGCCGGCGACCTCGCGGGCCGTCGCGCGGAACTCGGCGGGGGTGTAGCCCTTCGCGCCGGAGTAGCGCTCGTAGGCCAGCCGCATCACGTCGTCGAGGCTCTTCGCGCCCGTCGGTCGCCTGGCGGACCTTGGCGTCGAGCAGGAAGCCGACGACCGCCCCCTTGGTGTAGTAGCTGATGGCCGTGTTGGGCGTGTTCTCGTCGCGGCGGTAGAACTTGATCCAGGCGTCGAACGAGGCCGATTCCAGCGGCTGGACGAGCCGGCCCGGCGTGTCCTGGAGCCGCTCGATGTCGTTCGGCGGCTTGTCCGTCGTCCGGAGCCCGGCCGCCGGGCGGGTCGCCCGCCAGGTATTCCTCGACCGTGCAGAGCCCCGCCCGGCGGACGAGCAGGCGGTCGTAGTAGCTCGGTCACCCCCTCGGCGATCCAGAGGCTCCTGCGTGATCGACCTCGTTCTCGTAGTCGAACGGCCCCAGCTCGACCGGCCGGAGCCGCTTGACGTTCCAGGCGTGGAAGAACTCGTGGCTGACCAGGTCGAGCCAGCCGAGGTAGCCCGTTGCGCGTCCGGGTCGCCCAGCGGCTCGCCATCAGGACGGTCGAGTTCTTGTGCTCCAGGCCGCCGCCGGTCTCGGTCAGCAGGTTGAAGAAGACGTACTTGTCGTAGGGCAGCGAACCCCAGAACGCCCGCTGCGGCCCGGACGATCGCCTCGACGTCCTTGGCCGACCGCGGGCCGTCCCAGACGCCCCCCTCGCCCTCGTTGACGAGGTAGTGCGGCTTGCCGTCGACCGCGAACTCGTAAACGGCCGGGTTGCCGGCGTAGATCGGGCAATCGACCAGGGTGTCGAAGTCGGGGGCGACGTAGTGGTGCGGCTTGCCGCCGGGGGCGTCGGGCAGGCCGGTGAAGGTCCTGAGCCAGCCGGGCGGCGGGATCGAGCGTGACCTCGTGCGGGCGGGGCTCGCGTCGGCGAGGGTCAGGAACGTCCCCGCGCCGTTGAGCAGGGCGAAGCCGCGCGTCGACCCAGTTCGTCTGCACGCCCATCTCGCGGCAGTAGACCCGGTAAGAGACCGTCACGCTCGCGGCGCCCGCCGGTCTCGACCGCCCAGCGGTTCTTGCGCGACCTTCTCGACGGCCAGGGCCTTGCCGTCGGGCGCCCCGGCCGACAGCCCCTCGACGTGCCGGGCGTACTCGCGGACGAGGTACGAGCCGGGCGTCCAGACCGGCCATCATCAGCTCGACCTCGGCCGCGCCGCCGGTCGGGACGACGGCCTCGACCTCGACGTAATGCGTCTGGGGCGCGGGGAACCGCAGGGTGTAGCGGATCGGCTCGGCGGCGTCCGCGGCGACCGAGGCGCGGGCGTGACAGAGGGCGGCGAGCGTCAACGACAAGGCCAGAACACGGCGGCGCGGGGGCATGGACACCTCGGTCGGCAGGGCGGGGCAGGGAACGTCCGTCGGTCGCGACCGGGGAGGGCGGTCGAATCGATATACCGGAACGCCCGCGGGCGCTCACGGGCCTGATCCCGTGCCCCGAAGAGTTACACCGGGTGGTGAACCCCGGCCCCGGGCTCAACCCCGTCACGCCCCGCGTCGATTCGCCGCCGCCGTCCGCGAACTGCGGCGGAAGCGGGGGTGCGTTCTCGAACAGGAAGGGATCGCGATGAGAGGGGCCGCCTTGCGCCGGTCTGACCCGGACCCGGCAAGCGGAGCCGGTCCCGGGCGACCCGGGGAAAGCGAACGGGGGGCGAGTCAAGCGTGAAGAAGGACGCCCCCGGCCTCGCGTGCTTGCGCGTCCGACCGGGGACGTCGGGAGGAGGTTGATCGGGTCGGAAGGCCCCGTCGGTTCGTTCCCGGTCATTCCCAGCGGTAGCCCAGGCGGGCCATCCGCGCATGGACCTCGTCCTGCACGTCGCGACACGCGAGGCCGAACGAGCCCGGCTGGTCCCAGGAATCGCCCCGGCCCCGAACCGGGCGGGACGGACCACGCGTCTCGCTCCGACGACCGAATACGCCATCACCGATGCGTTCACACTCAGCGGAAATGACATCGCGCCCTCTCTCCACTTCAACCTGTTGTGCGTCGCGGGTACGGGCCGCCGCCGGGGTTCCTTCTTCCGGGTCGGGGGAAGCCGAGGCGGGTACCGGCTCCCGACGGGCCGGGCCGTGCGGGCCCCCCCGGTCGGATCGAAACCGGCTGATCGCACGAGAAACCGTCCGCGCGGGAGGGGGCGAGATCGACCCCGCACTCCGCCCGCGAATCCGGACCGGCAGTTCCGCAACACGACGCGGACCCCACTCGCCCGTCAGCCTCAACTCAATCCTACCCTTTCCAAAACGCCCGACCCGACGCGACGTGACTCCGGGCCCCGCGGCCGCGCACCGAAGGCGCCTCGCGCCAACCCGTAACTCGGAATACCCGCGCCAGAGCGCCCCGGCGATCAATCCCGTCTTCATATCGCACCAGAGCGACTTTCGGTTCGTTCGCGTCCCCATTTTTTCGCCGCCATACCGACAACCGTCCGATCAACCCCGTAGCCCGGACCGTTATCGAACCGTAAGGGAAATCCTTTGAAAGTAAACTTGACTAAATCGGTTGACAAAGTACCATCGAGACGAGATTGCCAGGAGGGGTGTCATGAGCGAGGCCGACCTGAGGTTTTCGACGCCCTGATTCTGGCGGCACCGAAACGGCCACACGCTCCCTCGCCTCCCCGGGGGCCCGTCACGACACGCAAGGCGAGGTGGCGGGCTCCGACGGGGGGACACGTCCAGAGGGTGGGGATGACGGGTTGCACTCTCACCCTATCCGATTTTCCTGATTAGCTCCCGCCTTCCCTGCGTCGCACCAACAACCCTCAGCGGTCCGCTTCGACCGGGCCGTTCCGTCGACGAGGTTCTGTCATGAAAACGCCCGCGCCGGAGGTCTCGCGGTCGTACGTCCGTTGTCGATCGCCTTGGTCGTTTTCAACGTGCTCGGTCATGACCCCGGCGGCGAATCGTCCGTCGCGCGGGGCGGCTTCGGGCGGGGCCGAGCCTGCGGTGGGGCGGGCGGACGAGTCGGCGCGGGGACCGCCGGGGGTGCCGGGGCTTGCCGTGAACTCATCCGCCGATCCCTCTTTCCGTCGGGAAGTCGCAGAGCGGGACGACCGACGTCGGCTCGGCGAGGACCTCGGCCAGCGTGGTCCGCGGAAGGCGTCCTCGACGCGCCAGGCGCGTCGAGCCGGCGGTGGAGCGGGCAGAGGTTGACCCCGTGCGCCTGCCAGGCCCGAGCGGGCAGGTCGCTGATCCGGCCGATCGGCTCGACGGCGTCGACGACCTCCAGGATCGTCAGCTCCCCGGGCGGCTTCGCCAGCGTCATCCCCCCGCCCAGCCCGCGCCGCGAGTGGACCACCCCGGCGCGGACCAGCCCCTGGAGCACCTTCGACAGGTACGCCTTGGGCACCCGCGTCGCCGACGCCACCTGGTCCGTCGTCCTCGGCTCCGGCGCCTCGCCCGCCAGGTAGACCGCCGCCCGCAAGCGCATATTCGACCGTCTGCGAGAACATCGGCCGCTCCCCGGATCCTCGAAATTGGATCTTGACATCCAATTTCGAGGGCCGTATCCTGATGGCGGAAGAGGACAATTTTGTCCAATTATCCCCCCCGCGGACGACGGGCGTCAAGCGAGGGGAGCTCGAGGGAGGACGGCGCGATGCAGCGGATCGACGAGGGGCGGCTGGAGGCGGACCTGGGCTATCGGTTCGGCTACCTGGCGGGGTTCGTGGGGTTCGGCGCCGGAGGACGTCGAGGCGATCCACGCCGCGGCCCCGCACCTGGCGCCGCGGGTGCCGGCGCTGGTCGACGCGGTCTACGACAAGCTCCACGGCTACGACGCCACCTGGCGGCACTTCCTGCCGAGGCAGCACGGCTACGAGGGCGACGTCCCCGACCGGCTCGAGGACCTGACGATGGACCACGACCAGATCCGGTTCCGCAAGGGGCACCTCGGCCGCTACCTCGAGGCGCTGGTCACGCGGACGTATGACGAGAAGATGGTCGCTCTACCTCGACATGGTCGGCAAGATGCACACGCCCGAAGGCCGGCTCGGCGGCGCTGGACGTGCCGCTCGTGCAGATGAACGCCCTGATGGGCTTCGTCGCCGACGCCCTGACGGCGACGATCCTCGGCCTCGGCCTGACCCGCGAGCAGGAGGTCGCGGACCGTCCGCGCCTTCGGCAAGCTCCTCTGGCTCCAGAACGACCTCATCAACCGCCACTATCAGAATTTCCGCGTGGCGAGCCTCGTCGCCCGACCCTCATGGCGTCGGCAGATGCGTTCGCCGGTCACGGCTTCGGCCAGTTCAGGTGCTTGTGCAGGAACTCGAACGTCCCGACGCCGTGGATCGTGTGCGGGCCGATGAACCACTCGATCGCGCAGCGGTCGCCGATCCCGAGCTTCGCCTCGTAGAGGAAGCGGACCTTGGCGAACTCGCCGCCGACGGCCTCGTCGGAGCCGACGCCGTCGAAGTGGCCGCGCTCGACCATGAACGGCCGGGGGGCGATCAGCGCGGCCATCTCGGCGTAGTTGAACGTGCTGCCGAGGTCCCACTCGAAGATCTCGTACTCGGGCGTCCAGACGTAGCTGTACGGCGCAGCGGGTCGACGCGTTCTTGCCGACCCACTCGTTGAAGTCGGCCGAGCAGATCGACAGGCAGTAGTTCGGGACCAGCGGCGGGAATCCGCATCGCCGACTTGCCGCCGTAGCTCAGCCCGTAGAAGCCGATCCGGGCGGGGTCGACGAACGGGCAGCGTCTTGAGCCAGTCGGTGATCTGCTGGTGCTGGGGGACGATGACCGAGAAGAGCGTCTTCTTGAGCGGGTTCGCCTTGCGCTGGAGGGTGCGGAAGCGGTCGCCGAAGATGTACAGGTTCTGCGGCGCGAACGTGACGAACCCTCGGCTCGGCGAGCCGGTCGCGGCGAACTGGTGGTAGACGGGTTGTCGACCTTCGGGTCGGCCACGTCCTGCGGCCGGCCTTCCAGGCCGTGCTGGCAGACGACCACCGGCCGTCTTTCGCCGTCCTTGATCCCCTTCGGCACGAGCAGGATGCCGTAGGCGATCACGTCGGGGAAGACGTCGAGGACGACCTCGTAGCCGGTGAACTTCGGCTCGTCGTAGACCTTCCGCGAGCGGGGGTCGGGGGGCAGGAGCGGGTCGTCGAACCGGCCGATGACGTCGTCGCGGAAGGCCGTCGCGGTAGGGCTCGATCGTCTTCGTGAAGGCGTCGAGCGACGAGGTGTCGAGCTTGCTGAAGATAGGCCTGGCGGACGTACGGGCTCTCGGCGAGGAGCGGCTGGTTGTGGCGGTCGATCTCGTGGACCTGCCGTGCTCTGGCGGGCGTCGGGGTCGAGGCCGGATGCGGAGCGGTTTCGGCGGCGCCGCCGGTCGGGCAGCGAGCGTCGCGCTCGCGGCCATCGAGCAAGCCAGGAACGCAGCGATCGCGTCGGCCGTGCCGAACGGGCCCGAGCCGTCGTCGCCGCTGACGACCAGGTCGATCCGGGGCGTCGGCTTGAGGCCCTCGATGAGCGTCGCGCGCCCGGTCCACCTCGGCGCTGACCGTCTCGAGCTCGGGCGTCGTGAGCCGGCCCGGGCGCCGCCGCCTTCCGGAGCGGATCGTCACCTCGGGGCCCTTCGCGGCCTCGACGATCAGCGGCCGCGGCGCGATCAGGCTGGCGATCTCGGCGTCGCCGAACTGCTCCAGCAGGCCGAAGACGTTGCGGTCGATCGGCTCTTGCCAGAGCCCTTGCCGGTCGCCGAAATAGCCGCTGACGCCGACGGCGTCGATCCGCGTGTCGAGCGCCCCGGCGTAGAGGGCGATCAGGCCCCCCTCGCCGTAGCCGAAGACGCCGATCTTCGGGTCGGCCCCGTGCGCGTCCGTCGACGAACCAGTCGACGGCCGCGAGCACCTTCTGCACCTCGTAGCCGATGAGGTGCCGGCCCAGCTCGAAGGCCGAGCGGTAGAGGAACTCGCGCGATGGTCAGCTTCGCCCGGCCGTTCCGCGCCTCGATCTTGCGGTCGATCAGCGACGGGCACGACCACCCGGCAGCCGCTCTCGGCGAGCCGCCGCGCGAACTGCGACTCCGGGGGCGACCCCCTCGGCCAGCCCCGCGATCTGCTCGGGCGTCTGGTCGGCGTCGGGGATGGCGACGACGTCGGCGACCGGTTCTCGTGCCCGGTCGGGACGAGCAACAGGCCCTCGCCGTGCACGTCGCCGAACGCCGGCCAGCGGACGGCGAAGACCTCGTAGCCGTCGCCCTGGGCGATCAGGGCCGAGCTGCGTCGGTCGTACCGACCAGTTCCATCGCCTCGAACGGCACCCGCGGGTCGCGGACCCCGATGATCTGCGCCAGCCGCTCGCGGTTCGGCTCGACCGACGCGCGTATACGCTTCGGGCGACGAGAAGTCGCGCTTCCAGAACGCCGGCCCGCTTCGCGACCGATTCGTCGGTCTTCCTCAACAGGAAGCGGTCGACGCCGTCGACGAGCGTCGAGGCGATGTCGCCGTCATCGTCAGCGGCTTCGTGCCCGGCAGCGGCGTCGGCTCGTCGGCCCGCGCCGGGGGCGTCAACGCGGCAGTCCCAGGCCGAGCGACAGCGACCCACTTCGTCGTCGATCAGCATCGCGTACCTCCTCTCCTTCGTCGCGTTCGCGGGCGACCCGGGCCGAGGTTAACCACGGTGGGGCCCGGCCGGAGGCGTCGGGCCGCGAGGGTCTTGTCCCCCGTACCCGCGATCGCTCGCGTCGTATCACCCCGTGGGGTCAGCCAACGCGGTCGGTTCGTGATAGACTCTAAGGGCCTGCCCGGAAACGACGAGCCAGGCCCGACGAGAGACCCCGTTAAACCTCATGCCGCCGCACCCCGACCACGTGCACGCTGCGCCACCTCCCGGCACTCGACTTCTGGCGCGGGCCGATCGCGGTCGAGCCGCTGGCGGGCGGGATCACGAACCACAACTACCTGGTCCGTCGGGCGGTCAGGTCGTTCGTCGCCCGGCTCTGCGTCGACCGCGGGCTGCTGGGGATCGACCGCCGCAACGAGGTCGTCTGCCAGCGCAGGCGCACGCGCTGGGGGTCGCGCCGGCGGTCGTCCACCACGAGGACGGCGTGCTCGTCAGCGAGCACCTCGCGGCCCGGACGCTCGACCCCGGCCGACGTCCGCGACCCGGCGTTCGTGCCGAGGCTCGCGGCCGTGCTCCGCGCGCTCCACGACGGCTGGGACCGGCTCACCGGCGAGGTCCTCTATTTCTCGGCGTTCCAGACCGTCCGCACCTACGCCGCCACGGCGCGGCGCTCGGCGCCGGCCTGCCCGGCGACATCGACGCCCTGCTCGACGACGCCCGGCGGCTCGCCCGCCGGGTCGCGCCGTTCGTGCCGGCGCTCTGTCACAACGACCTGCTCGCCGGCCAACGTCCTCGACGACGGCCGCCGGGTCTGGCTGGTCGACTGGGAGTACGCCGGGGTCGGCCACCCGCTGTTCGACCTGGCGGGGGTCTCGGCCAACTGCGGGTTCCCCGAGGCCGCTCGACGTCGCCCTTCTGGCCGCCTACCGCGGGACCCGACGCGCCGACCCGCGCGACCTCCGCGACTGCGCATCTCAAGGCGATGTCGCTGCTGCGCGAGGCCCTCTGGTCGGTCATCCAGACGGTCGCCTCCGACCTCGCGTTCGACTACGCGGCGTACGCCGACGCCAACTTCCGCGCCTACCGCGAGGCGCGGCGGCGGGTCGAGACGAAGGCGGGATGGCGATCGGGACGATGGCCGGTCGACTCGCGTGATCGCACGGTCATCAGCCGTCAGCCATCGCCGGCTCAGTCATTCCGGGTCGGACCCCATGACCTCGGCGAGGGTGGCGAGCAGCAGGTCGTTCTCGCCGGGGGTGCGGAGGCAGAAGCGGAGGTGGCCGCGGGTCTCGAACGAGAGGCCGGGGCCGGTGACGACGGAGCCGGGCTCGAGGCCGTGGTAGTTCGAGCACTCGCGGACGAGCAGGCCGCGGCGGGCCAGGGCGTCCTGGACCTGGGTCGAGGTCCAGGGGGTGTCGACCAGGCTGACGAGCACGAAGTTGGCCATCGGCGGGGCCCAGGCGGGCCGGTCGGGGCCGGGCCAGGCGGGGCGGAGGCCGGGGACGTCCCAGAGCCGGTCGGTCATCCGGACCGACTCGGCGGCGATCAGCTCGATGGTGCGCTGGAGGTACTCGTCGTCGTCGAGCGAGGCGAGGGCGGCGACCTCGGCGGCGGTGGTGACGGTCCAGGGCTGCTGGCTCCGCCGGAGCCGGGCGATCATCTCGGGCGAGGCGACGGCGTAGCCGACCCGGAGGCCGGGGATGGCGTAGATCTTGGTCATCGACCGCATGACGATCAGGTTGTCGCGGTCGACGACGGCGGGGACGACGGTGCGCTCGGCCTCGTCGGGCAGGAACGGCAGGTACGCCTCGTCGACGACGGTGAGCCCGCGCGGGCGGCGGTCGATGAGGTCGAGCAGCCGGCCGCGGTCCCAGGCGCGGCCGGTCGGGTTGTTGGGGTGGCAGGTCCAGACGATCCCGTGGGCGCCGGGGCTGGAAGTCCAGGTCCCAGCCGAGGGTGTGGCTGTCCCAGACCTTGGTGCGGAGGCCGAGACTCAATGCGTC
>CAVRBL010000009.1:0-1100313 GCA_963719305.1 uncultured Actinomycetes bacterium | reverse complement strand
CGCTGGAGCTTGGCGACCACAGCGCGTCCATCGTGGAGCGTGGCTCGGTGTGTCTGGCCGATGGACGCTGCGGCCAGCGGCTGCGTGTCGAATGCGTCAAACGCCTTCTCCACTGGCTCGGCCAGCTCAGCAGCCAAAACCCGCTGAACGTCCTCGTCAGAAAGGCGCTTGACGTTGGAGTGCAAGTTCTCAAGCTCGGTCGTCAGGGTTTCTGGGAGGAGGTCGCTGCGCGTGGCCGCGATCTGACCGAACTTGACAAACATTCCGCCGGCGCGCTCCAGAACGAGCCGCACGCGACGCGCGAAATCCGATGACGTGAGCGCAGCAGGCGTGCGATAGCGGAGGTGCAGCAGATTCTCGGCGCGCGCGTACTCGACGATGTCGCGGAAACGACCGAGCGGAGATAAGACCGCACGGGACGCGCGGACCGGGTGCCGAAGCGACCAAAATCCCCGCCGACGCCGTCGCGTGCTGCGGCTCAGCCACATCGATGGCGATCGCCACCGGAAGAGATGCGAGCACGCCCAGAGAACACCGAGAGCGGAATGACGAGCAACGGGTGCTGATTCCGGGGCCCAAGCGCAATCAATCCGCCCGCCAGACCGGCCGCCCAACCGATGGTGGCCGCCACTCCGATTCGCCAGCGCCCGATGTGGATCCCAAGGACCCGCCCGGTCAGGACGCCGATGAGCGCAATCCACAGCGGCAGGACGAGCAGGTATCCCAACCCGAGCTCGAACCTGACCGTGACTGAGGCGATTGACGAGATCAAGGCATAGTTGAAGCGCCCCGTCGCACCCACGTTGCGCCCCACGGCGACGACCAGCGACGGTCTAGACATACTACCTCAGGCTACTTGCCGGGTCGGTCGGGACGCGGACGCCACGAGCGTCGGCGTGCGCTAGCCCGTCATCGGGCTACTGCTAGAGCTGACGGGCTCGCGTGCGCAGGAGCGTCACGAGATCCGTGGTCAAGTGGAACGGGTGGGCGACGACGGTGCCGTCCGAGATTCCCAGCGCAGCGAGTAGACGTCCGTCGACCTCGGCTAGCAGGACGGGCTGCTCGGTCGGAGCCCTGGCACTGTCCAGCGCGGCCAGACGAAGGAGCTGGTTGTCATCGGCAGGGCAGCCGAGTCGAAGCGTGAGCGTCGCTTCGCCCACGCCGCGCTTCTTCGGATCAGCTCCGTTCCGTTTGGGGCCGCGACAGGTCGCTCGCCGTCGGAGACCCGCGCCTTTCGCTTGCGCGGGAGGCAGCTTGGGATACAGAGGGATCATGTCCAGGTCCTGTTCGTGGTTGGTTCGGGTCGCGCCGGGAGTTGGCGTACGTTCGGGCCGTCGAGCTCCAACTGCCCCTCGAACTCGCGGGCTCGACCGGGGCGGGCGTGGAAGCCGCACCGTTTTAGGAGGGCGAGCGCCGGCCGGTTCTCCCATAGCGTCGTGGCCGTGAGCAGAGTGAGCCCGTTTGCGCGGGCAACCTGCACCATGCGTGTGGCCAGCGCGGTGCCGATGCCCATCCTATGCAGCTCGTCGGCCACAACGACCGCCATCTCTGCGACCTCCGAGTGGCCGGTCCATTCCGCGTACTGACCGACCCCGACGATCGAGCCGTCACGCTGATCGACCGCGGCGACGGCGACGTGACGGATGTCATCGACATCGGTGAAGTAGGAACGCTCTCCAGGCCTCAATTCGGATTTCGGCGAGAGGAAGCGCCGGTAGCGCGACTGCGGGCTGAGGCGGGCGAACAGAGCCGCGAGGCGTTCACGATCGTCGGGGCCGATCGCCCTCAGTCGTACCTGCGTGCCATCAGCGAGCGACAGCGTGCTGTCCGGCTTGGCGGGGGTGCTCACGGCGCCTGGTGTTGCGGCGCGTGCGCCTTGGGGTCCTGACGCGTTCATGGCCTGGCGGGTGAGACCGTTGGATCTGAACGGCGAGTTAGGCGCTCAGGCCGCCGAACCCGCGTGCGTCGGGCGTGGCGCCGCCTTCTGTCGGCGTCGCGGGCGCGCCGTGCTTGTGCCGCGGACCGGTGAAGATCAGCGATGTGCTCCTGGGCAAGGATGTAGTTGATGTGGACGTTCATCGGTTCTCCTGGGAAGGCGGTTTGGCGATGCGTCCAACCTAGGCGTAAGCCACCTCGCTGCCATCGGGCAGTTGCCTGATCTTGCGCCTTAGATGGCTGACCTGGGCCCTTGATCGGCCGAGCGCTGCCGGCGGGATAATCGTTCGTGTGGTTGGGCGCGTTTCAAGCCCTCGGTTCGTGGGGCGCAATGTGGAGCTGGCGGCGCTGGAGGCGGCGCTCGCACGCAGCCGGGAAGGCTTCGGCTCGGTGATGCTTGTCGCCGGAGAGGCGGGCATCGGGAAGAGCCGGCTGATCTCGGAGGTCGCCGGTCACGCCGAGCGCCACGGGATGACGGTCGCCGTAGGCGAGTGCCTACGGCTCGGTGAGGGGGAGCTCCCGTACGCACCGGTCCTTGGTGCGTTGCGCTCGCTAGCGCGTCAGGTGGACGATGCCGAGCTTCAGGCGGTGCTTGCGTCTGGCCGCGAGGAGCTGGCGGAGTTCATTCCGGATGGTTCCCGCACCAGCGACCGTGTGGTGGGTCCGACTGTGGGAGCAAGGTCGCAGCTGCGCTTGTTCGAGCACCTGACGGCGCTGCTTACCTCCGCGGCTCGCGTCCGTCCCCTGGTTATCGTCGTAGAGGACTTCCATTGGGCGGACCGTTCTACGCGTGATTTCTTATCGTTCCTTGTTCGCGCGGCGCGGCGCGAGCCGATCGCGTTACTGATCAGCTACCGCAGCGACGAGCTGCAGCGCCATCATCCGTTCCGCCCGTTCGTGTTGGAGCTTGAGCGGAGCGACAGAGCGAGCAGGGTCGAGCTGGGACCGTTCACCTACGCCGAGCTACGCGAGCAGGTCACCGCGATCCTCGAGCAGCCGCCGCCACCCTCGCTGGTCGATCGTCTGCTTGAGCGCTCGGAAGGAAATCCTCTCTTCGCCGAGGAGCTTCTGGCGTCATCGCCCGCGGCGAATGAGCCCCTCGCCTCATCGCTGCGCGACATCCTGCTGGCGCGTGTCGAGGCGCAGTCCAGTGCCGTTCGCGACGTGCTGCGGATCGCGGCCGTGGCAGGACGGACGGTCGATCACGCGCTGCTGGCTGCGGTCGCCGACCTGTCGGAGGATGACCTAAACGTTGCCTTGCGCGATGCGGTCGAGGCTTACCTGCTCGTGTCTGAGTCCTCCATTGCTGGCTACTCATTTCGGCATGCGCTGGTGAGAGAGGCGATCTATTCCGACCTCCTGGCGGGAGAGCGACGGAGTCTGCATCTGAGGCTGGCCCGAGCGATCGGCGAGCAGTCCGGATTCGTCGCGGCGGACTCGGCCGTTGCTGCGGAGCTTGCCCATCATTGGTACGCGGCGGGCGAGCTGGCGGCAGCTCTGCCCGCGTCCGTCGCCGCCGGGGTCGCGGCCGAGGAGCTGTATGCGTCCAGCGAGGCGTGGCTGCACTACGAACGCGCGCTGGAGATGTGGGACGCCGTCGATCCTGCACCGAGCGAGCTCCCATTCGAGCGGCTCGAGGTCTTGCGGCGGGCGGCCGACGCGGCGTTGCGCATCGGGGAGGAAGACAGGGCAATCGCTCTGGCGCAGGAGGTGCTCGCGCGGACCGATGAGCGCGCCGAGCCGGTTCAGGCGGCGCTGGCACACGAGCGGCTCGGCCGGTACCTGTGGATGGCGGGCCACGATCAGGATGCGTTGCCCGCGTACCGCCGCGCGGTCGAGCTATTGCCGGAAGCTCCGCCATCCCAGGAGCGAGCGTTGGTGTTGGCCGCCGAGGGCCAGGTGTTGATGCTCTGCAACCGCCCCGAGGAATCAAGTGCCCGCTGCGCAGAGGCGCTCGGGATCGCTCGCACCGTGGGAGCCGAGGCGGTGGAGGCGCACGTGCTCAACACCATGTGCGGGAACCTCAGCACGGTGGGCGATTTCGACCGAGCTGTGACGGTCGCCAGGGAGGCATTGGTAATCGCCCGTCGCCTGGGCCTCGTCGAGGAGATGCAGCGCAGCTATACGAACGGCAGCGACGCGCTCGACGAGGGGGGACACATCGAGGAGTCGATCTCGATGGCCCGGGAAGGGATTTCATCGGCGCGAGAGGTCGGGGCGGAGCGTCAATGGGGCGATTACCTTCGGGGGGAAGTGGCCGGACGCCTCATGCACATCGGGCGCTGGACCGAAGCCGAGGAGCTGTTGGATGAAGTGGTCGAACGGTCTCCGACCGGAGTGACAGCGGGAATTGTGTATCGATACCTCGGGCTGCTCTGGGCCGAACAGGGAAAATTCGATGCCGCGGCGCGGGCCCTGGATCAGGCCGAGTCGCAGATGCGTCGTTCAGTCGGATCGATGGCGCTCGCGCCCCCCGCTGCTGCGCGGATCACGCTCGAGCTGTGGGCCGGCCGTCCGAAAGCCGCCGCCCAACTCGCATCGGATTGCCTCGACCGCGTCAAGGACAGGGAGTCGGTGTTCTTCACGGCACCCGTTTACGACCTCGGAGCGCGTGCCTGCGCCGATCTCGCCGCTCGCGCGCCCGGCAACGAGCAGGAGCGCAAGCAGCAAGCCGCGAGAGCGGAGCAGCTGCGCGGGCGGCTGGATCGAGTGATCGGAGAGCTCACAGGCGTCGTGGCGCCGCTGGTTCGTGCCAGTCGCGCCGGCTTGGCGGCCGAGCAGTCACGGATCGGTCATGCCGGCGACGCTTCGCTGTGGGCGGAGGCCGCACGGCAATGGCAGGCGTATGGGAATCGATACCACGCCGCCTACGCCCAGTGGCGAGGAGCCGAGGCACTGCTCGGCGCCAGCAGCGATCGCGCCGGCGCGGTGGAGCTCGTGCAAGCGGCGCACGCGGCCGCTTCTGAGCTCGGCGCGCGTCCCCTGCGAGAAGAGCTCGAAGCCTTGGCACGTCGTGCCCGGATCGACCTCGGTGCGCACGAGCAACTCGACACGGCGCGGGATGCTCAGTTGCAGCGGCTCGAGCTCACGCCGCGCGAGATCGAGGTTCTGGCCCTGCTCGGTGACGGGCTGACCAACCGCGAGATCGGCGGCGAGCTGTTCATCACCGACAAGACCGCCAGCGTGCACGTCTCGCGGATCCTCAGCAAGCTGGCGGTCCCGAACCGAGCGGCGGCCGCCGCCGCCGCGCAGCGACTGGGCGTCACCCGAGATCACACGCCCTCCACCAACTAGGACGTGGTCGTCGGGGCAGGGCGGCGGACGGCCCTTCGCGATGGGCGCAGGGGCCGGCTCGTTCCGGCGACCGGCGCTCGGCGCCTAAAGCTTGACTGTGAGCAGGCTGACGGCGAGCAGAACCATGGCGATCCAGAGCGCCGACAGGGCACCTTCGAGCGGCGCGGCGAGGCGCGCCTTGGTCAACTCGACCGTGTTCCCGTCCGCGAGCTGCTGCTCCCCGGAGACGGCGATCGTGCTGCGTCGAAGTTGACGCACGGGCGTGCTCAACCGGCGCTGCGCGGCGCTCAGCAGACAGCACGCAGCCGCGACAAGCAGACCAGCCGGCCGGATCGTCAGCGTTTGAACGAAATAGCCGGTAAACGCCGGGAATCCGCCCCAGGCAAGCGCGAACCAGAGGTCCGTGTGGAATCGTCCGCCTGCGAGCTCGAGGTTGTATGCGGGCACGAGCAGTCCTCCGAGCAGCACGAGTGGAACGAGCAGCGGCGAGACGACGACAGCGCCTACCACGCCGATGCCCACCGCCCCAGCGAGTCCCACCGCAGCTATCCCGATCAGGATGTTGCGCCGCAGCACGGTTTCCAGCGGTCGACCGTTCAGCTCATCGAGCGCATGTGCACTGATGCCGACTGCGAGAAAGAACGCGCCGAGCGCTGCGGCAAGCCGGTCAGCGTGAACGACCGGCGCGACGGCTGCGCCGAGCGCCACGTAGCTCAGGTGCCACAGCGTGTACGGTGGATGAAGCAGCGTTACGAAATCACGCCATCCGCCGCTCTTCAGCGCGTAGAAAGCTGGACGGTCGAGGCTACGGCGCTGGGTTGCCATCCCGCACGCCACACATCACGATGCCGGCGCCGAAGCTTGCGCGACATAGACGCACCTCCCGGATCCCGGCCGCCTCCCACAACCCAACGAGGTCCGGCTCGAGCTCATGCAGCTCTTCGATGCTCGGTCCAAGGAAACGCCCGACCTCGAGCCACGCGGGAGAAACCAGTCGTCCCAGCAGGGGCAGGCCGACTCGAGTGTGGACCCGCCACAGCATTCGTAGCGGCGCCGCCAGCGGAACGCCGAACTCGATCATTCCGATCCGCCCGCCCGGCTTCACTACGCGCACAAGTTCACGCATCGTCGCGGCACGGTCGTCGACATATCGCAGCAGATACGTGAATGTGAGCCCGTCAAATTCCGCATTGGCGAATGGCAGCCGCTCTGCCTGGCCGACGATGAAACTGATTCGCGTCGCGAGCTGGGGATCCGCCGCCAACCGCGCGCGGGCCGCGGCCAGCATCGCCTCGCTCTGGTCGAGTGCGACCACCTCGCAGCCAGAGCGTCGGACCAATTCCGCCGCCACCATTCCAGTGCCGCTTGCGACATCGAGCAGCCGCTCGCCGGGCGCTGGGTCGACTGCACGCACCAAGGCATGCCGCCAGCGCGGATCCTGGCCAAAGCTGAGCAAGGCCCCCATCCGGTCGTAATGGCGGGGCAGACCTTCAAACAATGCAAGCGCATGGCGCTTCCGAGAAGAGCGGCCGTGGTCGACCATTGCTGGATCATTCTCGCGCTACCCGCACCGGCTCGTCACGATCACCGAGCGAGTAGCGCGGTCACGGAAGTCCGAAAGCGACCTCGGACAGCCGGTACAGGCGGACGCCAACCGCTGTATTCCGGGCGAACGGTGAAGCGGTGACCAGCTCCGATACGGGGCTGGATCTGGTGACCGGAGCCTTCAGCCACTCGGGCTCCCACCTTGCCCGGCGGCTGCTCGAATCGGGCAGGAAGGTCAAGACGCTCACCTTTCACCCCGACCGGCCGCATCCGCTGCGCGACCGAGTCCAAGCGTTTCCGTATCAGTTCGACGATCCGGTTGCGCTCACTGGGACGCTAGAGGGAGTCACCACGCTCTACAACACCTATTGGGTTCGCTTCGACCACGGCGGCACGACATTTGCCAGCGCCATCGCCAACTCGCGGAGGCTCTTCGACGCCGCTCGGCGGGTCGGCGTCACCCGCGTCGTTCACCTGAGCATCGCTAACCCTTCGATCGACTCGACGCTCCCCTACTACCGAGGCAAAGCAGTCGTCGAAGAAGCATTGGCCGAGGTCGGGATCCCCTACTCGATCGTGAGGCCGACCTGGATCTTCGGCGGCGAGCGAGAAGTCCTCGCAAACAACATCGCCTGGATCCTGCGACACATGCCGGTCTTCGTCGTGCCAGGCGACGGGCGCTACCCCGTCCAGCCCGTCCACGTAGAGGACCTGGTGCGAATCTGCCTGGAAGCCGCCGCGGCCGATGGCAACTTGACCGTGGACGCCGCGGGACCCGAGACGCTGTCCTTCGAGGACCTTGTCCGGGCGATCCGTCGCGCGATCGGTGCTCGCGCACCGATCGTGCACCTCCCGGCGCTCGCTATGGCAGGGGCGTCTCGCGCGCTCGGCCTGCTG
Source organism: uncultured Actinomycetes bacterium (assembly GCA_963719305.1). Lineage (GTDB taxonomy): Bacteria > Actinomycetota > Thermoleophilia > Solirubrobacterales > Solirubrobacteraceae > Palsa-465. Next base: position 1,092,642 of record CAVRBL010000009.1, on the reverse strand, counting down.
GTTCGCGATGTCGTCCTCACCAACAGTGAGATCAAAGGCCTGACCGCCGGGCTGCTCGTCTCCCACCACCCTCCGCTGGGACGGCTCGCGTTCACCGAGTGGCTGAAGCAGCACAGCGACTCGATCGGACAGTCATACGCGAACGAGCTCCAGCGCCACTTCTCAGCACCAGCCCCACGATGACGGAGCAGCCATGAGCGATTGCGGGAGAGCATTGGTCGGCGCGCCATGGTCCCGAAACCAGAATATGAACGGTGCATATTCCGGTCTAGCTGAAGCGCCTCGAAACGAAGAAACCCCGCATGAGCGGGGCTTCCGTTCAGTCGGGGAGGCCGCCGATCGAGCCGATCGAGACCCCGTCGGTCGAAGCCATGCTGCGCTGCACCGATTCGTTCCGGCACGAGGGAGAATATGACGATTGGTGATGTAAACCCCGACGAATCCCTCGAGATCGCTCCTGGCGTGTTCAAGCGGCTCGGTGATTGCACGGGCTCCGAGATCGAGTCCGCGATACGTCTCATCGCCCGAGCGCGGATCGATCGAGCTTGGATTGACGAGCAGGCGTCCGGCCTCGATCAGGGCCGGCTGACGATCGGACGCCGCTTCTTCGCGAATGTGACTGAGGCAGAGCGGGACCTCATCGCGTACTGGCAAATGGTCAACCTCGTCGAGGAAGAGCGACTGCGTCAGACCAAAGAGGGCGACGCCCGACGCAACGCCGAGAGGCGCACTGATGTGATGGCAGGCAAGAGACTGATCGACGAGGCGCTAGTCACGGTAGTCGCGGCAGATTCTCTTGGGCCAGGTGATCAGATTTCGTTGACGCGGGAGCAGGCGCTCGTGTGGGCGATCTACCTCCGAGTGCTCGAACGGCATCGCGGCTTGGCGTCGGATGAAGAGATCGAGCATTCGGTCAAAGCCGCCAGGAAGGCCGGCATCTCCACCGAGGAGATCGGGGCCGCCATCGCCGCCGCCGATCTTCCCGAAGCACGAGAGGAGAAGTGAATGGCGATCGCCCGTCGACCACCGCAGCGGGTGCGTCGGCTGGAGCCAGGTCACGTCGCGACCGGCTGCGCACGTCGCTAGGTCGTTCCGGCTCATCGGGTGGTTCGCCTAGTCGTGCGATTGCGTCAGGTAGGGGGGCGCTCACCCTGGGGGTCCCTCGAGCCGGTAGAGCGGGAGAGTGTTGAGGCGTCGCCGGGCCTCCATCGCCGGCGAGAGCCGCAGCGATCCACAGTCGCGAGTCATCTCGCCCTCGCCTACGTGCTGCTCAATTGTTTTCTGTCCGCTTCATCATCTTCGAGCCTTCCCGTCCCTCTATCGGGACCATGCGCAAGGAAGAGGGCTAGACCCTCGCGCGTTCAATCACATCGGGACGCGTCCACCGGGCCGGTGGCGCAATGCCGGTAGGAGGACAGCGCCGGCCCCGCAGTCAAAACCAGTAACCCACGCCTCTCGCCTCGTGGCGCGGGTCGCGCCGTCGGTGGCATTCGGGCTTTGGGCGGAGAATCCTGGCCGCAGGGCCAGCTCGTGTCCGACTCTACTCCGATTGAGGGCGTCGCGCGAACCCCAGCTCGGAAGTTTGCTCGAGCTCGTCCGCGTGCTGGCAATCAGCGAACCGCACGGCGAGCTTGCGGTTCGGATCCGTCAGCATCGCGAGCTTGGAATGGTCCCCATGTGGTCCGCCCACGCCAGTCCGACCGTTGCCCAGACTGTTCGCAAAATGCGGCGTGGCGGCTCGCGAAGAGCGTCGATTTGTGGTACCCCCGTTGTCCGCTATCGGGACTGTCTCTGCGCGTTTAGAACGGCGACGGGACCAGAAAGGACGCGCGGCCATGATAAGTACCGCGCCACTCTCCTTCGACCGTGCCAACGAAGAGGTCGAAGGCATGATCCATCAGGGCACGTCATTCGCGCACGTGGAGGACGCGATCGACGCCGCTCAGTTCTCGCAACTCCACAAGGCAGCTCTCTGGCTCCTCGCGTGGTCACTCCGCGACCCAGCGATCCAGCGCCGCGATGCCCGGCTGATTGCGCAGGAGTTTGCCGCCGACGGGTTCTGATCAGCCTCGTCGGTGGCGGACCAGAGGGGCGTCCCTGCGCGAGGGGGTCTGGGTTCGTGCGTCAGGATGGGCGGCCGTCAAGACCGTCGCCAGCCCGTCCCTCGCCGCGAGCGGCGAGGAAGACCCTGGTGGTGCCCGTCAAGGTCGGGACCATCCTCGTCGACATGCCGACTGTTCAGGTGGTCGCTCTCCACCGGCTCGAGGATGAAGACCTCGACCGCCAGGTCGGGCTCGATGTGGTTGTTGCTCATGAACGCCACTACGCGACGTCCGGAGAGCTCTTGCACGGCGCTGATCGCGTCGTCCTGGATGGTGTCCTGAAACGCGCGGCGGCCGTGCAGGACGACCTCGGCCTTGCCATCCTGCACCAGGCTTTTCTCGCCTTTGGTCAGCGTCGCCCCCATGACGCACACGATGATGTTCTCACCGACCGTGGTGCGGGCTCTCGTGGGCCCGCGGCCCGTGTAGCGATGCAGCAGTCCGACCATCGAATTCGAGATCGCGGCTGTCGTAGCGCCGCTCGCTGCTACTTCTCGGTGTATGGCGGGCATACCCACCCCTCTCAGCCTTCTCTGGCAACACGGACGCCGTGCGCGGGGAGAGTCAGCAGAGAACCGAACGGACGACGACTCGGTCGAGCATAGCGCGATCCGCCGCAAATTCCTAGTGGAGAGGTCGGAATGTGCTAGGTTCGCTAGTGCGCTCAGTAAGCCTTAGCTCTTCTCGCTTTCAGGGCGACGGGTTCGGTCAGAAGGGCAGAGAGGCGGTCGGCCATGGCCACCGCAACAAAGAAGTCCCGCGCCGTGAATCAGCTCGACCGCCGTCCGGGCGGCGTGCGTGTTCCGGAGTCAATGGAGTTACTGATCTTCGAGGACAACGGCGGCGCCTATCACTGGACGATCGTCGCTGGCGACGGCGCAACCCTCGCGCGGTCGGGAGGCTTTGCCTCCTACGACGACGCTGAAGAAGCCGCGCAGCAGATCCGCGACGGTGCCGCCTCGGCGCGGTTCGAGCGGCGCGCTACCGGGGCACCCCCGGTCGATCTCAGGGCGCGTCGCGATGCCAGAAAGGACGCCACGGACGCCGAGCGTTGGTTAGATGAGGGCGGCAGCTTCAGCACCGAGGCCGAGGCGGTGACGGAATGACAAGCGCCACGCTGACCGCGCCGCCCGAGCGGCCCGCCTCCCCACGCAAGCCCGATCCAAGACTGACCTACAGCTGCCCCGAATGCGGGCACGAGCTCCGTGTGTCCGGCCTCGGGCGCCACCGCGTGTACTTCGAGCTCGATGACGAGCGTTCTAACGATCCGGTGATGAACCGGGTCTGCCCGCACTGCGGGCACGGCCTGTCCGGGAAGAGCCCATCGTGAGCACAGCCATGACCCACCTCTGCTGCCCAGCCTGCCGGCTGCGATTCAGTCCCACCGCGGCCGCGTACATCACCGCTTGCCCAGAATGCGGTGACTCGCCCCAACCGATCGCCAGCCTGCAGCGTACCTTCGGCTTCCGTCTCGTCGGACCAGAGGACCTCCTCCATGAGCTGCCCTATGCAAACGCCGTCTCGCTCACATTTCCCGAGCCGCTGTCATAGGCCACCGAGACAGCCAGCCCACCGCAGCTGAAGCCCCAGATAGTCCTGCTGCCCACTCTTGATGCTGGCGCCGCCTGACCGCTGACGGGGGTGCCAGCGGCCGACTGAGAGAGCCTGCCGATACAAGCAGCGACGCGTGCTCGCCTCAGTTGCCTCGTGACGGCAGGCTCCATCGATCTAGGCCTCGGAGGCGACCTCATCGACCGGCTGGAGAATCACGTCGCTGGCCTGCCCGTCCGCCGCAGGGGCGGAATCTCGTGGTATCCGCCGGAGGTAAGCGTTGTGGCGTCGGTTCACGGGCTGCCTGATGGCCCGGTCCGCGACGCGATGCTGCGTCAAGTCGTGGACGCTTGATCACCTGAGGAGAGGCCGACGAGAGCGGTCAGGACTCGACTGCACGACTCTTGGGCGCCGTGTTGCCGCGCGAGCGACTGCGCTACCTCTTGGTTCGCCGGGTAGCGACGCTGCTCCCGCTCGGGAGCGCGATCGGTAAGTCCGCAACCGGCGCCACGACGCGCATGGCACGAACAAGGTAATCGCGGTCCGAGTCGCGCAGCGCTCTATCGCGGAGCACGCCCTCGATGCTCCCGTATCGCCGGATCATCGCGGCCGCGCCGACACTACCGACGCCTTTCAGTCCGGGAAGCCCGTCCGACGGATCGCCGCGGAGGATCGCGAAGTCCGCGTACCGGCGGCCCGGGATCGCGTAGCGACGCGACACCTCGTCCTCATCGATCACGGCAAGGCCCGCCTTCTCCGGATAGAGAATCCGCACCCGAGCGCCCTGCACCAGCGCGAACAGATCACGATCACCGCTGAGGATCTCGACGGTTCCCGAAGCGAGTCTGGTCAACGTCGCGATCACATCCTCCGCTTCGTGCTCGTCCACCCCTACTACGTCGATGCCGACCGCCTCGAGGATGTCGTAAATCACGGGAATCTGTGGCGCCAGAGCGGCCGGAACCGGCTCCGCGACTCGGTGGGACTTATAGCTCTCGATTAGCTCCACCCGCCAAGCCGGACGCCACGCCCGATCCTCGGCCACACGACACGGCGTGGCCGCCGCTCGGTGATGACGCGCGCCAGCCGGTCAAGAAAGCCGGGGATCGCATTCACATCGCCGTCGCTGGGTGACCCGCGGCGTGACCGCGCACCGTAGTAGGAGCGGAAGATGAGGCTGGGCCCGTCGATCATCAACCAATCGCACCCCATACCGGCATCATTCTGGCGCCGCACAGACGTTGAGCCGCAGAACCGCCCTCCACCACGCATCGCGCTTGGCCGACGGCACAGACGCTTCCGTGGCCAGCGCAGCGCCGTCCGGCGTCAGGCTCCGGGGCTTCATGACCTGCGACCGTGTCAGCCTCGCCAGGTTCCGCCATGCCCAGCTCGCAGCCCTCGCTCCTAAGTCGCATGTTCGTCGCGAAGCGAGCGTCAGCACGAGGGCGCCGGGATCGACAAAAGGGAGCGTCCGGCTAGCCGCGCAATCCGAGACCGTCGTCGCCGGGGTGTCAGGATGCCCGTCCGACCACGGAGGCAGGACTTGGCCGGGGGTCGTGATCAGCGTTAGGTGCGGTTGCTCCGCGCCTCAAGCGGTCACGCCTGCGCAGCTGCCTTCGGCCCAGCCTCGGCAACGCCGGGTGCGAGCGCGAGCCTCCTGCTTCGCGCGAGAGCGGTGGTGAGCCGCGACTGCTGGTCGTCGGGGCAACGGGAGCGAGCCCAGCGACAGCGCTGGCTGCCGCTCACCGTAGGCGACGGACTCGCCGAGGGTCGCCCGGTCCCCATTGACCAGCCCGTCGCTACTGGTCGACGCCTGAAGGGGTCAAGGCCCACGCCGTGACTGCTTCGCTGGCCGAGCCGCCAGCGATGGCGCCCGCGCGATCGCGATCCTGGCGAAGCGGCCGCCCGCTGGCGGCTGTCTCACGACTGCTGCTGGAGCCATAGGAGTCGTGCCGGGTCAACCACGGGCCCTCGCGCATCCGTTGGCTGTGACGGGCGGCAGCCGTACGCTCGCTGCCGCGCTGTTACGAGGCGGGCCGACTTGTTGACCCGATCACCGCTGGGTTAGATCTTCCCACGAACGGCCCATGCGCGGGCAGTGAGCGTAAACGGCCCACTGGGCGCGCCCAGCCCACGGAAGCACTCCGCGCGCAGTGCCTCCCGTTGTCGTTCGTCCAGAGATACGCAGTACTGGCCACCAGGGCCCGTGCCGGTGAGGAACGGCCGCCAATAGTCATCGAAGTCCTCGTATTTGACATCAACGACGAGTGGCGCTGTTTCGATCTCGCGCAGGCCGCTGCGCTTCCATAACTCCTGAAGCGATACCGGATCGGTGTAACTGAGCGCCCGCGCCTCGTCCGGGGCTGTTGGATCCAGCGCCAGCGCTGCGGTCCAAAACGTATTCAGCATCTGCATCTGTGGTCCGTAGTCCCAGGTGCAGGACGCGACAGTCGCTTCGGCAGTCGCGACTCGTGTCATCTCGCTGAGCGCAACGTTTGCGTCGTGAACGAAGCTGAGCACAAGCTGCGAGAGGACGGCATCGAACACGGTATCCGGCCATGGAAGCTTCTCAGCCGGAGCGGTGCGCACATCCGCCTCGTGCAATCGTTTAGCGCACGCCCGCGCAAATCCAGGGGACGGATCGGCCGCTGACACGGCGCGCGGGCCTACTAATCCGGCCAGATGTGCCGTCAGAGCGCCAGGACCGCAACCCACGTCCAGCACCCGCTGCCCCGGCCGCACGCAGGCGAAGTCTCCGAACAGCGACGCGAGCGGTCTCGAGTAGCGGCCCATGTATCGCTCGTAGGCATCCCCTGATACAGCGAAACTCATATCAAACAAACTGATACACGAACGCGACGTCACGCACCTCAACGGCCGCGGAACCATCGACCCGGCGCTCGCTTCCATCACCAGCGCACAGTTCTAGTCCGCGTGTGCTTTGCGACAGTGCTCCGGCGGCGGTCGAGGTAAATCGTCGCCATGCCGCCGGTCTTTGTCCATCATTGATGACGACATCCCATTAGGAGGAGCGCGGACGACGCCGGGAACCGTCGACCAGGCACTGATCTGCGCCGGCGTGGCGGTCATGGGCGGGTCGTGGGCGCTGCTCATCGGCTCCACTTTGCTGCGGGATGCGCCGGCGGGTCCCCCGTCGCGGGTGCCCGCCCGGATCGTGTGCTTCTACACGGGCGCGCTGGTGCTGCTGCTCGGCCTCAGCGCATATGTCGCCTCGACCTGGTTCTTGAAGACCACAGCCGGCTGGGTGCTGCTGACCGTCCTGTTGGTCGCCCGGCCCACGTACGACGAGTCCCGCGAGAGGATCCGCGAACGGGCGCTTGGCACCGTGGCCGGCGGCGTGGTCGCAGCCGCAGTGGCGACGATCGTGTCCGACAGCACCGTCCTCGTCGCCCTAGGCACCCTGGCAATGGTCGCAGCGGCGGTGGCGCAGCTGCAACACGCCCGCTACCTCTACTTTGCCATCTTTGTCACCGCGGCGATCGTGCTCCTCGACGCCCAACGCAGCAACGTTTTCGAGATCGACCTCAAGCGAGTGGTGTACTCGATCATCGGGGTGGCACTGGTCGCGGCCGCGGTGACGACGGGCGAGACCCTCCTGGGCCGAGCAGAGCCCCCGACTGCTTAGCCCGCCCTGACGATCACCTCGACCTGACTCAGGGCCTGGAACAACTTCCTGGTACGGCGGTAGGGACGCGTGTAGTTGATCAGCGTGTCGAGCGGATACCAAAGTCCGATCCAGGCGATCACCACCGCCAGACCGTCACCGAAGAACACCTTGAGCCAACCCAGTCGCGGAGCTCTTTACCACGATCGTCGCCACCGCCAAGCCGGCGAAGAACAGAATCGCGCCTACCCCCAGCGCCCGCCACCCATCCTGCCGGAACGCGCGCAGGTCATTGTCGGTCTCGCGCAGCCGCACCTCGCAATAGGCCGTGATCGCGCGCTTCAGCTGCCGCTCGAGGCCCGGCTCAAGCTCAGACGGCGGGAGCACAACAACAGCCCTCTTGACACTCCCCAGGCGCCTCGGGCCGAGCTCGTTGACGAGCTCGTCGATCCCCGAACTAAAGCGCAACGGCGACGACGCCAGCGGGTCGCACTCGGGAGGTTCAAACAGATCTTGAACTGATCTCAGCCGAACCGTGATGTCGCTGTCACGGACGCCAGGCTCTGCGGTCGAGGTCATCGGCCGCGTGACCTTAGCGCGGGGATCATGGTCGTAGAAGGCTGATGACCAGCGAACCACCGGGGCGCGAATGTCATTACGCGCCTCCCGTGGAGCCAGCCACGACGCCTGACGAACCTATCTGCTCCCTACCGAGGTGAGGGATGCCATATCCCCAGCCCAGGTGGCGCGGGCACGCGCCACCCGGCGACAACTGGCTCGCCGGTCTCACGCCCGAGCAGGCTCAGGCCGTCAACTACAGCACCGGCTGGTTGTAGCCGGCCGCCTCGATGTCGGTGCAATGGCGATCGAGGAATTGGTCTCTGGCCTCGAGGCTGACAGCACGTCGCCGGTTAGCTCGCCGGAGCGGCAAGCCATCCCGCTCAGACGGCCGGCGTAGGCTCGGCTCCGCCCTCCGCCGGCTCCGCCGGCATGTTTCAACGACGCCTGCCAGCGCGTCTGACCTTGCACGTTCGCGGAACAATTGTTCCCCGTTTGTTCCCCGTGTGGCGCCCGCGAAGAGTCGCCGGTAACACAAAACCTGCCGCCTAGCGGGGATTTTGTCTGATCGGGGAGGCCGGATTTGAACCGACGACCGCCCGGCCCCCAGCCGGGTGCGCTACCAGACTGCGCCACTCCCCGTGGCCGAGCGAATTCTACGACTCGCAGAGCGGGCGACGGGAATTGAACCCGTTCCTAGAGCTTGGAAGGCTCTCGTGCAGCCGTTGACACTTCGCCCGCGAGTTGGCAGCACCATGCTACCCCGGCCGTCGCGGGCGAGACGGCCTCAATGTCGGTCACCCCACGGGCCGCCGCTCTTCGGTCGGGACCTCGCCGTCCCTGGCCAACTCCTCGGGCGGCCACGGGCCCTGCCAGTTGTCGAGGGCTCCGTCGAGGGTGACGACCGAACCCGAGAAGGCCCGCCCGAGCGGCGAGGCCAACAGTGCGACCAGCCACCCGTATTCCTCAACGTCGCCTAGCCGCTGGAGGGGAACGCTCGCGGCCGCGCGGCGCCAAAGCTCGGCCGGGTACTTGCGGAGCGAATCGGTCGCGAACCGGCCAAGCGCGACCGCGGCGACCGACACTCCGTCGCCCGACCAGCGCTCCGCGAGTTCACGCGTCAGCGCTTCCACTGCCGCACGCGCGACGCCTGTATGCGCCATGGCCGGCATTCCGTGGTGGGGCGAGACCGTGACGTTCACGATCATTCCTTCGCCAGCCGGTCCCATCGCGAGTTCGTAAGCCGCTTCGCACATCGCGAGTGTCCCCTCGACGTTCAGCCGCTGCACGGCCCGCCACCCCTTGCGCGCAATGTTTTCGGCTGGGACGAAGTACTGCCCGCCGGCGTTATTGAGGAGGAAGTCGAGACGGCCATGTCGCTCGAGCGCCGATGCGACGATCTCCTGCGCCCCAGCCTGTTCCCGAATGTCTCCCGCGACGCACGAGCAGCGATCCCCGATCTCGTCTGCGGTGGCTTGAAGCACGTCGGCGCGGCGACCGGCGATCACGACCGATGCTCCGCAGCGGGCGAGCTCCTCAGCGGCCGCCTTACCCAGGTTCGTACCGCCACCGGTGATGATCGCGACCCTGCCCTCGAGCATGCCGTCCGCGAACACGCGCGAGGCTTCCAACCGCTACTCCCCCATCACCTTGATCACGAGCCGCTTCGGCCGGCCCCCGTCGAACTCGCAATAGAAAACCTGCTGCCACGGGCCCAGGTCGAGCCGTCCATCGGTGACCGGGACGATCACCTGGTGGTGGACCAGCAGGTTCTTCAGGTGGGCGTCACCGTTGTCCTCGCCTCCCCGGTGGTGGCGGTAGTCGCCGGGATTCGGGCAGCAACGCGCTCGCCACCTCGCCATCGGGCTCCTGCCAGCTCGGCGGCGCCAGCTTGTCGAGCCACTCGAGCGCATCCGCCTGAATCCCCGGCTCGTCGTCATTGATCCACACGCCGGCGGTGATATGCATGGCGGAGACCAGAACCATCCCCTCCTGGATCCCGGCGTCGCGCACCGCGTCCGCGACGTCGTCAGTGATGCGGACGAACTCCCTGCGACGGTCGGTGTTGAAGGTGCGGTAGACGGTGTGGGAGGTCATGGAGCCCCCGATCGTATGCGGTTGTCCCGCTTTCACGCGCTACGGTCGCACTCGGGCTCAGCCAGAGAACGGAGCGAGCGGCTTAGACTTCGTGTCGGAGGGGAGTAGCTCAATTGGCAGAGCTCCGGTCTCCAAAACCGGTGGTTGCAGGTTCGAGTCCTGTCTCCCCTGTCCTCTGTCTCGGCTGACCATTAGTGCGGTTCCGTCCGGGCGCGAACGTATGTTCCCGAAATACCCGCTCGTCGTCCACTCTCAGATATTCGCGCCGTATTGGACCTTGAAGCGATCAGGGCAAGACCGATTGCGAGATTTGCCGCGCTCACCGGCGTCCCGATCAACACGATCCGCGCCTGGCGGAACCATGGCCTTCCGGCCGCCAGAAGAGATCCTTGTGATCCCGCCCAGTGCTGTCAGGTTTGCGGAGGAGACCCGCACGACCTCATCGTTCGATCTCAGCATGCCTACTCATACCTGTTGGGGATGTACCTCGGCGACGGCTGCCTCACTCGCAACGGACGGTCGTGGATGCTGCGAGTGACGCTCGACGATGAGCTATCCGGGGATCATCGGGGAGTGCTGTGCATGCGATTGAGGAGATCGCGGGGCGAAAAACATCCTTGGCCGACGCCACATCCGAGCGGAAACCAATGCGTGGTGATCTATTCGACGTGGCATCCGGTGGCGCTGCCACGTTCCCGCAGCACGGGCCAGGCCGCAAGCACAAGCGCCGGATCGAGTTGCGAGCTGGCAGCAGGAGATCGTGGATACAGTGCCGCATGCGTTCCTCCGCGGGCTCATCCACACCGACGGCTGGCGAGGCACGAATCGCGTTCATGTCAAGGGCAAGGACTACGCCTATCCGCGGTACCAGTTCTCGAACCGGTCCGATGACATCCGCAAGCTCTTTACGGATACGTGCGACCAGCTCGGCATCGAATGGCGACAGTGGACGCGATATCACGTATCCGTGGCGCGCCGCGAGTCGGTAGCGCTGCTCGATACCTTCGTGGGCCCCAAGTCTTGAATGCGGGCGGAGGGACTCGAACCCCCATGGGCTTGCGCCCACCGGCTCCTAAGGCCGGCGCGTCTGACCAGATTCCGCCACGCCCGCGGGAGGCCTGATTCTAGGCCGGTGGGCCCGGAGCACGGGCAGCACACAGTGGGCCGAAGAACTGCTGCAAACGCCCGTGCCAGCGGTTATCGTCCCCAACATGCCCCCGGCGCGAACCCTGCCTCCGGGCTACACGGTCATCCATCCGAATCGGGACAAGGCGGCCGCCAAGGTCATGAAGGCGGTCGTGGTCCTGATCCTGCTCGCGTCCGTCGGGTTGATGCTGATCGTGACGTTCGGTGGCTGGTCCAAGCTCCAAGGTCTGAAGCCTCTCAACTTTGCCTGGTGCTTCATTTACCTCGTCATTGCCTACTACGTGTGGCGGTGGAACCGGGGCCTGCTGCCAATCGCCGCCGGCCTCGCGGTTCTGCTGCTAATGGTCGTGCTGATCGCCGGAACCGGCCAGTTCGGATCGGGGTCCGCGACGAGTTGGTTCGATCGCAACGTCGCCGGGTTCGCGCCCCCGCAGTCGATCTTCGGCGGAAAGGGACTCAGTCCGGACTTCCTCGGCCTCATGGTGGTGTTGCTGATCCCAGTCCAGGCGATCCTGATCCTGTTCGCGATGATCGCCTTTGGCCAGGGCTGGAACGTCGAGATAGAGGTCCCGATCGACGAGGCCAAGCGGCGCGGCCGCCCGCCGATCGTGCCACCCCCCGAGCCGACCGCCGCGTAGCAGCGTCGCGCCCGCACCGTTGCCGCGCTCGCCAGTTAGTGCGGCGGGTGGGATTCGAACCCACACGTCCTTTCGGACAATGCGTTTTGAGCGCATCGAGTCTGCCGTTCCTCCACCGCCGCGCTCATCCGCGAGTGTAATCCCGGCGGGGCGAAACATATGGCGGTGCACGTCTCGAGAGACCTCCGAAAAGTGAGACCGCCGGCCGTCCCCACGAGAGGACGCTCACCCCACCAGCTCCCACAGCTCCTCGACCAGCCCCTCCGGCCCCACCACGATCCCGGCTGGATCCTCGCCAGCCGCCGGCAGCTCATGCACCACCAGCCCCGCGCGCTCGGCGATCAGTCCGCCGGCGGCCCAGTCCCAAACCTTTGGTCCACGTTCGTAGTAAGCGTCAAAGCGGCCGCAGGCGCACCAGCAGAGGTCGATCGCGGCGGCGCCGGGGCGCCGGATGTCCCTCACTCGCGGCAGGACTCGCGTGAGGACGGGGCCCTGGCGCGCGCGCACTGAAGCGTCGTAGTCGAAGCCGGTCGCGACCATCGCGAGCCCAAGCTCGGACGCGCGCTCTTCGACGACGATCTCTTCCCCGTTCAGCTTCGCTGGAGAAGACCGCGTCGCCGAGAAGCATTCATCGTGGACGGGGTCGAGCACGACTCCCGCGATGAGACCGGACTCGTCCTCGCACGCCACGCTGACGGCGAACATGGGGATGCCGAACAGGAAGTTGATAGTCCCGTCGAGCGGGTCGATCAGCCACCGGAGCTTTCCCTCACCGCTTGCGCCTCCCTCTTCGGCCAGGATCGCGTCGTCGGGCCGCCTGGAGGCGAGCAGTTCCCGGATCACGGTCTCGGCCGCGACGTCAGCATCGGATACGAGATCGGTGGGCGTGCTCTTCGTGCGCACGCCCGCCCGGCGTCCGAAGCGGCTCATCAGCTCGGGCGCGGCGGCCTTGGCCGCGTCGAGCGCCACTTCGAGCAGCTCCGCGTCCCCCGCCGTCGCGGCTGCAGCGTCGCCCATGGCGGCGGTTCTAGCATGCCCGCCACATGCGCCCGGCCGAGACGATCGCCTCGCTTGCGAGCTTCGAACGCCGCGGCGCTGGCACCGACGCAGAACGACGGGCGGCCCGCTGGCTCACGAGACAGCTCTCGAGCCCCCAACGTGACGCGCGGTTGGAACCCTTCTGGTGCCGTCCGAATTGGGCCCTGGCGCACGCTTGGCACAGCGTGCTCGGGCTGGCCGGGAGCCTTCTCGCCGTCAGCGAGCCGCGCGTCGGCGGCGCGCTGGTGCTGGTCGCGCTCCTGTCGCTTGTGGCCGACGCCATAGCTGGGACCTCGCTCGGCCGCCGGCTCACGCCCGAGCGCGCAAGCCAGAACGTCGTCTCCGGGCCAGACCCGGACCGAGGTGACGGCCGGGACCTCGTGCACCTGATCATCACCGCGAATTACGACGTCGGTCGTGCGGGCCTGGTGTACCGAGATCGCCTGCGGTCAGCGGCCGCATGGCTCGCCGGCATCACGGGCCGGGCCGGGCCCGGTTGGCTCGGATGGCTGGCGGTGACGCTGGTGTGGCTGCTCGTGGTCGCCGTGCTGCGAGTCGACGGGGACAAGGGCACGACGATCGGAGTCGCGCAGCTGCCACCCACGGTCGGCCTCGTGCTGGCGCTGGCCTTGTTGCTCGAGCAGGGCACTGCCCGCTTTGGGCTCGGCGCCAATGACAACGCCAGCGGCGTCGCAGCAGCGGTGGCGCTCTCGCGGGCGCTGGACGTCTCCCCTCCGAGGCGGCTAAAGGTGGAGCTCGTGCTCCAAGGAGCGGGCGACGACGGAGCGATCGGTTTGCGCCGCTTCCTGCGCGCCCGGCGCGAGACGCATCGGGCGCCCAACACGATCGTCATCGGGATCGCCGCCTGCGGCGCTGGCATTCCCTGCTGGTTTCGCAGCGACGGGACGCTCATCCCCGTCGGCTACTTCAAGCAGCTCCGAAGGCTCGCCGCCGGCGTCGCCAGCGAGAACTCGCACCTGAACGCACGGCCACATCGTGGCCGGGGAACGACGCCCGCGCTGCCTGCCCGCTCGAGGCGCCTGCCGGCCATCGCGATCGGTGCGCTCGATCAACAGGGGCTAGCTCCTCGGTCGCATCAAGCGGCCGACACGCCCGACCGGAGTCGATGCGGGTAGCGTCGATCGCGCGGTGGAGTTCGGGCTGCTGCTGGTCGACGCGATCGACGGCTACCTCGTCAACCGCCCAGTCCCCGCAGCGGCGCGAGGGCCGGGACAGCCAGGGGCAGCGGAGACGGCGCCCGAAGGACCGACAGCTACACGGGCGTGACCGGATTGTTCTTGTCCGGCCACTCCCGCCGCTTGCCCTCCACCCGGGCAAAGCGCCGCACCAGCTCGGCTCTCAGATCGGACGGCTGGATTACGGCGTCGACCACAAGCTCCGACGCGAGGTGCAGGACGTCGATGTCCTGGGAATACTCGCGGCGCAGCTCCTCGGTTCGCGCCGCCCGCTCGCGCCTGGTCGGAGATGGCCTGAAGCTGGTTGTAGTACACGGCGTTGATCGCCGCCTCCGGTCCCATCACCGCGATCGAGGCCGTCGGCAGGGCCAGGCAGCAATCGGGGTCGAATGCCGGCCCGGACATCGCGTACAGCCCGGCGCCATAGGCCTTGCGCACAATCACCGAGATCTTGGGGACTGTCGCCTCCGATACGGCGCTGATCATCTTCGCGCCGTGGCGGATGATCCCCTGGCGTTCGACCTGGGTGCCGATCATGAAGCCAGGTACATCGGCCAGGAACAGCAACGGAATGTTGAACGCGTTGCAGGTCCAGATGAACCGCGCAGCCTTGTCCGAGGAGTCGACGAACAGGACGCCACCCTTGACCTTCGGCTGGTTGGCGACGATGCCGATAGCGCGACCATCGAGCCGCGCGTAGCCGACGATCACCTCGCGTGCCCACCGCGGATGGATCTCCAGGAAGGACCCAGCGTCCACGAGCGCGTCGAGCAGCTCGCGCATGTCGAACGGCTTATTCTCGTCCTCCGGTATCAGCTCGCCTATCGGCCGGTCGGACTCGGGCTCCGCCGGCGGGGCGCCCGGCGACTGGAGCGCGAACGACGCGGGGAAGTAGCCCAGATACCGCCGTGCGATGTCGATCCCTTCCTCGTCGCTTTTGACTAGCACGTGTCCTACTCCGCTTTGCGAGGTGTGCATCCGTGCGCCGCCCATCTCCTCGAGCGTCACCTTCTCGCCGATGACCATCTCGGCCATGCGCGGCGAGCCCAAGTACATCGAGGCGTTGCCGTCGCGCATGATCACGACGTCACAGAACGCCGGGATGTAGGCCCCGCCGGCGGCGCTCGGCCCGAACAAGACACAAACCTGGGGCACGACCCCGGAAAGCCGGACTTCGTTGAAGAAGATCCGGCCCGCGTGTCGGCGGCCCGGAAACATCTGCACCTGCTGGTTGATCCGGGCCCCGGCGGAGTCCACGAGATACACGAGCGGGCAGCGCAGCGCCAGCGCCCGCTCCTGGATTCGGAGGATCTTCTGGACGGTCTTGGGCGCCCAGGAGCCGGCTTTTACGGTCGGATCGTTGGCCATCACGGCAACCGTCCGTCCGCCGACGGTGCCCAAGCCGGTCACGACGCCTTCCGCCCCCTGCCCCTCCAGCTCCCAGCTGGCGAGCAGTCCCTCCTCCGCGAACGAGTCGGGGTCCAGCAGCCTTCCCACCCGCTCGCGGACGGCAAGCTTGCCCTGCTCGGCGGCCTTCTGGCGGTGGCGCTCGGGACCGCCGGCGATCGCGCGCGCGGTCGCGTCGCCCAGTGCTTCGGTGTGGTCGACGTCGGTCACAGAGGGAGGGACCCTAGTAGTGATCCGCCCAATCGACCGGCCCCGCCGTCAGCACGTGGCTCCCGAGCGGGCGACCGAGCACCGCCTGCGCCGCGCGAGAAGCCGCGACGAGGACCGGCAGCTCGATGCCCGTCTCGATCCCCATCTCGTGGAGCATCGAGACCAGGTCCTCGGTGGCGATGTTGCCGGTCGCGCCCGGCGGCACCGGACACCCGCCCAGCTCCCCGAACGACGATTCGAAGCTCGCGACCCCCGCCTCCAGGGCGGCGAGAACGTTCGCCAGCCCCTGACCTCGCGTGTTGTGAAAGTGCGCCGTCAGCTCCACCGCGGGCAGAGCCTCGAAGGCTGAGGCGAAGAACTCGCGCACCTGGAGCGGGTTGGCCATCCCGGTGGTGTCGCCGAAGCCGATTTCCTCAGCGCCGGCGTCGACCAGGCGGCGAGCGATCGAGAGCACTCGCTCCACCGGAACGTGCCCCTCGTAGGGACAGCCGAACGAAACGGAGATCACGCCCTCGCACCGCAGCCCCTCCGACCGGGCGCGGGCAAAAGTGCGCTCGAGTCCAGCGAGCGACTCCTCGATCGGCCGCCCGACGTTCTTGCGGTTGTGGGTCTCCGACGCGGACAGAAACCCGTTGATTTCCTGAAAGCGCTGGCGATGCCGCAGCGCCCTCTCCAGCCCCCGCTCGTTCGGGATCAGCACACTGGCCGACACCTCGGGCGGCAGCCTGACGCCGTCCAGCACCTGCTCGGCGTCCGCGAGCTGTGGAATGACGTCTTCTCGGACGAAGCTCGTGACCTCGATCCGGCGCAGACCGGTTGCCCCCAGCATGTCGATGAGCCTGATCTTCTCCCCGGTGGGGATCACCTCGGGCTCGTTCTGAAATCCGTCGCGGGGGCCGACCTCGCGAATTCGGACGCGCCTCGGAAATTCCGGCATGCGTCTACTTATAGATCAACCGGTATCCGAGCAATTGCGTGATCGTCACAAACTTGTATCCCCGGTGGCGCAGCGTGTCGATCTCCTGCGGCAGCGCCGCCAGGGTCTCTGAGCGGTCCCCGCCGCCGTCGTGCTGGAGCACGATCGAGCCGGGATGAACGTTCGAGACGACCGTGTTGTAGATCGCACCGGTGCCCGGCCGTGACCAGTCTCTGGGATCAACGTCCCACTGAATGGTCGTGAATCCCATGCGCCGGGCCTCCGAGATCAGCGCGGGGCTCACCGCTCCACCCGGGGCTCTGAACAGGCATGGCCTGAAGCCATGGGTAGCGCTGCGGATGGCGTTGGCAGTCATCCCGATCTGGCTGGCGGCGGCCGGTCCGTCGCCTGCCACGTCGATGTGGCTCCAGGTGTGGTCGCCGACGATGTCGCCGTCGCGGAGCATCCGCCGTTCGATGGCTCCGCCGTGGCCGTAAGTGGCGATCTGCTCTCCGATCTCGAAGAACGTCGCGACGACGTGCTTGCGCTCGAGTATGCCCAGGAACTGTGGCGTGTCGTACCAGGGCCCGTCGTCAAACGTGAGCGCGACCATCCGCCCGCGGCTGGGGCCGTGCGAGACGAACGGCGGCCCGGTCGCCTTGCATCCAATCAGCCTGGGCGTGTGCAGCTTCAGCACCCGCCGTTGAGATGGAAACTGGCTTGTGCATGGGGACGGAGAGGCGCACGACGGCGCGGCCGCGGTGGTCTGCGTCTGCCACGCGACCGCCCCATATTTGAGCCCGATCGCGGCTGGCAGGAAGGTCGCCCGCAGGGTGGTGGCCGTTGAGCGAGTGATTGTCGCGTCGATCGTCCGTCGCTGACTCCCGTAGGACACGACCAGGGCTGAGTGGCGTCTCGTCGGGGTCAGGCAGACCGGCTCCCTGACGGCGCCCGTCGATATCTGCTCGATAAGCAAGCAAAGCGTTTGGTTCTGGTGGGCGAGCCCGGCTGCGGTGAAAGGCGCGCTCAGCTGGGCCTGCCAGACGAGGTTCTGTCCGGACTGAGCCAGCGACGCCCATTGCACCGTCGGGGGGCTCGCGGCCGCTGCGCCGGCGCTCGCGGCGGTGCAGATGAGGACAGCGAGCACCACCGTAAGGGCCCGAATCGACCGGACTGACCGAAACCCCTCCACTCCCCTGCGCATGTCCGACGAAGAATAGACTCTCCCGCCGTGCCCGAACCGGTGTGCATCGTCGGCGCCACCGGCGCGTTGGGCTTCGGCTTGGCGCTGCGGCTCGGCCGGGAGGGGGTCCCGATCGTGATCGGCTCGCGCGACTCGACCCGCGCGCGAGAAGCCGCCGCGCGGGCGGAGGAGCTCGTCCCGAACGGCTCGTTCTCCGGTCTGCTCAACGCCGAGGCGGTCACGCAGGCACCGGTGGTAATCCTGTCCGTCCCGTTCCGGAACCAGTCCGAGACACTGACGAACCTCAAGTCGGCACTCACAGAAGGGCAGCTCCTGGTGGATGCGACCGTCCCGCTGGCGGCCGCGATCAGCGGCAAAGCGACTCGAACCTTGGGCGTTTGGCAGGGCTCGGCGGCCCAGCAGGCGCAGGAGATGGCACCGGACGGAGTGCGCGTCGTGTCTGCGTTTCATACTGTGAGCGCTGCGCAGCTCAGTGACCTCGAGCAGGAGCTCGACGAAGACGTCCTGATCTGCGGGGACCGTCGCGAGGACAAGGCGGAGCTCGCCGAGCTCATCAAACTGGTGCCCGGGCTGCGACCCGTTGACTGCGGTCCGCTTGAGCTGGCGCGAATAGTCGAGCAGCTCACCGCGCTGATCATCTCGATCAACGCCCGGCACAAGGCCCGGGCGGGTATCAAGGTGACGGGGCTGCCGTCTTGATGGTCCCACCCCAGCGCCGGGACCTAATCGCCCCGTGAGCTCGCCAGTCGTCGTGCTCGCCGGCGGCTCGGGTGGCGCGAAGCTGGCGCGCGGGATGCTCGACGTCGCGGGGGCAGACCGGCTGGTGGTGATCGCGAACACCGGCGATGACCTGGAGATCTACGGAGCGTACGTTTCGCCCGACCCGGACCTCGTCACGTTCTGGCTGGCTGACGAGATCGACGACCGCGGCTGGGGCCTGAGGGACGACACGTTCAACGTCATGGACGGGCTGAGGCGGCTGGGAGTCGAAGTCTGGTTCAACCTCGGCGACAGGGATCTGGCTTTAGGGATCGAGCGAGCGGGCCTGCTGGCAGCGGGCGCGCGGCTGACCGGGGCTCAGGCTGCGCTCACGACAGCCGTCGGCGTCAGCGCCCGGGTGTTGCCGATGTCCGATGATCCGGTCCGAACTCGCGTCCTGGCGCACGGACGGTGGTGGCCATTCCAGGAGTTCATGATCAAGGCCCGCGCGGAGGGCCCGGTCGAAGAGCTCACGTTCGCGGGCGCGCCTGCAGCCAGGGCGACCCCGGAAGCGCTGGAGGCGATCGCGAACGCAGAGGCCATCGTGATCGGCCCGTCGAACCCGGTGATCTCGATCGGGCCGATCTTGGCAACCGGAGGCATCCGGGACGCGCTGATGCGGACGGCCGCCCCTGTCGTGGCGGTGAGCCCGATCGTGCAAGGCGAGGTGCTGAAGCCGGCCACGCTTCCGTTCATGGACTGGGCCGGCTACAAGCTCACGGCGACCGGCATCGCCGGGTTCTACGGCGGACTGCTCGATGGACTGGTGGCTGATGAGCAGACAGACGGTTTGCCCCTGCTGCGGACGGACATGCTGATGGCGGATGCCGATGGCCGCAGCCGTCTGGCTGAGCAATCGCTCGAGTTCGCGCTCGGGCTCGGCGCCAAACGTTAGGTTTCGCCGCCGATGGCGACGGTGGCGATCCTGCCGGTCAAGAGCTTTAGAGACGCGAAGCAGCGGCTCGACCCCTCCCTCGAGCCGGGCCCGCGCCGCCTGCTTGCGGAGGCGATGTTTGCAGACGTGCTGGTGGCGCTCCGGCGGTGCCGGTCGATCGAGAAGATCGTCGTGGTCAGCACGGACCATCGAGCGCAGTCGATCGCCGGAGCGTACGGCGCCTCGTTGCTGGCTGAGGACGACCGGGGCCACAACTACGCGGCGGCGCGAGGAATCCGGCACGCGCTCGAAGAGGGGTTCGAACGGGTCCTGCTCGTGCCAGGCGACTGTCCGGCGCTCGACCCGGCCCAAGTGAACGAGCTCGTCAACCGCCCCATCGATGTCCCATCCGCGCTGATCGTTCCCGACCGGCACGGAACCGGAACGAACGCCCTGCTGCTGACCCCGCCCGACGCGCTCGAGCCTTCCTTCGGCCCCGGCAGCTGCGAGCGTCACGTGGCGGCGGCGGGTTCGGCCGGCCTCAACCACGAACTGGTGGAGCTGCCGACGCTGGGACTGGACATCGACACCGCCGACGACCTGAAGCGGCTGCGCAGCATGCTTGGCGGCACACATGGGGGCGCCGCCCACACCCGCGGGATGCTGCGACGGCTGGCCCGCGGAAGCGACTGATGCTGACGGCCGTTGCCCTCGAGGGCCTACCCGAGATCAGTTCCGGCGATGACCTGGCTGAGCTGATCGCAGGGTCTTTCGAAATCGAGGATCTGCGGACCGGAGACGCGCTCGTCATCGCGCACAAGGTCGTGTCCAAGGCCGAGGGCAGGCTCCGGAGCCTGGCCTCCATTCAGCCGAGCGCCCGCGCGACCGAGCTGGCCCATCAGCTGGACAAGGACCCGCGAGTGGTCCAAGCCGTCCTTGATGAATCCCGTGTGGTGCTGCGGGCCTCCCGCGGTGTGCTCATCTGCGTCACCCATCACGGGTTCGTATGCGCCAACGCCGGGGTCGATGCCTCGAACGTTCCCGGCTCCGACATGGTCGTTCTCCTGCCACGCGACCCGGACGCCTCCGCCCGCCGGCTCCGAGGGCAGCTGCGCGATCTCCTGGGGATCGCCCCAGGCATCCTGATCACCGACTCGTTCGGGCGGGCTTGGAGGCATGGCCAATGCGACGTCGCCGTGGGCTGCGCAGGACTGTCCCCCCTCGAGGACTGGCGCGGTCGGCGCGACGCGACCGGCCGCGAGCTGCGCGCCACGTGGATAGCGGTGGCCGATCAGCTCGCGGGCGCGGCCGATCTCGCGCGGCGCAAGGACGGCAGACAGCCGGTCGTGGTGGTGCGCGGCGCCGAGCGCCACGTGACGGAGGAAGACGGGCCCGGGGTGGCCGCCTTGATCCGGCCAGAGGCGGAAGACCTGTTCAGGTAGGCCGAGCGGGGGCCGGCGCCTGTTCGACCGCCGCCCCCAGCGCATGAAACCCGCCGTCCACGTGAACGATCTCGCCGGTGATGGCCCGCGAGTAGTCGGACAGCAGAAAGCAGATCGCGCTCGCCACAGGTCCCGGATCGGCAGGGTCCCAGCCGAGCGGGGCCTGCTCCTCCCACAGCGCCGCGAGGCGCTCGAAGCCGGGGATCCCGCGTGCGGCCACCGTCCCCAACGGACCGGCCGAGACGAGGTTGACCCTGATCCCGCGGGGGCCGAGGTCACGGGCCAGGTACCGGGAGACCGACTCGAGGGCAGCCTTGGCGACTCCCATCCAGTCGTAGATGGGCCAGGCCACCGAGGCGTCGAAATCGAGACCGACGATGCTCCCGCCGGGGACCATCAAGGGCTCGACAGCTGCCGCTAGCGCCTTGAGCGAGAAGGCGCTGGTCTTGAATGCCTCCGCCGCGCTTTCGGCCGGCGCGGTCATGAACCTGCCGCCGAGCGCGTCCTCGGGTGCGAACGCGATCGCGTGCAGAACGCCGTCTACCCCGCCCCATCGTTCTCGCAGTCGCTCAGTGATCGCGGCCAGATCCTCGGGACGATTGACGTCGAGCTCGAGCACATCGACCGGCTCAGGCAGACGCGCGGCCGTGCGCTCGGTCAGCCGCCGCACGCGCCCGAAGCTAGTCAGCAGTACGGTCGCTCCTTCCCGCTGGGCCTCCTGGGCGGCGTGGAAGGCGATCGAGTCCTTGGTGATTACGCCGGTGATCAGCAGGCGCTTGCCCGCCAGGATCACTCGGAGGCTCCCGCGGCCAACCCCCCCGCCGGAATCACCGGCAGCCACCCGCCAGGGTGTCCAATGCCGACGCCAGGCGCAGCCGAGTGTCCTCGGGATCGATGATCTCATCGACGTACCCTGTCGCGGCGGCCGCCTCGGCCAGCAGGTGCTCGCGAGCGTAGTCCGACTCCATCCGCGCGAGCTCGGCGTCCGGGTCGTCCGCGGCCCGAAGGCGGCGCCGGCCGGTGATCTTGACCGCGGCACGCGCGCTCATGATCCCCAGCTCCGCGTCCGGCCAGGCCAGCACCAAATCGGCGCCGAGATCTCGGGAATTCATGGTGATGTAGGCACCGCCATAGGACTTGCGGATCACGACCGTGAGCTTAGGCACGCGGGCGGCGGCGAACGCCCGCACGAGGGACGCGCCGTGCCTGATCACGCCCGCTCGCTCCTGCCGCGAGCCCGGCATGAACCCGGGCGTATCCACCACCGCGATCAGCGGCAGTCCAAACGAGTCGCACAGGGATACGAAGCGCGCGGCCTTCTCCGATCCGGCGGCATCGAGCACGCCCCCCAAAAAGCGAGGTTGATTGGCGACGATCCCGACCGGACGCCCGTCGAGACGCGCAAGTGCCGTGACGACGTTTCGGGCCCAGCGCGGGGAAAGCTCGAGCAGCGAGTCTCCGTCGAGGAATCCGGCCAGCGCGTCGCGTATGTCGTACGCCCGGCGGGGCTCAGCGGGAACAAAGGCGGCCGGATCGGAGAGCGCTGGCTCCATGGCGGCCATCCGAGGCGGTTGGACCCCCGCGGACGGGGGCAGGTACCGGAGCAGGTGGCGGACGCGCCGAGCGGCGCTCGCTTCGTCGCGCTCGACCAGGTGGCAGACGCCGTTTCGATCATGCACCCGCGCCCCGCCGAGTGCGGTGGCGTCGATCTCCTCGCCGAGCGCGTCTCGGACCACGCCGGGGCCGGTGAGGAACATGGCCGCGTCCTCGGTCATCAGGATCAGGTCCGTGAGGGCGGGCGAATACGCACCGCCGCCGGCCGAGGTGCCCGACACCACCGAGATCTGGGGAACGACCCCCGTCAGCGCGACCGTGTGGCGGAAGATCCGGCCATAGCCGCCCAGCGCCGCCGTGCCCTCCTGCATCCGGGCGCCGCCAGAGGAGACGAACGCCACCACCGGCACACGGCCCCGGCCGGCAATCTCGAGTACCCGCACGATCGTGTCAGCGTGACGCTCGCCCAGGGAGCCCCCCAGGTAGGCGCCGTCCTGGGCATAGCAGGCGATCGGCCGGCCATCGACGGCGCCGGTGGCCCCCACGACGCCGTCGCCCGCGATGGCACGTGCTCCCAGCCGGGGAGAGACGACCCGCGAGCGCAGGACCTGGACACTTCCGGGGTCGCATAGAGCCTCCAGCCGCTCCAGCGGCGCGAGCAGATGACCGAGGGGAGCGGTGGCGCTCACTCAGAGCCTCTGCGCAGGACGAGCGAGACGTTGTGCCCCCCGAACGCGAACGAGTTCGAGATCGCCACGCGTCCGGCGCCGTTTGACGGTGTCAGCGGACGTGCTTCGCCCGGGACGTAGTCGAGGTCGAGCTCGGGGTCGGGAACCTCGTAGCCAAGGGTAGGCGGGATAACGCCGGTCATCAGGGTCTCGATCGTCGCCACCGCCTCCACGGCTCCGGCGGCGCCCAGCAGGTGCCCGATCGCCGACTTGGTCGAGGAGATCGGGATGCGCTTGGCATGCTCCACCCCCAGCGCGGATTTGAGCGCCACGGTCTCGGCGGCGTCGTTCAGCGGAGTCGAGGTGCCGTGGGCGTTTACGTAGGAGACGTCTTCCGCCGACATCTCGGCGTCGTTTAGCGCAAGCTCGATCGCCTTCGCGGCCGCCGTACCGCTGGGCTCGGGAGCGGTGAGGTGGTAGGCGTCCGAGGTCGAGCCGTACCCCACAGCTTCTGCGAGGATCGTCGCCCCTCTCTTCCGAGCGGCGGTCTCCTCCTCGAGCACAAGTACCCCGGCCCCCTCACCCATCACGAACCCGTCGCGTCTGGCATCAAATGGCCGCGAGATGCCGGTCGGCGAGAGCGCCTGCATGGAGTTGAAGCAGGCGAAGCCAAATTCCGTCAGCGTGGCCTCAGACCCACCGGCCAGTACGGCGTCCGCGTCGCCGCACTGAATCATCCGCATCGCGGAACCGAGCGCGTGCGCGCCGCTCGAGCACGCCGAGACGATCCCGTACGTCTGCCCACGCAGGCCGTATTTCATCGCCACCGCAGCCGCGCCGGCGTTGGGCATGTACTGGGGGATTCCAAGCGGCGAGACGTACTTCGCGCCTCTGTCGCGCATCACGTCGTGCTGGGCCTCGACGGTCTCGATCCCTCCGATGCCGGTAGCGACCACGCATCCGATCCGCCACGGCTCGTACGGTGGCTCGTCCTCCCACCCGGCCTGCGCCAGCGCCTCCCCAGCGGCGACGACCACCAGCTGCGAGAAGCGGTCCAGCCGCCGGACCTCCTTCACCGACAGGAACTCTTTCGGCTCGAAGTCCGTGCAGGCGCCCGCGCCGTCGACGACGCCGCATTCGCCCCGGGCCCAGCGTTCGTGCAACGCCGAGGCGCCGATGCCGAGCGGCGTAATCGCGCCCAGGCCGGTGATGACGATCTTCGGTTTCACTGGCTCGCGGTCACGCGGCACGCGAGGCGATCAGCTCGATCGCGTCGCCCACCGTCTTGAGCTCCTTCATGTCCTCGCCCTTGAGGACCACGCCGTACTCATCCTCGACGATCTGAGCCAGCTCGACCAGATCGAGCGAATCGATGTCCAGCTCCTCGAACGTCGACTCGCGCGTGATCTGCGACTTGTCGGGACCGAAGCTCGCGAGCGCGTCGATCACTCGCGCCTCGACCTGCTGGTTGGTGACTGTTGACATATGCGCTTCCTCCTTGTGGTTTGGCTAGAGACGTCTCATGCGGCCAGGCCGCCGTCGACACTAAGGACCGCGCCGGTGACGTAACTGGCCTGCTCGGAGGCTAGAAAGCGGACGCAGGCCGCCACTTCCTCGGGCGTCCCGATTCGGCGTGCCGGCACAGCGGCAAGCAGTTCCTCCGAGATGTCGCTGGTCATCTCGGTATCGATCAGCCCCGGCGCCACGGCGTTGACGGTGATGCCCCGGCGGGCCACCTCCACGGCCACGGTCTTGGTGAATGCCATCAGCCCGGCCTTGGCCGCGGCGTAGTTTGACTGGCCAGGGTTGGCGCGCAGGCCCGCGACCGAGGAGATGTTGACGATCCTGCCGGCGCGGGCCCGCAGCATCCCCCTGAGCGCGCGGCGGGTGAGCCGGAAGGCGGCATTGAGATTGATCTCCAGGACCGTCGACCACTCCTCGTCGCTCAATGACGGGGCCAGGTCGTCCCGGTTGACGCCGGCGTTGTTGACTAGCGCCAGCACCGGCGTCCCGAACGCTTCCTCCAGGTGCCCGAACAGCTCGTCGGGCGCATTGGGATCGGAAACGTCGCCGGCGATTGCGGTCGCTCGTCCTCCACCGCTCTGTATCGCATCGACCACCGCGTCGGCTCGAGCCCGGTCGCTGCGGAAGTTGACACCGACCATCCACCCGTCGGTGGCCAGCGCCCGGGCGATCGCGGCGCCGATTCCACGTGAGGCGCCGGTCACCAGCGCGCACCCGGCCTGGGCGTCGGTACTCATGCCGCACCCCACTCGACCACGCCGCCTCCCCAGGTGAAGCCGGCGCCGAAAGCGCTCAGCAACACGCGTGATCCGGGCTTCAGCCGCCTTTCGCGTCCTGCCACATCGAGCGCCACCGGGATGGTGGCCGCCGAGGCATTTCCCAGCGTCTCTATGCAGTCGACGACCCGTTCGGGCGGAAGCTCCAGCCGCTCACCGAGCGCGCGGGTGATCCTGGCGTTTGCCTGGTGGTAGACGAACAGGTCGATCTCCTCGAGCGACAACTCCGCTCGCGCTGCCGCCTCGAGCGTCACGGCGGCCATCCGAGCAACCGCGTTCCGGTAGACCTCGGGGCCGTCGAGCCTCAGCTTGCGCTCGGCATGGGTGGCAAAGATCGTGTCGGCGTGCGAACCGTCGGCGCCGAGGACGATGGGCCCGATCACGCCATGGGCCCCGTTCGCCGGGCCGAGCACCACGGCGCCGGCGGCGTCGGCGAACAGCGGAGCGGACCGTCGATCCTGGTAGTCCGCGATTCGCGTGATGAAGTCGGCGCCAACCAGAAGCACCAGCTCCGCCCGGCGGCTTTCGATCTGCGCCGCGCCGAGCGCCAGCCCGGCCAGAAACGCGGTGCAGGCTGCGCCCACGTCGAGCGCGCCCGCTCGGTTGGCACCCAGCTCATGCGCCACAAGTGGTGCTGTGTTCGGTGTCAGCTCGTCCGGAGTCATCGTCCCCACGATCACCAGATCGACGTCGGCCGGGTCCACGTGGGCCGCCTGGAGGGCGAGCGCTCCCGCGCGGGCCGCGTAGTCGCTGATGCGCTCCTCCGGAGCGGCTTGCCGGCGCTCGCGGATCCCGGTGCGGGCCATGATCCACTCCTCGCTGACCCCATAGCGCTCGGCCAGCGTGGCACTCGTCAGCCGACCCTCAGGGAGCTCGGTCGCGACGGACAGGATGGACGCCGCGCCGGCAGCTGACAGCGGCGCGCGGGCCTGCGCCGGGCTGAGCGAGGCATCAAGCATGTGCGGCACCCCACCGGACCACGCCCGCGCCCCACGTGAACCCAGAGCCGAACGCGCACATCAGGACGTTCGCTCCCTCTTGGAGTCGCCCATCCTCGAGCGCGACGGTGAGCGCCAGCGGGATCGTCGCCGCCGAGGCGTTGCCGTAGTGCTCGATGCAGTCGACGACCCGCTCCGCCGGCAGGCCCAGCCGCTGTCCGAGCGCCCGGGTGATGCGCGCGTTGGCCTGGTGATAGACGAACAGGTCGATGTCGTCCAGCCCCAAGCCGGCGCGCTCCAGCGCCAGCATGGTCACCTCGCCCATCCGGCTGACGGCGTGGCGAAACACCTCCGGACCGTCCATGTGGATCTTGCGCTCCTCGTGGGTGACGATGATCGTGTTGGCCTTGGAGCCGTCGGAGCCCAGCACGACCGGACCGATAACCCCTGCCTTGCCCCAACCCACGCCCGGACCCGCGTCGGACGCGCCCCCCTCGATATCGGCCGGTCGCTCTGACGGGCAGAGCACCATCGCGCCGGCGCCGTCGGCGAACACCGGCCCGATCCGCCGGTCGTCGTAGTTGTTGATCCGCGTGATGAAGTCGGCGCCCACGACGACCGCGTGCTCCGCGCGAGATGTCTCGATCTGGGCGGTGGCGGTGGCGACCGCCGACAGAAGCCCGGTACACCCCGAGCCGATGTCAAAGGCGCCGGCGCCGCGGGTCCCGAGCCCGTGCGCCACCCGGGGCGCAGTGTTCGGCTGAAGCTCGTCCGGCGTGGTGGTCGCGACAAGCACGAGGTCGACATCGGCCGGATCGACCGATGCGCGCTGCAACGCCTTCGCCGCCGCCCGGGTCGCGTATTCGTACAGGCGCTCATCGGGGCCTGCCTGGCAGCGCTCGCGGATCCCGGTCCGAGACAGGATCCACTCCTCGCTGACCCCGAAGCGCTCGCCCAGCTGAGCGTTGGTGATCCTTCCCTCCGGCAGCTCGATCGCCACCGACAGGATCCCGGCGGGCCGCACGGGGGGCAGGGCGTGGGTCCATCGACGGGCCGAGGTTCTGGCCGCGGCGTCAAGCATGGACGAGCTCCACGTCGGCCAGCGTCCGCTTCGCCAGGCCGCTCAGCACCCGGCCCGGTCCAACCTCGACGAACCGCTCCGCGCCAAGCGCCTTCAACGCCAGCATCGTCTCGCGCCAGCGAACGGGCCGGGTCAGCGCCTCGAGCAGTCGCCGGCGCACGTCGTCAAACGGCTCGGCCGTGACGGCCGAGACCACGGTCACGTTCGGCGGACGGACCTCCACTCGCTCTAGCGCCGCCTCGAAAGCGGGCGCGGCCGAGGCCATCATGGGCGAGTGGAAGGCGCCCGTGACGTCGAGCTCCATCGGGCGCAGGCCCAGCTCGGAGGCGGCGGCGGCCGCCTGCGCCAGCGCGGCACGCGCGCCGGACAGCACCACCTGCTGCGGGGAGTTGTCGTTGGCCACGGTCAGGCCGTGGGCCTCCGCCAGCTCCGGTGCCCGCTCGGCCGCGCCGCGCCCCATGAGGGCCAGCATGCTGCCGTCCCCGGCGCGCTCGCCGGCCTCCTGCATGAGTCGCCCGCGGAGGGCCACCAGCTCGAGTCCGTCGCGCTCGCGCAGGCTTCGTGCCGCCACCAGAGCCGCCAGCTCTCCGAGCGAGTGTCCGGCCATGAAATCCCCGCCGGGGCGTCCCAGAGCCTCCCACCCCGCGAGGCTCGCGCAGAAGATCGCCGGCTGCGCGAACTGGGTTCCATCCCCCACCCGGACGAATGGATCCTCGCCGACGGCCTCGTTGGCGGCCTCCAGCAGCCCGGGGCGGTAGCGCGCAACGGTCCCGCGCATGTCATTCGTTTGGCTCCCTTGGCCAGGGAACAGGATGGCGGTCGGGGGCATGCCGCCGCTAATTACGCACGGGACACTGAGCGGGTACAGCCCGATCCCGGAGTTCCCCCCGTTCGGGGGGCGGAACGCCAAACCGCGCGAGCTTCCCTAGCCTGGGATGGAATGACGAATTATTCGAGCATTGGCCCCACGGGCAGGAAAGTTGGCTCCGCGGGCAGGAAGCCTACGGGTCCGTAGGATGTTCCAGGACACTCGATGAGCGACCACCACGAACCCAGGGACCGGCTCCCCCGCCCGCTGCGGCTGCTACTCGGGGCCACTGGCCCCGGCGTGTCCGACAGCCGGCTGCGGGAGGCGGTGGCTGGCAAAGTGGTCCTGATCACCGGCGCCTCGTCCGGGGTGGGTAGGGCCACGGCCAGGCGGCTGGGGGCCGCCGGCGCGACCGTGTTGCTCGTCGCCCGCCGGGTCGAGTTGCTCGAGGAGGTGCGTGAAGACGTCACCGCTGCCGGGGGATCAGCCTTCGTTCATCCCTGCGACTTGGGCGATCCCGATCGTGCCGGGGCGTTGGCCGCGGATGTGCTCTCCCAGCACGGCCGCGTCGATGTCGTCGTGTCGAATGCGGGCGTTTCGATCCGCCGTTGGATCTCCCAGTCCTACGACCGATTCGACGACGTAGAGCGGACGATCAACGTCAACTACCTCGGGCCGGTCCGGCTGCTGCTCGGGCTCCTGCCGGCGATGCGAGAGCGGGGCGCCGGCCACATCGTCAATGTGGCGACTGTCGGCGTCGACTACCCCCCGCTCCGCTGGAGCGCCTACATCGCGTCCAAGGCGGCCTTCGAGACGTGGTTGGGCGGCGTCGCACCCGAGGTTCGCGCCGACGGCGTGACCACCTCGTCTATTCGCCTCCAGCTGGTGCGCTCGCCGATGCTCGGTCCCTTCCGGATGTGGAACTACCTGCCGGGGATGAGCACGGAGGAGGCCGCAGCCATCGTCGCCCGCGCGATCGTTGCCCGCCCGCGCGTGATTGCGCCGTTCTGGTCCCGCATCGGCGGTCCGTTCAACCAGCTGCTCCAGGGTCCGGTCGAGCTGGCGCTGGCGCGCCACGCCCGTACCGCGAACCGCGACAGCCGCGAGCGGGAGGCGCGCCCCAGCCGGTCGAGCGTCGCCGCGCGCTCCGCGCAGCTGGCATCGGAGACCGCCGGGGCGCTGACGACGATCGCTGCCTCCCGCGCGGTTCGGCCCGTGCGCCCCGACCGGCTCGCGCGCCTGGCGCTTGCCCGGCGCCGTTTCGGCGGCACGGCGGCGTTCGCGGCGGCTGCCGGCGCGGAGCTGCACGGTGATCGCCCGGCTGTGATCGATGAGCTGGGCACGCTGACGTTCTCCGAGCTCGACGCCCGGACCCGATCGCTCGCGGGTGCCCTGCACGAGCACTTCGACCTGGTCGCCGGAAGGCGAGTGGCGATCATGTGCCGTAACCACCGCGGGTTCGTATACGCGCAGGTCGCTGCCGCTCGACTGGGCTGCGACCTCGTGCCGCTCAACACCGACTTCGCCGGGCCACAGCTCGGGGAGGTGCTGGCGAGGGAGAGGGTGACGGCGGCGATCTACGACCTGGAGTTCGACCCTCTTTTTGACGCCTCGAATTTCAACGGGACGCGCGTGATCGCCTGGCACGAGGAGGAACCCGGCCGCCCGACGCTCGAAGCTCTGATCTCGGTCGGCACCGACGCAGCGCCGGCCCCGCCCGCCGCCGGCCGTACGATCATGATGACCTCGGGGACGACGGGAACCCCCAAGGGTGCCGTTCGTACCGTCCGGGCGAGCGCTCTGCTGCCGCTGGCCCTGTCGGGCTTCCTCGAGCTGGCGCGATTCAAGCCCACGCCGCGCTCGGGAGGACCGATCGTTGTCTGCCCGCCCCTGTTCCACCTCTACGGGCAGATTGGACTGTTCGCGGGCTTCGGGCTCGGGTCACCGATCGTGATCCGCCGGCGCTTCGACCCGGAGGGGACGCTCGAGCAGATCGATCGTCACCGGGCAGAGGTGCTGCTGGCGGTGCCGACGATGCTCAAGCGGATCATGGACCTGCCGCGTTCCACAGCGGACAGCTACGACACCTCCTCGCTGCGGATGATCGTCTCTGGCGCCGCGCCACTGCCCCCGGAGCTGGCGCTGGCGGTGATGGATCAGTTCGGCGACATCCTCTACAACGGCTATGCCTCGACCGAGGTCGGGCCCGGCACGCTTGCAACGCCCTCCGACCTGCGAAGAGCACCGGGCACCGTCGGCAAGCCGGCGCCCGGGGTGAAGATCAGAATCCTGGACGAGGAAGGCCTCGAGCTACCGCACGGGGAGACCGGGAGGATCTTCGTCGGCAATCCGATGCTGTTCGAGGGCTACACCGGCGGCGGCTCTAAAGAGGTGATCAACGGGCTGATGGCCACCGGCGACGTCGGCCACCTCGATCCAGAGGGTCGACTGTTCATCGACGGCCGGGACGACGACATGATCCTGTCAGGTGGCGAGAACGTGTTCCCCCAGGAGGTCGAGGAGCTGCTGACGGCCCACGACGCTGTCGCCGACGCGGCGGTCTTCGGCGTGCCCGACCCTGATTTCGGCCAGCGCCTGGCGGCCTCGGTGGTACTCAAGCCCGGCAGTTCGGCCAGCGCGGAGCAGCTGCAGGGCTACGTGCGCGAACGGCTCGCGCGGCACAAGGTCCCGCGGGAGATCGAGTTCGTCGAAGAGCTCCCGCGGACCTCGACCGGCAAGCTGAGACGGCGCAAGCTCGGGGCTCAGGAGGAGCGCGCACCGTCCGGCGAACGACCGTAGGTGAGGATCGTCGTATCGCCGGCCGCTTTGCTCTCGAGCGGGCGCAGCGAGACCGGACGCTCGCCGTTCTCGAACAGCCCCCGCCCCTGTCCCAGCAGGATCGGGAACACCATCAGCCGCAGCTCGTCGACGAGCTCGTTCGCTAGCAGATCGCGGACCAGCTGGATGCTGCCGTTGACGAGAATGTCTCCCGCTAGCTCGTCTTTGAGCCTCTTGACGGAGCTGACAACGTCGCCTTCGAGCACCGTGGAGTTGTTCCACTCGGGATCTCGCAAGGTCGAGCTCACCACGTACTTCGGCATGGAGTTGAACTTGTCGGCGAACCCGATGTCGTCGGTGCGCCCCGGCCAGGCGGCGGCAAACCCTTCATAAGTGACGCGACCCAGCAGCAGCGCGTCGGAAGCCATCACTTCGTCGAGCTTGAACTTGTCGCCTTCAGGGCCTCGGTCGAACTTGAAGGCCCAGCCTCCGCGCTCATGCCCTTCCGACCCGCCCGGGTCGTCGAGCACGCCGTCGACGGTGATGAACTCCGATATCGACCACGCGTTCCCATCTCGACATCTCCTGTCTGTCGTTTACGTACCTACCGACCGCCGCGGGCGGCAAAACTAATCGCCCCCCAGGGCGCGCGCCTATCATCTCGTCGCTTGGCGAGCGCCGGCGAGACATTCCACCGCATCGACGCCCTGATCCAAGTGGGGCTGCGCCTGGCCCGCTCGGCGCCAAGCGGTCGCGTCCTTCTGGCGCGGATCGCCGACTCGATCGACCTCGACTGGATCCCGCGGCCGTGGGGAGAGGGCATCGTGGCCGAGCTGCAGGCGGCCCAGGCCCACTCCCGGGAACCGATCGCACCGCGCCAGGTCGAGCGGATCCTGGCCGGCGCCTGGGGAACCAAACCGACAAACGAGCTGGACGACCTGGACCCCGAGCCGGTTGCGGTCACCCCCTCCTCGCAGGTGCACCGCGGAGTCCTCGATTCCTCGCCGGTGGCGGTCAAGGTGCTTCGCCCCGGCCTGGCCGCGGCGGTGCGGCAGGACCTGGCGCTGCTCGAGGGTCTGCTCTCGCCCCTTGGCGCCGCGTTTCCCGCGCTCGACCCGGGCGCGGTGGTGGGCGAGTTTCGGGAGCGGGTCCTCGACGAGCTTGACCTGGAGCACGAGGCGGCGGCGCAGCGGCAGTTTCACCGCGCGCTGCGAAACCACCCGTTCCTTGTCGTGCCGGCGCCGGTCACGCGACTGGCGCACGAGTCCGTCCTGGTATCGGAGTGGGTCGACGGTGTGCCACTGTGGCAGGCGCCGAACCCCGATGAGGCGGCTGCTCGGCTGGTGCTGTTCGTGCTGGGCGCGCTGCGAGCGGGCGTCATCCACGCCGACCCGCATCCCGACGACGTGCTGGTGCTCGATGGTGGGCGCCTCGCGATCCTCGACTTCGGCGCGACGCGAACGGTGCAGGACGAGCGTGTGGAGTCGGCCGCCGCGGCGCTCGAAGCCTTCGCGGCAAATGACGCCCAGGAGCTGGGTGCTGCGCTCGAGCGGCTGGGTGCCCTGCCGGCATCCCACGCCCCCACGCTGCTCGATCTCCTGGGCTACGCCCTTGGCGACCTCGCGGGACCGGGCCCGGCGCGACTCGACTCACAGGCGGTTCTCGCCGCGCGCGACCGCCTGTTCGCTCGCGCCCGGCAGCTGAGCGCGGTGATCGCCGCCGGCGCGATGCCACCGGAAGATTTGTGGCCCGCCCGTGGATCGGTCCAGCTGTTCGCGACGATCGCCCGGGTCGGCGCGACCGGCCCCTGGCGGGAGCTTGCCTGCGCCGCGCTGCGGGAGGGGTGGGCAGCGGACTTGGACACCGCGATAGCTTACGAATCGTGAGCAGCCCGGAC
The DNA here is from genome assembly GCA_963719305.1 of uncultured Actinomycetes bacterium. Classification (GTDB taxonomy): domain Bacteria; phylum Actinomycetota; class Thermoleophilia; order Solirubrobacterales; family Solirubrobacteraceae; genus Palsa-465. Next base: position 1,059,855 of record CAVRBL010000009.1, on the reverse strand, counting down.
CGATCGGCGGCGGCCCGCCGTGAGCAGCCCGAGGAACCGGGCGCCGACGCGCTCCCGACTGGCAGGCTCATCAGGGCAACCAGGGCGGCGGGGGCAGTGGCCCCCAGCTCGATGCGGTTCTTCACCACGCTTGCCACCAACGTCATGCGCTCGCCCGAGGACGCCGGCGAGCTGCTCCTGCGCCGCCACGAGGACATCGCCGACAACGCCTTGGCCGTGCTGGGCGAGCTGCGTGGCGGAGCCATGAAGATCGGTCAGCTCGCGTCGTTCGTGGATGTCGAGCTGATCCCGCCCGAGTACCGCACCGTCTACCAGGACAAGCTGGCCGAGCTACGGGACGCGGCACCGCCGATGAGCTGGGACAAGATAAAGAACGTGCTCGAGCGCGAGTGGGACGAGCCCGTAGAGTCGCTGTTCGAGGATTTCGAGCATGACGCCGTGGCGGCGGCATCGATCGGCCAGGTCCACCGCGCGGTCTTGCCGGACGGGCGCCGGGTGGCGGTCAAGATCCAGTACCCCGAGATCGCCGACGCGCTCGAGGCGGACCTCGGGACCGCAGCCGGGCTGACGGCGATCGCCACCCCGCTGGCGAAGGCGATGATGCCGGGCCTCGAGCCGCGGATGTTGATCGGCGAGGTGCGCCAGCTGGTCCTGGAGGAGCTCGACTACGAGCTCGAGGCCCAGCACCAGCGCACGTTCGCGCGCGCATACCGCGACCACCCGTTCATCTACGTCCCCGACGTCGTCACCTCCCTGTCCCGCAGAAGGGTGATGGTGTCCGAGTGGGTCGACGGGATGCGCTTTCCAGAAATGCAGGAGCTTCCCCAAGCCGAGCGCGACCGGATCGGCGAGATCGTGATGCGCTTCTACTTCCACTCGATGGATTACGTCCGCCGGTTCAACACCGACTCGCACCCCGGCAACTTCCTACTGCTTGACGATGGTTCGGTGGCGTTCCTTGACTTCGGCAACGTCAAGGTCGTCTCTGAGGCCTGGCTTCGCAACGGCAAGCGCGCCATGCGAGCGGTGATCGAAGGTGATAAGGAGGGGTTCATCGACGCGGTCGTCGAGCTCGGCTATGTCCACCGCCGCGAGCACCTCGACGCGGACTGGCTGCTGGAGCAGGTCAAGCTCGCCGGGGACTGGTTCCTGTCAGACCGAGAGGTTCGGATCGAGCCGGAGTACGTGGGCAGGATCCTCTCCCAGGTGATGGATCCCAAGTTCATCAGCCATGGCATCCGCGTGGCGCGCGATCTCCAGGTCCCCCCCGAGGAGATCTGGTTCCGGCGGGTGGAGATCGGCGTGTTCGCCGTGCTCGGTCAGCTGCGCGCGAGCGGCAACTGGCACCGAATGGCGCGGGAGACCTGGTTCGGCGACTTGCCCGCCAGCGAGCTGGGCGAGGCCGAGCGCGAATACTTCACTCGACGAGGGATAGAGATCGTCAGATAGCTGCGGGTCAGCGCCTGACGGCGACCGTCGCGAAGCCAGGCGACAACGGCCCCAGAAGCGGGCGGACCGGACGCTGGTGGCGCACCTCGAAGCCGGCCTCTTCAACCATCCGCCCCAGCTCGCCACGCGTCGGCCATTTGGCGGGCGCCAGTCGTGTCAGCATGCTCACCGCGGGCACTGGCGCGGTCAGCATCGCTATGACCACGATGCCTCCCGGTTCAAGCAGCCGGAAGAACTCGTGGAGCGCGGCCCGCTGGTCGAAGAACTGAAAGGCCTCGGTGGTGACGACGGCGTCGAGCGCCCGATCATCCAGGGGGACCCGCTCGGCGCTGCCGTGCAGCCAGCGAACATCGCGGCAGCGCTCGTGGGCCTGCTCGAGCATTCCCGATGACGGGTCGCAGCCGTAGACCACCTCGGGCCGCACATCCCGCCAGACTCGCGCGGCCAGAATCCCCGTACCGCAGCCGACATCCAACACCCGGCGGGCGCCGCTCCGACGAAGCTCCGACACAACCGCATCGTGATTTGGTCTGTACGCGACCCGCTGCAGGATGGTGGCGTCGTAGAACCGCGCGATCCGGTCGAACGCGGCGACGACGGCTGGACGGGCCCGCTCCGCCATTGGGACGTTCGCGGTCATGGTGACGGTCGATATACCCGTTCGAGGCCCTATTGCCGCGCCGTGACGATCACCCGTCCGCCTCGCGCCGGGATCATGGTCACGTTGCGGTGCTTGGGCCGCTCGGGCTTGGGGTCGGCCGCCTCGAGGTCCAGACGATCGGCCATCGCCCGCAAAACGACCCGCTGCTCGGCCATCGGCCAGCGCCGCGCCCAGACAGCGTCGGGTGCCGCCGCCGAACGGAATCCACTCATACGTCCCCGGCTTGTTGTCCTCCCAGCGCTCCGGCCGGAAGGCGAACGGGTCCGGGTAGAGGTCCTCCCGATGGTGCAGCAGGAGGATGCTGGCCGCGACTGGGGTGCCCGCCGGGACGCCGTATTCGCCCAGGCGCCAAGGAACCGACACCCGCCGCCCCGTGATCGGGATCACCGGCCGCACCCGCATGGCCTCGGTGATGGTGGACTCGACTGCCTCCTCGGCGTCGTGGTCTGAGCGCACCGCCTCGCACAGCCGCTCGTGCGCCGCCGGGTTTCGCAGCAGCCGCTCCCAGGCCCAGGCCAGCTGATTGGCGGTCGTCTCATGACCGGCGAGCACCAGCGTCATCAGCTCGTCGCGGAGCTCTTTGTCCGTCAGCGTCTGCCCCTCCTCCGTCCGGGCGCGCATGATCAGCGACAGGATGTCCCTGCGCTGCTCGAGGTCGGTTTCGCGGCGGCGCTTGCGAATGATCGCGTACACGCACCGGTCTGGAACGAGGAGGCCAAACCAAGTCAGCCCGAACGGCTCGTCGTGCCCGATGTTCATCCACTCCGCGAGCTTTGCGCCCGGCATCGTCGAGCTCCGCAACAGCTCGCGGATCGCCACTCGCAGCGCGTGCTCGAGGGTCCCAGCCCGTGGGCTGCCCTCGATCCCGAAGATCCCGGCCATGATCACGTCCAGCGTGATGGCCTGCATCCTGGGAGCAAGCGCAAACGGGCGACCGACGGGCCAGCGGTCGATTTCCCTCGAGGCGGCGTCGGCGATCATCTGCTCGTAGCGGGCGATGGCCTCACCGTGGAACGGCGGCAACAGCAGCTTTCGCTGCCGCAGATGCCGGGGGCCGTTGGAGGTCAGAACCGAGCTCGGTCCCAGCACCGGCCGCAGCGGCGACTCAGCGGCCAGCGTCGGGACCTGATCCGGCGGGGCCGTGAACAGCGAGCGGATGTGGTCGGGGTGGCAGGTGACGGCGGCCTGCCCGGGCACGTATCCCCGCGGGCTCCACACCTCGCCGAACCGCTTGCGGTAGTGGAACATGAAGCTCGCCTGTCGCTGGCCGAACCAGAGCACCTGCACCGCTCGGGGCCAGCGCACTCGGGGCGGCGCGGGCAATGACCTGAGCTCTTCGGCGGCGATCGCGCCGGCGGGCGAAGGCTCGGCTCCTCCCAGGAGCTCCGGACCGGGCGCCGGCGTCGGAGGGGCAGGCCTCGTGAGCACGCTCATCGCGCGCCAATTTTACACCTCTGTAGGTTCTATAGGCGCCCGCGGTGAGAAGGCGCCAGGGCGAGGGACGGTGAAAAAGTCCCCAAAGCGCGTGCGGCGGACCGCCGATGGGAGACTTACGCGTCGTGAAGCTGACGCTCTCCCCTCGGCAGTCAAGCCAGTTCGGCTTTGGGAGCTTTTGCATCTGCGGTGGGGATGGGCCCTCGGCCCGGCGCTGAGCGCCGCAGGCCCCGGCCGAGCGCCCGCCGGGCCGCGCCGACTGCCAGGACTACCCCAGCAGCCCGATCCGCTGGGCCCGCTGCACCGCCTCCGCCCGGTTGCGCGCGCCTAGCTTGCGGTACAGCGCGCTCGTGTGCTCCTTGACGGTGTGGGGCGAGAGGTACAGGCGCTGCGCGATCTCGCGGTTGGTAGATCCCGCCGCAATCTCCTCGAGCACCTCGCGCTCGCGCTCTGACAGGAGCGGGGCCGGCTGGTCGGACTTGGGCGCGAACATCGTCATCCCCATCCCCACCATTCGAACGGCGGCCGCCACCTCGCGGGCCTCGAGGTCCTTGGATACGAAGCCCGAGGCGCCGGCCGCGCGCGCGGCCGCCGGCGACATCCGCCCGGCCCCGGAGATCAGCAAGACCCGGGTCGAGGGGGAGGCGCTGCGGATGCCCATCGACACGTCGGCGCCCGACTCTCCGGACAGGAACAGGTCGACCAGCGCGACGTGGGGGTGAAACCGCCCGACGAGCTCGAGCGCCTCGGCCCCGGTGCGCGCCGCCAGGCAGCGCTCGACCCATGGCTGCTCGCCGAGCAGAACGCGGAAGCCCCACTGCACGACGTCGTGGTCGTCGACCACCAGCACGCGAAGACGGCGCTGAGCGAGCCGTGAGGTCGGGCGGGCCGCGGTCAACGCGCCTCCCGTGCCCCCTCCCGCTCAAGGGGCACCACCAGTCGCACTCGCCAGCCGGCGTCCGCGGTGGGCCCGAACTCGACCATCCCCCCGTGCTGGAGGGCCTCGAACGCCGCCAGCCGCAGGCCGATACCGGGGCCGCGCGCCGCGTGCCTGACCCCGTCGTTGCGAATCTCCAGCTTGAACGTGTCCTCGTCCCGGAACACACCGATGTCGATCGCCGTCGCGGCCGCGTGCTTGGAGACATTGCGAAGGGCCTCTGAGAGCACGGACTGCGTCAGAGGCTCGAGGTCAAGCGGGACCGCCACCCCATTCGCCCATTTGACCCGGATGTGCGGTCCCGGGGCGGCGGCGACCCGCTCGAGCTCGGCGGCCAGCGTCGTGCCGGTCTCCTGCGGGAGGGGCGCCAGCGGGCGCTCCAGCGCCCGCCGCAGGTCAGCGAGGGCCTCCTGCATCTCCAGCCGGCAGCGCTCCCGTTCGGCCTCCGGCAGGGTCTGCTCGGCGCTGAGCGCCAGTGACACCCCGAACAGGCGCTGCATCACCCGCTCGTGGATCTCCCGGGCCAGGTCCAGCCTCTCGCCCAGCCGCCGGGTCCGCTCTTGCTGGCGGGTCGCGTTGCGGGCCGTGGCCACGAGCGCCGCGGTCTTGCCGAGCGTCCACAGCAGGTGGCGCTCGCCGTCGGAGAGCTCGAACCGCTCCCCGCCCCGGTCGGCGCAGATGACGCCGTAGGAGCGTCCCGCCGCGCTGAGCGGAGTGCATACGAGCGTCGTGATCCGGAGCGCAAGGAACTCCGCCGGAACCCACTCCTCGATCCGCTCGGAGACAACCACCACGCTGTCCTCCAGCAGCGCCCGCTGGGCGATCGGCGTGTTGACCAGCGTAGGGCGCATGGCCTGCAGCTGCGCGAACGAGGTCCCGTGGGCCCCGACCGCCCGGACCCGCCGCCGGCCCGCGTCGGCCATGAAGATCGCCGCCCGGCGCATGGATGTCAGGCGGCAGATCGCCTCGCAGATACGGTCGTAGAACTCGGTGGAGGACGTGTCGGTGTCGATGTCCGCCAGCAGCTCGACGAACACCTCCAGCGGCTCAACGCCGGCGAACAGCGCCGGTGGCCGCTCGGTTGAAGAAGCTACGCCGTCGAGGTTCACGCGCTCACGGCGCTAGGTAGCTCGTATCGCCGCCGGATCTCATACAGCGTGGTGCGCTCCGCCGCCGGTCGTCCCGCCCGGTGTGCCGCCGCCGCCAACTGTTCGGGCCCGAGGCGGACTCCGTGGTAGCTGCCGGCCATGCGGGAGATGGACTCCTCCATCAGCGTTCCACCGAGGTCGTTGACCCCCCAGCGCAGCGCTTCGGTGGCGGCGTCGAGCCCCATCTTCACCCAGCTGGCCTGAAGGCTCTTGACCGTCTTGCCCAGCGCCAGACGGAACGCCGCGGTGTGCTTGAGGTTCTCCTCTCTGGAGATCTCCTCCACCCCGTGCGTGCGCCCCAGAAGCGTGTGGAACGGGATAAACGAGAGCGGCACGAACTCCGTGAAGCCGCCGGTGCGCTCCTGAAGCTCTCGGACGACGCGCATGTGCTCGGCCAGCTCCCAGGGCTCCTCGATGTGCCCGAACATCACCGTGACGGTGGAGCGGATCCCCTCGGCGTGTGAGGCCTCGATGATTTCGACCCAGCGAGCGACGGGCAGCTTGTTGGGGGAAATCCGCTCCCGAACGCCGTCGTGGAGCACCTCGGCGGCCGTCCCCGGGGTGGAGCCCGAGACCTGCCTCGCGCAGCCGCTCGAACACCCTCCGAGGCCCGAGCCCCGACACGTCGCACATGTGCGCCACCTCCATCGGCGAGTACGCGTGCAGGTGGATGTCTGGAGCCAGCCCCTTGGCGAACCGCAGCCACTTCTCGTAGTCCTCGAGCCCCCAATCGGGGTGGATCCCGGACTGCATGCAGATCTCCGTGGCGCCGAACTCCACCGCCTCTTGCACCCGGCGCGCGAATTCCTCCTCGGAGTGCTCGTAGGCGTCCGGGGAGCGGCGTCCCTGGCCGAACCCGCAGAAGGCGCAGCCCACGACGCAGATGTTCGAGACGTTGATGTTCCGGTTGACGACGAACGTGACCGTCTCCCCCGCCAGCTCCCGGCGCAGCTCGTCGGCCGCCAGCCGCATCTCTTCGATCACCTCCGGGCGGCGCTCAGCGAACAGGGCGGTCAGCTCTTGGGCGCTGAGCCTCGCCCCCTCCCGGGCCTTGGACACCGCCCGCGGCGCGGCGTCGTCGGGCACGGTGACCTCCTGGCGACGGCCCGAGCCCCGCCGGGGGATGAACGACCAGTAGGCGCGCTTGATCACATCCAGGACGCCCTGCGAGACCCACTCGGGGTCGATGTACTCGGGGTACACGCATAGCCGCTCGGTCAGCGCCATGCCCTCCGCCGCGAGCCGCTTGCGGACCTGGACGGGAGACGGAAACGGGTGCTCCGGAGATATGTGGTCACCGTTGATCGACAGCCCGCCGAGGTCGGTGGCGCCGGCGCGCACCAGCTCGACCCACCAATGAGACAAGTTGGGCGGCACCTGGATGCCGACGCCCGGCAGTAGCCGGCTGGCCTCGGCCACGAGTCGCTTCAGATCGTCGATCGTTACCTCTGACGCCCAATCCGGCGCGCCGCGGTGCGGGCCGTCCCACACGCCCGTGCGCCAGTACTCGGCCGCCGCGGCATCCGCTATCTCCGCCGGCTCCCGCCCGTAGTAGCTCTGGTGGGGAACGAAGTTCTGGAGGATCACCTCCTGGATGTGCCCGTAGCGCTCGTGGAGCCTGGCCAGGGCCTCGAGCGCGGCCATCCGATCCTCCTCCGTCTCGCCGATCCCGACCAGGATCCCCGAAGTGAACGGGACCTTCAGCTCTCCGGCGGCGGCGATCGTCTCAAGGCGCTTGTCGGGATGCTTGCTAGGCGACCCTTGGTGCACGACCAGCTCCGGGTTGGTCGACTCGAGCATCAGCCCTTGGGAGGCCGTGACCTCCTTCAGACGTGTCAGGTCCGCCCGGGAGAGGACACCGAGGTTGGTGTGCGGCAGCATGCCGCGCTCGAGCGCCCGCTCACACGCCCAGGCGACGTAGGAGGTGAAGTCCTCGTGCCCGTGAGACTTCAGCCGCGCGGCCACCTCCGCATTTACCTCGGGACGCTCCCCCGTGAGCACGAGCAGCTCCTTGGCCCGCTCCCGCCGGGCGGCGCGCTCCAGCAGCCGCTCCACGTCCTGTGGCTCGTGCAGATGCGGACGGTGAGTGGCGAACGAGCAGTACTTGCAGTAACAGCGGCAGGTGCGCGACAGAGAGAGCGTGAAGTTGCGGCTGAACGTGACGCGGCGACGCATCCCGGCGGAGTCTACGGAGCACGATCAGCCGCGACGCGTCCGTATCCTGCGCCGGCTATGCGCGCGGCCCTTGCGTCAGCTATCGCGGCGGCCTGCCTGCTGAGCGCCTGCGGCGGCGGCGCGACCCGTACCGGCGGGCGACCCACCGCCACGGTGATGCTCGACTTCACTCCGAACGCGGCCCACGCCGGCATCTACTCCGCCGTGGCCCGGGGATACGACCTCCAGGCCGGCATTCGCCTGCGCGTGATACCGCCGCCATCTCCAGCCGACAGCATCAAGCTGCTCGAAGCGGGGAAGGTCGACTTCTCCGTGCTCGACATCCATGACCTGGCGATCGCCGACGAGCGCGGCGCCCACGTGGTGGGGATCGCTGGAATCGTCGAGCGGCCGCTGGCCGCGCTGATTGCCCAGCCGAAGTTCCGTGCTCCGCGGGAGCTCGAGGGGACGACGGTCGGGGTGGCCGGAGATCCGAGCGATCTGGCGGTGGTTCACTCGATCGTGGCCGGGAGCCGCGGCGACCCGAAGCGCGTGAAGACGATCGACATCGGCTCGGGCGCCGTGCCCGACCTCCTTTCCGGACGGCTGGCCGCGGCGACCGGATTCTGGAACGACGAAGGCGTCGCCCTCGCACAGCGACGCCCGGGATTTCACGTGTTCCGGGTCGACAGCTACGGGGCCCCCTCGTACCCGGAGCTCGTCCTATGCGCCACACGCAAGACGGTGAGCCGCGACCCGAACCTGGCCCGGGACGTGGTCCGCGCGGTGACGCGGGGATACGAGTTCACGGTCGCAAACCCCGCCGCGTCCGCCGCCGACCTCGAGAGGCTGGTGCCGGGGCTCGATCCCAAGCTGATCGGCGCGGACCTGGCTGCGCTGCGGCCGGCATTCGCGGGGCCGAACGGTCACCCGGGCGAGCTTGACGGCTCGGTGCTCGGGCGCTGGGCGCAGTGGGAGGCCCGGTTCGGGATCGTGAATCGCCCGCCGAACGTGGCTCAAGCGTTCTGGATCAACCGCTGAACCAGCTGGGGACCGTCCCGCGCCATCCGCGAGCGCGGCACCACCAGATCGAGACCGGCGCGCTCTGCCAGCGCGCGCACGTCTGTCTCAACGTGCGAGTAGAACGCCAGCGTCCGCGGTCGGTGCTCGGGCAGCGATGCGATGCGCTCGGCGGCATCGGCGGTCAAGTCGACGATCAGCAGCTCGGCGTCAGGGGCGCTAGCCGGCGTGGAGACCAGCTGCACCTCGTGTCCGGCGCCCCGCAGTGCGCCCACCACGTTCGACCCGAACAGCAGGTCTGGGATATACGCCACGATCACTGCGCGCGGAGCTTGCGGAACTCCTGGCGCACCGACTCCGTCCGCCCCCACATCAGCTCCTGCACGACCTCGACCCGCCCGGTCCGGACCTCTCGCACCGCGAGCTCGCCCTCGATGCCGGCATCGTCGAGCAGATCCAAGGCGGCGTGGACGGCAGGCGCCGCCGCGGCGTGACCGAAGCGGTGCGCGACCAGGATTCGCCAGTGCCAGTCGCTCTTCGAGTACGGCTGCGCGTTGCAGGTGACCAGCAGCACGGCAGCGTCCACGTACCGCCGCTCGTCGAAGATCCGAAGGTCCAGCTCGAGATCGGTCCAATCGTCGGGCAGTGAGGAGACGATCTCGTTGAAGACAGCGGCGAGCGCCATGAGCTGGATCCTATCCTTGGGCACATGACGTCGGTGGCCAGCGCGACAACCGCCTATCGCACGATCACGGAGGCCTGCGGGGTGCTCGATCGCTCGGAGCGAGGCAAGCTGGCGCTGTCAGGTCCCGAGGCCAAGCCATTCCTGCAGGGCCAGGTGACAAACGACGTCGAAGCGCTCTCAGAAGGCGAGGGTTGCTATGCAGCGTTCCTGACTCCGAAGGGCAAGATGCTCGGCGATCTGCGGATCCTGTACGCATCCGGGGAGCTGCTGCTCGATACCGAACGCGTCGCGCTCCAGGAGCTCTTCAACATGATCCGCCGGTTCAAGGTGGGCTATCAGGTCGAGCTCCACAAGCGCACGCTGGAGCGCGGGCTGCTTTCCCTGATCGGTCCGGGCAGCGATCAGGTTGCGGGGACCGGCGATCTGCCAGCCCGCGAACATGTCCATGCGCCGCTGGAGATGGGAGGCGTGCCGGCACGCGCCATCCGGACAGCCCTGGGGGTCGATCTGTTGTGTGATGCCGCGGACACCGAGGCCATGCTCGGCGCCGCCGAGGCTCGCGGGGCCGTGCAGGTCCCGGAGTCGGCGGCGGAGGTTCTGCGCGTGGAGCGCGGGCGTCCGCGCTATGGGATCGATCTCGACGAAACCGTCATCCCTCAGGAAGCGGGGCTGAACGCGCGCGCGGTGTCATTCTCCAAGGGCTGCTTTGTGGGGCAGGAGACGGTGGCCAGGCTTCACTACCGCGGCAAGCCGAACCGCCACCTCAGGGGCTTGCTGCTGTCAGCCGCGGCCGAGCGCGGTGCCGAGCTACGGATGGGCGAGCGGAGCGTGGGCACGTTGACAACCGTTGCCTCCTCCCCGGCGTTCGGGTTGATCGGGCTGGCGCTGGTGCGCCGGGAGGCGCCGCCGGGGACCACGGTCTCGGTCGGCGGCGACGGAGGCGTTACGGCGGAGGTCGTCGAGCTTCCGTTCGAGAACTAACGGACTGCTGCTTTCAGACCGATGCGGTGGGTAGCATCGTCGATACTCAAATAAAGGAGTTGCGACGTGACCACCATCGCGTACAGGACCGACAAGCTTAATGAGCTAGAAGATGATGAGCGTCGTGCCTGGAGCTCGTATCGCGAAGCACTCCGTGAACTGACGGGCGAAGAGTACGAGCGCGCCGAGCACGAGTCCTGGGAGCAGCTCCAGAGCGAGCTGCGTCGGCTGGAGCGGCGCCGACGCTCGCTCGCACAACCCTAACGCGCGCGATTAGCGCAAGGAGGCGCCGTCGGTTAGGGTTCGTAACTGTAGGGCTAGCGGCGAGGCCGGGTTACCGCAGCCGTAGAGGAGAGGCAAGGCTAGGAATGCGGAGAGCCACGATCGGGATTCTCGCGGTCAGCGCGGCTGTCGCCACGGGTTGTGGAGGGGGCAAGCACTTCGCCAACGAGCCGAGACCGGCGACACCCGTGAACCTCACCGTGTACATCAACAACAGCCGCGTCCTGGTCTCCCCCAGCTCCGTCGGCGCCGGCCCCGTGACCTTCATCGTCACCAATCAGGCCTCTCAAGCCGAGTCCCTGAGCGTCCAGCCCACTGCCGGGGGTGCAGCGCTGGCGACCACGGCTCCGATCAACCCGCAGGCCACGAGCGAGGTCCAGGTCAACTTCACGCCAGGGACCTACACCCTGGGGACCAACGGCGCCGGAGGGACCGACGCCTCCCAGGCGAACCCCACCCCCATCCAGTCCGCGTCACTAATCGTCGGACCGCAGCGACAGAACTCGAACAGCGCTTTGCTGCAGCCCTAAGGACGTCAGCCGAGCGCCTGATCTGGGAGCGCAGACCAACTGCTTCCACCCGGTTACGGCCGAGTTCGCGCAGCGCCACGCACCCAACCGCGTCGCTCCCGCCCTCGTTCGCGAGCCACAGCAGGTCCTTGCGTCCGTTGACGCCCTCCCATGACCTGCCGCCGCCGTACCGCGCCGCCATGTCGGCGGCGTGAGCCTCGAGGAGGCGCAGGGCCTCGGGGGAATTGGGGTCAGTGAGCTCGATCCGCATCTGGCTTCGATTTCAGTACTTGGCTAGGTCGCCCGCACCTGTTCAAGCTCACAGTCCTCGCCGGCGCGCCGAAGTTTGTGAGATCCAACATGTATGTCATGTCCAATCTCACATTCCGGGCGGGGGCCTGACGGTTTGTGAGCTTCAACAGGTCCCCGGGCCGGCCGGTGTCGAAGAACAGCTGTGAATAGGGGGACGGGCGCACCACGGTATACTTGCGTGCGTGCAAGTAATGAGTGCTTCCAAGCAGGAAACTGAGCTGGCGGATGACCTCTATGCGCTGGTCATCTTCTTGCACAAGCACTGCAACTCAGACCTGTTCGAAGCGGTCGGGGCGCTGGAGCTGACGCTCACGCAGATCAAGCTCCTCCACCACCTCGAGGAGGCGACGCATCCCCTGACGCTCAAGGAGGGGGCGGAGCTCGTGAGCATCTCGCTCCCGGCCGCGAGCCGGACCGTCGACGATCTCGTCCGACGGGGCTTCGCCGAGCGACATGAGGATCTCGAGGACCGGAGGATGAAGCGCGTCAGCCTGACGGACAAGGGCCGCGCGGTGATCCGCCGACTCAATGCGGCGCGCCGCAGCGGGTTGCAGAAGTTCACAGAAGAGCTCTCCGATGCCGAGCGCAGGAGCTTGGGGGCGGCGCTGGCGAAACTGCTCGAGCGTCCTGAGATCGCCGACTGCCGACCGGAGCGAGCATGACCGACCGACTGCTGGCTCGCCGCCAAGCGCTGATCACGGAGGAGAACAGCAAGTGGTGGACCCTCGGCGCGATGTGCTTCGCGCTGTTCATGATCATGCTCGACAACACCGTCGTGAACGTCGCGCTGCCCTCGATCCAGCGTGACTTGCACGCGTCGCTGTCCGGGCTCGAGTGGACGCTGAACGCCTACACCCTGACGTTCGCGGTGCTGATGGTTACCGGCGGGCGGCTGGGCGACATCTTCGGGCGCCGGAGGCTGTTCCTGTTCGGCGTGACGGTGTTCGGGATCGCGAGCGCGGCTATCGGCTTCGCGCCGAACGACGCCGTACTGGTCGCATTCCGCGCCGTGCAGGGCATCGGCGCGGCGTTCATGATGCCCGCCACCCTGGCCATCATCACCCAGTCATTCCCGCCCGAGCAACGCGGCACGGCAATCGGAACGTGGGCCGGCGTCAGCGCCCTGGCCCTGGCGATCGGGCCCGTGCTGGGTGGCGTACTAACCCAAGACGTGAGCTGGCGGGCGATCTTCTTCATCAACCCCCCGATCGCAATCGGCGCGGTGGCCGTGACGCTGTTCGCGGCCCGCGAATCGCGCGATGAGACCGTGGGACGCACCGTCGACATCCCTGGCATCGCGGCATTGACCGTCGGACTTACCGCGCTCGTGCTGGCGCTGGTTGAGAGCAATGCCTGGCATTGGGGCTCGGCGCGGGTGATCGGGCTGTTCATCGCGGCCGCCGTCGCCCTGGTCGACGTTCGTCGCCATCGAGTTGCGGGTTCGGGTCCCGATGCTCGACTTCAGCTTCTTCCGCTCGCGCACCTCGGCCGGATCGAACATGGTCGCGTTCCTGGTCACGTTCGCGATGTTCGCCCAGTTCTTCTTCCTGACGCTGTACATGCAGAACGTCCTTCACTACTCGCCGCTCCAGACCGGCTTGCGGTTCCTCCCCGCGACTTTGGTGATCATCGTGATGGGCCCGCTTGCTGGGCGCTTGACCGATCGGGTTGGGCCGCGACCGTTGATGGTGTTGGGGCTGGTGTTGACCGGCGGTGCCCTGCTCATTCAGTCGCGGCTCACGGTCCACTCCGGGTACGGGCTGTTGTTGCCAGGCTTCGTCCTGATGGGGTTCGGGATGGGGCTGGTCATGTCGCCCATGAGCACCGCGGCGATGAACGCGGTGGACCGAACGAAGGCTGGCGCAGCATCCGGAGTGCTGTCGATGAGCCGGATGGTTGGTGGAACGGTCGGGCTGGCGGTGATGGGCGCGCTGGTGACCACGATCGGCCGGGCCAGGCTGGGCTCCACCCTCCCCCAACTGCCCGCCGGGACCAAAGATAAGCTCGCGAATGCCCTTGGTAGCGGCGCCGCGCCGGCCGGTGCCCACTCCTCTCCCCATGTCGTCGACGCCGTCCAGCACGCTTTCGTCTCCGCGCTGGGCACGGGACTGGAGGTCGGGGCCGCAGTCGCGCTCATCGGCGCGCTGCTGGCTCTGTTCCTGATACGGCGCTCGCCGAGCCGCGCGGAACCGGCCCCGGCCGCCGCGCCGGCGGGCGACAGCGAGGAGCCGGTAACCGAGGTAAGCCTGGCTTAGCCTCCCGGCTTGCTGCCGGTAATCAGCCGTTCGCGGTCGAACATCGCGGAGGTGACCCGCCAGCCGACCCGGGCCAGGACAACAAGGGCGACCCCGAACGCGATGCCCAGGCGAAGGCTCGGGTGGATCACATTGAACGCGAGCAGCGAGGTGACCGCCACGGTCGGGAGGCTGGCCAGCGTGCTGAGCTGCTGCGCGACGCGGACTTCGCTCGATCGGGCCGAGATGCCGACCCCGATCCAGATCGAAGAGCCGGCGAGCAGCGGCGTGAAGATCACTTGGGCGATGACATCCGATCCGTGGATCAGCGCAGGCGCCACCCCCGGCTTGGCGAAGAGTTCGGTCACGGCCAGGAACAGAGCGAACACGGCATAGGAGACCACCAGCGAGGGGACGAGAACGGCCAGCGCCTTGCCCAGCAGCAGCTCCTCGCGACGGACGGGCGAGGTGAGCAACGGCTCGAGCGTGCCCTGCTCACGCTCGCCGACCACCGAGTAGGCGGCCAGCAGCGCTGGCACGAGCGCGGGAATGCCCAGCATGTAAAGCAGCTCATGCCGATGGCTCAACTGCTCCGATGCCGATGAGTGGAGGACTAACACGCTCACGAGCGGCTGGGCCAGGAACACCAGCGGGATGACGGCCATCCCCCCCACGACCGACCGATTGCGCCGGTACTCCCCCAGCTCCTTCCGGAAGATGGCCTTCACTCGCCTGGCGCTCATCCTCATCGCCGGTCGGCCTCCACGTCCTCGTCGATCAGCTCGAGATACACGTCCTCCAGCGAGTGCCGCGACTCGGCGACTGATAGGACGTCGGCGTCCGCCCTGACCAGGGCTCGGGTCACTGCCGGCGCCGCGACGGCGGGGTCGGAGACGGAGAGGACGTAGGAGCCCGAGCCGGCTTCGCTCCAGCCCTCGACGCCCTCGAGCCCACCCAACACACGCCCCGGCTCACGGAGCGGTACGCGCACGCTGACCGTGAGCGTTTTGGCGAACAGCCTGTCGCGCAGCTCGTCCGGACGGCCGATGGTGCGCAGCGTCGTGTTCAGGATCGCGATGCGGTCGCAGAGCCTCTCGGCCTCCTCCAGGCGGTGCGTGGTCAAGAAGATCGTCACGCCGCTCCGGCCGAGGCCGGAAATCAGCTCGTGCACGTCGCGGGTAGCGACCGGGTCCAGCCCGGAGGTCGGCTCGTCCAGGAACAGCACCGTGGGCTCCGATAAGAGCGCCCGGGCCAGGGCGGCCCGCTGTCGCAGGCCCTTGGAGAGGGTGCCGCAGGGGTCGTGGCGCCGGTCGGCGAGGTTGACGGCCGCCAGCGCCCGCTCGATCCGATCCGCCGCGTCCGGTACCTCGTAGAGATCGGCGAAGCACTCGAGGTTCTCGAGCACGCTCAGACGCACGTAGAGGCCAGGGGACTCGGGCATGATCGAGATTCGTCGGCGGATCTCGACGCCGTTCCCGGGCGCGAGCGGGATGCCTGCGATGGTCGCCGAGCCCGAGGTCGGAGCGATCAGTGTCCCGAGTGTCCGCACGGTGGTTGTCTTGCCGGCGCCGTTCGGCCCGAGGAAACCGAACACCTCCCCGTGGCCGATCTCGAACGAGACGTCCTCGAACGCGATCCGGTCGCCGAACTGCTTGGTCAGACCCTGGGCGGTCAGCGCCGCGCCGGCCTTCACTTCGTCGGAGGCGATCGGTTTCAGGGCCACTGGTCCCGTCACGAGATGGATGATATCACGAAGATATTGTGCGAATATTCCTTGCTCCAGACGCGGCCGAGTTGCGCCGGACCTGGACCGAGGGTCTAGAGTAATATCGAAGTGATAGCGGGCGAGGACATCGTGAGCGACACGGACCGGGACGGATCAGGGCTCCCGCGGAGGGCGCACAACCAGCAGCCCGCTCGGGCGGTGTCAGGTGGCCCGGCGGCCGGCGCCGCAGTCGTGGCATTCGCAGTCGGCGTTGGGCTCCTCGCGGGCGGGCTGGCGGCGAACACCTCCGCCTTGACCGTCGTGGGGGTGATCATCCTGGCGGTGGTCGCCCTGCTCCTGAAGGGCTTTGTCGTCGTACAACCCAACTCCTCCCGCGTCCTGATCCTGTTCGGTCGCTACGTCGGGACGGTCACCGACCCCGGACTGTGGTGGGTGAACCCGTTTACCGTCTTCTGGCGACGCACGGTGTCGCTGCGGGTGCGCAACTTCCAGAGCGAGCGGATCAAGGTCAACGACTCGAGCGGCAACCCGATCGAGCTCGCCGCAGTCGTCGTCTGGCGCGTAACCGATACGGCGAGGGCAACCTTCGACGTCGAGGACTACGAGCAGTTCGTAGTCGTGCAGAGCGAGACCGCATTACGGCACCTGGCGAGCCAGTACCCCTACGACGACTACGACGAAGCTGCCGTGTCCCTGCGCGGCCGCGCAGACGAGGTGCTCGAAAGCCTCCACAGGGAGCTGGAGTCGAGGCTGCGGACCGCCGGGATCGAAGTCCACGAGACGCGGCTCACGCACCTGGCCTACGCGCCGGAGATCGCCGAGGTGATGCTGCGCCGCCAGCAAGCCGAAGCGATCCTGGCCGCCCGCAAGAAGATGGTCGCCGGCGCGGTCGGAATCGTCCAGATGGCACTCGCGCGGCTCGCCGACTCAGACCTCGTGGAGCTCGACCCCGAGCGGAAGGCGGCGATGGTCTCAAACCTGATGGTCGTCCTATCGGGCGATCACGCACCGACCCCGGTGCTGAACACAGGCACTCTCTACACCTAGACGGCGGCGACAAACCATGGCGGAGAGCAAACGATTCCTACTTCGACTGAACCCGGACCTGTTCGAGGCCCTCCGCCGTTGGGCCAATGATGATCTGCGGAGCATCAACGCTCAGATCGAGTACCTCCTCGCCGACCAGGCGCGGCGTGCCGGCCGACTGCCGGCCAAGCGGCCTAAGAGATCGACAGACGCCGCCCGCCCCCGGGCCCGCACGCAAGCCTGACCCCGGCACACACCAGCCTGACCCCCGCCCCGGTTGGGTTAAGCCTAGTTTAGCGAGGACGGCTCGGGATTGACTGGGCTTCGCTCCAAGGGTATTTTGAAATCCATTTCTGAAATCGGTTTCGCGGATTTCAGCTGCCCCCTTCATTCAGCCGCCCCACGGATCGATTGTCTCGACAGCCGTTTCGGATCAAGGATGTGGCCCAACGAGCTGGGGTCTCCCCCGCGACGGTCTCGCGGGTGATCAACGAGAGCGCAACCGTCGGCCCCGCCAAGCGCGAGGTCGTGATCGCAGCGATCGAAGAGCTTGGTTACCGGCCAAACCGTCTCGCGAGCAATTTCCGGCGGCGGCAGACGGAGATGATCGGCGTTGTCGTCTCCGACATCGAGAACCCCCACTTCACCCAGATGGTGAGGGCGGTAGAGGATGCCGCCTACGTGCGTGGCCATCGGGTGCTGCTCTGCAACACAGATGAGGAGTCGGCCAAGCAGCGCGACTACCTGGGCGTGCTGGCGGCAGAACGCGTGGCCGGCGTGATCCTCTCTCCGTCGGACGGTCGCGCCCCCGAGATCGGGGAGTTGCTCGATCACGGCATCTCGCTCGTGGCATTCGACCGGCGCGTCGAGGACCGACGGGCGGACTCAGTTGTGGTGCACAACCTCGCCGGCGCACGGTGCCGGAACCGAGCACCTGCTCGAGTGCGGCCATGAGTGCGTCGGATTCGTCGGCGGGCCCGACGGGGTTCAGACCGCCGACGAGCGGCGGGCTGGTTACCGCCAAGCAATCGACGAGGCCGGGCTCGCGCCCCTGGTCGCCGACGGGGGCTTCCGGACCGAACGGGCACGGGCGGCTGCGGGCACGCTCGTGGACGGCGGGGCCACCGCGCTGCTGGTGGCGAACAACCTGATGACGATCGGTGCGCTCCAGGCGATCAAAGAGCGCGGCCTGCGGATTCCCGACGACGTGGCGCTCCTGTCGATCGACGATCCACCCTGGGCCGAGCTGACCGATCCGCCGCTGACGACGCTCGCCCAGCCAGTGCGTCAGATGGCCGAGACCGCGGTGGGGATGCTGCTGGAGAGGATCGAGGACGGCCGCATCCGCCGCAGGCAACGTGTGTTCGAGCTCGAGCTGCGGCATCGCGGCTCATGCTGCGGGGGGCATTGAACAGATGGATGAGGTGCTGCTCGGTCTGGACATCGGGACGTCGAGCTCAAAGGCCGTCTTGGCTGTTGCCGACGGTACGGTCCTTGCAACCGCTGAGCGGGAGCATGCGCTGTCGCTGCCGCATCCAGGGTGGGCCGAACACGACGCGGAGGGGGTGTGGTGGACGGACGTACTTGCGCTGCTGGCCGACCTCGATCGCGAGCTGCTGGGACGCGTACGCGGAATCTCCGTCAGCGGCATCGGCCCCTGTCTACTACCGCTCGACGGGCTGGGCGCGCCGCTGCGACCGGCTGTCCTGTACGGCATCGACACGCGCGCATCAGCCGAAGTCGAGGAGCTGACCGAACGCTACGGCGCCGACGCGGTGCTGAGCTCCGGCGGCTCGCCGCTCACTTCCCAGGCCGTGGGGCCAAAGCTCCTGTGGCTCCGCCGCTACGAGCAGGAGGTGTGGGAGCGGACCAAGCGGTTCGTGATGGCGAGCTCGTTTGCGGTCTTGCGGCTGACCGGCGAGTACGTCCTCGATCACCATTCCGCGAGCCAGTGCAACCCCCTGTACGACCTCCACTCGTCCCGCTGGCGGGAGGACTGGGCCGAGGAGATCGCGCCTGGACTCGAGTTGCCGCGGCTGCTCTGGCCCGGCGAAGTCGCCGGGGTCGTGAGCGCCGAGGCCGCGAGCGAAACCGGTCTCCCCGCGGGAGCCCCGGTGGCCGCGGGCACGATCGACGCCTGGGCGGAATCACTGAGCGCGGGCGTCACCGGCTCCGGTGACACGATGCTGGCCTACGGGACGACGATGTTCTTAGTCAACGTCGCGCCGGCCGCCCGTCCCCACCCCTCGCTGTGGCTGACCGCCGGCGTTACCCCCGACTCGCGCACGATCGCCGCCGGCATGGCGACCTCGGGGGCACTGACGGGCTGGCTCCGCGAGGTGGCCGGAGGACTCCCATTCGCGCAGCTGGTGTCCGAGGCGGGCGCCACCCAACCCGGATCAGACGGCCTGGTCGTGTTGCCGTACTTCGCCGGGGAGCGAACGCCGCTGTTTGACCCGCGTGCGCGCGGAGCCATCCTCGGCCTGACCTTGAGCCACGGTCGCGGCCACCTGTACAGGGGGATGCTCGAGGCGACCGCATTCGGAGTCCGCCACAACCTGGAGACGATCGAGTCTGCTGGCGGCGACCCGCGCCGGCTGGTAGCGGTCGGCGGCGGCACCAAGGGAGGCCTGTGGACTCAGATCGTCTCGGATGTCACTGGCCGCCCGCAGGACGTCCCCGAGCTGACGATCGGCGCCAGCTACGGCGATGTCAAGCTCGCGGGCGCTGCCGCGAGGCTCGTCTCGCTGGACGATCCGTGGAACCTGATCGCGGACACGATCGAGCCACGCGAGGAGTTGCGCTCCCTGTACGACCGGCTCTACTCGATATATCGCGAGCTGTACGCCATGACGCGCGAGCTCGCCCACGGCCTGGCGGACATCCAGCTGCAGGCCGACCGGAGCCGGGCGCCGGCACGTTCCGGCGAGCCCGGCGAGGTGGACACCCCGGCGATAGGAGCGCCATGATGACCGAAGCAAGCCAGCCGCCAGCCGTCCAGATGCTCGGGATCCGGCGGCACTTCCCGGGGGTTCAGGCGCTCAAAGGCGTCGATTTCAGCGTCCAGCAGGGCGAGATCCACGCGATCCTGGGCGAGAACGGAGCCGGCAAGTCGACGCTGATGAAGATCCTGGCCGGCGCTGAGCGAAAGGACGAAGGTCGGATCCTGCTGACGGGTGACGAGGTTCATATCTCGGGGCCCACCGACGCGCTGAGAAGGGGGATCTCGACCGTCTACCAGGAAACGAGCCTCGCCGGACACCTGAGCGTGGCCGAGAATTTGTTCATCGGGCGGCTGCCCCGGAACCCGGTCGGGTTCGTGCAGTGGCGTCGGCTACACCGCGACGCGCGCGGGGTCCTCGAGCGGCTCAAGCTCGAGCTTCCGCTCCGGGTGCCGGTGAGCGAGTTGACGATCGCCCAGCAGCAGATGACCGAGATCGCCAAGGCGCTCTCACACCAAGTCAGGGTGCTGGTGCTCGACGAGCCCACCTCGGCGCTGACCGAGGCCGAGATCACCGAGCTACACCGAGTGCTCCGCGATCTGCGCACGCAGGGTGTGGCGATCATCTACATCTCCCACACGATCGAGGAGATCCTCAGCCTCTGCGATCGGGTCACGGTCCTGCGTGACGGCGAGAACGTGGGCGAGCGGCTCGTGTCGGAGACCACGCCGGACGAGCTGATCCGGATGATGGTCGGGCGGCCGCTGATGGAGATGTTCCCCAAGGAGCAAGCTCAGCTGGGAGAGGAGCTGCTCCGCGTAGAGGGGATGCGGGTGCGTGGGCGCGATGAGGGAGCGAGCTTCTCCGTGCGCGCTGGGGAGATCGTGGGCTTCGCCGGCCTGCTCGGCGCCGGTCGCACCGCGCTGATGCAGGCGGTCATCGGAGCGATTCCGTCAGACGGGGGCGAGGTCTATCTGCGCGGCAAGCGAGTTCGGATCCGCAATCCCCATGCGGCTGTGGCCAGCAGCATCGGCTACCTGTCAGACGACCGCCGGCGCAGCGGCATCGCCGGCCTGTTGCCAGTCGGGAGCAATTTGACATTGGCGGCGCTCCCGCAGTTCTCCCGTGCCGGAGTGCTGAGGCGGCGCGAGGAGCGCCGGTCCGCCGCCAGGATCGTCGAGACGCTGCGAATCGTGACCCCCTCGCTCGAGCAGCAGGTGTCGCTGCTCAGCGGAGGCAATCAGCAGAAGACGGTGCTCGGCAGGTGGCTCACCGCAGGCGTCGACGTGCTGATCCTGGACGAGCCAACGCGGGGCATCGATGTCGGAGCAAAGGTGGAGATCTACGGGCTGATCAACCGGCTGGTGAGAGCGGGCAAGGGGATCATCCTGCTCTCGTCCTACCTCCCCGAGGTGCTGGGGATGAGCGACCGGGTGCTGGTCATGCGGCGAGGCGCGATCGTCGCGGAGTTCGCGCGCGGCAAGGCAACACAGGAGGACGTCATGTTCGCGGCCACCGGTCAGCGAGTCGCGGCGTCGGATGGCAGATCAGGGAGGCACTCACATGAGTGATGCGCACGAGGTGGTCGACCGGCCGACGGGCGCGGCCGCGACCGAGACGCAGGCCGAACGGGCAAAGGCTGAGCGACAGGCCAGGTTCCGCATCTGGGTGCGCCGGGTGCTCCAGCAACTCGGGCCGTTCGCGTTCGTGCTCGCGCTCGGGATCTTCCTGACGATCGACTCCTCGGTCTTCCTGACCAGCACCAACATCACCGCGATCTTCGTCCAGATGTCGGTGATCGCGATCATCGCCGTGGGGCAGACGATGGTGATCATCACCGCCGGGATCGACCTCTCGGTGAGCGCGGTGGTAGCGCTCACCGGAGTGGTCTCGACGATGGTCGTCGTGAACGATCACATGGGGATTGCGCTGGGCATGGTCCTCGGCATCCTCGTGGGAGGCGGCGTCGGACTCGTTAATGGCCTGCTGGTCACCGTCGTGCGGTTGCC
Organism: uncultured Actinomycetes bacterium; assembly: GCA_963719305.1. GTDB lineage: Bacteria > Actinomycetota > Thermoleophilia > Solirubrobacterales > Solirubrobacteraceae > Palsa-465. The sequence continues at coordinate 1,038,346 of CAVRBL010000009.1, read as the reverse complement.
CCCTTTCATCGCAACCCTGGGGACGCTGAGCGCAGTCGGTGGGATCGCCCTGCTCATCACGAACGGCCAGCCGATCGCCGCCCCAATCGCGTTCGACGCACTGGGCGACGGCCATGTGGGCCCGCTCGCCGCCCCGATCTTCGTGATGATCGTGGTCGCGCTCGGCGGGTGGTTCGTCCTGTCACGTACGACGCTGGGACGAAGCGCATACGCGATCGGATCGAGCTATGAGACGGCCCGGTTGTCGGGCATTCGCGTAAACCGGGCGCTGATCTCGGTCTATGCGATCCAGGGACTGCTGGCCGGTCTGGGCGGGGTGATCGTGGCCAGCAGGGTGGTGACCGGAGACCCATCCGCCGGCATGAACTACAACCTCAACGCGATCGCCGCCGCAGTCATCGGCGGCGCGAGCCTGTTCGGGGGCGAGGGCACAGTGATCGGGACCTTGATTGGCGCCCTGTTGATGGAGCTGATCGCGAACGGAAGCGATCTGCTGAACATCTCCAACTTCTGGCAGGACTTCATCCTGGGCGTCGTGATCATCGCGGCGGTCGCCTACGACCAGGTGCGGAGGCGTGCGCTCGCAAGGCGATAGGGGCACAAACACTCAGTCGAGGAAGGAGATCGAGCAGTGCACACAACGACGCAACAGTTGACACAAGCGAGGAAGCTCGCTGTCGGCCCCGGGAGCCGGTGGCGCGTAGCGGCGGCTGCCTTGGCGGCCGTAGCGGCGGCTCTACTTGTCGCGGCCTGCGGCTCGTCGAACAAGAGCTCCAGTTCAAGCTCCAGCGCGGGCGCGGGCGCTACTTCGACCGTGAGCGGAGCGAAGTACACGGTCGCGGTTGTGCCCAAATCGGTCGGCCTGTTCTACTGGGGCACCGTGCACGCCGGCGCCGCGGCGGCGGCCAAGGCCCTACACGTGAACATCGTCTGGAAGGGAACTGAGACCGAGACCGACGTCGCGGGCCAGGTCAACATCCTCCAGGACTTCATCACCAAGCACGTCAACGCGATCTCGTTTGCCGCGTCCGACGCACACGGCCTGGTGGGCACCGCGCAGTCGGCGACCAAGGCCGGGATTCCGGTCGTGAACATCGACTCCGGTCTGTCTCCCCAGACGCCACCGCTGGTGGCGACCAACAACATCGCCGCCGCGGCCAAGGCGGCCGACATCCTGGCCCAGCAGATCGGCGGCAAGGGCGACGTGGCACTGCTGCCGTTCGTCCCGTCCGCGGCCACCTCGATCCAGCGCCAGCAGGGATTCGAGCAGGAGCTCAAGAAGTACCCGAACATCCACCTGGTCGCCGTGCAGTACGACCAGAGTGACATCAACATGGCGTTGTCGGAGATGGAGAACATCCTGACCTCGCACCCGAACCTGAAGGGTGTGTTCGCCGCCAACGAGCCCGGCGTGATCGGCGTCGTGCACGCACTCATCGGGCGCGGCCAGGTGGGTAAGGTCAAGGTGATCGGGTTCGACAACGCACCCGACGAGGTCAGCGCCCTCTCCGGCGGTCAGGTGTCGGCGCTGATCGTCCAGAACCCCTACCGGATCGGCTACCTCGGCGTGGCGGAGGCCGTCGCTTTGATCCAGCACAAGAAGGTGCCGCACTCGGTGGACACCGGCTCGACGGTCGTCACCAAGGCGAACATGAACCAGCCGGCGATCCACGCGCTGGTGTTCCCGCCGACAGTGAAATGAGCCGTGGCCCCGCCCGGGTCGACTAGAGAAGCGGCGGGAGAGCCACGGAGGCGCGACTCCCGCCGCTATCCCAGTCAATGGGATGAGGAGCGAGCGGCGGCGCTGACGCCGCGTCAGCGGCTTGCCTACCGCTCGAACCTGCTCGGTGCCGACCGGCGGCTGGCGAACTGGGGCGGCGGCAACACCTCCAGCAAGCTGGACGAGACAGATCACCTCGGGCGCCCGATCCGCGTTCTGCGGGTGAAGGGCAGTGGCAGTGACCTCGCCACCATCGGGCCCGATGGCTTTGCCGGGCTGCGGCTGGACGAGCTGCTGCCGCTACGCGAGCGCACACTGCTTCCGGACGCGGCGATGATCGACCACCTGCTGCGCTCCGGCGTCGATCCGGGCCAGCCGCGGCCGTCGATCGAGACGCTGATGCACGCCTTCATCCCCGCGACATGCGTCGACCACACCCACCCGGACGCGATCATCGCGCTCACCTGCACGCCGCGCGGCCGCGAGCTCGCGGCACAGGCTTTCGGCGATCGGTTCGTGTGGATCGACTGGCTGCGCCCCGGCTTCGCCCTCTCGAAGCAGATCGCCGACAGGCTCCAGGAAGCGCCGGCGACCCGCTTCGTGCTGCTGGCAAAGCACGGACTGGTCACCTGGGGGGACAGCGACCGGGAGTGCTATGAGGCCACGATCGAGGCGGCCGAGCGGGCGGCGCAGGTGCTGGAGGCAACCGGCGTGGACGAGCCGCTGGGGCCGCCGCTCCGGCCCAGCCTGGCGCCCGATCGCCGCCGCCGGCTGCTCACGGAGGCGCTGCCGGCGCTCCGCGGCGCCATCTCGCGCGAGCGCCATCAGGTGCTCGAGGTCGACCAGGGCGAGCGGGTGCTCGAGTTCGTAGGAGCCTCCGAGACGGCCGCGGTGTCACAGAAGGGGGCCGCGTGTCCAGACCATCTCATCCACACCAAGGCCCGCCCGCTGGAGCTCGACTGCACCGAGGACGGGAGCGCCCAACGAGTACGCGAAGCGGTCGCCTCCTACGAGCGCTGGTACAGGAGCTATTACGCCTCGCACCTGGATGACGAGACAAAGCCGTTTCCGATCGACCCTTCAGGCCCGCGCGTGGTGCTCATGCCGGGCGTCGGAATGATCAGCGCCGGTAAGGACGCCGCCAGCGCGCGTATTTCGAACGAGCTGTACCACCGAGCGATAGAGGTGATCCGGCTCGCTTGCGCCGCCGGCGGCTTCGAGTCCCTGAGCGAGGCGGAGGCATTCGCGGTCGAGTACTGGCCGCTCGAGCGCTACAAGCTGACGCTGGCACCACCGGAGCGGGAGTTGGCCGGGCATATCGCGTTCGTGACCGGCGCCGCCAGCGGCATCGGTCGCGCCACCGCCGAGCGGCTCGCCGAGGAGGGAGCGCATGTGGCGGTCGCCGATGTGAACGCCACAGGGGCGGCCGCGGTGGCGGACGGGATCGTGGAGCACCACGGCCAGCGGCGCGCGCTGGCGCTGGCGGTGGACGTCACCGACCCGAGCGCCGTGCGTGACGGGTTCGAGCAGACCGTGCTCGAATGGGGTGGGGTGGACATCGTCGTGTGCTCCGCAGGAGCAGCGCTCGGCGCGTCGATCGAGGCGACCACGCCTGAGCTGTGGCAGACCAACTTCGATCTGCTCGCCCGCGGCTACTTCCTCGTCGCACAGGCCGCTGTGGAGGTCATGGGACGGCAGGGAAGTGGCGGTTCGATCGTGTTCGTTGGCTCGAAGAACGGCCTCGTCGCCGGGCAAGGAGAATGCCGCCTACAGCGCGGCCAAGGCGGCTGAGCTGCACCTCGCGCGGTGCCTCGCAGAGGAGGTCGGAGCGGACGGCATTCGGGTCAACTGCGTCAACCCGGACGCGGTGATCGCCGGCTCGGGGATCTGGACCAGCGAGTGGCGCCAGGCACGAGCCGCCGCCTACGGGATCGACGATTCCGAGCTCGAAGCCCACTATCGGGCGAGGACCACGCTGAAGGTGAATGTCCACCCAAGCGACGTCGCCGAGGCGGTCTTGTTCTTCGCGTCCGAACGCTCAGCGAAGACGACCGGAAACATTGTGAACGTGGACGGCGGCGTGGCGGCCGCCTTCCCGCGCTAGAAGGAGGAGGGCTCACATGCGCAGCACGCCGATCGGCCTGGTGATGATCAACGACGAGCGTCCGCACGTGTACGCCGAGAACGAGGCGGAGAACCTGCGCGTCCTGGACCGGTGGGCTGAGGCGATCCGGCTCGAGGCGGCCTCGGGCGACGGACGAGGTCCGGAAATCGTGGTCGCTCCCGAGACCGTCAAGTCGGTACGGACTGCACAGGAGATCGGGGAGCGGCTGCGGCGAGCAGGGTGCAGGTCGCTGATCCTGTGCTTCAACGTGTGGGATTTCCCGTTCCTGGTATGGCCGCTGGTGAATGCGGTCGGCCGCGAGCTCCCGATCCTGTCGTTGTCGAACAACAACGGCCGGTTCCCGGGCAACGTCGGTCTGCTGGCCACCGACGGGGCGCTGCGCCAGGCCGGCGTGCGTACCCACCGGATCGTGGGCGAGGTCGACGATCCCGCGACGCGCGAGGCGGTCAGCGCCTGGATCCGCGCCGCGCAGGCGGCCACCGTGATCCGGAGCGAGGTCTACGGCCTTTACGGGGGGCACTCGATGGGAATGGAGACCGGTTTCTTCCACCTCGTTCCGACAATAAAGACGCTCGGCACGACCGCCTACCAGATCGATCAGCTGTGGGTGGTCGAGCGGATGAAGCAGGTCGACGGCACCGAGGTCCGGGCCGGCCGCGAGTGGCTCGAGTCGTTACTCGGTGATCGGCTGCGCTACGACGGCGACATGCTCACTCCAGAGCGGCTCGAGACGCAGCTGCGCCTGTACCTTGCGATCCGCGAGCTGAACGACGAGAACGGCTTCTCGTACTGCGGCATCAAGGGACAACGCGAGCTGACCGAGTATGTCTGTACCGCTGACGTTGCCGAGATGCTGCTCAACGACCCGTACGACTGGCACGGACCGAAGGAATCGATCCCCTGTGCGACCGAGGCGGACGCAAACGCGGCGATCACGATGGAGCTGCTCAAGTACGTTTCTGGCGGCGTCCCGAGCCTCTTCATGGACGTCCGGCTTTACCACCCGGAGCTCGATGTCTGGGATCTGTGCAATTCGGGTCAGCACGCGACCTGGTACGCCACCCGGTCGGATGACCCGGTCGCTAACTTCGAGCGGGTCACGTTCCACCCAGCGCTGCGGTTCTACTTCAAGGCCGGCGGCGCCTCGGTGGAGTTCGATGCTGCCCCTGGGCCGCTCACGTTTGCCCGCCTCGGTGTCTGGGACGACCGTCCGTATCTGGTGATCATTCCCGGTGAGGCCGCCGATCTGCCGGCCGACACGCGGCGGGAGCTCAACGCCCAGACCGATCCCACGTGGCCGCACGTTCACGCCCGCCTCCACTGCTCCTATGACGAGATGCTGCGCGTATTCCCGTGCAACCACATCCACGCCACCCCAGGCGACCAGATCCGGCCGCTCGTACAGCTGGCCGAGATCTGCGGGATCACGCCGGTGGTCCTCGGCGGCGACGGCGCCGCCCAGCCGCTCTGGGACCGCGTTCGCTGAACGTATGGGCGAGGAGGTCCTCATCGGTGTTGACGTCGGTGCCTCGTCGATCAAAGCCGGCGCATTTGACCCGGCGGGTGCGCCGCTCGCGCTGGCCACTCGTCCAAACGCGCCGGTGCCACAGCCGGGCGGCGACGGTTGGTTCGTATGGGACGCACATGCCCTCCGCGACGCGCTAGGGCAGGTACTTCGCGAGGTCACGGGCCGGCTGGGCAAGCCCCGGGTGATCCGGTCGATCGCGGTTACCGGATTCGGCGCCGACGGCGCTCCGTTCACGGCCGCCGGCGAGCAGCGCTACCCGATCATTTCCTGGCACGACACGCGCGCCAGCATCCTGTTGCAGCGACTCGTCGAGCGGCTGGGTGACGGTGCGATCTACGCGACGACCGGATATCACCCCTACCCGATCAACACACTCGGTCGCTGGCTGTGGCTGCGCGAGCACGCGCCAGCCGCCCTCGAGCAGGCCAGCTGGCTGATGATTCCGGACATCGCCGCCTACTGGCTGTCGGGCGAGATGCGCACCGATCCCACCAGCGCGTCGACCACGATGGCGTTCGACCTCCGCCACGACACCTGGGCCAAAGATCTGTTCGCGGCGGCGCAGCTTCCCCCAGAGCTTCCCGCCGCGCGGGGCGAGCCAGGGGAGGCGATCGGGTCGATCCAGGATCCCGTTGCGGAGCTTCCGTCCGGCACGGTCGTCGCGATCGGCGGTCACGACTGCGAGGTGGGAACGCTAGCCGCCACCGCCGAGCTGCCACTCGACACGTTCGTTGACATCACCGGCACCTGGGAGATGCTGATCGTGCCCACGCGCCAGTTCGCCCCCACCGCGGAACTGTTCGAACACGGGATCGACTGGGAGCGGCACGCGCTTGAAGGTTGGTACCTGTGCCAGTCGCTGATGCCGGCCGGCAGCGTGCTGGCCTGGCTGCGCGATCTCGCGTACGGCGCCAAGGACGATGCCTGGGGGGCGATGATCGCCGATGCCGAGGCCACCGAGCCGGGCGCGGGCGGAGTCACGGTGGTGCCCGCGTTCGTCCCTGGGGTGGGTCCATTCGGCGGCAGCGACACAGCCGGCGCACTGCTCGGGCTCACGACCACAACGACCCGCGGTCAGGTCGTGAGGGCCGCCTTCGAGTCGCTCTGCTACCAGCTGCGCAGGCAAGTCGAGGTGCTGGAGGGCGCCATTGGCCGCCGGTGCACCGCCCTGCGCGTGCTCGGCGGAGGACAGCGCAACGACTTCTGGCTGCAGCTGAAGGCGGACGTGACTGGGCTCGCCATCGAAGCCGTCCAGACAGACGAGCTGACCCTACTCGGCGCCGCCCTGCTGGGCGGAGTGGGTGCCGGCGTGTACGCCAGCATCGAGGAGGCGCCGCGGGCCGTCCGGCATCGCGTCCGCGTGTTCGAGCCACAGCCCGAGCGCCACCGCCGCTACCGTGAGCTCTACTCGGAGAGGGGCGCGCTTGAGCAGCCACGATCAGCTTGACCGGATGGTGAGCCTGTCGCGCACGCTCGGCGATGCCGACGCCGACTACGCCATCCTGGGCGAGGGCAACACGTCCCTGCGCACCGGCCACGACAGCTTCCTGGTGAAGGCAAGTGGGTTCGCCCTCGGCACCGCCACTAGGGATGCGTTCGTCGAGTTGCGCCTGGGCGCCGTGCTGGCGCTGCTCGACGCCCCGCCCCCCGCTGATCAGGAACTGGCCGGTGCGCTGGCCGCGTCCCGCGTCTCGGATGGTCCACAGCCCTCCGTCGAGGCACCGCTGCACGCCGTCTGCCTGAACGTCGGCGGGGCCACGGCGATCGGTCACACGCATCCGGTCGCGGTCAACGCGATCCTGTGCTCGCGCCGGCCCGAGGCGGTCCTGGTCGGGCCCTTGTTCCCAGACCAACTCGTGGTTTGCGGCCCGCACCCAATGCTCGTCCCCTATGTCGACCCCGGAATCCCGCTCGCGGTCGAGGTACGCGACCGGCTGCGCCGACACGTCGAGCAGCACGGCCGCGCACCGAAGACGATCTACCTCCAGAACCACGGCCTGGTCGCGCTCGGGCAGTCTGAAGCCGAGGTGTTGGGAATCACGCGGATGGCCGACAAGGCGGCTCGTGTGCTGCTCGGCAGCCTCGTGGCCGGCGGGCCACAACCGCTGCCGCCAGAGGCTGCCAGCCGGATCGAGAGCCGTCCAGACGAGCATCACCGGCAGACGATCCTGGGCCTGCGCCCGGATCGCCCCTAGCCGCTTGGTCCCGTCCAGTCCTCCTCGAGCGCGGCGATGAGCCGATCATGGTCTTCAGCGCTGGGTTGGGCCGGCGCTCGGGCCCGGACGCGCGCATGACGCCACGTCAGCACCGGGCGGCCTCTGCGAGCTCCCTGACGGCCCGAGGGATGGCCTGCTCGGAGATCAACCCGTAGCCCAGCAGCAACGCGGGCGGCCTCGGCGCTGTGACCGTGCAATCCCGGCGCAGCGTGTGGACGGCGACCCCACGTCGCGCTGCCGCATCGCTGATCGCTTCCTCGTCGCTCCCTTCCGGCAGCCAGGCGATCAGGTGGAGTCCGGCCGACGCGCCGCCGAGACGGGCTTCGGGCATCGAGCTTGCCAGTGCCTCGATGAGCACGTTCCGACGGGCGTGATACCGGCGCCGAGTCCGCCGCAGATGCCGGTCGATCTCGCCACTCTCGAGCAACGAGGCGTACGCCGCCTGTGTGAGCACGGACGGCATGGCGCGGGTCACCCCGTGCTGGGCTATCAGCTCGCCTACGAGCCGGCTCGGCGCGAGCACCCACCCGAGCCGCAGACCGGGCGCGAGGGTCTTGCTCGCGGTTCCCACATATGCGACGCAATCGGGCGCCAGCCCTTGGAGCGAGGCGATCGGATCGCGGTCGTAGCGATATTCGGCGTCGTAGTCGTCCTCGACGATCAGGGCGTCACGACGCCGCGCCCAGGCAATCAGCTCAGCCCGACGGGTTGGGCTCAGGACTACGCCCGTGGGGTATTGATGGGCCGGAGACAGCACGACAGCGGCGGCGCCTGCGCCGTCCAGCTCCGCGACGTTCAGCCCCTCCTCATCCACCGCGACGGGGACGATCTCCATTCCGGACTGCGCGACCGTAGCGGGAATCGCGGCCCAGGCCGGGTCCTCGACCGCCACCCGCCGGGCCCCGCGCCGACGGAGCGTGTGCCACAGAATCTCCAACCCGTGCGCCGCCCCGGCAGTGATCGCCATCTGGTCAGGATCAGCGACGACAGCTCGAACGCGCCCGAGGTAGTCGCTCAGCGCGACCCGCAGCTGGCGCAGACCAAGCCGCGAGCCATACGCAAACGCCGTGTCGGGCAGCTCTCGGAGCGCGGCCGACACCGCTACCTGCCACGCCCGCCGAGGAAAGAACGACAGGTCGGGGACTCCGCTGCGCAGCTCGTGGCGCGGCCCGCCTATGGCCGGCGTCGAGGCTCGCACCGCCCGCGGTTCCTGGGCGAGCCCCTCGGCGATGCGGGTGCCACCGCCGGCCCGGGCGACGAGGTAGCCCTCGGCGACCAGCTGTGAGTAAGCCTCCACAACCACACCACGGGAGACGCCCAGCTCGAGCGCGAGCACGCGGCTGGAAGGGACCTTTGAGCCGGCGCGCAGCCGGCCGGCCCGGATCGAGTCGCGCAGCTCACGCTCAAGTTGCGCGCGCAACGGTGCCCCCGGTTCCAACCTGATGTGGAGGTCCATTTGGCCCTATCCAAGATAGTCGAATTGGACCTTTTCAAAAGGCCATTCGCCGCCTACCGTCCTTGGCTTGAAAACGAATTCGGCCACCACCGGCCGCTAACGACCAGTGACAACCGCGAATCCGACCACTACCGATCACCGATGAGCCAACGATTGCCTACACGCCCGGCACCGGCCAACGGACGGGTGCGGTGGCCCGCGCTCGAGGGGGAGCTCGCTTGGGTGAGCGCCGCGGTCGAGGACGCCGGAGCATGGAGCGAGCTGCTCACATGCTGGCTGTGGGAGATCGCAGCCGAGAGCGTCCATAACGGCGACTAGCACCTGACACCTCGAGCGGCCGGCGGCACCGCTGCCCGGGTAGCATCCGCGCCGAAGCCGAACGACCAAAGGAAGGTGCGGAGCCGAGTGGCCGTCGATCTGAGCCAAGTTTCCATCGTTGACACCGAGCCTGGCGAGCTGCCGCCGACGATGGCGGCGTGGGTGATCCGGCCCGAGCGCGAAGGCGAGCCGATGGACGCCTTCCAGCTCGAGGAGATCGAGGTTCCGGAGCCCGGCGCTTTCGAGGTGATCGTGCGCGTGATGGCCGCGGGCGTCAACTACAACAACGTCTGGGCGGCGCTCGGGAAGCCGGTGTCGGTGTTCGGCTACGGCGATCACCCGCAGTACGGTCACCACATCGGCGGCTCGGACGCCTCGGGGATCGTCTGGAAGGTGGGCGAGGGCGTGACCCGCTGGAAGCCGGGCGACGAGGTCGTGATCCACTGCAACCAGGCCTCCTACGAGGACGTTGAGGTCCACGGGCTTGATCCCCTGGCGGCTCCCTCGCAGAGGATCTGGGGTTACGAGACCACATGGGGGTCGTTCGCCCAGTTCACCAAGGTGCAGGTTCAGCAGCTCCTTCCCCGCCCGCAGAACCTGACCTGGGAGGAGGCGGCCTCGTATGGGCTCGTTTACTTCACCGCCTACCGGATGCTGATCACTCAGTGCGAGCTTCAGGCCGGCCACCGGGTGCTGATCTGGGGGGCCGCCGGCGGGCTCGGCGTGTTCGCCACCCAGCTCTGCACGCTCACGGGCGCAGATTGCGTGGGGGTAGTCTCGAGCGACGAGAAGGGGCGGCTCGTCGAGGAGCTGGGGGCGGTGGGCTACATCAACCGCAGGGAGTACGACGGGATGATGCGCCGGGGAGGCGAGACCGCCGAGGAGGAGAAGGCGCGCTTCAAGGAGTCGCGGCGGTTCGCCAAGGTGGCCAGCGAGGTCCTCGGAGGCCAACCCGATGTCGTCTTCGAGCACGTCGGCCAGGCCACGTTCCCGACCTCGGTGCTGGCCGTCAAGACGTTTGGCAAGGTCGTGATCTGCGCAGCCACCACGGGCTACAACCTGGACTTCGACGTCCGCTACCTGTGGATGCGCCAGAAGCAGATCATCGGCTCGCACTTCGCCAACGCCTACGAGTGCACGAAAGCCAACGAGCTGATCGAGCAAAGCAAGATCCGCCCCGTCCTCTGGCGCACGATGGGCTTCGACGGCGTTCCCGAAGCCCACCAGCTCATGCGCGAGAACAAGCACCTGGGCAAGATCGCGATTCTGGTGGGCACCACCGAGGAAGGTGAGGGCCGGACGGTGCAAGGACCGGGAGCGATCCACGCCGAGGTGGGCGCCTGATGCGGTCGAGCGAGCGAGGCAAGCGCTGATGGCCGCCGGCGGTGGAGGCGTCGTCTGGGTTGTGTGGTACGCGACCGTGCTGCGCCAGGAGGCCTTCGCTCTGGAAGTGGCGCAGGTGGCGCCGCTGGCCCTCCGCTACGGAGCGACCCAGTACGCCGTTCACCGGGACCTGGACGACCGCTACCGCATCACGCAGATGGCCTGGTTCGATAGCCGCGAGGACTGGTACCGCTACTGGGAGGGGCCGGAAATGAGCGAGTTCCGGGCCCGCAACTCGGGTCGCTACCAGATACCGATCGCCTACGTCTGGCACGACGAGCTAGCAGCTGGCGCCCTGGGCCCGGAGGTACCGATCACCCCCGAGCCGGAGCCCTCGCCCGAGCCCGTGCCTCCGGCGGCCGCCTAGCCAGGCCGGGCTCGTCGCCGGGACACGAGTTGACGTATGGTGTGAGGTGCGATGAGCAGGGCTCACAAAACCGCCAACCTCATCGGCGTTTCGGCTCCCTTCGTGGGGCTGATCGCGGCAGTCGTGCTGCTGTGGGACCGCGCCGTGGGCCCGCTCGAGCTTGGATTGCTGGTCGGCCTGTACGTCGTGACCTGCCTCGGGGTCACGCTGGGGTACCACCGGATGTTCACTCACCGAGCGTTCGAGTCCTCGCGTTCCTTCCGGGCGGTGATCGCTGTGGTCGGCTCGATGGCCGTCCAGGGGTCGGTGATCACCTGGGTAGCGGACCACCGTAAGCATCACGCGTTCACGGACCGGGAGGGTGATCCTCACTCCCCGCACCTGAGTGGGCCCGGTTTTTGGGGAGCGGCCAAGGGGCTGTGGCACGCGCATATGGGCTGGCTGTTCGAGACGGTCGCTACGGCCGATCGCCAGCGGTTCGCGCCTGACCTCGTCAAAGACCGTGGGCTAAGGGTGATCGACAAGCTGTTCGGATTCTGGGTGACGCTCTCGTTCGCGATCCCGTTCGCGGTGGGGTGGATCGTGGGCGGGACCATCACGGCCGCTCTGACCGCATTGCTATGGGGCGGCCTGGTGCGCGTGTTCCTGCTGCATCACGTCACCTGGTCGATCAACTCTGTGTGCCACTTCTTCGGCCGCCGGCGGTTCAACGTCGAGGACGAGTCGCGCAACGTGTTCTGGTTGGCCCCCTTCTCCATGGGTGAGTCCTGGCACCACAATCACCACGCGTTCCCCACCTCGGCCTTCCACGGCCTCCGTTTCTGGGAGCGCCTGGCGGACCCAACCGGCATCCTGATCGCCGTGCTCGAGAAGCTGGGTCTGGTCTGGAACGTCGTCCGGGTCAGCCCCGAGCGGCAGGCCGCGAAGGCACTACCGGGCGCCGGTCCTAGCCCGCTTCCAACGGCGCCATCGTAAGCCCGGCGCCGTCGAGCTGCTCCCAGTAGTCCTCGGCGTCCTCGCGGGGGCCGCTCCACACGATCGCACAACCGCTGTTGTGGATCCGGTGGGCGAAGCGATACCCCTCCGCCAGCGAGACCCCGGGAATGACCCGCGCCAGCGACTCGGCCACATGGTCGAACGTGTTGTGATCGTCGTTGAGCACCACCACCCGCCAAAGGCCGCCCACCCCGCTGCCCGGCCCACTTACGCGCGGCAGCTCAACCGTCTGCGACATCGAGGCCTAGGATACCTCCCCGGAGCCGCCGACCCCAGCCGAACCCGGACCTCCAGGACGCGACGAGCGCCCGGCGTGGGTCGATGCCTCGGCCGGAGCATGGTCGTCGGGCTGCGAGCGTGTGTCCCAGTAGCGCCGCAGCCCAGCATAGATCTGCTCTGGAGCCGCGGCCTGCCTGTAGGCGGGCAGAAGCTCGTCGCCCGCGCCTCGCTGGACCTCGTCCATGACCGTGGCGATGAATGTGTCCATCTCCTCGGTCCGCGCCAGCGCCGCCCAGTTGTCCAGACGCTCGGAGACCTCGGCCAGCTGCGCCTCCACGTCGTCCGCGGAGCCGAAGTGGGTCATCGCCAGCCGCTCGGGCCTCCAGGCCTTGACCCGCTCGATCGAGCTATGCCAGGCCTCGATGTCGACGTCGGGCGGCGGTGTGGGAGGGATCGTCAGTGTCTCGGAGCTGATGCGCACTCCGGCCACATCGCCGACGAATGCAGTGCGGTCGTGAAAGTAGGAGACGTGATGGGAGGCGTGTCCGGGCGTGTACGCGACCTCAAACGCGCCATTCAGGAGCGCCTCGCCACCACGAAGGATGCGGACGTTCTCGACCGGGACGGGCAGCACCTCGCCCCAGAGCCGCTCCATGTCTTCCCCATACAGACGACGGGCGCTGTCGAGCAGCTTACCCGGGTCCATCATGTGCGGAGCCCCCCGCTCGTGCACGTAAACCTCCAGGTCGGGCCAGCGCTCGACGAGGGACCCGGACGCCCCGGCGTGGTCGAGGTGGATATGCGTCAACAGCACGGCCCGGGGGCGGGCGTCGCCGAGCGCATCCAGCAGCGTGGACAGACATGAGGCCGGACCCGGATCGATCAGAACGTCCTCCACCTGCCAGCACCCGATGACCCGCTGGCGCCCCAAGTGCAGAAGGTCGATCAGGCGGGACTCGTGCGGGCGGACCACGGCCGCCGTCGCGTCTTCTCTCACGATCGTGGGCTCATCACCGGGCGGCTCCGGCACGCTCACCGGACCCGCGACGAATGGAGGTGGAGGTGGGGCAACCTCCTCCGCCGGATCGTCGACGGCCTCGGTCGGCTCCACGTCCACCGGCGGCTGCTCGACCGTGTCTGGTCCCGCGGCGACGGGTGGCTCGCCGACGGGCTCCTGTCCGGCGTCGAGGTCCGGCTCGGCCCCGGGTTCCGTGAGCTCCGGCCCCAGCGCTTCGGTCTCCTCCGGGGCCGCAGCGGGAAATCGCGTCGCGGCTGCGCCAGCCAGAAGCTCCAGCTCCTCCGAGAGCTTTCGCACGTCGGCCACGATCCTGTCGCGCTCCGCCCAGATGCGGTCCACGTCGGCATCGAGCTCCCGTACGTGGTGCTCGGCAGCCCTAACGAGCTCCTCGGCCTCGCGGCGCGCCGCGGCCAGACGATCCTCGGCTTCGGAGCGAGATTTGGCGGTGATCTCATCGGCTGTCTCGTGCGCCCGCTGCAGGATCGACGACACCTCCCCACCGACTCGCTCCAGGGCCCGTCGGACGGCGCCCTCCGGTGAGCTGGTGGCGTGCAGCTCGGCGACGAGCTGGGCCGTGTGCCTCACGAAGGCGTCGACGGCCACCCTGTCGTAGCCGCGGAGAACGACCGGGAAGTCCTGATTGGCGACCACTCCGACCGGGTCGTCCGGCAGGTCGGCGAGCGGAGCCGTTATTTCTTGCATGATCGCGTGTTCGCGGGCAGCGGAGCTCTCATCGGGCATAGGCAAAGGATTCCACCTCCATCGCAGGATGCCTGCCGGTCCATACAATTGGACCGGATGTCGGATACGCCATTGCCTCGCCTTGCGGAGCGAGACCGGCCGTGGCTGATGCGGACATACGCCGGTCACTCGGACGCGAAGCGCTCAAACGAACTCTACAGGCGGAACCTCGAGAAGGGGCAGACCGGCCTGTCCGTGGCATTTGATCTGCCGACCCAGACCGGTTACGACCCGGACCACGAGCTCGCTCGTGGGGAAGTGGGCAAAGTGGGCGTGTCGATCGCACACCTCGGGGACATGCGGACCCTACTCGACGGGATCCCGCTGGATCACATGAACACCTCGATGACGATCAACGCCACCGCGGCCTGGTTGCTGGCGCTGTACATCGTGGTGGCCGAGGAGCAGGGCGTTCCGCAGGACCGGCTACAGGGCACGACCCAGAACGACATCCTGAAGGAGTACCTGAGCCGCGGGACCTACGCCTTCCCGCCCGGCCCCAGCATGCGCCTGATCGCGGACACGATCGCCTACACGGTCAGGCATGTGCCCAAGTGGAACCCGATCAACATCTGCTCCTACCACCTCCAGGAGGCGGGAGCGACCCCGGTCCAAGAGATCGCGTTCACGATGAGCAATGCGATCGCGGTCCTGGATGCCGTCCGCGAGCGGGTGCCCGAGGAGTTGATGGAGGAGGTGTTCGGGCGGATCTCATTCTTCGTCAACGCCGGCGTGCGCTTCATCGAAGAGCACGCCAAGCTCCGCGCTATGGCACAGCTGTGGGACGAGCTGGGGCGCGAGCGCTACGGCGTGCAGGAGGATTCCAAGCGCCGCTTTCGCTACGGCGTCCAAGTCAATTCATTGGGCCTGACCGAGGTCCAACCCGAGAACAACGTCTACCGGATCGCGCTCGAGGCGCTAGCCGTCACCCTGGGACGGAGCGCCCGCGCCCGGGCGGTCCAGTTGCCCGCCTGGAACGAGGCGCTGGGCCTACCACGTCCCTGGGACCAGCAGTGGTCTCTGCGCCTCCAGCAGATCCTGGCCTACGAGACTGACCTGCTCGAATACGCGGACGTCTTCGAGGGCTCCAAGGTGATGGACGCTCTCGTCACGGACCTGCTTTCAGCCGCCAAGGAGGAGATGGCCCACGTCGCCGAGGTTGGGGGCGCGGTCGACGCCGTCGATTACATGAAGGGGGCCCTGGTCTCCTCGCAGCGTCAACGCTTCAGGCGGATCGAGGCCGGTGAGCAGACGGTCGTGGGAATCAACCGCTTCACCTCGAGCGAGCCCTCACCGCTGACCGCCGACGGGGATGGAGGCATCCTGGTGGTCGACCCGAAGGTCGAGGCCGAGCAGCGTGACGCCGTCAGGCGCTGGCGCTCGGAGCGCGACCAGGCTGCGGTCGAGGCGGCGCTGAAGGAGCTGGCGCGGGTCGCTCGCTCCGACGACGAGAACGTCATGCCGGCGACGATCGCCGCCGCGCGGGCCGGCGCGACCACGGGCGAGTGGGCGCAGACGCTGCGCGCCGTGTTCGGCGAATATCGGGCCCCGACGGGCGTCGGGGAGGCGGCGGCGCTTCCCAGTGAGGACGTCGCCGAGCTGCGCGAAGAGGTAGAGCAGGTGTCCGAGGCGCTCGGCCGGAGGCTGAAGTTCCTGGTCGGCAAGCCGGGGCTCGACGGGCACTCAAACGGAGCCGAGCAGATCGCGGTCCGGGCCCGGGACGCGGGCATGGATGTCGTTTACGAGGGGATTCGGCTGACGCCCTCGCAGATCGCCACCTCGGCAGCCCAGGAGGGCGTTCATGTCATCGGGCTGTCGATCCTGTCCGGATCACACCGCGAGCTCATCCCGGCCGTGCTCAAGGCGCTCCGCGACGCCGGGATCGAAGGCGTCCCGGTGGTCGTGGGCGGGATCATTCCCGAGGCCGACGCCGGCTGGCTGCGGGAGGCCGGCGTGGCGGCGGTGTACACGCCCAAGGACTGGGATCTCAACCGGATGATGCGCGACATCATCGAGCTGGTTGCGGCGGGGCACGGTATCGCCGCCCCCGCTTGACCCCAGCAAGCGACGACGGCCGCGCACTAGGAGACCGGCTGCGCGGCCGGGATTTGAGCGCCGCGGCGCCGGTGCTGAACATGCTGGAGAGCCGCTCCCCCGAGGCGCGCGCCCAGACCGCGGCGCTGCTGCACGCGGTCTCGCCGGGGTCCGTCGGAGGCGAGGCCCCCGGACACGTGGTGGGAATAACGGGCCCTCCGGGAGTCGGCAAGTCCTCCCTTCTGTCGCATCTGGTCGAGGCCTGGCGCAGGCGGGGTCGGTCCGTCGCGGTGCTGGCGGTGGACCCCAGCTCGCGCCGCTCGGGCGGAGCGCTGCTCGGTGACCGGGCGCGGATCGACGTTGACCCGGCGGACAACGCCGTATTCGTGCGCTCCATGGCCGCGGGCAACCGGTTGGGCGGCCTGGCGCCGGCCACCCGGGCCGCGGCCAGCGCGCTCGCGGCCGCATTCGACGTGGTGGTGATCGAGACCGTCGGCGTAGGGCAGTCGGAGACAGAGGTGGCGGACGTGGCCGACACGGTCGCGGTCGTCGTGCAGCCCGGATCCGGTGACGTGCTCCAGTTCCTGAAGGCCGGCATCATGGAGATCCCGGACGCCCTCGTGGTGACGAAGGCCGACCTCGGCCGGATCGCGACACGGGCCCTGAGCGACCTGCGGTCCGCTCTCAGGGCCCTGGGCGCGGAAGACACGGCCGTCGTCTCGGTGTCCTCGGTCTCCCCTCCGGCCGGCATCGACGACCTGGTAGACGTGCTCGACGCCCACCGCCAAAGCCTTGATCTTCCCGCCCGCCGGCTGCGCGCGCGGCGCATGCACGCTCTGGCCGACTTCGCCGCGGAGCGCGGGGAGCGCGGCCTGCGGGCGCTGGGAGGCAGGCGGGCGGCCGAGAAATGGCTGGCGGACCAGGACCCAGGCCTTGACGTGCCCGCGCTCGAGGAGGCGCTCGTAGAGCGCGCGGCCGAGCGCGGGTGATGCCCAGAATTGTCCTGGCGGCCGAACCGCTGCGCGAAGGCCCCACGGCGCTCAGGCCGTGGCGTGATTCGGACATCCCGGCGCTGGTCGAGGCCTGCTAGGACCCCGAGATCCCCCGCTGGACACGTGTTCCGTGGCCGTACGGGCCGGCCGACGCTCGCCTCTATCTGCAGCAGCGCCACGACGCGCTGCACCGCGGCCTGGCGGCGCCGTACGCGGTGGTCGATGACGCCGATGGCCTCCTGCTCGGCTCGATATCGCTGATGCGATTCGTCTGGGAGCACGGCCGGGCTGAGGTCGGCTATTGGCTTGCTCGCGAGGCTCGGGGAACAGGGCACGCGGTGCGGGCGCTGGGGCTGATCTGCCGCTGGGGCTTCGAGACGCTGGGGCTCGAGCGGATCGAGCTGCTGGCCGCCACCGGCAACGTGCCATCGCAGCAGGTCGCCGAGCGGGCCGGCTTCAGGCGCGAGGCGCTGCTGCGCTCGTACTTTGCCCACGACCAGAAGCGCCACGACATGATCGTCTACGGCCTGCTGGCGAACGAGATCTAGCGTCCGGACCGGGGCCTAGCAGCTGCGCTTGCTCGATTGCTCCCTGCTCTCCGAGGCGATCCGCCAGCCGCCGGAGGTCTTGACCAGGAAGAGGTTGGCGAGAGTCAGCTTCTGGCAGCGGGCGCCGGTCAGCACCAGGGCCGAGGCGCCATTGCGATTGACCGCGATCCGGCCGACGCTGAGCGTCGGGTCCCGGACGGAGGCCAGGAAGATCTGAATTCCCCGCTCACAGCTGAGACCCTCCTGGGTGAACCGTGCCACCAGCGACGGCGCCAGCACGTCCTGGCAGACGGTCTTCGCGTCGTGGGCGGACACGGCGTGTTCGAACTCCTGAACCTTGGCGTGCACCTGGTCTGAGTCGCTGGAGCCGCACCCGGCGAGGCCCAAGGCCAGCGCCGCCGCCAGCACACCACCCAAGGCCCGCATGTGCGGAAGGCTACCCTGTGGTCATGGCACCAGAGCCGCTTCGGGACGGCCACGGCCGGGTCATCGGCGACCTCCGGGTGTCCGTCACCGACCGGTGCAACTTCCGCTGCCAGTACTGCATGCCGGCGGAGGGATTGCCGTGGCTGGAGCGGGCGGCGGTTCTCTCGTTCGAGGAGATCACACGGCTCGTTTCGGTTATGTCCTCGATGGGCGTGCACGACGTCCGCCTGACCGGCGGGGAGCCACTCGTACGGCGCGGGTTCCCGCAGCTGGCGGCGATGCTGGCCGCTCTGCCCGGTGTGCGCGACTTGTCCTTGACGACAAATGGCTTCCTGCTGGAACGCGACGCCCGCGCCCTGGTGCAGGCCGGGATCGACCGCTTCAACGTGTCGCTCGATTCGCTTCAGCGCGACCGCTTTTACGCGCTCACCCGCCGCGATGCGTTGCCCCAGGTCCTCCGAGGCCTCGAGCTGCTGGCGGGCTTCCCGGAGGCGCATCCCATCAAGATCAACGCCGTGGCCATGCGCGGGTTCACCGAGGAGGAGGTCATCCCGTTCGCTCGGCTCGCCCGCCGCACCCCCTACGAGGTGCGGTTCATCGAGTTCATGCCGCTCGACGCCGATCGCGCATGGTCCCCGGATCAGGTGCTCGCTGGCGAGGAGACCCGGGCGGCGATCGATGCTGTGTACCCGCTGGAGTCAGAGCCGCGCGAGCCCCACTCCACCGCCCGGGTGTACCGGTTCCTGGACGGGCGGGGGAAGATCGGCTTCATCAACCCCGTTTCCGAGCCCTTCTGCGGGGACTGCAACCGGATTCGGTTGACGGCAGACGGCCGCCTGCGCACGTGCCTGTTCTCGCTGAACGAGACCGACCTGCGGGGACCGCTGCGCGCCGGCGCCGACGACGCCCAGCTGGAGCGGATCATCCGCGATGCCGTGTGGCGCAAGGAGCTCAAGCACCACGTCGGCGATCCCGGCTTCGTCCAGCCGGCGCGGACGATGTCGGCAATCGGAGGCTAGTTCAGCAACTTGTAACGTCCCGGGGGCATCATTCGGTGTAGCGATGCTGCTTTTGCTGCTCTTCGCGCTGGTCGCCGGTGCCGGCACGGCGATCACGCCCTGCGTGCTCCCGGTCCTGCCGGCGCTGCTGTCGGCGAGCGCACTGGGCGGCAGGCGACGCCCGTTCGGGATCGTGATCGGGCTGGCGGTCACGTTCACGGTGGCCATCGTGGCGCTCGCTCAGCTGGTGAAGGGTGTAGGCCTGGCGAGCGGGGCCGCGCGGACGGTCGCCATCGTCGTGCTGCTGGTGTTCGGGGTTGTGATGCTGATTCCCGGGCTGGCGGCACGCGTCCAGGCGCCGCTGTCGCGGCTGGCGCGGTTCGGGCCAAAGACGCGCGGCGACGGCTTCTGGTCCGGGCTGTGGGTCGGTGGGGCGCTGGGGTTCGTGTGCGCGCCGTGCGCTGGTCCGATTCTGGCGGCTGTGACATCGGTCAGCGCATCGACGGGCCCCACGGTCAGGGTCGTCGCCGTGGCGCTGGCTTTCGCCGTCGGCCTCAGCGCCGTGCTGCTGCTGTGGGCGCTCGGGGGACGGGCTCTCGCAGCCCGCGTCAGGCGCTCGCTACGCGGTCACGTCGTGGAGCGCGTCCTGGGCGCGGTGCTGCTGCTGACAGGCGTGGCCATGGCCTTCAACCTGGACGTGCGCTTCGAGGAGACGCTGGCTAGGGACGCAAGCCTTCCGGCTTTCCTGGTGGATCCCACCCGGTCGCTCGAGAGCTCGAACGCGGTGCAGAACCGGCTCGCGTCGCTGCGGCCGGCATCCCGGTTTGCCCAGCGCCAGAAGGAGGCGGCGCAGCTGCCGGTGCCGGCGACTGCCGGGGTCGCGATTCCCGGCGTAAAAACGCCGCCCCTGTCGAACCTTGGGAAGGCTCCGCCGTTCATCGACACCCAGCAGTGGTTCAACACCTCCGGTGGCCGGCCCCTGACGCTCGCCGGGCTGCGAGGCCACGTGGTGCTGGTCGACTTCTGGACCTACACGTGCATCAACTGCATCCGCACGCTGCCGTTTCTGAAGGGCCTCTACTCGACCTATCACCCCTACGGGCTCCAGATCGTGGGCGTCGAGTCGCCGGAGTTCACCTTCGAGCAGGAGGCCTCGAACGTGGCCCAGGCCGTTCATTCCGACGGCATCCGATATCCCGTGGCCCAGGACAACCGGCTCGCGACTTGGACTGCCTACCAGAACGAGTTCTGGCCGGCGGAGTACCTGATCGACTCCCAGGGCAACGTCCGCCACACGCAGTTCGGGGAGGGCGACTATAAGCAGACCGAGGCCGCGGTACGCGAACTGCTTCATGAGGCGGGCACTCGAGACCTGCCGCCGCCGATGAGCGCCAGCGCGATCGTCCCGTCCGAGGGCGTCGCCACCCCGGAGACCTACCTGGACCCCCAGCGCGCCCAGGGCTTCGCGCAGCCCCTGACCGCCGGGGTCCATTCATATCGAGGCCTCAGCAGGGTCGCTCTCAATCAGTTCGCGCTGAAGGGGACATGGAGGGTCGGCTCGGAGTCCGCCACGGCTGTGTCCAGCGGGGCTGCCATCCAGCTCGGTTTTCAGGCGGCGAAGGTGTACCTGGTGATGACCTCGGCGGACAACGTGCCGCGGCGGGTCGCGGTGCTGCTCGACGGACGCCCGTACTCAACGGTCACGGTCTCAAGGCAGCAGCTCTACACGTTGGTCTCTCTCTCCAGCGATCAGCAGCATGCGCTCACGGTCCAGGTCCCGCCTGGGGTCAGCGCATACGACTTCACATTTGGCTAGCCGCTCTAGCCGCTGAGCCGCTAGAGCTCGATCGGCCGCCTGTGCAGCGCGGGTCGGCGGTCAAGGGTGGCGGCGGCCCGCAGCAGGTCATCCCGAGAGTTGATGTTGAACAGCGCGTCGGGGTCGTCTACTTCGAGCAACCGCGGCCTGATCGCGGCCACCAGCTCTCGCAGTGGGCGGTCCAGCGCTGGCTCCAACAGCTCGAGCGCTCCGGGCTGATAACACCCGAGCAGAGGCTGGATCGCTCCTCGGCGGCTGGCGACGACCGCCGGGGCGCCGGCCGGGTCTTTGTCGGCCAGGCGCCAGACCAGCTCCGGCGTGACGAACGGCAGATCCACCGCGCAGATCAGCACCGGCCGCCCCCCGGCCAGCGCCAGCGCCTGCGAAATGCCCACCAGCGGGTGATGGTGCAGCTGGGGCTCAACCCAGATGGTCGCTCCGGGCAGGCTCGGCAGTTCGGTGTCTGCCTTTGCCAGCACCGCCACCTCGTCCAGAGCGGCCGCCAGCGCCTCGAGCGGATAGCAGATCAGGGGCCGTCCAGCCAGCTCGACCATCGCCTTTGCGCCGCCCATCCGCTGCCCAAGCCCGCCGGCCAGCACCACGCCGATGGGCTGTCGAGAGGTTCGCCCCAGGGCCGGCGCGCGCGCTGCATGCCTCATCGGTTCGTACCCTACGGCGCCGCGGGATGGCGGTGGGAGCCATGTCCCTGCCGCCGCCCGGAGGAGGTCTCCTAGAATCAATCGCATGGAGGGCTCGACCGAGGTCCGCAGTTGGTTGAGGTGCTACCGATGCTGGTCGCAAAACCTCGAGGTGCAGGTGCACTACGAGGGGATCCACAAGATCGATGCCGAGACCGGTGAGCGCGGCGAGGTCGTGGACGAGATGCAGGAGGCCGTGATCCAGTGCCTGGAGTGCATGCACGACCAGCCCCATCTCGGGTTCCACAACGGCCGCGTCGAGCCGATCGAGGACCGGTGGGAGCGAATGATCGCCGGCACCCCGTGGGTCGCGTCGTGCACGGTCACGGTAGACGCCGACGACGTCGAGACGTGCTCAGGCCCGGAAGCCGGCGACGCGCTGTCGTACGCCGCTTTCGGCGACCACGGGACCCGTGAGTTCTTCACTCACGTCCGGTTTCACAAGCACGACGAGGACCGCATCATCGTCCACCTGCTCGTCGAGCTGTACGCCCGTTCCGCCGAGGAGGCCACCTCCGTGCTCGAGGAGGCGGCTCGCGGAGACCTGGCGATCACTTCGCTGGCCGAGGAATCGCGTCCCCCGGCGTCGACCGGGAACGGGCAACACTAGTCAGTCGGGGCCAGGCCTCCACGACGATCAAGGCGAGCGCTACCGGCACCGTCGCCGGCAGCTCTCCCAGGACCAGGAACAGCAGGTCGAACAGCGCCGCGATGATCAGGGTCAGCACGGCGGCGAAGCGCTGCCGGCTGGGCTGCGAGGCCAGGACCGCGCCGAGCAACGCGGCGACGAACAGGTCTCCATATCCGAACGAGACCGACCCGAACAGCACGCTCTGCAGCTGAGGCAGACCACCAACGGGATGGGCGGCGACGAGCGAGGCGTTCGGCGCTTGAAGGAGGTCCGACACCACCAGCCAGGTATCCGCGCACGCCATCGCCACGATGCCGAGCTTGAGCCATCGGGAGGGCGTGACGGCCGCGAGCAGGACACCCAAGGTCACGCAGCTGAGCGCTTCCAGCAGCGCCGCGGCCGCCTCCCCCACGAGCGTCTTGTGCGCCGCCCAGGCGATCGCGAACAGCACGCCGGCGCCGATCGCAGCCAGCGGGCGCGATCCGCGGCCCGCCCACCCAAGCGCGGCCGCTGCCAGCGGCGGCACCGCGACGAGCGCGAGGTATGTGAGGCCGGAGGCCGTGTCCGACAGGAACCGGATGGCGAACACGACGACCACGATCGACCCGATCGGTACCAGCGCCCACCCTGGCCCCCGCAGCCGGTCGGCTATGGCCAGCCGGGGCACCGGCTTTGGTGCGAGGACAACAGCTGCCTGCAAGGCCAGCACCGCCGCGTCGGAGGGGACGAACGCTAGGGCCACAGCATCAGCGTAAAGGTGCCCGTCGAGCACCCGCGCTTGTCACACGCTGGGCGATGTGACGGGCGGGCGCTGCATGATGCGACGGGCCGGGCGCTGCACGATGCGACGGGCGGGGCGGTGCACGATGCGACGGGCGGGGCGGTGCACGATGCGACGGGCGGGGCGCTGCGCGATGTGACGGGCGGGGCGATGCACGATGCGACGGGCGGGGCGCTGCACCTGGAGAAGGGGTGAGCGGCTGCAAATCTCCCCAAAGTCCCTCTGCCCAAATCGGCTTGGGGGAGATACGCATGCGCCTGATGCGTTTTCCCCCGAAGCGCGATGGACCGCTGCGACTTTGGGGAGTTTCGTACGCGATCTCGGACGAGCGCGCCCGGATGCGCACGCGATCTCGGACGAGCGCCCCCGCACCGCAAGCGACCTCGGACGAGCGCCCGCGGAAACCGTACGCAATGCCGGACGAGCGCGCGCGGAACCCGTACGCGATGGCGAGGCGGAGCAAGACACGCCGCGCGGCCAGCTTGACATACCGAGCAGTATGTGATTTACATACCGATTGGTATCCGAGATGGCGACTGGGCACCACACGTTCCTGTTCGCAGACCTGCTCGAGGCATGAGCCGGCAGACGTCACTTCCGCCGGGCCCTCGGCTGCCGCGTCCGGTGCAGACCGCGATCTGGTTCCGGCACGCTCAATGGCTGCTCTCCCAGTGTGCGGCCCGCTTCGGCGAGACGTTCACGCTGCGGATCCTGCACGAGGGCGACTGGGTGATGCTGTCCAATCCCGAGCACGTCAAGCAGGTGTTTACGGGCGACCCAAGGGTCTTCCACGCCGGGGAGGGCAACCGGATCCTGCTTCCGGTGCTGGGAGAGAACTCGGTACTGCTGCTCGACGAGGCGCCACACATGGAGCAGCGCAAGCTGCTTCTCCCCGCCTTCCACGGCAAGCGGATGGAGGGCTATGAGGCGCTGATGCGGGAGGTGGCGGCGGAGGAGATCGAGCGCTGGCCGCGCCACGAGCCCCACCGGTTGCGCCCCCGGATGCAGGCGCTTACGCTAGAGATCATCCTGCGGACGGTGTTCGGCCTGGACGAGGGTGAGCGCCTGGAGCGGCTCCGGAGTGAGCTGCGCCGCCTGCTGGATCTCCTGAGCAGTCCCCGCATGTTTGCCTTCCCGCTGCTGCTCGGCCCGGAGCGGATCGCCGACTTCGGACCGTTCCGCGGCCTTATGTCCGAAGTCGATCTGCTGATCTACGAGCAGATCAGAGAGCGCCGGCGAGCGGCCGAGGACCAGCGAGACGACATCCTGTCGCTCCTCCTCGAGGCCAGGCACGAGTCAGACGGTTCGGCCATGCGCGACCAGGAGGTGCGGGATGAGCTGCTCACGCTGCTGGTGGCCGGTCACGAGACGACCGCCAACGCGCTGGCCTGGGCAGTCGAGCGGCTGGTACGCCACCCTGACAAGCTGGCGCGGCTGGCGGAGGAGGTCGCGGGGGGCGAGACGCGCTATCTGGACGCAGTGGTCACCGAGACGCTGCGGCTGCGCCCGGTCATCTCGCTGGTGGCTCGGCGCCTGGTCGAACCGGTCCAGATTGGTGACTGGCGCCTGCCGGCTGGGATCACAGTCACGCCGGCGATCTATCTGGTCCACCGACGGCCGGACGTCTACCCCGATCCCGAGTCCTTCCATCCGGAGCGCTTCCTGGAGCGGCCGCCAGGGACCTACACCTGGATCCCATTCGGAGGCGGCGTACGCCGCTGCCTCGGAGCCTCGTTCGCCCAGTTCGAAATGGGGGTCGTGCTGAGTGAGCTGGTCAAGCGCGCCCGCCCCCGGCCGGCGCGGCCCGAGGCCGAGCCCGTCTTGCGCAGAGCGATCACCGAGACGCCGCGCCGCGACGCCGAGGTGGTCCTGCAATGAGCACGCTCACCCGGCGCGAAAAACAGCAGCGCACCAGGTCCTCGCTACTCGAGGCGGCGGCAAGCCTGTTCTGCCAGGAGGGGCTCGAAGGCACCTCCGTCGAACAGGTGGCCCAGGCGGCCGGCTACACGAAGGGCGCCTTCTACGCCAACTTCAAGAGCAAGGAGGAGCTGTTCCTGGTCATGCTCGACCAGCGCTTCGCGCAGGAGCTCGAGCGCCTCGACCACGCCCTGGCTGGGACGCAGGAGCCGCTGCAGGAGGCCGAAGCGGCGGCGGCCGACTTCATCCACTTCGCGTCCGACGAGCAGTGGCCGCGGCTCTACTTCCAGTTCGTGGCCCATGCCGTCCGGGACGAGAAGTTCCGTCAGGCACTGGCCCTGCGCCAGCAAGCGATGCGCGAACGGCTGACCGAGCTGTTTCGGCGCTGGAAGGACGACGTCGGCCACACCCCACCGGTCCCGCTCCAGGACGTCACGGCGATGTTCTTCTTCATGGCCGACGGATTCCTGGTCGACAGGATGATCGATCCCAGCTTCGGAGAGGAGCTGTACGCCACGATGGTCGGCGTTTTCCTGAGAGGGCTGGAGGCCATGGCCTCAGAGCACGAAGCGCGCTCGACGGGAGCTCAGCCGAGATGAAGCCCTCGGTCGCGCTGGGGCAGGATCGCTCGCCGCGTGAGGCCAGCCCGACCGACGTCGGCCGACTCAGCGCGTCGCTCGCCGCCGCATTCGAGCAAGACCCAATCTTCACCTGGCTGCTGCCAAAGGAGAACCAGCGCTTCGCGCGACTGGTCCGGTTCTTTACGCTCGAGCTCCGGCACGTCGTGTTCCCCGTTGGTCGTGTCTGGAGCGTCCCGGAGGGTGTTGGCGCCTCGCTGGAATTGCCGCATCATGCGTGGAGGATGCCCCTTGGTGCGCAGGTCGCGCACGGGCCCGCGTTCCTACGCGCATTCGGCGCACGTCTGCCCCGTGCGATGGCGCTGCTGACGCTGATCGAGCGCCTCCACATCCGGGAGCCCCACTACTACATCCCCTATATCGGCGTGGCTCCGGACGCGCAGGGCCAGGGTCTAGGCACCGCGCTTCTGAGACCCACTCTCGATCGCTGTGATCACGAAGGTCTTCCCGCCTACCTCGAAGCGACCAGCGAACGCAACGCCGCCCTGTATGAACGACTTGGCTTCAGGCAGAAAGGCGAGCTTCGGCTAGGAGGCAGCCCGCCGCTGTGGCCGATGCTCCGACCTTCACGGCAAAGCTCCTCCTGACGGCCGCCGGGCGGGCCTACCGCGGGTGGGCCGGCAGGATCACCGGCCGGCGCGGCGCCTGGTTGAAGTTGAAGTCCTTGCGCAGGTCGCCGAGACCGGGCGCGTTCTCGCGCACCGTCGGACGGGGGTCCGGTCTTCCGTCGGTCTTCGGATTCACGCGCCGATTGCCCAGGAAGTCGTCCTCGATGAACTTTGCGAACGCATCGAAGCTCAGCTGATGGTGGTCGATGTAGCCGCGCCTCGCGTAGGGGCTGATGACGATCCCAGGAACACGGAATCCATACCCGTTGATATCGACGGCGGGGGGCTTCACGTGATCGTAGAAGCCTCCCCAGTCGTCCCAGGCGAGGAAGATCGCGGTGCTGCTCCAGTCCCTGCTGCGGCCGATCGCGTTGATCAGACTGGTCACGTATGCCTGTCCGGCCTTGATCGAGGAGGTCGGATGCTCGCTGACCACTCCGCTCGGGATCACCCACGAGACCGCCGGCAGGCGTCCGCTTCGCAGGGCGGCGTAAAACGCGCTGGTGTCGCGGATGTTGCCGAGCTGGCGGTCCTGGCGGACCGTGTCGAAGCTCGGCAGTGGATTCCAGATCCCCGGCGTGCGCGAGGACTGCGGCTGGTAGGTGCAGAACATCTGCCCGGTCTCGCAGTCGGGCTCGGGTCCCTTCTTGATGTAGTAGCCCCAGCTCACGTGGCGGCGGTACAGGAGGTACGTGAGGTCGGTCCAGGCGTAGTCGGGAGCCGCGTGCGGCGGTCCGATGTCCCTCGGCAGTCCTGGAGCCTCGATGTTGCTGGAGCAGCTTGACGGATCGCGCGGTCTGAGGCACAGCGCGGACCACTCCGAGACCAGGAACAGGTGCGCCGGAAGGCTCCAGGAGCTATTCGGCTCGAACATGTGATCCTGGAGCACGAAATTGCGCGCGTATGCCCAGTAATTGGGGATCTCGCGCCGGTCGTGGTAGCCCATCATGTCCGTCGGAAGCGTCGCGATGCAGTCCCGCGGATCGAGGATGTTGGTGCAGCTCTCGCGGGCGCGGATGAAGCCGTCCATGCGACCGTTGTCGTAGTCGGTGTTGTAGGCGGTCTGCTCGTGCGGGCCGCCGTTGTTGACGTCGTTCGAGTCGTGGTACGGCCGCACGCAGGTGAACCGCATCGGGTCGGGGATGCACGGCACGCGGCCGGGGTTCCCCGCCAGGCCCGGGATTCCGTCCGCCCCCGGATATGTCCCGAAGTAGCTGTCGAATGAGCGGTTCTCCTGCATGATGATCACGACATGGCGGATCTTGTGGATGCCCTGTGCCGCTCCCGCGGGGGCGGCCCCGGCAGCGAGTGTCAGAGCGGCCGCCGCGCTCGCGAGCAGCCACCGGGGCAGTGGAATCAGCCGGTTTCTCACGACGCCACAACCGGTATTGAGGTCGCCAGCACGCGTCCACGCGCGCTGAGCGCACGCACTGCGAAGTGGCTCGCAGAGCTCGAGACTCCGATTTTGGTCTCAAAGCCGCGAGCCGGCGCCGAGGCCACAGGCGAGAGCGATCCGGCGCTTGGGCCGGCGAGCACCTGCCAGCGGGCCACGGTCGTCGCGCCGTTCCAGCTCGCATAGACCGAAACGCGCGTTGGCGAGATTCTCCGCGCGGCGGCCACCGGCCGGGTGGTCGGCGTCGCGTTCCACGCGGTAGTTGAACTCGCGATAGCTGCCGTCGTTTATCGGCAGGCTGGCGTCGAACACCAGCCTGCCCTTGGCGCTGAACTGCGAGAAGAACGGGGTCGATCCGAAGCCCACGAATCTGTCACCGCTGGCGAGCGTCTGGAGGCTGCCTTCGCTGTCGGCGAGGGTCGGAGTGCCGGGGCGGCGATACTGGTGAACCACCCGCGCCGCGTGGTGGCGCAGATCGAGGCGGAGGATCAGCCCGCGGGAAGCCGGCCCCTCGATCGGCGGTCCCCCCTCGTCGTCGAACAGGCTGATTTGTCCACCGGGCAGCAGCTGAGCGTCGTGTTGGAAGTAGAACCGGGCACCGCGGCCCAGCCGGAAGCTGCTGGCCCTACCCCCGAGAGTCCAGAGGACCCGGCCGGTCGAACGATCGATCTCGTACACCGCGCTGGTGTCGCGTGCGGAGATAAGGACGCGGTGGCCGGCTAGCAACTGGATCGAGTTGAGGTGGTACGCGTCGTAGTAGGAGCTGTTAGCGGGCGTGGCGTACGAGTCTGCGAGCGGGATGTGACCGAGCGCGTGCCACTCCCAGACGACAAGGCCGGTGCGGACGTCGACCTCCTGCACGATCGAGTCCAACAGCGGCGAAAGCGCGCCGGGTTTCGTCCCCGGAAGGTGCACGAGGACGAGCGAGTCCACCGTGAACAGCGCATCACCGGACGGCGTCAGCAAGAACTCGTGAAGATCGGCCTGGTACCCGTTCCCCGTTCGCACGAGCTTGAGCGTGTGGTAGGAGGTGTCCGCGATCACTCCCTCGCCGATCCCGTACGCGGCGACCGTGACGCCCCCCTGCCACCAGGTCAGGACCTCGTGGCCGCGGAACCGTTGCGGGCGAAAGTTGGCGGCGACGTCCGGCGGGGGAAGCTGATCGAACCACACGAGCCTGCCGTGGCCGTCGATGATCATGGGGCCACCCGGGCCGACTGGATGGATCGTCAGCACGTTGTTGCTGTTCGGGTCGACGATCGGCGACGGCAGCGGAGTGAGGAAGATGTCGCCTCTGACCGCCGAGGCGCCCTTCCCCACGGAGATCCGGGGTGGCAGCAGCGACGGCGCGGACTCAAAATGGTCGAGCTTCGCCGGTTGGACGATCGGCAGGTTGAGGATCGGCGGCGCCACGGCGAGCCGCGCGACTGTGAACGAGAAGGCAACGGGCCGGCGACCGGCCACGCGGATGAGAACCGAGACGTTCTCGCCTTGCTCCAGCGGCCGACCGAGGACGAAGCTCGCCCCCCGCCGGCCGCTGTAGTGGTGGAACGCGCCCCGATGAAGTCCGCTCGCCGAGCCGGTGACGCGCACGGACCGAATCCGGCCCGGCGCGACGCCGAGGATGCTGATCTGGGTGTTGGGTGATGCGTCGGGAGTGCCCGGCGCGGGCGAGACCGTCAGCGGGCCGCCGGACGTGGACCCGTTGGTCGCGAGCGCTGTGCTGGGGACCGCCGCGATCGTGCCCGCGGCCACGAAGACCGCGAGCACTTTCGCTGTTAGGCCCCCGGACCACACGCCCGTACTTATAGCCTCCTAGTGACGTGCTGTCAAACATCACGTCACGACCGCGTTATGATTCCGCGCGTGAGCTCACCCGCACGCCGCGCGCGCCATCGCGAGCAACGCGAGAGCACTCGGCGCGAGATCATTGCCGCAGCCGACCGCTTCCTGCGGGAGCGCCCCTACCGCGAGCTGTCGGTCGAGGTCGTGATGGCCGAGACCGGCCTTACGCGCACGGCGTTCTATCGCCATTTCGATGACGTCACGGACCTCTTGTTGCGGCTGCTCGCCGAGCTCGGGAGCGAGCTCTATGCCATCGCGCGAGCGCTGGGGCGCTGAGGCGGGCTCCAGCTACCCGGCGCCGGCGCTCGAGGGGCTTGGCGGAATCGTCGAGTTCTTCGCCAGAAACGGACCGCTGGTTCGAGCGATCACCGAGGCGGCCACCACCGACGAGCAGATCGAACGTGCCTATCGAGGCGCGCTCGAGGCATTTATCGAGATCACCACCGAGACTCTCGATCGGCTCGTGCAGGCCGGCCAGCTGCAGCTGTCCGACACGGGCGCGCTGGCGCGAGCGCTCAACCTCATGAACGAGGCCTATCTCGTCGACGAGTTCGGCCATGGGGAGGGAGACCCGGAGGTAGCTCTGGCGACGCTCAGGACGGTGTGGCTGGGTGCCATCGGTCCGCTGACGGGCGGCGCGCACGTCGCTCGACTCGTGCCCTCCCCGGCTCAGCTGAGAGACGATTGAGGAGCGGCGGATGACGGAACGGATCTCGAGGGTGGCCGTGTGGCTTCTCCTGGTGGCGGCGCTAACAGGAGCGTTGCGGACCTTGCCGCAGGCGAAGGCAGCGGCGCCGCCGTACGACCCCAATGACCCCGCGCAGGCTGCCGAGTACCAGCGGGCACTCAACCTCGGGATTCAGGCCTACGTGTACGGGTACCCCCTGCTCGACACCAACCGGGTGTTCCTGACTGGCACGAGCGTGAATGTGCCCGACGGTGCCGGCGCCGGTCCGGTCAACCAGTTCAGCCACTTCCGCCGCTTCACGAATCCGTCGGACAAGACCGTCGTCGCGCCCAACCGCGACACGCTCTACTCGATCGCATGGTTGGACCTCGTCCGACAGCCGATCGTCCTTCACATGCCGGTGGTGAGGGGACGCTTTTGTGGTTTTCGAGCTGGTCGACCCCTACACGAACAACTTCGCCAATATCGGCTCCGTCGGCCACCCGCCCGGGGACTATGCGGTGGTCCCACGCGGCTGGCACGGACGGTTGCCGCGCGGCGTCAAGAAGATCCGGTCTCCGTACACGCGCGTGTGGGTGATCGGTCGTACCTACATCAAGAACGCCGCCGACACCCCGAACGTAGTCAGGATCCAGAACGAGTACGCGCTGACGCCGCTTAACAAATGGGGCACGAGCTACAAGCCGCCGCGACCCAAACACGTCAGGAGGAAGGCGACGAAATACACGATCCCGGGCACCCAGCCGGGACAGGACCCGCTCGCCTTCTTCGACGCGCTCGGCGACCAGCTGAAGCGGTTCCCGCCGCCGGCGGCGGACAGACCGCTGCTGAGTCAACTTGCGGCGGTGGGGATCGGACCCGGGATGCATCCCAGAACCGATCCGCGTCTCGACGCCGCTGCCCGAGCGGGGCTGAGCGCCGCGGTCGCGGCCGGCGCGAAGCAGATCACCACCGACATTCAGACGGCGTTCCTAACGACAGCGCCAAAGCACAACGGCTGGCTGGTGGCGAGGACCGGGACCTACGGAACCGACTACAAGACCCGGGCCCTGGTCGATTCGATCGGGCTCGGCGCACCGCTGTCCTCACTGTCCATCTACCCGTTCACGATCACCGACGCGAACCTCCGCCCGCTGACCGGGGTCAACCGCTACGTTGCCCACGTCTCACGGCGCTACCTGCCGTTCCCCGTCAAAGCCTTCTGGTCGCTGACCATGTACGACTCCATGGGCTTTCTCGTCCCCAACAAGGCCCGTGTGTACCTGCTCAACAACCGCTCGAACCTGCACTACAACGCTGACGGGTCGCTTGACATCTACATTCAGCCCACGCCGCCGAGCAACCGCCTCCAGCGCCGGAACTGGCTCCCCTCCCCGGCCGGGAAGCCGTTCCGGCTGATCATGCGGCTGTACAAGCCCAGAAATGTGGCGGGGATTCTGAGCGGCCGTAGCTGGCAGCCGCCGACGGTCCTGCCGTGCCTGGCTGGTGGCGTGACTTCAGCCGGGACGGCTTGCGCGAGGTAGCGAGGTCTCGCTCTCCCCGTGACGTGTCCTCACCCCGCTGCGGGGCCCCAGGCACATATTCGACCGCCCGCTCGCGAATAACGTCGCAAACCCGCCCCGCGGCAACGCGAGAATGACGAAACCTCGCGCTATTCGCGAATAACTCCCCAGGCGACCCGCGCCCGTCGCGCTTTGTGACGTTATGCATGCCGAGGACGGGGTCGGGCATCCACGCCCGGTTACGTCGCGCAGCCTGTGACCGGAGCGCATGCGCGGTCGCCCTTAACCGAGCGAAGCCTCCAAGGCCTCGAGCTGCCGCTTCAGCTCCTCCGGCAGTCGCTCCCCGAATTTTGCGTAGTGCTCGTGCATCTGCGGCAGCTGATGCTTCCAGTCCTCAGGATCGACCGCCAGGAGCTTGCTCATAGCCTCCGGATCGACGTCAAGACCGTCGGTGTCGATCCCGCCCTCGCCTACAGCGGGAACGAGCCCGATAGGCGTCTGTTCGGCATCCAGGCTCCCGTCGCACCGGCGGAAGATCCAGGCCAGGACGCGGGAGTTCTCGCCATAGCCCGGCCACAGGAACTTGCCGTCATCGTCCTTACGGAACCAGTTGACGTAGAAGATCTTGGGGAGCCGCGCCTCCTGGCGCTCACCGATCTTCAGCCAGTGGGCGAAGTAGTCGGCCATGTGGTAGCCGCAGAAGGGCAGCATGGCCATCGGGTCGAAGCGGAGCTCGCCGACCGTGCCCGCGGCAGCCGCGGTCTTTTCAGAGCTCATGATCGAGCCCAGGAACACGCCGTGCTCCCAGGCGCGAGCCTCGACGACCAGGGGCACGACCGTCGACCGGCGCCCGCCGAACAAGATCGCCGAGATCGGAACGCCAGCCGGGTCCTCCCATTCGGGAGCGATCGATGGACACTGGGAGGCCGGAGCCGTGAAGCGGGCGTTGGGATGGGCTGCTGACTTCTCGGACTGGGGCGTCCAGTCGTTGCCCCGCCAGTCGATGGCGTGGGCCGGTGCCTCGCCGGTCAGGCCCTCCCACCACACGTCGCCATCGTCGGTCTTAGCGCAGTTGGTGAAGATCGAGTTGCGCCCCACCGTCTCGATGGCGTTGGGGTTGGTGCGAGCGCCGGTGCCGGGAGCGACCCCGAAGAACCCTGCCTCGGGATTGACCGCGTACAGCTGCCCATCGGAGCCGAACTTCATCCAGGCGATGTCGTCGCCGATCGTCTCGACCTTCCAGTCCGGCAGAGTGGGGATCATCATCGACAGGTTGGTCTTGCCGCACGCGCTGGGGAACGCTCCGGCCACATAGCGGACCGTGCCCTCGGGGGATGTCAGCTTCACGATCAGCATGTGCTCCGCCAGCCAGCCCTCGTCCCGGGCCATGACGGAGGCGATCCGCAGCGCGAAGCATTTCTTGCCCAGCAGGGCGTTGCCGCCGTAGCCGGAGCCGAACGACCAGATCTCCCGCGTATCCGGAAAGTGGACGATGTACTTGTTCTCCGCGTTGCAGGGCCAAGGGACGTCGGCCGCCCCGTCCACCAGCGGCATCCCGACCGAATGCAGGCAGGGGACGAAATTCACCTATCGTCGCCCAGCACGTCGAGGGCCTGTTGACCCATGCGGGTCATGATCCGCATCGAGGCCGCGACGTACGGAGAATCGGTCAGCTCCACGCCGATGTGGGAGATCGGCGAACCGAGCGGCCCCATCGAAAACGGGACGACGTACATGGTGCGGCCGCGCATCGAGCCGTCGAACAGGGCCCTGAGCGTGTCCCGCATCTCCTCCGGATCGCGCCAGTTGTTGGTCGGGCCGGCGTCCGACTCGCTCTGGGAGCAGATGAACGTCCGATCCTCGACCCGGGCCACATCCGCCGGGTCCGACAAAGCCAGATAGGAGTTGGGTCGCTTGACGTCGGAGAGCTTGTGGAAGGCGCCGGCATCGAGAAGCGTCTTTGCCAGCCCGTCGTACTCCTCGGGGGAGCCATCACACCAGTGGATCTCGTCCGGCTGGGTCAGTGCTGCTACGTCCGCTACCCACGCTCGAAGGCCCTTATGGGTCGTCGTGGCCTGGTGCTCCGCTGCAGTATGCGACATGTGTTCAGTGACTCCTTAACGCTTCGGTGGCCGCTTTAGCCTACCCGGGAGAGGACCGGAAGAGTCCGCCGACGTAACCACGCGGACGTGATTCCGCGGGCCCTAGCGGGGCTAGTCCACGTTCGTCTCGGCCTCCGGGAGCGAGGCTCCCGGCTCCTTGCGAGGGACCAAAACGACCCGCTTGAACTCAGCCACTACCGCCCCGTCCTGGTTGAAGGCGCGGGTATGGACCTTGACCGTGCCCCGGTCCGGCTTTGACCGGGAGGGCTTTACCTCGAGCACCTCCGATTCGACGTACAGGGTGTCGCCATGGAACACCGGCGCGGGGTGGCTGAGCTCCTCGGTTGCCAGGTTTGCGATCGCCTTGCCAGAGACGTCGGAGACGGTCATCCCGAAAACGAGGGAATACACCAGGGGCCCTGCTACGACATTTCGCCCCTGCTGTGATTTGGCCGCGTACACGTCGTTGACGTGCAGCGGGTGGTGGTTCATCGTAAGCAGGCAGAAGAGGTGGTCCTCAGCCTCGGTCACGGTCTTCGCCGGCCAGTGCTTGTAGACGGCGCCGACCTCGAACTCCTCGAGATAGCGCCCGTACGGGTGCGCGCCGGACGCCTCGCGGGCGTCCTGATCGGTCTCGAGCTCGGTCTTCGCTTCTGGAGCTTCGGTCATCGTCTCTCCTGATTCGGCATCGTGGCAGGCCGCGGAGAATGCCAGCAAACGGCGGTCAGTGGCCTGATCGTCCGCGCCGCGCCAGTGCTGTTTGAGAGCCGACTATGCTCTCGTGCATCAATCGGTCGGGGGTGGCGCACACAACATGAGATGCAGGCGCTGCGGGTTCGAGAACCCGCGGGGGATGAGGTTCTGCGGCGGTTGCGGCGCGCCGCTGCGGGAAGGGGTCAAGCCAGCGCGACCGGCCGGTGGCGAGGACGCCGCCCAGCGGCGCCACATGACCGTGCTGTTCTGCGACCTGGTGGGATCTACGCCGCTGGCCGAGCGGCTTGATCCAGAGGACTTCCGCGAGGTCCTGGCCGCCTATCAGCATGCGTGCACGAGGGCGATCGAGCGTCTCGACGGCTACCCGGCAAGATACATCGGGGACGCCGTGGTGGCCTACTTCGGCTACCCCCGCGCCCACGAGGATGACGCGCAGCGGGCCGTCCACGCCGCGCTCGGGATCCTCGAGGAGCTCGGTGGGCTGAACGCTTCGCTGAAGGAGCGCCATGTGTCCCTGGAGGTGCGGATCGGGCTGCACTCAGGGGTCGTCGTGGCCGGAGAGATGGGTACGGGCGACATGGCACCTCAGCACGAGATCGTCGGCGAGATGCCGCACATCGCGGCGCGAATCGAGTCGATCGCACCGCACGGATCGGTCGTGATCAGCGGCGAGACCCGTGACTTCATCGAGGGCTACTTCGAGACCGAGTCGCTGGGAGAGAAGTCGCTGAAGGGGGTCTCGCGCCCGATCGCGGTTCATCGCGTCCTGCGGCCGACTGGCGCCGTGGGTCGCCTCGAGGTGTCGGCCGGACGGTCGCTGACCCCCGTTATCGGCCGCGATGCTGAACTGGCAAGGCTCACGCATGCCTGGGAGCGGACACGGCAAGGTCAGGGCGGCGCGGTGCATGTCACAGGCGAGGCGGGCATCGGCAAGAGCCGCCTCGTGCACTCGCTACGCAGGCGGCTGGGGGAACAACCAGCCACGGTGCATACCTGGCAGTGCTCCGCCCACCACACCGGCACCTCGCTCTACCCAATCATTCGAAGCCTGGAGCGCCTTCTGGGACTGGAGGCGCTTCAGGCGGGCGAAGTGCAGCTGAACGGCTTGCCGGAGGCCGCTCGAGACGCGGGTCTGGAGCCAGATCAGGCCGCACACCTGCTGGCGGGCCTGCTGTCGATCGGCCGTGACGCACCGGGAGGGGACCGTCCGCTCTCGCCACGCGATGCCCGCACCGCGACGCTTCGCATCCTGGAGTCGCTGCTGGTCACGAATCGCGACCACCTTCCGCTGCTACTGATCGTCGAGGACCTCCAGTGGGCCGACCCGACGACTGTCGAGCTGCTCGACCGGATCACGGCGCACGTCGGTGAAGTGGCCGTCTTGTGCGTCATGACCTTCCGCAAAGAGGTTGACCCGCCATGGAAGGATCGCCAGCCGGTGATGGAGATCGAGCTCGGACCGCTCGGCTCGCAGGAGGTGCAGACGATGGTCGCCGCCGCGAGCGAGGCCGCGCCGGATCCGGCCGTGGTGGCTTGGATCAACTCCGCCTCGGACGGAGTCCCTCTGTTCGTGGAGGAGATGCTCAAGATGCTCAAGGTGAGCGCCAGGCCCGGCGCGCCTACGGCAGAGACAGGGCCCAGCGCGCCGTCGGTACCGCCAACCCTCGAAGGTCTCCTGACCGAACGGCTCGACCGGCTTCCGGATCTCGGCGACGTGATCGACGTCGCGTCTGTGGTGGGACGCGAGTTCGAGCGTGAGCTGCTCGAGGTGCTCGACCCGTTACGCGGAGCCGAGCTCGACCCGGCGATCGCTCTGCTGGTCCACCAGGGCATCCTCCGGCCGGTAGCCGGGGCCCGGTCCCGGTTTGAGTTCACGCACGCGCTGCTGCAAGAGGCGGCCTATGAGCGGCTGCTGCGCCGACGGCGCCGCGCTCTGCACGAGCGTGTGGCGAACACCCTGACGCAGCGCTTTCCGACAGTCGCCGAGCGCGAGCCCGAGATCGTCGCGCACCACTTCTCCTGCGCCGAGGAGCCGGCGAAGGCCACCGAGTACTGGCGGGCGGCCGGGACCAGGGCGCTCGAGCGCGCGGCGTTCCGCGAGGCGGCCGAGCACTTCCGCCGAGGACTGGAGGAGCTCGACGAGTCTCCTTCCGGCCCAAACCAAATCCGCGAGCGCGCAGACCTGCTCACCTACCGAGCCGCTGCCCTTCAGGCGGCGTACGGCTACGCCTCGGCGGGAGTCGACGAAGCTTATGCCGCGGCCAGGTCCACGTATGAGCAAGTGCGTAACGACGACCGCTTGGTCGTCGTCATCCGGGGCCAATGGATGTTCCACCTGCTGCGCGGGCAATATGGCACCGCCCTGGAGCTGGCGGACGAGATGCTGGCGCTCGGCCAGCGTGTTCAGCACCCGTTCGCGCTGGCCGAGGGTCATCTCTACCGCGGTCTGGTCCACATGTACCTCGGCGAATTCGAGCTAGCCCGTAGCCACCTCGAACAGGCCTTCACCCACTACAGGCGCCCGGAGCGCCCAGATCAGATCTACGACGCCCAGGGGGACACGGGCGTTGGCGCCCTGGCCTACAACGCGGTCGTGCTCTGGAACCTGGGTTACCCGGAAGAGTCCCTGCGGCGTAGCGACTCGAGCCTGGAGCTCGCCGAACAGG
This sequence comes from uncultured Actinomycetes bacterium, assembly GCA_963719305.1. Lineage (GTDB taxonomy): Bacteria > Actinomycetota > Thermoleophilia > Solirubrobacterales > Solirubrobacteraceae > Palsa-465. The sequence continues at coordinate 1,001,262 of CAVRBL010000009.1, read as the reverse complement.
TAGGCGGACAAGTGACGCGCGCCCAGGCCTGGGGCATGCGCACCATCCTTCACCTCAACAGAGCCGAGGCGGCGGAGCTCAGCCGCTGGGTGGAGTTGAGCCGGGCCCACAGCGTCGAGCACAACGTCGGCTACTGGCGGATCTTGTCCGCGCTCTACTCCGGCTGGCTGCGCGGCAGGGCCGGGGAGCTCCGGGCGGGATCTAAGGAGATCGAAGACAGCCTCGATGCGTACACGCGCTCGGGATGCACGTTAGGCCTTCCCCACTTCTGCGTCCTGCTGGCCGATCTGCGCCTCGCCGCGGGCGACCAGCGCGGAGCCCGTGAGGCGCTCGAGGTTGGCCGACGCCACATCGAGGACACGGGCGAGCGGTTCTCGGAGTCAGAGCTGTTGCGGTTCATGGCCAGAACGCTGCTGGAAGGGCCGGCGCCAGACGCCGACGCCGCCACCACCGCGTACCTGAAGGCAGTCGAGGCCTCCCGTGCTCAAGGGGCCAAGCTCCTGTGCCTGCGTGCCGCCGCTGAACTGACGATCCACCAGCGCAAGGTCGGGGCTCCCAGCACTGAGCTCGATGACCTCTCGTCGCTGTGCGACTGGTTTGGGGATTCCGAGGTGCCGGACGTGATTCGGGCCCGCGCCCTACTGGCTGCGCAAGAAACCGTCCCGTGAGCGAGGGGCCCACGGTCACCGTCGCCGGTGGCGGCATCGCCGGTCTCACGGCCGCGCTGCGACTCGCCGAGCGTGGCTACAGCGTGAGGCTGTATGAGCAGAAACCTGTGCTCGGGGGCAACCTGGGCTCACGCCGCGCGGCGGGTGGGGTGCAGCTCGACGTGTACCCCCACATGTACGGCAACTGGTACCACAACTTCTGGCAACTGCTGGCCGATGCCAGCGGTCTGAAGCGCGAGCAGTTGTTCGTCCCCGTGTCGGGCGTTAAGCAGCTTCGCGCCGGGGAATTTCCCCGCTTCACCGGGCTGACCTACATGTACTCCAGCCGGTACATGCTGCAGAACCTGTTCTCGGGAGTGGGCCCTGTCTCGGACATGTTCGTGTTCGGCTACTCGCACGTCGACCTGCTCGCCGAGCGTTACTGCCCGACGATGCTCCCCGACGACCTAACGGTCGGCGGCTTCCTGAGCGCTCGTCCCTACATGACCGAGCGGGCAGCGGACGCCGCCAACACCTTCATCACCACCGTATGGTCCATTCCCAGCTATCTCGTCTCGGCCGACGACTACCGGGAATACCACGCCTACTGTGTGGCGGACCCCATTCCGGGATTCTGGCTGGCTCGCGGCTGCGCCTTCGACCAGGTGATCGGCCACATCACCAGCGCCCTGAAGGCAAGCGGCGTGAAGATCTTCCGCTCGACCCAGGTCACGGGCGTCTCCTGCCGCGATGGCCGAGCCGTCGAGATCTCATTTGAAGGTCGACCGAAGGAGAAGATCGACGAGCTCGTCCTCGCGGTACCCCCGCCGGCCCTCTTGCGACTGGTGCGCAGCGGCAAGCCCGGGCGCCGCATCATCGACCTGGTGCCCGAGCTGGCGGAGCTGTCGCGGCTGGACACCCAGGCCATTCCGATCCTCCACGTCTACTTCACCCGAAAGCTCAGACGTATCCCCACCGAGCCGGTGGGGCTGTATCAGTCCCGGCTGGGGCTTGCGTTTACCGATATCTCCCAAGTCTGGAAGGAGGCGTCGGCGTTCGGCGATCGCACGGTCCTGGCGCTCTCCTCGTCTGACCCCTACGGGCTTCCGGGCACTGGCGACACCGACGATGCGATGGCCATGCTTCGCGAGCTCTCCGAGTACTTGGAGTTCGAGCCCGGCTCGGACTGGGGCCAGTCACCCGACATCGACTGGAAGAGGACGCGCTACGACGCGAACGTCGACGCGCAGCTGTTCGTCAACCAGGCCGGCTCCGATGTCTGGCGGCCGAGCACGCGGTACGACGTGCTCTCAAACGTCTGCTTCGCCGGTGATTTCTGCCAGAACCGCATCGGGATGACCACCATCGAATCAGCCGTGACCACCGGGCTGGAGGCGGCCAATGCAGTCATCGCCCGTCGCGGCGTCGGCGCCCCAGTCGATGTCCGCACTCCCAGCTCGCCCTCTGGCCCCCTGTACCTCTGGCTGCGGTACGCCTGGGGCCCGTACGCACTGGCGGCCAAAGCATTCTCGGAAGGCCGTGAGCTACTCAGCGGCGTAGCCCGTCACCTGTTCGACAGCTGACGGACCTGATCCACCAGCTCGAGCAGTGGCGTCGGCCGATTCGCAAACAGTCGTGCCTCCTTCCGCGCTGATGCCGCGATCCGATCGAGAACGAGCTCCGCCTGATCCAGCTGGTCGCGGCAGGCGTCGGCGACCAGCCGGAGCCGGTCGGCGTCGTGGTCGGAGGCCACGAACAGTTCGCGGATACGCGGGTCCCTGATCGCCAGCGCCGCCGGCAAGGTCAGGATCCCGTCGCGGATGTCCTCCTCCCCGCCTCCGCCCAAGGCGTCCAGGCCTCGTAGGTCGCCGACGTCGTCGCAGCCGTGGTAGAGCACGCCCAGAAGGTGCCCGTATTGACGCAGGCGCTCGGAGCGAGCGCCGAGCACGACGCAGACCTCGAACATGGAGCCGGTGTCCTCGCCCGCGATCCGACGCCAGTCCTCGACCCCCAGCGGCCGGCGCCGCAGCCGCCACTGCAGGCATTCCGCCGCTCCCAGGCGACGGATCAATTCCGCAAGCAGACCGATCGCGAACGGATCCTCAGCCAGGGCGTCGAACGCGTCGGCGGCCAGATAGCCCGAAGCCATCAGCGCCGGCAGGCGCCCAAATCTGTGTTCGACCGTCGCCACCCCTCGGCGCTCGACCGAGGAGTCGAGGACGTCGTCGATGATCAGCGACATGTTGTGCGCCAGCTCGATCGCGAAGGCCGCGTTCAGAGCTTCGGCTGTCGGCGTGTCGTACGTCGCCCGATGAGCCGCGAACACCGTCAGCGGCCGGAAGTGCTTGGGGCTGCCGGCAAAGGCCCAGGCGAGCGGTTCTCGCAGCTCGTCGTCGGCGCCGTGGAGCCAGCCGGCGATCCGCTCGCGCAGCAGCCTCACTTCATCGACGGAGCCCAGCTCGGCGATTACGTCGTCACTCGACTGGAGTGCGTCGCCGACGGTCACGACTTTGCTCTGTAGGGACGGCTCGGCGCCGCCCGGCCGTTCGGCTCTCCGGGGCGGGTGAACGCGTCGAGGTCATCGACCCCCCGCCGCATCTCGCGCCAGGAAACCTCCGCCGAGTCGCGCACGAGAGCGATCAGCTCATCGCGAAATGCGGCTTCCGCCAGTGCGGTCTCGCCCCGACCGCCCGAGCTTGCGAGCGCCAGCCTGATCAGAGGCGGTAGCCGCTGCGCGATGAGCCCCAAGCAGTTCGTTCCGACCCGGAATGCGGTGGCGGCGGACACGAATGACCCGGCCGCCAGCACCCGAGGCACCAGAAGACGGTCCAAGCCGCGCAGCTTAGCTTGCGGCGTTGCGAGCCGCTAGCGTTATCTCGCAAGCGACTAGGAGCCTTTTCATTTATGCGAAACCCCCGTGATTTCGGCAAGCCCCTCGCGATCGGTGCGCCGGAGCCGCCATCGGAGATTCCGTTCAAGCCCTCGCGGATGATCCATTTCCTCGACTTCTCGAACGAGAAGATGGTCGCCAAGGCGCCGGACATCGCGCCGACGGTGGACATCCTGCTTGGGAACCTGGAGGACGCGGTGCCGGTGGACCGCAAGGAAGCGGCGCGCGAAGGCCTGATCCGGGTGGGCAAGGAGATGGACCTCGGTGAGACCCAGCTGTGGGTGCGGGTAAACAGCCTCGAGTCGCCGTGGGTGCTGGATGACCTGACTAGCGTGATTGGCGAGATCGGCGAGAGGCTCGAAGTGGTGATGATCCCCAAGGTCGAAGGCCCGTGGGACATCCACTACGTCGACCGGCTTCTGGCCCAGCTGGAGGCCAAGGCGGGCCTCGACCGCCCGCTGCTGGTTCACGCCATCCTCGAGACCTCGCTCGGCGTCGTGAACCTGGAGGAGATCGCGACCGCCAGCCCGCGCATGCAGGGAATGAGCTTCGGTCCCGCCGATCTGGCCGCCTCGCGGCGGATGAAGACCACCAGGGTCGGCGGCGGTCACCCCGGCTACCGGGTGATAAGCGACCCCGATCCGGATGACCCGGAGGCGCCGCGCCAGACCGCCCAGCAGGATCCTTGGCACTACTCGATCGCGAGGATGGTCGACGCCTGCACTTCAGCGGGGATCCTGCCGTTCTACGGTCCCTACGGGGACATCAAGGACGTCCAGGGGTGCGAGACCCAGTTCCGGGCTGCGTTCCTCCTCGGCTGCGTCGGCGCCTGGTCCCTGCATCCTGTGCAGATCGAGATCGCCAAGAAGGTGTTCAGCCCGCCTGTGGACGAGGTGCTGTTCGCCAGGAAGGTGCTCGAGGCGATCCCCGACGGCCGCGGGGTGCACATGATCGACGGCAAGATGCAGGACGACGCCACCTGGAAGCAGGCCAAGGTGATGGTGTCGCTGGCGGAGATGCTGGCCCACAAGGATCCGGAGCTCGCCGAGGCCTACGGCTTCGCTCCGGAGCCGGTCGGCTAGCGCCACGGATGCGAATCTCGGCCAAGGTCGACTACGCCGTGCGGGCCGCGGTCGAGCTGGCCGCTACGCCCACGGAGAAGCCGATAAAAGCCGAGGCCATCGCCAACGCCCAGGGGATCCCGCTCAACTTCCTCGAGAACATCCTCGGCGAGCTGCGCCACGCGGGCATCGTCCGCAGCCACCGTGGCGCCGAGGGCGGCTTTCGTCTGGCGAAGCCGCCGGAGAGGGTGACTGTCGCGGACATCATCAGAGCCGTCGAGGGCCCCCTGGCCAGCGTCCGCGGCGGTCCGCCGGAGGACGCCTCCTACACCGGGGCCGCCGAGGCTCTTCCGCGGGTGTGGATCGCGGTCCGGGCCAACCTGCGCAAGGTGGTCGAGCACGTCACGGTGGCAGACGTGGCGGCCGGCAAGCTTCCGGCGGCACTGGACAAGCTGGCCGAGGATCCCGAGGCCTGGGTTACGCGCTGACTGGCTCCGGCTGGGCCTCGCGCACCCACACGACGTCGCCCGCGGCCAGCTCGAGCTCCTCCGTCTGGGCGCGCGTCAGCTGAGCCCGAGCCCTCGTTCCGTCTCGGAGCCCTAGCTCGATCCGAACCTCGAACCCGAGGTGCACGACTCTTTGTATCCGGGCTTCGATCGAGCCCGGCACCGGCGAGGGCGACAGCGTCAGGTCGTGGGGACGGACGAGCCGCTTGCCGACCCGGCTGACCGGGCCCAGGAAGCCCATCACGAACTCGTTCGCCGGCGCGTCGTACACGTCACGCGGTGCCCCGACCTGCTCGATCCTGCCCTCGTGCATGACCGCGATCCCGTCGGAGACCTCCATCGCCTCTTCCTGATCGTGGGTCACGAGCACCGTGGTCACGCCTTGCTCGTCGTGAAGCCGCCGCAGCCAGAGACGAAGCTCGGCTCGCACGGTGGCGTCGAGCGCCCCGAACGGCTCGTCGAGCAGCAGCACGCGCGGCTGGACCGCGAGCGCACGCGCCAGCGCCATCCGCTGACGCTGGCCGCCCGACAGCTGACGGGGACGCTGGTCTGACCACTGGGTGAGCCCGACCAGCGCAAGCAGCTCGTCGACTCGCGCGCGGACCTCCGGCTGCGGCCGGCGCCTGACGCGCAGCCCGAAGGCCACGTTCTCTCGCACCGTCATGTGCTGGAAGGCGGCGTAGTGCTGGAACACGAACCCGATCCCGCGGTCCTGGGGCCGTGCCTTGGTGACGTCGGTCCCGTCGATCTTCACCGTTCCGGCATCGGGCGCCTCGAGCCCGGCGATGATCCGAAGCAGCGTCGATTTTCCTGATCCGCTCGGACCCAGCAGCGCGGTCAGCGAACCCTGGGGCACCTCGAGAATGACGTTGTCGAGGGCCGCAAAGTCACCGAAGCGCTTGGAGACTGCGTCGACGTCGATCCTCATCGGCCCTCATCCTTTCGCGGCGCGAGCACGGTCAATACCAGCACCACCAGCAGCGAGATCACGGCCAGCTCCGTCGCGGCGGCGTACGCCCCGGTGACCTGCTGGGCGCCGGCAATCTGCGAGTCGCGCTGCTGGACCAGCAGCGGCAGGGTCAGTGTGGAGCCGGCGACGTTCGAGGAGACCACGGCCACCGCGCCGATCTCCCCCAGGGCCCGAGCGGTTGTCAGCACGACGCCGTAGGCCACCCCCCACCGGATCGAGGGAAGCGTCACGCGCCAGAACGTCTGCCACGAACTGGCGCCCAGCGTCGCGGCGGCCTGCTCCTGCTCGTCGCCCACCTCTTTTAGCACCGGCGCGACCTCGCGCACCACGAAGGGCAGTGACACGAACACGGTCGCGATGACCATCCCCGCCGGGGCGTAGATGATCCTGATCCCGTGGTTGAGGAACCAGTCGCCAAACCAGCCCCCCTGCCCGTAGACCAGCACCAGCGCCAACCCGACGATCACCGGGGAAACCACGAACGGCAGGTCGATGATCGCGTCCAGCACCGCCGCCGCGCGGCCCCGCGCGCGCACCAGCAGCAGCGCGCAGCCGACGCCGAAGACGGTGTTCAGGGGCACGGCGATCGCAGCGATCAACACGGACAACCACAGCGCGCTGATCGCGGCTGGAGTCGTCACCCATCCCCAGGCAGTGCCGAAGCCGTGCTCGAACGTGCGCCAGAAGACCATCCCCAGCGGCAGCAGCAACAGGAGCGCCAGGTACAGCAGCACTAACGTGCGCAATGACAGCGTGGCTCGGCGGCTAACGAGCACGTCCCGCTCCCAGCCGTCGCATGAGCACTAGCACCACCAGCGAGACGGCCAACAACACGATCGAGAGCGATGCCGCCGACTGTGCGTCGCCGCTCTCGATGTCGGCGTAGATCACGATGCTCGCGATCTGAACCTTGCCGGCGATGAGTATCAGCGACCCGAACTCCCCCACCGCCCGCGCGAACGCCAGCGCGGCGCCGGAGAAGATCGCGGGCCGCAGCGCAGGCAGAATGACGCGGCGAAACGTGGTGGCGTTCGAGGCTCCGAGAGAGGCGGCCGCCTCCTCCACCTCGCGGTCGAGCTCGATCAACACCGGCTGTACCGAGCGCACCACGAACGGCAGCGTCACGAACAGCAGCGCCAGCAGCACGGCGGCCCGAGTGAACGCAAGGTGTACCCCGAACGGGCTGTCAGGCCCGTAGAGCGCGATCAGCGTCAGGCCGGCGACGATCGTCGGCAGCGCGAACGGCAGATCCATCAGGGAGTTCACGAGTCGCTTGCCCGGGAACTGGTCCCGGACGAGAACCCAGGCCACCAGCGTGCCCATCACGGCGCCGATGGCCGCGACGAGCAGTGAGGCGACCAGCGTGACCCCCAGGGCCTGAAGCGCGGTAGGAGAGGTGATCGAGCGCCACAGAGTCCCCGGCCCCTGTGAGACCGCCTTGACCCCGACCGCCGCCAGCGGGATCAGGACGATCGCGCTGAGGTACAGCGTGGCAATGCCAAGCCCCAGCCCACGCCCGCCCGCCCGCGGCCACAGCCGCGGGCGGGCTCGGACGGTGGCTGCCGACGCCGGTGGGCCCGGAGGCCCACCTCCGGCGGGGGCCGGCGCTGGGTACATGTCAGCTGGAGGCAGTGGGCACCCCCGCCGCCTGCTCGATCTTGGTGATCGATCCGCTCGACGCAGCAAAGAACTTCTTGTCGATCGAAGTCCATCCACCGAGCGAGCTGATCGTGAACAGCTGAGGCGGAGTCGGGAACTCCGAGGCGAACTGCTTCGCCACCGACGGCAGGACGGGTCGGTAGCCCTGCTGGGCCCAGATCGCCTGCGCGGCCGGGGTGAACAGCCAGCTGACGAACGCCTGCGCCGCCGCCGGCGCCTTGGTGGTAGATGCCACCGGCGTCTCGATCAGCAGCGTCTGCTTGGGGACGATGTGCTGCACCGAGTCACCCGCCTTCTCGGCTGCGATTGCCTCGCTCTCGTACGAGATGAGCACGTCGCCCTTGCCGCTGGTGAACGTCTGCAGCGCCGAGCTCCCGCTCGAGGGCTGGACGCTGGTGTTCTTTGTGAGCAGGGTCTTGACGTAAGCCAGCGCCTGGGCCGGAGTTTTGCCCTCCTTGAGCTGGGCGCCGTAGCCGGCCAGGATGTTCCACCGGGCGCTGCCGGACGTCGCCGGGTTGGGCGTGATCACGTCGATGCCTGGCTTGACCAGGTCGTCCCAGCCGGTGATGTGCTTCGGGTTGCCCTTGCGCACCACCAGCACCACCACCGAGTCGGAGGGGATGCCCTTTGATCCGACGGTGTCCCAGCTGCTCGAGACGACCCCGCCCTTGACCAGGCGCGTGATGTCCGGAGTGGTCGAGAACGCGACCACGTCGGCAGACTGCCCCGACGCGACAGCACGGCTCTGGGCGCCCGACGGCCCGAACGACGCGCTGAACGAGACGCCCTTGCCCGCCGATGACTGCGCGAAGGCCGCGGTCAGCTTGTCGTAGGCCTTCTTGGGCGTCGAGTAGCCGACCAGCGCCAGCTGCGCGCCGCCTTTGCTGGCCACCGGCTTGGCGCTGGAGCTACTGGAAGTGTCGGAGGATCCGCCGCAGGCGGCGATGGCGCCGATCGCCCCGAGGATCGCGAGGGCTCCGAGCGCGGATGTTCGGAGCCGTCGGCCGGCCCCCGGTGTTGAGCTCATCTGTTCTCCTTGTCGATTTCACGGGCCGTCGCGCGTCGCGCGATCGGCTCTGCTCCACTTTGTCGATTTAGATTATCGAATTTATCGGCGCAGTTGACTTGGCAGTTGAGCTGACGCTGAGCTGGCGGTGGCCCGGCGCTCAAAAGCGGCGCTCTTGTAGCCTCCCGGCGCGCCATGCGGTTCTTCGAGTACGAGTCCCGAGCGATAGTCGCCAAGGCCGGGATCCCCATCACCAAGCAGGGGTTCGCCAAGACCGCCGACCAGGCTCGCCGGATCGCCGAGCAAATCGGGGGACCGGTGGTCATCAAGTCCCAGGTGCTCTCCGGCGGCCGGATGAAGGCCGGCGGGGTCAAGTTCGCCGATACGCCCGACGAGGCGGCCAACCACGCGGAGCACATCCTCGACCTTGAGATCGGGGGACACATGCCGCGAGGGGTGCTCGTCGACGACCACGCTGACGTCAAGCACGAGTACTACGCGGGCGTCGTCTGGGACGGGATCCGCAAGCTGCCGGTGATGCTGTTCTCGGACATGGGCGGGATCGACATCGAGGAGGTGGCCGAAAAACATCCCGACCACCTGGTCCGGGCCAACTTCTCGACCCTGCGGCCGTTCTTCGATTGGCAGGCCAAGCAGCTGATCTCGTCGCTAGGCGTCACCGGCTCGGCCCTGAACCGGCTCACCCCCATCCTGGCCCGGCTGGCGCGCCTGTTCCTCCAATACGACATGACACTCGCGGAGATCAATCCGCTCGGCGAGCTGACGGACGGCTCGTTCGTGGCGCTTGACGCGCACATGGACATGGAGAACGAGGCCCGCCCCCGTCAGAAGGAGCTCCTGCACGAGCTCGGGGTGGGCGACGAAGAGACGCGCCAGGCGCGCGAGCCGACTCCGTTTGAGCTAGCCGGCGAGCAGGTCGACGCCATGGACCACCGGGGAGTGGCCGGCAACGTGACCGAGTTCGACGGCAACCTGGGACTGGTGATCGGGGCCGGAGGCGGCTCGCTGACGCTGTTCGATGCCGTGCGCGCCCACGGCGGGAAACCAGCCAACTACTGCGAGATCGGCGGCAACCCCTCGGTGCGGAAGGCATGTGGGCTGGCGAAGCTCGTGCTCCAGAAGCCGGGGGTGGAGCGGATCGCGGTGATGATGTCGATCGTCTCCAACACCCGTGTCGACATCGTGGCCCGAGGGGTGATCAAGGCTTGCGTAGAGCTAGGTCATGATCCCGCCGAGAAGATCGCGATCTTCCGGATCCCGGGAGCCTGGGAGGAGCAGGGATTCAAGATCCTCGAGCGCTATGGGATCGAGTACGCGGACCGCCGCGTGTCGCTGCACGAGGCGGCGCGGCGGGCGGTGGAGAAGATCCAGGGCACGGACGGGGCGGGACCGGAGGCCGAGCAATTCCGGCAGACCACGGCCGAGATCGGAAGCGAGACGGACGTCTGATGTCCATCCTGATCGACGCCGAGACAACGTTCATCGTCCAGGGCATCACCGGCCGGGAGGCAGTTAACCTACGCCGAGTGCCTGGACTACGGCGCCGGGGCCAAGATAGTCGGTGGCGTCACGCCCGGCCGCCGGGGCCGCGACGTCCACGGCGTGCCGGTGTTCGACACCGTCGCCCAGTGCGTCGAGCACCACGGCGCGGCGATCGACGGCTCGGTAGTCACCGTCCCCCCCGCGTTCACCAAGGACGCGGTGTTCGAAGCGCTTGAGAACGGGGTCAAGCTGGTGGTGATCGTGACCGAGCGAATCCCCCGCGGCGACGTGGCCCAGATGGTGGAGCTGGCGGCCGAGCGCGAGGCGCGGATCATAGGGCCCAACTGCCTTGGAGTGATCGTGCCCGATGTGATCAAGATGGGCGGTATCGGCGGCCCGGCGCGGGACGCCGCCAAGTCCTATACCCCCGGACCGGTCGGGGTGATCTCCCGCAGCGGCGGCATGACCACCGAGATGTCCTCGACGCTGACCGCCGCCGGCCTCGGCCAGTCGACGGCCGTGTCGATCGGCGGCGACGCGATCATCGGCTCCACCTACGCCGAGCTGATGCCCCTGTTCGAGACAGATCCACAGACCGAGGCGATCGTCATCTACACCGAGCCCGGTGGCCGGATGGAGGCAGAGCTGGCCCGGTACGTGACCGAGAACGATTCTCGCCTGCCGATCGTTGCGTTCATGGCCGGCCGGTTCATGGATGAGATGCCGGGGATGAGCTTCGGCCACGCCGGCACAATCGTCGAGGGCAAGGAGGACACCGCTAGCTGAGAAGATCGCCCGGCTGGCGGACGCCGGAATCGTGGTGGCCGAGGAGATCTCGGTCATCCCGGACATCGTCAAGGAAAAGCTCGGGGCCAGGGTTTGAGCAACGCACTGTTCATCGATGTGGAGGTCGATGCGCCGGTCGCGCAGGACCGCGAGCTGGCCGCCAAGCTGACGGAGGTTTGCCCCGTCGACATCTTTGCCCAGGGCGATGACGGCGCGCTGCGGATCGTCGAGGAGAACCTCGACGAGTGCGTGCTGTGCGAGCTGTGCATCAACGCCGCTCCCCCGGGCACGGTAAAGGTGATCAAGCTCTACTCCGGCGAGACGCTGCCCGCCGCCGCGGTGGCTGGCGGGTAGCGCAGCGGAACCAGCGAGTACCGCGTCGCCCGACAACGTGGAGATCGTACGCCGGGCGCACGGACAACCAGTCGGACTGGATCGTGCCTCAGGCGGGTAGGCTCCAGTCATGCCAATCTCTCGGCGCCACGACGAAGTCCGGCCCACCGCGGCAGGCGACGAAGCGCACACCGACTCCGAGCGTGAACCGCAGCGGGCGGAGCCGCGTGCTGGCCAGGACGTTGCCAGAGACCAACCGGGCGTGATGATCCGGGCTCGGCACAAACGGCTGCCGCTGGAGACGACCCTGATGCGGATCGTGGCCACATCCGGGATCATCGGAATCGGCGTAGCGATCGCCGCGATCATGACCTCTCAGCATTCCAAGGGGTGGCTCATCGGCCTGGTCGTCTCGATCGTCTCGGTTGTACTCGCCGCGGTGCTGTGGTCGGTGCGGCGGCTGTGACCTCAGCGGCGCTGACAGCGACACGCATGACGCCGCCACCGGCGCGCTATCCGGAGCTTGTCTGGTCCCCGGAGGCCGCAGCCGTCACTCCAGGCTCCGCAGGCCGATAGTCCCCCGTCTCCGGATCGAGCGACCACACGCCCGGGCCCGGTTCCGGGATGCCCGCCTCTCGCAGCGGGCCGGTGATCGGTCTGAACCAGGTCGTGACGGGGATCCGCTCGACGATGTGGACGACGGCGGGCCGGGCCGTTTGCGGCAGTACCGACAGGGCGGCTGCGATATCGCTTCCGTCCAGTTCCTGGCCCGCTCGCAGTGTCACCGCGGCGATGGCCAGCTCGTGCTCGGACGCGGGCGCCTGGACGCCGTACGCGACAGCCAAGTCGACGGCCGGCAGGTCACCGAGTGCGTCGCGGATGGGCCCGGCAAAGACCGGTCCGTCCGAGGTGTGAATCACGTCGGCGACGTTGTCGATCCGCCAGTAGTCGCCCTCGGAGTCGCGCCGGAACAGGTCGCCCGTTTGAAGCCAGGCGTCCTCGCGGGCAAAGACGCCTCGCAGAGGCACGGTGCTCAGTGGCTCGTGTGGCTGTACGCGCGCCATGAGCATCCCCACCTCGTCTGCCCCACACTCGATCGCCAACCCGTCCTGCCCGAGCGCCAGCTGAGCGGACTCCACGTCGAAGGCGGCGATCCGCACCTCGGCCGACCCCGGAAGCGGACGGCCCATCGAACCCGGCTTTGCGCTGCTCAGGTTGACGAGGATCGCTCCCGCTTCGGTCGAGGCGTAGAACTCGAGCACCCGGGCGGGCGCAAATCGCCGTTCGACCCGCCGCCACAGACCGCGGGGCATGCCGGAACCGATGAACAGCCGCACCGGGTGGTGGCGCTCCCCCGGATGCGGCGGCGCCTCCGCCAGGTCGTGCAACAGGGTCCACGTGTAGGAGGCGACGGTGACACCGTAGCGGCGCACCTCCTCCCAGAACGTGGCGGGGTCGAACTCTGTTGCCATCGCCAGCCGAGCGCCCCCGGCGATCGCCCCGCCGATGCTCATCATCAGCCCGGAGGGGTGGTAGGGCGGGGTCACGCTGTACAGCGTGTCGCCCTCCGAAAGCGCCGCGGAGGAGGCGGTGCCGAAGGCCGACATGGCCCACCGCCCGTTCGTGATTCGGCTCAGGCGGGTGCGCTCTCCCTCGCCCGTGAAGAGAATGAACGCCGTGTCGCTCGCCCGCCCCGGGTTGGGCCGATACCACTTAGGCAGAGCAACCGTGTCGGGGTCGATCTGCTCCATGTCGGCCGCCGGCGGGGGAACCGGCCTTTCGCGCGGTTCTCCACCGCCCCCCAGCACGAACGTGTGCACATCGCCGCGGCCGGCGGCCAGGGACGCCCGCTCGGGGTCGGCGATGATCCGGCTCACCTGGCCAAGCTCCACCTCGCGGGATAGATCTCCATCCGGGCGCAACAGCACCGATACCGCTCCAATCCGGCTGATGGCGACCACCAGCGCCAGCGCGCTCGGGCGCGTGCCCATCAGCACGCCCACGTGCTCGCCTCGCCGTATCCCGATCGAGATCAGACCGCGGACCACGTTGTCGATCCGGTCGTTCGTCTCTCCGGCCGTGTAGGCCCGGTCCTCGAACAGGAAGAAGATCTCGTCCCGGCCCCTGTGTCGACGCTCCTCGACCAGCAGCCCAGGGGAGATCCTCGTACCGGGCTGGATCTGCTCGAGTCGAGCCAGCCTCGGCAGTTGGCTCGCGGCCTCGCGGGTCAATCCCTCGACGGTCCGGACCGCGCGCCTCGCGGTGCCCACGGCAGAACGGGCGATGCCGACGCCTATGCCTCCCGCAAGCTCCAGGCCGTAGCCGAGCCTGTTGCGGACCTTCGGCACGAGCTCGGTCGAATCGTCATCGGGCACCGGGCTGACGTCGGCGGGAAGCTTCCCTTCGCCGGTTCGCCAGTGCGCCCACTGGGCGACGGTTGGCCAGGTGATCGTGTTCGACTTCGACCCGACGACCAGTCCGAAGTGGCCGGCCTGGAGGCATAGCTCGTAGACGTCGGCACGGGGCGCGGCCTGACGGATGGCCCGCACGCCGGGCGCAGGCGCGATCTCGTCAACCGAGCCGACGACAGACAGGATCGGGCAGGCGATGTCGGCCAGGGTGACCAGCCGATCCTCGATCACGAACCCCCCTTCGAGCATCCGGTTGTGGGCGATGAACTGCCGCAGGAACTCGGCCAGCGCCGGGCCGGGCCAAGCCACCCACCCCTCATCCTCGAGGAAGCGACGCTGACCCTCCCTCGCCAGCAGGGCCTCGCGGTCGTGCAGCTGGAGGATGAACTCGATCCTGCGAGCGCAGGGACTTGACCGGGTCCAGCAGGCGAAAGCCGGTCCGGCTGGCCCACGCCGGCACTGCGACACGGCGTAGGACGCTGTCGGCCAACAGCCCGGCGGCTCCGGCGGCAAGCTGCTCGGGGAGCCCGAACGGCATCGCCAGGCGGGTATCGACCGGGCTTCCGAACGTGATCAACGAGCCCAGGTCCGCGTTCCGGCGATACGCCGCCGTCTGGTAGCAGAACATCCCGCCCTGCGAATAGCCGCCCAGGTGAACGTCGCGACCCGTGGTCTCGGTGCACCCGATCGACCGCGTCCGAGACGGCCATCACGTGGTCGGTCAGCGTCCGCTCCAGCCCTCCCTCCTCGCGCTCCGGGGCGCCGAAGTCGATGACCCAGGGATCGACTCCGTTCTGCCGGAGGATGGTGACCGCGCTGGTCGCCGGAGAAACGTCGTAGACCTCCGCGGCCAGCATCATCGGCGGGACCAGAACCAGCGGCGGGCCGTCGCCCTGGTCCGCGTAGTAGCGCCGCAACCGGTAGATCCGCTGCTCTGAGACGACCTGGTACGGCGAGGGCTCGTCCTCGGTGGTCAAGCCGCCGAACCGCGCCACCTCGAGCGCGTTCTGTGCGGCGACGCCGAGCCGAGCGGCCCGGCGGGTGATCGGGTTTGGGAGTAGCTGCATGCCCACATCATCTCCAACCGCGGACGTCCCGGTCGGGACCGAGCTGGCGCTGACCTTCCGCGCTATTGTCCATCTGCCAACAAGGGAGAGCGCATGACGATCGTCGATCTCGAAACCGTCAAGCTACAAATCGATTCCGGCGTCGCGCGGATCGTGCTTAACCGCCCCGAGGCGCTCAACGCCTGGACCCGTCAGCTCGGCGAGGACATGCTCTCGGCGCTGAACAATGCGGCTGCGGACCCCGAAGTTCGGGTGATCGTGTTCACGGGAGAGGGTCGGGCGTTCTCCTCGGGCGCCGACCTGAAAGCGGGCGCCGGCGAGCTCGGAGCGAACGGCAAACCCGACGTGCGCACGCGCCTGCAAACCGTTTACCACCCGCTGATCCTTGGGGTTCGCACCGTCCCCAAGCCGGTGATCGCCGCCGTGAACGGCCCTGCCGTGGGCGTGGGGTGCTCGCTCGCGCTGGCGGCGGACCTGATCGTCGCCGCCGAGTCCGCGTTTTTCCTGCTGGCGTTCGTGAACATCGGCCTGGGCCTCGATGGAGGAGCTTCCCTCACCCTTCCGGCGCGGGTGGGCCACGCCCGGGCGTTCGAGATCGCCTATCTCGGCGAGCGGATCGTGGCCGCGCAGGCGCTCGAGTGGGGGCTGGTCAACCGCGTCGTTCCGGATGATGAATTGGGCGATGCCGTCGCGGCGCTCGCCGAGCGCCTGGCGTCCGGGCCACCCGGCTCTTACGCCAACATCAAGCGCACGATCAATCACCGCCTGTACGCGGAGTTCGAGGACCTGCTCGACCTGGAGGCCGTTCTGCAGCAGGAGCGCGCCGAATCGGCCGACTTCATGGAGGGGGTCCTCGCATTCATGCAGAAGCGCCCGGCCAACTTCACTGGCGGCTGACTTCGGAAGTTGAGCGGCTCGCCTCGGATCCGCCCCGCCGAGCCGGCCGACGTGGAGGTGATCTTTTCCCTGATCGTCGAGCTGGCCGAGTATGAGCGAGCTCGTGATCGGGTGGTGGGCACGCCGGCTCTGCTTTCAAGGGCGCTGTTCGGAGACGATCCGGTGGCCGAGGCGGTGATCGCGGAGCTCGAGGGCGAGCCTGCGGGGTTCGCTCTGTGGTTCCGCACCTTCTCGACCTGGCTGTGTCTCCCCGGCATGTGGCTCGAGGATCTGTATGTCGCGCCGGACCATCGCCGCGCCGGGGTGGGGCGCGCGCTCCTCGCTCACGTCGCACGGGTGGCGGCGAGCAACGGCTACGGCCGGTTGGAGTGGTCCGCGCTCGACTGGAACACGCCCGCGCTCGAGTTCTATGCCGGCCTGGGCGCTGAGCGGTTGCAGGAGTGGGAGGTCCATCGCCTCGAGGGCGAGGCGCTCGCCCGGCTGGCCGCCCGCGCGAGCGGCTGAGCCCCTCGGCCGGGCGCGCGGGCGCGAATCGGTCGTCCGGCGCGTGCCGCGCGCGAAGGTCAGCAGCTCTGATTCGGCTTGCGCCCCCCGACCCGTTGGGGACTTGCGCTCACCCGACCCGGTGGGCGAAACCTGCACTATTTGTGGGTTTCGCCCATCACTCCCACGGCTAGCCCCGAAAGCGTGAGAGGGGCTAGCCCCGAAAGCGTGAGAGGGGCTCCGCTCCTCAAACGTAGGAAAGCCCCGCCGGAGCGGGGCTTTCCCTTAGCAAGCCTGTAAGCCGGATCCTGTCCGGGGCCAGGTTCGCGACCTGACCCGTGAGCAGCCATCCATCTGCGCGGCCTACCCGGACCTTGGCGGGTCACCTACAAACGGTCCTGCTTGGCCTAGCATCGGGTGGGGTTTGCCCAGCCGCCGCGTCACCGCGACGCTGGTGCGCTCTTACCGCACCATTTCACCCTTGCCGGCCTGAAGCTCTGCAGCGGCTCCAGGCTTAGGCGGTGTCGTTTCTGTGGCACTTTCCCGCGGGTTTCCCCGGGTCGGTGTTACCGACCACCCTGCCCTTTGATGTCCGGACTTTCCTCGAAGGTGCCATCACCTCCGCAGCTGCTCGGCCTGCATGGACAAGGATAGCCGCATTTTGGGGGTTCGGACCGAGACTGCTCGCCCTACCCCGGTGGGCTACGTCAGCTTGGCCTAGGACACCGAGGAGCCGCAGCTGGTGCAGCGAGCGCCCGCGGGCGCGCTCGCGCGATCGCCTTCGGGCGTGTGCTCGCGCTGGCCGTCTTCGTCGAACACGGCCTCCATTCGCTCCCCGCAGATGGGGCACGGTGCAGTCGCGCGGGCGGCGAGCCCCTCCCACACGCCGGCGAGTACATCGTCCAGCGTGGGCTCACCGCCCGCACCGTCAAACAAGGACAGCGTCTCGCTCCGTGAGCCGGAAGGCCTGAGAGCCACGGCAGAGGTCACGTCATGCTCCTCATCAGGCCGACCACCTTCCCGAGAACGCGTACGTCACGGCTGCGAATCGGGTCCATGGCTTCATTTTCGGGCTGAAGCCGCACGTGATCGTCCTCCTGGAAGAACCGCTTCACGGTCGCTTCCTCGCCGACGAGCGCCACGACGATTTCTCCGTCATCGGCGGTGTCCTGTGAACGCACCACGACGACGTCGTCCTCGAGGATGCCCACGTTCCGCATCGAGTCGCCACGGACACGAAGGAGATACTCACCGCTCTCGCCACCAGCGAACGCCGGCGTCTGGATGTACTCCTCGATGTTCTCCTCGGCCAGCACCGGCTGACCTGCGGCGACCTGGCCCACGAGCGGCAGCCCGGGATTGACGAAGCCACGCATGCCTGCCGCGGCTCGGTCCTTGAGCTCTATGGCTCGAGGTTTGGATGGATCCCGCCGCAGCAGACCGATCCGCTCGAGGTTTGACAGATGCGCGTGGACCGTGGAGGAGGAGGCCAGTCCCACGGCCTTGCCGATGTCCCGCACCGTCGGCGGATACCCGTACTTGGCCGAGTACCGCTTGATGAAGTCGAAGATCTCCTGCTGGCGTTTTGTCAAGTCCATCCGTCCGCTCCTTGCTGGTTGTGGCCGGTGAGACCGCCCGCGCCGAACATGTGTTCGTCACTGTAGCGACCCCCGAGGACGGACTCAAGAACGCAGCCGGGAATGGGTTCTGGCGCCCCTTTAGGCGCGCCGCCGGCCGCTGCTCACGTCCTTACCGCCGCTGGTCGGGCTCTCCGGCCAGGGCTATACTGGCGCCTCCACGCGCCTGTGGCGGAATTGGTAGACGCGCAAGGTTGAGGGCCTTGTGGACTGTATGGTCCGTGGAGGTTCGAGTCCTCTCGGGCGCACTAGGAGGCCCGCGCGACGGGCACTTCTGGGGCACCCGGCACGAGGCGCTCGCGCTGTTCAGAGAGCGGTGAAGCCGCGCGCATTACACGCACAATGCTCCGGGTCGCCGCTTACTTGTGCGTGAGTGCGATGAGGCCTACCACCACTGTGCCGAGGCAGAAGCCCCCGGCGACAGCGACCAGCAGCACGTAGCCGCCCCGACCGCTCCCCTCTCGGACCCTTTGGTAGCGAGAGACTCCGAGGAGGACGTATCCGAACGCGCCCACGACCCCAGCCCCAGCGAGGATGCTGACAACGACGATCTTCCACAGCGCGCCCAGGTCGATGATGGAGCTGCCGAGAAGGTCCATCACGCTGCCACCGTGACCGGAGAACGGCTACGGGCGTCGCCCTCGGACGCCACCTGCGACGGGTCGAGGTCCGATGCGCGAATTGGACTGGTGCGCTGCACGAACGCGTACAACGCGGCCGCCATCGCAGCGCTGCAGATGCCCACGACAATCTGGCCCACGCTGCCCGCGCTGAACAGATTCGCCACCTCCCAGGCCAGCCCACCCAAGCCCGCGGCGGCGGGGATCGTGAGCACCCAGCCGCTGACCATCTGCCCAGCGGTCCTCCAGCGCACCGAGGCCAGACGCTTGCCGATGCCTGAGCCGATCACGCTGCCGGATACCACCTGGGTGGTCGATAGCGGATAGCCGAAGTACGAGGACGCCAGAATGACCGTCGCACTCGAGGCCCCGGAAGAGAAGCCTTGGGGTGACTCCAGGTGGGTCAGCCGGTTGCCCATCGTGTTGATGATTCGCCACCCCCCGACATATGTGCCCAGTCCAATGGCGAGACCGCAACCGAGCTTGACCCACAGCGGAACCGCGAAGTGATGCGCGCTCACCTCGCCGTGAGCGATCAACGCGAGCGTGATCACGCCCATAGTCTTCTGCGCGTCGTTGGTGCCATGGGCCAGCGACAGCAGCGAGGCCGAACCGATCTGCCCCAGCCGGTATCCACGGCGCGCGTCGTCCCCTCGCAGGCGCCGGATCAAACGGTAAGCCCAATACGTGCCCACCAGCGCGGCCAAGCCGGCGATCAAAGGCGACAGCAGCGCGGGCATGATCACCTTGCTGATCAGGCCGTGCCATTTGACAGCGCCCGAGCCGCTGGCGGCGATGGCAGCCCCCACCACGCCCCCGATCAGCGCATGGCTGGAGCTAGATGGAAGGGAAAGGGCCCAAGTGACCAGGTTCCACAGGATGGCGCCGATCAGCGCGGCGAACACCACGTCCAGGGTGATCGCCCCAGAGTCGACGACGCCTTGAGCGATCGTCGCGGCCACCTTGATCGAGATGAAAGCCCCGACCAAGTTGAGCACTGCAGACAGCGCGACGGCCGCCTTCGGCTTTAGCGCACCGGTCGCGATCGAGCTCGCCACCGCGTTCGCCGCGTCGTGAAAGCCATTCGTGAAATCAAACGCCAGCGCCGCGACGATCACGATCACCAGTAGGAACTCGGAGCCCACGGTCAGATCGCGGAGTCGAGATCGGCCCGCAGCCTTCGCGCGGCGCTGGGAGCGACGGGGTCCAAGGACGTGGAAGGTCCCATTCGCGTGGAGTGAGCCCTACCGATGAGCCCGCCGTGGCTAGCCATGCTAAGCATATTTGTGCCGCTAGCACGTCCTTCGTCATCACCCGAATTGGATGACCGAGCCGAGGTCGGCTGCGACGGCGCGCCGCGCCCGACGGGGGCCGCCGCGACGCAACGCCCCTGGCGGAATTACGGCTCGGCGTCGGAGGGCTGTTGGCGTGGTATGCGGAGGCTGAAGAACACCGCGATCAACGCGATTACGGCCAGCACCGACAAGGACGAACGTAATCCCTTGATGCGGGCGGTGGCGTTCTCGTCGACGATCGCCTTGGTCGCCTCGCTGGAGACGCCTGCTTTGCCGAGCGCGGTTTTTAGATCCGCGTCGGAGACGAACGGGACTCCCGCGGCCAGTTCGACCTTGGCCTTTGACTTGACGTCGGCCGGGACGCTGGGATTGTTCTGAATGCCGGTCATGAACGATGTAGTGAGCGCGGCGATGAGCACCGCCCCGGCCAGCGCGGTGCCGATCGAGGAGCCCAGGTATGTGACCGTGTTCTGGAGCCCGCCCACCTCCCCGGTCTCCTTGTCGGGCACGGACGAGACGGTGATGCTGCCGAGCTGCGATGCCAACGCGCCCACACCGAGGCCTGAGAGCAGCATCGGCCAGGTCACGATCTCGGGGCCGGCGCCGGCTTCGAGCGAGCCGATCATCACCACGGTGCCGGCGAACAAGGCCAGGAAACCCAGCCGGACGATCCGGCGGGGCGAGACGTGGGGGAAGAGCCTTGGGACGCCGACCGCGGCCAGCAGGAGCGTGAGCGAGAGCGGTAGCAGGCGGACCCCGGTGGCGACCGCGGAAAGCCCCAGCGCCACGGACAGGAACAGCGGCACGGTGAAGAACAGCCCCGCCTGCAGGAGGTATTGGAAAAAGAACGAGGTCAGGCCAGCACGCAACGTCGAGTTCTTCAGCATCGCGGGGTTCACGAGCGGTTCCACGCGGGCAGCGATCCGGCGGTTCTCCCAGCCGATGAACAGCCACAGGACCAGCCCGCCGCCGAGCATCAACCAGATCGATGGGGACAGCCCGAGCCATGCGGGCGCTTCTGGCTTGGGTTGTACGAAGCCCCACGCTCCGGCGCGGAGGATTCCGAACACGACAAGCCCCAGGCCGAGCGCCGAGAGTGCGGTCCCGACGAAGTCGAGCGGAACTCGGGCCTCGCTTGACACGTCGCTCATCCGGCGGGTGAGGGCGAGGATCGCCAGCACGATAACGACCTCCCCCACGAACACCCAGCGCCATGAGAGGTACGTTGTGAACAAGCCTCCGATCAGCGGGCCCGCCGCCACCGCGATCGCCCCCGCCGACGCGACGAGGCCGTACGCGCGTGGGCGCTCGCTCCGTGAGAAGTTCGACGCGACCAGCGCGACGATCGCGGGCAAGATCAGCGCGGCGCCGACTCCCTCGAGCACCGACCATCCCAATATCAGCACCGGCAGGCTTGGCGATATGGCGGTGACGAATGAGCCGCAGCCGTAGATCACACAACCGATGGCGAACGCTCGCTTGCGGCCCAAGATCTGACCGAGCTTCCCGCCGGTGATCATCAACGAGGCCATCACCAGCGTGTAGAAGGTGATCGCCGCCTGGATCCCGCTCACCGTGGTGTGTACGTCTTTGGCGACCGTGGCGATTGACACGTTCATCACGGAACTGTCAAGCGTCATCAGGAACTGGCCTGAGGCCAGTGTGAACAGAACGACTCCAGTGGCCTGCCGCCCCGAGTGCTCAGCCGCGCCGCTAGCCATCAGACAAATGGATCGCGCGCATGGCGCTCAACCTCCCACGGCATTTTCAACCGGTCATCACCCGAACCGGGGGACGACACGCACCACCCCACGGAAGCCCGATCGGCCGACCGATCCGGATATGCGCGTCACCCGATTCGGGGGAACTCACAACGAGTTTTGAGAGGTACGGTCTGACCAGACTACAGCCGCGAACGAAACGATGAAACACACATCAATCGACATCTACTTGGTGATCGACACCTTCCTTCTGTTGCTGATCGGGGTCGGACCGAAGATCGCACTGGTGCCATTCCTGGAGGTCACCGGACCTATGGATGGCGCCACGAAGAAGCTGATCGTGGGCAAGATGCTCAGGACCGCCGGCATAGTTGCGGTCCTCCTCGTCGCACTCGGCGAGTTGCTGGCCAGGTTGCTGCACTTCTCGACCGGCTCACTGTCGATCGCCGGCGGCATCGTTCTGTTGATCATTGCCGTCACGATGGTGCTCGGTTCTGAGGATTCGCAGCACAAGCTGGCGGGGGAGGAACGCGATCCGATGCGCACTGCTGTGTTCCCGCTCGCCATCCCGTATCTGCTGAACCCTGCTGGCATCGTCACGCTGGTGACGCTGTCGGCCGAGGCGGATTCGGTCGCCGTGGTTGCGATGGTGCTGGGGGTGCTGCTGGTGGTACTCGCACTTGACGTGGTCGTGTTTCGGTGGGCGAACCGAGTGAGCGACCACCTCGATCCCAGCCGGATGCTCGTGACCGAAAAGATCTTCGGGTTCCTACTGGCCGCGCTCGCTGTGCAGCTCGCCCTCGACGGGCTCCACAGCCTCGGCGTCATCCACCTCTCTGGCCATTGAGGAGTGATGGCGACCGCGAGCGGTGACAGCCTCGATGTCGCGGTCATCGGCGCCGGCCCGGCGGGGCTGGTCGCCGCGCTGCGGGCGGCCCGGCTCGGAGCCCGCACCGCACTCCTCACGTGTGATGCGCTCGGCGGGATGGCCGCCAACGACGGGCCGGTCCCAGTCCGGACACTGGCCCACGCGGCGCGGCTGATCCGGGAAGCCAGAAGCCTTCCCCGCTTTGGGGTCACGGTCGGTGAGCCCGCGCTCAACTATTCGCGCCTGCTCGATCGCGTCCGAGAGGTCACCCGCGACGTAGGCACACACTCATTGCTGCGCGAGGATCTCCAGCAGGCCGGGGTGACGATCCACGAACACGCCGGCGCCGCGCGCTTCATCGACCCGCACGTAATCCAATGCGAGCGCGGGCCGAGGCTGCGCTCGGAGAAGATCATCGTCTGCACCGGCGGCACGTCGCGGCGCCTCCAGCTCCCCGGCTTCGAGTTGACCTGCACGCACAGCGACGCCTGGGGTTTGTCGTCGGCTCCGCCATCGATGCTCGTGATCGGCGCCGGTGCCACCGGTGTGCAAGTCGCTTCGATCTTCAACGCCTTCGGGTCCCAAGTGAGCCTGTTCGAGGCCGGCCCGAGGATCCTGATGAGCGAGGACGCTGACGTTGCCGAAGCCGTGAGCGCGGCGATGCGAACGTCCGGGATCCGGGTGCTCGAGAATGCAGGTGCGATCGAGCGATTCGAGCCGGGCCCCACCGGCATTCGGCTCGTCTACACCCAGGGCGGCGATCAAGGGCTCATCGACGCGAGCATCGCCATCGTCGCGATCGGCTGGGTCGCCAACACCGCCAGACTCGACCTCGCCGCCGCGGGGGTGCAGACCGACAAGCGCGGCTACGTCCTGGTCGACTCCCACCTCCGGACGACCACAAATCACATCTTCGCCGCCGGTGACATCACCGGGCATGTCATGGTCGTGCACGAGGCGACGCGCGAGGCCTACCTGGCGGCGACTAACGCCGTGCTCGGAACCACCACCGCGCTTCCAGCCGAAGTCAGTCCCCTCGGCAGCTTCACCGATCCTGAATATGCCTCCGTCGGAGTCACAGAGACGGCAGCGCGACAGACCGGCGACCCGATCGTGGTGACCCAGCGGTTCGACTCCCTGCCCCGCCCAATCATCGACGGCCGCCCGACCGGCTTCTGCAAGTTGATCGTCGACCGCGAGGCCCACACCATCGTTGGTTGTCACATCGTCGGCGAGCGTGCGGGCGAACTGGCCCAACTCGCGGCCATCGCCATGGCCTCCGGGATGACGACCGAGCAGCTCGCGCTGGTCCCGTTCTCAGTCCCCACCTATGCGAACGCCCTCGGGCGCGCGGCGATCAACGCCGCCCGAGAGCTGCAGGGACCCACGGCCCGTCCCGAAGACGACCGCCTGCTCGAAGCCGGCATGGCTTGAGCAGTCGGCGGATCAGCAGCGCGACAGCGATGAGTTTTCTCGTGTCCCGCGGTCTTAGCTGATACGAATATTTCTTAAGGCGCCGTCCCGCGCCCAACCCTCGATTCCGGAGCTCACGCCGCCGGCCAGTGGGGGCAAAGGGGGCCCGAGCCCTCGGGACGCCGGTCAGTCACTGCCCTTTCCGGCGGGGCGTCGCGAGCGTGAGTCGCGGGGCCGCGCCTGTTCGAAAGGAGCACAGATATGACCGAGCACAAGTCGTTCAAGCGCCTGGTGCGAGCGCGGATGACGAAGACGGGCGAGAGCTACACGGCGGCCCGCACCATGCTGCTGCGCGGCGAGAAGGCAACGAAGCCAGGCACCGACGGCCCCCGGCTCGCCACTTCGGACGAGAAGATCCGGGAGCGAACCGGCCATGGCTGGGAGGAGTGGTTTGCGATGCTCGACGAGTGGGGCGCCGCGGACCGATCGCACCGGGAGACCGCGCGGTGGCTGGCCGAGCAGCAGAAGCTGCATCCACTGGCCTGGAACGTACAGGCGATCGCCTCGAGCTACGAGCTGGCCCGCGGACTGCGCGTCGTGGGCCAGAAAGAGGACGGCTTCGTGATCACGGCCTCGAAGACCGTGGCCGTGCCAGTCGACCGGCTCTACGACGCGGTGGTGAAAGCGCCACTACGCGGTCGTTGGCTTCCGGACGACCAGCTCTCTGAGAGGACCACCACCAAGCCGAGGTCGGCCCGATTCGACTGGGGCCCGGACCGGACGCGGGTAAACGTCACCTTCCTCGCAAAGGAGAAGGCGAAGAGCACGATCGCCCTCGAACACCGTCGCCTTGCCAATGCCGGCGAGGCCGAACGTCTGAAGGCCTACTGGCGAGGGCGGCTGGCCTTGCTCAAGGACGAGCTGGAGCGATGAGCACCGGTCAGCCTCCTCGTGGGCGACCGCGACTGGACCTGAAGAACATCGACAGACAGGAGCATGAGATGAACGAGAAGTCAGCCAACCTGATCGACGGCGTGATGACGATCGGCGTCCCGGTCACCGACCAGGACCGAGCGACCGAGTTCTATCTGGACAAGCTCGGGTTCGAGAAGCGTCGGGACGTCCCCGCGCAGCAGCTCGGCGGGCGGTGGATCGAGGTCGCGCCCCGAGGCGCCACAGTGACGATCGCCCTCGTCCCGACGCGGGAGGGCCTGCCGGCGGGCGTCCAGACCGGCGTCCGCCTACAGACCCGTGACGCCGCCTCCGTTCATGGCGCGCTACAGGCGCGCGGCGTGGAGGTCGGAGAGCTCCTGCGTTGGCCGGGCGTCCCGCCGATGTTCGAGCTGCACGACCAGGACGGCAACGGCCTGGAGGTCGTCCAAACCGGGTGAGCCGCGGAACGGGACGCCGTCGCGGCAGCAACGCGGCGGCGTCCCGCTACGCAGGAGTAGACCTCCGGCGGAGAACTCTTCGCTCAGGCTGTGGCTCCGTTTAGTTTCGCTAGAGCGAGCGGGCCCACACTGGCCTAATGCACCCCGGTTTCTGCCCTCAATGCGGAGAGCGAGTTACGCCGTTCGCGGCCGGTTGCTCCCTGTGCGGGGCCGACCTCGACCCCAAGCGCTGGCAGCGGCCGGTTCCGGTCCGCGGTCGGCTGTCGCTGCGCCTCCCGCGCTGGCGGCCTGCGCGCAAGATGCGGGCTGTAACGCGCGGCCTCGGCTGAATGCCGACTCAGGTGGGGTGGATGCCGCCGTCGACGTCCATCACCTGATTCGTGACGTAGCCGTTGCGAAGGACCGCTAGGGCAAAGTCCGCTACCTCATCCGGCTTGCCCAGGCGGCCGACAGGGATCCGCGGCCTGAGGTCTCCGGGGTCGCCCGGCAGCATGCCGGTGTCCTCGATGAGTGCGGGGGCGATCACGTTTACTGTCACGCCATCGGGCGCGGCGCGGGCGGCCAGGAAATGCATGAGTCCATGCAGACCCGCCTTCGACGCTGCGTAGTGGGGACCGACGATCCCCCCTGTGAGGGCGGCCACGGAGGATGTGAACAGGATCCGGCCGAACTTGCGGCCGCGCATGCCAGGCAGGACGCGGCGCGCCAGTAGATATGGCGCCCGCAGATTCACCGCCAGCGTCTCGTCGAACGCAGCTGCATCGACGTCCTCGTAGGACCCCGGTCGGCTGAGCCCGGCATTTGCGACGAGCACATCAACCGGACCCAGTCGCTCCTCGACGGCGTCGATGAGGCCGGTGGTGGCCTCCGCGTCGCTGAGATCGGCCGGCAGGGCCGTGGCCCGACCGCCACCGGCAACAACCTTTTCCGCTACCTGCTCGGCCGCTTCGCGATTGGAGCCGTAATGCACAGCGACGGCGGCGCCGGCCTGAGCGAGCCGCAGACTGAGCTCGCTGCCGATCCCGCCGCTGCCGCCTGTGATGAGCGCCACTCGGTTGGTCAGGTCGTCCACCGGCATGGGAAGAGAGGCTAATCGCGGTAGGCCTTCGGGCGTTCGGCGCTGCGAGTACTGTCGCTCGAATCTGACCGATTGAGCCCCAGCATGAGGCCTTGCCTCGACATGGTAGGGTGCGCGCCAGAGGCGCTTTGAAGCAGGGGATCCGGCGGGGAACGGGGGTAATCGTTTGCGTGGCTGTGGCTGCTGCCGCAGCCGCCGGCTGCGGCTCGACCAAGAAGGCGTCGAGCACGTCAACGGCCGCCTCGAGCACTTCCACCGCCAGCAGCACAGCCTCCGCCCATCAGTTCAGCCCGGCGGTCCAGGCCAAGCTCCGTCAGGCCGTCAACGGCTTCGTCGGGCCCGGGAAGTTTCCGGGCCTGGTGGTGGGGATCTCATCGCCCCAGGGGTCGTTCCTCTATGCCGCCGGCTACTCGGATCTGGCGACACATGCTTCCTTGCAGACCAACGAGGTCTTCCGGATCGGGAGCATCACCAAGACGTTCACCGCCACGGTGATCCTCCAGCTCGCACAGCAGGGAAAGCTCTCCCTGAACGACTCGCTGAGCAAGTACGAGCCCCAGATCCCGCACGCCTCGAGCATCACTATCCGCGAGCTACTGAACATGACGAGCGGTATCCGCCACGGCACCTCGCCGTTTCCGAACGCGCGGAATCCCCAGAAGTCCCTGACCCCCCAGCAGGTGATCGCCAACACCACCAGCCACCCGCTCCTCTTTGCCCCTGGGACGAAGTACAGCTACTCGGACACCGGCTATTTGATTCTCGGGGAGGTGGCCACCAAGGTCACCGGCACCGACATCGGCACCCTGATTCAGCGCCAGATCCTGACACCGCTAGGGCTCCATCACACGGTGTACGACCCGAGCTCGCCGCTGCCCTCGCCGGCGGCCCACGGATACCGGTTCGTGCACGGGCAGGCTCAGGACGCCACCAATTGGAACGAGGCATGGGCCGGATCCGCCGGAGCGATGGCCTCCACGGTGGGCGACCTGGAGACGTGGGCGCCGGTGCTGGTCACCGGGAAGGGGATCCTGAGCCCCAGCACGCAGCGACAGCGTTTGCAGATGGTCAACACGGGCCAGGGGATCAGCTACGGGCTGGGCATCGCTCAGATCACTGGTTTCCTCGGACATGACGGCGAGGTAGCTGGCTACAACGCGACCGCGCTCTACTCCCCCCAGGCCAACGTCACGCTGGTCGTATTGGGCAACACCTCGCCGCTCCTCAACCTGCCCCAGCAGCCCACTCTCGAGACGCTGCCCTACGTAGCGACCGCGCTGGTCAGGGCTCTCCCTCCGCCTATCGGCAGCGGCTGAGGCCGTTCCGGGCGGGATCAGGGCAGGCTCACGTCGACGCGGTGGATCCGGTTGTCGTTACGGTCCGCGATGTAGACGTGGTGCTTGGTGATCGCCGCGCCATGAGTCGCTGCGTCAGTGTCGCAACGCGGGAGCGCGTGGGTCAAACGCATAGAGCTTTCTCATCGGCCGCTGAAGGCGACTAAAGCGTTTCGCTGAAAATTCAAGGCATGCAGACGGCTAGGGTTGGCGCAACGGCTCCAGTGGCGTCGCCGCCTGCGCCTAGTCGGCATCGCATTCTCGGCTTGACGGGCGGAGGGACGGACGGCAACGAGCGGCTGACCTCGATGGCGGGAGCACTCCTGATCGTCCTGCTGGCGGTGCTCGGCATCACGATCCTTCGGATCGGCCAGCTGATGTGGTTGCACCTATTTCTTGGGCTCCTCCTGCTTGGGCCGCTGGCGGTCAAGATGGCGAGCACCGGATACCGGTTCGTCCGCTTCTACTCCCGCGATCCGGCCTATCGCTCCAAAGGGCCCCCGGAGCCGCTGATGCGCTGGAGCGCGCCGATGGTGGTCGCCTCGACGGTGGTGGTATTCATCAGCGGCATCCTGCTGTTGGCCGACGGCCCAAGCAGCCGCGACCAGTTCCTCACGCTCCACAAGGTGAGCTTCATCGTGTGGCTGGCCTTCACAGGCTTGCATGTCCTGGGGCACATGCCCGGATTTCTCGGTGCGCTTGGCGCCGCGCGTACGGACGGCGAGCTGACGGGAGCGGCTCCTGGCGCAACGGGGCGGTGGATTACGCTTGCTGGCGCGCTGGTGGGCGGGCTGGTGTTGGCTGTGGTGCTGATCCCCGAGTTCGCACCGTGGACCGCGCACTCAGTTTTCCTTCACCACCACCACTAGGGCCGGCCCCGGTCTGTTGGGTCAGCCGCTCCCCTGAACGGCGGACACGCCGGGCACGTTGCCCGCGCTGAAGATGCGGCTCCGCGCGGCGGTCTCGCCCTTCAGGTACAGGTTGAGAAAGGCGATCGTGACCCGCTCGACGATTCCGAGCTGCGGCCGCGCGTCCGTGTACGGCCCGATGTGATCCGCGCCGAACATCGTCAGCAGATATTTGGGACGCGGGGCGACGTCGAAGAACGCACTCGTGAAACTTGGCGGGTTGATGGTGTCCGCGGTCCCCTGCGTGGCAAGCAGCGGCGGGGCCGGGATGGGGAAGTCAAAACCGCTAACGCCAGGGATCTTGGCGCCCGACAGGATCACGGTCGCCCGGACGCGACGATCCCGGAAGTACAGGTTGTAGGAGACCGCAAGTGCCGTCTCGCCTCCGTCGGACTGACCGCTGACGGCGATCTCCCTGGGGTCGATGACCCGCGCGAAGAAACCCGTCGAGGCACGGCTCAGTGCCTCAAGCCGGCTGATGACGAAGCTCATGTCGCGCGGCTGGTTGATGAGGTCGGACTCGTCGGGTCCGCCTGGCGCATTCGCGTTCTCGAGCGGGAAGATGGGCGCGGCAACGACGTATCCGGCGCGCGCCCAGGCTTGCAGCAGCGCCGCGTAGATCGCGGGCGTCACGGTGAAGCCGTGCCCGAAGATGACCAGCGGAAATTGACCGCTACGGACCGGTGCCGCTCCTTGGACGTCCACGCGCGAGGCGGGTCCCTGCGCCGGGTACCGGATGATGGTCACGAGCGTCCGTGGCCCGGACCCCTTTCCGGGCAGAGTGACCTGACGGCTGTGGTCGACGAACGTCATCACCCGCAGCCCAACCGCGAACGGCGGGTGGGGCTTGGGTATCGGCTGGGAAGGCCGCGTCGCCGTGCTCGCTGCCGTTACGGATCGGCGATGTGTGGTGGTCGCCTGTGTCGTGGTCGGGTGCTGAGCGCTGGCGCCGGACCCGCAGGCGGCGATCGTGCACAACACCGTTACCGCGACGCAGGTCGATCTGAGCCCCCGCGTCGTACGTGCCTTGAGGCCCTGTCTCCTCATGGGCCGCGATTGTGAAGAAGTCGCGGCTATAGGGCGTCAGCGAGGGCGAGATCCCTCAGGTGCGTACCTGCTGCAATGGCGCCGCGTGGCGCTACGCCGCCGCCGGCTCCGGGTCGGGACGCACGATGACCGTGTCGGCGATCGGGATGATCTCGTCGGCCGGCAGGCCTGCCCGGGAGGCGTGGTCGTGGATCGCCTCGGGACTGCTGGCTTCGTAGATGCACACCGTTCCGACGGATCCGCCTCCCTCTTCGAGCACGTAGCTGCGGATCCAGTGGATGTCGTCCGGCATCTCCTCGTTTGCCACTTGCACCGAGCGCTGCCCGGCTTGCTCCAGATCAGCAGGCGATCGCCAGCCGTTGCGTCGCAGAATCGCGTACAGGTTCATCCGGTCCCCCTTGGAAATTTCGCCGCGGCGATGAAGCTCGGCCCCGGCTGTCAGGTCATGACCCTAACGGAGACGCCGTCTGCGTGCAAACCTTCCGCTAACCGGAATAGGGAATGTTCGCCAGCGCGGAGCGTCAATCTTGATTAGGCAACGTTCCTGCAACCAATTTCACGAAAGAGACCGAGGTTCGACCATGATCAAGAGATTCAAGCTTGCTCGCGGGCTGCCATTTGTGGCACTGGCCGTCGCCGGCGTCATCGCAGCTGGCTGCGGTAGCTCTGGCAGCTCGTCCTCGTCCTCGTCCTCGACGAAGAGCTCGCCGGCAGCCGTAACGTCTACAGCCACGAAGAGCTCCCCGCCCGCTGCAACGACCACGAAAAAGTCATCGGGCTCGAGCGCGTCCAGCTCCAGCGGGATCCCTCAGGGACCCAACGCGGGCGACCGAGATGCCGACAACAACGGCGGCCCCAGCGATGGGGACGGCAACATCTAAGCTCGCCGCCTTCGCCATCGCTGTCGTATCCGCGGTCGCCGCCGCCGGATGCGGCAGCGCGCGGCACACCCAGCCCGCGCCGAGCGCGCCGGCAGGCTTCGCGTGGCTGCGCCCAGCTCCTGCGCCGGCGGGGTGGCCGACCGCTCGCATCCCAGGCGGGGCAGCGGTCTCCTACCCGCCGGGATGGATCCGCGTCCACGGGGACCCCGGGACGGCCACCGTCGCCATGCTCGGTCCCGAGCACCAGATAGTGGGCTACCTCAACCTCACCCCGCGCCAGGGTGCGGAGACGCTGGCCAACTACGCCCACTTCCGCGTCGATCACAACGGCGACGAAGGCGATAGCGGCATTCGAGCGCTGGCGTCCGCCACCAACCGCCGCTTCGGCGGCGGACGCATCTCGTGTGTGCAGGATTCGTACGCCACGAAGACTGGCGCCCGGTACATCGAGCTGGCGTGCCTCGTCAGCGGACGAACGAGCGTTGTCGTCGTGGGAGCTGCGCCGCCGCAGTCCTGGCCGCGTGTCTCGCCGCTACTTCAGCGAGCGATCTCGACCACCATGGCCTAGGCGGTCAGAGCTGGACGGTCTAGACGGTTAGGGCTGGGTCGGAGCCTCCGCGCCTGGCTCGCTGCCCTGACGCTCGACCCAGGCCAGGATCTGCTTGGAGTGCTTGAGCACCGTTCCGTCCGGAAGCTTCATCGCCGGCAGCTTGGTGTCGCCCGTCGCCTCGCGCAGCTCATCGCGTGAGCCCTTGCGTAGGAACGGGATCGGGCTGCCGTGACCGGCGATCACCTTCTCGTACTCGATCCCGGCGGCCTGCATCGCCTCCTGCACCCGGCGGCAGGGATGCATCTTGGGACCGCCCTGGTCGCCGTGGCAGACGAACAACGTCGGCTTCTCGCCCATGCTGGTCCTCCTATCAGCGGAGCTGGCAGGCAGAGGCAGCCTATCGCGGGCCGGGGATCCCGCGGAACCTGAACGGGCCGGCCTCGCGCCCGGCCTGAACGAACCAGCACTCTCCGGTCATGTCTCCCGCGAACAGACGGAGCACCGCGTCCGCGACCGCCTCCGCGGGGATGACAGGGATACCCTCCTGCGCGAGCTGGTCGCGGATGGGGTCGATCATCGTCGACTCAGAGAACCCTGGGCACACGGCGTTGAAACGGATCCCGCGTTCTAAGAGCCCGGGACCGAGCGAGCGCGCCAGGCCTACCACGGCGTGCTTGTTGGCCGCGTACAGGGGATCCAGCGGCACGCCGGTGAGCCCCGCCAGCGATGCGGTGGCGACGATCGCGCCGCCGCCACGTGCCTCCAAGGCTGGAAGGGCGGCGTGGGTCCCGAACACGACGCCGTCGAGGTTGACGCCCATCGCCTGCCGGTAGCGCGCCGGGTCGAAGTCCTCCCCTACCCCGCATCCGCTGGTGACCCCGGCGTTCAGGTGCACCAAGTCGACGCCGCCGAACCGATCGACCGCAGCCCCGACTAAAGCTTCGTTGTCTTCAGGCCGGGACACGTCAGCCGCAAAGAAGTCACCTCCCACGGCTTCCGCCACCTCACTTCCCCCTCGCTGGTCGAGGTCCACGACCAGCACCTGAGCACCCGCGGTGCTGAGGGCTTGGCACGTAGCCCGGCCGAGACTCCCGGCGCCACCGGTGACGATCGCGACCTTGCCCTCGAGTTGCCCCGCTACCACGGACGCGACTCTACTTCATTCCGCCCCGAGCTGTGCCTATGCAATACTTAGGCAGATGCCGGATGTGCCGATAGGCGAGGCGGCCAAGGCGATCGGCGTCAGCCAGGACACGCTCCGCCGCTGGGACCGCATGGGGAAATTGAAAACGCGGCGCGACGACCGGGGACGGCGACTGGTGTCGAGCAAGGACGTCGAGCGACTGGCGGGCCGTCCCCGACGGCACTCGACCGGAGCGGCGCTGTCCGCGCGCAATCGGTTCGAGGGAACCGTGCGCTCCGTCGAGCAGGACGGGGTGATGGCGCTGGTGGAGCTCGAGGCTGGACCATTCCTGGTCACCGCGGCCATCACCCGCGACTCGATCGACGAGCTCGGCCTCGCGCCGGGAGTCAAAGCGACGGCAACCGTTAAGGCGACGTCGGTGATGATCGAGCGGGCAGGTCGATGAGAGCCCGCTGGGCACTCGTCTTGCTTCTCGTATTGCTGCTGCTCACGGCGTGCGGTAGCAGCGCGAGCGACACCACTACCAGTAGCAGCAGCACCACAAAGCCGACGCTCGTCGTCTCTGCCGCCGCCTCGCTCATGAAGGCGTTCAGCACCTACGGCACCCAGTTCTCCCCCGCGAATGCACGCTTCTCGTTCGCCGGCTCGGACATGCTGGCGGCCCAGATCGAGCAAGGCGTCAGGCCGGACGTGTTCGCCTCGGCCAACATCAAGCTTCCGGCCATGCTGTACGCCAAGGGCCTGGTCGACAAGCCGGTGGTCTTCGCCGCCAACAAGCTCGTGCTGGCGGTGCCAGCGGGTTCGAGCAAGATCGAGAGCCTGGCTGACGTGGAGAAGCCAGGCGGTGTGCTGGTAGTCGGAACTCCGACCGTGCCTGTGGGGGACTACACGAACACGGTCCTCGCTCGTTTGGGGCCCGCCCAGCGCCGGGCGGTGCTGGCAAATGTCAAGGACCGGGAGCCAGACGTGACGGCCATCGTCGGCAAACTCACCCAGGGTGCGGCCGACGCTGGGTTCTTGTACATCACCGACGTCAAGGCAACCGACGGCAAGCTGAAGGCGATCGACCTTCCCGCCAGCATTCAGCCGCGGGTGGCCTACGGGGTCGCGGTTCTCAAGCGAGCGCCGCACCCCATTCAGGCCCAGCAGTTCGTCGCCGGCTTGCTGACCGGAGCGGGCCGCAGTGACCTGCTTGCCGACGGGTTCCTACCGCCGTCCTAGTCGCAGCGTGGTCCGCACTCGGCCACTGTGGTTCGCGCTCCTGCTGGCGTTGGCGAGCGCCGTCACGCTGGCGTTTCTGTTCCTCCCGGTGCTGGCGATCTTCGTGGACACGGGGGTTGGACGGCTGGTGTCGAGCTTGGGGAACTCCCAGTCGATAGACGCGCTGCGGCTGAGCCTCGAGACGACCGCGATCGCGGTCGCGGTCATCGCGCTCGTCGGGACACCGGCGGCATACGCGCTCGCGACCCGTAGCTTTCGGGGCAAGGGGCTGGTGGTGACGGTGATCGAGCTGCCGCTGGTGCTGCCCCCCGCGGTGGCCGGGATCGCACTGCTGGCCGCCTTGGGGCCGAAAGGAATTCTGGGCGGGCCGCTCAAAGACGCCCACATCACGCTCGTCTTCCAGACCGCGGGCGTGGTCGTGGCCCAGGTGTTCGTAGCCTCCCCCTTCTATCTGCGTACGGCACAGACGGCGTTCGCCGGCATCGATCGTTCGCTGCTTGACACCTCGCGGACGCTGGGCTCGACGGAGGCGGGAACGGTGGCGCGGGTGGCAATCCCAGTCGCGCTGCCGGGCTTGACCGCCGGGCTGGCGCTGTCCTGGGGCCGGGCGCTTGGCGAATTCGGCGCCACGCTGATGTTCGCCGGGTCGTTGCAGGGCATCACACAGACCGTGCCGCTGGCGATCTACGATGAGTTCGCCAACGATTTCCCCGCCGCGCTCGCCCTGTCCGCGATCCTGGTGATCGTCTCGGCAGCGGTGCTGATCTCGGTCAGGCTCGTGGCGGGTACCGCCGCCCTCGCCAGTGCTGGACGCTGAGCTCGCCACGACCGTCGGCGACATCGAGCTCGACGTCGAGCTGCGCGTCGCGGCAGGCGAGTGCCTGGCGCTCGCGGGTCCGTCCGGAGCCGGCAAGACCACGATCCTGCGCATGATCGCCGGAACGCAGACGCCCGCGCTGGGACGGGTGAGGTGTGGTGATGAGGTATGGCTCGATCGCGCGCGAGGAATCGCACTGCCGCCGGAGCGCCGGCGGTGTGGGTACGTCCCGCAGGACCACGCGCTGTTCCCCCACCTATCGGCCTGGCGCAACGTGGCCTATGGACTGGGCAGGCTGAGCCGAGCCGAACGGCGAAAGCGGGCACTAGCGCTCCTCGACCGGTTCGGTCTCGCCCACCGCGCGGCCGCCCGGCCGCAGACGCTCTCCGGTGGTGAGCGCCAGCGGGTCGCGCTGGCTCGGGCGCTGGCAGTCGACCCCCGTGTGCTGCTGCTCGACGAGCCGCTCGCGGCCCTCGACACCAGAACGCGTGGCCGGGCGGCCCAGGAGCTCGGCGGCGTCCTGCGTCAAGCCGGGATCCCGTCGCTGCTCGTCACCCATGACTTCCACGAGGGGGCCCTGCTCGGCGACCGTGTGGCGGTCATCGATCGCGGCCGCGTGATCCAGGAGGGTCCGCCCGAGGAGCTTGCGGCGGCGCCGCGCTCCGCGTTCGTCGCCGAGTTCACCGGCTCGGTGGTGCTGACCGGACGCGCCTACCGCGACCGCGGTGCGCTGACCGTGATCGAGCTGGACGGCGGAGGGACCGCGACCGCGGCGGACCCGGGCGAGGGACCGGTCGCGGTCAGCGTGTTCCCGTGGGAGATCACGCTCGGCCCTGGGGACGAGCAGGCGCACGACTCGGCCCAGAACCGGCTGGTCGCGCGGATCCACTCGCTCACCGCGGTCGGCAACCGGGTGCGGGTCGGGCTAGAGGCCGGACAGCCGCTGGTGGCTGAGGTCACCCAAGCGGCGGCCGACGAGCTGGGGCTCCGCGTAGGGTTGGACGTGACGGCCTCGTGGAAGGCGACGGCCACGCGCGTCACCGCCCGCTGAGCGCTCCCCACTCGACCACCGTCGCCCCCCACGTGAACCCTCCGCCGAAAGCGGCCAGCAGGACCTTGGCGCCGGTGCTCAGTCGCCCCTCGCGCGCGGCAACCGACAATGCAATCGGAAGCGTGGCGGTAGAGGAGTTGGCGAAACGGTCCACGTAGTCGACCACCCGGCCCGGGTCGAGTCCCAGACGTCCGCCGACGGCCCGGATGATGCGCGAGTTGGCCTGGTGGTAGACGAACAGGTCCACCTCCTCGACCTTCAGACCGCTGGCGTCGAGGGCCTCGTCCGTGACCGTCGTGAGGCGGGACACCGCCTCCCGGAACGTGTCCGGCCCCCGCATGCTGATCCGGCCTCCGCGGTCAAGCCTGATCAGCTCGGCTCCGCCGTGGTCGGAGTGCAGAACGATGGGGCCAATCCCGCCGCCCGTCTCCGCGGCCACCGTCACCACGGCCGCGCCCGCGCCGTCGGCGAACAGCGGCGCCGTCTCCCGGTCGGAGAGATCGAGAAATTTGGAAAGGAAGTCCGCCCCGACGACCACGGCGCTCCGAGCCCTGCCGGCCTCGATCTGGCCGCTGGCCATCGCAAGCCCCGCCAGCCAGCCGGTGCAGGCGGCGCCGACGTCAAACGCCGCCGCTCCCTCCGCCCCGATCATCCCCGCGACCAGTGGCGCGGCGTTGGGGGTGATCTCATCCGCGCTCGAGGTCGCCACCACCACCAGGTCGAGCGCTTCGGGCTCGAGAGCAGCCTCCGCCACTGCCTGCCCGGCGGCGATGGCGGCGAAGTCCGTCAGCCGCTCGCCGTCGAGCGCCCACGGGCGCTCGCTCGCGCCGGTCCGCTTCACGATCCAGTCCTCATCCACACCGATCCGCCCGGCGATCTCGGCGTTGCTGACCCGCCGCTCCGGAACCGCCATGGCCACGGCGGCGATCGTCGCGCGCTCGGACATCAGCCCTGGTCGACCGGCACCAGCCGGCGTCGCCGAAAGCGCCAGCCGTCGGGCGTGCGTGTGTACTCGTCCTGGTACTCGCCGACCAGGTCCACGTATGTGCCGCTGCCGCCCGTCTTGGCGACGTGCAGCACGAGCGCCGCCGTGCCCTTGATCAGGTTCGGCTCGGGCTGCTCCAGACGCAGCAGCGTCATCTGATGCTGTGTGCGCCGCGACTTCTTCTGCGCCCGGTACTCCGCCCATTGCGCGAGGCCATCCTTGCCCACGATCTCGCGCCCGCGGATGAACAGCCACGCGTCATCGGTGAAGAGAGTCCCCACGTCGTCCCACCGACGATGATCGAGCAACCACGCGTACTCGGTCACCAGCTCCTCGATCGCGAGCCTGTCTTCGATCGAGATGTCCGCCACCAGGGCGACTCTACTGTGCGCCGCGCGGGCGTCTGACCATCGGCAGGCCGCCGGCCGGGCTGAGCGTCGGCACCTTCGCGATCCGTAGACGGTGCCCGCGGGGAAGCTCTGGCCGCAGGTGTTGCAGCAGGATCGTGGCCACCGCTTTGACCACCAACTGGCCGAAGCGCTTGCCGATGCAGACCCGGCTCCCGCCGCCGAACGGGATGTACGCACCCGGCGGAAGCGCGCGGCGGGCCTCCGGCGTGAAGCGTTCGAGCATGAACTTCTCCGGGTCTTCAAACACGTGGCCCAGATGATGGGTCACCCAGGAGCTGTGAACGATGTGAGTGCCGGCCGGGATCCGGTAGCCGGCGAACACGAACTCGCTGACGGTCATGCGCGGCCCAAACCAGACAGGCGGGTACAGGCGCAGCGTCTCCGACAGGGCCATGTCCAGCTGGGGCAGCCGCGCGGAAAGCTCTTCCGCCGTGGGGACGCGGCCGTTCAGGACCCGGTCCTGCTCGTCGAGCACCCGCTCGAGCACCCGGGGGTTGCTGGCCAGCTGATAGAGCAGAAAGGACAGCGTCGAGGACGAGGTGTCATGGCCGGCGAACAGCAGTGTCGTCACGTGGTCGCGCAGCTCGCGATCGCTGAACGCGGTCCCGTCTTCATCCCGGGCACCGATCAGCATGCTGAGGATGTCGTCGAGCACCTCCCCCGAGGCTCGGCGTCGCTCGATCTCCGCCCACACGATCCGGTCGAGCAGCCGGCGTGCCTGCTGCAGGCGGGCCCAGGGCGAGCCGGGCCCGCGCAGCAGCATCATCCAAGTCTCCGTGTCGTAGAACGACAGCGCGCGCTCGAACAGCATCGCGGCCTTTTGCCCGGCGCGATCGCCGGGATGGAAGCCGAGCAGAGCTCGCATCGCGATCCTGATTGCGACGTCGCGCATCCAGGCGTACACGTCGAGCGTCCTCCCCGGCCGCCAGCGCTCGAGCGCCCGCCTTGCCTCCTCGGTCATCACCGCCACGGCGGCCTCCATCCGGCGGGAGTGGAAGGCGGGCATCATGATCCGCCGCGCGCGGTCGTGGTAGTCGCCGTCGGTAGTGATCAGTCCATCGCCGAGGAGCGGGATCAGTTGCTCGCCGAACATTCCCCGGCGCCAACTGAAATGCTCGGCCCCGGAGACGGTGACGAAGTGGTTCGCTTCGGGACCGAGCATGAACACCACCAGCCGGTGGAACACCCGGAGCGTGAACAGCGGCCCATAGCGTCCGTAGTAGTCGAGCAGGACACGCAGCGAGTCGCGCTGCAATCGGTGGGTCCGGAGAGGGTTGAACCCGGTGTCCCCCGGCGGCAGCTGGGGGTGTGACGCCCGCTCTCGCCGGACGTCCGCGATGACCTTCGGCAGGCCGATCGCCTGTTCAGGCGCCGGAAGCTCCATCTCGCGCTGCCGCAAACCGTAGTATCTGACAGAGCATCCTGTCAATATTGAGCCGATGGCGGCCCAAGCGACCCGCACATATGGGGGCCTGAGCGCGTCCGAGCGCCAGTCAAGCCGCCGGACGCGGCTGATCGAAGCAGGCCTGGACGTGCTCGGGTCCCGAGGGCTGTCGAACATGACGATGACCGCCGTATGCGGACGTGCGGGGCTGACCGAGCGCTACTTCTACGAGAGCTTTCGCAGCCTCGACGAGTTGCTGGTGGCGATGTTCGACGCCTTCTCGGTCCCGACGCACGAGGCGATCCAGGCAGCGCTACAACAGACTCCCCCGGACCTCTTCGAGCGCTGTCGGGCCGCCGCGGGCGCCCTAATCGACTCCCTCACCGACGACCCCCGCAAGGCGCGGGCGTACGTTGAGGCGATCTCCTCCACGCCCCTGCGCGAGCGACGGGAGGCGACAATGCGCGCGTACGCGGAAGTGCTCGCGGAGCAGATGCGTTCGCTCTCCGGGCTCGGAGCCGATCACCACCAAACGCCGCTGCGGCTGATCACGACGATGCTCGTGGGGGGACTGGCCGAGGCTGTCAGCGAGTGGCTGAACGGCGCTCTTGCACTTTCGAAGAACGAGCTGGCCGACGAGGCCTCCCGGTTGTGCCTGGCCGCTGCCGAGACGCTCAGTAGGTCGACGACGACGAGCTCGCCTGCTTCTTGATCACCGTTCCGCTCGGCGAGATCACGTACCACAAGCCGCCGTTCAGGTTCTTGGCCTGACCGGTGGCCTTCCCCGGGCCCGTGTCGGCCACGTAGGTGTAGAGCGGCCAACCAGCGTAGGTGACGACGTTTCCGCCACTTGGATCGGGATCAGACCCGAGCATGGAGGCCTTTACCGCCCCGGAGCCGGCGGCCTTCGAGCCCGACAGTTTCAGGGGCGGCCACACCGCCGCGCATCCGCCGACGCAGGTCACCTTCTTGGCATTGTCGGGGACGAAGGTGTAGAGCACCTTGCCCTGACCGTTGACCAGCACCGGCCCCAGTCCATCGACCGAGGCGACGGATACCTTCGTGCCGGCGGCCGTCGTTGGGGCGGCCGTGCTGCTGGACGGGGTGGTGGCGGCAGGCGCGCTCGTGGTCGACTTCGTGCTCGAACCGCAGGCGCTGGCGAGGACCGCGACGATCGGCACCGCGGCAAGCAGAAAGAACCTTCTCACGACTGGACCCCCTTTTTCAGTTGACCTTCGATAACCACGTTACGCTTACAGAGGACCGTGCCAGCGGCCTTCCGGGACGGGGGGCGCCTTCCCCAAAGGTACTCAGGGGAGCGCCTTCCTGGGCGGGAGGCGTGCTCGGGGGCGCGCCTTCCTCGGGCGGGCGCTTCCCCATCGGCGATCGCTAGGCTGCCGCAGCCTTATCCGTTCGTGGAGGTCTGACAGCTCGGATGACGGTCGCACGCCGGCCAGGGCTCGCGGTGCTCGCGCCCGTGGCCGGCCTGCTAGCGATCGCCGGCTGCGGGGGACACGCTTCTCACAAGGTCGTTGCCGCCCCGGCCGGGCCCTACCGGTGGCTGGTGCCGACCAGTGGCCCGCAACCCTCGGTTGCTCAAGAGAACCGAAGCCCCGGCAGCGGCGGCTGGCGACTGCCGGGTCCGGCAGCGGAGGTGGGCGGTCTGGCCCACGGCAACGTGAGCGGCTACGTCGCGCAGCAGGCGGTCCGGCCGGGCGAGACCGAGAGCGTGTATGTCAACGCCCCGGGCGCCGCCTCGGTGCGGATCCGCGTGTTTCGGATCGGCTGGTACGGGGGCGCCGGCGGCCGCGAGGTGCTGGCGTCCCAGTCCTTGCCGGTCCCCCAGCAGCCGCCGTGCACCCACAGCCTCGACACCGGGCTCACCGAATGCCACTGGCAGCCCACCCTCAGCTTCCAGATCCCCTCGGGTCTGGCCAGCGGCGTGTACATCGCCAGGCTGACTGCGGCCACCGGCGAGAGCGATTGCCTGTTCGTCGTCGAGGCTTCGAGGCCGCAACCGCTGCTGGCGCAGCTTCCCACCTCGACGTATGAGGCCTACAACGGCTGGGGCGGCGACAGCCTGTACCCCGGCGGAGCGGACCGGGTCGGCCTGACCGGGACGACGCAGGGAGTCGAGGTCTCCTACGACCGGCCGTACGCCAGCGTCACCGGCGCGGGCCAGTTCTTCAGCCGCGACGTGGCGATGATTCGGTTCCTCGAGCGCTATGGCTATCCGGTCTCCTACACGACCAGCGAGTCGGTCGACCGGCATCCGGGGCAGCTCTCCGGCCATCGGGCGCTGATCGACTTCGGCCACTCCGAGTACTGGTCCGCCCGCCAGGAGCAAGCGTTCGCACGGGCGCTGCACCGCAGGCGAGAGCCTGCTCTTCTTCGGCTCCGACACGCTCGCCTGGCGCGTTCGCTACAGCCCGGCCACCGGCGCGTCCAGCGAGTCGGGGCGCCCGGCCCACGTGATCGTCGCCTACAAGGAGCACGCCGCGCTGCGACCCCGACCACGCCCAACCCACCGGCCCGTTTCCAGACCGAGGCGCGCAAGCTGACCGGATCGGCCTATCTGGGCTGCATCACGCCGCGGCTGCAGCCTGCCGGGACCGCCAAGCGTACCGCTACTACGCCTGGTCGCCGGCTCCGAGGCCTGATGCCGTCGTGGCTGTTCGCCGGCGCAGGGATCACCGCCGCCACCAGCATCCCCGGAATCGTCGGCTACGAGCTCGACCGAACCACGTCGCTGACACCGCCCGGTACCGAAGTCGCTCGGCGGCGGTAGCGTCTCCTGCATGAGCGCCGCCGCCCGGGGAGCCCGTTCCCGGCCCGGGAGACGACGTGGCCCAGAGCACCCTGTACTCCGGGCCGTCGGGAGCGATCGTGTTCGCCACCGGCACCCTCGGCTGGGAGCTGGGGCTCGATCCGGTCCCGAGCGCCTCCCCCGACGCGCCCCGGCGCCGGACCCGCGGGTCGTGACGATGACCCGGAACCTGCTGGCGCACGTGCTCGGCGCGGGACCCTGAGCTCCGACGCCGCCTTAGCGGCCCGGCAGGTGGTAGATGAACACCCTGCCGCTCGTCACGTGGTCGGGGCCTCGGTGCCTCCCCCCGACCGGCAGGATCACCCGCCCCCCGACCACGATCGGGCTGTTCCAGTGCCCGCCTGCCGCGGCAGCGTCGCGACCGCGCCGCCGGTTGTCGGCCGCAGCACCTGAACGTGCCGTCGATCTCGTCGTAGACGTACAGCAGCCCGCCGGCCACAACCGGGCTCGTCCCGGGGTCGCCGTCCTTCCAGGCCAGCGTGCAGCCGGCGCGCCGCTCAACTGTAGGCCGCGGTGCCCGAATCGTTGGCGACGAACACGTACGTGCGGCCGCCGCTCGTCCACACCGCCGGTGCCGTCAGCACCTCGTCGCCGCCGGGCGCGGCGATCGTCTGGAGCTCGCCACCCGTCGCGGGGGCCGGCGCCGCCGGCCGTTCCGTTCAGGCGGTTCAGGTCGAGCAGCGCGAGCGACCCGCTCTTGCCGCCCTGGACGGCGCGAGCCTTCCGGGGAGGACCGCCGGCCCGGTGCTCCCGAGGTCGGTATCGCTGGAGTTGAGCTGGGCCTGGTTGCTCGGGGTCCAGTTCTGCAGCAGCCTGGCGGCGTCAGGACTCAGCTCGAGCACGCTGTCGCCCCAGTTGGTGGAGCCGTTGAACGGGCGCGTTGCCGGTGGCCAGCAGCAGCCTGCCGCGTCCCGGACTCGACGACGGCACCCGCCCTGGCCCAGATGGCCGCATCGCTCGCCGGGCAGGAGCTGGGCGGATCGATCAGCTGGTGACGGTCGGAGCACAGCGATTCAAACGTGCACGATGCTGCCGCTGGCGCGGTCGATCAGCACCACGTGGCCCTGGTAGGTCGGGGCGTCGCCGTAGTAACCGCCGGTCACCGCGAGCACGTAGGGACCACGAGACGTTCAGCGCTCCCGCGATCTTCTCGCGCTCGGGGTCGAACTGTGATCCGCGTCGAGCCACACCGCCGGCTCCGTTCGACAGCTGAGAGCTTGTGGATGACTCCATCCGGGCTCGCGCTGTACACGTAGGCTCGGTCGGGTCGAGGCCACCGGCGATGCCGGTGGTGATCTGCGGGCTGCCCTGATAGCTGCGGATGTCGCTCGGGACGTACTCCCACAGCTTCGATCCGGTCGCCGGATCGAGCGCGATCGTCCGCCCGTAGGTGGTCGTCAGGATGACCACGTCGCGCAGCCGACCCCGGACCCGCACGCGGTGCAGCTGGATCGGCGAGGAGTCGGCCACGCCGTCGATGTGGACGACACGGCGACGTCAGGCTCGAGACGTTGGCGGAAGTGATCCCGGTGCGGGCCGGTCCGACGCCGGCGCGCTGCGGGCCGTAGTCGAAAGTCTTCCAGTCGCCATCCGGAATCGCTCGCGGGCTCTGGGAACCGGCTGCCGTGGTCGATGGCGCCGAGGTGCTCGTGGATGGCGGCCCGGTGCTCGTGGAGGTGGCTGAGTGCCCGCCACAGGCTGCGAGCAACGCTGCCAGCGCCGCCAGCAGCAGCCCCCATCTGGCCGGCAGCGATGACCCCGGCCCGCCGCGAGGACGACCCGGCCTCGCCGCCGAGCGACGACCCCGGCCTGCCGCCAGCGACGACCCCGGCCTCGCCGCGAGCGGCGATCTCCGCCTGGGGCGGAGCAGCGCTCGCGGCGTGCGTTTCCGGACAGCAGCCGGGCCGCCCCGGAGGTGAGGGCCGAGGTACGGCCCGGATTCTGCCGCATCCATGCAGGCACCAGCGACATGCCGCGATGGTACTCCAGCGAAACGCCTCGCTCCGGATATCTTGATCCTCGCAAATGCAGCGCTCTTCGATCGCTCGCTCGCTGCGCCTGGCGCTCGTCGGACTGACCCTCGTGCTCGCGGTGGTCGCCGCGCTCGGCGTGTCCAGCCTGTACAGCACGCGCCAGCACTACGAGAACACGCTCGCCCAGAGCGCCGCGGCTATCGTCGCGGCGGCCAACCTGCCGCGCCGCCTGGCTCGATGCTCGCCTCCGCTATCGCGGCGGCGTCCGGCGACCCACGCGCCCGGCTCGCCGCCGGCCGACGCGCTCAGCGCGCGAGCTCGTCGGCGAGCGAGATCGCCGCGGAGAACCGGCGCGCGGGCCTGCTCATCGACGAGGCGGCCGTCTGCGAACGCCGCGGTCCGTGCCCGGCGGACCCGCTGCGAGCGACGGCTCGCACGCTCGCTCGCCCGCGGTGAGTGCCCGGCAGCAGCGCGTCAGAGCGCCGCCCGGAGCAAGGCGCGGCTCCGACTCCCGGCCGGCGCGTGATAGCCGGCCGCTCGCTCGTCGGGGCGGCTGGCGCTGGTCGCGCGCGCTGGCGCTGGTGGCGGTCGCTTGTCGGCGCGATGCGCCGCCCGCTCGACGAACTCGTCAGGGCGACCAGAGATCTTGCCGCCGGCCAGCTCGATCGCCGCGTCGATGCCGGCGGCCCGCGCGGAGCTGCTCGAGCTCGGGCGGGCGTTCAACGCGATGGGCGAGGAGCTGGCGCTGGCGCGGCAGCGACTCGAGGCCGAGCGGCCGGCGACTCGCGGTCACGATCGAGAGCCTCGGCGACGGGCTGATCGTCACCGAGCCCGACTCCGCGACGATCAGCGGCCGATGAACCCCCGCGCGAGCGAGCTCGTGCCCGAGCTCGAGCCGGCGGGCGCACCGACTCGACGAGCCCGCTGCCGCCGCTCGCCGACGGCGCTGGCCACGCGAGACGATCGTCGAGCACGGCGGGCGCACGCTCGGCGTCGTGGCCGCGCCGCTCGGCACCGGCGCCGACGGCGTCGTGTGGACGGTGCGCGACATGACCGAACGCGCCCGGCTCGAGCGGGCCAAGAGCGACTTCGTGGCCACCGCCTCGCACGAGCTGCGCAGTCCGCTCACCTCGATCAAGGGCTTCGTCGAGCTGCTCGCGCGCTCGCCCGAGGGCCATGACCGAGCGCCAGCGCGAGTTCGTCGACATCATCCTGCGCTCGACCGATCGGCTCGTCGACCTCGTCAACGACCTGCTCGACGTCGCGCGGATCGACGCCGACCAGGTCGAGATCAACCGCCGCCCGATCGACGTCGGGCGAGGCCGTACGCGAGGTGGTCGAGCTGATGGGCCCGCGGATCGCCGAGAAGCGCCAGCAGCTCGGCGTCTACGTCGCCCGGCGCTGCCGCCCGCGCTGGCCGACCCCGGCCGCGTGCGCCAGATCGTCGCCAACCTGCTCACCAACGCCCACCTGTACACGCCCGATGGCGGGCGGCATCCACGTCGGCGTCGAGCCGGATGCGGGCACCGGTCCAGATCGTCGTCGCGGACTCGGGCGTCGGGATGACGCCGAGCAGGAGCAGAGCATGTGTTCGAGCGCTTCTACCGCGGCCGCGACGGCGGTCGTCGTCGGCGGCACCGGGCCTCGGCCTGTCGATCGTCAAGTCGCTCGTCGAGCTGCACGACGGGCAGATCGAGGTCGACTCGCAGCCCGGGCGCGGGACGCACGTTCCGGCGTGCGGCTGCCGGCCGCCGTTCCGCGGCCCGGAGTCGCCGCGAGCGCTCGAGGCGCTCCGCGGCACGGCGCGTGCTCGTCGTCGACGACGAGCGCCGAGATCGCCGAGCTGATCGCCGGCCAGCTGGCCCCGCTCGACGTCGACAGGTCGAGGTCGCCACGAGCGGCGAGGAGGCGCTGGCCGCGCTGCGCGCGGGACGCTTCGACGCCGTCACGCTCGACATCCTGATGCCGGGTATGGACGGCTTCGAGGTGCTGCGGGCGCATCCGCGCCGATCCCGAGCTGCGCAGCACGCCGATCGTGTTCGTGTCGGTCTTCTCCGCCGCGCAGCGAGCTCGCGGGTGAGTGGGTCGTATCGAAGCCGATCGACGCCGACGAGCTGCGCCAG
Organism: uncultured Actinomycetes bacterium; assembly: GCA_963719305.1. GTDB lineage: Bacteria > Actinomycetota > Thermoleophilia > Solirubrobacterales > Solirubrobacteraceae > Palsa-465. Next base: position 956,365 of record CAVRBL010000009.1, on the reverse strand, counting down.
GTCCTCGGCGCCGCGGTCGCAGCTGGGCGCTCTCGCGTGCTCGTGGTCGGGCGCGAGGAGCTGCAGCCGGTGCTCGAGCCCGCGCTCGACGAGCTTCGGGATCGAGCACGACTGGGAGCTGAGCGGCCGCGGCCGCCGCCCGCGTCTGCGGCGAGCGGCGCTTCGAGGTGGCGCTGGTCGACGTCGGCATCCGCAGTCCCCAGGCGGTCGCTCCAGGCGCTCGACCTGCGCGGCCGCCGGCTGCGCCGGGCCGTGATCCTGTTCTCCGATGAGGAGACGCCCGTCGCCGCCCGGCATCGTCGACGCTGGGGATGGAGGTCGTACCCGGTCGAGCAGGCGGCGGCGGCGCTGATGGCGGCCCTGCGCGGCGAGGATGCCCGCGTCGCGACGCCCGAGGGCTAGGCTGACGTCGTGGCGGTACGGCGAGCCAGACGCGAGCTGATCACGGGAGATCGAGCGGCTGCGGGCGGAGCTCGCGCCGCCGCGAGCGCGAGTCGAGCGACAAGGAGCGCCAGCTCGAGCGCTACGCCGCCGACCTGCGCGAGACGTTCAAGCAGGAGCGGGCTCGCTCACAGGAGCTGCGACGCTCGTACATGGCCACCGTGCGCGCGCTGTCAAACGCCGTCGAGGCCCGCGACGCGTACACCGGCAAGCACGCCGAGCGCGTGACCGCGTACGCGCTCGAGATCGCCCGAGCGCTCGGGATCGCGTTGTCGGACACCGCCGAGATCGAGTTCGGGTTCCTGCTGCACGACATCGGCAAGGTCGCGATTCCCGACGCGATCCTGTTCAAGCCGGGTGCGCTGACCGACGAGGAGCAGGCGCTCGATGCGCCAACACCCGCTGATCGGGGCGCGACATCGTGCGCGGGATCGACTTTCTGGGCGCGGCCGCGGACGTCGTCCGCTCACCACCATGAGCGCTGGGACGGCAATGGCTACCCGGACGGGCTCGCCGGACGAGCAGATCCCGCTGTCGGCGCGAGTGTTCGCGGTCGCCGACGTGCTCGACGCGCTGACCACCAAGCGGCCCTACCGGCGGGCGTCGTCGTTCAGCGTCGCGCGGGAGATCATCACCCACCAGGCCGGACGCCAGTTCGATCCTCGCGTAGTGGAGGCGTTCAACTCCATCCCCGACGCCACCTTCGAGCGGATCGGAGCCCAGATTCGATGACTTGCCCCAGGGCCGGCGGGCGGTGAGCTCCGTCCCGGGCCGGCGCGCGTCCTGATCGTCGACGACGATCCGTTCGTGCGCAAGCTGATCGCGACGACGCTCGAGGACGTGGCCGAGTTTGAGCTGCACGAGGCCGCCGACGGGGTCGAGGCGCTCGAGGTCGCCCGCCCGAGCAGGCCATCGCTTGTGTTTCTCGATGTCGACATGCCACGCTTGGACGGCATCGATGCCTGCCGTCTGCTGCGCGCCGATGAAGGAACCAGCGCCACCACGATCGTGATGCTCACCGCGGCGCACGGCGACGCCGTCGAGCGCCAGGCCGAGGAGGCGGGCGCCGACCTGTTCCTTACCAAGCCGTTCAGCCCGCTGGACCTGCTGCGGCTGGTCGACGGACTGCGGCCCGTGAGGCTGGTCACCTTCGCGATCGGCGATGACGGTCAGCGCGTGGGCTCGCTGCGCTCCGGCCGGGTGATCGAGGAGCTCGAAGCTGCTGACATGCTCGAGTGGTTGCGCGGGAGCGGCCGGCACGCCACGGGTGCCACGCATCGCCTGGACGACGTACGCCTGCTGGCACCGGTTCCCTCCCCTCCCAGCGTGCGCGACTTCTACGCCTACGAGGGCCACGTCCGAGCCGGGTTTCAGCGGCGGGGCGCCCCGGAGATCCCGGACGCCTGGTACGAGGCTCCGGTCTTCTACTTCTCCAACCCGGCCGCGGTGTTCGGTCCCGGCCAGGCCGTGAGTCGGCCGGCCTCGTGCCAGATGCTCGATTTCGAGCTCGAGATCGCGGCGGTGATCGGCCCCCGCGAGGAGATTGCCGGGTTCGCGCTGCTCAACGACTGGAGCGCCCGCGACATCCAGCGCCGCGAGACGACCGTTGGCCTGGGGCCCGCGAAGGGAAAGGACTTCGCCACCAGCCTCGGTCCCTGGCTGGTCTCCCCGGACGAGCTTCCGTTCGACGGCCAGCGGCTGGAGCTCGAGGCGACGGTCGCCGTCAACGGACGGGTAGTGGCCGCCGCTTCGACCAAGCCGATGCACTTCTCATGGCCCGACCTGGTCAGCCAGGCGGCGCGGAACACTCGGCTGCGTCCCGGCGACGTGCTCGGGTCCGGGACGCTGACCGGCGGCTCGCTGCTCGACGTCGGGACCCTCGACGGGCGCTGGATCGAGCCCGGGGACGAGGTGGTGCTCGCGGCGCCGGGGTTGGGTGAGCTGCGCACGCCGGTTGTGGGGTGACCGTCGGATCCCTGTCACCCGGCTCCCTCTCCCCCATCGGCCCGTTTCGCTTGACGCGGCTACGATCGAGCGATGGCAATTCCTCCCCGCGGCGGAGGCCACCCGTGACCCGCCGGGCGTGGCTGGCATTCGGGGCGATCTCCGTCATCTGGGGAATCCCCTACCTGCTGATCCGGATGGCGGTCCGCCACGGCATGACGCCCGCCTTCCTGGCCTGGGGCCGGGTCACGCTGGCAGCGGTGGTGCTGCTGGCGCTCGCGTGGCGGGCGGGGACGCTTCCTCCCTGCGCGGGAGGTGGCGGATGCTGCTGACCTACGCGGTGGCCGAGATCTGCATCCCGTTCCCGATGATCGCCGCCGGCGAGACGCGCGTGTCCTCGTCTCTGGCAGCGATCCTGATTTCCTCGGTGCCGCTGATCGGGGCCCTGCTGGCGCTGCGCTTCGACCACTCCGAGCGGCCGACGCCGGTCCGGGCGCTAGGGCTGCTGCTCGGGTTCGGCGGCGTGATCGTGCTCATGGGGATCGATGTCGCCGGCCAGGGAGGAGAGCTGCTTGGCGCTGGGGCGATCCTCCTGGCGGCGGTCGGATATGCGATCGGCCCGATGCTGATCAAGCTTCGGATGGCGCAGCTCGACCCTCGAGCCACGATGGGCGCGAGCCTGGCGCATCGCCTCGGTGCTGCTCGCTCCGGCCGCCGCGCTCGATCCGCCGCACGCCGTGCCGTCAGCCGGCGCGATCGCCTGCGTGATCGCGCTGGGGCTGGTGTGCACCGCCGCGGCGTTCGTGATCTTCACGATCCTGATCACCGAGGCCGGCACCAGCCGCGCGACGGTGATCACCTACGTCAACCCGGTCATCGCGGTCGCGCTCGGCGTGATGCTGCTGGGCGAGCGGCCCGGCACCGGCGCGGTCGCCGGCCTGCTGCTGATCCTCGCCGGATCGTGGCTGTCGACGGATGGCCGCCTGCCTCCTGGCCTCGCGCGGATTGCTGTTCGGGCGGCGAGGATGCCCGTCCGGCGCGCGTCGCGTGAACTGCGCCAGCAGTCCGTCCCGTAATGGCACGCCGGCACGCCGGAAGCGGCGGCACGCCGGTGCGCCGGCCGGGCTCTCGCCGCCTCAGACGATCTTGACCAGCACCAGCGTGTTGACCACGAACGCCGCCGCGAACGCGATCGTCCACCGGTTCAGGTTGCGCTCGACTAGCGAGCCGCCGCCGAGCGGCCCGGCGCCGGTCCCCACGCCGAAAGCTCCCGACAGCCCCGAGTCCTTGCCCGAGTGCATCAGGATCAGGAACACCAGCACGACGCAGAGAAATACCTGCAGGATGTCGAGCACGCGTGACCATCATTGGCTGCATGGTAGCCGCTCGCGGGCCTCGTCCAGCGCATCGAGGATCTCGACCGCCTCCGCCCGCAGCGCTCGATCGATCGCCTCGTAGTCGCCCTCGGAGAGCTTGCCTGTCCGCCGATCGAGCTCGGCGTCGCGGATCTCGCGGTACTTTGCGTCCCGCGCGGCCTCGAGCTCGGCCACCGCGTCGTACCGATCGATTGCCGCCGTCTGCTCGCCGCCGACAGCTTCTTCCGGCGCCAACGCGCCGTCGAGCCGCCTTCCGCAGTCCGCCACAGCGGCCGCGTGACGAACAGGATCACGATCGCCAGGACCGCAAGGACGATCAGGAACTCCATCGACCCAGCGAACGCTAGGCGACTCCGGCCGGTTCGCGCGCCGGCATGGACGGCGATCCCCCGGCGTAGGCGGCCGAGCGCGCGCGAACCCGCGCCAGCGCGAGGCACCGGCCACAGCGCGATCAGTGCGCCGACGACCACGATCATCCCACCGATCCACAGCCACATCACGAGCGGCGAGACGATCAGAAGGAAAGTCACCGGCCAGGGATGGCTGGCGTAGCGCGACACGAGCTCGGCTATCGCCCGGTCGCGGACCTGCCACAGCGGCGCAAGCGCAGCCTGCTGCTGGGCCGGTGGCAGCTTGGCGACCTTAGGCATCGCCTGCGTCTCCGGCGCGTGAACAGCTGGTCGCCCTTCGTGATCAGCCCTTGCAGCGGCTGCAGGCTGGGGTTGACGACCGTCCAGATGTCGCGCGTGAGCCCGGACTGCCAGACCGATCCGGCTCTCGTCCGAGCCGTTGAAGAAGCGTCCGATCGGCCCGAGCGACGGATCCTGGGATGGGTATAGGCTCGTGCCTGGTATCGAGCGTGGTCACGTGGTGGCCAGCCCTTCGAGACCGACAGCTCGGCGCCCAGCGAGATCTTCGCGCCGAGGTGGCTCGCGGTCGGCTTCACGTAGCGGACTGTGTACCCGTCGATCTTCGTGCTCTGACCGGGGCCCAGCGTCGCGTAGCGCGAATGCTGGAAGGAGGTCGACGCCGCGACGCCGATCAGCGCCACGGCCAGCCCGGCGTGGACGATGTAGCCCCCGTAGCGGCGGCGGTTGCGCCGCACGAGCGGCCAGCAGCGCGACCGGCGCCCTCTCGCGCGACATCGCGCTGCCTGGCGCGGGTTCCGCGCCAGAACTCCTGCCCCACGGCGGCGATCACGAACGCACCGCAGGCTGAACATCGCCAGCGCGAGCACGTGGGTGGTCGGACCGATCACGATCAGCAGCGTCGCCAGCGCCGCGACCCCCGCCGCGAATGGGAAAGCGAAGCTCTGGCGCAGGTTGCGCAGCGTCACGCGCCGCCAGGCGATGATCGGCCCGATCCCTGACAGCAGCACGACGATCAGCGCCAGCGGGACCACGAACGGTCGGAAGGCGGGCGGCCCGACCGACACCTGCGTACCGGTGATCGCCTCGGAGATCAGCGGGAAGAACGTCACCCAGAAGATCACGAGCGTGAGCGCGACCAGCAGCAGGTTCTGAAACAGGAACACCGCCTCGCGGGACAGCAGCGAATCGAGCCTGGCCTCGGAGCGCAGTCCCTCGCGGCGCCAGATGACCAGCCCGACGGAGCCCACCAGCATCACCCCGATCAGGGCCACGAACGAGATGTTGAGCGTGGGATCCGAGACGAACGCGTGGATCGAGGACAGAATCCCCGAGCGCACCAGGAACGTGCCGACGATCGCCATCGTCCCCGTGCCGAGGATCAGCGACAGGTTCCAGCGCTTCAGCATCCCCCGCTTCTCCTGGATCATGATCGAGTGCAGGAACGCGGTGGCCAGCAGCCACGGCATCAGCGCCGCGTTCTCGACCGGATCCCAGGCCCAGTAGCCGCCCCACCCCAGCTCGGTGTACGACCAGCGCGCGCCGAGCATGATCCCGACGCCCAGGAACAGCCATGCCGCCAGCGCGAACCGCCGCGTGACCTGGATCCACTCGGCGCCGGTGCGGCCGGTGATCAGCGCCCCGACCGCGAACGCGAACGGGATCGTCAGCATCGTGTAGCCGGAATAGAGCATCGGCGGGTGGATCATCATCGTCGTGTGGCGCAGCAGCGGATCGAGGCCCGCGCCCTCCGCCGGCGGGTTGGCCGAGGTCCGGAACGGGTTGGCGACAGAACACCACAGTCCGGTGAAGAACGTCGCAGAAGCCGAGCAGCACAGCGGTCGCGTACGGAGCGATCTCGCGCACCTTGCGCCGCGAGAGGAACAGGACCAGGCTCGACCACAACGACAGCAGCATGATCCAGAGCAGCAGCGAGCCCTGCTGCGTCGCCCACACCGCGGCCGCCTTGTAGATCGTCGGCGTGGTCGTGCTCGAGCCGTTGGCGACGATGTTGAACGAGAACTTGTTGCCCAGAAACGCCCACTCGAGGATCGCGAACGCGAGTCGCCATCAGGCCGGCCAGCGCGTAAACGGCGCGGCGCCCGGAGGTCGACCCATTCCCGACGCCCTGCTCCGCGCGCCGTACAGCGAGGCGCCGATCCCGTAGACCGAGACCAGCAGGCCGAGGATCAGGAGTGCGCGACCGATCAGCGCCATGTCATGCAGCGCCGCTCGCCGCCTGGTACTTCGACGGGCACTTGGTCGTCAATGAGTTCTGCTGACCGATGAACTGCGAGCCCTGCCGGTGGACCGTGACCAGTACGCCCCGGCCCTGCTGGAACGGGTCCGGCACGATCCCCGTGTAGCTCACCGGCACCGAGAGCTGGAGCTTGGGATCGCGCACCCGGAAGCTGAGGACTCGAGCCTGTCCGGCGCACCGAGCCGTCCACCACGGTACCCGCCAGGACGTAGGACTGCCCGGGCTTGGCTTGGTGCACCAGCTGTGAGGCAGTCAGCTCCTCCCGACCGGCACTGAAGCTCGTATAGATGAGCGCTGAGGCCAGCAACAGTGCGGCGGTGAGAGCAAGCGTCAGGCGGATGACTCGCTTGCGGCTCGGATCCATGGATGGGCGGTCATTTTCCCACACGGCAGGGGTCTGGCAGCGCAGCTGGTCCGAGGGCCGACCCCTCCGCCGACCGCTGGAGCACCCGGATTAGCGTCGCGTTAGCGCCAGGATTTACCTCGGCGAGGGCGAAACCATCTGCAAGGCGGACCGTTTATTTGGATGACAGTGCAAGTTCGACTCAGCAGACGAGAGATCGCCTCAGGCCGCCGGCGGGGGCGTCGCGGCTCCTCCGCAGGAGACCACGGCCCGTCGATCGCCAGCCATGGCGCGTCGATCGCCAGCCACGCTGGCCACGGCACAGCGCTTCCCCTCGAGCGCCGGCGGGCGCGGGAGGCCGGTCCGCCCCAAGACAACGCCCTCTACGCGTGCCGATGCGGGCTCGTGTTCCAGGCAGCGGTGTCTACCTCGGTGGACTGTCCCCACTGCGGCGACGCCCAAGCCTGGTAGCCGCCCGGGAGGACGACCGGTCAGGCCCGATTGCCGGGCCGATCAGGCCTGCTTGACGACCTCTTGGCGCGTGCGTGGCTCGAGCTCGGCCAGCGACTCGCCCAGCCAGTCGATCAGCTTCCACACATCGCGCATCTGCTCACGGTCGGCGACGATCCCGAAGTCGAGGTGGCCGCAATAGCTCATCACGGTGATGTTGAGCCCCATGCCGTCGGTGACCACCGACACCGGGTAGTCGGCCTCCATTCGGGCCCCAGCGCAGTACAGCGGGAACTGCGGCCCAGGCACGTTCGAGATGACCAGGTTCCAGATCGGTCGGCGTGTCGCCGCTAGCGGACATCGTGACGCGCGAGGCGCGAGCGAACACGGCGGGCGGGATGAACTGCGTCGCGTCCTGGAGGAGCTGCGCCGGCAACGCCTTGTGCAGATCCTTGGCGGCCTTGAGCGCCTCGTGCGTGTGCCGCAGGCGCTGCACGGGCTCGACCTCGTTCGTGAACACCGGCACGGCCAGCATCCCGATCCGGTTTCCGTAGGTGCCCTGCTGCTCCTCGGTCCTGCACCGAGACGGGCATCTGTGCGACAAGCGGCTGATCCGGCAGCTCCCCGTGCTCTTCCAGCCAGCGCCGCACGGCGCCGGCGCAAAGGGCGACGACCACGTCGTTGACGGTGCAGCCGTGCTCATTCTTGATCGCCTTGACCGCGTCTAGCGAAAGCTGGCCGAACGCGAACCGGCGGTGGGCGGACACCCGGCCGTTGAAGCTCGTCCGGGGCGGAGTCAGATTGGACCGCTCCAGCACCCGCGACGGCCTCCGCCGCAGCGCACGTACCAGTCGCGCGCTCACCGCACCGACCGTCTTGGCCCCCGGCAGCTCACTCAGGATCGGCGCCTCCTCGAGGTTGGGCAAGGTCGACGGGAGCGCGCCGAGCGCTCGCTCGAAGTAGCGGGGCGTTCCGAGCAGCGCTCGCCCCAACATCTCGAGCTCCCCGGGCTCGCGCTCGCCTTCCTGTTCGAGCGGCGGGGGAGGTTCGCGACCTTCGGGGGTCAGATCGAGCAGCACCCCGAGAATCTCGGCCCCTGACATCCCGTCGATGACCGAGTGGTGGATCTTGGTCAGTAACGCGACCCGATGGTCCTGAAGCCCGTGGATCAGGTACAGCTCCCACAGGGGACGCGAGCGGTCGAGCGGCCTGGAGAAGATGCGAGCGACCTGTTCGGCCAGCTTGGCGTCGGTCGGTGGCGGCGCCAACGCCAGCTCTCGGACGTGGTATTCGAGATCGAAGTCCGGGTCGTCGATCCAATATGGGTAATCGAGGTCCAGCGGCACCTGCTTCAGCCGCCAGCGAAACGGCGGCAACAGCGGCAGGCGCCCGGCGATCAGGTTGTGGATGTCCGCCAACTCCAGCCGTCCGTTCGGCGTGGTGCTGGGATCTGAGGATCGCCAGTCCGCCCACGTGGCCGTATTGGCGCGGCGTCTCCAGCGCCAGGAACTGCGCGTCTAGTCCGGTTAGCTGCCGCACGCTCTCCTCGGACCGAGTCTATCCGCCTAAGGAGCGCCGGAGGATGGCGATTCGACGGGCTCCGGCGGGGTAGCCCAACACGACAGAGCCTGTTCAAAGGAGGAGATTGATGGCATCGCCAGCAAAGCCGATCGAAGACGTGGGCAGCCTGCCCGGGAAGAAGATCACCGACCAGCAGGGGAACGAAGTCGGGGAGATCTGCGAGATCTACGAGCAGGACGGCGACCCGATGTGGGTCACGGTCAAGTCCTCGACCGGGATGGTGACTGATCGCGTCGTCTTCATCCCCCTGGCGCGGCTCAAGGAGGAGGAGGACGAGATCCGCGTCCCGTACTCCACTCAGCACATTCACGAATCGCCCGAGGCCGACCCTGAGGGCGAGCTCTCCGAGGAGCAGGACCGTGCCCTGCGCGACTACTACAGCGTCACGCTAGGCGACGAAGAGCTACGCGACAGCAACGATTCCTATGCGGCACAGGTGCCGGACTCGGACGCCCCGGTGAAGAAGGCGGAGGGCTGAGAGCGAGTCCGCGAAGTCGAAGGTCGCTCTACTCCCGCAACCTCCTCCGCGATCCGCTCGGGTCCCCTCGACGCCTAGAATCCCGAGCCACGCGGACGTAGCTCAGTTGGTAGAGCGTCGGCTGCCCAAGCCGGGGGTTCGCGAGAATCGAGTAGACGCGGCGGTAGCTCAGTCGGTAGAGCGCAAGCTTCCCAAGCTTGAGGTCGCGGGTTCGAGACCCGTCCGCCGCTTTGAGCAGAGAGAGCTTTAGGGCGCTAGCGCGATTGCCTGCTGGCGCGACGGATTGGCGCCATCGTGGGAACCGGATCGGTGGTCAGGAATTGGATGATGACCTCGTTGCAGAGCTCGGGCTTTTCGACGAGCAGGCCGTGAGACGTACCCGGGCACCACCATTAGTTCCGGCGTCGCGGATCCCCCGATACATCGCGACGGCGTGCTCCAGACGCACCTCATCGTCATCGCCGACCATGACCAGCGTTCGGGTGTCGACCCGGCCAAGGTCATCGGACGCGAGCGTCGGCTCCTCGACGTGCATCTGGGCCAGCTTCTGGGCGACGACCTGATAATGACCGGCCCCATCTGGCGAGACCTCCTCGTAGAGGCGCGCCAGGAATTCCGGCGGCTGGTTGTCGGGATCGATCACCTGCGGAAGCCATCCGTTGAAGTGGAAGACACCGGCGACCAGGACCAGCCGGTCGATCAGCTCCGGACGTTGGAGCGCGACGTGCAGTGCGACGATCGCCCCGTCGCTGCACCCCACCATGTGCGCCCTTCGGCCGACGACACTTTCGGACAAACGCGATCGTGTCCTGGGCCATCGCATCGAACGTGATCGGTCCAGGCATATCAGGCGTGTGTCCATGCCCGCGCCGCTCCGGCGTGTAAACCCGGAAGTGCCTGGCCAGCGCGCCGATGTTCGGCCCAAATGCTCGCGCATCAACCCCAGCCCCGCCCGGATGAAGCAGCACCAGCGGATCGCCGTTCCCGTGCTCCTCGTACCAGGTACGGACATCACCGAGCATCACATAGTCAGCCATACCAGGGTTCTCCGGTCGTCAGCGTCGTGTATGCGATAGAGACCGACGAGACCAGCAGAATTCATCGGTGCGCGTCCTTTGAGGAACCGCGGCTCCGGCCGGAGACCGAGCTGGCCCTCCGCCAGATCCGGGCATTTTGTGCAGTAGCCCGAGGACAAGCGATATCGTCCGTCCATGAAGCAGGAGGTCCGCTTCTGCACCTCACGGGACGGAACCCGCCTCGGGTACGCCATCCACGGAGCAGGGCGCCCGCTGGTCAGGGTTGCGACGTGGCTTACACATCTCGAGTACGACTGGGAGAGCCCGATCTGGCGCCACTGGCTCGAGGTGCTCGGTAATCGCCATAGGCTGATCCGCTACGACGAGCGAGGATGTGGGCTCTCGGCTTCTGAAGTCGGTGACCTGTCGCTGGAGAGCTGGGTCGCGGACCTGGAAGCAGTTGTCGACGCCGCCGGTGTAGAGCGCTTTGCGCTGTTCGGCGCGTCACAGGCCGCCGCGATCGCGGTCGCTTACGCCGCGGCGCATCCCGAGCGAGTGACAGACCTCGTGCTCTACGGCGGTTTCGCGCGTGGCCGCAGGTTCCGCGACCAGGCCGAGGAGGAGTGCGCGATGGTCGCCGCCATCCCGGCGGGCTGGAGAAAGGGCGATCCGACCCTTCGCCACCTGTTCAGCATGCTCTTCCTTCCAAACGGCACACCGGAGCAGATGGCCTGGTACGAGGATCTCCTGGTCAGCTCGACGACTGCCGAGACCGCAGTGCGTCTGTTCGAGGCGCGCGGCGTGCTAGACGTTCGCGAGCTGGCGCCGCAGGTCCGTGCGCGGACTTTAGTCGTCCACGCTCGCGACGACCGAGTTGTCCCGGTCGAGGAGGGACGCCTTCTCGCAACGCTGATCCCGGACGTCCGGCTGATCCTGCTCGAGTCGCCGAATCACATTCTGCTGGCCGACGAGCCAGCGTGGGAGTACTTCGTCGCGGAGCTGCAAGCGTTCCTCGGCACCGGGCCTTTGGCCGCCGCCCCGGTGGAGCCTTCCGACTTCAGCGCACGCGAGGTGGAGGTGCTCGAGCTGGTTACCTTGGGTCTCGCCAACGAGGCAATCGGCGAGCACCTCTCGATCAGCGTGCGGACCGTCGAGCGCCACCTCTCAAATGTCTACGCGAAGCTCGGGGTGGCGGGGAAGGCGGGACGAGCTGCGGCGGCGGTGCGCTACGCCCAGCGGTCGCAGCCCGGGTCTGCTGCGCGTTAGCAAGCGCCTACGTGTACGCCGCCAGCGCGGCGGTGGAATTTGGGTGGCTGCGCCGATGTTCGGCTTGAGCGTTCCCGCGTACCGTCGGCGACACGACGGACGAGAGGAGCGAGAAATGGACAATCGGTCTGCGAGTGTGACCGCGACATCAGCGCCGGCCAAGCCGGTCGCCATCTACGAGATCCGGGCCGGCGACGGGCTAAGGCTGCAGGCCCGGGAATGGGGAGACCCGGACGACCCCGAGCTTCTCTTCATCCACGGCTGGTCGCAAAGCGACCTCTGCTGGACCAAGCAGGTCAGCGGAGATCTCGCAGCGAGGTATCGGATCGTCACCTTCGACCTCCGCGGACATGGGGTGTCGGAGAAACCATCGGAGGCGGGGCACTACACCGACCAGCGGTTGTGGGCCGACGATGTCGCGGCGGTGATCCAGCAGACCGGTCTTCGGCGCCCGGTCGTCGTCGCTTGGTCCTACGGGGGGTTCCTCGTCACGGACTACATCCGCGCTTACGGCGACGGCGCTCTGGCCGGGGTCAACCTAGTCGGCGGGGCCGTGATGCTGAAGCCGCCGGCTTTCGATCACATCGGACCGGGTTTTCTGGAGAACGCCGGCCACGCTTCCGCATCGGACCTGGAGACGAGCATCGACGGAATCCAGCGCTTCCTTCGCGCGTGCACCGTCGAAGAGCTCGACGAGCGGGAGTGGACTATGGCCATGTGCTGGAACATGGTCGTGCCGCCGGCGGTCCGAGGGGCGCTGATCGCGCGCGAGATCGACGGCAGCGCGGTGCTCGCAGGGCTGTCCGTGCCGGTGCTCGTCACCCACGGACGCGAAGACGCGATCGTCCTGCCGTCGATGGCCGAACACGTTCTCACGGCGTGCGGGACGGCCGCTCCCTCGTGGTACGACGGCGTCGGTCACATGCCATTCTGGGAGGATCCCGAGCGGTTCAACCGTGAGCTCGCGGCGTTCAGCGATCGCGTTCGTTCTGAGCCCGAGGGCGGGCAGTGAGCGTGCCGCTCGCTGCGGCGTTTCAGCGTCGGTAAGTCAGACCGCGTCAGACGGCCGCGTGCGTCAGCACATCTGGGAGCTTGCGCCGACGCATTGAAGTGAGGCGTCGTATGTCCGGACGCCCGCGGGCTGCGTGTTCGCGTCGCGCCAGAAAGCGTCTCGGTGCGCGGCTGAAGCGTCAATCGATGCACCGCGTGTGCCGCGTCAGGGCACGAAAGCAGCCGCTGGAGGAATAGACCGCGGTTCTCGGTGTCGTTACTGGCAGGAGACGCGGCCGGGTGGGTTTAGCCCGCCGCGTACCCCACAAATTGACAGCAATGAAAGGAATGACGTGAACCTACACCTACCTACTTACTCCGCTGCGTTGCCCTTGCGTCGCCTGGCGACGATCGGGACCCTGGGGTTGGCGGCGCTTGTGTTTCCGGCCTCCTCGCTGGGGCAGGTGACAAAAGTCGATGGCGTGAGCGCGTTGGTCAATCAAGGCACGCTCGAGGTCAGAGGCAGCAGTCACGCCGACGCCGTCGCGCTGCGCCTGAAGGCTGGCGACCCGACCCAGGTCCAGGTGGACGTGGGCGATGACCGCACGGCCGACTTCACATTCGCCCGCAGCGGCCTGTCGGCCATCAACGCCTCGATGAGGGCCGGCAACGACTCCCTTCGCATCGACGATACCAACGGGGCGTTCACCGATTCGATCCCCACCAGGATCTCCGGCGGCCCCGGAAACGACACCCTGACCGGAGGAGCCGGCGCAGAGACCTTCTACGGCGCCAGCGGCAACGACACGGTCATCGGCGGCCGGGGCAACGACACCGCCTATCTCGGTCGCGGCGATGACAACTTCGTCTGGAACCCAGGCGACGGCAGCGACACAATCGAGGGCAACTCCGGCACCGACACGATGCTGTTCAACGGCGCCAACGTCAACGAGAAAGTCGACCTATCCGCGAACGGAAACCGGCTCAAATTCTCCCGCGACGTGGGCAACGTGACGATGGACACCCACGGCGTCGAGAGAGTCGACTTCAACGCCCTGGGCGGCAGCGACAACATCACCGTCAACGACCTGACCGGCACCGGCGTCAGCAAGGTCAACCTCGACCTCGCCGGAACGCTAGGCGGCAGCACCGGCGACGGCGCCATCGACAACCTGACCATCAACGGCACCAACCACGCCGACACCATCAACGCCACCGGCAACGGCTCCGGAGCGGACGTCACCGGCCTAGCCGCAACCGTCTCGATCGTCCACGCCGACCGCAACGACACCCTCGCAGTCAACCCCCTCGCCGGCAAAAACAAGGTAACCGCAACCGGCGTATTCGGCATGCAAGTATCCCTCAACCTCCTCTAACCCCCACAAACCAGCGGGCCCCGACCACAACATCGGGGCCCGCCTACCACAGGCATTCCTAACCGCCGACGGCCTCGTGAGAACCTCAGTCGAGGACTCGTCGATAAGCTCCGTTCTCGATCTCCGACAAGGCGGCAGATGAGAAGCGCGGGACAAAAAGGGGCGCCAACACAGCCCGTTGTCGGCCTTGGAATCGCAGTTGCGGTCATCTTCGTCGCGGCCGCTATCGCGGGCTGTGGCGGTTCCTCCAATTCCGGTGGGGCAACGGGAGCGTCGGCACCCGCGGCTACGGCCACGGTCACCGCGCCGCACGCCTCGAACTCCGGATCTGGGTCGCGCACCGCCGGCGGGGCCACGACCGCGACTCCCGCTCCCCGGATCAACCTCTCCTCCCCGAACGGCGGCAAGGGGATGGGCGCCATCGCCGAAGTGGTCAAGCAGGGCAACAAATCGGCGATCGCGATCGTCGGCCACGGCCTGCCGGCCAACGCTAAGCACAACGCCTACGCGGTCTGGTTGTACAACAGGCCCGCCGACGCTGTGCTCCTGGGGTTCGTCAACCCAGGAGTGGGCAAGAACGGACGTCTTGAAACCACCGGTCCGCTACCGACCAACGCAGCTCACTTCAAGCAGCTGCTGATCACGGTCGAGACGACCGCGAACCCGCCAGCGACCGGGACACATCATCCTCCATGGCAACCTGACCGGCGGGTAGGCGCGCTCCCGGCGCTCGCGACAGAACCCAGCGCTGGCTCGCATCGTGACGAAGCATCTGCCAGACCTGCCTTGCCTGATGGTCCTGGAGCCAGCGGCTGGGCTGCTAGCCGGACCACGGCCAAGCTCGTGGTCTGACAGTTCGCGAAACTCCCGTCCACCCGCCGTGTTCCTTACACCACTTCTCGCGCGGGGGTCGCCCCCACTGCGCGAGTTTTCGGCCGCGCACTGCGCGAGTTGGGAGTGACAGTCGCGCGTGAATGTTCAGATCAGGTGAGGTCTTGAAGCTCGGTCACCTTCGTCTTTCGCTGGTCAGCAACGCCGCCGTGGCGGTAGCGGTGCTGGCCGTCGCCGCACTGGCGCTCGTCGGTCCGGATGCGGCTGCCGCCGCCTCCCCGCGAAGCGCCTCAGCAAGCGACGCGGTCACGGTCCAGGGCAACCACCTGCTGCGCGGGGGGGCGTGGTGGATCCCGCGCGGGGTGCAGATCGTCGGGCTGGTAGCGCCTGACGCAGCGCTGAGTGGGAAGTACGCGGACGCCCACGCGCACTTCGGCGTCGCGGAACTGCGGGCGGCCCACGCCGCCCACGCCGACACGATCCGGTTTCAGGTCAGCCAGTACGGGCTCGACCCAATGGACCCGCTGTACTCGCCCACGTACGTCCAGGAGGTCCGCAGCGGCATCCAGCTGGCGCGGAGCAACGGTCTGAACGTGATCGTCTCCCTTCAGGCGCAGGGCCCGGCGGGGGCGGCCCAGGGCCAGAATTGCCCACTGCCCAGCACGGGGGCGGAGCGAGCCTGGAACCAAATCGCGCCCATGTTCGCGGGCGATCCAGGGGTGATGTTCGAGCTCTACAACGAGCCGAGCCTTGGGCTCACATTCACGAACTGGCAGCTGTGGCTGAACGGCGGTTTCGTAACCCAGCAGGACGGGATGGTCTGCCAAGAGGTCGGGATGCAGACGCTGATCGACGACATCCGCCACGATGGCGCCGACAACGTGATCATCGTCCCCGGCCTGGCGGCCGAGTTTTCGCTCGCCGGGATGCCCCCGGTGACGGATCCCGCCAATCCTTTCAACCCGCAGCTCGCCTACGGCGTCCACTACCCCTCGCTCGAAGGCGGCCCGGGCGCATGGAACTCCGAGTTCGCCAGGATGAGCCAGACCGAGCCCGTAATCGTGACCGAGTGGTACGCGAACTCGGTCTCATCCAACACAAATACCCCGCACTGCGTGGCCTACGAACCTGCGGTCGCGGCCGAGCTGCTCGCCTACCTCGCGAGCAAGCAGATCGGCGTCGTCGGGTATGCATTCGACGTCCCGGGCACGATCGTGGCCAACTGGTCGTACGCGCCCACCACGTATGACAACAATTTCGCCTGCGGGGTGCCGGGCGAAGGTCCGGGGCAGCTCCTGTTCGACGAGTTCGCTGGCCTCGATCAAGCCGACGGTCCTTCGGTGAACGCTCCGCCCGGGTGGATCGTCAGCTATAGCGAAATGCAGCGCCTGCTGGCGCAGGCGCCCGGCAATGCCCATCACTTCTTCGATTCGCCGCGCACGTTCGTGGTGGGGGCAAGCGCGCCGACGCTCCGCCGGCTCGGGCTGCCAGCGGCGATCCCAACGGCGAGCTTTTCCAGCGAGAGCGCGCTTGCCAGGGCGATAAATCGACACCAGCTGCGCTCAGGGACGGTCGCGGTCCTCTACGCGCCCCAGCACTCGCGGTTCGCGACGCCCCGGGCGGAGCAGCTTCACCCAGACAATTACACCCTGAGCGCCGCTCGGGTCGCGCACTCCCATGGCCTGCTGCTGGTCGCTGCCCCGGCCGCCAACCTCGTCGCGGCAATCGCTCCACGGACAAAGGCGCCCAACTTCTACTCCGAGTTCGTCAAGCGCCGGATCGCTGCTGGGGTGGCGCGCTACGCCGACTCCTATGCGATCCAGGCAGACGGGCTAGACACCCGCCGGTCGGCGTACCTGAAATTCGTGGCGGGTGTCGCGCTGCAGGCCGGGGCAGCGCATCCGGGCGTGGAGTTGCTGACTGGGGTCAGCGGCTCCTCCCTACGCAAACGGCAGAAGCCGCAGTTGCTCCTGAACGCGGTTCTCGCAGCGACGAACATCGTCTCCGGGTACTGGCTGGATGACCCAGCGCAAGCGCAGGCGTGTCCCACGTGCACGCTCGGCGGCCGCCGCGCTCATACACGGCCTGCGCGCGCGGGGGTTGTAGCGCCGCGGGAGCAGCCCGAGGCGAGATCACAAACGCCCGCGCGGCTGGCGATCGGCCATGATGTGAGACGCTTGTCGAATGCCGTGGGCACCCGAGCTGTTCTCTGCACCGGCGCTCGAACGACTGGAGGAGAAGCGGGGGCACGCGCTCGTTGCCGTGCAGTACTTCGACGGTTTGATGACTGGGGAGCTAGATCCGCTGATTGGGTCCTTCGCGGGCGAGCCCGAATTGCACCACCCAGTACGTGGGCGCATCAGGGGCGTGCGGGCATTCGGGGCGTACTTCGACGAAATGCAGGCGATGTTCCGCCAGCGCATCGTCTCGGTCGAGGACGTCGAACGCGTGGGCATGAAGCGGCATGGATGTGAGGAGGTCGTTGTCCACCTCGACGGTGACGCCGGACGAGTCGGACTTCCGGTCGCGATCGTCGCCGACAAGGAGCCCGACGGACAGATCGACGAGCTGCGGATGTACTACAGCAGCTGGCCGCTGACGGGCCACCACGCGAACCGCCCACCCGTGCTCCAGCCCGATCCGGAGCTGCGGCAGTCAGACGTTGTGGCCGAATACCAGGCCGCGCTGGCGGCGGGCGACGTCGACGCGATCGTGGCGGCATTCGAACCGGACGGCTATGCGCGCG
Organism: uncultured Actinomycetes bacterium; assembly: GCA_963719305.1. Lineage (GTDB taxonomy): Bacteria > Actinomycetota > Thermoleophilia > Solirubrobacterales > Solirubrobacteraceae > Palsa-465. Next base: position 938,899 of record CAVRBL010000009.1, on the reverse strand, counting down.
AGCCGGCGGGCGACCACTACGTTCACGAAGGCCCGGATGGGCTGCGCGCGTTCTACGAGCTGTTGTTCTCGAGCGGTGGCGGCATTCCGCTCGAGCACTGCGCGGTCATCGACGACAAGCGCGCGTGCGCGCTGGAGTACAACGTAGTGCGGTGGGGCAGGACCGAAATCCCCCCAGAGGCTGGGATCGCTGTCTACGTCCGCGGAGAGACCGGCAAGCTCGCTGCGGCGCGCATCTACGACGACGTCGACCCCCCGGTCGGTTCGCGTAGATAGCCCTCTTAGCCAAGGCCAGACGTCAGCGCCCCGCGGATTGGCCGCCGTCGACATGTAGCGTCTCGCCGGTCACGAACGTCGCTCGTTCGAGGTAGAGGATTGCGTCGACGACGTCGGGGATCTCACCCACGCGACCAAGAGGGTGAAGGCTGCCCAGCTGCTCGTAGGACGCGGGGTCGTGTGCGGGTGTCTTGATGACGCCGAGCGAGACCGTGTTCACGCGGACCCCGCGTGATGCGTATTCGATCGCCAGCGAACGGGTCACGGCCACCAGTCCCCCTTTCGTAAGCGCGGGCAGTGCGGAGGGCCTCTTACTGTCCGCATGGTCGACCAGGCTCGTGGAGATGTTCACGACGTGCCCGCCCCCCTGGCCGACCATCTGCCCGATCGTCAGTTGGGTGATGTGAAAGAACCCGGTCAGGTTCACGGCGGTGATCGCGGCGTAGTCATCGAGGGTGTAGTCCGTGAACGGCTTGCCGATGTAGATCCCGGCGTTGTTCACCAGAGTGTCGATGCGACCGAACCGATCGAGCGCCTGGTCCACCACACGCTGCGCCGTTCCCCCTTCCGTGATGTCACCGTCAACTGGCATGTAGCTCTCATCATCCGTGGGCGGCATCGACAGCGCGACGCCCACCACCGCATATCCGGCGCGACGGTAACCGGCCGCCAGGCCGGCGCCGATGCCCCGCGAGGCGCCGGTGATGACGGCGACCTTCGGCATCAGACTGTTCTGCTCACACCGGCAGGCTCGCCATCTGCGCGCCCATCGGTCTCATCGGCGGCGGCATGTCGGCGATCTTCATGCGAAGCGCCATCACCGCGGCGTCGTAGATCCCCGAGAAGCTGGGGAAGGGCTGGATGGTGTCGCTCAGTACCTCCAGTGGGACGTGTGCGCGGATGGCGAGCGTCGCCTGCTGCATCCACTCGCCGGCCTCGGGTCCGAGCGCGTAGGCGCCCGTCAGTCGCTCGCCGTCTGAGAGCAGCGTGAGGAACCCGTTGGCTTCGGCATAGGCATGCGTGTACGTGGCGGTCTTCGGCACCTCCGACACGGGTGCGGTGGCGCTGTAGTGTGCTTCGACCGCGCCGACCGCCGCGGCCTGTGGATCTGTGTAGGTGACTCGCGGAACGGCTTCGTAATTCGCCGGACGTTGATCGCCGGCAATGCTGGCGGCGACCACGTCGCCCTCGTATTCGCCCACGTGAGTCAGCGGCCAGATGCCGTTGACGTCGCCGATCGCCCAGAGGCGCTCGCCGGCGCGCAGGTACTCGTCAACTCGGATCCCGCGGTGGTCGGCCTCGACGCCGACCGACTCCAGGCCGATGCCGTCGACGCGGGGGCGCCGACCGGTCGCAACCAGCAGGTGGTCGCCGCGCACGTCCGGAGCGCCGTCGAACTGAAGTACGTACTCATCGCCGTCCCTACGCGCAGCGGTGGCCTGCTTCCCCAGCATGAGCTCTATTCCGTCTCGGCGCAGCGCCTCGCCGAGCGCTTCTCCCAGCGGTGCGGGCTCGCGTGCGAGCAGATGGTCGGCCCCTTCGACGACGGCCACCTCGCCGCCGAATCGGCGCACGACCTGCGCCAACTCGACCCCGGCGGGCCCGCCGCCCAGGACGATCAGCCGCCGCGGAACGGTCTTCATGCTTGTCGCTTCACGCGTTCCCCACACGCCGTCCAGTTCACGCAAGCCAGGCACCGGCGGCACGACCGGATCCGCCCCATTCGCCAGGACGACGTGCTCGGCGGTGTGCCGAACACCCTCGACCTCGACCACGCCGGTGCCCGCCAGACGGCCTGTGCCCCGCAGTAGGTCGATGCCCCGGTCAGCGAGCCAGTGCTCCTGACCGGCGTCGGAGTAGCTCGACACCATGAAGTCTCGCCACGCCAGCGCGGCCTCAACGTCTACCTCCGCCCGCGCCCCGGCTTCGCGTGCACCCTGTACAGCCTCGCCGGGACGAAGCAATGACTTCGACGGGATGCAGGCCCAGTAGGAGCACTCACCACCGACGAGCTCTCGCTCGACGATGGCGACGCGCAGTCCGCGCGCGGCCAGTGCTGCAGCGCAATGCTCGCCGGGCGCCCCGCCGCCCAGGACGATGACGTCGTAGTCGGCGCTCACGATCCGAGTCCCCGGTAGAACTTCCTCGCACGGTCGACATCCGAGACAGAGATCGCGACCAGCGCGAGCTTCAGGTCAACTCTCCCGACGCTCGCGTTCGCTTCCGCCTCGTTGCCGCTGACCTCTGTCGTGCTCATCTCGGCCTCCATCGGTTGGTGGCGCCGTGACCCGGCGACCCGACCTTGGCGAGCCGCGCGACGCGTGGCAGCACGACGAAAACGCCGACGCTCCGAAGCCTGCACTGCGTAGGGTTGACACCAGCCCGGTCCTCGTCGCCCCTCGGTTGTTCCTTGACCGAGGACGCCTCGTTGACAGTGTCAACACTCTCGCTCTCATTTGACCGGAAGTCAAGCTGCTCTCGTGCCCGATCCGGCGGCCGTCGTGCTCTCGGATGCGGACGTTGCCGTACGGACGCCCGATCAGTCTTCGGCTAGCTCGATGGCCGCGACGCCGTGCTCAGGCATCGGCTGTAGCGCCCGGAAGCGACTCTAGAACGCGGTCGAACTGCTCCATCGCGTCGCGGTGCAGCAGAAGTCCGTAACTGATTCGTGCCACTCCGAGCTCGGCTAGCTTGGCATGCGAGGGGGCCGGGGGATCTGGAGGACATTGATCGGGCCGGGAGCGTCCGAGATGAACCGCTCCAGGGCATCGGGCTCCCAGAGGAGGATCGGGAATACGCAGTCGGTGCCGGCCTCCATGTAGGCGTGCGCCCGTCGCAGCGCTTCGGTCACCAGTTCGGCCTGTCCCTTCCCGGAAGCGATAGCGGAGAGGAAAACGTCGATCCGGGCGTTGATCACGAGTCCATAGCCTTGGCCGGACGCCGCCCCGCGGACGGCGCGCAGCCAGTCGGCCTGTTCGACCGGGTCGCGCAACTCGCCGGTGGCGTGATTGGTGTCCTCCAGGTTGCAGCCGGCCGCCCCCATGTCCTTCAGCCTGGCCACGAGATCGATGGGCTCCATCCCATAGCCGGCCTCGGCGTCGACGGTCACGGGGACCTTGACGGCTCGGACGATCCGGGCGGCGGCAGCAAGCATCTCGTCGCCGGGCGCCCGCTCGTGATCCTCATAGCCAAGCGAGGCGGCCACGCCAGCGCTCGTGGTCGCAACCACGGGGAACCCGGCCGCTACCACGGCCCGAGCCGAGGCGGCGTCCCAGGCGTTCGGAAGCACGACGGGGGTGCCGGGTACGTGCAGCGACCGAAGCACGTCGCACCGGCTCTTGAGGTCGGTCGGTTCGGTCATCGGCTGCTCCTCTACCTGATGGCTGGGCATGTTGATGCCTCCTGTCGATGATGAGTCAGATATCAAGTCCTTGAGATTATGACAGGGCCCGTACATGGTGTCAAGGACTTGATATCATCTCTCCCATGAGCGTTCCGGCGATCGGGCAGAGCTACCGCGGCGTCGAGGGACGCAGCGGCTACCTCCTGCGCCAGGCCTGGCGCGCGCTTGAGGGCGCCATGGAGATCGCTCTGCGCCCGCACGGGCTGACCCCGCCGCAATACGGGGTGCTGACCGTGCTCGCGCGCGAACCCGGCGCCTCGGGCGCGGACCTTGCCCGGGCCGTCCACACCACCCCGCAGGCGATGAACGGGGTGCTGGCGACGCTCGAACGAGAGGCCCTGATCGAGCGCCGTCCGCACCCGACGCATGGTCGAATCCTCCAAGCGACGCTGACAGGCGAGGGCCAACGGCGGCTCGAGGCTGCAAACCCGTCCATTCGAGCGCTCGAACGGGCGACTGAGCGGGACTTGAGCTCGGACGAGCTCGCAACCGTCAAGGCCTGGCTCGTTGCGACTGCCCAGCGGCTCGAACAGATCAGCGAGTCACGAGCGGCGTAACACCGGCCGCCTGGCGCCCGTGCAGATCACGGCCATCGGCTCGCCGCACAAGGGGGGCTTCAGAGGCTGCCCGTCGCTGTCACACCCGCCGGGTCTCGCGGGTCATACGCATGACCCGTACCAGCGTATTTGTCAGGAGGTGCCGATGGCACGCATCGAGGGAGTGCAGCCGGCTGACGCCGGCCTCAAGGTCAAGCTCGCCTACCGGTTCGGGTCCGAGGATGATGAAGAGGCTGACCGGCCGCGAGCCGCAGACGGGCAGCGGGATCGAGCCGATCGAGATCTGGGCTTACCAGCCGAAGATGATGATGGGGATGGGCAGGTTCAACCAGGCGGTGCGCAAGGGAACGTCGGTCGACGAGCGGGTGAAGAACCTGGTCGAGCTGAAGGGCGCGCAGATGATCGGATGCGAGTTCTGCGTCGACCTGGGCTCGCAGATCTGCCGCAACTCCGGCTTCTCCGATGAGGAGCTGCTGGCGCTGCCGGACTACCGCCAGAGCGACCTGTTCACCGAGCGCGAGAAGCTGGCGCTGGACTACGCCGTCGCCGTGATGCGGACCCCGGTCGAGGTCTCCGATGGGCTGTTCGCGCGTATGAAGGAGCATTTCAGCGACGAGCAGTTGGTCGAGATCACCGCGCTGCTGACGCTCATAAACCTCTATCGGTTCAATGTGGCATTCGGGATCGGCTCGGCCGGGTTCAGCGAGGGGATGGTCTGCGTTCCGCCGGATCGCCCCGCCACCACCTCGACGCCGGCGAAGATCGCCTAGTACCAGCCTCAGAGCGTCCCGAGGGGCGGTCCGACCGTTTCGACGTTGGGACGGTATTCGTACTGTTCCATGGCGCCGGGCTGAACCGTTCCGGCTTCGGGAAGGCGCTGGCTTTCGGCGGTACCGCCGTCTGCGAGCCTGCTGCCGCCATTCCGTGCGGCTGATGGGCCGGCCGCTACCTGCCTGTGCGATCGCGGTGCTTGCACCCTGGCCAGCAGCAGGGACGCCGCTGGCCTTCCTCCAGCTCCTCCTGGGTCCGGCGAATGCGGCGCTCTCGGGTCATCTCCTGCTTGGCATCCTCGACCCAGCAGATGAACTCGTTGCGGGCCAGCGGCGTGATGTCCTTCCAGGCATCGAGTGCAGTGGGGTTGGCGATCAGCGCGCTGCGCAGGTCTACGGGCAGCTTGTGCACCACTCCACCGGGCAACCGCTGACTGCTCACGGGGTCGTCCTATAAGGCCGACGGCGAGCTCAGATCACCATCCTCGGATAGCGCGACGCTGCCGAGGCCAGCGTTTGGCTGACCGCGGTCCGGGGTAGAGGACCTTGGTTCGAGGGAGGTATAGATGGCTTCAGATCCTGAACAAGTTGTTGGAGGGCGCGTTCGACGAGAAGGTGCCCTGGTCCACCTCCGCCGGCTGAAGACTTTTCGACCGGATTTGACTACTACGAGCCGTCACGTGGGCTGCAAACTGCTGCTCGAACTCAGGCCACCAGTCCGGCTCACCATTGGGCCGGCGCGGGGCATCGGGACGCCACAGCCCTGGACCCTCCCCACCCGGTCCGGAGCCTGCATCCTCGTCACTGTCGTGGCCGGGTGGACGTGGGGGGACTAGCACCACGATGGCAGCCACACATGCCATCAGCAGGAATGCGACACCGATGGCCAGACCGGTTTCCCAGGTGGCCGGGGCTGTCGCCCCGTGAGCGGTAGAAGCGGCGGAGCGGACGAGCTCAAGCGAAGCGGTGGACACGAACATTCGCTCTCGATCCTGGCCGGGCTGCGAGTCGCTGGTGGTCGGTCAGCTCGAGCCGAGCCGACGCAGCTCGAATGCCCACGCGATGTCGGTGATGCCCTTCACCATCGCCCAGCTCCCGGCGAAGGCAGCTGAGTCATGACTACTCCTTCCGCTTGCTCAAACCGACGCTGACGCGAGGCGGCCCGTCGGGCATCCGTAGTTCCCCGACTTCGTGCATTGCATTCCTCCGCGGCGAGGTCACAGCGTGGAACAGCGCCCCAGACGTCCTGATGTTCCGAAGATCCCCGACTGTACCAGCACAAGGCCAGCATCCGGCCTCCGCGCTGGCTCGTTGGCGCAGGTGAGTCCCGAGCTCGTGACTCGGCTTCACCCGACCGCCAACGGCAGCGACCGCGCATGCGACCATCAGGCTCGCTTACACCAGTCGCAGAGAAGGAGAGAGATGTCGGACCGGGAGCAGACAGGAGTCCGAACCGGGGATTCGTACAGCGGGCGTCAACCAACTAGCCACGAGCGCCTGGCGGGTCAGCCCTGGGATGCCTCATACGTCCATGGCCCGGCCCCCTGGGATATCGGACGACCTCAGCCAGCGATAGCGCGTCTGGCCGGCGAAGGCGCATTCGCCGGCGCAGTCCTCGACGCAGGGTGCGGGACGGGCGAGAACGCCCTTCATGTCGCCTCGCTGGGGCTGGAAGTTCTGGGGGTGGATGTGGCTGAGACCGCAGTGTCGATCGCGCGGGAACAGGCCGCGGCTCGTGGCATAGACGCTGGCTTCGTGGTTGCCGACGCCTTGCACCTAGACCGTTTGGGCCGCGTGTTCGAGACCGTGCTCGATTGCGGGTTGTTCCATACCTTCGACAGCGATGAGCGGCGAGACTATGTGGCGAGTCTGGCGTCCGTGACAATTCGTGGCGGGTGCGTGTACGTGCTCTGTTTCAGCGACGTCGGACCTGTTCGTGGCCCGCATCCCGTCAGTCAGGAGCAGTTGCGGGCACCGTTCAAACGTGGTGGCGGCTGGAGCGTTGCCTCCGTCCGTCCGGATCGGATCCAGACAAACATCGGTGCCCAGGATGCACCGGCCTGGCTGGCGAAGATCGAACGGATGTAGTCAAAGGATCGGGGCCGAGTCGACGATCCCCTTGCGGCGCGCCGCAGCGCTGGCTGGGATGCGTTCGGGCGTCGCCGGTCAGGTGCTGTCGCCGGCTTCGGTGAGCATGGCCTCGACCACGCCCCGCCGAGGACGAGCAGCCCCGGACCGGTCCCGAGAACTTCATAGCTGATCGCGGTTCGTCGCGCGATCTGGCCACTGCACTCAAATTGGCTATGGCTCGAGCATAGCTAATATGGGGACCGTGTCACGAGTCGCCACCCCGGTACGCGCCCGACGGAAGTACCGATCCGCGAAGCGCGACCAACGTGCTCGCGTGACCCGGGAGCGGATCCTCGCCGCGGCCGGCGCCGAGTTCTTGCGCTCGGGCTATGCGGCCACAAAGATCCGCGCGGTCGCTGACGCCGCTGGCGTCTCGGTGCCAACGGTAGAGCTGATCTTTGGCACCAAGTCGCAGTTACTGCACGCGGCGATCACGTTCGCGATTCGAGGCGACGCCGACCCACTCCCAATGCTCGAACGCGACTGGGCCTGGAACGCCCAGGAAACAGGATCGGTGGAGGATTTTCTCGCGATCGTGGCCGCAGCCCTCGCTGAGGCTGCGCAACGATCGGCGGGGTTGGTCTTGGCTGCGTTTGAGGCCGCCCACCTGGATGAGTCAATGCGCGGACTCGCAGACCAGCTTCGCGCCCAACGGATCGAAACCGCTGCCTGGATCGTCGACGGCCTGGTCAAACGCTCCTCACTACGAGCCGACATCACGCGGGAGCAAGCGATCGACGCGATCTGGCTATTGATGGACCCGCACGTGTTCCGTGTCCTAACGCGAGACCGCGGCTGGAGCCCCCGACAGTTCGAGCACTGGTTCGTCGACAGCGTCTGCCGGCTTCTACTCAGCATGACAACGCACAGCCCGGCGGAGCGTTCGCGGCGAAGGCCCTCCTCGTCCCATTCCAAGGACAAGCGATCACGAACGACAGGAGAAGCATGAGCGAGCAACAGCAGCAACCAACAGCCGGCGACGAGCACGGCGCGGACACTGGCCTAGCCACCCCCGGGGCAATCACCTACCTCCACATTCCCGCCAAGGACGTACGGCAGGCGGCCGCCTTCTACCGCGAGGTGTTCAACTGGAATATCAACGATCCCGATAGCGATCGGCCCAGCTTCGACGACACCAGCGGCCGCCTCAGCGGCGCCTGGCTCAGCAAGCACCTCACAGTCACAGAGCCCGGGCTCCTCCCATACATCTACGTCGATCACGTCGAGGAGACCGTCAGCCGCATCTGCGCCAACGAAGGCGAGATCGTCACCGAGCCCTATCCCGAAGGTCTACTCACCGTCGCGACCTTCCGCGACCCCGCCGGAAATGTCATCGGGATCTGGCACGACACGACCCGCTCAGACCGGCTCTCGCGCAACCGCTGAAGGCTGCCGTAGCGAAACACCCGCCGACCCTCGATTTCGAGCACCTTAGCCGGGTGCACGCCCTCGTGGCAGCTGCAAGCATCCGGGGCGTGAACGACGAGATCGAGCGGCGGGTGGCGAGCAACGAGGCCACGTTTCGGGAGGTCAACGAGTCGATCGCGAGCGGCCGGTGGCCGGGTGAGGAGGCCGCGGTGGCGTTCCGCTGCGAGTGCGCGCAGCTCGGCTGCGACGTGATGATCGACCTCCCCGTGGGTGAGTACGAACGGGTGCGGGCGAACCCGAGGCGGTTCATCGTGGCCGTTGACCATCACGCGCCGGAAGCCGAGACCGTGGTGGAGGCGTCCGAGGGCTATCTGGTGGTGGAGAAGCGCGGCAAGGCGGGGCGCGTGGCGGAGGAGACCGACCCCCGGGAGTGACGCTGCTCGCCGCTCAGGGCGAAATGCATCCGGATTCCGGTACCGCCGCTCGAGCGATCGTGGATCGAGAGACCATCGGCCATCCGAGCGATCAACGCCAGTCCGAGGCCCAGCCCGCGGCCCTGCGAGCCCGCCCTGAGCCCGCAGCCGTCGTCGGCGATGATCAGCCACAGTTCACCTCCGGCAAACCAGCCATCGACTTCGATCCAGCCCGCCGACGCCGGATAAGCATGCACCACCGCGTTGGTAAGGGCCTCTGATGTCGCCACAGCGATCGCCTCGAGCTGCCGCTCGGTCGCACCTTTAGCGGCAGCGAATTTCAGGACCGCGTGGCGCGCTGCGGACACCGAGCCGGGGAGAGCGGGATACCGCTCGCTCAGACCGGCGCCCGGCTCCTGATGCCCGCCCCCTGAGACGGGGCGATCTTCGGCCACATCCATTCTGCCTAATCGACTACCCCTGATTGGACGCCGAAAATCAGCAGACCGGGAGCAGGCACCGCGGATCGCCGTCCGTCGCCTTCGACGACTCACCGATCAGGAGCCGCAGCCGGGCTTGTGGCGGAAACACAGCAAGCCTGGCCCTGCCCATCGCTCGCGGTCGCTAGCCATAGGTTGGTGTTCGACCGGAGATGCTCCAGCGCGGCCTCGCGCCGTTCGGGCAGCGTCCGGATCTGGACCTCGATCTTCTCATCCTTCCTCGGCGATGTCATCCATCGACCCGCCAGCTGCATCGGCTTATTGGTCGCCGGCCGGAATCGGCTCAGCTAGCGCAGCGCGTTCGGGAGGCGCGTGGAAGGGGTCGGCGAAGTACTGGGTCTCGTGCGTTACGAGGCCGTCGGTGATCTCCATGACGCTGAGCGAGTATGTGGGCACGCCGTCATAGGTGATCACGCACTCGCTCACCCAAAGGTCGCCGCCGCCCAGGATCCGGCGGACGGTGAAGTGGCGTTCGGCCGGGTGACCGCCGCGTTGCGCTTGGATCCTTGATCGGCCTCTGAAGCGCTCGCCGGACTGCGGGTAGTCCAGGATCGCGTCTGCAGCATAGATCGCGTGCTCAGCGTCGATGTCCCCGCGCTCGGAGGCCTCCCAGTGCTGCTGGAGCCGAGCGCGGATATCGGGGTCACGATCAATTGCGCTGTCCACCCGTTAGCACCCGTGGCCAGTAGGCATCTCGTCGGCTCGCCCGAGAGATGTTACGAGATGGTTCTCGTGCAGCTTGGAATCCCGTGGTACCTGAGTGAGCGGAATTACTGTTGGACAGACGCTCAGCCTGCCCTTTTAGTGTCGGGGTTGTCGGGGTGTTTGGTCACTTGATTAGTGCTGATGGCCGCTTTAGCCGGGCAGGCGTTGCAGCCTGCTTGTGATCCGCTGTTCAACCAAGGCTTCAACACGGCGTTCAACCCGGGGTTCAATTCCGGTTTCCAGAAAGGCTTCGCCTCCGGGTTCGCCTCGGGATTCAACCCCGGCTTCAACGCCGGCTACAGGGACAGGCACCACAGGTAACGAGCACAATCGTCGACAGCGTGTCGATGATGCGCGGAGTAGTCCACACCTTCGCTGTGCAAGCTCGGCAGCCCAATTTTTCAGATGAGGGGACGCGCAGGTGTCTACACTGCCCGCTCTAACTCGGGGAAAGGGGTACAAGTGCGGTACCGATCCGTTGGATTGCTGTTGGCGTTGACTGTTGCCCTGTCGGTCGCGGCCTGCGGCGGCTCGTCGAAGTCCAAGACCACCACCACCACCACCACCACCGCCGTGTCGACGCGCCACCACCCAAAGTACGGCGTCCACGCCCGCCACCCAGAGCACGGCCTCCTCGGCTGCCAGCCCCAACGCGGCCGTCTGCGCCCAGGCCATCAAGGACCTCCCGGACCGCTGCAAGCGGCCGCAGCGGCAAACAACACGAGCCAAATCATGCTTCAGGCAGGCCAGGCCGCTTCCAAGCTCACTGCGCTTCAGGACCGTCCGGGGATCGCGCCTCAGACACACGCCGCCTTGGGGAGCTCACCGGCTCACTTGAGGCGTTTGCGCATGGCGCCCGCGGCCAAGCTGCTCTCCACCGAGCTCGCAACGGCCGGGAGAAAGCTGGCATCAGCCTGCAGGTGAGCGGATGACCGGCTATTCCGCCCGGCTGGGCGTCCCCAACCACGGCCGCTCTACACCTACAGGACGAGGGGAATGAGCATCTTCGTCCGCGCTTGGTACGCGGGATACGCAGCGGGGAATGTCTTGTTGAGGTATTTCTCCTCCACCGATGCGCTGTAGTAGAAGTACCCGCCCAAGATCACGGCCATGATCAAACCGATCAGGTTGGTCGCAAGAGCGGTCCCGAGCACCGCGAGCAGCAGTCCCGAGTAGATCGGGTGACGGACGAACCGGTAAGGCCCAGCCGTGACGAGCTCCGGCTGGGCCTTCTGAGTCATCGGCATCCCCCAGTTGCGCCCGAGATGGATGCGAGCCCAGACGGCCAGAGCAATCCCGCACGCGAACAGACCAACCCCGATCGCCCCGAGGACGGGACTGTGGACGGCCAGGCTACCGGTGCGAAACACGCGGAAGAGCAGAACGACCGACAGAGCGGTCAGGCCGGCGAGTGGGATGCGACGCCCGCTGACCGGTTCCCCTCTTCGCCCCTAAGGCGGCGCCGAGCCAATAGACCCAGAAGGTGATCCAGCCGATGCTGATAGCGATCTTGAGTGCGTCCATACCGTGTGGCAAATGTCGCTGTGGGGTGAACGCGTCCAAACTTACGCCGCCAACGAGATGCTGTCATCGGCCGCGGGATGTATCCGCGCGTCCACCCCTGGGCGTACGTGGAAGGAGTCGGCTCAGCCGTCAGGGGACCCATCGTTCTCCAGCGCCCGTTGAGCGATCGCAAATGCGGCGTTCGCGGCTGGCACGCCCGCATACACCGCGGTATGGCGCAGGACCTCTCCGATCTCCTCATGGCTGAGCCCGTTGCGGACCGCGGCGTGGACATGCGTCGCGAGCTCGTGTTCGCGGCCAAGCGCCGTCAAAACCGCGAGCGTGATCGCGCTGCGAGTGCGCCGGTCGAGCGCTTCACTGGCCCATACGGTCCCCCAGGCGTAGCGGGTGATGAAGTCCTGGAAGCCAGCGGTGAACGCGGTCACGTTCGCGATCGCACGGTCAACGTATGCGTCGCCCAGCACTTCGCGGCGGATGTTCATGCCGGTCTCGTGTGTCTCCTCGCTCATGGTTCCTCCGAGTTGTCGAGATGTACGGCAGTCGATTCGGTTAGCGCTTCAGAGGACCCGAGGACGCGATGCAGCGGGCACTGCGTCACGCGTGCGCGGCCGCGAGCGCCCGGTCGATTAGCTCCGAAGCGGCCCCGAGATGGCGCTCGGGATCGGCCGCCTCCGCGACGCCCGCCGCCGCGAGCCGTCCAAGGTTCTCGCGCATGCGTTCGGTGTCGACTTCCAAGTGCTCGAGGAGCTCGCCTCCCCAGCTCGCCGCCGAGCCCGTCAGCGCGAGCAGGTCCGAGAGCGTGCCCCACTCCGCCTGCCAGCCGCCCGCGGCGCGCTCGTGCTCCTGCTCCATCGAGGACAGGATCGTCGCCACCAGGCCCGGCACCCGCTTGGTGCACGCCAGTACCGACACCGCTGCGACCGGATTTCGCTTGTGGCCCATCGAGGTTGACCCACCCCGCTGTGGGCTGCCGCCCTCTCGAAGCTCGCCGATCTCGTCCTGCGCCAGCAGGGTGACATCGCGAGCGACCTTCGCCAGCACGCCAGCCAGCGCAGCCAGCGCGCCTGCGAGCGCGGCCAGTCGGACCCGGATCGTGTGCCACGGCAAGACCGGCTCCGCCAGCCCCAGCTCCGCCGCCACAGCGCTCGCCACCGCCGGGGCGCGAGCACCGACCGGGCCCCCCATCTGCGCAGCCAGCTCCCGCTCGCGGACTTCCACCAGGCGTTCCCGGGCCTCGGCGATCCCGACCAGCCAGCCGGCGGCCCTTAGGCCGAACGAGACGGGCAGCGCCTGCTGCAGAAGCGTTCGGCCGCTCATCGGCGTACCGCGGTGCCGGTCCGCGAGCGCTGCCGCCGCCCGAGCCGCCGCCCGGGCGTCGTTTAGCACCGGCACTAGCGCCCGGCTCGAGACGAGCATCGCCGCCGTATCGAGGATGTCCTGGCTGGTGGCGCCCAGATGCACCAGCGGCGCCAGCTCCTCGCCGACCTGTTCCCGCAACGCATGAACGAGCGGCACCACGGGGCTCGCGTGCCCGGCCGCTTCTTCGGCTATCGCCTGAAGGTCGAAGCGATCCGCCGCGCAGGCCGCGGCGATCGTGTCAGCCGCGTTGGGCGACATCGTCCCGTCACGCGCGCATGCGCGCGCGAGCGCGGCCTCGACGTCGAGCATGGCCTGAAGCCAGGCCTCGCCCGATACGCGCGGCCCCGGACACGCCACGCGCGTAGATAGCTGAGAACACGCTCTCAGACGTCGAAGAAGACAGTCTCTTCGGGTCCCTGGAGGCGGATGTCGAAGCGGTATCCATCATCGATCGGCCGCGCGAGCAGCGTTGCACGCCGCGCGGCCGGAACACGAGCCAGCACGGGGTCGGCGGCGTTGGCCTGCTCCTCGTCGGCGAAGTAGAGCCGGGTTACGCAGCGACGCAGCAACCCGCGCGCGAACACCGACACGTCGACGTGCGGCGCCTGCGCGGAGCCGGTTCCTTGTCGGATCCCTCCCGGTTTGACGGTCACGATCCTGTATGAGCCGTCGTCGTGGGTGGCGCAGCGGGCCAGTCCGCGAAAGCCGTCAAGCGTGGAGGGGCCACCGTGGTGGTGCAGGTCGGCGAAGCGGCCCGCCGGATCGGCCTGCCAGGTCTCGATCAGGCCATCGGGCACCACTTCGCCCTCCCCGTCGTAGAGCGCGCCCGAGATCGTGATCGCCCCCGGGGTCGCTTCCGGCACGGCGCGAGGTCCAGCCTGCCAGGGCAGGCCGATCTCGAAGAAAGGGCCGACGGTCTGCCAGGGAGTCGTGATCGTCATCTAGTGCGTCTCGTCGAATGGGGTCGATTTCGGGCCGCGCAGGACGATGTCGAACTCGTACGCCGCCGCCCAATGGGGTTGGGTGCTCTCGAGCGAGAAGCGGGCGATCATCCGTTCGCGCGCGGCCTGATCCCGGACTGAATTGAAGATTGGGTCGTATGGAAAGAGCGGATCGCCGGGGAAGTACATCTGCGTCACGAGCCGCTGTGCGAATGCCCGGCCCAGCAGCGAGAAGTGAATATGCGCGGGGCGCCAGGCATTGTGATGATTGCCCCAGGGATACGGACCGGGCTTGATGGTCACGAACCGGTAGCAACCGTCTGCATCGGTCGCGCACCGTCCGGCCCCCGAGAAATTGGGGTCGAGCGGAGCCGGCCAGCGATCCGAGCGGTGGCGGTAACGGCCGGCGGCATTCGCCTGCCAGACTTCCACCAGCGTGTCGCGGAGCGGCCTGCCCTCGGTGTCGAGCACCCTGCCGGAGACGATGATGCGCTCGCCGATGGGCTCGTCGGCGTGCTGGTGGGTTAGGTCGTTGTCGAGCTCGTTGATCAGGCCGCTGAGCTGGGGCCCGGTGATCTCGGTGATCGTGTGCGGAAGGTAAACCAGCGGCTGTTTTGGATGCCTCAACGCGGTTGACTTGTATGCCGGCCAATCGAGCGGCGGGTCGCCCGACTCGCGCCCGTAACAGAGGGGCGTGTCATCCATCAGAAGTCCTCCCGCGCGGGCAGCCCGGCGTAGTTCTCGGCCAGGCTGGTGGCTGCCGCCTGCGAGCGCTCGAGGTACTCGAGGCGGGATAGCTGAAGCTTGCGGTCGAACGGCCCACGCCCCAGGTCGTGCAGCAGCTGGGTCATGTAGTTGGAGAAGTCCTGGGCGCGCCACACGCGCCGGAGGGCCGTCTCGGAGTAATGCTCGAGGCCCGAATCAGAGCCCCTCTCGTACCACTCGATCAGGCCCGCCGCGAGCAGCCGCGCGTCGTTGACCGCCAGGTTGAGGCCCTTGGCGCCGGTCGGGGGAACGATGTGCGCCGCATCCCCTGCCAGGAACAGCGAGCCACAACGCATCGGTTCGCATACGTAGGTCCGCATGGGCGTGATCCCCTTGTCGAACACCGGGCCCTTGTTGACGCTCCATCCTTCGGTGGCGAGGCGCAGCTGGAGCTCCTCCCAGATGCGCTCATCCGGCCAGCGGGCGATGTCCTCGTCGGCGGCCACCTGGAGATACAAGCGGCTGACCATCGGCGAGCGCATCGAATAGAGCGCGAAACCGTGCTCGTGCCAGGCATAGATCAACTCGTCTGTGGCCGGCGGCGCCTCGGCCAGTATCCCGAGCCAGGCGAACGGATAGGCGTACTCGTGCTCGGTGAAGTACCCGTCGCCGACCGACGGCCGGCACACGCCATGGAAGCCGTCGCAGCCGGCGATGACCTCGCAGGCGAGCTCCTGGGCCGCGCCGTCCACCGAGTACATGATGCGCGAACGGTCTGAGTCGTAGTCATGGATCGCGAGGTCCGAGACTTCGAACTGGATCGTCCCGCCCCGCTGAATGAGCGCGGCGACCATGTCCTTGACTACCTCCTGCTGGGCGTAGATCGTCACGTGGCGGCCAGTCAGATCGGTTATCGGGATGTGCAGCGTCCGCCCGCGGCGGCGCAGGTAGATGCCGTCGTGCTGGAGGCCCTCGCGGGCGAGACGCTCGCCCACGCCGAGTTCGCGCATGAGATCGACAGTGTTCTGCTCCAACAGGCCGGCGCGCACTCGGTGCTCGACGTACTCCCTCGTTCGATCCTCCAGCACCACCGATTCGATGCCCGCCCGGGCCAGTAGCAATGCGAGCGTCAGCCCGGCCGGCCCGGCGCCCACGATGCCGACCTGGGTGCGCATTTAGATCGGGTAGTCGCGCTGCAGTCCCTGCACCGTGAGCCAGCGCAGCTCCGTGAACTCCTCGAGCGCAGCGCGACCGCCGAACCGGCCCCACCCACTCCCCTTGACTCCGCCGAATGGCATCTGTGGCTCGTCGTGGACGGTCGTGTCGTTGACGTGACAGATCCCGCTCTCGATGCGCTGCGCGAGCTCAAGCGCCGCCGGCACGTCTTCGCTGAACACCGCTGCGGCCAGCCCGTACTCCGTGTCGTTCGCTACCCGCACCGCCTCCTCCGGGCCATCGACGGGCACCACGGCGACCACCGGTCCGAAGGACTCCTCGGCGTAGATGCGCATCTCGGAGGTCACCTCCGCGAGGACCGTAGGCGGAAAGCATGGGCCTTCGGGCTCGCCGCCCGTCAGCAGCTGAGAGCCCTTGGCCACAGCGTCGTTCACGAGGCCCGCTACCCGGTCGACGGCCGCGGCATTGACCAGCGGGCCGATGGCCGTGGTGGGTTCGCGCGGGTCGCCAACCGGCAGGGCGCTGGCGCGCTCCGCCAGCTTCTGCGAGAGCTCACCGGCGACCGCACGATCGACGACGATCCGCTCGGTCGACATGCAGATTTGTCCCTGGTGGAAGAACGCGCCGAAGCTGGCCGCAGCGGCGGCGCGCTCCAGGTTCGCGTCCGCCAGGACCACCATGGGTGCCTTTCCGCCGAGCTCGAGCAGCACGCGCTTGAGGTGACGGCCGGCCTTTTCCGCGATCACCCGCCCGATCTTGGTGGAGCCGGTGAAGTTGATCCTGCGGACCGCCGGGTGCGCGATCAGCTCCTCGACCACGTCGGCGGCGTCGGCTGGGTCGTTGGTGATGAGGTTGATGACCCCGTCCGGGAGGCCGGCATCGGCCAGCGCGCGCACCACCGCAGCGTGGGTGCGGGGGCAGATCTCGGACGCTTTCAGGACGACCGTGTTCGCGTAGGCGATGGGCGCGGCGACGGCACGGGTTGCGAGGATCACCGGCGCGTTCCAGGGGGCGATCGCCGCCACCACACCGGCGGGCTGCCTGACGCCCATGGCCAGCTTGCCGGGGACGTCGGAGGGGATCACCTCGCCGCTGAGCCAGTACGCCTGGGCCGCCGCCTCCCGCAGCATGCCCGCCGCCAGCTCCACGTTGAACATGCCCCAGCCGAACACCCCGCCAGTCTCGGCGGTGACGAGCTGGGCGATGTCCTGCTGGCGCTCCATGAGGAGATCCGCTGCCTTGGACAAGATCGACCGGCGCTGAGCGGGGGCGCTGCGCGACCACTCGCCGAACGCGGCGTGTGCCGCCTCGACGGCCGCCCGTGCATCCTCCCGCCCGGCCGCCGCGGCCGAGCCGAGGACATCGCCGGTGTACGGGAACCGCTGCTCGTACTCGCGGCCGGCAGCAGCTCCCCGCCAGTGCCCGCCGATCAACAGCTGTTGGCTGATCATCGCTGTGGTAGTCATGGCTCTCCTTGTGTTACGTGGTCCTGGGCCGTCGCGACGGTGACGGTCTCGTTGAGCAGCGATTCCAGAGCGGCAACGCGCGGGCCGCGCTTGGCCTCGACCCCGCGGACGTCGCCATCTTCGTCCCGGACGGTGACGGCGTCCTCGAAGTCTGCAAGCTCCAGGTCGGCGGCCTGGTCGCCGCCCAGCCCGAGCAGCAAGATGCCGCCGGGCCGCAGCCATGTGACCGCGCCGACGACCGCGCGGCGCAGAATCGCCACTCCGTCCGGCCCGCCGTCGTAGGCCAGTGGAGCCTCGAAGGCGAGCGTGTCGCGTTGCAACAACCGGAGCTCGTGGGTCGGGACGTGGGGCACGACACCGGTCACGACATCGACGGCGCCGCAGAGGTCGCCCGGCAGCCCCTCGAAGAGATCGCCGGTACGGGCATCGACCCCGTTGGCCCGCGCGCAGGCGACCGCCCGTGGATCGAGGTCGGTCGCCAGCACCGTGGACCGCGGCCGGCGCGCCGCGAGCACCGCGGCGATAGCGCCCGACCCGCAGCAGATATCGATCGCCACGCCCGTCCCGGGCAGGTGCCGCGCCGCGCGCTCGGCCAGCGCTTCCGTGTGCCAGCGCGGCATGTAGACACCGGGAGCGATCTTGATCCGCAGCCCGCAGAACTCGACCCAGCCGGTGATCCACGCCAGGGGCTCGCCGGTCAACCGTCGGGCCACCATCCGCTCCAGCCGCGAGCGCTCGCCGGCCGCCGCCTCGAGCAACTCGGCCGCTTCGTCCCCCGGGGCGACGAAGCCGGCACCGGCCAGCCGCCGCGCGAGATCGCCCAACGCAGTCACGAACCAATTACAGCGCGATCCCGCCCCTCTTGACCGCCTTTTCCGCCCGGCGCCGAGGCGCATCGACCGACGCCACGACGCCCGCGCCTTGCTAGGGTGCGGTGCGGCGCGCTGAGGGGTAGCTTCGCGATCACGTGATCCGAATGGCCGGGGCGAGCGCTCTAGGGCGTCTGATCGCCAGGAGAGCACGTTTGAGGAGCTGGATTCGGCACGGGTTGATCTCGGTTGTGGTGGTCGTCGTCGCCGCGGCGGTGTCGGCGGGGTCGGCAACGGCCCTATCAAGCACGCCGTACATGGGGTGGAACACCTACTACGGCCTGGGTCCGACGTTCAACGAATCGACCATCGAGTCCGTGGCGAACTCGTTGCTCTCGGACGGCCTGGCGCAATCCGGCTATCGCATCGTGTGGCTTGACGCCGGTTGGTCGACGGGAGCACGCGACAGCAGTGGGCAGCTGGTCGCCGACCCTACGCAGTGGCCGGACGGAATGGCGGGGTTGACCAACTGGCTTCACCAGCGCGGGCTTTTGGCCGGGATCTATACCGACGCCGGGACCAGCGGCTGCAGCGGGGTGGGCGTCGGGTCCTACGGCCACTACCAGCAGGACGCCAACACGTTCGCCGCGTGGGGGTTTGACGCCGTGAAGGTCGACTTTTGCGGCGCGGGTCAGGAGGGGCTCACGCCCCAGCCGCTCTATGGGCAATTCGAGGCCGCGGTGGCGGAGAACGCGAGCGGGCGGCCCATGATCTTCAACGTCGACAACTTCTGGGAGCCGGGAGAAATCGACGGCACGCACCCGTCGCTCGCGAACTCCGCGTGGGCCAACTACCAGTGGTCGCCTCAGATAGCGCAGAGCTGGCGCACCGACACCGATGTCGGCTTCGGTCATCGTGGCGGCATCCCGTTCGGAGACGTCCTGCGCAACCTCGACCACGACGCCGCCCATCCCGAAGCGGCCGGTCCCGGGCACTGGAACGACCCCGACTATCTGGGACCGGAGCTGGGAATGACGAGCTCGCAGGCGCAGGCGCAGCTCTCGATGTGGGCGGTCCTGGCGGCCCCATTGATCCTGGGCAGCGACCCGCGCAGCCTCTCCCCGGGATCGATCGCCATGCTGGAGAACCCGAACTTGATCGCCATCGACCAGGATCCGCTCGGCGCTCAAGGCACCCTGTTCCAGCAAGAAGGTTCGGGCCAGGTGTGGGTCAAGCCGCTGAGCAACGGCGATCGCGCCGTGGCGTTGCTCAATCGCGGCAGCAGCGGACAGCAGATCAGCACCGTCGCCTGGCACATCGGGCTGCCCCCCACCGGCAACTACCACATCACCGACATCTGGCAGGGCACCTTCGGCGGCACAGCCGGTGGAATCAGCGCTTCGCTCCCACCGTCCAGCGTGGCGCTCTACCGGGTGTCGGCCATCCCCAACTCCGCGTACTACGCGATGAGCACGTCGGTGACGGGCAGCGGCGGCCGGCACTGTGTCGAGCGATCCGGCCGGCATCTCCTGCCCGGGAAGGTGTTCGGTGACGGTGGGACGGGGCGTGCCGGTGACCTTGACCGCAGCACCCTCACCAGGGTCGATTTTCACCGGCTGGTCGGGCAGCGGCTGCTCGGGGACCGGGGCCTGCGTCGTGCCGATGTACGCCAATCAGTCCGTGACCGCCAACTTCACCGCCCTCCGCGCTCTGAATGTGTCGCTGACATGGAAAAGGTTCCGGATCGGTGACCAGCAGCCCGGCTGGAATCTCGTGCCCGGGCACGTGCTCGGTGATCCTCGGCCAGGGCGCGCACCTGACCCTGACGCCGAACGCGAAGTCCGGCTCGGCGTTCGCCGGCTGGTCGGGCGCCGGCTGCTCCGGGCCGAAAATCATGCGTCGTCACGATGAGCTCCAACGAGAAGGTGACGGCGACGCTCGCCCGATCCGCGGGTAGCGGCCCGCCCAGCTCCACCGGCAGCGGCGTATCCAACATCGTGTGGTGCGCCGCACCCTTCGGTAGGTACTGCTACTTCACCGAGACGCTCAGGACCGTCGAGTGGATCAGCGGCGGCAAGGTGCTGACCATCCGCGCTGCCGGGAAGGGGAAACCAACTTCGAAGGTCGTCGTCGTCGGCATGAAGAAGGTGAAGGTGGCCGGCGGACACACGGTCACGGTCACGGTCGGCCTCAACGGCACAGGCCGCCAGTTGCTGAAGCGGTTCCGAAACGTACCGGTCACCGTCAGCGTCCAGCTCCTCCGGGCAGGCAAGCTGGTCACCATCGCCAAGCGCAAGCTGACGATCAAGCCCAAGAAGAAGACAAATAAGAAGACCTCGAAAGGCCCGCTGCTCCGGCCCGTACGACTGGACTGGCCGGCGCTCTAACGGCCGGGTTGCGCCCAGTGCCGGTAGCGCATTACCGCGAGGGCGATGGCGACGGCGATCAGCGCGAAGATCACCACCGTGAGCCCGGTCGACACGTGACCTGTCGCGTGCCCCGTCGTACCTGACGCGCTCTTGGCCGGGATGGGATGCCCGGCGGCGGTCGCGAGCTTCGGAAGGGCGGCAATGGCCGCCCGGGCCAGGTCGTCGCTGCGCCCGCTCACCGGCTTGGGAAGCGAGGCCCCGACTGCCAAGGCCGCCGAGGGCAGGCCTCGGATCCCGTATCCGTTTGCCATCACGACGAGCAGCGGTGGATTTGGCTGGCCGAACGCAATCTCCTGGTCCAGGAAGTGCGCGTACTGCTGGGGCTTGCCGAAGAAGTTCGGGATCGCGCCCAGGTCCATCGGCGCGGCGATCAGCGCCACCTTGATCGGGAAATGGGCACGGGCAGCGGCCGCGCTCTCCGCGTTGAGCGGCTCTGCAGAGCGCCTGAGGGCGGGCGGGCTGTAGGGGTAGAACACGTTCTGGGTGATCAGCACGTCGCTGGCAGGATCGGCGTCTGCCAGCGCGACGGTCGCGCACACCCCCGCCACCGAGAGCACGAGTAGCAATGACAGCAACCGCCGTCTCATCGCTTAGGACAGCACGCTCTTCACCAGCAGAATGGCCACGATCAGCGCCCCGGCTCCGGCCGCAGTCGCCAGCAGTGCGGCACCCAGCCGCAGGCGGACCGCACCGGCGGCGGTCCGTGTCCGTTCGGCTGTCGTCGGTCTCCGGGGTTCGTTCATGAGCTGGCGTTGAGGGTGAAGGGCGGCGTCATGTGGCGGCCGTTGATGTAGGTGAGCAGGAACAGCCGCCAGGTGCCCGGCTCCGGCAGCAGCACGCCGACGTGCAACACCCCCGGCTGGCTCGAGCTGCCGGTCACCTTGGCCGCGCCGAGCACCGAGGTGCAGTAGATCGCCCCGGGGCTGCAGACGTGGGTGTGGAAGTAGTCGAGCGAGCCCTGGTGGATGAAGATCGCGTGGGCCAGCGCGCCGCGCCAGGTGCCGAACACGGCCTTTTGCCCGCTCGGGTCGGTGACCTTGATCGTCAGGAAGTGGCCTGGATCGCCTTGAGCTGCGGATGACCCTGGATCTGGAAGTGGTAGCCGTCGACGACCTCGGCTGGAGCGTGTACGGGGGCACAGGTTGCGGAGTGGTAGCCGCCCTTGACCGTCACCCAGGTGAACAGCTGGAAGTTGATCGGCTGATCGGGAGCGGTGTGGGCCGGGTAGGCGTCGATCACGATCCGGTAGCGGCCCGGGGTCGGGAACACCACCGGCTGGGAGACGCGGCCGTCCGGACCGATGTCCGAGTCGTCGTACTGGATGTGGCTGTCGTCCGAGCGGACGATGATCAGATCGACCCCTCGTGCGGCTCGCAGCACGTCCGGTAGGCGCGTCAGCGGCTGGCCCGAGGGCTGTTGGATCGTGAACGACAGCGTCGTCGGGCGGCCCGGGACCACCGGGGCTGGCAGGCTGGAAGTGCTGAAGGCTGTATGTCCGGGCCGGCGCGACCGTGCGGAGCCGCTCGAGCCGCGCCGTCGCCCGAGCCGCCAGCAGCCGTGCCAGCGCGACGCAGCGCTGCAGCGAGCATCGACGATGATTTTTGCTCACAGGTCCTCCTGCAGCTCTGCGTCGAACATCGGTGTTCATCCGTTGGCCTGATCGAGGATCAGCGCGCTGAATGGCGGGCCGCCACTTGGGGGCGATCTGGAAGGTCAGCCCCCATTCGCCGACCATCACGAGCGCCGGCGCCGCGCGGGAGTAGACGCCGGGCTCGATCTCCGCCAGCTGGTACTCCTGCTCGGGCATCTGCATCGTCGTCATGTCGAAAGTCAGGGTCACGTTCGCCCCGCGCACCGGCTGTCCGCCCTTGGTGATCCGCAGCGCGAACGAGTCGGGCGCGGCGGCGCGATTGGGGGAGACGAGCAGCTCCAGGCTGGTAGCCAGCGCGGGTCACCGTCCGAGCCACCGTGCCGGGACCGACCCGGGCCAGGGCCGAGTTCTGGAGCGCGAAGGCGGGCGGCGGCGGCGCCAGGCTCGACAGCACCGCGGCGGCGAACACCACGCCCACGACCACGACCACCTCGCCGCTACCAGCGCTGCGCAGCAGCCGGGCCGCCGGCTCGCCGAGCTCGGGGCGCTGGCGGGCGGCGATCAGCCGGGGCCGCGAGCGCAGCAGGTTGCCGGAGGCGATCAGCAGCGCCGCGCCGAACAGTCCGGCCTTGACCAGGATCGCCTGCGCCGTAGCCGGTCAGCCACAGCGCGTCGACGGCGGGCAGATGGTCGACCGCCTCGCCGAGCCCGCTCGCGGCCAGCACCAGTACCGAGCCGAACGCCACGGCCGAAAACCGCGGCACGCCACCGACAGCGCCGGCACGCGATCCCGGCTCTCGGCAGCGAGAACCACAGCACCAGCAGGCCGACCAGCCCGCCGAGCCACACCGACCCGGCCGCCAGGTGGAGCCAGTCGAACGCAACGTCAGCCCGCGCGGAGAGGTCTGCGCCGCGTGGCCCGCGGCGCCCGGAACGACCAGCACCGCGGTCGCCGCCAGCAGCGCGCCGAAGCGCCGCGACCAGCTCGGCGATCGAGCGGCGCTCGCGCTCGGGCGGTCGACCCACAGCGAGACCCAGGCCGCGAGGCAGAACAGCGCGAAGCACAGCTCGAGGTCGAAGGATCGCGCGCCCGAACGCGGTCACCCCGAACAGCGGCACCAGCGCGCCGACGTCGAACACCGAGCGCAGCGAGTCGTTGGCGGTGGAGAAATCCAGGTACACCGGGATCGCGATCAGCCCCACCACCGAGGCGATCACGAACGCGATCGAGAGCGCCCGCAGGCTCACCCCTGGCACGCGTCTGACGACCGGCCGGACGATCAGGATCCGCAGCACGAACAGCCCGATCGCCGCCATCACCGCCACGAACATCAGCCAGCGCGTGATCAGCAGCTGCGGCGTCGTCGCGCGTCGCCGAGATGCTCGGGACCTGGAACTGGGGCGCCGGTCCCGGGTTCGGGCCCACCGCGTAGGTGAACGCCCCCGCAACCGGATGGCCGTCGACCGAGATCGCCCGCCAGTAGATCAGGTACCAGCCCTCCGGGAGGTGGGGCCGCAGCGGCACGACCAGCGTGTCCGGGTTGGCCGGCGAGCGGCGGACCGGTCCGGTCGTCTCCTGCCGGCCGGCGGCGTTGGTCACCGAGATGATCGCGAACCGTGGCTCGACCGCCTCGTCGTAGGTGAGCTGGATGGTCGGGGGCGGAGCGTTCAGCACCTGGCTGGCCGCCGGCACCGTCTTGACCAGGTAGGCGTGCGCCGACGCCGGCGGCGGGCAGCATCAGCCACGCCGCGACCACGGCCAGCGCGCAGACGATCCGGCGCGCCCGAGCTTCACGCCAGCGCCCGCTCCCTGGAGCCGCGCCGATCAGCGCAAACCCGCCGGCCAGCAGCCCCAGCGCGCCGATGATCAGCGCCACGATCGTCAGCGCCGACACGCCGCCGCCGCCGAGCGAGTCCTTGACGTCGATCGTCGGCGCCGGCGCCGCCGAGGACTCCGGACCCGCCCAGTTGACGATCGAGCCGTCCGAGTAGGTCTGCTGCACCTGGAAGGTGTAGGTCTTCGCCGACGCCGGCTGGGCCAGGAACTGAAACAGCGAGTCCTCGCCGGTCGGCGTGTGCCCGCCGGTCCAGGTGACCCGGGTGATCACGGCGTTGTCGCCCGAGCCGGTCTGCTGCAGCTGCTGGCGCCAGCCCGGGCGGCGGGCGGCACGAACGAGTCGATCCCGAACCCGGCGGGCACGGTCATCACGAGCTTGGTCGTCGTCAGCCCGCTCTTCTCGGTCGGCACCGCCAGGCTGTAGAGCTGCAGCTTGCCCGCGACCGACACCGGCGGGCTGACCCGGGCGTGCGCGGACGCGACCGCGGGCAGCAGCAGACCCACGGCGACTGAGCCGAGCCACGGCGAGCGCAGCTCGCCCCACTCGGGGTTTGACGTTCACGGCTTGTTGGCCTCCTCGCTTGAAGGTCAGGCGAGCCCGACGGCGCGAGCCCGCCCCGCTCCGGTGGAGACGCTGACGCTTCAGCGAGGCGGTCCGCGACCCGACCAGCCGCCGGCCAGCGGGGCGGGCCGCGGGAGCAGATCACCGACGCGCGGCAGCGCGGGCCGCCACCGGCGCTGGCGAGACGGCGACCGGCGCGCGGCGCGCGACAGCGCTCGGCGACCTCGCGCAGCACCCAGCGGGCGCCGTGGAAGACGGCAGCCAGCACGAGGCCCACTGCCATCGCGGCCGGAATGCACCACCAACCGCCGTACCCGAAGATCCCCGCCAGCCCGCCGGGATGTCCGGTCGCGAACAGGCCCTCGAGGAACTCCTGGCGAGACGTAGATCGCCACCAGGCTCAGCGGCGCACAAGAGCCACAGCGCGGCGAACGAGACGGTGTAGCGCGGCAGCGAGCAGCGCCCGCCCAGCGCCCGGCCCAGCGCCTGCAGGAACACCCCGACCGCGATCGCGACCAGCAACACGATCCACGGCACCACCGAATGCAGGTACGAGTGGCCCTGGGCCTGAAGCTGGGCGCCGGCGTGACCGCCGAACGCCAGCCAGTAACGCAACTGATGGACGGCGAACGCGGCAGCGGGCATCAGCGCCAGCGGCGCCACCCGCCTGATCACAACGCCGCGCTGCGGACGCACCGGCATCGTGGCCGCAAGATACCGCTCAACCGATATCGCGCGCTCGAGGCGTGTCGGCGCGGCGTCAGATACCTCGTGGAAATGTGTACGAGGCGTGCGGGGGAACGTAGGGCCCGGCCTCCAGCACGATCTCCGCATGCCTCAGCAGCGGGACGCTGCCCGGAGCGCCGTCCCAGCGGCGCCCGTTGACGAACACAGCGATGGCGCGGCCGGCCGGGGCCGAGAACGTGGCCAGCCGCCGCGCCGATAGCGGCTGGCCCCAGGCCTCAAACAGGTCCGACACGGACAGCCTCGGCCCGGGACGCACCAGCACCAGCCCCGTGGGATCGATGCGTCACCAGGCTGCCAAAGCAGCGGGCGCCAGAGATCCGGCCCGCGAAAAGGGCGCGGGGCGGCATCGTCCCGATCCCCGCCGGCACGATCACCACGCGGTCGGCGCCGAACAGCTCGACATGGACCCCGTAGCGGGCGCCCAGACGAGAGCGGCAAGGACCCACCACGGGGCCGTTCACCGGCGGGCGGAAGCGCGGGCCACGCCCGATCGGGCGAGCCTCCGCCAGCACCCGGCGGGGGATCGACGATGTCGCAGCTGGTCGGGCGCTGCTAGATCCGCAGCCCGCCGCCACGGCGATCACGCTCACGGCCGCGGCCGGAGCCCAGCACCGGCCGCGCGCAGCGGGCCGCTTCCTCAGTATCTGGCCCGTTTGATCGTCAGCCCTCCTCGCCGAGCTGGGGAGCGTGCGCACCGTCCCGGACTCCCTCCGAGCTGGGCCCAACGGCCCAAGACGCCTCTCGGCCCAGGACCTCTTCCCGGCTGTAGTGGCCCACCGCGTCAAACCACCGCTTGGCGTGCAGTCCGCGCCGCAGGTCGCAATCGGCCGTCAGTATCGCTTCCTGGCCGTAGAGCGGGCCGGCGATCACTTCACCCCACGAGGGCTCGATCACCGCCGCGCCTCCCCGGCCGAAGACCTCCTTATCAGGCGGAAGTGCTACCGGGAAGTCGGCGGGGAACGCGTCCGCGGGGATGAACTGGGGCACCGAGACCACGAACGCACCGGACTCGATCGCGATGTGGCGCATGGACGCTAACCAGCCGTCGCTGTCATCGGCCGTGGGCGCCACCCAGATCTGCGGGCCGCCCCGGTAGACCGCATAGCGGGCAAGGGGCATCCGGTTCTCCCAGCAGATCAGCCCCCCTACCCGCGCGTCCGCCACGTCCACGACGTCGAGGTCGTCGCCAGCGCCGATCCCGTGAAACAAGCGCTCGTGCTGGGTGGGCATCAGCTTCCGGTGCCGCGCCAGCAACCCCTCCGGCCCTAAATAGACAACCGTGTTGTAGAGCGTGCCCGGCCGCCCGGACTCCCGCTCGTTGACCCCGATCGCACAGTAGATGTTTCGTTCGCGGCACACCGCACCCAGCCGGTCGACGAGCGGGCCAGGGATATCCACTGCGTTGTCCCAAAGCCGCTCCCACAGATCATCCCAACCGCCGAACCCGGCGGCTCCCTTGGCCCATGCGTTCGACGGATAGAGCGGGACGAAGCATTCGGGCAGTACCGCCAACCGCGCACCGCGGTCGGCGGCCTCCTCGAGCAACCGCTGGGCCTTCTCCAGGCATCCGTCGGCATCCAGGATCGCGGGCGTGGCCTGAATAGCCGCGACTCGCACGGTCGGGAAGGAGGCCATAGGGCGATCGTAACTGCAATGCCGGCTCAGCCCGGCATCAGCCGGCGAACCTCTACACGCCCGTCTTGGACGCGGGTCTGAAACGCTGGCTGGGCGGCGGTGGCGGGGCCATGCCTGACCGCGCCGTCGCGGAGCGAGAAGCGAGAACCGTGGCAGGCGCAGATGACCTCATCGCCCTCCACGTTGCCTTCGCTCAACGAGCAGCCGCGATGCGAGCAGCGGTCATGGATGGCGAAGATGCTCTCCCCTGCTCGCAGCAGGAGAACCGGCGTGTCGTCGACCACCACCCGCAGGGGCCGACCCTCGGACAACAGCGACGCGTCCGCTGCCGGCGCCCAGTCCGTCGGACCCGGATCGAACACGGTCTGAGCCGGACCGACGCCCTTGGTCATTGACAGGTAGCCGCCCAGATAGCCTCCGGCCATCATCACCGTCATCCCGGCCAGGCCGAGCCCGGCGCCGATCCTGCGGGCACCTAGTTTCCGTGCTCCCCACGAGGCCCCGTACAGCGACGCCGCGAGCGCGTTGCAACTTGCGTGCACCAAGCCCACCCGACGGATGCCGTCATCGACGATCTCGGTGTCCGCCCAGTCGTTGATGCCAGCTGCCGCCGTCGGAAGGTAGGCCAGCAGCCCGAGAGCGATCAGCCGCTGCGAGGCGAGCTCTCCACCGTCCGACAACATGTCGAGCAGCGACGCGCTCGTGAACGACCCGATCACGACGTCGGTGAGCATCGGGTGGACCGGATGCCCGAGCCAGGTCCCACTGAGCGCGTCCTTGAATTGCCCGGACCCGACGATGTCGCGCACCGCCTTGCCGATTGCCTTGGCGGGCGAATCCAGCGCCTCAGCGGACTCGATCTGGCTGACGACCGGTTCGAGCGGCGTCAGCTGGCGGTGCGAAGCTCCAGCGTTTACCACGGAGCCGCGCTACCCCCGGACCGCGCAGGCGTAACCGAACTCCGAGCCGCGTGGGCGGACGCAGCTGGGGGTATGGCTCTGCCATGCCAAGCGATCGCTCCGAGTTCGAGGGCCTGATGGCCCAGCTCGACTATTCCCTGTTCATCGTCACGGCCGCGGCCGGCGAGGAGAGAAGCGGCTGCCTTGTCGGCTTTGCCTCGCAGGTCTCGATCCATCCTCCGCGCTTTTTGATCTGCCTGTCGGCGAGGAACCGGACGTTCGAGGTCGCACAGCGAGCATCGGTACTCGTGGTGCACTTCGTGCCCCAGCAGGCCGAGAAGCTCGCCGTCCTATTCGGCGGCCAGACCGGCGACGAGACGGACAAGTTCGCGCAGTGCGAGTGGCGCGAAGGTCCGGATGGGGCCCCAGTGCTGACATCGCTTCGGGACTGGTTTGCCGGTCGGATCCTGCAGCGGCTCGACTTCGGAGATCACTGCGGGCTGCTGCTCGATCCGATCGACGGAGAGGCTCACCGCTCGGGCTCGCCGCTCACGTTCCGGCGCGCCAAGTGGATCGAGCCGGGGCATGAACCCTGAGGTCACTGGCTGACCGCATGATGTGATGCACTGCTCAGTGTGAGCGTTCTCTCGGACCGTCCACGTTCCTCAGCCGTTCTCGAGCTGTTTCATCCGGCAGTGCGGCTGTGGTTTGAGCGCCGTTTTGGGGACGGTCCCACCGAGGCTCAGTCAGGAGGATGGCCAGCGATCGCAGCGGGCAGCCACACCCTCGTGTGCGCGCCGACCGGCTCCGGAAAAACGCTCGCCGGCTTCCTGGCGGCGATCGATGCTCTGTATCGGGAACACGAAGCCGGCGAGGCGATCGAGGGCGTCACAAAGGTGGTGTATTTGAGCCCACTGAAGGCGCTGGCCGTGGACGTGCACACCAACCTCGAGGAGCCACTCGAGGAGATCGCGGCGGTGGCGCGCGAACTGGGCTACGACCCCGCCCCGGTCACCGTGGGCATACGCACCGGCGACTCCACTTCCTCGCAGCGCCAGACGATGCTCAGGCGTCCGCCGAACCTGCTGGTGACGACGCCCGAATCGCTGTATCTGTACCTGACTGCGGAGCGATCGCGCGCCACCCTGCGGACCGTGGAGACCGTGATCGTGGATGAGATCCACGCCCTGGCCCGCGACAAGCGCGGATCGCATCTCACCCTCTCGCTCGAGCGGCTGGCGGCGGTCACCGAGCGTCCACCGGTCCGGATCGGCTTGTCAGCGACCGTAAAACCGGTGGAGACCGCGGCCCGCCTGCTCGTGGGAGTGGATGAGCCCATGCCGGCGATCGTCGACAGCGGGCATCGGCGGGAGCTCGTGATATCGCTGGAGCTCCCCGACGGTGAGCTGGAGGCGGCGACTCCCGCCGACCAGCTCGGGGAGATCCTTGACCGGATCGCGGCCCACGTCGCCCAGCACCGGACCACGCTGGTGTTCGTGAACACCCGGACGTTGTCGGAGCGAGTCGCGCACGAGCTGGGCGAGCGATTGGGGGACGATCAGGTGGCGGCCCACCACGGTTCGCTGTCTCGGGAGCGCCGTCAGCGCGTCGAGCATCGCCTGCGGGCGGGCGACCTGCGGGCGCTGGTGGCCACGGCCTCACTCGAGCTGGGGATCGACGTGGGTCCCGTGGAGCTCGTGTGCCAGATCGGCTCGCCGCACAGCATCGCCACCTTCCTCCAGCGCGTGGGACGAGCCAACCACCAGCGCCACGGCGTGCCACGCGGGATCCTGTACCCGACCACCAGGGACGAGCTGGTGGAGAGCGCGGCGCTGTTGGCTGCCGTGAAGCGCGGACGACTTGACTCCCTTCATCCGCCCGAGCTGCCCCTCGACATACTTGCCCAGCAGACCGTCGCCGAGGTGGCGTCCCGGGGAGAGGCCGGCCTGGCCGAGGAGGAGCTGTTTGCGCTGGTCAAGCGCGCGTGGCCCTACCGGCGGCTGACCGCCGAGCAATTCGAGGAGGTCGTGGAGCTCGTCTCCTCGGGGATCGAGACGGGTCGGGGGCGGCGGATGGCCTATCTCCATCGTGACCGGGTGAATGGACGCCTGCGGGGCCGGCGGGGCGCCCGCCTGGCGAGCCTCACTTCCGGCGGCGCGATCCCCGAGACGGGCGACTACCGAGTGCTGATGGAGCCGGGCGACGTGTTCATCGGCAGCGTGAACGAGGACTTTGCGATCGAGTCGATGCAGGGCGACGTGTTCCTGCTCGGCACCCACCCTTGGCAGATAACGGGCGTCACAAACGCGGTCATGCGCGTGCGCGACGCGACCGGCAGGCACCCGACGATCCCGTTCTGGCTCGGGGAGGCGCCGGGCCGCACCGAGGAACTCTCGGAGGAAGTTTCGAGGCTCCGGCGATCCGTGGCCGAGTCCCTCGACGAGCAGGGCAGGGAACCGACCATCGACCGCCTGGAGAGCGTGTGCGGAATCGATGAGGTCGCGGCCGCCTTGGTAGTGGACTACCTGCGGACCGGGCGGGCCCAGCTGGGAGGCGTGCTGCCGAGCGACGAGGACGTCGTGTTCGAGCGGTTCTTCGATGAGTCTGGCGGGATGCAGCTGATCGTCCATTCCCCGCTCGGATCGAGGATCAATCGGGCGCTAGGGCTCGGGCTCCGGAAGAAGTTCTGCCTGAACTTCGATTTCGAGCTTCAGGCCGCGGCCAGCAACGACGCTGTGCTGTTGTCGCTGGGTCCCCAGCACTCATTCCCGCTCGAGGACGTCCCGGCCTTCCTGCGCTCGCACAACGTGCAGGACGCCGTCTCCCAGGCGGTGTTGCGCAGCCCGATGTTCACCGCCCGCTGGCGCTGGAATCTGAACCGCTCACTCGCGGTTCTACGCCGCAAGGGCGGCCGGCTGAACCCCTTCAACATCCAGCGGATGGAGGCGGACGACCTGATGGCCGCGGTGTTCCCCTCACTGGCGGCGTGCCAGGACAATGCCCCGGCAGGCCCGATAGAGATTCCCGACCACCTTCTGGTCCAGGAGACGCTGGGTGACTGCCTGACCGAGGCGATGGACATCGAGGGCCTAAAGGACCTGATTCGCCGCTTCGAGGAGGGGACCATCCGTCTGCACTTCATCGACACGGTCGAGCCCAGCGTCCTGTCCCACGAGATCCTGAACGGGGCGCCCTTCACCTACCTCGACGAGGACACCGAGATCGGCGAGCGCCGGTCCCGAGCGGTGCCACTGCGCCGGGGGCTGCCCGTCGAGCCCGGCGAACTGGGCCGGCTCGATCCGGACGCGATCGAGCGGGTGCGGGCCGAGGCGATCCCCGAGGTGCGCGACCCCGACGAGCTGCATGACGTGCTGCTGTCACTCGTGGTCACCCGTCCGCGCCAGGAGTGGAGCGAGCAGTTCGACTCCCTGGCTGCAGAGGGTCGCGCCTTCACGGTCCAGCGGCCCGAGACGGCTGATCCCTGGTGGGCGGCTACCGAGCGCCGGCGGGAGCTCGAGGCGCTGTTCGGAGAGGCCCGGTTCGCACCGGATCATCCGGTGCCTCCCGCGCTCGACCGTGAGCTCGAGCCAGCAGACGTGGACGAGGCGGCGGTGAAGGCGATCGGAGGTCACCTCGAGGTCTCGGGCCCCGTCATCGCAGATGACCTGGCCGCGGCAACCGGACTCTCGCCCGCCGACGTCCGGATCGCACTGGAGGCGCTTCGCGGCCGCGGGTTCGCGGTGTGCGGCCAGTTCGAAACCGCCAGAGGCGAGCAATGGTGCGCACGGCGGCTCTTGGCTC
This sequence comes from uncultured Actinomycetes bacterium, assembly GCA_963719305.1. GTDB lineage: Bacteria > Actinomycetota > Thermoleophilia > Solirubrobacterales > Solirubrobacteraceae > Palsa-465. Next base: position 907,297 of record CAVRBL010000009.1, on the reverse strand, counting down.
GCATCCACGCCTACAGCCGGGAACGCCGGCGCGCGCAGGTGCGCCCTGTGAGTCACGAGGAATGGGAGCAGTTCCTTCGGGCCTGGTGGCATGTGGACCCCAAGACGCAGCTCCATGGCCGGGCGGGCGTGGCCGAGGTCATCGAGCAGCTCCAGGGATCCGAATGGCCTGCCGGGGAGTGGGAGCGCCTCCTCGCCGCCCGGGTGGAGTCCTACCGGCCCGAGTGGCTCGACGACCTCTGCCTGTCCGGTGAGGTCGTGTGGGGCCGGTTGTCGCTGATCGAGCGTGCAGCCGAGGGCGGCGAGGCCCGCGCCGGGGACGAGCGTCATGAGAGGGACGAGCGCCACGAGGGGGACGAGCGCCAGGAGGGGGACGAGCCCGCCGACGACAACGAGCCGTCGGAGAGGAGGGCCGGCTGGTCGGGGAAGGCCCCGTCGCGGCGAACGCCGATCACCTTCATGCTGCGGCAGGACCTCCCATGGCTTCTCCAGGCTCACCGCGGCAACGGGCAGCCGGCAGAACCCGACGCCGGCCCGGGGCGAGAGGTGCTCGATGCTCTGCGCACCCGGGGAGCGCTGTTTCACTCCGAGCTTCAAGGCATCACGAACCGCCTCCCGACCGAGATCGAGGACGGCCTGTGGGATGGCGTGGCCAGAGGATTGATCACCGCCGACGGGTTCAACGCCATTCGATCGCTCCTGCACGCCCGGACCCGCTTTGCCCGGCGCCAGCGGCCGAGCCGCAGACCTGGGTCTCGCGGACGACGGGGTAGCTGGCGCCAGGGTGTCGAGGGCCGCTGGACGCTTTTGCCCCCGGTCGAGCCGACCGACGAGGCCGAGGAGCTGGCGGAAACCGTCGCCTGGCAGCTGCTGCTGCGCTGGGGCGTCGTGTTCCGCGACGTCTACCTGAAGGAGCGGCTCGCGCTTCCGTGGCGCGAGATCCTGTGGGCGCTCCGCCGGCTCGAGGCGCGAGGCCTGACCCGCGGCGGGCACTTCGTCACCGGGGTCACGGGCGAGCAGTTCGCCAACGAGGCAACCATCCCCCTGCTGCGAGCTTCACGCAACGCGGAGCGGCGGGACCCGGCGCTGGTAGGCCTATAACCTACCGTCGTGCCCTTGGTGGCACGACCCCAATACACGCCGATCAAAGGGAGCGCAGCATGTACGCGAGAGTAGCCCGCTGGGACGGGATGGATGAGGAGGCGATCCGTCAGTTCACCCAGATGATCGAGTCCTCGGACGGCCCTCCGGAGGGGGTGCCGTCCAGCGGAATCATGGTCCTGAGCGACCCTCAGAACAGCCGCAGCCTCGTCATCGGCCTATTCGACAGCGAGGACGACCTGCGCACGGGCGACGCCGCTCTCAGGGCTATGGACCGTCCGCAACAGGCGACCGGCAACATCGACTCGATCGAGTTCTACGAGGTCGCGATTGAGCGACGCATGTAGCCTGACGTAAGTGGCAGACGGGCCGGCGCTGATCATCCAAGTTGCTCGCGGTGGCGCCGTTGATCGCCAGCTGGGGCTCGAGCGGCCGCAGAGCGTGACCAGCGGCGATGCCGTGGTCGAGGCCGGTCCCGCAGACGAGGCCGGCGCGCTCGTGCCGCCCGATCACGGCGAAGTAGTGCTGTCCGTGCCCTCGCCGGAGGCCTTGGCGCGCGAACACGACGAGGTTCGTCGGGTCATCAGGGAGGCTGGTCAGGGCGTCGAGCCCCTCGTCGTCGAGGTGGAAGCCGCGGAGGAGGTGCGCGACGAGGAGCTGGCGCCGGTGGTCGAGGCCGCAAAAGAGGGCCCGCGCCCGGTGATCCTGCGGATCATCCGCGACGCCTGATCGACGACGCCCGCGCCGGCCACCCGTTGATTACGCTTTGTCCGTGGATTCAGAACGAGCACGCGAACTGCTCCAGCAGGAGCGGCTTCGGATCGAGCGGGGGTTGGCGGCCCTTGGCCGAGAGGGCCCGCTCGAAGGCGATGAGAGCCGGGAACCCGGGGATCTTGAAACTGAGGACCTCTACCAGGACGAGTTCGATGAGGGACGGCGCCAGGAGCTGCAGGGCGACCTGGCGGCCCTCGAGCGCGCCGAGGAGAGGCTGAAAGCTGGAACCTACGGGCTGTCGGTCGAAAGCGGCAACCCGATTCCCGATGGCCGCCTGGAGGCGCTTCCGACTGCCGAGCGTACGGTCGAGGAAGAGGAACGCTTCCGGCGGGGATGACCTTGCGGCCCCGCCGCACGCCTGAGCCAATCGGGCTCAGCCGCTAGCGCGCTCTTCAGAGTCCTGGCCCGAGGACTCCTCGTCGGACGACTCCTCCCCCGAGGACTCCTCTTCCTCCCCTCGCGAGGACTCCTCTCCCTCCCCTCGCGAGGACTCCTCTTCCTCCCCTCCCGAGGAGCCCTTTTCCTCCGGGCGCTCCATGTCGGGGAGCGGATATTTCTCGACGGCCCACGGAGGTTCGTCCAGGGTCGGCGGGTTGGCGTCGCGCGTCTCGCGCGGCAGCTCGATGTCTCCTTCTTCCGCAGTCTCTTTGGACAGGCCCTTCACCCGCTCGAGGCCGTAGTGGCTGTGAAGCACGTCCGCATCGTCGTCGCTGAGCTCGTTGCCGTCCGGCTCGATCTCGGGAGCCGCGTTGACGTGCTCCTTCTCGTACACGACCCTGATCTGCCCCCCATCTTCCTGCGCATCGTGCAGCGGCACGAACACGGAGTCGCTACGGATCAGGCCGGTTTTCACCCGCGCCCAGCTCGCCCGCTCGTCCTGGCCGTGGATGAACAACGCCTCGATCTTGCCGATCGTGTACCCGTGGGGGTCGACGACCTGCTGGCCCAGCAGATCGTCGGCGCTCTTCTCCTCCGGTTCGGGCAGGTCCTTGGGCTCCTGCTCGCGCTCGTCCTGGGTCGCCTCCGGCTCCCGCTCGTCCTTCGACCCGTTCGACTCGTCCTTCGACTCGTCCTTCGACTCGGGCTGCTCCTCGTCTCTCTCCTCCGGCTTCCGTTCATCCTCGGTCGCCTTCGGCTCCCGCTGAGCTCTGGCGTCCGGCTCCTGGTCTTCGTCGGTCGCCTCCGGCTTCCGCTCGTCCGGGGTCGTCTCGGCCACTGCAGCTCCTTTCTCCTCTCGCGAATGGCGCTACCCCACGAGGAGCAGGAAAAACAACCGTGGGCCTTCCGATCAGGGACGGCTAACTTTTCTCACGGACGATGCTGGCGATGGAGCTCATTCCCACGATCCGCGCGCGTCTGGAGCAGCTCGATGCTGGACGGACGAACGGGCCGGGTGCCGGTCGCGACCCGCTTGCCAGCGGCCACCGCGCAGCGCTGTGGAGAGCACAGCAACACGCTGCGAGGACCGATCACACGCTGGACGACCTGCGTCGCTACTGCCTCGAGTCACTACATTCGTGGCACTTCCTGGACGAGCAGGACGAGAACGACTATCTGCGCGGCTACCGCCAGGGCTTCCAGGCGGTGCTGAAGGACATCCGCGCCGCCGAGTCGAGACGGGTCTCCTAGTGTCCCGGCACCAGCTTCGAATGCGCCGCTTCCTCCTCCCAGCCTCGATCAGCCTCCTGGCAGCCGCGCTGCTTGCGCTGTTGGTGTTCGCGGTCGCCGGCCAAGGCACCGACACGTCGATAGACGCCCAGCTCGCCCGCGGTGTGCGCCCAGTCGCGCCGGCCGCAGGCGCCGTGCTCCCAGGGCTCGGCTCCTCCCGTAGCCTGACGCTCTCGGACCTGCGCGGCAAGGTTGTGGTCGTAAACCTGTTCGCTTCCTGGTGCCAGCCGTGCCTGGCCGAAGCGCCGATCCTGGCGCGAACGCAGCGATTGCTGGCCAGCCAGGATGGAACGGTCGTCGGCGTGACCTACCGGGACACGACCGGCGACGCGGAGCAGTTCGTCCGCCAGCACCACATCAATTACCCAGTCGTGCGGGACGTCACCGGTAGTTTCGCGCGCGCGTACGGTGCCAGCGGGATCCCAGAGACGTTCGTGATCGACCGCGACGGCCGCGTGGCCGCCGCTCGCCGTTACCAGCTGGCCGGTGCCTGGCTGCAGCAGACGGTGTCGCGTGTGATTGGATCGACCGCGTGAGTTCTCGGAACCCTGGATCGACCGCGTGAGTTCTCGGAACGCCGCCACCGCGATCGCGCTCGCCGCGGTCCTCGTATTGCCCGCGGCAAGCGCGGCGGCTGCCGTGCAGTCGCGCGCATCGCTGACTGACATCGAGAACGACGTGATGTGCGTCGTCTGCAACACGCCGCTCGCCGTCTCTCAGTCGCCGCAGGCCGATGCCGAGCGGAACTTCATCAGCGGCTTGATCGCCAAGGGGTACACGAAAGCCCAGATCGAGCGGGCACTCGTTGCCCAGTACGGGCCCGCAGTGCTCGCTCTCCCCCCAGCACATGGCTTCAACCTGACGGTCTACATCCTGCCCGCTGCGGTTGTTCTAGTTGGCGCCGCCGGACTGGCGTTCGCCTTGCCACGCTGGCGGCGGCGGACGCGCGCGCTCCGGGCGGGCGCCGGAGCCGCGGCGGCTGAGCCTGGACTCGACCCCACCGACGCCCGGCGGCTCGAGGAGGACCTTGCGCGCCACAGGCCGTAGGCCCAAGTTAGCCGGCTCTACATTGCGTCCGGCGCGCTCACGCCGAGAAGCCCCAACGAGAGCGCTATCACCCTGCCGGCCGCAGCCGATAGGGCGATCCGGAACGACTCGACCGATTCGGGGACGCTCCGATCACCCGACAGTCGCGATAGAAGGTCGTGAACTCCTGAGCGAGCTCGAGGGCGTAGGCCGCGATCCTGTGAGGGCCGCGGCGGGACGCCGCCTCGGCCACCTCGTCGGGGAACTCGACCAACTTCTGGATCAGCGCCCGCTCCGGCTCGTGAAGCTCGGCTGACCCGCCCTCGGTCCCCGATATGAGCACCGCATCGGCCAACCGCTCGTCCGGCACCCGCCGCAGCATCGAGGCGATCCGGGCATGGGCGTACTGGATGTAATAGACGGGATTCTCCGCCGACTCCCTTCGCGCCAGCTCGAGGTCGAGATCAATCGTGCGATCGTGCGAGGAGCGCAGCATGAAGAAGCGAGTGGCGTCTACCCCGATCTCGTCCAACAGGTCGTCAAGCGTCACGAACGCCCCCCGGCGCTTCGACATCGCTGCCCGCTCGGACCCTTCGACCAGGTGCACGAACTGCAGGATCGGCACCTCGATCGTGTCCGGATCTCCACCCAGGGCCGCCATGGCCGCTCGGATCTCGCGCATCCACGCGTGGTGGTCCGCGCCGACCGGAATCAGCTGCCGCTGCACACCCCGGTCGCGTTTGTTGACCAGGTACGCGAGGTCCGCCGCCAAGTAGGTCGGCTCCCCGGTGGAGCGCACCACGACCCGATCCTTGTCATCTCCGAAGGCAGTTGTTCTAAGCCAAACCGCGCCTTCGGAGCGGTACAGATGCCCTGCGCGCTCCAACTCGTCCAAGGCCCGGTCCAGTGCGCTCGGTGAGCCCTCATGCAGCGTCCGCTCCGAAAGGAAGAGGTCGTATTGCACGCCGTAGCGAGCGAGCGTGGCCTTGATCTTCTCGAGCAGCAGTGCGACGGCCTGGGAGGCGACCTGCTCGACCGCAGCTGAGTCGGCATCCGGGATCTCCTCCGCCAGCGCGGCTACGTAGTCGCCTTGGTAGCCCCCCGTGGGGACTTCTGTCCCGGAGGCGCGAGCCTGCACGGACTCGCCCAGCAGCCTGACCTGGGACCCCGCGTCGTTGAAGTAGTACTCGCGGAAGACATCCTGGCCGATGTGCTCCAGGATCCTCGCGAGCGCGTCGCCGTAGGCAGCGTGGCGACCGCTGGCCGCGACCAGCGGCCCCGTTGGGTTGGCCGACACGAACTCGATCAGGGTTCGCTCCGGCGAGAAGACTTGGTCGGCCCCGTACCGCTCCCCCGCGGCGAGCACCGACCTCAGTCCCCGGCGGTGCCAGGAGTCCGAGAGAACGAGATTCAGAAAGCCTGGGCCCGCGACCTCGGCCCGATCGAGCGAATCGCCCAGCTGCCGCTGGAGCTCTTCGCCCAGGCGCGCGGCGATCTTGGGTGGTGCCTCTCCCAACACCGGAGCGAGCAACAGCGCGGCATTGGTGGCGTAGTCGCCCTGCCCCGCCCGCTTCGGCCGCTCCAGCTTGGGCGGGGCTCCCGGCTCACCGGCAGAGCCACGTACCGCGGCCGCACCAGCGCGCACCGCGTCGCGAAGCTCCTGAAGCGGGGCAACCGCTCGGGATGGGGCGGTGCTCATCGTGTGGCGAGCGTAGCGATGGCCAGAGGGTCAGTAGTGGTACGGCTCTCGGGCGAGGATCTTGTGTCCTCGGTAGAGCTGCTCGAGCAGGACGACCCGGGCCAGCTGGTGGGGCAGGGTGATGGTGCCGAGCGACAGGCGGTGGTCGACCTCGTCGAGTTCGAGGCCGTATGGCCCGCCGATCACGAAGCACAGGTCGCGGCCGCTCTGGCGCCGCGCCTCCAAAAAGCGGCTGAACCCGATCGAGTCGAGCATCTCTCCGTCCCGGTGCAAGAGCGAGATGAATGCCCGAGGTGGCACGCGTCGGAGCGCCCTGTCCTCCTCCCGCATCTCCACCAGCTCCAGGCGAGTGTGCCGGGCGATCAGCTTCTGATAGTGCTGGACATCGTCTGCGAACGGCGGCCGCAACCTGCCCACGGCGACGACGACGATCCGCACGCTGCGATACTAAACGGCCTATGGAGGATTCAGGCACCCCCGAGCGTCACATCAACATCCATTTCTCGCCCGAGGACATGGGCGGGAAATACGCCAATTTCGCCAACGTCAGCCACTCGGATTACGAGTTCACGATCACGTTCGCCCGCGTGGATCACGAAGTGGAAGAGGACGAGATCCCGGGGGTCGTGGTCTCCCGGATCAATCTCTCACCCAAGTTCATGCACGAGCTGATCGAGGCGATGCAGGACAACTATTCGAAGTGGCAGACGCGCGAGGGCATCAAGAACCTGCCCGAATGGGGCGGGCGCCGAGAAGCGAGCGAAGACGACGACTAGCTGTTGGCGTAGCTGAGCGCGGCGCCGATCCTCTCGGTGGTCGAGGGATGCGTCGCCAGCAGCGCCGTCATCCATCGGGGCGGGTCGAGGTCCGCGACGTTCTGGCGGGCAATCGCCCGTTCGAATGAGATAAACGCCTGGGGTGACCCCGTCAGCTCGAGCGAGTATGCATCGGCCCGGCGCTCGAGCGCGCGCGACAGGCGGTTTCCGATCACGCCGACCGGCGCCGACACCAGGGCGGCGGCGAGCGCCAGAGCGGGCAGCGCGGCCGGCGCATCCCGCTCGTCAGACAGGGCCCAGCTGAGACGCTGGGTGGCGAGCGCCGCTGCCGGGGCGACGACCGCGGCGTAGGCCACCCCACGCAAAACGTCCCGGTGACGTACGTGGGCAAGCTCGTGCGCGACCACAACCCGCACCTCCTCACGGTCATAGCGATCCAGCAAGGTGTCGAACAGCACCACGCGCTTGGTCGGCCCGAGCCCCGTCACGTACGCATTGGCCGCGGTGGTCCGGCGGCTCGCGTCGACCGAATACACCTCGGCTACCCGCACTCCGGCGGCGCGGGCCAGCTCGAGAACGTCCGATCGGGTCTGCCCCTCCGGCAGCGGGGTGTAATCGTTGAACACGGGGTCGAGCAGTACCGGCGCGAGAGCCGTGAACACTGCCCCCAACAGCACCGAACCCGCCAGCTCCCAGCGCCCACCAGCGGCGCGGGAACCTTCGAATGGCGGCGATCACGGTGCCGCCGCCGGCCGCGGCCAGCGCTGCCTCGATCCCTGTGGCCTTCACCTGATCCAACGCCCAGCCGCCCCAGGATTGCGTCGCGAGGCCGACGGCCATTGCGCGGCGGCGTGACACCACGGCCAGCGGCAGTGGCGGCAGCGACAGCCCGACCACGAGCGCACCGGCGGCGACGGCCCCGGCCACAACGGGTCTGGCTCGGCGGCGAAGCAGCCGCGGGGGCCGGAAGGTCAGCAGCCCCAGCGCGCCCAGCTCCACAGCCCCACGCCCCACCGCCAGTGCAAGCTGAGGGCGCGCGAAGGCCGCCCCGCGAGCGATCTCCTCCTCGGAGAAATAGGATCGGAGATCGGCCGCCGCCGACGGCCGGGTGGCGGGCCGTGGTCTCAGCAGCCGCACCCCCACCTCGCCCGCCACGGACGCCAGGAGCATCGATGCCAGCACGCCAGAGCGCTCACGCACGCGAGAGACTGTAGAGACATGCGGGTCGCCGTCGTCTCAGACATACACGGCAACCGGCAGGCGTTCGAGGCGGTCCTGGACGCGATCGCCGGCTCCGACTGCGAGGAGATGTGGTGTCTGGGAGACCTAGTCGGGTATGGAGCAGATCCCGACGCCTGTGTCGAGCTGGCGCGGGAGCATGCCGCCCTCTGCCTGGCCGGAAACCACGACCTCGTGGTCCGCGGCGCGCTGCCGCTCGAGGAGTTCTCCCGGGGCGCGGCACTCGCTGCCCAGTGGACCCGCGAGACAATCAGCGCCGAGACCCGGGGCTATCTCGACGAGCTCGAGCCCTCGCTGCTGGAGGAGCCCGTTGGGCTCTACCACGCCAGCCCCCGCGACCCGGTCTGGGAGTACGTGCTCTCGCCGCTACAGGCCGAGATGTGCCTGGACGTCCAGCAGCATCGGGTTTGTCTCATAGGACACTCCCACGTGGCGCTGGCGTTCCGGCGCCAGCCCGGAGAGCTGACGACCGGCCAGACCCAGGATGCCGACGAGCAGCTCGAGCTCTCAAGCGGCGAGTGGCTGGTCAACCCGGGAAGCGTCGGGCAGCCACGCGATGGGGACCCGCGCGCGGCCTGGCTGGAGCTAGACCTCGACGCCTGGGAGGCGACCTATAGGCGCACGGAGTACGACATCGGAGCAGCGGCCGCTGCGATCCGCGCGGCGCGGCTTCCGTCGTCGCTGGCCGAGCGGTTGCAATTCGGCCAGTAGCGGCGGTTTTTGGAGGCGGGGTCGGCCGTTTTGGCGGCCCCGCCCTGACCTAATCTGAAGCCAACAGCCCGACGCTCTAAAGTCAGGCCGCGGATGCGCCAGGGACTCCGCGCAGTCGTGGCCGGCGGGCTTGGGTTCGCTGTCTCGTTGATTGCTGCCTGCGGCAGCAGCACCGGCCTGCTCTCGTCGAGCACAGCCCAGAGCCTGACCAACCAGCTGCAGCAGGTCTCAAGCGACATCAAACAGGGCAACTGCGCAAAAGCCGCAGACGAGCTCGCGAGCGTTACCCAGAACATCCAGAACCTGCCGAGCTCGGTGAGCTCGACGCTGCGAAGCAACCTGGACCAGGGCCTCACGCGGGCGCAGGAGCTGGCTGCGTCGCAGTGCAAGTCCCCGTCGAGCACGACGCCGACCACTACTGCCACCACCACCACGACAACACCGACCACCACCACCCAGACCACGACGCAGCCCACGACCACCCGCACCACGACCACGACGACTACCACGCCCACCACGACAACCCCTGCAACGACTGCGCCGAACCCGGGTAGTACTAGTACCGGCCCGGGGAGCGGAGGGGTCGCGCCGGGGACCAGCAATGGGAACGGGAACGGCAACGGGAACGGAAACGGCAATGGCCACTAACGCAACGATGATCGCCGGGCGCTACCGACTCGAGCGGCGCCTGGGAGTCGGCGGCATGTCCACCGTTCACCTTGCCTTCGACGAGCGGCTGGAGCGCCCGGTGGCGATCAAGCTCCTGGCCGAGCACCTGGCGGACGACCCCACGTTCGTCTCGCGCTTCCGCCGCGAGGCTTTGTCGGCCGCGCGGCTCGTGCATCCCAACATCGTGCAGGTGTTCGACTTCGGCTTCGATGACAGCCAGCACCAGCACTTCATCGTGATGGAGCACGTGCCCGGCTATTCGTGCGCAGAGTTGCTGCGGGACCGCGGGCGCCTCGATGTGGAACAGGCGGTTGAGGTCGTCAGTCAGGGCTGCCGTGGCCTCGACTACGCACACCGCAACGGGGTCGTGCACCGGGACGTCAAGCCCGGGAACCTGCTGGTGTCGGAGGCCGAGGTGGTCAAGCTGGCGGACTTCGGAATCGCGCGGGCCACCGATCAGTCGAGCATCACTCAGGTGGGATCGGTGCTCGGCACCGCCGCCTACCTGGCTCCGGAGCAGGCGCGGGGCGAGGATGCCGGTCCGCTGGCTGATCTGTATTCGCTCGGGGTGGTGACCTACCAGCTCCTGTCTGGGCGCCTGCCGTACGAGGCCGCATCGCTGTCGGAGCTGGCCCTCAAGCAGCAGCGCGAGGCTCCGCCCCTGCTTGACCATTTGAATCCGGACGTTCCTCCCCAGCTGGCCCGCTCCGTAGCACAGGCCTTGGCGCTGGACAAGGTGCAGCGCCCGCGCGACGCGATGGTATTCGCGGAGGCGCTACGGGCTGGGGCGCACGGCATTGCCCGCACGCCCCCCGACGCGCCGACGTCCCAGCTGGGCACCAAGGCCGTCAACCAGGATCCTCGACCGCCGGCGCGATCCGACGGAGGCCACGAGGGTCGCCGGCGCTGAACCAGGTGCGGAGAGACGCGGCCCGACCCGAGTGGCCCGCCCAGCGACGCCGCCGCCGGTTCAGCAGCCTAGGCAAGCGTGAAGCGCGCCCCGAATACGCAGCCCCGCCGCGCCGGCGCGGCGGACGCGCGGCTCGGCGCTTTACGTTGTTCTTGTTGCTGCTGGCGGTGTTTGCCGCGGCGGTGATCATCGCGGTGGTGATCGCGACCAGCACCAGCTCCACGGCGGTCCACTTCCGCAACGACGTGCAGGGCGTCCTCAACCAGCTTCAGCAGCTGATTCACCAGTACACAAAGTAGCTCCAGGCGGCGCCCCCGCCGCCTGGAACCACTGGGTGTGCCCCGTCGGCCCCCAACCAACCGAAACGGTATGGTGGCGAGCACTTCGCAAGTTGAGACATTCGTCACAACTGGGGATCTAGATGACTTCGGGGCCGACGCCGTTTCTGAAACAGCTTTGGCAGGTGGACGCCAACGCGCTGCTGGAACGCGTGAGCCACAAGGCGATGCCGGAGTCGGCGGTGATCATGCACGAGGGGTCGGCCGGCGAGAACGTGGCGCTCGTGCTCGCGGGACGCGTAAAGCTCGTCGCACGCGGCGTGGGCGACCGGACCGTGGTCCTTGCGATCCGGGGCCAAGGAGAACTGGTCGGGGAGATGGCGGCGCTCGGCGGCACCCGGCGCAGCGCGACCGCCATCGCGCTCGAGGACGTCGAGCTCGGCGTCCTGTCGGGCGAGGATTTCAGGGGCTACCTACGTGAACACCCCGATGCGGCACTGGTCCTACTACGCAGCCTGGTTGGCAGGCTCACCGAGGCCACTCGGGGACTGGTCGAGCTGGCGACTCAAGATAGCGTGGGCCGCGTCGCGCGGCGGCTGATCGAGCTAGGGCCAGACCACGGCGGCGCTTCCACCGCCGCCTACGAGCTCGAGCTGACCCAAGACGAGCTCGCAAGCTGGACCGGAGCCACCCGCGAGACGGTCTCGCGGGCGCTGCGGCTGATGCGTCAGCTGGGCTGGGTCGCGACCGGTCACCGCACGATCACCGTGCTGGACCCGACGGCCGTACGGGCACGGGGCGGCGAAGGCGGAGCCGGCCAAACCTAGGCCGCTGGGCCCCGCGGCGCGACTCCGGCCCGCAAGGCAGTAGCCACCTCGGGGAGCCGCCCGGCCGAGATCCCCGCCCGCAGATCGCCCATCAGCCGGGACACGAAGCTCAGGTTGTGCATCGTCAGCAGGCGAACCGCGGTCAATTCGTGCGCCCGAAGCAGGTAGTGGAGGTAAGCACGGGAGTAGCCGCGAGCGCACGCCGGACAGGGGCAGCCGTCGAGGATCGGCTCGCGATTGCGACTCCACCTGCCCTTGAACAGGTCGACCCGCCATCGGTCCTGGGGCTCGGGCACCAGGGCCACGCCATGACGTCCCAGCCTCGTCGGCACCGCACAGTCGAACGTGTCGATCCCCAGCTCGACGCACGTGATGAGATCGTCGATCTCGCCGATGCCGAGCAGGTGCCGTGGCCGAGCAGGCGCCTGCCGCTCGAGCTCCTCGGTCGTCCACGAGACCACTTCGTGCATCTGGGCCTTGTCGCGGCCGAGCGAGCCACCAATCGCGATGCCTTCGCAGCGGCTGGCGGCGACGGCCTGGGCGGACTCGTGGCGCAGGTCGTGCTCGATTCCACCTTGCACGATGCCGTACACCGCCTGCCCCTCGGGACCGTGCTGTTCGTGCCAGCGTAGGCAACGCTCGAGCCAGCGATGAGTGCGGGCCGTCGAGCGCTCGGTGTACTCGCGCGTGACGTGATACGGCGTGCACTCGTCGAACGTGAGCGCGATGTCGGACCCCAGCGCAGCCTGGACCGCCATCGATTCCTCCGGACCGAGGAACCGCTCGCGGCCGTCGACGTAGGAGCGAAACCTCACCCCGTCCTCGTCGATCGACAGGATTCTGCCCTCCTCTGCTCGCCGCCGGGCTCTGCCCTTGATCTCGTCAGCCACCGCGCCGTGGCCCATCGAGAACACCTGAAAGCCGCCGGAGTCGGTGATGATCGGCGCTGGCCAGCGCATCAGTTCGTGCAGTCCTCCCAGCTCCTGCACCAACTCGCTCCCCGGCGCCAGCATCAGGTGGAAGGTGTTGGCCAGTATCAGCTCGTATCCGAGCCCTGCGACCTCTTGGGCGTCCAGCCCCTTGACCGCCCCGCGCGTCGCCAGCGGGACGAACGCTGGCGTGCGAACCCGGCCGTGGGCCAGCTCCAGCGTGCCGGCGCGTGCCAGCGAATCGGCCGCGTGGGCTCGGACCGTAAACATCACCGGGCCAGCAAAGCGTCACCCGTTCGGAGGAGCGCTCCATCGTCCGCTAAAGGCCCGACCGGCCGATGGTCAGGCACGGCCTCGCCGTCGATGATTGTCGCGTCCATTCTTTGAAGGGGAGGCTCAGCCATGGCTACTACCACCGATCCGCCGGACGGTCCCGTCCGGCCTCCCGATGCAGCGGTCATCGAGCCGCCGCCTCACCCTCCAGGGCCGCCGGAGGCTCCGCAGCGGCCGGAGCAAGCTCCCTGGTATCGCCGCAGCTGGGTCATCGGCTTGGTCGCCTTGCTCGTTGGGGCGGGCGCCGGCGTCGCCGCGGGCTTGACTGCTAACAGCACACCCAAGGCAAAGACGGTCACCGCTCCCGCGCAGACGATCGTCCACACCAACACCGTGGCCGGTCCAACGAAGACGATCACGAACGTGCGCACCGTGGCCAGTCCGACCAGGACCGTGACCGCGACGGTGACGCGCACGGCACAGGCCCCGGCTCCCGCGCCGAGTGCCCAGCCCAGCGGTCCCACGGGTGGTGGCGGTGGTGGAAACGCCTTCAGTGGGAATGGCTCTCAGAACCTCGGGACGATTACGGTGCCGTCTGATTCCACGCTCTCCTGGGAATGCGACAGCTGCACCTCGATGGACATCAGCTCACAGACGAATTCCGACGGGAACAGCATCAGCGTCTCCTCGACCGCCACGTCCGGTCAATCCCCGGTCTCCGCCGGTACCTACGACAACGTGCAGGTGAGCGCGGACGGTGCGTTCACGATCGCGATCAAATAGTCAAAGGGAAGGGACGAGACACTAGCCTCGCCCCTTCCGCTAAGTGGGTCCCGCCGTCCACGAACTGGGGATGGACCCCACTCGGAAGTTGAGTTAGGAGCCAGATTCGGCACCGGACGTTGTCTCGGTGCCTTCGATCGCCTGCTGCTGGCCGCCGACGCTGATCGCAACCTTCCGCGGCTTGCGCTCTTCGGGCTTCGGGATCCGGACCTCGAGCACGCCGCGGTCGAAGCTCGCCTCGATCCCCTCGGGATTGACTCCCTCGGGAAGGGTCAGCGATCGCGAGAACGCGCCGGACGCCCGCTCGACCCGGTAGTAGCCCTCCTTGCGCTCCTCGTGCTCGCCCTTGCGCTCACCGGAGACGGTCAGCACGTTGTCCTCGAGCTCGATGTTTACGTCGTCCTCGGAGAGTCCCGGGAGATCGGCGCGCAGCACGAACTTCTCATCGGTCTCGACCAGATCCATCGCTGGAATCCAGCGTCGTATCGCGCCTCCGCCATTGCCCGGCGCCGGTGCGTCAAAAAGCGTGTTGAAAAGCCGGTTCATCTCGCTCTGAAGCGTGTTCAGCTCCCGTACCGGCTCCCAGCGGATAAGTGCCATGTCTAAACCTCCTTCTGTCACTGACCTACTGCTGGAGCCAGTATAAAATCTAAGCGTAGTCCTGTCAAGTTCTGGCGACGACGCGCAACCACCCCGCCGGCGTAGGCGGGGCGGTATACGATGCGGTCGGATCCGTCTACGGGCGGCGGCTCGGCCCCGGCCCCTCGCCTGGCAGACCAGCGCTGGCCAATGCTGGTTGTGGCGCCGGCATGACCTCTGGTTCCGGCTCAGAGACACGCGGTGGACGTGCGTGCCGCGGCCACCAGAAAACGCGCCCCTCGATGGTCGACAGCGAGGGGATCAGCACCGGTGCCATTAGGAAGGCGGCAATCACGATGCCGACCGCCACCCCGAACCCGAGCTCCAGCAGGTTGTCCAGCCCGGCCAACATCAGCGATGCGAACGTGAGGGCCAAGATGATTCCTGCCGCGGCGACGGTCGGGGCGTCGTTGCTGATCGCGATGCGCGCCGACTCCTTTGGCGAGTGGCCGTTCATGAACTCCTCCCGTAGCCGCGCCGACATGAGGATGTTGTAGTCGGTACCGATCGCAACCACGAACAGGTAGAGGGTCATCGGCAGGCTGAAGTCGATGCCCGAGAACGATCCGATTTTCAGGAAGACGATGACGCAAGCCCCGAGCGTGGCAGCGAACGCCAGGGCCACGGCCAACAGCAGGTTGAGCGGGGCGATCAGGGCTTCCAGCAGGACCGCGAGGATCACGATGATGATCGCCGCCGCGACCGGGAACACCAGCTTGGTGTCGCTGCGAAGCTGCTGACGGACGTCAACAAATTGCGATGTCTGCCCCCCGACCACAACCTGATCCCCGGGCACCGAGCCGTGGGCGGCGCCCCGCACGGGTCCCTTCACGTTGTCCAACGCCGCGTTGGAGTAAGGGTCGTCCTTGAGGATCACGTTCGTCAGCGCAGCTGTGCCGTCGGAGCTCAGGGTCGGCTGACCGACCTGCGCCACCCCCTTGGCCTTGGTCAAGTTCGCGACCATGGGCTGAAGGTTGCTCTGACCCAGTTTCTGCGAGCCGGTCACGTAGACCTGGGTGGGACTGAGCGCCCCGGCAGGAAATGCCGAAGACAGAGTGTTGTAGGCCACCTGCGAGGCCGTGTTCGACGGTAGCTCGGAGAGCGTGTTGTAGGTCGGGCTGTAGCCGCTGGCGCCGACCGCCAGCCCGCCTAGCACCACGACCACCACGGCGGCCACCAAGCCCGGATGGCTGGCCACGAACCTGCCTTCGCGGGCGAAGACGCTGCTGTCGGCGGACCGGCCGGGACCCAATGGCCAGAACAGGTGACGATCGAGGAGTATGAACAGCGCCGGGACGAGCGTCAGCGCGGTCAACAGCATCGTGGCGACGGCCGCGATCAGCGCCGGGCCAAGCGTCTGCAGCGATCCGAGCTTGGCGAGCAACAGTGCGGCGAACGCCCCGATCACGGTCAGCGCCGAGGACGCGATCACCACGCCCACCTTCGACGAAGCAAATCGCAGGGCCTCGGCGTGGGACGCCCCCCGGCGGAGACGCTCGCGGTAGCGGAACAGCAAGAACACGATGTAGTCGGTGCCCACGCCGAACAGCACCACCACAAGGATCGACGCGACGCTATTGCTGACTTTGAAGCCGAACGCCGCGGCCAGATCGGCGGTCACTCCGACGGCAGCGGAGTGCACGATGCCGATCACGATGATCGGCAGCACGGCCACCACAGGGCTGCGGAAGATCACGCCGAGCAGGACGATGATCAGCGCGACGGTGGCGATGGTGATGATGGTGTCGGCGTGGTCGTAGGCCTTGGTCGTGTCGACCGAGATCGCCGCGTTGCCCGTGAGCCCGTCCTTCAGCCCGCTGCCGGCCAGGTACGCGTCCGTCTTTGACCGGACCGAGTTGACGCCGGTGTTGACCTTGCTGTCTCCGGGCTGGCCTTTGAACACAACCTGGGCGGCGATCACCTTGCCATTGGGAGCCAGCGAGGTGGGCGACAGGTTGACGACAGACACGCCGGTCAACTTGTCGTTGTTGAGCGTGCTGACCAGGCCCTGAACCCTCTGCTGATCGCTCGCGGTGAGCTTTCCTCCGTCCGACCGCGAGACGACGATGCTGCCTGTCGCCCCAGACTGGGCCGGGAAGTACTTGTTGCCGACGTTCTGAGCCTTGACCGATTCGAACGACTTGGGCAGGAACGATTGCTGGTTGCTGGTGGTGTAGGTAGAGAGCTTCGGCGACAGCGCAATGAGCAGGGCGGCGGCGACCACCCAAACCGCGATTGTCCGCCACGGATGGGCGATGACACTTCTGGCGATTGCGGCAAACATTCCTACCCCTCTCGTGAACTGTGAGATTTGCTTCCGTCCGCGTCGGCCGGAACGAGATCCTCGAAGACGCGCATGAGCTCCAGCGTGCCCGAGAAGCGATGAGCATCCGCGTCGTCGTCACGGCGCACCGTGCCGGTCAGCCGATCGTCTTCGCTGCGCGAGACCTGCATGATCAGCTCGACCGTCATCGGCGGCGATTTCTTCTCAGCAGGATCATGGGGACGAGATTTCCACGCCTGGCCTCCCGTCCGCAATGGGGTCGTCCCTAGACGACCACCTAGTCTCTGCGGTCGAACCCTAGGGTGTGCCCCGACCCGTTCGGTAAAGTGGCGGTCCGAGGATTTCGGGGGGGCTCGCGAGAGCGACCATGGGTGTAAGCAGCAGCGTCTTCGTTGGCCGCCAGGTCGAGTTGGACCTGGTGTCCTCTGCGTTGGAAGCGTCCCGGGCGTCCAAGCCGCAGATCGTCTCGATCGAGGGGCAGCCGGGGATCGGCAAGAGCACCTTCCTTCACCGGGTTCTCCCCCGCGGCGAGGACGTCGTCGTGCTCGATGCAAGCGGCGACGAGAGCGAGGTTGCGCTCGACTACGGCGTGGTCTCGCAGCTGGCTTCGCGAGCCACGGTCGTGTCGAATCCGCGCGCCCTCAACGAGCGGATCGAAGATCCGACATCGGCCAGCGTGTTCTCGGTCGGCGCCGAGCTGCTCGGGATGTTGGGGTCCGTCCAGGAGCGGGCCTTCGTGGTAGTAGCGGTCGATGACGCACATCTGATGGATCGGTCTTCGGCAGGTGCGTTGCTGTTCGCCCTGCGGCGGCTGTACGCCGATCGAGTACTTGTTCTGCTTGCCAGCCGATCGGAAGAG
The DNA here is from genome assembly GCA_963719305.1 of uncultured Actinomycetes bacterium. Classification (GTDB taxonomy): domain Bacteria; phylum Actinomycetota; class Thermoleophilia; order Solirubrobacterales; family Solirubrobacteraceae; genus Palsa-465. The sequence continues at coordinate 889,853 of CAVRBL010000009.1, read as the reverse complement.
CTCGATCGACTGGGCCCCAGTTGGCTCAGATTGCTGAGCGATCCCGAGCGAGCAAAGCGCGTGCAGCTCGGCGGACTCACCGCTCGCGAGGTGGGCCTCCTCGCTCGCTCGCTCGGATTTGGAGCGCTGCCGCTGGCCATGGCCGAGCGGCTACGAGAGCACACCGGCGGACACCCTCTGTACGTAAAAGCACTGCTGAGTGAGCTCCCACCTGACGCCCTCGAATTCGACGGCCCCCTGCCCGCTCCCCATTCGTATGCCGCCACCGTTATTGCGCGCTTGACTAGCGTCGCTCCGGACACCCAGGACTTGGTGGCCGCCGCGGCGGTCGCTGGAAACCGCTGTCCACTGACCATCGCGGGTTTGCTGGCCGGAGTGAGCGATCCCCTGGTGGCTTTGGAGGATGCGATCGCGGCCGACCTCCTGGCGCTCGTACCGGCGCGATTCCCCGAGGAGGTGACTTTCCCGCATCCGCTGGTGCGAGCGGCGGTCTACGATGACCTGTCGCCGTCGCGCCGCCGCATACTGCACCAGGCGTGTGCCGAGCTGACATCGGGTTCCGAATCACTGCCGCACCGAGTGGCGGCCAGCCCAGGCTCGGACGACGCTCTCGCCGCCGAGCTGGCCGCGAGCGCGGACGATGATTTCGCCCGCGGCAACCTGACGGCCGCAGCAGACCGCCTGCTGTCGGCCTCCCGTATCGCCGCCAGCCGTCAAGTACGGGAGGATTCGCTGCTGCGCGCAGTTGAGTTTCTGGTGCACGCCGGAGAATTACCTCGCGCGGCTGGACTGTTCGACGCGGTCCTTTCATGCACGGATTGCCCCAGCCAGAGCTACGTCCTGGCCATTCTGACGGCGTCGCTGGGGCAGGTGGCGGAGGGCGCGGCGGCGCTTCGGGAACTGACGGAGCACCCCGATTTCGGCGCCGACCCCGAGCTGGCCGGACGGGCCATCGCTTCGCTGGCTGTCCTTTCCGCCGTCGAAGGACGAGGCGACGAGGCCGTGGAGTGGGCGCGGCGAGCGCTGCAAGGGAAAGAGCCGCCGGCGATGACGAAAGTGATCGCCACCGAAGGGCTGGCCTGGGCCCTCTCAGACCTCGGACGTGGACGAGAAGCAATCGCTCTCTTTGAGGGCTTGTCGCCGGCGAGGATGCGGCCGGAGCCGTTCGAGGCCGAGTTGTTGACGGTCCGCGGCAACGTCAAATTGTGGTGGGGCGACCTGCTGGGCGCGATCGAGGACCTGTCGGCGGTGATCAGGTGGTCCCGCGAGGGCACAACGCTGCGCAGCCTCCCGAACGCGTTCGGCGCGCTGGCCGAGGCCGAGTACCGCGTGGGACGCTGGGACGACGGGCTCACGCACGCGGAGGTCGCAGTTTCGCTCGGCAAAGACACCGACCGCGCCTGGGACCTGCCCTCCGTCCACGCGGTGGCCTCCTACCTTCACGGCGGTCGTGGGAATTGGCGGTTTGCCACCGAGCACGTCGCCGCCGCCCGCCGAACCGCGGAGGCAGCCCCTTCGCCACTCAGCCGCTACTACGCCTGCGTCGCCGCCGGACATCTCGCCTGGGTGCGGGAGGACTGGAACGCGGTTATTGATTCGCTGGCGCCACTGCATACGCCGCCACGGCCAATTCGCATGACCGGCCTCGAGCGGGTGCCGTGGCTCTTGGAGGCCGAAGCGATGATCCGCACCGGGCGTCTGGAGGAGGGGGAGCACACGCTGAGCAGACTTCACGATGCCCTGGACAAGAGCCCACAAGACGTGACCCGAGTCGACCTGTGGCGCCTTTTCGGCGTCCTGGAACACGCCCGCCACCGACCGGCGAAAGCCCGGGCGGCGTTCCTCGAAGGTCAAGAGGCCGCTAAGGCCGCAGGCTCGCCATTTGCCCAGGCGACATTGGAGCTGGCCTACGGACACTTCCTACACAAGACCGGAAGCCGACGGGCAGCGATCGCCGCGCTGCGCCTGGCCCGCGAAGTGTTCGAGCGCCTCGGCGCCAGTCAATTCCTCGAGCGCTGCGACGCCGAGCTCGCGGCATGCGGGGTCCGTCATCAGCGCGACGGTGGTGACGATGACTACGGCCTGACGGCGCGCGAGGAGGTGGTCGCCCGTCTCGTGGCCTCCGGCAAGTCAAACCGCGAGGTCGCGGCCGAGCTCTACCTGTCGAGCAAGGCGATCGAGTACCACCTCGCCAACATCTACACCAAACTCGGGATCAACTCCCGGCATCAGCTCGCATCCCGCATTCGCCCGCGCTAGGCGCCCTATTCGATCAACGAGCGACCCTTCATGTCCGCCGGCGGCTCGATCCCCAGGACGTGCAGCAGGGTCGGCGCCACGTCCGCGAGTACCCCTCCCTCCCGCAACTCCAGCCGCTTCACCGTCACGATCAACGGCACCGGGTTGAGCGAATGGGCCGTATTGGGGCTGCCGTCAGGCTCGAGCATGTTGTCGGCGTTGCCGTGATCGGCGGTGACGACGCAGGCCCCACCTGAAGCGTGGACGGCGTCGACAACCTCGCCCAGGCACTCGTCAACGGTCTCGATCGCCTTCACCGCCGCGGGAATCACCCCGGTGTGGCCGACCATGTCGGGGTTGGCGAAGTTGATGATCCCAAAGCCTGGAGAGTCATCCCGCCATGCCTGGGCGAACGCCTGGGCCGCCTGGCGAGCGCTCATCTCCGGCTTGTGGTCATAGGTGGGCACCTCCCGTGGCGAGGGCACCAACTCCCGCCTCTCGCCGGCCTGGGGCTCCTCCTCGCCGCCCGCGAAGAAATACGTCACGTGCGGATACTTCTCGGTCTCCGCCACATGCAGCTGTCGGACCCCGCGAGCGGCGAGCGTCGCCGGCAGCGTGGTCGCCGGCCGCTCGGGCGGGAATGCGACCGGATACGGCCACCCCTCCTCGTACTCGGTCATTGTCGCGTACCGCCGGGTGGCCGGCGCGCCGCCGCGGTCGATGCAGTCGAAGTCGGGCTCGGCGAGCGCGCGGGTCAGCTCGCGCATCCTGTCGGGTCGGAAGTTGAAGGCCACCACGGAGTCGCCCGGACGGATCTTTCCTTCCTCTCCCACCAGCACCGGCTCGATGAACTCGTCGCTCTCACCCCTTTCATACGCCTCGCTGACCGCGGCCTGGCCCGAGCTGGCTCGGTGCTCGGCCCGGCCGTGCACGAGCAGATCGTATGCGCGCTGGATTCGCTCCCACCGCCGATCGCGGTCCATGGCGTAATAGCGCCCGACGACGGAGCCGATCCGTCCGGATCCCGCCGCCTCCATCCACCGCTCCACCTCGGCCAGAAAGCCTGCCCCTGAAGTCGGCAGCGTGTCGCGCCCGTCGGTGAAGGCGTGCACGACGAGGTCGGGAACCTCGGCGGCGGCGCCGAGCTCGATCAGGGCTCGCAGATGCCCAAAGGCGGAGTGGACGCCGCCGTCGGACACAAGCCCGATCAGGTGGACGCGCTCGGACCCCGAGAGCGCGTCTCGGAGCACCGTGTTGTCGGACAGCTCACCGCGCTCCACCGCCTCGTCGATCTTCGTGAGATCCTGTATCACGATCGATCCGGCTCCGAGGTTCAGATGACCGACCTCGGAGTTGCCCATCTGGCCCTCCGGCAGTCCCACCGCCCTGCCGCAAGCTCGGAGATCGGTATGGGGGTAGGTCGACCACAGCTCATCGAACACGGGCGTGTGCGCCAGCGAGACGGCGTTGCCGGGCCCCGACGGGGCGAGACCCCAACCGTCAAGGATGACCAGCGCGGCCGCCGGCACCGGCAGCTTCTCCGGCCCCTGTGGCATCAGCTGACGGAACCGACGATGGCCGCGAACGAGTCGGGGTTGAGGCTGGCGCCGCCCACCAGCGCCCCATCCACGTCCGGCAGTGAGAGCAGCTCGGCGGAGTTGTCGGGCTTGACGCTTCCGCCGTAGACCACCCGCGTGCGCCCCGCTTGATCGGCGTCCCGGTCGCCGACCAACGCACGGATGAACGCGATCGCTTCCTGGGCCTGCTCGGGCGTCGCAACACGCCCCGTGCCGATGGCCCAGATCGGTTCGTAGGCGATGACGACCTGGTCCAGGCGCTCGGTCTCGACTCGCACCAGGTCCTCCTGCACCTGGTGGCGGAGCTTGCGCTGCGTGTCGCCGCGCTCGCGTTCCTCTTCGGTCTCGCCGACGCACAGTATCGGCACCAAACCTGTATCCAGGGCCATCGGGACCTTGAGCGCCAGGGCCCTGTCGGTCTCGGCGAAGTACTCGCGTCGCTCGGAGTGGCCGAGGATCACGCCCTGCACCCCGGCCTCGAGGAGCATCGGCGCCGACACCTCTCCGGTGAAGGCCCCCTCGGTCTCCTGGTGCATGTTCTGGGCGTATACGGCGAGAGGGGTGCCGCCCGTGGCCTCGACGAGCGGTCTGAGCGCCAGAAACGGGGGACAGACCGCTACATCCACTCCCTCCAGGGCCGGGATCTTCGGGAGCAGCGCCGAGATGAACTGCCGCGCCTCGCCGACGGTCTTGTGCATCTTCCAGTTGCCGGCGATCAGCGGGCGTCTGGACGGCTCTGAGCTCACCGGAGGACCTCGATCCCGGGCAGGGCGAGGCCCTCGATCAGCTCCAGCGCCGCGCCGCCGCCGGTCGACACGTGCGTGACGTCCTCCGCCAGTCCCAGCTGGGTCAGCGCCGCTACCGAATCGCCGCCGCCGGCTACCGTGGTCCCGGGTGCGGTCGCGATCGCCTCTGCAATGGCTCGGGTCCCGGCCGCGAACGGCTCGAGCTCGAACGCCCCCATGGGGCCATTCCAGAACACGGTCCCCGCGGCGGCGATGACGGCCGCGTAGTTGTCCGCGGTTTGCGGCCCGATATCGACCCCCATCCATCCCTCGGGCACATCCACCTCGTCGATCGTCCGCGTGCGCGCTTCGCTCGCCAGGCGGTCTGCGATCACCAGGTCCACCGGCAGCCGCAGCTCGGCCTGCGCGTGGGGAACGCTCACGAGCAGCCGCGAAGCGAGCTCGAGGTCGGCCTGGGAGCAGAGCGAAGCCCCGATCGAGTGGCCTTGGGCCGAAAGGAACGGGAAGCACATGGCGCCGCCGATCAAGATCGTGTCGGCGATCTCCAGGAACCGCTCGATCGCCCCCAGCTTGTCGGACACCTTCGCACCACCGAGCGCGGCCACCAGCGGTCGGGCCGGATGCTCCAGCAGGCTGGCCAGTACCGTCACCTCCCGTTCGAGCAGCAGTCCGGCGGCACGCTCCGGGATCAGGTGGGCGACCCCCTCCGTCGAGCAGTGGGCGCGATGCGCAGCTCCGAAGGCATCGTTCACGTAAACCTCGGCGAGCTCCGCGAGCGCGGCTGACAGCTTCGGATCATCTCGGGTCTCGCCCGGCTCGTAACGGACGTTCTCGAGCATCAGGATCTCGCCGGGTGGCAGCTTCTCTGAGAAGGCGCGGACGTCCTCGCCCACCACGGCTCCAGCGAACGTGACGTCGGCATCGGCCAGCTCCGCCAGCCGATCGGCGACCGGTCGCAGCGACAACTCAGGCTCTCGGTCCTTCGGACGCCCCAGGTGAGAGACCAGCACCAGCCGCCCACCCCTTCGCCGGAGCTCTTCCAGCGTCGGCAGCGAGGCCCGGATGCGGGTGTCGTCTGCGACCGTTCGGGCCTCGAGCGGCACATTGAAGTCCACCCGGACAAGAACGCGCTTGCCCTCGATATCCCCCAGGTCCCGGAGCGTCCTCACGGGAAACCGGGTCCAGAATGGGTCAAAGGATCCTCTGCACGAGGTCCACCACCCGGTTTGAGTAGCCCCACTCGTTGTCGTACCAGGAGATGACCTTGGCCATCGTTCCGTCCATGACCGCGGTCAGCTGGGAGTCGACGATCGAGGAGGCAGGGTTCTTGATGATGTCCGTGGACACGATCGGGTCCTCGGTGTAGACGAGGAGACCCTGAAGGGGCCCGCCTGCGGCTGCCCGCCGGAAGGCGTCGTTGAGCTCCTCGATCGAGGTCTCCCGTTGGGCCTCGACTGTTAGATCGACCACGCTGCCCGTGGGGACGGGCGCTCGGACCGCGAAGCCGTGGAGCTTGCCGTTGAGCTCTGGGATCACCAGCCCGATGGCCTTTGCCGCCCCGGTCGAGGCCGGGATCAGATTGACGGCTGCGGCCCGGGCCCGTCGCAGATCGCGGTGCGGCATGTCCTGCAGTCGCTGGTCGGCCGTGTATGCGTGGATCGTCGTCATGAGCCCGTGCTTGATCCCAACCGTCTCCTGCACGACCTTCGCGATTGGGGCTAAGCAGTTGGTCGTGCACGAGGCGTTCGAGATCACGTGGTGCTGCTCGCGGTCATAGACCTGATCGAAGTTGACGCCCAATGCCACCGTCACGTCCGGGTCCGTGGCCGGGGCCGAGATGACCACCTTCCTGGCGCCGGCGTCCAGGTGCTTCGACGCGTTCTCGCGGTCGGTGAACAGGCCTGTCGATTCGATCACCACCTCGGCACCCAACTCGTCCCACGGGAGCGAGGCCGGATCTCGCTCCGCGAGGACTCGGATCTCGTTGCCGTCGACCCGCAGCCCGGTGTCGGTCGCCTCGACCTCCCCCGGAAAAGGGCCGTAGTTGGAGTCATAGCGCAGCAGATGGGCGATCGTCTTGGCGTCGACCAGGTCGTTGACTGCCAGCCATTCGATGTCGGCCCCGCGCTCGTACGCCGCGCGAAACACGTTTCGGCCGATCCGTCCGAAACCATTGATGCCGACGCGTACCGCCATGCGCTCTGGTCCTCCGCTGTCCGTTTGGCCGCACAAGAGAAGGCCGACGGTGCGGCGATTCCCCGTCGGCCGTTTGAAGGTTACTTAACCAGAGCTGACCACTTCGACCCGCAACCCGTCCGGGTCGCGCATGTAAGCGGCGTAGCAGCGCTCCCCGTACTGCGGTCGCGGCCCGGGCTGGCCGTCGTCGGTGCCCCCGTTGGCAGTCCCCGCTCTGTGCGCCGCATCGACCGCCGCCTTGCCGCTCGCGTGCAGCGCGATGTGGCCGTAGCCGGGAGCCGGCGGGCGGCCGCGGACGACGATCCACACGGTTGGTGAGTCGAACCCGTAGGCGACCGCCCGTTCGCTTGCCAGCATGCGCCGCGCGCCCAGGGCATAGAACACCGCGTCGTAGAACCTGGCGGATTTGTCAAGGTCGGAGACCTCAAAGCCGACGTGGTCGATCATCGCCCGTCACGATCTCAGATCGGTCGGTCGATGTCGCGGCGTGACCCGTGGCGATCTCAGGGCACGCGGTCGAGACCTCAGATCGGTCGGTCTATATCCCGGTGGACGCTCTCCACCAGGTACTCCTCGGCCGAGCCATACCGGTTCGCGAGATCACGTGCGATCGCGATCGAGCGATGCCGACCACCGGTGCAGCCAATCGCCACCACCAGGTGTGCCTTGCCCTCGGCCAGGTACTGCGGGAGCAGGTAGTCGAGCATCGGATGCAGTCGTTCGTAGAACGAGTCCAGGGCCCCGTCGCGGTTGATGAACTCCTTGATCTCCGGGGCGCTGCCGGTCAAAGGCCGCAGGTCCTCCTCGTAGTGCGGGTTGGGAAGGAAGCGGACGTCGAACATCACGTCCGCGTCGCGCACCGGGCCGTACTTGAAGCCAAAGCTCTCGAACGTGACGGCCAGCCGCCCCCGCCGTCCCAGCAGCATGTCTTCGGCCAGCTTTCGCCGCAGCATGGCCGCTGTCAGGCCGGTCGTGTCGATAACGATGTCGGCTCGTCCCCGCAGCGGCCGCAGCAGCTCGCGCTCCTGCGCGATGCCTTCCACCACGCTGCCCGTCGGCGCGAGCGGATGGCGACGGCGGGTCTCCTTGTATCGGGTCAGCAGCGTCTGCTCGTCGGCCTCCAGAAAAAGCACCCGATGGGCGACCCCGCTCGCGCGCAGATCCTCCAGCATCTGCGCCAGACCCTCGAAGTAGGTCCCGCCACGAACGTCCGAGACCACGGCCGCCCGCGCCACCTTCGAGCCCTCGTGCCTGAAGAGCTCAACCAGCGCCCGGATCATCTCCGAGGGCAGGTTGTCCACACAGAAGTAGCCCTCGTCTTCGAACGCCGCCATGGCCGTCGACTTGCCGGCTCCCGAGAAGCCGGTGATGATCACGAGATCCGTGAGCGCGGAGGCAGTGGGCTCGGCCTCCGAGGCGCGCCTTGCGTCCGTCTCGGGCGCGGCCGGCGCAGGGGAGTCAGATGCGACTGATTCGGGCCGCTTCTCCTTCTCCTGCGTGGCTGCGTCCCGTCGCTCCACTCCTCACAGCTTGACAGGCGTGAATGACCAACTGAGGCTGCTTGGGTGATGACCGTCACATATCGTCACCCAGGGTTGAGCGACAGTACTGAGTGCAAGGCTAAGGACGGAGGTGCCGTGGCCGTAGAGCCCACACCCGGCGTCACAGGGTTTCCGCGTTCTGCGTTGGACCGAGCTCCAGCGCAGAGGGCCGTGCGCCGGCGCAAGCTGCGGGACTGCTTTGCTCACGTTCGCGGCTCCTCGCGCGCTGCGGCGCGCCCGGTCTCGGCTGGACTGACCGAAACGGCAGCGCTCGCCGCACAGGTCATGCGTCGCATGAGCCTCGTGATGCCGATCCTCAACGTGGCGTGCGCCGCCATCACATATGTATTCGTCGTCTACGTCGTGCCCCTCCCGGGTGCGGCGCCGCCGGCGGCGGACCGGGGGCTCGACGCGGCCGGGTCGGCGGTGGGCCTCGCCGTGTGCTGGATCGCGTGCCACTGGTGGGGTCTGCGCGTCGCCGGACCGATGAGGACGTGGCTCGAACGCGGCGGAGACCCCGATGAGGCCGAGCGCCTTCAGACCGTGCGCCTGCCGCTGTACGAAGCGCGCAACACCCTCGTGGTGTGGGCGGCCGCCGGCGCGGTGTACGGGGTGCTCGACGTAGCGGTCGGTGGTTCCGTGGCCGCGGGGGTATTGATCATCGGGTTGGTCGTGCTCGGAGGCCTGTCCGCATCGGCTCTCAGCTACCTGGCGGTGGAGTGGATCGTGCGGCCGGCCACGGCGCTGGCCCTGCAATCCGACCCGCCCGACAGGCCGATGCTGCCGGGGATTGCTACTCGCATCTACCTCGCGTGGGAGTTCGGCACCGCTGCCGCCGTGTGCGGCGCGGTGGTCGTGGCGATCGCCTACCTGGCAGGCGCCGGCATCAGCCCACAGCGCATGGCGGCGACGGTCATCTTCCTCGGCACGATCGGGCTGACGGTCGGACTGGTCACCCTGCTGGCGGCGATCCACTCGGTGGTCCATCCGCTGCGCGCGGTGCGCAAAGCGATGGCGCGCGTCGAAGCCGGCGGGACCGATCTGATCTTGCCCGTCGACGACGCCAGCGAGGTTGGACTGCTCCAGGCAGGCTTCAACCGAATGCTCGCCGGGCTGCGGGAGCGCGATCGCGTGCGCGATCTCTTTGGCCGCCACGTGGGCGAGGAGGTCGCCCGCTCGGCGATCGGGCGAGGGCTCGAGTTCGGAGGCGAGACCCGTGACGCCGCCGTGCTGTTCGTCGATCTGATCGGCTCCACGGCGTTCGTGGCCGATCACGAGCCAGGACAGGTGGTTGAGACGCTCAACCGCTTCTTCGGGATCGTCGTCGATGTGGTGACGGTGTACGGAGGATGGGTGAACAAGTTCGAGGGCGACGCGGCGCTCTGCGTGTTCGGTGCCCCGAGCGAGCACCCTCAGGCAGCGGCAGCGGCCTTGTCGGCCGCGCGCGAGCTGCGCCGCCGCCTGACCGGGGAGGTTGACGGGCTGGACGCCGCGATCGGCCTCTCGGCCGGTCCGGTCGTGGCCGGCAACATCGGCGCAGCCCAGCGATACGAGTACACCGTGATCGGAGACCCCGTGAACGAGGCGGCCCGGTTGACGGAGCTGGCGAAGGCCAACCCATGCCGTCTACTGGCATCCGAGGAGATCGTCCTCCGGGCCGGCGAGCGCGAGCTCTCGCGGTGGCGGTTAGGCGATCCGTTCCCGCTGCGTGGGCGGCCGGACGCGACGCGAGTCGCGTCGCCGGTCGGGGCGAGTTCCTCCTAGAGCCACGTTCGCGGCCCGGCCTACACGCCAGCCTTGTGCAGTTCGCGATAGAGCTCGCGGGCCAGCTTGCCCGGAACGCCGGGTACCGCCTCGAGCTCCTCGCGCGAGGCGGCGACCACCGCGTCGGGAGAACCGAAGTGGGCCAGCAGGGCCCGCTTGCGGGCCGGACCGACCCCGGGCAGCTCGTCGAGGATCGAGGCCGTCATCGCCCGGTCGCGACGGATCCGGTGGTGGGTGATCGCGAACCGATGGGCCTCGTCGCGGACCCTCTGTAACAGCTGGAGCTCCGGCGTGTCGTGGGCCAGCCGAAGCGGCTCGGCTCGGCCCGGGATGAACACCTCCTCGATCCGCTTGGCGAGCGCCACCACGAGCACGCCCCGCTCTCGAAAGCTCTGTAGCGCTCTGAGGCCCGCCGACAGCTGACCTTTGCCCCCGTCGATCACCACCAGATTGGGAAGCGCGGCAAAGCTCGGGTCGTGCTCCTTGTCATGCGGAGAGATGTCGTGCTGGCGCTCCCAGCGCGCGAGTCGCCGGGAGAGGACCTGCTCCATAGCGGCGAAATCGTCCGGGACGCCGGCACCGTTGCGGTCGTCCCACACCCTGAATCGGCGGTAGTCGGACTTCTTCGGCGCGCCCCCCTCGAACACCACCATCGACGCCACCGTGTTGGTCCCCATCAGCGTCGAGATATCGAAGCATTCGATCCGCAGCGGCAGAGTGTCCGCGCCGAGCGCCCGTTGCAGACCGTCAAGCGCCTCCACGCGCTGCTGGCGCCTGCGCTCCGAGCGGAGCTTCTCCTGGTCCAGCGCGAGCTTCGCGTTCCGTTCGGCCAGGTCGAGGATCCGGCGCTTGTCGCCGCGCTCGGCGGCTCGGATCTCGACGGCTCCCGCGCGGCGCTCCGCCAGCGCCTGAGACAGGGCCGAGACATCACCGAGCTCGCGCTGTACCACCAGCAGGGGCGGCACGGACATGGCGTTTGCGTAGTACTGGAGGATGAATGCTTCGGCTACCTCGGCGATCGTGCCGCCGGCCTCGTTGTCCAGGTAGAAGCTCTGGCGATCGGATAGGACGCCGTCGCGCAGCTGGAAGACCTGGGCGTTTGCGTCACCGTCGGCGACCGCCACGGCGATCGCGTCGAGGGTGCCCGTGGCCTCGTTGGCGACCCGCTGGCGCTCGAGCAGAGAGCGCACGGCCCGTAACCGGTTTCGCTCACGGGCGGCGTCCTCGAACCGCTGCTCGTCGGCCGCTTCAAGCATCGCGCGCTCCAGCGCCCGTTCGATTTCCTTATAGCGCCCGGAGAGGAATGCGATCACGCCGTCGATCCCGCCGCGGTAGCCCTCCTTGCTGACGTAGCCGACGCACGGCGCCTCGCAGCGCTTGATGTAGTAGTCGAGGCATGGAGAGCCGGACCGCCGGCCAGGCTCCGGGCCCTCGCAGGACCGGAACATGAACACCTTGCCCAGCACCTCGAGCGTGGCCCTGACCCGCTTGGCGTTGCTGTAGGGCCCGAAGTACGCTCGGTCCCGGCGGTGGCGCTCGCGCGTGAAGTACACCCGAGGGAAGTCCTCGTCCAGTGAGATCGCGATGTACGGATAGGACTTGTCGTCGCGCAGCCGGATGTTGAACCGCGGCTTGTACTGCTTGATGAAGTTCTGTTCGGCCAGAAGCGCCTCGGCCTCGGTGTGCACGACGAGGGCTTCGATGTGATCGATCAACCGAGTCATGTCGGCTCCGCCGCGGGTGCTGGGATGCGAGAAGTGCGAGGCCACCCGCTTGCGGATCGACTTGGCCTTGCCGACGTAGATGACCTTCCCTCGCGCATCCCGAAACAGGTACACGCCCGGCTCGTCGGGCAGCTCACGGCGCTTGTCAGCTGGCGTTATCGACATCCTCTGTTTCGAGGATACGAGCGACGGCGTGGGAAGTTCGTGACGCCTGGCGCCACTCAACTTCCCAATGGCTCAGTCCGCGTGAACGACAGGGCGAGTCCGACGCTCAGTCCGCGGTGAACGACAGGGCCAGCCCTCCTAGCGCCAGCACCAGCCCGAAGATCGCGACCGTCTCCCCCGCGCCCGCGGTCGCGCCGGGGGAGGCGTACTGCGGAACGTTGTAGGCGGCATGGAAGATGTTGGCCCCGTTCGTAGGCGGCGACGAGAGGGCGTGGAACGCGAAGCCGAGCGCCACGGCGCTGGCGGCCGTGGCCGCCACTCGGATTGAACGAGTCCCCAGCATCGCCACGGCGACGAGCGCGATCGCCAACAGCGCGAGCACTGCGTCCGCGGCCGAGTAGACCTGCCAGGCGCTCGGGTCATGGGGCACCCCACGCAGCAGGTCCGATGACCCAAACGTGAGCAGGAAGGGCCGCGAGAACTGGTGGCTCCAGGTGAGAAACAGCGACGCGAACAGGACGACCGCCCCGACCACGATAAGCCAGTCGGCGACCGCCTCACGGGTTTCCTTGCTCACCGCCGCGGCAGTGTACGGCGGGACTTTTGGATCAGGGCGGGGTTCCGGGGCGATGCTCGCCGGCGTCCGACCGGGATGGCGGTCGTGCGTGCTGTCAGTACCTGCGCGCCGAGCGGATGACCGCGAACGCCGCGTACCCCGCGGCGCCCAGCAACAGCAAGAACGCGATCTTGCCGGCCGTGCCGACCCACAGGCGCGGCTCGGCGGTCATCGTCAGGACCGCCACGCCCGCGGCCAGGTATAGGATCGCCCGGCGGTTGGCGCCGAGCGACTCGAGTTCAAGCCGGTGCTGGCGATACATGGTGAAGGCAAACCAGCCGATCACGGCCAGGAAAGCCAGCGCGACTGCCTGAAAAGCGAAGTTGGCACCGGTCCCGCCACCGGGAATCAGCACGATCAGGGCGGCGATCCCGAGCACGATCGCCACGTTGCGCAGCGTCGTCGTCATCTGCGATGAAGATTAGACGGCAGCTGGTGTGCGATCGTGCTGTTCCAACGAAGAGTCTCCTCTCCGCGCGCCGGTGGGCTTCATCAACTGAGCATCGGTGGGGGCGCCCTGCGGGGTGTGGGCGAGAGGCTCCGCCGCAAACCGGTAGCCAACGCCGAAGTGCGTGTGGACGTACCGCCAGCTGGACGAGATCCGCTCGAGCTTGTGGCGCAGCTTGCGGACGAACACGTCGACTGAGCGGTCGCCGCGGACCATCGTGTAGCCCCATACACGCTGGTAGATCTCCTCGCGCTCGAGCACTCGGCCCTCTACCGAGGCAAGCTGGTAGAGCAGCTCGAACTCTTTGCGCGACAGCGAGGCGGCCCGCTCTCCGGCGTAGGCGTCGAAGCGGTCGGGCCGGATCGCGAGCTCGCCGACGAGGATGGCCTCCTGCCCCAGCGGCAGCTCTCCCGCCCGTCGGCGCCGCAGCACCGCCTCGATCCGGGCGACGAGCTCTTCCGGATGGCAGGGCTTGGTCACCCAGTCGTCGGCGCCGGCTCGGAGGCCGCGAACGCGGTCTGCGACCGTGGCGGGCGCAGAGCACACCAGCAGTGCCACACCGGGAAGCGCCCGAGCGAGTCGTTCCAGATACTCGAGCCCGGTCAAGGCGGGGTTGATGAGCACCGCATGGAGCCGCATCGCGGCCAACTGCTCCGGACCCGCTGGGTAGGGCACCACCTCGGACTCCCAGCCAAGGGGCGCGAACCGGCGCGCTAGGAGGGTCAGCAGCCCGCTGTCGTCGTCGATCAGCGCCACCCGGACGCCTGAGGCGTCGCTTGCCATCTGATTTCAGTCTAAAGAGAGCCCAGGACGTGCCGGAAAGCTGACCTGGACGAGCAGTCCGCCTTCCGGTCGCGGAGTCGCGCGCAGCGTTGCACCGTGGGCGGTCGCGATGGCGTCGACTATCGAAAGGCCGAGGCCCAGGCCGCGCCGCCCGACTGGCTCAGCACCCCCGTCTCCGACCTGATCGGGATCGGCCGAGCGGTCTCCGTTGATCCGCCGGAACGGTTCCAGCAGTCCAGCGACCTGGTCCGACGCGATCAGCGGGCCGGTGTTGACGACCTCCACGGTCGGCCTGCTGTGGCGCATCCCAGTCCACACCGTGACCCATCCGTCTCGCTGGTTGTACTTCAAGGCGTTGTCAACCAGGTTGGCGACGAGGCGCCCGACGAGCCGATGGTCGCCCGCGGTCTGCGCCCGTTCCAGGTGCCGCTCGAGCCGCACGCCGTTTGAGTCGATGGTCCCGATCACGTCGCCAGCAACCGCCCCAAGGTCCAGCGCCTCTCGCGAAGCGATCCCCCGCTGGCTGCGGGCCAGGGTCAGCAGCGCCTCGATCAGCCGCTCCTGCTGCTCGCCAGCGGCGAGCACGCGACGGCACGTGTCGCGAAGGGAGCTGACAGAGGGGTCCGGGTCCGCCAGGGCCACCTCGACCAGCGTCCGCTCGAGCGTGATCGGCGTGCGCAGCTCGTGGGAGGCGTTTGACACGAACCGGCGCTGCGACTCGAACGCCTTGTCCAGCCGGGCCAGCAACTCGTCGAACGTGTCACCCAGCTCCTTGAGCTCGTCGTTGGGACCATCGAGCGCAAGCCGTTCGTGCAGGTTGCGTTCGGAAATCCCGCGCGCCCGGGCGCTCATGGTCCGGACCGGCCGCAGCGCCCTACCGGCCATCAGCCACCCGAGCCCTACCGACACGAAGCCCATGATCGCCAGTGCAATCCCTGACTTCGTCAGTAGCGAGTCGAGCTCCGAAGTGCGCTGGTGGCTCAGCGCGGTCTTGGCCTTGGCGGCCGCGGCGCGGATCTGCACCTGCTGGGCCTGCTTGAAGGTGGCGTTCAGCTTTCCGGCGTAATCCCGGAGCTGGATCGCCGGACCGTTCGAACTCCGGCTGATGATGATCGCGCTGCCGCTCTTCGGAAGTAGCGGCAGGGGAAGATTCGTTGCACGGGCCTTGCCGGCGGAGACGAATGACTCGGTCCGCGCAACGGGAGAGCTATGCGAGACCAGCTCGTACGTGATCGCCAATAGGACCGCCCCGGCGGCCAGGAACACAGCACCGTAGAGCAGCGTCAGCCGCAGCCGAAGCGTCCAACGGGGCAGGCGAACCAGCAGGCTCCTAGATCCGATAACCCGCACCAGGCACCGTCTCGATCATCTGGGGCTCCCCCAGCTTGCGCCGCAGCCGGCTGATGGTCACCTTGACCACGTTCGAGAACGGATCCGCCGCCTCGTCCCACGCCCTGTGCAGCAGCTCCTCGGCCGACACCGGGGCTCCGCCCGCGGCGAGCAGCAGCTCGAGCACCGCGAACTCCTTGATGCTCAGCTCGAGTCGTCGGCCGGCCCGATCCGCGACGCGCCGAGCTGGGTCAAGGCGCAGATCGCCGTTGCGCATCACCGGTGGCAGGGCAGGTTGAGCGCGCCGCGCAAGTGCCCGGATGCGGGCCACCAGCTCCGCGAACGCGAACGGCTTCGGCAGGTAATCATCGGCGCCCAGGCTCAGCCCCTCCACCCGGTCCTCGATCGTGCTCGATGCGGTGAGCATGAGCACCCGGGGTCGTCCGCCTCGAGCGGCGAGCGTCCTGCACACCTGGTCGCCGTGGACGCCCGGCAGGTCTCGGTCCAGGACGATCACGTCGTAGCTGTTGACCGTGGTGCGCTGTAGCGCCGCGTCGCCGTCGAACACGATGTCCACGGCGAGGCCCTCACGGCGCAGACCGGTCGCCACCGCCTCGGCCAGCTCCCGGTGATCCTCGACGACAAGCACTCGCATTCGCCCATGAAGTGTGGCGTCTTGAGGATGGCTGCCCAGCGGTTACAGCAGGGTTACGGCCCGTGTTCCGGTGCTGTAACCGGGAGCGGCGTAGGACTTAGGCCATGAGACGACTGCTCGGACTCGCCCTCATCGCCCTTCCACTCGCCGCCTGCGGTTCCTCGAGCCCAGGCTCCGGCTCGACCCCGACTGCCAAACAGGACGCGATGATCGGCTTCGCCAAGTGCATGCGCGCCAACGGAGTGCCCAACTTCCCCGATCTGTCGGGGCATGGAATACAGGTTCAGCCCAGTCCCGGCGGCACATTTGTCAACGGGGTGGCAGTCAACGGGCCGGCTTTTCAGTCAGCGATGAAGACGTGCCATTCGAAGCTGCCGAACGGCGGTCAGGCGGCGCCGCCGTCGGCCGCCCGGCGAAACGCCATGCTGCGCTTCGCACAGTGCATGCGCTCGCACGGCGTGCCCGGCTTCCCCGATCCGACCTTCAACGGCAATCGCGTTCAAATCAGGATCCAGCCCGGGGCCGGGATCGATCCCAACTCTCCGAACTTCAAGCACGCGCAGGCCGCCTGCGGCCCGCTCGCTCAGAACTCGGCGCCGGATGTGGCGCGCGGTGGATGAGCTCCTCGCGCGCCCGGACGTACTCCGCCCAGCCGCCCACGTAGCTTCGTAGCCCGCCGTCCTCGACGGCCACCGTCCTGGTGCCGACGGCGTCGAGCAGCGCCCGGTCGTGGGAGACCAACAACACCGAGCCGTCGAACTCCGACAGCGCCTGCTCCAGCGCCTCCCGACTGGAGAGGTCGAGGTGGTTCGTGGGCTCGTCGAGGATCAGCAGGTTGGCGCCCGAGCTCACGAGTACCGCCAGCGACAGCCGGCGCCGTTCGCCTCCCGAGAGCTCGGCCAGGGGCTTCTCCGCCTCCTCCCCGGAAAACAGGAACCTTCCGAGCAGCGCCCGCGCCTCGTTCGGCGTGAGCGAGCTCGATCGCTGCAAGGCCTCGAGCACGGTCCGCGCTGTTCCCGCTGACTATCTCGTCGCCGTGCTGGCTCAGGTAGCCGAGCTTGACGTTGTGGCCGGTCCGCAGCTTGCCGGCCGCGAGCTCGTGGCGGCCCGCCAGCGTCTCGATCAAGGTCGTCTTGCCGGCTCCGTTGGGGCCGACCAACGACACATGCTCCCCTCGCTCGAGCCAGAACTCCGCGTCGTCGAGCAGCAGCTTGTCTCCGGCCGCGATCCGCCCGCCCTCCAGCTCGAACACCACGCGCCCCGAGCGTTCAGGTGCCTTGAACTGGAATTCAAGCCCATCGCCCCCGCGGCCCGAGCTCCTCACGCGCTCCATCTTGGCCAGCTTCTTTGCCCGGGACTGCGCCTGGCGGGCACGGGTTCCGGCCCGGAACCGGGTGACGAATCGCTCGAGCCTCTCGATCTCCGCCTGCTGGCGCTCGATCGACCGGCCCAGCGCCAGCTCGCGCTGTGCCTTTTCCTTGCGCCACGCGTGCCACGGACCGGCGAAAAAGCGCCCCCGGCCGTCCTCGAGCTCGAGCACGCTGGTGCCGACGGCCTCCAAGAACCAACGGTCGTGGGCCACCAGGACGATGGCGGCGTCGAGCGCCTGAAGCGTCTGCTCGAGCCACTCGAGCGAAGCCACGTCCAGATGGTTGGTGGGCTCGTCGAGCAGCAGCAGGTCGGGATCGCTGGCCAGAGCGCGCGCCAGCGAGGCACGCGTGAGCTCTCCTCCTGAAAAGGTCTGAAGCGAGCGATCCAGGTCACGGTCGTCCCTGAAGCCGAGCCCCCGCAGTGTCTGCAAGGCGCGATCTCGCCATCCGTAGCCGCCTGCGTGCTCGAGCCTGGCCTGGGCGTCGGCGTAGCGGCGCATGGTCCCGTCGTCGTGCGCTCCGCCGGCCATCGCCTGCTCGAGCGAGTCCAATTCCTGCTCGATCGCCACCAGGTCTCGCGCGCCGCTCAGCAGGTAGTCGCGCAGCGACAGCCCCCGTTCGCGCGGGGGCCGCTGATCGTGCAGCGCGACCCTCGTCCCCTTCGCCACATGAAGCTCGCCGCCGTCGAACGACGCCTCCCCCGCCAGGATCCTCAGGAGCGTCGTTTTCCCGGCGCCGTTACGGCCGGACAGGGTCGTCCGGTCCCGGCGCTCGAGCTTGAAGGAGATCCCGCGTAGAAGCGGCTCTCCGGCGATGTCCTTGTCTATATCCGAAGCGATCGCGACCGGCACGAGGAGCGATGGTAGGAAGCCTGGCCAGTGGCCACTAGGATCTCGCCGATGCGAGAAGCAACCTGGCCGCCACAACCGCCGACGGAACTGCCGCCGGCGCGGACGGTGACTGCGCCGGGACGCGGGGAGCTGTTCCTTCGCGACACCGGCGGCGACGGCCCGGCGGTGATGCTGCTGCATGGCTGGATCGTGAGCGCGGATGTCAACTGGTGGGGGGCCTATGAGGACCTCCGTGCCGCCGGCTATCGGGTGTTGGCCATTGACCATCGCGGCCACGGCCGGGGGATGCGTCCGCTCGAGCGGTTCCGGCTAGCCGAGTGCGCAGCCGACGCAGCCGCCGCGCTGCGCCAGCTGGACGCGGCGCCGGCAGTCGTCGTCGGCTACTCGATGGGCGGCGCGGTGGCCCAGCTCGTCGCCCGGAACCATCCTGATGTGCTCGGCGGGCTCGTGCTGAGCGCCACCGCCCAGCACTGGAAGGATCCCCAGGCCCGGCGCTACTGGCGGCTGATGGGGATCATGGGGCTGATGCTGTCGCTCGCGCCGCTGAAGACCTGGAGGTGGGGATTCCGCCGGGTTGGCCTTCCCGAGAACGAGAAGACCGCGTGGCTTCTGTCGGAGCTGACGCGGGGCTCGGCACGCGACATCGCCGAAGCGGGACGGGAGATGGAACGGTTCGACTCCCGCCCCTGGCTCGGGCCTCTACAGGTGCCGTCGGCGGTCGTGGTCACGACCCGGGACGACGTCGTCTCCCCAAGGAAGCAGCGCGAGCTCGCCGCCGCGCTCGGCGCGCAAGTGTTCGAGGCGGCCATCCGCCACAACGACGTCGCGTTTCTCCGCCAGGAGTACAACCCGGCGCTGCTCCAGGCGCTGGCGGCGGTACAGGCGGCGGCTCAGCCGGCCGAGGAGGGGCGGACAGCAGCGGCCTGAGGCCCGCGCCTCAGGTACGCTTTGGGCGATGCGTCGCGCCAAGATCATCGCCGCGCTGACAGCCTTCGGCGTGGTGCTGCTCGTGTTCGCGCCTGCCGCGTTCGCCACCGCCGGCGAGGGCTGGTATGGAGAAAGCGACGACAAGTCGGTCACCAACGTGATGTTCATCACGATCGCCTTCTTCCCCGTGGTGATCACGGTCTTCTCGCTGATCCAGTGGCGGCTCGACAAGCGCAAGCACGCCCGCGTGGACGCGGAGAAGCGGCGGGCGGCAAGCGCCGATTGGCGCGGCGGCTGGTAGTTTCGCCCCGCGATGGCGTACTTCCTCACCGGAGCGACAGGGTTCATCGGCCGGCACCTGGTTGAGCGGCTGCTCGCAAGGGAGGGCGAAATCCACGTCCTGGTGCGCGAGGGCTCGACTGACAAGCTCGAGCAGTTGATGTTCCAGTGGGGCCCGGAGGCCGTGGGACGCATCCACCCGGTCGCCGGCGACCTCGTCCACGAGCGACTCGGGCTCTCAGATGAGGCGCTTGCGGGGCTCGAGGGCAAGATCGACCACTTCTTTCACCTGGCTGCGGTGTACGACATGACCGCCGAGGAGGAGACCAACCGGATCGCGAATGTCGAGGGAACGCGTCACGCGGTCGAGCTGGCGAACGCCATCGGGGCCGGATGCCTGCACCACGTCTCCTCGATCGCCGCGGCCGGCCTCTACAAGGGCCTGTTCCGCGAGGACATGTTCGACGAGGGCCAGAAGCTCGATCATCCCTACCACCGGACGAAATTCGAGGCCGAGAAGATCGCCCGCTCCCAGACACGAGGGCCGTGGCGGGTGTACAGGCCGTCGATCGTGGTCGGCAATTCCCAGACCGGCGAGATGGACAAGATCGACGGCCCCTACTACTTCTTCACGGCCATCAAGAAGGCCCGCCACTACCTGCCAGGCTGGTTCCCGCTGGTGGGCCCGGAGTTCGGCTACACGAACATCGTCCCCGTCGACTACGTCGCCTCGGCGCTAGATCACATCGCGCATCAGCCAGGGCTCGACCACCAGGCGTTCCACCTCTGCAACCCCAAGCCACAGCGTTCGGGAGACGTGATGAACGCGTTCGCCCGGGCCGCGCACGCCCCGCAGCTCACGATGAGGATCGACAGCAGCTTGCTGAAGGCGCTGCCCAAGGGCACCATCGGCATGCTGATGCAGCTCCCGGCCGCCCGCGGCGTCAGGCGCGCGTTCCTGGCCGATTTCGGAATACCCGAGGAGGTGCTGGACTACATCGGCCTGACGGCGGAGTTCGATACGCGCGACGCGCAGCGCGCGCTCGAAGGCTCGGGAATCTCGGTGCCGCCGCTCGAGAGCTACGCCGCGAAGCTGTGGGACTACTGGGAGCGCAACCTCGACCCGGACCTATTCAAGGACCGCAGCTTCGAGGGCGCTGTCAACGGCAAGACCGTGCTGATCACGGGCGCCTCCAGCGGGATCGGCAGGGCCGCGGCACTCAAGATCGCCAAGGCCGGCGGAATCCCCCTTCTCGTGGCCCGCTCGGAGGACAAGCTCGAGCAGACCAGGCAGGAGATCGAGGATCTGGGCGGCAGCGCGTACGTGTACAGCGCAGACATCGCCGACCCCGATTCAATTGAGGATCTCTGCGACCGCGTGCTAGCAGACCATCCTGCGGTCGACATCCTCGTCAACAACGCCGGGAAATCCATCAGGCGCTCGATCGAGCTCTCCTACGAGCGCTTCCACGACTTCGAACGCACCGTCAAGATCAACTACCTGGGGACGATCAAGCTGACGATGGGCCTTCTGCCGCACATGCGCCAGCGCAAGTCAGGTCACGTCGTCAACGTCTCGTCGATCGGCGTGCAGACGAACCCGCCGCGCTTCTCGGCATACGTGGCCTCGAAGGCCGCGCTCGACGCCTGGACCAGGGTGGTCGGTTCGGAGACGATCTCCGACAACGTCACCTTCACGACCATCCACATGCCGCTGGTGAGGACGCCGATGATCGCCCCGACCAAGATCTACGACAGCTTCCCGACGATCTCCCCGGACGAGGCGGCCGATCTGATCTGCGAGGCGATCCGCGCCAGGCCGAAGCACATCGGCACCCGCCTGGGCACGTTCGGCGAGGTCGCCTACGCGCTGGCGCCGAAGGCGGTCGATCAGATCCTGTCGACGGCCTACAAGGTGTTCCCCGAGTCGGCAGCCGCGCGGGGCCAGAAGGATGAGAAGGAGGCGGCCTCAACCGAGCAGGTCGCGCTCGCGCACCTGATGCGCGGCGTGCACTGGTAGGGGTTCACGCGCGGTCCGCTGGGTATCGTGAGTCCATGGCAACCATCAACGACCAAGAAGTCCGCGAGCTGCTCGAGAAGCCCAACTACGCCGTGGTATCGACTTTCAACCCCGACGGTTCGATCCATTCGACCGTGGTGTGGGTCGATACCGAGGATGGCAACGTCGCCGTGAACAGCGCAGTCGGCCGTGTGTGGCCCACGAACCTGGAGCGCGACCCCCGGGTCAACGTTCTGGTCCAAGAGGGGGGCAACCCCTACCACTTCGTCGAGATCCGCGGCGAAGCTCAGGGCACGACCGACGGCGCCGACGAGCACATCGATCAGCTGTCGAAGAAGTTCATCGATCAGGACGAGTACCCGTACCGCCAGCCGGGAGAGCAGCGGATCAAGTTCGTGATCACGCCGCAGCACGTGCGGCACGTAAAACAGTCCTAGATCCGGAAGACGGGCAGCAGCCGCTGCTCGTGCTCGGCTTCGATCCTGGCGATGACCTCGACGTGCTGCTCCAGGCCCGAGCCTCGGAGCTTGGTCGCCAGCAGCTCGTCGATCTGGAAGATGCCGGCACTGTTGGACATCGCAATCTCCACCCGGACGGCGCGATCGCGTCCGGGCGTGATCTTGACCTCATCGATCGCGTACGCCGACAACGAGTGGATGTTCTGGCGACCCGACTCGAACGGCACGCGGGACCGCCCGCGTGCCATGTCGAGGGCGTCGGCAACGCGCACGATCCCAGCCTCGATCGTGAACGGCGCGTTCTGCCGGCGGTGGCCAATGATGGCGTGCAGCGCCTCGGAGACGATCACCGTGCGCTCCGGCTCCTCGTAAGCGCCCGCGAGCAGTGGCCCCAGCTTATCGGCGCACAAGAACAGGCTGAAGCGCTCGTGGTCGTCGCGGTGGATGGACATCCCCACGCAGTGCATCAGGCAGGCCGCGGCTATCACGACCTCTGCGTCGCGCTCGCTCATCCCGAAGTCGGACACGACGCTGGGCGTCACCCCGCGCCTGAACAGCAGCCGGGCCAGCCTGAGCGCGATGTTCAGAACAATCTGGACATGGACCCAAGAATGGTCGGACATGCCCAAGCGGCGTGAGGCGTTGACCGCCGACACATGCCACAGCGCCTTGATCTGGTCGTCGGCATTGACCGCCTCCAGCAGGCGCTCCAGCTGACGGTTTCCGCGAGTCGGGGCACGAATCCGCATCTCGGCCAACGCATCCCCGAGCGAGTGCGCGCGGGGCGGGCCCTGAGCCGGTAGATCGCTCATCCAGCCGGCTCCAACAGCGCTCCTTCGCGGAGGCCCCCGTAGCCGATCATCAGATCAGCGCCAAACCGCTCCGCCGCGGCCTGCAGGATCAGGAGCCCTGCGGGCAGCAGCCGGACGCGCTCGCGATCGAGGCCGAACCGCCGCGCCACCTCGGCCCCCATGGTGCTGCCGAGGAGCCCCATGGTCCGGCTGAAGACAGCGTCGTCGAGCAACCCGCCAGCCAGCCGTCGAAGCGATGTTGCGCTTCCGCCGACGGCAACGGCTAGGCACGTACGCGGAATCTCGATGCCGACGAAGGCCTGAACGACGTGCTCGCGGGCGCGCTCCAGTTCGCCAGGCGATGGCGGGTCCGAATGAAGGAAGGCGTCGGCCAAATCGCCCGAGCCCACCGCGACGGACGTGCTCCACTGGACCGAGTGGGGTACCTGGCCCACAATCAACTCCGAGGAGCCGCCGCCAACGTCGACCACGCCAAGGGCACCATTCAGCGATCCCTCCAGCCCCCGGGCGGCGCCGACGAACGCCAGCCTCGCCTCCTCATGCTCGGCCAATACCGTGATCTCGAGCCCGCAAGCCGCGCGCACCGCGGCACTGAGCTGGTCCCGATTCGACGCCCGGCGGATCGCGGCGGTGGCCAGCGCCACGACCTCGATCGCCCCCAGCGCCCGGGCCACACGCAGCTGCTCGGCGACCACATTTGCGACCTCCTCCACCTTGGCGTCGGATATCTCGCCGCCCGGGTGCAGGCCCCGCGAAAGGCGCGTGAACACTCGCTCCTGGTGGACCTCCCTCAGGTCCCCGCCCCCCGAGTCAGCGACGAGCAGCCGCGTCGTGTTCGAGCCGATGTCGATGCAGGCGCGGCGCACGTGAAGTCCTACGCTACATGCTGTGACTCGCGCTGCATTCGCGATTGAAGTAAAGAACCTGCAGAAGCGCTATGGCGATTTCGAGGCGGTTCGCGGTATCGACTTCGAAGTCATGCCCGGGCAGGTGTTCGGACTGCTCGGGCCGAACGGGGCCGGCAAGACGACCACCGTCGAGATACTCGAGGGTTACCGCCAGCGAAGCGGCGGCGACGTCGAGGTGCTGGGTTTCGATCCGGGCGAGCGCCCTAGGGAGCTGCGAGCGCGCACAGGAATCGTGCTCCAGAGCACCGGCCTCTACAACCACATCCGTGTGCGCGAGGCACTCGAGCACTTCGCCGGCATGTATCCCCATCCCCGAGACGTTGACGAGGTGATCGAGCTGGCCGGTCTCCAGGGCAAAGAGCGGGCCACCACGCGCACGCTCTCCGGTGGCCAGCTGCGCCGGCTCGACCTGGCACTGGCGCTCGTCGGCGATCCGGAGCTGATCTTCCTCGACGAGCCGACGACGGGCTTCGATCCCGCCGCGCGACGAGCCGCCTGGGACACGATCCGGTCGCTGAAGGAGCTCGGCAAGACCGTCCTTCTGACGACCCACTACCTGGACGAGGCCCAGACTCTGGCCGACCGGGTGGCGATCATCAAGGACGGCCGCATCGTGACGGAGGGCGCTCCCCGCGAGCTTCAGCCCACCAGCGGCTCTGCCCTATACCGGGTCGCTTACCGCAACGGGGACGGGAGGCTCGTAGAGTGCGAGACGGATGACCCCACGACGTTGCTGCACGAGCTGACCAGCGCGGCCATCGCTCGAGGTGAGCGTCTCGAGGGATTGACGGTGACGCGCCCGACGCTCGAGGACATCTATCTGGAGCTGACGGCCGCGGAGGAGCCGGCGGTGAGCCCACCGCCTCGCCAGCCGGCGATCTCTACTGCGCAGGAGCGAAGGGATGGCTGACGTCTTCACCCTCGCCTGGCGCCAATACCGGCTCGAGCGACGGCTGTTCTGGCGCAATCCCAGCGCGGCGTTCTTCAACTTCCTGCTGCCACTGCTGTTCCTTGCCTTCTTCGGCGCGATCTTCCATTCGAACCAGCACGAGCTGAACGTGATCGTGCCCGGCATCGCAGCGATGGCCGTGATGTCCACCACGTTCACCGCGCTGGCGTACAACATGGTTTTCCTGCGCGAGCGCGGTGTACTGAAGCGGATTCGGGGAACGCCGATGCCCGGTATCTCGTACCTGCTGGGGATTGCCGGCAACGCGGTCACCAACGCCGCGCTCCAGATCGTGATCATCACCCTCGCCGGTCGCGCGTTCTTTGGGACCGGATGGCCACGCGACGTGTTCGAGCTGGTGGTGTTCGTCGCCGCGGGTGTGCTCTGCTTCGCCTCTCTCGGGGTCGCGTTCTCTCACGCCATCCCCAACTTCGAGTCGACGCCGGCATATGTCAACGCGGTGTTCCTGCCGGTGATTTTCGTCTCCGGGGTGTTCTTCGACGAGGCGCACGCGCCGGGCTTCATCAAGGGGATCGCGGAGGCGCTGCCGCTCTACCACCTGACCTCCGGCTTGTCTGGGTCGATGGTCAAGGGGACTTCGCTGGCGGCCAACATCAGCGCGCTGGGGGTGATCGCCGCCTGGGCGCTGCTCGGGATGGCGCTCGCCGTGCGCGGCTTCAGCTGGGAGCAGCGGCGGAGCTGAGCCACGAGGCTCAGATGCACCGGGAGGCCGCCATCAGGCGTCTGTTCGCGTCGACGCACCTGTTCGATCTCACAATCCGCCCCGGGCGCCGCCGCAATGTGAGCTTGAACACGTCAGTCGTGTTCGATCTCGCAATTCTCAGGCTCGCACCCCGAGTTTGTGAGCTTCAACAGGTCTCGAGGAGCAAGCCGCGCTCGTGCCCGCGGTCCCTACTCAGGACCTCGTCTGCTCGAGCTTGCACTCGAGCGGCGGCTTGCCCTCTCGCCAGCGGAGGCGAGGCTCGCATCGGCCGCAAAGGTTTTCCTGGGCGGCACCCAACCCCGCCGGAACGGGCCAGCCCGGCACGGCGACTCAGATGGCGTTTCCTGTCCGGCGACGATCACGTCGCCGAATGGCTTCAACAGTCCAGGGTTCGCGAACGCCACAACGCACTACGCCAACCCGGGCACCACGCCCGGCAACAACCCGCACACGGTGTCCGAGTACGACATCGCCTGCTACCAGACCTCGCAGCCTCACTGAGACCGACCGGACGGACCTACGGCGCCGCCGGAACGACCGCCAGTGGCGTGCCGCCGGCCGACAGCTCGGCCGTGTCGAATCGAGGCGAGACGAGACGCTCGACGTCCGGCATGCGCGCCAGGAAATCGTCGGCGGTATCGAGGAACCCGATCCGCGGCGTTCGGTAGTGCATCGGCACCACCCAGCGTGGCCTCAGCCGCTCGCAGATCGCCTCGGCCCCTTCGCCGCCGATCGTCGGGCCCCCACCGACGGGGACGAACAGGAGGTCGACGGGACCGATGGCCGCGGCCTGCTCCTCCCGCAGCTCGCGCTGGCCGAAGTCACCGAAATGGCAACTGCGGATCCCATCCAGCTCGAATAAGAAGATCGAGTTTGGACCCCGCTCGGTGCCCGCTGCCGCGTCGTGCTCTGAGGCGACCGCGACGACCTCCCCGACTGGCGACTCGAGCCGTCCGGCCGTCGAGCGCAGCACCGGAGGGGAGCCGGCGATCGCCTCGACAGCGTTATGGTCGAGATGCTCGTGCGTGACCAGCACGAGGTCGGCCTCGACACCCTCGATCGGCGGGTACTCGAACTGAAGTCCGCGCGAGGCCGCCAGCACCGACATGTCCCCGAACGGGTCGACGAAGACCGCCTGTTGGGCGCCGCTCAACCGGAACGCCGACTGTCCATACCACTCAACTTGCATGCTGCTCCTCCGGTCTGGTCGGTTGCAGGCGCCCCGGCGACGGCGGGGACGAAACGGTGGGCTCCTCGGCGTGGTGGTAGCGGCCACCTCGCATCAACGACGCTGCAGCTGCCAGCAGGCAGGCGATGATCGCGAACAGGAAGGCTTCGTGCAGCCCGCTGCGGAACGGGCCGGAGATCAGATGGGGGAAGAACGACCGACCGGTGAGCAGCGTCTGCTGCGCGGCCGGCAGCGCATGCAGCGCGGGCATGCCCACCAGGTGCTGAATCGGGTTGTAGCCGAGGAAGGCGGCGAACAGGATCGACACCGGCGGCAGGTGCGCGGCGTGCTGCGCGGCGGCGGCCGTCACCCCGTGCGCCTCCAACCCAGTCCGCAGCGCGCCCGGCAGGGTCGAGGACAGCCCGGCGATCATCAGCGTGAAGAACACACCGATCGACACCACCTGAGCCGAGTTCTGGAACGTCTGGTTCATACCCCCGCCCGCGCCCCGGTCGCCGCGCGGCAGGCTGTTCATGACCCCGGCTCGATTGGGCGAGGCGAACATCCCCATCGAGATGCCGATGGCCGCCAGCACGAGCGCGAACATCGGGTAGGAGAAGTCGATCGGCAACAGGATCAGCAGCAGGAAGCTGACCGCCGTTCCGAGCATGCCGCCGCTGGCGAACGGCCGCGCCCCGAAGCGGTCTGACAGATAGCCAGAGACGGGACCGGCAATCAGCATTCCGACCGTCAGCGGAAGCATGTAGATCCCCGCCCACAGCGGCGTCTGCCTGAAGTCGAAGCCGTGCTGCGGGAGCCAGATCCCCTGTAGCCAGATGATCAACATGAACATCAGCCCGCCACGGGCCACCGCCGAGAGAAACGTGGACAGGGTCCCGAACGTGAACGCCCGGATGCGAAACAATGGCAGGCGGAACATTGGATCTTCGACCCGGCGCTCGACCGCCAAGAACGCCACCAGGGATCCGACACCCACAGCCACGAGCACCAGTACTCGCGGGCTCATCCAGCCGGTGGTGTGAGTGCCGTATGGCCGGATCCCGTAGGTGACCGCGACCATCAAGCAGATGAGGCCAACCGCGAACGTGATGTTGCCCCACCAGTCGACGGATGTCCGCTTGTGGTGACCGATCTCCCGCAGCTTCAGATACGCCCACACGGTCCCGAAGAGGCCCACCGGCACAGAGATCAGAAACACCAGCCGCCAGTTGACCGGCGCCAGCAAGCCGCCCAGCACGAGCCCGATGAACATGCCGCTGACACCGACGATGTTATTTATCCCCAACGCCATTCCCCGCTCGTTCTCTGGGAAGGCGTCGGTGATGATCGCCGCGGCGTTGGCCATCAGACACGCTCCTCCGATCCCCTGAACGATCCGGAACACGATCAGGTAGTCGGCGCCGGCCGGTCCCGTCAGCCAATCCACTGTCAGGACCAGGGACGCGGCCGTGTAGATCACAAATCCCAGGTTGTAGATCCGCACGCGCCCGAACATGTCCCCGAGCCGGCCCAGGCTGACGATCAGGACGCTGCCGACAATCATGTAGCCGAGGATCATCCAAAGCAGGTAGAAGCTGTTGGCCGGCACCAGTGGATCGAGATGGATGCCCCGGAAGATGTCGGGCATCGCGATGATCGTGATCGACACGTCGAGCGTCGCCAGCAGGACCGCGAGCGTGCAGTTGGAGAGCGCGATCCACTTGTAGCTGCCGCTGTTGTTCACCGCTTGAATTATACAGTTTACCTGTATAATTTCGCCGCGTGCCCGCGAACGCCGATTCAGACTTGACCACCAAGGCCGACCCCGCTCTCGTTGCCAGCGAGCTGCGCACCGTGTTGGGCCAGCTGGTGCGTAGGCTGCGTGCCCAACACCGTTTCCCCTTGATGCACGGCGCCGTGCTCGGGAGGCTCGACCGCGCAGGGCCGAGGAGCGTGTCTGAGTTGGCGCTCGCCGAACGGGTGCGGCCGCAGTCGATGGCCCAGACGGTCGCCGAGCTGGAGACCGACGGGCTCGTGGAGCGACGCCCCGACCCAGAGGATGGCCGCCGGGCACTGGTGGAGCTCACGGATCAGGGCCGCGCTGCGCTCGGGGCGGATCGCAGCGCCCGGGAAGGATGGCTGGCGCAGGCAATCGAGCGCGATCTGGCTCCTGAAGAGCAGGATGTCCTGCGGCATGCGGTCGAGCTGCTGCGGACACTGGCCGACCGATGAAGGCGCTGATCTACGACGTCCACGGCAATCTTCCGGCGCTCCGGGCAGTGCTCGAAGACGCCCGTCGCGCCGGCGCCGAGGAGTTCCTGCTCGGCGGCGACTATGGCCTGTTCGGTCCGTGGCCGGCGGAAACGGTCGCCACGGTGCGCGAGCTGCCGGACGCGACCTGGATCCGCGGCAACGTTGACCGCTGGACGGCGCGGCCGGACGAGGCCCCCGACGACGAGCTGATCCGGGCAGCGATCAATGCCTGCCGCGAGACGCTCGATCAGCAGGTGGTAAGCGAGCTCGAGGCGCTCCCGGAGCAGCTGGTGATCGACGGGATTCGCTACTGCCACGGCTCCCCGATCTCGGATGTGCGCTCGTTCATGCCGTCGGCCGCGGACGATGACGACGAGCTGCTGAAGGGCGCCGTGGAGCGGCGAGTGGTGTTCGGCCACACCCACCTCCAGTTCAGCCGCCGGACACCATCCGAGATCGAGCTCGTAAATCCCGGCAGCGCCGGGATGCCGTTCGACGGCGACCCGCGGGCGGCGTATGCGGTGCTGGCGGATGACGGTCACGTTGAGCTGCGGCGCGTGGGCTACGACCACGAGGCCAGCGCCGCCGCGGTCGAGCAGCGCTATTCAGGTGCGGCGTGGGCCCAGCGCAGCGCCCGGCGCCTGCGTCAGGCCCAGATGTGCGACTAGGCGCGCTTAGGCGCCTGAACCGCCGGTTATGGGCTGCTCGAGCCCTCCGTACGTCATCCTGTGCCCATGTCGTTTCGCGCCCAGTCCTGGTACCGCAGGCGGACGTTCCACCACGCGACGTTCCCACCGGAGCGCCTCGCCGCCGGGCGTAGCGCCACCGTCTCTGTCTGCCTTCCGGCGCGCGACGAGGAGCAGACGATCGGGCCAATCCTGGAGCGGCTGCTACCGCTGCAGGCGCGGGGCGTGGTCGACCAGATCGTGGTCGTCGACGACTCGCGGGACCGCACCGCCGCGATCGCCCGGTCGCTGGGGATCGACGTCCACGATCAGAGCGCGTTGATGCCCGAGCTTGGACCGGTTCTGGGCAAGGGCGACGCCATGTGGCGCGCGCTGCCGATCCTGGATGGCGACATCGTCAGCTTCCTCGACGCCGATTCAGAGTGCTTCGGGCCCCACTACGTCTGCGGGCTGATCGGTCCGCTGCTGTTGGAGCCCGGCGTCGAGTTCGTCAAGGGCTTCTATCGCCGCCCGTTCCGTATCGCGGGAGTGACGCTCCCCGATGAAGGTGGACGGGTGACGGAGCTGACGGCAAGACCTCTCCTGAACGCGTTCTTTCCCGATCTGGCTGCCGTGGAGCAGCCGCTGGCAGGCGAGGTGGCCGCTCGGCGCGAACTGCTCGAGCGGCTGCCGTTCGTCACCGGCTACGGCGTCGACGTGGCGCTGTTGCTCGACGCTTACCGCCATGCGGGGCTCGATGCCCTCGCTCAGGTCGATCTCGACGTCCGCCAGAACGCGCACCAGCCGTTGCGCGAACTGGGCCCGATGGCCGCCGCGGTCCTTCAGGCCGTCACCTCCCGGCTGGCGCGCGACGGGCGCTTGCGTGGCCCGCTGCCCGAACCGGCGGTGGAGCGTCCCCCGCTCGTTCTGTCGCGCGCCGCGGCGTAAGGTGATGAAGTAACGACCGATGCGGGCATCGGCGTCTGCATTCCTCGTCGCTGTGGTGGTCGCTGCTTGCGGCTCAAGCGCCGGCGGCCCTGGTGGCTCGGTGACAGCGCCCTCCGCATCGCGCGCTCACCCGCAGGCGGTCCAGCCGACGGCTGGGGCCGCACAACCATCGTTCCCGACGGGATCAGATCCCGTCGGCGATCCGAACGCCCACGCCATGTCTCTGGCGGAGGTCAGGCGGGAGCTGGTGGAGGAGCAGAAGGTCGCCAAGGAGCTCAACTCCCTGAGCGCCGGCCAAGGGTTCGTGTTCCCGATTCAGCCGCTGTCGATCGTGGCCCCGCCCAGCACCTGGTCTCCCGACGTCGGAGTCGACATCTCGACGAACGGGGCAGCGTGCGGACCGGCGGCCGTCGAGGTAGCGGTGACCTCCGGGGAGATCGTGCAGGAGGGGATCACGGGATTCGGCCCGTATGCGCCGGTGCTGCACGTCGCCGGCGGTCCGCTGGACGGCCGCTACATCTACTACGGCCACGCGGCTCCGGCCCTCGTTCCGGTCGGAACGGCGGTGCAGGCGGGTCAGCCGATCGCGGAGGTGGGGTGCGGCGACGTCGGGATCTCGACCGGTCCCCACCTCGAGATCGGGATCAGTGTGGTCAACGGTCCTACGTGCTGTCCCGGCAACCAAGTGACCTCGCCGGCCATGGAGAGCTTGCTCAAGCGGCTGTACACGTCGTCGGGGCATTAGCGCTCGCAGGCGCCGGTCGACCGTTGCAGGGCACCAGGGAGCGGTGACCTGACGCTGAGCGACTGCATAACTTCCCAAGCTCGAAACCCTCGCTCCAGTTTGGGGAGATGAGCACCCAGGGATGCGTATGTCCCCGAACTCCGGCCCGGCACGACGGGGTTGGGGGCTTTTGCACCACGGTGGCCCCTCGCGCGCCGAACGGCGAACGCCAGGCCCAAGGCGACCCGGCGACGGGCTCGCTCATCGCCTCCTTCGCCGCACCAGCGCCCGCACCACCAGCAGGCCGACCAATACGGCGATGGGCACGGCGGGGTTGCGTCGCGCTCTATCCCAGAGCACCGAGGCGATCAACGACCCGCCCTCGAGGGGCTCGGCCGGGGTGGGAGTGGGTTGCGGCGCCGCGGAAGCGGCGCGGGTTGTCGAGGAGGGCGGCGCCTCTGTCGCCGGCTCCGCGGGCCCAGCAGGCGGAGCCGACGCCGGCTCCGCGGGCCCAGCAGGCGGAGCCGACGCCTGCGCAGCAGCCTCATCCCCTCCGGCCAGCGACGCCTGGAGCCGCTGCGCGAACTCCCGCAGCAGCCGCTCGGCGATGTCCTCGATCATCCCGCCGCGCCCAAACCGCGCCAGGCGACCGGTGATCTGATAATCGGTGATGACCTCCACCCGCGTGGCCCCTCCATCCACGCCGTGGAGGCTCGAGGTGATCGTGGCCCGCGCCCCGCCCTGTCCCCGGCGATCGGTTCCGTTGGCCTGAATCGTCGCCGTGCGCGCCGCCTCGTCCACCTGCTCGAGCTTTAGCTTGCCCGCGTAGGACGCGGTCGTGGGACCGATCTTGACCGAGAACGTCCCGTTGTAGCTCCCGTCTTCCTCCCGGCCGGTGACGGCCGCCCCGGGCAGACATGGGGCCACCCGCTCGACGTCTATCAGCGCCTGCCAGACGCGCTCGGGCGGCGCGGCCACCTCAAAGGACTGCTCTAACTTCATCGCGGATCGCCTCCAAGTCTTCCTGGGTGTCGACGTCACGGCTGCAGCAGAGTGGCCCGCACTCGATGGCCGGGGCATCGCCGAGCAACTCACGAGCTCCGCGGTCGCCGCGCAGCTCGTGCACTGCCCGCAACTGCTCCGGCCCGAAGACGACTGGATGCCCCGGACGGCCGTGGTAGGTGGCGCGTGTGCCTGGTACGGCATCCACGAATCGCGCGATCACCTCGGAGCTGACAAGCGGCTGGTCGCCGAGCGTGACGATCACCCGCTCCGCGCCATCGAGCGCTTGCACCCCTCGGCGCAGCGAGTGGGCCATCCCTTCACGCCACCGCTCGCAGAGGACCGGCTCAGCGCGCATGAAGTTCACGTTCGCCATGAGGTCCGCCGCATGGGCCCCGAGTACAACCACGATCCGCTCGATCCCCTCGACCGCGCACTGTGCGCCGATCGCGTGCTCCAGGAGGGGGCGACCGGCGAGGTCAGCCAGGAGCTTCGGTCGCTCGCCGAACCGCGCCCCCTGGCCAGCCGCCAGGATCAGCCCCGCATTCAACGGGCCCCGACCTCGTGGATCCGCCCGCCGGCGGTCGCCAGCCGCCCTCCTTCGTGACCGTGGCGGGCGGCGACGACCTCGGCCAGGATCGACAGCGCGGTCTCCTCGCCACTGACCGCCCCCAGGTCTAGCCCCAGCGGGGCGGACAGCCTGGCCAGCTCGTCCTCGCTCAGCCCGGCGGCCAGCAGCCGTTCGCGCCGCGTAGCCTGCGCGCGGCGGGA
The DNA here is from genome assembly GCA_963719305.1 of uncultured Actinomycetes bacterium. Classification (GTDB taxonomy): domain Bacteria; phylum Actinomycetota; class Thermoleophilia; order Solirubrobacterales; family Solirubrobacteraceae; genus Palsa-465. Next base: position 857,242 of record CAVRBL010000009.1, on the reverse strand, counting down.
GCCCATGGCGCCCACAAATCGGGCCGAAGAGCGCAGCGCGATCTTCAGCGCCGCGTCGTCTAGCTTCGGGTCGTGGGTCAGGACCACGATCGAGGTGGCGGGATCGATCCCTCCCAGACGGGTAAATGCCTCCTCGGGCCAGCCGGCGATGACCTCCTCCGCGTCCGGGAAGCGACCGGCGCTCGCGAACCTGGCGCGAGGATCGACGACGAACGGCCTCCAGCCGGCGCCGCGGGCGAGCCTGCACAGCGAGCCGGCCACGTCCACGGCTCCGAAGATGATCAATCGGGGGCTGGGAGCGGTGACGTCGTAAAAGAGGGCTCCGCGACGCTCGGACCGCTCCGCCCACAGCAGCTCAGAGGCCACCCGCGCGGCCTCATCGTCGATCTCGGGAGCCCCGAGCGAGCCGGAGCGGGCGCCGTCTGCCTCCACCAGCAGCTTCGAGCCCGGGCTCGACCCCTCCAGCATCGTCACCTCGGTCGCCCTGCCGCCGGAGCGCGCCACCTCCTCGAACCGTCCGGACCGGTAGGCCTGCGACCCACACGTCGATCTCGCCGCCGCACGGCAGCCCAACGTCCCATGCTTCGTCGTCGGCGATGCCGAAGTGCTCCAGCCGGGGCGGCCCTCCGCGCATCACCACGTCGGCGATCTCGACCACGGCCCCTTCGACACAGCCACCCGACACGGCGCCCGCTATCTCCCCGCGCTCGTTGACCGCCATCTTCGCTCCAGGCGGCCGTGGCGCCGAGCGTCTGACGCCGACCACCGTCGCCAGCGCGACCCGATCGCCTCGATGGGCCCAATCGGTGATCTCGGGCAGAACGTCCCTCATACATCCTCCAGGATGACAGCCAGCTCCTCGAGCGAGGCCAGCGAGTTTCCCGGCAGCAGCCGATCCGTGTGTGGAATTGCCGCGGCCATCCCCCTCGTCAGCGGCTCGTAGTCGGTATGTGCCGCCAGCGGGTTCAGCCACACGAGCCGGTGGGCGCTGCGGCGCAGGCGAGCCATCTCGCCCGATAGTAGGTCCGGGTCACCGCGATCCCATCCGTCGGAGAGGATCACGACCACGGCACCGCGCCCCAGTCGCCGGCCGTGGACCCGGTTGAGCTCCGCCAGCGCCTCGCCGATCCTGGTCCCGCCGGCGAAGTCGACGACGGCCGCGGCCGCCCTCTCCATCGCCCGGTCGTGGTCGCGGCCGGAGAGCTCATGGGTGATCCGTGTCAGCCGGGTGCCGAACGCGAACGCCTCCACCCGTCGTCTGGCCGCGACACAGGCATGCAGATACTGAAGGAGCATTCGCGAGTAGGGGGCCATCGACCCAGACACGTCGCACACGAGCACCAGCGCTCGGGGCCGGACGGTCGGCGCCCGCCAGTGCCGCTCCAACGGCTCGCCCCCGGTGCGCAGCGAAGCTCGGACCAGTCGGCGGAGATCGGGGGCGTGACCGCGGCGGCGGGCCGGGCGCGTCCGCCGCGAGAGCCGGGTCGGCCCCCGTCGCGCCAACCGCGCGATCAGCTCTCGGGCCAGCACCGTCTCCGCCTCCGTGTAGCCCGCGAAGTCCTTCGTACGCAGCAGCTCCAGGTCACTCCAAGCGACCGGGACCGGCGTCGGCTCTCCGCCACCCGGGGCGGGAGCGGCGTCCGGGATGCCCACACGGGGTAGCGCCGCTCGTTCGATCACGCCCAGGTCCTTGAGCGGATCGTTGCCGGCCACGGCCCGCGGGCCGCCGAACACGGCCAGGAAGGCCCGCTCGAAGCGCTCGAGGTCGTCCCGCCCTGAGCAGAGCGCCGCCCGCAGTGCGAGGCGAGCCTCCTCGCGGGAGGCGCAATCGACCGCGGCCAAGGCGCGGTGTGCGCTGAGGAGTTCCCCCATTCCCACCCGGGCCCCCTGCGCTCGCATGGCGGCGGTCAAGGATCCGAGGCGCTCGGTCACCTGCTCAGACACCCTCGAGCACTCCTCGCTCCCGGACTCTTACGACATCCTCGTGGACCTTGAGCGCGGCTCCGAGCGTGTCATCCAGGTCACCGCCTGAGCCGAGCGCCAGCAGCGCCTGTGCCCAGACGATGGTCTCCCCCACGCCCGGGAGCTTGTACAGGTCCTCCTGGCCCCGGAGCCTCCCGATGGCCTCTACCACCCGTGCCGCGATCGACTCCGGCACGCCCGGGATCCGGGCGTGGACGATCTCCCGCTCGCGGCGCGAATCGGGGTAATCGATCCAGTGGTAAAGGCAGCGACGCTTGAGCGCGTCGTGCAGCTCGCGCGTCCGGTTTGAGGTCAGCACCACGACCGGTCGGCGCTGGGCCGTGATCGTGCCGAGCTCGGGGACCGTGACCGCGAAGTCGGACAGGAACTCGAGCAGGAAGGCCTCGAACTCGTCGTCGGAGCGGTCCACCTCGTCGATCAGGAGAACCACCGGCTGAGAGGGATCCGATTCGAGCGCCTCGAGCAGTGGGCGCCGCAGCAGGAACCGGCGGGAGAACAGTTGTCCTTCGTCTATCCCGCCTTCGGCGGCCCGCAGCGCTAGCAGCTGCCGCGGGTAATCCCAGTCGTATAGGGCGTTGTGTAGATCGATCCCCTCGTGACACTGAAGCCGGATCAGGCGAGCGCCGGTGGCCGCTGCCAGCGCCCTGCCGACCTCGGTCTTGCCGACGCCGGCCTCCCCCTCGAGCAGCAGCGGCTGCTCGAGCACCGAGGCCAGGTACACGGCCAGGGCGAGCGGCCGATCAGCGAGGTAGCTCTGGCCGGCCAGGGCGGCCTGCGCCGCCTCGACCGACCGGATTGCAGCGAGCCTCACGTCAGCCCTGCGGCCTCCTGTAGAGCTCTGCGGCACAGCACGCGCGCCAGGTGGCGCTTGTAGTCGGCGGTCGCGTTGAGGTCCGCCGGCGGATCGGTGCCTTCGGCGGCCTGCTCGGCCGCGGCCGTGATCGTGTCCGTGTTCAGCGGCTGCCCGCGGAGCGCCCCCTCTACGGCCTGCGCCCGCAGCGGGATCGATCCCATGTTCGTCATCCCCACTCGCACGTCCTCGCAGATGTCACCCGTCTGCCTGATCAGCGCGGAGACCGCGACCATGGCCCAGTCCTCGCTTCGCCGGTTGAACTTCTGGTAGGAGAACCCGTAGCCGTCGAGCGCCGGAACGCGGACCTCGGTAAGCACCTCGCTCGGTTCCAGCGCCGTCTGGAGGTAGTCGCGGAACAGCTCGGACGCCTCGAGCGTGCGCTGCCCGCCCTGACCTTGAACCGTCACCGTGCCATCGGTCGCGAGCAGCACGCCCGGAAGATCGGAGGCCGGATCGCCGTGGGCCAGCGAGCCGCCGATCGTGCCCCGATTGCGGACCTGGGGGTCGGCGATGGTCCCGGCGGCGCGGGAGACCAGCCCCAGATCGGGCCTGTGCTCGAGCTCGGCGTGGGGAACCATGGCGCCGATCCGCCAGGTGCCGTCCTCGCGCTGAACACCGTGCAACCCGGGCACCCGGCGCAGGTCGACCAGCAGTGCGGGGGCAGCCAGGCGGAGCTTCATCAGCGGCAGCAGGGAGTGCCCTCCGGCCAGCAGCTTTGCCTCCTCGCCGCCGGACTGGAGCATCCCGACCGCGTCCTCGAGCGACTCCGGGGCCTCGTAGTCGAACTCGGCGGGGATCATGCCGCACCTCCTTTCGCTTCCTGGATCGAGTTCCACACCCGCATCGGCGTCAGCGGCATGTCGATCCACTTGACGCCCAACGGCCCCAGCGCGTCCAGTACCGCTGCTGTCACCGTCGGCGTGCACCCGATCGTTCCCGCTTCGCCGACTCCCTTGACGCCAAGCGAATTGACCGGCGATGGCGTCTCGGTCCGGTCGAGCTCGAGGTTCGGCAGCTCGGCCGCCGTTGGCATCGCGTAATCGACGAATGTCCCCGTCACCAGCTGGCCGTCCGCGTCATAGACGACCTGCTCGTACAGGGCCTGTCCGATCGCGTGCACGACGCCGCCGTGGATCTGCCCGTCGACCAGCATGGGATTGATCTGCTTGCCGCAGTCGTCCACGGCCACGTACCGTACGACGTTCACCTTGCCCGTCTCGACGTCCACGTCTACGACGCAGGCGTGGGCACCGAACGGGAACACGAAATTCTCGGGGTCGTAGAACGACGTCTCCTCGAGCCCCGGCTCGATGTCGGTCGGCAGCTCCTGCGGCGGAATGTGGGCCGCCCCCGCGATATCGGCCATCGTCTTGAACTTGTCGGGCGAGCCACGCACCTGGTACTTGCCATCGGAGAGCTCGATGTCCTCGGGGTCCGCTTCCAGCAGCGCGGCGCAGATCCGCTTGGCCTTGTCCTGGACCCTCTCCGCCGCGCGGGCCACCGCCTCTCCCCCCACCGACAGGGAGCGAGAACCGTAGGTGCCCCACCCCCATGGGCCCTGATTGGTGTCCCCGTGGATGACCTCGATCCGCTCGGGATCGATCCCCACCCGGTCGGCGACGATCTGCGCGAACCCCGTGTCGTGACCCTGGCCATGGGGCGAGGTGCCGGTGAATACCGTGGCCGAGCCGGTGGGGTGAACTCGGACCATCGCCGACTCCCAGAATGCGGCCTGGAGCCCGACCCCCTGCGGGCCGACCGCGCGTGACGGCGCCAGCCCGCAGACCTCGACATACGTCGAGAACCCCACGCCACGGTAGATGCCGCGCTCGCGCATCTCGGCTTGCTCACGCCGGAATGCCTCGAGGTCGAACCGTTCCAATAGCTTGTCCAGCGTTCCCTCGTAGTCGCCCGAGTCATACGTCATCCCCAGCGCGGTCGTGAACTGGAACTCGTCCTTGCGGATGAAGTTCTTGCGCCGGAGCTCGAGGCGATCCATGCCGAGCTCGTCCGCGAGCTTGTCCATCGTCAGCTCGATCCAGTACGTCCCCTCCGGCCGTCCCGCGCCCCGGATGGCATCCGTGCAGAACTTGTTCGTGAAAACGCCCTCGAACTGCAGCTCGATCGCCGGGATCTTGTAGGCCCCGCCCATCACCGGGAACCCCAGCTCGGGGATGAATGGGGTCAGCAGCAGCAGGTAGGCACCGAGGTCGGCGATGATCCGCGCTCGGCACCCCGTGAGCGTGCCGTCTCGCTTCGCGCCAAGGGTGATGTAGTTGATCTGGTCTCGTCCGTGGTGGCTGGTGGTCATGTTCTCCGAGCGGGTCTCGATCCACCTCACGGGCTGGCCCAGGCGCTTGGCCAGGGCGAGCATCAATGCCTCCTCCGGATACACCTGGAGCTTCGAACCGAAGCCTCCACCCACGTCGGGAGCCACAACCCGCAGCTTGTCCTCGGGGATGCCGGTGATCAGTGACAGGAGGTAACGGGCGATATGCGGGATCTGGGTCGAGGAGTAGAGCGTGAAGCTGTCGGTCCGCGGTACCGCCAGCACGCCGCGGGGCTCGATCGCGCCGCCGGCCGTGCGGTGGTTGACCAGCCGCTGCTCGACGACCACGTCCGCTTCGGACAGGGCGGCTTCGACGTCGCCGCCCGAGATCCCCCACTCGTGCACCCTGTTCGTCCCGAACTGCTCCCAGACGAGCGGCGAGCCCTCCTCGAGCGCCTTCTCGGGATCGACCACAACCGGCTTCGGCTCGTACTCGACGATTACCTCCTCAGCGGCGTCGACCACGGAGTAGCGGTCGGTGCCGACGACCACCGCGACGGGGTCGCCGACGTGCTTGACCTCGCCGCGGGCCAACGGCCACAGCTCGGGAGTGCGGATCTCTACGCCCGGCGGGCTCCACGCCATCACCATCGGGGCGGCGAAGTCCTCGACGAGGTCCTCGCCCGTGAACACTGCCACCACGTCTTCGCGACCGCTCGCTCCCGCTGTATCGATCGAGCTGATCCGGGCGTGCGCTTCGGGAGAGCGGACGATGGCGGCGTGCAGCATCCCGGTCATCGAGTAGTCGTCGATGTAACGCCCTCGGCCGCTGATCATCCGCGGGTCCTCCTTGCGACGCAGCCTGCGTCCCACTTGCGACTCGGCTGTAGCGCTCATGCCACCACCTCCGGCTTCTCGGGCTGTTCGGGGATCGTGGCCCCCTTCGCCTTGGCCGCGTCCAGCACCGCTTTGACAATGTTTTGATAGCCGGTGCAGCGGCAGAGATTCCCCTCGAGCGTGTGGCGCACATCGGCCTCAGTTGGGTTGGGGTTCTCGGACAGCAGCGCGGCGGCGGCCATGATCATGCCCGGGGTGCAGTAGCCGCACTGAAGCGCGTGGTCATTCCAAAATGCTTCCTGCACGGGGTGTAGCTCGCCTTCGGAGGCGAGTCCTTCAATCGTGGTCACCTCGGCGCCATCGGCCTGCACGGCCAGCAGCGTGCATGACTTGACCGCTCGACCATCCAGGTGCACGGTGCAGGCACCGCAGTTGGAGGTGTCGCACCCGACGTGGGTGCCCGTCAAACCGAGCTTGTCACGCAGCGCGTGCACGAGCAACAGGCGTGGCTCCACCTCCAGGTGGTGCTCGACGCCGTTGACGCGGAGGCGCACGGAAACGGACTTGGCCATACCTCTCCTCCGTTAATCGTGGACCTGAGATCAAACTACTCCTCGGCGTGCGGGATGTCGAGGGACCGGCCGGCGCGAGCGCATCCAGACGTGCGGGTGGTGACAGTTTCGCCCCGCGACCGGCCGGGGAGATCAACCGGAGATGGTGGCTCAGCGCCCACAACCACCCGGCCCGCCGGTACCCGAGCCTCCGCCGGAGCCGCCTCCAGGACCCGCGCCAGGACAACCCCCGCCGTCGCCGGATCCCTCGCCGCCGGCTCCACAACCGGGCCCGGGACCAGCTCCTCCACCCCGCGACCCCACACCGCCCGTGCCCGAGCCGGCGCCCGAGCCGCCGGTGGCGATAGCGTATAGTTGACTCGTCAACCTAAGTTGAGAGGGGAAGAATGAAGATCGCTCGCTTGCTACTTCGGCTCATCGTTGGGGGATTGTTCTTCGGACACGGCACGCAGAAGCTGTTCGGCTGGTTCGGCGGCCACGGCCTGGAGGCCACGGGCAACGCCTTCGAGAGCATGGGGATGCGGCCGGGTCGTCACCACGCGACCGCCGCCGGAGCGGCCGAGGCCGGCGGTGGGCTGCTGCTGATCACGGGTCTTGCCACCCCACTGGCCGCCTCAATGCTGATCTCAGTGATGCTCACGGCGATCAACCGCGTCCACATCAAGAACGGCCCCTGGGTTACCAACGGCGGTTACGAGTACAACCTGGTGTTGATAGCCGCAGCGCTGACGTTGGCCGACGACGGCCCCGGCAGCCTCGCGCTGGGCGGCGAAGAGCCGCACGGGCCCGGTTGGGCGGTAGCTGCGCTCGCGGGCGGCGTCATCGGCGCCGTGGGCGCACATGCGTACGCCGCCGCGCAGCCGGAGCCGCAGCCTGCGATGCCCGCCGAACAGGCGGCCGCCGAGTCCGCTCCGACGGAGCCCGCTGAGCCTCAGCCGGCTTCGTAGCGGCCTGGCGTGAGGGCAGGTGAGCCAGCACCTGGTAGATCGAAGCCCAGCCCGTCTCGAATCCCTGCCGGGCTGCATGTAGGTACAACCGCCAGACCCGCGCGCGCTCCGGCCCGGCGAGGCTGACCGCGTCGTCGTAGCGATCCTCGAACCGGCCGATCCAGTGCCTGAGCGTTTCGGCGTAGTCGTCGGCGAAGCCCTCTACATGCTTGGTCACGAACCCAGCGCGCTCCAGCGCGAGCTCGATTCGGGACAGCGGCAGGGGCACGCCATCGGGGAACACGAACCTCTCGGAGAAGGGTCCCTCGTCGGGTGTGTCGAGGTCCTTGAGCTTCGCGATCCCGTGGTTGAGCAACCGCCCACCTGGTCGAAGCAGGCCCGCCAGGCGACTCGCGTATACATCGATCCGCTCCGCGCCCACGTGCTCGACCATGCCGATGCTGGCGATGGCGTCGAACTGCTCGCCGCTCAATTCGCGGTAGTCGGCCACCCGGAACTCCACCCGGTCGGCAACGCCCGCCCGGCTGGCTCTCTCGCGCGCCAGCTCGGCCTGGGGCTCCGAGAGGGTGATCCCGAGCACGCGGGCCCCGTGATTGCGCGCGGCGTGCAGCGCAAAGCTTCCCCACCCGCAACCGACGTCCAACACCCGCTCGCCGGCCGCCAGCCCGAGCTTCGAGCACACGAGCTCCAGCTTCGCCTCCTGTGCCTCCTCGAGCGTTCGCGCACCCCGCGAGAAGCACGCGCAGCTGTAGGTCATCGAGGAATCGAGGAACAGAGCGAAGAAGTCGTTGCCGACGTTGTAGTGGTGGCGGACCGCGCGCCGGTCGCGGCTCACGGTGTGGCGCTCGCCGCGTAGCCTGAGCTCCGCCTGGGGCCGCCCCGGCGGCACGACCAGCCCGCAGGCCCGGACCAGCGCCAGCGCCAGCGCGAGCTGCTGGCGGATACCGGGCGGACGCGGGTTCCACCCATCGACCACCGCCAGCGCGGCGTCGAGGTCGTCGACCTCGATCATTCCGGATGCGTAGGCCCGACCCAGGCCCAGCTCACCGGGGGCACGCAGCACGTGAGCGAGCGCCCGGGGCGTTTTGATCAGGAACGTGGGAGCGCCTGGCTCGGTGGCTTCAAGCCGGGTCCGGTCCCAGAACGCCACCGTGAACGGACGGCGAGGGAACGCCCTCTCCAGCTCGCGCACCAGCGGAGCGGTGTTCGAAAGCGCCACGATTTCAGGACGCTACGAGGGCCCTGCGCTGCCGCCGCGCAGGGTCGATACGGACTACGTCCCAGGCGAGGCCGAACATCTCGAGTACGCGGATCACTCCCGCCGCGGGGTCGATCTGCCACCGACGGAGGCCGTGGCGATAGGAGGTTGGAAAGGCGTGGTGGTTGTTGTGCCACGCCTCGCCCCAAGTGGGAATCGCCAGCCAGGCCACGTTTTTGGATTCATCGCCCGTGTCGTAGTCCTGGCGACCAAAGAAATGGCACACGGAGTTGATGCTGAACGTCGCGTGGTGAACGAAGAAGATCCGAGCAGCGCCGCCCCATAGCAGCCCCAGCAGCCCTCCGGTGATTGACCCGGTCACGGCGAAGCCGAGCCCGAACGGCACGGCGAGACCGATGACCACCCACAAGACGAACGTGCGATCAACGAACTTGATCATCGGGTCCGCGAGCAGGTCCCGCGCGTATCTGTGCTCGTCGGCCACCTCCATGTCCTTGAACACCCAGCCGAGATGAGCGTAGGCCAGCCCCTGCAGCGCGCCCCGCCAGCCGTGCTCGCGATCGACGTGGGGGCTGTGTGGATCGCCGTGTTCATCGGAGAACTGGTGATGCTTTCGGTGCGTGGCGACCCAGTCGATCACCGGGCCCTCGGCGGCCGCCGAGCCCAGAGCGGCGAACCCCGCCCGCAACAGCCGGCTGCACTTGAAGCTTCGGTGCGTCAGGAGCCGATGAAAGCCCACCGTGATGCCGGTGCCTACCGACACGTACATGAAGGCCAGGAGCAACAGGTACTCCCAACCGAATAGGTTTCGGCCCCAGCCGAGCCACATGCCGACGCCGACCATGATCGGCGGGATGGCCGTGACGGCGGCGCTTGCCACCCGGTCTACCACCGGCATCGAGACCGGCCGCACGGGGCCGGGCTCCGGCTGCTCGAGGGCGGGCTCCGCGCGCATGGCGCTAGGAGGCTCTGTCGGGGCAGTGTGAAGTTTCATGTGCTCTGTCCGCCCAACTGCCGCGGCACTGCGTCCCGCGGGCCGCCCAGCGATCATAACGAGTTCACCGGCAGGCTGGCGTTAAGCAAACCGGAGCGGGGCCCGCTGGCTGCCGGACTCGGTCCTCACCCGAGCTAAGAGCTCCCGATCGTGACCCCGATCGCCACGACGATCGCCCCTCCGAGCGTGACCACGACGAGCGAGGAGCGGAGCGAGACCTTGAGGAATCGATAGCGAACCCAGGCAATCGTCAACAGCTCGACCGCAACGACCGCGCCGGCGACGATCAGCGCGGTATGGACGTTGCGAATGATGAACGGCAGCGAGTGAAACACGCCCCCGACCGTCGTGAACGCGCCGGTGATCGCCCCCCGGACGATGGCCGATCCCCGCCCGGTCTGCTCGCCTGTGTCGGACAGGGCTTCGGAGATGCCCATGCTTACGCCGGCGCCGAGCGCCGTAGAGATACCGACCACCAGGGCGGTATGTGAGTTGCTCGAAACCGCCGCGGCGAAGATCGGGGCCAGGGTGGAGACAGTTCCATCGATCATCCCCACCAGGCCCGGCTGGACGACGCGGAGGACAAACGCCGGCTCGTCGTCAAAGCCGGCCAGTCGTGCGATCGCTTGGCCGAGTCCGGTCCGGGACTTCTTTCGGTCCGCGGTTCCTACGCTCACAACGCGACTATAGCGAATAAATTAAAATAAGGATGCCCTAATTAGAGCTATCATGTTGAGGATGCAGTCGCCAGCGATCGACGACCAGCTGATTGGTGAGCTTCGCGGCCGAGGCTTGCGGGTCACCTCGCAGCGGATAGTGATCCACCGTGCGCTGTGTTCCCAGACGCAGCACATGACGGCCGAGCAGGTGCTGGAGAAGGTCTCGGACGTCCTGCCCGGCGTCTCGCTGCCGACCGTGTACGCCACGCTCGAGCTGCTCGAGGACCTGGGCCTCGTGCGTCGCTTCGGCACCGGCAACGGCGCGGTTCTGTTCGACTCACGCGTGGAGCCCCACGCGCATACGGTGTGCCGGCGCTGCGGAGCGACGGCGGATCTGGAGGGCGGTTCGCTGTCCGGGCAGGTTGCCGAACGGGCGGCGGAGACCGGATTCGTCCCTGACCACACGCAGCTCGTGGTCTGGGGACTGTGCGCACGCTGCGCGGCGGCTGACGCTGCCTAGCGCTCGGTGTCTGCGCCAGACGACTAGCCGCCACCAAGCCCTATACCATCGCCCGTCGCGTGCCCACGCATCCGCCGACTCGGCCTCGCTGCGGTCATCTGTGACCTAGCCACCGCCGCATGTCGCCCGAGGAGGGCGATGACCACTCAAGCACCGCCCGAAGCCCCTCCACGCCTAACGCTTCGTCGCTTCCGCCACAACGGACGGTCCGACAACGGAGGGGTACGGGCGCAAACGCCCGGCAGCCTTTCGTCGGCTCTGCTCGGGTCGGCCGTCGTCCGGCTGCTGCCGCTATTGGGGGTGTTCCTTCTCGTTTCGCTCCTCACCGATCCCGGGCGGCCGAACGGTGATGAGGCCCCGATTCTGGCGGCGGCCCACCGGCTGCTACAGGGCCGCTACGCGGTTGTGGGGACCATGGACTCCACGAAATACCTCTGGCACGGGCCGGGGCTGCCCGCGCTGCTGGCGCCGCTCGTGGCGCTGGGGGTCCCGCTGGCCGAACTTCGCCTGACCAGCCCGCTGCTGATGTTCGCTGCGGCGCTGCTGTTCTACCGCTTGCTGCGGCTGAGGCTGAGCCAACGGGGGGCACTGATCGGCGCCTACGCGCTCGGCCTCTACGCCCCGGGCTACTACGTGCTCGGAACCGTGGCCAAGGAGCCGCTAGCGCTGCTGTGCGCGGTCGCAGCGCTGTACGGGACCGCGCGATTCCTCATGCACGGCAACAGCCGACACGCTGTCCTGGCCGGCCTGTCAATGGGTGCCCTGGTCATGACGCGGCTGGAGTACGGCTGGGTCATAACCGCGTGCCTGATCGCGGCGCTGATCTGGTGGTGCGTCGCTCGCCTGCGCCACGGTGCCGCGTCGGGACGAACCACTACGGCCCGGCGCTGGACCATCGTCTGTGCGGTGGGCATGCTGGCGTGCCTTCCCTGGCTGGCTTACACCTACGAGATCACCCACCACCTGTTCTACTGGGGCAACTCGGGCGGGATCTCCCTGTACTGGATGTCGTCGCCGAGCGCCAGCCAGTTAGGCCAGTGGCACGCGACGCACACCGTGAACACCGATCCGGCTCTGGCCGCCTATCGGCCCTTCTTCCACTACGTCTCCTCGCTCGGGCCTCTCCGGGCCGACCTCGAGCTTCAACACGTGGCGCTCGTCCAGGCACTGGGCCATCCCGCCAAGTACATGCTGAACCTGCTGGCCAACGTCGGTCGGATGTTCCTCGGCTTTCCCTTCAGCTTCAGGCTGTCGGTCGCGCTGGTCGTGGGGCTGTCCCTCTTCAATGGCGCGCTGCTGGCAGCACTCATCGCCGCCGGGGTCTCGCTCCGGCGCGCTCGGCGTCCCCTGCCGCCCGAGACGGTGCCCTTCCTGCTGTTCTTTGGCCTGGGACTCATCGTCCACCTTCTGCCCACGGCCGAGCCGCGGATGGTGGTCCCGCTCCTGCCCATACCGCTCTGGCTGATCGGCCAGGCGTTCTACCGGCGGGCACCGGGCCACTCGCGGCCCGGCGCAGGGAGGGCGCCGAGCCAGTGGCCCGCGGTCAGGGGAGCGCTAAATGAAAGCCATACGGATACAAGACCACGGTCGAGGGTGGCGGCGCCGTGATCGTCACCGGCAGCTTTCCGGTGGGCTGCTGCTCGCCGAACAGCACCTTGACCAGGGGCTGCATCGAAACCGCGTTGAAGCTGTACGTCGTGATGAACGTCGAGGTGCTGCGAGTCTCCCCAGGCGTTGAACGTCGTGACGATCACGAGGTCGTCCTGGTCCGGCGGCCTTCTTATTCGGACAGCACAGCCTCGAGCGCTTGCTCGATGGGCTCCCCGCCGCTGTTTACGTACAGCAGGCGGCCGGAGGAGCGGGGGTCGCGCAGCAAGCTGGCGAGAACGGCGGCCACGTCATCGCGCGGAACCTGGCCCCGGAACTGCACCGGCTCGATTCGGACCCGACCCGTTCCGCGATCGTCGGTAAGCGCCCCGGCCTGACGATCGTCCAATGCCGGTCGCTGGCCCGCACCGCTTCGTCTGCCTCGCCCTTCGCCCGCAAATAGACGCTGAACGCGTCGTCGCCCCCGGGAGGATTTTCGGCCCCCACCGAGCTGATGATCTGAAAGCGCGAAACATCCGCCGCAGTGGCGGCATTCAGCAACTTGATCGCCCCGTCGCGGTCCATGGTGAGCTTGCGCTCGGCACCGCTACCCGGTCCCGCGCCCGCAGCGAAGACGGCCGCGTCCGCGCCCCGAATGGCTCCAGCGATCTCATCAACGGTGGCGTGCTCGAGATCGCACACGACCGCAGAAGCGCCCTGCTGGCTGACGTCGGCCACATGGTCCGGGTTACGAATCAGACCGATCACGGTGTCGCCCTCACCGGCCAGCAGGCTTGCCAGCCGCATCGCGATCTTCCCGTGAGCTCCGGCAATCGCCACGATCATGCGCTGACCCTATTTCAGAGCGCTGGCGCGCGGTAGGAGTTGGACGCTCCCAGCGGCGCTGCGGCGGCGTTCGGAGCGGGTGCTGAGGCACTGACGAACGTGCTGCCGGCGGAGCTCACCTGCACGGCCTGGTGCAGCGCGCTTCCGCTGACCCACTGGTCCCAGGGCTTGAACCACATGGTCCATCCGTTGTCCCAGTCGCCGGCCCGTGGGCTGCCGGAGACCTTCACCGGGTCTCCGGGAACCGCCATGTTGTAGTAGATCGTGGCATCGGTGGGCGACATGTTCACGCAGCCGTGGCTGACGTTGTCGAATCCCTGCTCCCCCACCGACCAGTAGGCGTCGTGCAGGTAGTCGCCGCTCCACGTGAACCGCACGGAGTACGGCACCTGGAGGTCATAGCCGGGGCCCTTCATTTCGACCGGGTTGGCCTTCTCGATCGTCAGGTACTGGCCGTTCGGGGTGTCATCGCCGGGCCGTCCGCTGCTGATCGGCCAGTGCGCGAACAACTTCCCGCCCCGGTAGACGTTCATGGAGTGGTCCGACGTGTTGACGTCCGCGATCAGAGAGGGGCCGATCGTGAAGCTCTGGGTGAGGGTGTGGCTCCCGTAGACCCCGGGCGCGACCTGGACCCCATTTAGGTGGCCGGTGAAGCTCACCTGCGTGTTAGTCGGCCAGTACCGCCGCGTTCGGAAGTACACGCACATGGGAGCAGTGCCGCATTGGCTGTCCCAGTACCAGGCACCGACCACAGGCTTGGAGCTTCTGACCTCAAGGGCCCGCTCCACCGCGGCCTTGTCGGTGATCGGTTGGTTGAAGTACAGGATGATCGGCATTCCTACACCGTAGGTCTGGTGGTAGCCCTCGATGATCTTCGCGTCGAACGTCTTGGCGGGCGTGAACGTGCGAAACGAACTGGTCTGCGTGACCCTCTTTCCCGAATGCGCGGTGGCTGTCGCCACCACCGTGTAGTGCTGCGAGACGTTGAGGGCCCAGTTGCTGTGCCACACGGTCCCGGCGGCGTTGATCGCCCCGGTGACGGGGTCGCCCCTCGTCTGGACGCTGACGCTGCTGATCGTGCCGCCCACGACCGAGACGGTGACGCCACGGTCCGGCGTCTTATCGACGGTGCCGCTGGTCGGAGCGATCGACAGCTGCACACCGGCGGTGGAGCCTGCGCCGTGGCTCCCTTGCGACTTGGTCCCGCCTGAGCAACCGGCGACAAGCACGCCAACCGTGGCGCACATCGCCACTACCGCCAGTCCGCCCCCCCTCGAGCGAGACCGCCAAAACGAGCTTACGTCTGAGAAAGCCGCTAGCCGCAACTCTGACCTCGGATTCCGGTCCCACAGAAGCTTACGCCGCGGCGGTCCGTTCGGGTGCGGCTCAGGAGCTGGATCATGGCGTGGGTCACGAGTCTGACCGTCGGCACGGGCTTGGCGACCTGACGGCTCCCAGCTTGGCGACCTGGCGCCGTGTCGCGGCCGAGCCCACCGTAGCCAAGCTGCCCTCGGGGGCGGACACTCCAACGCACGCCCGGCGTCCCGTCCTCCTGGGTCGCATAGAGTCCGGCAGCCATGGCGATGGTTGCCCACTCTGAGCACAGCGACGCACTTGACTCGCTCGGCGTGGTCGCGGAAGCGATCGGGCGCTCGGGCGAAACCCTGGACCTGGCCGCGCGCCATCTTGATTCATCGCTGGTCGACCTGCTGCGGATTCTCGGCTTCGACAAGGAGTACGTCTCGGCGCAAGGCTCTTACCTCTACGACGCCGCTGGCCGGGCCTATCTCGACTTCCACACCGGAGAGGGATTCGCCAGCCTGGGCCACAACCATCCCGACGTGCGCGACGTGCTCCACGCGGGCCTCGCGGCCAACCTTGTAGACGGCGTTCAGCTCCACCATTCCCCCACGGCCGGGATGCTCGCGGAAGCTCTGTCGCAGCGTTTGCCGCACGGGCTCGACGCGGTGTGCTTCGCAAGCACGGGCGCCGAGGCCGTCGACGCAGCGATGAAATTTGCCCGCGCGGCGACAGGTCGTCCCCGGTTGCTCTCATGCGACTCGAGCTTCCACGGGGTTAGTCTCGGGCCGCTCTCGCTGGTCGGTGATGAGTTCTTCAAGGAAGGCTTCGGCCCGCTGCTGCCAGGGTGCGAGCGTGTGCCCTTCGGTGACCTCTCGCGTTTGGAGGCGGAGCTGCGAACAGGAGATGTGGCCGCCTTCATCGTCGAGCCGATCCAGGGCCGGATGGTGACGCTTCCGCCGGAGGGTTATCTGCAATCGGCGCAGACGCTGTGTCGGCGCTACGGCACCCTATTCATCGTCGACGAGGTCCAGACCGGGCTTGGACGCACCGGCAGATGGTTCGCGCTGGAGCACTGGGGGCTCGAGCCGGATCTCGTAGTCGTCGGAAAGGGGCTCGGGGGAGGCTACATGCCGGTCGCGGCCATGATCACGAGGCGGAGGATCTACGACAAGGCCGTGGGAACGCTCGAACGCTGCTACGTGCATCAGTCGACGTTCAGCCGAAATCGCCTGTCGATGGCAGCGGGTCTGGCCACGGTGCGCATCACGGAGCGCGATGCCTTGGTCGAGCACTCCGCTCGCGTCGGCCACCTCCTGCTAGAGGGGCTGACCCAGCTTCAGCAGCGGTATGAGATGATCAAGGAGGTGCGGGGCATCGGGCTCATCCTGGGCATCGAGCTGCGCGCGCCGAGCTCCCGCATCGGCAGGCTGAACTGGCATTTGATCCACATGGCGAGCGAGGGCCTGTTCCCTCAGCTGATCGTGATCCCGCTACACCGCGACCACGGCGTGATCACGATGGTGGCCGGTAAGAACGACGTGATCAAGCTGCTCCCTCCGTTGACCCTGTCCGAGCCCGAGGCGTACAGCTTCCTCGACGCTCTCGACGCTGTGCTTGCCGACTGCCAGAGGTCGGCAAGCAAGAACTGGGCCTTGGTGCGGGACATCGCCACCGCGACCTTCCGACGCAGGCGCTCGTACGTCACCCGAGCGGTCGACCAGGTGCAGTTCCGGGGTTAGCCCATGGATCCGTACGCGACGGCGTTTGCTTGATCACCGGCGCGACCGGATTCATAGGTGGGCATCTGGCGCGCCGGCTGGTGGAGGAGGGATATCAGGTGCGTTGCCTCGTACGCGCGAGCAGTGACACCGCACGATTGCGGAAACTCGATGTGGAGATCGCTGTCGGCGATCTCGTTGATGCGCGATCACTCGCACGCGCCGCAGAAGGCTGCCGCAGCGTGTTCCATTGCGGGGCGCTTGTATCTGACTGGGCGACCGTGCAGGAGATCACGCAAGCCAACGTCGCGGGCACGCGCAATCTCCTCCAAGCATCCGTCGATGCATCCATGGAGCGGTTTATTCATGTCAGCACCACTGATGTCTACGGCTACCCCGGTAGCCCAGCGATCGACGAAGCACACACTCCGAGTCGGTTTCGAAATTGGTATGCCCAGACGAAATTGGCTGCCGAGGCCGAAGTCCGCCGCACGGCACGGGCACACGCGCTCGACGAGGTGATTCTGCGCCCGTCGACGGTGTACGGCCCGGGCTCGACCGAGGTGGTCGGCGAGATTGCTCGGGCGATCCGGAACCGCACCATGGTCCTGATCGACGGTGGGCGCGCGATAGCCGGTCTGTGCTATGTCGAGAACCTGGTCGATGCGGCGGTTCTCGCGCTCCACCACGATGCCGCTCCCGGCCACGCCTTCAACGTCAGCGATGGCCTGGACATCACCTGGAAGGAGTTCACCGCTGGGCTCGCCGAGGGACTTGGCTGCTCGCCTCCCCGCTGGAGCGTGCCGTGTTGGATGGCGATCGGCGTCGGCTTTTCACTTGAGCACGGCTACCGGCTGCTGCGCAAGGTGACGCGTCTGACGACGCCGCCGCTGCTTTCGCGACAAGCCGTGCACGTGCTGGCCATCGATCAGGACTTCAGCAATCGCAAGGCTCGAGAGATGCTCGGCTGGGAGCCGCGCATAGGCTATGCCGCCGGCCTCGAGGCGACGCTTGCCTGGCTCCAGACCGACACCCCACGTCCTGCCCGGATGGGGCCTCGCAGCCTCTTGTCACGCGCGCCGGAAGGCTCGGACCGCGAGCGGAACGAATATCAGCAGCAGCCCCGCGAGCCAGGCGAGAGCTCCGAGCGCCGGTGTGAGCGCGTGACCATGTCCGATGGTCAGCGCCCGGGCGGCGTTGACGACCAGAGTGACGGGGTTGATGTCAGCGAAGGTGCGCACAACTCCGGGCATGTGGGCGGTGGGGACGAATGCCGACGAGGCGAACACCACCGGAAACACCCAGATGAACCCAACCGACTGCGCGGTCTCGGGATTGCGGACCGACACGCCAACGAACGCGCTGATCCACGAGAACACGTACGCGAACGCCAGGACTAGGGCAAACGCAAGTGCGATCTGGTACGCGGCCTGGCTGGGCCTGAAGCCGACGGCGAACCCGAGCAGCAGCATCACGATGAGGGTCACGGCGTTGGTCGCCAGGTCCGCAGCCGTGCGACCGATCAATACGGCTGATCGGGCGATCGGCAGCGAACGGAAGCGGTCAACAACGCCTGCCGCTAGATCCTCGGTAAGGCCCAGCCCTGTGGTCAGCGCCCCGAAGACCGCGGTCATGACGATGATTCCGGGCATCAGGAAGTTGACGTAGCTCACGCGGCCGGTGTCGATCGCGCTGCCGAACACGTAGCGGAACAGTAGGACGAAGATCACCGGCTGCACGAAGAGGTAGCCGACGTACATCGGTCTGCGGACGATCTTGCGCAGCTGGCGCACGGCCATCACTCGGCTATCGGCGATGGTCTCGGCCAGGGTCAGCCGTCCGCGGCCGGAGATGGTGGCAGTGGCGGTGGTCATGCGGCCTCCCGTGTGGGTAGTCCGTCGGTCGCCGGCTCGGCCGGACGACCGGTCAGGGTAAGGAAGACGTCGTCCAGGCTGGGCTGCTGCAACTCGATCGATGACACCGATAGCCGTCTGGCATCGAGCCGGCGAAGTGCCTCTGCCGACGCGCGGGGATCTTCCACGGCGAGCCGGAGCTCGCCGGCCGCAGCGTCGACGTGCGGCCGCTCGGCGGTGGGCATGGCCGCCAGTTCAGCGGTGGCATCGGGGATGTCGGCGGGGTCAACGAGGCGGATGCTGAGCACCCTGCCACCGATGGTCGCCTTCAGCTCTGCAGCGGTTCCTTGCGCGGCTATCCGCCCATGGTCGACGACCGCAATGTGTTGCGCGAGGCGGTCGGCCTCGTCGAGGTACTGAGTGGTGAGAAGCACCGTTGTCCCCTCGCCCCGAAGCTCGTCGATAACGCTCCAAAGCTCCTGACGGGAGCGCGGGTCCAGACCGGTGGTCGGTTCGTCCAGCAGGATCAAGGGCGGACGGCCAATCAGTCCCGCGGCGAGGTCCAGCCGACGGCGCATGCCGCCGGAATACGTCCCCGCGCGACGGTGGGCTGCATCGAGAAGTCGAAACCGCTCGAGCGCCTCGGTGGCCCGCTCGCGAGCCTCGTCGCGCGACAAACGATAAAGCCGACCGATCATCTCAATGTTCTCCCGCCCGGTGAGCTCCGCGTCGACCGCAGCGAACTGACCCGCGAGGGCAATCCGCCGGCGGACTGCCAACGGCTCGCCCACGACATCGTGCCCGAGCACGCTGACGCGTCCCGCGTCCGGCTCCAGCAGCGTGGCCATGATCCGCACGAGCGTCGTCTTGCCGGCCCCGTTTGGACCTAGCAGTCCAAAGACTGTTCCGCTCTCGATCTGCAGGTCGAGCCCATCGAGTGCGACCACCTCGCCGAAGGACTTCCTAAGGCCTTCGATTTCGACCGCGTCCCGCCCGTCAGCCATCCCGGTTGCCTCCTAATCTCGCTCGCTTGTACTCCCGCCACTCCTCCAGCAGCGCCGGCATCCGTGACGCGTACCACGCGTAAAGCGCATCCATCTCCTCAAGCCGTGCGCGGCGCGAGGCGGGCTCATCGGCCAACGCCTCGAGACCCTGCGCGACCAACGCGCGAGCCTCTTCGGCGCCCGGATCGCGGATCTGTGCATCCCACAGCTCGGAACGCAGGCAGAACCGATCGCCACGCTCGCCCCGAATGTGCAACCGGTCAACCAACCCCTGGCGGACCAGCATCCCGGTCGCCCCGCTGATCGAGCCCTGGCTCGCGTCCAGCGCCTCCGCGAGCTGCGTCGCCGTCTGCTCCGGGGGGTCACATACCAACAGCCAGGCAAGCACCCGGCCGGTCATACGCGGCATGCCGTACGACCTCGACACCCAGTCACCGGCCGCGTCAACAAAGCGCCAGAGCTTGTCGTCCATATTTCAGATATTACTGAATCTTCGTATTTAGTGCAAGCACCGCAAACCCGCGATGGAGCCGGTGTCCGATCGGATGGACGTAATCAGTGCCGAGAAGTTGGCCGATCCACCCTGTGCGTAGCCGGGGATGCGAGGGTTCCCGTGTGTTTCATCCGATCGGGGTGATGCTGCGCGGGACAAGCTGAGGTAGCGTCGCGTTACGAGGTACGCAGCCGACAGTCATGCAGTCAGAGCCGATGCGTGATGGCCAAGGTCAGCGGTATCGGGATAGGAGTATCGAGCCGAACACGAGAAGGAGACCGAGCTATGCCAACCATTGAACGCATCGAGAGCTGGCATGGGCAGGACGTGCTCGACGGCGCCGGGGGAAAGGCTGGACGTCTAGAAGACGTCTACTACGACCCGACCACGCACGAGCCGGTTCTGCTCTCGATCAAACACGGGATGCTGGGGCGGCAGATGACGTTGGTACCAGCCGATGAGGCGGTGCTGAGCCACGACTACCTCCGGGTTCCGTACAGCGCAGAACAAATCCAGCACGCCGAGAGTGCATCGGCCGAGGACGAGTTGAGCCACGAGCAGGTGGCCGCGGTCGGCGTGCTGTTCGACCTCACGCTGCCCTCGAGTGGGCCTCTCTACAGCGCCAGCCTGATCGAGCGCCGACGCCTCGAAGCCGAGAAGGCCGAACGGCGCGCGCAGGAGCTGGAGCGCGAGGCACAACAGCGGGCAGCGGAGCTCGAGGAAGCGCGCAACCGTGCTGGCGCAGCGGCAGAGGAGGCTCAGGCGGCCGAGCGCGAGCGCGACGAGGCAGAGGCGGCCGCGCTCGAGGCAAGCCGCACGCCACCTCCGCAGTCCTAGTCATGGTCCAAGAATCAGGCTCGCCGGATCAGAGGGTGCAGCTCTTGCCTCACGACCGTCCGAGCTGTATTCGCTCAATACGCGTCCAATGACGGAGGTCAGACCTTGCGTTTCATCCTGAATGTGATCTGGCTCGTTTTTGCGGGCTTGTGGTTGGCGCTCGCCTACGTGCTCGTCGGGATCATCGCCTTCATCCTGATCATCACGATCCCATTCGGGTTCGCGGCGTTCAGGATCGCGGCCTTCACGCTGTGGCCGTTCGGCCGCAGAATCGTCCGCCGCCCAGATGCCGGCGCAGGCTCGACGATTGGCAATGTGCTGTGGATCATCCTGTTCGGCTGGGAGCTGGCGCTCGTGCATCTGATCACCGGCATCGCGCAGTGTCTGACGATCATCGGAATCCCGCTCGGCCTGGCGAACTTCAAGCTGATTCCCGTCTCGTTCACTCCGCTGGGGCGGGAGATCGTCCCCACAGCGGATCGGGAGTTCGCGTAAGGGCAACTAGCGCCGGTGGGCCCACCGGCCTTTAGCAACACTCCGCCTCGGACGCTGCTGAAGATAATGCCGCTCCGCCTGGGAGCGACAGTCAGGCGTGCGCTCCGGACTCGCAGCGGCTTGAGCACGTCGGTCGTGCACCGCGTTCGATGATCCGCATAGCGTCTGTGTGCGTACATTGGCCGAAACCTTCAACGGGCAGGGAGAAAGGCCGGCATGTCGGCCACCGATGCGTGCGTCAACCCTCCGGATGGGCTCGCACACCCGCGCTCGAGCGCGGCGCGGCGGGCCTGAGCGAGATGATCCTCTGCACCGAGCACGAGGATTGAGCGGGGTGACGGGCGGCGCTGCCTCCGCAACTGCGCTGACATCCGGCCGCCCGGCTGGACAGCTGCGTTCGTGGCGGCGTATAAACCGGGCCCACGCGATGCCTCCTACCCTGCGTCTGCGCTCGCGCCGCTCTACGGCGAGCTTCCAAACGCGCTCCGATGACGAGCTGATCGCCCTCGCACGCGCGGGAGACACCGATGCGTTCGAGGCGATCTATGACCGCCACTGCACGATCGCGTACTCGCTCGCCTATCGGATCTGCGGCGAGCGCGGGGCCGCCGAGGATGTCGTTCAGAACGCGTTTCTGGCGCTATGGCGCGACCGGGGCCGCTACGACCCAAGCAGGGGTCAGGTGCGCAGCTGGCTTCTCGGGATCGTTCACAACTCGGCGATCGACAGGCTGCGCAGAAGCGCCGTGCACGACCGACGGCGCGCGACCAGCGAGGGGATCGAGGAGCGGCTTGAGGCGCCTGAGCGAACCGACGAGCTGGTGCAGCAGCGCGAGCAGGCAGCGGAGGTTCGCCTGGCGCTCGCGGCGCTGCCCGAGGCACAGCGGCGCGTGATCGAGCTCGCCTACTTCTCCGGTCTCACCCAGACCCAGATCGCTACGAAGCTCGGGCAGCCGGTCGGCACCGTCAAGGGCCGGATGCGCCTCGGGCTGCTCAAGCTCCAGGCACAGCTTCGGGGGGCACCCGAGCCAATCCCTCGCGCTGAGGAGGGCACCAGGTGAGCACCGGCGGCGACAACGACAGCGGTCACGGGCACTTCGAGGACGACCTCGCGGCGTACGCGCTGGGTGCCCTCGACGACCAGGAGCTCGGGCGGTTCGAGGCCCACCTCACCAGGTGCGCGAAATGCCAAAAGGAGCTTGCCGCCGTGCGCAAGGTGGTGCAAGTCCTCCCGGCGAGCGCGCCGACGCGTGCGCCGTCCGACGAGCTGAAGGACCGCGTCATGACGACCATCAGGTCAGAAGCGGCGAATCCGGCGGCCCCCGTCGAGGCGTCCCAGCGACGAACACGGACGAGAGGCAGGCGCCCGATCGTGACCCGGCCCGGCTGGCTCAACCCAGCTGTTGCGATTGCCGCAGTTGGCCTGGTCGCAGTGCTGGTAGTCGTTGGCGCCCTCACGCTCGGCAGCGGCGGTGGCGCGGCGCGAACTTACGCCGGGATCGTGTACGCGCCAGGGGCCAGCGCTTCCCTGCGCCGGTCGGGCAACACCGCTCAGTTGCGGGTCTCGCGCCTGCCGGCTCCGCCGCCTGGCCGCATCTACCAGGTCTGGCTCGAGCGCGCGGCGCAGGCTCCGACGCCGACCAGAGCGCTGTTTGCGAACGGCAACGGGTCCATCACGGTGCCCGGGAACTTACGTCGAGTTCAGCTGGTGCTCGTGACCGCCGAGCCGCGCCCGGATGGCAGCCTCGCGCCGACGCGCCCACCGATCATCGTCGTGCGCCTCGCTTGAGCAACGACGAATCGCGAGAACCTGATCCGACTGCTCTCGCGATCGGTCCACGGGTCTGACATCGGTCGAAAGACTCCGGGCTGGAGGCCCGGCAGCAGCGCGGGGTGATCCGACCGACTCCGCGGGGCGTATAGCAAGGTGAACCCACTTCCTCAAGGAGGCTCGGCCAATGTCGGACACGCTCGCGCAACCAGGCACAGATCGAAGGCAGTTCCTCGGCAAAACCGCAGCCGCCGGCGCCGGTGTGGTTGCTGGTGCGAGCGGGTTGCAGGCGCTGATTCCGTCATTCGCGGCGGCCCAGGCCGGCAGTCCGACGAGCGGCGATCTCGCGATCCTCGGCGCCGCGCAGATCGCCGAGGCGCTCGCGGTCACGACGTACACGAACATCATCAACAGAGCGCCGTTCTTTAGGCGGCTCGCGTCCGACGACCAGGGTTACCTCAAGGCCGCGCGGCAGGAGGAGATGTCGCACTACCTGCTCGAGAAGAGCGTGACCGGCAAGCCCTCGCCGTTCACGACCTTCTATTACCCCCACAAGATGTTCTCCGACGCCCGGACGACGCTGAACATCCTTGTGACCCTCGAAGACGCGTTCATCGCCGCGTACCTGGTCGGAGTGCGGAACTTCAGCACCGCCGATCTGCGCGTCACGGCGGCGCGGATCATGGGCATCGAGAGCGACCATCGCACGCTCGCGCGGGTCGTCGCGCCCGGCGTCGCCAGGCGCGACGGTGGCCCGATCGAGAAGGTGAAGGGCATTCAGGGCAAGGCCGAGAGCGTCGACCCGCCGAACAACAACGGCTACGAGCGGACGCTTAGGTGGACGGACATCAATCAGGCGGTCGCGGCGCTGACTCCGTTCGCGGACAAGGCGGCTGCCGCCAAGGCCGGGTTCGCAACCGGCAAGCCCTACCGGTTCAGGCCGTTTACCCCGAAGCTCCCGCAGTCGCTCGGGGCCTTTCACTCGTTCGCCGGCTGACGCGGCAGCGGTCAAGACATAGGACCGTTCGTCGTCGGCGATGGTCGTCGGTGCACCGTGCTGATGATCTCGCTGCTGTCGATGCCATCTGCCTGGGCGGGCGGCCGATCTTGACCGGCTCCTAGCTTCGTCGGCATGTTGACGCCGAGGCTGGCTAAGGGATGAGTTTCGCGGCACCGCATGGTCTTGTAGTCAACAGACCAGAAGGAGACGCTCATGTCAGCAACCGTTCTCGATATGTCCATGTCCCTCGACGGGTTCATCGCCGGGCCCAACGCGGGCCCCGGCAACGGGCTCGGCGACGGCGGGATGCGCCTGCACGAATGGGCGTTGACGCGTGCCGACTCCGACAAGATGGAAGTCGTTCGTACAGGCGTCAACGGCCAAGTCTTCGCCGAGCTCATGTCCACCGGGGCGGTCGTCGCCGGCCGGGGAACCTTCGAACCCGCTGGCGGCTGGGGCGGCGACCACCACGACAGCGTGCCGATCTTCATCCTCTATCGCCAGGAACCAGGCATCGATATCTCGCAGTGGCCGCTTGTCACTCCTGTGAACGACATCACGCCCGCGATGGCTCAGGCCAAGGAGGCTGCGGGCGACAACAACGTGCTCGTCCACGGAGCGGGAATCGCGCGGCTCGCCCTTGCCGCCGGCGTCCTCGACGAGCTCGAGCTGCACGTCATCCCGCTGCTCCTCGGCCAAGGCCGGCGTCTGTTCGAGGGCCTCGCTCCCGAGCAGATAGAGCTCCAGCGCACCCGGATCCTCGAGGGGGAGGGCGGTGTCACCCACATGCACTATCGGGTCCAGTACTGAACTCAGGAGCCCCCCGCATTACCGAGGTGACAACGAAGCAGCCATAGGAATCGTGCGGCCCGGACCGCCCGGACGGTGAAAGCAGTCGTCGGCGATTGCTTGGAGCAGCTTGGCGGGTGGCGGCGAAGGGGGCTACAAGCGCGAGACGAGTTCGGCCACGATTTCGGCGGCGGGCTGTGGCTGTTTGGCGAGCGCGACGCTCTGTCCGGCCCACAGCGATAGCGCTTCGATCTCGCCGGTCGTTCCAACCATCGGGGGCGCGGGGGAATATCGAAGGATCGGTTCGCCCGAGGCGAAGTGCGCTATCACTTCGCCTTCTCCCGGTCGACTGCCCGGTGGCGGGCGGCCCGCGGCCTCCCACCTCTTGGCCGTTGAGTTGTGGAGGGCGCGGTGAGGAGCGTCCGGCCATCCCACCTCATAGAGGTTGGCGTACCACTCCGCATCGGTCTCGGTCGCGGCTGCCAGGAGACGCCGGTATTCCTCGTGGAGCGGCATTTCGTTGGCTAAGAGGAACCGCGTGCCGAGCCAAGCGGCCTGCGCACCAAGGGCAAGCACGGCCGTGACTCCTCGAGCGTCGCCAATCCCACCGGCCGCGATGACCGGTACGGGTGCCACCGCGTCGACTACCGCTGGCACCAACGGGAGCGTGGCCACACCACCCCAGACGTGACCGCCGGCCTCCCAGCCCTGCGCAACGATGACGTCCACTCCACATCCGACCGCGCGCCGGGCTTCCTCCGCGCTGCCCACCGTGTGCATGACAAGCCCCCCGGCGTCATGCACCGAGTCGACGTAGCTCTGGGGATCGCCGAAGATGAACGACACGATCCGCAGGCCAGCAGAAAGAGCCTGATCGACTCGACGGTGCTGATCGGAGGTGAGAGCGAAGTTGCCGCCAACCGGACGATCGGTGAGCGCTGCGGTTTCACGAACCAGATCTCCGGCGTCGTCGACCCACCACAGCCCGATGGTGCCGAGGGCGCCGGCATTCGAGACCGCGGCGGGCAGCCGGGGATCTGCAGCCATCGGCGCCGAAACAATCGGGTGGTCAATCCCCAGCAACTCGCACACCGGCGTGTGGCTACTCATTGGGATGGCGCCCTTTCTGGCGCCCGCGGCGCCGGATGACTAGGCTCAATGTGGACCCGAAAGGCTCCGACCGCGCCCGGGTTACCACTGGTCCACACCCGTGCCGCGGACCGGGGGTCCGGACCCGTCGAGCACCGGGCGCGAGTGGACGGGACGGCGGCCATCGTTCTCGTCACTCCTCAACCATAGACAGGAGCAGATCATGCGCAGCGACATAGCCCCCGGCAGCACCTTCCCCGACTACGAGTTGCCCGATCACGAGAACCATGCTCGAAAGCTCAGCGAGATCCAAGGCGACGACCCCCTGATCCTCACGCTCGCGCGCGGGAACTACTGCCCCAAGGAGCACCAGCAGCACCTCGAGCTCGCCGCCAACTATCCCAAGATCGCAGTTTCCTACACGAAGATTGCCACCATCTCGACCGACACCCATCACTCAAGCCAGGAGTTCCGCGCGTCGACCGGCGCCCAATGGCCCTTCCTCTCCGACCCCGAGCGGACCGTCCAGAAGGACCTCGACATCCAGGAGTACACCGACCCCGAGCACGACCCGATGATCCCCCACACCCTCGTGCTCAAGCCCGGGCTGGTCATCCACAGCATCTACAACGGATACTGGTTCTGGGGACGCCCCTCCTTTGTGGATCTCTGGCACGACCTACGGACCGTGACCCACGAGATCCGCCCCGACTGGGATCTAAGCAAGCCCGGGCTGCACGAAGCGTGGGATGCGGGCGACTACTCGCCATTTCACGGATGGAACACGCGCTCCCCTCAGTCGATGCCGTCGTCTTACCATCCTTGACACCGCGGTTGCCACCCTAGGCGATTTGGCGGGAGGTATAAGCTGCGTGTACATGAGTCTTGGCGCCGTCGCTGGCGGCGGTGCCGGGTTTCGCCCGATTTCAGTAGCGCGCTCGCTGGCGGCCAAATTGGCGGCTCGGGGAGGGCGTCGCAAAGAGAAGCGACGTTTACCCATGAGCAAAGTCTTCATACCGCAAAGACCAGGAACGGGCAGCCCCAAAGGGCATACCGATCAACCCCGGCTCACCCGGGGGTTCCGGCGCGTGGGGGCAGGCCGAAGGGGCGCGGCCGCCTAAGGGGCGGAGGGCAGTTTCGTCGGCTGGGCGCCCCCTGGATGGGCGCCCAGCCTGCGAGGCACTGAGGCGGGCACCCGTCGCTGCTGGGATCGGCGGGCTCATGCCTTCGACCTCTTCGTTGGCGCGGTCGAAGGAGAGTCGCGCGGTGATCACCGTGGCCGCGCGTCGTGCGGTTCGCTTATTGCCACTGGCGGACGAGCTCGATCAAACTTCCGAGGTGCGGTTCGCGTGACGCCTTCAATCGGAGTAGAGTCGGACGCGAGCTGGCCCTGCGGCCAGGATTCTCAGCCCAAGCCATAATGCCACCGACGGCGCTACGCGCCACGAGGCGAGAGGCGGGCGTTACTGGATTTGACCGTGGGGCCGGTGCCGGATTCCTACCGACGTCACTCCACCGGCCCGGTGGACGCGCCCCTACCCGATGAACGCTCGGGGGTTCTCGCCCCTCTTCCTCCGCGCGGCGCCAATAGAGGGACGGGAAGGCCAAGAGGCCATGGCGAGAACGGAAGACAATCAGGCGGCGCGCAGGCGAGGCGAGCGGACTCGCGATCGCGGATCGCGAATGTTCGACCGGGCAATTTATGCCCGACGACGCCTTAGCACGCCGCAGGCGAATCGCAGCAGAGCGAAAGGAGACCGGCACGACCCCAACTCCAGCTACGCGTACTTAGGGCAATCGCACGACTAGACAAGCGACTGCCGATGCCCGCCTCTCCACATATAAAGGAACACAAATGCCCAGAGTTCAGGTTCTAACTGAAGCGCCCGGACGTGCCCACGAGGTCATGCTGACCGAGCACGTGCCCTCGGAGATGTTCGCCAACGAGCATTACGCCGCCCAGCTCGTCGAACGCATGGGCTGGGCGCTCGTCGACGCCGAAGAGCAGGAGCAGGCGATTCGCGCCTGACCGAGCGGGTCCGGGAGCCAGCCAGCGATCTCGAGTCACCGCGCTCACGCCGAGTTGCGGGGCGGGCGTTGGCGGTCGCGCGGGGCGTCCTCAGCGGCCCGTACGGTCCTGTGCTGGCTCGGTGTGTGAGTCTGTTCCCGTCGAGTGTTGTGCGTCGGCCCCGCCACGTTTTGCCTCAGCCTCAGCGAAGCGAAGAGCGGCTTCGGCCCGAGCGCAATCGCGTTCTAGCTCCCGCATTCGCGTGGCGCTTGTCGGGCGTGGACCGTACGCTTTGGCCTTGTAGAGGTCGAAACGCTCGCGGGCATACCGAGCCTGCATTCGAAGCTCGTCCAGGCGCGCTTTCATGTGCTCATCCATCATTCCTCGGGCCCCCTGCGGTCGGCGCGCGAAGGAAACGGGAGACCCGCAGAGCGACTCGTCCGCTCACCATAGCGCCGATGGCGCTGCCCTCCTTGATCACCTCCAGGTCAGCCCCAGGGCGGAAGGTTCCTGGACATGTCCGAGGCAGACGCGTGGCTGTCGCCGTGTACGGATCGGGTGGCGCATGGATGATTGCCGGGAGCACGCAGGCGGCTCGTCCCAGCGTGTGTACTCGCCGGCCCTTGGCCGGACGCGCCAAAATGGCTGGATGAGCGCAGCGGAGAACGAGGGCGAGCCCATCACCGAGGCGGGTCTGGGGGCTCTCAGAGCGGAGATCAGCCAACTAGAGACGGTCGGGCGCCGTGACATCGCAGCGCGGATCCTCACCGCCCGCGGTCATGGCGACCTTAAAGAGAACGCCGAGTATCACGCGGCCAAGGAGGATCAGGCCCACCTCGAGACCCGGATCCGCCGTTTACGGCAGCGGTGGCGCAACGCCGTGGTCGTTGATGTCGCCGAAGGCCCACGGATAGCGTTCTCCTTCGGGCGCTCGGCCGAGGTGCTCGACGAGGAGACGGGCGAAGTACACCTTTGGACGATCGTCGGGGCTACAGAGGCCGACCGCGAGCAGGGCAAGCTCTCAGCCGAAGCCCCCGTCGGGAAGGCGCTCTTGGACCACCCGGCCGGTGCCACGGTCGAGGTCCCAACGCCTCGCGGCACCCGCCGACTCAAAATTGAGCGCATCCTCTAGGCGCTCCTTGGGAGCCAGTCGCGCTAGACCCTTCGCCGAGAGCTCATGCGCGACGCGACTCGTCGGGCTCTGAACGGCGGGGATGACCTGAGCGCCGGGGCCCTCGGGCTCAGCTGCGGAGCGAAGCCCGAGGCCGGTCGGCGGGCGACTCAGTGGCTACTGGACGACCATCAGGACGTTGCCTTCCGGATCGCGCAGCCAGAACAGCGGCGGCACGGGGTCTCCCATACGGCTCACCTCTGGGTCGACGTCCACACCATTGGCCTTCAGCTCGGCGTGATAGGCATCAATGTCATCGGTCTGCAGCCCGATGCCCGTTTCACGGCTGCCGGTCGATCCGCCCGGGGGCGGCGGGACGACGGCGATCGTAGTCACCGCGTCGGCCGGCGCCACTTCGACCCAACGGTATCCCTCCTCGGGCCCGAAAGGCACGTCCGTGCGCTTCTCGAAGCCGAGCTTCTGGGTATAGAACTCGATCGCACGCTCCTGATCGGCCACCGGGATAACTACCGTGCTGATCTTGTTGACGCGATTCTTGGCGTTCGTCACGACATCCTCCTGGGTTTGTGGTTCACAAACACTGGGACCGCTCAACCCAGCAAAATTCATCGCAGCTGCCTGAGGCAACGCCGGCGAAGCTCCGCTTCGACCGCCTCATCGTTGGCCTCAGTGGCACCGAGCGTCACCGAGCCAGAGTCCATCTCTAGCGGCAAACCTGCCGCTCTGCGGCAAAACTTGGAGTGGACGCGGACGCAAAGAATTCGAACCGCGGCCGCGATCCCGATTGAGGCGGTGATGGTCGAGCGGGTTGAGGCGCCGGTCTACCTGAGGATCGCTGAGAAGCGAAGCATCTGCGGGAGCTCGGGATGAGCGATAAGGCGGTCGCCCGAGCGCTGGACATGAGTGACAAGACCATCGCCAAGGCCATCCGCTCACGAGCCGGCGCACTCCTCCGCCCATCCACCTCACTCTCTTCAGGTTGTGCGGATTCGTCTTGACCCGTACGGCATCCATCCCTGATTTGGTGACGGCCTGGACTGGCGTCGCCAAATCAGGGATACCCAAACGGGAGCCGGCGTTGGCAGCGCGAATGCTCCCCCCGGATCGCGGCTGCCGCCGCTTCATTGGTGGCAGGACGAGGCCCTCGATAGCGTCCTCGCCAGACCGCTCCTTCACCAGACGTAGCAGGTGTCGACCATGATCATGAACGCGCTCTCCCTGCTCGTCCATCAGGACAGCCAGGTGAGCGACGGCGCTATGTAGCGCAACCGCAGGCGAAGCAGGCAGCGCGCCCTGCTTTTGGCGACAAGCGAGATGGACGTCGTCTACGGCGCCCGGAGCTGGTCTCGGATTGCGCGGGATGCGCGACCCCACCGCCGGTGACTATTCGTCTGGCCGATTTGTCCTGCGCCGATGCCGGGGACGGGCTCGAGAAGTGTTCATATTGGCGCGGCCCGGAGAGCAGCGCGCCTTACGCGGCTAAGGCTCGCGACGGCACCGCACCGTTACTGGGTCGGGAGGAGGAGTGGAGGCTCCTAAGGTCTTGCGCACCTACTAGTGTCCCGGCTGCCAGCACTAACCGGCTACACGGGTCGGCTGCGGGAGCCCCGAGCTACTACCCCAAGCCGGCCACCAAATTGACGGTGGTGGCGATGATCAGCGCGCCAAACACGTAGGAGATCAGCGCGTGCCGTATGGCGAGGCGACGGATCTCCTTGCTCTGCAAATCGGTGTCCGACACCTGAAATGTCATGCCGATGGTCACCGCCAGGTAGGCGAAGTCCAAATAGACGGGCGGATCATCCTCGTTGAAGCTCACGCCCCCGGGGCTCCCCCGGTAATAGAGCCGTGCGTAGCGAAGCATGTACACCGTATGCACGATGCTCCACGCCAGCACGATGCTCAACACGGACGCGCCCACGAGCAGACCTTTGTCCAGGCCCTGCTGGTGGCTCGCACGGACGAGTACCAGACCGACCGCCAGCAGGCTCACCAAGCTGGCGCCGAGCAGCAGCAGATCAGCCGTCGTCCGGCTGGGATCCTCGCGCTGGGACAGTGCGGCCGTCTCCGCGGCATTTAGCCGCGCCAGCCTGTACCAGATCCCGATGATGAACACCAGCGCGGTGATGTCCCACGCGGTAAGCGGGATCAGCCACCAGGGCCCGATGATCGCCACGACGATCGCAGCTGCCGCACCGACCGCGGCCGCCCTGGCGACTCGCACCGTTGCCGACGGCCCGGCGGCGCGGTCTGGGTTCGCACTGAGTGAGTGACGCTGGGGACGTCGCATTGGTCCGATATATGCATACCGGATCATTCAATCGCGATGTCTCCGGCGGCCCGGACGTCACCGGAAGACCGTGCCCGGTGGCCTAGACCCTATGGGGGTTGACGTCCGGCTGGTGGTGTATTTCATGGCCGGTCCCCTCCCGTTGCGTTGGGGACGTTGAAGCCGCGCGACTGGTCCTCGCGCGGCGGTCCGCAACTACATACGAGAGGAGCCGACCATGAAGGCGAAGGCTACGAGCCTTGTCGGTCTTGATGTGCACGCTAGACGAGGTCTTCGCATCGCTCGGCATCGGCTCAGCGCGAGCCCAACAGTGGATCCGTCGCAGAGGAGATGCGCGCCTAGCCGAGGCGCTATTGGTAAAGCAGGCGTTCCACCTTCCGTCGAGGTTCGAGTCGAGAACAGCTTTGAGCGGGCCGGGCACTCAAGGGCGATTGGCGCACAAGCAGGCGACCGCGGGAATCCACGAGCTCTGTCGATCACAGAGGTGCTTATGAGGTTGGCAGCGTCACGTCGAGCACCACCTCGACGGCGTCGCGCACCTTGAGCGCCCCCATGAACGCGCGGTAAGGCTTGATGCCCCAATCGCTCTGGGTAAGTGAGACCGTTCCGCTCACGCGCCCATCCTCGGCGAGCTCCAGTTCGAAGTTCGCCGGCTGTGTGCTGCCCGCCATGGTGAGCTCGCCCTGCGCTCGAAGCCGGCCGACGGCGAGCTCCACCCCGTTCGAGCTGAAGACGATCGGCTGCCCCTGCAGGATCTTTTCGTCGATGTTCGACCGGATTTCGGCACGATCCTTGTCGGTCAGCGGCTTGACCCCGCGCCGGCCTTCGAGCACCTGCAACGAGCGGGGATCGGCCTCGAGCGCGACCTCCGTGGGCGTGCCGCCTTCATCGATCTCCACCTTCGCCTGCCACTTGCCGACCTCCATGATCAGGTCATGACCCACCTTCTGCGCCATCCCTTCACGGTAGGTGTTCACCCGCAGAACGCCGTTGCCGGGGCCGACCGTTTGGATCCCGGGACGAAGTGTCACCAAGCCGAAGATTCCCACATTCCGCGAGTCGCATCTGCCAACCATGCCTGAGCCCAGAACAGGCGCCGTGCTCAGAGCGTCAGCCACCCGTCGCAACCGATGTTCGGCGCGCTTGACCTCTGTCGCAACGCGGGCGTCGAGCAGGGGGAGCCCTCGTTTGGCGAAAGCGATCGCGAGCCTGCGTCCGAATTCGGGCTGAACGGGGCGATTGGTCGGTCGCCAATGCGCTCGCGCGTGGCGCGACCGCCGGACGACGAAAGGAGTCGTCCGCACCGGCGCTGCGGGCGCACCGAGCGGGGCGAAAGTTAGAGCGCGGCGCTGAACGACGTCCGTCGCGATAAGCACGCGCGGTTACGGCCGGCCGGCAGCGTTAGAGCTCGTTATCTGTTCCGTCGGGACCCCGGGTATACCATCCAGTTGGATGGTGATAGGATGATGATAAGATGGCATCCCTTGTTGGAGGCGCAACGAAGATGGCTGATGCCGAGAGGACCGAAAAGATCACGATCAACGTCGGGCTCGTCGACCTGGGTCAGATCGACCTGCTGGTCAGCGAGGCGTTTTTCGCGAACCGAACCGATTTCATTCGTACGGCCATTCGGCGGCAGCTCGAAAGCCGATCAGACGCCGTGGAGAGAACAGTGGTCCGACGTGCGCTGGTGCTGGGCATCGAGCACTACAGCCGCGACGCGCTCGAGCAGCTCCGGGACTCTGGTCGCATGGTGGAGCTGCGCGTTCTCGGGCTGGCCACCATTGCCGATGACGTCTCGCCTGAGCTCGCCGTCGCGACGATCGCGAGGGTCGAAGTGCTGGGTGCCTTTCGGGCGCGGCGGGCGGTCAAGGCGGCGCTTGCCTCGCGCACCACATGATCACTGCCGAGCGCGGCGATCCCGATCGCGCGGTGGCAGTCCGTCCATCCAACAACCGAGCTTTCGGCGCTAGCCGACGACGCCCCTGAAAGGAACGTGCGATGAACCTCGATCCGAACATCGCCATGCCCGAGGCGCTGCGACTCACCCGTACCGGGCGGTTGGCCGAGGCCACGGCAGTTCTGCGGCAGGGTCTGGCGAGCGCCGGCAACGCCGCGCCGCGCGGATCGACTGCGCCGCAGCCTGTGACCGATCTCGGCCACCTTCGGTTGCCGATGTCAAACGGTCGCGCAGCGAGGTCGCCAAGCGTGCCGCGCGCCTATCCCCCGTCCGCGCGCCCGGGTCTTGCCGAGGACCTCCGGGCCGCGCTGCGCGGCTTGCCAGAAATCATCAGCCCGGCCGGATGGCCAGGAGGCGCACGAGCGTCTAGTGATGGCGCGGCCGCGAGAGCCGCCGGCGCACCGGGTGGTGAGATCCACCACCGCACGCACACCGGGATCGCCGGAACCCGCGGCTACGACCTCTACATTCCGACCGGCTGCGCCGGTGAACCCGTTCCACTCGTGGTCATGCTCCACGGGGGCAAGCAGAACGGATTGGATTTTGCGGCCGGCACGCGGATGAACGAGTTCGCCGAGCAGCACAACTTCCTCGTCGCATACCCGGAGCAGTCGAGGGCGGCCAACGACGGTCGGTACTGGAACTGGTTCTCCGCGGCTGACCAGCAGGCCGATGCCGGCGAGCCGGCGATCATCGCCGGCATCACCCGCGTGGTCATGCGCGATCTCATCGTAGATCGGACTCGTGTCTACATCGCCGGGCTTTCCGCCGGCGGCGCCATGGCCGCCGTTATGGCCGCGACCTACCCAGACCTTTACGCGGCGGTCGGCGTGCACTCCGGGATCGCCTACGGCGCCGCGCACGACGTCGGCTCCGCCTTCGCGGCGATGCGAACCGGGGGTACGCCCGCCCCGACCAATGCGATGCCGCTGATCGTCATCCACGGCGACCGAGACACGATCGTGGCTCCGGTCAACGCAGACAAACTGATCGCGTCTCGACTCGCAGCTGGAGACATCACAGGCCACGATGCTCCGATCATGACCCCCGGCGACAGCGGGCACGACTATACCCGCACAGTGCACCGCAACCAGGACGGGATCGCCGCCGTGGAGTCCTTGATCGTCCATGGCGGCCGTCACGCCTGGTACGGCGGCAGTCCGGTTGGCTCCTACACCGACTCGCACGGCCCTAACTCTTCCGCCGAGATGATCCGATTCTTCCTCCAGCACCAGGGCCACGCACGCCACCTGCGGGAGCACGCTTAAAAAGCACACCGGGCATCCCGAGCGTAGACGCTCGGTTGATCGGCTCGGCAGGCTTCCTCGCCGATCTTGAAGTCACCGGCGCCGTGCGGAGGCTCCTATGCGCCGGGGTCGAGACCGCAACGGTTACCGTGGTCCCCGTCGTCCGCCGTGGATCCGAGCCTCGGATCGACGATAGCCAGCTGCAGCCGAACTCCAGTTGATGAGCTACGAGGTAAGCCATCGACGGTCCTCGGAGAGGCGCCACGCGCTACCAGACGCGGAAGGAGATGCCCTCCCGGGGCCAGCGCTGGTCTTCAAGCGAAACCGATGCCAGACCAGCCCGGGTGCCCCCACTCGGGCGACGACTTCGTCGCCCAAGCAGTCGCCGGGCTCGCCCCCGGCGCCACGGCGAAAGCAGTCGTGAGCGCGCGGCTTGGGCGGACGATCGCGTGTAGCCCACACCAGCAGTGGTGACGGAACCTTGGACCATCTGGCGATGCGCCTACATTCCACGGGCGTGCGGCTTTTCGGCCTTGACCCGGAGGACGACCGCCTGCGAATCCGCGCGCTGCGAGCGACGCCGCCCGGCCGGGCCGCCGGTGACGAGCAGCGCAGACAGGAATTCGCGGCCGCTCTCGGGCAGTTCGACGAGCTGCTAACCGCGGCCGAGAACGTGGGTCCAGCGTCCCGCCCCCTGCCGCTCTACTACGCCGTCAATCAGGCTGGGCGAGCGATCGCCGCGGCGTTGCAGCTCGCCGACCGCGAATGGCAGCCGCGCAGCCACGGGTTGAGCATCAGCGATCCCGACCCGACGTGGGTCGGCGAGACGACGATTTCGCCGCAGCGCGCAAGGCGGGGCCAGACGATCCCCAACGACAGCTTCTCGATTCTCGCCGAGGCGATCAACGCACCTCCGCTCACAGCGCCGACCACCATCGCAAACGTGTGGGCGGCCATTCCGGGACTTGAGCGGCCAGGGCTCGGTGGCGGGCGTCCCCAAGCGCGACTCCTAGAGACTGACCTGATGTCGCCTAACCCTGTGTTCGCGCACCTTCGCGGCCTACCAGGACTGCCTCCGACCGAGGAGAGTCGGCAACAGCTCGAAGCAGCACTCAAGCGGGACTATCCGCAAGGCGGCGACGCGCTCAAGGTGCACTCGCTCCAGGAAATCGGATCGCCTATCGACGGACCGACGGCTGAGCTTCACTGTGAATCGCCCGATGGCAGCCATCTGCCGATCACTACCGCAGCCGATCGCTACCTCGGTTCTCGCAGCGGCTGCTGGCTTATTCCCAAGATCAACGCAACCGGCGACGTGCTACCCCCCGTCCTCCTCTGGTGGTGCCTACTCCATGCCCTTTCGCACGTTGCCCGGTATCACCCGGCGGCGTGGACGGCGGCGCTTGATCCCGATGGCTCGCCTGAGGCGGTCCCGATCGAAAGGACGCTCTCCTTGGCGCTAGCAGCGGTGCCGCGGTTGGTGCTCCTCGTCCTAAGGCCTGGCGCGTTTGGAACATAATGGCCCATGACGCGGCCATCAGGGTCGGGGGTCGTCAGCTTTACCAGACGTCGCGGTACCGCTTGCTGTTGCGCGTATAGCGTGTGAAGCCCGACCAGCACATGCTCGCGCTTGCACTCGCCCGTGGGACAACGCCACTTCGTGGCGCGTCGTTTGTGTCAGCGCCAGCGAAGCTGGCCACTCGCCATGAGCGCAGGTGGCGGGTCGGCTTTGCCGCTTTCGGCGCTCGTCCTGGTGGCTGCGACTCTCCGCCGTGGTGGGCGCACGCTCCACGCCGACCGTGGCTAGGAACCCTCGCCCCCGACGGGTTTAGATACGGCTCAGAAGTTCGCTCTTCTTGGTTTCGAACTCGGCGTCCGTCAGCAGTCCGCTGGTATGCAGCTCGCCGAGTTTCCGGATCTCCTCGAAGATTTCGTCTGACGACGAGGCTGCATCGGACTGCGATGCCGCGGGGGCTTCGTGCGATGCGGCCGGAGGTGGCAGTAGGCGTGGGTTCGGTCCCGATCCCGCCGTTGAGCTTTGGCTCGCTCTGCGGTCCCGGGATCGTTGGCCTCCGCTACGCGTTTGGCGTGACGCGATGCGCCGATAACCCCGCCATAAGCACGGCGACCGCAGTGCGGGCACACGTCGGCGAACAAAGACATCGAGGACCGACAGTGCTCGCAAGTCTTCCAGCCACCCTTAGCCCCACTCACCATTCGAAATCGTACCGCCCGCCTGAGGCGCGCTCTCCCGCACGGCGCTGTCGCCTCGATGGACAGGCACCAGCTCGCCAGCCGCGATGAGCGCGTCGTTCAGGTGCCGCCCGCGCCCGGGAATGGGGCAGTGTTCGGCCAGGCACGACGGGATCACCGCGCTACCGGTCGCCGAGCAAAGCGGCCGCGCGGGCGCGGCGACCGCTGTAGGCGTCCAGGGGTCACCCGCCCGGCCGCCGGCGCATCGAGGGGCCCGGGCGCTACCCAGAGTGTCCGATCGGAGCAGTCTGGCGACGGCCGGGGAGACTGCTGCTCGGTCACGGATGGAGTCATCCGTCAGCCGGGCGACGGGCTGCCGCTGCTCGTCGGCAGTGTGACTGCCAAGATCCCGGTATGACTGGATCAACTAACTCCCCGGCCAGCGTCGCAGCCGCTTACTTCGACGCCTGGAAGAGCAACGACATCGAGCAGGTCCGGCCTTTGGTTCACGACGAGGTGGCTTTCGATGGTGCCCTGGGATCCACGCGCGGTGTCGAGGAGACAATCACCGGGCTTGGCCGCATGTTCGCCATGACTGAGCAGGTCGAGGTGCTTCACCGCTGGGTCGACGGTCCCGACGTCCTCACATGGTTTGAGCTCCGTACCGAGACTGCAGGGCCTCTCGCGATCGTTAACTGGAGTCACGTCGAAGTGGGACGCATCACCCGGATCCGGGTGACCTTCGACCCGCGCCCGCTTCTGTCATGAGGCGCTGCGCGCCGAAACTCCTGCTCGCGCAGGGGTCTCGACAGCGCGTGACGACCCAGGTCTGGCTCTCGCTGCAGACGAGCAGCGCTAGGCCACCGCCCCGTCTTGGGCTCCGATCTGACCGAGGTTGCGCCGCTCGTCCGAAGGGTCGGTCACGGTCAGTCTGGATTCGAGCGAGTTCGGATGCGCACGGTCCTCGCACCCCAACCGCTCGGGCGGAGTTCGACACCAGCCTTGTGACGCTGGGCGCCGGACTCGCTGGCGTTCAGAGTTGGAAGCGCTGGCCGTGCAGGACGGTTCCTGCCTGCTTGACGCGACGGATGAGTGGCGAGACCTCCGCGGAGCGAATCGAGTCGATTGCTCCCACCTCGTCGGTCAGCACCGCGTATAGCTCGGTCGCGCTCCGGCCCACGACGGTTGCTGCGAGGTTCGCGGGGCCGGTGACGGCCGCCACGAATGTCGTCTGCTCGAGCGCTGCGAGCCTG
This sequence comes from uncultured Actinomycetes bacterium, assembly GCA_963719305.1. Lineage (GTDB taxonomy): Bacteria > Actinomycetota > Thermoleophilia > Solirubrobacterales > Solirubrobacteraceae > Palsa-465. The sequence goes on along the minus strand of CAVRBL010000009.1, from coordinate 819,523 downwards.
GCACCGACCCTGTCGAGCTCTCCCGGAGCGACCGACAGCCATAGGTTCGAGGTGACGGGGAATCCGAGCAGCTCGTACGCCAGATCGGTGTGCACATACGCGTCACCGCGGGCAATCAGCGCCTCGAGCCGCCGCCGTGCTCGGCCAGGCGTGATCCCGGCAGCAGCGGCGAGCTGCGCGTAGCCTGCGCGCCCGTCCTCGCGCAGCTGCGCAAACAGCGCCGCATCCTCGGGCCGGGCGCCACCCGTCCGATCGGACTCCGGCGCAGGCGCCGCCGATGTCGGTCCAGTCAATCCGCAGCGCCGCCGCCTGCGCCTCGTCGAGCGGGTCGTCGAAGCGCCATCCACTCACCGGCCCCGCCTCCGGCGAACACCTTCATGATCGCGTGCGCCGAGACGGTGGTGACGAGGTTCGTGCGCGCCAATCGCTCGAGCAGCAGCGCGTCGCGCTCGGTGAGCGAGCTCGGACGGGTGATGCAGAAGATCTCGGCGCCGCCGGACATGATCCGCACCCACGAGACGTCGTCGCGCTCGGCCAGCGCTCGTGCCAGGCGTGCCGCCGCGCCGGGCCGCACGCCGATCCGGACGATCCACTCGAGCAACTCGTCGGCGACTGTTGGGATCACGAGCACGCGGACAGCGCCCGCCTCGTGCAGCCGGCGGTAGCGACGGGCGACGGTCTGCTCGGAGGTTCCGATCACGTCCGCGAGCGAGGCTGAACGGCGCCCGGCCGTCGATCACCAGGGCGTGTAGCAGTTGGTTGTCGATCCGGTCCAGCTTGAGGGAATCGGACATGCGGCGGTCATATCTGGAGGATATCGACGATCATGCTCAGATAACTGGACGTCCCCAGCGACACCCTGAAGACTCGCGGCATGCGCAAGTGGCTTCCCCTGCTTTCCGTCGCGCTTGGCGCGTTCATGCTGTTGGTCGACGTTTCGATCGTCAACGTCGCGCTGCCGGCGATGACAACCGCGCTGCACGCCTCGTTCACCCAGCTCCAATGGGTGATCGATATCTACGCGCTCGCGCTGGCGGCACTGCTGCTCGGGCTCGGGTCTGCTGTCCGACCTCGTCGGGCGCAAGCCGGTCTACATCGCCGGACTGATTGTGTTCGCGCTCGCGTCACTCGCGGCGGGCCTGGCGAGTGACACCACGACGCTGATCGTCGCCCGCGGGGTTCAGGGAGTCGGTGGCGCGGCCATGTTTGCGACCACGATCGCGCTCTTAGGGAGCGCCTACCAGGGCCGTGACCGCGCGGTCGCGTTCGGCGTGTGGGGCGCCGTCAACGGCAGCGCCGCGGCCGCCGGGCCGATCATTGGCGGCCTGCTCACCCAGGCGCTCTCGTGGCGTTGGGTGTTCTTCGTCAACCTCCCCGTCAGCGTGCTTGCGATCGCGATCAGCGCCCGTGTGCTGGCCACCCGAGCGCTTCCGGCGGGGCGGTCGGATCGACATTCCAGGCGTGCTCGCGTTCACGGCCGCCGCCGGAAGCGTGACGTGGGCGCTCACCCGCGCGTCGGACAACGGCTGGACGTCGGCGACGACCCTCGGGCTGCTCGCCGTCGGCGCCGCAGCGGCGCTCGCGTTCGTCGCGATCGAGGCGCGCGCCGCCCGGCCCGTGCTCGAGCTCGCGCTGCTTCGCCGCTCGTCGTTTGCCGGCGTGCTCGTGGCGGGGCTGCTCTACTCGATCGCGGCCTTCGCCTACCTGGCATACGAATCGCTGTGGCTGCAGTCGGTGCGAGGCCTCAGCCCCGTGCAGGCCGGCCTCGCCCTGACCCCGCTCGCGGGGACGGCGCTGATCGTCTCGCTCGCGGCCGGCAAGTGGATGCACGCCGTCGACCGCGCGCTGGAGGATCGCCGGCGGCCTGGCACTCACCGGCGCCGGCGCCGTCGCCCAAGCGCACCTCGGGGCCGCATCGAGCTGGCCCGCGCTGCTACCGGGGCTGGTGCTCACCGGGATCGGCGTCGGCCTCGCGATGGCGGCGCTCGCGACGGCCGTTCTGGAGACAGTGCCGCCGGAGCGCGGCGGTATCGCCTCCGGCGCACTGAACACCGCCCGCCAGCTCGGCTACGCGCTCGGGATCGCGGCGCTCGGGCTGGTCTGTAACGCCGCGGTCGCGGACCGCCTGAACGGCGCGCCGGGCATCCGCAGCGCCGGCGCAGCCGCGCGTGCGGTCACGAGCGGACAGTCCGCCTCGCTGCTCGCCCACGCGCCGGCGAACGCGAGGCTCGGACTCGACCATGCGATCCAAGCGGCGTTCGCACACGGGCTCGACGTGACGCTGCTGGCCGCTGGCGGCGCTGGTCTCGCGGCCGCGGCAATGGTCGCCGCGCTGGTGCTGCGGCCGCGGCGCGACCCGGCGCCGGCCGCTGTACCGGAGACGAGAGATCGGATCTACCGCACGGACCCACCGGGATCCACGGTCAGAGGATAGGAGCCAAACATGAACGTTCAAATTGAACAGATGAGTCCGATATCAGAGCGTCAGACGAGACCGTCTGGTGCCGAGTTCGTCAGCGAGGTGTCTGACCTCGCAGCGGGCGCGGGAATATTCCTATTTGCGGTCGCTCCCTTCGCGCTGCCGGCGCTCGCACTGGTGGCAGTCGTGATGGCGATCGTCGCCGTCGCGCTGATTATCCCCCTGCTGGTCGCTGCAGCTGTTGCCGCGCCGATCCTGCTCATGCGGCGGTGGTGGCGGTCGCGTGATCGCACGATCGCCGCTGGCCGGCGCCGTGATGACCACCGAGGTACTCGGCGCATCGAACGTGAACGAAAAGCACGACAAGGCGTCGCGGGACATAGATCCGAGCTGGCGTGAGGCGTTCGGATCATGACCGCTCGAGCGGAGCTGCTGCTAAAGCTCAGGCCGGGTGCGTTTCAGATCGGCTACCGGACTTTCGGGCGCGTCCCCTAGGCCGAGGACATCGTCCAGGAGGCGCTGGTGCGGGCGCGTCAGGCGCGAGTGGGGCGAGCGGATCGCTTCGCGATGCGCTTTCGTCGCCACGGTGACCACCGGGCTGTCGATCGACGGGTCGATTCGGCGCGTGCCCGGCGCGAGAGCTGACAGGTGCCGGAAATCGAGAAGGCAGGAGCCGGGTGGCTCGGGCCGCACCTCATGAGCAAGGAAGACGGCGACTCCCCTCGCGGGACCGGCGCGACCGCCAAGACCTGCTTCGCTGGCCGCGCGGTAATGGACTGCGACCGCCGTGGCGCACCCCCAACCGGATAGCAGGGCGCGCTGCCTGCTTCGCCTCCGGTTGCGCTAGACAGCGCCGTCGCTCACCTGGCTCGGGAGGACCAGACAGTTGATCCAGGAGCGCTAACTGAATCGGCGCACGATCCGAATCTCCGCAGCCTGCTCGATCACATCGCGGTCGCGCTGGCTGAGGAGTACATCCGCCTGATGGAGGTCGCCGCCGAGACAGAGGGCGGCGGGCCAGGAGCGGACAGCGACCCGATTGAAGGAGACGCGCGATGAGTGCAGCCACCTACGCACGTTACAGCTCGGAGAACCAGCGACCGGAGAGCATCGACGACCAGATCTCCGCGTGCCGGAAGCTGGCGAAGCTGCAGTCGCTGGCCATCTCCGACGAGCACATTTACGCCGATCAGGCGCAGTCAGGCGCGCGATCCGACCGGCCTGCCTTGGCCACCCTCATGGCTGCCGCCCGCGCCGGAGAGTTCCGGGTTGTGCTTGTCGACGACCTGTCTCGCTTGGCTCGCGACAACCGCCTGGCTCTCGATCATCGCTGAACTGCACTTCGAGGGCATCCGTGTGACCTCAGTGGCCGACAGTCTCGACAGCACAGACGAGGAGTCGACGCTCGCCATCCAGGTCCGCGGCATCTTCAACGAGCTTCAACTCCGCGACCTCAAGAAGAAGACGCTCCGGGTCAGATCGGCCAGAAGGAGCGCGGGTTCTTCGTCGGCGAGAAGACGTTCGGCTATCGCTCCGTGCCGGTTGGAGAGATGCGGATGGACAAGAAGGGCCGGCCGCGCCCCGAGGGCTACAAGATGGAGATCGAGCCGAAGGAAGCCGCCGTCGTCCTGCGGATCTTCACTGCCTACGCCGACGGCATGCCGCTCACGAAGATCGTCCAAGACGCTCAACGAGGACAACGTTCCCGGAGGCATCCGCGCTTCGAAGGGCTGGTCGCCGGCCACCGTCAGCCGCATCCTCGATAACGAGGAGTACCAGGCCGATGGATTTGGAAGTCGGTCAGCCGGCGTGATCCGCGGACTGGTCGCCGCCGCAGCTTCGTGAAGCCCGAGTCCGAGTGGATGATTCGCGAGGACGAAGCGCTGCGGATCGTGCCAAGGAGCTCTGGGAGGCCGTGCGGGAGCGCGCAAGCAGATGCATCGGACTTGGCCTGGTGGCAACGGCAAGCGCGGCTTCTCCGGCGAGCAAGGCAGCCGGCAGAAGCACTTCCCGACGCACCTGCTCGCGGGCGGGATGGTCTGCGGCTGCTGCGGCGGCACGATCGCGCAGGTCAGCGGCAAGAGCGGCGGCTACTACGGCTGCCTCGCCGCCACGAAGGGCGCGTGCGAGAACAAGACCCTCGTACGCCGGACCCTGGCCGAGGAGGTCATCCTGGAGGCGGTCAAGGACGGATCTCCGAGCCCGAGCACATCGCTTACGTCCTCCAGCGCGTCGAGGAGGAGATCGCGAAGCTTCGCTCCGATCTGCCTGACACACTCAAGTTGAAGGAGGCCGAGCTGCATCGCCGAGCAGCGCGCGGCTTGCGAACTTCGTCGACTTCATCGGCGAAGGCCGCGGCAGCCAGGCGCTCGCAAAGGCGCTGGTCGAGACCGAGCGCCGCGTCGAAAACGCTCACCGAAGAGGTCGCCGCGCTACGCCGGAGCCGGGAGAAGGTCTTCCAGACCCCACCGGTCGAGTGGATCAAGGACCGGCTCGGCACCTGAAGGAGCTGCTCGAGCGCCGCACGGCACTCTGCGGAGGCCCTCCGGGATCTTCTCGGCCCGATCCGCCTCGAGCTCGTCACGCCGATATTGGCCGCCCCTTCTACCGGGCCGTGACGACCCTCGATGCCCTCGCCCTTATCGAAACGCCCCCCGGTGCGGAGGGCGGTTCGAATTCTTTGCAAAGGTGGAGACGCCGGGAATCGAACCCGGGTCCGCGGTCGCGTGAATGGTGGCGTCTACGAGCGTAGCCGGCGCTCTAAATCTCGCTCTCGACTCGCCTCGCCGGCCGGGTTGTCGAGAGCCAGCTCCCTAGAAGTCCTCGGATCGGAGGGAGCAAATCCTCACCGAGCGAGCCTGCTAGCTGATCCCGATCCGCCACCGCAGGCGAGTGACGGTCGAGACGACTTCAGTTACCGACTAAGCAGCCGCGTAACCGAGATCGACAGTGTGCGTGTCCGCACTTATTGATTTCCGGGTGATTTACGAGGCCGCCCGGAACCTCGGCTCGCAACCACCCCCACGAGCCGACCACGTCGAAGCCTGTCGTCCCCTGGGGATATGTATGCACTCTTCATTGTAGAGGCCATTTTTGGCCTGCTGAGGCGCGACTTTCGGCCATGTTCGGGTCCGGGCAACGCGGCTCGGCCCACGAATGGGGGAATCGCATCTCGGGCCCAAGGAGGCGCTGATCGCGCCTGCCAGAATTAATGACGATGGAGTTTCCCGTCCCCCAGAGGCATCCCGTCGCGGCGCCCGAACGGCCCGTTCCGCCGTCGCCGTGGTTCGCGCCTGCGCCCCGGCCAGACCTTCCCGACCCCAAGCAGTCGTTCTTCAAGCGCAGGCTCGGCCCCCTGCTGGCCGCGATCATCGCTCTGGCGGCGAAGTTCAAGACGGTCCTCTTGCTGTTGCCGAAGCTCAAGCTGTTCACGACCGCGGGGACGATGCTCGTCTCGATCGCGGCCTACAGCTTCGTGTTCGGGTGGACGTTCGCTGTCGGCTTTGTCGTGCTCCTGCTAGTTCACGAGATGGGACACGTGATCGCCCTCCGGCGCGAGGGGATCAAGGCCAGTCCGCCGATGTTCATCCCCTTCCTGGGTGCGGTTATCAGCGCTCGATCCCTCGGAGATAACGCGCTTGCCGAGGCGCGGGTCGGCCTCGCCGGGCCCATTCTGGGCAGCGTCGGCTCGGCGGTCTGCATCCTCGTCTGGCACGCGACCGGCAACGACATCTGGCGCGCGCTGGCGTTCACCGGGTTCTTCCTCAACCTCTTCAACCTGCTGCCGGTGATTCCGCTCGACGGCGGGCGGGCCATGGCGGCCATGGCTCCCTGGATGTGGGTCCTGGGCTTCGCGGCCCTGATCCCGCTGGCCGTGATCTTCCCCAACCCGATCATGCTGATCATCATCATCTTCGCCGGCCTGGAGACCCTCAAGCGGTGGCGCCTGCGCCGCACGGGCGGCGCCTCGCAACGGGCCTACTACCGGGTCAGGCCGCGTGACCGGGTGCTGGTCGCAGCCGTGTACCTGGCGCTGATCGCATTGCTTGTGGTCGGAATGAGCGCCACCCACCTCCACGCGACATTCGGCTAGCACGAACGATGTCCCTCCACTTCGGACCCCCCGAAGTGGAGGGCCAAAGTTCGCGGAGAGCGACAACGACGACTACCGCTGCGCCTCCCGCAGCTCGCGCTGTATCTCCCGCGTGACCTCCCTGCGACGGATCGACTCTCGCTTGTCGTAGACGTTCTTGCCCCGGGCCAGCGCGATCTCGACCTTGGCGTTCGGACCCGAGAAGTAGACCCGGGTCGGGATCAGCGTCAGCCCCCGCTCGGCCGTCTTGCCGATCAGCCGCTCGATCTCCTTGCGGTGCAGCAGTAGCTTGCGCGGGCGCTCCGGATCGTGGTTGCCGCGAGCGGCGGGACCGTACGGCGCGATGTACATCCCGAGCAGCCACACCTCTCCGTCCCTGACGGTTGCGTAGGCATCCTTGAGCTGGACGTTCCCCTCGCGCAGGGACTTGACCTCCGTCCCGGTGAGGATGATCCCGCATTCGAACCGCTCCAGCAGGTGGTAGCGATACGAGGCCTGGCGATTGGTCGCCACGTCGCCTGCAGCTGCCTTGCGTTTTCGAGATCTGGCCATCAGTCGTCCGAGACGGGGTAGAGATCAACCCTACCCCGGGGGGCATCGATCCGGCCGACGCGCACCGTCACCGGGTCGCCCAGCCTGAGGGTGCGCCCCGTCCTGGAACCGACCAGCATCGTCTGCTCCTCGTTGAGCTCCCACCAATCCCCCGGCATCCGGCGCACGGGGAGCATGCCCTCAAACCACGACGACCCATCCGGACCGAAGGCCACGAACGCCCCGGAGGTGTGAAGCCCGACCACCTCGCCCTCAAAGGGGCTCTCCCAGCCCGACTCGAATAGCTCGCGCTCCAGCAGGAAGCAGCGGGCCACGTCATCGGCGTCCCTCTCGATCATCATCGCCTCGCGTTCCCTGGCCGAGGCCCAAGGCCCCGCGGCCGCGACCGAGGAGGAGTCAGGCGCGTACGGGTCCCCGGCCACTGCGGCCAGCAGCGCGCGGTGGCAGATCAGGTCCGGGTAGCGGCGGATCGGCGAGGTGAAGTGGCAGTAGCGTGGCGACTTCAGCCCGGCATGGCCGAGGTTGCGGTGGTCGTAGTAGGCCTGCTTCAGGGAGCGCAGCACGAGGCTGTGGAGCGCGCGGGCGCCGCGGCCCGTGCGCCGGACCCAGTCCGAGACAAGCTGGGACGCTTCGCCCACGACGTCCGTCGCCTGCTGGGGCGTCATGTGCCCCTTGGGCACCGGCGGCGTCGGCACCTCCAGCGACGCCAGCTGGTCGATCAGCCGCTCGACGGCCGTGGCTTCGGGCCGCTCGTGGACGCGGTACAGCGCCGGCACGCGGCGTTCGTCCAGCACTCGGGCCACCTGCTCGTTGGCGGCGATCATCAGATGCTCGATCAACCGATGAGACTCCGTCTGCGGGGCGGGCTCGACCCCGGCCACGTTGCCGGCGCGGTCGAACTCGAACTCCGGCTCGTCGCTCGAGTCGAGCACGAGCGCTCCCCGCGCGGTGCGTGCAGCCTGAAGCGTCGAGGCCGCGGCCCGGGCAGCCGCAAGGGGCTCGGCCCATGGATCCGAGGCTCGCTCGGCGCCGGCGAACACGCGATCGACCTGCCCGTACTCCAGCCGCGCGTCCGAGCGGATCACCGAGCGGTAGAAGGCCGCCCGCCCCACCTGGCCGGCGGACACGGTGAACTCGACCGTGACCGCCAGTCGGTCCTGGCCGGGCGCGAGCGAGCAGGCCTGATTGGACAGCGCCGTGGGCAGCATGGGCTCCACCGTGCCGGGCACGTAGACGCTGCACCCCCGTCGGTAGGCCTCGCGGTCCACCAGGGAACCCGGTGGAACATACGCGGACACGTCGGCGATGTGGACCCAGATCCGCCATCGGTCGTGGCCCTCGGGCGTGGCTGAGATCGCGTCGTCGAAGTCCCGGGCGCTGGCCGGGTCGATCGTGAATGTGGGCTCCCGGCGGAGGTCACGACGCCCGGGGCGCTCGTCAGGAATCGGTGTGGAGGCCGACTCGCGCGCCTCATGCTCGACCGCCGGATCGAACGACCGCCGCAGACCGCGGTCGATCATCAGCGCCTCAAGCACATCCCGGGCCACGTCGGGACGCCCCAGGCGGCGAACAAGCGCGGTCCGCCCGCGACCGCCGCCATCCCGCCGCGACGCGGCCCTCACCACGACCAGGTCGCCGACGGTGGCCCGCTTATCGCGGCTGACGACCAGCCGCGGACCGGGCTCGAAGAACGGCTCGGCCACCAGGAATTTTCCGCGGCGCTCGAGCACGGCGACCTGGGTGGAGCCTGCCGAGCGCGCGCCGCCAGCCGAGCGCGCGCCGCTCGCCGACGGCGCGCCGCCGGCCGATGGCGCGCCGCCGGCCCGAGCAGACGGGCTCACGGCACTTCTGCGGCGACGGTGCGCTCGGCGGTGAGGAGCGCCGCATCCGTGCGCGAGCGGGGATTGGAGGCCGCGTACACGTTGGGCTTGACCCCTGCCCCCTCGCGCACTCCCCCGCCACCGAGATTGCGCCCGCTGGGGGTGAAGTACTCGCCAACCGTGATGTCGAGCGCGCCGCCGTTGGGCAGCGGCTGGATCTCCTGGAACACGCCCTTTCCGTAGGTTTGGGTCCCGACCACGAGCGCGCGGTGCCGGTCCTGGAGCGCGCCAGTGACGATCTCCGCCGCCGAGGCCGTCCCCCGGTCGACCAGCACCACCATCGGGATCCGTGGTGCCAGCGCGTTGCCCTTGGCCATGTACACCTGCCGCGGCTGGTTACGGCCGGCGGTGGAGACGATCGTCCCGTCGGGGATGAAGATGCTGGAGACGCGGACGGCCTCGTCGAGCAGTCCGCCACCGTTCTCGCGGAGATCGAGAATCAGCGCCCGCGCGCCTCGCCCGGAGACCTTCGATACCTGGGTCCGCAGCTCCGCCGCGGCGCCTTGGGTGAAGCTGGTCAACTGCACGACGCCGATCTTCACGCCCTTGTAGGTGACGAGGTTGGAGGTCGCGACCGGTACGACCAGGTTGGCGCGGGTGACGTCGACCGTGCTGTGGTGGCCGCCGCGCATGATGGTGAGGCTTACCCTCGTGCCGGCGGGGCCCCGGATCAGCGCGGAGTCGAAGTCCGCTGAGCGGTTGGCCAGCGACGTCGCCCCCACCTCCACGATCACATCGCCGCGCTCGAGCCCGGCTCGCGCGGCCGGGGAGCTCGGGAACACGTCGACCACGCGCAGACCGTGCGGATCGGGCAGCACATCGACCCCTATCCCCGACAGGTGAGGATTCGACTGATTCAAGAACGTGCGGTAATCCGACGGGTCGAAGTAGTGCGAGTAGGGGTCGTGGAGGCTGGCGATCGCGCCCGCGATCCCCTTGCTCTCAAACTGGGAGGAGTTGATGGGCCGGTAGTAGTCGCGCTGAAGGAGGTTCACCACGTCCTGCATCAGCTGGCCGTTCGACTCGTCCGTGAATGTGCTCCGGAGCCCGGAGGGCAGCCAGCTCGGATGGCCACCGAGCCACACGCCCAGCGCGAGGATCAGTAGTCCGATGACGAGCAGGCCGCTGCGCTGGCGCAGCGGAGAACGCTCCCTCCGGGTGGAGCCCGAGATCATGGCTCCTGAGAGTAGCTACGCGGGACTAGAGTCTGAGGAAGCGCCGCAGCGACACTCCGGACCCGATCGCCGAAGTCGTCGGCCCGGACCCGCCGTGCAACGGGGGCCGCAGCTTCCCCGCTACCGTTCCCCACAGATGACCGAGATCACCGTCTCCACGCTTGATAACGGCTTGCCGCTGTATCGGGTGTCGGTGCCCGGCACTCGTGCGGTGACGCTTCTGGTGGCGTTCAATGCCGGGGCCCGCACCGAGCGGCCGGATGAGAACGGCATGGCGCACTTCCTTGAGCACCTGGTGTTCAAGGGTGGCGAGAAGTACGGCACGTACAGGGACGTCAACGAGGCAGCGGAGCGGATCGGCGCCGTGCTCAACGCCTACACCAGCCACGATCTGGTGGCGTTTCACATCACCGCCCGCGCCGAGCAGGCGGTGGCGGCGGCCGACCTGTTGACCGACTTCGTCGGCCGGCCCCGGATCGACCGCGGAGAGCTTGACCGAGAGCGCGGCGTGGTGGTCCAGGAGATCGCGCGGGCCAACGATCAGCCGGCGATGGTCGCCGAGCACCTGATCGACGAGGCTGCGTTCGGCGATCACCCGTTGGGGCGCCCGGTGCTGGGGACGGTGGAACACGTTCGCGACACCTTTACGCGTGAGGGGATAGTCGGCTTCCGCTCCCGCCGGTGGGCTCCCGAGCACGGAGCGGCGTTCGCGGTCGGGAACCTGGACAGCCTGTCCCCGGACGGCGAGCTGGACGAGCTGTTCGCGCGGTTCGAGCCACAGCCACAGCCCGGGCCCTACGATCCGGCGCCGCCTCCCCAGGAACGCGTCCTCGTCCACCAGCGCGACTCCAACCAATCGCACCTGCGGATGTCCTACCGCCCGACGGCGGTGGTCTCAGACCCCCAGGAGCGAGCGGCCCTTCAGATCTACTCGACCCTGCTTGGAGGCTCGATGGGCTCTCGCCTGTTCGACGAGATCCGCGAGCAGCGCGGCCTGGCCTATTCCGTCCACTCCATAGCTCATGCCTACGCCGACACGCCGGTGCTACAGCTTTCCGCGGGACTTGAGTCCACCAAGCTCCTCGAGGCGCTGAGCCGGATGCGAGAGATCGTGACCGAGCTGAGAGAGCAAGGGCCGACGAGAGAAGAGGTGGAGCGGGCGCGGGCGTACGCTGCGGGCGCACGCACGATCGCGTTCGAGAACACGGGCGCGGTCGCCCGCCACGCGGCCCAGCAGACGATCCTGTACAGCCAGGATCCGGACCCCGACACGACGATCGCGCTTCTGGACGGGGTGACATTCGAGCAGGTGACGGAGATGGCAAATCGAGTCCCGCAGGAGCTGTCGATCGCGTGTGTCGGGCCGCACACCGTGGAGGAGCTGCAGTCCGCTTAGCCCTTCGGATGGCGCTCGCGGCCCTGATCGCGGCAGGGGTCGCTGCTTGCGGCGGCGGTGCCCGGTCAAGTACGCCGCGAACGGGGACCTTCGCCCTGACGGTCCGCGAGGCCCCGCCCCCGCCCGTCCCCCCGCCGGGAACGGCGGCACTGAAGGCGCGGCTCGCCAGTCTGCTCGCCCAGGCCGGCCCCACGTCGGGCGCCTCCGTGTACGACCTCAGCGACAACCTGTCTCTGTTCGCCTCGCGCCAGGGGGTCGCGCGTCCCCCGGCCTCGGTGGAGAAGCTCTACACGTCCCTCGCCGTGCTCCGGGAGCTGGGGCCGGACGCCACCCTTCAGACCAGGGTCCTTGGCGCCGGATCCCTGGGCTCGGGCGGTGTATGGCACGGTGACCTCTACCTCGTCGGCGGTGGCGATCCGACGTTCGGCGAGCAGACCTTCAACCGCACGTGGGAGTTCGGCTATGGCCCGACGGCCGCCCAGCTCGCAGGCCAGCTTCGGGCCGACGGCATCCGTCGGGTGACTGGCCATGTGATCGGCGACGGCGCCCTGTTCGACGGTCTGGTGGGGCCCACCGTCGACCCGATTTGCACCGGACGTCCCCGACCTCGGCGGCCAGATCAGCGCGCTCACGTTCGATCACGGCTCGACCGCCGGGCTGAGACCGGCCGCGTTCGCGGCCAGGCAGCTGGCGCGGACGATGAGCGGCATGCAGATCCAGGCGAAAGCGGCACCCGTGCCCGGGAAGGCCCCGCGCGGCGCAAGGCTGCTGGCGACGGTCAGCTCGCCCCCCATGTCGATCGTGCTGCGCCTGACGGATCTTCAGTCCGACGACCTATTCGCGGAGATGCTGACCAAGCAGCTCGGGGCGCGGTTCGCCGGTGCGGGCACGACGGCGGCGGGCGCAAGAGTCATCTCCCAGGTGATCGCCTCCTACGGCCTTCATCCGCAGATCGTGGACGGCTCCGGTCTGTCTCGCTCGGACCGCACCTCCCCGCTGCAGGTGGTACAGCTGCTGCGACTGCTGTATGGCACCGACACCGGTCGCGAACTCGACGCCACGTTGCCGGTCGTGGGGGTGGACGGAACGGCCAAGACGATTGCTCAGAACACCGCCGCTCAGGGCCGCTGCATCGCCAAGACCGGGACGCTGGATGGCGTCACGAACCTGGCCGGGTACTGCCATAGCCGCAGCGGCAAGCAGCTGGCGTTCGCACTGTTCGTCGACGGTCCCAGCAACGCGAGTGCGCTTCAGCTGGAGAGCAAGATGATCTCCGCGATCGCACGGCTGTAAGCGACAATCTCCACGTGGAGGTCGCATCGGTGATCAACCGGGGCGAGCTACGGCGATACCTGGAGCGGGTTGACGACCGGTGGCAGCTCCAAGGCGCGCTGCTCGGCGGCGCGAGGGTCGCGGATGAGCGTGGTGCGCCGCCGCAGCGAGAGCGGGGGCCGGAGTTCGTGCTGATCCTGATCTCCTCGGCATACGACGGGATGCCGTGGCTCGAGCGCGTGTACCAGGCCGGCTCGCTGTGGGACGCGCTCGAGATGGGCGCGCCAGCGGACGTTCACTGCTACACGCCAGCGGAATTCGAACGCAAGCGCGCGCTGCTGCGGGTGGTGCGAGACGCGGCCCAGGAAGGCATCGACCTGCTGGGCGATCTCTAGCCCGGCAGAGGCAGCGCGGCCGCTCCCGCGGCGTCAGCTGATCGCGACCATCCGCTGAATCGGGATCCGCGCGCGGTCAGCGATCTGGGGCGGAACCTTGACCTCGTGCACCCCGTCGCGAAGCGAATCGCGCAACTTCGTGAGGGTGATCATCTTCATGTAACGGCAGTGCGCGGCCTCGTTGGCGGCGATGAAGTCGGTTTCTGGCGCCGCCTCCCGCAGCCCGTGAAGCATCCCGGTCTCGGTGGCGACGATCGCCGTCCGGTGCTCATCGGCATGCTCGCGCGCGTACGCGAGCATCCCGCCCGTTGACAGCATGTGCACGCCCTCGGACTGCACGTCGCCCGAGGCCACGTACTCCATCACGCTCGTCGAGCAGCCGCACTCGGGGTGGATCAGGAAGTCGGAGCCGGGGTGCTGCGCGCGGACGTCAGCAATATCGTCCGGCCGGATGCCGGCGTGCACGTGGCACTCGCCATCCCAGACGTGCATTGGCCGTCCCGTCGTCTTCTCGACGTACGCCCCGAGGAACATGTCTGGGCCGAACAGGATCTCCGTGTCCTGTCCGTGCTCGCCGTAGATGTGCTCGACCACCTTCACCGCGTTGGCCGAGGTGCAGCAATAGTCGGTCTCGGCCTTCACCTCCGCCGAGGTGTTGACGTACATCACCACGACCGCGCCGGGATGGGCGGTCTTCCACCCACGCAGCTGATCGGCGGTGATCGAGTCCGCTAGAGAGCAGCCGGCATCCAGATCGGGAATCAGCACCTGCTTATCGGGACAGAGGATCGATGCGGTCTCGGCCATGAAATGCACGCCGCAGAAGACGATCGTCTCAAGGGCGGTTCCGGCCGCCCGCTGCGAGAGCCCAAGCGAGTCGCCCACGTAGTCGGCCACATCCTGGATCTCGGGCAGCTGGTAGTTGTGGGCAAGGATCACGGCGCCGCGCCCCTCGGCCAGCGCGCGTACCTCCTCCTGGAGCGCCGGGATGTTCTCCAGCATGAGCGGTGCGTCGGTTGCGCCTATTACCGGAAGGTTCATGGAAGCAGTGGTTCGAGGATGAGGGAGAGGTCTAAGGCCGGGGCGCTGTGTGTGAGCGCTCCCACCGATACAAAGTCTACGCCGGTCGCCGCGATATCCCGGACCGTGTCGAGCGTCACGCCGCCGCTGGCCTCCAGCGAGGCGCGCCCGGCGACGCGGGCGACCGCCGCCCGCAGCTGGTCGAGCGACATGTTGTCGAGCAGGATCTGGGGCGCCCCGGCGGCGAGGGCCTCATCCACCTCTTCGAGCGAGCGACATTCCACCTCAAGCGGCACGTCGGGACCTTGGGCGCGCGCGAGCTCGACCGCCTTCCCCACCCCTCCCGCGCTCGCCGCGTGGTTCTCCTTGATGAGGATCGCGTCGTAGAGGCCGGCGCGGTGGTTGGTGCCGCCGCCGGCGGCAACCGCGGCCTTCTCAAGGGTCCGCAGGCCGGGGGTGGTCTTGCGGGTATCGAGGATGCGCGCACCGGTGCCGTCCACCGCCCGCACGTAGCGACTAGTCATGGTTGCCACCCCCGACAGCCGCCCGAGCAGATTGAGCGCCGTCCGCTCGGCAGTCAGGATTGCGCGCGCCGCACCGTGGAGCTCCAGGACACGACCGCCGTCTCGCCATTCGCCCTCCGGGCTCAACCGTTCGATGGCAATCGCGGGATCCAGCGCCCGGAACGCTTCCTCGGCCACCTGGAGGCCGAAGACCACGCCGGGTGCCTTCTGGGTGATCAGCGCCCGGGCCCGCGCGTCGGGCGGCACCGTGATTTCGGTCGTGAGATCGCCATCGCCGACGTCCTCGCTCAGCGCGCGTGCGACAACGTCGCTGATCACATCTGGGTTCGCGGTCATCCGCTGTTCAGGCCGACGCCACCGCAGCCGGTCGCTCGGCGAGCACTCTGACCGTGGCGAAGCTCGGGTCTGCGGCTCCGTGCAGTCGTGCGCCGGCGGCATTCAGCTCCCGGAGATAGCCGACTACCTCGGCCGTCACGCGCTCCCCCGGCAGCAGTGCGGGAACTCCTGGCGGGTAGCCGGCGATCGCCTCGCACGAAATCCTGCCGATCGCATCGCTGACCGGCACGCTCTCGCCCGAGCCCAGGAATGCCTCCCGCGGCGTCACCGCGGTCTCGCTCTCCCCGCCTGCCGGGGCGCTCGGTACGTTCGGCAGCTCCCCGGATCGCGCGATCTGCCGAACCGTCTCGGAGAAGTCATGGGCCAGCCGCTCGAGCGGTTCAACGGACTGGCCCAGCCCCAGCACGAACACGACCGTGGCGTGTGTGGCGAGCTCGGCATAGGTGTCATAGGAGGCGCGCAACGCCGCAGCGATTTCGAACCCGGTGCAACCGGTGCCCCGGACATCGACCACCAGCCGCAGCGGATCCCAGCCGGCCACCCCGGGTCGTCCGACGAGCGATCCCCCCACCACCTGGCAGCCGGGGAGAGCGTCGATCGCGGCCCGGGTCCTTGCGCCGGCGCCCAGCGTCCGCTCCAGCAGCGCGTTTCCGTGCACCGCAAGCTGGCGCCGCGCGGCGTCAAGCGAGGCCAGCAGCAGCGAGCTCGGGCTGGTGGAGCGGACCAGCCTCACGGCGCGGGCCACCGCGTCCGGATCGACGAACCCGCCGCGGGCCACGTGAAGCATCGCCGACTGGGTCAGGCTGCCGACGATCTTGTGCGTGGAGGCCAGTACGGCGTCGGCGCCCAGCCGCAGCGGGGACTCGGGCAGATCGTGGTGGAAGCCGAAGTGCGCGCCCCAGGCGTTGTCGACCACCAGGGCCGCGCCCGCGGCGTGCGCCACCTCGACGCAGGAGCCGACGTCCGCCGCCATCCCGTAGTAGGTGGGCGAGACGATGAACACCGCCCGCGTATCCGGCGCGGCGCGGAGCGCCCCTTCGAGCGCCTCCGGCGTTATGCCGAGGGCCATGCCCAGCTCGGCGTGATGTTCGGGCGCCAGATACGTCGGGCTGCCACCGCTCAGCACCAGGCCATCGATTACGCTCGCGTGACTGTTTCGCTGGATCAGGACCCGCTCGCCTCGCCTGGCGAGCGCCAGGCACAGCGCGTGATTGCCCTGCGTGGCCCCGTTGGTCAGAAACCACGTGCGGTCGGCGCCGTACGCTTCGGAGGCGAGTCGCTCGGCTCGCTCGTATGGCGTCGGCGACGGGCCAAGATCGATCCCCTCGATGTCCTGGGGAACGTCGAGCAGGAGCGCTCGGTCACCGAGGGCCGCACGCAACCCGAGGTCCGCCCCCTCGCCACCCTTGTGGCCTGGGATGTGGAATCGGGTCGACCCCCGGAAGCCGTAGGCGGTGACTGCATCTAGGTACGGCGCCGTCGGCTGCTCGGGCGGCGGCCGCCTCACTCCCGCCTCCGCTCGCCGTCCCGGCCTCACTGCCCGCCCCCGCCCGCCGTCGCGCCGTTCGCGAGGCCGCCTTGAGCAGGTACGCGCGTGCGAACCCGTCCAGGTCGCCATCGAGGACGCGCGAGACGTCCCCCACCTCGTATCCCGTTCGATGGTCCTTGGCCATCGTGTACGGATGCATCACGTAGGAGCGGATCTGGGAGCCGAAATTGACATCCTGCGCCTCGCCCCGCTCGCGAGCGATCTCCTCGCGGCGCTTGCGCTCCTCGAGCTCCAACAGCTTCGATCGCAGCATCGTCATCGCTTCCGCTTTGTTCGAGGACTGCGAGCGCTCGTTCTGGCACTGGACCACGATCCCCGTCGGCTTGTGCGTTATCCGCACGGCCGAATCGGTCTTGTTGACGTGCTGGCCCCCCGCGCCGCTGGCGCGGTAGGTGTCGATCTGCAGATCGTCGTCATCGATCTGGAGTTCGTCGATCTCCTGTACGACCGGCGATACCTCGACCCCCGCGAAGCTCGTGTGGCGCCGGTGGGCAGCATCAAACGGCGACAGCCGCACCAGCCTGTGGACGCCTTTCTCGCTGCCGAACAGACCGTAGGCGTTCTCGCCCCTGACCAGGAATGTCGCCGACTTGATCCCGGCCTCCTCCCCCGGGGACACCTCGAGCAACTCCGCCTGGAAGCCGCGCTTCTCGGCCCAGCGCATCTCCATCCTCAGCACCATCTCCGCCCAGTCCTGGGCGTCTGTGCCGCCGGTGCCGGCATTGACGGTCACCAGCGCATCCCCGGTGTCGTAGCGGCCGGAGAACAGCCGCTGCTCCTCCTGTGCCTCGAGACGCTCCTGCACCGAGCGGACCTGCTGCTCGAGCTCGGAAGCGATGTCCGGATCCTCCTCCGCCAGCTCGGCCAGCGGCTCGTAGGTCCTCCACGTCGCGCTCCAGGTCGCGGTAGGCGTTCAGCTTCCGGGTGGCTCGCGCGTGCTCGGCGGTGATCGCCGCTGCCCGCTCCTGGTCATCCCAGAAGCCGGGCTCCCCCATCTCTCGCTCGAGCGCGGCCGCGCGCTCGTTCAGCGCGTGGGGGTCAAAGATAGTCCGCCAGCAGCTTCAGCTGCTCGCGGATGGTCGTGAGACGCTGCGAGAGCGGTTCGGAGGGGGCGGTGGCCACCTCGGTGAGGCTAGCAGTGGGGCCGCGCGGCGAAATGGGGGCGGAAGCGCTCTCAGCGCGCTTGGACGGCGGCGCTGGAGAGCCTCAGCGTGAGCTCATCGTTCACCAGGCGTTCGATCGCACTGCCAGGAATCGTGACCTGGTGCTTGCCCAAGAGATGACCGTGCAGGAGGACGAGATCGACGATCCGCTGGTCGTCGTCGATGACGAAACCGACTACGTGGCCGAGGTGGTGACCGTCCGACGAGTTCACCGCGCTCTCCCGGCGGATCTCCACTTCCCCTTTCGGGACGCGGTGATAGCTCATCGTCACATGCTGGTCGTATTCCAGCCCCATACTCGCCCCCAGGGGCTCGGGTCCTTGGCTGCCGTAGACCGGGAGCGGATACATCTCCTCGATTCCGACGTCCCAATCTGAATTGCCGGCAGGCGCCTCACCGGGCCGGAGATACGCGGATTCCTGGATCGACTCGCGCTCGGCCATCTCTGCGACCGTGCTACGTAGCGTGATCCCGCCTTTCCCAGAACGAGGTCGGACATGCTCGACTGGCATCAGCAGCGGGTGGTCCGGTCGGCCGTGGGGTTGAACGACGACATGCGTCAGGCGTCGCTCCCTGGGGTCGATGATGACGTCCGACAATTCGCCGAACCCTCCATCGACGCAGTTCACTGGTGTGTCGAGGTCGAGCCGCATTACGGGATGATCACCGGCGCATGGTTGGGACTTAGGCCGGCGCGCTTACGCCCACCGGCCTAGCCGGAGGCTTCACCTTGAAGCTCCGGAGTTGATCGTCTCCTTGACCGACTACTCCGTAGGAGGACTCCGGCACCTCGTTCCAGGCGCCCGGTAGGTCACCCATGGGCTCGGAGACGATGATCCGGGCGTCGTCGCTGACCTGTTGAAGGATCTCCCGCTCCGGATAGAGCTTGCGGAGTGTCGGGACGTGTCCGGTGAAGAACAGCGAACGGGACTTCCCCTCGCTCGAATAGCGAAACGCCCATATGCGCTCACCGTCGGTCGTCGCCACCGTCCCTTGGAACGGGTACTTCACCCCATTCTTCTGCCCTACGGCTTCCACCAATCCGATCGCGCGGGCCACGGCGTCGGGCGGATCGTCCTCGAGTCCGAATGTCAGCGCGAGATAGAAAAGGAGCTCTGTGTCGGCCTGCCCGGCGATCGCTGGGTACAGCGATTCATCGACCGCGAGCACGAGCTCCCGCTTGACCCTGTCGTGGTCGTCGATGAAGCCGTTGTGCATGAACAGCCAGCGGCCGTGACGGAACGGATGGCAGTTGGTCTGCTGAACCGCCGAGCCGATCGCAGCGCGAATATGGGCAAAGAACAGCCCAGACCGGACGTGGCCGGCGAGCTCACGGAGGTTGTGATCGTTCCAGGCCGGCTCGATGCTCCGGAAGACGCCGGGGGCTGGCTGATCGTCATACCAGCCCAAACCAAACCCGTCGCCGTTTGTGGCCTCAGCGCCCAACTTCGAGTGCAGGCTCTGGTCGATCAGGGAGTGCGCGGGCGCATACAGCGCCCTCTCCAGCAGAATCGGCACTCCCGAGTAGGCGGCAAGCCAGCGACACATCAGTCGCTCCTTTCACGTGTAGGGACGTTCGCGGCCGCTCCGTTCACTTGAGCCGCAAATCGGCCCGACGCATTCGGTGCGCCGGGCCGACACGCTCAGCGATTGCGATCAGTCTCCCGCGATTCGCTTTCCGTATGCGACCAGCCCATAGATCGCGAGGATGTCGATCGCAAAGATGGACAGCGACCAGAACGGGTACGCCGGGATCATCAGCAGCTGCGCGATGGCATTCAGGCCCAGTACAAGGACACCGGTCCAGCGAGCGAACTGATTCTTGGCGAACACGCCGAGGCCTACGGCCCACTGGGCGACGCCGAGGCACAACGCGACCCAGCCCCAAGCGTTGAGATCGCCCGCGATGTAGTGAGTGTTCGCGACGAAGAAGTGTGCGTTACCGATCGCCGCGATCCCCTCGATGAAGTTGAGGGTCCCAAGCATCAGCAGCATGACGCCCGAGAACATGACCCAGCCGTAACCACGCTCCTCCTCGTAGTAGCCGGCGTACTCGGGCGCAGCTCTCGTGGTTGGCGATTCGACGGACATTTGAGAACCTCCGTTTGCCTGACGGGGCCCGGAAGAGCCCCTTTGTCTGGGCCACAATCGCACCGAGCGTGGACCCCGACAATGGTGCGCTCCTGCGTCTTCAGAGAGGTGCGCACCCCTGTCCAGCGCCGCTAGAGGGGCATCACGGTTGGGGTGATGCCCGGCCTTGCGCGAGCAGAACCTCTTCCCATGAACTGCCGCGCCCTCGCTCCCGGTCCGTGACGCTAGGAGGCAGCCTCAGTTACACAGGGGGCAGTGCTCGGGACAGGAGCAGAGGGGAAGAGCGAGGTTGGCCTCCGTGGGCACCCGACTGTGGAAATCCCGCAAGGCGGCTCGGTCGATTCGATCGTGCGCGCCCCCGGGCCAAGACGAGCTCATGAGGCCGAAGGTGAGACCGCGGGCCTGAGGACCGCCTGTACCAAACGACGATGCGATTAGTTGCTGCAGCTGGTCATGATCCATGGTGCCGGGACGGCAGTGGCGCGGGGCTTCGCAGCCGTAGCCAGACCTACCCCGGAGCCGGGATGGCGAATCAAGTGCAGCGCAAGTGGACTCCCCCTCTTCAGCGCGCGACAGCGCGACCCCCGCTGCAGAGCCAGTGAGAGGTCGCGCCGAATCGCTCGAGGAATGGTCAGCTCACGCCGGTCTCAGGATCATCGCCTTCTGCTGGGCGAACTCCTCGTCCGTGAGGATTCCCTGATCGTGCAGCCTCCCGAGCTCCTCGAGCCTTGCTGTGTCGTCCGAGGTGATTCCCGGAGCCGCGGGTGGTGCCGGCGGCGCCGCGGCCATCGCAGACTGCTGGCCAGCCCCGTAGGCCTGCGACTGCTGCTCTGCCTCAACGTTGGCACGGTGCTTGCCCGCCATATACGCTCCGCCGCCAACGGCGGCGGCACGGAGCAGCGGACGGCGTCTCAATAGCGGCATCGCGATCCCTAGCCTTCCTCGTCAAGGTCGAGCCCGAGGGCGACCATGATCTCGGGTGCCGCCGCCACGACCTTAGGCCCGCCGACCTGCGGCGCGACCGCCCGCAGCACGCCGAGGATGTCCTCGGGCGTCACGCCTTCCGCGATCGCGTTGCCGACCTGCCATGCGTAGGAGGCCGGTGGGGCGTCGAGCGCGATCAGGGTTGCGATCTTGACCAGAGCAAACGTCCGCCCGTCGAGACCAGTGGCTTCACGGCCGGCCTCTCGCAGCCCGATCGCTTCTTCTAGGACATCGACGTCATGGGTCGATACTCCAGAAAGCGTCTGATGTGTCGCCGCTCCAACTACTGGCATGTCGAACTCCTTCGGTTGAGAGGTTGTTCCCGACCTGCGCTGAGAACCACCGCCAGCATCCACAACCCACCAACCCCAGTCATCACCCAAAAGGGGTGAGCGCCAGGGGCGTGGAATCTGGCGACATCGGGTAGAAGCCAAAAGACTTCGACGGCCGGCCGACCGTGCTCTCGCCGCCGGGGCGAGTCTGCGCGCGCTGAGGAGAAGAGGTTGATATGCCCGACGATGCTGATGTTCCAGCGGTCCCGGTGGGTTGCGCCGACCGCCCCGGCGGCGCAACCGGGCCTCGTCCTGATCGCGGCCCTGCTGACGGCTCTGTTCAGCGCGGGGGTCTGCGCGGCCGCGATCCTGGTCCCCGCACCGGCGGCCGCGGTGCCGGTGATTGCTCTCGTCTGCGTCGGATGCCCGATCTTCGCCATGTGGGAGGCCCCGGTTGCCCTCGCCTCGTTGCGCGCTGATCGTGGCGGCGGTCGCGCGCTGGCAAGCCTCCGACGGGGCCTTGAGCAGTTGCCCGAGACTGAGCACCCACTAGGACTCTGACGAAGCCAGCCGACTCAGGCGCGTTCCTCCAGCCGGGCCTTCAGCCGCTCCTGACTCTTGGTGATGTCCTTCTTGGCCTGCATTCGCGCGAACGGCGCGATCAGCACGCCGATCCCGTGGCCGACGAGGTTGAAGTCAAGGGCTACCCGTGACTTTGACCCATCGCCGATCGGCTCGACCGTGACCGTGCCAACCGGCCGGACCGGACCGGCAGTTCCGCGAAACGAACTCTTGCGCGGCGGGTCATGTTCGGTGATCTCGTAGCTGGTGTCCTGCTGGCGGCCGCCCACCTTGCGGATCTCGTGAACGCGGGTGCCGACTCCGACCGGCCCCTCGCCTTCGACCTTCGCGCTGACGATCGCCTCTTGCCACTCGCCGTGACGCTCCGGGTCGTCGAGGTATGCGAACACGTCTTCAGCTCGGCGATCGATCTCGATGCTTTGGCGGATCACGGTCCTCTCCAAGCTAGGTTACGCAAAGCCTCCCGGACCGGCGGACTCTCCCGCTCAGTTGGCGCCTAGCTTACCGTCGGCCACCTGCTGGCGGAGAACCTTCTTGTCGAATTTCCCGACCGAGGTCTTCGGCACCTCTTCGATGAATTCCACCCGCTCCGGGATCCACCACTTCGCCACCTTGTCCCTCAGGAACGTGCGCAAGTGCTCGGGCTCGAGCTCGCTACCGGCGCGACAGACCACGCAGGCCAGCGGTCGCTCGTCCCACCGTTCGTCGGGAACGGCCACCACGGCCGCCTCGACCACGTCCGGGTGGGACATGATCGCGTTCTCCAGCTCGACGGAGCTGATCCATTCCCCGCCTGACTTGACCAGGTCCTTGGTCCGGTCGACGAGCTTGATCATCGCTCCGGGCTGGACCTCGGCGACGTCGCCGGTTCGTAGCCACCCGTCGTCGGTGAACTTCTGAGCTCCGGACTCGTCGTTGTAGTAGGCCCGCGCGATCGTCGGTCCGCGCACCTGCAGCTCGCCGCCGGCGTCCGGATCGACGCGGAAATCGACCAGCGGCACCACCCGGCCCTGGAGGGCACGGATGGCGTATGCCTCGTCGCCTTCCGGCCCTTCGGGAGGAACGCGACACACGGACGCCATCGGACTGGTCTCGGTCATCCCCCAGGCCTGGATGACCGGAACTCCGAACCGCTCGTCATAGAGACGCATCAGCGCCTCGGGCACCGCCGATCCCCCACAGACGATCCGCTCCACCGACGACAGGTCGGGGGCGGGCTCGAGCTGCCCGATTCCCTGCCAGATCGTGGGCACCCCGGCGGCGAACGTGACCCGCTCGGAGGCGATCAACCCGGCGAGAGCACCGGGCTCCATGCGCGGCCCCGGAAGCACGACTTTGCTGCCCGCCATCGCTGCCGCGTACGGCAGACCCCAGGCGTTGGCGTGGAACATGGGAACGATCGGCAGCGCCACATCACGCTCCCGCAGGCCCGGGCCGTCGGCCTGGTTGGTGAGCAGCGTGTGCAGCACCGTGGAGCGATGCGAGTAGACGACTCCTTTCGGTCTGCCGGTGGTGCCGCTCGTGTAGCACATAGCGGCGGCGGCATTCTCGTCCACGTCCGCGAACTCGAACCCCGGATCGCCTGAGTCGATCAACTCTTCATACGGGAGGGCGCCCGGACGCTCCCCGGCCGAATCGGGCATCAGCACCTCGTGCTCGACGCCGTCGAATCGGGGCATGACGTGCGCGAGCGAAGCGTCGAGGAAGATCACACGGCCCTCGGCGTGGGCCACGACGTAGCGCAGGTCGTCCTCGAACAGGCGGATGTTGAGTGTGTGCAGCACGGCGCCCATCGACGGAATCGCCAGATAAAGCTCCAGGTGCCGACGCGAGTTCCAGCCGAAGGTGGCCACCCGATCGCCGGGCCGGACCCCCAGCTCGCGCAGCGCGCTGGCCAGTCGGCGCGCCCGCTCGACGACCTCCCCGTAGTTCGAGCGCTCGGCGCCCTCCGAGGTGATGCTCACGACCTCCCGGGTCCCAAACAGCTGCTCGCCGCGCTCGGCGATCGAGCGCACCAACAGCGGGGCGCCCATCATCAGGCCCTCGAACGTTGTCGGGGGAGCCTCGGTCGTCACGTAGCTAGTTCTACCCCCCCGCTAAGCGCCATGACACTTCTTGAATTTCTTCCCCGAGCCGCACCAGCAGGGGTCGTTGCGTCCGACCTGGTGGCTTTGGTCGACGCGCCGCTGCTCGACGGGCGGCAACAGCTCCTCCTCCATGCCTTCGGCCGCGGCCTGGGCGCTCCCGGCGGCGGCGGCCATTGCCAGCGCACTCGGCTGGACCGGCCCACCGCCTGAGTAGGAAACCCGTCCGCCGCCTGTCGAGGAGCTAGAGCGGCTTGACGGACGCTGCGGCACGGGCGAGGGCGCCTGGCCCCCGTTCTGGCCCTCGACGACCACCTGGACGTGGAAGATCATCCGCGCGAAGTCACCCCAGATGTTGTTCATCAGGTCGCGGAACAGCTCGAAGGCCTCGTTTTTGTAGGCCACCAGCGGCTCGATCTGGGCCGCGGCACGGAGATGGATCCCCTGCTGCAGGTAGTCGAGGTCGTAGAGGTGCTCGCGCCAGCGCTGGTCGATGATCTCGAGCAGCAGGAAGCGCTCGAGGTCGCGCATCACCTGTGGGGACAGCTCCTGCTCTCGGCCGTCGTAGAGCTCCAACGCCTCCTCCCGGAGCTGAGCCGTCAAATCTTCGCGGTCGATCTGGTGCGGGTCGACCTCCTCCAGCTCCTCGCTGGGGGTGAAGATTTCTGCCACCCGCCGCAGCAACCCGTCGATGTCCCAGTCCTCGACGAAGTCTCCGACCGTGTACTCCTCCACCAGCCGTTCGATCAGCTCGCCGATCTGCTCCCGAGCGGCATCGCCCATGTCGCGGCCCTCGAGCACGTCGTCGCGGTAGCGGTAGATCACCTCACGCTGCTGGTTGGCGACGTCGTCGTACTCGAGCGTGTGCTTGCGCATCAGGAAGTGCTGCTCCTCGACCTTCTTCTGCGCCTTCTCGATCTGCTTGGAGAGCATCTTGGCCTCGATCGGCTCCTCGTTGCCTTCGTCGTCTACGGTTCCGAGACGGTCGAGGATCTTGTAGATGCGCTCGCCGGCGAACAGGCGCACGAGGTCGTCCTGGGCCGACAGGAAGAACTTGGATTCACCGGTGTCACCCTGACGACCGGACCGACCGCGCAGCTGGTTGTCGATCCGGCGCGACTCGTGGCGCTCGGTGCCAAGGATGAACAGGCCACCAGCGTCGATCACCTGTTCGCGCGTCAGCTCCACCCGCTCGCGGATCGTCGGCAGGACCTTTTCGTAGTGGGTTTGATAGTCGGGGTCTCCCGGTTTG
Source organism: uncultured Actinomycetes bacterium (assembly GCA_963719305.1). Lineage (GTDB taxonomy): Bacteria > Actinomycetota > Thermoleophilia > Solirubrobacterales > Solirubrobacteraceae > Palsa-465. The sequence goes on along the minus strand of CAVRBL010000009.1, from coordinate 794,484 downwards.
AGGCCGAGCTTGGCCACCTCCAGCCGAGCCAGGTGCTCTTCGTTGCCGCCGAGCTTGATGTCGACGCCGCGGCCGGCCATGTTGGTGGCGATCGTGACCGCCCCCGGCGCGCCAGCCTCGGCGATGGTCTCCCCTTCCCGCTCGGCGTGCTCGGGCTTGGCGTTCAGCACGGTGTGCTTGATCCCCTTCTGCGACAGGCGCTGGGAGAGCAGCTCTGAGACCTCGACGGAAATGGTGCCCACCAGCACCGGCTGGCCCGCCTTGTGGCGCGTCTCGATCTCCTGTGTCACCGACGTCCACTTGCCGTCCTTGGTCTTGTAGACCTGGTCGTTGTAGTCCTTGCGGATCATCGGCCGGTTGGTCGGCACCTCGACCACCGGGAGCTCATAGATCTTCATGAACTCCACGGCCTCGGTGAGCGCGGTGCCCGTCATGCCGGCCAGCTTGTCGTACATCCGGAAGTAGTTCTGGAGGGTGATCGTGGCCAGCGTCTGGTTCTCCTCCTGGATGCGGACGCCCTCCTTGGCCTCGATCGCCTGGTGCAGCCCTTCTGACCACCGCCGGCCCTCGAGGATCCGGCCCGTGAACTCGTCGATGATTTTTACTTCGCCGTCGATCACCGCGTAGTCCACGTCGCGCTGGTAGAGCGACTGTGCCTTCAGCGCCTGGATCAGGTGGTTGACGAGATGGCCGTTCTCTGCCCGGTAGAGGTGGTCGATGCCCAGGAACCGCTCGGCCTTGGCCACCCCTTGCTCGGTGATGGCCACCGTCTTGTGCTTCTCATCGAACTCGTAGTCGAAGTCCGCGACGAACTGCTTCTTCATCCTGGGATCCATCCCCTCGGGCGTCTTGCCCGGCTCCAGGTTGGGCGCCAGCTTCGCGAACCTGACGTACAGGTCGGCCGCCTGCTCGGGTGCCCCGGAAATGATCAGCGGCGTGCGCGCCTCGTCGATCAGGATGTTGTCGACCTCGTCGACGATCGCGTAGGTGTGGTACGGGGAGCCGCCCTCCTCGGGCTTGGGCCGTCCTCCGTGCTGGACCTTCTCCTCGAGCGACTTGGCCATGTTGTCGCGCAGGTAGTCGAAGCCGAACTCGGAGTTCGTCCCGTAGGTGACATCAGCGGCGTAGGCGGCCCGCTTCTCCTCATAGGGCTGCATGTTCTGGAGCACTCCGACGGTCACGCCGAGCATGTCGTAGATGGGTTTCATCCAGGCGGCGTCGCGCCGGGCCAGGTAGTCGTTGACCGTCACCACGTGCACGCCCCGCCCGGCCAGGGTGTTGAGGACCACGGCCAGCGTGGCCGTCAGCGTCTTGCCCTCGCCGGTCTTCATCTCGGCGATCGCCCCGTCGTGGAGGACCATCCCGCCGATCAGCTGGACGTCGTAGTGGCGCTCGCCGATCGTGCGCTTCGCCGCCTCGCGCACCAGAGCGAAGCACTCGTACATCAGGTCGTCCAGGCTCTCGCCGCCCCGGGCACGCTCCCGCAGCGCATCGGCAGCTGCGCGCAGCTCGGCGTCGTCGTGGAGCTCTAGCTCATCTTCGTAGCCGTTGATCTGCCCGACGCGCCGCTCGTAATCCTTGAACTTCTTCGCCTCGCCGATCCGAAGCGCGCGGTCCAGAAAGGACATGCGCTCAGGTTAGCTAAGGCGGGGCGGAGCGTCGGGGCTACTGAAGCGGCACGTAAGAGCGCGCCTCAGGCAGCCGGCGACGGCTGGCCCGGGACCGCGGGGGGAGCCGCTCCCGGCCCCGGAGGCGATGCTGCGGCCCGGGATTCGCGCCGCTTGCGCCGCTTGTCCCTGTGGCGCTTGACCTGTACGGCGATCTCGCTCGAGACGACGTTGATCGAGTGCATGATGTCCGGCGAGCGGCTGCAGGCCCGCAGCGTCGCCCGCTTTAGATGCAGCGTCGCCTCCGCCACCTGCGAGTCGGCAATCGCGGGGTTGCGCTCCTCGAACACCTCGACCTCCAGCTCGGCAAGCTCCGACACCTGCCGAGAGACCTTGTGGAAGCGCTTGCTCACGTGCTCGCGAAGCTCATCCGATACGGGCAGGTTCCGCCCCTTGACCTCGATGCGCATCGGCCGACCTCCTTAGATGCTGGTTGCGGTGGAGATTAATGCCGCGCAGGCCGTTTGTCACCTGCTCGCCCGCGCGCCAACAAGGCGGCGCCGATAGCGCCTCCCAGGTCGCCGAGCGCCGCCACCCGAACCGCAGGGGGCTCGGAATCGTGGAACAGGTGCGGTTGCATCGCTTCGGCGATCCGGTCGGCGAGCGGCTGGCCGAAGCGCACGCCCAGTCCGCCGCCGATGATCACCGCCTCGACATCGAGCAGGTTGACGGCCGAGGCGATGCCGGTGCCGAGCGCGGCGATCGCTTCCTCGAATAGCTCCCTCGCCAGCTTGTCGTGGTGATCGAGCGCCCGCTGCCAGATGCCGCTGGTCAGCCGGGTCCGCCCGTGCTCCTCCATCAGCTTGAACAGCTTGGTCTTCTCGCCCTTCTTCGCCCGCTTGCGGGCCCTGGCCTCCATCGATGCCCGGCCGGCGTAGGCCTCGAGGCACCCGCGACGGCCGCAGGGGCACCGGGCACCGTTCTGCTTGATGACCATGTGCCCGATTTCCCCGGCGCCGCCCCGGCCCAGCCACGGCTTGCCAGCCAGGATCAGGCCGCCCCCCACCCCGGTTCCCCAGAAGACGCCGAGCAGGGACTTGTACTCGCGGCCGGCGCCCAGCTCGAACTCGGCGTTGGTGGCCACCTGGACGTCGTTGCCGACGCGGACCCGCGTGCCCAGCGTCGAGGAGAGCGTGGCCGCGAGCTCGAAGGTGCCGTTCCAGCCGGGCAGGTTGCGCGCGCTGGAAACGGCGCCGGTCCGCGGGTCCACGACCCCCGGCGAGCCGACACCTACCCCGGCGAGCTCCGCGGGCTCGACCTTTGCCTGGGCCGCGGCCTCACGGAGGGTCTGATCGAGCTCGGCCGCCACCGCCTCTGGTCCTCCCGTCTGGGGCGTTGGGTGCCGCGCCGAGGCCATCACCTGGCTCCCGGAGTCGACGATCGCTGCCTCGATTTTCGTGCCGCCCAGGTCGATGCCACCGCGCTCAGCCATGGGCGGATACTCCCACAGCGACCGCGTGCTGGTAAGAAACTCGCCCTATGCGGGAGAAACCTCCCACAGCCCCCTCAGGCCCAGGACTCCCGGTAGTCGGACTGCTCTGCCGTCGGTTCGTCGATCTCGACGCCCAGCGCCGCAAGTTTGAGCAGGGCCACCTCGCGGTCGATCTCGGCCGGCACGGGGTGGACGGCGGGCGCCAGTGCTTCGCCGTGACGCACCAGCTCCTCCACGCAAAGGGCCTGGAGCGCGAATGACACATCCATCACCGGCGCGGGATGGCCCTCGCCGGCCGCCAGGTTGACGACCCTTCCGGCCGCGAGCAGGTTCAACCCCCGACCGTCGGCCAGCAGGTGACGCTGGATCAGCGGCCTCACCTCCCGCACCCCCTTCGTGGCAAGGGAGCGCAGGTCGTCGAGATCGATCTCGACGTCGAAGTGTCCGGCGTTGGCCAGCAGCGCCCCGTCCTTCATTCGTTCGAAATGCTCCTTGCGCAGCACGCGGCGGGAGCCGGTGACCGTCACGAACACGTCGCCGCGTTCGGCGGCGGCCAGAGCGGGCATCACCTGGTAGCCGGCCATCCGTGCCTCCAGCGCGCGCAGAGGGTCCACTTCGCAGACGATCACGGCCGCCCCGGCGCCTCGCGCTCGCTCGGCGATTCCCTGACCAGCCCAGCCGTAGCCAATCACCACCACGGTGTGCCCTGCGAGCAGCATGTGGCTGGCCCGCACGATCCCGTCGAGCGCCGACTGCCCGGTGCCGTGCCGGTCGTTCAGCGCTCGCTCGGTCCGCGCTTCGTTGAGCGCCAGCACCGGACAGGACAGCTCCCCTCGCTGCTCCAGGCGGCGCAGCCTGACGAGACCAGTGGCCGTCTCCTCGGTCCCGCCGATCAGACCATCGAGCACCGAACCCCCGTCGGCGTGAGCAGTCATCAGCAGGTCCGCGCCGTCGTCGATCGTGATCTGCGGGTCGCCTTCGAGTAGCCCTCGGACGTGGGAGGCATAGGTCTCGGCATCCTCTCCGTGGATCGCCCGTACCTCGACCCCGTCGCGGGCGACGAGCGCGGCGGCCACGTCATCCTGAACCGAGAGCGGGTTTGCCGAACACAGCGCCGCCTGTGCGCCACCGGCGATCAGGGCCCGGATCAGGTTCGCAGTCTCGGCGGTGACGTGCAGGCAGGCGGCTACCCGCACTCCCCCCAGCGGCCTCTGCTGCTCGAACCGTTTGCGGACCCCGGCCAGGACCGGCATCTGCCCGTCCGCCCAGTCGATTCGCTCCTGGCCCTCGTCGGCCAGACTTAAAATCGGCGACATCGTGGGGAGGGATCGAAGCGCGCGCCATGGCGTCGCCGCGCCGTGCGCCGGGAGCCCTCCCCGCCGCCTAGTAGCGGTAGTGGTCCGACTTGTACGGGCCCTCCACAGGCACGCCTAGGTAGGCGGCCTGCTGGGGTGTCATCTTCGACAGCTTGACCCCGAGGGCGTCCAGATGGAGGCGCGCCACCTTCTCGTCGAGGTGCTTGGGCAGCGTGTAGACGCGCTTCTCGTAGTAATCGGTATGGCCGTAGAGCTCGATCTGCGCGATCACCTGGTTGGTGAACGAGTTCGACATCACGAAGCTGGGGTGGCCCGTGGCGTTTCCGAGATTCAGCAGCCGGCCTTCGGATAGGACGAGGATCGAGTGCCCGTCTGAGAACACCCACTCGTCGACCTGGGGCTTGATGTTGATCCGCTGGATCCCCGGCACCTTCGCCAGGCCCGCCATGTCGATCTCGTTGTCGAAATGCCCGATGTTGCCCACGATGGCCTGGTGCTTCATCCGGGCCATGTGCTCGGCCGTGATCACGTCGCGATTGCCGGTGGCGGTGATGAAGATGTCGGCCGTCTCGACCACGTCCTCCAGGCGCAGGACCTGATAGCCGTCCATGGCCGCCTGCAGGGCGTTGATCGGGTCGATCTCGGTTACCACCACCCTGGCGCGCTGGCCTCGCAGCGACTCGCAGCAGCCCTTGCCGACGTCGCCGTAGCCGCACACCACCGCCAGCTTGCCGCCGATCAGCACATCGGTGGCCCGGTTGATGCCGTCGATCAGTGAGTGCCGGCAGCCGTACTTGTTGTCGAACTTCGACTTCGTGACCGAGTCGTTGACATTGATCGCCGGGAACAGAAGCTGCCCCTGCTCCGCGAACTGGTACAGCCGGTGCACGCCGGTCGTTGTCTCCTCGGTCACGCCCTTGATCCCGGATGCGATCCGCGTGAAGCGCTGAGGATCACGCTCCAGCGAGCGTCTGAGCAGCTCCAGCACGACCGTGAACTCCTCCGAGTCGGCGCTGGCGGGGTCGGGCACCGCTCCGGCCTTCTCGAACTCCGCTCCCTTGTGCACGAGCAGGGTCGCGTCACCCCCGTCGTCGAGGATCATGGTCGGGGAGGGCGGGCCGTCAGTCTCCGGCCACGACAGGGCCTGCTCGGTGCACCACCAGTACTCCTCGAGCGTCTCGCCCTTCCAGGCATAGACCGACACGCCGCGCGGCTGCGCCGGAGTGCCATCCGGCCCCACCACGACCGCCGCCGCGGCATGGTCCTGGGTGGAGAAGATGTTGCAGCTCGCCCACCGAACCTCGGCTCCCAGGGCCACCAGCGTCTCGATCAAAACCGCCGTCTGCACCGTCATGTGCAGGGAGCCGGTGATCCGCGCGCCCGCCAGTGGCTGCTGCTCGGCGTACTCGCGCCTGGTGGCCATCAGCCCGGGCATCTCGTGCTCCGCCAGCCGGATCTCGTTGCGGCCAAATTCGGCCAGCTCGAGGTCGGCGACTTTGAAATCGGTCTCCACGGCGGTGGTGCTCATCTCGTCTCCGTTCTAGTGGTTCTCTTCGTAAATGCGGCGACACCGAGAGGCGTCAACGGCGGATGACTGGCAAGGACGCAGCGAGCGTGGCGTACCTGGAAGGTTGCGAAGGGGGCCACTACTTGCTCAGGCCGCGGCCAGCAGCTTCTCGTGCTTGTCTTGCTCGAAACCCAGCCAATCGGCGGCGCTGACGTGCTCCGGCCGCTGGGGCTCGGACTGAAGCCATGTCTGGACGGCTTCGCGCAATGCTCCGTCGGACTCGAGACGGGCGGCGAACGCGACATCGGACAGCCCGACGTCGAAGCGTTGAAGCAGCTCCTTGAGCGTCCGCAGCCGCTGCAGCTCGCCCGGGCCATAGAGGCGGTACCCCGACGCCGACCTGGACGCCGTCACGAGCCCCGTCCGCTCCACGTAGCGCAGCATGCGAGGCGACCAGCCGGTCGTCTCTGCGGCCTCGTGGATCGTCAACCCGTCCATCGGGAAAACCTTATCACTAGTGTGTCAAGGTTTGGGCGCGGCGGATCCTCAACCTCGCGCCAGCTCGCCCTTCAGCCGCTCGAGCCTCGCGCCAGCTCGCCCTTCAGCCGCTCGAGCAGCATCACGGGCGTGGGATCGACGCCCCGCAGGACGGCCAGGTAAACCGACAACAGATCACCGAGCAGCAGCAGTGACACCAGACGCTCGGTCCGGGTCTCTCCCCTGCTCTCCACCCGGTAGGTGGCCGAGGCATGGGAGGCGATCAAGCCTCGCGTGAGCTCGATCCGCTGCCGGATGCGGGGATGCAGATCCGAATCGTCGAGGAAAACAGCGCTGAAGCGACCCAGTTCCTTGGCGCCGCTCCAACCCTCGATCTCGTTGTGGTCGAGCTCTGGGAGCTCGCCAGCGAAGCACGGGACCTTTGCGTTCTCGTTGAACTGCGTCTTCCAGCGGTAGGCGATCGGCGCCGTCAGCCCGGCGCCTGCGATCTGGGCCACGGTGCCGTGAAGGCCCCGGGCCAGCTCCTTCGGCAGGCAGTCGTCGGGCCCGTCTGGGCCCCATTCCGAGGCGAGCCGCTCGGCGTGGGCCGCCGCGACGTCGACCTCGGCGTGCAGCCGTTCGCCGACGCCGCAGATCCCGGCTATCTCCAGGGCGATCACGAGCGAGTAGGCCACGGCGGCCCGAGGCTGGAAGCCCCCCGGCAGCGGGATGACGGGTACCCCGTTGGCTCGCGCGGCCTCCGCCAGCCTGCCGCCGGTGGTAGCCGCGATCCGTCGGGCGCCGAGCGCACCCGCAGCCTCAAAAGCCGCCAGCGTCTCCTCGGTGTCGCCCGAGTAGCTCGAACACAGGACGGTGGTGTCGGGAGTTGTCCAGGCGGGGAGGGCGTACCCCCGGGACAGGACGATCGGCCGCGAGGCACGGTCGCCGAGCGCCGCCCGGGCCAGGGCCCCCCCGATCGCCGAACCGCCCATTCCGGCCACCACCAGGCCGCCGGGAGCGTCTTGGGAGGAGAGCCGCGCCGACTCCACCCGCCAGGCGGCATCTCGGAGGTGCTCCGGCAACGCGAGGACGTCCGCCAGCGCGTCCGAGGCATCCACGGACGCGATCCGTTCGCGGTTCAGCGTCGCTTGCGCTCCGGTGGCCGTCACGGGGTGATCGCTTCCTCTCCCAGCACCGCGCCGGGGAAGATACGCGCACCGGGCTCGAGGACGTTCCCAGGCCCAACCACCGCTCCCTCGCCCAGCACCGCCCCCGGACCGATCTGGCACTCCTCGCCGATCTGGGCGCCGGGCCCCACAATCGTGTCGCTGACCAAGCTGCCCGCTCCGATACTCGCCCCTTCGAGCAGCACGGAGCGCTGAACCCGGGTTCGCTCCCCCACGAACACACCCGAGGCCAGCACGGCCTCCGGCCCGACGGTGGCGTCAGGCGCCAGGGTGCAGTCCGCCTGCACGAGCGCCGGTGCGATTACGTTGGCCTCCACGTCCGAGGACTCGATCAGGACGGGCCCCTCGCGCTGCACCCGGTCGCCCACTTGCGTTCGCACCCGTCCGGAGAGGATGTCGAAGGTCCCCTGTAGGTACCGCTCCGGTGTCCCGATATCGAGCCAGTAGCCAGCGGCTGCGTAGCCGTATAGGCCGCGGCCCACCAGCAGCGGGAACACGTCGCGCTCGATCGAGATGTTCGTGCCGGCCGGAGCCATCTCGTCCAGGACGTCCCGCTCGAGCACGTAGGCGCCGGCGCTGATCAGGTTGGTGTCAGCCTCGCCCGGGCCCGGCTTCTCGACGAAGGCGTCCACGGCATGATCGGAGCCGCACCGGACCAGACCGTAGGCGGAGGGGTCCTCGACCGGCACCAGCGCCAGCGTCGCCCGGGCCCCGGTTCGCTCGTGCTGGAGGAGCTGGGCGCCCACGTCGATGTCCGTCAGGACATCGCCGTTGAGCATCAAGAACCGCTCGGCGAGCAGCTCCTGCGCGTACTTGAGCGCGCCTCCTGTGCCCAGCGGCCGGGGCTCCTCCACATAGCGCACGCGCACTCCCAGCGAGGCGCCGTCGCCGATCACGCTACGCACGTCGGCGGCCATGAACCCACAGGCCAGGATCACGTCGTCCACCCCATGAGCGCGCAGCCACTCGATCATGAATGTGATGAAGGGCCGGTCGACCAGCGGCACGACCGGCTTCGGGATGGTCGACGTGAGCGGACGCAGCCGCGTGCCTTCGCCCCCCGCCAGGATCAGCGCTTGCATGGCGAGTGGACCACTAGCGGCGCCCGACGCCCTCGTAGGTGAGCCCCGCGGACTGGATCGCGCCCGGGTCGAAGAAGTTGCGCCCGTCCAGCACCAGCGCGCCGCGCATGCGCCGCGCCACTTCACCAAAGTCGAGCTGCCTGAATTCTCCCCACTCGGTCACCAGCACGATCGCGTCGCAGCCCTCGGCGCAATCCAGCGCGGACGGGCAGAACTCGACCCCCGTGATCAGCCCCCGGGCCACATCTTCCGCCACAGGATCGAACGCCGTGACCCGAGCGCCTTCGGCCTGCAATCGGGCGGCGAGCACGAGCGACGCGGCATCCCGCATGTCGTCGGTGTCAGGCTTGAATGCCAGGCCCAACAGGCCGATCCGCTTGCCCACCAGCCGGCCCAGGTGCTTCTGGAGCTTGGCGACGATCCGACGCTTCTGGAGCTCGTTGACCTCAAGCGAAGCGTTCAGCAGCTGGAACTGGTAGCCGGTGTTTGCGGCCAGCTTCTTCAGCGCGGTGACGTCCTTGCCGAAGCATGACCCTCCCCACCCGATGCCGGCGCGCAGGAACTTGGGGCCGATCCGGTCATCGAAGCCCATTCCCTCGGCCACCTTGAGCACATCGGCGCCGGTTTCCTCACACACCACCGCGATTTCGTTGATGAACGAGATCTTGGTCGCCAAGAAGGCATTCGAGGCCAGCTTGATCATCTCCGCGCTGGCGATGTCCGTGCGCACCAGCGGGGCATCGAACGGCTCGTACAGATTCACGACGGCGTCTCCCGCCCAGTCGCGGTCATCGCCGATCACCACCCTGTCGGGCTTGAGGAAGTCCGACAGCGCCGACCCCTCCTTGAGGAATTCGGGGCAGGACACATATGCAAAGCCGGACTTGCTCTGAGCCTCGAACATGCGCCTGATGGCAGCACCGGTGCCAACCGGGACCGTCGATTTCATGACCAGCGCGTGCCTGTCGGAGCTGGGCATAGCGGCGACCACCTGGTCAACGGCTGACAGATCGGCGTCACCCGAGTAGGTGGGGGGCGTTCCCACCGCCACGAACAGCAGGCGGGCATGCTCGAGCGCCGGCGATAGGTCGCTCGAGAAGTGAAGCCGGTCGCGGTTTCTGGCCACGCATTCTTCGAGTCCGGGCTCGTAGATCGGGACCCCGCCGCTGTTCAGCGTGGCGATCTTGTCCGCGTCGATGTCAACGCACCACACCTCGCTGCCAAGCTGGGCGAACCCCGCCGCCGTAACCAGGCCGACATAGCCGGTGCCGATGACGGCGATTGGTTCTCGTTCCGTGGCCATCCGGCGGGAGGCTAGCGGGGTAAGGCGGAAGTGGACCGGTGCCCTACCCCTGCGTCAACGACGCCGCAATCTCGACCATCTGCTTGTTCGAGATGGTGTTCGTGAGCGTGTTTGAGACCCAGTACACGCCCCAGGGGGTCCGCCACGCCACCACCGACAGCTTGCCCCCGTTGGAGTACAGGAGCAGCTGCCTGCCGTTCACGGTCTCGGTCGAGGTTGGGCTGCGAAGCAGGGGTGGCTGCTGCCAGGTCGTGCCCTGGATCCCGTAATACTCGCCCAGGTCGGGGTTGATCACCAGCGTCATCCGGTAGGCCGGGTGGGGGTTTCCCTGCTGGTCGCGGATCTTGTATGCCCGTGGGTAGGAGCCCGAGCTGGCCGTCTCGACCGGACAGGCGTTGCTGCCGTCGGTGCAGTACTGCGCTGCCGGGGTGATGACTCGCGGGTAGTAGACCGGCATTCCGGCGCCCCGAAGCGCCGCCGCCTGGGACTTGCCGTCGGCCACGTCAACTGTCACATCCGAGGGCGGGGGCTGGGCGCCGGGTGCGCCGCCCCGCCTAGGGGTAGCCGACGCCGGCGGCGTCGCCGGCGCGCTCACCGTGGGCGTCATCAGGGCCGTGTACGCGCGCTGCTCTGCGTTTTGGTCCGCGCCCACGTAGCACGGACTCTGGGTGGCGCCGCCCGCAGCCGTACCGGCCCCGGCAGGCGCCACGGGCCCAGAGTTGCACGGCAGCAACTCAGCCGGGAACGCAATTTGCTTGATCGCGTGGCCGTCCATGAACGCCACGAGGTTGAACAGGTTGATCAGCCCGTCGGTGGTGTGCAGGTCGGGATCGGTCTGCGTGTGCTGCCCGAAGATTCTCACCAGCTTGTCCCGGTTTGAGATCAACTCGTCCTGGCTGTAGGCGTCCTTCGCCCAACGGACGAAGTCCTGCTGGCGGGCGTTGCGGACGAGGTCGGAGTCGCTGTGGCGGAAGCGCACGAACGACAGCGCGTCCGACCCGCACAGCTTCTGATAGCCAGGCTGGAGGTTGATGCTCGAGTAGTCGGTGACCGCAGTGTTGTTGTAGTAGCGGTGATCGACGTCGGTGTAGACGCAGCCGATGGCGTCGACCAGCTGCTCGAAGCCGCCGAAGTTGATGTCCACGATGTGGTTGACCTCGAGGTCCGGGAACACGTTCTGCTGGAGCACCTTGACCAGCAGGTTCGGACCGCCGACCGAGTAGGCGGAGTTCAGCCTGGCGTCGCCGCGCTCGGGGATCTGAACCTGCAGGTCTCGGGGAATCGAGAGCACGTTGATCGTCGAGGAGTTCGGATCCAGGCGGATGAGCATCATCGTGTCGGTATTCGCAGCGTTGAACGGCTCCCCCGCGCGGTGGTCTGACCCGATCGCCAGGACGGTCTGTGCCGAGCCCGGGTTGGCGATCGTCACCCGCGCCTGCTTGAGCGCCGGCGTGGCCGAGAGATCGCTGGCCAGCTGCTTGAACTGGAGCAGTCCCGCCACGGCGGTCGTCGTCGCGGCGAACAGGATGACGATCAGACCTCCGAGGCCGAAGCGCAGGAGCGCGCCCCGCCGGAAGCGCGGGATGAGGTTCAAGCCAGTCCTCCGTCGATCGCCGTCAACCCACCCGAGCCATCGACACCCGAGGCGCTCGGCTTGGACGCATCAGCCGTCGGCTGCTGGAGCCAGAGCGGAAGGCTGCGGACGAAGTCCGCCAGCGTCCGGCGGTAGCGGGCCAGCGACTGAATCGATACCCACTCGTCCGGGCCGTGATGGCCGCCGCCAGCCGGACCGAACTCGACCGCCGGGATCCCGGCCTGAATGAACGAGACGGCGTCAGATGCCCCATCCCGGCCCACGCTGATCGTCTCCATGTCGGGCGTCACGCGCGCCACCGCCTCCCGCAGGGCCTGCACGTGCTGGTCCTTTCGCGACACGGTCACCGGAGGGTGGACGAACCTGCGCTCGATCTCGATCCCCTCGATCGTTCGAATCTGCGCCAGGATCTCCTCCGGATCCTGGCCCGGGAGGTAGCGGACGTCCACCGCCATCCGGCACGCGTCGGGCACCATGTTGAGGGCCTCGCCGCCCTCGATCCGGCCCAGGTTGATCGACGGAGCGTCGAACAGCTCCGAGGACTCGCGTGTGAAGGGCAGCGACTGGATCGCGCGGAAGGCGTCGACTGCCTTCAGCACCGCGTTCTCGCCGAGCCACGGCGTCGAGGAGTGCGCGGCCTTCCCGTGGACGATGATCTGCATGGCGACGACCCCCTTCGCCGCGACCCCGATGTGAAGGTTGGTCGGCTCCCCGGTGATGGCGAAGGTGGCATCCACTCCGCGCGCCAGAACGGCATCGGTCGATCGCTCGTCGAGTTCCTCGGATTCCTCGTCCGGCACGCAGATGAACCGGACCGCCACTCGCTCCTGGCCCGAGAGGTCCTTGAGCGCGCACATCATCGCCGCCAGCGCACCCTTCATGTCGTAGGCGCCGCGACCGATCAGCCGATCCCCTTCGGTGTGGGGCGTGAACTGCTCGGGACGTCCGGGAACCACGTCGAGGTGGCCATGGAAGATGACGCTCGGCACCTCGTCAGCTGGCGGGCCGGCCGCCGCGATCAACACCGGCAGCGTGTTGTGCTCGTGATCTCGCACTTCGATGTCGCGGGATTCGAGCCACCCCTTCACGAATCCTGCGGCCGCAACCAGCTCCTCAGGACGAGAGGTGTCGTAGGAGATCAAGCGCTCGGCGAGTGTCTGCTCGTCGACCATGCGACAAGGGTACGGTCTCGCAGGCGCGAGTTCGACGGGGAGCTGGAGTTCCGGGCTAGCTGCTCGCGATGTCGAGGAACGTCTGCCAGCGACCCCTGTCCCGCTCAGCGACGCGCCGGCGCTCCGTGTCGTCGCCGGCGTCTCCTAGCTCACGCTCGGCCTCCTGGAGACGATCACGGAGCACTCCAGAATCGAGCTCCGACGGCGGGTGGGCCTCCTCGACCAGCACCATCACCCGGTCTGAGCTGACCTGCATGTACCCCTCGGCCTGAGCGAAGCGCACGACCTCGGATTCGGTCTCATACAACCGCAACTCGGTCGGTTCGAGCATGGCCAGGACCGGCGCGTGGCCGGCCAGGATGCCGATCGAGCCGGTCGTGGTCCGCGTCGAGATCATCTCGATCTCGTCGTTGAACACTTCTCCTTCCGGCGTCAGGACCTCGACCCGGAACTTGGTGTGGGCCATCAGCCCTGGTCCTCTGATTCGCCTTCGTCTGAGCCGCGTTCCTCGGACTCCGACTCCTCGTCCGACTCAGACTCGGTCCGCTCCTCGGACTTCGGCTCCGGGCGCTCCTCGGACTTCGACTCCGACTCCTCGTCGGACTCAGACTCCGTCCGCTCCTCGGACTTCGACTCCGACTCCTCCTCGGACTTCGACTCCGACCCCTCATCGGACTTCGACTCCGACTCCTCCTCGGACTTCGACTCCGACCCCTCATCGGACTCGGCCTCGCCCGCTTCCTTTACCACCTGTTCGATCGTGCCCTTCATGAAGAAGGCCCGCTCCGGAAGGTCGTCGTGCTTGCCCTCGAGGATCTCTTTGAACCCACGAATTGAGTCCTCGACCTTGACGTAGACACCGGACGTCCCGGTGAACTGCTCGGCGACGTGGAACGGCTGGGAGAGGAAGCGCTCGATCTTGCGGGCCCGGGCCACGGTCACCTTGTCGTCGTCCGAGAGCTCGTCGATTCCCAGGATGGCGATGATGTCCTGGAGCTCCTTGTAGCGCTGAAGAACCTCCTTGACCTCGTTGGCCACATTGAAGTGCTCCTCGCCGACGATCTCCTCCTTGAGGATCGTCGAGGTCGAATCGAGCGGATCGACCGCGGGGTAGATTCCCTTCTCGGAGATTGACCGCGACAAGGTGGTGGTGGCGTTCAGGTGCGCGAACACCGAGGCCGGTGCCGGGTCCGTCAGGTCGTCGGCGGGCACGTAGATGGCCTGGATGGAGGTGACCGATCCCTTATGGGTTGATGTGATCCGCTCCTGAAGCTGACCCATCTCCGTCTCGAGCGTCGGCTGGTAGCCCACCTGCGAGGGCATCCGGCCTAGCAGCGCCGAGACCTCCGAACCTGCCTGGACGAATCTGAAGATGTTGTCGATGAACAGAAGGACGTCCTGGCCTTCCTCATCGCGGAAGTACTCGGCCATCGTCAGCCCCGACAGCCCGACCCGCATGCGCGCACCCGGCGGCTCGTTCATCTGTCCGAAGACGAGCATCGTCTTGTCGAGCACGCCCGACTCCTTCATCTCGAGCCACAGGTCGTTGCCCTCGCGTGAGCGCTCGCCAACGCCGCAGAAGGCCGACAGCCCACCGTGCTCCTGGGCCAGGTTGTGGATCAGCTCCTGGATGATCACCGTCTTGCCGACACCGGCGCCACCGAACAGGCCAACCTTCCCGCCGCGGGCATAAGGCGCCAGGAGGTCGATCACCTTGATTCCGGTCTCGAACATCTCGGTGGTAGGCGTCACCGCCTCGAACTCCGGGGCCTCGCGGTGGATTGGCCAGCGCTCGACGTCGTCGGGTACCGCATCGCCCATGTCGATCGGCTCTCCGAGGAGGTTGAAGATCCGGCCCAGGGTCACCTTGCCCACCGGAACAGTTATGGGCGCTTCGGTGTCGATCACTTCGGTTCCGCGTGCCAGCCCGTCGGTGCTATCCATCGCCACCGCGCGCACTCGGTCGTCGCCGAGATGCTGCTGGACCTCGCACACCAGCCACTCGTCGGCCGTGGCGCTGATGTCTTCGTCCTCTTCGGCCCGCGCTGCCTCGGGTCGCCGGACCTTGATCGCGTGGTTGATGTCGGGCAGCCTGTCGGAGAAGACGGCCTCGATGACCACGCCCTGGATCTCTTCGATCCGGCCCACGTTCTGGTCCTTCGTCTCTTCGGTCGCCGGTCTTTCTTCTGTCGTTGCCATGTGTCTCCAGTCTCTTTCGCTATCCGAGACCCTCGGCCCCGGCGACGACTTCCATTATCTCCTGCGTGATCTCAGCCTGCCGGACTCGGTTCATCTCGAGCGTGAGGTCCTCTATCAGGGTTCCCGCGTTATCTGAAGCGTTGCGCATCGCGGTCATTCGCGCCCCGAGCTCGGAGGCAGTCGACTCGAGAACGCGCGGTAGATCGAGACCTCGACGTAGTCCGGCACCAACCGCTTGAGGATCTCCTCGGGATCGGGCTCGTACTCGACCAACGGCCCAGGCCCCTCTCTCCCCGCCCCGTCACTCGAGCGGTCTTCGGATTCCTCCTCGTCCTCCTCCTCGGAGCCCTCCTCCAGGACCGTGGCCTGCTGTAGCGGCAGCAGCGTCTCGTGCCGTACCACCTGGGACATCGGGGAGATGTAGCCGTTGTAGAAGATGTCGACGCGATCGACTTCCTCGTCGACGTACGCCGCCATCAAGCGCTCGGCGATCCTACGTGCATCCGCATAGGAGGGGCGCTCGGAGAACCCGACGAAGCTCGCCACAGGCTCCAGGCCGCGAAATGTCAGCGACGACGTCGGGCGACGGCCCGAGGTGTAGTAGGAGGCCTGGCGTCCCTCGCTCTGATGCTGACGCCCGGCGGCGACTCCGGAGCGGACGATGTTCGAGTTGAACGCTCCCGCCAGACCGCGATCCCCGGCGATCAGCAGCAGCCCCACGTTTTGAATCTCCGAGTGCTCCTGCAAGATCGGCAGCCGCGGAAGATCACCGGCGGCCTCCGCCGCCTGGCGGGTCATCCTCCGAATTGCCGATGCGTAGGGCCGCAGAGCCTCGATCCGCTGCTCGGCTCGTCTGAGGCGAGCGGCGGCGACCATCTCCATCGCCCGCGTGATCTTCTGGATGTTCTTGACCGACGAGATCCGGTTGCGAACGTCCCGCTGAGTGCCCGCCATGCGCTGCTGGACCGTCCGCCACGGCTAGGCGGGGACGGCCTCTTCCTCCTTGTCCTCGGCCGGCTGCTGCTCTCCCTCACCTTCCCGGGGCTGTTGCTCGCGCCGTAGTTCCTCCTCTGAGTCCTCGAGCGGCTGGCCCTCCTCGTCGAGGTCGAACCCGAAGTCCTCGGCGAACTGCTCCACCGCGGAGCTCAGCCTGTCCTGGACGTCGTCGCTCCATTCCCCGGAGGCGATCTCCTTCAGCAGCTCCGGCTCGTTGCCCCGCACCGAGTCGCTCAAGTCGGCTAGGAAGTCCTGGACCCTGTCCACCTTGATGCGGTCGAGGTAGCCGTTGGTGGCGGCGTAGATCTGCACTACCTGGTCCTCGATCGGCATCGGCTCGCGCTCGTGCTGGTTGAGCGTCTTGACCAGCCGCTCGCCGCGAGCCAACGTCTTCTGTGTGTCGGGGTCGAGTTCGGACCCGAACTGCGAGAACGCCTCCAGCTCGCGGTACTGCGACAGCTCGAGCTTCAACGTCCCGGCCACTTTCCGCATGGGCGTGATCTGGGCATTGCCGCCCACGCGCGAGACGGAGATACCGACGTTGATCGCGGGTCTGACGCCCGAATAGAACAGGCCGGGCTCGAGGAAGATCTGACCGTCGGTGATGGAGATCACGTTGGTGGGGATGTACGCCGGAAACGTCCCCGGCCTGGGTCTCGATGATCGGCAGCGCGGTGAGCGACCCACCTCCCAGATCGTCGTTCAGCTTGACGGCCCGCTCCAGCAGCCGGGAATGAAGGTAGAACACGTCGCCGGGATAGGCCTCGCGACCCGGCGGCCGGCGCAGCAGCAGCGACATCTGCCGGTAGGCATAGGCGTGCTTTGTCAGGTCGTCGTAGACCACCAGCGCGGCCTTACCGTCGTAGAGGAAGTACTCGCACATCGCGCAGCCGGCGTACGGGGCGAGGAACTTGATCGGCGCCGCCTCGTCGGCCGCCGCCATGACGATGATCGTGTTGTCCATCGCCCCCGCCTCCTCGAGCGTTTCGGCCAGCGCCACCACCGTCGCCTTGCGCTGTCCGATCGCTACGTACACGCAGATCAGGTCGCGGTCTTGGTTGTTGATGATCGTGTCGACCCCAATCGCCGTCTTGCCGGTCTGGCGGTCGCCGATGATCAACTCGCGCTGGCCACGGCCGATGGGGATCATCGAGTCGATCGCCTTCAGCCCGGTCAGCATCGGCTCCTTGACCGGCTGGCGTTGAACGACTCCCGGAGCCTTGTGCTCGGAGGGCCGCGTCTCTGACGTTTTGACCTCGCCCTTGTCGTCGAGCGGATTGCCGAGCGGATCGACGATCCGCCCGAGCAGCTCCTGGCCCACGGGGATCTCGAGCAGGCGCTTGGTCCGCTTGACCGTGTCGCCCTCCGAGATGTTCTCCCATTCGCCGAACAGCACGGCGCCGACGTTGTCCGACTCGAGGTTCAGCGCCAAGCCGGTCACGTCGTGCGGCAGCTCGAGCATCTCGAACGACATGCAGTCCTCGAGCCCATGGATCCGGCAGATGCCGTCGGCCACCGACAGCACGGTCCCCACCTCGGTCAGCTCCGCCTCGGAGGAGTCGAGGCCTTCGATGCGGCTCTTGAGAATTGAGGTGATCTCGTCTGGCTTGATCTGCATATCTGTAAAGGGCTCCTTGGAGTGCGCAGGAGGCCCGACTTTAGGCCCGCGCGACTTGCTTGCGAAGTTGATTCAGGCGGTTACTGATGGATGCATCGAGAATAGAGTTACCCACTCGAAGCACGATCCCGCCAAGGATGGCGGAATCTACGTGGCTTGAGAGCTCGACCTTCTGTCCCGTCTGCTCGCGAATCCGGTCTCCGATGGCGCCCACCGTCTGCTCGTCGAGCTCAACTGCGCTCGTGACCTCCACCGGCAGCAGCCTATTGGCCTGCTCCCAGAGCTCTTCGTAGCGCGTCCGAATCCGAAAGATCGCAGGCATGCGATGTTCCTCGATCAGGATCTCCAGGAAGCTCATGAATGTCGGCTCGGCGCCCTCGATCAACCGCCCCAGCGCCTCCTTCTTCTCCTCGGTCGAAAAATACGGCGAGAAGAAGAACGTCGCCAGCTCGCGGTTCTCGTTCAGGGCGTCCGCGAACTGGCCGAGCTGCTCACGAATCACGTCGAGCAGGTCCCGCTCCTGACCGACCTCGAACAGCGAACGCGCGTAGACCTGGGCTATTTCCTCCAACCGCTACTCCTCGCTGCCAGCGCCGAGCGCGCTGAAGTCGAGCTCGGACAGGGCCTCCTCGACCAGGCGCCGCTGATCCTCTTCATCGAGAACCTTGCGCGTGACCTTCTCGGTGGCCATCACCGTCAGGTCGGCCACCTCCCGGCGGATCTCGTCGATCGCCCGCCGCGTCTCCGCCTCGATCTCGCGGCGGGTCTGCTCCATGAGCTGCTCGCGCCGGGCCTTCGCTTCCACGGTCGCGTCGCGCTCGTGCACCTCCGCGGTATGGCGTGCCCGCTGCACGATTTCCTCCGCCTGCTTGCGGGCCTCCGCCAGCCGCTCACGGTAGTCGGCCAGCAGCTCGTCGGCCTCACGCCTGGTGTGCTCGGCGGCGTCGATCGAATCCTCGATCGCCTTTTGACGGCGGTCGAGGGCCTCGGAGATGCGGGGGAACGCGAGCCTCCACAGAAACAGCATCGACAGCACGAACAGGATCAGCGTCCAGACCATCAGACCCACGTTGGGCGAGATCAGGAACGATCCGCTTGAAGCTGTGGTGGGCATCACTTGAGCACGTATGAGATCAGGCCGGCGACCAGCCCGTAGAAGAAGCAGGCCTCGGTCAGGGCGAAGCCGAGCCACTGGATGCTCGTGATCTCATCGCGCATCTCCGGCTGGCGCGTGACCGCCTCGATCACCTTGCCGAAGATGTACCCGATGCCCACTCCGGCACCAACAGCACCCAGCCCTCCGCCGACACCGATCCCGAACCCGGCACTGAGCCCGGACGACTGCGCCAGATGGAAGATGGAAGTAAGCATCTCAGAGCTCCTTTAACTAGTGGTGAGAGACCGCAGTCCCTATGTAGATCGCGGACAGGGTGGCGAAGATGAACGCCTGCAGGGTCGCTATCAGGCCCAGCTCGAACAGGTACACCGCGATCCCCACCGGCATCGTGAACCAGCCGAGCCAGCTGGCCCCCAGGATCACCCCGAGGCCGCCGGCCATGAACAGGATGATCATGTGGCCGGCGAGGATGTTGGCGAACAACCGGACGGTTAGCGAAATGATGCGCATGAATGTCGAGACGATCTCAAGCGGCGCTATGAGCAGCAGCATCGGCCCGCTCACGCCGGCGGGGATCAGGCTCTTGGCGTAGCCGATCGCGCCATGCGCCCTGATTCCTTCCCAGTTGAAGGAGATGAACGTCACGAGCGCCAGGATCAGCGGCACCGAGATGTTGGCCGTCGCGGCGTACAGTGCGAACGAGGGGATGTGGGCTCCGAACAGGTTGAATTTCTCCTCGGAGTTCGTCGGCAGCGGCAGGTACCCGATCATGTTCGAGTACCAGATGAACAGGAACAGGGCCCCCAGGTACGGGAACCACTGGGCCGCCATCGAGTCGGGCATGTTGCCGCGGGTGATGTTGTCCCGCATCAGCGAGAACAGCGTCTCGACGGCAGTCTGGACGCGGTTGGGCCGCATCTGCATCCGGTCCGCGATGAACATCATCGTGAGGACCGTGCAGAGCGCTGCCAGGAACAGGTAGAGCACCGCGCGGTTGATGCTGAACACACCGAGGCTGACCCAGTTGACCAGCTTGAACTCGTTCTGGACCTGGAACGTGTTGTTCTTGTGGGTGCTGAGGCCGTACACGGCCACCAGCACGATGAGAACCCCGACGTAGAACACGCCGATCGCCCACAGAGCTTTCGTCGTCTTGCTCATTCCCGCCTCGGTCGCGTCATCGCCGAACAGGCCAACTGCACCGTGAACGCGAACACGATCACCAGCAGCGCAGCAAGACCGGCATCGCGGCCTTCGCCCCGGCGGACGAGGATTATGGCCATCGCGAGGACGAACAGCCGGCCGAGCAGGTAACCCAGCCGGATCGAGACCTCGCTCCGGAACTGCGCGTTGGCGGCCGCGCGCTCCACGACGATTCCAACCGCCCGCAGCACCACCCACGCTCCGGCGCCGGCCAAATAGCCGACCGCCGGGACGCCGATCAGCACCATGATCGGCGCCGCTAGCACGACCAGGGCGACATCCAGATACCGCAGCAGGAGCATCGGCTCAGATGAGGTGGCGGAAGCGCTTAGCGACAACTGCGATCCCCGCGAAGAAGCCGATGAAGAACCCGACCATGAGCAACGGGACGACCGCGCCCACGAGCACCCCCAATCCCGCACCCGCCCCGGCGAAGATGGCGTTCACGGCCAGCAACAGCGCGCCAGCACCGGCGGCGTCGCTCCCGGTCAGCGGTCGGCGCTGCTTTGTCATGGTGACGGTTCATCTACGGCGTTTGCACCTGCGACGGAAGTACCCTACCGACGCGGGAATCTCACCGCTACGTAGGGCAAGAGCTGAGAAACGGCCGGTCACCGCCGCCCGCTGCGCGCCGCGGCTGGCGCTCGGTTCCGTTCGTCTCGGATGATTTGGCCGGCTTTGCGGCGGCTGCGTTGTGAGCCGGTCAGCCAAGGGGCGACCTGGTTCTCCTGCCAGCCAACCGCCGGCCTCGCCTGCCGAGATTTTCAGCCTCGGCTGGCCTCGCTCATTTTCACATACAGACAGTATGGATGTCAAGTGGAGCGGGTGGCGGCCCCACGGCGAGCGACAGCACGATCGGTGCCGCTGGTAATCGAACCGAGAGGCCGTCATATCCTGTTCCCGTGCCCATTTACGAGTTCCGGTGTCGGTCGTGCGCAGCCGAATTCGAGGAGCTTGTACGCGTCGATGAGGTCCCGGCTTGCCCGGCGTGCGGGGCGCCAGATCCGGAACGGCTCCTCTCCTCCGTCTCGCGCCCGCTCAAGTTCGGCTTGCGCGGTGCGGCCGCACGCCGCTCGAACTCCCTCAGGCGGGCTCGCGAGGAGAGGCGACGCGAGCAGCGCGCGGAGCGGCGCGCCCGTCGGGCCGACGGCTGACGCCGGCCCTCGGCAAAAGCAGCGTCAGCGCCAGTCCGAGCACCGGCAGGACGGCCACAGCCTCGAACACGGCTCGCAGCCCGTGGGCGTCCGCCAGCAACCCGAGCAGCGGCGCGCCGACGCCACCCAGGCCGATCGAGAGCCCAATCGTGACTCCGGCCGAGACGCCCAGCCTGCCGGGCAGGTACTCCTGGCCCATCACGATCGTGACGGCGAAGGTGGCGATGGTCGCGGCGCCGGCCAGGGTGGCGAAGAGCACCCCCAGCACCTGGCCGGACAAGAGGAGGCCCACCACCAAGCCGGGGATGGCGACCATTGAGCCCACGAGCACGGCCCGACGGCCGAAGCGGTCGGCGAGCGGCCCTCCGATCAGGGTCCCGGCGGCGCCTCCGATCAGCATCGCCGACAGGGCGGCGCTGCCGACGGCCTTGCCGGCATGCAGTACGTGGATGTAATAGAGCGGAATGAACGTGATCAGCCCGAAGTAGATGAACGACCGCACGGCGATCACGAGCGCCAGGATCGTGAACGGCCCCCACGCCTCGCGCTCGTCGCTTTGTTTCACGCGACCGGCCACCACGTCGCTGCGAAACGACCTCAGGTGCGGCAGCTCGTAGGCCAGAACAGCGGCCATGAGCCACGTGGGTACCAGCACCAACAGGGTGCCGTGGAGCCCGAACACGAGCAATACCGGCGTCAGCAATATCGGTCCGAGCGCGAAGCCGACGTTGCCCCCGACCGAGAACAGGCTCATGCCGCTGGCGCGACGGGATCCTGATACGTAGTTGGCGAACCGCGAGCCCTCGGGATGGAATGCCGCCACCCCCACGCCGCTCAGCAGCACGGCCGCGAATGTCAGCCCGTAGCTCGATGACAAACCGACCAGCGCGATCCCGAGCCCGCCGAGGGCCGGTCCGAGCGGCATCAGCCAGGGCAAGGACAGACGGTCGGAGAGGTGACCGAACAGCGGCTGGATGACTGAGCTCGAGATGGTCGCCGCCAGCACCAGCGCGGAGGCGGCGGCATAGCTCAGGTGATCACGGATGATCAGGAACGGCAGCAGCGCCGGAACCGCCCCCTGTGCCAGATCGGTGAAGAGGTGGCCGGCGGATAGCGTCGCCATCGCGCGTCGATCGACGCCGGCCCGCGTGGCGAGGGCAGTCATCGCTCGAGCTCTCGCAGTGCGCTCCGTACCTTGCGCCGCTTCTCGACCAGCTCCTGCTCGAGCTTCTCGAGCTCATTGCGGCGCCCGCGGACCAGCTCCAGCTGTGTCGTGATGTGCCCCAGGGCCTGCTCCAGGAGCTGTCTGCGTTCGCCCACCTGCTCGGTTTGCTGAAGCTTCCGGCGAAGGTCGGCCCTCGCGGCCTGCGCTTCCAGGAGCCTCGATAGTTCGTCCAGCGACAGTCCCAGCAGGTTCCGCAGCCTGACGATCTCGCGCACGCGCTCCACGTCGGCTTCGGTATAGGAGCGGTGCTTGCCCAGCTCGCGCCCGCTCCCCGGTAGGAGGCCGATCTCCTCGTAGTAGCGGATCGTCCGGGGGGTGGTGCCGGTCAACTCCGCCACCTCGCCGATGCGAAGCTTGCCCTCGGTCGTTGTGCTCATGACGCCGCTGCCTCCTGAATATCTGACTCGGGTGCCATTGCCTTCGGGAGCTGGACGTCATCCTTCTCGGCCTCAGCGCCGTGGGTGCGCGGCCGCGCGGCGGCCACAAACGCACCCACGACCGACACCGCAGCGAGCGTCCAGAGCGCGGTGTGCATGTTCGAGATGAACGGCTGAAGCTCGGCGTTCGAGATGTGGTTGGCCAGGCCGGAGAACACCTTGAACAGAACCGATTTGGGCACCGCGGAGGTGACGATGGCCAGCACGAACGCGATCGAGATCACGGCGCCCGTGTTCTGGACCAGCACGCGGGCCCCCGCCGCGATCCCCCGCCTCTGTGCCCTGACCGTCCCCATCATGGCCGCCGTGTTGGGGCTGTTGAACATCCCCGACCCGAGCCCGACGATGAACATGAAGGAGCCGCTGGCCCAGTAGGTCGTGCCCCGCTCGAGCAGAGTCATCAGCGCCAGGCCGACCGCGGTGACCAGCATCCCGAGCACCGCCAGCCCGCGCGACCCGCGCCGGTCAGCCCAGATGCCTGCCAGCGGTGAGGAGACCAGCATTCCCACGGCCAGCGGCGCGAGCTTGACTCCGGCCAGGATCGGCGAGTTGCCCTGTACCCCCTGGAAGTAGAAGACGAACACGAACATCAGCGCGAACCGGGACAGGCCGTTGATGAACGCCGCGGCCGCGGCCGCCGAGAACAGGCGGTTGCGGAAGATGGTCAGGTCGAGCATCGGCGCCCGTTGATGGCGTTCGATCACGACGAACAGCGGCAGCAGCACCGCGGCCGCCACCAACCCGCCTATCACCAGCGGCTCGCCCCAGCCCTCGATGCCACCCTTTGAAATACCGAACACCAACCCGGTCAGTCCCACCAGGAACGTTGCCGTTCCGAGCACGTCGAACGTGTGATCCTCGCCCTTGCCGCTCAGCTCACGAAGCACCAGCGCGGCCCACAGGCTCCCGACCAGCCCGAACGGGACGTTGAACCAGAACACCCAGGGCCAGGAGATCGCCACCAGTGCGCCGCCCAATACCGGTCCGATCACGAGCCCGACGGCCGCCACCATCGTGTTGGTGCCCATCGCCAAACCGAGCTGCTCGCGAGGGAAGGCATCGGTGACGATCGCCGCCGAGTTCGCGAACAGGAACGAGCCCCCGATGCCCTGCAGGATCCGCCACAGGATCAACTGAGTGCCGTTGGCCGCAAACCCCGCACCAAGCGAAGCCGCGGCGAACACGATGAACCCAGCCACGTACGCGCGTTTGCGGCCGAACTGGTCCGAGAGCCGCCCGGCGCTCAGCACCAACACGGTCGAGGCAATCATGTAGACGAGGATCACCCAGATGAGCTCCAGCAGGCTGGTATGCAGGCTGCGCTCAAGGTCGGGTAGCGCGATGATCAGCGTGCCCGAGTTGATCGTCGCCAGCAGCATCCCGAGGCTGGTGCACGACAGTGCCCACCACTTGTACGTGTCGTGGTCGCGGTGCACCCCCAACCGCGGGAGGGCTCCTCGCCTGTCTGCCGCTTCAACCGACATCTTACGTAAACGTAAGATAGCACCAGGGCGCGGTGCTACGGGAGCCGGGAGTGGGCTGCTACTCGTACGCCGCCACCGCAGCCAGGATCACGAACGCCGCCACCAACGCTGCACCCTCGAATACGGTGGCTTCTCCATCGCCCGTCACCTGCCACATGATCACCGCTGTTCCGAAAAGCGCCCCGATGTAAATGGGTGCCAGCGCAAAGGTCAGCGTCGTCGCCGTCAGCAGCGAGACCAGCACGAGGACGGGTATAAGAAGGCGGCGATCTGAGCCACTGAGTTCTTCACCACCGAGATCGCCAGCTCCGGGCGGCCGTGGGCCGCCAGTGCGATTCCGGCCGTGTTCTCAACGGCGTTGCCGGCGATCGCCACGATCACCAAGACCGGCGAAGGCCTTGGAGATATGGAGCGTATTGATCGTCGGCTGCAGCGCGTGGACGAACCAGTCCGACACGAACGCTGATGCGGTTCCGGCCACGGCAAGCAGGACGACGCCGGTCACCGCGCTGAGCCGCGGCTCCACATGTCGGCGGACGGCATCGTCGGAGCGCAGGTACTGGCGCAACCACAAGCCGTAGACCAGGAGGATCGCGATCGCACCCACGATCGAGATCGTCTTTACGTGGTGGCTCGCCGGGTCATGGGCCGCGTCCGCCAGCCCGATCAGCACGATGATGAACGTCGAGACCAGCACCAGCGTCGCCGTATCGGTGGGCAACCGCGGGCTGAAGCGCATTACGTTCTCGCGCGATTGCCTGGCACCAGCGACGACCACCAGCCCCAGCACCAGCAAAGCATTGACCAGGATCGAGCCCACGATCGCAGTCTGCGCGACGACCAGCTGGCCGGCGTTGAGGGCAAAGATCACCACGAAGAACTCGGGCAGATTGCCGACCGTTGACTGCAGCACGCCGGTCACCGCCGGACCGAACCGCTCTCCGATCTGCTCGGTCGCGAACGACACGATCCAGGCTCCACCGGCGAGCGCGAGCGTGGCCAGAACGAACGCGGTCACCTGCGAGAACCCGCCCACGTACCGGGCGACCCCGGCCAGCGCCGTGAGCAGCCCCACCAGGCCCAGCAGGCGCTGCTCGGCGCGGGTCACCCGACGCGCTCGAACTCGCCAGTCTCGATGTCACGACTGACGCGGGCTTCGATCTCGTACTCGCTCGTGTCGGGGTCGAGGGTGCGGAGCTCCCGCGCCCGATGGCGCTTGAACTTGAGGATCTCGAGCACGTAGACCAGGTAGACGCTGGCCGCCAGCGCGATCAGGAGGATCGCCCCCATCAGCACGGACCACCCGAGGCGGTAGTGGCCGTGGTGGTCGGAATAGGGAACGAATCGGGCGGCGATCGCCACCGCCGCCAGCATCACCGTCCAGCCGTACAGGTAGGCGACGGTCTTTTTCTGACTAAATCCGATTCTGGCCATCCGGTGATGGAAGTGGTTGGCATCGGCAGACCAGGGCTTGCGGCCGTACTTCAGTCGCTTGGCGACGACGAAACCGGTGTCGAGGAACGGCACGGCGAGGATGAACAATGGAACGACCAGCGCCACGACCGCGTTTGTCTTGAGTGAGCCCACCACCGCTACCACACCGAGTAGGTAGCCGAGCAGGTTGGCGCCCGAGTCGCCCATGAACACCGACGCGGGATGGAAGTTGTGAAACAGGAATCCGAGCGCCGCGCCCGCCGTCAGCGCGGCCAGGATCCCGGCCCCGCCGACGTGCAGATCGAAAGCGATGATCGAGAAGGCGACGCCGTCGATCGTGCATAGGCCGGCCGCAAGGCCATCGACGCCGTCGGAGAAGTTGACGACGTTCATCATCCCCACCAGCCAGATGACCGTCAGATAGTCGCCCGCGTTCGGGAACTGGAGGGTGCCGATGAACGGGAGCGTCACATCGGTCACCTTCACCCCGCCCCTGACCGCGATGTAAGCCGCAGCGATCTGTCCTAGCAATTTCAAGGCCGGCGGCAGGTCGCGGGCGTCGTCTATGGCCCCGACCAGTGCGATCAGACAGGCGCCCCCGATAATCGGCCAAAGATGGACGGTCCCGCCCGTGCCCTTGAGCGTTCCGACCGTCCGCGGTAGGTGGATCGCGTCCGGCAGCCAGATGGCAGCCGCTACGAGAACCGCCGGCCAGAATCGCCAGCCCGCCCAGCTCCGGGGTCTCCGCCTGGGCGAGGCCACGCTCGCTCGGCTTGGCGGTCGCGCCTATGCGCCGCGCCACCCAGGCGGCGAGCGGGGTCAGCAGCGTCGCGATCACCATCGCGACCAAGAATGCGAACACGGCGTCCCAGTAGGAGGACATTGCGCCTGAGAAAGCATGCCAGTCCGGTAGGACTGGTTGCAGAGCGAAGGCTAGGACTAGTTGCCAGCGAAGGCTAGGCGCTGCTGCCAGCGCAGGGGTGAGGGCCGGCTGCGGCCGCAGGCTATGCGGCGCGCGCGGCGAGCGCCTGGGCGATCCGTGCGACCACGGCCAACGGCTCACTCCAGAGCTGGGCCCAGGTCACCCTGATGACGGTGTAACCAGCCGCCGCAAACACCTGGTCGCGGCGACGGTCGCTTTCGAATGAGGCCTTGCCCGAGTGGAACAGGTAGCCGTCTACTTCGACGACCAACCTGCGCTCGGCCCACAGAAAATCGGCGACGTATCCGAGCAGCGGCACGTTGGCCCGCGGTTGCGGCAGCTCGGCGGCCCGTAGCAGCGCGCGCATCCGCCGCTCCGCCTTGGAGCGCGTGAACCCGGAGTCGTGTCCGGTGTCGAGCAGGCGGGCCAGCCGGCCCGACCCTCTGCGGTTCGGAGCGCGCCGTATCGCCGCTCGGATCTCGTGATCGGCCGCAAGACCACGCTGTCGCGCGACCGCGACTGCCTCCTCGACCTCAGCGTCGGGCGCCTCGCCCGCGAGATCAAGGAGCGTCCGTGCCGGAGCCGTGAGCCGGCAACCCCTCACGGGTCCGCAGGTCGCGGCGATCTAGGGCGTTGACCCGATGAAGTCGCAGGCCCGGTCTCGATCTCCGCGCCTTTGCCCTAGTGGTCAATGACACCTCACCATGCGCCGTGCGCTCGAGCAACCCCCAGACGGCGGCCGCCGAGTGATGGCTCAGAATCGCGTGGCCTCGGAAGTACAACACTGCCGCGAGCTCCCTGACCAGCGGATCAATGTCGCCGGGACCGACGAGGTAGACCCCGCGATACAGCTCGCGGATACGGCCCGTTGCCAGCCGATGGACGATCGCTCCCCTCCCCAGCCCTGCGTCCAGAAGCTGCTCCCGAACGACCAACCTCCTTTGCAGCCCCGCCAGGCGCATGATCTCCCGCTCCCCCCTCCCCGCGACCTGTTCAATCTCCCAAACCGGGGCTGCGAGCGGAGGATCGTGAGATCGAACATGAAGATCGTGTTGGAACTCACGCTCCGACTCAGAGGCTCGCCGGATTGTGAGTTTGAACAGGTCGCTTGGGCGGCACGGCCGAGTTAGTATCGGGTCGCACCGTCCTTCCCGCAGCGATCGGCACAGTTTCGTTGCAGACCGGGGCTCAGGTGGGCGCGCAGCCTCAGCCGGCCGCGGGCGGCGGCCTCAGACCGGGCCGCCCTCAGCCGGGCGCGGGCGGCGGCCTCAGACCTGGCCGCCCTCAGCCGGGCGCGACCGACGGCCTCAGACCTGGGCGCTCCGCCGCCGCGACCGGCGGCCTCAGACCGGGTGCCTTCAGACGGCGCGGGCGACGGCCTCAGACCGCCGCGGCGGCACCTAGCCCCACGTACAGCGGGTAGCGGTCGGCGATCGCCGCCGCTCGTTCGGCCAGTGCGGGCTGGCGCTGCTCGAACTGGTCGGGCTGAAGGGCCTCGGAGATGATCCGGCCGACCTCGACGAAATCCTCAGCCCCTAGGCCTCGGGTCGCCAACGCCGGCGTCCCGATCCGCAACCCGCTGGAGACCGCGGGGGGGCGTGGGTCAAACGGCACCGCGTTGCGATTGACGGTGATCCCCACGGCCGCAAGCCGGTCCTCGGCCTGCTTTCCATCAAGAGAGGACTCACGCAGATCGCACAGCACCAGGTGGACATCGGTCCCTCCCGTGAGCACGTTCACGCCGCCACCGGCCGACAACAGCTCGGCCCCCACCGCACGCGCCCCCTCCACCGTCCGCTCCTGACGCTCCCGGAAGGCCTCGGAGCCCGCGATCCGCAGCGACACCGCCTTGCCGGCGATCACATGCTCCAGCGGCCCTCCCTGCTGACCGGGAAACGTCGCCGAATCAATCTTGCGAGCGAACTCCTCCCGGCACAGGATCATCCCCCCCCGGGCACCACCAAGCGTCTTATGCACAGTGGTCGTGACCACATCGGCCAACGGGACCGGATTGGGATGAAGGCCGGCCGCCACCAGACCCCGCGAAATGCGCCATGTCCACCACCAGGTGCGCGCCCACCGAATCGGCGATCTCCCGAAACCGCTCAAAATCGAGAAACCGCGGATACGCAGACCAGCCAGCAAGGATCACCCTCGGCCGCTGCTCCTGCGCCAGCCGCTCCACCTCCTCCATGTCGATCACGCTGCTCTCACGCTCGACGTGATACGCGACCACGTTGTAAAGCCGCCCGGAGAAATTGATCCTCATCCCATGCGTCAGATGGCCACCGTGCGCCAGCTCCAGCCCCAACAGCGTGTCCCCCGGCTCCATCAACGCGTGATAAGCCGCAGCATTCGCCTGCGCCCCCGAATGCGGCTGGACGTTCGCATGCTCCGCACCGAACAACTGACGAGCACGATCGATCGCCAGCTGCTCAGCCACATCAACGAACTCGCACCCACCGTAGTAACGCCTGCCCGGATAACCCTCGGCGTACTTGTTAGTCAACACCGACCCCTGACACTCCAGCACCGACACAGGCGCGAAGTTCTCCGAAGCGATCATCTCCAACGCCCGCTGCTGGCGATCGAGCTCAAGCGCCAGCACATCGGCAATCTCCGGATCAACCTCGGATACGGGCCGGTTGAAGAAGTCGGGCGGCAACTCGATCGGCATCGGCGCCCGACGATATCAGTGGCCCACCACGCCTCGGCCAGCGGCTGGGCTACAACGCCTCGGCCGCGGCGGGGGCGGCTGCCTGCCTACAACGCCCAACCACGCGGGGGCGGCCGCCCGCCTACAACGCCTCGGCCAGCGCCTGTTCGGACACCGCTCCGGCGCGGACTACGGACCACGAGCCGTCTCGCTCGTACGAGCGCAGGTCCACCACCGTCGAGGGGGTCCCCGGAAGCTCACCGCCGTCGATTACGAGGTCCACCCCCACACGCAGCAGCTCCGGCACCTCGGCCAGCGTTCGCGGGTCGTGACCCCCGGCGCGGTTGGCGCTGGACTGGAGCACGGGGACCCGCACCTCCGCAAATCCCTCAACCCCCGGGACCCGAAGGCCCAGCGTCGAAGTGTCCTCGCCGCACGCGAGGGGAAACCGACCAGCCGGGTTTGGCAGCAGCAGGCCCACCGCTCCGGGCAGCAGCCGGGCCAGCGCCGCGCGGGTCCGGTCCCCTAGCTCCGGCAGCGACTCGAACGCCCGCTCAAGCGCAAAGAACATGACCGCCGATGGTTTCTGGCGCGCGCGGCGCTTCAACAGGTGGAGCCTCTCGACTGCGAACGCATTGCCCGGATCGCACGCCAGCCCGTAAACGGTGTCGGAGGGGAACACGGTCAATCCTCCGACCGCCACGCAGCGCTCGAACCGGATCGCAGCCTCCGCCGGCTCGACGGGCGGCGAGTCCGTCACCGGCGACCGACGACGACCCGCTCGTGACCGGTCAGATCGCGCAGCACTTCGACCGATCGAAACCCAGCCCGCCCAAGGAGGACGGCAACCGTAGCGGCCTGCTCCGGGGCGACCTCGAGTGCGGCCAGCTTCACCGACTCGGCGGCCACATCGCCCAACCGCGCCGCCAGCCGCCGAATCACCTCCAGCCCCTCGCGTCCGCCGAACAACGCCTCACCCGGCTCATACGACAGGATCTCGGGCGCCAGCTCGCCCGCGGCTTCGTCGGCCACGTAGGGCAGGTTTGCAAGCACCGCGTCGTAGGTGCGGCCATCGAGCAGGTCAGCCCGAACGAACTCCACAGACAAATCGAGGCGCCGCCCGTTCCCGCGAGCCACCGTCAAGGCCTCCTCGGATGCGTCGATGCCCGTCACCTGGAGGTCGGGGCGCTCGTGCTTCAGCGCCAGCGCGACGGCGCCGCTGCCGGTTCCGACATCGGCGACTCGCGCGGCGGGCGGGAGCGTTACGCCGACCTCGACCAGCAGCTCCGTCTCGGGCCTCGGGATCAACACCCGGCGATCGACCCCTACGGAGATCGTGCGGAAATACTTGTGGCCCAAGATGTAGGCGACGGGCTCCCGACCCCGCCGCCGCGCCAATAGGCCCTCGAAGCGGGCGAGCATGGCCGGGCCGAGGACTACCGCGTCGGACGTCACGAGTCGTGACCGAGACCACCCGCTTCCGAGCGCTTCGCACAGCAAGAGCTCGGCGTCGAGCCGGGGCGAGTCACACCCGGCGTCCGCAAGCTCGGTCGTGGCGGCCCCAATGACTTCGCGCACCGACGGGGCAGCCGTGTCAAGCATGCTGGAGCCTGCGGCGCTTCTCGTCGTCCTGGAGAGCCGCGGTCAGCTCGTCGAGCTCCCCCATCAAGATCGCGTCCAGGTTGTGCAGCAAGACGTTCACGCGGTGATCCTTGACCCGTCTCTCGCCATAGTTGTACGTCCGGATCTTCTCGGCCCGCTCGCCGGTGCCCACCTGGGCGGAGCGGGTGGCGTCTATCGACGCCCGCTGCTCTGCCAAGGCCCGCTCGTACAGCCGGGCGCGAAGCACGCGCAGCGCCCGTTCCCGGTTCTGTAGCTGCGACTTCTCGTCCTGCATCGACACGACGATCCCCGTTGGCTGGTGGGTGATCCGAACCGCGGAATCGGTCGTGTTTACCGACTGCCCACCAGGTCCCGAGCTCCGATAGACGTCGATCTGAAGCTCGGAAGGGTCGATTTCGACCTCGACGTCGTCCACCTCGGGGAGCACGGCGACGGTGGCGGTCGAGGTGTGGATACGCCCTTGGGACTCCGTCTGGGGCACGCGCTGCACGCGGTGGGTGCCGGCCTCGTACTTGAACACCGAATAGGCACCGTGGCCCTTGATTGAAAACGTAAATGTCCCGTCGCCGATCGCCAGCGGCTCGACCTTGAAGCCACGCCGCTCCGCGTACCGAGTCAGCATCCGGTACAGATCGCCGGCCCACAGGGCAGCCTCGTCGCCGCCGGCGCCAGGCCGGATCTCGACGATCACGTTCTTGTCGTCGTTCGGATCGCGCTCCACCATCGCCAGGCGGATCTCCTCCTCGAGCGCCTCCAGCCGCTCCCGCGCCGACTCCAGCATCGCCCGTACCTCAGTGTCGTCGCCGTGCTCGGCGAGGAGCTCGCGAGCTCCCTCGAGATCGTCCGCCACCCGCCGGTATTCGGACGCGAGCCTGGCGGCAGGTTCAAGTTCCCGGTAGGCCCTGCCGGCCGCCGTGTAGCGCTCGCGGTCGGCGATCACGTCCGGGTCGGCGAGCTCCCGCTCGAGCTCCGCGAACCGTTCCTCTACCTGTGAGACCAGATCTTCCATCATGCCTAGTCGAGTGTAGGTGCGACCGGTGCGCCGTCAGGCGGCGACAGGAGCGCGGTCCGGCTGCGGCACGAACCTGAACTCGCCCGGATCCAGCGTCCGTGTCCGACGCTCGTAGTCGCGCATGTAGCGGGGCCAGTTGCTCACGATGCGGCCGTGCTCGTCGCGGTACCAGGAGTTGCACTGCGTCCAGGCGGTCCCCGCGAACGCTGCCTGTATCTCGCGGTCGCTCCCGGACTCGATATCGGGCCGGACTTCGATCGCCGCGGCGCGGCGGTCGCGCACCTGCTCGAGAGCCTGGCGGATATAGGAGGCCTGGGCCTCCTCGTAGGTGATGATCGAGCCGCCCGAGGTGTTGGTGTTCGGGCCGTAGACCAAGAACAGCGACGGGAAGCCGGGAATCGAGATTCCCAGGTGCGCGTGCGGCCCGGCGGCCCACACGTCGCGCAGCGAACGGCCCCCCGCTCCGACGATCTCCATCGGGAACATGAACTCCGTGGTGCGAAAGCCGGTGCCGTAGATGATGCAGTCGACTTCTCGCTCGACGCCATCGGCGGTCGCGATCCCGCCTTCTGAGAGGCCGGCGAGCGGTTCCGTGACCAGCTCCACGTTATCCCGAGCAAGAGCCGGCAAAAACCACGAGCTAAACAGGATCCGCTTGCATCCCCACGTGTAGTCAGGCCACACCTTGCGCCGAAGCTCGCGATCGCGCAGCTGCCAGCGCATGAACGCCGCCGAGCGAGCCCAGCCGATCCGGCCCCAGGTGCGCGGATGACGAATCGCCAGCGTGAGCGTCTCCCCGTAGTAGTAGATGAACCGGCGACGGAACGCCTCGACCCCGGGCACGTGCTTGAAGATCCATTTCAGCCAGCCCGGGTAGGGACGGTTCTTGCGCGGGAGAAACCAGTTGCCGGTGCGCTGGAAGACAAACAGACGGGAGGCCTCCCTGGCCACCTCGGGGATGAACTGGACCGCGCTCGCACCGGTCCCGATCACCGCGACCCGCTTACCGCGCAGCTCGTAGTCGTGGTCCCAACGCGCCGAATGGAAGCTGTGACCTTCGAACGGCCCCTCCAGCCGTGGCGCCGCGGGCTGGTGCAGCTGGCCGGTGGCCACGATCAAGGCCTCCGCTTCCCAGCTGCGCCCGTCTGCGCTCTCGACCGTCCACTTGCACGTCTGATCGTCCCAAGCGCAGTAAGTGACGTCGGTGTTGGGTACCACGAGACGGTCGACGCCCTGATCTCGGGCCACACCCTCCAGGTACTCCAGGATCTCTTCCTGCGGAGAGCACAGACGCGACCAGTCGGCGCGCTGCGCGTAGCTGAACGAGTAGAGGTGCGACGGCACGTCGCAGGCGCACCCCGGGTAGGTGTTGTAGAGCCACGTCCCCCCGACGCCCGGGCCCCGTTCCAAGATCGTGACATCGTCGAAGCCGTGGCGGCGCAGCTCGATGGCCGCAGCGACCCCGCCGAAGCCCGCCCCGACGATGATCACGCGCGAAGACACCTAAGGGGTGAAGACTACGCGACCACTTCCAGCCCGACGAGCTCCTCGGCCGAGGCCTGCCCCGGCGTCTCGACGGTCAGCACCGCGTCGAGCGCGGCGATCGAGACCGACAGCTGGTCGAGGTCTGGCTCACGTGTCGTCAGTCGCTGGAGGGCCAACCCGGGCGCCATCACTGCCCGCACCCACCGTCGCGTGCGGTTGCGTCCGGCCCACTTGATGATCTCGAACGACACCCCGGCGATCACCGGCACGCCGAGGATGCGCGTTATCAGCAGCAGGTACCACGCCGGCACGCCGATCGGCGCGAACACGATGATCGCCACGATCATCACCACCAGTAGGAAGCTCGTTCCGCAGCGGGGGTGCAGCCGCGAGTAGAGGCTGGCTTGTTCCGGGGTCAGCTCATCACCTGCCTCGAAGCACGAGATCACTTTGTGCTCCGCCCCGTGATACTCGAGCACGCGCCGCATGTCCGGCACGCGGGTAAGCAGCGCCAGATATCCCAGGAAGATCGCCGTTCGCAGCGCTCCCTCGGCCGCCCAGAACAGCACCGAGGAATGGCCGAGGTGGTTGCGCACCAAGCCCGCCAGCCCGAGCGGCACGATGAAGAACAACCCGACGGCGAACGCGACAGCGATCACGATCGTCACCACCCAGGTCGTCCCGGATACCTGCTCGCCCTCCCCGTCCGGAAGCTGCGCGTTGGCGGAGATGGCGAGCGCGCGCAGGCCGATGGCCAGCGACTCGGCCAGCGCCACCACGCCCCGGACGATCGGTAGGCGGTACAGACGGTGCCGGCGAGCCCAGGAGTCGAGCGGGAACCTCTGTAGCTCGATCCTGCCGAGCCCGCGCTCGGATGGCTTGCGGACCGCGACTGCCCAGGTCCGCACTCCGCGCATCATCACCCCTTCCAGGACGGCCTGGCCGCCGAGGGGTGCATCACGCGAGGCGGTCAGGGGCTCCCGGCCGCCAGCCACGTCTGGCGCCTACCTAGGACCCGCTGCCGGCCCGCGCAGCACGTCGCCCGCGAGCCGCCCGGCGCTGGAAGCGCTCCACGCGCCCTCCCGTGTCGACGAGCTTCTGCCGGCCCGTATAGAAGGGATGACAGGCAGAGCAGATCTCGACGTGGATCTCCGGCTTGGTCGAGCGGGTCGTGAACTCGTTACCGCACGTGCAGCGCACGTGTGCTTCGACGTATTCAGGATGAATCTCGGTTTTCATCTCTGTTTAGAGTCTAGCCCGACCCTGGCACTCAGGGCCCGGGGCAGCTGGCAGTCATCGAGTTGTTGGCGCGGTTTGCGTCAGAGATGGAGTACTCCGGGTCCACGGTCACCGTGGGAGCGGTAGACGAGGCGCAGGCAGGACCAGTGAAGGTCGCGCTGACAGTCTGGTGGGTCCCAAGCTGGGGAAAGGTGACGGTCTGCGCCGAAGCCGCGCTCCCGCCCGGCGCGAACGTGACGTCAAACGGGCCGGCGGCGGTCAACCCGTAGTTGGCGATCCAGATGGCGTACTGGTCGTGGGAGGGGTCGCCCGGCACTGGGCTCACGGATATCGACTGCACCGCGAGGTCGGGGCGCTCGTCCGGCTGCCAGCAAGGGGCGCTCGTGCGCGTGGACGTGGCGATCACGTGCCCGCCGTCCCCGAGCCACCGGAACGAGACCCGGAACCGGTACGTGGATCCGACCGGGACTCCGGTCACCGGATGCTTGAGCACCCATACGTCGTCTGGCTGCTGACCGAGGGTGGCGTCATGCGGGGAAATCCACTTACCCAGATCCCCGCCGCGCAACTGCGTCACGTGACCGGCCTTGGTGCCCGTGAGCTGCCAGCGCATGGAGAGACGCACGGTGCCGGAGATCGGTCGCATCACGGCAGTTATGCCCACTACCCGCCGCCCCGGCTTGACAGCCCGCTGGCATACGAAGTCCTTCAGTTGTGTGTGCTGGTCGGCACCGAGCGCCGACGCAGTGGAAAGGGCCGATCCGGCGGCGAGGATCGCGCCCACAAGCAACAGCCTCCTTCGCATACCGCCTTAACCGTGCTGGCGGCCCGAAGTTGCCGAGTATCTAGGTGATTGTGTACAAGGGCCCGTCGCCACCCTCGGGCGGAGTCAGGCGGCCACCCTTGGCGGTGATCGCGCCGCACTGGACGCAGTTCGTGTAGTTGACGATCACCTCGACCGGCCCCGACTCGGGCGCGTCTTCCGGGATTTCGTAGACCCCGGCCGGGCACATCCACTGCCAGGCCTCGGCGATCTCCCGCGGGACCGTCCGCTGGACGCGGATGTGGTTCGGGGCGTCGTCGCGTGTGGCGTTGCCGGAGACATAGACCGAGGAGAGCTTGTCGAACGTGAACTTGCCATCGGGCTTGGGGTAGGTGTCCTTCTTGTCACCGATGCTCACCGGCGCCTGGGCGTCGGGGTGGTTAGCCCAGCGGCCGCCCGGGAACCGGCCCTTGGTGACCACCATGGCATTCGCGATCAGCCCCGCGCCGATGAAGAAGCCCTTGCTCGTGGGCTGCCTCATGTTCCGGGTCTCATATAGGTCCTTGGCGATCACGGAGTCCTCGACCCGACGCTCGTACTGAGACAAATCGGTGCCGCCGGCCTTGAGCTGCTCGAAGATCGTCTCCGCGGCGAGGATTCCGGCGTGGATGGCGTAGTGGATCCCCTTGAGGATCGGCACATTGACCATTCCGGCCCCGTCGCCGCAAAGGACCATCCCGGGTGCCGACAGCTTTGGCATGGCCCAGTAGCCGCCCTCGGGGATCGCCTTCGCGCCCCATGACAGACGCCTGCCGCCTTCGAGGATCTTGCGAACCAGCTTCGAGGTCTTGAACTGCTGCAGGATGTCGTGGGCGGACACCGTGGCGTCCGTGTAGTCGAGCCCCAGCACGAAACCGAGCGAGACCCGATCTGAGCCCATGGGGTAGATCCACGATCCGCCGAACTCGTGCCACTTTGCCCCGTAGCGCAGCGGCCAGCCAAGCGTGTGGATCACGCGATCAAGCGGCTGTGGAACCTCCCAGACCTCTTTGACCCCCAGTGACCACACCTGTGGCTCGCGCCCCTCGGCCAGCTGGAACTCCTTGATCGCGGCCCCTGTCAGGTGCCCCCACGTGCCTTCGGCCAGCACGGTGGCCTTAGCGGTCACGTCCGATCCGGGCTCGAAGTTGGACAGCTCCTCGCCTTCCTTGCCCCGGCCCTTGTCGCCGGAGCGAATCCCGCGCACGACCCCGTCGCTCACCAGCAGCTGCTGGGCACTGGTCTCGGTCAGGATGTAGGCCCCCGCCTCCTCGGCCTTCTGGGCCATCCAGCGGGACAGCTCGGCCACGCTGACCATGTGGTTGCCGTGGTTGCGGAACGGAGGCGGCGTTGGCTTGAGCGGAAGCGCCGCTCCCGGGCTGAGCATCCAGTAGACGGAGTCCTTGTCGACGGTCCCGTGGGTGGGCCACTCGGAGGGGTCGAGGTCTGGAAATAGCTCCTGGAGGCCCGAAGGGCGCATCATCGCTCCGCTGAGGTTGTGGGCGCCGCAGGCCTTGCCCTTCTCGATCACCGCCACCGGCACCTCGCCCAGTCGCTCCATCAGCTCCGGCTCTTCAGCTAGCAGCTGGAGCAGCCTGTTCGCGCAGGCGAGCCCGGCCGGGCCGCCGCCGACGATCACCACACCGACGTCGATCCGTTCGTCCTCGGGGTCGAGCTCGCGCTTGACGAATTCTTGCGGTGAGGAGACGGGCGGCGGGTACTCGCTCGGTGCGACGCTGCCGCTGCTGTTCGTGGACGGGCTCACGACCCCTTGCGGTCCTTGAGGGCCTCGGTCAGCTTGGGCAGGATCTTGTTCAGATCGCCCACGATCCCCAGGTCTGAGAACTCGAAGATGGGCGCGTTCGCGTCCTTGTTGATGGCGACGATGTTCTCCGAGGACTGCATCCCGACCTTGTGCTGGATCGCGCCGGAGATTCCGGCAGCCAGGTAGAGCTTCGGAGCGACCGTCTTTCCGGTCTGACCGATCTGGGCGGCGTACGGGTACCAGCCGGCGTCGACCACGGCGCGGGTCGCCGCCACGGCGGTGTTGCCGCCGAACGCGCCCGCCAGGTCCTCGGCCAGCTTGAAGTTCTCTGCCTTGCCCAGCCCTCGGCCGCCGGCCACCAGGATGTCGGCACCCTCGATGTCGACGTCGGCGCCGCGCTGCTCTCCGCGCTGCACCATCTTGGCCTGGGTCGACCAGGGCGAATAATCGACGTCCAGATCGACCACCTCGGCGGACCCGCCGTCGCGGGAGACGACCTCGAACGCATTGATCCGGCCGATGATGATGCCCAGGTCGCCCTTGTAACGGGAGACGGAGATCTGTGAGTCCTGGAGGATCGGCCTCTCGGCGACGAGCTGTCCGTCCTCGGCCCGGACGGATGTGACCTCCATCGTCACTCCGGCCTGCTTGCGGGCGGCGAGACCGGCGCCGATCTCGAACCCCAACAGGCCGCCGCCGAACAACGCGTAGGAGTGGCCCTGCTCGTCGATTGCCTTGGCCATCGCGTCGATAACAGGCTGCGCGAGCCCCTCGGGTCCGCGAGCTCGGAACACCTTGGTGGCCCCGTAGGCGCCCAGCGACTGGCAGAGCTCATCGGTCAGGTCGTCACCGCCGAGAACCAGCGCGTGGCACTGGCCACCGATCTCCTCGGCCCGCGTGGCCCCCTCGGAGACCGCCCCGAGCGAGTTCTTGTTGAAAGCGCCCTCGTAGTGGAGCACGTATGTAAGGACGTCAGCCATGTCTAGATCAGCTTCCTTTCATCGAGCCATGCGACGATCTTCTCGACCGTCTCGTTCGTGTCCTCGTCCTCGATGATCTGGCCTGGGGCCTTGGCCGGTGGATCATGGAAATCGCCGCACTGCACGCGGGAGCCCTCCTCGCCAACCAGCGAGGACTCGATCCCGACTTCCCCGGTGGCAACGGTCTCGAGCGGCTTCTTCTTCGCCCCCATGATCGCTTTGAGCGACGGGTAGCGGGGCTCATTGATGGCGTCACCGACCGAGATCACGGCGGGCATATCCACCTGAACGGTGTCGTAGCCGTACTCCGCCTGGCGCTCGCAGCGCAGCGCCTCGCCGTCCACGTCCATCTTGATCACCTGCGTAAGCGAGGGCATCTTCAGGTGGTCGGCGACCACGGCCCCGATCGTGTAGCACTCGCCATCATCGGACTGCTGGCCGAGCAGCACGAGGTCTGGCTGCTCCTTCTCCAGGGCCTTCGACAGCGCGTAGCCGGTGGCCGCGACATCCGAGCCGGCGAGCGCTGGGTCGGTGAGGTGCATAGAACGGTCGGCGCCGAGCGACACGGCCTTGTGCAGGGCGCGAACTGCGGACTCGGGACCCATCGTCACGGCGACGATCTCGTCGACCTGCACCGACCCGCCTTCGCGGATCTGCATCGCAGCCTCGATCGCATGCGTGTCGTAGGGGTTGAGGTTCTTCTCGCCGGAGCGGTCCATGCGCCCCGTCGAGGGATCGATCCGCTTCTCGACGGCGGCGTCCGGAACCTCTTTGACCAGGACGCAAATCTTCAAGTCGGGCCTCCTACTGGGTGAACGGCTGCATTTACTACTGGCTGAACGGCGGCATCCAACACGGTGAACAGCTGGATTCTATCTCGTTGACTGACGAGTCAATCAGTCGGGTGGGCGCGGTCTGATGCGTGGCCATGGGCGCGGTCTGATGCGTGGCCATCGGCCGCGCTATCCGCGCGCCGAACGCCGGCTGGCTATACCCGCACCGCCCCCCGGAGGAATTCGACGATGTCCTGGGTGCTGGCCCCCGGACCGAACACCTCGGCGACTCCCAGAGACTTCAGCTGGGGGATGTCATCGGCGGGAATCGTGCCGCCAGCGGTCACCAGCACGTCGTCGACGCCTTGCTCTTTGAGTAGCTCAAGAATCCGCGGGACGAGCGTCATATGCGCCCCGGACAGGATCGACAGCCCGACAGCGTCGGCATCTTCCTGGATGACCGTCTCCACGATCTGCTCCGGCGTCTGGTGAAGACCTGTGTAGATCACCTCCATTCCGGCGTCCCGTAGCGCTCGGGCGATGATCTTTGCGCCTCGGTCGTGGCCGTCCAGGCCTGGCTTGGCGACGACGACTCGGATCTTCTTGTCAGTAGAGGACATCGGAATGGGGACGCAGGCAGGCTGGAGGGCGCTCTGCGAGCGGCCGATTCTATTCAACGGACCCGAACCCGACTCCACCGTGCCGGGGCCAGCAACCCCATACTGTGCGTCCGATCTTTGCCTGACGCGATCGAGAGCGTTGAGATTTGATCGGGAAGCCGACCCTCCTTGACCGGCTGCTCGAGCCCCTCCAGCACGAGCTCCCCGAGCCGGCGCTCGCGGAGTGCGATCGGAATGTCGCGCCCGGGCGCCTAGAGCTCGATCGATGCCTCGATGAGGCCGTCACACTGCGCTCGTCGCAGCATGACGGCACTCATCCGGACCGGCCCTTGGTGGGTTGATGCCCGGTGAGGGATCTGAGAGACTCCCCGCCTTCGTCACCGAAAGAGGGGCGGCGTGGAACGAGATCAACACACAGATGACGTGAAGGCCGCGGCGGGATCATCCGAGTACGAGCCGCCGCTCGTCGAGGACTTGGACACCGAGAGCGAGGGAGCGACCGTCACGGTAACCGGGGGCATCATCGGATCGGGGGGGGTGGCGCTGGCAGAGCCGACCGACGATCCGCCTCCAGGTGACGGGTGAGCTTGATTAGGTAGGGGGAGTCGTGAGGAGCCCTCGCCGTGCACGTCGACTCGCGGGGGCCGTGACGCGACGCCTGCCGGCTCCCGCCCAGCGGACCCTGCTCAGAGCTTGGGGTTCGCCGCTGCCCGAATCGCCTGATGCCCCGACCGGGGTCAAGCTCGAACTTACCTACCGTTGCAACCTCCGCTGCGGCTTCTGCTACACGGACTCGCCTCGACGGACGCTCGAGCGGACGCCCGAATTGAGCGACGCCGAGTGGCGAGCGATCGCCGATGAAGCAATCGCGGCGGGGATCGTCGAGGTGGCGGTCAGCGGTGGTGAGCCGCTGCTCCGACGCGATCTCGCCTATGAGCTGATGCGCGAGTTCTCGGATGCGGGCGTGACAGTCAACTTGGTGACGAATGGGTGGTTCCTCGACGATGCATTCGCCGATGATCTTTCCCGCCTGCGGGGGCTGCGCGTTCTCGTATCACTCGACGGCGCCAGGCCCACGACGCACGATCTCGTCCGCGGAGTGCCGGGGAGTTGGCGCCGCGCCGTGAGATCGATCGACCTGTTGCTCTCCAGAGAGGTCCCGCTGCACGTCAACCACGTTGTGATGCCTACGAATCTCGATCACGTCGAGGCCTTTCTGGAGGCGATGTGGTTGCTGGGCGTTCGCAGCGTCCGGTTGACACCGGTCGGCCGGGTGGGCGCAGCGGCCCGGGGCGGCGACTGGGAGATCAGCGAGCGCAAACTACGCCGGATCGTTCTGGCTGCTCGCGAGCGGTATGGCCATGAGCTGCGGATCGCGCGGGCGGAGAAATGGGCGTTCGAGCCCCCCGAGTGCCCGCCGAGGTCGATGCTGATCCGGCCGGACGGGACGGCAATGCTCGATTCCCTGCATCCGTTCGGATTCGGCAACGTACTGGAGGCGGGCCTGACGGGGACCTGGAGAGCGCTGGTTGCCCAGTGGGATGCTCCTGCGGTTCGCAGCTGGCGGGCCGCGCGCCGCCGAGGGCACGAGAAGTTCGTTCCCTACAGGGATCCGGAGCTCTCGCCACTGACAGGTCGGCCGCGCACGGATGGAACCGGCGTCGCGCCGGAAACGGTTCGGATACCGGAGCCCGCGCCACCCACCGGCTCACCCGCCGACGCCGGCGAGGTGGTCCGCCTGGCCCTGAGCCGGCGCTACCGCGTAGGCGAGATCTCCATCTCGCGTGCAGCCGCCGGCTCGCACCTCGTGCACGTCGTCGACCGCGGCATCGCGTTCCGCGTGAACTCGACCGCGGCGCTTGCTTTGGGCGCGCGCGGGACAGAGGTCGATGGCGAGACAGTGGTCCGCAGGCTCGCCGAGCGCAATCCAGACATTCCCGAATCAAGGCTGAGCAGGGATGTGCTTGACCTGCTGCGCCGCCTTCACGGGCGAGGGGCGCTGGTCCCGGCGCAGGCCCGCTCGACCGCGCCTCCACCCGGCTCAAGCAAGAGCGACGAGATCGCGCTCAGCTAGTGCCGAGACGAAAGCCTCGACGTCCACGAGAGCACGGTGAGCCTCGGCCGGGTAGCGGTCGACCAGCAGGTCTGCAAGTTCCTCGAGGGTCCTCGGCCGCTCGAGCTGGTCCCAGAGCCAACGGGCAGTCGCGTTGAGCCGTACGAACAGATCTCGGTCGAGATGCATTACCACAGCTTCCCCCCCGATTCCCTCGAGCACCGCTCGCGGGGAACGCTGGACGCTCTTGCTGCCCCCCAAGCTCATCGGGGAGACGATACCCGCGCACAAGGAGCGGTCTATGGATACGAGGTCCACGCGGACTTCGCGTTGCCACGGCTCAGGACGGACGTTCCCTGGCCGCGGGGGGCGCTCCATCTGCGATCTGGCGCGCTGCCGCGCGGACCGCTGGTCGAGATTGCCCGCGATCCCGACGAGCGGGGCCCGGCCTGGGTCCTGGCCGCCAGCAGTCCCGGTCTCATCATGCGCCACCGAGGCCTCGGGCAGATGCTGCTCGACGTCAAGGCCGGCACGATCCTGTGCGAGCCCGAACCCGATGCGGATCCCGCCGAATGGGAGAACCGGGTTATTTGCAGCGGTGTCACGCAGCTGCTGGCCGCACGCGGAGACCTCGCAGCGCACGCGGCGGCGGTCGTACACCAGGGACGGGCCGTCCTGTTCTGCGGACCGGCGACAGCCGGGAAGTCCACCATCGTGATGGCACTGGTAGACCTGGGGTTCGAGCTATTGAGCGAGGACGCAGCCGTGATCAGTGGCCTCCCGGATAGGGCACTCGTCTGGCCTGGTCCAGGGGGCATTCGGGTGCGCGAGCGGTCGGGCGCGAAGGTCCTGCGCACGGGGCCGGAGATCAGGCTCCATCGGGAGGCGGCATCACTTGGCCGCCGTCTTTGTAGTCGGGCCGCGGAGCGCGCGTGGGCTCACGATCGAGCCTCTGTCCCCCGCTCGCCTGGCCGCAGCGGTCGCGCGACACGCGGCATTCGCCGGCGCGGGCGAACGCCGGGAAGTACTGCGGATGGCCAGCGGCCTCGCCGCTCACGTACCGGGGTTCCTGCTTCGAGCACCCGACCGCGTCCGGGCGTTCACCCAGTCGGCCCGCGCTCTCGTCGACGACGTTGTCAGGATCTCCAACGGACCCTGAGTGAACCCGTCGGGCCGACCCCGGGTCCGAAGAACGGCTCAGAACACGGGCGACTCGCTGTAGCTGCCAAACACAGCCTGGAGCGTGCCGATGATCTCACCTTCGGTCACGTCCGCGCGGGCGGCGTCCAGCAGGAGCGGCATCAGGTTCTGGCGCTGGTCGCGAGCCCCCTGCTCGAGCCGCTCGAGCGCCGCGTTCGCGCGCTCGGGATCGCGACGCTCGCGCACCGCCCTGACCCGGGTCATCTGCTTGGTCTCCAGCTGCGGATCGATTCGCAGGATTGGGATCCCCTGGCCGTCGTTGCCCTCGGTATAGGCGTTGACGCCCACCAGCTTGCGCTCGCCGGACTCCAGCTCCCGCTGGTAGCGAAACGCGGCGTCGGCTATCTCCCGCTGGGGGAACCCCTGCTTGACCGCCTCCACCATGCCGCCGAGCTCGTCGATCTTGGCGAAGTACTCGTACGCCCGCTCCTCCATCCGGTCGGTCAGCGACTCGATGAAGTAGCTGCCGCCGAGTGGGTCGATCGTGTTGGCCACCCCCGTCTCCTCGGCGATGATCTGCTGGGTACGGAGCGCCACCCGAACTGACTCCTCGGTAGGCAGCGCCAGCGCCTCGTCGAACGAGTTGGTGTGCAGCGACTGCGTCCCTCCCAGCACGCCCGCCAGCGCCTCGATCGCGGTGCGAACGATGTTGTTCAGCGGCTGCTGGGCGGTCAGTGACACGCCCGCGGTCTGGGTGTGGAAGCGCATCCGCCACGACTCGGGCTTGCGCGCACCGAAGGTGTCGCGCAGCTCCCGGGCCCAGATCCTGCGGGCGGCGCGGTACTTGGCGACCTCCTCGAAGAAGTCGACATGGGCGTTGAAGAAGAAGGACAGCCGGGGCGCAAAGTCGTCCACGTCCAAGCCTCGCGCCACCGCGTGCTCGGCGTAGGTGAGGCCGTCCTTGAGCGTGAACGCCAGCTCCTGCGCCGCTGTGGAGCCCGCTTCGCGGATGTGGTAGCCGGAGATCGAGACCGGGTGCCAGCGCGGCATGTGCTCGGTGCACCACTCGATCATGTCGGTCACCAGCCGCA
The DNA here is from genome assembly GCA_963719305.1 of uncultured Actinomycetes bacterium. GTDB lineage: Bacteria > Actinomycetota > Thermoleophilia > Solirubrobacterales > Solirubrobacteraceae > Palsa-465. The sequence continues at coordinate 750,719 of CAVRBL010000009.1, read as the reverse complement.
TCGCCGGATCGACCGGGAAGCACCACTCCTTCTGGGCTATGTACTCCTTGAGGATGTCGGTCTGAATCGTCCCGGCCAGCTGCTCGGGCGCCACTCCCTGGCGTTCCGCGGCCACGACATAGAAAGCGAGCATGACGGCAGCCGGCGCGTTGATCGTCATCGACACGCTGACGCGGTCGAGCGGGATGTCGGCGAATAGCGCCTCCATGTCCGCCAAGGTGTCGATCGCCACCCCCTCGCGCCCCACCTCGCCTAGCGAGCGGGGATGGTCGGAGTCGTGGCCCATCAAGGAGGGCATGTCAAACGCGGTCGAGAGGCCGGTCTGGCCGTGCTCGAGCAGGTAGCGGAAGCGCAGGTTGGTCTCCTCGGCGGTGCCAAAGCCGGCGAACTGCCGCATGGTCCACAGACGGCCCCGATACATCGAGCCGTACACGCCGCGCGTGAAGGGAAATTCTCCTGGAAGCCCGATCGCTTCGTCCGGATCGGACGGCAGATCGGCCTCGGTGTACAGCGGCTTGACCGGCTCGCCGGAGATCGTCGAGAACGGCGCGTCCCGCTCCGGCGTGCGGCCGAATGTCTCGCGCTCCCAGCGCTCAAAGCCGGTCAGGCGCGGTTGCGTGGCCATATGAGAAGTCTAGGGCGAGGCCTTGACCCCGTACGCCCGAACTGTTTAGTCTCCACCTAACCACTCGGAAGAGTCTTGGGGGCACATGGTGGGCAGAGAAAAGGGGGCCGATCTACGCAACGTGAAGGACCTCCTGCCTGCGCCGATACGCCCTGGCTCCGAGGGAGGATGCGTGGGATGGCGGCCGGTTTCCCACGCCACGCAACCAATACAGGAGGTCTCTGATGAGTAAGTTGCACCTGAAGGCGCCAAGCCCGGCGCTCGTCATCTCGATCATCGCGCTGTTCGCAGCCCTTGGGGGCACGAGCTATGCGGCGCTGGCCAACGGCAGCGTCGGCACCGCGCAGCTCAAGAACAAGGCGGTTACCAACGCCAAGCTCGGCAAGCAGTCCGTCGGGACGGCGAAGCTCAGGCCGGGCTCGGTGACCACAACGAATATCGCGACCGGCGCGGTCACCACCGGGCAGCTCGGCAATGCCGCCGTTACGACGGGTCAGCTCGCTGACAACTCTGTCACTACGACCAAGATCGTCAACAACGCGGTGACCTCGACCAAGATCGGCCCCGGCCAGGTCAGAGCAGGAAACCTGGCCTCCGCCACGCAGTCTGTGAGCGCGAGCGTGCCGATCGCCGCCACCTCGGGTGGCTTCACCACCGTTACGTGCCCAGCCGGAACGCGGGTGCTGAGCGGAGGGGGCGGCACCAACAGCTTCCTGGTTGACGGCGTGGAGTCGTTCCAGAACGGCAACGGCTGGCTCTGGGCCGCTTTCAACCGCGACACGGCCGCTCATACGATTTTCGCGACCGCAGTCTGCCTGGCTCAGTGATGACAAGGTGAAGTCGCGGCGGCTCGCGATAGCCGTTTGGAACGGCGGGGTACCTGGTACCCCGCCGTTCGCCGCGGCTGTCATGGTTCTCGCCGTTCTCGCGGCAGCGGGCTGTGGCGCTGGGAGCAAGCCCGCAACTAAGCCGACGGTCCTCCCGACGGCGACGACCCAAGCCGCGGTCTCGACCCAGCCCACGGTCTCGACCAAGCCACATCCATCCGTCACGCGCAAGCGCCCCGCTACAGGCGGGCAGGGGGCGAGTCACCCGAGCACGCCGGATCTCGCGCCGTCGCACGCCGTCGCGGCCGCGTCGGGCGCCACGGGCACATCATTGGCGATTCGCCGACCAAACGGCCCTCCCATGCCGGCGGCAGCTGGCCAGAAGCAGGCAAGCAGCCAGGCCTCGGGCGGTGGGGTCGGCAAGCTGCCGGCTCCGACGGGGTCAAGTCGCCCCCCGAACCGGACTGATGTTCAGTCCGCTGGATCGGCCCCTCCGCAGCCGGCCGGTTAGGGCCAGACCGGCCCCTCGACACCTCGCCCCGCTGGGCCGTACGCGAAGTCTAGGGAGGCCTTGACCGGGTACTCCCCGCTGTTTACTCTCTGGCCCGTCATCTTCGGAGGAGCAACGGGGCGTATTGGTGGGCAAGTGGGACCGGGGCAATCGACTCGACACGACGAGCTTGCGGTGCGCACTAACGCCCCTGGGTTCCGAGGAAGGCACGTGGGACGGCGGCCGGTTTCCCACGCCACCGCAACCAATACAGGAGGTCTCTCATGAGGAGATTGCGTCTGAAGGCGCCTAGCCCTGCGCTCATCATCTCGCTCATCGCGCTGTTCGCAGCCCTTGGTGGCACGAGCTATGCGGCGCTGGCCAACGGCAGTGTCGGCACCGCGCAGCTCAAGAACAAGGCGGTGACCAACGCGAAGCTTGCCCCCCTCTCTGTCGGCTACGCGAAGATCATCAACGGCGCGGTCGGTTTGTCAAAGCTCGGGGTCAGTACGCCGACTGCTTCCGTAACGGTCCCGGCCCTGCGGAGGGGCAGCATCACGGCGGCTTGCCCTTCCGGAACCGTCGTGCTCGACGGCGGCGGCGGCTTCACTGGAACTACCGTGCCGGTGAATCAGCCGAACGGCACACTTCAGATGTCGAATGCGTCCGGGACCTCGGGGTGGCTGATCCAGGGATTTAACAACGCCACCAGCTCGCAGACGCTAGTGGCCCGAGCGGTCTGCATCAGGCCGTAGGAGTCAATGTGTCGGGAGCCGGCCTGAGTGCCGGCTCCCGGCCCTTCCTGCCCGCAGGCGTACCCGTCCCTATCGGACCTTCAGCGCCGGCCGCGATCGTCCCGAGCGCCGAAACGCCCGCAGTCGGGGTCTGAACCGCCCGCCCCGTCCACGCATCGCCAGCGCCGCGCTCCCGGCACCCCCCGCGACGGCTGCTCCGGCCAGGGCGGCCGCGGCCTTCAGTCGCCGGCCGAGCCGGTCGAACCGAAGGATCTCCCACCCTTCCTCGCGCGCCACGCGCGCGAGCTCCGCATCCGGGTTGACCGCCACCGGATGGCCGACGGCTCGAAGCATCGGCAGGTCCGAGGCCGAGTCCGAATAGGCGTAGGAGGCGTTCAGATCGATTCCCTCCCGCGCGGCCAGCTGCTCGATCGCGCGGGCCTTGCCCGCGCCGTAGATGAACAGACCGGTGGGCTGGCCGGTGAACACCCCGTCCCGTACCTCGGAGAACTGCGATGCCGATGCCGCCGTCCAGGGCCAGCACTCGGGCCAGCACGATGGCCAGCTCCTGGGAGGCGGCGGTGGCGATGTAGACGTCGCGGCCGGCGTCCTGATGCTCGTATGCGAGCGCCAGCATCTGGGGGTAGATCCGAGGAAGGATCCGCACCAGCACGTCGGGGCCGAGGCGCTCAAGGTCGCGAACCCGCGCGCCCGCGAGCGATGCCGAGATCCGGTCCCGCAGCGCATGCGAGACCTCGTCCGTCGAGCCGCGCAGGCGGAAGCGGAGGTTGGCCCAGGCGTCGGAGACCAGCTGCCGGCGCGTCATCATCCCCGCCTTGTACGCCGCTCGTCCGAACTGGAAGCCCGAGGAGCCCTCCATCAGCGTCCGGTCGAGGTCGAAGAAGGCGGCGGCGCGTCGCTCCTCGGCCCGATCGGCGCTCAGCTGCCGTTCACCTCCACGATCACCGCGTCGCCCTGGCCGCCGCCCGAGCAGATCGCCGCGCAGCCGATGCCCGCCGCCGCGGCGGCGCAGCTCGTAGCACGAGCGCGCCGATGATCCGGGCACCGGAAGCGCCGATCGGGTGCCCGAGCGCGACGGCGCCGCCGTTGACGTTGACCCGGTCTCGTCGATCCCGAGCATCCGGATCGTGTTCAGCGTCGACCGAGGCAAACGCCTCGTTGATCTCCCAGAGGTCGACGTCCTCGGCCTTCAGCCCCACCTTCTCCAGCGCCTTGCTCGGCCGCGTTGGCCGGCGTCCGCGCGAGGTAGGCGAAATCGTCGGCGACCTGCGCCTGGGCGATGACCGTCGCCAGCGCGGCGCGGTCGTTGCGCTTCGCCCACTCGTCGCTCGCCAGCACGAGCGCGCCGGCGCCGTCGTTGACGCCGGGCGAGTTGCCGGCGGTGTGCGAGCCCGTCCTCGCCGAACGCCGGCCGCAGCTTGGCCAGCTGCTCCAGCGTCGTCTCGCGGCGCGGCCCCTCGTCGATCTCGACCGCGGTCGTCGCCCTTCTTGCCCTTCACCGTCACCGGCACGATCTCCTCGGCCAGGCGGCCCTCGTCGGTCGCCTTGACGCGCAGCTGATGCGAGCGCAGCGCCCAGCGATCCATGTCCGGGCGCGTGAGCTCGAGCTCGTCGCCGACCTCGGTGGCCTCCTGCGAACATCTGCCTGCCGGAGAACGGGTTCGTGAGCCCGTCGTGCACCATCGCGTCGAGCGCCTTGGCGTCGCCCATTCGGTAGCCGAAGCGCGCCTCCTTCAGCAGATACGGCGCATTGGACATCGACTCCATCCCGCCCGCGACCGCCACCTCGAGGTCGCCGGCGCGGATCGCCGCATCGAGCATCGCCGCGGCGCGCACCCCGGAGGCACAGACCTTGTTGATCGTCTCCGAGGAGACCTCCTTGGGGATCCCGGCCTTGATCTGCGCCTGGCGCGAGGGGATCTGGCCCTGCCCGGCCTGGAGCACCTGGCCCATCACCACGTGCTCGACCTGCTCGGGCGCTACCTCGGCGCGCTCCAGCGCGGCGCTGATCGCCGTACCGCCCAGCTCGGTCGCATCGAGGCTCGTCAGGCCGCCTCCGAGCTTCCCGATCGGCGTGCGCGCGGCGGACAGGATCACGGTCTTGGGCATCGAGGCTCTCCAGGCTCGCTGTGCTGACTGCATCGTGTGCCGCGAGCGCGCTACCAGCCCCGTGATCGTATTGTGCCTGCATGGAATTTGAACTCACCGCAGACCAGCAGCTGCTGCGCGACACCGTGCGCGAGTTCGCCGAGCGCGAGATCGCGCCGGTCGCCGAGCGAGCTCGACCGGACCGAAGTGTTTCCCTACGAGATCGTCGCAGGCTCGCCGAGCTCGACCTGATGGGGATCCCGTTTCCCGCAGCGAGTACGGGGGCGCGGGCGGCAACACGCTGGCCTACGCGCTCGTCGTCGAGGAGCTCACGCGCGTCGATTCGTCTGTCGCGATCACGCTGTGCGCGCACACCTCGCTGGGCACCCAGCCGCTCTATCTGTTCGGGACCGAGGAGCAGAAGCAGGAGTGGCTGCCCGCGGCTCTGCAGCGGCGAGCTGCTCGGCGCCTTCGGCCTGACCGAGCCCGAGGCCGGCTCCGACGCCGGGCAACACGCAGACGCGCGCCGGCTCGAGGACGGCGAGTGGGTGATCAACGGCGCCAAGCAGTTCATCACCAACGCCGGAACCGAATCTCCGGGCTGGTCGTGATCACCGCCGTGACCGGCGGGGCGACGGTCGGACCGGCGCGAGATCTCGAACATCTGTCCCGAACGGCACCCCTGGCTACGAGCCGGGGCAGCAGTACCGCAAGATGGGCTGGAACGCCTCGGATACGCGGCCCCTGACCTTCAACGACTGCCGCGTCCGGGCCGAGAACCTGGTGGGCCAGCGCGGCGCCGGCCTACGGCAGTTCCTCCAGGTGCTGGACATCGGGCGCATCGGGGTAGCGGCGATGGGCGTCGGACTTGCGCAGGGAGCGCTTCGAGCAGGCGCTTCGCTACGCGAAGGAACGGCGGGCGTTTGGCAAGCCGATCTCGAACTTCCAGTCGATCCAGGCCAAGCTCGCGAACCTCTCCACGGAGATCGAGGGCACGCGGCTGCTCGTTCACAAGGCGGCGTGGCTGAAGGACTCGGGAGCCGACTTCTCGCTTGCCGCGGCCCAGGCGAAGCTGAAGAGCGGGCGCCTGGCAGTGTGGGCGGCCGACGAGGCCGTCCAGATCCACGGCGGTTACGGCTACATCGAGGAGTACCCCGTATGCCGCTTCTATCGCGACGCGAAGATCCTGACGATCGGCGAGGGGACCGACGAGATCCAGGAGCTGGTGATCGCGCGGGCGTTGGGAACCTGAAGCCGCCACCGTTCGCGCCCAAGTCGCGCTAGTCCCCCTCCCGAGCCTCGAGGATCCGTACCGCCGCGCTCGCTGGATCGAGCTCGCGCGACACGACCCGGTCGAGCAGCTCCTGGACCTCCGGATCCTCCCGCACCGCGGCCTCGAGCTCGCGCCGCATGCGGAAGGTGGCTATCGCCAGCACCTCGTTCATCAGGTTGCGGCGCCGCCGCTCCGACAATGCGCCCTCGGCTTCGATGTGGGCACGGTGCTCTGCCAGCTTCTCAAGCAGCTCCTCGACCCCCTCGCCTCGCACCGCCTCGGTCCGGACGATCGGCACCTCCCATCCCTCCTGGGGACCGAGGGCCAGTACGCCCCTGATCTCGCGCACCATCGTGTCCGTGAGAGGGTGGTCGGCCTTATTGACGACGATCACGTCGGGAATCTCCATCACGCCGGCTTTGAGCGCCTGGATTGAGTCGCCTGACCCCGGCATCAGCACCAGCACGACCGTGTCGGCGTGGTCGATGATGTCGACCTCCGCCTGACCCACCCCGACCGTTTCCAGCAGGATCAAGTCCCGGCCTGAGGCGTCCATCAACAACGCCGTTTGCAGCGCCGCTTCGCTCAGGCCGCCGAGGGCGCCGCGGCTGGCCATAGACCGGATGAAAACCCCGGGATCGAGAAAGTGATCTGCCAGCCGGATCCGGTCCCCAAGCAGCGCGCCCTTCGTGAATGGCGAGGAGGGATCGACCGAGAGCACGCCGATCGTGCGCTCGCGCTCGCGCTCGAGCTTGGTCAGCGCCGCCAGCAGTGTCGATTTCCCGACCCCGGGCGGACCGGTGAACCCGGCGATCGCGGCCTTGCCGGTGTGCGGGTAGACCTCGCGCACGAGGGCCCACCCCTCGGGGTCGTCGTCCTCGACGAGCGAGATGGCGCGTGCCAGGGCGCGCCTGTCTCCCCTCATCAGCCGCTGTGCGAGTGCGGTTTCGGTCTCGGGCATCGGGTTCGAGCAATCATGCCAGGGGCACTACGATCTCGCCGTGGCCTTGCAGAGCCCTGAACGGCGGCGGCCGTCCGCCCTGGCGAAGGCCGACGCCACGTCTCCGCCCGTGACGCGGAGGCCACCCGGACCGCTCCGCGGCGGTCCGATCGCGTTCCTGCGCTTTGCCCGGCAGCGCGGCTTGCTGAAGTGGACCTACTTCCCCCTAGTTGCGCGCTGGCTGTGGCTCAAGCTTCGCTGGAGGGGTCGCCTGCAGACCGATGGCCTCTGCTTCGTGTGCCGGGGCGTGAAGCTCGAGATCAGCCGGGAGGCGACGGTTTCGCTTGGACGCTGGTCGTGGCTGGGCCAGGGATGCAAGATCCGGGCGCACGAGGGGCGGGTGTCGGTCGGAGCCAAGTCGGTTCTGGGCCAGGAATGCACGATCTCGGCCTATCAGCACGTTTCGATCGGCCGCGAGTGCATCGTCGCCGACCGAGTGATGCTGATCGACTTCGACCACGGCGTGGTCGAAGTCGAGCGCCCGATCCGGGAGCAGGGGATCTACAAGCGCGACGTGAGGGTCGGCCACAACGTGTGGATTGGATACGGGGCGTGTCTGCTCAGGGGAGTGACGGTCGGCAATAACTGCGTCATCGGTACCAATTCGGTAGTCAATAAGGACGTCCCGGACGACGCGGTCGTGGCCGGCATCCCGGCGCGCGTCCTCCGCATGCGCGACGCTCCGAAGTCGTTTCGCTGGGAGGACTAGCTCTTCAGCCACAGTCATCCGGCGCCAGGTTTCGTAGCGCGGGCGCGAGTCCGTCCGTCCGCGAGCGCGAGCTCGAGCGCCTCCGCATGGCCACGAGCCCGCTGGCGCGGGTATTCCCCGGCCAGACGTCTGTAAGTCAGAAATGCCCAATCCGACGACTGGAGCGCGAGCAGCTCGCGGATGGCGCGGGGATTCGTCCTTCCGGTCGCGCTGAGCAGCTTCAGCTCCGCGGTACGGGCCTGCCACGCCAGATCGGCGACCGGTGGCCCGCTCCAGGTCCGCAGGTCGCCACCGGTGCCCCAGCTGCTCACCGGCAGCTCGGCCGTGGCGGCGGCCGGCTCGTGACGCTCCAGCGCGGCGTCGAGTGTCGTCAACTGAAGGCCTCGGCGAGTCGACTCCTCGAGCACGGCGCGCAGCCAGTCAACGCCCTCGTACCACCAATGACCGAGCAGCTCGGTGTCGAGCGCGCACACGCAAAGGCCGCCGTCGCTGATGCGATCCGAAACCCGGCTCACAAAATCGCGCGCGTGCTCTGCTGCCAGCGCTCGGGCCTCCTCGATGTCGTATGGCTTGCCGTCGTTGCGCCACACGCGGTGGTGGTGGGTGGTATAGCCGTGGTAGTTGCGGTACGCCGGCGCCGACGGATAGCCACCCTCGCCCCATGCCAACGACACGATCTGGCGATCGACCGGCCACAGGACGAGTCCCTCGTCGGTGACCAGCGGCGTCAGGTGCCTCGGGTCGCCGAGTCCGAATGCTCCCGTGAGCTCGACACAGGTGGACCGGACGCCTTTCTGACCGAGCAACGGATCGAGCCATGGGGCGTGCGCGCACTCGGGTAGCCAGAAGCCGCCGTCCCACGCTCCGAACCGGCGCCGGTGAGAGGCGATCCCCGTCTGGATCTGGAGCTCGAGTCCGGCGTCGGTCGCCACCAGCGGCAACACGGCGTGGGTGGCGGCCGACGTCCAGGTGGCGTGCTCGCCGAGGTCCGACAGCAGGTCGCTCGCTTCCAGCCATTCGGCGGCCTGCGCATATTGCGCGGCCGAGCGCTCCAGCTCGGCCGCCAGCAGGGGCTGATCGCGAAGCTCCTCGATGTCGCGGCGGTGCGATTCTGGCCGTACGTCGCGCAGGAACCGCAGGCAGCGATCGAGTGCTCCCGGCGCCTCCAGCTGGTCGCACAGTACGGGGGTCAGCGAGAGCGTGAGTGGTGCCCGACCAAGCACCTGCAGCAGCGGCAGGTAGCTGCAGGCGATCGCCTCCCACAACCACTCCTCACCGAACGGCCAGGTGCCGAACCCCTGGGGATCGCGCAAGAACGCGTCGTGATCGGGTGGCGGCCAGGCCGCGCCGCCTTCCACGTACGGCATGTGCGTGTGGAGAACGAGCGCTAGCTCGCCGGCCGCTCCAACTTCTGGCCTTGACGTGAAGTCATTTGGCACTTCCGGACAGCGCTCGTCTCAGACCCCGCACACGGCCAGGAAGTCAAGCGCGGAATCGAGCGGACCTTCGGCCCTCAGCCCGAAGTCGCTCGAGGAGATCGCGGGCGTGAAGCGATCGTAGAACGGACGCGTGATGCCCAGGCGCTGGTGCACCGCGTCCCACCCGAGCTTCAGCGCCAAGGCGTGGGCCCGCAGCTTGCGGGCGTGGAATAGCCCCAGCAGCTGCACCGAGCCGAACACCGATTCACACAGTGAGCGGAACTCCTCGTGGCGGTACTCCCGGAGGTGCCACGGGTTGTCGGATCTGCTCGCGCCGGGCGGCGCGAGGGTGAGGACGTTTGGGGTCGACACGTAGGCCTTCCCACCCGGCGCCAGCAGCCATCGAAAGTGCTCGAGGACCTGCACCGGGTCGAGCACGTGCTCGATTGTCTGCAGGAACACCACCACGTCGTAGGCGCCGCGTTCGCCGTAGGTCTCGACCAGCCCCCGCTCGAAGCGCAGGTTCTCGCGGCCGTAGCGCGTGCTGGCATGGGCGTGCGCCTCGGGGTTGGCGTCGACTCCAACCACCGTGGCCGCGGAGCGGGACAGAACCTCGGCTCCATACCCCTCTCCGCAGGCCATGTCGATCACCCGCCCGCCGAGCACTCTGGCGCCGATCCACTCGTACACCGCCAGGTGTCGTCGGTACCAGTAGTTCTCGGCTGGAATGTCCGGCAGCGTGCGCTCGCCGGTCAGCGTGAGCGGCGGGACGCCCGGGGGCTGATTTGTCTGAACGTACACGTTCATTGGCGCCGTCCGAGAGGGTAGAGTCAGCCGCGCCATGGAGGCGCTACGCAGCGCGGATGAGATCCGTGATGTCAACACCCGCTACCACGACGTGGCGGCGGCCAGCTACGACTCGAAGTGGGGGATCGACTTCGGACCCGTCGGTCAGGCGCAGGTGGTCGGCAAGCTGCACAAGCTGCTGGGCCCCGAGCTCGACGGCGGTTTCGACCGGGCGCTGGAGATTGGAGCCGGCACCGGCTACTTCAGCCTGAACCTGCTCCAGGCGGGCATCGTGCGCGCGGCTACCTGCACCGATATCTCGCCCGGCATGGTGGCCACGCTGGCCGAAAACGCCCACCGCCTCGGGCTCGACGTCCGGACCGCGCGGGCGGATGCCGAATCATTGCCATTCGGGGGCGAGAGCTTTGACCTGGTGCTCGGGCATGCGGTGCTCCATCACCTCCCGGACCTGGCCAGGGCGTTCGCAGAGCTGCACCGCGTGCTGCGGCCGGGCGGGCGGATCGCCTTCGCCGGCGAGCCTTCGAGAATCGGTGATCGCCTGGCGTCGTTACCCAAGCGGGGAGCAAACGCCGTGGCCCCTGCATGGCGAACGCTGCTCAGGGCGCGACGCGCGACGGGTGGAGGCGGCGATGGAGAGGACGGCGTCGACCACGGGCTCGAGTCATGTGTCGACATCCACGCCTTCTCTCCCGGCGACCTGGCGGCCTGCGCTCGGCGCGCCGGGTTCGGTGACGTCAATGTCCGTGGCGAGGAGTTGGTTGCCAACTTGTTCGGGTGGTTCAACCGGGCGCTCGAGGCAACCGCTGATCCCGCAGGCGTCCCGATGTTCTGGCGTCAATACGCCTACCACGGCTACCTCCTTCTTCAGCGGCTCGATGAGCGCGTGCTCGAGCCACGGCTGCCGCCGGCCATCTTCTACAACCTGCTGCTGACCGCGCGCAAGGGATAGCGCCCGGACACGCCCGCCGGAACGCGCCCCGTCCGACCACGCCCGCGCGCCCACGCCCGCGCGCCCACCGCGCTGCCGCGGCCAGCTCATAGACTTTGCTGGATGCCAGAGCGCAAGTTTCCGCTCTTCCCGCTCGGGATCGTGGCGCTTCCCGGTGAGTTGATCCCGCTTCACATCTTCGAGGAGCGCTTCAAGACGATGATCAACGACTGCCTGGAGTCCCAGACGGAGTTTGGGATCGTCTGGCTGTCGGATGACGGCCTGCGCCAGGTGGGCTGCGCGACCCGGATCGAGCAGGTGCTGGACCGCATGGAGGACGGACGGCTGAACATCCTCGTGCGCGGCACACGACCGTTCCGGGTGCTCGAGCGCCAGTCGCACATGCCGTATCCGGCGGGGGTCATCGAGTTCGTCGAAGACCGCAGCGAGGGCGTCGACCAGAGGGTCGCCGACGGTGCCCGCGAGGCGTACGCGGAGCTCGTCAAGCGCGCCACCGACCGCGATCCCGACGAGGACGAGCTGGCCGAGATGGGTGCCTACGCAATGGCCGCCACGGTCGATTTCGGTCTGGACGCCAAGCAGGGGCTGCTCGACCTACGCTCCGAGAACGCCCGTCTCCGGCTGGTCACGCGCCTGTTCCGAGCGGCGATGAAGCGCCTGGACATGGTGGACAAGGCCCAGGAGCGGGCGCGCTCCAACGGGAAGGTGCGGTTCGGCGGCTAGCGCGGGACTCGGCACTCAGTCGCGCCGGGGCTCAGTGCTCAGTCGTGCCGGGCGGGGGCTAGGCGTTGTAGATCACCATCGCGGTCCCGAACGCTACGCAGTAGATAGCGAACGGGATCAGATTGCCGCGCCTGAAGTAGCGCGACAGGAAGTGGACGGTGATCACGGCTGTGACCGCGGCCGCGACGGCGGCCAGCAGGGCGTACCCCCTGACGCCATTTCCGTTTGGTCCGGTGAGGTCGGGAATCTTGTACAGGCCGGCGGCGAGGATGATGGGGGTAGCCATCAGGAAGCTGATCCTGGCGGCGTCGGCGTTGTCGAGGCCGCGCGCCAGGCCCGCGGCCATCACCATCCCGTCACGGCTTATGCCGGCGATAAGTCCGCCCGACTGCGCGACGCCCAGACCGGCTGCCTCACGGTATTCGAGCGTCTCGAGGACGCGCCCGCCGTCGCGTTTTGCGCCCTCGCGTCGGGCGAGACTGCGTACTTCCGAGCGAGTGGCGAGCCGCTGGGCTGTGAACAGCACGAAGCCGTTGATCACTAGGAAGATCGACGCGATCTCGGGCGTGGCGGTGGCCACGCGCGCCGCGTGCTCGAGCACGACGCCGAGGATCCCCGTCGGGATGCTGGCGACGATAATCAGCCACGCGAGCCGCTCGGTCGATGTCTCCACTTTGCGCTTCCCGAGCGTGGCGAAGAACGCCCTGACGATCGCGACCCAGTCCCTCCAGAAATAGATCAGCAGCCCGACCGCGCTGCCGACGTGGAGCATGACAATGAACGCGAGCCAGGCGTTCTCAGACGAACTGGACTGGTACTTGACGAGCTCGTTCCAGCCGAACAGGTTGGGGAGGATGACCGTGTGACCGAGGCTCGAGGTCGGGAACAGCTCGGTCACCCCCTGGATCACCCCGAGGATGATCGCTCGGAAGGCGGTGAAGCCATGGTGGCTGACGAGCGCGACCGTGAGCATGAGCGGGCGGGAACCCTACCTAGCGCCGCCTAACGAGAGGCTAAGCGACCTCACCCGCTTAGCCCGCAGGGCCCCTGGGCGATCTGGACCGTGAGCAACTCGAGCTGCGCGAGCTCCGAGTGAGTGCGGGCGGCGGTGTCAGGGAACGAGATCGTCCCGTCCTTGAGCTTGACCGTGTACGTGGCGACCGTGTTCGCGGTCCGGGGGAGGTGCAGATGGTGCTGGGCGTCTGTGTCGAGCATGTTCGCCAGGTCGCGGGCCTGGATCAGGAACTTGTCCGGGAGCGGCTTTGCCGCGGCGCCGTTGCAGCGGACGGTGCCGCCGTCGTTGACCACGAGCGTCAGCTGCCGCCCCGCGCCCGTGCGGGTGACCAGGAACAAGTCAGCCGCCTGTACGCTCAGGCACCCGGCCACCGCGGCGGCCAGCAACGCGACCGTCGTGACAGTGGCCAACCGGCGGCTGGATCGGGCGCCCATGGCCAGAGATCGTGCCGGATCTACCGCCGATACCGTGTGCAGCCGGCCCCTCTGCGGAGCTGTTTGCCGATTACTTTCTGCCTGGACCACGGTCTAACGTGCCGATGCCTATGGGGACACAGACGCAACCTCCAGCGATCGCCGCCGTTGCTCTGCGGAGGACGTTCAAAGGTGGAATTGAAGCTGTGCGGGACATCGACCTGGCGGTGTCGCCCGGCGAAGTGTTCGGCTTTCTCGGTCCGAACGGGGCGGGCAAGACGACCACGGTACGGATGCTGTGCACGCTCTTGCCCCCCACCGCCGGCCGCGCGAGCGTCGCGGGGCTCGACGTGGTCGAGGACGCCGCGGCAGTGCGGCGCAGCATCGGCGTAGCGCTTCAGGAGATAGGCCTGGACCCAGTGCAGACGGGACGCGAGCTGTTGGAGTTGCAGTGCGGGTTGTATGGCATCACCGGTCGTCAGGGACGCGTACGCACGGCCGAGCTGCTCGAGCTGGTGGGCCTGACGGACGCGGCGGACAGGCGGACGAAGACATACTCGGGCGGAATGAAGCGCCGGCTCGACCTGGCGACCGCGCTCGTCCACTCTCCGCAGGTGCTGTTCCTGGACGAACCGACGACCGGGCTCGACCCGGCCTCGCGGTTGACGGTCTGGGACGAGGTCCGGCGCATCAACGCCAGTGGCACGACGGTGTTCCTCACCACTCAGTACCTCGAGGAGGCGGACAAGCTCTGCGACCGGTTGTCGATCATCGACGACGGGCGCATCGTCACCGACGGGACACCGGAGCGGTTGAAGGCGGAGATGGGCCGCGACGTCGTGTCCGTGTCGTTGAACGGCGCGGACCCGGACGCCACTCAGTCCGCACTCGCCGGACTGCCTGGCCTCGAACGAGTCATGCCCGAACCGGGCGCGCTCGCGCTGTACGTGGACGACGGCGCAAGTTCGATTGCCGAGATCGTGCGCCGCCTGGACCGTGATCGAATCGAGGTGGGAGCGATCTCGGTCGCCCGGCCGTCGCTCGATGACGTCTTCCTCAAGGCCACCGGACGCCGGCTCGAGGGCCAGGACCAATCGGAGGAACCGGAGCAATGACCGAAGTCCTGCTCTTGGGACGCCGGGCGGTACGAGAAGTCGTCCGCTATCCGGAGGCGACGATTCCGACGCTGTTCATCCCGCTGTTCTTCCTCGCCGTCAATATCGGGCAGGTCTCGAAGACCTTCCCCAGCTCAACGCCGTTCCTCCGCGGCCAGGGATACGTCGCCTTCCAGCTGCCGGTGTCGCTGATGTTCGCGGTGGCCACCGCAACCTCGGGGCTGGCGCTGGTGACCGAGATCGACCTGGGCTACTTCGACAAGCTCCTGGTCGCGCCGATCCGCCGGTCCTCGATCATCTTCGGCCGACTGACGGCCGACCTGGCCCGCGGCATCGGGGCCTCCGCGCTGGTGCTGCTGTTCGGGATCGCCCTCGGCGCCCACGTCCAGAGTGGCGTGGCAGGAGCCGCGGTGATCGTGTTGCTTGCGGCGATGTTCGGTGTCGCCTACGCCGGCTTCGGGATCCTCATCGCCCTGCGGACGCGCAACGTGCAGGCCACCCAGTCGAGCTTTCTGTTGTTCTTCCCGCTGCTGTTCCTGACCCCCAACTTCGTCCCGTTCGACCGCCTGTCCTCGGTGATGGAGACGCTGGCCAGGATCAACCCTGTGAGCTACGTGATCGTTGGCCTTCGCTCGCTCGTGATCGACGGCTGGAATGCCGGTGACATCGGCATCTCCATCGGCGTGATCGTGGCCATGGGCGCGTTGCTGACCGGGCTGTCGCTCCGGACGATCGCCACATACGACCGCTGAAGCGACGCCCCCGCGGGCTAGTGCATGGCCCGCATGGCGTGCATGCCGGCGTGGCCGCCCGGCACGACGAGCCCGGGCACGTCGTGGGGCACGGCCATCAGGGCGACGCCGAGGACCAGCAGGACTGCCGCCGTCCCCCAGGTCGCCGCTCTTCGCCATGGCAGCACTTTCTCGACCGCAATCAGGACCGCGACGACCGCCATCCAGGTGAGGCTCATGACACCCAAGGCGAACAGTCCGGCCATCAGCGCCCAGCAGCAGCCGACGCACCAAGCCGCGTGCTTGGAGCCCATCTCGAGCGACCCGTAACGCCCCTCGCGCCATGTTCCAAGCAGGAAACCGAACGGACTGCGGCACTTGCCCAGACAGACATCCTTGAGCGGTGTCAACTCGTAGAGCGCCGCGAGGATCAGCACCCCGCCGGCGAAGAACCGCCCCGCGTCGCGCCAAGCCAGATCCCCGCCCAGCACGGTTCTGCCGAGCCTGAACACTCCATAGGCCAGCACTCCCGCGGCGCCCCACACGATCAGGTATCCCGCCGTGAACAGCAGCGGGCGACTCAAGCCGCGGGCGCGGGTCATCCGGGCATACAGCGCGACCGTCGGTGCCAGGGACGGAAACATCATCGCCGCCATCATCACCACCCACACGCCCACGAACCAGCCGAGCGCGCCGAGGCCGGTGCCCGGGCCGGCGTCCATTCCGGCCATCCGGTCGACGGTTGACCACCAAGCCAGGACCGTCAGACCAAGCAGCAGCAGCACGACGAGCATCTGGCTGCGAGCGGCCCGCAGCGCCTCGCCGAGCTGAGCGCGCTCTTCGCGCTCCCCGGAGACCGACGGGAATGTGGCCGCCGTCAGGCCGCCCACGAGAACCGGGAGTTCGAGAACGCGGCCTTTGCGTCGTATTGGACGCCGAATGCGTCAACCTTCGATCGCGTGGCGTGGGCCACGGTCAGCTCCGAGCCGGCCGGGTGGAAGATTCCAGTCAGACGAGCCGGCTCCCCAGTCTCGACGCCGAAAGGCACGATGTCCTCGATCTCCAGGTCGACCGCGTCACCGATCCGGATCGAGTGCCGCAACCCATCTTCTCGCACCTCGATCGGCGCCCGATCCACGCCAAGGTTCTCGCCAATGAGCGGTCCCAACGCCTGCATCGGACCGCCCAGCGCTCCGGAGAACACCGCCCCGAGCTTCTCGGCCTGCTCGTCAGAGGCCGCAGCATCGATGAACACGCCAAGCCGCCAGTTTCCCTCGCTCATGACCTTCGGCGTGTCGGCGACCGCGGCGACAGTCAGCCCGCTCACGTCGGTACCGTCGACTTCTCCGTCCTTGACGTTGAAGACGAGCGTCACCCTGCAGCGATCGTGGGTGGCGCCAAAGGCGAGCGACGCGGTGCAGGGGCAAACCACGTCGCAGGAGCACGTCTCGAAATACGACCCCTCAAGCTTCCAGGACATCAGGACCTCCGGGTCCGAGTGACTGTTCCATGCGATTATCCGCGCCGGGGGATGACCGGGTCAACCCTATGTTAGGCAAGTCTACCTACCGGCCCTGCACCACGATCGCCGACCCGCCCCGCCGCGGATCGCCGCCCCCGGAGGACGCTCCGTTCGAGTCGCGGGCGACCGCCTGGACGCCACCGAAGAACAGATTCCGGTCACGAAAGCGGGCGATGGGCTGGTCGGTCGACTCGATGGCGCTCGTGTCGACTCCAGGCTCGGCGTAGACGACGCCGTCCTCGTAGTGGATGCGCGGGGCCTCGACGGCCTCCGACGCCGCCAGCCCCTCATCGATGACGCGGATGATCGTCTGGAGGATCGCCGACCGGATTCGGTTGGAGCCCGCGCTGCCCAGCACCAGCTCAGGCGCGGAGTCCCGCAGGACGATCGTCGGGGCCATCATGCTGGGCAGCCGTCTGCCGGGCGGGTGGCGATGGAAGCCGAGTGGATTGAGGTCTTGCTCTCCGAGCATGTTGTTCAGGTGAACCCCGGTACCCGGCACGACGATCCCCGAGCACGACCCGTTCGAGCAGGTCACGGAGCAGGCCCAGCCCTCGGCGTCAAGGACGGCGATGTGGGTCGTCGAGCCCAGGGGCGGTGCGGGGGCCCGGCGCGCCAGGAATCGCTGGACGAACTGCGGGTCGTCCAGCCCCTCCAGAAACTCCGGCGTGCGAACGGCCTGGGTCCGCTCCATCACGGCGACGAGCCGCTGGACATCGGGCCGCGCTGGATCCTGATCGAGCGAGGCCAGGGCGTGGGCGATCAGGATCCCGCCCGCGGAGGGGGGCGGGTTCGTCAGCACCTCTCGCCCTCTGTAGCTGACTTCGACCGGCTTGCGGGAGGCGACTTCGTACGCTGCGAGATCGTCCGCGGTCAGCGTCCCGCCCTGCCCGGAGACCCACTCGACGATCGCGGCTGCGACGTCACCGGAGTAGAAGGGCTGCTCGCCTTCCGCGGCGAGGCGCTCCAGCGAGTCGGCCAGTTCCGGCTGCCGAACCTCCTCTCCCGCGCGCAGCACGTGACCCTCGGGAGCGAACAGCATCGCGGCCTCGGGAGTGGCGGTGACGATATCGCCCAGGATCTCGAACACGTACGCCTGCTGGGTGTTCAGCTCGACCCCTTCGCGAGCCAGCGTGGCGGCAGGCCGCACGAGATCCGCCAGCGGGACGCTCCCGTATCGGCGCGCCGCCTCGCAGATCCCAGCTGGCACTCCGAACGTTCCCACCGACGCCGCCCCGATGTTGAAAACCTGAATCGCGTCGCCGAACGAGACGCTGATTGGCACGAGCTCCTCTCGTCGCGCCGGATCAGCGCCACGGCCGGGCGCCTCGACGAAGAAGTCGAGCAGGGCGGGCTCCCGCTCCGGCGCCACGACCAGCATGTAACCGCCGGCGCCCAGTCCGGTCAGCAGGGGCTCACAGGCGAACGAGACGAGCATCGCCGCCAGCGCGGCGTCGACGGCGTTGCCGCCCTGACGGAGCACGTCCGCGCCCGCCTGCGCCGTGCGAGGATGGCCGGCGGCGATGACGCCGAGCTCGAGGCCGGCCACTAGTGGACCGTACTTATGGTGCCGGCCACTACCGCCGGGGGATGAACTCCGGCACGTCCAGCTCCATCGGCGTGCGGATGTCCGACTTCCTCTCGCCGCGGGCAGGACGCTCACGGATCCGGCTAACGCGCGGTTCGCCCCGAGGCTCACGCATGCGATCGCCGTTGCGCTCCAGCCGCGAAGCGCGCTGATCGGCTGCACCTCGGCGCGAGCCCGGCTCGCCATAGCCGGTGGCGACCACCGTCACCCACACCTGGTCTTCGAGCTTGTCGTCGACCATGGCGCCAAAGATGATGTTGGCGTCCGGATGGGCGGCCTCCGCCACGGCCCTGGCAGCCTCGTTGACCTCCCACAGCGACAAGTCGAGGCCGCCCGTGATCGAGAGCAGGATCGACCGCGCCCCGTCCATGCTCGTCTCGAGCAACGGCGAGCAGACGGCCTTCTCAGCGGCCTCCAGGGCGCGGCGGTCTCCGGTCCCCATCCCGATGCCCAGCAACGCCGAGCCCGCTCCCGACATGATCGTCCGCACATCGGCAAAGTCCAGGTTGATCAGCCCAGGGAGCGTGACCAGATCCGAGACGCCTTGCACGCCCTGGCGCAACACGTCGTCGGCCACCCGGAAGGCCTCGACCATCGACGTGTTCTTGTCGAGCACCGTCAGCAGGCGGTTGTTCGGGACGACGATCAGCGTGTCCACCTCTTCGGCAAGGGCGACGATCCCCGCTTCAGCCTGATCGCGCCGCCGCGTGCCCTCGAACTGGAACGGACGGGTGACGATCCCGACCGTGATAGCGCCGAGCTCGCGTGCGATCTGCGCCACGATGGGAGCCGCCCCGGTGCCGGTGCCGCCGCCGGCGCCGGCGGCGATGAAAACCATGTCCGAGCCGCGCAGCATGGCCTTGATCCGGTCGTACTCGTCCTGGGCTGCCCGCCGGCCGAGCTCTGGGTCGGAGCCGGAGCCAAGGCCACGGGTCACGCCGCCGCCGATGTGCAGCGTGTCGTGCGCGGCCGAGGTCTGAAGCGACTGAAGGTCGGTGTTGATCGCCAGGAACTCGACGCCCTCGATCTCCGCCTCCACCATCCGGTTGACGGCGTTGACACCGGCTCCGCCGACGCCGACCACCCGCAGGACGGGGGTGGCCCGCGCCTCGACGGGCAACGTGCCCGGAGCAAAACCTGATGCCGGGCGCTCGGGCCGAGCGAAAACATCCCGCTCGGCAGTTTGGGGCGAGGTCCGCTCGAGCACGTTCTCGGGAATGTCGGCCGAGAACGCCTTCTGCAGGCGCTCCTGCGGCGAGGGGATGTGTGCCGGCTCGGCTCCTGGCGCATGCCCGGGCTCCGCGGGGGCCTCCCTCTCGTGCGGGGCTGCCCGCTCGGGCCGGGCTGTCCGCTCGGGCGGCGCCTGGTGCTCGCCCGACGTCCGCTGCTCGGTCGGAGCTCCTTGCTCCGGCGTCGGCTCCTTCGCGCCCGCGTCCTCCGCTGTCTTTCGGAACAGGGCCGCCAGCGGCCCCTCGCGCATGCTCGCGCGCTTACCGGTTGGCATTTGAGAGGACCTCCTTCGCGAGCTGCCTGTAGGAATGCGCCGCCACCCCGTCGGGATCGTACTTCAGCACCGACATGCCCTTCACGGGTGCCTCGGCAAACCGTATCGTCTTGCGGATCCGGGAGGCAAACACGCGATCGCCGAAGTTCTCTTCCAGTAGCTCGATGGCCTCTTTGGCGTGGAGTGTGCGGGTGTCGACCAGCGTCGGAAGGATCCCCTCGATGTCGACGTCGGGGTTGAGGTTCTCGCGGATCATCCCCAGCGTGTTCTGAAGCTGGACCAAGCCGCGCATCGACAGATATTCGCACTGGACGGGGACGATCACCTTGTGCGCCGCCGTCAGGGCATTGATCGTCAAGCAGCCCAAGGCTCGGAGGCGTGTCGACGAATGCGAAGTCGTATTCGCCGTCGATGTCCGTGAGCGCCTTCTGCAACGAACGCTCCCTCCCGATCATGGTCGACATCGCGATCTCCGCCCCCGCCAGGTCGATCGAGGCACAGGCCACGTCGACCTCTCGTTTCTGGATCACCTCCCGGATCGGGAGGTGATGCACCAGCACGTCGTACATTGAGCGCTCGAGGGTGTCGGGATCGATGCCCTGGGACATCGTCAGATTGCCCTGCGGATCCATGTCGATGCACAGGACGCGGTGGCCTTCCTCGGCGAAGGCGACAGCCAGGTTGAGCGTGGTCGTGGTCTTGGCGACGCCACCCTTCTGGTTGGCGAGCGCGATCACCTTGCAGGTTTGAGTGGCAGAGGGCGCTGTTGCGTCGGGTAGCTGCATACGGGCCTCTATTCGCACGCGCGCGCCAGAATCCTCCGAGCCGGCGTGAATCCCTGTGCGGCTGCCTCCCAGTATGTTCACCCGCGTGTCTGGACTCCTAAACCGACGGCTGATATTCGTCACCGGCAAGGGCGGCGTCGGCAAATCCACGGTGGCCTGTGCGCTCGGGTTGCTGGCTGCGCGCCGCGGCCTGCGCACGATCATCGCCGAGTTGCAGAGCCAGGAGCGGATGCAGCAGGCCTTCGAGCACCATGGGGATCGCTTCGTGGAGGTGGAGCTGGCGCCGCGGCTGTTCACGATCTCGATCGACCCCGAGCACGCGATGGAGGAGTACCTGGAGGTCAAGGCAGGGGCGGTAGGACACGCGCTCGGCTCCAGCCGGCTGTTTCATGTCTTCGCGATGGCAACCCCGGGCATGCGCGAGCTGCTGAGCATGGGAAAGGTGTGGGAGCTGGCCCAGCTCCAGCGGCGGACGCGGGGCGCAGCTCCCTATGACCTGGTGATCGTCGACGCGCCCGCGACCGGTCATGGCGTGGGGCTGCTGCGCACTCCGAGAATGTTCGCCGAGATCGCCCGGGTGGGACCGATCGCCCACCAGGGGAGGACGATCGCCCACACCATCGCCGACCGACAGTTCACCGCGGTGATCGCCATCTGCACCCCGGAGGAGATGCCGATCAACGAGACGCTGTCGCTGCGCGACGCGCTGGTTCGCGAGCAGCTCGATCTCGACGCGGTGATCGTCAATGCCCTGTATCCGTCGCGGTTCGATCCCGACGAGATCGCGCGAGTAGAACGGGCGCTCCAGGATTCCCCGTCGGCTCTGGCGCGTGGCGCGCTGCGGGCAGCGCTGTCCGAGCACGCCCGGGGCGAGACGCAGCGGTCGCAGCTCGCTCGCCTCAGCGAAGAGCTGAGCATGGATGGCCGGCTGCTCGAGCTGCCGTTCGTGTTCGCCGAGGAGCTCGCGCAGCCGCAGCTCGAGTTGCTTGCCGACGTGCTCGAGGCGGGCCTAATCGGCGCCAAGGGCTCGCGACGGTGAGCGTCGCGACCCTACTGGAGGGAAAGCGCGTGTGCGTGTGCGCCGGATCGGGCGGGGTTGGCAAGACGACAACCTCGGCGGCGATCGCGCTGGGGATGGCCGCTCGCGGCGCCAAGGTCGCAGTCGTCACGATCGACCCCGCCAAGCGGCTCGCGAACGCGCTCGGCTTGGAGGAGCTTCAGAACGAACCGCGGCGGGTTGAGCCCAAGCGGCTCGCGGCTGGCGAAATCGAGGTACGGGGCGAGCTGTGGGCGATGATGCTCGATCCGAAGCGGACGTTCGACGAGCTGATCGACCGCGTAGCGCCCGACCCCGGGCGGGCTGCCGAGATCAAGGACAACCGGGTCTACCGCGAGCTGTCCAGCGCCGTGTCCGGCTCTCAGGAGTTCACGGCGGTGGCCAAGCTGTTCGACCTCGACCGCGAGGGCGACTTTGACCTGCTCGTGCTCGACACCCCACCTTCTCGCAGCGCGCTCGACTTCCTTGACGCGCCCGGCCGGCTGACCTCGTTCTTGGAGGGCAGGGCGCTGAAGGCGTTCATCCGCCCCACGGGCTTCGGGATGAGGGTGCTAGGCCGGGGAGCGGCGCCGCTGCTGGCGGGTCTGCGACGGGTCACCGGCGTGGACCTGCTCACCGATATCTCCACGTTCTTCACATTGCTTGGCGACATGACGGAGGACTTCAGCGCTCGCGCCGCGCAGGTGGAGGAGATGCTGCGTGCAGACACCACGGCCTTCCTGCTGATCACCTCCGCGCAGCGCGAACCGATGGACGAGGGGATCTGGTTCTGCCGGACGCTCGAGGCCGGCGGGCTGCCGTTTGCCGGGGTGATCGTCAACCGTGTACATCACGACATGCTCGGGGAGGCGGAGCCCGATCATCTCGACGCGGCACTGGAGGACACCGTCGAGCCCGAGTTGGCCCAGGCGGTGGCCCAGAATTTCCACGACTACCACGTCCTCGCCCGCCGCGACGATCACAACATCGCCCGCCTGCGCTCGGAGCTCTATGACCGGCCGCTGCTGCTGGTCCCGCAGCTCGACGACGACGTGCACGACTTCCACGGTCTGGCGCGCGTCCATCGCTATCTGTTCGCGTCGGATTCAGAGCGGGAGAGGCTGATCGGCGACGTGGTGGCCTAGCGCCGCTCGCCTCTTGAAGCGTGACGCGCCTCATAGCGCGACTGGTACGAGCTTGTGCGGTCCTACGCGGGGTAACCTCGAACTAGTCGCCGTGGCGCCTCACTGGCCAGTCCGCTTGGGCGCGGCTCGGAGAACCACGCTCGAGCCTCGATCCGCCCACGTCTCCCACGCCAGCAGCACCGGTTCCCACCGATCGCGGCTGACGGGCCCTGCCCCATCCGCCAGCAGCAGCTGACCTTGGTGCAGGAGCTCCCACACCGCCTGCTCGACGAGCGCGAGCCGCTCGCTCGCGCGTCCGCGCCGACCGGCCAAGCTGACAGCTTCGGCCGCACGAACGGGGCCCGCCTGCGCAGCGGCCAGGAGAGTCGCTTTGAGCTCGGGCAGCGGCACCGGCGGAGCCACCGCCCTCCTGGCCTCATCGAGAACCCTCTCGGTCACCTCTCGCCCCTCGCGGGTGACCGTGGACCAGCCGCGGCCGAGGCCTCGCTCCTCGGGAGCGACGGCAGGGGCCTCGTATATCGTCAGTCGCGTCTTCTTATCCGCGCTCCAGCGCCGCTCGTCAAGCGTGATCGGCAGGTCGTGGACCCAGGGCGTGACGAACCGCGACAGCAGCTCATCCTGGCTCAGGTTGAACGCCCGGCCGGCGTGAGGAAATCGGCGCAGCTCGACGTGGAACACCCGCCGTAGCTTCGCACGGGCGGGGGGCTACACCCCGGCGGTGACCGCCTCCTGGAGCAGCTCGTCGGCCACCGTACGCACGTCGAGATCGAGATGGCCGCAGATCATGTCTCGCAGTAGAGCGCGAAGGTTCTCTGCCAGCTCCTCGACCAGCGCATCCACCCCGGGCTCAGCCGGCGCCAGCCCGGTTATCACCGCCCGTTCCAACGAGATCGCGTGGGCCGTCCGCTCCGCCAGCGCTGCCCTGTCCTCCGGCCGAGCGCAGATCGCCGCCAGCCGCTGCGCGAGCCGCCCGCTGGCGGGGCCTTCCGGCTCGAGCAGCGCCCGCAGAGCGAGCAAGTAATCCGTCAGCGCCTCGAACGGCGCCAGGCGCTCGCATCCCATCTCAAAGCGCGCGAGTGCCCAGGCCAGCTCCCCGTTTGAGGGCGCGCGCTTGGCGATCAGGTTGAAGAAGCCGCGCAGCTCGTCCTCCTGCTCGTCGGAGACGGGCGTGGTGAACCGTGGTCGTCCCGTCGCGCCGAGCGGCACCGTCCGCCAGGGGCCGGAATCCGACCTCGTCCAGGCGATGGGGCCCAGGGCATAGCCGCCGCGCTCGAACAGCCTTAGTGCCGTGAGGATGCGCCGGAACCGAGCTCGCGCCACGGACACCGGGGGACGGAGCGCACGGTCCTGCACCAGCGACAGGACCGCGAGGACATTCGGTTCGTCGCGATCGTCCCAGACCGCATCCGCCGGCGCATCGGGCAGGGTCTCGCCGCGCACCAGCGATAGACCGTCGCTCAGCGCCAGCTCGCTGGTCGCCTTGCCCAGGGAGATCCCGAGCAGCGGGGCGATCACCGTGCTCACGC
This sequence comes from uncultured Actinomycetes bacterium, assembly GCA_963719305.1. GTDB lineage: Bacteria > Actinomycetota > Thermoleophilia > Solirubrobacterales > Solirubrobacteraceae > Palsa-465. The sequence goes on along the minus strand of CAVRBL010000009.1, from coordinate 726,675 downwards.
ACCGCCCGTCGTACAGGGCCCGTTCTAGCTCTGCGTAGGCCTCCTCGAAGCGGCGAGGCTCGAACCCGAATTGGTTTCGCTCGGCGAACACGGCCGCCAGGAACAGCTTCAGCGCCAGATCGGCTCGCTCCCTGGGTTCGCCCGGTACGCGAGCCTCTCCGCGCTGCTGGACGTAGGCGCCGACGCTCTCGAGCTCGGTTAGCGCCCGAACTGCGGGCGCGTACGTCGGCAGCGCCCTCAGCATCACCAGCCGATCGTCGATGAACAGGCCGGTGAGCGGGCGGTAGCAGTAGAGCCGTGCCCTACCGCCGCGCTCCTCGGTCACCTCGAACGGGACCTCCGCCCCGCCCACGGCCTCGGCTTGAAGCCTGCCGGCAGCGTCGCTCGTGAACGCTTCCAGGATCGCGTGCAAAGTCGAGTTGCGCACGCGGGCGGTTTCGCGCTCGCGCCAGGGGCTCCTTTTCCGCGGGCGTCAGGTTGCAGCGCGATCGAGCTCGGCCACGTGCTCGACGTTCTCGACGTCGTCGCGGTCGGCGCTCGGCGCGGCCGCGAACCAGGCATCGAGGATCTCCTCCAGCGCGGCGCGGGAGGTGAGGCGGAGGCTCAGTGCGAGCACGTTTGCGTCATTCCAGCGGCGGGCGCCCTCGGCCGTCTGCGCGTCGCCACAGAGCGCCGCGCGGATGCCGGAAACCTTGTTAGCGGCGATCGACGCGCCCGTGCCGGTCCAGCAGGCGACCACCGCCTGATCGGCGTTGCCCTGGGCTACCTCGCGGGCGGCGGCCTCAGTGGCCCAGGCCCAGTCGTCGCGCTCACCATCCGCGTAGACGCCGTGCGGCAGCGGTTGGTGACCGCGTCGCCTCAGCTCTTCAGGCAGTGCCTCCGCGACGCCGGTCAGCTCATCGGCGGCGATCGCGATGCGCACGCTTCGTTAGACGGCTGCGACCGCCGGCTCGCGCTCGGGCGTCGCGGCCAGCTCGTCCGCGTCCGCGTCGCGTCGATGTCGAGATTCCCGCAGAGCCACTCGCGGCCGTACTTGCGCATGTCCTCGATCAGCGGCACGAGCGCACGACCCTTTGTGGTAAGCGCGTACTCGACCCGAGGCGGAACCTCAGGGAACGTCTGGCGCTCGACGATTCCCTCCTCCTCGAGCGCCCGCAGGCGCAGCGAAAGTGTTCGGGGGCTGATCCCCCGTAGGGAGCGCTCGAGCTCGCAGAACCGGGACCTACCTTCAGCCAGGTCCCGGATGACCAAAAGCGTCCACTTTCCGCACACGATCTCCGCGGTGCGACAGACCGGACAAGTGTCATTGGAAGCCATCGTCTACCAATGGTAGCGCTTGGCTTTACGAACTGAAGTGGCCCAGCGCTAGGCGACGTCGCGCAGTTTCTGAGCTTCCGCCAGAGACTGCAGCTTCTTCAGCGACTGGTTCTCGATCTGGCGGATCCGCTCGCGCGTGACGTTGAACGTGCGCCCGACCTCGTCGAGTGTCCGGGGATGCTCGCCGCCGAGCCCGTAGCGCAGCTCGAGCACCCGGCGCTCACGGTAGGACAAGTTTTCGAGCGCCTCGCGCAGCGCTTCCTTCGTGAGGATCTCGGCAGCCCGCTCATAGGGCGACTCGGCTCGCTCGTCCGCGATGAACTGCCCGAATTCCGACTCCTCCTCGTCGCCGACCGGCTTCTCGAGCGACACCGGCGCCTGGGCGGAGCGCTTGATCGACTCCACCTCCTCGGGCTCGATCCCGGTCACCTCGGCGATCTCCTCGGCGGTCGGCTCCCGGCCCAGCTCGGTGACCAGCTTCCGCTCCGCGCGCCCGATCTTGTTCAGCTTCTCGACCACGTGCACGGGGATGCGGATCGTGCGGGCCTTGTCCGCCAGCGCTCGTGCGATCGCCTGCCGGATCCACCACGTGGCGTAGGTGGAGAACTTGAACCCCTTGCGGTAGTCGAATTTTTCCGCGGCACGGACAAGTCCGAGCGTGCCCTCCTGGATTAGATCGAGGAATGGCAGGCCCTGGTTGCGGTAGTTCTTGGCGATCGAAACCACCAGCCGGAGGTTGGACTCGACCATCTTCTGCTTGGCGTCGAGGTCGCCGCGCTCGATCCGCTTGGCGAGATCCACCTCCTCCTGCGCCGTCAGCAGCCTCACCTTGCCGATGTCCTTGAGGAACAGCTGCAAGGAGTCGGTCGTCATGTCGGGCTTGAGGTCCAGCGTGGTCTTCGGCTTGCGCCGGCCGCGCTTGTCCGGTGCGCGCTCGACGTCCGCCGCCGCCTGCGCCGGATCCACCTCCTCCACCAACTCGATCTCCGCGCGCTCGATAAAGCCGTGCAGCTCCTCGACGTCCGCCTCGTCCAGATCGAGTTCGGCTACCGCCCCCGCCACCTCGGAGTAGGTGAGCACGCCGAGGGCCTGGCCGCGGTTCATCAGGCCCTTGATCTCTTCCAGTTCCTGCAGTTCAGCTACTGACATCTGTTCCGTTCCCTTATCGGTGACATCGGCGACCTAGCTGTGCCGGTATCGGGATCAGCGTTTGTGCCGGCACCGAGATCGCGTGAACGGGCGCAATCCAGGGCGCACGCCCGCAACTCAAGCACATAGGCAGTATAGGCACTTCATTTTGTGAAGTCAACGCGCTACGGGCTGTGCTCCGGCGCACGGAGCGACCTCCAGGTCGCCGACGCCGCACCGTGCGGCATTCACCTCGTTTCGACAGCAATACCTACAACGAGCCGATTCGTTTCAAGTTGCGCCCGCCGCGAGGCGCCTGTGCGCGATCATATGCCGCCATGCCCGACGACACGCCGTCCGAAATCCTCGGTTCCCTGCCCCGGACACGGCCCCACCGCCGAAGCGACAAGCGCGGGGGAAAGTCTGAGCGCGCGGCGAAGACGGAGGCGCGCGGGCAACCGAAGGCCCGGACCACGGCCCCCGGCCGCTCGAAGGCCCGATCCACCGCCCCCGGCCGCTCGAAGGCCCGAACCACGGCACCCGGCCGCTCGAAGGCTCCTCGCCAGCCTCGTCAGCGAAGGGCTCGCTCCGAGCCGCTGCGACAGCCCGAACAGCCCTCGGGCACGCCTCCGGCCCCGCGACCCCGCAGACCGATCCCGGCGTCTGGGACTGAGCTTCTCTCGACTGTCGTACAGGCCAGCGCGGAGCTGGCCGAGATCGGGCTCTCGGTCAGCGCGCGTGCGGTCCGCAGCGCGATCGGGCGCCTTCCGAAGCCGTAGCTCGCGCGGCGACTCGCCCGGCCACCGGCGACTCGACCGGCCACTCGCCCGCCTGCTCGACCGGCCGCCGGCGACTCGACCGGCCGCCGGCGATCCTGATATACATCCCCGCCGTTCAGCCGAGCGGCCGTCCGTCCGCGGACGGTCGACGGGGGACCCACTTGCGGTCCTGTACCGCAGGGGCGAATCGGCCCCGTTCTGGAGGCCGTAGCGCTCTAAAGGCGCGAGCCCGTCAGCTCACCCCGTAGGCGTTCCGAGAAGCCAGAAATAAATGGGTCGATCGCGCAACCTGAAGATTGCTGCTGTGCTCATTGTGTTCGCCGTGGCGACGCCGTCATCGCCCCTTGCCGCCACTGGAGGGATTGGACTGCCGGCCTCGACACCGTCCGCGACGACGGCCGCGGTTGCCAACCAACTTGTCACCGTCAGCGGCGACGGAATCACGGTCTCCAGCCACACGGGAGTGCTGCTCCATGGCCGGCTGTGGCTCAAGGGCACAGCCTCGTCGGCGCAGTCCGGTCGCACACTGGTGATCGAGCAGCAGAGCCAGCCGGGCTCCCAATCGACCCAGGCCGGCAGCGCGACGATCGGGGCGGACGGTTCGTTTGTGGCAGCGTGGCGCCCGCAGCAGCTGGGATGGTTTTCGCTACGGGTCGCGCTCCAGGGCTCGGCCCAGGTGTCACCGTCCATCACTGTGATCGTCTATCAGGCCGTCGATCGCCACCCTGTTCGGGCCGGGTCTCTACGGAAACCACACTGCCTGCGGAAAGATGCTGAGAAAGCCCACCCTCGGCGTCGCGAACCGCAAATTGCCCTGCGGCACTCAGGTTGCGATCTACTACCGGGGCAGGACCGTCGTGGTGCCCGTGATCGACCGCGGCCCGTACGCCAATCACGCGAACTGGGACCTGACGATGGCCACCGGCCGCGCGCTGGGGATGAACAGCACTGGCACCGTCGGCGCGATGTCGCTCGCCGCGCCGCAGTAGCGACCGGGGACGTAGACCCTGGCCAGGCGCGGGACGCGGACCCCGAGCCAGGCGACCGGCCGCGGGCCCTGCCCCGGCGGCCCGGCACGCCCCGTCCCGGCGCGCGAGAATGGACCCTCGATGGCCGGGAAACTGATCAGCATCGAGCAGGCGAGAGCAAACGTGCTCGATGCCGTCCGTCCGCTGGGGCACGAGAAGGTCGCGATCCCGGACGGGCCTGGCCGGGTGTTGGCAGAAGACATCGTCGCCGTGGGAGACGTGCCGCCGTTCCCTTGCTCGGCGATGGATGGGTATGCCGTCAAGGCCGGCCCCGGCTCCAGGTCCCTGAGGGTTGTCGGAGAGTCGCGGGCGGGCAACCCGTCGGACGCCGTGCTGGCGACGGGCGAGGCAATTCGCGTGTCGACGGGTGCCGCAGTGCCGGAAGGCGCCGAGGGCATCATCCCCCAGGAGGATGTCGAGCGAGATGCGGCATCGATCCGCACCACGGCCGAGACCCCGGCTGGCGCGAACATCCGATGGCCGGGCGAAGACCTGCGCGCCGGCGAGACCGTGCTGCGAGCCGGAACGCATCTGGGAACAGCTGAGCTCGGCGCTGCCGTCGCGGCTGGGGCCGGCGAGCTGGTCGTGGCCCGCCGCCCGACGGTGGCCATCTTCAGCACTGGCGACGAGCTGCGCGCCCCGGGCGAGCCCCTGGGCCCCGGAGAGATCCACAACTCGAACGCGCCGATGCTGATCGCGCTAGCCACGCGAGCCGGAGCGGCTGCCCTCACCCCTGAGCGCCTCCCGGACGACTTCTCAAAGACCCAGGCTGGACTGGGGCGTGCGCTCGACGGCGCGGACGTGGTGGTGGTCTCCGGCGGGGTCTCGGTCGGCCCCCACGACCACGTGCGGCCCGCTCTTCAAGCGCTCGACGTGGGCCAGCGGTTCTGGGGCGTGGCGTTGCAGCCCGGCAAGCCAACGTGGTTCGGCCAACGGGACGGCAAGCTCGTGTTCGGGCTGCCGGGCAATCCAGTGTCAACGGTGGTGACGTTCACGCTGTTCGTGCGTCCTGCGCTGGCGGCGCTCCAGGGCGCCGCCCCCGGCGGACGTCGCGCGCAGGCGCGGCTGGGCGCCGCAGTCAAACGCAACCCCAGGCGCGAGCAGGCGGTGCGTGTCCGACTGGAGGATCGGGATTCCTCGACGATCGCGATACCTAACGGCCCGCAGGGCTCGCACCTGGTCACCTCGCTGGTGGGGGCGGACGCGCTCGCCTTCATCCCAGCCGGTGAGGGGGAGCTAGCCCCGGGCGCACCCGTTACCGTCGAGTACCTCGCTGGGTAAGAATCCTCCGGATGACGGCACCGATCGCCATCGTGCTGCTGCTCCTGTCGGCTGCTGTCGCCGCGCGGCGCCGACGGCGCCGACGGCGAAGCCGGCTGCCGGCTCAGGCCACGATCATCTCGCCCCGCAAGTCGACGGTAATCGCTCGCGACGGGGGCGTGAGTTCGGTCCAGAGCGCGGTGCTGATGACTCCCAGAGACCGGCTGGACCGGATGTGGGGTCCCGCCAACCTCGAGAACCTCGCCCGGACGTACTGGCGATTTCTGACGCGCGTGACGCTCGGGCTGATCCGGGTCCGCTACGGAGAGAACGAACGGGCGATCGTCCTTCTCGTGCGGCCTTTGACGCTGCTGCGCTTCGAGGCTCCGGAGTACGTGCTCGATGGGGACCATGGCACTGTCACGTGGCGAATCTCGGATGGTCTGCTCGTCGCCCGCGGCGGTCGAGGCTGCGGCTTTCTGCGACTGGACGTCAGGCGGGAGACCTTCGTGGAATCCGACCAGGCGACGGTCCGGATCGAGATGGAGGTAGCCAACTTCTATCCGTCCATCGCCGCCGGCTTCAGCATGCCGGTGTACATGGCGACGCAGTCCGTCATCCACGTCCTCGTCACCCACGCTTTCCTGCGCTCGCTGGCCACGCTCGACCTGGCGGAGTCCAAGGTCAAGCGGCTGGCCGACCCCCGAGCTGGCAGCTGCGCAAGCAGCCGACGGCGCACCCTCGACGGACGGCGATTAGTGGCGCCCTCAGCCGTAGCGCACGCCGCTCAGGGCGCGGAGCTTTGCTCGGTCGTGCCGGGCGGAGACGCGCCGCACGGTGCCAGAGCGCGAGCGCATCACCAGTGACTCCGTCGTAGCCCCGCGGTCGCCCTGATATCGCACTCCCTCCAAGACATCTCCGTCGGTGACTCCCGTCGCGGAGAAGAACACGTCCTCTCCGGCCACCAGAGCGTCGCAGTCGAGCACGCGGTCGAGGTCATATCCGGCCTCGACGGCCGCCGCTCGCTCCTCGTCGCTGCGCGGCCACAGCCGCCCGAGCAGCTGACCGCCGATGCACTTGATCGCGGCGGCGGAGATGACCCCTTCCGGTGTGCCCCCGATGCCCCAGAGCAGATCGACCGGGGAGTTCTCCGAGACCGCCAGCAGCGCCGCGGATACGTCCCCATCCATGATCAGCCTGACGCGGGCACCCGCCTCTCTGACCTCGCGCATCGCGTCGTGATGGCGCTCCCGGTCGAGCATCACCACCATCACGTCGCGGATATCCACCTGTTTGCGCTCGGCGATCAGGGCCAGCGTCTCGCGAAGCGGGCGGTCGAGGTCGAGCAGGTCGGCGATCTCGGGGCCGCCGGCGATCTTCTCCATGTACACGATCGGCCCGGGACTGAACATCGTCCCCTGCTCGGCGAGAGCGATCACGGCGATCGCGCTCGGCATCCCTAGCGCCGTCAACCGCGTCCCTTCGAGCGGGTCGACAGCGACGTCAACCGGCGGAGGGCTGCCGTCCCCGATGCGTTCGCCGTTGTAGAGCATCGGCGCCTCGTCCTTCTCCCCCTCGCCGATCACCACCATCCCGTCCATCGAGACGGAGTCGAGCACGGCGCGCATGGCATCGACGGCGGCCTGATCGGCTGCTTCCTTATCGCCCCGCCCGACCAACCGAGCGGCCGCCAGGGCCGCCGCCTCGGTGACGCGGACGAGCTCCAGGGCCAGGTTGCGATCCGGCCTGACGGTGGTCTGCTCGGTGGTCAAAGGACGCCGGGCGGCTTGCGCCTCGCGGCGCTCTCCCGAGAGCGCCAGATCGAACCGATCAAGATCAACACGCCCCCCACCAGCGCGATCCACCACCCATAGTTGATGCTGATCTCGCCGGGAGGTGTGCCCGGCTTGTCGATCAGTCCGCGGAAGACAGTGAACGTCAACGCGGCAAGCGCCGTCACCGCGGTGAGTTCACCGCGCGGCCATGAAAGGGCGTGGCCCCTGACGATGATCCAGGCCAGGATGATCGGCGCGACCGCGGCCAGCAGCAGCAGGAAGCGCAGAATCGACAATGCGTTCCAGGCCGTGCACGAGGTGTGCGGTCCCTTGCAACTGTTCAGAGTGGCGTTCGCATTGCCCAGCGAATACCAGGCCAGAAAGATCGAGATCGCGAGCACGATCCCCCCGACCGTCGCGATGATCTCCCCCCTGTCGAGCTGCTTGAAATCCATTTTTCCGCGCCCAGCCTAGCCGTTCCGTGAGGGCGCCTACAAGCCGATCGCCGCCAACTCCGGGCGCGCGGCGCCCGAGCGCTCCGCCGCCTCTTGCACTGCCTTGGCGACGGCATCGTGCACCCGCTGATCGAGGGCGTCCGGCACGAGCTCGTCACCCTCGGCCATCTCAGCGATCGCCCTTGCCGCGGCCAGCTTCATCTCCACGTCGATCCCGTTGGCCCCAGCCCGCAAGGCACCGCGGAAGATGCCCGGATACCCGAGCACGTTGTTGACGCTGCGCCCGTCGCCCGCGAACGCTGCCCCGGCTTCCTCCGCGGCCTCCGGCACGATCTCCGGGTCAGGATTCGAGAGCGCCAGGATCACCTGCCCGGAACGCACCATCGACGGGTCGATCAGTCCCGGGCGCCCGGTGGCGGCGACCACCACATCGGCTTCGCTCAGCACGTCCTCCATCGAGGCGAGCTCGATCCCTTTCTGGGTTGCGCGGGCATGGGACGCTTCCTGCGGGTCGAACGCGATCACTCGGCCGACTCCCCCGTCAACCATCAGCTCGGCGATCCCGTAGCCAGCCGCCCCGAGCCCGAGCTGTCCGACGGTGGCCGTGCGCAGCTCGACGCCGGCATGACGGCAGGCGACGATGGCAGCGGCCACCGACACGACTGCCGTCCCGTGTACGTCGTCGTGCATGACCGGCTGGGGCAGAGCCTCGATCAGCCGCCGCTCGATCTCGAAGCACTCTGGTGCCGAGATGTCCTCGAGGTGGATGCCGCCGAACGTGTGCGCGACCCGAACGACCGTCTCGACGAATTCGTCCACGTCCTCGGTATCGATCAAGACCGGCATCGCCGAGATCCCGGCGAACTGGCGGTAGAAGACGGCCTTGCCCTCCATCACCGGCATCGAGGCCAAGGGGCCGATGTTCCCGAGCCCCAACACCCGCGTCCCGTTCGTGCAGATCGCGACGCTTCGCGGGATCATCGTGTAGCGGCTGGCGAGCTGCGGTTGCTCGGCAATCGCCAAGCACACCCGGGCTACGCCCGGCGTGTAGACGTCCCGCATCTCCTGCACGGTCGCCACCCTGCGGACGGCGTCGATCTGGAGCTTGCCACCCTCGTGACGCATCAGTGCCCGGTCCTGGTACCAGAGCACGCGCGCGCGGTCGAGCCCATTGACCAGGCCCGCGATCCGTTCCGCCTGTTCGATGTCCCGCACTTCCACCGTGATCTCCCGGACCGAGGCCTCGCGCCCAACGGAGATCGTCACCACGTCTCCGATCAGCCCCCGCCCCTCGGCGATCGCCCCCATCACCCGCGCCAGCTGCCCAGTACGGTGCGAGATCTGGACCCGGTAGGTGCAGTCGAGCACGGCGCGACTGTAGCCGGTAGGTTCGAGAGCCGTGCAGTATGCGCGCCTGTACCCCGAGCCCGCCACGCTCGGGCTCTCAGAGCTCCGCGAGGCCCTGAGCTTGCCCGCCGAGGCTCATTCCGAGCGGCCGTTCACGATCGCCAACTTTGTCGCGAGCGCAGACGGCCGCGCCACCCTCGACGGGCGCTCGGCACCGCTGTCCTCGGAGGGGGACCGGGTGATGTTTCACACCCTGCGCGAGAAGGTCGATGCCGTGATCGCCGGCACCGGGACCCTGCGCGCCGAGCGCTACGGGCGGCTCATCCGCAACCCCGACGCGCGTGAGCGCCGTGTCGCGAGCGGCCATGATCCCGAGCCGCTCGCCTGCGTCATCACTCGTAGCGGCGACGTCCCAACCGACATCCCTCTGTTCTCGGAACAGGAGGCGCGGATCGTGCTGTTCACGGCTTCGCCCGCTCCTGCCTTGCCCCAGAACGTCGAGGTGGTTGAGCTCGATCCCGGAGAGCTCACCCTGACGACCGCCCTGCGCCACCTGCGAACGCAGCATGGCGTGCGCCGCCTGCTGTGCGAGGGCGGGCCGACGCTGTTCGGGGCGCTGCTCCACGAGGGCCTGATCGACGAGCTGTTCCTAACGATTGCCCCCAGGCTCGCCGGCGGTGGGCGGGGGCCTACGATCACCAGCGGACCCTCGCTTGCCGAGCCAGCCGAGCTCCGGATCCGATGGCTGCTAGAACGGGAGGGGTCGCTGTTTGCACGCTATGAGCTCTCGCCCCGAATCCCGTAGCGTCAAAATGTCCTTGATGCAGACCGGGATCGAGGACGGCATCGTCCAGGCGCTCGAAGAGGCACGGGAGCGGACGCTCTCGCTCGTGGCGTCGATCTCCGACGAGGATCTCGTCAAGGTCCACTCGCCGCTGATGAGCCCGCTGGTGTGGGATCTCGGACACATCGCTGCGTTCGAGGATCTGTGGCTGGTGCACCGGTTCGCGGGTGAGCCCATGCTGCGGGCCGACCTGGCCGAAACCTACGACGCTTTCGAGACGCCCCGCGCCCACCGCGGTGAGCTCGACTACCTGGGCCCGGAAGAAGCGCGCGACTATCTGAAGGAGGTCCGCGGCCGAGCGCTCGAGATCATCGAATCACGGGGCACGGGCGAACTGCACGAGCTGGTCCTGCGCCACGAGCAGCAGCACGGGGAGACGATGCTTCAGACGATCCAGCTGGCGCGGCTGGACGGATACGAGCCCGTCCACGGTCGGCAGCGGCATTCCGACGGTGGCCAGCCGCTCACACGGTCAGACGGCGGCCCGGCGCTCACACGGTCCGACGGCGGCCCCGCTCCGACGGGACTGGAGCTGATCGAGGTCCCCGGCGGCGAATGCACCATCGGCGCCCCGCCGGTCGGCTTCGCGTACGACAACGAGCGGCCGCGGCACCGCACGGACGTGCGCGGGTTCCTGCTCGGGCGCAGTCCGGTAAGCAACGCCAGCTACCTGACGTTCGTCGAGGGCGGCGGATACGAGCGACGAGAGTGGTGGTCGGAAGAGGGGTGGGCGTGGAAGGAGCAGTTCGACATCACGAGACCTTCGGGGTGGACGGCTGACCTGCGCGCCGAGTGGCGCCTGTGCAAGCTCGAGCCGCTTGACCCCCGCAGACCAGTCGTCCACGTCTCCTGGTTCGAGGCCGACGCTTTCGCCCGTGCGCACGGCGCCCGCCTCCCCACGGAGGTCGAGTGGGAGAAGGCAGCGACCTGGGACCAGGAGACCCGGGAAGCCAGGCCATTTCCGTGGGGGAAGGATCCTGGCCTGCCCGGCGTCCACGCCAACGTGGACCACATCGACCGCGGTCCGGAGCCGGCCGATGCCCGTCCCCTGGGCGCCTCCCCGCACGGTTGCCTGGGGATGATCGGGGACGTATGGGAGTGGACCTCTAGCCACTTCCACGGCTATCCGGGGTTCCAAGCGCACCCCTACCGCGAGTACTCCGAGGTCTTCTTCGGCGCTGACTACTTCGTGCTGCGGGGAGGCTCGTGGGCGACGCGGGCCAGGGTCGCGACCCCGACGTTCCGCAATTGGGATTACCCGCAGCGCCGCCAGATCTTCTCCGGCATTCGCCTGGCGAGGGACTCAGCATGACCGACGTCGCGATCGCCTCCTATTTGTCGGAGGCCGACGAGCGGTGCTTGGCCAACGATGTGCTCGACGGGCTTACTCGCCCCTTCAAGGAGCTGCCGCCTAAGCATTTCTATGACGCGCGCGGGTCTGAGTTGTTCGAGCAGATCTGCGAGCTGCCGGAGTACTACCCGACGCGGACCGAGGTGGGCATCCTCGGCGACTGGGCAGACGAGATCGTCGCCCGCACCGGAGCCGGCGAGCTGGTTGAGCTGGGCTCCGGGAGCGCGGACAAGGCTCGCATCTTGCTGGACGCGATGGCTCGCGCGGGCACGCTGCGCCGTTATGTCCCGCTCGATGTCACCGAGCGCGTGGTGTCCGACTCCGCTCGGCAGCTGGTCGAGGAGTACGACGGTCTCGAGGTGCACGGCGTGATCGGCGACTTCGAGCGACACCTCGACCACGTGCCTGACGCCGACGACACGCCGCGGATCGTGGCCCTGCTCGGCGGCACCGTCGGCAACTTCCCGCCGGGAACGCGCCGGACGCTGTTACGCAACATGGGCTCGCTGCTGGGGCGCGATGACCGGCTGCTGCTGGGGACGGACCTGGTCAAGGACCCTGCCGTGATCGAGGCGGCGTACGACGACCCCGCGGGAGTCACAGCCGAGTTCAACCGGAACGTGCTGCACGTGCTAAACCGCGAGCTCAGCGCGAATTTCGTCGCCGACCAGTTCGAGCACGTCGCGTTCTTTGACGAAAAGCACCAGTGGGTCGAGATGCGGCTGCGCGCGCTCGAGGCCTGCTCGGTAGAGATCGGCGATCTGGGGATGACCGTCGAGTTCGAGGTCGGGGAGGAGCTTCGAACCGAGATCAGCGCCAAGTTCACCCGCGAGCGGCTTCAGGCCGACTACCACGCCGCCGGGCTGGCCATGGAGCACTGGTACACCGACGACGACGAGCTGTTCGCGCTGTCGCTCGCCAGCCGGGAGGGTGCTCAGTCGCCGGCCGCGTAGAGGCGCTCGAACGCCTCGGTCGAGGCATCCAGCTGCCGTCGCCCTTCTGCCACCGCCCAGCGCCGCGTCGCGCGATCCACCGCCAGCACGGTCCATCCTTCACCGTCCTCGTCGCTGAGATGCACGAGGATCGTGTCGCGGTTGTGCTCTACCCGCAGCCGGTGCGCCGGGTTGCCTTCCTCATGAAGCGTGCGCCCGGGGCCCTCGGCCACGAACGACGTCCAGCGAGAGCGTGAGGGTCGTGGCAGCGGCTCTTCCATCGGGCGGCAAGACCCTAGGACAGCCGCTCGACCAGCATCGCCTGGCCCATCCCGCCCGCGACGCACATCGACTCGATCCCGTAGGTGCCGTCGAGCGCCTGCAGCCCATTCAGCAGCGTGGTCATGATCCGCGCCCCGGTCATCCCGAACGGGTGTCCAAGCGCGATCGCGCCTCCGAACGGATTGAGCTTCTCCTCCGGGATCTGAAGCTCCTCCTTACAGGGGACGATCTGGGCCGCGAACGCCTCGTTGATCTCGACGACATCGACGTCGTCGACCTTCATGCCCGTCTGCTTCAGTAGCGCCTGGATCGCGGGGATCGGCCCGAGGCCCATGATCTCGGGCCGGATCGCGGCCACGGTCGAGGCCAGGATCTTCGCCTTTGGCTCCAGGCCTAGCGTTCTCGCCTTCTCGTCGGACATCACGAGCACCGCCGCGGCACCGTCGTTCAGCGGGCAGGAGTTGCCGGCGGTGACCGTCCCGTTCTCTCGGAAGGCGGGCTTCAGCTGCGCCAGCACCTCCATCGTGGTGCCCGGCCGAGGACCGTCGTCCTTGCTGACCACGGTCTCGGGCACGTCGATGTCGTTGCCCTCTTTGTCGACATCCTTATGGGCCGGCACCGTGACCGGAACGATCTCGGCATCGAAGTGCCCGGAGTCGCGAGCGTCGACGGCGCGGGACTGCGACACGACCGCCCACTCGTCCTGCTGCTCGCGAGCGACGTGACAGCGGTCAGCCACGTTCTCGGCGGTCATGCCCATCGGGATGTAGACGTCGTACAGCGATCCGTTCGAGCCGTTCAGCTTCGGGTGCTTGGTCTCCTCCATCATTCCCGCCCCCAGGCCCGCGCGCGAGACGCACTCCACCCCGGCGGCGACGTACTGGTCGCCCTCGCCCGCGGTGATCGCGTGGAACGCCATCCGGATCGTCTGTAGGGAGGAGGCGCAGAAGCGGTTGACGGTGCAGGCGGGCACGTGGTGGTCCACGCCGGCGAGCAGCGCAGCGTTACGGCCGACGTTGTAGCCCTGCTCGCCCAATGAGGACGCGGCGCCCATCATCACGTCGTTCGTCTGCTTGAAATCGACCTCGGGATTGCGCTCGATGAGTGCCGTTATCGGGATCGCCGCCAGATCGTCGGCGCGAACGGTCTTCAGCGAGCCCTTGCCGGCTCGCCCGATCGGGGTACGAATGGCGTCGACGATCACGGCTTCAGGCATGTGGTCCTCCTGTGGGGTGAGCGAAGGATCCTAGTGTCGCCGCGGCGCCGGCATAGGCCGGACCGGCTCCGTCCGACGTCGGAGCGCCAGCGGCCAGGACTTAGCCTGCAAAAACCCCCAAACCGTGCGGCGCGATCCTTCGCTGCGCACATACGCATCGTCCTGATGCGTATCTCCCCGATCATCCGCCTGGCTTCGAGCCTCGGGGACTTTTGCATGTGGCAGCTCGGCGCGTCAGGGGTTCCGCGGCCGACGCCCGCGACGCACGCCCCTACAACCCCAGCCCGCGCACGCCCGTCTCGCCCCAGCCGAGGTGATGAGCAAGCTCGTGACGGACGGTGCGGGTCACCTGCGCGCGCAGCAGCTCCGGATCGTGCCCGAAGTCACGCACCAGCGTGTCCTGGAAGATCACGATCCGGTCGTGAAAGAAGTCGCGAGCGGCCGTGTCACCCTCGTAGAGACCGTAGGCTCGGTGTCGACGCCCTCCGTCGGACACGACGATCGCTACGTGCTCGAGCGCGGCATGGAACTCGAGTGGCAGATCGTCGATCGCTTCCCGCACCAGAGCCCTGAAGTCCTCCTCGTCGTACGGGTCCAGCGGATGGTCCATCTCCTCCTGGTCCTCGAACATCTCCTCCCAGGATCCCGACCCCTCCGCCGCTAGATCCTCCGCCCTGCGCACGAGCGTCTCGAAGTCCTCCTCGGACTCCGGATCGCGCCACCCGGCCAGTCGCAGCATCACCAGCACCACCGCGCCACCGATCACAACCACCCCGGCCCCGAATACCGCCAGACCCTGGAGCAACCGGACCGCGAACGAATCGCTGAAGCCCGCGATCAGGCTCACCGCCCCGACGCCCACCGTGAGTGCCGCCAAAGCTGAAAGAAGTACGCGCCGGGTGCTTGGAGGCGAGCCGGACATCATTCATGATCCTACGCGACGCACTCAGGCCACTATTAGCACCCTTGCGCGGACACGCGCGCTTGCAGCGGCGGCCTCGGAACTACTGGCGCCTCAGAAGGAGCCGGCGCCTAAGAAGGACCGGCGGCTCAGTACCCGACCGGGTGGCGGACGACATAGCCGCTCAGTGGCGAGATGCGGGTCGCGGACCAGCGGTCCCAGCGATTGGTGCTGCGCTGGGAGGCGGTGTCGAACCACAGCCCCGCGACTTCCATGTAGGTGTGACCGGCGTTGGCCCAGATCGTGATCCACTGGCCGGCACCTGAAGCCCCATAGGACTCGAGCTCAGTGGAGTCCTCGGGCGAAGAGATCAGGCCGCCGCCGTGCAGCGCGTAGCTCACCGATCCCGAGCAGTCGTAGCCCGAGTCGATCCAGCTTCCGTGACCGCCACCGTAGCGGTAGGGCTTGAACGCGATCTGATTCGCGGCGGCGATCACGCTCACCACCGCCGGGGGGGCGTTCGGCGGCGCGGTCACGGTGCCGTCCGAGTTGAGGGTTGCCTTCCCGGCCTGGGTGGTGCCCTGAGGCGTGTTGAGCGCAGCCTGCAGCGCGGCCCAACTCTTCGTTCCGAATACGCCGTCTTGCGCCAGGCCGTGCGCGGCTTTGAACTGGTTGACGGTGTTCGTGGTGCCCGACCCGAAATGACCATCGACGCTGGTCGGGATAGCCGGCGGAGTTGAGGTCTCGCTGCAGCGTCGTCACCCAACGGCCGGTCGAGCCCTGCCGAAGCGTCGGTGGCGACCCACTCGTGGACGACGCCGTGGCCTGGTGCGTCAGGTTCCCGTGAGCGAAGCGGAGCAATTTGGCGGCGACGGCCTTGGTGACGATCCCATTGGCCGTCAGGTGGTACTTGCGCTCGAAGCTGACGACATGGGTCTCGGTTGTGGGGCCGAAGTTGCCGTCCGCCGGCGTCCGAAATCGGGCGTTTGTCAGCAGCTGCTGGAGCGTCTTCACGTCGCTGCCGCTCATCCCCTCACGGAGGACGCGGCTACCAAAGTTCAGGGAGGCTACTGCCGAGGGCGCGAGCCCAAGTGCTGTCACCAGCGCGGCTGCGAGCGCAAACCGGACCAGGCATCGAGAACTCGATCGCAACGTGTAACCCCTTCTCTTTCGTGTGCCTGCGGGGTTAGCTGGCGGGCTCGCGCTGAAAGAGCTTGCGCTACGCCACAGTGGTGGCGATTCGCCCCTGGAACCGGGAAAGATCCCTTGGGGTCCCCCGCTCTCCCGACGCCTTGGCGGCCGGGAGATTCGGCTGGGTTATATGTTGGCGCGGCAGACTATCGACTCTGCAAGATGGATGTCGCGCCGGTTATGGATACCAACGCGGGATGCCGTAGGGCGGATGAGCGGCCCGCTACGCTGACCGGCGTGGACTCGGACTACACGCCGAACCAGGTCGCCGAGCGGCTGGCCAGCGGTGAGCGTGGATCTGATCGACGTTCGCGAGCCGGACGAGTACGACGCAGGCCGGATCGCAGGTGCCCGTCACGTCCCGTTGGCCCAACTCCCGGAAGAGGTAGCCGACCTAGACCGGGAGAGGCCGATCGTCTTCTACTGCCGCAGCGGCAGCCGCTCGGCGATGGCGACGGAGGCGTTCCGCGGCGCGGGATTCGACGCGCACAACATGGCCGGGGGCCTGCTCGAATGGGACGCCTCAGGCCTGCCCCTCGAGCCGGCCGAGGGCCGGGTGGCCGGCGCCTGAGCGGCCCGTCACCGGCCCCTCAGCGGGCGCTCACGCCTTCCACTTGATGGAGCAGCCGATCGGCTTCGTCTCGGCGGGCGACGGATCCTCGCCGGACAGGACGGCGTCGATCGCTCCGCGAAGCCAGGCGGCATTCTGGCTCGGATCGTCATAGTCGGAGTCCGGCGCACCCCGATATCGCAGCCGGCGCTGGCCGTCGAGCACGAACACGTCAGGCGTCGTCTGGGCGCCATAGGCGTCGGCGACGTCCTGGCTTTCGTCGTACAGGTAAGGCACTGGCCACCGCTCGGCAGCGACCCGTTGCTTCATCGCCTCGTAGGAGTCGCGCGGGTAACGCTGGGCGTCGTTGGAGTTGATCGCCAGGAAACGGACGCCGCGCTCTGAGTAGTCGCGGGCGGCGGCCATGATCCGGTCGTGCCAGGCGAGCGCGTACGGACAGTGGTTGCACGTAAAGACGACCACGGTCGCGGGCTTGTCGTCTGGAGAATGGGTCGTGCCCTCCGTGTCGGGCAGCTCAAAGTCCGGAGCCTGGGCGCCGATCGAAACGCTCATCTGACCTCCTGCTTCCGCGCGAAAGCAGCTCGCCTAAGCGCATCGCGCATGTCGTCGGGATCCGGGGTCGGGGCGATGCGGCTGTCGCGCCTCCGGTAGACGCGGCAGGTGAGGCCCGGTACCTCGTCTGGGTCGGGGGGAGCAATGTCGGCCCCGTCGACCAGGATCGTGGGTGAGCCCACGAATCCCCTGTCCTTCGCCTCTTCGTCGGTGGCTACCTCGGTGCTGCGCACCTGGGCGCCAGCGAGGCCGACATCGCGCATGGCTTGCTCGAGCTCGGCCTGGGCCTTGTCCGTGGACGGGCAGCCCGCCCACCACAGAAGCTCGATGTCAGGGTTCCTCATGAAGCCAGCGTAGCCCGGCCGAACGATGGCGATCCACTTCCGGCATCCGGAAGCGGAGTGGCAAAGTTCCACTTTCTCAGGCGATCGTCCAGGTGTCCCCGGCGTGGAGCAGCTCATCGAGCTCGCTCTCCGAGGACAGCTCCTGGTCGCTGCCCGCGCCGCGTCCGTACACGGGACGGCGCACGTCCCGGAAGATTCCGATCGGGGTCGGGCCGCTGGGGTCATCGGCCAGGCGCGCAAGCGAGTAGGCCAAGCCCCCGTCCGCGGTCGTGGGATCGTGGACGACCAGCGCGTCGGAGTCGACTTCGGCCGCGTCGATGATCTTCAGCGAGCCGTCGTCTGCGCGAACGACCCCCCGCTCGCCCTCCACCCCGAACCGGATGGGCGCTCCAGGCTCCAGCCTGATCTGGTTTGCATCCTTGACTTCCTTTTCGGTGAGAGCCGCGAACGCGCCGTCGTTGAACACCGGGCAGTTCTGATAGATCTCGACCAGGGCCGCTCCTTCGTGTTGAGCTGCCGCCCGCAACACCGAGGTCAAGTGGTGGCGGTCGCGATCGATAGTCCGGGCCACGAACGTACCCTCGGCCCCCAGCGCCAACGCAACCGGGTTGAACGGATGGTCCGAGACCCCGAATGGCGTGGACTTGGTGATCTTGCCCAGCTCGGAGGTCGGTGACGCCTGACCCTTGGTCAGGCCATAGATCTGGTTGTTGAACAGCAGGATCTTGATCGGCACGTTGCGGCGGAGGGCGTGGATCAGGTGGTTGCCGCCGATCGACAGCGCGTCGCCGTCACCGGTCACGACCCAGATCGACAGGTCGTCGCGGGTGGACGCGAGTCCGGTGGCCAGCGCCGGAGCGCGCCCGTGGATGCCGTGCATGCCGTAGGTATCCATGTAGTACGCGAACCGGCCCGCGCAGCCGATCCCGGTCATGAAGACGATCTTGTGCGGCGGGATTCCGAGCTCGGGCATGAACTGCTGAACCGCAGAGAGCACCGCGTAGTCGCCGCAACCGGGGCACCAGCGCGTCTCCTGATCTGACTGAAAGTCGGCCTTCGTAATCGCCTCGGGCGCCCCGCCGTTGCCGTTCTTCGTCACCGCGGTCATTTCGACCTCCCGTTACGGGCAGCCGCCCTCGCAACGATCTCCTTCTCGATTTCCGACGCGAAGATCGGCTGCCCCTCGACCTTGCAGAAAGACTCGACGTCGACCAGGAACCGAGACCGCAGCAGCACCGCCAGCTGTCCGGTGTTCATCTCAGGCACCAGCACCCGGTCGAACGCCCTGATCACGTCGCCGGTGTTGGGCGGCAGCGGGTTGAGGTGATGGATGTGGGCGCAGCCCACCTTGTGTCCCGTCTCGCGCGCCCGGCGGGCGCCTGCGCGAATCGCTCCCTCGCTCGATCCCCACCCGATGACGAGGAGGCTGGCGCCGGGATCGGCGTCCACCTCTAGCGGCGGAATCTCGTCCGCGATGCCCGCGACCTTGGCTTCCCGCAGCGCCGTCATGCGTGCGTGGTTGGAGGCGTCGTACGAGATGTTTCCGGTGATGTCCGCCTTCTCCAGGCCCCCGATACGGTGCTGCAGCCCCTCCGACCCCGGTAGCGCCCAGGGGCGCGCGAGCCGGTCGTCGCGGACGTAGGGCTCGAAGCTCTCGCCGGAGCGGGCACGAGCGAACGCGGGGTCGATCTCCGCCAGATCCTCGATCACCGGGATCCGCCACGGCTCTGAGGAGGACGCGAGGAAGGTGTCGGAGAGCAGGATCACGGGCGTCCGGTAGCGGATCGCGATGCGCACGGCCTCGAAGCCGGCGTCGAAGCAGCCGCCCGGCGTACTGGGCGCGATCACCGGCAGCGGCGACTCGCCATGGCGGCCGTACAGGGCCATCAGCAGGTCGGCCTGCTCGGTCTTGGTCGGCATCCCGGTCGAGGGGCCGGCACGCTGGACGTCCACGACGACCATCGGCAGCTCGAGCGCGACTCCGAGCCCGATCGTCTCGGCCTTGAGATCCATCCCCGGGCCGCTCGTGGCGGTGACGCCGATCCGCCCGCCGAAGGCGGCGCCCAGCGCCATGCCGGCCGCGGCGATCTCGTCCTCGGCCTGGATCGTGGACACGCCGAACCGTTCCTGGCGCGAGAGCTCGTGCAGGAGCTCCGAGGCCGGGGTGATCGGGTAGCTGGCAAGCAGCAGCGGCAGGCGGCTGCGGACGCTCGCCGCGATCAGCCCCAGGGACAGCGCCTTGGTGCCGTTGACGTTCCGGTAGGTGCCCGGTGGGACGTCGGTGGCCCGCGGCACGCGGTACTGGACATCGAGCAGCTCGGTCGTCTCGCCGAACGACCAGCCGGCCTTGAACGCGGCCAGGTTGGCCTGGGCCACCGCGGGCTTGGAAGCGAACTTCTGCTCGATCCACCGCTCGGTGACGTCGGTCGGCCGGCCGTACAGCCAGGAGAGAACGCCGAGCGCGAACAGGTTCTTGGCCCGGCCGGCATCCCGGGTCGAGGCCCCCTCGATGGCCTCCACCGCGCGGGTGGTCAATGTCGTCATCGGGATCCGGTGGACGCGGTATGCGTCGAGCGAGCCATCCTCGAGCGGGTTGGACTCGTACCCCGCTTTCTCCAGGTTGCGCTTGGAGAACGAATCCTCGTTGGCGATGATCGTCGCGCCGGCCTCCAGCTCTGCCAGATTGGTCTTGAGCGCGGCGGGGTTCATCGCGACCAGCACGTTTGGCGTGTCCCCCGGGGTGAGAATGTCGCGGGAGGCGAAGTGGATCTGGAACGCCGACACGCCGGCCAGGGTGCCGGCCGGGCGCACGGATCTCCGCGGGGAAGTTCGGCAGCGTCGCCAGGTCGT
Organism: uncultured Actinomycetes bacterium; assembly: GCA_963719305.1. Classification (GTDB taxonomy): domain Bacteria; phylum Actinomycetota; class Thermoleophilia; order Solirubrobacterales; family Solirubrobacteraceae; genus Palsa-465. Next base: position 706,552 of record CAVRBL010000009.1, on the reverse strand, counting down.
TGCCCAGGACCGCCGTCGCATCCGTGAACCGCGTGCCGGCGAGCTGCATGCCGTCGCCGGAGTCTCCGGCGAACCGCACCACCACCCGCTCGCGATCTTCGACTGTCTTGGTCACGACGTAGCCTGCTTACTAATTGTAGGTGCGCCGTCCGATGTTCCCTCAGGGGGCGGCAAAGGCTCTTCTTCTCTTAACGTGCGCTGGCGAGGTTCGTCGCGGTCTACGTTCCACACCCGAATCAGGTCCGCGCGCTCCCCCTCGACTCGAGGCCAGTCCGCGACGCTGAAGCGGGCGATCGTCCGCTGCCCGCCGTCGGCGTCGGCGTAGAGGATGTCGATCATCACCCGCTCCCGGTTCTGCGCCGCGGCGCTCACCGACGGATAGGCGGGATCGTCGACCGTGCGGATCGCCCCCTGCCAGAAACCGGTCTCCCCGGCCGGGATGTACAGATCGCGCTGCTGGAGACGGAAGCTCTCGACGGGCGGACACTCGCGGTCGGTCGTGGCCCTGACCGCGGCGATCCAGCCCTGAATCACCGCCAGTCCCGATCCGGCGTTCCGTAGCGCCATCGCCATGTAGACGTTCTCGTGCTTGCTCTTGATCGCGCCGCCGTGTCCCGAGACCTCGAGCACGACGTCGTCTCCAAAACGGACGCGTTCCAGCGGATCATCTTCCCGAGATGCGATCAGGTATGGCCGCTGTCCGGCCAGCATCGCCTGCTCGGCCACGCTTGGCGGAGCGGTTCGCCGACCTGACGGACCCGAAGGTCGCGATAGCGAGGATCAGCGTGCCGCCGGCGGTAGCCAGCGAGGAGATCGTTGCCCAGTCAGCCATTCCTCATCAGGAAGGCCGGCGCACATGTGCGCCGGCCCCGGCCGAGCATGCTCGGCCGGCCGGGGCGCGCATGCGCGCCCCGGAAATCATTTAGAGACGAGAGACGTTGATGGCCTTCGGGCCCTTCGGCCCAGCCTCCTCCTCGAAGGAGACCTTGGCGCCCTCGGGTAGAGAGCGGTAGCCGTCTGCGTTGATGCTCGAATGGTGGACGAACAGGTCGCGGCTGCCCTCATCGGGTGTGATGAAGCCAAACCCCTTCTCGTCACTGAACCACTTGACCGTTCCGGTTGGCATGTTTACGTGAGTCCTCCTGGACTTGAAGTGCTGCTATGCGGAGGACTCCCCGCCGCCGGCACCTGCTTCCACCGCCCGATCCGCGCAGCGGCCTTGCGGGCGCAGACGCTAGCAGGCCGACCGGCGCCTCGCCCCCCGTAGCCTCCGTCCAGTGCTCTGGCTGATCGACGGCATGAACGTGATCGGCACTCGTCCCGACGGCTGGTGGAAGAACCGAGACCAGGCCATGCTGCGTCTGGTGGATCTGCTCGAACGGTGGGCCGCGGCTGAGGGCGAGGACGTCACGGTCGTTTTCGAGCGTCCCGCGAGGCCGGCGATTCGCTCGACGGTGATCGAGGTGGCCCATGCGCCACGACCCAAACCCGACGCCGCGGATGACGAGATCGTGAGAAGGCTGAAGCTCCTTCCCGATCGGGCCCGGGTGCGGGTCGTCACCTCAGACCGCTGGCTGGCCGACCGGGCCTGGGCGGAGGGCGCCACGGTGGTGGGCGCCGAGGCCTTCCGGGCGCGGCTGGAAGAGGGCTGAGGCCGGAGCTTCGCCTGGAAGAGGGCTGAGGCCGGAGCAGTTGGAATTAATGGCGTTTGACGCCATCTTTCTTCCCAAGCAGACGACGGCTCAGCGCCCAGTGAGCGGCCCCACCCGCCTGCGACAATCTGAGTATGGCCGACTCACCTACTCAGCGCCCCAGCCCGGCGCGAGGCGGACCCCCGGAGCAGCCGCCTCCGTGGAGGGTGACGCCCGCGCCCGATGGCCGCGGCGGGCGGCAGCAGACGCCGCAGCCGAAAAGAGGCCCGAGCGCCCGGTGGGTGGTGGTGCTGGTGGTGCTGGCCCTGCTGGGGCTGAACCTCTACATCTCCTCGCAGGCGCTCCAGCCGGCCTCGCGGGTGGCGATCCCGTACTACCCGACGTTCATCAACGAGGTCAACAAGGACAACGTCAACTCGATCTCCTCCACCGGCAACTCGGTCCAAGGAACGTTCAAGGCGGCGGTCAAGTACCCGTCGAACAGCCAGACCGCCAAGCCGACGACCCTGTTCTCGACCCAGATCCCCTCGTTCGCAAACGGCTCGAGCCTCCAGAACCTGCTTCAGGGTCACGGCGTCACGATCAACGCGCATCCACTTTCGACCGGCCCGTCCTTCTTGGAGAGTCTGCTGTACGGGTTCGGGCCGACGATCCTGTTCGTGGCGCTGCTGATCTGGTTCATGCGCCGAGCCGCGGCGGCCGGCGGCGCCGGGGGGCTGATGTCGTTCGGGCGCTCGCGGGCCCGGCGGGCGGAGACTTCTGCGGAGCCCGTCACGTTCGCCGACGTGGCGGGGATAGAGGAGGCCAAGGAGGAGCTGAGCGAAATCGTGGACTTTCTCCGCAATCCGAATAAGTACCTTCGGCTCGGCGGGCGGATCCCCCGCGGCGTGTTGCTCTCGGGCGCACCGGGCACCGGCAAGACGCTGCTGGCGCGCGCGGTCGCGGGAGAGGCCAGCGTCCCCTTCTTCCAGATGTCGGCGTCGGAGTTCGTCGAGATGATCGTCGGCGTCGGCGCCTCCCGGGTCCGCGACCTCTTCCAGCAGGCGAAGGCCGCGGCACCCGCGATCATCTTCATCGACGAGCTCGACGCGATCGGGCGCTCGCGCGCCGCCGGCGGCGCCAACATCTCAGGTGGCCACGACGAGCGTGAGCAGACCCTCAACCAGATCCTGACCGAGATGGACGGGTTCGATCCCCGCACCGGCGTGATCGTGCTGGGCGCGACCAACCGCCCCGAGATTCTCGACCACGCCCTGCTGCGGCCCGGCCGCTTTGACCGGCGCGTTTCGGTGCAGCCGCCGGACCGTGCCGGGCGCGAGGCGATTCTGCGCGTCCACACCCGTTCGGTCCCGCTGGCGCCCGAGGTCGACCTCGGGTCGCTCGCAGCCTCGACGCCGGGGATGGTGGGCGCCGATCTGGCGAATCTCGTCAACGAGGCGGCGCTGTTGGCCGCACGACGCAACCACGACGAGGTCAATACCGCCGACCTCAATGATGCGCTCGAGCGAATCGTGCTGGGGGCCGAGCGCAAGGTGATGCTGTCCGAGGACGATCGACGGCGGATCGCCTACCACGAGTCCGGGCACGCGATCGTCGGGATGCTCACCCCTGGCGCCGATCCCGTCCGGAAGGTGTCGATCATCCCCCGCGGCCAGGCGCTTGGTGTGACCTTCTCCGCGCCTGACGCCGACCGGTTCAACTTCGAGCAGGGCACCCTGCTGGCGCAGATCAAGGTCGCGCTCGGAGGCCGCACGGCCGAGGAGCTCGTGTTCGACGACATCACGACCGGAGCCGAGTCCGACATTCAGCACCTAACGCAGATCGCGCGCTACATGGTGGGCCGCTGGGGGATGAGCCCCAGCGTCGGGCCGATCGCCGTCATCCCGATGGATGGTGCGAGCCCATTCTTTCCCGGGGTCTCCGAGACATCGGAGGAGACCCAGCGGCTTATGGACGAGGAGGTCAGACGGATCGTCGAGCGCGCGCACGAGGACGTTACCGGGCTGCTTGGCGCCCATCGATCCAATCTGGACTCCCTGGTCGCGGCGCTGCTGGAGCATGAGACGCTCGATGAGACCGACGCCTACGCGGCGGCCGGCCTGCCGCGAAACCCCGCGCCGGCTTCAGAAGAGACGCCGTCAGTCGTGTAGCTGAGTCATCCGGGCGAGCGCTTCGTGGCACTCCACGACGCGCCGTTTGACCGGGTCGTCGTCGGGGCGGTCGTAGACGAGATCCCACGTCCGGTCGGCCACCTCGCGCGCGTTCTCCGGCGTCGCCATCTCCCACAGGCGGTCGACCAGCTGCAGCTCGAAGCCCTGCAGCTGCTCAGCCGGGTCCCCCGGCGCCAGCCGGGGCAGCGGCTCGCCGGTCGCTTCTTTCCACATCGCGGTCGCGACCAGTAGCCGGTTGCGCAACGTGATCGAGTCCATCGGCAGTCATCCTAGTGCGGCTCGCCGCGCAGGCGGACAGAATTGCGAGCCGCTAGCCGATCCTCGGTAGCTCCTGCTCCAGGCTCTCCAGTGGCGCGAACAGATCTCCTTCCTCGGCGATCCGCTCCAGCACGCGCTCGGTGCCGAACGTCAGAAGCTCGGGGTCCCCCTCGGCCCGGCACCGTTCCACCTCCTCCCAGCCGACCGGGGTCGAGACGATCGGTTGCTCGCGGGCCCGCACCGAGTACACCGTCACGGTCGTCTTGTGAGCATCGTTCTGGCTCCAATCGACGAGCACCTTGCCCGGACGCAGCTTCTTGGTCATGCGCGAGATGACGAGCTCCGGCAACCGCTGCTCCAGCACCTCGGCCACCCGCCGGGCGAACGGTTTCGTCTGCCGGTACGAGACCTCGGTGTTCAGCGGGACGTATACCTGCATCCCCTTCGAGCCCGAGGTCTTGACGAAGCTCTCGCAGCCCCAGCTGGGAGAACAACCCTTTCACCACGAGCGCCACCTCGCAGCACTCGACGATGCCCGCCGGCGGTCCTGGGTCGAGGTCGAACACGAGCATCGTCGGCCGCTCGGGTGCGTCGGCGCGCGACAGCGAGGTGTGGAGCTCGATGTCAGCCAGGTTCGCCAGCCAGACCAGCGTCGCGCGATCCTGCGCCAGCGTGTAGTTGACGTCGCCGATCTGGCGGGTCTGGACCCAGTCGGGGCGGTGGGACGGAGACTGCTTCTCGTAGAAGTACTGCTCCTCGACGCCGTTTGGATAACGCTTCAGCGTCAGCGCCCGATCGCGCAGATGGGGACGACGGCCGGCGCCGCGCGCGTGTAGTAGGCGATGAGGTCGCCCTTGGTGAATCCGGCCTCTCCGGAAACAGCACCTTGTCCCAGTTGGAGAGCTTCAGCCGCCGGCCGTCGATCAGGACCGACAGCGCACCCTCGGGCAGACGCTCGACCTCGTCGAACAGCGCCTCGGGAGAGCTCGGATCGGCCGACGGCTCGCCCTCGAGCGCCACCGTCGTCTCGTCCTCGAGCTCCACGCCGGCCGGCGTGGCGGATTCCAGCCTCACATCTCCGGCCGAGACGTCCTCGCGCAGACCCTTGTAGGAAGGGGCTCGCATCACCCCGTCCGCGGTCCACTCTCTGAACTCGATCTCGGCGACCAGGCGGGGCTCCACGAACTGGGCCTCGCGCGGCAGCTTCGGGGCCTCGTCGAACGGACTGCGCTTCCGCCGCAGTCCCTTGAGCCGAGACGCCAGGTCGCCCAGCGTGGCCTCGGTGAATCCGGTCCCCACTCGGCCCGCGTAGACGAATCTCCCATCGCGGTAGTAGCCCATCAACAGCGCGCCGATGCGCTCGGCTCGCCGCCCCTCGCCCGGCGCCCAACCGCCGATCACGAGCTCCTGGCGCAGGGTGTGCTTGACCTTCAGCCAGGTGCCGCTGCGGCGCCCGGGCTCGTATCGGCATCCGAGCCGTTTGGCGAGCACGCCCTCCAGCCCCTGCGCGCTGGTCGCCTCGAGCAGCCGCGTGCCCTCGCCCACGTGTGCGGCGGGTACGCGCCAGGCCGGGCCGGCCAGCTCGAGCTCCTCTAGCCGCTCGCGACGCTCCTCATAGGGGGCGTCGATCAGCACCCGACCGTCCAGATACAGCAGGTCGAAGATCGCGTACACGACCGGCGTCGAAGTCGAAAGCCTTCTCACGGCCGAGGACGAGGTCACGTGCATCCGCCGCTGGAGCCGTTCGAAGCTGGGCCTCCCTGAGTCATCGAAGGCCACGAGCTCTCCGTCGAATACCGCTTCGTGCATCCCCAGCTCACGCAGCAGTCCTCGGACCTCGGGGTAGGAGTCGGTTATCTCCCGCAGGTTCCGGCTCTCGAGCCGCAGGCGTCCGGGCTTCACGTAGGCGACGGCCCGCACCCCGTCCCATTTGACCTCGAACGACCAATCCTGTTCGGGCTTGGGGATCGTGGTCGAGGGGCGGGCGAGCATGGGCACGATCCGCTCCGGCATCGGCTGCCGGCGGGGATCGGCCGGCGGGTCCATGCGATGGATCATCCAGTCGTTCTTTGACGCCTCGTCGCGGCCGATCACGAACAGGCCGTAGCGGCCCGTGAGCCGCTCGCCGTGGAAGGTGACCTCCACCTTGTTCTCGGACCACTTCTCGGTGTCGAACGTGCCGTGGTCCCAGATCCGCATCGTCCCCGCGCCGTACTCCCCCTTGGGGATATCGCCCTCGAACTGCAGGTACTCCATCGGGTGATCCTCCGTGCGCACCGCGAGCCGGTTCTCGCTCGGGTCGGGAGGGATCCCGTTCGGGACCGCCCAGGAGGCAAGCACTCCATCGTGCTCCAGCCGAAGGTCCCAATGAAGCCGCGTGGCGTGGTGCTCTTGGACGACGAAACGGCCACCGCTCTCGGCGGCCCCATCGCCACCCGAGGGCTCGGGCGTCGCCTCGAACCGGCGCTTGCCTCGATAGCTCTTTAGCTTCTGTTCCGCCATAGGTTCGCGTCGAGGGTCACGGTAGCCGGGAATGCGGTGCACTCAATCTTCGCCAACTTTTACGCGCACACGCCATCATTCTGAAAATGGCACGAGTGCTCGTTGTCGATGATGAGCCCGCCGTGAGGCGGGCGCTAGAGCGCGCGCTGCGACTCGAGAGTTACGACGTCGAGCTCGCCGCCGACGGCGAGCAGGCGCTCGACGCGCTAGTCAGCGACGGAATCGATGCGGTCGTCCTCGACGTGGCGATGCCCCGCCTCGACGGCCTCGAGGTGGTTCGCCGGATGCGCAAGGCCGGCGATCGGACCCCGGTTTTGATGCTCACGGCGCGGGACGCGATCGACGACCGCGTCGCGGGGCTTGACGTCGGCGCCGACGACTACCTGGTGAAGCCCTTCGCACTGCGGGAGCTGCAGGCCCGCCTGCGGGCGCTCATACGCCGGACCGGCGACGGCGCGGATGAAGAGGAACTGCGCTACGCCGACCTGGTGCTCGACCCGGTCGCGCACGAGGTGCACCGCGGCGACCGGCTGATCGAGCTGTCAAAGACCGAGTTCTCGTTACTGCAACTGTTCCTGCAGCATCCCCGCCAGGTGCTGACCCGCTCGACGATCTTCGAGCACGTCTGGGGGTACGACTTCGGTCCCACCTCCAACGCGCTGGGCGTGTACATGGGCTACCTGCGGCGCAAGACCGAAGCCGGCGGCGAGCCGCGGCTGCTTCACACAGTCCGCGGCGTCGGCTACGTCCTCCGGGAGTAACCCCTGCATACTGATTGGTGCATGCCGTTGTGCTGGAGTAGCGGATGCCGCTGAAGCGCAGAGTCGGACTCGTGGCGGGGGCGGCGGTCGGCGTTGCCGTATTGATCGCCCTGATCGTGTCCTACCTTGTGGTGCGAGGACAGCTGCTCGACCAGGTTGACGGCGCACTGAACGCGCAGATGGCGGCCATTCAGAATCACACGCTGCCGCCGGATGCGTCACTGCCTGGGATCCCGCCCAGCGCGGGTGGTTCGGCGCAAGCTTTCCAGATCATCGGCGCAGACGGGAGCGTGATCCAGGGCAACATTTCGCTCCCGATCAGCTCGCAGGCGAAGTCCGTGGCAAGTGGCAACGCCACCGCCTACTCGACCGATGTCAACGCCCAAGGGACGCACTGGCGGGTGCTGACGTTTCCCGCCACGCTCAGGGTCAGCATCACTCAGGTCACGCAGGGAGCCGTGCAGCTGGCCCGTCCCCTCAACGGGACCGACCACATCCTGGCCAATCTGCGGCTGATCCTGGTCCTGCTCTTCCTGGGCGGGATAGCGCTGGCTGCCGCCCTCGGCCGTCTCGCCGCGCGCCGCGTGCTGGCGCCGCTGTCGGAGGTTGCCCAGACCGCTACCTACATCGGGGAGACCGACGACCTCTCGAAACGCCTGACGGTCCACGCCGACGACGAGGTCGGGCAGCTGGCGACGCGCTTCAACACGATGCTCGAGCACCTGGAGGGGTCGCGCACGGCGCTCGACGAGAGTGTGCGCGCCCAGCGCCAGCTCGTGGCCGACGCCTCTCACGAGCTGCGGACCCCCGTCACCAGCCTCCGCACCAACATCGAGGTTCTGCTGGCCGGGGGCAAGATCTCGGAAGAGGACCGGCGCCGTCTGCTGACCGACGTGGTGGAGCAGAGCGAGGAGCTGAGCGCACTCGTGTCGGATCTGATCGATCTGGCCCGGGGCGACGAGCCGCGCGGCGACACCGAGGACGTCAGGCTCGACCGCGTGGTCGAGGAGTCGCTGGCCCGGGCACGCCGCAACGCGCCCGGCCTGCACTTCGTCGCGGGCTTGGAGCCGGTGACTCTGGAGGGCGTCGCGGAGCGGCTGGAGCGAGCCGTCAACAACCTGTTGGACAACGCCGCCCGCCATTCGCCGCCCGACGGGACGGTGGAAATCGACGTCGACTCGGCCGGCGTCCGTGTGAGGGACCACGGTTCCGGGATCGACGAGGAGGACCTGCCCCACGTCTTCGACCGTTTCTACCGCGGCGCCAACGTCCGCGGTCAGCAGGGCTCCGGCCTGGGGCTCTCGATCGTCCGCCAGGTGACAGAGCAGCACGGCGGTTCGGTCAGCGCCGCCAACGCGCCCGATGGCGGCGCCGTGTTCACCATGCACCTGCCCGTGGTATCTGCCGATGGCGCCGGGCCCGGCGCTGACGCCTCGGCTGCCGCCGCCGACCGCTCGGCTGCCGACCGGGCGGCCGCACAGGAGACGGCCGCCGACGAGGCCGCGAACGGCGCGAGCGATGCCCCTAGCGCCGCGCGATCCGCCGCTGGCGAGCGGCCATGAACGCCCTGCGCAGCACGTAGAACAGCCCGGCGAACACGGGCACGACAACGACCAGCAGCGCACCCCGCGTGGTGCGGGAGCCGGCGCTCGCGACGAGCGCGACCTCGACGCCCACCGTCGGGATCGCGGCCAGCAGGGTGGTGTGCGAGCGGTATCCGGAGAAGTGCTCCCGCCCCGTGACCTCGATCACGCCCAGCGCCACCACGATGATTCCCACGATCAGCGCCGGCCCCGGGGTGTGGCCCGACAGGACCGGAATGCCTCCGACGACGAACGCAATGCCCCCGGCCAGGATCGCGAGCTCCGACACCGGCAAGCCTCCGAACGGGCTCGGCGGCCGCTCGCCGACCGTGCCCAGCATCCGCTGCCCCGCCCGGCGGTCTCGGTCGGAGACCGCGTTACGTTCGGCCCGCTGCTCGCGGCGCTGTGACGGTGCGGCGCGCGGAGCGCCTCGCGATCGCCGCTTGCGCTTGGAGCCGCGTGACTTCTGGGTAGCCACGACGTCAGGCAGGATAGTCCGCCGCGACAGAAGACACGACATCACAGCGCCATTAGAGTTCAGGCATGAGCGACCAGAAGCCGCTCGAGTTGATTCTCGCCCGCAACCTGCTGTCGAGCATCTCGACGCCGGCATTCCTAGTTGGCCAGCAGGGGGCGCTGCTGTTCTACAACGAGGCCGCCGGCGCCATGGTCGGGCGGCGGTTCGAGGAGACCGGGACCATGACCGCCGAGGAGTGGACGGCGGCGTTCGGTCCGTTCGACGAGAACGAACAGCCGATCCCATACGACGAGAACAAGCTGACGAAATCTCTGCGCGAGGGGCGCCCGGCACACGGGAACTTCCGGATCTGCGTCGCCGGCAACGTCCACCAGGACATCGCGGCGAGCGCGATCCCGATCGTCGGGCCGGACGGCTCGAGTGGCGCGATCGTGATCTTTTGGCCTTTGCCCGAAGATGAGCAACCGACAGCGGCGGCCGGTGTGACAGAGCAGAGGGAGATCCAATGAGAATCAAGATCTGGGGCGCACGGGGATCCGTGCCGGCCCCAGGCCCGGAGACCATGCACTACGGCGGCAACACCTCGTGCGTGGAGGTCACGCTGTCCGATGGCAGCACCCTGATCCTCGACGCCGGCACCGGGATCCGCAACCTGGGATTGGCGCTACCACGCGTGGAGCGTCCGATCCACATCCTGCTCACGCACCTGCACCTGGACCACATCCAGGGTCTGATGTTCTTCGCGCCGCTGTTCAGACCCGAGTCGGAGATTGTGGTCTGGGGTCCGGCATCTCCTGAAGCGTCGCTGCGGGAACGGATCGGGCGCTATATCTCGGCGCCGCTCGCGCCCGTCGAGGTGCGAGAGCTGCCTTCGCACGTGTCGTTCAGAGAAGCCGAGCCGCTGGAATGGGACCTCGGCCCCGCTCGTATTCGGGCCCAGGCCGTCAATCACCGTGGCCCAACGCTCGGCTACAGGATCGACGACGGAGACACGACCCTGTGCTACATCCCCGACCACGAGCCGGGGCTGGGGGCTCCCCTCTCTCAGCTCGAGGACGACTGGATCTCAGGCTTCGACCTAGCGCATGGCGCGTCAACCTTGATCCACGACTGCCAGTACACGGATGCCGAGTACCCGAATCACCTCGGCTGGGGCCATTCGCCGATCGCCGACGCGCTGGAGTTCGGACATCGGGTGGAGGCGGAGAAGCTGATCCTGTTCCACCACGACCCGCTCCATTCGGACGACTTCCTCGACGGCCTGTGCGGAGGGATTCACGCTCGCTGGCAGGAGCTGGGGCGGGATCCGGGCCAAGTCGAGCTGGCGACCGAGCGGCGCGAGCTCGAGATATCCGCGCAGGCCGTTCCGGCCCGCGCCTAATCCCAGCGGTTCCGGCCGGCGCCTAATCCCAGCGGTTCCCGGCGGCGCCTAGTGCCCAGCGGTTCCGGCCGCGCGCGCAGTGCGCGCAGCTGCGATAACGCGCCCTCGCCCGCGACGCGTCCGGCACCGCGCATCCGCCCGCCACGCTCCGAGTGCGCGAACGGATAGTGTCGAACGTCATGAGGGACGGCGCCGAATCGACCCTGCGTGGTGCGCTGACCGAGCTGTTCCGACCGGGCGAAAGCGAGCTTTCAGGGAAGACACTGTGGCGGATCGGCTCGGTGGCGCTAGCGGGACAGATCGTGCTGGTCAACCTGATCGGCGCGGGCGCCGTAGTCGTCATCGCCGCCATCGTGGTGCCCGAGCCGACCAACAGCCCGCACATCTTCCTCGTCAATGGCCTCGTCGCCGTCGGCTATGTCGCGATCGCCGTCCCGGTGGGAGTCGCGCTCGGCACCCGCGGGCTGTGGCGCCTGCGGGGCTGGCTGGTGGAGGAGCGGCCCGCCACCCTTCAGGAGATGCGCCTCGTCCTGTACGGGCCCTTCCGCCTCCTGGTCCTCCAGCTGGCGCTCTGGTGGGCGGCGGCGGTTCTGTTCGGCCTGCTGGACACGCAGTATTCGGGCCAGTTGGCCCTGCGCGTCGGGTTGACGGTGGTGCTGACCGGACTGGTCACCGCATCGTGCGCCTATCTGGTCGCCGAGCGGCTGTTGCGCAGCGCGGCGGCGCGGGCGCTCGCCCATGGCGCCCCGCGGCGGTTCGCCGTTCCTGGAGTCGCCACTCGTGCCGTGCTTGCCTGGGCAGTAGGGACCGGCGTGCTGCTCGCGGGCCTGGTCGGAATCGGGTTGCTCGCCGTGACCCATTCAGCGGGCTTGACGGTCCAGAACCTCGGCGTGGCGATGATCGCGCTCGGGGGGACGGGGATCGCTGTCGGGTTGCTGGCGGTGATCCTCGCCGCCCGCACTACCGCCGATCCGATCGCCGGGCTGCGCCGCGCCCTCGCGCGCGTGCAAGAGGGGGACTTCGACGTCAGGGTGCCGGTGTACGACGCCTCCCAGATCGGCCAGCTCCAGCTGGGGTTCAACGAGATGGTCGAGGGCTTGGCGGAGCGGGAACGGATAAAGGAGGCGTTCGGCACCTACGTTGACCAGGAAGTCGCCGCCCACATCCTCGAGGAGGGGGTCGACCTCGCCGGCGAGGAGGTGGAGGTAACGCTGATGTTCATCGACGTGCGCAGCTTCACCGAGTTCGCGGACCGGACGCCGGCACACGAGGTCGTCAGCGCGATCAACCAGCTGTTCGAGCGGATCGTCCCGATCATCCACAGCCACGGCGGGAGGGTCGACAAGTTCGTCGGAGACGGGCTGCTGGCGGTGTTCGGCGCTCCGCGTCGTCAGCCCGACCATGCCGACGAGGCGCTCGCCGCCGCGCTCGAGATCGCGGACGTCCTCCACTCGGGCGACGCTGGACCGCTCGAGATCGGGCTCGGTCTCAACTCCGGCACCGTGGTCGCCGGAAACATCGGCGGCGATCGACGCTACGAGTTCAGCGTGATCGGAGACGCGGTCAACGTCGCAGCCCGAGTCGAGGCCGCAACACGCCAAACCGGCGACACGGTGCTGCTGACCGATCGCACGGCGGCGCTGGTTCACCGCGAGCAGGTGGAGCTCGAGGAACGGCCCGGTCTGGAGCTCAAGGGCAAGCGCGACGCGGTGCCTGTGTACGCGCCCAAGCTTCGGGCCGCTAACGCCAGCGCGCCGCGGCGCTGAACGGCCGCCGCCGCCGACCGCGCGAGCCGGCGCCCGCCGAGAGGCGGCCGGCGCGCGCCGCGGGACACCAAATCGTCACACGCGTCGCGGGCTGGTCTGGGACCCTGCGGAACCTCTCCCTGTCTGGGGCCGGCCCTCTGGGAGGGCCGGCCTTGGCGTTGTAGGCCCCGTTCGGCGTATTGCTCGGGAGGGCTGTGCACAAAACGCGGTATAGGTGCGGTTTCGCGACACGGCCGGGTGCGGAGGCCCAGCATCGGGCCCAGCTCCCGCCGCGCGCCCCCTACGCCGGCCGCACCGCGTCGGCTGCCGCAACGCTGTCCGACATCTCCCGGAACAGGCCGGTGACCACGAACGCCACCTGCTCGGCGATATCGACCGTGTTGTCGCCGACCCGCTCCAGCGCTCGCGCCACCAGGATCATGAACATCGCCCACTCGCGCGTATCGACGTCGTCGCCGATCTCGACCGCGCGCCTGAAGATCGCGCGGTTCAGCCGGTTGATCTCGGCGTCCTGGCGGACGAGGTCCTGGGCCAGCTCGACGTTGCGCGAGGAGAACGCCTGCTTCGCTTGCGTGACCTGCGAGCGGGCAAGGCGGCCCATGCGCTCGATCAGAGTCGAGAATGTCCTTGTCCTTGGGCGACTCATAGCCCGATAGCGGTACGAGCTTGGCGATGTTCACGCACTGGTCGCCCATCCGCTCCACGCAACGGATGATGTGCAGCAGCGCGGCCAGGATCCGCAGGTCACCAGCCACTGGAGCCTGCCGCGCGAGCAGCGACAGCACCCCCTGGTGCACCTCGAGGTACCGGCCGTCGATGCGGTCGTCGTCGGCCACGACCATTCCCGCCAGCTCCACATCCTGATAGGTCACGGCTTCGAGCGCGCGGTCGAGCGACTGCGTGACCAGGTCGAGGCCGCCGATCGCCTGCTGCTCGAGCTCCTTGAGCGCCTCGCGGTATTGGTGGCGGACCTCCTGCATGTTCATGACTCCTTCCGGGGCATCCCCCGATGGCGTGGCGTCGTGCTACCCGAACTTTCCGGTGACGTAGCGCTCCGTCCGGTGATCGCTGGGGTTGGTGAAGATCTGCGTCGTGAGGTCGTGCTCGATCAGCTCGCCCTCGAGCATGAACGCGGTCGAGTCCGCGACGCGTCCGGCCTGCTGCATGTTGTGGGTGACGATCACGATCGTATAGCGCTCTTTGAGCTCATCGATCAGCTCCTCGATCTTGAGCGTGGCCACAGGGTCGAGCGACGAGCACGGCTCGTCCATCAGGATCACCTCGGGCTCGACCGCCACCGTGCGGGCGATGCACAGGCGCTGCTGCTGACCGCCCGACAGCCCGGTCCCGGGCTTGTCGAGTCGGTTCTTGACCTCGTCCCACAGGCCGACTGCCCGCAGCGCCCTGTGGACCCGCTCGCGCAGGTTGGTGCCCCTAGTGCCGGTGAGCCGCAGCCCGGCGGCGACGTTGTCGAAAACTGACATCGTCGGGAACGGGTTGGGCTTCTGGAACACCATCCCGATCAGCCGCCGCACCGAGGTCACGTCAACTCCGTCCTCGTAGACGTTCAGCCCGTCGAGCGCGACGCTGCCCTCCGCGCGCGCCCCCGGGATCTCCTCGTGCATGCGGTTGATGCAGCGAACCACGGTCGATTTCCCGGATCCGGAGGGGCCGATGAGCGCGGTGACCTCGTTCGGCGGGAACTCGATGTTGAAGTTCTTGACCGCGTGCTGGTCGCCGTAGTAGGCGTTCAGCGCCTCGACGTTGACGCCGTGCCCTTTGGCGGGCCTGGTGGTCGGCTGGTTAGCCACCGCGGCGGCCTCTGTGTGGTCGGATTGCCGCCTCTCGGTCGACATGTCGGTCGGTTTTTCCTTGCTCGTTGCTTCAGGCGGGATCATGCCATGCGGCTCCTTCGAGAGACGATTCGCGCGATCACGTTGAGGATCAGTACCAGCGCGACCAACGTCAGGCCGGCACCCCACGCCCGGTCGATGACCGCGTTCCGGGGAGATTGGATGTCGTTGTAGATCTGAATCGGGAGCGCGTTCATCTGGGTCCCCAGGTTGCCGGTGAGGGCGAACGCGCCAGCGGTCGTGAACAAGAGCGGCGCGGTCTCTCCCATGCCTCGGGCGACTGCGAGCAGCGAGCCGGTGATCAGCCCGGACAGCGAGGTCGGGAGCACGACGCGGAGGATCACTCGCCAGCGAGGCGCCCCCAGGGCCAGCGCCGCTTCGCGCAGGCTGGCCGGCACGAGCAGCAGCACGACCTCGGAGGACCGGATCACTATCGGCAGCATCAGAAGCGATACGGCCACCGCACCCTTCCATCCGGTGAACGCGCCGCCGATCTTCGAGATCACGAGCACGATGTAGATGAACAGACCGAACACGATCGACGGCACGCCGGTCATCACGTCGACGAAGTACCGGATCAAGTTTGCGAACCAGGACTGTCTGCCGTATTCGGTCAGGTACAGCGCAACCGCGATTCCGAGCGGGACGGCAATCGCGGTGGCCAGGCCGACGATCTCGAGTGTGCCGACCAGCGCGCTGCGAACGCCGCCCGGGTTGCCGAAGAAGTTGCCGTTGGGATCGGTGCTGAAAAACCCGCCTCCCGTGATTGCCCCTAGCCCTTTCCTCAGCAGGAAATAGACGATCAGCGCCAGCGGCACGAGCGCGATCAGGGCCGCTACAAACAGCAAGCTTCGCATCACCTTGTCCGTGCGCCGGCGCCGCGGGCTCACCTGGGGAAGAGCGCTGAGCGTCGTCATGCCTCGTCCACCGCCACGCCCGCGATTGCCCCGCCGGCAGCCCGCCTGCCGCGCGTCCCGCGCGCCACGAACCAGCGGGCCACGATGTTGATGATCAGGGTCAGGACGAACAGGACGAGGCCCGCCTCGAACAAGGCCGACTTGTACAGAGTGGTGTTGGCGGCCTCACCAAACTCGTTGGCGATCACCGCCGCCAGGCTGTAGCCCTGGTTGAACAGGTGCTTGCCGATCACGTCGGCGTTGCCGATCACCAGCACCACGGCGATCGTCTCCCCGATCGCCCGCCCTAGCCCGAGCATCGCGCCGCCGGTGATGCCGGAGCGGGAGTACGGCAGGACCGCAATTCTGATCATCTCCCAGCGAGTGGCGCCGAGCGCCAGGGCCGCCTCCTTCTGCTCGGCGGGCACCGTCGCGATCACTTCTCGCGCGATCGCCGAGACGATCGGCAGGATCATGATCGCCAGGATCAGCCCAGCTATGAAGTAGTTGTAGAGCGTGACCGTCCCGCCGCCGATCCAGGGGATGAACGAGAACGTGCTGGCGAACCATTTCTCCACCGGCAGCAGCTTCGGGGCCAGGACGAACACGCCCCACAGCCCGTAGACGACGGAGGGAACGGCGGCCAGCAGATCGACCAGGATCGCCGCCGGCGTCCGGATCCGCCGCGGGCACAGCTCGATTAGGAACAACGCGGTCGCGATCGCTACCGGCACGCCGATCAGCAGGGCGATCGCCGAGGTGGCCAGGGTCCCGAAGACCAGCGGCAAGCCCCGGAAGATCAGGCGCGAGGGGTTCCAGTCGTTGCCGAACACGAACCCCAGACCGAAGTGGCTGATCGCGGTCGAGGACTGGCCGATCAGCCGGATGAAGAAGTAGGCGATCAGCACCAGGATCGCGGTGGCCAGCACCGTCAGGGTCCACTGCAGAACCTGGTCCGGAAGACGCCCCAGCGGCGACCGCTCGAGGACCGAGCGGTCGCCGCGGACAGTGGTTGCGGATGCTTCCACGTAGCTCCTACTTGCTCAACGAGATCGCAGCTCCGTTACAGGTCATCGTCCCCAGCTGCGTGTTGTCCTTGCCGGCCATCGAGGCCGGCAGCGGCGCGTACGGAATCTGGTTGCCGCCCTGCCCCAGAGTGGACTGGCCTCCGTTGAACGCGTACGTCAGGAATCCCTTGATCCCCTTCGCGACGGTGCTGCTTGCGCCGCCCGACTTGCATGGGTCCTTGTAGACGTCCAGGAACGTCTGGGAGGCGATCGGGTAGGCCGAGGCATTCGGCGAATTGATCGTCGAGATACCGAGGTCAGCCGGGACCGCTATGCCATTCGCTGCAGCCGACGTGGCAGCAATCGTGGGCTGGATGTAAGTGCCGGCCTTGTTCTTCACCGCTGCGTAGGTGAAGTTGTTCTCGATGGCGTACGCCTGCTCGACGTAGCCGATCGCGCCAGGGGTCTGCTTGACGACCGCAGCGACGCCGGAGTTGCCCTTGCCGCCGGTGCCGGTCGGCCACTTGACGATCTTGCCTTTGCCCACCGCCCCGTTCCAAGTCGGGCTTACGTCGGACAAATAGGTCGTGAAGCCTTGGGTCGTCCCCGAGGAATCCGAGCGATGCGCGACGGTGATCGCCGTGCTGGGAAGGTTCATCCCCGGGTTGAGCGCCTTGATCGCCGGGTCGTTCCAGGTCTTGACCTTGCCCAGGAAGATGTTGGCGATCGTCGGTCCGTCGAGCTTCAGGCCGCTCTTGATGCCCGACAGGTTGTAGGACAGGGTGATGGAGCCGAAGGCAACCGGGAACTGGAGCACCGGCCCCTTCATCTTGGACTTCTCGGAGGACTTCAGCGCGCCGTCGTCGCCCGCGAAGTTAGCGGTGGCCGTCTGTAGGTCCGCGACCCCGGTGCCCGAGCCGACCGCGGCGTAGTTCACGGTCAGCCCCTGCGACTTCAACGTCGAGCCCCACTGCTGGTAGATCGGGGCGGCGAACGTCGATCCAGCACCATTGATCGTCGCCGAACCGCTGCTTGTCGAGCCTGCGGACGACGAGCCCGTCCCGCCCGAGCTGTTGCTACTGCTCGAGCCACACGCTGCTATCGCGACCGACGCAGCGATCGCCACGCCAGCTCCGGCCATGCGACTGGTAATCAAGGTGATCTCCTTGTTGGGAATGCGCCAGTGCCCTCTCTGAACGACAGTGTCTGGAAAAGCCGACCATCAGGTGTTAATCGGTTGTGAAAGCCGCGTTTCTGGGTTGGTGAACGATGTCTTTGGGCTCCGCCGTCATCCGATAGCCAAAGCCGAAGTGGGTGTGGATGAACCGCCAGCCGGGGAGGGCCTGCTGGAGCTTCACGCGCAGCTTGCGGACGTACACATCAACCGACCGGTCCCCGGCGCGCATCTCCCTGCCCCACACCAGCCTGAACAGGTCCTCACGGGCGATGATGCGATCGGCGCGGCGGGCGAGCTCCGTCAACAGCCGGTGCTCGCGAATCGAGAGCATCAACGGCAGCCCGCCGGCCCGAGCCAGGTGCTCCTCGGGGAAGACCTGAAGCGGGCCAACATCCAGTACCTCTCGACGCGACTGAGCCGTGGCTGACATCGGTACGGCGATGCTCGCTGGGCGGAGCGCCACACGCGTTATCTGCTTGTGAGAGGGATGTGAAGAAGTTGTGACCGCCGGCCCGGACTCGACCGCCGGGGGCGCGCGCGGTCAGGCGCGGGCGACGTGGCCTCAGCCGGCGAGCGCCGCGTCCGCCTCCCGCTCGCTCTCGACCGCCGGCTGGCCGACGGCCGCGACCTCTTCGCCGCCGCGCTCGTCGCGCTCGGGGGCGAACCGGTAGCCAACGCCGAAGTGGGTGTGGATGTAGCTCCAGCTCGGGGAGGCCTGGCGGAGCTTCTGGCGCAGCTTGCGCACGAACACATCGACGGAGCGGTCGCCGTGGGCCATGGCGTAACCCCACACGCGCTCGTAGATCTCCTCGCGCCGCAGCACCCGATCGGCCTGCGAGAGCAGATTCAGGATCTCGAACTCCCGTGCGGTCAACTCGAGGCTGCCCTCGCCCGCGTACGCCTGGTAGAGGTCGGGTCGGATCGTTATTTCCCCGACGTCGATCGCGTCTTTCAGAGTCGCCATCTCGCCCATGCGGTGGCGCCTGATCGCCGCTTCGATCACACAGATCAGTTCCTCGGGATGACAGGGCTTCGTCATCCACGCGTCCGCGCCGAGGCGTAGGCCGCGCACGCGCTGAGCAACCGAGGAGGGGACCGTGCAGACGATCACGGCCAGGCCGGGAAGGCGGGCGCAGACGCGCTCCAGGTATTCCCAGCTCCCATCCCCCAGTACAGCGAGGTCGATCACCAGCGCGTTCAGCCGCATGGCGACCAGGGAATCGGGAGTCACCGGACTGGACAGGGCGCGGTGGTCCCAACCGAGCGCCTCGAGGCGGTTGGCCAGCACCTGCATGAAGCCGGGATCGCGGTCGATGACCGCCAGTCGTAGCCGGTTATGTGGGCGCTGCGGAGCACCGCCCGTGCCCGCTTGCACCCCGCTCCCATCGGGCGCCATGTGCCGCACTCTAATGCACGACCGCGCCCCTCTGACCTCCGTGACGCCCTTGGTTACAGGATCTTTACACCGAAAGTGCGGGTGAAGTGCGCGCAGCGCGTCGTCGCTATCGTTGTTCACCCAGGTCCAGGCTCCCGCGCCGCCCAGCTTCACGAACCCAAAGACCAGATGGCCTCGCGCACAAAGCAAAAGGAAGAAGCACGAGCCCGACGCCTGGCCGAGGAGCAGGTGCGAGCCGAGAAGGCCCGGCGGGAGCGGCGCCTGCGGATGGCCGGCGGAGTGGTGCTGATCGCCGCGGCGATCGTCGCCGTGGCCATCGCGATCTCGAGCGGGGGCGGCAGCAACAAGACGGTCAATCCCACCAGTTCGACCGGGAAGCAGGCGGCCACCACAGTGAGCGGTCTGTTGGCCGGGATCCCCCAGTCCGGGATGACGCTTGGCTCTCCCTCGGCGAAGGTCACCCTGACCGAATATGGCGACCTCGAGTGCCCCGTCTGTCAGTCGCTTGCGCTCGGCGCCGAGAACCAACTGATTCAAAACGAGGTCCGCAGCGGCAAGGCCAAGCTGGTGTTCCGCTCGCTCGAGACCGCCTCCTCGGGCTCTCCGATTCCCAATGCCTTCCAGAACCAGCAGGTCGCCGCCTACGCTGCGGGCATGCAGGCGCGGGGCTGGTACTACGTCGAGCTCTTCTATCACCAGCAAGGACAGGAGGGCACGGGCTATGCCACTGAGTCCTACCTCGACAGCCTCGCCCGACAGATTCCGGGATTGAACTACTCCACGTGGCTCACTGACCGAAAGAATCCCGCCCTCCTGGCACAGCTCCAGGCCGATCAGCAGGCGGCGTCGGCAAAAGGGCTCAACAGCACGCCATCGGTGGTCGTGACCGGCCCCAAGGGGAGCAGCCAACCCATAGTCGGCCCGCAGGACTACAGCGTCTATCAGCAGGCGATCAGCGCCGCCGGCGGGTGAGAACCGCATTCTCAGGGGCACCGAGGGACGCGCTCGGGCGCGTGATGCTGGCACTCACAATCGTGGGGCTCGGCATCGCCGGCTACTTGACCTACATCCATTACGCCGGCATCAATCCCGCCTGTACAGCGGGGCAATCCTGCGTCAAGGTGCAGACCTCGGAGTGGTCGAAGCTGGGCGGCGTGCCGGTGGCACTGATCGGGCTGATCGGCTACGTCGTGATCCTCGCGACACTACTTCTGCGCGACCGCGAGGAGACGCGCCTAGTCACGCTTGGCCTGACGCTGATCGGCTTTGGCTTCAGCGCCTACCTGACATACAGAGAGCTGTTCTCGATCCACGCGGTGTGTGAGTGGTGCGCGTCCAGCGCGGTGATCATGACGATCCTCCTGTGCTGCGCGGTCGCCCGCTACGTGCGCACTCCCACCGCGACCGCCGCCACGGTTCATGGCGTGGCAACGAGCAGCCCGCGGGCCGCTCGCTAGCGGAGATCCATCCGCCGGACACCCGATGATGAGCTCATGAGCTGGCGATCGATGCGCGCTGCCGGTCGCCCCGAGAACGAGATCCGCCGCGTGGCGATCATCGATCTGGGCTCGAACTCCTGGCGGCTCGTCGTGTTCACGTACGCGCGTGACGAGGATGGCGCGTGGTGGAAGCGCACCGACGAGCTGTACGAGACGGTTCGCATCGGCGCGGGCCTCGGCGCGACCGGGGCCATCGGCGAGAAGGCGATGGCCAGGGGCCTGGAGACGCTCACGGTGTTCGACGGCTTCCGCCGCGCCGGCGGATTGAAGCGCGAAGACGTGCACCCCATCGCCACAAGCGCGATCCGCGAAGCCTCGAACCGGGACGAGTTCCTACACGCCGCCGAGGCCCAGACGGGACTCCAGATCGAGGTCCTCTCCGAAGAGGATGAGGCTTTCTTGGGCTACGTGGCGGCGATCAACACGTCCACGCTCACCGACGGGATGGTGCTGGAGATCGGCGGCGGCAGCCTTCAGCTGATCCACGTAGCCGGGCGGCGGGCACAGCAGCTTGCCTCCTTTCCCCTGGGTGCGGTTCGGCTCACCGAGGAGCTGCTGCCCGAAGACGGGCCGGCGAAGAAGAAGGAGCTGGAGCGCGTCCGCGCTCGCGTGCGCGAGTCGCTTGGCGGCCTTGACTGGTTGCGAGAGCGCAGCGGCGAGCGGCTGGTGGGCCTGGGCGGCGCGGTCCGCAACCTGGCCGCCGCGGCCCAGCGCGAGACCTCGCCGATTGACCTCGGGGTGCAGGGGTTTCAGATCACTGATGAAGGACTGGGGGAAATGATCGCCAAGCTGGCCGCGCTGCCGGCATCGGAACGGGGCGCCGTGCCGGGCATCAAGCCGGGCCGCGGAGACATCATCCTGGCGGCCGCGCTGGTGATCGAGACGGTGCTCGAGCTTGGCGGGTTCGACGCCATCGAGGCCACCGAAGCCGGGTTGCGCGAGGGAGTGTTCTTCGCCCGCACGCTGCTTGCCGATCAGCCTGATCCGCTGTTCGCGAACGTCCGCGAGGCGGCCGTCCGCAACTTGGCCGTCCAGTACGAGTCGGATATGCCACACGTCGAGCACGTGGCCCGGTTGTCGCTTCAGATGTTCGACTCGCTCGCGGAGCAAGGATTGTTGGAGCCGCGGTCAGGCGAGCGCGAGCTCCTGCGCGCGGCGGCGATGCTCCACGACGTGGGCATGACGATCGCCTACGACGATCACCACAAGCACTCCCAGTACCTGATCGTCTCCGCGGAGCTGCCGGGGTTCGACCCTCGGGAGCGAGCGCTGATCGCCCAGATGAGCCGCTACCACCGCAAGGGAACGCCCAAGCTGGGTGACCTCGAGGCGATCACCCAAGATGGCGATGAGGAGCTACTCGAGCGCTGCTCGGTGATCCTGCGCCTGGCCGAGCACCTGGAACGGGGGCGCGACCAGTCGGTCTCGCAGGCCCGCCTACGCGCCAACGGCAAAGGGGTGGACCTGCACCTCGAGGCGGCGGGCGAGAGCTTGATCCTCCCCCGCTGGAGCGTCGAGCGCTACGGGGACGACGAGGCGTTCGAGCGCGTGTTCGGCCGTCGGCTGCTGATCGGCTGAACCGCACGATTGCAACTGTTCGCCCGGGCGGGCGGGTCGAAACACGCCTCTTTGGCGCCGGTCGTAGAGTTACGGGCGAGTCATGACCGACCACGTGATCGCGACCGAGCACGCCGTCACCGAGCCCCAGGCCGCCCGCGACCTCGCGGACGCGTCGCTCTACAAGAACCGGGAGCTGTCCTGGCTTGATTTCAACGACCGGGTGCTCCAGCTCGCCGAGGACGAGCGCTTGCCGCTGATCGAGCGGGTCAAGTTCCTGGCCATCTACGTCACCAACCTCGACGAGTTCTTCATGGTCCGGGTCGCCGGCCTGCACGACCAGATCGATGCCAGGATCGATGCCCGAGGCCCCGACGGGCTGTCACCGATGGCCACGCTCCAGGGGATCCACGAGATGGTCTCGGCGCAGGACCGCCGTCACGGCCGTGAGTTCACCGGGCGTGTCCAGCCGGCGCTGGCCGAGCACGGAATCCGGATCGTGCGCTACGAGGAGGCAGGCGGGCTTTCGGACGTGGTCGAGCGCCTCTTCCGTACTCAGATCTTTCCCACGCTCACCCCACTGGCGATCGGGCCCGGACGTCCCTTCCCCTACATCTCCAATTTGTCGTTGAGTCTGCTCGTGCGGCTGCGCGATCCCGAGCTCGACCACGAGGTGTTCGCACGAGTGAAGGTGCCGAAGGAGGTCCTGCCGCGGTTCGTCGAGATCGAGAACGGCACGTTCGTCCCGCTCGAGGACATCATCGCCCACCACCTCGAAGACCTGTTCCCCGGGATGCAGATCATCAGCCACGACCTGTTCCGGGTCACGCGCGATGCCGATTTCGAGGTCTCGGACGAGGCCGATGACCTGCTCCAGGCGGTCGAGGACGAGCTCCGGCGACGCCGCTTCGGAGAGGTCGTCCGCCTGGAGGTCGGAGCAACGATGGATCCGGTCCTCAGGAGCAGACTGATCGAGTGGCTGGACGTCGATGAGCTTCAGGTGTACGACATCGATGGTCCGCTCGACCTCTCGGACCTGTGGCAGATCGACGGCGTGGAAGGCCACCCGGAACTGCGTCAGGCTCCATGGACGCCGCTCACCCATCCCGAGCTCGTGCCGGGGCCACAGGACGCTGACGGGCAGCCCGACGTGCTCGGCGCGATGCGCGAGGACGAGGTCCTGGTCCATTTCCCCTACCAGTCCTTCGCGACCAGCGTGGAGCGGTTCGTCAAGCAGGCGGTCGATGACCCGAACGTCCTGGCGATCAAGATGACGGTCTACCGGACCTCCGACGACTCGGCGCTGGTGCCGTCCCTGATCCAGGCCGCCGAGAAGGGCAAGCAGGCGGTGTGCCTGGTGGAGCTAAAGGCACGGTTCGATGAGCGGCTGAACATCCATTGGTCGCGTGCGCTCGAGGAGGTCGGGGCACACGTCGTGTACGGCATCCCGGGTCTCAAGACCCACGCCAAGGCGATCCTGGTCGTCCGTCGCGAGAACGAGGGCGTGCGTCACTACGTGATGATCGGGACCGGCAATTTTCATGCGAAGAACGCCCGGCTCTACGAGGACTTCGGCCTGTTCACGACCGATCAGGAGCTGGGGCAGGAGGTCGCGAACCTGTTCAACACGCTCACCGGCTACGGCCATCCGCGCCGCGAGCGCAAGGTGCTGGTGGCGCCCGACTGGATGCGCGACCCGCTGCTCGAACAGATCGATCTCACGATCGCCGCCCACGCCGACGGCGAGCCCACGCGGATCGTCATGAAGATGAACTCGCTCGTCGACCGCCGCTGCATCGAGGCCCTGTACCGGGCCTCGCAGGCGGGCGTGCCGATCGACCTCAACGTCCGCGGCATCTGCTGTCTGAAGCCCGGCATCCCTGGGGTCTCTGAGACGATCAATGTCGTCTCGGTCGTGGGCCGCTTCCTGGAGCACTCGCGCATATACGCCTTTCACCGCGGCGAGGAGCACCGCTACTACATCGGTTCCGCAGACCTGATGCCACGCAACCTCGACTCGCGCGTCGAGTTGCTGGCCCCGATCGAGAACCCGGCGCTGCAAGCGGAGCTCGACGACACGCTCGAGCGCTGCCTGGCCGACGATACGTTCGGCTGGGTGCTCTCCTCCGACGGCAGCTGGCACCGGCGCCAGGGTCGGACCCGCTCGGTGCACCGCGAGCTCATGGAGCGCACACTCGAGGAGTCGGTCATCTCGACGCAGTAGACGCTTTCCGACCGGGCAAACGGGAAGACTCACAAGACCCATGCACAGCGACGCCCTGCTAGTGATCGTTGTTGCCACCGCGCTGGCGTTCGACTTCACGAATGGCTTTCACGACACCGCCAACGTGGTCGCGGCCTCCATCTCGACCCGTGCCCTCTCGCCGCGGGCCGCGGTCACGATCGCGTCGCTGTTGAACTTCGCCGGGGCATTCATCTCGTTGAAGGTCGCTGCCACGGTGGCCACCGGCATCATCGAAGCCTCCCAGGTGACGGAGACGATCGCGTTCGCCGGGCTGATCGGCGCCATCACCTGGAACCTGATCACCTGGCTATTCGGGCTGCCCTCCAGCTCGTCCCACGCCCTGATCGGCGGCATCGTGGGCGCGATGCTGGCGGCAGCCGGCGGCGCCGGCGTCAAGGCCGCCGGGCTGTTCGGCAAGGTCGTCATCCCGGCGCTGATCGCCCCGGTGATCGCGTTCGTGGTCGCCGGCGTGTCGATCGTGATCATCTACCAGCTGATCGCCCGCCGGCGTCCGGGCATAGTGACCCGTGGGTTCAGGGCCGGACAGGTCGTCTCCAGCGCCATGTTGGCGCTGGCTCACGGCACCAACGACGCGCAGAAGACGATGGGCGTGATCAGCCTGGCGCTGTTGGCGCACGGGAGCTTCACCGCCGCGAATTTCCATGTCCCGACCTGGGTCGTCATCTCCTCCGCGTCGGCGATCGCGCTCGGGACCTACGTCGGGGGCTGGCGGATCATCCGCACCGTCGGCACGCGGATAATCAAGATGGACACCGCACAGGGTTTCGCCTCGCAGGGAGCGGGGGCTGCGGTGATCCTCGTCTCGTCGCACTTCGGCTACCCCCTCTCCTCGACCCACGTGATCTCCGGCGGGATCATGGGTGCCGGGGCCGCGAAGCGGGTGTCGGCGGTCCGATGGGGCGTGGCGGGAAACATCGTCATCGCGTGGACGTTGACGCTGCCGGCCGCGGGGCTGTTTGGAGCGCTCGCCTGGTGGCTGGCGGATGCATTCGGCTCCGGCGCCCTGGGCCCGCTGATGATCACGCTGATCGCGGTGGGCGTGCTGGCGATGCTGGCCCTTGTGCGGCGGATACGTGTCTCCGAACCGGTCCGCGTCTGATGCTGGCGGCGATCGTCAACACCACCACCCTCGGCAAGACGATCCTCTACTCGCTGGCGGCGGGCATCGGGGTTGCGGTGATCTTCGGTGCCGGGGTGTCAAGCGCCGCCGGTCTGATCGAGGCCATGCGCGACCGCCGCACCGTGGCCACCGGTGCCTGGGCCACCGCGGCCCTGATCTGCGTCCTGTGTGCGGCAGGGGCGGTCGTGCTGGGAATCGTGTTGATGACCCAGAAGTAAGGCCGGCCCGGCGCGCATGCGCCGGTCCAGGCCGGTCTGGTCGGGCCCGGCCAGGCCGCGCATGCTGCGGCCGGGAACATCTATTTGATTTAGGGGATCGGGTATTGAACCCGGGGCCGTTGCCGCCGCCGCCACCGCCGCCCCGCCGCCCTGACTCTGGGCCGACGGGGCGTTGGTGGGCTGCGCGCCGAGCGTGAGCTTCACGCTCTTGGTCTGCCCGCCGCGCTTGACCGTAAGGGTGACGGTGTCGCCCGGCGAATAGGTGGCGATCGTGCCCACGAAGTCGTTCACGGACGTGATCCGCTTGCCGTTGACGGCAGTGATCAGGTCGCCGGGCTGGAGACCGGCCTTGGCGGCGGGGCCTCCGGGTGCGATCGGCTGGCTGCTCTGAGAGCTGGTCGAGATAGCTGCCCCGCCCTGGACCTGGGAGTTCAGGCTGACGCCCACGTACGCGTTCTGAGCCTTGCCGGTGGAGATGATCTGCTTGGCGATGTGGACGTCGCTGTTGGACGGGGTGGCGAAGCCGACGCCCGAGCTCGAGCCCTGGCCCTGGGAGCTCTGGTTGTTGGTCTCGATCTGGTCGTTGAGACCGATCACCTGCCCGGAGGCGTTGATCAGGGGGCCGCCCGAGTTGCCCGGGTTGATCGGGGCGTCGGTCTGGATCGCGTTGGGGATCGTGAACTGGTTGGGGGCGCTGATCGTCCGCCCGACCGCTGAGACGATCCCGGCCGTGACCGTGTTCGGGAGGCTGAAGGGGCTGCCGATCGCGATCACGCTGTCGCCGACCTGGACGCCTGAGGAGTCGGCGAACGTCAGCGGGTGAAGCCACGAGGACGGCGCGTTGACATGGATGACGGCGACGTCAGCCCCGGGATCGGAGCCGACCACGCTGGCGTTAGCGGTGTGGCCGTCGGAGAAGGTCACTTTGATGGTGGATGCGCCGTCGATGACGTGCTGGTCGGTGAGGATGTCGCCCTTGTTGTCGTACACCACACCGGCGCCTTCGCCTTGGGTCGGCTGCTGGCCGAAGCCGAACACTCCGCTGCTCTGGCTGCCCGAGGTCGTGATGTCGACAACCCCCGGGTCCGTCATCTTGTAGAGCTGGTTGATCGTCAGCCCCTTGGAGCCGGAGACGGGCAAGGACGAACGGACGGCAGGCACGGTCGTGGTGGTGGTCACAGTCTTCGTGCCCCCGCCGCTCGAGATGATGGCGGCGATGATGGCGCCTGCGGCGGCGCCGGCGATGATCGGGAGGAAGCGGCTCAGAGACTTCATCTCTTCATCAAGCAAAGCAGACGCGCATCAGAACCCATTGAGAAAAGCGGAAGAAGTCCGTAAGAGCTACGACAGCGAGGGCGGTCCGGGCGGCGGTCCGAACCCGCCGGGCGCCGGCGCTGGCGCGGCCGCGCCACCGAGCGACGGCGGCCCGTTCGGCGCGTGAGGCAGCCGGTGATTGAAGCGGCGCAGCCCCGTCCCGTTGACGAGCATCTTGACGCGAGCCTGGAGCCGACTCAGCATCTGCTGCTCCTGGGCGGCGGTGATCTTCCCCGCGGCGCGGGCGCGGTCGAGCCGGGTCCGCTCCGCCGAGACGATCGCGTTCTCCAGGCCGGTCGCCGACTTACCCTTGGAGGAGGCGACCTGCGCCAGCGACTTGCCGCCCCTTAGCTGATCGAGCAGCTGCGGGGCGCTCAGCCCGAGATAGTGGGCAGCCGCTCCGAGCGGCCCGCCGTTTGGCCCGAAGCGAGGGCCTCCGAACGCGCGAGGCCCACCTGGGGGTCCGAGGGGGAGAGGGAGCCCGCCGGACTGCCGGAAGCGCTGCTCGATGGCGTTTGCCTGGGCCTGGGTCAGCTTGCCAGCCTTCACCGCGGCACCCAGCTCGTCTTGGAGAGCGCCCGCCAGAGCGTCCTTCAGACGCTGTGGCGTGACGCCCAGACGCTTCGCGGCGTCGTTGAGAAACGCCTGCCGGGTGCCAGTGCCGCCGGTCGTGCTGGCGGCATACGCCCCGCCCGCGAAGGCGCAGGCAGCCAGGATGACACCGCCGATGGCCAGCTTCCGTCTCACCGGCGCCCCATCCTGCCACCCTAGTTTCAGAGGAACATAAGAGTCGCTCATCCCGGCCAGTTCTCGAGCGTCTGCGCGAACAGCTCGCGTATCTCTTCCGCGCGGGCGGCGATGCTGTCGGCCGTCCAGTTATGGGTGGGGATGGGCTCGAGCACCGCGACGTCGACAGTCCCCGGCCGGATCACCAGCGAGCGGCGCCACATCAGGTCACCGGTGTTGCGGATCACGATCGGGACCAGCGGCACGCCTGCCTGCCTTGCTAAATGGAACGCTCCCTTCTTGAACTTCCCCAGCCGTGGCGTCGGGCTGCGGGTGCCCTCGGGGGCGATGGCGATCGAGGTGCCGTCCTTGAGGCGCTGGACCGCCGGCCTCAGCGCAGCGCGCGCCTGGCGGCTGTTGGAGCGGTCGACGTAGACGATGTCGACCACGTAGCCGATCGGCGCGAACCGGGGGTCGCGCGCCGCCTCCTGTTTTGCCACTCCGGTCAGGTCACGCCTGACCAGCGCGCCGACCACGGCCACGTCCAGTGAGCTCTGGTGGTTGAAGATGAACACCGCCGGCCGCCGCGACCACAGGTGCTCCTCGCCGGTGACGTTGAGCTTCACGCCCGCCAGGGCGAGCGCCAGGTCTGGCCCGATGGCTGCCGCCACGTTCGCGCCCTGGCGCCTGTCGCGGGTCAGCAGACCGATCGTGACGCCGACGCCGCCGGCCATGCCGAGACCGGCCAGCGCCGCTCCGGTGCGGACGACGTCGGTCACCCCCGGCCGCCCCCGGCCCCGTAGCTGGCTGGCAGGCCAGCCAAGCTCACGTGCGGTCCGCGCCAGGCTCCTTTGCGGGTTCAGCGCGCGCGGGTTGCCGACGGCCTCGAGAAACGAGACATCCTCGTCTCCGTTCGCGTACGCGAAGCTCTTCTCGAGCTCGACCTTGCGGCGGGCGGCGAACTCCTCGACCGCCCGTGCCTTGGCGGGCCCCCATACGACGTCGCCGTTGATGAAGCCGGTGAAGTATCCCTTGACGACCTCGACCGGCGAGCACAGGACGTTCTCGATCTGCAGGTCCCGCGCCAGCGCGTCGAGCTGGTAGCGCGTGGCGCTCG
Organism: uncultured Actinomycetes bacterium; assembly: GCA_963719305.1. Lineage (GTDB taxonomy): Bacteria > Actinomycetota > Thermoleophilia > Solirubrobacterales > Solirubrobacteraceae > Palsa-465. Next base: position 677,854 of record CAVRBL010000009.1, on the reverse strand, counting down.
AGGCCAGCACCACGGTGTGGCCGGCCTTGCGGTGGGCCTCCACCAGCTCGCGCGCCTCCGGGTAAACCAGCCCCGCGATCCGCTTGACGAACAGGCGCTCCCACAGCTCCCGCACTTCCTCCTCGCGGTGGCCGGCCCAGTTGGCGACCGCGACCTGCATCAGCTTGGAGACATCCGAGCCGCGAAGCGCCATGTCCAGCCAGGCCGCCAGCGAGCGCACTACCTCATCAACTGAGAGCTCGAGGTGCCGGATCTGCTCCTCGTAGAACACGCGCGCCGAGTAGCCGTCGATCAGCGTCCCGTCGAAGTCGAAGAACGCGCCGACCTTCGGGCCTCCAGGTGCGCGCTCGACCTCTTCCAGGAGGTCTGAGGCGGTCATTCCCATTGTTCGGTCGCGAGCGCCCGGAGCCGGTTGACGCGGCGCACTAGCGTCCGCAGCTCCACGGCCAGCGCTTCGCGACGATTGGGGAGATCAGCGGCGTCGCCCTCGAGCAGCCCTCGGTTGGCGGCCAGCTTGAGCGCGTTCGAGAACAGCTCGCGGGAGATGGATTCGGTGCTCTTGAGCCGCCCCTGGAGGCGCTGCTGGTGGGCCTCCCCCAGACACCGCGCGACGAACGCCTTCTCCTCCACCGGCGCCGCCGGGTCGCGCGCGGCCAGCCGCTCCGCGGCGACCAGGTAGGCCTCAAGAAACGACGCCAGGACGCGCGGCGCCAGCACAAGCCGGGAGCGCTCGAGGGCCTTCCATGCCGCTCCCGGCTCGCCTGCGCGGCGCTCCCAGCCGGGATCGATCAACTCGAGCTCCTCTCGCAGCTCCTGCCCGAAGACCCGCTTGGTGGCGAAGAAGAACTCGAACTTGAGCAGGTCGCGGATCCGGAGCGCCTCCTCCCAGCCGTCGATCACGGCATCCGGCAGCTGCTCCTCAGCCACTCGGACCAGCACCAGCTCCGCGATCGCGCGCCCCAGGAGGAAATGCACCACCGAGTTGCGGTAGAACGCGGCCTCCAGGTGTCGATCACGGCCGATCGACCACACTGGCTCGGTGCCGCCGTCGTAGTGGGTGACGACGCCGTGGCGGGACAGCGCGTCGAGCGCCTTGGCGAGGCCCTCGGTTCTCCGAAGATCGAGCTCTCCAGTGGTCGGGAGTCGCCGGACCCGCACGTAGTCCAGCAGCGGCTCGAGCGTCACCCGCAGCTGCTCCAGCGTCACCGCACGCTCCTCTACGCCCAGCAGCGCCAGCGTGACCAGCGCGGTCTCGGTGATCGGCGTCGCCCGATTGATCCTGTGGCAGACCTCGAATGCCACCCGCTCCACCGGGTGCTCGCGCTCGCGGCTTTCGTTCAGGGCCTCGCGCAGGGACAGGATGTCGCCGAACTCGATCCTCACCTTGCCGAATCCGCGCCCCTGGGCGCGCGCATAGCCCACCAGCCACGAGAGGCTCTCGGGCGTCTTCGTCGCCCCGTGCTCCTCCGCCGCCAGGGCCCCGACCTCATACAGCTGGTCGTAGACGATCGAGAGCGGAACCAGCTTCACCTCATCGATCCCGCCCTCCTCGAACGCCCCTACCAGGTAGTTCAACAACCCATACCGGGGCGGCCTCAGCTTCCCGGTCCGGGTGCGGCCGCCCTCCATATACCACTCGAGGTTGAATCGCTTTCGCACCAGATAGCCGATGTACTGGCGCAGCACCAGCTTGTACACCGGGTCGTCGCGGAAGCTGCGGCGGATGAAAACCACGCCGCTGCGGCGCGCCCAGGGACCGATCGGCCAGAAGCCGACGTTCAGGCCGCCGAGAACGTGATTCGGCGCGAACCCGTGCCGGTGGAGTACCGAGCGGAGCACGAGCGCGTCGAGGTAGGAGCGGTGGCTGGGGAGGAACGCCAGCGGATAGCGCTCGCTCAGGCGCCTCACTTCCTCCAGGGCATGCTCGTCCACCTCGACCGAGTAGGCGCGGCTGAGCCATCGGGCGAACTGCTCCCAGGCATCGATCGCCAACCGGCTGTGAGAGGCGACCATCTCGTGTAGATAGCTGCGCGCCGCTTGGGCCACGTCCGCCTCTGGACGGTCGAGCTGGTCCGCCAGCTGAGCGATCCGCTCGCGGAAATGGGCGCTGGTCTCGATTTCCTCCACCACCAGCCGCGGGACCTTGTACTGGAGCCCAACCAGCGTTCGCTCGGCGCGCGCCAGCGCCAGCTGCGCCTGGCGCCCGACGAAGGCGGCAAAGCCGTCCTCGGTGGGTGATTTGGCGAAGCGCTGTCGGAGCTCGCTAAGGCGGGCCGGCTCGCCGGCGAGGACCCGGCAGCGGTCGGGCTCTCGCTTGAGAATGTAAGGCTGGGCCCTGGCCGGAGGACGGCGTGGGTTGGTCAACGACAGCACGTCCCTCAGGCTTGCGCTCCGCCTGCCGTTGCGCTCTCGCGGCAGCCAGGCGACGCTCACGGGCACGATCCAGGGGTCGCCGTCGGCATCGGCGATCGCCCGCTCGAGGCGGGCGTCCGGTTCTGTCAACAGCTCCTGCGTCGCGTTCCGGGCCGGCACCGTGCCGAGCCAGTCGCTCAGCACCTGCCGTTCTGTCGGGGCCTTGGCAAACGCCAGGACCAGCGCGCTGGCGTCCGGGGGAGCCGGCCAGGGCGGTCCGCCGTCGGCATGGCCGCGATGCGACCGTGGTGCCCCACGATCCGCCCCTATCACGTCAAGGCATGTTGGTCTGGACAGCTCTGTCCCTCCCTCTGGGAGCTCGGGTCTGAAGATAGCTCAGGCGGAGTCTCGGCGGGGAACGTCAGCTCCCGCTCCACCGCGTCGCCGTCGCCGCTTCACTGAGCGAGTCCTCGGTCTCCGATCCTGCGGTCGACCGCGGATAGGCACGCAGGGTGGCGACCAGCTCGGGGTCCTCGCCTTCGAGGGCCATCCAAGCGGCGCGGAACCCATGACTGCCGGCCATTTGAAGCGCGGATGCGCGAGCTTCGAGCTGGCCGATCAGGAGCGCATCGGCGGGAGGCCGTATCACGCACACCGCCGGGGAGTCTGTGACGGCGGCGGCGCGCGCCGTCAAGCGCGCGCTCAGCTTGTCGTACCGCTCCGACCGCGAACGACGCAGCTGCACCAGGGCCGGATTGACTGACCTCAGGTACCGATCGCTCAGTCGCGCCACGCCAGCGGACAAGGGCGCGTGATGGATGCCCTGCGGCCGCGTCTGCAGGACGAGCACGTCGGTCGCGCTCTGGAAGGCGGCGTGCACCGGGATGGCCTCCGCGAGCGTCGCGTCGAGCAGCCGGCGTCCGCGAAAGTGGACCGGCGGCCCGGCGAGCCACGGCAGCCGAGCTGACGCCCGCAGCGCGCACTTGATCTCTTCATCGTCCCGCAACTCGGTGAGATCAACGATCTCGACTTGGTCCGCGTCCGTCGCCGTGCAGTGAAGTTCGATCGGGCTGGAGAGTATTGCGTCGAAGCGCAGTGGCCGCCGACTGGACCACACCTCGCCGATCACGTAGTCCATGTCGAACAGCGCGCCCCCGCGCAGCGCGCGCAGGACGCTCACGAAGCGAGGATCGCCGAAGCCATACTGGTAGAGCGTCGTCAGGTATGCGGCCTGGTCGGCTAACAGAAAGGCCGCGTTGAACGCGCCGGCCGAGGCGCCGTGAATCTCATCAAATGAGTCACGTAAGCCAAGCTGCTCGAGCGCAGCGGACATGCCCGCGGAGACGACGCCACGCATCCCGCCGCCTTCGATCGCCAGCGCCACGCGGCGTCCGTCGTGACGCTCGCCAGGACGCGAGCCCTCGGCGCGGCGGCGCCGGATGATCTCCACCACTGGATGCCGGCGATGGTCGTCGGTCATGGCGATCGAGGGACGGAGCGGGTCGTCGGCGAAGCGTCTCGGGATCATGGGTCGGGCAGGGTAGTGTGCCGAAAATGCCCCTCCCGTTCGTCACGAGCAGGATCGGCCTTGGCCTCGCCGCGCTCGGCCGACCTGGCTACATCGATCTGGGACACGGCGACGATTTCGCCGGCCGCACCGACGCCCAGTCGATGCAGGCTCACGCGCACGCCATGCTCGATGCGGCGTATGAGGCGGGGGTGCGGTACTTCGACGCCGCCCGCTCCTACGGCAAAGCCGAGGCGTTCCTCGGGTCGTGGCTCACGCAGCCGGGAATCGGCACCGAGGAGGTGGGCGTCGGCTCGAAATGGGGTTACACCTATACGGCGGACTGGCGGATCGACGCCGAGGTCCACGAGGTCAAGGACCTGTCGATCGAGACGCTTCGCCGCCAAGTCGGGGAGAGCCGGGAACTGCTCGGCTCGCATCTGCGTCTGTATCAGATCCATTCCGCGACGCGGGAGAGCGGCGTGTTCGAGGACGGTGCTGTGCTCGACGAGCTGGCGCGCCTGCGTGACGAAGGGATCGCGGTTGGCTTCACGGTCACTGGGCCGCGACAGGCCGAGGCGATCGAGCGAGGCCTCGAGGTCGGCGGATTCGACGCCGTGCAGGCGACCTGGAACCTGCTCGAGGTCTCTGCCGGCCCCCCGCTCGAGGCCGCTCACGCCGCCGGCCTCGGCGTGATCATCAAGGAGGCCGTGGCGAACGGCCGGCTGACCGCGAGGGGTGACGTTCCGCTGGCCGATGTCGCCCGCAGCGTCGATGCGACCCCCGACGCGCTGGCGCTGGCTGCGGTGCTGGCCCAGCCCTGGGCGGACGTCGTTCTGAGCGGAGCCACCACCCTGGCGATGCTCAAGAGCAACCTCGCGGCAACGCGGGTCGAGCTCGGCGAGGAGCTGTTCGAACGTCTTGGTGCGCTCCGCGAGGCGCCCGAGAGCTACTGGGAGACGCGGGCGGCGCTTCCCTGGAACTAAGTCCTCACCGCGCGCAGCAGCCCTTCGGACCGCGCCCACTCGACCGTGCGGCGTAGCGTCTCGCGTGGATCGGTGTAGCGAAGTCCCAGCTCGCGCTCGGCCCGCGAGCCGTCGTAGCGATGGCCGTGGATCAGCGTCCGCACCATCTCCCGGCACACGGGCGGGTGGCGGCGAGCCAGCCGGAAAGACTGCTCGACGATCGTCGCGGCCACCGCCGCCACCGGGCGCGGCAGCAGACGAGGTTTCCGCCTCGCCCCGGCGACCTCCGCCGCGAGCGCCAGCGCTTCGCCGATCGTCAGCATGATGCCGCTCAGCAGATAGCGCTGTCCGGAGGCGCCCCGCTCGGCCGCGAGCAGGTGGCCCTCGACGCAGTCCGCGATGTCGACCAGGCTGAGGTTGGTGGGGACGAACACCTTTAGCCGGCCGTCGAGCAAGGCCAGGAGGAAGCGGGCAGTTCCCCCCGCGCGTCCCGGGCCTTGCACCGAGGACGGGTTTACGCAGACGAGATCCTGGCCCAGCTCGCCGGCGGCGGCGAACGCCGCTCGTTCGCCTTCGGTCTTCGTGCGCTCGTAAGTCGAGAGGTACCAACCTCGGTGGGGCGTCCACTCACTGCCGACCGTCCCCGGTGCTTCGCCGATGGTCGCCGCGGAAGAGGTGTGCACCAGCCGCGGGACGCCCGCCCGCTTGGCCGCACGCACGGCGACTACGGGGCCGTCGACGTTCAGGGCCTGCATCGGGCCGGGGTCCTCGACGCACAACGAGTTGATGCCGGCGAGGTTGAACGCCAGCTGGCACCCATCCATCCCAGAGACCAGAGCATCCTCGTCCACGGCGTGGCCGAAGACCACTCTCGAAGCGCCGCGCGAGCGAAGCGCACTCCCCGCCGGCTCGGATCGCGCGAGCGCCACGACTTCGTCTCCGCGCGCGAGGAGGCGCGCCACGAGCGCAGTCCCGATTACCCCTGTTCCCCCGGTGACGAAGACCCGGCTCACGACCGCAGCGCGGACATGGATCGCACGACGTAGTCGATTCCCGACAGTGCGGTGATGACGGCCGCGATCGCCATCGCCCACTGGTCCAGATAGGCGTCCGCGATCATGACGTGGGGACGGAACATCGCCAGCGCGATCGCCACGAACTGGACGGTCGCCTTCCACTTGCCGAGCATCGAGGTCTCGAACTGGCGTCCCCCTGATACGACGGCCGCCCGCAGCCCGAGGATCGTGAACTCCCTACCGATGATGATCAGCGCCACCCACGGCGAGGCCCGTCCGATCGCCACGAGCGCGATCAACGCGGTCGACACAAGCAGCTTGTCGGCGGTCGTATCGAGGAATGCCCCGAGGCGCGTCGTCACGCCCCAGCGGCGCGCCAGCCTGCCGTCGAACCAGTCCGTAGCGGCCGCGATCAGGAACACGATCGCGGCGGCGGTGGTGGACCGTTTCAGGACCAACGCCATCACCACGGGGGCCAGTACGACCCGGAGGCCGGTGCCCGCTGCGAGCATCCGCGAGGAACGCATCGCGCTCAGGGTGCCGGCCTCCACAGGAGCATGAGGTTACATCACAGCAGCGCGGCCGCCAGCGCGCGAGCCGCGCCGCCGTCGGCGGTCTGGAGCGCCGCCAGTGCCGTCTCCCGGGCGGTCTGGAGGTCGACCTCGCGGAGCGCCGCCTTGACCTCTCCGACCAACGCCGGCGCCATGCTCAGCTCGGTGACCCCCAGCCCCACGAGCAGTACCGCGGCCGCCGGGTCACCCGCGAGCTCGCCGCATACCCCCACGGGCCGCCCACGCTGCGCGGCCGCCTCCACGGTGGCTCGAATGAGACGCAGCACTGCGGGCTGGGGACCGGTCAGCAGCGGAGCGAGGCGCTCGTCGCCGCGCTCTGCGGCCATCGTGTACTGGGTCAGGTCGTTGGTGCCGAGCGAGAAGAAGTCGGCCTGCTCCGCGAGCTGCGCCGCGCTCAGCGCGGCGGCCGGGACCTCCACCATGATCCCCAGCTCGAGCGGATCGGAGATGCCGGTATCGACCCGGGCCTCCTCCAGCATCGTGCGGGCGGCCTGGAGCTCCTCGACGGTGGCGACCATGGGCAGCATCGCCTTGACCGGGTGGTCCGCGGCCACCCGGAGGATCGCCCGTAGCTGGGCGCTCAGGACCTCCGGTGCCCGCAACCCCAGCCTCACCCCGCGAACGCCGAGAAACGGATTGGCCTCCGCCGGCATCGGGAGCGCGGGCAGCGGCTTGTCCGCGCCGGCATCGAGGGTCCGCACGATCAGCGGCCGGCCTTCCAGGGCAATGGCGATCTGGCGCAAGGTCTCCGCCTGCTCCTCCTCCCCCGGCAGCTCGGCTCGGTCGAGGAACAGGAACTCGGTGCGCAGCAAACCGACGCCCTCAGCCCCTCGCTCGACCGCCCGGGTCGCCTCCTCGGCCGAGCCCAGGTTGGCGAACACCTCGATGCGGGCCCCATCCCGCGTGGCGCCGGGCTCGTGGGCACGTGCCTGGGCGGACTTGCGCCGCTGCTCGGCGCGTCGCCGCCGCTCCTCTGCCTGGCGCACCACGTCAGCTGGCGGGTCGATGAGTATCGTGCCCGCCTCCCCATCGAGCAGCAGCTCCGTGTCCTCGCCGATCGCGAGAACTGGCTCTCCGAGGCCGACGACCGCGGGAAGCCCCAGCGCTCGGGCCAGGATCGCCGCGTGGGCGGTCGCGGTGCCCCGGGCTGTGGCGATCCCTAGCACGAGCGCGGGATCGAGTGCCGCCGCGTCCGCCGGGGTGAGCTCCGCGGCGATGACGATCCCGGCGTCTCGGGGCTCTGCGCCCGGCTGCGCGGTCAGCGCCTGCACCACCCGGCGTCCGACATCGAGCACGTCCGTCGCGCGCTCCTGCAGCAGTGGCTGATCGAGCTGCCGGTAGCGGGCCGCGACCGCCTGGGCGGCGTCGTACCAGCCTCGCTCGGCGGTGGTCCCCGCGTCGATCGCCTGATACGCCGGAGCCAGCATCGCGTCGTCAACGAGCAGCGCGAGGTGCGCGTCGAAAATGTCCGCCTCGCCCCGACCGGCGCGCCGGGCCACTGCCTCACGGTCGTGCTCGATCGCCCTGCGAGCGGCGGCGAGCCCATCCTCGAGCCGCTCGCGCTCGCGCTCCGGAGGCTCAGCCATGCGCTCCGGGGGAGGATCGAAGCCGCCCGCGAGATGGCGGGCCACGCCGACGGCCAGCCCCGAGGATGCCGGAACGCCCGTGAGCAGCTCGCCGGGCGCCGGGGGCGCGACCTCGGTGGGCACGCCATTGGGTGCCGGAGCCGCCGTGACCGCAGGGACGGCGGCGCGAACCACTCCGTCCCCGAACCCCTCATCGGCCAGCTCCCGCAGCGCCTCGATCGCCTCCTGTGCCTGTGGGCCGGCCGCGCTCAAGAGCAGCGTGTCGCCGAGCCGCGCTCCCAGCGCCACGACGTTGGTCAGGCTGGTGGCGGAGACCGGCTTGTCGTCCGGCGCCTTCGCCACGCGGACGTCGGCATCAAAGGTGCGAGCGGTCTCGATGAACCGCGCGGCGGGCCGTGCGTGGAGACCGATCTCGTTGCGCACGGGCAGTGACGCCTCGGCGTCCGGTTGCCAATCAGGAGTCGCGCCTCCACTGTCCTGATCGGAACCTGAGACCCCGAGCTGCGACGCCTTCATCCCAAGCGCGCCGCGTGCCTCGGCCGCGACCTCCTCGAGCGACCCACCTCCGCGAGCCGCCACAGCCGCGGCGACCGTCCCCTCCACGAGCGGAGCCTCGCTCAGGAGCACCGATCCCGGCGGTTCTTCGAGTAGCTCGATCGCGAACTCCGCGCTCATCAGGGCGCTGCCCAGATCCATCAGCACGAGCACTCCGTCCGCAGACATCGCCCGCTCGATCGCGGCCCGCACGCGCTGCGGATCGGTCCCGAACACTCCGTGCTCGTCGAGACCCCCCGCCGGCTCGAGCGCCAACTCCTGGCCCCCCATCTCGCGAGCGAGCTTGACCACGCCCTCGGCCAGCGCATCGCTGTGCGAGACGACGACGATCCCCACCATGTCCGCGCTCAGAGCCCGTAGGCGCGATGGAGAAGATCGATCGGGTGGACCGACGGCCGGTCGGTGGCGTGAGTGATCTGCCAGCGGCACGTCTCGCTGTCGCAGGCCACAGTCGTTGCCCCCGATGCGCCGACCTGCTCGAACAGCTGCTGGCCGACGTTCATCGCGATCTCATACTTCTCGGCCTTAAGGCCGTAGGTTCCGGCGACACCACAGCAGCGCGCCGTCATTTCCCGCACGTCGAGCTCGGGGATCAACCGGAAGAGGTCTAGCGCGGGCTTGCCGATCCAGTGGCCCTGCTGCTGACAGGGCGCGTGATAGGCGATCGTCTCGGGCACCGGCTGGAAGTCCGTGCGCAACTCGCCTCGGTCGTGGAGCTCGACCAGCAACTCGCAGATGTCATAGGTGCGCTCCGAAACGAGCTTCAGGTCGGGATCGTCCTCGAGGCCCAAGATCTCGCGCGCCTCGCGCTTGAGCATCAGCGTGCAGCTGGTGGCGTTGCCCACGATGATCGTATTCCCGTCGCGCACGTACGGGGCCAGCGCCCGAGCCAGCCGCAGCACTACCTTGCGGGCGTCGTCGAACAGACCGCTCGATTGCAGGGGCAGCCCGCAGCAGTCCTGCTTGGGGACCTCGACCTCGTAGCCGTTGTGCTCGAGGATTGCAACGACCTTCCGGCCTTCCCATGGCTCGTAGTACTCGGTGCCGCAGCCGTGGAAGTAGACGATCCTGCGTCCGCTTTTCGGGCTCGTCCGCTTCCGAGCCCAGCGCGAGAACCGATGCCCGGCGAACTTCGGCACGGGCGCGTCGCGGTCGACTGAAAGCAGCTTCTCGGCCAGGATCCGCGCCGGCCGCAGGCGCAGCGCGAGGTTGGCGACCGGAGCCACCGGGGTACCCAGCCGCCCGAGCACCGTGGGGCGGGTGATGATCCGATCGCGAAGCGGCACGCCCTTCTGGCGCTTGAGCTTGTCGCGCGCGTGGGCGTTGATCTCTGCGATCTTCACTCCCTGTGGGCAGACCTGGGTGCAGATCCCGCACCCAGAGCAGTAGTCGACAGACCATTCCACCGATGGCTCGTCGCCGACCCGGTAGCGCTCCGCCTGCGGCCCTACGTACTTGGGACCGGGAAACAGCGGCGTCACGTTGGAGACCGGGCACGCGGTCTCGCAGATCGTGCACTTGACGCAGTGGTCGAGCGAGTCGCGAACTAGATCCTGAAGGCCGATCTCTGTCATGCCGGCGCCTCCGCCCCGGCACGTTCGGACGAGAGCACCACCTCCGCGGCCCGGAAGCCACTCGCGAGCGCGATCCCCTCGCCCGAGCCCTCACGCCAGGGCTCGGCGCCGGGCAGCGACGCACCGACCACCAGCACGTTCTCGCAGCCTTCGGCGCGCAGGTCGCTGTCGACCGCGACGCCCGCCCGGGCCATCGGGTGGTCTCCGAGGTAAGCCTCCACGAACCGCGGCTGGCCCGTTGCGGGGACGCCCTGGAGCGGCAGACCGAGCACCCGCTCGCTCGTGACCCAGCGCGAGTCAAGCTCGATCGCGCCCGAGGCGAAACCGCCGCTGGCAAGTACGATCCAGGGCGCGACGTAGCGCATCTCTCCTCCCGCGGCCCGGGCGCGAACCGCGGTCACTCGCGCATCGGAGCGCTCGGCGGCGACCACCTCCGAGCCGAGTACCAGCCGCCCGCCGGCGCGGCGAAGCGCGGAGCGCAGAATCTCGAAGAGGCGCATGCCTGGGACCGACGGCGGCAGCGTCGGGATTTCAAACACCGGACGGCCCAGCCGGTGTTCGAGGTCCTGCCAGACGCCGTGAGGATCGTCGAGGCCCAGCACCGCGGGCAGTCCCACGCGATCTTCGCCTCGCAAATGCAGCGACATCTCGGCGCAGAACGCGGCGCGCCACTGAGCATCGTCGAACCTGCGCGCCAGTCCGAGAGCGTTCGCATCGGCCCGCTCACCCTCGACCTCCAGCTGCACCGAGCGCGCCGGCACGCCCGCCTGTAATAGGTTTGCTGCGCACAGCGAAGCGTGGAAGTCCCGGAGCGGGCGCGTTCCCACCACGCACACCCGGCTCTCGCCCTCCCCCGCGGCCATGGTCTCGGGTATCAGTGCCGATGGGCGCAGCACCCCTACGGCCGTGGGCAGGAAGTGGTTGCGGTCGAGCCCGCCGACGTACTCGTACCCCCCAAACGGTCCGGCGGCGGCGCTCGCCCGGAACCACTCGAGCGCTTCCTCGACCCGCTCGGCCCCCAGCAGGGAGTACGGGTGATCGGGCCGGGCCGCGATCAGCTCTTGCAGCGCGCGGGCGGGTTCCTCGACGCGATCAGGCCCATATCCGAGCACGTCGATCGTCCCGGGCGCCAGGTGGGTCGAGCCGACTCCCTTTGCCACGACGCACACCCGCGCGCCGCCCTCGGCCAGCCTTGTACCTGCGGTCAGCCCGGCGGTGCCCACGCCGATCACGACTACGTCGAAGTGAAGCTCGCCTCTCATGTCGACAGGTGTCCGACGTCGAGCGTGCCCTGGAAGATCCAGTCGTCAAGTCGCGCCTGGCGCAGCTGGTCGCCGTAGAGAACCGGGCGGATGCCCTTCCACCGCTCCTGCAGGAAGTCGAGCAGCGCGCCGTTGGCCTGCTGCGCGTTCATGCCGTCGAGCCCGTGCACGACGCCCGTGGCGCGATACATGCAGAACCCGCCCTGGCAGGGCCCCATGCCCAGCCTCAACAGACGACGGATGTCATCGAGGTTGGTGGTCGCGCGCCGACGTATGCCGTCCTCGAGCGCTGAGCGCGAGACCATCTCGCAGTCGCAGATCAGCTGCTCGTCGGCAAGCCGCGCCTCCTTGCGCGCGAGGCGCTCCCCGAGGTGGTAGTGCCGGCGCTCCTCGGAGCCCGGGAGGGGCTCGGCCATGGTGGTGCAGGGCCGGTCCTCTGACAGCGCTTGGCAGGCCGCGTCAACCGTGTGCTCGGCCATCAGGCGAAACGTCGTGAGTTTCCCGCCAGTGATGGTCAAAAACCGGCTAACGCCGTCGCGCTGGGAGTGGTCCAGCAGCGTGTGCGAGCGGGTGACGTCGCGGGTCAGGGTGCCGTCCGCCTTAACGTCTTCGAATAGCGGCCGCACCCCAGTCCAAACGCGTAGCGCCCGCGCGCGACGGAAGCCAGGCACAAGCTTCTCGCCGTCGTCGAGCATCTGATCGATCTCGCTCTCAAGCACGGTGTGATCATCGGGGTCGTCGGTGTGCTGATCGGTCGTCCCGATTACGCAGACGGTGCGAACCGGCACGATGATGTCCCCGTCGGTCGGCATCTGGCAGCGATTGACGACGGTGTTGACGAGCCGGTGGTTCATCGCGATCATGATTCCGCGCCCCGGAAGGATCCGCACGTCGTCGATCCCGGCGAGCGCCGCCACCTGGCCGGCCCAGGCCCCGGCGGCGTTGACCGTTACGCGCGCGCGAACCACGGTCTCCTCACCCGTGCGAGCGTCGCGCAGCCGAGCGCCCGTGACCTCGTCGCCCTCTCGATCGATGGCCACGACGGCGTGGTAGGGCAGCACCTGCGCACCGCGCATCGCGGCGCCGCGGGCCAGTGCCCACACCAACTTCCATACGTCGACGTTGGCGTCGGGCACGCGGAACACGCGCGAGATGTCCGGGTTCAGCCGCGGCTCTTCGCGCAGCGCCTGAGCGGGTGAGATCTCCTCGCACGTGGACCCCAGTCGCCAGGCAGCCCTCCGCGAACCGGTCCGCGTAGGCGGGATCGTCCCAGGGGGTCGTCACGAAGAACCCGCCCGTGTCCTCGAGCGTATCGGCGGCGATGTTCCGCAGCACCCGGTTCTCCGCGACGCACTCCTCTGCCGCGCGGGGGTCCTTGACGGCGTAGCGACCACCGGAGTGCACCAGCCCGTGGAAACGGCCGCTGGTGCCTTCCGCCAGGTCCTTGCGCTCGGCGAGCACCACGTCGAAGCCGCGGAGCGCGGCGTCCCAGGCCACGCCCGCGCCAGTCGCACCGCCGCCGATCACGAGTACATCGGTGCGGAGCGTGACCATCGAGCTTCAGGCTACTCCGCGCGGGGCCTGGGGTGCGAGCAGTCGCCGAAGACTAAAGCCAATCCCGCCCTCGACGCACCGCTATCGCCCCAACGCTCACTCCAGCCAGTCGAATGTCCGCGTGACGGCCTTCTTCCAGTATGTGTAGTACTCGTCGCGCTTCGCGGCGTCCATCTTGGGCTCCCAGCGCTTGTCCTCGGCCCAGTTCTCGCGAAGGTCTTCCTCGCTGTTCCAGAACCCTGTCGCGAGGCCCGCGGCGTACGCGGCTCCGAGCGCAGTGGTCTCGGCAACCTGCGGGCGTATCACGGGAACGCCGAGCAGGTCGGCCTGGAATTGCATCAGCAGGTCGTTGGCGACCATGCCGCCGTCGACCTTCAGCGACTCGAGCCTCACGCCAGAGTCCGCGTCCATCGCCTCCGCCACCTCGCGGCTCTGGTACGCCGTGGCCTCCAGGGTGGCGCGCGCGATGTGGCCCGCGGTGACGTAGCGCGTGAGGCCCGCGAACACGCCCCGGGCGTTGGACTTCCAGTACGGCGCGAACAGGCCCGAGAACGCTGGAACGATGTACAGGCCACCGTTGTCTTCCACGGAGCTCGCGAGCTCCTCGACCTCGGGCGCGGCCTTGATCATCTTGAGGTTGTCGCGCAGCCACTGCACGAGCGCCCCGGTGATCGCGATCGAACCCTCCAAGCAGTAGATCGGGGCGTTGTCGCCGATCTTGTAGCCCAAGGTGGTGATCAGCCCGGACTTTGACTGCACCGCTTCCTCGCCGGTGTTGAGCAGCAGGAAGTTGCCGGTGCCGTAGGTGTTCTTGGCCTCCCCCGGCGAGAAGCAGGTCTGTCCGAAGGTGGCCGCCTGCTGGTCGCCGAGATCGCCCGCGAGTGACACGCCCTCGAACGCCCCGGTCTTGACCTCGCCGTATACCTCGCTCGAGGGCCGGATCTCGGGCAGCATCGACGTGGGGACGCCGATCGTCGAGGCGATGTCCCCGTCCCAGGAGAGGGACTGGAGGTCCATCAACATGGTGCGGCTGGCGTTGCTGACGTCCGTGATGTGCAACCCGCCGTTGGTGCCGCCGGTCAGGTTCCAGATGCACCACGTGTCCATGTTGCCGAATACCAGGTCGCCGGCCTCGGCCTTCTCGCGGGCCCCGTCGACGTTGTCGAGGATCCAGCGCACCTTGGGGCCCGAGAAGTAAGTCGCCAGGGGGAGCCCGACCTTGATCCGGAAGCGATCTTGTCCGCCGTCGGCCGAGAACTCGTCGACCAGCTTGTCGGTGCGCGTGTCCTGCCACACGATCGCGTTCATCACCGGCTCGCCCGTGTTGCGGTCCCAGACCACCGCGGTCTCGCGCTGGTTGGTGATGCCCAAGCCGGCGATGTCGTCCGCGCTAGCCCCCGCCTGCGAAAGTGCCTCGTCGAGCACCTCCTGCGACCGCGCCCAGATCTCCTTGGGGTCGTGCTCGACCCAGCCCGGCCTGGGGTAGATCTGCTCGTGCTCCTTCTGAGACACGGCCACGACCTGGCCCCCGTGATCGAAGATCATCGCCCGGGTACTGGTCGTCCCCTGGTCAAGTGCTGCTGCGTACTGCGCCATTTCCCTCTCCTTTCAGCCGGCCAGCGATTCGGCGGCGCTCTTGAACAAGTAGTAAGTGGAGGTCGCGCCGGGATCCTGGTGGTCCTTGCTGCGCTCGCCCAGGTAGCTCGCCCGGCCCTTGCGTGCGACCAGCGGGGTGGTGGCATTCATCCCCTCCTCCGAGGCGCGCTCGGCGGCGCGCAGCCCGCCTTCGAGGTCGGACGCAGCCTCCAGCGCCCCAACGCCGGGGATCAATGCATCCAACATCGTCTTGTCTCCCGCCTGCGCCTTGCCTCGCATCTGCACGCCTTCCAGGCCCTTCCGCCAAGCCGCTGCGAAGCGGGGCAGATCGACTTCCGAGTCGCTCCCCAGCGCGGTTCCCATCTGGAGGAACAGCGTCCCGTACAGGGGGCCCGCCGCTCCGCCGACGCTGGAGACCAGCGCCATGGCCACGGTCTTCAGCACCGATCCCGGATCGGCCTGCTCAGCCCCTTCGAGCTTCTCGAGCGCCTTGCGCATCCCACGGTCCATGTTGGTGCCGTGGTCGCCGTCACCGATCGCGGTGTCGAGCCGGACGAGCTGTTCGCGGTGCTCGCTCAGCTCGCTGGCGAAGCGTCGCATCCACTCAAGCGCGCCGTCTCGCGTGACGGTCACCACCGCAGCCCGGGAGTGTTCACAGGCGCATCCCAGTAACGGACCATCTCGTCGTCGAGCCTCAGCAGAGTGATCGAGCAACCCTGCATCTCCAACGAGGTGATGAAGTTGCCGATCAGATTGCGCTCGATGCTGAGACCGTGCTGCTGCGCGATCTTGGCGACCTCGTTGTAGACCACGTAGAGCTCGATCAGCGGGGTGCCCCCCATTCCATTGACGAACGCCAGCACCCGATCGCCCGAGGAGAACGGCAGGTCCTCGAGGATCGGCGTCATCAACCGCTCTGCGATCTGGGACGCAGGGCCGATCTTCTCGCGAAAGCGCCCCGGCTCGCCGTGGATGCCGATCCCGATCTCGACCTCGTCCTCGGCCAGCTCAAAGCTCGGTTCCGCTGACCCCGGAGTGATGCACGGCGTCAACGCCATACCCATCGACCGCGCGGAGGCGTTGACACGCCGGCCCAACTCCGCGACCTCGATCAGCGAGCGGCCATCCTCCGCCGCGCCGCCGCAGATCTTCTCGACCAGCACCGTCACACCGACGCCACGACGACCCGCGGTGTAGAGCGAATCTTGCACCGCGACGTCGTCGTTGGTCAGCACCGTCTCGACCTCGATGCCCTCTCCCTTGCCGAGGTCGGCGGCCATCTCGAAATTCATCACGTCGCCCGTGTAGTTCTTGACCACGTGCACGACGCCGGCGCCTCCGTTCACGGCCTTGGTCGCCTCGATCATCTGGTCGGGGGTCGGAGAGGTGAACACCTCGCCCGGGCACGCGGCGTCGAGCATGCCGGGTCCCACGTAACCGCCGTGCATGGGCTCGTGGCCGGAACCGCCCCCAGAGATGATTCCAACCTTGCCCTGGACGGGCGCGTCGAGGCGGACTACGTACGCCGGGTCATACGAGACCCGCACCCGATCGCCGTGGGCAGCTTCGACGCCATGCAGCGCGTCTTGGACCACCGCGTCGGGCGCATTGATGAGCTTCTTCATGCTCCATCCCTCACGTGAGAAGTTGCAGCTCCGGACCACGCCCGCGAGAGACGTCCACGATCAGCTCTGCACGCGCAATGGCCGCGAAGCACTTCTTCTGACCCTTCCGCTCTCCGACGGCGAGCGTTGCGACAATAACGGAAAGGTTGCGACAATGTCAAACATCGTTTGGTCAGGTTTCCGGGCTGATTTCTGAGCGCCACAAAGGTGCCTGGGCGCATCCAATCCATCGAGCGCGCGGCCGCGATCCTGCGGTTGCTTTCGGGCCGCACCCGCCGGCTGGCGGTGGCCGAGCTTGCCGGCGAACTGGGGCTCCCCAAGGGAACGGTCTACGGAATCCTGCGCACGCTGCAGCTTGTCGGGTTCGTCGAGCAGGACAACGAGTCGGGTAAGTACCAGCTCGGGCCGGCGTTGCTGCACATGGGCTCGAGCTACCTCGATGGCAACGAGCTGCGCACTCGCGCGCTGAACTGGGCGGACGGGCTCGCGGCTCGGAGCGGCGAGAGTGTCCGCATTGGCACGCTCCACGAGAACCAGGTACTGATCGTGCACCACGTCTTCCGCCCCGACGACAGCCGCCAGGCGCTCGAGGTCGGCTCGCTGATGCCCCTGCACGCCACCGCTCTCGGCAAGGCGCTGCTGGCCCACCACCGGTACATCGCGGCGGAGCTCACCGGCGACGCGCTCATCGGTTACACGGCCGCGACCGTCACCGACGTCCATCGCCTCCGGCAGGAGCTCGAAATGGTCGCGCAGCGGGGATGGGCCAGCGAGCTCGGCGAGCTGTTCCACGGCTCGGCGTCGATCGCTGCGCCCATCGAAGACCGTCGCCAGGTGACTGTCGGGGCGATGGGAATCGCTGGCCCGATCGAGCGATTGTGCGACGACGGCCGGCCCCGGGCCGAGCTGGTCGGCTACGTGATGGAGGCGGCTAGGGCGGTGTCGCGTGAACTCGGCGCGATTCCCTGGTAGACGAGTCATACGATGCGTGCTAGGACTAACGATCAAACATGGATGGACGCTACATAGCGTCGGTTGACCAGGGCACGGCCTCGTCGAGGTGCTTCGTCTTCGACAACGGCGCGCGGATCGTGTCGATGGCACAGCAGGAGCATCGCCAGCACTTCCCGCGACCCGGTTGGGTCGAGCACGACCCGGAGGAGATCTGGCGCCACGTGCTGTCGGTCATCAGCGTGGCGCTGCAGAAGGCCGAGCTTTCGACTGAACACCTGTGCGCGATCGGAATCGCCAACCAGCGGGAGACGACCGTGCTGTGGGATCGCCGGACGGGAGCGCCGGTGCACAACGCCATAAACTGGCAGGACACGCGCACCGACCGGGTCTGCCGGGAGCTGGCCCGGGAGTTCGGACAGGACCGCTTCCGGGAGAAGACCGGGCTGCCGGTCACCACGTACTTCTCTGGTCCCAAGATCCGCTGGCTGCTGGATCACATCCCCGACCTGCGTGAACGGGCCGACGATGGCGAGGTCCTGTTCGGCACGATGGATTCGTGGTTGATCTGGAACATGTGCGGTCGTCACGTCACGGACGTGACGAACGCGAGCCGGACGCTGCTGATGAACATCCACACGCTGGAGTGGGACCGGGACCTGCTCGACGTGATGGGGGTGCCCGCGGCGATGCTTCCGGAGATCCGGCCCTCCTCCGAGGTGTACGGCGAGGCGGGTTCTCCGCTCGCGGGCGTTCCCGTCGCCTCAGCGCTCGGGGACCAACACGCCGCGCTCGTCGGGCAGACCTGCTTCGAGCCGGGCGAGGCCAAGTGCACGTTCGGCACGGGGAGCTTCCTCGTGCTGAACACCGGCCCGCGACCGATCGTGTCCAACAGCGGCTTGCTGACCACGCTGGCGTACAAGCTCGACTCCACCGGAGCGGTGTACGGTCTCGAGGGCTCCATCGCGAACACTGGCGCGCTCGTCCAGTGGTTCCGCGACAACATCGGCCTGATCGGCAGCGCTCCCGAGATCGAGACGCTGGCGCTCACGGTCGAGGACAACGGTGGCTGTTATTTCGTCCCCGCGTTCTCCGGGCTGTTCGCTCCCCATTGGCGAAGCGATGCTCGCGGTGTGATCGCGGGATTGACCAGCTACATCAACAAGGGTCATCTCGCCCGCGCGGTGCTCGAGGCCACCGCGTGGCAGACCCGCGAGGTGGTCGATGCGATGAACGCCGACTACGGCAGCAATCTCTCGGAGCTGAAGGTCGACGGCGGGATGACGGCGGATAACCTGCTGATGCAGTTTCTGGCCGACGTCATCGGCGTGCCCGCGACCCGGCCGATCGTGTCCGAGACGGTTTCGCTGGGAGCCGCCTACAGCGCCGGGCTGGCGGTGGGGTTCTGGCCGGACATCGCCAGCCTGAAGCACAACTGGCACAAGGCTGCGGAGTGGGTTCCGAAGATGGAT
Organism: uncultured Actinomycetes bacterium; assembly: GCA_963719305.1. Classification (GTDB taxonomy): domain Bacteria; phylum Actinomycetota; class Thermoleophilia; order Solirubrobacterales; family Solirubrobacteraceae; genus Palsa-465. Next base: position 659,267 of record CAVRBL010000009.1, on the reverse strand, counting down.
CCGGCGGAGCGCGACCGCGGCTACCGGAAGTGGAAGAAGGCCGTCTCCCGGGCGATCGACTGGCTCGACGACGACGATTGAGCGACCGCAGAAGGCGCCAGCGGCGGCGCCGCGAGCCAGCGCCGCCGCTGACGCTGAAGGTTCAGCTATTCGCTGAGGCGGTCGCAGGCCGGTCCTCCACGGTCTCCCCGTGACCAAACACCCCGGGCTCGGTGGTTCCGGGCTCCCTGTCCTGAACGGTCTCTCCTACGCCGGTGACGCCTGGCTCAGGACCCCTACGAGCCATGAGGAAGTCCTTGATCCCTAAGTCGTATAGGAACGACGCGATCGCGGCGCCCACTAAAGGCCCGACGATCGGGATCCAGAAGTAGGTGCTTATGTTGGCGTAGTCGCCTGGGAACGCCACCTTCCCCCAACCGGCGGCCCAGGCGAACAACCGCGGACCGAAATCGCGAGCGGGGTTGATCGCGTATCCCGAGTTCGCGCCGAACGAGACACCGACGGCCATCACGATGAACCCGACGATCCACGGGGCCATGTTCCCCGTGGGCGGCTGGTTGTAGTCGTCGGTGACCGCACACACGAACAAGGCGAGGAAGAAGGTGCCGACGACTTCGTCTAAGAACGGTCCCGCCACGTTGTGGAAGTACGGCGCGGGGAACGTGGCGAAGGTACTGAATGTAGGCAGGGAATTGCGGCTGTCCCTTGATGATGTGGTTGATCTGGTCGTAGTGGTTGATCGCGTTGTTGTAGACGGCGAACACGAGCGCGGCCCCGACGAAGGCGCCGACGATCTGCGCGATCCAGTACGTAGGCACCTTGCGCCATGGCAACTGCTTGCGCAGCGCCACCGACAGCGTAATCGCCGGATTGATGTGAGCCCCGGTGATGCCGCCCACCGTGTAGATGGCGAACACCACCGCTAGGCACCATCCCCAGGTGATCAGGAGCCAGTCGCCACTGCCGAGCAGCGCCGTCTTGGTGCCGACCGTGCGCCCAGACCCGATCAAGGCCCAGAGCATCGCCACCACGCCGTCACCGAAACAGATCAGGATGAAAGTCCCGAAGAACTCGGCCCACAGCTCACCGGCATAGCTTCGCCGCCAGCGAAGCGGCAACGGCCGGACCGCTCTCGATTCAGCTACGGTTGACACACAACCTCCTCCCACGACGACGGATGCAGAGATTGGTCTCTCGGGGGCACGGGCTCGCCAGAGGTCGGCTGCGGGATGGCTCCGCGACCGACGTGGGGATTGCGCAACTGCGGGCGGTAGGTACCCGAGGTATCGACCGACGGCTCGACTCGATGGTTGCGCTCAACCGGAACCACCCTCCATGTCCTCGTCCGCGGGGCGTGTCGAGACTCAAACAACCCCGGGGTGTTGCCGAGATTATCAGCCTGCGTCTGACAATGTCAAACGCCGTTTGGATTGCCCGGTGATGGAGTTTCTGCGTGCTTTTACTGACCGCCGTTCCGGGTGCGTCGCCCATACGGCGAGCGATAAGGCCCGCTGCTGCCCCCGACGTCGTCGAAGAAGTGCTGCACTCGTTCGATCAGTTCGGCGGTGTCCCCGCTTGGGCTGATGGGCTCACCGAATGAGACCGTGATCCGGTGCCGCTTCGGCACCGGAGCCGACGCCAGGCGCTTCGGCCAGAGGCGCCCCGGAGGCATTGCTTCGCGCGTCCCAGTCACTCGAATCGGGACGATCTTCAGATCGTGTGCCGCGGCGAGCACCGCGGCGCCCCGGCGGACGCGACCGGGAATGCCCGAGCGCGAGCGAGTGCCCTCCGGATACAGCAACAGGTTCCAACCCTCCTCCAGGAGCGTGTCGAGATGCCTGCCGTTCTTCGACACCCCCCCACCGCGGCGATCGATTGGGGTGGTATTGAAGATCAGCGAGACGAGCGAGGCGATCAGGCGGTTCCGGTAGAAGTAGTCAGCGGCCGCGGCGACAACGGTGCGCTTACGCAGCCGCTTTGGCAGCGCCGACAGGATCACCGGTGTGTCCATGTGGCTGGCGTGGTTTGCCACGAGAATCACCGGCGCCCTCAGAGCCGCGACCTTCTCACGCCCTGTCGCCCGCCGCCGCGCGTAGTAGGCCATCAGCGGGTTCAGCACGAAGCGCAGGAAGTTCTCCCGAACCACGCCGGCGATCCAGGTCCGCGCCCAGGGGAGATCGAGTTGTACGGCGTCGCGAAACTCGCGACCGCGCTGGGGCGCCTTCCGCGCCGCGTCGGTGACTCGGCGCTGCCATGACTTCTTGCGACGTGACGGCAACACCGCCCGTAATACCCGCCTACGTGACAGTCGTTACAGAACGCGGTGATGTCGTGCAGGGGGGCGTGGCCGAATGCGCCAATTAGGGTGGGGAGACCACCGCAGCGGGCTATCGGCCGCCAGCGGTAACTAGCGCGCCATATCGACGAAGTAGTTGAGCGCGTCTGGGTTTGCGAGCGACTCCCGGCTGGCCGCCTGCTCGACCGGGGTTCCGGTCAGGATCCGCTTCACCGGCACCTCGAGGACCTTGCCCGACAGGGTCCGCGGCACGTCGTTGATCTGGCGGATCTCGTCCGGGAGGTGGCGGGGTGAGCAGTCAGACCGGATCCGTTGCTTGATCTGCGCGACGAGGTCGTCGCTCAAGGTGGCGCCGTCCCGGAGGACGACGAACAGGGGCATCCAGCCTTCGGTACCGGGCTTCGGCAAGTCGATGACCAGAGCATCCACCACCTCGGGGACAGCCAGAACCGCTCGGTAGATTTCGCTGGTACCCATGCGCACACCACCGCGGTTGATGGTGGAGTCCGAGCGCCCGTAGATGATCGCTGTGCCGCGGGAGGTGATCTCGATCCAGTCGCCGTGGCGCCAGACGCCTCCGAACATGTCGAAGTAAGCCTCGCGGTAGCGCTCGCCATCGTCATCGCCCCAGAAGAACAGGGGCATCGATGGCATCGGCTCGGTGATCACGAGCTCCCCGACTTCATCTACCAGCGGCTTGCCGTCCGGCGAGAAGGCCTCGATAGCGGATCCCAGCGCCCGCGCTTGGAGCTCGCCCAGGTAAACCGGCAGGGTCGGTACGCCGCCGACGAACGCCGTGCACACGTCGGTGCCCCCCGAGGTCGAGAACAGCCACGTATCGGAGCCGAGCTCGTCGTACACCCAGCGAAAGCCTTCGGGGGATAGCGGGGACCCCGTCGAGCCGACGGCCTTCAGCGCGCTCAGGTTGCGCCCCTCGCCCGGATGGATCTCCGCCTTCATGCAGGATGAGATGAATGCCGCGCTCGTCCCGAAGCAGGTCATTCCGGTCCGTTCCGCCAGATCCCACAGCGTTCCCAGATCGGGATAGCCGGGGTTGCCGTCGAACAGCACGATCGAGGCCTCGGTCAACAGCACCCCGACCAGGAAGTTCCACATCATCCATCCCGTGGTCGAGAACCAGAACGTCCGATCATGGGACTGGGCATCGAGGTGAAGACCGCCCTTTTTCAGCTGCTCCAGCAGGATTCCGCCCTGGCCGTGGACGATCGGCTTGGGCAGCCCGGTGGTGCCCGAGCTGTAGAGCACCCAGAGTGGGTGGTCGAACGGCACGGGCTCGAACTGCAGCGTGCCCGAACCCTTCAAGTCGTCTTCCCAGCCCGAGCCATCCAGGTACCCGAGGGTGGCCACCCGCCGGAGCGATGGGATCGCGTCGGCGATCTCCCTGACAATCGCCCGCCGGTCGAAGTCCTTGCCGCCGTAGCGATAGCCGTCGATCGCCAGCAGGACCTTGGGCTCGATCTGACCGAAGCGGTCAATCACGCTGCGGGCGCCGAACTCGGGAGCGGCCGAGGACCAGACGGCGCCGATCGAGGCGCAGGCCAGGAATGCCGCCACCGTCTCCGGGATGTTCGGCAGATAGGCAGCCACGCGATCGCCCCGACCGACGCCGAGATCTCGCAGGCCGGCGGCGATCGCGGCGGTCTGCCCGCGAAGCTCATCCCAGGTCCATTCCCCCAGCTCGCGCAGCTCGGATGATGGCGGATTGCGACCGTCTGAGGATCCTTGCCCCGGAAGACGTGCTCGGCGTAGCTGAGGGTTGAGCCCGGAAACCATTGCGCCCCGGGCATCGACCGATCGCCCAGCACGCGGTCTGGGGAAACCTCGAAGCGCACGTCGAAGAACTCGACTATCGACCGCCAGAAGGCGTCGAGCTCGTCGACCGACCACCGCCACAGCTCTCCGTAGTCGGCGAAACGCAGCCCTCGCGTCTCCTCGAGCCATCGCCGATAACGGGTGATCGTGGCCCGCTCGACCCGCTCCTCGGACGGCCTCCACAGAAGCTCTGGCTCTGCCATGCCCACAGTATGCTTTCAAGCCAGGTGCTGGGGACCGCTTCTCAAAAGCAGGACACCAGTCCGCCGACGCGGGCTGACGCGCTGGCGGACATCGTCGTGCCCGATCAAGACGGCGAGGCAGTGCGTCTCGGAGACCTTTGGGCGGACCGCCCGGCAGTGCTCGTCTGGCTCCGGCACTACGGCTGACTGTATTGCCGCGCACACGCGGTGCAGTTGCACCGCGCCCAGGATCAGCTCGAGGACGCAGGCGCGTCGGTGACCTTGATCGGCCAAGCCACCCCGCGTCACGCCACACACTTCCGGCGCCGGCAGGGAATCGAGCTGCCGGTGCTGGCCGACGAGGACCGGTCCAGCTACAAGGCGGCCGGCGCCAAGGTGGCGACGATGGGCGAGCTGCTCGGGCCGAAGGTGGTCGCGAAGGGGTTCGCCACCACCGCCCGAACGGGGCGGGTGCAGGGTCGAACGATCGGACATCCCGCCCAGCTCGGCGGCGCGATGGTGATCAACCCCGCCGGGGAGGTCGTGTGGTCGCACATGTCACAGGACGCGAGCGACAACGCCGAGCCGGCGGAGATCCTGGCCGCGCTCGGGCGGGTAGCGGCTTAGCGCCGGCGGCGGCTTGGCGCCCTGACCCGCGCAGGTACGAGAACATCTGAAGCCGTGAGCGAGTCGAGGCTGCGGGCACCATTCGCCGGAACCGTGATCGCGGTTGCACGCGCAGCCGATGAGCCAGTAGCGGCAGGGTCGGCGGTGATCGTGCTCGAGGCGATGAAGATGGAGCACGAGGTGGTCGCCGACATCGATGGCGTGGTACGGAGCGTCGAGGTCGCCGTCGGGGACACGGTGGACGAGGGGCAGCAGCTCGCGATACTGGTCGAGGACGGCGCCGCCGGTGCCTCGAGCGCGGAGCCGGCGCGTCCAGGGGCCGAGCAGCGCGACGATCTGGCTGCGGTGCGCGGCCGCCACGAGCAGACGCTCGACCCCGCCCGACCGGACGCGGTCGCCAAGCGGCACGCGAGCGGTCGCCGAACCGCTCGAGAAAACCTAGGCGCGCTGGTCGATGACGGCACGTTCGTGGAGTACGGGCCGCTCATGTTCGCCGCACAGGAGCGCCGCCGGTCACGCCAGGAGCTGATCGAGCGCACGCCGGCGGACGGGCTGGTTGCGGGCATCGGAGACGTGGACGGCGAGCGGACGGTGGTCATGTCCTACGACTACACGGTCCTAGCGGGCACGCAGGGGCTGCGCAACCATCTCAAGAAGGACCGACTGTTCGAGCTGGCCGAGCGCCAGCGGCTGCCCGTGGTGCTGTTCGCCGAGGGCGGCGGCGGGCGTCCCGGCGACGTCGACTGGCCGATCGTCGCCGGGCTCGACTGCCGCGCATTCCACTTGTTCGCCCGGCTGAGCGGTTTGGTGCCATTGGTGGGCATAGCCTCCGGCTATTGCTTCGCCGGCAATGCGGCACTGCTCGGCTGCTGCGACGTAGTGATCGCCACCGAGGACTCGAGCATCGGGATGGGCGGCCCGGCGATGATCGAAGGCGGCGGCTTGGGCGTCTACGAGCCAGACGAGGTCGGGCCGATCGACGTGCAGTACCCGAACGGGGTCATCGACTTGCGGGTGAAGGATGAGGGGGAGGCCGTGGCGGGAGCGAAGCGATATCTGTCGTACTTCCGCGGTCGCTCCCAAGCCCAGCGGCGGCGCGCGCGATCCGGCGGCCCTGCGGGACCTCATTCCCGCCAGCCGCAAACGGATCTACGAAGTCCGGACGGTGATCGACGGGCTGCTCGAGGACGTGCTCGAGCTGCGGCGCGGGTTTGGACTGGGCATCGTCACCGCTCTGGCCCGCCATGACGGAAAGCCGCTGGGGGTGATCGCCAACGATCCCTCGCACCTGGGCGGCGCGATTGATGCTCACGGCGCCGACAAGGCGGCGCGGTTCATGCAGCTATGTGACGCGTTCGGACTGCCGCTGCTGTTCCTGTGTGACACCCCGGGATTCATGGTCGGGCCCGCGGCGGAGCGCACGGCGACCGTCCGGCACTTCGCACGCATGTTCGTGACCGGCGCGAACATGAGCGTGCCGACTGGTACGGTGGTGCTGCGCAAGGGCTATGGCCTCGGCGCCCAAGCGATGGCCGGCGGCGGGTTCAAAGCCCCTTTGTTCACAGTGGGATGGCCAACGTCGGAGTTCGGAGCGATGGGCCTCGAGGGCGCGATCAGACTCGGCATGCGCCGCGAACTCGACGCAATCCAGGATCCGGCTGAGCGCGAACGAGCGTTCGAGGCGGGGGTGAAGGCGGCCTACGACCGCGGGCAGGGGGTCAACATGGCCGCGTACTTCGAGATCGACGACGTGATCGACCCGGCCGATACGGGCCGCTGGATCGCGACGCTATGTGACGGCGCCGACACCGACTGGAGGAGCCGGGCCGGAAAGCGCCGGCCGTTCGTCGACGCCTGGTAGTCAGCGACAAAGGCCCGAGGGCCGGCTAGCGGCGCAGGCACCACGAGCACGGGCTCGCGGTCGGGAGTCGCGACCCATGCCGCCGCCATGCCCTCGGGGATGCGGGGCCACTGCCCCACCTGCGACGAGGCGCACTTCGTCGCAAGTCGATCGGGAGCACGAGCTGAGCGCTGGTGATGTCGGGGTGCGGGGAGTACCTCCAATCCACCGTCCGACGCTCCTCGTCTCTTCGCCCCGTCTCGACATAGCGCGAGGGTATGGATCAGGTCGTCAGCTTCGTGTAAAGCTGGTGCACCATGCCGGCTTGACCCGTCAACGGCTCGCGCCCGTGACCAATTTCACTCCGTGTGCCGCCGCCCGGTGAGTATGATCCTGGGCTCAGCGGATTCCGCTGCGGGGCAGGGACCGGACGTCAAAAGGGGACAAGCAGATGGCGACACTGATGGAGCCGGCTTATCCGCTCGAGCACGCCTCGGAGCTCGAGCCGGAACGGTTGAAACTGCTAGAGGAGCACGCAGACGCGACCACGACCCGCCGGCTGCGAGATGCCGGGCTCCGTCGAGGCTGGGACTGCCTCGAGGTCGGCGCCGGGGGCGGCTCGATCGCGAGGTGGCTGTCCGTGGAGGTCGGGGCGTCCGGTCACGTGACGGCACTGGACATCGACACGAGCCTCTTGACGTGGCTCGTCAGCCGCAATCTCGAGGTGGTCGATGGCGATGTCCTCGACATCGAGTTGCCGGTGCAGTCCTTTGACTTGATCCACACGCGCATGGTCCTGATGGAAATTCCAGAGCGCCGCCGCGCGCTCGACCGCATGATCTCGTGGCTGCGCCCTGGTGGATGGCTGGTGGTCGAGGAGCTGGACTGGATGGCGATCCAGGCCGATCCCGACCCGGAGCGGGTCGCGATCTTCGGGGCCTATCAGGATGCGCTTCCGACGATGGACTTCGAGTGCGGCCGCGCGCTGCTGGATGAGCTGAACTCGAGCGGTCTGCACGGCACGACGGCCGACGTATGCGTGGACATCGTCCAGGGGGGAACTCCCCGGGCACGCTGGGACCAGCTGTCGATGCTGGCACTGATGGACCACGTCCTTGATGCCGGCACCGCCACCATCGAGCAGATCGATGCCCAAATCGCGAAACTGAACGATCCCGACTACAGGGCGTTCGGTTGGTCATGGATCGGCGCTCGCGGCCGCCGCGCTGAAGGTCCCCAGTAGGGCAATCGGTTCGCCAGACGCGTCCCTCAGGCTCGAGAGCTACGTCGAGCGCAAGGCCTCGGTCGGGCTGAGGCGTGCCGCCTTCCCGGCCGGGTACACCCCGGCGATGGCGCCGATCGCCAGCCCGGCGGCAGGCGCGGCAATCAGGGCGTAGATGGGCACCACCCAAGGCTGGCCCTGGGCCAGCGCGTACGCAAGGGTTGCCAATGCCCCGAACAGCAGACCTACGATCCCACCTAACGCGGCCAGCAGGGCCGACTCGGCCAGGAACTGTGAGCTGATATGCCGCCGCTGGGCCCCCAGCGCCCGCCGCAGACCGATTTCTCCCCGCCGCTCAAGCACCGAGATCACCATGATGTTGGCGATCCCGATCGCGCCCACCAGCAGCGCCACCGCGCCCAGCCCCAGTAGCAGGGTCGTGAACTGCCCCTTGGCCGCGGCACGGGCCTGGAGCGCATCGGATGGACGGCTGACCTGAACCCCGTCCGGGTTCTGGGGGTCGACCGTCGGCGCCAGCAGGTTGGAGACCTGCGTCACCTGGTTGACGTTCGCGCGCACGTAGATCTCGGACGGATTCGGCTGCTGTTGGAAAAGTCGCTGGGCGACGGGCAGCCCGACGAATACGGTGCTGTCCAGGTTCGGGTCGAGGACGATCGGCTTGAGGATCCCGATCACGGTGAACGAGGTTCCGCCCAGGAATACCTGGAGTCGTCCGTTTACGTTAGGGATCTGAAGGGTGTTCGCGGCTTGCGCGCCGAGGACCACCGTCGGGAAGTGGTCGTTGTTCGCGCTCAGGAACTGCCCAGCCGCGAGCTGGCCGCTGACGGACTTCAGTAGCCCCGGATCGGCGGCGTCGACACCGATTCCGCCGGTCTGCTCCGTGGGAACGTAGGGTGTCCTGAGCACGGTGGCTCCTGACACCTGGTAGACGGACGCCGCGCTATGAACTGCTGCCATGTGGTCGATCGTCGGCACCGAGGTGTTGGGCAGCACCTCGTTGGACCCCAGGAACGTCTGGCCCGGCGTGACGGTCAGGAGATTCGTCCCAAGGCTGTCGATCTCGGCTAGGAGGTTCGCCTGGCTGGATGCAGAGACGCCGACCACGGCCACCATCGCGCCGATCCCGATCGCGATCCCCAGCGCCGACAGGGCGGCCCTCAGCCTGCGCTGACGGAGCCCCTGGAGGGCGATCCACAGCAGCTCCCGCGGGGGAAGAGCGCTGCGCCGCGCCTCCTGGTCGGCGGTTCTATACCGCGCTCCGCCTCCGGCTCCGCGTAGCCGCCTGCGCTCCGCGCTCGCTTCCGTGCTCACTGCCGCTCGTCTCCCACAATTTCGCCGTCGCGCATCTGGAGCCGGCGAGGGAAGGTCGCCGCGATGTGCTCGTCGTGCGTGATCAGCGCGAGTGTGGCGCCATCGGAGGCGAGGCCATGCAGGAGCGCAAGCACCTCGGCGCCCGACTTCGAGTCGAGATTGCCAGTCGGTTCGTCCGCGAACACGATCAGCGGCCGTTTCGCCAGCGCGCGGGCGATCGCCACACGCTGGCGCTCTCCCCCAGATAGTTGTGGCGGCCGGTGCGTCAGTCGGTGCGACAGTCCGACTCGCTCAAGCGCCAGCCGCGCCGCTTCCCTGCGCTGACCCACGGGCGCTCCTGTGTACAGCATCCCGTTGGCGACATTGTCGAGCGCCGTCATGCCCTCCTGAAGGTGAAAGCTCTGGAACACGAAGCCGATCTCGTGAGCCCTCAGCGCGGCCAGCTCCGGATCGGAGGCGCTGGCCGCATCCCGCCCGGCGACGCGAACCACGCCGCTGGTCGGCCGCTCGAGCGTACCCATCACGGTCAGCATCGTGGTCTTGCCGGAGCCCGACGGACCGACCACCGCCACCTGCTCGCCCGCCTCGATCTCGACGCTTACAGACCGAAGAGCGTGCACCTCACCGGGGTACTCCTTGCTGACGCCGCTCAGGCGGACCGAGACGCCGTCACCGTTCTCCGCCTGGTTGGGCGTCGGGGTCATCCGGACCACTAGCCCTGCGAGTCGGTGACCTGTAGGCCCGGGTAGATCTGAGAACTGGAGATCTGGACGTAGCCGGCGGCAAACAGCCCCGGCGTGACCGGAATCAGCGTGTGGGGCGGGGCCGCCTCCTGGACCGCATACCCGCCGCCGGCCTGCGCCAGCAGGGCCGTCACCGGAACGGACATCACCCCCCGTTCGACCTGCTGCTCGAAGTTGACGCTGACCGCGGCCTGGTCCAGCCCCGATGCCGGTAGCCGGCCGTGGAGCGCGATCGTTACCGGAACCGTCGACGTAGGGGCACTCGACGAGCCCGAGCCGCCGGAGCTCCCCGAGCCGGAGCTGCCGGACCCGTTGCTCGATCCATTGCTGCTCGAGCTCTGGGCAACCGGGCTGACCTGAGTGATCTTGCCGTCAACCACGCTGCCGTCCGGCATCTGCACCGTGACCGGCTCACCCACGACGGCCTCGCTCTGCTTGGTGGCGTCGAGGTTGACCACGACATTGAGCTGGTTCGAGGTCGTCCCCAGGATCGGCTGCGCGTTCGCAGTGCCGCTCGACCCCGAGGAACCGGTGCCGCCGGCCCCCCCACCGCCCGCGGATCCGCTACCGCTCCCGCCGAATGACGCGCCGCCGCTGGATGAGGCGCCGCCGGCAGCGAAGCCAGCGCTCGGGGAGCTGCTCAGGCGGCCGCCGCTGGACGTGCCGGCCGTGGACGACCCGCTCGTTCCTCCGCGCCCCGAGGATGCCGCGCTTTTCTGGAGCTCCAGGGTCTCGGCTTTCAGCAGCGCCTGGAGCGCTCGCAGAATCGTGGCGTTGCTGACGTTGTTACCGCCGCGTTTGCCAGGCGAGCCGGTGGACGGCGGCTTGCCGGGTGCGCTCGGGGTGGTGGACGTTGTAGGGGTCGTCGCGCCAGGGCCGGGGGTTATCCGTGAAGCCTCCACCGGCGCGTCGGTGGGGTTGGCGGGAGCCGCAGGCCCGCTGGTGGCTGCGGGCGGGGGGTCGGCCGGGGGTGGATCTGGTTTCGCCGGCGGCGGCGCCGCGCAGCTCGAGGGCTGCAATGAAGCGAGCACGTTCGGATGCTTTCGCTTGAGCGAATCCAACCGCTGCATGTCATGGGCGGCACACGCGGCGTTCCAGGCATCAATGGCCGCGGCTGCGTTTTCGGCCGCTCCACTGCCGCCGCGGTTGGTGGCGGTCGACGGAGAGGCATTGGTCGTCAGGCTGACGAACTCCGTGCGTGGAGAGGCCGCGGCGGAGGCGCCCGAGGTCGAGCCCGATCCCGAGGAGGAGCCCGATCCCGACCCCGAGGAGGAGCCCGATCCCGAGCTCGAGCCGGATCCCGCCGTCGCGCCGGATCCGGATCCCGTGGCGCCCGATCCACCGGTGGAGCCGAGCACCGTGTTGATGGACGTGACCCTCTGAGTCCCGGGCAGGAACACGACCTGACCCAGGGAGATCGTGCCGATCTGGGACGCGCCGACCGACGCCTGCCACCGTTCGACCGCGTCGGTGGTGCCGGTCTGCCAACTGTTATTGACCGTGATCTCGTGCCCGGGGTCGAACCCCATGTTCACCAGGTCCTGGTTGAGCTCGAGGACGTCGGAGCCGTCGGTGATCCCTGACGTCAGGTCACGGTAGGCGGGCGTCGTTCCGTTGAACAAGACCACCGGCTGCCCGTCGACCTGATACAGAGCCTGGCCAGGCTTGACGAGCTGGCCCACTGTCGGCAACCACGTGATCGTCCCCGAAAGGCGGTTGAAAACCGTCTGTGGGCTCGCGTAGTTGAGCGTTCCCGATTCGGTGTCGGTTGCCACGAGGTCACGGCGCTGCACGGTCGTGGCGCCGGCGAACTTCTTTGAAGAGCTGGCAGCCGGGCTCGATCCGGGGAGGCCCGCGGCCACTACGATCCCGATCGCGAATGCCACAGCGGCGATCGCGCCGATCGCCATACCGGCGCGCCGCGAGCGACGCGGAAGAGCTCGGAGCTTGTCCGGCGTCACCGCGAGCAGCTCCCGCGCTGCCGCGAGCGGCCGCCTAGGCACCAGAGGTTGCTCCAGCGCCGGGGGGTCCTCCCGCGCCGGGCCGAGCCCCGGGACGGAACGGCAAGTTCGTCGAGCACGCCTGCAAGGCGGTGCGGAAAGCCGGGCTGTTGCGCTCGCTGGACGGGATCTGGCGGAAGATGCCGAAGCCGCCGCCCGCGCTCGTCGTGGGGTCAGGCATGTTGATGTTGTGCGAGCGCATGCACTGCGCGAACTTGACGAGCGCCTGTTGGAACTGTGCACGCTGGGCGGGACTCAGGTTCCCACCCGGCGTCGCCTGCCGGCGGTACTGGGCACAGGCCTGCATCGCGGACTGGAAGTTGGGGCTACTACGCGCGGTGCGCAAGGCGCCCCCGCCGCCCCCGCCTGCAGGACCGCCGTTCGGCGAGGGATCCGGAACGTTTACCCCGTGGGCTCGCAAGCACTTGGCGAGGTTGAGCCGCGCCTGATACCTCGCGTTCGACGACGTGCTGCCCCCGGACGCCGCGGAGGCGCTCGTCGTCGACGACGGCGACGACGATCCGCACGCCGTCAGGCCGACTATCAGCGCGGCGCTTAGCGCAGAGACCGCCAGGACGCGGCGTGACAGGCTGGGTCCAGTGAACATAAACCGTCTCCTCGATGTGGTGGCCGGTTTGTACCGGGGCGCTTGTCAGCTCTGTGTAAGAGCCTGATTTCGTAGCGAAACGCCAACATTCGGCGCCACCGGGGCCGGCGCGCCAGGAAGCGAGACGCGAACCTCGAGGCCACCTGACCTCGGCGCCCGCAGCTCAAGCTGACCTCCGTGGGCCTCGACCACCGAGCGCACGATCGAGAGGCCGAGACCGAAACCTACGTGGTCGCGGCCCAGCCGGCGGAACGGCTCAGTCAGCGCCTGGACGGCGAGGGGGTCGATCCGCGGCCCTCCGTTGAACACCCTCAGCCGGACTCCGCCGTCTCGGGCCGAGGTCGTCACCTCCAGCAGGCCGCGCAGCTCGTTGTGCTGGATCCCGTTGTCGATCAGGTTCCCGATCATCCGTTCGAGGAGCGCTGGCTCGCCGTGCGTCCAGGCCGGCTGCAGATCGGCCGCGACCGATACCTCGGCATCGTCCGCCCGCGCGCGCAGGTCCGTTATGCAATCCGCGGCCATAGCCGCCAAGTCGACCGCTTCGGCCCGACCGGTGGCAGCCTCGCTGCGCGCCAGCATGAGCAGGCTCTCGATCAGATGCTCACAGCGATCGATCATCTCTCGCATCGCCTCCCCCATCGTCCGCAGCTCCTCCCGCGAAGCGGCGGGATCGGCGAGCGCCACGTCGACCTCGGTGCGCATGATCGCCAGCGGGGTACGCAGCTCATGCGAGGCGTTGGCGACGAAGTGCCGCTGGCTGGCGAACGCCCCGTCGAGCCGAGCGAGCATCCTGTCGAAGGTGTCGGCGAGTTCCTTGAGCTCATCGGACGGCCCGCTCAGTCCGATCCGCTCGCCCAGATTCTCGCTCGATACCCGGCGCGCGGTGGAGGTGATCTCGCGCAGTGGCCTCAACGCGCGGCCCGCGAGCAACCACCCCGTCCCGACCGCAATCATGGTCATCACGCCGAGCGCGAACAGGTACTCGATCAGCAGACGGTGGAGAGCGTCCGACTGGATCTGCTGCTGCACGCTGCGGATCACGCTGCTGTCCGGGAAGCGCCGGATCGGTGGCTGTATACCCAGCGACGCGGAAGATGTGGCGTCCGCCGATATTGCTGCGCACCAGCAGGTAGCCGATGGTCAGCAATACGCCGCCCGTGATGAGGAACACCAGGCCATAGGTCACGGTCAAGCGCAGGCGGATCGTCGGGCGTGGCCCCGGGATCCTGCTGGCGAGCGACCTGAGCCCACCGTCGATCGTGGCGATGCGGGATCTGACGCTGTCCAGATAAAGCGATCGCATCAGATCAGCCTGTAGCCCACTCCGATCACGGTCTCGACGACTGGGGGGTCTCCCAGCTTCCGCCGCAGCGTCATGATCGTCATGCGGACCACGTTCGTGAAGGGATCGGTGTGCTCGTCCCAAACGCGTTCCAGCAGCTCCTCGGCAGAGACCGTGGCACCATCGGCGCCCATCAGCGTCTCGAGCACGGCGAACTCCTTGCGCGCCAGGTCGATCGGCTCCTCGGCCCGGGTCAGCGTGCGCCTGGCGGGGTCGAGCTCCAAGTCGCCGTGGCGCAGTACCGGCGGCCGGCTCGGCGTCGCCCGCCGCGCGAGCGCGTGGATACGCGCCACCAGCTCGGCGAATCGGAACGGCTTGGCCAGATAGTCGTCGGCGCCCAGCGAAAGACCCTGGACAAGGTCTTCGAGCGCGCTGGCCGCGGTCAGCATCAAGATCCCGGTGTCGGGCTGCTCGTGGCGCACCATCCGACAAACGTCGTCGCCGTGGACGCCCGGCAGGTCGCGGTCGAGCACCAACACGTCGTAGCGGATTACGCGCGCCTTGACCAGGGCGTCCGATCCGTCCGGCGCCAGGTCCACCGCCATCCCCTCGCGTCGCAATCCGCGCGCGATCGCATCGGCGAGCCGCCTCTCGTCTTCTGCGATCAGTACACGCATGGCGTGAGAGGAGGATGACGCGGCGGATATAAGAACGGCATAAGGCGTCGCGCCAGCAGGCCCTATCTGCGGAGCGGCTTGCGCGAGCTCCGCCGATAGGGCACCGCTGACGCCTATGAGCGTGGGGAGGGCGTGAGCGCCTACTCCGCGGCCGCCGGTTCGGCCAACAGGCCTAGCTGTTCGAGCATCGCCAGCTGATCGAACATCAGGTTGAAGGATGCGTGCTTGCCGTCACGGAAACGGAGCACCTGGATGTAATCGATGCTGACCGAGCGGCCGGTTGGCGGTATGTCACCGGCCGGACTGTGCAGGACGCCTTGATGTGTGCCGCTGAAAGTGCCCTCCTCCACTGCCACGTCGTCGACGAAGTAAACGTCGTGGACATCGACGTGTGCGTCGGGGAACGCACTCATCCAGCCCCCGTAGAACTCGAGGCACGCCTGCTTTCCCTCGCCGCGCATCCCGCCCGGCGCCTGGAAGACGACGTCGTCGTCCAGGACTTCACCGAACCCATCGAGATCATGGGTATTGAAGGTGTCGGTTCCCCTCTCGAACGCCTCGCGTGTGGTCATGGCCATGGAAATCTCCTTTGTTTGTGGTTAGAACAGGATCGACGGCAGGTATGCCCCGGCCGGCTCGTTGTAGAGGCCGATCGTCATCAGCGTGCTCTGCTGGACGATGCGCAGGCCGTGTTCCAGACCCCAGCGCAACAGCTCGGCGTTGCGGACGGCACGAGGATTCCCAGCGCGATGAATTCCTCAGCTGAGCCGAGCAGCGCGATCATGTCCTCGTTGGTGTCGGCCACGGCGTGCCAGGCGTAACCGAACCCGGTTGCGTAGCCACATACTCCGTCAGGCCGCTCGACGACGCGCGCGGTGCCCGCTGCGATCGCGTCTTGGAGCTCTCGGTTTCTGTCGTGTCCGTGGACGCGGACGCACAGCTCGCTGCAGTGCGCGAGGTCCGCTTCTGTTGCCGGGCGGACGCCCCGACCGGGAATGCTGATCGCGGGTGGAGATCCTTGCAGGACCGATAGGGGCTCCCGGACGACGAACCCCAGCTTCGCGTACAGCGCGAACGAGCGGTAGTGGTATGCGGTCTGAACGAGCCGAACTCCGGGGACACCACGTGCGCGCTCGCGTTCGAGTGCTGCTTGCATCAGCGCCCGGCCGATCCCGCCATCCATGGCCGCCGGATCGGCGGC
The DNA here is from genome assembly GCA_963719305.1 of uncultured Actinomycetes bacterium. Classification (GTDB taxonomy): domain Bacteria; phylum Actinomycetota; class Thermoleophilia; order Solirubrobacterales; family Solirubrobacteraceae; genus Palsa-465. The sequence goes on along the minus strand of CAVRBL010000009.1, from coordinate 643,425 downwards.
CACCGGACCGATCCCGGCGATCGCCGCGCGCTCGTCGACGAACGCGCCGCCGACCACCTCGTGCTCGCGTTCGGCCACCAGGCCGACGAACCCGTCGCTCGAGAGCCTGTCCGCGATTACGAAGCTCCCGAACTCGCGCGAGGGCACCTCGACCGGGAAGTTGTGTCTCGTGGCGATCGATTCGAATGCGTCGTAGAAAATCCGTGCGCAACTGTCGCGGTCTTCAAGCGTCGCCTCTCGGACCATCACGTCGGTCTGAGTCTGGGTCGTTAGTTGCATCGTTCCTCCTTCGTCGTTGGGAGGTCGATGCTTGCGTCTGGAAGCGCGGAGCGGTATCCCGGATTTTTGGGGGTAACCTTGACGAGCGATCGAGGGTTACGGGACGAATGAGTAGTGCGTGGTAGGGACAGGTGGGCGCCGGAGCGGGTGCTCGCTGACCTTGACCGTCTGGTGCTTCGCGCGCCCACTCGCGCCGAATTCTTCGACGAGGCCGCAGCGCGGCTCAAGCGCGCGCTGCAGTTCGACGGCGCCTGTTGGCATACCCTCGACCCGGGCTCGGACCTGATCACCCAGCACCGTCTTCAGGACATCGTCGACCACTTCCCGGTTCTGGCGGACAACGAGTACGCCGTCGAGGATGTCAACAAGTTCGACCAGCTCGCGCGCGCCGAGCGCAAGGCGGCGACGATCAGCGACGCGACGGGAGGCCACCCGGAACGGAGCGCACGCTTCCGCGACCTGCTCGCCCCCGGCGGCTACGGGCCCGAGCTCCGCAGCGCGTTCGTCGCGGACGGTGCAGTCTGGGGCGCATTGATAATGATTCGCCGCGCGGGGCAGCCCGAGTTCGATGCTCGTGACGTCGAGCTGTTGCACAGTGCCTCCGCCCCGTTCGCTCGGGCCGTGCGCCGCGGTCTGATCGCCGAGGCCAGCTCCACGCCAGCCAACCTTCCGGACGCTCCTGGAGTGATCGAGCTCGACTCCGGCGGCGGTCTGATCCGGGCCTCCTCCTCGGCAGAGCCACTGCTGGTCGAGCTCTCGGGCCGCACGGTCGAAGACGGGCTGCGCTCTCCCGCGATCCACGCCATCGCCAACGCGACGCGGCAAGCAATCGCCGCGGCCCGCCACGAGGTTGGGATTGAGCTCCCGAGCCTCACTGTCAAAAGCCAGGCCGGCACGTGGCTCGTGCTCCACGGAGGGCTGCTGGGGAATGTGAGCTCCGGAGAGCTCGCGGTGTTCATCCAACGCGCTCACCCCACCCTCGTCGCGCCGCTGCTGCTCAAGGCCTACGGCCTCCCGCCGCGCGAGCAGGAGGTAACCCAGCTGATGCTCAGAGCTGCGACCACGACTCAGGCTGCGCATCGGCTCGGAATCTCCTCGTACACGGTGACGGACCACATCAAGTCGATCTTCGACAAGACCGGTGCCCGCACCCGCGCCGAGCTGTGCGCCACCCTGTTCTTCGGCGAGCACCTTCCGAGGATCCAGCGCGACACGCCGCTGGGCGACGACGCTTCATTCGTCGACGCTCCACGACCTCGCGGCCTTGCGGGAGCAGGCTAGGGCCGAGCCTCCAGGATCAGGTTCATCGGCGTTTCCGCCGCTCGGCGGAAGCGGCTGAATCCCGCCTCCTCGAACACCGCCCGCAGCCGCGCCTCGCCGGCCTGGGCGCCGAGCCCCAATCCAACCTCTTGCGAGAGGGAGTTCGGGGTGCAGATCGCGGTGGAGGCCGTGTACATGAGTGGCGCCATGGGGTTGTTTTGAACGTTCTCCGCCCGACCGTCCAGCGCGAACGGTTCGACCAGCAGCACCGTCCCGTCGGAGTCGAGGCGCTCGCGGGCATACGAGGCGATGCCGACCGGGTCACCCATGTCGTGCAGGCAGTCGAAGAAGCAGATCAGGTCGTACGTGCCCGGGTACTCCTTGCTCCCGGCCACTTCGAAGGTCGTCCGGTCATCGACCCCGGCTTCCCGAGCGCGCTCGTCCGCTGTCTCGATCGATGGCCTGTGGAAGTCGAATCCCCAGATGCGAGAGTTCGGATAGGCCTCGGCCATGACAATCACGGATGCGCCGTGTCCACAGCCAATGTCGGCGACGCGCGCGCCGGCTGCGAGCTTGTCCTCGACGCCGTCGAGCGCCGGGATCCACTCGCCGGGTAGGTATGTCCGGTAGCCAGCCCGGAAGAACCACTCGGTGCCTTTGAACAGGCAGGGGTGATGATCGCCCCATGACAGCCCGCCGTCACCGGTGAACGCCTGCTTGACCTTCTGCACGTCCATGAACATCGAGCCGAGCGCGTTCATCGCGCGCGCGGTAAACACGGGTGAGCTTTCGTCGGCGAGCGCCATTGCCGCTTCCGCGCTCAGCGAGTAGCGGTCGGCCTCGATGTCGTAGCCGACCAGGCCGGCCGCCGCCTGCCCGTCGAGCCACTCGCGGACCAGCCGCGGGTTGCAGCCCGTTTCGTCCGCTACCTCATCCGCACTTCTCGCCCCGTCAGTGGCAAGCGCGCTGTACAGCCCGAGCTCATCGCCCAGCCAGATCGCATAGCAGGTGGTCGCGCCGGTCATGTGCCCGACCATCTGGCCCATGAACTCTTCCAGCTTTGCCTCGTCAATTGCCCCGGTACTCATCGCATCTCCCGGTCCGAAGTTGCCCCGATGCCCTCCAGGGGAGGCGGTCTATGCCGAGAAGCCGCCTCCCCCGAGGAGGGGTTAGGTAGATTACCTAACAATGCAGTGTAAAGCAGTGGTCAATCAGTGCGCTCGGCGCGCCAGCGGACCGTGCTGCCTTGCTTCGGCTGGTACGAGCAGTAGCAGCCGGTTGAGATGTGCCGATTAAGCGCCTCGCTGCGCGATCGCGACACCAAATAACGTCACAACAGATAGCGATATGATCCGGCCATGCCCACACAGCAGAGGATCACCGAGCGCGGGATGGCCGCCGGACTGCGCGCGCTGAACCGCTTTGCGTCCTCGCCCGTCGTCGATCTCCTAGGCCTCCGGGAGCCGGCCGAGCGGTTCCTTCACGGCGCATCGAAGACGACGCTGCGCACCGCAGCCAGCGCCGGCCGCACGTTCGCGGCCGCGCAGAAGCTGACCCGTCCCGCGCGCCAGCCCAGCGCCAAGCCCCGAGCGCTCTTCGATCTCACTCCGACCGACGAGCAGCAAATGCTGCGCGACTCTGTGCGCGCTTTCGCGCTCGAGAGGCTTCGCTCGGTGGCCGAGAAATCCGATGCCGACTGCGCGACCCCCCCGGAGCTGCTGCAGCAGGCAAACGAGCTCGGGCTCACGATGGTGGGCGTGCCCGAGGAGCTCGGCGGGGCGATGGAGGAACGCTCCGCGATCACCTCGGTACTCCTGGGTGAAGCTCTGGCGCGCGGCGACATGGGGATTGCCGTGGCCTGCCTGGCCCCAGCCGCCGCCTCCACCGCGATCAGCCTGTGGGGCGACGCAGACCAGCAGGCGCAGTACCTGCATGAGTTCGTCTCCGAAGACGTCCCGGCCGCCGCCCTGGCGGTGCTCGAGCCCCGAGCGCTGTTCAACCCCTTCCACCTCACAACCAGCGCCCGCCGCGACGGGGAGACTACGTCCTCAGCGGGACCAAGTCGCTCGTCCCTCGGGCCGGTGATGCCGAGCTGTTCATCGTCGCCGCGGAGCTCGAGGAGCGGGGACCTGCGCTGTTCGTGGTCGAGTCGAAGAGCGCGGGCATCGGCGTCGAGCCCGAGCCGGCCATGGGGATCCGGGCCGCCGCGACCGGCACGCTGAGCTTCGACGACGTCAGGATTCCGGGCACCGCCCTGCTTGCTGGAGGCGAGCCTGAGGTCTTCAAGGAGTCCGTCCAGCTCGCCCGCCTAGGTTGGTGTGCCCTGGCCGTGGGCACCGCCCAGGCCGTGCTCGACTACGTGATTCCGTACGTCAACGAGCGCCAAGCATTCGGCGAGCCGATAGGCAACCGTCAGGCGGTGTCGTTCACGGTGGCCAACATCGCGATCGAGCTCGACGGGATGCGCCTCGCGACCTACCGCGCAGCGAGCCGTGCCGACCAGGGCAAGCCGTTCGGCCGGGAGGTGGCGCTGGCTCGGAGGCTTTGCGCCGAGCGGGGAATGCAGATCGGCTCTGACGGCGTCCAGTTGCTGGGCGGCCACGGATACGTGAAGGAACACCCGGTCGAGCGCTGGTACCGGGATCTGCGTGCCGCCGGACTGATGGAAGGAGCTCTGCTCGTCTGATGATCAATCTCGAGATCCCCAAGAAGTTCGAGGTCCTCGTCACCCAGTCGCACCAAGTCGCGACCGAGGTCTTCCGCGCCAACTCCCGCAAGTACGACCGCGCCGAGCACGAATATCCCAAGGAGCTCGACATGCTGGCGGCCGTGATCGACGGTATGAGCGAGTCGGGGGCCCTGGGCGGCGCGGGCTCCGCCGGCGTGGGCACCGTCGGCGGCAATGGAGCCTCCGCCAGTCAGGACTCCGAGGGAACCCGCAACGGCTCCAACATGGCCAGCCTGCTGGGGCTGATCGAGCTCTGTTGGGGGGATGTGGGGCTGCTGCTGACGATGCCCCGCCAGGGACTGGGTCAGGCGGCGATCTCGGCAGTCGCCAATGAGGAGCAGCTCAAACGCTTCGGCGGCAAGTGGGCGGCGATGGCCATCACCGAACCGGAGGCCGGTTCGGACTCGGCCGCGATCCGCACCACGGCCACGCTCGACGAAGAGACGGGCGAGTACGTTCTCAACGGCGAGAAGATCTTCGTCACCTCGGGCGATCGCGCCGAGCTAGTCGTGGTATGGGCGTCGCTTGACCGCAGCAAGGGACGGGCCGCGATCAAGTCCTTCGTCGTCGAGCGCGACAACCCGGGCCTGAAGCTTGACCGCCTCGAGCACAAGCTCGGGATTCGGGCCTCCGATACGGCCAACTTCGTGCTCGACAACGTCCGGGTGTCGAAGGAGAACCTGCTCGGCAGCCCCGAGATCGAGCCAAAGCAAGGGTTCGCGGGCGTCATGCAGACATTCGACAACACGCGTCCGCTAGTCGCCGGGATGGCCATCGGTGTGGCGCGCGCCTGTCTGGACCGCACGCGCGAGCTGCTCACCGAAGCGGGCGTCGAGATCGATTACGACGTCCCGCCCCACGCCCAGAGCGCGGCCGCCTCGGAGTTCATCGCCATGGAGTCAGACTGGGAGGCAGCTCGCCTGTTGACGCTGCAGGCGGCGTGGATGGCCGACAACCGCAAGCCCAACTCGTTGCAGGCGTCGATGGCCAAGGCAAAGGCCGGGCGCGCCGGCACGGATGTCGCGCTGCGCTGCCTGGCGCTCGCCGGCTCGATCGGCTACGGCGAGGGAGAGCTGCTCGAGAAGTGGGCCCGCGACGTCAAGATCCTCGACATCTTCGAAGGCACCCAGCAGATCCAGTTGCTGATCGTCGCCCGCCTGCTGCTCGGGAAGACCTCGGCCGAACTGAAGTAGAGCGAGCGCGAGCGCGAGCGGTTACGCGGAGCCGGAGGCGAAGCGCGTTTTCAGACCGCCGGTCCGGATGACCAGCGGGGGACTTCAACAAAAGGCCTTCGCCACGTCCTGCCAGCGGGAGAAGTACTGGCCCGCCGGGTAATAGGGCCCCATCTGCTGCTGCTCGGATCCGTAGGAGACGTTCTGGATGGCCTGCGTGAACGACGGGTCGGGCAGCATCTGCCGATAGATCACTACGCCGTCGGGCTGCGGCCCCCATGGAATCCAGGTTGCGCTCGCGCTGCAGCGCTTTGTCGCAGCTTGAGGCCAGGCCGAAGGTGGCGAGACGACGATGGTGTAGTTGCCCGAGGCGTCCACCTTCACCTGGTCGTCGCGAGAGCAGGCGATGTAACGCTCGGTGACCGGGTCGTTCTGGCAGAACGACCAGTAGCGGACCTGCTCGCCGCTCGGGCATCACGGGCGCGTTCGGGTAGGTGTCGGCAAACGTCGGCGCCCGGCCGTGGAAAACGAGTATCGGTCCGAAGCCGGTGCTCGTGAACGCGTATACGTAGGAGATGTCGAGGTTCGACAGGAAGCCGCCCGACCCGAAATTCGCGCACGGGTTCGGCGTCGGCGTCGGCGGCTGCCCGCCGAAGTCGTTGTCGAGCAGGAGGTCAGCGCCCGATTGACAGACGTTGACGAACTTGTGCCACACGGGCGGATTGCGACCGGGATACGGCGGGCCCGTTGGTCCGCTTAGCCCCGTATAGAACTGGGTCAGCGCCGAGCTCGACGGCTTCTCGAATGTCTGGCACGGCGAGGCCGTCGGGGGCGGTCCGGTCGAGGAGGTCGGCTCCCAGGTCACCTGCGGAAGGCCGACGCCGCCGGTGGCGTCGCGGCCGGCGTCCGGCACGTAGACCCGAAGGGTGAACACTCCGCTCGGGTGCTGCGAGGGATCGACGTAGATCGTGTTGGGCCCCGGGTTGTCGGTCGGGGAGAACGTGATGAACATCGTGTAGTGGCGTTGGGAGACCGGGGTGGTGCGGCTCGCGCCTCCCAGGAAGGGATTGGCGCTGCCGGAGTCGGGCACCAGCTGGTAGTCCGAGAGCTTCGCGAACGGGCGCAACACCGGGTCGTACACGTTCCAGGACGTGTAGCGCGAGTACGGGAAGACCCCGTCGATCCGGATGCGGGTTCCGGGGACCGCGACATAGTCGGCGGACCAGTACTGGGCGGACTGGTCCGGGAACAGGACGTTGACGGTGTCAGGATCGAACCGGGTGGCGCTCAGCTCGCAGGTCTGGTCGAGTCCAGCTGCGCGCGCGCCTGCCGGGGCGGCGAGCGCCACCGCCAGAGCCGCCATGACCGCGACCAGACGCACCCGAGACCTCATCTCCGCGGCCAATTATTCCCTCCCGGCGCCAACAGTCAAACAAGAAGTGTGTTGGCGCGGCGGCGAACGATGGCAATCCACTTCCGGATGTCGGAAGTGAAGTGCCAAAGTTCGGCTCGGGATAGGGGTTGGGCCGCGGCCCGCCGGTGACCTACAGGCCCGCGGCCTCCCGGCGAAGTGCCTCCCAGGCGCGCGCCACGTCCTGTTCGGTGGTGCGCAAGCTCCCGACCGCCAGCCGCAGCACGTATCGCCCATCGAGCACACAGGCAGAAATGAAGATCTCGCCGCTGGCGTTGACGCGCTCCAGCAGCTCGCGGTTGCGGTCATCCGGCCCTTCCACGACGGAAGCAGACGACGGAGAACGGCCGCGGCGCGCACAGCTCCCATCCGGGCGCCTCGGCGACCCATCGCTCGAACGTCGCGGCCAGGGAGATGCCACGACGGATGTGCGCCTGGAGACCGCTGCGTCCGTGGCAGCGAAGCACGGCCCACAGCTTCAGCGCCCGGAAGCGCCGCCCTAGGGCCGGTCCGTACTCGGACAGCGACAGCGCGTCCTCGGCGTCCGGGGTGCGCAGGTACTCGGGTACGAGGCTGAACGCCGTGCGGAAGTCGTCCGGTCTGCGGGTCCACAACAGCGAGCAGTCATTCGGCGTCAGCATCCACTTGTGAGCATTGACGACGACCGAGTCGGCGAGGTCCACGCCCTCGAACGCCCACCGGTTCTCGGGGCACACCATCGAGGCGCCGGCGTAGGCGGCATCGACATGAAGCCAGGCGCCGGAGCGCTCGCACGCATCGGCGATCGTCGGCACCGGATCGACCGAGGTCGACGCTGTCGTGCCGACGGTGGCCACCACCGCGGCGCCCTCGCTTAGATCACCCAGCGCGTCGGCTCGCAGGCGAAACTGCTCGTCGCAGGGCACCTTGCGCAGCCGCATCCCAAGCATGCGCGCGTCCTTCTCCACGGACGAGTGCGCCTCCTCGGAGCACACCACCAAGTCGCGCCCGGTGCTCTCCCGCGCCGCGATCAGGGCGGCAAGGGTCGAGGTGGAGGCGCTGTCCTCGATGTGGCCGTGCCAGCCCTCCGGGAGGCCCAGCAGCCGGGCCGTCCAGTCGAGCACCACAGCTTCGAGCTCGGTCGCCGCGGGTGCCGTGCGCCACAGGATGGCTACCGAGTTCAAAGTGGCCGCCAGCAGCTCCGCCAGGATCGCCGGTTCAGAGGCGGTCGTGGCGAAATAGGCGAAGTACCGGGGATGCTGCCAGTGAGTGACGCCCGGCAGCAGGACTTCATCCAGATCCTGCAGCACGGCGTCAAATGGTTCCGGGTGCTCCGGCGCCTCGGCTGGAAGCCGGGAGCGAATTTCCCCCGGCTTCACCTGCGCCAGGACCGGAAGCTCTGAGACCCGCTCCAGATAGCGGGCAGCCCAGTCGAGCGCAGCCGGTCCGTCTCTACGCAGATCCGTCAAACGAGTACCGCACGCCGGTCAGCTCCTCCGATATCTCCCACAGCCGCCTCCACACCTCCTGGTCGTAGGCCTTACCGGCGCCGGTGACGAGGTGTGGATGCCCGCGCTGTTCCATGAAGCCATCGGGTCCCACGAACGAGCCACCGGGTATGTCGGCGACGGTGGCGGCGTACAGCGTGGGCAGGGCACCCATCTCGGCGTTCTGGGCGAAAACCCTGTTGCCGATCGCCATCGCCAGACGCTCGTACCAATGGGCCGGGCCCGCGAACTGGAGGTTGGTGGCCGCGTAGCCGGGATGGGCCGAGTAGCTGTTGAGCGCGCTGCCCGCCTTTACGGCACGGCGGTTGAGCTCAAAGGCGAACATCAGGTTGGCTAGCTTCGATTGGCCGTAGGCAAGCCAGTTGTTGTACCTGCGCTCACCCTGGAGATCGTCGAAATTGATCTTCCCGACCCGGTGCATCTCGCTTGTGAGCGTGACGACCCGGGGTGCCGGTGCCTTCCCAAGCTGGCCCAGCAGCAAGCCCGTGAGCGCGAAATGACCTAGGTGGTTGGTGCCGAACTGGCTCTCGAAGCCGTCCACCGTCGTCCGCCGCGGCGGGGCCATGACCCCTGCGTTGTTGACCAGCAGGTCGAGACGATCCTGCTCGGCGCCCAGCCTGTCGGCGAACTCGCGCACCGACCCCAGGTGGCCCAGATCGAGTCTCGAGACCTCGATGGAGGCGTCGGGAATGGCGTCTCGAATCTCCGTGGCCACGGTCTCCCCCTTGCCCACGTCCCGGACGGCCGCCACCACCCTTGCTCCGGCGCGCGCCAGCTCGCGCGCCGTCACTAGGCCGAGGCCGCTGTTGGCCCCGGTCACCACCGCGGTTTTCCCGCTCTGGCTTGGAATGTCAGCCGCCCCCCACCCGTTGGCCATCAGCTGGTCCTCTGGGCGACGGATTCGGAATAGGCCTTCGGCCGGAATCGGAGCACGGGATCGTTGGAGCACTCGATCCCGTCGGTTACACGCGTGGGATCGAACACGAGTACGTCGCCACCGGTTTCACGACCCGTCTCATGATCGGTGAGCTCCAGTGACCCCACCCGCACCCTCTGGCGGTCCTTGGGCCACGCCGCGCTCGGGTCCTCCAGTGGGTCTCCCGGTGCCGCTAGCTGCAGCTCGAGCGTGAACCGGATCGGGCCGCTTGACAGCCGCCGGTCCAAGTCCTCTCGGAGATAGTCCCGCCCCCGCGCGCGGGCCTCTTTCGACGAGATCCTCGGTTCCGTTGCCTCCGGCAGCCACGTATAGCGGACGAACCGCTCGCTGCCACCGGAGTCGATCCACTTGAACGCGTGCTGGCCGTAATACGTGGCGCACGCGTAGCTCGGCGGCGGCCGCAGCGTCGGCGCCAGCGCCGGCGCGTTGCGGAGCATCTCGGGGTGCCTGGCGAACGCCAGCGGTAGCTTCCATGCCGCGCCCAGCCCGGCGCCCTGCGCGGCGAGCAGGTCGACGAACCCTTCGGGCGTTCGGCTGATGAATCTCGGCGTGGACACCGCCACGATGTCGGTGCGGGAGCCGTCGGAGAGGTAGAACTTCACCGCCAGCCCTCGAGGATCGGGGGCGTAATCTGGCTGGTCGGGGTTGCCGGAGCCGTTCGAGAACCGAGCCGTGACCGGAACGGCGGCGCCCTGCATGTGCGCGGCCTTGGTGAGCGATGCTGCCCCGCCGTCGGCCGTGAAGGTCCCCTTCAGCAGGGTGCCCTTGGCGTGGAGCGCGCGAAAGCCAGGATGGGTTCCAAAGTAAGAGTGGATGGCTTCGATCGCCTGCTTGGCGTCGACGGTCATCACTCCTCGGCCACTTTGAACTCGATCCCGGCTTTCTGTAGGCGGTCGATCAGCGGCTGACCCATGGCCACCGCGGGTGTTAGCTGTCCTGCCCTCGGCGGCAGATCGTCGTGGGCCAGGCACAGGGCGGACTCCGCGAGCATCTTCGAGGTCTCTCCATAACCCGGGTCTCCGCCGGAGACCTGCGTGACGACGCGTCGGCCGTCGGCTTCCCCGACGCAACGGAGCCTGAACCAGCTCCGCTCGCGCTGCTCGGGTGGCGGCCCGGTGCCGGGATCCTTGAGCTTCAGCAGCAGGTTCCGCGTTGGCGGCAGCTGGGCGAGGCAGGCCACCGTCGCCGCACCTGCCCCCAGTCCAGCCAGCGCCGGCAGCCGCTTGGCCGCGAGGTACACCGCCACTGTGAACTCCGGGCCGTAGCGGTCGAGCGCTCGCGCCGAGCGCAGAATGGTCTGGGGGTCGATCGTCGGGTAGGGGACCAGCCACCATCCGGTCTGGCCGTCCCGATGCGGACGGCCTGCGGTTCCCCGGACGCGGCGATCCGCAGGTCGCTCCTCTCGTTCGCGCCGCTCGCGCGCCACCCGCACGCCTTGCCTCAGCCTGCTCATGATGTGGATCGCCGAGTGGTAGGTGCCACCCGAGAAAGAAGCGCTCACCCGGATCATCTCGGTCAGTTGGATCGGCACGCCCCGCGGTAGCTGGCTGACGGTGAACAGCGCTCCGAGGTCGTACGGGATCGAGTCAAAGCCGCACGAGTGCACCAGCCGAGCCCCGGTGCTCTCGGCCTGCTCGTGGTAGCGCAGCCACATGAGGTCCACGAACTCGGGCTCCCCAGTCAGATCGACGTAGTCGGTGCCGGCCGCGGCGCAGGCGGCGACGACTGGTTCGCCGTAGTTGATGTAGGGGCCGACGGTGGTGATCAGCACCTTGGTCGACTCGGCCAGCGCGCGCAGCGAGTCGGGGTTGCCCACGTCGGCCTGGACCAGCGGCCGCTCCGCCTGGCCCTCCCCCAGCCGCCCGCGCACCTCCTCGAGCTTTCCCCGGTTGCGACCCGCCAGCGCCCACCTCGTGGAGTCCGAGGCGTTCTGAGCGAGGTAGTCGGCCGTCAGCGCGCCGGTGAAGCCCGTCGCCCCTAGCACGACGACGTCGTACTCGCGGTCAGCCATCTGGCTCAATGGTTCGGGCGGACTCGAGCGCCTCCTCCGGTGAAGTGCCGGCCCGCGCGGCCACCCAGCAGGCAACTGGTGCCGCGACGCGCTCGGAGGCGTGCGCGGCCTCCGCAGCCAGGTCGAGAAGGGCGCTGAACTCGGCCGGCGTCGGCGGCGCGGTCCCGAGCTTCTCGGCGTACGCGGCGATCCAGTCTTTGGCGTTCATCGAACGGACGCGGCACTCTAGCTCGCGGCTCGCTCCCGGGCAGCCCGCGTCGCGCCCGCCCCTCGTCCCTCGAGGTGCTCTGCCTCCATCCGGCCAAGCTCCGTGACCGGCTCCTCGCCGAAGATCACCTCCCGCCCGATCCGGTACCAGTTGTTGGTCGCCTGAAGCTGCCCGAGGATTCCGAACACCAGGCCGAACGCACGGAGCGTGACGATCTGGTTGGCGGGCAGGCGCATCTCGCCAAAGCCGGACTTACGCATGTCGCCGTGCTCGAGCATGAGCTTGGTGGCGTCCTTGATGGTGAGCGTCACCTCCCGGTCCTCGAGGAACCACCAGGAGGCGGCGCGGTACTTCTCCATCAACGGGCCGACCAGGTCGTGTCTGTGCTTGGCGATGATGCCCTGCTCCACCGTCAGCTCGAACAGCCGCTCGGCGTCCTGGGCATAGCAGGCTTTGAGGATCTCGAGCTGATCCTGCACGTCCTCGCGCGTCTGGCGCTTGAAGAAGCCGAAGTCGATGAACGCCACCCGGCCGTCGGCCATGAACAGGGAGTTTCCTGGGTGCGGGTCGCCATTCAGGAGCAGATGGCGGTACGGGCCGTTGACGTAGAAGCGAAACAATATTTCGCCCCAGCGCGATCGCTCGGCGTCCGGATCGCCGCGTATGTCAACAAACTTGCGGCCCTCGACGTACTCGGTGACGATCACGCGCTCCCGGCAGAGCTCGGTGATCACCGGCGGCACGACGATGAACGGATGACCCCGGTACTCGCGCGCCAGGGCCCGGTGGTTTGAGGCCTCGAGCTCATAGTCGAGCTCCTCGCTGACGCGCTCGGTTATCTCCTGAGCGATCTCTTTTGTGTCGAGGCCAGGCGCGAAGCGGGCGCCGACCCTCAGCACCAGCCCCAGGTTCTTCAGGTCGGCGCGGACGACGTCCTTGATGCCGGGGTACTGCACCTTGACCGCAACCTCGCGCCCGTCATGGAGCCTGGCCCGGAACACCTGGCCGATCGACGCGGCGGCGATCGCCTCCTCGTCGAACTCAGCGAAAGCGGCGCCGAGGTTCTCGCCGAGGTCCTGCTCGATCACCTTGCGCATGTCGTTGAACGACACGCTGGGGGCCATGGTCTGGAGCTGAGCCAGCTTGGCCTGAAACTCCTCCCGATAGGGACCCGGCACCACCCCGGGATCGAGTACCGACAGCGTCTGGCCGACCTTCATCGCCGCCCCCTTCATCCCCCCGAGCACCTTGACGACGCGATCTGCCATCTCCAGGGCCTGCCGTCCGAGAGCGTCCTCGGCTTCCTCCTCCGTGCGGCGCGTGTTGGCGATCCGAGTTCCCAGCTGTCGGGCCGCGGCGCCGGCTGCCATGCCGCCGAGGCGGCCGGCTCGGCCCAAGCGAGACTTGTTCAGGGGACTGTCCGACATATCAGCCTCAGTGGGAAGAAGAGTGGCGCCACGCGACATTAACCTCCCACACCTCTTGTTGGCAGGGTGCCAGCAGTAGGCGGTCGGCGGAGGCCAGCGGCGCGCTGGCATGATCCCGCCGTCCGAAATCGACCGAAAGGCAGACAGATGAGCGGAAAGGCACGCAGATGACAGTTCTCGACGGCAAGGTCGCGATCGTCACCGGCTCGGCGCGCGGCATCGGCCGCGCCACCGCTGAGATCCTCGCCGAGCAGGGCGCGAGGGTGGTGATCAACGACCTCGACGGCGACGTCGCCGAGCAGGCCTCGAACGAGATCGATGGCGACACGCTGGTCTTCGCGGGAGATCTGACAGAGCCGGGCGTGCCCGACCAGCTGGTCGAGAAGGTGATCGGCGAGTGGGGGCAGGTCGACATCCTGGTCAACAACGCCGGCTATACGCTCGACGCTGCGATCCACAGGATGTCGGACGACTGGTTCCAGAAAATGCTCGACATCCACGTGGTGGTCCCCTTCCGGATGTGCCGCGCCGTGGCACCGCACATGCGAGAGCCGGCGAAGAAGGAGCGCGAGGAAGGTCGGGAAGTGTTCCGCAAGATCGTCAACGTGACGTCGATCTCGGGCACGATGGGCAACGCCGGCCAGGCCAACTACTCGTCGGGCAAGTCGGCCGTCGTAGGGCTGACGAAAACGCTCGCCAAGGAGTGGGGCCAGTTCAAGGTCAACGTCAACGCCGTCGCCTTCGGCTACATCGAGACGCGGCTGACGGCCACCAAAGACGAGCAGAACATGGCGCAGATCGGTGGCGAGCAAGTGCAGCTCGGGATCCCGGAGCAGCTTCGGCAGATGGCCTCGATGCTCATTCCCCTGGGCCGCCCCGGCACTACTGCGGAGGCGGCCGGCGGCGTGTTCTTCCTCTGCTCGCCGTGGTCGAACTACGTCCACGGCCAAGTTCTCAACGTCACGGGCGGACAGTTCGGAGGGATGACGGCTTACTGGTCAGCGGCACATGTGCCGCGCGCCGCGAGCGCAGCATCCAGCCTCGCCGGACTGCGCGGCGCCAGCGTCATCCTGCTGCCGGTCCGATCATGATCGGACCGGACGGGCGCATGCGCCCGGCCAACGTCTTATTGGCACTCTGCCAACTTTGCTAGCGTTGCCACGAAGATGGCCTCCGCCCCGGCTGAGCGACGCGCCGCCACCGCGTCTGCGGTCGGCGTCCCGCGGTGGCAGCGGCTCGAGCATGACGAGCGCCGGGCGCAGATCTTGGCTTGTGCTCGGCGGCTGTTCTCGGAGCGCAAATACGACTCGGTGTCAACCACCGATATCGCACGCGAGGCTGGCGTGGCCCGCGGACTGCTGCACCACTACTTCGGGACAAAGCGCGACCTCTACCTGGAGGTGGTGCGATCGCTGATGCGGATGCCCTCGAACCCGGTACCCCTCCAGAGCCCGGGCCGGGGCCTGGAGGTGGTGATCTCGGAAAGCGTCGAGCGCTGGCTTCAGATGCTCGAGCGCAACCGCGGCACGTGGCTGGCGGCGATCGGCGGCCGGGGGCTGGGACGGGATGCCGAGGTCGAAGCGATCCTCGACGAGGCGCGCGAGCGGGCTGCGGACAGGCTGATCGAAGCCGTTCAGAGCTATGAGGCCTCGCAGGCGCCCGCCGAACTGCGCGCGGCGATGCGGTCGTACTCGGGGTTTGCGGAAGCGGCGAGCGTCGAATGGCTCGAGCGCCGTCGGCTGACGCGGGAGCAGGTAAAGGCGCTGCTGACCCAAGGATTTCTGAGCATCGTCCGCGACGTGCTCCCGGTCGTGCAAGGTGCGAGAGGAGGGCCGGCAAAGCCGGCCCGGTCAAGCGAGACTGGAGGTCGAGCCCCGCGGTCAGAACGCGGGCCTGGAGGCCCCGCGGAGGACTCCTGATGAACAAGACGTACGTGATCGGCGTTGGGATGACGAAGTTCGACAAGCCCGGCACCAAGGAGGGCGATTACCCGGACTGGGCCAAGGAGGCGGGGCATAACGCATTGGCCGATGCCGGGATCCCTTTCGAGGCGGTCCAGCAGGCATACGCGGGATACGTCTACGGCGACTCCACCTACGGCCAGCGCGCCATATACGAGCTCGGACTGACCGGGATCCCGGTGATCAACGTCAACAACAACTGCTCGACGGGCTCGAGCGCCCTGTTTCTCGCGCGTCAAGCCGTACGGGGCGGGCTCGCCGACTGCGTGCTGGCAATCGGCTTCGAGAAGATGGAGCGGGGGTCGCTGGGGATGAAGTACACGGACCGCACGCCGGCCATGGATAAGCACATGGCGAGGATGTTCCAGCTTCGCGATCCAGAAGCATCTCCGTTCGCACCGCAGATGTTCGGCAACGCCGGGCGCGACCATATGGAGAAGTACGGCTCGAAGCCGGAGCACTACGTATGGATCGGGTGGAAGAACCACAAGCACTCGGTGAACAATCCGTACGCCCAGTTCCAGACCGAGTACACGCTCGAGGACATCGCCACCGCGCCGATGATCCACGAGCCGCTGACCAAGCTCCAGTGCTCGCCGACGAGCGACGGGGCGGGCGCCGCAATCGTGGCCTCCGAACGGTTCGTCGAGGAGCACGCGTCTGGGACCAGGCGGTCGAGATCGCGGGTCAGGCCCTGGTTACCGATCTGCCGAGCACGTTTGACGAGGAGGCCGACTGCATCAAGATCGTCGGATGCGACATGTCAAAGAAGGCCGCGCAGCTGGCCTACCAAGAGGCCGAGGCGGGCCCCGAGGACGTGCAGGTGATCGAGCTACACGACTGTTTCTCGGCCAACGAGCTGATCACTTACGAGGCGCTGGGCCTGGCCCCCGAGGGGGAAGGGCACAAGCTGGTCGAAAAGCAGGCGACGACTTACGGGGGCGAAGGCCCGGTCGTCAATCCCTCGGGCGGACTGATCTCCAAGGGCCATCCACTCGGGGCCACCGGGCTAGCGCAGTGCTCGGAGTTGAACTGGCAGCTTCGCGGTAAAGCGGACAAGCGCCAGGTCGAGGGCGTTAAGGTTGGCTTGCAGCACAACATCGGGCTCGGCGGCGCGGCCGTCGTGACCATCTATCGAAAGGCAGCGTGAGCAATGGCGACGACGGTTGAACGGCAGAAGGGGGCGACACGCACCCAGGCGGAAGATTCGATCAAGGTCGAGAACCCGGCGACCGGCCAGACAGTCGCGACGCTCAAGCCCCACACCCCCGAGCAGCTGGCAGAGATGGTGGCCCGAGCGCGGAAGGCTCAGCCCGCCTGGCAGGCGCTCGGCTTCGAGGAACGGGGCAAGGTGCTGCGCCGCGCTCAGAAGTGGCTGCTCGACAACGTGGAGCGAGTATCCGAGACGCTGATTTCGGAGAGCGGCAAGACGCGCGAGGACGTGCTGCTCGAGATGAGCATCCCGGTCGCGGCGTTCGGATTCTGGGCCAAGCAGGCGCCCAAGTACCTGGCCGACGAGAAGGTCAGGACCTCATCGCCGTTCCTGCTCGGGCGCAAGGTGATCGTGCGATACGAGCCGATTGGGGTGGCGGGGATCATCGGGCCCTGGAACTACCCGCTGGCCAACAACATCGGCGACGTGATCCCCGCGCTGGCGGCCGGCAACAGCGTGCTGCTCAAGCCCTCAAGCGTCACTCCCCTGACGTCGTTGTTGATGGAGGAGTGCCTGCGGGAATGCGGGTGCCCCGAGGACGTATTCCAGGTAGTCGTAGGCCGCGGCCCGATCGGCGGTGATCTGATCGATCTGGTCGATGCGGTCATGTTCACCGGCTCGACCGAGGTCGGCAGGACCGTGATGGAGCGCGCGGCCAAGACGCTCACGCCCGTGGCGCTCGAGCTGGGCGGCAAGGACCCGATGCTCGTGCTGGCCGACGCCGACGTGGAACGGGCGGCCAACGCTGCAGTGTTCTGGTCGATGCAGAACGCGGGCCAGACCTGCATTTCGGTCGAGCGGGTATACGTGGAGGAGCCCATCCACGACGAGTTCGTCTCGCTAGTGGCCGAGAGGGTCAAGGAGCTCCGCCAGGGCGTTCCCGGCGACTTCGGCTCGGTCGACGTAGGCTCGTTCATCAATCCTCCGCAGGCCGAGATCGTGAAAGCTCACGTGGAGGACGCGGTCAACAAGGGCGCGCGGGTGCTCGCCGGCGGCAACGGCGTCGAAGGCCCGGGCTCCTTCTTCGAGCCCACGGTGATCGCGGGGGCCGACCACTCGATGGCGGCCATGACCGAGGAGACGTTCGGCCCAACACTTCCGATCATGAAGGTCCGCGACGAGGAGGAGGCGGTGCGGATGGCCAACGACTCCCCGTACGGGCTTCAGGCCTCGCTGTTCACCAAGGACATGAACAAGGCCGATCGCGTCGCGCGGCGGCTCCAAGCCGGGGCGGTCGTCGTCAACGACTGCGTCGCCAACTACTCGGCGTTCGAGGCGCCGATGGGCGGGTGGAAGAGCTCCGGCATTGGCGTCCGGCACGGTCCACAGGGCATCCGCAAGTACACGCACCCGCAGACGATCGTCTTCACGCGCTTCGCGCTGAAGAAGGACATCTACATGTTCCCCTACACCAAGCTGCGCTCCGACCTGCTGCTCCGCTTCCTCAAGCTGCTGTACGGGCGCGGCTCACGCGACTAGCCGGAACGGCCGCGTCGCGCGGACACCATCGACCCCACCCGGCAGGGCCCGCGGGGGTTCGGGTTCGGCATGCCCGGTATCCGGGCATTTCGAACCCCACCTCAGAGGCGGCGGGGAGGTGGGGTCGATGATCACCGGTTTGGTCGCGGCGCCGACGCCGGCCACCTGAGCGTCAGCTCAGCCTATGGGTCGCGTCGTACTCGTTGGGGTACCGGGCCGGTTCCCGGGTGCGCTCGCGTCTCGGCGCCCACAGGAACAGCTCGAGCAGCGATACGACGAAGCCCAGGATCCCGACGATGATCAGCACGAGCCCGACGGTCGGGAGCGACAGCCCGCTCACTTGGGCCGTCACGGCCCAGCGGAGGATCGCCCCGATCGCGATCAGGACCAGAGATGCAGATGTGCCACCTGTTGCCATTGGTCCGTGCTTCCCGGATGGCGCACGCTCTCTAACGCGAGGCGGCAAAGCCCTACGGCTTAGGGGAAACCCCGCGACGCCTGCCGCGGGATCCCTACGACGGCCTGCCCGCGGGATCCCTACGACGGCCTGTCCGCGGGCTCGGGACCCTGCTGTGACGCGCCGGCGGTCGCCACGTCGCGCGGGTAGCTGTGGCGCGCGGCCGCCAGGAACACGCCCGCCGCGGCCAGCGCTGCGAGCAGTATCAGGAACGTGATCTCCAGCCCCGTCGAGGCGTTCGAGGAGAGTGGGCCGGGATGGGTTCCGATGGGAGCCTGGGCGGGCACTATTCCCGCGATCAAGCTCGACAGCGCTCCGAAGGTGATCGGCGCCAGGGCCTGGGCGATGGAGCTCATAAACGAGCGGGTGCTCTGAGCCCGTCCCCATAGGCCAGCGGGCACGACATCGAGCCTCGCGGCGTCAAGCGGGGGGTTCGCCGCCGACAGGAGGGTCGCACCGGCGATGTCGAACCACAGGGCGGGAGTGAGACGTAGAGCCAACAATCCCGGGGATGAGCAGCACCGACGCGACCACGTAGCAGATCGCCGGCACCCAGATCCGGGCCTCGAGGAAGCCCCGGCGCAGCATGGCGTCGGTGATGCGCCCCCCGGCGATCGTGCCGAGAACGGCGCCGATGACCAGCCCCAGCAGCGCGAGCTCGGCGGTCAGCTGGCTGACGTTGTAGTGACCGCGGACGTACAGCAGGGCGAAGGTGTTCAGTCCCGCGAGGTAGAAGTAGCCGAGCGCCTGGCTGACGATCAGCACGAAGTTCGTGCGGACCGACATGATGTAGCGGATGGAGCGAATCAGCCCCATCCTCGACGGGTCCTCTGTGAGCACCAGATGGGGGTCGGGCGCGATCCCGCGCCGGCTGGCGGCCGCCCGGGCAAGCTCGCCCTCCTGGCCGTCCCCGGATTCCGACTGCTGCTCCGCTTCCCTGTCCGAACGTGCCGCCGCGGCCACGCTGAATGCGTCCTCCAGGTTCTCCGTCCCGGGATGGAGTCGGCTCTGGCCCCCGCGCAGCGGTTCCGGCACCGTCCGCCACAACGTCCGGGCCAGGAAGAAGCCAGGGATCCCGAGGACCACGAACGCCGCGCGCCAGGAGATCGCGCTGGCCAGAGTGCCAGAGATGACGAACCCCACGGCCGTTCCGGCAGCCTCGCCGGCGAGGATGTAGGCATAGACTCGGCCTCGCTCGCTGGCGGCGAAGTAGTCACCCGTGAGCGAGGCGATCGCCGGGCCGGCGACCGCCGTCACCGCGCCCAGGGCCAGCCGCGTGAACAGAAGCATCGAGTAGTCGGGCGCGAACGCGCTGACGATCGAGGCGGCGCTCCAGACCACGATGCAGCCGGCGAGCAGCGGCACGCGCTTGAACCGATCGACGAACAGGCCCATCGGGAGCACAAGCACGGCGCCGGCCAGCAGCGCCACGGAGCTGAGCAGCCCGATCTTGGCGTTGCCGATGTGGAGCGAGCGCTCGAGCTGCGGCGCCACCGCCCCAACCGTGCTGGCGTCTGCGCTCGAGAGCGCCAGCACGGCGCCGAACAGGCCGATTACCCGAGCGCGAGCGGGGCCGCCGACCGCCTGGACCACTCCTCCCCGCAGCATCCCGGCCAGCGCCGCCGGCGCGCGCCCCAACCACTGCAACGCGCGAGCGGTCAGCCCCGCCTGATCTCGTGGTGGGGAGGTGCTCACCCAGCCGGCGCCGGAGACCGCGCCAGCGTGTTCAGCGCTGGGGAACGTGCCGGCGTGCTCGCCGCCGTTACCCCCGCTAGCTCCGCTACTCGATCTCGATGCCACCGCGAGTCGCCAAAGGCGTGGGCATTGGCCTTCGCCCGCTTGAGGAAGAAGTGGAGATCGTGCTCCCAGGTGAACCCGATGCCGCCGTGGACCTGAAGCGCCGATGCCGCGACGCGGAAGCCCGCGTCGCCCGCATAGGCCTTGGCCATCGAGGCGGCGCGCGGCGCCGTGGACGGCTCGTGATCGAGAGCCCACCCAGCCCAGTAGGACAAAGACCGGGCGCCCTCCACCTCGAGCAGCATCTGCGCACAGCGGTGCGAGACGGCCTGATAGGAACCGATCGGCCGGTCGAACTGCTTGCGGTCCTTGGCGTAGGCGACCGCCATCTCCATCGCCCGCTGTGCGACGCCGACGTTCTCTGCCGCCAGCGCCGTGACGATCGTGCCATAGGCGTGAGCGACCTGCTCGCTTCGGCCTCCGGACAGCGGCTCCGCAGGCGCCCGATCGAGGTGCACCGTGAACAGCTTCCGGGTGGGATCGAGGGCCTTCGTGGCCACGATCGTGACGCCGGGCGACGCCGTCTCCACCAAGAAGTGAGCGCCGTCGGCGCCGGAGACGATCACGAAGTCGGCGCCGGAGGCATCCGGCACCGCCACCTTCGTCGCTGACATCGTTCCGTTTTCAGTCTCGATCTCCGATCGGTTGGGGGCCCATCCGGAACGCTCGTCCCACACGGCGATCGTTCCCCGCGCCTCGCCCTGCGCCAGCGGGCCGAGCCACCGCTCACGTTGCTCGCCGGTGCCGGCGGCCGCCAGCAGCAGCGCCGCGCTCACGGTCGAAAACAACGGGCTCGGGGCCAGTGCGTACCCCATCTCCTCCTGGATCACCAGCAGTTCCACGGCACCCAGGCCGAGCCCGCCATCACCTTCGGGGATCATGACCCCTGGCCAGCCGAGCTCCGAGAGCTCGTGCCACTGCTCGTCAGTGAATCCGCGGTCCCCTTCCGCCAGCTCGCGCATGACCTCCGGCTTGTACCGGGAGGCGAGAAACTCGTTCGCGGTCCGCTTGATCGCCCGCTGGTCGTCAGTGAGATCGAAGTTCATGGAAGTTCAAGCGTTCGGGGCAACCTGCGATCGGTCACCGCATCCTGGGCAATCCCAACACCCGCTCGGCGACGATGTTCTTCAGGATCTCGGTCGTCCCGCCCTCGATCGAGTTGGCCCGTGCCCGGAGGAAGCGATACGCCCAGTCGTGCTCCGCGCTCAGGGCGCGCGGGCCGGACATGTCCATCGCCAGCTCGGTAAGGGCCTGGTTGACCTCGGACCAGTGCCATTTGCCTAGCGACCCCTCGGGCCCCGGGACGCCGCTTCGCATCGTCGCCGACAGGCTCCGGTAGGCGTTCAGTCGCAGCACTTCGGACTCGATCAACAGCTGCGCCAGGCGCTGACGGATGACCGGATCGGCGCTGGCTACATGGCCGTCGCCGCCGCGGGTCTGGCCGGCGTACTCGAGCAGCTTGCCGAGCTCGATCTGGAGGCTGACCTGCAGCCCGAACGCCAGCGTAGCTCGTTCGTGCATCAGGGTCGTGATGGCGACCGCCCACCCGTTGCCCTCCCCTCCGACGATGTTCTCGTTCGGGATCCGGGCTTCCTCGATGAACAGCTCATTGAATTCCGCCTCACCGGTGATCTGGACCAGTGGCCGGACCTGGACGGCGTCCTGCTCCATGTCCATCAGGAAATAGGTGAGGCCCTTGTGCTTTGGCGCCTCTGGATCGGTGCGGGCCACCAGCATGCACCACTTCGCGTGGTGGGCAAAGGTGGTCCACACCTTCTGGCCGGTCACCACCCACTCATCTCCGTTCCGCACGGCGCGGGTCTTCACAGAAGCCAGATCGGAACCGGACTCGGGCTCGGAGAATCCCTGGCACCAGATCTCCTCCGCTGAGAGGATCGGCGCCAGGTAGCGGCGCTTCTGCTCCTCGGCGCCGTGGGCGATCACCGTCGGTCCGCCCATGGCCAGCCCGAGCACGTTGGCGGGGGTCGGGGTGCGGGCCCTTACGACCTCCTCGTTGAAGATGGCCTGCTCGATCAGGGTGGCTCCGCGGCCGCCATAGTCCTGGGGCCAGGAGACGCCCGCCCATCCGGCCTCGTGCAGCTTGCGCTGCCAGTCCCGGCGAAACTGGAATGTCGGCTCGTCGCCGGATGGCTCATCGCCGGGATGGTTGTTCTCAAGCCACGAACGCAGCTCGTCCCGGAAGGCTTCCTCGGCGGGCGACAGGGTCAGATCCACGGGAGAGGATCCTACCCTGGCGCTAGCCTCGGCCACGACGATGTTCGGTCCCGACCCTCAGTCCGAGGCCGGTCCCCAGCCCCAGGCGGTCGCCGAGGGGATACCGGGCACGGACCTGCCTGGCCCCTATCCCGTCGGCTCCTACGCCGCCCAGCTCAAGCTTCGCCTGAGGCAGTTCGCGCGCGTCCAGCTCGTCGGCGAGCTGTGGGGAATGAGATCCAGCCGCGCCCGGGTGTACTTCGAGCTGCGCGATCCGCGGGGTGCGCTGCCCTGCTCGATGTGGCGCACCGACTTCGACGCCCTCGGGGTGACGCTCTCGGAAGGCGCGCGGGTCGTGGTGGCTGGCGGCTGCGACTACTACCCGGGGAGCGCCTCCGCATCCCCGTCGTTCACGTTCGCCGTTTCGGAGCTACGCGTCGCGGGCGAGGGCGACCTGCTCGCGGCCCTCGAGCGGCTGCGCCGGCAGCTGGCCGCCGACGGGTTGTTCGAGCCGCAGAAGCTGCTGCGGCGTCCGCTACTGCCGAGAACGATCGGTGTGGTGACAGGCGAGCGGGGCAAGGCCCGGGACGACGTCCTGGCCGGGCTTCGCCGCCGGGGATGGGCAGGGCGGTTGGTTTGGGCGTTCGCGCCGGTGCAGGACCGGCATGCCGCTCCCCAGATCGCGGCGGCCCTTCGGGAGCTCGCTGCCCTCCAGGAGGTCGAGGTGGTGATCGTGGCCCGCGGCGGGGGCTCGCTGGCCGACCTCTTTGCCTTCTGCGACGAGGCGCTGTGCCGCACCGTCGCGCTGCTGCGGGTGCCGGTCGTCTCATCCGTCGGCCACCACACCGATCGCACGCTTATCGACGACGTGGCGGCGGTCAGCTGCTCGACGCCGACGCACGCCGCGGAGGCCGCGGTGCCGGTCGACTTGCACGCGGCCCAGGCGGCGGTGAGGAGCCACGCGCATCGTCTTCGAGACCATGGCCGGCGGGCCGTACTCGCGCGTGCCCGCCTGCTCTCTCAGCTCTCGCGAGCACCCAGCGAGCATGTCGCCCGGCACCGCGCTCGGCTCCACCAGCTGGTCCGCGAGCTGCGCGCCGGCGGCAGGCGCACCGTCTCCGAGGGACGCTCGTTGGCGTCGGTGCATCTGCTCGTGCTGAGGCGCAGTGCGGCCCGCGCACTCAGCTCAGAGACGGCCCGCCGCCGGTCGGAGCTCGACCGGATGGCCCTGGCGCTGGCCGCCCACGATCCGGAGCGCACGCTTCAGCGTGGCTACGCGATGGTCGAGGGCCGCTCTGGAGGGCTTATCACCTCGGCCTCCGGGGCGCGGGCCGCGCACGATCTGGATGTCCGCTTCCACGACGGCGTGGTGCCGGCGGTGGTTCCCGACCCATGACCGAGGAGCGCACCTACGAGACAGCGGTCTCCAGGCTCGAGGCGATCATCCGCCGACTGGACTCCGGCGAGGCCGAGCTGCGAGAGACGCTCGAGCTCATTCGCGAGGGGCGAGAGCTCGTGGCGTTCTGTGCCGAAGAGCTGGAGGCGGTCACCGCGGGTCTCGAGGAGCTGCGGCTGGAGGAGCTGGTCGCGCGGTTGGAGCAGGGCGGCCGCGACTGATCCTCAGAGCGATGCGCCTCCTGATCGTCAACGGCGACGACTTCGGGATGGCGGGCGGAGTCAACGAAGGGGTCATCGAGGCTCACACGGATGGGATCCTCACCAGCACCAGCCTGATGGTGCTGGCGCCGGCCGCGGCCGAAGCGGCTGCGCTCGCCCGTCCTCACCCGCAGCTGTCGGTCGGTTTGCATTTCGTCGAGGACGGAAGCGCCGATTTGGATGACCCAGCACAGGCTGAGCGCGCTTTCAAGGTTCAGCTGGAGCGCTTCCGCGAGCTGATGAGCCGGGACCCCACCCACGTCGACTCCCACCACCACGTCCACTCCGAGGGCCGCCGGATGACGACCTTTGAGGAGCTGGTCCGGCCGCTGGGCGTCCCGCTGCGAAACGACGGGCAGGTGGCTTACGTAGGGAGCTTCTGGCCGGAGCAGGAGCCCGGCGCCAGAAATCTCGATTACATCCGACGTCCGTTCCTGCGCCAGCTCATCGATACGGACGTGGGTGATGGCTTCACCGAGCTCGGATGCCATCCCGGACGCCTGACCGAAGACCTCGACTCGAGTTATCTCCACGAGCGCGAGCTCGAGCTCGAGACCCTCACCGAGGAGGGCCTCCGCGAGGAGCTCGAGGCAGCCGGCGTGAAGCTCGTGAGCTACCACCAGTGGCCTAGCTGAGCGTGCGGACCGCAGGGCGCAGGCTAAATTGGGTCCGTGGCCACCTTCGACCTTCTCAAGGACCTCCCGCTGGAGGTCGACGGCTACATGCTCGAAGGGCTCCGCACGGAGGTGGCGAGTGGATTCGAGCGGCTGACGACCATCGTCCACTTGCAGGGAGGCGGCCTGGAGGGATTGGGGGAAGACGTCGTCTACGACGGCGTCGACCAACTCGCCCTCCAGGAGGCGGGTCCTGTCCACGACCTCAAGGGCCGTTACACGCTGGGAGAGTTTTGCGAGCGGATCGACTCCCTCGATCTGTTCCCGGAGAATCCGCAGCGCGACGTATCGCGCCTCTATCGACGGTGGACGTTCCATAGCGCCGCCCTCGACCTGGCGCTGCGCCAGAACGACAAGCAGCTCGGCGACTTGCTGGGCACGCCACCGCGGCCAGTGACGTTCGTCGTCTCGCTGCGCCTCGGAGAGCCGCCCACGATGGCTCCGATCGAGCGAAGGCTTCAGCGGTATCCGGAGCTGCGCTTCAAGCTCGATCCCACCAGCTCGTGGACGCCGGAGCTGATCGCGGAGCTGGTGGCAACCGGCGCCGTCGATTCGGTTGACTTCAAGAGCTTCTACCGCGGGACGGTCGTGGACCAGCCGCCGGACCCGGTGCTCTATCGCCGCGTCGTCGAGGCCTTCCCGGGCGCCTGGCTAGAGGACCCGGACGTGGTCACGGCCGAAACGGCGGCGGCCCTCGCCGACGCTCGCGATCGGATCACTTGGGACGCGCCCATCCATTCGATCTCCGACATCGAATCGCTTCCGTTCCCGCCGCGGATGGTCAACATCAAGCCGTCACGGATCGGTGGGCTCAGGAAGCTGTGCGACACCTACGACTACTGCGCGCAGCATTCAATCGGGGCCTACGGGGGTGGCCAATTCGAGCTCGGGCCAGGTCGCGGCCAGGCTCAGTACCTCGCCTCCCTGTTTCACCCGGACACGCCCAACGATCTGGCGCCATCCGGCTATAACGTCCAAGACCCGCCCGCCGGACTTCCGTCGAGCCCACTGCCACCGGCACCTTCGCCCACCGGGTTCCGTTGGGACTCGATCTGATGCCCCGCCGCCTGGAGGGAACGGTGGCGCTGGTAACCGGCGCTTCGAGCGGGATCGGCGAGGCCACCGCGGTCGCCCTGGCTTCGGAGGGGGCGTCGGTGGCGCTGGTCGCCCGCCGAGCTGACCGGCTCCAGTCCGTCTCCGAGCGCGTCGGCCAGGAAGGCGGCACAGCGCTGGCGGTCCCGGCCGACATCAGCTCGGCAGCGCAGGCTGGGGACGCCGTGGAGCGAACCGTCTCCGAACTCGGGCGGCTCGACATCTTGATCAACAACGCGGGCATGATGCTGCTGGGTCCGGCGGTCGGGGCGCCGCTCGACGAGTGGGAGCAGATGCTCGACGTCAACGTGGCCGGCCTGCTCTATGCCGCACACGCGGCACTTCCGCACCTGCTGACCGCGGCCGAGGGCGAGCCGCGCCGGGTCGCCGACCTGGTCAACATCAGCTCGGTGGCGGGCCGCGTCGCGCGCCGCGGCTCAGCCGTCTACAACCTGACCAAGCACGGCGTGGGAGCGTTCTCGGAGTCGCTGCGCCAGGAGGTCGCGCCTCGACACGTGCGGGTGTCGCTGGTCGAGCCGGGAGCCGTCGACACAGAGCTGCCCTCTCACAACCGTCCCGAGATCCAGGAGCAGATCGGGCGCCGGTTCGCGGATGTCCAGATCCTGTCCGCCGGCGACATCGCTGACGCGATCCTCTACACCATCACCCGGCCACGGCACATGGCCATCAACGAGCTTTTGGTGCGGCCCAGCGAGCAGGCGGACTGACCGGTCTCTGGGCGCGTCTAGCCGGTCTCTGGGCGCGTCTAGCTTCCGTCGCCCCCACGTCCAGCTGCCCGCTGCCTCGCCGCCCTGATGCCACTCCAGTTACCGGGGCGTCGTTGGGATGAACGGTCGCGTACTGTATCCGCCCCATGGAGCGACTAGGCATTGCAGGGGCGGGCGCGATCGCCTGTGGACTGGCGGCCACCGCGGCCCAGCGCGGCCAGGTCCTGATGTGGGCTCGGTCGGACCGCTCAGCCGACCGCGCCCGGCTGAGCGTCGAGAAGATCTGTAGCAAGCTCACCGACGGCCCGGCGGTGACGGAGCAGATCCAGGTCGTGCGCGACCTCGAGGCACTGGGGGGCGCGACGTTCCTGGTCGAGGCCGTGGTCGAGGACCAGCAACACAAGGTCTCACTCCTGTCCGAGCTCTCCAGTCATGCCGGCGAGGACGCCCTGCTGTCGACGACCACCTCGTCGCTGTCGATCTCGGACCTTGCCCGGGCCAGCGGCCGCCCTGACCGGTTCGTCGGGCTGCATCCCTTCAACCCGGTTCAGCGGATGAAGCTCGTTGAGCTGGTCTTTCCGGCGGATGCCGCCCAGCAGACCAGGGAGCGAGCAAAGGCGCTGTGCGACGCGCTGGGCAAGACCGCCGTCGAGGTGCCCGACATCCCGGGATTCGTGGTGAACCGGCTGTTGTTCCCCTATCTGTTCAGCGCAGTCGATCTGATGACGCAAACCGGTCTTGCACCCGAGGACATCGACACCTGCATGACATTGGGGGCGGGGGTGCCGATGGGACCCATCGCCTTGCTCGATTTCGTGGGTCTGGACGTGGCCGAGGCGATAGGGGACGCGATCGGCGCCAACGTCCCCCCGAAACTGCGCGAGCTGGTCCGAGAGGGAGCCCTCGGCCGCAAGTCTGGGCGCGGTTTTCTCGTCTACGAGTAAATCCTTACGCACGACATGCGCGGGCTTTAAGGATTGTTCATCTCCCGGGACGAGACTCTCGATCGCGACGTACCTCATAGCAGCACCTCCTCCCCAGAAGCACGAAGCCGGCCCGTAACCAGCGGGCCGGCTTCCTTCTTTCTACGGCCGATCGCAGCCTAGAGGTCGAAGCCGGCCCGGACCAAGGGCCGGCTTCATCTCTCCTCTCAACCACCGGGAAGGCTCACGCCGTTCGGCTATCACCAGGCCGCTCGGCAATCACCCGGCCGTTGTCTGATGCGAAATGTAACGAATGTGGCGATTAAAGTGTGCCGGCTGGCATCACGCGCGCTGGCCGCTGACTTCGGCCGCTGGCGTGCGCCGCGGCCTGATCCGAACGGCCTCGACCCGGTTCTCGCGCACCGACTCGACCCGGATCGAGTAGCCGTTTGCGGATACGGTGTCGCCGCGCTTGGGAAGCCTGCCGAGCTCGGCGAATACCAGCCCGCCGACGGAGTTGTATGCGTCCGTGTCGACCGGCAGGTCGAGCCCATAGTCCTCGAGATCCGTGATCGCGACGTGGCCTCGCACGAACCAGTCACCGTTGGCCAGCCGGCGGACCGCCCCGCCCGCGGGATCGGTCTCGTCGGAGATCTCCCCCACCACTTCTTCGATGATGTCCTCGATCGTCACGATTCCCGCCGTCCGCCCGTATTCGTCGATCACGATCGCAAGCTCGGTGCGCTCGCGCTGGAGGTCCGCCAACAGGTCGTCCAGCGGCTTCGTCTCCGGCACCAGGGGTGCCTCGCGGACCCGGTCGGCGAAACTGGCGTCGGAACCCTTGGCCATCAGCAGCTTGACCAACTGGTTGACGTGCACGATCCCCTTGACCCGGTCCTGGTTTCCATCCTCGGTCACGACCAGGCGGGAGTGCCCGGTATCGACGCATCGCTGCACGGCCGCCTCGACGGTCTCTGACTCGTCGACCGTGACCACCGCGGGAATCGGGGTCATCACCTGACGCGCCTCCTGCTCGTGCAGGTGAAAGACGCCGGTGAGCATGCTCGCCTCGCCTACGTCGAGCTGCCCGCCTGTCCGTGATTGAGCGATGAGCCGCTTGATGTCCTCAGCGGTTCCCTCTTCCGGCTCGGCATCGGGGTCGGTTCCCAGCATGCGCAGGATCGAGTTCGAGGCCGCGTTCAGGACGACGATGAACGGCGCGAACAGGAAGCGGCTGAACTGCAGCGGGCGCGCGATCCGCCGCGCCAGACCCTCGGCGTGCTGGATCGTGTAGAGCTTGGGCACGATCTCGCCGACGACGCTCTGCGCCGTGGTGATCAGCAGGTACGAGATGACGACCGAGAGGACAACCGCAGCGGCGTGACCCAGTCCAGGGCCGAGCGCGCCCTCGAGCACGTGAGCCAACGCCGGCTCGCCGAGGGCACCGATCCCGATCGAGGCGAACGTGATCCCCACCTGGCAGGCCGCGATGTAGTCGCCGATCAGCTCGACTTGCGACAGCGCCAGTCGCGCGCCCCGTGCCCCTTCGTCGGCCAGCGCTTCGAGCCGCTCCCGCCGGGAGCGCACGAGCGCATACTCCGCAATCACGAAGAATGCGTTCACGAGGACCAGAAGTCCCGCGAGGATGATGAACAGCGCCCTCAACGGCGGAGGCGTCCAGACCAGCTGCGTACTAGCGCAGCGCCCCCATCTATCCGTGCGCTGCTACTTCGGGGTGGGTCGTCTTCGTTCATCTACGGCGACCCGCGAACCGTAGCATCCGTCTCAGCGACGGCGAGAGTCTGTCTCGAGACAGGCTCTAGAGGCCATCGAACCTGCGAGCCATCTGAAAGTCGGGCTCGGTCAGCCCTCCGGCCGAGTGATTCGTCAGCGACAGACGGACCTTGTTCCAGCCGTGGACAAGGATGTCCGGATGGTGGTTGGCCTCCTCCGCCGCTTCGGCCACGCGGTTGACGAACGCCATGGCCTCGGAGAAGTCGCCGAACTTCCAGTCGCGAATGATCTCGTCGCCCTCGCGCCTCCAGTCGCTGTCCCCCAACCGGTCCTCGATCTCTGAGTCGCTCAACAGCTCTGTCATATCGTTCCTCCTGTGAGAATCGTCAGCCTCGTCCCGTCAGCCACCGAGATGCTGTTCGCACTCGGACTGGGGCCCGACCTTATCGCCGTCACCCACGAGTGCGACTACCCCCCGGCTGCCCTCGAGCTTCCCAAGGTGACGCGCGACGTGCTTCCGCCCGGGCTGAACTCGCGTGAAATCGACGCGGCGGTCAAGGAGCGAACGCTTCAGGGGCAATCGATCTACGAGCTGGATACCGAGCTGCTCCATGACCTGCGGCCTGACTTGATCGTCACCCAGGCGCTCTGCTCGGTGTGCGCTGTCTCATACGACGACGTTCGGGCGATCGCCGAGGAAATCGAAACCCGCCCGCGCGTGCTCTCGCTCGATCCCCATACGGTGGGTGAGGTGCTCGGTGACGCCCGCACGCTGGCGGAAGCCACAGACAGGCGCGACGCTGCCGTCGAGCTCGTCCGCGATGCGGCTGCGCGGATCGACCGCGTCCGTCTTGCGGTGCGAGGGGCCAGGCGTCCGCGGGTGGCGGCGCTCGAATGGCTCGATCCCCCCTTTGCCGCCGGCCACTGGGTCCCCCAGCTGATCGACTTCGCGGGGGGCGAAGACGTGTTGGGGTTCGCCGGCGAGAGCTCGCAGCAGCGGACCTGGGAGGAGGCGATCTCCTCGCAGCCAGACCTCGTCGTGGTGATGCCCTGTGGCTACGACGCACAGATCGCCTACCGAGAAGCGGAGATGCACCGGGATGAGCTTCGGTCGCTGGGCGCCGGCGAAGTTGTGGCCGTAAACGCGGCCGCGTACTTCTCGCGTCCGGGGCCGCGGATCGTGGGCGGCCTCGAGCTCCTGGCCCACATCTTCCATCCCGAGCTGGTGCCGGAAGCCCCGGGCGAAGCGCTGACGGTCGAGCTCTGAGCCCGCGCCGCGTCCTCTATGTGCACTCTTCGAGCGGTCGCTACGGCGCCGATCGGCAGCTGCTGCTGGTGGCCGGCGGCCTTGACCGCGCACGCTACGAGCCGATCGTGGCGCTCCCCGACGATGGCCCGCTGGCCTCTGATCTGATCGACGCAGGCGTCGAGGTGATGACCAGGCCACTGAGCGTGCTCCGCCGCCAGAACCTCAACCCCCTGGGGCTGACTCGCACCTTCTCCGCCGCGCGGCAGGGATGCGGTCGGGCTGGGGTCGCTGATCCGCCGCCGCCAGGTCGCCCTCGTCCATTCCAACACCTCGGTGGTGCTGGGCGGCGCGGCAGCCGCCGCGCTCCTGGGGATCCCGCATGTCTGGCAGGTGCGGGAGATCTACTCGAGCTTCGCCCGGCTGTGGCCGCCATACCGGCGCCTGCTTGGGACCGCGAGCGCGCTGCCGTGCGTCTCCGAGGCCACCGCAGCGCAGTTCGACGGCCGCGGAACGGCGCGGGTGATACACGAGGCGCTGGCCTTCGATGCCCGGCGCGAACCGAAGGGCCGCGCCCGGGTCGCGCTGGGCCTCGATCCCGGGGTCCCGGTGATCGCCGTGCTCGGGCGGATCTCCGACTGGAAGGGGCAGGACGTGCTGGTCCGTGCGCTGGCTGAGGCGCCGCTGCGCGAGCGGGGGGCGATCGGCCTGATCGCCGGCGAGGCCTGGCCGGGGACCGAGGACCGTTTGGAAGCCGTGCTCGGGCTGGCGCGCGAGCTAGGAGTCGCCGATCGTCTGCGACTGCCCGGATTCCGCGACGACGTCAACTCCATCTACGGCGCCGCGGACCTGATCGCGGTGCCCTCGACCGCCCCCGACCCCCTTCCTGGCACGGCGATCGAGTCCGCGGCCGCCGGCTGCGCCGTGATCGCGGCAGCGCATGGCGGCCTGCCCGAGATCATCCGCGACCGCCAGACCGGCCGGCTCGTGCCACCGGGCGATCACCGCGCGCTTGCGGACACTGCCGCTGAGCTCCTCGACGACCCGGCCGAGCGCGAGCGGATCGGCGCCGCGGCCGCCGCCGACGTGCGGGAGCGCTTCGCCCCGGCGCGACTGCTGGCGGCCGTGCAGGAGCTCTATGACGATGTTCTAGGTGCCTAGGCCGCCGCCTCGACGCGCACCGGCACCGCGTTCATGGCGGCGTTACCAGTCACCCGGTCAACGACGGCCGGATCGGTGATGTCGTTGACGCTCGCGCCGGCATGAGCGGCGGCGACGCTCCAGCCGACCCCCCGACGGCCGTGGCCGAAGCCGTGCGGGATCGAGATGACGCCAGGGCGGATCTCGTCGGAGACCTCGAGCGGCAGCTCGATCGCGCCCACACGGGATGTCACTCGGACGCGGTCGCCATCCGCGAGCCCCCGGGGCCCCGCGTCCTCGGGGTGCAAGATCGCAGTGCAGCGGTCTGGACCCTTCATTAGCCGCCGGCTGTTGTGCATCCAGGAGTTGTTGCTGCGCAGCTGGCGACGGCCGATTAGCACCAGGTCGTACCCGTTTGAAAGCGCGGCATCGCGCTCCACGGCCAGCCGATCGAGCCGCTTGCCCTCTTCGAGCAAAACCGGCGGCGCGAGCCGGAGCCGCTTGCCCGGGGTCTGAAGGGCGTCCGGCAGCCTGGGCTCCAGCGGTCCGAGGTCGATTCCGTGCTCGGATCGCCTGAGCTTGCCGACGCTCAGCGCGCTGAATGGACCGCGGCGGAGCCCGTACGGTCCCAGCGCCAGCCCGACATCGATCACGCGCTCCGGACCGGCGAGCCGGGCACCGAGCTTGGCCGCGGTCGCCGTCGGTCGGCCCAGCAACCCGTCGCCGAGCCGATGAGTGAGCCCGTTCAGGATCTGCCAGTCCTCGCGCCCATCGTCAGGCTTGGGCACCGCGGCGGGGTTGTAGCGGATGTGGTTGCGGACCGCTACCGCGGGCATCACGACGTCGATGTCCGAGCGCTCGAGCGGCGACACCGGCGGCAGGATCACATCCGCGTGCCGGGTGGTCTCGGTGACGTACATGTCGACCGCTACGCACCAGTCGAGCAACCCCATCGCTTCGTCGAGCCGTCCGCCCCCGGGCGTCGAGAGCACCGGATTGCCGGCGAAAACGAGCATGCCCCGCACCTGCCCCGGCCCGGGCGTCATGATCTCGTCGGCCAGCCCCGCCACGGGCAGCTCGCCGTTCAGCTCTGGCAGTCCGCTGACGCGCTGCCGGTAGCGGCTGTGGTCCCCGTACCCGAACAGCCGGCCGAGGCGCAGCAGCCCACCGACGTCGACCGGCGGCCTGGGGAACATGGCGCCGCCTGGGGAATCGAGATTGCCGGTGACCGCGTTCAGCACGTTGATCAGCCAGTGGGTCACCGACCCTGTCTGCTGCTGGCAGAGACCGACGCGGCCGTAGGCGACGGCCGTTTGCGCCGAGACGAACTCCCGACCGAGGCGCTCGATCGTGTCGGGGTCAATCCCAGCGATGGGTGCGGCGCGCTCCGGCGGCCACTGGCTCACCAGCTCCTGCACTTCCTCGAGGCCCTCTGCCATCCGCTCGA
This sequence comes from uncultured Actinomycetes bacterium, assembly GCA_963719305.1. GTDB lineage: Bacteria > Actinomycetota > Thermoleophilia > Solirubrobacterales > Solirubrobacteraceae > Palsa-465. The sequence continues at coordinate 610,744 of CAVRBL010000009.1, read as the reverse complement.
GCCGGCCGAGATCCAGGCGCCGTTCGGAAAAGATCACGTGCAACATCCCCAGCAGCAGGAACGCGTCGCCGCCCGGTCTGATCTGCACGTGCTCTGATGCCAGCGCGGCTGTCTCCGTCCGGCGGGGATCGACCACCACTACCTTGCCTCCGCGGGCGATGATCGCCCGCAAGCGGTGACGCGCTCCGGGAGCGGTCATGATCGAGCCATTGGAGACGGACGGATTGGCGCCGAGCACGATCATGTAGCGCGTGCGATCGATGTCGGGGATCGGGAAGAGGGCCAGGTTCCCGAACATCTCGGCGGATGTCAGGTGCTGCGGAAGCTGATCGGCTGAGGTCGCGGAGTAGTTGTTGTGGCTGCCGAGCACGTGGCGCAGCGGGAGCACCGAGAGGATCGACATGGTGTGCGCGGCCGGGTTGCCGACGTAGGTGGCGACGGCGTCGCGGCCGTGCCGCTCCTGCACTCGGCGCAGACCGTCAGCCGCCAGATCGAGCGCCTCATCCCAGCCGAGCTCGACCCACTCTTCCCCCACCCGTCTCACCGGCCGTCCGAAGCCGCTCGGGATCCGTGTACAGATCGGCGAGGGCGGCGGCCTTGGGGCAGATGTACCCTCGGGAGATCGGATCGTCGCGGTCGCCCGTGATGCGGACTACGCGGTCTTCTTCGACCTCCACGTCGATGCCGCAGTGCGCCTCGCACAGCGTGCATTGCCGGTGGATGGTCCCGGTCACCGGGCCCAGACTACCGGCGCCGGCGCCCCTGGGTGCCGCGACTCCAATCGCTCATCTGCCACGGCGAATCCAGGGGGCTCTCGCCCGGCATCCTCCCCGAACCGGGGGCGTCCTGCTTGCCATACGGCCGCTTATGGATGCCGCTGCCGGCGACCGTGAACCATCCGATGATCACCCCCGCCAGGACCACCGCTACCCCGATCACCATCAGCATGACGTTGATCTTACGCCACCGTAGCCTTGGAGGCGTGAGTCCCGGCGGCCACCCGGCGACTTAGCCGCCGAACGTCAGCCCATTCGGCGTCAGTCCGTGGCTGCCCGCGACCGCGATCGCGCCGGCGACGCTCACCGCCGCCACCGCGGCGCAGGCCGCCAGCGCCGCTGATCTCAGGCCCCGCCGCTCGGCCAGCTCCACGACGACAGCGCCCGTGATCAACCCGCCGACCAACCCTCCCAGGTGGCCGCCGATCGAGATCCCCGAGACGCTGAACGAGAAAACGATGTTGATCACCAGGATCACGCCCAGCCCGCTTTGCCAGATCGAGATCCTGCGGTGGCGGGCGACCGCGATCAGTGCCCCGAGCACGCCGAAACAGGCGCCGGACGCCCCGACCGTCAGGGCGTCGGGCTCGAACAGCAGGGCGCCGAACGAGCCCGCGAGAAGCGACGCGAGGTAGACGGCGACGAAGTTGACTCGACCGATCGCCGGCTCCAGCATGTTGCCCATGATGTAGAGGAAGAACATGTTGAACGCGATGTGCAGCAGGCTGTAGTGCAGAAAGCCGGCCGTCAGGATCCTGTAGTACTGATGGTGCTGGGTGATGTCAGGGCCGTCGAGGCCACCCTTTAGCAGGACGGTGCCGCGCAGTCCGCCGCCAATGGGCGTGCCGGTCGCGACCTCGGTGATGAACGCGATCACGTTGATCCCGATCAGCACTTCGGTGACCCGGGGAGTCACCTGTACGGACCTCAGCGTCTTGACCTTCGTCCGCTCGCGCGCGCATTCCGGGCAACGCATCCCGACAGGCGTGGGCGTCATGCAGTCGGGACAGATCGGCCGGCCACACGAGGAGCACGAGACCCCCGTCTCTCGCGACGGATGGCGGTAGCACACGGCCATGGGGCGAGGACGCTAGCAGCGCCGCGCGCGCGGTCAGCGCGCCCGAGTCGCCTGGCCGTAAGTGCCGCCCTACCGGCCCGGCAAGATCCGGCGCGCCTCCCCGAGAGCGTCGTGGAGGGTGTGCTCGGCCAGTTCGATGAGGTTCGACGATTGCTGCTTGCGGCTTCGGTGCCGGCTGCGCACCCGCAGCCCAGCCAGTGCCGTGCCGGCGGTCGCGCCGACGACCACCGCCGCGGCCGGACGGACCCAGTTGCGAGGGTCGCGCATCGCTTTCAGCTCCCAGGACTCGAGCTCCTCCTGTGCGAGCCTGTTTAAGCTAACGAGCGTCAGCTCTAGCCGGTGAGCGAGGTCGGCAGGCGGATCGACCGGCGTCAGCGCCTCGCGCAGCAGTGCCTCGAAGTCAGCCGCTCCTGCGCTCATGCCGGGTCTCCCCCGTCCAGTGACGACTCCCCGACGTCCTCGGCGACGATCCCCTCCAACTGCCGGATCGCCCGGTGGAGCAGAACCTTTGTCGCCCCGTCCGTGCGGCCGAGCGCACGCGCGATCTCGCGGTTGTCCATGCCCAAGGCGAAGCGCATGATCAGCGCCTCCCGGCGGTCGTCTGGGAGCTGCTGCACGCCGGCCAGGATCGCCTTGAGCTCCTCTCGGCCCTCAACCAGCGATTCAGTGGTGTGCGTTGATGCGATGACGCCCGCGTCCTCGATCGCCGACTCCGGCTTGCGTGAGCGGTCGCGATAGAAGTTCGCCGCCAGGTTGTGAGCGATGCGGATGAGCCACGGCCGCAACGGGCGACCGTTCGACTCCCGGAGCGCCCGCTCAAAGTGTCGGTAGGCCTGAAGGAACGTCTGCTCGGTGAGGTCCTCGGCGTCGTGGTGATTGCCGACCCGGTAGTAGCTGTAGGAGTAGACGTCGCGCAGGTGAGCGCGATACAGCTCGGTGAAGCGAGCGTCGAGCTCGGCCTTGGTGTCGGGTGCCTTGACGTCCGCCACATCAGGAGCGTACCCCTGCTCACGCCGCCCGAACAGGGCGCGTACGCCCCCGCTTGGGCGGCTCGGTGACGGTCTCCGTCCAGCGCTCGGGCTCGATCCGGCCCTCGACCAGCGCCGCCAGCCCCTCTAGCGCCGGTGCCTCGACCCGCGAGTCGCGGGCCACGTTCGCCAACAGAGGCACCGAATCGACCGCCTCCGCCGCCTGGCCGAGCACGCCGCCGATCTCAGCGGGCGGAAGCCCCTGGGCCAGCAGCTCTCCGGCCCGGCGGTTGGGCGAGCCGGCCGCGACGACCGTCGCCACCAGATCGCCGGTGCCGGCCAACCCGGCGAACGTTTCCGGACGCCCTCCCCGCGTGCGCGCCAGCGCGTCGACCTCGGCGAACACCTTGCCCGCCGCGGCACCGGCGATGTTGGGCCCGGCGGTCGCGGCCGCGGCGGCCGCGAGCACGGCCGCGTCCTTGGCGCAACCGGCCATTTCCACGCCGGTCACGTCCAAGCTGGTCGAAACGTCGAGGCCCGCGTTGCGCACCGCGTCCGCCAGCTGGCGGGAGAAGGCGCGATCGACCGACGCCACCACCACGGAGGCACCGTGCTCGAGCGCCTCCGCCGCGTGTGCGGGTCCGCCTAACGCCGCGACTGCGCGCGCCCGGCACCGTTCCGCGGCGAACGCCGACGGAAGCGTGCCAAGCGGCGGGACGAGTCCCTTGGAGACAACGAGCAGGCCGGCACGCGGCGGGATCCGCTCCCCATGGGCAGCGAGGACACCCGGGAGCCCACGGGCGGGCACCGTCAGGCAGATCAAGTCGTGGCCGCCGAGCTCGAGCTCTGCCGCACGCCCAATCCGTACCGAGTCCGGAAGTCGCACGCCCGGCAGGTAGCGCTCGTTCTCGCGCGCTTCCCGGAGGACCTGCGCCTGCTCGTCGGTACGGCACCCGAGCTCGACCTCGAGCCCCGCATGCGCCAGGCTGACCGCAAGGCTGGTCCCCCACGTCCCGGCGCCAATGATCGCCGCCCGTCGGATCGGTGGCAGCCCTCCGAGCCACTCCCACTGCAGCATCACGCACGGCCAGATGCGATCGGTCACCGCGCCGGCAAGCGGCGGCGACACGTGCTCCACCGTCGGGAAGGTCACCGCGCGGCCTGCCCGGATCCGCACCTTGTGGGGCCTGATCCTCCACCCGCGACGGACAGCCTCAGTCCCGATTACGGCCACCGGCACGACCGGAGCGCCGGTCTCCAGCGCCAGGCGTCCGACGCCTCGCTTGGGCTTGCCAAGCGAGCCGGGGCGCGTCCTGGTCCCCTCCGGGAAGATCATCACGACGTCCCCGCGCGCGAGGATCGCCTTCGCGGTCTCGATCGAGTCGGCGTCACCGGCGCCGCGGTCGACCGGGAAAGCGCCGAGTGCGTTGAGAATCCATCCCAACCACCGCCAGCGGAACAGCTCCTTCTTGGTGACGTAATACATCGGCCGTCGGGCCATGGTGGCGATCACGAATGGGTCCAGGAAGCTGCGGTGGTTGGCGGCGATGATCACCGGCCCCTGTGCGGGAATATGCTCGCGCCCGATCCGTGTCATGCGGAAGTACACGTGGAAGAACGGCTGGAATAGAGCCCGTACCAACCAGTAAACGAACGGGTTGACTCCCTTCTCTCGCGCGCGCGTATGAAGCGGCTCGTGACTCATCGCACACTGGCGTACCCGGGGCGGGCCCGGCCGTTACACGACCTGCTGCAGGGCAGGTCTCGCACCGCTTTCCAGGCCGCGGCTCGCGCGTTACAGTTGCCTCTGCTTTGAGCTTGGCCGTCGACCGAACACGGACGCTGAGGGGGGCCGTCTCCGGCGCGTTGGCCGCAACCGTCTGGGCACTCGAGCAGCCGCTCGACAAGCTCGCGTTCCGTAGCTCCTACGACGATGTCGAGCTGCTCGGGAGGGCGGTGAGAACCGGGGATGGCTGGTACGCGGCCGGGCTCGCATTCCACCTCCAGAACGGGGCCATCTTCGGTGCGATCTATGCCAATCTGGCGCCCGTGCTGCCGCTTCCGGCTCCACTGCGCGGTCCGGCAGTCGCGCTTACCGAGCACCTCGCACTGTGGCCCCTGGGCGGTCTCTCAGACCGACTTCATCCCGCCCGCAGACAGCTCACACCGCTCGCGGGCAACCGCCGCGCGTTCGCCCAAGGGGCTTGGCGACACGTGCTGTTCGGAGTTGTGATGGGGGAACTCGAGCGTCGGCTGAACCCCGAGCCCGAACCCGCTCCAGCTGAGCCTGACATCAAGTTCTCCACCAACGGCCACGGAGCGTTCGAGCACGCCGTCCCGGCCGAGCCGACCTCGTAGGCGTCACCGCCTGCTCGCGTTCCTGTGGTGCGCTTGTTCGGGCCACGATTCCCGGCGCCGCCCTATCCTCAACCCCGCGCCCGCCTAGCTCAACCGGTAGAGCACTTCACTTGTAATGAAGGGGTTGGGAGTTCGAGTCTCCCGGCGGGCTTGGGGAAGTAGCTGCAAATCCGACATTTCTTGAGTTCTCCAGACGTTTCCGCGGAAACGCGTGTCCCCGATGTGTCCCGAGATCGGTGTATGCGCCGTGTCTCAGCCACCGAGCGAGCCGACGGGTCACGTCTTCCGGGTCGAGCGCGCCCGCGGGCCTCAGTGGTACGCGAAGTACCGGCTCCCCGACGGTCGCCAGGTTCAGAAGCGGATCGGACCGGCATGGACGGACCGCGGCCGGCCGCCCTCGGGCTACTTCACCAAGCGGCTGGCGGAGGCATGGCTGCGGTCGTGTTGGAGGAGGCGCGGCGGGGATCGCTTCCGGGGATGGTCCGCACCGGCGCCACGTTCGCCGACGCGGCTGCTGAGTGGCTTCGCTACATCGAGCACGACCGCGTCCGCAAGCCGTCGACGGTCGCCGGCTACAAGGCAATCGTGCGCTCGCAGCTTCTGCCGGCGTTCGGAGAGCTGCCGCTCGAGGCGATCACGACGCCGACGATCGAGGGCTGGGTAGCCCGCGGCGGGGGGTCGGCTAGCTCCCGCCGCAAGGCGTTGGTGCTGTTGCACGGGATCTTCCGCCGGGCCAGGAAGGTCTGGGGATTGCCTTCGAACCCTGTCGCCGAGGTGGAGAAGCCGCCGGTTGGCCGCAGCGGCGGAATCGAGGTGTTCTCCCCGGAGGAGGTGTGGGCGCTGGTCCGTGCCGCCGAGAGCGAGCAGGACGCCGCGATCTTCCTGACCGCCGCGTTCACGGGACTGCGCCGCGGCGAGCTGCTCGCGTTGCGATGGCGCGTCGTCGACTTCGCCGCCTCGGTGATCCGGGTACGCGCGAGCTACACCGAGGGCCAGCTGACGACACCCAAGTCGGGGAAGGTCCGCTCGGTCCCGATGGCGCCCGACGTGGCCGCCGCGCTGGCGAAGCTCGGGCAGCGCCGGGACTTCGTCAGCGACGAAGACCTCGTGTTCGTCGGGGTCCGGGGCTCGTACCTCGACGGGTCTGCGCTGCGGCGCCGCTATGACGCGGCGATCAAGCGCGCCGGACTGCGCCGCCTGCGCTTCCACGACCTTAGGCACACCTTCGGCACGCGGATGATCACCAACGCCGACATCCGCCGGGTGCAGGAGTGGATGGGCCACGCCAGCATCCAGACGACGATGCAGTATCTCCACTACGCGCCGCGCGACAAAGACGCGGAGCTCGTCGCCGAGGCCTTCCGGGTCGTGACGCCATGGGACGCCGCTCGGACGGCGGGGACGCTTTGAAAATGTCCGGAAACGTCACTAAACGTCCCGCGTCCCAATCGCGCCAATTCCCTTATGGTACGGGCGATCCCGGGATCGCCCGCATCGGCCCCGGGTATCGGCGCGGACATCTACGGGCATTTCGCAGCACATTGCTGTGCGTAGAGTGTGTCCCTGTCTGGGGCGGGTCGCGATGAGGACTAACTCGGGCGTCCCCATGGCCTAGCACCGCGACGCTCAAGAGCTTTCACAACCCGCTGAGCGAGCCAGTGCTCGGCAAACTGTGTCGAGCTTCATTGCATCAAGGCGCGTGATCGGGTCGGTGAGCAACACGCGAGGAACCGTTCGGAGGTTGTCGAGATTGACAGCGCATTCGACCGGCATCCCATCCGCAGGCCCGAGTGCGACTTCCGTGTCGATACCGCGCACGGTGCGAGTCACGAGCGCGACGACAACGTTTCGGAGTCGCGGCAGCGCCTCGTCTCGCGTCAGTACGACGACCGGTCTACGCCCCTCCTCTTCGAGTTCGAGCCAGCGAACCTCGCCGCGCGCTACCAAGGCTCCTCGCGGATCGCCTCCCGCGCGTTGGAGACGGCCCAGAAGTCCTCAACCGTGTCCGCGTCCTCAGCCTCGGCCCATGTCTCGATCGCGTCGCGCTCTCGCTCGAGGCGCGTGAGCGTAGCCTCGACTTCGGTCTCGCTGAGCTCGTCGACAATCCGGTGGAGCTTGTCGCGTGGCGTCATGACTCCAAGGGTACCGGCGGTCCCTGCAGACATCGGTGCGGCGCGAGAGCCCTCTGTGCTTGTGGCGGAGTGGGGTGGCTCGCCTGCCGGCCACGGACGGCCGGCGGAGCCGACATGGAGGTCAAAGGAGCCTGCGGCGGGCCGAGCCTGCGGCGGGCCGAGCCTGCGGGCGAGCACCGCCAACTGTTTCGCACCCGGATTGTTCTGCCAGAAGCGCGCCGAGCGCCGTGGCGCGTAGGTGCTCTTCGTCCATCTGGCTCGTCTCCTGGACATCAGCACGACCGCTGCGTCTGGGCGAACGCGACCGCCCGCCGTCTCGGAAGTGGACTCCTCCATCGCAACGAAGGCAGCAGCGGCGTGCCCACAATCGTGCGTGACTCGGTGACGCCTCAAGCAGTCACGTCCATGCCGTGGCCGCTGTGCACCGCGATCAGGAGCGCGGTGGACGGAGAGCTCGTGATCGCTACCGTGGCGAAGCACTCGTCCGGTCGCGGCGGTCGTGACGACTCCTGCTGGGCGATTCCAGCAGTCCGCTCGGGCGCGCAGTTCGGCGGCGTTGCTTAGGCAAGTCCGCGTTGCCGGCGGCGACGCGCTGCTGATGGTCCTCGCCCGTTGCGCTATAGGTTTCCGGCGGGCCCGGGGCTTCTGCTTTTGCCGGTCGCGTCGCTTGCTGGCGTCCGGCACATCGTTGCCCGAGCAAACGGCCGGCGCCTCCAACGCGGCTGTCGCATTCCCTGGGTGAGCGGCGGTCTCGGAGCCGGTGGCACGCTCAGTGCCTGTTCCTCACAAGCATCAGGCCCAACGTGGCCATCGGACAGGTCGGCAATCCCTCGCGAAGCGGTCGTGTGACCGGGGCCCGGCTGCTGGCGACGAATCGGCCGATGCCCGCGAGCGAGTCCGAGCAAACTCTTCAGGTCTGGTTCACATAAACGCCCGCGATGGGAGTACAGTCGAACGTGAGCTGGCCCTGCGGCCAGGATTCTCAGCCTAAGCCCGAATGCCACCAACGGCGCGACCTGCGCCACGAGGGTGGGGCGCGGGTTACTTGTTTTGACTGCGGGGCCGGCGCCTACGGGCGTTACCCCACCGGCTCGGTGGTCGCGTCCCAATCTGATTGACCGCGCCGGGGGGTTCTAACCCCTCGTCCTTCCGCGCGGACCTGACAGAGGGACGGGAAGGCTTGAAGACGATGACCCCGATGCGACACAACTTGGCGGCGCGCAAGCGAGGCGAACTCAATCGTGATCGCGGGTCGCGGCGCGTTTCGTCGGCGATTGATGCCCCACGACATCTAAATGGCCGGCGAGCGGACAGCACCCGGGCCAAGGCACACCCGGTCGGTCCGAGCGACCCCCGCTACGCGTACCTGACGCGGTCGTACGACTAGCAGGGGTTGCCGGTGCCGCATTTCAAATGTCTAGCGTGCAAGACGCCAGGGCCGCGGGTCCTTGGAGCTTTCGACGCGGGGCGTCATCGGTGCTAACGGACCTGCGAGGCGAAGTTCGCGCTTCGCCCTCGGCGGCAGGCCACGCACCGACATCAGCCCGTTCGACACACGACGGCTGAGGGCGACACGCAACCGGATGTCGGTAGCGGAGCTTCAGGAGCTTGAAGAGGTCAAGGGTCTGATCACACGCGGCCAGCAGGTCGGCGTGCTCACATACGCCGAGATCGTGACCGCCACGGCCGAGGTCGGCCTCGACGAGGCCGATGTCGAGGAGTTGCACGGCCTCTTCGAGCGCTGTGAAATCGAGCTGGTCGAGGAAATCGACCCAGCCACTCGGGCGAGCCTAAGCATCGAGCGCGCGCCCGACAAGCGTGGCCGGCGCAAGCCGAAGACCGCGCTCGATCTCAAGCCGGATATGACTACCGATTCGCTGCAGCTGTTCCTCAAGGACATCGGCAAGGTGCGCCTGCTGACCGCTCAGGAGGAGGTTGATCTCGCCAAGCGGATCTGGCGCGGCGACATCGACGCGAAGCAGAAGATGGTCGAGTCGAACCTGCGCCTGGTCGTCTCGATCGCGAAGAACTACCGTAACCAGGGGCTGCCGTTCCTCGACCTGATCCAGGAGGGCACGATCGGCCTCGTCCGTGCGGCGGAGAAGTTCGACTACCGCAAGGGCTTCAAGTTCTCCACCTACGCCACCTGGTGGATCCGCCAGGCGATCGCCCGCTCGCTCGCGGACAAGTCGCGCACGATCCGGATCCCGGTCCACATCGTCGAGAAGCTCAACAAGATCGGTCGCGCGGAGCGCAAGCTGGTGACCGGGCTCGGCCGCGAGCCGACGCTCGATGAGACGGCGGAGGTGATCGGCATCGAGCCTGACGAGGTCGCCTCGATCAAGCGCTCCGCGCAGGCGCCGATCTCGCTCGAGAAGCCCGTCGGCGACGAGGAGCAGTCCGAGTTCGGCCAGTTGATCGCCGACGAGCAAGCCGAATCTCCCTACGAGCGCGCCGTCGCGATCCTCACCAACGAAGCCCTGCGAGACGCGCTCGAGAACCTCAGCTACCGCGAGCGTCGCGTGCTCGAACTGCGCTACGGGCTCGGCGGCGAGCACCCGCGCACGCTCGACGAGGTCGGGCGCACGTTCAACGTCACGCGCGAGCGCATCCGCCAAATCGAAAACCACTCGCTCAAAAAGCTCCAGTCGCTCGCTGAAGCGCAGAACCTACGCGACGACGGCGAGACCACTTCAGCCTATGCGTCGCGCAGGCTCAGGCACCGAACCTAGACGGCGCGTGTACGCGGTGACCGAGTTTGCCTGAACGAGCGCCCCAAAGCGCGGGTGGTTGTTATCGTCGGTGATGGTTCGGGCAGTCGGCTCGGGCTGACACGGTGCCAGCGCCCGCAGTCTTTGCTTTGGCTTCCTGCGCGTTCGCAGCACCACAACGCGGAGGACCAGTCATGGCCACCGGAACCGTCAAGTGGTTCAGCGCGGACAAGGGGTTCGGCTTTATTACCCCCGACGACGGCACGAAGGACGTCTTCGTCCATCAGTCGGCCATCAACTCGAGCGGCTATCGGGACCTCGCCGAAGGCGCCAAGGTCTCATACGAAGCCGAGGCCGGCGACAAAGGCCCGAAGGCCACCAACGTGACCGCGCTCTAGGCACGCCTTCCGGCGTTTGAACATCCAGGCTCCGATCCGGCGGGCAGCCCGGTCAAGCAACGTTCGGGCAGCGGCAGCGGACGCTGGCCCTTGTCGCAGATCACTGACGCCGACTATCCTCGGCAAGCACGAACAATGGGGAGTGAGCATGGCCTTCAAAGTCGGCAATCGCGTCGTAGTCGAGTCCGAGTCAACCGACCGTCGCCCCCGCTCAGGTGTCATCGAGGAAGTGCTTCGCGGCGACCCCTCGCCTCGCTATCGGATCCGCTGGGATGACGGCCACGAGAGCATGTACACGCCCGCGAGCGGTGCCCTCCGAGGCGAACGACGCCCCAAGAGGCAACGGCAAGCAGCACCGCGGAAACGCTAACCCAACCTGAGGTGTGACGATCCACCGCGCCGGCAAGAGACCAGACGCCGCGCGGGCAGCCGACTCCCCCAGCGCACTACACGAGAGCTGGCAATTCGCGGTGTTCGCCGCCGCCGCCGTCGCTTTGCTCGCGCTCAACTGCGGCGTGGTGCAAACACTGCTCGGCGCTGCAGCCGCGGGCACCAGGGCCGCCCTCGCCAGCGCGCCCCTACCCTGAGCCAGGACAACAGAGCCGGGACCGTGGGGCTATGCCTGATGTCGCCGCGTCACGCACATGCGCGACTGGGCCAGAGCCGGCGGCCGGTGGCGATAGCGCGCGCGCCTCGCTCAGCTAGCTCCGGCGAGCACGAGCTCTTGGCGCGCTCGGCCCCAGCGTACGACCGAAAGGCGGTGGCCGCGCTGGAGGCCGGTAGCGGGATCGAGCTCGAAGGCGCCGAAGAAGGTCGTCGTGCGGAGTCGCCGGGCCGCGCCCAGCGGGTCGTCCGGTCCGAGCTCGACGCAGCGGCCAGCGATGAGCGCGGCCGCATAGGCCTGGGCGGCGACGTAGTCGAGCTCGCCGAGTGCGCTCGTGCGGGCGTCGGCCACCAGCTCCGCCGAGCTTGGCCCGAGCTCCGGCGAAGTGCCGGTCTCCGGGTGCCACTGCACGGGCGCGAGCAGGCCCTCAGGATCGCCGCCCAGCAGGGCGGGAAACGCGGCGAGGCCAGGCGAGATGCCGCCCCGGACCGTGCTGGGGGCTAGGCGGGCCAGCGCGCGGAAGAGCACGACTTCGGCCCCGACCGGCCCACAGGCCAGGATCGCGTCCGCGCCGGCGGCGGCAACAGCGGCTGGCGGGTCGCGGAAGGAGAAGCACGCGAGGATGCCGAGGCCAAGCGCTGGGTCTGCCCGCTCGAGCCCTTGCCGAGCGAAACCGGCGAAGCGACCGGTCGCGGTCACAAGAGCGATCCTGGCGGCGGGCCGAAGCGCGGCGACCGCCCGACCGAGCGCGACCAGGTAGCGGCTGGCCGGGGACGGCACCGAGACCACGCCGGGGAGGCGCTGGACGTCGTCCGCGGCCGCGCCGTGGTTCCAGACGACCGCGCCCGGCCGGGCCGCGGCGACCGCGCGCGCCGAGTCGCTGCCGTAGGGCCCGAGCACGAACTGGCATCCGCGCTCGACGAGCTCCACGTGGAGGCGCGCCGCGCGCGCGGGCCGGCTTCGGTCGTCCTCAACCACCAGCCGCGTCCCCGCGCGACTTGCCCAGAGCTCAAGCCCAGCGCGCACCTGCGCGCCCTGGACCGCGTACCGGCCCGTCGCCGGCACGAGCGCCCCTACAGGTGCCGTGCGACCTCCTCGAGCGGCCTGCAGTCCGGCCGGCGGAACCACTCCTCCGGTGCGCGCGCTTCCGAGTCCCCCGCGCGCCGGGAAGCCGAGCGAGGGCACGATCTGCACCTCCTCATCCGCCTCGAGTCCGAACAGCTAGGCCAGACTGTCCGGGTTCGCGATTCCGTTCGGACAGGAGACGACCCCCACGTTCCACGCGGCCAGCATCATGTTCGGGGCCGTCCGCCCGGCGTCGAAGGCGACCGGACCCTCGCCGCTGATCACAATTGCGATCACCAGCGGGGACGCCGAGCAGGTTGGGAGCTGCGTAGACAGTCTGCGCAACCTGGTCGACCAACCCGCGGTCCCCTAGCACGAGGAAACCGCCAGCGCTGACGGTTCTTGACGCTTCCGGCGATGCCGCCGGCGTCGAGGATCCGGCTCACGGTGTCCTCCGGAACTGGCCTCTCGGCGTACTGCCGCTGGTCGCGCTTGCTCGCCACCGCGAGGGAGGCGTCCACGCCCGGAGCGTAGCGCTGCGCCGACCAAACGAGACGCGGCCTCAGCTCCGGTTTATCAGCTGCCCGCCGGTTTGCGGCGCGCAGCGAACAGAGGGCCGCCGCACTGAGGGCAGTAGCCCTCCCAGCCGGGACGACCGTTGGGCAGGATCACCTCCCGCGCGTCAGCGATCGTGACCTTCTCGCCGCAAACGCACCATGCCTGCGGGCCGGGGGCCTGTCCCTCTGAGGGCCGCGAGCTCCGCTCAACCATGCCCAACAAGCATATTCGTGGCCAGTGCCTTTAAGCCGCGCGCAGCTCGAACAAGCAGGACGAGCGTCAGCGCTGACACAGGGGTTCGGCGAGACGCTGCTGCTGTTGCTGATGATCCGACTCGCGAGCATCACCCGACCAGCATCAGCCGCAGGGGCCGCGTGTCGGAGGTCGAAATAGTTGCTGACCCAGCCGTGTGCTGAAGCCTGGAACTACACCAGTAGCGTGAGATCCCCCCACGAGCTGGCGAGTGAGCTGCGTGATCGCGAGCACGTACACCAAGTCGAAGAACAGCTCGATCGGCCTCACCTCGGCCAAGCCTTCGCTGCGCTCGCGCAGAAGACTACGCTTGCTTCCGGCGTCATGATCGGCGGATCCTATGAGCGCAGAAGACGCGTCGACCAAGATGCTCGTGATCGGTCGCAGTTGCCGCATCGGCCGGCTCGTCGCTGACAAGCTCCTCGCGCTGCGCCACGGCGTGGTCACATCCCGCCCCAGGAGCGCGATAGCGCAGCTGCAATCTCAGCCGTGGCGCGGCACCGTTGACGCGAGCATGTTGCTGATCGGCGAGATCGACCGCCCGCGCGTGCGAAGGGGTCGCTAACGTGAGTACCCCGATGATGACCGCAGAGCCAATGGTTGCTCGTGGCGCCCACTACACGGCGCTGCTCGACACGATCGATCACCGGGGAGCCACCAAACTGCACACCAGGGAGCGACAGCAACTGCTGGAGGCCGCGGATGCCTTGCTGTTCGGCGAGCCTGACAGCGAGCGTACGGTGCGGTCGGCCGAGGATCTGATCGAGGCCTTGCAGACCAGTGAGCGGTGGTCGGTAGAAAGCTGTGATCAACTGCGCGAGCACCTATACGGCTGTGCTGCTCCGACTGGGGCGTCGTAAGGGCGAGCACCCAAGCCACTCGATTCGGCTCGTTGTGAGTGGCGCCTTCGGCGGGAAGGAGCACGAGTGCGCACCAGATCGAAGGTCTTGATTGCGATAGGAGCCGTCTTTGCCGTGGTGGTCGGCCTGCGGCTTTGATCGCCTCGGTCAGCTGGTCACGTATCCGAGCGACCTAGAACAGCTGTGGCGACGGGGAAGTTCACGCTCGTCTTGGACCCGGACCGGCTCCAACAGCGTTCGGAAGCCGGGCGAGGCGCACTTCCTTTCGCGTCCGAGCGGGTCTCTGACCGAAGGACGACCGCGCCGTCGCTGCGGACGATTTGGGAGAGCCCGCGCGCACGCCCACAGTGCGCACGAGGCTGTTGGATTCTCCCGGCCGAGCGACTGCTTCCGACGTCTCGTGCCGAGTTGGGTGTCGGAACGCGAGCATGACTCTTCCCGCCCCACTCAGACGCACCCGCTGACCCTCGCGATGCGCACCCACCGGGTCGTGCGGCGCACTGTTTGGGACGTGCTCCGGTGGTCAGGTTGAGCGTGGTCTGATCATCAGGATCTGGATCTCGAGGCCGAGCTGCCCCCAGATTTGCTCAGCGGTGACGGCTGGGACGGCGAGCCGCTGCGCCAGCGCGAGGCACGAGCGGTCGCCCAGTGACAGCCCTTGGCTGGCGGTCTTCGGGTACAGCGCGGCGGCGGCGAGCGCGTCGGCGTCGGTGAACGATTCCACGGCAAGCTGTTCGCGCACCGGGCCCAAGACCTGCTCGGGCTTCCGCTTGTGGCGAACGAGCACGGTTGCGACCTCGCTGAGGTTACCGGCGCTGATCGCGGCCCCCTCTGCGATCGTGTCGGCGACCATCTCGGCACCCGGCTCGGCAAAGAGAAGCGCCAGCAACGCCGACGCGTCGATGGCAGCGCTCACCGGGACGAACGCTCGGCGTCCTTATCCTCGGCGGCCGCCTGCTGACGACGCTCGTCCCGCAACTCGTCGAGCACCGACCGTCGCGCGCGGCCGGCCGAGCCGATCAGTGTGCGGGCGGCGGCGCGGCGACTCTCGAGGCGCAGCACGCCGTCGGCCTGGCGCACCGAGGCGCCATCCGCCTCCGGGCGTACGAAGAAGGAGCGGGCAGGCTCGCCGTACTCGCCCCGGAACCCGAGCCGCAGCACCAAGTCGCTCTGGTCGAACTCCTCCTCCGGAGAATCCCAGTCCCCGAACGTCCCGTCCTCACGCCGTCCCTCCAGGTAGGCCTCGAAATGATCGAGATCGTTGTCAGAGAGATCATCGAGGATCACCGTCACCTCGACCGGCTGCGAGGTGTCCCGGTCCGGGTAGTCCCACACGGTCAACCGGTCTCGATACGCGTCACGGAACGGGTTAAGTACCGGATCCACGGCGCTCAGCAGGCTGGTCTTGCCGGCGTTGTTGGGGCCGACGAGCAGGGCGTGCGGGCCCTGGCGCCAGGTAGCCGGCTCGCGCCAGCCGCGGTAGTGCGTCACCTCAACCTCGGCGATCCTCACAGCTCCTTCCCCCAACCATCTTCACAGCGCCGGCCTGCGGTACGCCTATGCTCCTTGAGTGATCGCGCCACTGCCTAAGGATTTTCCCCGCCTCACATTTGGTCCGTTCGATGGCCAGCAATGGCGGGTCCACCGAAAGGGGCTTGGAGCCTGGTACTTCGCGAGTGTGGAGTCACGTCCTGACGTAGCTTCGGTCGGCCGTTTCGATTTACAAGATCCTCTCGGGACCTGTTACGTGGGCACGCACCACACGGCCGTCGCAATGGAGGTGCTCGCCCTAGCGGGACTGTCCCCCTCCGAAACCCAGGAAGCCGTCGCGGATCGCCAGGTGTCGGCCATGGCGCTGGACGAGTTTTACGCGAAGCCGATCGCCGACTTCACTTCCCGGCTCGCTGTCCGTTTTGGGGCACCTGCTCATATCGAGCAGCTCGATCGGGCCGACGCTCGGCCGTGGGCACAGGCGGCATGGGATGGCGGATTCCGCGGGATCCGTTACCGGCTTAAGAAGGATCCTGAACGCCGCTTCGGCCTGGCACTGTTCGCCCCGGCCGGCGCGCGCGCCAAGCCGGTGACTCAGGGTGAGCCACAGCCGTTCGTCATCGGCCAGATTCACGCCGCCTCTGAGCCGCCACAGCGACACTTCCGCGGCGACCCGCTATCCGAGTGACCGAAACGTCGCAGGCGGCGGCCGCCGCGTTCGTTTCGATCCTGTGGAGAGAGCAAACCGGTCCACTTCTTTACGGCTCCTTTTCGCTCCTGGAGAGCGGACCCTGTCGCTTGCGCTTCCGCGTGAGCGCGCGCGTCAACGACTGACGTAGGTGACTGCTCCTGGGCGGGAGCGATCGTTGCGTGGCTCGAAGTTCGACTGCTCCTATGAGATGAAGGCAGTCGCGCTTCGGCGGCGCTCCCCGGCTGACTGCATGACGCCTGGAGCGGTCACGTCCGTGTCGTGGCCGCTTTGATGGACGACCAGCAGCGCCGCCGCTAGCTGTCGTACCGACGCCTCTGGGCGGCAGCTCCAGCGGCGCGCCGTGTCCGCCCGCTGTTGCTTCGATGAGTCGCCGCGCCAGCCGTCCGCTTGCCAAGGCCCGGCGATGCGTGTCTGAGCAAGCACCTCGCGGTCTCCGGGTGCCGTGCTGCGCTGGAACCCGGGCGGCAGCGCCTCACTGGGGTCCCACGCGCTGCGGAACTGCTCGCAGGCGCCCGGCCTCATGCGCCGGGCCGAGAACATCACGATCATCTGGAACCTCGCTCAGCGTCATTCGACCCGGTCGATTCGACTGCCGGGTTGCCGGAGCAGCTGTCTCAGCACGATGCGTGAAGAGGCATCGCGACTGCTCCTTGCACTGACGGAGCGTTGGTCTCGAGCACAAGCATCACTCAGATCAGCCCGAGCGCCTCTTCAACGCAACGCAGCACGTACCCGCAGCGCAGCAGCTCGTCGACCGTCTCGCGGCTCAGCTCACTCCAGCTGACCGACCTGCTGGCGAGCGTACGCTGAAACTCGCCCGTGGCGATCACCACATACGCCCTCCAGACGTCCTCCGGCAGCGTCATCACGGACTCGAAATCGCTTGTCGCGATTCTGCGCACCGTCTCGGTCAGTCCGCTCACCGCTGCAGGGTCATCCACAGCCGCCTCTGCGTCCAGCCCTCCGGACAGCCCGAACCACCTCCGATCACGCGATGGCTGCTCCGCCGGCCCGACGAGCACAGCGCGAGTCGCATGTCCAGTCCGCATCACCGCAAGCCAAGCCTCGTCTCGATCCGGGTTCTCTGAGGCGCTGCAGGTCTGCGCGACGCCTGCGCCAACAGCATTCGCCAGCGGAGAGAGCTCAGGCTCCCGCTGAGCGAGCTCGCGCGCTGGCTGCCAGACCTCCTTGACCCATTTGCGGCCATCGCGCGAGAGCAGGTGATGCAGCTCACGACTCGTCCTACGCCACGTCTGCCTCCGCGCCGCTCGCCTCACCACGCGCCACCGTATCAACGGCGCAGAGGTGGGCGGGAGGCCCACCGCAAGCGCACACGAGAGATTTTGCGATCACCGGAGTAACGGTCCCTCGCCATTGGCCGGCGCACGCAACATCGCCGAAGTGGTCTTCTGCCACACGAACCGTCGGACGGACTTTACGGAGAAGTCTCTTCTCCGAGTGGACGTGACGGAGATGTATCCCCTTCTCGATTGCGACCGCCCCGTTGCGCGCGGCGCTTGCCGCGATGGCGGTAGGCGGGCACGCCAACTCCGCCTCACCAGCGACGTGTCCGGGGCAGAGCACCTATCGGCGCGTTCGAGAGCGCAGTTTGCGATGGAAATGCGGAACTGCCCGCCGGCCGTGTCGGCTCCGCGGGCGTCGCTCGATGACGGGAGCGCGGCCACCGGGCGATGCCTGTTGTTAGGCTGTGAGTCTTGGTGCCTGGCTGCACTGTGACAGGTCGGAGATGACCAAAGAAAGACGCTGGCAACCCGCTCTTTGGGCGAGCCGGAAGCCCTTCGGCATCGGCGAGCAGCACCCGAACAACTACCTCGAGATCTGGCGAGCTTTCAAGGAGAACCGCGACAGCCTTCGCTATGGCTGGCGCATCCTCAGGCACGGGGTCTGCGACGGGTGCTCGCTGGGGACCATCGGGATGCGGGACTGGACCCTGGATGAGATCCACCTCTGCAACGTCCGGCTGCGCCTGCTGCGCCTCAACACGATGCCGGCGCTTGATATCGGGCTGCTGGCGGACGTCTCGCGGTTGCGCGGCAAGACGAGCGCGGAGCTTCGCGACCTCGGGCGCCTGCCCTATCCGATGGTACGGCGCAAGGGCGAGTCTGGGTTCCGACAGGCGCAGTGGGACGAGGTTCTGGACGCGATCGCGGAGCGGATCCGGTCAAGCGGCCCCGATCGTCTCGGGTTCTACATGACCAGTCGGGGCGAGCCCAACGAGAACTACTACGCGGCCCAGAAGGCGGCGCGAGCGATCGGCACGAACTCGATTGACAACGCCGCGCGCCTCTGCCACTCCCCCAGCACGTTCGCGCTCAAGGAGGCGGTCGGGGTGGCGGCCACTACATGCTCATACGCCGACTGGATCGGCAGCGACCTCGTCGTGTTCATCGGCTGCAACGTGGCCAACAACCAGCCGGTGGCGATGAAGTACCTGTACCACGCCAAAAAGGAGGGGACGAAGGTCGCGGTGGTAAACAGCTACCGGGAGCCCGGCATGGAGCGCTACTGGGTGCCGTCGAACGCCGAGAGTGCGGTGTTCGGCACCAGGGTCGCCGACCGTTTCTTCCTGATCAACGTCGGCGGCGATGTCCCGTTCCTGAACGGGACGCTCAAGCAGATGATCGAGCGCGGCTGGGCCGACCGCGAGTTCATCGTCAACCACTCGAGCGGCTTCGAGAGGCTGGCGGCGGCGCTCGAGAGCCAGTCGTGGGAGGAGCTCGAGCGCCTGTCCGGCGCCTCGCGGCAGGACATGGATGAGTTCGCCCGGATGCTGGGGGAGGCCAGGAGCGCGGTGATCGTCTGGGGCATGGGCATCACCCAGCATGAGTTCGGCGAGGACAACGTCCGCTCGATCGTCAACCTGGGCCTCGCCAAGGGGTTCGTCGGGCGTGAGAAGTGCGGCCTGATGCCGATTCGCGGGCACTCCGGCGTGCAGGGCGGCGCCGAGATGGGCGCGTACGCGACCGTGTTCCCAGGCGGGCTGGCGCTGAACGAGGAGAACGCGCAGAAGTTCTCCGCGCTGTGGGGATTCGACGTTCCCTACACGCGGGGGAAGACCGCGCCGGAACAGATCGACGCCGCGCATGAGGGCGACCTGGACCTTCTGTTCGCGTCCGGTGGCAACTACCTCGAGGTCTTGCCCGATCCCCGGTACGTGGAGGAGGCGCTCGAGCGGGTGCCGCTGCGGGTGCACATGGACATCGTGGTTTCCCCGCAGATGCTGGTCGACCCCGCCGACACGGTCATCCTGCTGCCAGCACAAACCCGCTACGAGATGAGGGGCGGGGTCACCGAGACCTCGACCGAGCGGCGGGTCATCTTCAGCCCCGAGATCCCGGGGCCGCGGATCAGCCAGGCTCGGCCTGAGTGGGAGGTTCTCACGGAGATCGCCAAGCGCGCCAAGCCCGAGCTCGCCGATGCGATCCACTTCGGCGGGACTGCCGCGATCCGCGCGGACATCGCCAAGGCGATCCCCAGCTACGAGGGGATCCAGAACCTGAGTCAAGGAGGGCGACCAGTTCCAGTACGGGGGTCGCCACCTGTGCTGGGGCTGGAAGTTCAATACGACAGACGGCAAGGCCCACTTCTCGGTCGTGGGCCTGCCGCAGGTGGAGATCCCCGAGGACAGGTTCGTGGTCGCCACGAGGCGGGGAAGGCAGTTCAACAGCATGGTGCACGACCGCTCCGACGAGATCACCGGCGCGGTGCGCGAGGCGGTGCTCATGAACCAGGAAGACGCCGACAGGCTCGGGCTGCGAGACGGCGATCGCGTGCTGCTCAGCAACGAGTTCGGAAGGTACTCCGGGCAGGTATGTATCGCTCCGGTAAAGCCGCGAAACCTCGAGGTTCACTGGCCGGAGGGCGAGATCCTCATCGACCGCAGACGCCGCTCTCCCCAGGCGGGGATCCCCGACTACAACGCATTCGTAAGCGTCGAGAAAACGCCCGGCAGGGAAGAAGAACGAACGTTCGTCGCAGCCTGAGCCACAGGCTCGAGCATCATTCCTCCTCTCATACGCTTGGATGAGCGACGAGTTGGTGTCGGCTCGCGTGATCGCGGCAAGGCATCAGCACAACGAAGACCTCCCGGAACCGCGCTGGACCAGGCTTGATGCTGGCCGCAACGACGAGACACCCGCTCGCTGAGGCATCGCGAGCATCCATGACGCGGTCGAGGTCGGCGCTCTGACTACCGCATCGCCACAAGACGCGGGTACCAGGCGTTTGGACGACCCAGGCTTGCGAGTTCGACGATTTCCAAAGGTCGGCGCGCGCGGTCGCCGGCCTGCGTGCGCGGTCACGTTCTGCACCACACCGAGACGACAGTTCCGACCCTTGAGGCACAGCGTTGGTTACAAAACGCCGATTCGCAGGCCTTTTGAGGACTGTTCAGCTCGCCTGGGTGAGCCAACATGATGTCACGGTTGCGTACTCCGGGACAAGGGGCACATTTGGGGACAGGCTGCCCTTCGCCGTTCATGTACCAATTACACCCCGCTCCGGGCGTGGGGTGCTCGGCGGGCCTCGCGCTACGAGGCCCCAGAAGTCGACGCTCCCGACGAGACCTGAGCGAGCGGCCGCCGGCTCGCCGCCGCGGGCGCCCCGGTGAGCCCTGCGATCGACAGCCGCCGGACAAACCTGCGCATGACGTACTCGCGCGTGGCCCGTGGGACGGCGTCGCCCCATGCCATGGTGGCGTCGTCTGCTCCGGCCAGCAGTTCCTGAATGAGCTCCGGGGAGGGCTCGGCGTCGATCAAGCAGCGCAGGCCGAAGCCGATGTGCCAGCGCTCGTCGAGGTCGACGCGCCGCACACCCTCGCGTATCCCGGGCAGCGCGCCGTCTTCCAGATCGTCCAGCAGCGCCCGTTGCCCGGCGGCGAAGACGATCCCCTCGAGCACCATGTGGTAGAGGCTGACCCCGTCGTCCAGCCTGATGCGGCCTGCTGCGAGCTCGGCGGCCATGGTGGGCAGCCGGACCTCGAAGAGCTCGAGCAGTCCGGGCGGGACGTGGGCCCTGGCCGCGGCGCGCCGCTCGGCCGGCGTAGCTCCGGGCAACCCGAGCACCTCGCCGGCGATGCGATCGAATAGCAGCGCGTGGCGCTCCTCGTCGCGGCGCTGCAGGAAGAAGACCCAGGCCACCAACGTGTCATCGGTGGCCTCGGTGAATGGCGTGAGGTGCTCGGAAACGGCCTCCTCGGCCACGCAGAAGCCGGCCAGAAGCATGGTCAGTCGCTGTCGGCGCGTGGCCGGCAGCCCGGCCCACGCGCGGGCGTCCCGCGCGAGGTCGATCGCCCTCGCATCCCACTGCAGACGGGCCACGATGTGAGAGAAGGAGCTGAGCCTCGCGAACAGTTTGTGGCGTCGTTCCGGCGGTAGGAAGTCGTCCTCCTTGGCGCCGCAGATCGGGCAAGCTCGCCCGTCGCCCTCGGTCGGATCGAACATATACGTGCAACGACGGCACCGCACGAGCTGCTGCGCAGCCATGGCGCCAAGATACCAAGGGATATCCGAGGCCCTGACCGCCGTAAGTATGAGACTGCCTACCGACCAATCCGTGCTCCTGCTGTTTGACATCGACGGGACGCTGCTGGAAGGCACGACACAGCCGGTGGCCGAGGCGATGCGTGCGGCGCTCGGAGAAGTGCATCGAATTGACACAAACCTGATCCGGACGCGGATCGCGACATCCGGTCGGACCGATGGCGAAATCGCCCGCGCGATTTTGCTCGATGCCGGTGTGTCCGCGGAGCGGATCGACGCCCTCGCCGACAGCGTGCGCGAGAGCTGTTGCCGGTGGGCCGCTCGGCTGCTCCCGGACGATCTGTCCTCTGCAGTGCTTCCTGGTGTGCGCGAGTTGCTGGACTGGCTCACTGAGCAGGAGGATGTGGAGCTTGGATTGCTGACCGGTAACTTCGAGCCGATCGCTCGGTTGAAGCTCGCGCGGGCCGGCATCGGCGGGGCATTTGCGCCTGGGCGCGGGGCGTCCGGCTCGGACGCCGAGGATCGGTCAGCGCTGCCGGCGATCGCCCGGCGCCGCGCCGGAACGGCCCGCGCTCCATATACCCGTCGCGGGACGATCGTGATCGGTGACACGCCGCGGGATATCGCATGTGCGCGCGCAGACGAGCTGCGGTGCGTGGCGGTGGCCAGCGGGTCCTTCACGCGCGATGCACTGGCGCATGCCGACGCCGTGGCGCGCGACGCCTTCGAGCTTCGCCGGATCTTGCCGGAGCTCGGAATCGCTGCCTCACGCCCGGTACGCGCCCCCGAACGAGCCTCCACGGAGAGAACGGTCAGGTGACCGGCATCGAAGCCTCAGCGATCGGGGCTCGCCCCGACCCAGCGCGCGGTGTGTTCGAGACGCTCGCGGTGCGCGACGGCCGTTTGCAGGCTCTTGACCGACACCTCGAGCGTCTCGACAGTGCGGTAGGCGACCTGTACGGCTACCCGCTGCCGCGCGATCTGAAGGCTCGCGTACGCGGGATGGCCCAAGCGCTCATGGGTCAACACCTGCTGCGGGTGCGCGCGCATCCAGCACCCGGTGGCCTGGCGGTGCGGATCGAGACGGAGCCGTTCTCCGCACAGCAGCCTCAGCGGACGATCATGCTCTCCCCGGTCCTCCTGCCCGGTGGACTGGGCCGATACAAGTGGTGCGATAGACGCCCCCTCGACAGTCTGGGTTTCCAAAAATCCGTTCCGCTCATCGTCGACGTCGAGGGCGACGTGCTCGAGGCAGCCTGGGCAAACGTGTGGATCGTCGAGGGTCGGCGCATCGTGACGCCCGCTGCCGACGGACGGCTGCTCCCTGGCATCACTCGCTCGCTCCTGCTCGAATGCGCCCCAGCGCTCGGGCTGACGGCATCGGCGGAGCCGATCTCGCTTGCTCGCGCGCGAGAGGCGGACGCCATCTTTCTGACTTCGTCGCTGCGCTACGCGGCTGGTGCAGCGCTTGACCATAGCTCTTCACCGCACTGCTATAGCCCCGTGGTGATGGCCGTCCGCAACGCTCTCAGCGGCGCGGGCTGGGATCGGTGAGCCACCCCAGGCGTCTGGGGAGATCCGAGAGCCGATCGCGACAGCCAGCGGAGCAGCCTTGACCAGCGCCTCCTCGAACTCATGCTCCGGATCGGAATCGGCGACGATTCCGCCGCCTGCGCCCAGCCACAGACGGCCATTGCGTTGCTCGAACGTGCGGATCGCAACATTGAGTTCCACCCCCGCCACGGGGCTCGCGAAGCCGATCGCTCCTGTGTACACCTCGCGGCCGGTCTGCTCGAGTTCGGAGATGACGTGCATGGCCTGGACCTTCGGTGCTCCCGTGACCGAACCGGGCGGGAACGTGGCGCGTAGGAGGTCTCGGTTGCCCACCCCGGGACGCAGACGGCCACGCACCTTCGACACGAGGTGCCAGACGCCTGGATGCGGTTCGGCCTCCGGCACCCGTTGCGCCTCGACCGTGCCGTAAGCGCAGACGCGGCCGATGTCGTTGCGCATCAGGTCCACGATCATCACGTGCTCGGCGGCGTCCTTCGCCGACCGGCGGAGCGTGGCGAGCGCTGCTCGCGCCATGCTCTCGTCCTCGGGGCGCTTGATTGTGCCCTTGATCGGCGCGGTCACGACTGCATCGCCGGCGCGGCGCAAGAACAGCTCTGGCGACAAGCTCGCGACTCCGCCCCACGGTGTCTGGAAAGCGCCACCGTGGGTGGGCCAGATGTGATCCAACGCGCGTGCATAGAGGTCGGTGATGGAGCCGGCCCACCCCGTTTCGAGTCGCAGGCAGATGTTGGCCTGGTAGATCTCGCCGGCCGCGATGCGCTCACGGCATTCGTTGACCGCAGCCATATGGGTGCTCTTGTCGGTGTGGCTGAGATGAAACCGCTCGGGGGCGTCGCAGTCTGGCGAGGATCGCCGCGGACTGGCCAGGCGCGCGCGCAAATCGTTCAGGCGGCGAGCGATACGCCCCTCCGCGCCCGGGTCGAGCAGCGTTTCAAACCACCACTGCCCGGATGGATCGAGGTGCAGCACGTGGTCGTAATACGCCAGGTGGAAGTCAGGAATGGGGACGGGTCGCGGCGGGCCCTCCGGAAGATCCTCGATGCGACGGCCGAGGCGGTACCCCAGCCACCCGAACCACCCGCCGCCCACCGCGGGTCCTCGGTGCAACTGTTCGCGGACGACCGGCAGTGCGTCCAGGAGGGCGAACGGGTCGGCGTCAGGTTCAGCGACGACGAGCGGGCTCGAACCGACGACTGCTCCGCCGCTCGCCCAGTCGCCGGTCAGCGCAAACGGCCAGGGCTCACCGGCGAGCGCGCGTAGTGCGTCCCGCGGCGTGAGGCTGCAATCGAGCGGCACCCGCTCTAGCTTCGCCGAGGCCGGAATCGTGGACATCGGGGCCGTGCAGATCAAACGTGCACCGGTCGCTTCATCGTGCGGTAGGTAAGCTCGCTCGTCTGCGACGACGCGCGTGCGGAGACGACGCGATCGTGGTGCGGCGAGAACCGGCAGACCGGATCCGCGGCGGCCGCGTCGCCCGCGAGCCGCAGCGCCTGGCAGCGACAGCCGCCCCAATCCAGCTCTTGCCGCCCCAGCGGGCACGTGCTGCACGGCTCCTGCATCCAGTCCGTCCCCCGAAAGCGCGCGAAGGCGTCGGACTCGCTCCAGATCCACTCGAGCGGATGCTCACGCACGTTGGCGAACTCGAGCCCCGGGATCGTCGACGCCGCCTGGCAAGGCAACACGTCTCCGTTCGGAGCCACCACCATCGCCGTCCGGCCCCAGCCGCCCATGCATGGCTTCGGCAGCTCCTCATAAAAGTCCGGGAGCACCCAAAGCACTTGCACCTTGGGGCCGACACGCTCGCGGAAGCGCTGCACCGCTTCCTCGCCGCGCCGGAGCTGCTCCCACGATGGCATCAGCGCCTCCTGGTTGACGACCGCCCAGCCGTAGTACTGCGTGTTCGCGAGCTCGAGCCGCTGCGCCCCGAGGTCGAGTGCGAGATCGAGCACCTCCTCGATCCGATCCAGGTTCTGCCGGTGCAGGACGCAGTTGATCGTCAGTGGGAAGTCGAGCTCCTTCGCGAGGCGCGCGGCCCCGATCTTCTTCTCGAACGATCTGTTTCCGGCGATTCGGTCGTTCTCCTCCGCGTCAGGGCTCTGGATCGAGATCTGCACGTGGTCGAGCCCAGCTGACTTCATCGCTTCCGCGCGATCGCGGGTCAAGAGCGTTCCGGCGGTGATCAGCGACGAGTAGAGGCCGGCGGCGCGCGCCCCCTCGCAAAGCTCCACCAGATCACGGCGCAGCATTGGCTCGCCGCCCGTGAGCGCGAGCTGAAGGACTCCGAGCCCGCGCGCCTGCCGGAAGATGCGGACCCAGTCCTCGGTCGCTAGTTCCCGGCGGAACGTCTCGGCGCCGATATGGAGGGGATTTGAACAGTAGGGGCAGTGGAGCGGGCATTGGTAGGAAAGCTCGGCGATCAGCGTCGAGGGCCTAGGAAGCTGCATCAACGACGACTCCTTTCCGAGCCATTGCGTCGACCAGCTCTCGAACGTCCTCGCCCACATCAGCCCCGTCATAGCGCGCGGCGAGGGCGCCCACGATGTCGTCAATCGACCGTTCCCCATCGCAGAGCTCGAGCACCGCCGCCGCGGTGGCATTGAGGCGCACGACACCCTCGGGGACCAGCAATACGTGCTCTGCGCGTACCTCGTCGTACTGAAGCCGACCGCCGGTGGCGAGGCGAGGACGGGTCATGCGTCCGGCCCCTGCGGCTGCGTGTCGCCCCGTTCGATCGCATCGAGCTGCGCCCACAGCGTCTCGGTCTTGAAGCGGAGCGCCGCCACGGCGGCGTCCTGCTGCTCGCGCGTGCGGCAGCGCCCGACGGTCAGCTCGAGTGCGTACTGCGCGTCGCGGGGCGCTTTCACGAGCCGCGTGCGGAAGTACTCGAGCCCGGCAGGGTCGATCCAGTCGTAGTGACGAGCTAGGGCCTCCAGCCGCACGCGGATCGCGGCCGGGCCGAACAGCTCGGTCAGCGAGGACGCGACCGCCTCGATCCACGGCTTCTGGCGCGCGAAGTTGACGTAGGCGTCAACCGCATAGCGAACGGCGGGGAGGACGCGCCGCTCGGATAGCAGTTCTTGTCGGGAGACGCCGAGGGCCTCGCCGAGCCGCAGCCACGACTCGATGCCGCCCGTCCCGTCGGTCGTGCCGTCGTGGTCGATGATGCGCTGTATCCACTCGCGGCGGACCTCGACCTCGGGGCAGTTCGCGAGGATCGCCGCGTCCTTCAGCGGGATGCACTTCTGGTAGTAGAAGCGGTTGGAGACCCAGCGCTGGAGCTCCTCCCGCGTGAGCTCTCCCGCATCCATCCGCTGGTGGAAGGGGTGCAGGTTGTGATAGCGCGCTCCCTGCGCGCGCAGGCGAGCGATGAACTCCTCCGCCGGCACCAGCCCGAGGTCGCCCCTTTCCGCTGTCGCGCTGTTGGTCATAGCTCGACCTCGAGCCCATCGTAGGCGACCTCACCCCCGGCCCGAACGACGGCGTCACGCTCGGGCGAATCCTCGAGCAGGATCGGGTTCGTGTTATTGATGTGGATAAGCGCCTTGCGCGGTCGCTTCAGTCGCGCCAGCGCCTCGAGCGTCCCGCCGGGGCCCGAGAGCGGCACATGCCCCATGTCGCGCGCACCTCGCTCCGAGATGCCGAGCCGCGCTAGCTCGTCCTCGCGCCAGAAGGTCCCGTCGACGAGGACCAGATCGCTCATTGCGAACCGGCTGAGCACGTCATCGTCCAACCGTGCGAGTCCGGGAACATAGGAGACGACACCGTCACCGGCGCGATCGCGGAAAACGAGCCCGCTTGCCTGGAGTTCCACGTCTGCCCCGCTTAGGTAGCGCGGCGCATCGCCGCCGACGTGAAATAGCTCAACGATGAGGCTGGACGCCGGGAGCGGCGTCGCTTGCCCCGGTTCCAGTGTCTGCCACTCGGCCCCGCAATAGCGCTCGAGGATCGCCAACACCGGATACCCACCCCTCAACGCGCGCTCGACACCTTCATCGCCAAAGATGCGGATCGACGTCGCGGACTCCCGCAGGAGCAAAAGCCCGGCAGTGTGGTCGATCTCCGCGTCCGTCAGCAGCACGCCCGCGATCGGTGCGGCGCGGACCTCGTCGACTTGGCCGGGGGTGAGCTGCTCGAGCTGCTGACGGGCGTCCGGCGAGGCGTTGACTAGAAACCACGGTCCCTCGCGCCCGCGGATCGCCAGCGACGACTGCGTACGGGGTCGTGCGCGCACACCAATCCGCGCGGCCTCGCACGTCTGACAACGACAGTTCCACTGCGGAAACCCACCACCCGCCGCGGAACCGAGAACACGAGCGTGCACGTCGCGCACGAAGCGGGGCGCAGCCTCGGGCGGGCGCCGGAGGCCACGCCGGCTTCGCGCCTCCTACCGGTGGTAGAGGTAGGACGTAACCTCGGAGCAGAGATCGACGAACTCGAACTCGGGCTTGATCCACGTCATATACGGTCTCCCTACTAGAGTGCGCGTGATCCCAACTTGATCTTACCGGATGGTTTGGGCAGCCTAGTGAACGGCCCGAGACGGTGCAAGTCGAGGTAACGGGGCGCGACCCGCACGCGGTCGGTGCCGACCTTGTCGCAGCCGCGGTGGGGGCGCAGGCCTCGGAGCTTGGCGCCCCCGAGCGGGCAGCTGCAGATGCCGATCCGGTCGCGGTCGTGTATCCGGATCCCGCCCAGTCCGCCGCCCCACTCGCGGTCGTCGCGCTCGAGCCCGGCGTCGAGGGGCTGCGGACGGGTGCAGCACGTGCAGTCCGCGCCTGCCGGGGCGGCGGTACGGTCGCGTGGGCACTCGATGCGTCCCTGCCGGTTGCGGTCGAGGACCAGGTGCGCGCGCTCGCCGAAGGTGCTGTGGTCGGCGGCTACGACGCCCGCCGCTGGCGGAGCGGCGAGCAGCCGCGCGGCGTGCAGCGCTTCGTCATCTGCAGCTGCGGCGAGGACCTGGCGCCCATCGTGGACCGCGCGGCCCTCGTCGCGCGCTGGACCAACACCGCGCGTGAGCTCGTCGATGCGCCGCCGAACGTGATCTCACCGGCAGGGCTTGCGGAGCGGGCGGCGGCGTTTCCGCGGCTAGCCACCGAAACGATCGGCCCGGCCGAGGCGGGGCTCGGCGCGCTCGCCGCCGTCGGCGCGAGCAGTCCCGCGAGGCCGCTTCTCCTCGTGCTGCGACACGAGCCGCCCGACGCGCCGGATGCACCGCGACTGGCGCTCGTGGGAAAAGCGGTCACGTTCGATTCCGGGGGCTACTTCCTCAAGCCGCAGCAGGACATCGTCCGTCAGAAGGCTGACATGGCGGGCGGCGCGGCCGTCGTGGCGGCGCTGGGAGCAATCGCCGAGCTTGCTCTCCCGCTTTCGGTCACCGGTGTCGTGCCTGCCTGCGAGAACATGTTGAGTGGCAGCGCGATCCGGCCCACGGATGTGATCACAACCGCTGCGGGGCTGACGGTCGAGGTGACCAATCCCGACGCGGAGGGGCGCCTGATCCTCGCCGACGCCCTGTGGTACGCACGGCGTGGCGGCGCGACGCATCTCATCGACCTGGCGACCCTGACCGGCGCTTTGCGCGCCGGGATGGGCGATCTCTACGCCGGCGTCTTCTCGCCCGACGAATCGTGGCGCGACGCGGTCGTGCAAGCGGGCAACTCAAGCGGCGATCTCGCCTGGCCGTGGCCGCTGCATCCCCGCTACCGACGGCTGATCGACTCGACGGTGGCGGACCTGCGCAACACCGCAGGGAAGGGCTTCGGCTTTCCGATCGTCGCCGCCACCTTCCTGCAGCAGTTCGCCGGGCGGGGAC
This sequence comes from uncultured Actinomycetes bacterium, assembly GCA_963719305.1. GTDB lineage: Bacteria > Actinomycetota > Thermoleophilia > Solirubrobacterales > Solirubrobacteraceae > Palsa-465. The sequence goes on along the minus strand of CAVRBL010000009.1, from coordinate 581,893 downwards.
CCTGGGCGCATGTCGACATGCTGGGCCCCGCGCTGCTCGACGAGGATCGCGGCGACGCGTTCGGCCGCGGCGCAAGCGGCTATGGCGTTCGCATGCTGGTCGAGCTCGCCACGCGCATGAGCGTGGCGCCGGCCGTGTGAGCAACTTCTCAGGCGTTACGCTGGCCCGATGAACGCCGGAGGTCGCGATCCGCGACAAGCTGCACGTCTGACACCTCGACGCATCGTCGACGCCTCGAAGTTCGATCTCGCTGCCGCGGAGCGGGCCGCGCTGGAGCTGCTTCGCGCGATTGGCGCCGACGTCGACTCCCCAGATCTGCTCGGAACGCCGCGCCGGGTTGCGGCCTCCTTCGGCGAGCTTGTCACGCCCGCCGAGGTCGCAGCGACCACGTTCCCCACCGAAGGTCGTTACGAAGAGCTTGTCCTGGTGCGCGACATCCCGTTCCACACGCTCTGCATGCACCACCTGCTGCCGTTCTTCGGCCAGGCCCACGTTGGGTATATGCCGGGAGAGAGGATCATCGGTCTATCGAAGCTGGCGCGTGTGGTAGACACGTTCGCGCGCGACCTCCAGCTGCAGGAACGCATGACCGTGCAGATCGCCGACTGGCTGGAGCAGGAGCTGCGGCCGCGGGGCGTGGGGGTGGTGCTCAGCGCCGAGCATACGTGCATGACGATCCGCGGCGTACTGAAACCGGGGGCCCGGACCGTGACCTCGGCGCTGCGCGGCTCGCTGCGCGACGATCCAGGCACGTGCCAGGAGTTGTTCAGCCTTGTCGGCTGATGACCCTGACCGGGTGCCACTGATCGAGACCGTGGTGACCACGACCGGGAGCGACGGCGTCGTCAACTGCGCCGCGATGGGAGTGCGCTTCGGCGAAAAGGAGCTCGTCTTCTGGCCGTTCGACACCACTCGCACGCTGAAGAACCTCCGCTTCCGCGGCGAGGCGGTCGTGCATCTGACCGAGGACGTGCTCCTGTTCGTCCAATCCGCGCTGGGACACCCGCGCCCCGCCATGCGCGCCGCCGGTGTCGTCGCCGGCTCGGTGATCGTGGAGGCGAACTCCTGGCGCGAGGTGGTCGTCACCGAGATCACGCCGAGCGAGGATGGATTGGCACGCTCGCGCGTCCACGCGCGGGTGGTGGCCACCGGCACCGGCACGCGTCAGCCACAGGGACTCTGCCGTGCCCGGCATGCCGCCCTCGAGGCGTCGATCTTCGCTTCCCGGCTGAAGTGGCTGGGAGGCGAGCGCGTGTGGGCTGAGCTCGCTCGCCTCCAGGAGCTGGTGGATAAGACCGCCGGACCACGCGAACGCGAGGCGATGGAGTACGTGCGGCGCTACGTCGCCGAGCGGACGTGAACCGAGCTCGTGGTCATCGCGCCCGCCCGCCTGCACTTCGGGATGCTCGATCCGGTGGGCCTGGGAACGCGCCGCTTCGGGGGCTTCGGCGTGGGCATCGAGTCCCCGCGAGTGGTTGTGAGCGTCGGGTGGGCGCGGTCCACGTCGTCCGACGACGTGATCGTGTCCGGATCACAGCCCGACCGCGCGAGGACCTTCGCACGCCGAGCACGGTCGACCTTCGGGCTGCGCGGAGGCGTCACCGTGACCGTGCACGAGGCGATCCCGCCGCATATGGGGCTCGGGTCGGGCACCAAGCTCGGACTCGCGATCGCGCGCGGGCTCGCCGGGCTCGCGGGCATCTCCGCCAGACCCGGAACAGCTGGCGGAGGCGAGCGGACGGGGGGCGCGCTCGAGTGTCGGTCTCTGGACGTTTGCGGCTCCCGGGCTCGTGATCGAGGCGGGCGTGCGCGACAAGTGCTAGATCAGCCCTAGGGTCGCCCGCCACCTGATGCCGGAGCGGTGGCGGTGCGTGCTCGCGCTGCCGCTTGGCGTCGAGGGACTCTCCGGGGACGCCGAGGAGCGCTTCTTCGGTCAACTGCGCGAGTCGGGGCACGCCGAGCCGAGCGTGTCGCGGCTGCTGCTGACCGCCCTGCTTCCCGGACTGCTGGCGGGCGACATCGAGGAGTTCGGCGTTGCGCTCACCCAGATCCAGCGCGAAGTTGGATCGATATTTGCCGTCCAGCAGGGTGGCCTCTTCCATCCCAGCGCGGCACCGCTGGTCGAGGCGCTGCAAGCGTTCGGCGTCAGGGCCGTCGGACAGAGCTCGTGGGGCCCGTCGGTCTACGGGATCGTCGACGGGCCCGAGCTGGCAGCTGAGGTAGCCGACCGCCTCCGTGGCACGGCGGGCACCGGCACCGATGTAAGCGTGGTCGACTTTGATCGCCGCGGCGCGTGGGTTGAGCGCGGCGCCTGCGGGCAGCGTTCGGCATGAGGTTGCTGGTCAGCGTGGTCTCCGCGGAGGAGGCGCGCCGTGCGCTCGCCGGTGGAGCGAACATCATCGACGTCAAGGATCCGAATGAGGGGTCGCTCGGTGCCCCGTCGCCGCGCATCCTGTCCGAGGTGGTGCGAGAGGTAGGCGGGGCGGCACCCGTGAGCGTGGCGCTGGGTGACCTGCCCAACCTCCCGCACACCGCGGCGCTGGCAGCGCGCGGCGCCGCGCTCAGCGGCGCCGACTACGTCAAGGTCGGGTTGCGCGGGGTGCGCGAGCTGGACGACGCTGTCGCGCTGGTGCGCGCGGTCGCAGACGCGCTCGGGCCACGAAACCGCGGTGATCGCGGCCGCCTACGCGGACGCCGGCGCGCTCGATCCGCCGGCTCTCGCTCCCGCGTGGCTGCCCGAACTGGTGGAGCGCGCGGCCATCTCGGGCGCGCTCGTCGACACGTGCGTCAAGGACGGCCGCGGCCTGTATCACTGGTTGTCCGAGTCCGAGCTGGCCGACCTGATCGCGCGCACGCACGCAGGCAGGCGCGACCTTCGGCGTCGCCGGGCAGCTGACGCGGGGCCAGCTGCGCCGCGTGCCGGCCGACGTCGTCGGGGTGCGCTCGGCGGTCTGTCGCGGCGGCGACCGCGCGGCCGAGCTCGACACCGAGCTGGTGGCGGGCCGCGGTCGCCGAGCTCCGCGGCGGCGGCGTCTCAACCCGGGATGATCCGCGTGCCGGCTGCCGCCCGGCGCGCGCACAACCGACGGCCACGCCGGTGCGCCGCACGGCCTCGGGCAGGTAGGCGTCCACGGCCCGCCCGCCGCCGCGAGCCTGCAGCGCCTGCAGCTCCGCGGCGGTCAACGCGGGCAAGCGGCGGGTCGTCCGACGGCCACCGCGCCATCACCCCGGCAACCGGCTTGAGCAGGACGGCCTCGTCGGCGCCGATCGCGGCGGCCGCCAACACCGCCAGCGAGTCGCTGGTCACCGCCCAGGACTCCGGCACCTCGGGCCGATCCTCGAACGCCGGCGCCGCCAGCAACAACGCCAGTGCGCGCGGTGCGACCAGGCTGGAGAGCAGCTCGGCGCGCCGGCAGCAGCGGACGCAACAGCACGCCGAGCTGATCCATCGCCCGCAGCGCCAGCGCGTGCGCGACGTCGTCGGCGAGGCCCACCTGCGCGTCAACTGCACGCACGGCATCGGCGAACGGACCGCCCCCGGGCACGACCAGCACCGGCCGGCGCGCGGCCATCTCGGTCGCTTCCGCGCACGCCCGCCGCAGTCCTTCAAGCCCGTGGGCGCGAAGCAGCCCGCCGCCGACGTTGACGACCAGCGGCTGTAGCTCACTCACGGCCCAGGACCGACAGCGCGACGGCTGCCGCGACCTCTCCGCCCTTGCCGCCGAGAAATGAGGCCGGCGAGGGCTGGGCCGTATCCGGATGGACGGGCACAGCGCACCGCTCCGCCGCGGCGCGGGCCAGGAACGCGCCCACGCCGACGGCGATCGCGCCGGTGTCGGGCGGCAACCGCCCAGCGACGCGGATGAGGCGCGGCGGCGATCGACGCCACCTGCGCCTCCTCGACGGCGGCCGCGATCGCCTCGAGGTCGCCGTCGGCGAGCTGCTCGGGGTCGGCGCAGACGACGCGCGCCAGCCGGGAGCGCACCTCGCCGTAGCGAGGTGCCGCGAGCGTCGGGGAACGTGCACGTGCACTGCTCGGGAGCCAGGCTGCCGCGCAGCAGGTGCGCGTCGGCGGCTGATCGCGAACAGCTCCGAGGACACCGGGCAGGGCTCGCCGCCGATCGGCACGTGCGAGAGCACCGCCGCGATGTTGGTCCGCAGCGCGCCGGTATAGACGAGCTCGCCCTCGAGCAACCGCTCGACGTCGGTGCGCCCCCTGGCGACGACCTCGCCAGCGACGATCGGGATCACGTCGGTGGTGGTGCCGCCGCAGTCGAGCAGGATCGCGTTGGGCAGCGAGCGCGCGACCAACAGCGCCGTCGCCACCCAGTTGGCGGCCGCGCACTCGAAGCGGCGCGGCGCGCGCTCGTGTCAGGCCGACCAGCTCGCCGCTGGTGGTCATGGCGCGCAGCCGGCGGTCGGGCAGTGCCCGCTGGGCGGCCTCGAGCACGTGCAGCACTCCTTCTCGCTTGCTGGCGAACACGTCGACGAGCTCGGCGGTCGTGGTCAGCGCGACCGGGACGCGATCGAGCCCCAGCCGTCCGACGACAGAGGCGATCGCGTCGGCCAACGCCTCCGGCGGACGCCACACCTCGAACGGCTCGGAGACGGTTCGGACCCGTCCGTCGCCGTGCACCACCGCCGCCTTGGTGTTGGCGCCGCCGACGTCGAGCCCGATCACCAGGTGGTCATGTCCCGGAATCCGGGCATGATAAGCAACGATGCGGATCGTGCCGGTCCTCGATCTCAAGGGCGGCATCGTCGTGCATGCCCGCCGAGGGCAGCGCGCCGATTACCAGCCGCTGCGCAGCCCGCTGGTCGACGGCTGCGAGCCCGTGCCGGTCGCACGGGCGCTGTGCGCCGTCGGCGAGACCAGCAGCCTGTACGTCGCCGACCTCGACGCGCTCGCCGGCGAGCCGGTGGACGTGGCGACGCTGACGGCGCTGTCAGAAGTCGCAGAGCTGTGGGTCGACGCCGGCGCCACCACCCCCGAGCGGGCGGCGGCGCTGGCACGCGCCGGCGTCGGGCGCAACGTCGTCGGCACCGAGTCGCTGGGGCCCCACGCCCTGACCGGGCGCTCGCTCGGCGGACCCGCGCCGCCGCTGGTGCTCAGCGTCGACCTGCGCGACGGAAAGCTGATCTCGCCGCGACCCCGAACTCGACGGCCGCGACCCGGCCGCCGCCGCGCCGCTGGCGAGAGCGCTCGGCGTGCGCGAGCTGCTGGTGATCGATCTCGCACGCGTGGGCAGCGGCTCCGGGCCGCCGCTGCGCGCGGTGGCCGAGCTCGCGGCGGCGCTTCCCGGACGTGGCGATCTATGCAGGCGGCGGCGTGCGCGACGACGACGACCTGCGCGCGCTCGAGTCCGCCGGGGCCACCGGAGCACTCGTCGCCACGGCGCTGCACGACGGCCGCATCACGCCCTGACCAGCGCCTCGCAGGATCTGGCCACCCGCATGAAGAGGTCCTCCGCGCAGATCGACTGAAGCGCCTGCCACCCCGGTATCCCGTTGACCTCCACCACGGCGATCTCGCCGTCGGGCGCGACGAGCAGATCGACGCCGGCGACGTCGGCCTCCAGCGCGGCGGCCGCCGCGAGCGCCAGACTGCGCTCGGCCTCGCTCAGCGCGACGGCGCGCGGACGGGCGCCACGCGCGACGTTGGCCCGCCACGAGTCGGTCACGCGCTCCATCGCGCCGGCGATCTCGTTTCCGACCACGAGCACGCGCAGGTCGCGGCGCCCGGCGGGAGCGATCGTGCGCTGCACGTAGTACACGGTCCGCTCCAGCTCCAGCGCGCGGAACACCCGGTGGGCCACGTCGCGATCCTCGACGCGAACGATCCCGCCGCCCATCGCGCCGAACAGCGGCTTGATGACGACATCGCCGCCGAGCCGCTCGAACGCCCCCATCGCCGCCGTCGTAGCGCTCGCAGACGATCGTAGGCGGAGTGGGCACACCGGCGCCGGCGAGCACCGCGCCCGCCCACGATTTGTCGACGGTGCGCTCGAGCGCGCGGGGGCTGTTGACGCAGCGGACGCCGTGCGTCGGCGAGGACGTGAAGGGCATCCACGCGGAAGATCACCTGCTCCAGCGAGCCGCGGGGGAGTCCCCGGACAAGCAGCAGGTCCAGCTCATCGAGCACGACGCCGTCGGGCCCGAGCACGTGCACGTCGCCGTGATCGTTGACCTCGGACTGCAGCCGCGTGGCGGGGATCGCCAGCGCCTCGTGGCCGCGAGCGGTCAGCGCGGCTAGCAGCCCGCGCGTGTGCCACGAGCCGGACGCGCCGAGCACGCCGACGCGCAGCCGCCGCCTCACCGCGTGAACGAGCGCTCGAGCACGTCGGGCGCGAGCCCGCCGCCATGATGGGCGCGCCCGGACTCGCTGCTGGTCAACGTGACCGCGGCGGGGCTGAACAGCATCGGGTCGATGTCGTAGAAGTTCCAGTTCGGCGGCGGCCAGCAGCTCCCCGAACGGGGTCCCGAACGCCTCCGAGGCCGCCGAGGGCAGGCGCTGCGCCAGCTCGGCCACCTCCTCGTCGGGGCCATCGATCCACAGGTGCACGGTGCCGCCGTACAGCACCGCGTCGTTGGTGCGGCCGATCGCGGCACGGGTCATCGGCCGCCACCGGCGCGATCGGGCAGCATCCCCAGCCGCTGACGCACCCGGGCCGGGTCGACGCCGAGCTCGTGCAGCTTGTGCAGCGCGGTCTCGACGACCCGAGCCGAGATCTGCACCGAGCCGCATACCGAGGCGGTCGGCGCGATCAGGAACGTGAGCGCGGACGCCTCGACGCCACACCGCTGCGCCACCTTGTCGACGATCTCCGCGGGCGGCGCCTGGCCCGTCTCCAGACAAAGGACCGCCCGCTCGGCTCGCTCCTCCCAGGTCAGCTCCTCGAACAGATCCTCCGCGCGCGCCAGGGCGCGGCCGGGGCCGCTGGCCATCGCGAAGAACTTCCCGTGCTCGAGCTTCCAGCCGGCGTACTGCGCGGCCAGGCAGGCCGCCGCCGGTTCATCCACCGCCACCCCGACGCCGGGCCAGGTTCGCTCGCCGATCGGGACCGGCACCGGGTCGATCCTCCCCAGCCCGCCCATGCATGCGCCCGCGAACCCCAGACCCGCCTGGAGTCCGCCACGGGCCTGGGCACCGCAATCGACCAGGCGCGCGCCCGAATCCAGCGTTTGGACCTCGATCCCGAGCGCCTCGGCGTCGGCCACCAGCGCATCCACGAGCGTGGCGGCGCGTTCGTTCATCGACAGGCTCATGCGCCCTCCTCCTCGTCGAAGATCAGGATCTCGCCCCGCCCGAGCTCCGTCCGATCGCCGGACCAGCGCGCCCAGGTTCCGTTCACAGAGCGTCGTCGACGCGCAGCCAGAGGTCGCGGGCCCGACGCAGCTGCAGCCGCAGTGCCGGAGGGCGATAGCGGGCGGCAAAGGCATAGCCGGGCAGTGGCTCGACCGGCGTTCCCGAGACGAGGCTGCCGCGCCTGTTCCCGAGCCCGGCCTCCGCCCCGATCCCGCGCAGCGCGATCAAGGTGCCGGCCAGCATCCGCAGCCCGGCGCCGCTCCCCGTCCGACCGGACACCACCACCAGCCCGCGCCGCATCCCGGCGCCGGCCTCCTCACCGGCGTCGCCTGCCACGATGATCTCGCCGCCGCTCATGCCCGCGCGGGCCCCGGGATAGGCACCGCCGAGCCGGGCGCCCGCGTCCCCCCAGATCCGCAGCAGTCCACCGGACATCTCGCCGCCCGCCCAGGCACCGGCGTCGCCGCGCACGGCGATCTCACCGCCGCTCATGCGGGCGCCGAGGTGGTCCCCGCACGGTCCCTCCACCAGCAACCGGCCGCGCGACATCCCGGCGCCGATCCCATCCACCCGGCGCAGGTCGCCCGCGAAGGCCACCTGCTGGACGTCTTCGCCCGACACGTCGAACACGTCGCCCACGGCCAGCTTCTCGCGGCCGCAGCGCAGCGTCAGGGCGGCCACTTCGGATGGCGCGAGCCCGTCGACGCGCTCGGGTGTGAGTGCGTCCGCCGCGAGGCGCGCCGGTGGCTGGGTCCGGAGCCTGAGGATCAGCATGGCGGATCACGCAGCTCTGAGAGCGGGAAGTGGAACTCGCCGAGCTTGCCGCCGAAGTTGGCTGCGGTGATGTGCGTGGCGCCCGCGGCGGCGGCGGCGTGCAGCCCGCGCCGCATCGCCTCGCGCACCGCCTCCTCGGAGACGCCGTCGATGACGATCTCGAACATGGCGCCGACGCCCTCGGGGACGAGCGTGTCCTGCACCTGGGCGCGCAGCGTGGGCGCCATCTGATGGTTGGTGGAGGCGGGCATCGATTTCGAGGTGAGCGCGCCGACCTTGCTGCCACTGCGCACGATTCCGCCCGGGAATGGCAGCGCGATGCCCTCGCCGCGCATCGCGCTGGCGGCCGCCTGCAGCGCTCGCCAGCGCGGCGGGATCGTCGCCTGCGCCGATCACGAGGTTCCCCCCGCCGACGCCCCTGCCGACGCCGACCGAGTCGATCACCAGAAACTCGCCCTCCATCACCGGGATCCGCCAGAAACGCTGTCCCGCGATCACCTTGCTGGCCTGAAAGCCGTCGCCGAAGTAGCGCAGGCTGGCACCCAGCGGCACCATCCTCTCGGCGCCGGGCAGTCCGTCGAAGCACGCGGTCGTCGGGCAGGTCAGGACGCATTGCCCGACGCGCTCGACCACGCGCTTGCCGACGCCCTCGCGGTCCATCGCGAACAGCAGCACCGCGATCCCTGGCCGTCCATCGGGAGTCTCTAGGTCGGAGAGCGGGCGCTCGATCGCCGCCTCGCATTTGCAGCCGATCACCGACGTGGCAAACCCCGTTGCCGAACGCGCCGCCTCATGCGCCCATGCCTCGGTCGCGGCCGTGATCACCAGTCGCGCATAGCGCATCGGGAACGCCTCGGCGAACGTGTCCGCGACCTGCGGTCGCGCCGAGCGTTGTATTCGCTCATCCTGCCGCCTCGACGATCCGCGCCGGCTCGCGCAGCGTCGGATCGCGGACCGGATAGTGATCGAACGCCACCGTGTACCGCTCGGCGAACAGTGGCTCGAGGACCTGACTCACTTCGGGATCGAATCTCGGCGCGGCTCGAGAGCAGCAGTCCGTCGTCGGCGCGACGCAGCTCGACCGTCTTCCACGGCCAGCTCGCCGCCCTTGATCACGTAGCGCGGCGTCGCGAACATCTCCTCGCGGTCGGCGCGATCGTGGTAGATCGTCACATCGGCATCGGCGCCGACGCCGAGGTGACCCTTGTCGCGCAGGCCGAGCCGCCGGGCGGGCGCGGCGCGGGTGATGATCGCGATCTCGTTCAGGGTGTACTCGCGGTCGAGCCCGTCTGGCAGAGCGGTGCGGCGGATCGCCCGTTGGTTGGCGCGGCGCATCTGATCCTCCCGGAAGCCGCGGTCCATCAGCAGGCGGATCAGCTTCGGATAGGACAGGAACGAGCCGCCGTTTGGATGGTCGGTGGAGAGCATGACCTGCCAGGGGTCCTTGCCCAGCAGGAACAGCTCGAGCCCGATCCCCCATTGCAACGCATGTACATAGTTGCCCGCCCGGTATGCGTAGGGCACGATCCCGCAGCCGGTCTCGACCTCGGTGTCGTGGTTGATCCACTTGCCGCGTGTGAGGTCGCGCAGTAGCGCCGACACGTGAGCGTCCGCCGTCATCGTCAGCGCCGGACCGAACATCACCTGGCCGACGTCGACGGTGATCTCGGGATGACTTGCCAGGTACTCGAGCAGGTCGGGCGCGCGCGAGCGAGGCTGGCCGCCGGGTTTGCCCCCGTAGCTGTGGAACTGAACGTGAGCGAAGTGCGCCTGGCGTCCCGAGAGCGTGCGCATCGTGTCGAGCGTCGTGTCGGCGTTGCCGGGGATGCCGAGGTTGTTGGCGTGAATGTGGACCGGATGCGGCAGCCCGAGCTCGTGCACGGCGCCGCCGATCGCCTCCAAGATCTGGCGCGGAGTCACCCCAAAGCCCGTGACCTCGTCGTCGAGGCTCTCCACCTGGCCGCCCGTCTGCTTCCAGAGCTCCACGCCGCCAGGATTGACGAGCTTGACCCCGTAGCCACCGGTCGCATCAAGCCACCACGCGACGGCGTCACGCAGCCGCTCCGAGACGCCGCCGCCGGATTCGCGGATCAGCTCGAACAGCACCTGGTTGTTACCCATCAGGATCAGGAACGCCTTGTCGATCATCGGCGTGTCGCGCAGCTCGGAGAGCACGTGCCGCGCTGCAAGCGGCGGTGCGGCCGCCTCGACGACGGTGGTGTAGCCGAGCAGCGAGTAGCGATAACCCGTGGCGAACGTCGAGGGCACCAGGCCACCCGTGCCCGAGCGCAGCACTTCGGCTCGATCCAGTGGGTCGTCGCGGCGATCGTCGGGGAGAGCTTGCGTGCTGCGTTCACCTTCGGACCCGCGATGTGGGCGTGGATGTCGACGCCGCCCGGCATGACAACCATCCCGCGCGCATCGATCCTGCGCGCCTCGGGACCAACCTCGGCGACCACCTTGCCGCCTTCGAGGCAAATGTCGCGGATCTCGCCGTCGACGTCGTTGGCGGGATCGTGGACCCGACCGCCGCTGATCCGGATCGCCGTCACGGCCCAATCTCCGCAAGCAACCGTGACAGCAGCATGGCGGCCGTGGGTGTCTCGTTCGGCAGCGGTGCCTGGAGCGTCAACGGGACCCCATCCAGGCGGTGCACGATGCCAACGGCCTCGACGCCGGCGGCCGCCGTGCGGATCGACACCTCGACGCCCGTGACCGGCAGGCTGGAGAGGGCGATTCCCGTCACCCCGTCGGGCGGGCTGCCGGGGGCGCCCTCGATGGACAGGGACACGTCGACGTCTTCGCCGCTGTCCGACGGCCGCGGGGCGGTGACCAGCTCCGGATGCCCGCTGGCGAGATCGACGTTATCGGGATACCCGGTCTGCCAGCTCAGCACGTCCTGCGCACTCCTCGTCCCGGCGTCGGCAGGCAACTCCAGCGTGACTACGTGACGGTCGAGGGAAAGCTCGCGCACCAGCTCGTGCAGGGCCAGCGCGCGCCGCTGGCCCCCTGCGCCCGCCGCCAGCCCGGGTCCATACACGAACGCGGCGTGCGGGACGGCGTCTAAGCGCTTGAGCAGCCCGCCGAGCTCAGCCTCGAGCTCACCCGGCTCGAAGCGCCAGGTTCCGTTGCAACACGTGCAGGCCCGTCAGCGCCTCGAGGTCGCGTTCCCCAGCCCACCGGAGCTGGAGGTCGGCACGCTGCGCTGTCGCGGTATCGCGGTCGTCGACGACGACCAGGGTGCGTTCGGCACGGAATGCAGAACGCGCGCCGCCGCCGAAGCCGAGGCGGTCCAGCAGCCGCGGGTGGGTGGTCTCGGGATCCTCGCGCCAGACGACGACCAGCCGCGAGCGATCGCGGATCTCTCCTAGAGTGGCGGTGGACGCGCCGCGTAGCGGTACCGCCGGGGCGCCTGGCCAGGCGCCGCCCAAGCCATCGATCGCGACCAGTGCTCCGAGCCGGTCGGCGAGCGCGACCGCGGCGCGCGCGTCCTCCACCGTGGCGCTTTCGAAGCCATGCACTAGCGGACGCCGCGCCCCGCGCAGCAGCTCGGCGGCGCGGGTCAGCGCCGCCTCGATGTCAGCCGGTTGACCATTGATCGTCGCGACCGATCCGCCCGGCGCTCTAAGAATGTGCTCTGAGAACCAGTCGGCCCCCAGAGCGCAATCGGGCTCTAGTCGCGACGCCGTCGTCCGATTGCTCAATGATCACGTCGTCGCACAGCAGGCCACACCCCGCGCAGGTGACGGGCCCGAACTCAGGCACGGGCGAGGACCGCATCGGGAAGCGCGGCCAGAAGGCGTCCTCCGCGGGCAGCGAGCTCCGGCGGGCCTTCGGTTCTCGAGACCAGCGTGCACACCGGCCCACCTCGTTTGATCGCCTCGCCGGCGTGGGGGATGTCGCGAACCAGGCCGGCCGGCCACCAATCAGGGTCGGGGGCGCGAGCGTCGCGGTCTGCGAACAACACGAGCTTCACCTTTGCACACGCACTCGCGGGTGGCGTGCCGGCGGCGGGGAGGCCAAGGTCGCGCGCCCCTCGGACGTGCGCCTCGAAGCTGCCTGGCCCGAACAGCTCGAGTGCGGCCGGCGGTCGTGGGTTCACCTCCACGACCCATGCGTGCCGCCCGTCCCAGACCGCGTCCACCCCGAATGCTCCTCGCACCCCGAACCGCGCCGCCACCTCGTCGCATACCGCGCGCAGCTGGCCGTCGAGCTCGGCCAGCTCGCCCTCCGGGAGGCGCGGAGGGGTCACGTTGCCCGACCATTGAAAGCCCGACGGGCGATGCAGCTGCTCGGTGATGCCGAGCGCGGTGGCCCGCCGGCTGTCACCGATCGACCACCGCCGAGCAGGACAGCCCGCAAACGCGGCGCTGCAGGATCTCGGTCGGACGCAGCCGACCGCCCATCCACCCCCGCACGCCGCGCCCGCCGCCGCTGCGCAGAGGCTTGCGCAGCCAGCTGCCGGCACCCGGAAGATCGTCCACCGACCGGGTCTCCGGGGCACGCGCACCCGCTGCGCGCGCTGCGGCGCCGACCGCCCACGGGTCGCGCACGGCAGCCAGCAGCTCGGGCGGCGTTCCCAGCAGCTCCCGTCCCTCGCCCAGCTGCCTCACCAGGTCAGGTCGATTCTCCAAGCCGCCGCCATAGACGACCGCGTCGGCGTCGACATCGGCAGCGAGCGCCGCCAGTGCATCGTTGCTCGGTGCGGTGGCCCCTGGCGCGATCGCGCGCAGGTCGACGTCCCCGAAGCGGTCAAGCGCTATCACCTCGTAGCCATCGGCGACCGCCAGCTGTGCGAGCATGCGGGCGCTGACGGCGACCGCCAGGATTCTCACGGCAGCCGTACTCCCGACAGCAGCGCCGCCAGCAGGATCGCGGCCACCAGATCGGCGGTCGTCCCCGGATTCAGGCGATGGTCGGGTGTGCGCAGCGAGGCGTCGAAGTCCGCCAGCGAGCGGCTCCCGTCGAGCACCTCGCGAGCCCGCGCGGTAACCGCTCGCGCCGCGGCAGGGCCGGCCTTGCGCTCGATCAGGGTGTCCGGGCGCAGCGCAAGCAGGCCGACGTGAAGTAACGCAATCGCCTCCAGCGTGGCGGCACCGTCGCGCAGCTTGTCGGCAGCAACGGCAGCCCCGTGTCGAACACGATTGTGTAACCCGTCGTGTACTCCGAGGCGATGCTGTCGCGCTGGGCGGCGGCGGCCATCGCGTCACGCAACGAAACGCTGGCTGGAGCTCTGACGTCGTGCTCCGGCGCCTCCCCGAGCCCGCCGGGGCGCGCCCTGGCGATCGCCCCAAAGGCGGCGGCGGAATCGTCGACATCGAGCTGGGCGAGAGTCCTCTGCGTGGCCGATCGCAGCGTTTCGTCCTGGCGCCGGGTCGCAGCGGCGCGGACCAGCGGTGCGAACAGGAGCACGATCCCCAGGTTCGTATTGCTGTCGGCGACACGCGCGGTCGCCTCCACCCCGTCGGATATAAGCTCGCCGACGGAGCGCGCGCGGGCGCGCCGGCGAGCGAACACCGGGCCGAGCGCGAGCGCTGAGCGCACCATGTCGGCGTAGGTCGTGTCCGAGAAGTCGTGCGCCGGCGTGACGTTGCCCGGCTTGGCAGCTGATACCTCCAGCAGGCACGCGAGCTGGACTTGATGTTCCAGTAGGTCCCGGCCCAGTCTGAGGTGAGCTACGGTTGCAGTCACCCACGTCACCATACGAGAGGGAGGTACAAATGGCCATCACCCTGGCAACCGGAGAGGCCCTGACCGGCGAGGGTAACGAGCTGGCTCACATCGACCTGCTGATCGGGTCCAAGAACGGACCGGTGGGCAACGCCTTTGCCACCGCCTTTACCAACGAGAAGGAGGGTCACACGAACCTGATGGCGGTTGTAACCCCGAATCTCCCGGCCAAGCCGGACACGGTGATCAGCAACAAGGTGACCATCAGGGGCGAGAAGCAGGCCGTGCAGCTGTTCGGTCCCGCGCAGGCGGCGGTCGCCCGTGCGGTCGTGGACTCGGTGGCCGAGGGTGTCATCCCCAAGGATCAGGTCGACGACCTGTGCCTGGTCGTCGGCGTGTTCATCCACTGGGATGCCGAGGACGACAAGAAGATCTTCGACTACAACTACGAGGCCGTCAAGATGTCGATCGCGCGGGCTCTAAACGGTGAGCCGAGCATCGACAAGGTTCTTACCGAGACGCCCGCCGCGCGTCATCCGTTCGCCGCAGGCGCCGAGGAGGGGTAGCGCCGAGCAGCCCCGAGCCATTGACCGCACAGACCGGAGAGCCATCGCTCGCCGGTATGCGCGCGGTCGTCACCGGCGCGAGCTCCGGGATCGGGAGGGCGACCGCCGCCGCGTTCGCCGCCTCGGGTGCGCGCGTCGGGATCGGCTTCTGGCGCTCGTCGGACGCCGCGCACGCCCTGGCAAGCGAGCTCGGCCCGGGCCATCCTCTGCTGCAAGCGGACCTCAGCACCCCGGACGGCTGCACCTCGATCGTCGGAGAGGCGTTCCGCACGCTGCAAAACGTAGATGTCTGGGTCAATAATGCCGGCGCGGACGTTCTCACCGGCGAGGCTCGCGGGTGGCCCGCCGACCGCAAGCTCCAGGCGCTGCTCGACGTCGATCTGAAGGCCACCATCCGTTGCTCGCGGTTGGTCGCGGACCGCATGCGCCCGGGCGGCTGCATCATCAACCTCGGCTGGGATCACGCCACCGTCGACGGCATGGCAGGCGACGACCCCGAGCTGTTCGCGGCCGTCAAGGCCGGGGTACTCGGCTTCTCCAAGTCGTTCGCGCGGTCGGTGGCCCCCGACGTACGGGTAAACGTGCTGTGCCCGGGCTGGATCGAAACCGCGTTCGGCGCCAGCGCGGACCGCGACTTCTATGCCGAAATCGAAGAGACGACGCCGCTGCGCCGCTGGGGGCGGCCCGAAGACGTGGCGGACGCCGCGGTCTGGCTGGCCTCGTCGGCCGCCAGGTTCGTCACCGGCCAGGCGATCAACGTCAACGGCGGTGCAGTTGGCTGACACGCTGTTCGTCACGGGTCGCCTCGCCGAGCCCGCGCTACGCGCGGTCGTTTCGGAGCTCGGCATCGACCACCAGATCGCCGTGATGAACATCAGCGTCGCTGCGCTGATGACCACGCGCTGGATCGCCAGGCGGCTGAGCACGCCGCCGGGCGTCGACAACATCGTGATCCCGGGCCTGTGCGAGGGCGACGTCGACACGCTCCAGCAGGCCACGGGTCTGCCGGTTCGCAAGGGACCCGCCGACGTGCGCGCACTGCCTGAGTGGTACGGGCGCGAGGCTGTGCGCGCGCAGCTCGGTCCGCGAGACGTCCGGGTGTTCGCAGAGATCAACGGCGTGCAGTCGCTGTCGCGCGATGAGGTGATCGACCGGGCGGAGGCCTACCGCGCGGCCGGAGCGGACGTGATCGACCTCGGCCTGTCGCTGGATCGCTCATGGCTGACAGAGGGGCCGCCGACGATCGCAGCGCTGCGCGAGCGCGGGCTGTCGCTCAGCATCGACACGCTCGATCCCGAGCACATACGCATGGCCGACGCGGCCGGCGTGGATTATGTGCTCAGCCTCACGCCGGAGACTCTGGAGCTGGCGCAGGACCTGCGCGCCACGCCGGTGCTGATCACCGAGGATCCCGACGACCTCGACGGCCTCGGCCGAATGGCCGCGCGGATGGAGCAGCTGGGTCATCCCTACCTGCTCGACTCGATCCTGGCCCCGATCAACTCCGGCTTTGCCGCGTCGCTGGCGCGCTACGTCGAGGTCCGACGGCGCCATCCTAAGGCCGAGATCCTGATGGGGATCGCCAACCTTACAGAGCTCACGGAGGCCGACTCGACGGGGGTGACGGCGCTGCTGATCGGCTTCTGTCAGGAAGTCGGCATCAGCGCTGTGCTGACGACCGAGGTGATCGGGTGGGCGCGAGGCGTGGTGCGCGAGACGGTGCTGGCCGCACAGATCATGCACTTGGCCCAGCGCCAGGCGCGGCCGCCCAAGCACATCGACTCCGGGCTGGTCACGGCCAAGGACGAGTCGATGCGTGCCCCGTCAGAGGAGGAGCTCCGCGCAATGCAGGCCCAGATCTCGGACGCGAACTACCGACTGTTCGCCGACGCCGACTGGCTGTATGCGTTCAACGCCGAGCGGTTCGTCCGCGACACCAACATGTACGCGGTGTTCGAGCAGCTCGACGTCGACGACGCCTCGCATGCCTTCTATCTCGGCAAGGAGCTGATGAAGGCCACCATCGCGCGTGGCCTGAACAAGAACTATCGCCAGGAGGGACCCCTCGACTGGGGCCTGCTGAGCTTTCCGGAACCTCGACGGGAGGACATCTGATGAAGACGATCTTGATCCAGCTGGACACCGATCCGCACCCCAGCCCGTTCGACGCGATCGCCGCCTACGACTCTGACGTGGACGTCGTGCTCGGCTTCGGCCAGATCACCGCCGAAAACCTGAGCGACATCGTCCAGGGTGCTGTGTTCCCGCGCGGCCCGGATGGCCTGGCCAACACCGCCTTCTGGGTCGGTGGGTCCAAGGTGCGCGACGGCGAGGCGGTGCTCGAGGCCGCTCAGAAACTGTTCTTCGAGCCGTTCAAGCCGTCGATCATGCTCGACTCGGACGGCTCGAACACGACCGCGGCGGCCGCGGTTGCTCTCGTTCGCCGGGTAGCGACGCTGAAGGGCAGCCGCACGGCGGTGATCGGCGTCGGGCCGGTCGGTCTGCGCACCGCGGAGTTGCTGCGGCGCGAAGGCGCAGACGTGACCATGCTGACGTTCCCGCCCGATGTGATGGAGGGCGGCCACCGCCGCGCATCGGGCATCCCGGTCGCGCAGGAGGCTGGGTTCAAGGTCGTCGAGCCCGCGTCCAGCGATGAACTCGACGGCGCGCTCGCCGGCCATGTGGCCTTGTTCGCGGCCGGTCCGGCCGGCACGCAGATCCTGCGGCGCAGCGGCTGGGCCCATGTTGAGGGCCTGCGGGTCGTCGTCGACTACTCGGCGGCGGAGCCCGTCGGGGTGGAAGGCGTCGACCGCACCGACGACCTCAAGGAGGAAGACGGCGTCAAGAAGCTCGGCGCGCTCGCGGTGGGCGGCCCGAAGATGAAACTTCAGAAGCGCTGCGTCCAGCGGATGTTCGAGGTCAAGGGCACGGTGCTCGACCTGGCCGGGGTGTACGACGTAGCCCTGGACGTGCTGTGAGAGCGGGCGGGGCGAATCCGCCGTCAGTCGGCGCTGGGCGCGTGGTCAGCCTTGGGTGCCCTTGCGCGACTTGGAGAACACGAGCTTGCCCATCGGCCCGTCAAGCGGGCTGTCCGGCTCGGGGCGCCAGAGGACGATGTCCTCGATCCTGCGCGCCATCGTGAAGTCCTTGTCGGTGATGCCGCCCGCCGAGTGCGTGGCGAGCTTGACCCAGAACTTGCCCCAGGTGACGCTCAGGTCGGCGTGATGGCCGGCGGCCTCGCACAGGTATCCGACTGCGTTGACGCCCATCAGCGTCGAAGGCCAGCCGTCGGTGTTGTACTTGCGCCGGATCCACTTGTCCTCGTAGTACCACTCGTCGAGGCCGTACTCGGACAGCTTCGCGGGGATCTCCTGCTCGCTGTAGGTGCGCTTGTCCCTCGTCGTGCTCATTACCGAATTATATGCCTCGCGTAGCCGGTCTCGACCCCGGAACCGTCTCTTTTGACCTCTGCGTGCTGCATGACGGCGAGCCGGTCGTCGAGCAGGTATTCGAGACCGCTCGCTGAGCGAGGACAGCGCGCCGCTGCTCGACGCGCTCGCGCGCCACGGCCCGTATGACCTCGTCTACGGGCCGAGTGGCTACGGCCTGCCGCTGGTGGCGGCCGCCGACGTCGGAGAGCGCGAGCTGTCCGAGATGGTGCTCGTGCGGCCCGACGAATCGCGAGCTGAGACCGGGGTCGGTGGACTCCGCTCGCTGCTTCGGGCACTCGCGCACAGCGGCCTGCCGGTCGTCTTCGGCCCCGGCGTGATCCATCTGCCGTCGGTCCCGCGGCACCGCAAGTACAACCGGATCGACCTGGGGACCGCGGACAAGGTGTGCGCGGCGGCATACGCGATCGTTGACCAGTCCGCCCGAAGGGCGATCGCGCTGCAAGAGACTGCGCTGGTGCTGATGGAGCTGGGTGGTGCGTTCACCGCCGCACTGGCGATCGCCGACGGCCAGATCGTCGACGGCGTAGGCGGGTCGTCGGGCCCGCTCGGCGTGCGCGCCGCCGGGGCGCTGGACGGCGAGCTGGCCTACCTGCTGGCTCCTGCGCTGAGCAAGCGCACGCTCTTC
This sequence comes from uncultured Actinomycetes bacterium, assembly GCA_963719305.1. Classification (GTDB taxonomy): domain Bacteria; phylum Actinomycetota; class Thermoleophilia; order Solirubrobacterales; family Solirubrobacteraceae; genus Palsa-465. The sequence goes on along the minus strand of CAVRBL010000009.1, from coordinate 563,500 downwards.
ACCGGCGGGGCCCTTGATCCGACGGGCGCCGGGGAGCTCACAGACCTCGCGGCGCTGTGGTCCTCGCCCGCGCACGCCGAGGGATGGACGGCGCTGCTCGAGGCCGCTGCCAAGGCGGTGCGGGGCCTGGTGGTCAGCGCGCCGTCGCCCCACGAGATCCTCGTCTCCGGTCGGCTGGCCCGCCTGCCAGAGGTGGTCGCGGCGCTGGCCTCGTCGCTTTGCGACATCGCCCCGGTGCTCGCGCTCGTGCCCGGTCGCGCGAGCGCGGCCGCGTACGGCGCGGCGTTGCTCGCCGACGGGCTGGCGGGCGGTCCGAACGCGGTCCTGGCGGAGGTGCTCAGGCTGCGCGAATCGAGCGGTACGCGCGCTGGACCACCTGCGCGTCGCAGGCGCGGACTCGATCTCTCTGGGCTGACGCTTGACGATCCCGCGCACAGCTTGTCGGTCAGATTGGCACATTTCGCCTTGTATCGCGACCGCGCCGATGTTAGGTTTGGATCGTTTTCTCCCCCCGACGGAAGGAGTGGCCGTGAGCCAAACTGCCGAACCGGGTGCGCGCGATCCGCTAGCTGCGCTGGGCAAGCAGAACGGGACGACGTTGGGTCGAGTCCTCGGCAGCGGAAAGCAGGAGCTGGCTGAGGAGGGGCCAGGCGGCAAGATGCAAGCCACGATTCGCATCCCTGAAGACGAACTCATCTTCGAGCCCGGGGTGCTCGTGCTGCCACACGGGGGGACCCTCGAGTTGACGCTCATCAACGACGACAAGAACACGCACTGCGCGGTGCTGCCGAGCAACGGCGACTCGCAGTTCATCTGGTTGGTCAACCATTCGCGCGGGACGGCCACGCTCGAGCTGGACGGCCCCGGCTACTACTGGTACGGGTCGACCACCGGCAACGATGAGGGCCGCGGCCTGACCGGAGCGATCGTCGTTGACGGGGACACGCCGACGGAGGCCAAGCTCGACCGTCCGCCCCAGCCGCAACCGTAGAGAGGAGCAGTTGATGGCAACTGAGGAGTACGTAGACGCAGGGCACGCCGTCGACTTCAGGACTCTGAGCGACTTGGCCGGGAAGGCGCCGGCCGTCGCCAAGGGCATCAACTACGAGCGGATCCTGAAGGCCCGCGAGGCGGAGCCGCACAACTGGATCACCTACTACGGCGCCTACGACGGGAAGCGGTACAGCCCGCTGGACCAGATCAACGTCGACAACGTCAAGAGCCTGATTCCGGCGTGGGTCTTCCAGGCCGGCTCGCTCGGCATGCACTCGGGCGCATCGACGTACGCGTTCGAGGCATCCCCGCTCGTGGTCGACGGCGTCATGTACGTCACGGGCTGGGACGGCTGGATCTGGGCGCTCGACGCCAGGACGGGGGCCGAGCTGTGGCGCTACAAGCACGCGTCCCCGTACGACGTGTCGCTGTGCTGCGGCAACGTCAACCGTGGGTGCGCCGTGGCGCAGGGCATGGTGTTCATGACCACCCTGAACGCGCACATACATCGCGCTCGACGCCGCGACCGGCGCTCCCGTCTGGGACCAGGTGTATGGCGATGTGCGGGCCGGCGAGAGCGCGACCGTCGCTCCCCTGATCGTCAAGGACATGGTGATCGTCGGGAGCTCTGGCGGGGAGTTCGGGGTGCGCGGCCACGCCGACGCCTTCAAGCTCGAGACCGGAGAGCGGGTCTGGCGCTGCTACATGGTCCCCAAGCCCGGGGAGCCGGGGTCCGAGACCTGGCCCGCCGACGGTGAGGCCTGGCAGCGGGGCGGCGCGAACTGCTGGACCACGCCCACGTATCGACCCGGACCTCAACCTGCTGTATTTCAATACCGGCAACCCGTGCCCCGACTTCGACGGGGCCGTCCGCGAGGGCGACAACCTCTTCACCGACTGCGTCGTCAGCGGTCGATGCCGACAACGGCCAGATCAAGGCGCACTATCAGTACACCCCACACGACGTGTGGGACTACGACTCGACGATGGAGAACATCCTGTTCGAGATGGACGGTCGCAAGTGCCTGGGGCACTTCGACAAGAACGGGTACTTCTTCGTCCTGGATCGCACGGACTGCAGCCTGATTCGGGTCGTGCCGTTCGTCGACCGCATCACCTGGGGCGAGATCGACGCCGAGCGGCAAGGTGACGCCCAAGGTCTTCCCCGACAAGGAGGGAGATCCGGTCCACTTCTGGCCCGGACCGGCCGGCGCCAAGGAATGGACGCATGCGGCCTACAACCCGAACACGGAGCTGTTCTACGCACCGGTGCAGGACATCGGCGCGACCGCGACGCGGCGGCGCCGGGAGTTCAAGGAGAGCATCCCGTACTGGGGCGCGGGCGTCGCCGTGGACGGCGAGGACATCGCCGGGTCGATCAGCGCGTTTGATCCCAAGACCGGTCAGGAGACGTGGCGCTGGCGCCACGAGCAGCCGATGTGCGGGTCGGTGCTGACCACGGCCGGCAACCTGGTGTTCGCGGGCGAGCCATCCGGGAAGTACAACGCCCTCAACGCCGAGACCGGGGAGCTGCTGTGGCAGTTCCAGTGCGGAAGCGGTCACCACAACAACCCGACCACCTACAGCGTCGACGGCAGGCAGTACATCGCCGTGCCGACCGGGTGGGGCGGCTGGATCGAGGGATTCCTGCCCGCGATGCTCGGGGCGCGCGCCGGAAGCGCGCTGTTCGCCTTCGCGCTGCCGGAGTAACACTAGGAACGAGCGGCTGACGCGATCTGCCACGGCCCATCGGGTCCGTGGCAGATCGCAGGCCTCGACGCCGACGATTTCGAACAACCAAGTGATCGCGCTTCTGACTCTCGGGTTCACCCTGAGCCTGGACAACTTCCGCAGCTCGCTCGTGCTGGGGGGGCTCAAGCCGACCTTCCTTCAGTCGGTCAAGACATCCGCCATCTTCGGCCTGTGGGATGGCGCCGCGCCGGCTGTCGGGATACTCATCGGCCACTTCCTGAGCGACAAGATCGACGGCACCGCCGACACGATCGGCAATGATCGGCCTCGGTGCATACGGCCTGTTCCTCATCGTCCGGGCGGTGATCTCACCCGAGCGCGCGGATCCGAACCTGAAGTGGGCGAGGCGCGGGCTGCCGCTCCCGCTGAGCGTTGACAACGTCGCCGCCGGCACGGCGCTTGGCCTCGCTGGATACTCCCCCTGGCTCGCGCCCATCCTGTTCGGGGTCATCACGTTCACGGTGTCGGTCGCCGGGCACCAGATCGGCCGCACAGTGGCGCACTTCTTGGACTTCATCCCCCGCATCAACACTGACCTGTTGACCGGGATCGCTTTCGCCGTAATAGCAGCCTTGATGGCACTTGGCGTTACCCTCCCGCTCTCGGGCGGCTGACGCCGCCCTCACCTCGAAACGCTGATCGCGCGCTGCGACGTACGCGACATAGAGGGCGATCAGCACCACGCCTTCGACGCGGCCGAGGCGCTTTCGGACGAGCAGCCCGGCAGCGAGGATCGCAGGGCTGGCAGCTGCAACTGGCAGGTAGAAGTGCGTGGTGTCATGTCCTAGCTCGAGCGGCTTGACGAGCGCGATCACGCCGGCGTTGAGCGCCGCGAAATGGACGATCGTCCCGCCGATGGTGCCGAGCGCCAGCTCTGGGCGGCCGCGGCGGGCGGGCACCGCGATCCTCGCGACCTCCTCGGCCTCGACCGAGGCGGCCACGGCGGTGTTGCCGAGCAACGCCGGGGAGATGCCGAGGTGGCGCACGGTCGATCTCATGCCCTCCCCGAGCAGCCAGCCACCGCCGGTTAACACGCCGAGGCCCGCGAGCAACCGCACGCCGGGCCGACGCACTCGCTCCGCGCTCTCGTCAGCGAGCAGGCCGCGTCCTGAAACAGCGATTCCGACCAGGCATATGACCCACCAGCCCACCAGCACGGCGCCTTCGACGCGCGACAACTCGCCGTCAACAGCGAATGCCAGCAGCGGCAGCGGTGACACCGCCATCCAAAGTGCGAAGCGGGGCGGCAGCTCCACACGCATCGGCGCGATCACACCGCCCAGACCCGCCGCCCCGAACGCGAGGAAGGTTATGCCGCCTAGAGACGTGCCGACAGCTGCCCCCGGCAGACCCTTCGTGTTGGCAGCTATTCCCGCCACCAGGTTCTCGGTCTCAAAGCCTGACAGCGCCACGGTCAGCACGAATGGGGCGATCCCCAGTGCCCGCCCCACGCCGAGCAGGCCGTCGACGAGCATGTCCGCCGCCCAGATGACCAGCGCGATCCCGCCTACCAGCGCTGCGAGGCCGACCACGGTGGACGTCAACGCGCCAACCGCCCTCTCTCAATGCCAATGGCCGCGATCGCGCCCACGACTGCTGGCGTCATCCGCCCGAGCCCAACCACGACCTTCCCCCGGACGCCACAGATGAGTCGATCGCCGTGCCTCCCGCCGCGCCTCGCTCGTCGGGCATGACTGCGCCCGTGACGCAGCGAGAAGCGAGTCGCCGCGAGCAGAGGCAGCGCGACTGTTGGTGCCACGACCCGAGCGCGACGGTCGCACAGTGCGCGTCGAGGATAGCCACGTCACACACGCACACCGCGTCATCGTAAATGCCGGCTGGTCTAACGCCACCGGCTAGGAGACATCCGATCCCGTCGCCATCGCGCCCGTAGGTATCGCGGTTGCGACCGAGACGCAGACGAGCACATACGAGAGGTGCATCTCGTTTCGGGTGCGGCGTCGAACTTGAGCTGATGCGGGGGAGCTGCGCGCAGTAGTCACGAAGCCGTCGATCACTGCCCGGAGCTGCTCGTGAGTCGCCTCGTTGGTCAGATGGTTCTACTGGTCGAACCGCTCCGAGGGGCGGTCGACAAACAGCGAGTGGCCGAACCTTGGTTCCTCTGATAGCGGAGCACCAGCCACGAGGCGATCTGGGCGTTGCGCGTGTCAGAGAGCCCCTAGCGCCGATGAGCGCGACGGGCAGGTCGCCGAAGAACCGCGCTATGCCGCTCGCCGGGCGCGATGCCCAGTCGATCGCGTCCTTCAGGAACCCTGGGATCCCCCACTTGTACTCGGGCGTGGCGATCAGCAGCCCATCCGCCGCTCGGAGCGAATCCTTGAGCTCGACGACGCCGGGCAGGTGGCCGCCGCGCTCCAGGGCGTCTTGGTTGAACAGAGGAAGCGAGCCGATCACCGTCAGTGGGCCGAGGTCCATCTCCGTGTCGGCCGGACCAGTGCTGCGGCTTCATCGAGCAGCGCCCGGTTCCGGAAGCTTCGCGGAGGCTTCCGCCGAGGGCGAGTATTCGCATCGGTCGGCCCTTTCTTGCATCGCGTTGGGGGTATGCCCGGATGGGTCGCAGCGGAGCGGCACGCAGGCGCCCGGCCGCACCTCGACCGTGGCTTACCGTCATCGACAATACGTGTGTATAAGCGGGCGCGTGGAAGCCACGACGAGGCGTCCGAGAGAGACGACGCTGGCCGCCGGACGTCGCCGGACGCAGCGCCGTTCTGGGGCGACGAGGTGCGTTCCTGGAGCGATGCGATGCCATGCTCACGCGAGACGCAACGTCAGCTCGAGCGTGGCCGTCCGTCGGGACACACCGCTGCCGTGGCAGCAGCTGCGACCTGGCTCGCGACTTGGTTCGGATGGCGAGGGTGTCAATGTCGTAGGCAAGGATCCCCAGCGGTCCAGGCCTTCATTCCGTGCTCGCCCTTCAGCCTCGACCGCATCCCGTAGCCGCGTTCGAGGTGACTGATCAAGCCTTCGGCGCCGGTGCGGTCAGCGGGCGAGCCGTCGTTGTGTTCGCCGAGATTAGGGTTGCTGGCGGCCTGCGATGAACACTTGGTCGGGCGCGATCTACTCGAGCGCGCCGGTGGTCGGAGCTCTCTCGAAGCCGCCATCGAGCGCTACCTTCCGCGGGCTCAGGGCGAGCCGGTCGGGCTCGCTGCCTGTATCGGGCAGCAGCCGCGTCTCCCTCGGGCTCCCGAGCTTGGTCGACGACGGCACGACGAACCCGCGTACGCCGGGCTTGGCGTTCCGCGTACCTCGCAGATCTGCACCACGTACCCAAACTCGTTCGGCTTGCCGAGCTTGCCCTTGCCGATCGGCCTGGCGTCCGGGCCGAACATCGACACCAGCCGATCCCGAATCGGTTCGCCGGCGAGACGCAGCTTCTTTTGCGTAACGACGCGCTCGGCCCGATTCGTCGTCTCTTCCAGCCGCTCGACCGCGGCCGGCGCCGTGGCAGGCGGCGCCAGCAGGCTGGAATCGGCGCCGCCGCTGGTCTCCAGTCACCGCGCGTGACGTGCGCTCGCCGCTCGTCCCGGCCCGCGCCGTTCCGCACCGCAATCAGGCCTGGCCGGGGTGAAGCCCACCGAGCGCTGTGGACGGTGGGTAGCCTTGGCGCCAGGAGACGTGATCGAGCCGACTTGAGAGGAGGCCGTCGCCATGGCATTCGACCGGGCACAGATTCGAGACTCGATCGAACGGGCGGGTGAGGCGCACTGGCAGGCCCTCGTCCGACATCACACAGATGCTTACCCTGAGAGCAATCCCACGCCCGGTGACGTCGCCCGCGCCGAGGCTGAGCGGCTGAATGCCCTCGGTTTGGGGGACAACCCCAATCTAAGGCTGATGGAGAGCCGGGTCGAGCAGGCGCCCCCCGCAGTCCGCATCACCCACGTTTTCGAGGATCGCAAGAAAGGTACCCGGTTCGAGACCGAGCCGTTCACTGGCTACGAATGAGCGCGGCTCAGCACTGGAATCGTCGTGCAGCGCGGTCGCTACCTCATTGCCCGTCTGCCTGACAGTTGCAGCCAGGTCTTGGACACTCGCAGTGTTCGCATCCGGACACTGCGGCGTCATGACGTGCACCAGCAGCGCGCTCCTACGTTCGCCCGTTCACTAAAGCGTAGTAGCGTTCAAGGCCGCCGCCGCTCGGGAGCCAAACCGACGATCCGGACGACGCCGACTGCCGAGCGTCAGGTTCCCGGTGAGGCGAGGAGCGAGACCACCGACGTGCTGTCGACGAGACCTCCTTCGGCGGCAGCACGGGTACGCCGTCCGAGCGCCGCCGCCTCGGCGTTAAGCCCTGGGACCTCCTCGAAGCGGCCCTTGACCACATCCGGTCCGTAGTACTGAGATGTGTCGATGTGGTCGACGCCGAGCTCGATGGCTCGGGTCTGCGCGCGAAGATCGGCGAGATGCAACGCGACGCGTTCATCAACACCAGGAGCTTCGCGACAAGTTTCTGAGAAGAGACACTCGTCAAGGGGCTCGCAACGCTCTCGCATTCATGCAAGACGAGCGTCGGCAGCGCGTCGGTGGACTTCCCTGCTCCGTGCGGAACGCAGAGCCGGCGGGAACGCTAACCATGCGCACATGCCGGCAAGCACGTGTTCAAAGCGCCGCGTCTCGACGGCCATGTCGGATACCCGTGAGTGAGCGAAGCGGCCACGATCTCAACGCCGACGCTACGGTCGCTGGCTGGCACTCTCGGACAGCCTCGGTCACGCGATCGTCACGCATCGGCGCTACTGCTCTCAGCTCGAAGGGGTCGTGCGGCTTCGAGCGACGCGACGATCGCTCCCGCCCACGAGCACTCGCCGGCGGTAGTCGTGGTGCACCCTCGCTATCTACGCGCGAAGGATCCGCCCGATGTCGTCGACAGCGGACTCGTCCCGCTCAACCCGCCCACCATGGCTGCTCCAGTTCCTACAGCACCAGACTGTCCCTGACCGGGGTGTCCGGAAACCGAGGAGAACCCGAACATATACGACCGGGCTGCCACAGCCAGCGGGGTCGTTGCCCTGGATCTGGAGAGATGCGAGACGCGACCAATCCGCGAGAGCAGCCCGGCATTCGAGCTCGCGCGGTACGTGAAGGCGCCCTTTCGTGGCCCCTGTTGGTCCGAGAGCGGTCGCGCTGAGCAGGAGCCAGGGCATCGACGTCGTGGCTCGTTTGCGGTGCGAACGGTAGCGTTGCTCGGGGCCGGGGCCACAGACTTCCCGGACCGTCGGGCTCGAGCAGCAATCTCCTCACAGCGATGGGATTGCTGGTAGTCGTCCCAAGCGGGAGCGTCGCCCATCACAGCCGCTGTCGTGGCGGAGGGGAACTGCGGCGAGCCTGTGGGCGGACCGGTGCCGAGTGCTGCTTTCGCCGGCGAGTCGTCGTCTGACTGCTGGACGGCGAGGTCCACCGAGCTGCTCGTTCACCGTCCTGAGCGGGCGTCGCGGGCAGCGCTCGGCGGTAGCTCAGCTGCGCGCCCAGGTCCGCCCAATCCGCCTCAGGGTCGGATGTCAGCAGCGAACGAGGTCTGCACTCGCGAGATGGGCATGGTGCCCTCCTCGTGTGTGGCTTCGTTACACGTGATCTAGCGGCGTGTGGAGGCCTGGTCCCGGCCGACGGCTGGCACTCCCGGCGCGCCGCCGGCCGGGGCCCGGGGTTGTCACGGCACATTGTGGAGCACTCTCGCCTCGGCGATCCGCGAGCCGCCTCTGGACGTAGGGTGCGTTCGTCCGCGCGTCGTGGAGAAGCGGCGTGAGTGTTTCGGTCAGCGGCCGGGCACGGGCGTGCTTGCTCGTTGCAACGCTGCAACCGCCTTGTGAAGAGGTTCGTTGAGAACGCCGTCCGGGAGCTTCTAGGCGACCAGCCGACCCATGATCCGCGGGTGGCCGTCGACCTTCACGTCGATGAGCGACTCGAGGCTCGAGAAGCCGGCAATCCGGGCAAGCCGCTGCAGACCGGCGTCCTCGAACCCCCAGTAGACGAACTCGTCGCGCGCGTAAACCTCCCCGGGCTCGGAGACGCGGATCGCGGGGCCGTTTTGATCTTTCGGGCCGACGCCGTATGTTTCGAGCAAGACCGTGCCGCCAGTCACCGTCCGCCGGCGCAGCACGCGCAGCAGCCCGAGTGGGTTCTCGACCCTGTGCAGGATGCCGAAGCAGTAGACGAGATCGAAGCACTCGTCGAGACCGTCGAGCGCGAACGCGTCCATCCGGCGGTACTCGACGGCGGAGCCGAGCAGGCGGTGGACGGCGCGGAAGCCCTCTGCGCCCTCGAGTTCGACGCCCCATCGGGAGGCAACCCAGAGCCGGTACTGCTCGTTGTCGACCGCCACGACCCTCTCGGCCCCCCGGCGCTCGGCGAGGAACGCGTAAAAGCCGTCGAAGCAGCCGACGTCGAGCACGCTCGTCCCGGCCAGGTCCTCGGGAAGCGTGGAGACGCGGTAGCGATGGTCGCGCGCGGCGCCGGGCGTATAGATGCCCTCGGAGCGGTTCAGCGCGAACGTGTGAAACCAGAACGGCACAGTCTCGACGGTGGCGCGAGCGAGCGCTGGGTCGACGTCGATCGCCAGCAGGTCAGCCACCTCCCGCTCAGCCTTCGTAACCACGAACCGCTCCCGCGCGCGACCCTGCGCCGACCCGGTCGTCTCCATCCAGACACCTCCTCTCGACCCTTTCCTCCTGGCTCCTCCCGACCTGTCGCCGGGACGTTTGCTTGAGGCATGTTCTGTTGTCGACCAGCGTTCGGGCCTGCCCACCCGTGACGGTCGGCAAGCGAGCGGGGTCGCTAGACCAGCTGGACGTTAAACGGCCTTGGGACCCTTGTCGCCGGCCTCAGCGTCGTAGGAAACCTTCGCCCCCTCTGCGAGCGACCGATAACCCCCGCCGACGATCGCCGAGTGGTGGACGAACAGATCCTTGGATTGGTCGTCGGGAGTGATGAACCCGAAGCCCTTCTCGTCGCTAAACCACTTCACAGTTCCAGTAGCCATTGTGTTTCCTCCAGCGTCGTTGCGCCGAGATTACTCAAAGCAACGCTACGACCGCTGGCACCGCAAGCGTCGGGCAAACCATCCAACCTGACCGAACGACCCTAGCCGCCACCGGCCCAGCGGTCACGCTGCTCCTACCGGATCATTGCGCAGCCTGCCGGCTCCCGCGCCGCCGCGGACTGCTCCTCAGCAAACGGGATCAGAAGCACCCCGATCGCGAGGCTGTCGAGGTCGTGACCGTGGTCGGTGACGTTGGTCGTCCGTGGCTCTCGGTCGCCGCGCCCCGGCAACCCCGCCCTGTCTGATGCCGTCCACGAGCTGCTCGCGACAAACGTCGCGCTCGACCAAGCTCGGAGCGCAGAGCATCTCCCGAAGCGAGGCGAGCAACTCCCACGCAACCGACGCGTCGGCGGCGGCAACCTGCATGGTCACCGTCAGCCTCGTAGATAGCCGCACCGTGAGCCCGGGACGTCAGTAATGAACAGCGCTCGTCACGGCCGTGAGTCGACTGTCACATAGACCCGAAGCTCTGTCGCCGTTGGGTAGCGGAACGTTGCGACGTCGACGTTGTCGCACACGCTTACGAGACCGCCTATCGGACGGCGATTGCTCGTCGCCGCAGCGACGGCCCCCACCGGCCAGGCCCTACCCCCTTCGAGGCTCGCCGGCCCCGAGCACTCCGTTCTTACGACGCCCCAGTCGGAGCACCACAGCCGTACAGGTGCTCGCGCACTTGATCACAGCTGTCCACTGACCACCGCTCACTGGTCTGCAAGGCCTCGATCAGATCCTCGGCCGACCGCACCGTACGCTCGCTGTCAGGCTCGCCGAACAGCAAGGCATCCGCGGCCTCCAGCAGTTGCTGCCGCTCCCTGGCGTGCAGTTTGGTGGCTCCCCGGTGATCGATCGTGTCGAGCAGCGCCGTGTAGTGGGCGCCACGAGCAACCATTGGCTCTGCGGTCATCATCGGGGTACTCACGTTAGCGACCTTCGCACGCGCGGACGGTCGATCTCGCCGATCAGCAACATGCTCGCGTCAACGGTGCCACGCCACGGCTCAGATCCCGGCTGCGCGACCCCCTAGCCCGGAGCAGCGGCAGACCTCGAAACGCGACAGCGCCCGCGCACCTCGAGCACGCTGCCTTATGGAACGCGGGGAGCACTCGGGTGACGCGCTCGGAGGCTCCTGCTTGATCGGCTGGTGGTGGCAGCGGCGTGGACACCTGCAGGCCGCGCAAGGCAGGTTCGCCGGCGGAACGTGCAGAGTCCCGTCCGCGTGCGACAGCAGGCCTCTTCTTGGCGGGCCGCCCGGTGAGCGAGCGGCGCCTCCGGCTCGGGACGCCGTCGCCTGCGGTTCTCAGGGATTCGCGCCACCGCTCCTGTGTTGAGGTGACCTACGCCTGGAAGGACCGTCAGCACTGTTTTGGACTTGCTGACTCAGGCGGCCTGATCGGCCGATGTTTCGCCGGGGGCGGCTTGGCGCGGCGACAGACGGGTGGCTTGGCGTTCCGGCGCGATGCGCACGACGTTCCAAGCCAGCCCGAGCCGCTCGAGCGTGGCGATGATCAGGGCCGAGGGGTCGACCTCCCACCATCGCAGGCCGTGGCGGGCGCTGCGCGGGAAGGCGTGATGGTTGTGGTGCCACGACTCACCCAGCGACGGAAGCGCCAGCCAGGCTACGTTGGTCGAGCGATCCGTGATGTCGAAGCGACGGCTGCCGAAGAAGTGGCAGACGGAGTTCACCGACCAGGTGACGTGGTGAACGAGGAAGATGCGCACCAGGCCGCCCCATACGTATCCGCGGATCGCGCCTTCAAGCGTCCAGCCGTGCAGCGCGAAGCCGGCGAGGGTGGGCAGGAGCAGCGACAGGCCCGCGAACATCGGGAATCGTCTGCCGATCCAGCGCATCTTGGGATCCTCGTAGAGGTCGCGGGCGTAACGTTTCCAGTCCGCCTGCCCTTGTGTCTTCGTGAGCCATCCGGCGTGAGCGTGCCATAGCCCCGCGAGACCACTGCTGTGGCCGACGTGGGGTGAATGCGGGTCGCCGTCAACGTCCGTGTGGGCGTGGTGCTTGCGGTGATCGGCCACCCAGTCGAGCACCGAGCCCTCGACGGATAGCGAGCCGAGAATTGCGAAGGCGCGCTCGATCCGCGGATGCGTCTGAAACGACCGGTGGGTGAGGAGCCGGTGGAAGCCGACGGTGATACCGGTCGCAGTCAGCAGATAGAAGCCGGCGAGCAGGGCTAGGTCGGTGGTGTCGACCCACCGATTCCATAGGAGCACGATCGCGGCGATGACGCCAGCGAACGGGACAACGACGCCGACGAGGTTTGCGGTCTTTTCAGTTCGGGACACGTCGACGACTGTATGCGCGCGATCCATAGACTTCTGCATCTCAATCGCGGAACTCTTCGCGATATATGCTCACCTATGTGAGTACAGTGTCCGAGCCATGGCGGGATCTGCCGCCGCGCATGGCCGAGGTGCTCGAGCCGGAGCTGCCGAGGATTACGCGCGAGATCCTCGCGGCGATCGGCCAAGAGGTGCCTGAGTACGCGCGGCCGCTCGAAAGCGCGTTCGGAGAAGCGTTGCGTACAGGGGTCGACGAGGCACTGCGACGGTTTATCAATCTCGTCCGCGAGCCCGACTCGACCGACGACCGGGGGCGAGGGGTTTCGGCTGGCCTGGGGCGAGCCGAGCTGCGCGCCGGGCGAACGCTCGACGCGCTGCAGGCCGCATACCGGGTTGGCGCTCGCGTCGCATGGCGACGGCTTGCCGTGGCAAGTCACGCCGCCGGCGTCGATCAGGCGACTGCCGCGCGGCTAGCGGAGGCGATCTTCGCCTACATCGACGGCCTGTCCGCGGACTCAGTCGAAGGGTACGCCCAGGCCCAAGCCGAGCTGGCGGGAGAGCGCGACCGCCGGTGCACCGAACTCGTCACGGCGCTCCTGGGACGCGCGCCCGGAGCCCACACCGCGGGACTCGCAAGCGCGCTCGGCTGGCCGCTCCCGCGCTCGGCAGCGACGCTGATCTGCCCGAGCGACCGGCTCGCTGGGCTGGCGCGCCGCGTCGGCACCGACGTGCTCGCAGCTCACCTCGATGGCTTCGGGTGCATCATCGTGCCCGACGCACACGGTCCCGGTCGTACGGAGCTCATCCGGGTCGCTGCCGCAGGACGACGAGCCGCCATCGGCCCGGACGTCCCCGTAGCGCAGTTGCCGCTTTCCTGGCAACTGGCGATGGCTGCCTTCGAGCTGGCGGCCGGCGACTCGCTCGTCGTCGCAGACGAGCATCTCGCCACCCTCCTCACCAGCGTTGCGGCGCCAGTTATCGAGCGCATCGTCGAAACGCGGCTTGCGCCGCTGCGCAGCCTGACCCCAGCCGCACGCGACCGGACGGCCGCTACAGCGCTCGCCTACGTTCAGCACGTCGGAAACGCGGCGGCGATGGCCCGCACGCTGCACCTGCACCCCCAGACCGCCCGCTACCGGATCGCCCGCCTACGCGAACTCCTCGGCGACCAGCTGGATGATCCCGACGCGCGCTTCGAGCTCGAGGCCGCACTACGCGCAGTCGAAGCGCGCCCACACTCTGCGGCGAGCGACTAAGCCAAAGCATTCCAGCCGCCCGCCCAGCTCCTCGACAAACAGGCGCCGTTCGCCCCCGCTGCCGGTGAGGCGGAACGCGAGCGCCCTCCATGCCGCGCTGAGCAGGGCCGCGCTTCGGATGGCGAGAGGGTCGTACTGACGCGATAGCAGGTGTCTGAGGGCGGCGCTTCTGTTGTTGCCTCTGCTCAGAAGCAGGTGCGCGCGCAACGTGATGGATTGCTTCTGTTTGTGAACTCGCGGTGCTTGCAGATTGCCGGCGTGCGGCTGGAGCGAGCGGATTCGAGTGTGCTGCTGCTGAGGAGCAGCGTTCGGATTGCCGGTAGGCACGTCGTGATCTGCACCCGTCTACGCCCTGCGGGCGGCGTCGTCATTAGTTCGGGGTGCTGCGCTGCCGCGCTAGACCGCGTCGGCGGGCTCGAGAACGAATACCTCGACTGCGAGGTCGGGATCGATGTGGTTCTGACTCATGAAGGCGATCACCTTGCGATCGAGCTCGCGTTCCACGATTCCTACGAGGTCGTCACGCATGATGAGTTGGTAGTCGTGGCGGAGTCGGATGACCCGGTTCGCGCGGCCGCTCTCGACGAGGGTGCGCTCGCCGTTCGTGAGCGTGTCCGCGAGCAGGACGGTCACTATGTTCTCATTGATCGTGGTCTTCGCCTTCGTCGGTCCTCGACCGGTGTACTCGTGCAGTACCTGAACCACGGAGGTGGCGATCTTCGCCGAGGGGCTTTGGCTTTCGTGCTGCTGGTCCATGGCGGACACCTTTCAGCCGCATCCTCGGGCGGGTGTTGGCACCACGAGAGGGAGAGGAAGCGTTGGAGCCCCGCAGGCAGCGTTCCCTACAGCCTACTCCTCCGCCGGGGCGCGGTTGTCGGCCTCCGCCGGGCGGTTGGTTTTGTCGGCAAATTGCGGGGTCTGGGCTGGCGGAGCCCCTCGATCTGTGGTATGCCCATCTTCATCGAGCGGGATCGCGCCGGCTGCACGCCAAGGGCAGTTGCCGCGGGACCCAGGAAAGGAGGCGCGGCCATGACGAGGGAGCGCGCCACTCAGCTTCGACCAAAGCCAAGAGCACGTCGAGGCCATGATGGAGCAGGGCACGGCGTTCTCGGACGTCGAGGACGTGATCGACGCCAGCGAGCTCTCAACCGTGCACAAGGCCGCGCTGTGGCTGCTGGCGTGGTCGCTGCGGGACGTCGATCACCAGCGCCAGGATGCGCGGCTCACGCTGGCTGCCGTCGGCGCCGGCGAGTTGGGAGGCTGGTGATGCAAGCGCCTCGGGAGCAAGACAGCGGTGGGCGCCGTCCGCGCTTGAGCGTCGTAGGGAGCGAGACTGCGAGCACGCCGATTGGGTTTGGGCCGCGAGGCAGACGTCGTCTGCCCGCGCACCCACTCGAATTCGACGAGCGCGGTCTTCCGATCACCCAGCCGCCGCTTAGCGCCCGCGAGCGCTTGAGACGGCTTCTGACCGGCTGACTGGCAAGCCGACGAGAACCCACGCGATAGGTGGAGCCGGGCTCGCCCCGCGAGCCGCTCGACATCAGTTCCATGAGCACGGACCAGCCCCGGCGGGTCTGCGCGTCAGCGCCTGTTTGCGCTCGAGCGCGCCAATCACGTTCGACTGACCCGCGCCACGCTCAAACGGCGACTACGTGCAGGTGAGGTCGCGGCGGCTGACGCGATCCTGCGCAGCTCCCGCGACACCGACAGGATGACCGTCGCCGAACTACTTCTAAGCCAGCGTGGCTGGGGACCGACGCGTTCGGCGAAGATGCTGCGTTTGGTTTCGCTGTCGGAGAAAAAGACGCTCGGGTCGCTGACCGAACGCCAGCGAGTGATGCTCGCGGCAGTGCTCAGCAGTCGTGAAAACAAGGAGCGCACGATCCGGCCAAGCTGATACCGCCCAGGAGTCCACGAGCTTCGCCTTCAAAGGGAGAAGCTGAAGCCACCGGACAACGCGGTGACTGAGACCTGGGCGCGGCCAGGTTCCCGCAACGCAATGGAACGCCCGCGAAACTCTCGATCGACGGTACGGGCGCTGCCCATTCGCGATTCTGGTTGCGCCAGTGGTCGACGAAGGCGGCCGACGGTGGCAACCGTCAAGACGCGCCCTCTCCGCCGGGGCCTAGGTGTTCGGCGGTCGCCGACCACGACCCGGTGTCCGCGCGGAGCGACACTGTCGGCGGCGGCGCCGAGATGCCCTTGCCGCACCGGATGCAGGCTCGGTTGGCACGCATGCCGATGTCACGTGCCGCCTGCTCCACGCCTGAAGGGGTCACGCCGGCGCGGCTGCTGCTTCGATGCACGAGCAGGCATGGCGCCGGCCGCTTCTGCGCACGCAGGCCTGTAGGAAGTCAGCCGCCCGCGCGGGCGCGTGCTTTCGGTTGTTTGGGAGAGCGCACTCCTCGGTGTTCCGGCTGGTGAAAGCAGGCGTGCGCGGTCGGGCGCGAGCCGTTGGGAGGGTGCCGCGCAGTCGGGCTCGATGGAAGCTGTCGCTTTCAGGCTCCGGTGCTTGCTCGCGGGCCGAGTTGCGAACGCCGGTGTTTGCAACGCGAGGTGATCTTGGCTGACTGCGCGTAGCGCTCGTTGCTGGCTTCGCGGCGAACTGCCACAATCGGATGGCCGCCTGGACCGCGGCGCCGGATGTCTTGCTTGGTCGCTCACTGTCGAGTCGCGGCGACGGGCGGCTGGCCCTCGAGATCACAGACGACGGCGCGAGGCGGGACGACGGTTGAGTCGGGCCGTGGCTGCGCGGCTAGACCGCGGCGGGTAACAGCGACGGAACGGCTATCGGAGCGCCAGCGTCAGCGCCTCCCTGACCCTTCGGTCAAGCGCCAGGTCCCGCTCTCGATCCGTACGGAAGGCTCAGTCGCTCTGCTTGCCGCCGTCGATGACTTCGACGGCGCCGAACCCTTCGAGTGGGCGGTCGATGAAGAACATCTCGATCGTGATGTCAGGCTCGATGTGGGCTTGGGAGAGGAACGCCAGCACCTTGCGGTTCGTCAGCCGCTCGATCATTTCCTTGTAGCGCCCGGCCATCATGGCCTGGAAGTTCTCGCGCATCGTGACCACGTGCTTGGCGTCGCCGGCCTCCATCATCGTCTGCTCGAGCGGGGTGAAGCCTGAGCCCCGCATCACGCACACGACGATGTCATCTAGTGCGTACGTCTTGGCTTTCAGTGGTCCACGGCCGTAGTGCTCGCGGAGCAGCTGGACGAACCCGTTAGAGATCGCCGACAGCAACCGCCCGCCGACAAGCGTTTCTTCGGAGCCAGCGTGCCTTGGTCTGTCGGCGTTTGGATGTGTCGCTTCCACTGGTGCTGCGGCTCGCCGTCTTCCAGCTTACGAGCGGTCTCGGATCCCGGGGCGCCCGCCCGCCCCCCGTTTGACCACGTTGTTTTCAAGACGCTAGCACCGTCGGACGCGCCAGGCGGTGCAATTTGGCGGGAAGGTGTAAGCTCGCGGCGTGAGTCTTGGCGCCGTCGCTTGCGGCGGCGCTTGGTTTCAGATCGATGTGCGTAGCGCTCTCTGGCGGCCTGATGGCGGCTCGGGAGGGCGTCGCAGAGAGAAGCGACGCTTATCCGCAATGGGAGCCGTCATACCGCACAGATCACGAACGGACGCTCCGAGGGGCATCGCGCCGATCGCCGCCCTGTCACGAGGAAGGACGCCGGCGCGTGGGGGCGGGCCGAGGGGGCGCGGCCGCCTACGGGGCTGGGGGCTGTTTCGTCGGCTGGGCGCTCTCGCCTGAGCGCCCAGCCTGCGAGGCACTGAGGCGAGCACTCGTCGCTGCTGGGATCGGCGGGCTCTCTCGGTCGGCTGCTGGCACCCCTGTCAGCGGTCAGCGGCGCCAGCATCAAGAATGGGCAGCAGGACTATCTGGGGCTTCAGCTGCGGTGGGCTGGCTGTCTCCGGTGATGCTTTCCAAGCTTGCCATACGGTCGGTGCCCGGCCTGGTGGAACTCAGAGCCGAGCCACGTGCGGGCGAGTCCCGATCCCAGCTACGGTCGTGCGCGCACTACGGTTGGGGGCCGTGCGCGCGTGCTCGATGAGCTGGAGCGGACGGGGGCCGCCCCGGGGGCTCGCCCTGTTTGCCGCTTAGCCGCGGACGCGTGCCAGCTCTCCGGATGCTCGATTGTCTCAATGCGCTGGCGGAACCGCAGCCACGAGGCACGATATTCGGGGCTGCCAGGATCCCCGCGCTCGATCGCGTACGTTTCGGCAGCCTCCTGCACTGCTCGCGCCTCCAACGATTCGTCAGATGGGATCCGCACTCCCAGCTCCCGGTCCGCGGCGATCTAGGTGATGCCGCGCATGTGTCCTAGCCTAGGTTTCCAAACGCCAGGCCACGCGGGCACACGCACTACTCACTGATCCAGTTCGCGCTTCAGAAAACGACGTTAGTCCCGGCGAGGGAGGGGGCGGACTGATCGAGGCTAGCTCTCGCTGCCGGTGCTCGTTCGTTGCGATAGCCCGATCCAAAGTTGGATCCAAACCTGACCGGGACCAACGGGACCCGACCGCTTGCGGGCCTCGATTGCCGGGTCTACGATGAGTCTTGACTGCGGATCCGCTTGGGAGGCGAGGATGCCGTCGGACGTGAGTAGTGCGCAACTGGCTCTGGGGGGGGCATCGGGAGCGCCTCGTCCTAACGCCCCGCCATCCCCCACGGGGACCCACTTGCCAACCGGCCGCGACCTCGGGACGACAAAGTCCTCTGGTGGCGTCATCGGGAGCACCGCGTTGGCCGGCCTCTATCTGCGGGTCGCTGACACGCTTGAGCGATCTGCCGAGCTAGCGGAGCAGCACGCCCAACGCTGCCGACGTGACGGCCAGCGGCAACCGGCTGCCATTGAGCTGGAGCGTTCAAGGCGAGCCCGGATAGCCGCCGAGCGCGGACGCGCTCTCGCCGAACGACTACGGCCACGCGGCGCTCGTGGCCGAGGCGAGACTGCCCCTAGGGTCTAGTAGCAACGCTCTCATCGCGAGCGTGACGCCGCCACTCCACCCTGGGGATGCGCTCCCCAGCCGCCTACGAACAACTACGACTCCAGCCGCTGTAAGGGTTGGGGCCAATCGCACCAACAACAACAATCACCACCAACAACACCAACACCAGGTGTCACACAAACCGGGGGCAGGTCCACCCGTGGCCTTGACGCGCCGCCCTCGGACAGACGCGGTCACGAGGCCGTACCAGCCTCTGTGCGTGCGCGAGCACGAATGCGGGTCTAGAACTGGATCTCGGTCGCGTCTCAGAATTGCTGTAAATGCGCGTCGGGTGCTGTCAGAGCGACGGCGTAGGTTCCCTCAAGTCCTGCCAGACGATGAAGGAGGCCTACACCGTGAGACGCACCGTACCGCCGTCGGCGGAGATACAAGCTGACATCGACAAGCTGATGTCGAAGGGGATGGTCGATGACCCGCAGAAGATGCTTTCCGAGCTCGCCCGGCTCGGCGCCCGATTGATCATCCAGCGGGCGGTCGAGGAGGAGTTCGACACCTGGTTGGGTCGCGCTCGGTATGAGCGCCGGCCGGAGCGGCAGCGCGGCTTGCGCAACTATGACTCGGGGTTGCGCAACGGGTTCCGGCCGCGGCATGTGCAGACCGGGGAGGGTGAGCTGCGGATCGAGATCCCGCAGGTCCGTGAGGGCCGCGCAGCCGTTCATCTCGAAGCTGTTCCCGAAGTGGCACTGCAAGCGGCTGCTACGAACGGACCCACTGAAGGCGCTGGTGATCGGCGGGTTCGTGCGCGGTCTATCGATGCGCGACGTTGAGTCTCTGTGCGAGGAGGCCGGGCTCGGGAAGACCTCGCAGTCGAGCGTGTCCAGGATCTGCGCGGAGCTGCACGAGCGCTTCGACGGGTTCAAGCGCCGTTCGCTCTACGACGTCAACCTGGTCGTTCTGTTCCTCGACGCGATCGACCTGGCCGTCCGCCCCAGCGGCCCGAAGGAGGGCGTGATCTGCGCCTGGGGGATCACCGAAAACGGCGAGCGGGCGCTGATTTCCGTCAGATTGGGGATGCGCGAGTCCAAGGAGGACTGGCTCGAGCTCGGCCGCGACCTCACCACCCGCGGGCTCGCCGCGCCACGCCTAGTTGTGGCTGATGGCGCGCCCGGGCTGATCAGCGCGGTCGAGGAGATCTGGCCGCGCGCCGATCCCCAGCACTGCGCCGTTCACCGGCTCCGCAACCTCCAGGCGAAGCTGCCTAAGTCAGAGCATGACCGGATCCGTTTCAACTACTGGAGCGCGCTCACCGACGCGACCTCAGTCAAGGACGGCAAGCTCCGCCTCAAGGTCCTCATCTCGGAGCTCGAGCATGGCGGCTACGACGTTGCCGCGCGCTGCCTCTCAGACGACCTCGACGCACTGGTCGTGCACCTGCGCTACCCGCTCAGACACCGCGAACGGTGGCGGTCAACGAACCTGCTCGAACGCTCGCTCGGCGAGATCCGCCGGCGCACGAAAGTGATGGGCCGGTTCCCCGGCGAGACCAGCTGCCTCTCACTCGTCTGGGCAGTGCTCGACCTGTTCTTCAGCCACGCCAGCAACGGCGCAACGTTCACCGACGTCGACCGCCAACACCTCTACCGAATCAAGTACCAACAAGCCAACCCCGACCCGCTCGACGAGGAGGTGACCGCCGCCTAAACTCACCCCGGGAACCTAAGCCAGCACGGAATTTACAGCGGCAAAGGGACGCAACCATGGATCTCGGTGGCGCACCTGCTCCTCGTCAAATCTGCGCATCTCCCTGGCCGCGCCTTGGAGCTCCGATGGGCGCCGCATTCGGCCTCGCCCTCACCGAACCTGGCCACGACATCAAGCACCAGGGCGTGGACACTGGCTCTAGCTGACCCACCGCACCGCCTCACGCTGCAAGCGGGTCCACGCACCTCGAGCCGCTTGCGCTTTGCGCGAAGAGGAGCGCTCGAACAAGAATCGAACCACCAACGAACCCACGTCCTGCAAACCAGAGCAGATCCAGACCACGTCAACCGCTCAAGCGACCTGCCCAACGGCCCCCAGATGCCGTGGTTCGATGATCTAGCTCTGGTTCTTTTTGCGCATCCGGCGAGCCATGAGGCGCTGCAGACCCGTTCCGATCTTCTCGCCGACACTGCCTTCCGGTGGCGCGGCGCCGAGCTGACGGGCGAGACCGAGGTTGTCCCACTCGGCCCAGGCCTCGACCACCTTGCCGTCCTTCCACCGGTCGATGCTTATGCCAGTCACCGACCCACGGGCGCCGGTCGGCGCGAGGCCCGCGAGCTCGCCGCGGTGCGTTCCCTCGCTGTGCCACCGCAGCACGACCTTGTCGTTGGCTGCGATCACGTCGTCGACGGTGATTCGCACGTCGGGGAACGCCGCGCGGTACATGCTCGCCGTGCGCTTGAGCACGTCGGGCCCGCGGAGGTCACGCAACTCGGCCGGGGTGGCGGGGTCGTGGCTGATCGCATCCGGCCTGACAAGCTGGTCGATCAGCTCAAAGTTGCCCTCATTGAAGCTCTGCTCGAGCAGCCGGCGTGAGGCTTCGGAGGGGTCGCCCGCTCCTTTGCCCGCCGGGGCGGCGTCAGCAGCGCCTGTCGTGACATCGCTGGACATGTCTGCCCACCTTCCGTTGTGTTGTTGGAGCAAGCCTACGCCCACCCTCGGGGCCGTCAAGCCCAACCGCCGCGCTTCCGCTTTGCGCGATACGCGACACGTGTTCCGGCTCAGTTGCTCGGTTCAGACCCCGCGCGCCACGAGCCATGGGTACGCTCAGGCCGTGAGTGAGAACCCCCGCATCGAGCGAGGTTGGATCTTCGTCAACGGCACCCGGCAGAACGATGGCACGATCGAGCTCGGGACCGGCGGCGAGATGCGCTTCAGCCCGTTCGAGGCGATGTCACAGCGCAAGGACACGCAGATCACCTGGGGCCACATCCTCACGGCTTCGATGCAGCGGCTGGCTTTCTGGCGCCGCTAGCCGGCACGAAGCGCGACCAGCACCGCGAGGTCACCAAGCTGATCGCTGACCGGATCCCGACGCTGACCGCCGGAGGCACCTGCCGGCCTACCCGGCGATCCGCTGTGCCGCTCCCGCTTCGCGCGACGGACTGCCGACCGACGCGAAGCGAGACTGCGCAACGAGTGCCCGAGGTACCTATCTCGGGCTGGCGGAAACGCTCGCTTATCTCGGACTGCCACGCGCTCGCTATAACGGAAAGCACGCGCCGGCAGAGGCGGCCGCTGACTTCCCTTACCGTCCAGACTCAGGCGTCTGCCGCCAAGCCCGTCGGCGCCCGCTCCGCCACGATGGCGATCGCCCGCTCGCTGTCGATCAGGCCACCGCTCGCCGAGCAAAGCGGCCACAAAATCGACGCCGAGACCGCCGTCGGGCGCTACCCCTCCCGGACAGCCTCGGTCACGCGATCGTCACGCATCTGCGCGACTGCTCTCAGCTCGAAGAACTCGAGCGGTTTCGAGACACGCGACGATCGCTCCCGCCAAGTGCGACGGCCGTGCCGCTGTCCGGTAGATGAGCGAGATGGACGAGCACGAGCACTCTCGGCTTCGCCATCGCGAGACGGCTGCGTTCACCGAAAGCGAGCGCCACGACTCACGGGTCTACGCAGCCGCGGCGTGCGCAGCGCGCCGCGACGCCTTGATTCAGTAAAGAAAATTGGAACCAGGCGCGTGACGCCGGTCTCGCTAGCGGCGCCCCGGGCTGGGGAGGCGGCTACCGCTCGGCTACGGGAACGAGATGGCTTCGAAGCCGGGTGGCGATGCTGCCGGCGCTCACTTCGCGAGCCGCTCGAGCAGCTCGCGATCGGGCTCGATGATCCGGCAAACTCGTGCCTTGAACTTCGGATCCCGCTGTCGGCGCTCCACCGCCTCTGATAACGCGAGTTTGACGGCCTCGTTCAAGATCTTGCATTCGGCGCGCGCGAGCGCCTCGGCATCGGCAGCTAGCTCGTCATCGAGGCGCAAGGTGAGATTCTTCGCCATGACACCATGGTGTCAGCGCACCAAACCGTGTCCCCAGACGTGTCCCGACCTGAGCAATTCTGACCCGCTCTAACTGCACTGAGCGACACTCAAATGCCCGTACCTAACGCAAATGCCCTGCAAAACGCCAACTTGTAATGAAGGGGTTGGGAGTTCGAGTCTCCCGGCGGGCTTAACGGTTCGGCGGGACGTGCTAACCACCTCGTGTTCGCCGGCGAGTTCCGCTCCTACGTTGATGGCTCGGCCTTACGCCAACGGGATGACGTCACCCTCAAGCGCGCCGGCCTTCGGCCGCTGCGCTTCCCACGACTTCCGTCACACGTTTGGTACGGGATGATCGCCAAGGCCGACGTCCGTCGCGTCCAGGAATGGATGGGCCACGCGAACATCCAAACGACGATGAAGTACCTCCACTACGTGCCGCGCGAGGAGGACGCTCGGCTCGTCGCCCTTTCCCTTCAGTGACTCGGGTGTAGCGCTCGTGATGCCCGCGCTGTCCAGTTCGCGCGAAGCGGGGGCGAGATCGTTCATCGGACGCGCAGCCTTCGATTGGAAGGCCGGCCCGGGAACTCCCGTTGGCGATAGGGTCGGCCGACGAGTTGTTGCTCTAGTGCTAGCGAACGATCGTTTCTGATGTTCGAGAAGAGAGAGGAGTACCAGCCATGGCCCGCGTAGATGAACTCGTCGACGGGATCTACAGGATCTGCACCACGGTCCAGCTTCCAGACACTGAGTTTCAGTTCAACCAGTTCGTGATCGACGATGATCGGCCCGCGCTCATCCACACCGGGATGTACGGACTGTACGAGGGCGTCCGTGATGGCATCGCGGAAGTGCTCGACCCCAGCAAGCTCGAGTACGTGATTCTCCTCCACTTCGAGGCGGACGAGAACGGGGGCATGGACCGCTTTCTGGAAGGGGCACCGAGCTCGACGCTCGCGTGCAGCGCCTTGAGTGTGATCCTCAACCTGAGCGGTTGGAACTACTCAGGCCGCGTCGAAGGACATACCGAGGGGGAGGTGATCGATCTCGGCAAGCACAAGCTCCGCTTCCTGGAGACGCCGCACGTGCACCACTGGGACTCGATGATGCTGTTCGATGAGACCACAAAGAGCGTGTTTCCCTCGGACCTTTTCATCCAGCCCGGTGACCAGCCCCCGGTTGTGAACGAGAATCTCGGCAGCATGATGTGCGAGTACTACCGCCAGATCGGGATCTTCGCCCACGACCAGCCGGTCAGAGACGTGGTCGCTCGTATCGAGGCCCTCGACCCCGACTGGATCCACGGCATGCACGGCGGCAGCCTCGGGCGCGAAGTCATCCCCTACTTCACACGCGCGCTGCGGGAGGAGCCGGTTGGCTATCAGGGCAAGCTGCTTGGCCGAGACGTGCTGCCCAGTTGAGCGCGCGCGGGTGCGCTGGTCACAGTGGGCGCGCGATGCTCACGATTTGGTGTCGTAGGTGACGAGCGACCGCGGCGGCAGGGTCGCGGTGAAGCGGTTGTTCCTGACCGTGATCGGGGTCTGCGCGGAGAGCTGGTGGGTTGTGTCGGTCAGGTACGGCGTGACATGCGCTCCGCCGAGCCCGCGCAGCGAGAAGGTCGCGGCCTGGCGGCTGTGGGTGCTGTTCAGAACGATCACCGCGGTCGACCCATCGCTGTTGCGGAACGCGCTCACCTCGAGGCCCGCGCGGCGCGTCGTTGCCCAGATGCGCACCGCGCCCGGGCGAATGAAGCGGCTGTAGCTCGCGAACGCCCACAGTCGACCGGAGGTGGCGACCGCATTGTCCTTGACCTCAACCAGTCCCGTGTTGGGGCCGGTCATCGAGGTCGTGCTCGCACCCCACAAGTAGAGGAAGGCGTCCAGGTTCGCTGCGGTCAAGCCGGTGTAGATGTTCTGTGCCCAAGTGAATCCTGACGACGGTGAGCCGTCGTCCCAGGCCGGGTTCCACGGCTGGAAGCCGAACGGCGCCCACTCGGTCTGCCAGACCGGCTTGCTCCAGCCGCGCAGCGGCGAGTTGGGTGCTGCGAAGTAGCCGTGGCTGGTGAACAGCGCCGTTGCCGTGTTCGCTTCCTTATCGGTCTCGATCGCGGCCGCGAACTGCTGCGCGTAGTTCCAGCTGATGCTGGCGCAGCACTCCGCGCGCGTCGAAAGACCGGACCGCGCGAGCGTCGCGCCGAGGATTGCCATGAGGTTGGGGGTCTGCGCCGGGCTCATGATCATGCTGTCCTGGGGAGGCGCGATCGTCGTCTCGTTCTCCGGGCCCACGTAAGTGAGCGGTACGCCCGCCGCGGCGTAATCCTTCGCGTACCGCACGAGGTAGTTGGCGTATGCCTGGCGCCAATCACCGCTCTTGCAGCTCGCGCCCGGGACCCCGCACACCGTGCCGCCGTTGATTGCCGAGTCGTTGGTCTTCATGAACGCGGGGGCGCTCCAGGCGTCGGCGAATACGCTGGCGCCATAGTTGGCCTCGATCTGCTTCGCGAACGACAGCTGCCCTTGGTCCTGGTCGACCTCAGCGAGCGATAGATACGACGGCTTGCCGTTCGGGCTGCTCGGCGTCCGCGGCTCGATCGTGAAGCCAGCGTCGGCGCTGATCTCGTTGCGCAAGATCGTCAGGCCCGCCCCTCGGGTCGGGCTGTAGAGCAAGCTCACCACCTGCTGCTGGACCGAGAGTGGCGCGCTCATCAGCGTCTTGGCCTGACCGAACCCCTCGGACACACCAAACCCGGAGATCCGCTGGTACTCCTTGGCAGCGTTGATCGTGACCATGGCTGTCGAGGAGGAGCCGCTTCTCGCCCCGCCCGGCGAGCCGCCACCGCAGCCGACCGCTAGCACCGGGACCGTGGCCGCCGCCGCACACCACACAACCAGCCGCCCGAAGGTTCGAAGCGCACGCAGGAGGACTTCGGGGATAGCGAGCATGTTAAGGAGATCTTCGCGGTCGGAGCCATGGCGGCAGGCACTCGCTTACGACTGCGCGGCTCGCTCCCGTGCGCCTGACCTATGCCATTCGACGCACGCAGTGTTATGCCCACGCGGCGCTAGCGTGCGACGGGTTCCAGCACCCACCGCGCGAAGTCGGCAGGACCCACGTTGCTACCGCACAGGATCGTGGTGACGCGCCGCCCGGCGAACCGCTCAGGCTCCTCCAGGACTGCGGCGACCCCAAGCGCTGCGGACGGCTCGACGACAAGTCCCGCGTGCTCGTAGAGCATCCGCATGCCGAGCTTGATCGAATCCTCCCGAACGAGCATCACGTCGTCGAGCACGACGAGCAGATCGTCCAACACCTCGGGGATCGGACAGCGCCCGGCGACGCCGTCGGCGATCGTCTCGATGCGGTCCGTCTCGACCACCGTTCGCTGACGCCACGACAACGCCATCGCAGGCGCACCAACGGGCTGGATTCCGATTACCTCCACGTGCTCGGCCAGCGAGCGCACTGCGTAGCCCACACCGCTGGCCATCGCTCCGCCGCCGACAGCCACGAGCACGACGTCGAGCTCGGGATCATCTCGGACGAGCTCGAGCCCGATTGTGGCGGCGCCCTCGCAGGTCGCCAGGTCCAAGCTGTCCTCGACCAGATAGGCGCGACCGGCCTCGGCAATTTCGCGCGCCAGCAGCCGGGCGTCTTCGATGTCATCACCATCGAGCCGCACGTCCGCGCCGAAAGCGGCGATCTGGCGCAGCTTGAGGGGGTTCGCGGTTCTCCCGGCCACGACCGTGACGGCCAGGCCTCGATGTCGGCCGCTGTAGGCCAGCGCCTGCCCGAGATTTCCGGCGCTCGCGCACACCACGCGTGATGCCCCCTTCTCGCGGGCCACGGCTGTCACCGTCTCCGTGCCGCGCCCCTTGAAGCTCCGGACCGGGTTGAGCGTCTCGACCTTCAGCGTCACCGAGCACCCGAGCGCCCGGCCGAGCGGCGCGCACGGCAGCGCCGGCGTGTCGAGAAACATTGGATCGATCTCGCCGATCGCAGCCCGGACCCGATCGAGCCGGAGCCGAGCGCTCTCAAGGCCACTCACAGCTACGAGACGTTGTACGTCTTCACCAGCTCCGCCAGCGCAGGGCTGTTGAATGGTTCGCTATTGACCGCGATCCCTCCGGAGAATGGATATTGAAGGATCTCCGCCGTGAACAGCCCCGAGCTGATCACAATGGCAACGGTCACAATGATCGCCACATCAACAGCCCTGTTGTGAGTCACGATCAACAGTGTTACCGCTAGCGTCAGCACGGCAAGCAGGATCAGCAGGTACAGCAACGGCTTCGGAATTGACGTCTCCGCGGTGTCGAGTCGGCTCTCACGCTCGCTCACGATCGTGTGTAGCTCCTCGTTCACGGCGGTGTAGAACGTCTGCTGACCGGTCGTGACCGGCGAGTAGCTCTGGACCACTGCGTGGATGTTGGCGAGCAGCGGCTGAGCCCGGGTAGCGGCGTGTCCCGCCCTGAGCGTCCAGAATTCGTGCACGCGGATCTCCACCACGTACTGTGCGACGGCGCGTTCGATCCTACGCCGCACGACGGGCGGGAACGCGTCTGCATCCTGCACGAGTTCGGTCAGCGACGTCGCCTCTGCCGCAACATTGTTCACGGCGCTGTTATAGCTGTTGTAGAGATTGACGATGACGAACGCGAGCAGAACCGCAAACATCGTCATCACCATCGCTGCGACGCCGCCTAGCACCTGGGCCGAGCTCTCGGCCCGCCAGGCCGGAAGGAGTCGGTTAACCAGAACAAAGCCAGCTACTACCACGATCAGGGTGCCGCCAACGAAGATCAATCCGATCGCCCAGTCCGGCAGATCGTTTTGTAGGTCTCTGGTCACCGCCGCCTCGATCACCACCCCAAGGACGGCTGCGGTGCCGACGACGAAGATCACGCCGAGCGTCCAGTCCGGCGGCTTACGCGGCAGGTCTCTGTTCACGGCCGCACCGATTAAACGCGAAGGATCAAGTGCAGCTGGCGCGCATCCGTTAGGAAGCCTCTCATTCGGGTCCGGTGGGCTCGGTGCGGAGCACGGGCGAAGCACCGCTTGCGCGGCACCGTCGTAACTCTCTTCGGGTGCGCGTGTTCTCGAAGGGAGAGAGGAAAGGAATGGCCGGAACGCGAGCTCGAGGGTGGCAATTTGCATTTGGGGTCGCCACTGGGTGCGCAGTTCTAGTGGCTTGGTTGCTTGTGTTCGCCCGGCCTGCCAAGGCGGAACAGGTGCCCGCGACGCGCTACTACCTAGCGCTTGGTGATTCGCTCTCCACGGGCGGTGGCGCGACCCCGGGCCAGGGATACGTGAACGATGTGTTCGCCTTCGCGTCGCGCTGGATTCCAGATCTCAGGCTCGAGGATCTCGGCTGCGGCGGCGACTCGACCGCGCGGATGATCAGCGGTGGGCTGTGCCACAACTACGCGACCGGCACTCAGCTGGGAGACGCCGAAGCATTCCTCGCCGCGCACCGGAACCAAGTGGCGTTCGTCACCATCGATATCGGCGGTGACGACATCGTGGGCTGCGGGGTGAGCGGGACGATCAACCCCACCTGCGACCAGAGAGCGCTCGCCCAGGTCCAGGCAAACATGCCCGTCATCCTCAACGGACTGCGCGCAGCCGGGGGCAGCGTCCCGATTGTTGGGATGACGTACTACGACCCGATCCTCGCCTTCTGGCTGCAGGGCGCGGCCGGGCAGCAGACGGCGCTTCAGAGCGTCGGAACGCTACTGGAGTTCAACAACGAGCTAACAAGCGCATACCGGCAATTCGGGGCCGACATCGCAAACGGGCAGCAGGCGTTTGACTCCACCAACTTTGGCATGACCGGGTCATTCAACGGGCAGGTCCTGCCCCAGAACGTGGCCAACATCTGTAACTGGACCCACATGTGCGAGCCGAATCCCAACATCCACGCAAACGACATCGGCCACGAGCTGCTGGCGCTCGAGTTCGAGTCACAACTGGGTGAAGTCATTTGCGAGGATCCGGCTGGCGCCTACAACCAGGGCTTCAACGCCGGGTTCAACTCTGGCTTCAACGCCGGGTTCAACTCCGGCTTTCAGTCGGGCTTTAGCCACGGCTACGGATCGACAGCCAGACAGGCCCGAGCCCACCGCTCGTCGGTCGCCGCCGCGCGCGGGAACGCGACCGCGGCGCAAGCGCTCCCGGCTGCCTGTGATACGCAGTTCAACCAAGGGTTCAATACGGCCTACAACGTCGGGTTCAATCCCGGCTTCCAGAAAGGCTTCACCCCCGGCTTCAATGGCGGCTACATAGACAGCCACCGCCAGAAGCACCACGGAACGTCGAGCAGCGCGAGCGCCTGGTCCGCGGCGCGAAGGTCAGGATCCGCTGACGGCCGGGATGGTTGAATTTGCTCTCGCCAGCGGGGCATAATCCTCGTTGGGCTTTCTAACCGATGGGGGTATGGATGGCGCGGCGTTCGAAGTACGTTCTCTCGATGGCTGCCGTGTTGGTGCTCGTGACCGCGGGTGGAGCATCGGCGTTTGCCGTGTCTCATGCGAGCAGCCTGGTTGTACAGCCGCAGCCGCCGGCTGGTAGCTGTCATGCCCGTGGCCAATACCCGTTTCCGATGCCGGACGGGCGCTGCACGCCGGGCGCGCTGAACCCTGCCGTCAAGCAAACGACCATCCGCAAGACGATCTGTCGTCGGGGGTACTCCAGCAGCATTCGCCCGTCCACGAGCGTGACGGAGCCCGAGAAGCTCGCCAGCATGCTCGCCTACGGTGACCACCGTAGCCCGAGCAGCTACGAATACGACCATCTCATATCGTTGGAGCTGGGCGGCGCTGCCAACGACAGGCACAATCTTTGGCCAGAGCGCGGCGCGTCGCCGAACCTCAAAGACAAGGTGGAGAACTACCTCCATACGCAGGTGTGCGACGGCCGCATGGCGCTCGCGCGCGCTCAGCGTATCGTCGCTCTCCAGTGGGTTTCGTTCTACAAGGACAACCTGCCGCCCAAACCGAAGCCTGCACCGTCGCCGTCACCCTCGCCAGCACCGTCCCCGCCCGATGAAGGGATCGTCCATCCTGGCGCGTTCTGCTCGCCGCAGGGCGCGACCGGGCACACTACTGCCGGTACGCACATGGTTTGCGAGCCTGCTTCAGACGGCCGTAATCGCTGGCGAAGTGGATAAGGCCCGGGCTCTTCAGCAACAACATCGGTGACGCCCCGGGGTAGGAGTCATCCGCGGGTGCTGCTGCGCGATCGGAGGTAAACAGGGATGGCGGCGCGGGCTGCCCTGTCCCAAAAACACACCTTCCCAGCGTCGCTCGACACTCCCGAAGCGGAATACCGGATTGAAAGGACGCTACTGTCGCGGCCGTGCCAGAGACGATCGGGGCGCTGCCACACGCGTCGGCGAGCGGGCTAGACCGCCGTCGGCGATTCGCAGACGCCGTCCGGCAGAGCTGGCCATCCGGCACGGCCGGCCGGGTGTTGCTGGGACTGATCGTCGTTGGAATCGCACTGCGGCTGCTGGCGATCATCAGTTGGTGGCCGGTGGCACCGACGTTGGAGGACGGCTATCAGCGGTTCGCCTCCAACCCGTTTGCCGATCCGCAGCATCCCGCTGGATATGACCTGATCGTTGCCGCACTGGGCCATGTGTCGCGTCAGGTCGCGTTCACAGTGTTGCTCCAGCACATCATCGGGCTGCTGTCGGCGCTCCTGCTTGGCGCCGCCGTGCGGCGCATGACCGGCTCGGCCTGGGCCGGTTTGCTGCCCGTGGCCATCGTGCTGCTCGACCCAGACCAGATCTTCCTGGAGCACTCAATCATGTCCGAGAGTTGGGTCATGCTGGCGATCGCGTTCAGCCTCTACGGGGCCGTGCGGTCGTGTGAGGAGCCTGAGCGGTGGTGGCGGTGGCCGCTGCTGACCGGAGTGGCACTCGCGGCCGCGGTGATGATTCGAACGGCATCGATCCCGATGGTCGCGATCGTGCCCTTAGCAGTGCTGCTGTACCGAACTCGACCATCCAAACGGTGGCGCGAGCAACTCAGGGCGGCTGTGGTTTTGGTCTGCACCGCCGCCATTCTCCTGCTCGCCTTTGCCGGCGCCAGCGCCACGTCGGGCCAGCGGTTCGGCATTGCACCCTCGCCCGGCTGGTTTCTCTACGGCCGCGTTGCGCAATTTGCGGACTGCCGGCAGTTCACCCCGCCTCCGGGGACGCGGTCGCTGTGCCAGACGGTGCCGCCGTCGCGGCGGCCGAGCGCCTACTTCTACACGTTCGAGCCTCAATCACCCGCGATACGGCGGTTCGGGGCGTTCGGCCGGGATGACGCGGTTGTTGGCGGGTGGGCGCGACGAGCGCTGCTGGCGCAGTTCGGAGACTTTCTCGGCACCGCCTGGTCTTATCTGCACAGCTACTTCCTCCCCGGGACACTGCCCGCCCGTCTGCGGGCCGCGTCGACCGAGCTCGATCCCCAGCTCGACTTCACCAATCCTGGCAACCCGATCGTCGTCTCTGCGCAGACGAAAGACCTGCAGACCTATTACCGTCATTTCACAGTCCATCCCGTTCATTGGGGACTGCAGTTCCTGCACGCCTGGCAGCGGGTCATCAGATTCGGCGCAGCGGCACTCTGCATCACCACCGTCCTGACGCTGCTCGGGCTCGCCTTAGGCAGCCGCCAGGCGCGAGTCGGGATCCTGCTGTTCGGACTGGGCGGTTTATCGCTGTTGCTCGCCCCGGCGTTGACGGGCACCTACGCTGGTCGCTACACGGTGCCGATGGCCGGACCACTGACGGCCGCGGCAGCCATCGCCTTGTTAGAGCTGGTCAAGAGCGATGCGTGGCGCGCAACCACCGTGACCCGATTCGCGGCGAGAAGGCGGCTCGTGCGTGACTGAGATGGCCAAGACGCCGCTCGGGCCTGTGCTCGGGCTCGGCGATCATCGCATCTCGCGGAGCCTCTGCAGGTGGCGGCGGCTGAT
Source organism: uncultured Actinomycetes bacterium (assembly GCA_963719305.1). Taxonomy (GTDB): domain Bacteria; phylum Actinomycetota; class Thermoleophilia; order Solirubrobacterales; family Solirubrobacteraceae; genus Palsa-465. Next base: position 532,216 of record CAVRBL010000009.1, on the reverse strand, counting down.
CTCGGCGGTTGCGCCGAGGAAGTCCACGATCCGCTCGAGGTCACTTGTGGTGAAGCGCTCTGCGAGTGTGGACTGCCAGTCTGCCGCAACTGGCCCCCAGATGCGGTCGGCGCGCCGATAGAAGGCCGGCGTCACCTCGACGTTCACGCGCCGGCGGTCCACCGGGTCGGGGACGCGGCATGCAAAGCCTGCTCGCTCCAGCCGATCGATCACACCGGTGATCGCGCCGTTGGTGAGCCCGGACTGGGCGGCCAGCTCTCCGGCGCTCAGCCCCCCGCTGTTCTCGATGATGTTGAGGCAGTGCAGATCGGTCTCGTTCACACCGAGCCGCTCCGCGGCCAGGTTGTCGAACGCGTTGTCCTGGTTGCCGCTCACCCGGAACTCCCGGATCAGAAGGCTGACCAGCTCGCGCTTCGATCTTCGCGAAGACACCAACAACTCGCTTTAGTTACTAAAATATTTAGACGCTGAAAAGCCTACTCGGTCTGGCAGGTTACCCTGCGGGCTGGACTGAAAGGAGATCCAGATGGCAGGCGAGATGCCGCTCGAGCTAGTGCAGGTTCCAGTGTCGGATATCGACAGAGCGAAAGCCTTCTACGTCGAAAAGGTCGGGTTCAACGCAGACCACGACCACCAGGTCACCGATGAGCTTCGCTTCGTCCAACTCACGCCTCCCGGGTCCTCGTGCTCGATCGCGCTCACGTCGGGCGCCCACCACATGAAGCCCGGGTCGGTCGAGGGCCTGCAGATGGTGGTCGGCGACGCCGAGGCGAGCCGCAAGGAGCTGGCCGAGCGCGGCGTGGAGGTCAGCGACGTCCAGGTATTCCCTTGGGGAAGCTTCGTCTTCTTTAGCGATCCCGATGGCAACGGTTGGGCGATGCAGGCAATGACTCACCGGGACTGATGCCCCCCCGCGCTAAGCGGCAATCACTCGCAGCTCATCCCTCCGCACGCTCGGCGTCGGCGTCGGCCGTAGCTCGCCCGCTAACACCCCGCGAGAACCCGCTAAGCAACTGACGCCCTTGCTGGACGCCGCTGGTACTCTTGCGCGCTCGTCAATCCGGATCGAGAGAGAAGCACTGAAAACAAAGGGGCTAGTGCTGTGTCTGGGGTTCGCCGCGGCAATCGCCGGCGGCGGATCGGCGCAGGCCGCGACCGCGCCTCCGGCTGTCAAGGCCGCTCCGGTGGTCAAGGTGACCCAGACCAGCCACGACCTACGCCAGGCGCTGACGCCCGTCGGCGAACTGCGGTTCAGAAACACGCAACCGTCGGGCATTCCGATAGTTCACGTCGCGGACTCGGCGCGATACCAGCGCATCGTCGGCGTCGGCGGGGCGATGACCGACACCTCGGCATGGCTCTTGTACACGCAGCTCCCGGGCTCGGTGTTTCGGTCCACGATGAACAGGCTGTTCGGCCCACGCGGTATCCGCCTGGGCTTCATCCGCGTGCCGATGGGCGCCTCGGATTTCAGCGCCGAGGGTTATCCGTACACCTACGACGATATCCCGGTGCCGGGGACTGACCCTAGCCTCTTCCACTTCTCGATCGGGCACGACCGCCCGTACATCCTTCCCGCCCTGCGGGCGGCGCTGAAGCTCAACCCCGCGGCGCAGATCATCGCCACGCCCTGGACTCCGCCGCGCTTTATGAAGACCAACGACAACTTCGACAACACCAACAACGGCGCATTCCTGCTGCCGTCGTATTACAGCTCCTATGCGAACTACTTCGTCAAGTTCCTCCGCGAGTACGCCAAGGCGAAGGTCCCCGTTGCCGCCATCACCCCGCAGAACGAACCGGGGAACGGCACCTGGTATCCGGGACTGAACTTGCCTGCAAGCGCCGAGGCCACGTTCATCGCCAACTACCTGAAGCCGGCGCTGCGAAGCGCGCGCCTAAAGACCCAGATCTTCGGCTTCGACTACCACTGGGGGTACGCGCTTCCGTACGCCGGAACACTGCTCAACAGCGCGGCCGGGCCGGACCTGGCGGGCATCGCCTACCACTGCTACAACGGCAGCCCGGCCGTGATGAGCCAGCTGCACCGCGTGGCCCCGAATCTCCAGCAGTGGGTCACGGAATGCACAACGCAGCAGGCCTTCGCCACGTGGATACCCTCGGAGCTCGAGATCGCATCGCTTCGCAACTGGGCGAGCACGGTGGATACCTGGAACATTGCGCTCGATCCGCTCGGCGGCCCCGTGCAGGCGCCCAACACCGCGTGCACGAGGTGCACCGGGCTCGTGACCGTCGACGAGCGCACGCACCAGGTCTCCTACAACACCGGCTTCTACCAGTTGGGTCAGATCAGCAAGTTCCTCAAACAGGGGGCCGTGCGCATTTACTCCAATCACTTTGTCCAATACTCCTCGGCGGGTCCCGGGCTCGGACTCGACGACGTCGCGTTCCGCAACCCGGACGGCACGGACGGGCTCCTGGCCTACAACAACACGGCGGCTACGGTCCGCTTCGCGGTCGTGTGGCACGGCAAATCGTTCTCCTACTCCCTCCCGGCCGGGGCCACGACGACTTTTGTCTGGAACGCGAAGCGCTGAGTGATTAGCCTGGCCTGACGGCGCGTTTCCTCAAGCGAGGTGGTGGCGAAACCACGCCCGGGCGGCGCCGCTGGACTTGGCGAAACTCGACAGGTACGGGTCGAAGTGACCGCCCGGAATCAGCTCCAGTCGCTTCGGTTGGAGCGCCCGCTCGTAGGCGGCGAGCGCCAAGTCCGCCACCGTGACCGTGTCGTTCACCGCGACCACCATTAACAACGGCGTCGGTGAGACGCGATCGATCCAGATGCCCGGTTCGTACATCCGCGCGGCGCGGGTGGAGCGGATGGTGACCGTGTTCTCCCAGATCGCCCCCTCGGGAAGCGGCTGAAGGAAGAAGTCGATCGCCTCCTGGGAGCGGTAGGACGCCGGCACGGCGGGGTCGGCGCCGACCAGTGCCTGGTAGCGAGGCGTCTCTCCGCGAGCCTGCGCGCGCTCGTCTTCGGCGAACGCCTGCTCTAACGCCGTAACGGCGTCCGGCGGAATTCGCCGCAGCCCCTGCTCGTAGCCGCTGATCGTCGGGACCATCGCGACCACGCACCTAAGGCGCCGCTCAGTGGCGCCTAGGACGATGGCGTGCCCTCCAGCGTAACTAGTGCCCCACAGGCCGATCCGTTCTGGGTCCACTTCGGATCGGCTCTCCAGAAAGGAAATCGCGCGTCGCCAGTCTGCGACCTGCCTCCAGGGATCGACATCCTGGCGGGGCTCTCCGCCACTGGACCCGAAGCCACGGTGATCGTGCAGCAGGACGACGAAGCCGTCGTCTGCGAACGCCTGTGCGAATGGCTCGAGACCGTGCTCTTTGACGAGGGCGTACCCATGCGCCATCGTGATCGCCGGATGGGGTCCGGGACCATCCGGCAGGTACAGCCGCCCCCCCAACGTGACCCCGCCCTCGGCGCCGAAGTTGACATCCAGGCGTTCGGTCATTGTGAGGGCCTCAGCGCTGCATCCAGCGGCCCATGATGACTCGTCGCCCACACGATCTGCCCGCCAACGTCCCCAACGACCTTCTTCAAGACGGTCACGCCGCGGAAACCATACCTGCAAGCGCGGTGACTTCCACCACGGTTTGCTCCGCGGTCGTGAACGCTCAGCTGGCGTCAGCCGCTTAGCGCGAGCCCGGGAGCGGGCGACTCAGCCAACGCCTCGCCCGCGAGCTCTGCAGCCCGACGGCGCCGAGTTGGCAGCCAGGCCATGAGCCCGCCAAGCGCCGGAACCCAAATGGAGATCGCGTGGTACACGACCACTGCGGCGACCGAAGCCGCCGGCGAGAACCCGTACAGGACAAGGGCACCCACCAGCCCGGAGTCGAGCACGGCCAGACCCGCCGGCATCGGGATCATCGACGCCAGATAGCCGATGAAGTACGCGAGCGCCATCGCCAGCACGCCGAGCGGATGGCCGGTCGCGCGGCAGGCCGCCCAGAGTGCAGCCATGTCCAGCCACAGGAACCCAGCCCCGCCGAGCATTCGCCAATGCGGTTTGCACACTGAGCTCCACGCTCTATCGAGCGACGCGGCGAGGGCGCGGCCGCTCTTGTGTCCCCGGGCGCCATAGTGACGGCCGACGAACATCGCTGCCGTCGCCGATCCGATCACGAATAGCGAGACGAGGATCGGGATCCCGGTGTGCTCGAGGTCGTGCGGACCGCGTCCGATGCCCACCAGGAGGAACGCCCCGGCCACGGCGTTTATGAAGAACCCGAACAGGATCAGGAAGCACAGCAGCGCGCCGCAGCGCTCCAGTAGGCGACCGGCCCCCATGTGGCGGCGCAGCAGCCAGCCGGTGGTCGCTGCGGAGGAGAAATTCCCTCCTGGAAATATCGCGCCGGCACCCATCGCGATCCAGGCGACCTGCCGACCGACAGATCGGGGCGGCTCGGGGAAGAAGCACCGAAAGATGACCACGTAGCTGAGGCACGAGCCCAGCTCCAGGCCGACCGCGGCCAGGAGCCATATGGGGTTCATGTGACCGATCGCGTCGATCGCGCGCCCGGGCGGCGCCACCCACAGCAGGACGCCAGCCGACACCGCAGCGATGGCCACGGTGCAGAGTACGCGTGCAGCAGATCGCAGCCGTATCCGCGGCCGGATCGCGCCGACCCGCCTCGTGTCCGTCCTGGTCATCTGATCACCATGGTCTCGAAACCGCGTTAGCGGACGATAAGCCGCCCGACCAAGCCCAACTTACGGTCTGCCCCGATCGGGTTGGTGCCACGCGAGGTCGGGGCGGCGCCTAGGGCGTGTAGTCGAAGGAGTGGCAGGGCTTTCCGCCGCACACGTTGACCAATCTCCCGTTGGGCTCGAGAAACTGGGAGATCTGCGACTGGGCGGCGGGGGTGTTGCGCGGATCTTCATGCGGGTCCTTGTTGTTCGCGCCAGCGGTGGGCGGGATATTCCCTACCGGCGGCGGCTGGACCCGTCCGGGGCCGCTATCCCAGATCTCGACCGCGGAGCCGGCGAACGGGAAGCGGCGGATCGACGGGATTCCGGAGAACAGGTTGCGATCCCGGGAACGGACCGGATCGAGTGCGGGGCTGTAGGCGGAGGCGCCGATTGTCCGGGCTTCCATTGCGCCGCCGTACATGGTCACCTGGAAGTCGCCGTAGGCGATCTGCATCAGAACGGTGTGGGGCGGCGTGTTCGGCAGGGGATGGGACGTCATCTGCGCCGCATAGCCCTCGGGGTCGCCGCGGTCCCACAGCTGCTGGATCAGGTCGGTGATGACCGGGTACAGCGACTGGTCCGGGTAGCTGGCCTCGAGGATGGTCTTGAGCGGCGAGAAGTCCGTGCTCCGTTGGATGAGCACGTTGCCGTAGTCGATTCCGGTGACCCCGATCACCGCCCGGCGGAAGTCAGGCGACACCGCGGTCGTCAGCCCACCCTCGATCCCTCCCTGGCTGTTGCCGTCGTAGTAGAGGTTCGAGGTGTCGATGACCGCCTGGCCACCTGATTGGAACGCCGCGTTCGAGGCGAAGCCCTGCCGGTTGCGCATCAGCCTGCCCAGATACAGCGTGTTCAGCACCCCCTGCTGGAGGCGGTCGGTGAGCACGGGGAACAGGTTCAGGTTGGGAACGACCTGCAAGCCATCGAATCCTTCGTCAGGTGAGGCCAGGCCCCACCAGTCGGTGCCACAGAAGGCCATGTTGTAGTTGGTGGCAAGCGCTCGGACCCACGGCTTGGTCACTTCCGAACGCGAGCCGAAGAGGCCATGGCCGTACAGTGAGATGCGCGCCGGATGGGCCGGAGACGCAGAGGTGGGGACGATGCACTCGAACGCAGCGGTCGCCACGTTGCCGGAAATCTGGGTCGGCAGCGCGTCGGGCTTGCTCGAGCTGTAGTGGAAGCCGGTGGTTGCGGTCGAACCGCAGGTGATCAGATAGCACGGGACCTGGAAGGTCCCCTGGATATCTCGCAACTGCGGCGTCAGGCTCGAGTTGGCGGTGATCGTGTAGCCAGGCGCCCGGCCCCGCACCTTGCCGTCGGCGAGATTGCGGTCTCCCAGCTGCGCGAACGCGCTGTTGCGAATCGACAGCAGCCGCGACGTGAGGCTCTTCTGGGAAGCGACCGTGAAGTCCCACGCCTCGTACAGGGGCCCGCGCCCGATGCCGGCGCGACTCAGGACGGCGAAGATGCGCGCGTAGCGCGATCGCTGGGAGCGCTCGTTGCGGGGGAGCGGGCGGTTGTCGCGCAGCCGTGCAAACCAGGTCGGCGCCTTGAGCAGCCGCCCACTGGCGTTGCGTAGACGGCGCAGAGCGACCACATAGGTGTGGCCCTCGGCCAACGCTTTTCCGGGGATGATCATCAGGTTGGTGGACTGCGGCGTCGTCGCGTTGGCGTCGAGCTGCGAATAGATCAGCCGGCGGCGACCGGTGCTTTCGTCGATCAGGACGATCGGCTGGTTTTTGCCAAATGAGCGGCCCTGGTTCAGCACCCCGGCCGCGCCGGTCCGCGCGAACGCGGTGGTGTTATCCAACCCCGGCACGTGAACGATCATCGCGCTGCCGGGGCTAAAGCCATCGTTGCGGTTGTACTGACCGACGCCGATCCGCTGCCCCTTGGTATTCACCGGCATCGCGTTAGCCGGCAGCCGGAGGCGCAGCCCGGTCGGAGTCGAGCGGTCCCGCCTGGTGAAGAGGTTGTTGGGAAACGGCAGCAGGCATGGGGTCCGGCTGAACGGCTGACAGTCAGCGGCAGGCCTGCTGGACCCCGCAGCCCCGGCGGCCGAAGCGAGCAAGGTCGCCGGCAGGGCTGACAGGACTAACCCGGCCGCCACCAGCACCCAGCGCCCCCTAAGGCCTTCCCGCAACCGGCGAGTCCCCGAGCTCCGTTCGTCGAACATCTCCCTCCTCTCACACGGCCCACGGCGCCGCTCGACGCCGCGTGCTTGCTAACCGCGTTTGCACACTACTGCACGGATACGGGACTAGCGCCGATCGCGCGCCAGCCGTTGCAGAGCTCGCCGACGCGGGGGGCGGCCGGCCGCCGCGGCCGGCCGACCTCGACCTACGCGGGCTCATCTACGACGGACCATAGTAGTAACTGCTCGTACGAGGCGTAGCGGTGGGGGATAAGCTACGATTCACCGTAGGAGATGGCGGGCGCGATCGATACCAAAGCGATTGGCGGACTCCGGCAAGGTCGCCTGCTGCGCCGCGCGCTGGCGAGCCGCGATGCGTGACCGCGCGCGACTGGGAGCCGCCTGGGTTGGGCTGGCGGCGCCACTGCTGATCGGCGCCTGCGCCGCAGCCTCCGGAACGCAGCTCACGGCCCGCTCGGCTGCCGCCCCCGCGCAGTGGAGCACGTTTGTGCACATTCGCGAGCCGGTCGATGTGGTGACATCGTCGAACAAGATCGCGGTGGCCGCGGATGGACGCCTGCGCTCGCTCAGTCCGACGGGCGCCGTCGCCGGATTCGCCAACCGCTACCGGAGCCCTGGCGGCGGGGAGCCATACGTCACCTTCTCACCCGGCGGCTGCTTTGGGCGGGGCACCATCTATGCGCTGCAGGTCGTGGGCCGGGCGGGCGTGACCGCGATCGGCGCGGGGGGGCGCGTGCGCCGATTCGCCACGATCTTCGCGCCCGGATTGCTGGACGGGATCACCTTCGACACGACCGGCCGCTTCGGCCATCGCCTGCTGGTGACCGTCAACAAGGGCGCCCACACCACCGTCGAGGCGATCGGGTGCGATCGCCGCGTCACCCGGCTCACGACCAAAGCGCCCCGCGTGGAGGGCGGAATCGCAGTCGCGCCGATGAGCTTCGGACGCTTTGCCGGCGACCTGATCGCCCCGGACGAGATCTCCGGCCGGATATTCGCGATCACACCCAGTGGGAGGAGCTTGCTGGTCGCGAACTCGGGGCTGCCGCGCGGCCAAGATGTGGGCGTCGAGAGCGAGGCATTCGTGCCCGCCGGACGCAAAGACGCACTCGTCGCCGACCGCCTGACGCCGGGCAACCCTCATCCCGGCGATGACGTCATCCTGCGCATCCGGGCCTCCGCGCTGACCGCAGCCGGTGTTCGCCGCGGTGATCTGCTGGTCACGACCGAGGGAGGCGCCCTGACCGACGCGATCCACTGCACCGCGCGAGCGTGCACCGTGCGCTACGTCGCCGCCGGACCGGCGGTCGCCCACGGCGAGGGTCACATCGCGTTCGCCTCGACGCGCTGAGCAGGAATCCCGGACGACGGTGGCCTGAGCTCAGCCCTGCGCGGTGATTCCTCGGATCCCGCTGCCGCGGATCGCCAGTCTCGCGGCGTCGCCGAACGTATACACCCGGCCGGAGGTGCTGACCAACCAGTACCCACGGCCGTCGAAGGTGGAGGCCATCGCCACGATTGACGGCTTTCGGACCCGGTGGGCGGCAACGGAGCCAAACCATCCTGCACCACCGCCGCGATAAACGTTTCCGGACGTGCTGAACAGCCAGTAGCCGCCCCGAGGACTGGCCACGATGCCCGCGACGGCCCGTGTCGGAGAAGCTCCGCGAACCTTTGTCGCATCGCCGAAGGCGTACACCCTGCCGCCCGAGCTCACCATCCAGTACCCCCGGCCGTCTGCGGTGGGCGCCATCCCGACGATCGGCATCTGTGCGTGCCGCGCCGCCGCCGACCCGAACCAGCCGGCCCCCGAGCTTCGGTAAACGTTGCCTGAGGTCGTGAACAGCCAGTAGCCCCTCCGCGGGTCGCCGACGATGCCGGCCACGCGATGTCCGTGGGCGGAAGCCCGCAGCTTCGGGGCATCGCCGAACGCGTACGCCCTGCCCGACGAGTTCGCGAGCCAGTACCCACGCCCATCGACGGTCGATGCCATCCCGACGATCGAGGTGGTCCGCACCCGGCGAGACGGCAACGAACCGAGCCATGAGGTCCACGCGCTTGCGTACACGCTTCCGCGTGCGGTGTACAGCCAGTAGCCGATCGGGGCCACCGGACCGACCGCGCCGGTCGGGGCCTGCGCAGTGCCCTTGCTGTTGGTCGCAGTCACGATGACCCGGATGGCGGACCCCAGGTCAGCGGAACCCAACTTATAGGTCCGCTGAGTCGCGCCGCCGATGTTCCCGCACCCTGGCGCACAGCGCTGCCACTGGTAGGAGAACGAGATCCCTCCCCCGGACCACCCGCCGGCTGATGCGGACAGGGTGCTCGTGACCTTGACCGCCCCGTTAACCGACGGCGCCGAGTAGTTCGCGGGCGGGGCGCTCGCCACGGACACCGTGCCGAGCCCGGCCGTGGCCCCGTCGAGGTAGTCGCCGTCGATGTTGATCGTCACGCCGCCGTGAGTTTCGTTATGGCCTCCGGAGTACTGGTGCAGTCGCTGGTGGTTCGCGAAGTCGTCGCTGGGGATGGACGGATCGCTCGTGGTCTGCTTGCCGTTCCAGTTCGCGAACCAAATGTCGTCGGGCTCCGGGTATCCGGTACCCAGCCGGCTGATCAGATCCGCGATGCCGGAACCCGGATTGCTGTAGACGCCGGAGGCGTAACCCGCGCTGTGAAGCTCGGTGGTCCAGCCCGACAGGAATGTCAGGACCGCCGAGCTGTTCGTCGCGGTCCGTGAATAGTTCTCCATGTCGAAGTAGATCGGGCTGCCGGGGGCGATTCCGACGGCACCTGCCTGTCCAACCGCATCGGTTGCGGCGGCTGTCCCCTCTGCCAGCGCGTTGCTGGGAGCGATGCCCTGACAGCCACAGGAGTTGCTCGGCGCCTGCAGCCCGACGTAGAGGGGAATCAGGTGCCAGCCGGCGTTGGTCTCGGCCGCCACCCAGGTACTCGTCAAGTTCGGCTGGGCACACGCCATGTTCGTGCCGCCGACGTAAACGCCCACTGCTCGGTATTGCGATGCTCCCCACGCGGCCATGGCGTTGCTGCTCGGCGTGGCGCAGGCGTCGAATCCGAGACCGGTGTACACGGCGCGTGCGACAGCCGCTGGCCTCGCTCGCGCAGCATGCGATTTACGGGGGGGCCCGGCGATCGGCCGCAGCCCGGCAAGCGAACGGAGCCCCAGCGCCCGACTGATGACCGCGGAATCGTTGCCCCAGGTGGCGATCACCAACACTCCGTGGTGCGGGATCGCCAGCTGGCCGGCCGAGCCTTGGCCGCGTTGTGCCCCCGATGCGCTCACCGCCCGCACCGCGTGACCAACCGCTCCGCCGGAGCCGGCCACGGATGCGCTCAGCGGCTCGAGGAGGATGGCCTCGGTGCGCCCCACCACGTGGGAGGGACAGCGCTGATCGGCGGTGGGAGTCCCGAGATATACGGCATGGCGGTTGAAGCGCACGCACACCGAACGGCGGCTCCTGAGGTCGTAGACCGGCCAGGAGCGGGGGACGTGCACCACATAGCCCGAGTAGCGGACCGTCTTCATCGGGTGCGGTTGACGCGCCGAGGCAACCGCGACCAGGCTCAGCGCCCCGATCGCGGCCGCGAACGCACACAGCCGCACATGGCGAACGCTCCCACGCACGTGGAGTTCATAACACGGTCAGACGGGGATCGGAGCGCAGTTGGCGCGCGATAAGCCGGTGCGCGCGTAGGTATGGCGCCCTGGATGGGCTGCCGCAGAGAGCTCAGCGGGTGGGCGTCTCGGCGCCGGCGTCCCGGGTCTCGCCGACGGTGGGCCCATTGGGCTGCTCCGCGGTCTCGTCCGCCGTGGCAGGGATGTCCGCGCCGTTGCCCAGCAGCCGCTCGCGCAGCCGGTCGCTGGCGCCGGCGTTGGCCGCGCGGGCGGCCCGCTCGTCGCTCAGCTCGATCCCCCGCTTGGTGGCCAGGTCCATCAGCGCCTGGCGCTGTTCGTCCCGGAGCGCGAACCGGTAGAACAGCCAGCCCGAGAGCAGGATCGTCAGAAACATCTGCTCGATCATCATCGCCGCCCCGGCGAGGTTCTGATCGGACAGCGGATTCAGCCCCCGTGCCGCGTCGCTGGGCTTGTAGACGGGGTAAACGACGGTCTGGGTCCAGATCAGCACGTTGCCCAGGATCCCGCCGATCAACCTCACGCCGACGACGTACACCAAGCTGCCCCAGCTGGCGAACCACTGGGGCTTGGGCAGCGGCCCGATGAGTCCCAGCCACAGCAACGCTCCGAACCAGAAGAAGCAGGCGTGCTCCAGGGCGTGAACTAGATCGTGCCGGATCGCCAGCTGATAGAGCAGCGGAAGGTGCCAGACGTAGAGATCGACGGTCCAAAGCAATAGCGCGATAACCGGGCTGGCCAGCTTCCGCAGCGGACGCGTCGCCCTGATGTGAAGCAGGGGCTGGAGCACCGGGCCCGTGAGCCCGAACACGACCAGCAGCGAGGCGATATCGCCGATGATGATGTGCTGGATCATGTGCGCGATCAGCACCTGATCGCCGAGGGTGTCGAACGGCGGCAGCTGGACGACCGCGAGCATCAGCGCCCCGCTGAGGAACGAAACGACCCGCCAGCGCGCGACCGGTCGCCGTTCGCGGGACAGGGTCTGCGCCCGTTTGGCGAACAGCAGGATGTAGCCAGGCTCGCGAGCACCGGCGGCAGGAACTCGCCGAAGTGCAGGCCGTCGAATGCTGCTGCGACCGAGATCATACATGTAGGCGCACGCAGCGGGCGGCCGCCACGGCTAACGTCCGAAGGACTACGTCGAATTCGGCTAAGGCGGTGAGGCCGCGATGTCGCGCAGCGTTTGCGCCCGCTCCTCGCGGCTGAGCGCGTCCAGGAAGACGACCGCGGCGGCGATCCCGAACACCAGAAACTCGATCAGGCACATCGAGGCGCCGGCCAGCCGCTGGTCGGTGATCGCCGAGATCCCGTACGAACGGGGCGCATTCGCGTACAGCGGGTACATCGTGTGCCCGAGGAAGGTGAGCGGCAGGCACACGGCCGGCGCTCGCCAGCCGCGACAAGCCCGAGATACGCGAGCCTGACCATGCCGGTCTCGCGGCGGTCTGGGGAAGCGGGGTGATGATCAGCCACCAGAGCGCGATCCCCGTGTAAAACAGCGTCGCGTGCTCCAGATCGTGCAGGAGCGCGTGCTGGGTGGCGAAGTCGAATACCGCGGGATCGCCCACAGAGCGTTCGCGTCGCCCAGGCAGGAATCGCCACCCAGGGGTTGGTGGCCACGCGACCACACCCGGCCCAGCGTCCCCCTGCGGGCGACTCGTCGCAACACGCGGCGGGGCACGCCGAGCGGGAGCACCGGAGCGCGCAGGCCGAGGATCAACAGCGGCGGCGCGATGTCCGCCAGCAGCACGTGCTGGAGCATGTGCGCCAGCAGCAGCCGGTATCGCCGATCGGATCGAGCGGCGAGCCCAGCGCCACCAGCAGCATGGCCAGACCCGAGAAGTAGAACAGCCAGTGGCCGGGTCCCACCTGCTTGCCGGTGACGCGCTGCACGCGGCGCAGCATCGATACGTACCAGCGCCGCGGCCACCAGCAGCGCGACCCACAGGAACGGGTCAAAGGTCCAACTACCCCACCCGGGAGCGGTCGCATCGCCCGCAGATATCCAGTCGGCCTCGCCATGCACTCGTGCACTCGCCAGCGCTCACCCCGGGATCAAGCCGCGCCAAGGAAAGCGCAGCAGGGCGTCGTTCACCTCCGCGGGACGCTCCTGCTGCACCCAGTGACCGGCCCCCTCCATGCGGACGACGTCCGCGCAGGTCGGTGACCCAGCTGTCCATCGCGTCGGCGGGCATGAAGCCCTCACGGGATCACGCGAGCCGGTGATGAACAGCGCCGGCTGCTCGATGCGCCGCCCGCCAGATGTCGCGCTCCGCTCCCAGTTTCGGTCGATGTTGCGGTAGTAGTTGAGCCCTCCGCTGAAGCCGGTGCGCGTCGAAAGCGTCCACGTAGACCTGCAGGTCCTCCTCGGTCAGCCAGGCCGGAAGCGGCGGCCGATCATCGCCCTCGCCCCAGGCGGCCGTCCACGCCTCGGTGGCGGTCAGCGTGCGGCGGACGTCGCGCTCGAGCGCCCGCTCGGCGACACCCGGCTCCTGGAACCACACGATGTAGAAGTCTTCGCCGAGGGCTTTTCGGAGCAGCGACACCGGCGCGGCCGGGAGCCCGGGGGACGAACGGCACGCTCAACCCCGCCACCGCCGCCACCCGATCGGGGTGCTCGAGCGCCAGTTGCCAGGCCACCGCGGCTCCCCAATCGTGGCCGACGAATACTGCCGGTCCCTCCCCGAGCCGGTCGAGGAGCGCGATGAGGTCGCCGCAGACGGCTTCGAGGGAGTAGGCCTCGATTTCTGGTGGGGCCGAACTGCGACCGTAGCCGCGGAGGTCTGGGGCGATCGCTCGGTGGCCGGACTCGGCCAGCGCCGGCAGCTGATGGCGCCATGAGTACCAGAGCTCCGGGAAGCCGTGCAGGAGCAAGACCGTAGGCCCGGTGCCGCACTCGGCCAGGTGCAGCTCGACCCCATTGACCGAAAGCTGCCGGTGAACAAGATCGCCCTCCACGCGGACTCTAAAGCTACAGTCCGTGCGCAGCTACAGTCAGTATCAGTGGTTGCACGGCCACCAACGAGGTATGCGCGTAGCGGTGATGCGCGGATCGCGTATCAAGTGGTCGGGGACGGTCCGCTCGACCTGGTGTTTGTCGGCGGTCCGGCCTCGCACGTCGATATGCAATGGGAGGATCCGCCGACCGCGCGCGCCTACGAGCGGTTCGCCTGCTTCTCCAGGCTGATCCGCTTCGACCGCCGTGGCACCGGTCTATCCGACCCCCTCGAGGGCCCGCCGACGCTCGACCAGCAGATGGACGACCTCGACGCGGTCCTTGCCGCGGCCGGGGCACAACGGGTTGCTTTGTATGGCGCGGTCGAGGCGGGCCTGTGCGCAATGTACGCCGCCACACACCCCGACCGGTTGTCCGCGCTAGTGCTCGCCAACGTTTCCGTGGCCGGCGGGGTGGTGCTGGACGACGAGCGGCGTGAGTCGATCCTCGACCTGATCGAGAACCATTGGGGCGAGGGCGCATTTGTCTCTCTGTTCGCGCCCAGCCGCGCCGATGACGAGCGGTTCGTGGAGTGGTGGAGTCGGTTCGAGCGCGCCTGCATGAGCCCCGCTGCTGCGCGGCAGGTGGTTGAGCTCAACGCGCGCGTCGACCTCAGCGGCGTGCTGCCGGCGATCCGCGTCCCGACGCTCGTCCTGCAACTGCGGGACTGTCCGCTCGTTCCTGTGGAGGGAGGCCGCGAGACGGCGGCCTTGGTCCCCGGCGCACGACTGATCGAGTCCGACGGTACCGACTGCTACTACTGGCCCGGCGCCGATGACCCGGAGATCGACCTGATCGAGGAGTTTCTGACCGGTCGCCGTTCCCAGCGGCCGCCGGAGCGGACCCTGGCGACGGTGCTGTTCACGGACCTTGTCGGCTCGACCGACCGCGCAGCCCAGCTCGGCGACGCGGCGTGGCGCCGGCTGCTCGAGGACCACAACACGGTCGTGCGCGACCGCCTCGAGCGGTTCCGGGGACGCGAGGTGAAGACGCTCGGCGACGGGTTCGTGGCCACCTTCGACGGGCCCACTCGGGCGGTTCGCTGTGCTGAGGAGATCGTGGGTGGGCTGAACACCCTCGGACTGGCCACCAGATGTGGGTTGCACACCGGTGAATGCGAGCTGTTCAACGGCGACATCAGCGGCATCGCGGTCCACATCGGCGAGCGGGTCTGCGAGCTGGCCGGGGAGCACGAGGTGCTCGTGTCGAGCACCGTCAAGGACCTGGTGGTTGGCTCAGCGCTCGCGTTCGAAGAGCGCGGCGTCCACCAGCTCCGCGGCGTTCCCGGCGAATGGCGGCTGTACGCGCTCAGTAGCGGCTTGCGGCCTTCGGCCGCGTCGGCCGCGGCACAGCCCGCCGCGCGTCAGTAGCCACCGATGAGCGTCGGCGTGCCGGAGGTCCCTGACGAGCCGCCGGCTGACGGCCGGGTCCCCGAGTTGAACGGGTTTGAGGTCCCAATGACCTTTCCGTTGGAGCCCAAGGCCTGCACCGCGAACCAGCTGTGGTTCCCCGGGACCGAGATAGCGGTCTCGAACCCGCTCTTCCCCGTCCGGGACACGACCGTCGATAGGTGCTGCTTGCTCGAGCCGGCCAGCACCCGCCACGCGGCGACGAGCGTAGCTCCGTTCCAGCTGGCGTAGACGGTCGTCTTGCCCTTCTGCTTGCGGACCGCCCCGCTGGGCGGGTACGACGGCGTCCCGACCCAGCTCTGCCGCAATACCCGATAGCTCACGTCCGGCCCCGGCCAGCGCACATCGAGCACTGTCTTGCCGGCCTTCGAGAACTCGCTGAAGAACGGCGTCGATCCCCACCCGACGAGGACATTGCCGCCTCCCAGCATCTGCGTCGAGCCGAGGAAGAAGACCTTGAAGTTCTTCCCTCGCGGATATTGAGCGACGAACGAACCGGTGCGGTTGGTGATGTTCAGCTTCAGCACCAGCCCCCGCGACGCGCCGCTGGCCGGCCCGAACTTGCCGGGCCCGGTGATCGCGCAACAGGCGTCGTCGAACACCGACACCACGTTGCCCGACCCCAGCCTGACGTCGTGCTGCCAGTAAAACCTGGCCTTGGTCGGGAGGCTGAAGGTACTGATGGCCGGGTTGCCGCTGAGCGTCCATTCCGTCTGCGAGGCATCGAGATTGCTGGGATTGATGTCCACCAGATAGGCGCCCCAGGTATTGCGCAGCGACACCAGGAACTTGTTCGAGCCGACGAGCTGGATCGAGTTGCCGTGGTAGGCGTCCCAGGGGATCGGCTTGCCCCCGGCCAGGACGGTGGCCGGCTGTTTCGACTGGCTGAGCGGCACGTGATGGAGCGCGTCCCACGTACCCAGCAGCCGCCCGGTCGGCAGGTCGTACTCCTGCACGGCGAAATCGACCAGGACGCCGTTGGCGGGGCCGCCGCTATTCGGGGGCACCGGGATGTTCTTGTACGCGCTGACCCACGCGACCCGGCCTGAGATCTGGAAGTCGTGCAGGCTTAGGACCCACCCACCCTGGCCAGTCAGCGTGGCGACCGTTCTGTAGTGCTGGTCGACGATCACGTAGCCACCGCTGGTGGTGGCGCCAGTGTTCGTGACAACCCCCTGCCACCAGCTGAGCACCGGCCTGCGCTGATACTGCTGAACCTGGAGGTTGTTCGCCACCACGTTCTTGGGGACGGGGTGGAACCAGACCGGCTGGAGCTTGTTGTCGAAAATGAACGGTCCGCTCTGCCCGACCATGGGCGTTGTTGATTAAGGTTGTAGAAGTTGGCCGCCATGAAGTAGCCGCTCCTAGCCAGCTGACGGGCGAATACGGCCTTGTCCGGCTTGAGCTTCGGAGGACGGAGCGCGGGCGCCGACCAGAAGCCCCACGCCCCCTTGCTGGTGAAGGACCCGATCTGCCGCGCCTGGGCGGCGCCGGCCACCGTGCCAAGCGCGATCGTGCAGGCCAGGATCGCGGCCAGTACGCCTAGCGCTCTCTTGATCGGTGCCAACTCGACTCCCTTTGTAGTGAAAACCTCAAGACCCACGGGAAAACCTCAAGACCCACGGGCGAAAACATCGAAACACGAAGCGCACCGGTCCTCGCCCGAGGGTCGGATCACCAAACACCGGCGATGGCGCGAAGTTGTGCTCAGACAATCGGATTCGCGACCGCTGCGGGGATCACGCCGCCATGTTGCGCTCGTTCAGGTGTTGCCCGACCTTGCGCTTTACGCGCTGGAGCGCGTTGTCGACCGTTTTGCAGTCGCAGCCGATCTTCCGGCCGATCTCCTCGTAGGAACGGCCGTCCAGGTACAGGGCCAGGACGCGCGACTCGAGCTCCGACAGCGTCGTTGAGATGCACGCCACCAGCGCCCTCAACTCCTCCGAGGAGATGACCTGCGTCACTGGATCGTGGATCGCCCCGCCGGGCAGCATCTCGTCGAGCGTGGGCTCACCTTCTCCGCCGGTTCCGGCCGGGGTACTGGAGAACGACACGTACTGGTTCAGGGGCACGTGCTTGTTGCGCGTCGAGGTCTTGACCGCGGTGATGATCTGTCGCGTGATGCACAGCTCGGCGAAGTTGCGAAAGCTCGACTCCCGATCGGAGCGATAGTCCCGCACGGCCTTGTACAGACCCACGAGCCCCTCCTGGATCAAGTCGTCGGCGTCGCCGCCGGCTAGGAAATAGGACGAGGCCTTCAGGCGTACGAATCCGTAGTAGCGCCGCACGATGCGGTCGTACGCTCCCCCGTCCCCCTGCTTGGCCAGCGCGATGAGATATCGGTCATCAACCTGAGGTTGAGACTGAGAATGGCTGGAGAGTTTTGCCACGAGTCGGTCCTTTCCGGCCTGTGAGGCCATCGGAACAGCGTGGCGCGGTACCTCCCCTTGCGCCGTATCTCTTGGATGCAGCACCAGCTCCGCCGCACCCTCTCCTCACTGGAGTCTCAAGCTCCAGTTGATGTTGATCTCCCGGCGCGAGCTTGGCACAGGTGGCCGCGGCTGTCAAGTGGCGGGCCGGCCAGACCGCACTGCGTATACCAGGACCGCGGCGGCAGCCGCGACACTCAGCGACTCGATCCGACCGTGCATGGGAAGCGAGACGAGCAGATCGCACGAGACCGATACTCGTGGTCGCAGTCCCCGGCCCTCCGAGCCGAGCACCAACACCAGCCTTGTCGGAATAGTCGACGCTCTCGTAGGAGGTGGCGGCATCGGCGTCGGCGCCGTAGCACCACAGGCCAGCGCGCTTGGCGTCTTTAAGGAAGTCGACCAGGTTGCGTACCCGGGCGACCGCGATGTGCTCCACAGCACCCGCCGAAGCTTTACAGACAGCGCCCGTCACGATCGCCGACCGGCGCTCCGGCAGGACCACGCCGGCAGCCCCTGCGCACTCCGCCGTCCGGCAAATCGAGCCGAGGTTCTGGGGATCCTGGACCTGGTCCAACGCGACGATCAGAGGGGTCGGCTGCGCCAGCAGCTGCTGGGGGTCGGCGTAGTGGAACGGTTCGACCTCGGCGCACACGCCCTGATGCGACGGCGACCCGCACCGTTGCTCGAGCTCCTGGGCCGATCCCATCTCCACGGCCACGCCTGAATGGGTGAGCCACGGCAGCCGGCTGGCGTTCTTGGTGGTCCACACCCGCTCGACCCGGCGCGGACCCCGGAGGGCCTCGCGCACCGGGTTGCGTCCATAGACGATCATCGGGCGGGGATCAGCTCCGGGCCCTGGGGCCCGTCGCGCACCTCCCAGCCAAGCGAACGCAGCCGCTCTCGCAACCGGTCTGCCTCCGCCCAGTCATGCCCCGCCCGTGCACGCTCGCGCGCACCGCTCAGCGACTTCACCTCGTCCGGCGGCTCGGGAATGGCCACCTCGAGCAGGTTCTCGAGCCCCAGCACCGAGAGCATCGCGCGCAGGTCGGCGTCTCCCACCGGTCCAGAGGCACGGTTGGCGTGGCGCACCCACTCGAACAGTGGGGCGAGCGCGGCCGCTGTATTGAAGTCTCGCGCCAGGGCTTCGAAGAACTGCTTCGCGCAGCGGCTGGGACCACGATGGGGAATCCCCCGGCTCAAGCCCGCGGGCAGCCTCCCTCACGCGCTCCACTCGCGAGGAGGCCTCCGCTAAGCGCTCGCGGTCGAACTCCAGCGGCTGGCGGTAGTGGCCTCCGCAGAAATACATGATGAGCGCGTCGCGGCCGTAGGAGGCGAGCGCCTCGTGCAGCAGGAAGATGTTGCCGACGGATTTCGCCATCTTCTCCTCCTGGAGGCGCACCATCCCGTTGTGAACCCACATCTGCGCCAGCGGCGCCCTCCGCGCGGCGCAGGTTTGTGCCGCCTCGTTCTCATGGTGGGGGAAGACCAGGTCGCTCCCGCCTCCGTGAATCTCGAACCCCAGACCGAGCTGCTGCTCTGCCATCGCCGAGCATTCGATGTGCCATCCGGGCCGGCCGCGGCCCCAAGGCGAATCCCAGGCGGTGTCCTCGTCAGGCTTCTGCGCCTTCCACAGCGCGAAGTCGACCGGGTCGTGCTTGCGCTCCGCGCCCTCCACCCCCTCCCCCTGGTCCATCTCGCTCACGCGCTGGTGGGAGATCTCGCCGTATTGGGGGTATGACGTGACCGAGAAATAGACGTCTCCCTCCACCTCATAGGCGTGCCCGCTCGCGACCAGCTCTTCGATCAACTCGATGATTGGCCCCATCGTCTGGCTGGCGAGCGGCTCGAAGTCGGGCCGCCCGAGGCCCAACGCGTCGGTGTCGCGCACGTACGCCTCGGTCATCTCACGCGCCATCTGTTCGCTGCTGACATCCGCACGGCGCGCGGCGTCATAGATCTTGTCGTTGACATCCGTGATGTTCGAGACGAACGTGACGTCATAGCCCTCGTGCTCCAGGAACCGCTTGAGCAGCGAGAAGACCACATACGGCCGCGCGTTCCCCACGTGGATGCGGCCGTACACGGTCGGGCCGCAGACGTAGATCCCGACGTGGCCTTCTCGGCGGGGAACGAGCTCCTGCAGCTCGCCCGTCCGCGTGTCGTGCAACAAGAGCTTGCGCAAGGTCGGGCTACCTTAGTGGTCGTTGGTACGGCACCCAGCGGCCACTCTCTCGGGCGCGCCGCCGGCCCGGGAACCGGCCTCTTCCCTCCGGCGGGAGCGGTACGGTAGGAGCGTGTCCGGCAGGGTCCCTAACGCCGAGCGCCTGGCAGTAGTTGAGGCCGGATTTCGGTCGCTTCCAGAGCGATATCTCGGCGCAGACGCGGACTTCGACGCCACCTACCACATCGTCCTGGGCGACTTGGGGCACGTGTGGGAGGTGCGATGCACCAGCCGCGCCGCCCGCGTGCGGAAGGGCGCCACCCGCCGTCGGCCGGATGTCACGATCGCCACCGACGCTGAGACCTGGATCCGGCTCCGGCACGGAGAGTTATCGGGGATCGAGGCGTTCGAACGCCGGCTCTTGACCGTACGCGGAAACCTGGACCAGGCGATCGCGTTCGAGGGGATGTTCCGGTTGCCCAACGGGCGCCCGCCGCTGCTCAGGATCGATGAGGTACCCGTCGGCCGCCACCGTATCTCGACGCTGACGATGGGCCGTGGTCCCGACGTGCTGCTGCTGCACGGCCTCGGCGGCACCCGTGCGTCTCTATTCGAGACCGCCGCCACGCTCGCCACCCGGTTCCGGGTCCACGCTCCGGACCTGCCCGGCTTCGGGTCATCGAGCAAGCCCGCCCTGGGCGCGTACAACGCGGCCTGGTTCGCCGAGGAGATGTTGGGACTGATGGATCAGCTCGGGATCACAGAGACCTGCCTGATCGGCAACTCCATGGGGGGCCGGGTGGCGATCGAAATGGCGCTGAGCGCTCCCGACCGCATCCGGGCGCTGGGCCTGCTGTGCCCGGCCGTCGCGTGGATCCGCCGCGGGCTACATCCGATCGTTCGGCTGCTGCGCCCGGAGTTCGGACTGCTCCCGCACGCGTTTCGCCGTTCGCTCGTGGCCTGGCAGTTCTGGAGCCTGTTCTATGACCGCCACGTGCTCGATCCGGCCGTCGGCGAGCTGATGGTGGACGAGTTCCGCCGCATCTACCACACAGCCGGGGCTCGCTACGCACTGCTCGCCAGCGCGCGCAACATCTACCTCGAGTCCCCCTTCGGGCGCGACGGGTTCTATCCGCGGCTGGCGACCCTGAGGCCGCCCGCTCTATTCATCTGGGGCGCCCACGACGCGCTCGTCCCGGCGGGATTCGCGCGGCATGTGGCGAGCTGGCTGCCGAACGCGGAGCAGGTGACGATCGATCGTTGCGGCCACCTGCCCCAGGTCGAGCACCCGGCGCGGACCAACGAACTGCTGATGAGCTTCTTTGCTCGCACGGCTCGCCCGGCGCAGGAGGAGGACGGCGGGCGGAAGCGGCGAGCCGCGTAGCCCAATGGCGGGGACGCGCCTGGCGCGGGAGGCCAGCCGCAACGGCGGTGACATCGAGTCCGATCGGCGCGGCTCGGGCCGCGGACGGACGAGCACTGCCCTTTTGGCTCGCGCCCTGCGAGGAGCCTCGGCCCTTATCGGCAGCCGGATTCCACGCGCCGATCTCGACGAGCGCGACCCGGACTACATCCGCGAGCGGCTGCCACTGATGTGGCTTCTGGCGTCCCTGTGGTACCGAGGCGAGGTGCGAGGGCTCGGAAACATCCCCGACTCGGGGCCGGTGCTGCTGGTCGGAAATCACTCGGGCGGGAACCTGATCCCGGACACCACCGTGTTCACCTTGGCGTTCAGCACCTACTTCGGCGCCGAGAGGCCCTTCTACCAGTTGGCACACAACCTCGTGCTGACGATGCCCGGCCTGGCTTCGCTCCGGAAGTTCGGGACGGTCGCGGCCTCGCCGGGCAATGCACAGAAGGCGCTTGAGTCGGGAGCGGCGCTGCTCGTGTACCCGGGCGGCGACTACGAAGTGCACCGGCCGAGCTGGGAGCGCAACCGGATCGACTTCGGGGGCCGCAAGGGGTTCATCAGGTTGGCACTGGAGCAGGCCGTGCCGATCGTGCCCATCGTGTCCATCGGCGGACAGGAGACTGCACTGTTTCTGTCTCGGGGCGAATGGCTGGCACGCGTCCTGGCCCTGGACCGAATGTTCCGGCTCAAGGTGCTGCCGGTCTCGATCGCGCTCCCCTGGGGATTGAACATCGGCGACATGCTCGGTCACATCCCGCTCCCCGCCAAGATCACGGTCGAGACCCTGCCACCGATCGACCTGCGGGCCGAGTTCGGACCACGGCCGGACCTGGACGACGTCTACGACTACATCGTTCGGATCATGCAGGACACGCTCGATGCGCTCGCGGCCGAGCGTCGGCTGCCGATCATCGGATGAGGGTAAGCGCCTCGCTCCTGATGGCGGTCGCACCGGAGCGGGTGTGGGCCGTGGTCTCCGACCCCGCGCGAGCGCTGAGCTTCATGTCCGGCGTGACGAGGTGGGAGGTTGTGAGCGAGCAGCCGACTGGGCTGGGCGCGCGCTACAGGATCCTGTTGCGCGTCGGCTCGGCGGAGATCGGCGGCCTGGTCGAGGTGGTGGAGTGGGATCGGCCGCGCGAGCTCGCCTGGACCTCGGTAACCGGGATCGACCAGCGCGGCCGCTGGCGCCTTCGCGACGCAGGCGAAGACCGCACGCGGGTTGAGCTGCGGCTCGCGTACGGAGTCGCCGGCTCGGGCCTGACGGGCTGGATCGCCGAACGAATCGCCGCCCCCACCGTAACCGGCCACCTGCGTCGTACGCTCCGTCGGCTCAAGCGGATGGTCGAGCAGGACCAACTGCGCGAGCGCGCCGCGGCGCGGCGCGCCGGGTAGGGGCCGCGCCGCTCGGGGCAGTGGGGCAGGGGGGAGCGGAGCCGACGCCGGCCGCGCCACTCGGGGCAGTGGAGCCGACGCGGGCCGCGCCACTCGGGGCAGCGGGGCCCGACGACACCCCCTGGGCGCTAGTAGCCCTGCGGCGTCGTCTTGCTCCCGCCGCCGCCCGAGGGCTTCGGAACGGTCGGAGTGGGAGCTGTTTTCGGCGCCGGCGCCGGGGCAACGTGCGTCGGGGCCGGCGTGTTCGCTGGCGTGGGCGAGGAGGTATGGACCGGCGCCGGTGTCACCGGCTTTGCCGGCGCGGTGGCGGGTGTCACCGGTGCCGCCTGAGTGGTGGTGGTCGTGGTGTGGACCGGCGTGGTCTTCTTAGTCGTGGCCGTCTTCTTCGTGGTGGCCGTGGTTGTGGTCTTGGGGGTCGGCGTCGTCTTCGAAGCGTTTTTGTGCGAATTGGAACTCCCGCAGCCTGCGATCGCCGCAGCCGCAGTCATCGCCAGCAGGGCACGTTTCATCTACACACCCCCAGAATCGTTCGGACGGCTTGGATCGGCCCGATGGTACACAGTGCTGCCCGCGTCAGCGCCGTGGGGCCGTGGGTACGCGCTCCGTGAGGCGACAGGGCAGCGCGCCGTGAGGCGACAGGGCAGCGCGCCGTAAGGCAACAAGGCAGCGCGCCGTGAGGCGACGAGGCAGCGCGGCGGGAGACGACAAGGCCCTTCGGTACAATCGCGCCGCTCCAGGGCACCCCTCCAACGCCGCTCTGGAGCCCTATCAACGACCACGGAAGCCCAATGGGGGTTTTGAAGGCCTCTACAACGGAGCAGCGCCCACCGTCTGAGCGCGAGGACGTCGAGGACCTCAAGGGTCAGCGACCGCGCGTTGCCTCGCGGTCGGCCTGGTTGCTGACCGTGTGCTGCGTGGCGCAGTTCATGGTCATCCTCGATCTGAGCATCGTCAACGTCGCGCTGCCCTCGATCCAGTCATCGCTCAACTTCTCCTCGGCCGAGCTCCAGTGGGTCGTCGACGCCTATGCGATCTCGTTCGCGGGGTTCCTGATGCTCGGCGGTCGTGTGGCGGACGGCTTCGGACAGCGGCGGACGTTCGTCGCGGCGCTGATCCTGTTTGCCGCTGCTTCAGCGGCCGGAGGTGCCGCGCCAACCCGCGAGCTGCTGATCGCCGCTCGCGGCGTGCAGGGCTTCAGCTGCGCGTTCATGGCCGCCTCGTCGCTGGCGATCATCACCTCCTCGTTCGAGCCAGGGCCCCAGCTCCACCGGGCGATCGGATTGTGGGCGGCGATGAACGGGCTCGGCGGCGCGGCGGGGACGCTGTTCGGAGGGATCATCACCCAGGAGCTCAGCTGGCGCTGGGTGCTCCTGATCAACCCGCCGATCGGGATCGCCGCAGCTGTGGTCGCCTATTCGGTTGTAAAAGAGCGCCGCCGGGCTCGGGACGGCCAAGCTTTCGACCTCTCGGGGGCAATTACGTTGACCGCTGGCCAGATGGTGCTGGTCTACGGCGTCGTCGAGGCGGGGCTCCGCGGCTGGGCCAGCTTCAACGCCCTCGGACCGATCATCCTCGGGCTGGCTCTGCTCGCCGCCTTCTGCGTGATCGAGGTGCGCGTCGCTTCGGCCCCCCTTGTGCCGTTCAAGGAGCTGACCAAGCCGTTGCGGGACGCGAACGGGATCGTGCTCCTGTTCAGCGCCGCACTGTTCCCGATGTGGTACCTGAGCTCGCTTTACCTGCAGCAGGTACTCGGGCTCTCGCCGCTGAAGGCCGGTTTGACATTCCTGCCGATGGCGCTGGCGATCATGGTCGTGGCCCGCAGCGCCGGGAAGCTGGTCAGCCGCTTCGGCGTGCGCTCGGTGCTGGGCAGCGGCTTGATCATGATGACCGTCGGATTGCTGCTGTTCACCAAGATCGCTTCGAGCGGCAGCGCTGTGGTCTACGTGATCGTCCCGGGGATCCTGACCGCGGCCGGGATCGGGATGTCCATCGTGCCCTCGACGATCGCCGCCACCCAAGGCGCCAAGCAGGGGCAGGCCGGCTTGGCCTCCGGTCTGGTCAACACCTCCCGCCAGATCGGGGGCGGTCTTGGCATCGCGGTCCTGATCACGCTCGCCACCACGCGCTCGAGCCACCTGATCGGCGGGGGTCAGGCTGTGCCTCAGGCCTTGACCGAGGGGTTCAGGCTCGGTTACTACATCGCCGCGGGTCTTTGCGCCGCGGCCGCCGTCGGGACCTTCGTCCTGTTGCCGACGCCCGCTGCCGCTCAGAGGCCGACGGCGACGCGCCGCATCCAGATCGCGGCCGCCGTGGGCCTGATCGTCGCCGGTTTCATCGGGCTCGACTTCGGGGTGGGCGGCTCCCACGGCGCCCCCATCGGGACATACACCACCAGGGGCGCCTACAGCTTCGTCTCGCAGCCGGCGCTTCACCCGCCGATGATCCGGCCCAATGGCCCCACGAACTCGAACAAGCTGGCGCCGGGGTACATCTTCCTCGGCGGCTTCTACGACCTCAACTACCCCCCGATGGTCGGTCAGAGCGGGCCGCTGATCCTGGACAACCGGCTACAGCCGGTGTGGTTCAAGCCCGTCCCCACGCGCTTCATCGCCTCGAATTTGACTCTCCAGACCTGGGCCGGCAAGCCCGTCCTGGCCTGGTGGCAGGGCGTGGTGACGAATACGGGCGCCACCGAGCAAGGTGAATACGTGATCGTGGACCAGCACTACAGAACCCTGGCCACGTTACGCGGCGCGAACGGCTGGGTTCTAACGGTGCACGAGCTCGTGATCCAGGGCAACCACGCCTGGGTAACTGCGAACCGCAATGTTCCCAAGGATCTCTCGAGGTACGGAGGGGCGTACAACGGGGCGCTGATCGACTCCGCGGTCCAGGAGTACGACCTCAAGAGCGGCAAGCTTCTCCGTACCTGGGACGCGCTCGACCACATCCCCTTGAGCGACTCCCAGGCCAGCCTGCCGACAAACGGCTTCCCGTGGGACGCCTACCACGTCAACGCAGTCGACCTGCAGGGCGACGGGACGTTCGTGGTGTCGATGCGCAACACGTGGGCGGCCTACAAGGTCGACATCGCCACCGGCAGGATCATCTGGACCCTCGGCGGCAGGCACTCGAACTTCCGCTTCGCATCGGGCGCCCAGTTCCAATGGCAGCACGACGTGGTGGTCTATCCGGGCTCACCGTACATCTCGGTGTTCGACGACCACTGTTGCCAGATCACCGGGGGAGGCACGTACGTCTCACCGAGCGCCCCCTCACGTGGTCTGGTGCTGAAGCTCGATCAGCGAACCCGGACCGCCACGCTCGCGGGCCAGTACTTCCACGGCGCGGGCTTCGACGCCCAGTACATGGGGAGCATCCAGCCGCTGGCCGGCGGCAACGAGCTTGTGGGCTGGGGATCGGCTCCGTACCTGTCCGAGTACAGCCCGTCAGGTCAGCTGCTGATGGACGCCGTGTTCCCGGGCCACGATCTCTCATACCGGGCCCGGCTCGAGCCTTGGGTTGGCCTTCCGCTGTATCCCCCGTCCGGCGCTGCCCGGCGATCGGGCGGCAAGACGACGGTCTACGCGAGCTGGAACGGCGCCACCCGGGTCGCGTCCTGGAAGGTGCTGGCCGCCACCGGCAGTGGGCGGATGGCGCTAGTGGGTTGGTATGGCGCCTCCGGCTTCGAGACGGCGATGCCGGCGCCCCCCGGCTACAGCAGATTCCAGCTCCAGGCGCTCGACTCGAGCCGCCACGTGATAGGGACATCGCGGCAGTTCAGCCCGAGCTAGGTCCCACCCCGTCCATCACCAGCCGGATCACGCCTTCGCGAGACCGGCGCGGGGCCCAGCCGTGGCCGGTTCGGAGATGCCCATAGGTATGGCATACGGCGTTGAACAGGAGCGTCGCCACCTCCGGCGCGTCGCACTCCGGCAGCGAGCCATCCGCTGCCCCGTCAAGCAGCAGGCGCTCGAGCGGCTCCACGAACACCTTGCGGGTCAGCCGCGCAGGACCAGGGTCGTGGTAGATCTCGTCCCGCGCCGAGGATGAGAGAGCCGCCAGCGTGGCGCGGTTCTCCTCGGTCACGGTGCAAAGTAGCTCCAGGGCCCGCCGGAGGCGCTCCCGGCCGCTGCCTCGGGAGACGAGCGCCGGCCACATGGCCTCGCGGTAATCGTGCTCGAGCCGTTGCGCGATCGCCTGCAGGATGTCGCCCTTGGAGAGGCCTCGCCGGTGCAGGGTCATCCGGGAGACGCCGGCGGCAGCCGAGATCCGTTCGAGCGTCGCGGCCGCCAGCCCGTCGCGAGCCAGCACGTGGCGCGCGGCCTCTACCACGTGGGGAGGTACGGCGCTGGACTCCGTCTCAGGATCGGATTGCGCGCCAATGCTCACCCCGGCTCCAGCCCCCGAAAGCTCATCCCGGCTCCAGGCCCCCGGGCTCTCACGCCGGCTTCAGCGCCCGGAAGCGAAATGACCGCCCTCCTCGCTCTGTGACCGCATCCACCAGCCCGGCTTCCCGCAGGCGGCCGGGCAACGTGTCGGGGTCGAGGAGGTTGAGGGTGTCGCCGACGTGGATCAGCCTGAACAGCGGTCCCACGCCGGTGCTGTCGGTCCCCGCGAACGTCCCGCCCCGCTTCAGCACCCGCGCGACCTCCGCAAACACCCGGTCTTGCAACTGGCGGGACGGGATGTGATGAAGCATCGTGAACGACAGCACTGACGAGAAGCGGCCGTCCTCGAACGGCAGCTCGGTCGCATCGCCCTGAACGACAGCTGCTCGCTCGCCGAGCTCTTCCTGGAGTCGCCGGCAGTAGCGCTCTTCCAGCTCCAGCACGGTGAGCTCGACCGGGCGGCGGGCAATCAACCGCGTGGTGGCGCCAAACCCGGGACCGATCTCGAGCAGGTCGTCGCCGAGCTCCAGGCCATCGAGAGCCCACGGCACCAGCTCACGCTCCACCCGCCGCGACCACCAACCCGACGAGCAGACGATGTTGTGGATCGCGTTCATTGCGATACGCGACTGTATCGTATTCGTTACGTAGATGTCACCGTGGCCACCGCGAGGGCGGCCGCCCCCTCCCCGCGGCCTATAAATCCCATCCCCTCGCCGCGGGTCGCCTTCACGCTGACCCGTTCAGGACCTATCGACAGGGCGCCCGACAGATTGGCGCCCATCTGCTCGGTGAACGGCGCGAGCTTCGGCTGCTCGAGGACCACGGTCGCGTCGACGTTGCCGATGGTCCAGCCACGACCGTCCAGCATCGCGGCCACCGTACGCAGTAATTCGATCGAATTTGTCCCGGCGTACCGAGGGTCGGTGTCGGGGAAGTGCTGTCCGATGTCGCCGAGCGCGGCCGCGCCCAGCAGCGCGTCGATGATGGCGTGCGTGAGCACGTCGGCGTCGGAATGACCTTCGAGACCGAGCTCTGACTGGAGCTCGACCCCGCCGAGCACCAGCCTCCGGCCGGCGGCGAACCGGTGACAGTCGTACCCGATCCCAGTTCGGATCATCGCTCGGAGAGCAGAAGCTCTGCCACTCGCAGGTCGTTCGGGGTCGTGATCTTGAGGTTCGGCTCGCCTGAGTCGATCACCCGGACCGTCCCACCTCGCTGCTCGATCAGCCAGGCGTCATCGGTAGCGCGCCCCACCAGCTCACCGTCTTCAAGGGCCTGCTCGAGCGCGACGCGCCTGAACACCTGCGGTGTCTGCACGGCCCACAGCTTCGCCCGGTCGAGCGTCAGGGCCACCGTCCGGCCGTCCGCGGAGACCTCTTTGATGGTGTCCGAGACGGGCACCGCAGCGATCACGGCGTCGGCGCCCGAGTGCTCGAGCTCGGCCAGCACCCGCTCGAACAGCCCGCTGGAGGCGAGCGGCCTCGCGGCATCGTGCACGATCACCGGATCACCCTCGCCCGCGGCTTGTAGGGCGGCCTGAACCGACTGGGAGCGAGCGGCACCTCCTGCCACGCACACGACGCCATCCGCTTTCGCCGGGGCGAAGTCGGTTCCCGGCGGCAGGGCGATCACGGTCCGCTCCACGGCCGGCACCGCGCGGAGCGCGCGCAGGCTCCACTCCACCATCGGCTTTCCGGCGAGAGCGACGAGCGCCTTGGGCCTGCCCAACCCAAGGCGCTCCCCACGTCCCGCGGCCACGATCAACGCGACCGCCATCGGCTGCCTTACTTGGCCGCGACCGCGACCTTGCCGTTCGGGTGGGACGACTCTGCCAGAAGCGTGTTGAGGTGCTCGTCGACCTCCTCCTCGGTCATCTCGAGCGCATACATCAGCTCCGAGCAGAGAATCTTCCGTGCCCGGGTGAACATCTGCTTCTCGCCCGTAGAGAGGCCCTTCTCGGCCTCCCGGATCGCGAGGTTGCGCACGACCTCTGCGAGCTCATAGATGTCGCCGGTCTTGATCTTGTCGCGGTTGTGCTTGAACCGGCGGTTCCAGTTCTTGGGCATCTCGGAGCACTCGTCCTGCAGCACAGCTAGGACCTTCTTGACCGTGTCTTCGTCGATCACGCGCCGGAGACCCGCGAGCGCCGCGTTCTCCGTGGGGACCATCACAGTCATGTCGTTGTGCAGGATCTTGATCGTCAGGTACTCGCGCCGCTCGCCGAGGATTTCCTTGTCCTCCTTGCGGATGACCTTGCCCGCGCCGTGATGTGGGTACACGACGCTGTCGTCCACCTCGAACTCGATCAGCGGCACAGGCGAAGCACCGGCGAGATCCTCCACGTGCTCTGCGGTTAGCTCGGTGATGGTGTCCTCCTCTTTCCGGGACGCGGGTAGCGCTTATCCCGCGGCCATTTCTAGGTTTGCAGGTATCGGTCCACCAGGTTGATCTCTTGCTGTCGGCGAAGGCCCTCGCGGATGTCCTTCGCCCGGATCTCGCCGACTCCGTCGACGGTCTCCAGCTCGCCATCGGTCGCAGCGAGCAGCTCCTCCAGTCCCCCGAACTCGTCCACGATTCGCTTGACCACCAGCTTCGGCAGTCGCGGTATGCGCCCCAGGATGCGGAAGCCTCTCGGGGCGACGGGGTAGTCGAGGGTGTTCAGCTTGCGGTCGTAGCCCAGTAGTTCGGCCAGCCGCCCGAAGTCCAGAAGATCGTGATGAGGGAGGCGGACCAGCTGGTCGAACGCGATCGCGAAGTTCTCGTCCGAGTCCTCGACCAGGTAGTCGTGAACCAGCGCCGCCTTGTCGGCCGAGACCCCGACCATGGTCTCGTCCAGCTGCATTTCGATCAGCCGCCCCTCGGAGCCGAGCTCGACGATGTGGCGCTCGATCTCAACCGCCATGCGCGTGCACAGCTCTGCCCGCTGCAACACGGTCAGGACGTCGTGAAGGGTCACGCCGCCTTCGAACTCGAGCGCGGTCAGGCGGGTCGAGACCTGGTCCAGCCGGCTGCGGTACTTGTCGAGCGTGGCGAGCGCCTGGTTGGCCTTGGCCAGAACCACCGGGATGTCCTCGAGCATGTACTTGAGGCCGTCCACGAACAGCGACACGACCTCGCGCCGTTCCGAGATCGCGATCACCAGCGCGTCCGTCTGCTTGGCGACGCGGGCAGCGGTCCGGTGGCGGGTACCGGTCTCCAGCGTGTGAATCGTGGGATCGGGCGTCAGCTGGACGTTCACGTGCACGACCTTGGTCGCGTTGGAGCTGAGCACGATCGCGCCGTCCATCTTCGACAGCTCGTACAGAAACGCCGGCGAGTAGTCGAGCTCGAGCTTGATGCCTCCGGAGAACATGAACGCCAGCTCGTCGGGATCGGCGATCACGATCAGTCCCCCGGTCCGCGCGTGGAGGACGTGGTCGATCCCCTCTCTCAGCGCCGTCCCGGGCGCGACCATCTCAAGCGCCCGCACCAGCCGGGACGTCTGTCGAGTCTCGAGCTCCTCTGCGAGCTCCTCCCCGGGACGTGACGCCATGAAGCCCGATTTTACGGGATGAACGGACCTCTCGCCCTCAGGCTGCAGCTGCCGCCGGCGGCCTGCCGAGCACGCTCGCCAGCGCTTCCCGCAACGTGCCGCAGCTTTCCGGCTCCACCACCGGCACCAGCCCGAACTTCTTTGCCTCTGCCCGGCGGCGGTCGGCGTGGGCGACCGTCCGGAGCTCGCCTGTCAGCCCCAGCTCGCCGAAGCAGGCGAGCGGGCGAGAGCCGTCGATGCTGCGCAGCGTCGCCCGCTTGGCGGCGCTGGCGACCGCCAGGGCCACAGCCAGATCGGCGCCAGGCTCCTCGACGCGGACCCCGCCCACGACGTTGACGAAGACGTCCGCCGCCCCCAGGCCGATCCCACCGTGCCGACCCAGCACCGCCAGCACCAGCGCCAAGCGGTTGCGGTCAAGGCCCGCCACCACGCGGCGTGGGGGAACGAGCTCCGAGGAGGAAACCAGTGCCTGGACCTCCACCAGCAGCGGCCGGGAGCCCTCCATCGCGCACAGGACGACGCTGCCGGAAGCGCGCGTCGCCTCGCCAACGAATCGTGCCGAAGCGTCGAGCACCTCGACCAGCCCGTGGTCTCGCATCTCGAATACGCCAGCCTCGTCCGTCGAGCCGAAGCGGTTCTTGACCGCACGGATCGTCCTATATGTTCGCTCCCGTTCACCCTCGAACTGAAGCACGCAATCGACGATGTGCTCGAGTACGCGGGGGCCGGCCAGCGCACCATCCTTGGTCACGTGGCCGACAAGCAACGCGGCCGTGCCCGACCGCTTGGCCACCTCCATGATCCGGGCCGCGACCTCCCGCACCTGAGCCACCGATCCCGCCCCGCTCGACAGATCCCGGCAGTGGAGCGTCTGCACCGAGTCGATCACGCATACCTCTGGCCGCTCGCGTTCGAGCGTCGCCAGTACGGCGTCCAGGTCGGTCTCGCCGATCACCGGGACTCGGAGCGCGTCGCCGTCCCGCAGCCGCTCGGCCCGGAGGCGGATCTGGGCCGCCGACTCCTCAGCCGACACGTAGAGCGTGCGGCGGCCAGCGGCGACTAGGTTCGCCAACACCATCGTGGTCAGCGTTGACTTGCCGATGCCGGGCGCGCCCCCGATTAGCACCAGCGATCCCGGCACGATCCCGCCGCCCAGCACAGAGTCGAGCTCACCGATGCCGGTGCTCAGCCGCTCGTGCTCGCGCCGCTCGACGTCCGCCAGCGCGACCGGCCTGATCGGCCTGGCGCCGCGTCGCGACGCGGCGGCGGGCGATCCACCGCGGGTCTCGGCCCGCGTCTCGACCAGTGTGTTCCACTCCTCGCAGCCTGGGCACTGACCGGCCCATCGGGCGGATTCGTGCCCGCAAGCGGAGCAGACATAGACGGAGGTCCCACGGGCCATGACGCTCGGCCAGCGTAGACGCGGCACCCGACGGGATCGCAGAACGGCACGATGTTGTTGCAATGTGCCTCAGGTCGGGGGCGATCACCGGGGGCGGACACCGCCGACCCCACCTCGCAACATCCCGGTGGGTCGGGTTGGGAATGTCCGCAATTCGAACGTCTCGCACCCTACCTGGCCGCCAACCGGTGGGGTGGGGCCCTGATGGCCGCCTCCGCGCCACCCGCCCGGCGACCGGCACCGGGTCAGTCCCCGAACCGTGGCTCCCGCCGCTCGCGCAGTGCGCTCGCCCCTTCGCGCACGTCCTCGCCCATGAAGCTCAGCATCTCGTAGGCGACGCTGGCGTCGAACGCCGGGATCGCGACCCGCAGCCAGTGATTGAGGGTCCGCTTGGTCCACCGCGCCGCTCGACGGGGGCCGGCGGCGATCCGCTCGGCGATCTCGAGCGCCTCATCCAGCACCCGTCCGTCGGGGACGCAGCGGCTCACGAGGCCGATCCGCTCCGCCTCCGGGCCGTCGATGAAGTCGGCGGTCAGCAGGTAGTACTTGGCTTTCGCCATCCCGCACAGCAGTGGCCAGAGCAGGACGGCGTGGTCGCCGGCGCCGACGCCGAGGCGTATGTGGCCGTCGGTGAGCCGCACGCTCTCACCGATCACGCTGATGTCGGCCATCAGGGCCACGGCCAGACCAGCGCCGACCGCGGTGCCGTTGATCGCGGAGATGATCGGGACCTCGCAGTCGATCATGCTCAGCACCAGCTCGGCGGCCTCCCCGGCCATCGCCGCCACCCGCCGGTAGTCGCCGCTCATCCGCTCAACCATCTCCAGGTCGCCGCCGGCCGAGAACGCCCGTCCCGCGCCCGTGACCACGACTGCCTCCACATCAGGGTCTCGCGACACCTCCCGCCACACCCCCGACAGCTCGGAGTGCAGCCGCTCGTCGGTGGCGTTCAGCTTCTCGGGGCGGTCGATGGTGATCAGGAGCACGCCGTGCTCCCGGCGCTCAAAGCGCAGGCTCGAGTAGTCCTCGTAATCCATCGGCGGCCGGGACCCTAGCGCCTCGTCGAGGCTCCTCCGCTCTGGGAGAACAGCCGCTCCAACACCCGCGCCACCCCCGCATCATCGTTGCCAGCGGTTATCTCGTCGGCAGCGGCGAGCACCTCGGGATGGGCATTTGCCACCGCCACGGCGTATCCGGCCCACGCGAGCATCGGCAGGTCGTTGGGCATATCTCCGAAGGCCACGACGGCCTCTCTGCCGATCCCGCGGTCCTCGCACAGCTGCGCCAGCGCGGTGGCCTTGCTCACCCCCCGCGCGGCGATTTCCAGCAGCGGCTCTGATGAATTGGAGTGGGAGAGCTCCGCTAAGCCGCCTACCACTGACCGGGCCCGCTCGAGCAAGCTGTCAGCTGACAGCTCGTGGTGGCGCAGGAGGAGCTTGATCGCTGGCTGCCCGATCAACGTGTCGACCGCGCCGACGACGGTCCCCTCGGGAACCGGCCAGCGGGGCTCGTAGGTGGGCTCGTGGCAGAACTCGTCCGCCCTCTCGACGGCCCATGACCCTCCGGGCAGGGCTTCCCGTAGCCGATCGACGACCTCCCGAAGCACATCCGTCTCGAGCGAAACCGTCTCCAGCACCGAGTCTGTCCAAAGATCCCATATCACCCCGCCGTTCGCGCACACCGCCAGGCCTTGGTGGCCGATTGCCCGGGCGATCGGATGCAGCCAACGCGGCGGCCGTGCCGTGCAAAGGACAAGCAGAGCACCGGCATCCCGGGCTCTGGCCAGCGCGAGGCGAGAGCGCTCGTCGACCGTCCCGTCGGGGCGCAGCAGGGTGCCATCGAGATCCGACGCGACCACAAGCGGCCGCGGCGGCGGCTTGCGCAGGCTACTCCCCGTCCTGCGGCGGCGCGTCCGGAACCTGGGGCTCCTCGGAGGGCGAGTCCTGCTCGGAGCTCGAGCCGCCGTCGGCGCCGACTCCGACGGGCGTCGGCTTCGGCTTGGGCTCGATCACCGTCAGCTTGACCTCTTCCTCCGGCGCGCGGTCTCCGCCGTCGGCCTGCTCGGGCGGGGCCTCGACCATCACCGTGGAGCCGGAGGGCACCTGCTCGCGGAGTACGAAGTCGGCCAGCGGATCCTCGACGTACCGCTGGATCGCACGACGCAGCGGCCGCGCGCCCATCGCCGGATCCCAGCCCTTGTCCGCCAGCAGCTCCTTGGCGCCCTCGGTCAGCTCCAGCTGGAGCTCGCGCTCGGCCATCGTCTCGCGGATCCGGCCGAGCAGCAGCTCGACGATCTCCTTGATCTCGTCCTTGCTCAGCTTGTGGAAGACGATCACCTCGTCGATCCGGTTCAGGAACTCGGGACGGAAGACCTTCTTCAGCTCGCCCATGATCCGGTTCTTCATGTCCTCATAGGTGAGGCCGGTCTCGTCGTCGGAGACCGCGAAGCCCAGCGGAGTGTTTCGGGCGATCTCAGAGGCCCCGATGTTGGAGGTCATGATCACGATGCAGTGCCGGAAGTCGACGGTCCGTCCCTGGGCATCGGTCAGCCTGCCGTCCTCCAGGATCTGAAGCAGGATGTTGAACACATCCGGGTGGGCCTTCTCGATCTCGTCCAGCAGCAGCACGCTGTAGGGCTTGCGCCGGACCGCCTCGGTCAGCTGTCCGCCCTCGTCGTAGCCGATGTAGCCGGGCGGCGAGCCCACGAGCCGTGAGACCGCGTGCTTCTCCATGTACTCGGACATGTCGATCCGAACCATCGTGTCCTCGTCGCCGAACAGGAACTCGGCGAGCGTCCGCGCCAACTCGGTCTTACCGACCCCGGAGGGACCGAGGAAGATGAACGAACCCGTAGGACGCTTCGGATCCTTGAGGCCGGCCCGCGAGCGGCGGATGGCCTTGGAGACGACCTCGATCGCCGGGTGCTGTCCGATCACGCGCTTGTGCAGCTCGTCCTCCATGCGCATCAGCTTGGCCGTCTCGGCCTCGGTCAGCTTGAAGACGGGGATGCCGGTCCACATCGAGACGATGTCCGCGATCTCCTCCTCGCCGATCGACGGGCGTTCGGTCGACTCGCCGCCCTCCCATTGCTCGGCCAGCTCTCGCTTACGCTGCGTCAGGCGGCGCTCCTCGTCACGTAGGTTGGCCGCCTTCTCAAACTCCTGGTTCTCGATCGCCTCCTCCTTGGAGCGGCGTGTGCGCTCGATGTCCTCCTCGAGCTCGCGATACACCGGCGGAGAAGTCATCGACTTGATCCGCATCCGCGAGGCTGCCTCGTCGATCAGGTCGATCGCCTTGTCAGGCAGGAACCGGTCCGAGATGTAGCGGTCGGCCAGGTCGGCGGCCGCGTCGAGCGCTTCCCCGGTGATGTTGACCTTGTGGTGCTGCTCGTAGCGGTCGCGCAGGCCTTTCAGGATCTGAACCGTCTCCTCGGTCGTGGGCTGGTCGACCGTGATCTTCTGGAAGCGGCGCTCCAAGGCGGAGTCCCGCTCCAGGTACTTGCGGTACTCCTCGAGCGTGGTCGCGCCGACAGTCTGGAGCTCGCCGCGCGCCAGCGCGGGCTTCAGGATCGAGGCGGCGTCGATCGCGCCCTCGGCGGCGCCGGCGCCGACCAGGTTGTGCAGCTCGTCGATGAACAGGATGATGTCGCCGCGCTGGGTGATCTCCTTCATCACCTTCTTCAGGCGCTCCTCGAATTCGCCTCTGTACTTGGAGCCGGCGACGAGGGCGGCGAGATCGAGGGTGTAGATCTGCTTGCCCTTCAGAAGCTCGGGAACATCCGCGTTCGTGATCCGCTGGGCCAGCCCCTCGACCACTGCCGTCTTGCCGACGCCCGGCTCACCTACGAGAACGGGGTTGTTCTTCGTCCGCCTCGAGAGAATTTGCATGATCCGCTCGATCTCGATCTCCCGTCCGACGACGGGGTCGAGCTTGCCCTCGGAGGCCAGCTTCGTGAGGTTGCGACCGAACTGGTCGAGCAGCTTTGAGGACTTCTTCCCCTCGGAGCTACCGGGACCAGCTCCGGCGGAAGCTCCAGAGCGCTGGCGGCTCCCGGGCCCGGACAGCATCCGGATTACCTCGTTGCGGATCTTCTCGGAGTCCGCGTCGAAGTCGAGCAGGATGCGGGCGGCCACGCCTTCGTTCTCGCGCACCAGGCCGAGCAGGATGTGCTCGGTGCCGATGTAGTTGTGGCCTAGGCTCAGCGCCTCGCGCAGCGCGAGCTCGAGCACCTTCTTGGCCCGCGGCGTGAACGGGATCTGGCCGGAGGTGACCTCCTCACCGGAGCCGACGATCCGGACCACTTGGGCCCGGACCCGCTCGACGGTGATGTCGAGGGACTCCAGAACCCGCGCGGCGAGACCTTCCTCCTCGCGCAGCAGGCCGAGCAGGATGTGCTCCGTTCCGATGTAGTTGTGCTTGAGCGTCCGAGCCTCCTCCTGGGCCAAGACGACCACTTGACGGGCTCGCTCTGTAAATCGCTCGAACATAGGCTTCTCGTGTCTAGCGGGGGGTACCTAGCGATGATAGAAGGCCCCCATACGGGGGGACGCCAACGAACCCGTTCCTCTTACCTATTTCCGCTAACAGCCGAATAGGAGAGCAGGATCGGGTTCGCTCTCGGGCCATGCGCCAGTCTACCAGCCACCGTCCAGCGCCTTGATCGCTTCGATCGGGGTGTGTGCGCACGGTCACGCAGCTCTGCCGGGACTGGCGATCCCGGCCCGCTCGGCACCTTCGCCGGGCGGCCCGGGATGCTCGCTCGCGGCCGGCCAACAGCCCCGTTAGGATCCCCACCAGGAATCGTTGATTGGGGGGAAGCTCAACCTGTGTGTTCTGTGCCGGGACGTCGGGGCGCATGCCCCGAGCGGGTTGGTCCGAGCCACCTGTGACCTGGCAGAGACACTCGCCGAGTCCGGACACAGCGTCCACCTGCTGAGCGACCGCTCGCCCAGTCCGCCGCCTGAGCTGAGGGCGGCGTCCCATGAGCCGCTGACGGTGCCCGTCGCGTCAGGTCCGTTCCACGGCGCGCAGCGCGAGACGGCACGTCACAACCTGCTGCACGCCGCCGCCGCGTACCGAGCGGTAAAGCGCATCCATGAGCAGGAACAGCCCGTGGACGCGGTGCTGGCGCCGCTCTGGCGCTCCGAGGGCGCGATCTGCCTTCTGGATCAGCGCTTTCCGACGGTCGTTTCCTGCATGACGTCGCTGCAAACGCTGACGGAGATCGACGACTCGTATCTGGAGCTCGGGGACATCGAAGAGCGCCTTTCGCTGGAGAGGGAGGCCCTCGCGCGGTCGCGATACCTACACGGCCTGACGCAAGCCGCCCTGTCGAAGACGATCAGCGACCATCAGCTGGCACCCGCCACGACGGCGGTAATCGGCCGCGGGCTCCGAGACCGCCGCGAGACCGGCGCTCAGAACCTATCCAACGGCCCTCCCGGCCCCCCACACATCCTGTTCGTGGGGCGGATCGAACGGCGAAAGGGGGTTGACACGCTTCTCGATGCCATGGGCAAGCTGCTGGAGGACGGCATCGAAGCCCACCTCACGCTGGCGGGCCCGATCACCGATCCCGGCTTCCGCGCCCGGTTCGAACAGCATGTCCGCCGTCGGCCGCGGTTCTCTGAAGTCGTGCTACCGACGGGGCCCGTGCCGGACGAGGAGCTGGCGCGCCTGTACGCCGATGCCGACATCGTATGCCTCCCTTCCCGCTACGAATCCCACGGCATCGCGCTTATCGAGGCCATGATGTTCGCCAAGCCCATCGTGACGTGCGATGCCGGAGGCATCAGCGAGGTGGTGGACCCGGATCACGATGCGCTCCTCTCAGCGGCCGAGGACCCATCGGAGCTGGCACTGTCGCTCCGACGGCTGCTCACCGATCAGGCGCTCAGAACGAGGCTCGGCGCAGAAGCCCGTGCGACGTTCGAGCGCCGGTTCGATGTCGGCGGAGTCGCTCGCCAGATGGAATCGTTCCTGGTAGACGTCATCGAGGTCCATCGCTCGGCCCTGCCGACCTCCGGGGACGTGTCCGACGGGCTTTCCCAGCTGTTGCGCGAAGTTTTGGGGGTCGAACCACAAGACGCGCCGGCCGTGGCGGCAGAGCTGCTCGATCCCGCCGCTGGAGAGCCCCTTGGCCAGCTGACCGCGGCCGCGTGCCGAGCCGGCCGAGCTACTCCTCCAAACGCCGCTGCGCGGGTCGCGGCCATCGTGCTGTCGCGCAACCGCCCTGAGCTCCTGGCGCGAACCCTGGATTCACTCGAGGAGTCAGAGGTGCCGGTCGAGACGCTCGTGATCGACGATGGCTCAACGCCGGCCAACGCCCGTCGGTTGACCGCGGTTTGCGCTGGACGTAGTGGCCTACGCCTTCGGCGATCGGATGTTCACCTCGGGACCGCTGCCGGGCGCCACCTGGGAATCGAGCTGACCGACAGCGAGCTCGTGCTGCTGCTTGATGATGATGCCGAGCTGTTGCCCGGAGCGCTCAGCCACCTGCTGGCCGAGCTGGACGACCACCCTGCGGTTGACGCAGTAACTGCGACCGTCGTTTCCTCAGACGGGTCGGTGTTTCATTCCGGCGGATCGCTCAACCGGGCAGCGAATGTCGTCAACTTTGATCTGATCGGGCACGGCACGGAGTTCGATCCGGAGGCGCTCCCACCGAGCGGAGAAGCGGGATGGGTCCCGGGCACAGCGGCGCTCTTCCGGCGAGCGCTGCTCGAGGAATTCCCGATCGACGAGCAGATGGCCGCCTACTTCGAGGACAACGAGTGGTGCTACCGGGTCTCACTGGCGCGACCTCACATCTTCCGCCGGTCGCGCGAGGC
The DNA here is from genome assembly GCA_963719305.1 of uncultured Actinomycetes bacterium. Lineage (GTDB taxonomy): Bacteria > Actinomycetota > Thermoleophilia > Solirubrobacterales > Solirubrobacteraceae > Palsa-465. The sequence goes on along the minus strand of CAVRBL010000009.1, from coordinate 493,725 downwards.
GCTGGCCTTCCACCACTGGATGCCCTCGGCCCCCCTCGAGCCGACCTGGGGCTCGATAGTCCACCGCATCGCTCTGCTAGCGGCGGCCGCGCGTTTCTACCAGCGCCACGGCGCTCTGCTGGCGCCGTCGGTTCTCGACCTGATACCCGAGCTGCGTGCGGAAGACGGAACCTACGACTTCGGCTCCGCCAGGGTGTTGATGGAGCTCATCGCGGCGAAGGGGCCGGAATGGATCGCTGCGGCATGGACCCGGGGCGATCTGGAGACGCTGCTCGAGGGGCATTCCCGCGCGCGTCACGCCGATGCCGAGCTCGGAGGCGCATACGGTGCGCTCCAGGGCGCACACGCCGAGCTCGAACGCACGCAGGGCGCGCTGCGAAGCGCGGACGCCGAGCTCGAGCAGCTCAGGCGCGCCGTCACCGCGCAGGAGGAGGCGCTCGAGTACCTACACATTCGGCACGAGATCCTTTCGCGTGTCGAGGAGGGCGGCTGGTGGCGGCTGCGCGGACGCGTCCTGCCCCTGATCCGCGTGGCGGGGGGTGTGCGCCGGCGCCTAGACGGGCGCGGCAGCGCCGGCCAGCGTCCGCTCCCGTAGTTCAGCCAGCTTCCCGCGCCGCCGCTTGGTCTCCTCGACGGAGATCCCGAGCCGCATCCGGGCGTGGGTGAACAGCGCGAGCAGGTCAGCGCACCAGACGCTCGGGTTGTCGAACCCGCGGGCCTTGGAGTAACGGTTCGGGAAATGGCCGCCGGCGCAGGTCTCGAGCTCGGGACACGCCCGGCAGCCGACTGGCAGCGGCAGCCCGCCCATCACCTCCGCGTGGAACGGGCTGCCCGTGCGCGATCTCTGAGAAGTCCGCGTCGTGGACGCTCAGCGGCATCGCCGACATCCCGTCCTCGCACGAGCGGAGCTTGTCCAGCCCCTGGATCGAGCCGTCGGTCTCGATCGCGTACGAAGCCGAGCGGCGGGTTGCCGATCATCTCCAGGCGGCTCGAGCCACCCATGATCACTCGCGCGATGTTCCAGAACTCACGAATCGAGACGTCGAGGCGAGCTCGTGGAACCACCATTCGTCGAAGATCGGGATCAGGAAGTCGGCGCACTGGCGTGGGCCCGAACTGCTCCTCTGATCGGCCCGGCCGTGTCATGGGTCTCGGACGGGAGCAGGTAGGAGATCGACTTGGGGCCAAGCTCCAGGAAGTGGCGGTGGATCAGCAGCGGGTCCGCGCCGGGCTGCACGACGCACAGGACCCCGAACGGCATCCCCGCCTCGCGAAGCAGCGCGATCCCTCGCATCACCGCGTCGTGCGACCCCCGTCCTCTGCGGTCGACCCGGAAGACGATCGTTGATCTCCTCGGGACCATCGAGGCTGACCCCGACCTCAACCTCGTGCTCGCGCAGCACCGCCAGCCACCGGAGTCCAGACGCGTGCCGTTGGTCTGTATCAGCAGCCAGACGGTCGCCAAATCCTCGAGCCTCTCCCGCGCAAGGGCACACATCCACCCGAACCGCGCCGCTCCGACCAGCGTCGGTTCGCCGCCGTGGAACGTGAGCACTACGTGCTCCTGCCCGCTCAGCAGACAATGGCGCCTGATCCGCTCCACGGTTGCCGCGAAGGTCTCCTCCGACATCACGGCCGGACGTGTCGCCATGTGCTGTCCGCCTGGTTGTAGACGTAGCAGTACGAGCAGTTCAGATTGCACCGGGATGCAATCTTGACGATGTAGTCAAGCCGCGCATCGGCCTCGCATCGCCGTAGCGCGCGTCGATCAGCTGTTTTACTCGCGCGACGGAGTGCTGGAACTGCCCGCTCAGTCTGCAACTGCGCGGCGCCCAGTCGAACATGCGCGGCGCCCCGTCCGCATCTGCGGCGCTCACGTCGGGGAAATCTGCGCCATTGCGATCCCTTGGACGAGACGCCGCGCTAGCCTCACTCGAGCTCCTGCTCGATCCGTACAAGCAACTGATCCCTTACGCGCGGCTGCGTCGACGGCCGTCGACGGCTGCATTGGCACATATCCAACCCCTTTCATTCGCCAAATGAACCCTGCGATCTCGCTACGCGCCGGTTGCCGTCGGCCGAGACTGGCGAGCGGACCATAATGGCAGCACATGCGAGTGTCAATGAACTCGCACCGGCCCGCCCATCGCGTCCGCCTACACCCGCCCTGCGGTCGACGGGCAGCAACGTCCACTTCAGCTGGGACGTCACTCCCGGAGACGGAGCTTTATCTACGGAAGCATTTCCGGCTCGCGTTTCCGCGCGGAGCTAGACCCGCGCTCGGTGCCCCGGGCCTTGTGGTGGCGAGTCATGCTGATCTGCCTGCACGGCCATTGGGCGCTGCTGCGGCCATGCCGGAGTGGAGCTGCCGGTGCGGCTCCCATCCTGGGAGCGCGAGTTCTGGCTGCGCCTGATTGACAATGTCACGCCCAGCTCGAGGCATACGGCAGCGCGCCGCGGCCGGGCCGAGCGGCCGAGCTCGTGGAATCGGGACCGCCCGTCGCGCCCGTGCGGCTGCACTACCGCGGCCGACCGCGCCGCTGTCGCATTCAGTGGCGGCAAGGACAGCATCGTCCTGGCGGCGCTGGCCGCGGAGCTGACCGACGCCCGCTGCTGGTGACGATCACCTCGCCGGTGCCCTGGGCCCGCGATCACGTAGGGGCAGCACGCGACCGCGCTCGGACGCGAGATCTCGCAGCGGCTTCAGTCGAGGTGATCGAGGTCCGGTCAGATTTCCGGACCTCCTGGGAGCTGGCTTCTCCGCGCCGCGATGGCTGCCGCTTGGCGTCCACGAGATCAGCGACCTGCCCCTGTACCAGGGCGCGTTGCGGCTGTCGCCGCGGCTAGCGGCATCGGCAGCTGCCTGATGGCCTCTGAAGCCGACATCCAATACAACGTCGCGCGGCGACGGCGAAGTGATCCTGCATCGCGAGTTCCTGTCCTGCGCGGTCGACCCAAGGCGCGCTCGACGCGGTCCTGCGGCGCCCGTTCGGTCTCCGCCAGGGCTCGCTGACTTATCCGCTACACATGGCTCAGATCCAGGCCCTGCTGACTGCGGCGCTATCGCCAGATCGCCGACCTGCAGTTCTCCTGCTGGCAGGCCCGCCCGGAAAGCAGGCATGCAGCGCTTGCGAGAATGCTTCCAGATCGCCCTGGTCATGCTCGCGGAGGGGTCTCGCCGCGGGCGGTCGGAATCGATCCAGTACGGGCGCTCTGCGCTTCAGCGATTGGCCATTCGGCCCCCGACTCGCCACGGCGGACCGATCCTGCACGGCATCGGTTCTCCCGCGCACCACATCGTGCGCGCGCTTCAGCGCTGTCGACCGCCCAGGCCGCCGCGATCCTCGCCGGTGACCCGTGGCGCGCGATCGACCGGCCGTTGGCAGAGGCGCTTGCGGTCTATGCCCGTCTACGCGCCGACGCTCTTGCCATGCGCTCCCGCCCGAGCCTGGCTATGTCCCCGACTTTCTCGAGTCTCGTCCATGCGGACCTCCGTAGTCCCCTTCGCGCGATCCTCGACGAGCACTTCTCGCCCACTTCCGAGCGCGCATTTCAGGGCCATCGCCGACGACGGGCGCGGGCGTTCACGAACTGGATCACCGAGCCGCTGAATCTCGCCATCGGAGCGCTCCGCGGATCGATGGCGCGTGGCCGAGCCGCGCCCTAGTCCCGCATCGCCGGGAACAGCACGACCTCCCGGATGGAGTGCCTGCCGCTTAGGACCATCACCAGCCGATCGATACCGATCCCGACCCCAGCGGTCGGGGGCATGCCCTGCTCCAGCGCCTGCAGAAACGCCTCGTCGTAGGGCTGAGCCTCGAGATCGCCGGCGCCCGCCAGCGCCCGCTGGGCCTCGAACCGCCGCCGCTGCTCATCGGGATCGTTGAGCTCCGTGAAGGCGTTGGCGATCTCCATCCCGCCGACGAACGCCTCGAACCGCTCGACCAGCCCCTCGACCGAGCGATGGCGCTTGGCGAACGGCGACAGCTCGACGGGGTAGTCGAGCAGGAACGTGGGCTGGACCAGGGTGGGCTCGACGTGCTTTGACAGCAGCTCGTCGACGAGCTGGGGCCAGGTGTCCGAGGCCTGGACCTCGATCCCCCGCGCGTGCATCTCGGCGGCCAGCGCATCGCGCTCGCGAAGGCGCTGGATATCGATGCCCGTGCGCTCCAGTATCGCCGCGGCCAGCGTCTCGCGCCGCCACGGGGGCGAGAAGTCGATCGGCCCCTCGTATCCCACCGCGGAGGCGACATACGACACCAGCCGTCTCGGTGCGCGCGGCGCCGTCGAGATAGTCGGCGTATGCCTCGTAGAACTCGACCATCGTGAACTCCGGGTTGTGGGTGGAGTCGACTCCCTCGTTGCGGAAGTCCTTGCCCAGCTCGTAGACCCGCTCGAGCCCCCCGACGATCAGCCGCTTGAGGTACAGCTCGGTGGCGATCCGCAGGTAGAACATGCGGTCGAGCGCGTTGTGGTGGGTGGTGAACGGCCGTGCCGCCGCGCCGCCGTACAGCGGCTGCAGCACCGGAGTCTCGACCTCGATGAAGCCCTCGCGGTCCAGGAACTGCCTGACCGCGGAGATCACCCGGGCGCGCAGGATGAACAGCTCCCGCGCATCCTCGTTGGCCATCAGGTCGAGCTCCCGATGGCGAAAGCGAGTCTCGACGTCCTGCAGACCGTGGTGCTTCTCCGGCGGGGGCCGCAGCGACTTGGCAAGCAGGGTGAAGTCCGTGATGCGCAGAGTCAGCTCGCCCCGGCGGGAGCGGAAGGCCACCCCCTCTACCCCGACCAGGTCCCCGATATCGAGGCTCAGGAGCCGCTCGAGGCCGGCTTCTCCGAGCTCATCGACGCGGGCCTGGAGCTGGATCCGGCCCGAGCGGTCGACGAGATCCAGAAAAGCCATCCGGCCCTGCTCGCGCCGGGCGGCCAACCGGCCGGCAACCCGATGCGAGATGTCGGTCTCCTGCCCCGGGGCGAGCGCCTCGTGCGCGGCGCGAACCTCAGAGACCGGCTCCACGTCCGCGAACGCGTGCGGAAACGGCTCGACCCCGGCGGCGCGCAACGCCTCGAGCTTGCGCCGCCGCGCGGCCAGCAGCTCCTTAGGGGCGTCGGGATCGCCCTCAGGCAGGCGAGGCCCTCCTACTTCCCGACGTCGATCTTGGTGATCTTGAGGCGGCGCTCACCCCGGGGCGTCGAGAACGCCACCTCCTCGCCCCGCTTGCGCCCCATCAAGGCCTTGCCTATGGGCGACTCGTTCGAGAGCTTCATCTCGCCAGGATTGGCCTCGGCCGACCCCACGATCGTGTACTTGGTCGACTTGCCGCCCTGTTCCTTGACGTGGACGACCGACCCGATGCGCACCACGTCTTTGGGCAACGAAGAGGAATCGATCACGGTCGCGGAGCGCAGCTTCTCCTCCAGCGAGGCGATCCGGGCCTCGAGCATGGCCTGCTCGTTCTTGGCGTCGTCGTACTCGGCGTTCTCTGAGATATCTCCGAACTCGCGGGCCTCCTTGATCCGCGCGGCGACCTCGCGGCGACGGGTGGTAGCGAGGTGCTCGAGCTCGGCCTTCAGGTTGGAGAGGCCTTCGGGCGTGAGCATTACATCCTTGGGCATATGGTTCCGTAGTCGGGTGCTTGAGACGAAAAAGTTCCCGCTCGAAGGGCGGGAACTCGAACCCACGCTTCCAGCTCGCGTGGGCGGGCAAGTATAGACACTGTCGGCGGGCACTCCGGGAGCGTCTGGCTCCCAGCCCCTACTGCCGCAGCAGCGCCCGCGCCGCGTCGATGTCGGGCGCTGTCTGCAGCGCCTGGAGCAGCTCTCTTCCCCGTCGGCCCTGCGAGAGGCCCAGCCGCTCCAGGTACCAGGGATAGAACTTCCTGAGGTAGCGCCCGCCGCGCTCCGCTCCCAGATGCTCGACGGCCCGCTCGATCACCCAGTCGAGCTCGCTCAGGATCTCCTCGCGCGTGGGCTCGTGCGCTCCGGCGCCGTTGCCAGCTTGCAGCAGCTGCGCAAACAACCACGGGTTCCCGAGCGAGCCCCGGGCCAGCAAAACGGCGGCCGCGCCCGTCTGCTCGAACGCCATCTGGGCCTGCGCCGGGGTCCTTAACCCGCCCGATACCAGCACTGGCGCTGGAAGCTCCTCCACCAGAGTCCGCGCTAGCTCATAATCCGGTGCCCCGGTATGTCGCTGCGACGCGTGACGGGGATGGATCGCGATCCCGGCGACGCCCCCGTCGAACACCAGCCGGCGTGCCAGCTCGATCCCGCTTCGGTCGCCTGGGCGCTGACCACTACGGAGCTTCACGGTGACCGGCAGGCCGCTCCCCCGCGCGGCGGCCCGCGCCAAGGCGACGGCGCGCGAGGGCTCTTCCAGCAGCGCCGCGCCGGCTCCCGTCTTGCACACCTTCGGAACGGGGCAGCCCATGTTGAGATCGATCAGGTCGGCTCCGGCACCAGCGACCTGTTCGGCCGCGGAGGCCATCACCTCGGGGTCGTGCCCGAACAGCTGGATCGAGACCGGATGCTCCTCCGGATGGACCCGCAGCAGCTCACTGCAGGTCCGCTCGTTCCTGTAGTGGATGGCGAAGCTCGACACCATCTCCGACACCACCAGCCCGGCGCCGAAACGCTTGGCCTGAAGGCGCACGAACCAGTTGCCGATTCCGGCCAGCGGAGCTAGCGCGACCCGGTTCGAGACCTGGACGCCACCCAGCGTCCAGGAGTCGGTGAGCTTTCGGGACACGCTTTCATGGTACGAATCATGCCCATGGACATCGCGACCCTGCTGAAGCCGTGGACCGACCTGGTGCTCGACCAGGTCCCAGGACTGGAGCTATTCGACGCGCACACCCACCTCGGCCAAAACGACCCGGACGGAATGAGGCAGGAGCCGCAGGACCTGATCGCTTCGCTCGAGAGTGCGCGCGCCCGGGGAGCGTTCGTCTTCGCGATGCACGAGCCCGACGGCTACCGGGCCGCGAACGATGCGGTGCTCGCCGCGGCGCAGCGGTCAGACGGCCTGCTGGTGCCGTTTTGCCGCGTAAACCCTCACGACGATGCGCTGCGCGAGGCGGAGCGCTGCGTGGACGCCGGCGCGCGCGGGATCAAGCTTCACCCCCGGGCGGAGCAGTTCACGCTCGACCACCCCGCCGTCCGGCAGCTCGCCGCGCTCGCCAACGAGCGGCGGCTGCCGATCCTGATTCACGCCGGCAGGGGCATCCCAGCCCTCGGATTGCATGCGGTCGAGTTGGCCGGCGAATTCGAGGACGCCCGGCTGATTCTGGCGCACGCCGCGATCTCCGATCTGTCATGGATCTGGCGCGCCGCTCCCGATCACCCGAACCTGCTGTTCGACACGGCCTGGTGGATGCCCTCCGACCTCGTCTCGCTCTTCTCGCTTGTCCCCCCGGGCCAGATCCTGTTCGCCTCCGACGCACCGTATGGCCACACCATGATGTCCGCCTCCTTCCAATTGCGGTGGGCGCTCCAGGCCGGGTTCTCGGAGGAGCAGATGCGCTCCGTGGCGGGCGAGCAAGCGCTTCGACTGGCGGCCGGAGAGCCTCTCCAGCCCGCCGGGCCGGCGATCGGCGAGAGCGAGCGCCCACAGCACCTGCTGCTCGACCGGCTGGCGGAGTTCCTGCTGCTGGGCACGATCGCCACCATGCGGGGTACGCCCGAGGCCGGAGCCGAGATGCTGGCCCTGGCGCGGCTGGCCTGCGACGTGCCGGAGGAGATCGACGACGCGCCGGTGTTCGCCTCGATCCGGGGGCTGCTTGATGCCCACGACCAGCTCACGGAGGCCTATCCGACCGACCGCCGCCGGATCGGGCCGCTGATCCTGGCGGCCACCGTGGCCCGGACGCCGGATGTGCCGGTGCCGGCCTCTGAGCCCTCACCCGCCGCGGCGCCCGCGACCTCGGCCGGGGCCGAGGCCGCTCAGAGCTGATTGCGCTCCCAGATGAGGCGCAGCCCGACCAGCGTCAGAAGATCGTCGACCTGGTCGATCGTCTCCCGCACGAACGGCACCAGTACCGGCGCCAGCCCCCCGGTGGCGATCACCGACGTGTCCGCCCCGAGCTCCGCCCGCAGGCGGCGGACTATCCCGTCGACCTGAGCTGCGAATCCGAACACGATCCCAGAGCGGATTGCATCCACGGTCGACTTGCCGATCAGCGCCCGCGGCTCGGCCAGCTCGACCTTCGGCAGCTTCGCCGCCCGGTCATACAGGGCGTCGACGGAGATCTCGGCACCGGGGGTGATGATCCCTCCGAGATACTCACCGGCGTCGGAGATCACGTCGTAGGTGATCGCGGTTCCGAAGTCGACGACCACACAGCTGTCACCGACGCGGTCGTACGCCGCCACGGCGTTCGCCAGCCGGTCGGCGCCGACCTCGTGCGGATTGTCGTAGCGGATCGGCATCCCGGTCCTGATCGCCGGGCCCACGACCAGCATCCGCTGTCCCAGGTATCGCTCCGCCATCGCGCTCCACTCCTGGGAGAGCTGGGGCACGGTCGAGGAGACGATCGAGGAGCCGATATCGGAAAACGCAAGCCCCCTCAAGCCCAGCAGGTTGGACAGCGCCGCGCCCAGCTCGTCTCGGGTCGACTCCCGCACGGTCGCAAACCGCCAGTGCTCGGCCAGCGCACCGTCCTCGTCTCCGAACACGCCGAAGTGGGTCTGCGTGTTCCCGACATCGACCACCAGCAGCATGTGGCGCAATTAAAGCGGCGGCTCGGAGACCCTCACCGCCTGGCCTGTCCCGAGGGCGTCGAGCGCGGCCGCAAGCGAGCGGCCACCGGGCAGCGCCAGCTCAGGATTCAGCTCCAGCAGCGGCACCAGCACAAACCGCCGCTCGAGGATCGACGGGTGTGGCAGCACCAGCCGCTCGGAGCGGTACTCGATCTCGTCGAGGAGCAGGACATCGACGTCGATTTCCCTCGGCCCGTGGCGCATACCCCGGCCTGTGCGGCCCATTTCTCGCTCCACTGCCTTGCACGCATCCAGTAGCTCCTCCGGCCCGAGAGACGTCTCGATCCGCAGACAGGCGTTGAGGAACTCCCGCTGCTCGAGGACGAGTCCCACCGGCTCGGTCTCGTACACGGAGCTCGACCGCAGGACATCGACCCCGTGCCCCGGCAGGGCCGCGACTGCGTCCCTCAGATGTCTCAGCCGGTCACCGACGTTGGATCCCAGCCCCAGGTACCCCGATGTCATTGATGCTCCGCGGGCCTCAAGCGGCCTCGCGCCACACCTCGACCGATACCTCGGAGACCGGCAGCGCCAGGGGCGGCTCGGGCTTCGCCGCCTTGACCCACACGGCGTGGGCTCCGTAGCGATCGAGCAGGCCATCGGCGATCGCCGCGCACAGCCGCTCCAGCGTCTTGTATGAGCGCTGCTGGGCCACGAGGTTGGCCGTGTTGCACACCTCCGCGTAGTCGACCGTGTCCTCGAGGCGATCGGTGACGGTCGCGTCGGATTCACCCAGGTCGAGCCTCAGGTCCAGCAGCAGGCGCTGGCCGACCTCACGCTCGGCCGCGGTTACCCCCACGTGCGTGAACAGCGACAGCCCGCTGATCTCGATCGTGACCTCGGGCTCGATGGCCTCCTCGTCGGCTTGCTCCTGGTCGGAGGCGTCTACGTCGTCGAACTCGTCGGCCTCATCGTCTCGGTCCATCGCCGGCTGACCGTAGCAGCCGCCATCGCGAGCCCGTCATGGGATGGCGCGACGTCGTGGACGCGGAACACACGGGCGCCGCGCTCGTACGCCAGCACGTTCACCGCGACCGTCCCGGGCACCCGGCTGAAGGGGTCCTGACGGCCCGTGATCCTCCCGATGAACGACTTGCGCGAGGCGCCGATCACCACCGGCCTCCCGAGCGCGACGATCTCATCCAGTCGGTCAATCAGCTCGAGGTTGTGCTTCACCGTCTTGCCGAAACCGATCCCTGGGTCGAGCAGGATCCGTTCCTCGGCCACGCCCCCCTGGATCGCGACATGGAGGCGCTGCTCAAGGAACGCCTTGACCTCGGAGACGACGTCGTCGTAGCGGGGGTTGTCCTGCATCGTGCGGGGCTCCCCGAGCATGTGCATAAGGCATACCTCGACCCCTGCGGAAGCGACCAGCGAGACCATTCCCGGATCGCCGCGCAGCGCGGTGACGTCGTTGACGAACGTGGCCCCGGCCTCGAGCGCCCTCGAGGCCACGCTCGCCTTCCACGTATCGACCGAGATCCGCGCCTCGGTCCCGGCCGCGGCCAGCCCCTCGATGACCGGCAGCACGCGATCGATCTCCTCATCGGCTCCGACGGGCATAGCCCCCGGCCGCGTCGACTCGCCGCCGATGTCGACGATTGCAGCACCTTCTGCCGCCAGCTCCAGCCCACGGGAGATCGCCTTGTCCGGCTCGATGAAACGACCGCCGTCGGAGAACGAATCGGGGGTCACGTTGACCACCCCCATGATCCGGAACTCCGCGGCCGCCATCACTGGGAACTCGGGGGCTGCCATCACGGGCCCTCCCCCGGCCAGTGCCCGTGCCGGTCGAAGTACTGGCGCGCCTGCTCCTCTCGCTCGCGCTCACGGTTGCTCTCGACGCTCATCCGGAACAGCCAGTTGATCAGCCACACGGTCAGCGCGACGATCATCAGGCTAACGCCGGCCGCCGCCCAGGGCGAGGAGGTCCGGCCATGGCCGATCAGGATCGCCACCAGCCCCGCGACGGCGATCCCCACCGGTAGCCATAGGCGCGTCACAGCGAGCACGGTTCGTACCAATTTGTTTTGCGACTGGGACCCGGTCATTTGCCCGCCCGCCACGTTACTGACAGCACCGTCGCGTCCGGAGCCTTAAGCTAGCTCCGTGGGGAGCGTCCAACCCGCCGAAGCCAAGCTCTCGCGCCGAACCCTGTTGCGCGGAGCCGCGGGCGGAGCCGCGCTCATGTTCGCCGGCGGGCTGCCAGCCTGGGCACGGCCCAGCGGCCACCGCCCGCGCTTGCGGGCGCCCGACAGCCTGCCTTTCCCCCATCTGCCGGCCGGTACCCCCTCCATGGGGCAGATTCGCCACGTGGTCGTGCTGATCATGGAGAACCACTCGTTCGACAACCTGCTGGGCAGGGTCCCGTACGAGCTTCGTGACCGCAGAGGACTCGACGGGCTGACGTTCCGCCGCAGCCGCAGCGCGAACTACAACCGCGACACGTACGGCGGACGCCACTTCTCGAGCCGGGCCCCCTCGCCGTGCCAGGTGCACAGCGTCCCGAGCCAGTCGTGGAACGCCAGCCATGAGTCATTCGACGACGGCCTGAACGACGGCTTCGTGCGTGCCAGCGGCCCGGTGGCGATGTGGTACTGGGACAGAAACGCGCTCCCGTTCACGTACTCCCTGGCCCGGCACTTCCCGATAGGACAGCGCTACTTCTGTTCGGTGCTCGCCCAGAGCTACCCGAACCGGCGCTTCTTCTTCACCGGCACGGCCTCGGGCACGATCGCCACCGACTCGAGCACGTTCTCGATCCCGTCCGCCAACGGAACCATCTTCGACCGCCTTGACGCGCACAAGATTGACTGGGCGATCTACTACCAGCAGGTCCCGAGCCTCGCGATCGTCCCCGGAGCATTGAACGGACGCAGCGCCCGTGTCCACAGCTTCGATCAGTTCACGGGCGACGTGGCCGCCGGCCGGCTGCCGCAGTTCACATTCATCGACCCCGATTACACGACCACCTCCGAGGAGAATCCGCAGGACGTCCAGGTCGGGGAGCAGTTCATCGCAAGGGTCGTGAACGCTCTGATGCGCGCGCCGACCTGGCGGCACACCGCCCTGTTCATTACCTGGGACGAGCATGGGGGCTACTACGACCACGTGCCGCCCCCGCGCGCGATCAAGCCGGACTCCATCCCTCCGCGACGCAAGGCCGGCGATGCCCCCGGGGGCTATGGCCGCTACGGATTCCGTGTGCCGCTGTTCGTGGTGTCGCCATGGGCGCGGCCTGGCTACGTCTCGAGCGCGGTCCAGGACCACACCTCGATGACCGCGTTCATCGAGCGCAAGTGGAACCTTCCGGCGATGACCTACCGGGACGCCAACGCCAACCCCATGACCGACTACTTCGACTTCCGCCGCGCCGCATTCGCCAAGCCGCCTCGGCTCGCGGCGGCCCCGAACCTCGGACCGGGCGTGGCTCGCTGCAGCGCTCAGGGACTCAGCCCGCCGCTGCCGAGCTCCTCGCCGGCGTCCGCCCGCGCAGCGGAGCCCGACGTCGGGCGCCTGCTCAGGGCCCACTTCCGCCCTTAGCCCGTGCTCGGACCGGCTCGCTACCTGGCGGACTTCGCCCGCTTCGCGGCCCGCAAGGGCGATCAGGAGCGCCACGACGCCCAGGCGCTGGCCGAGCTGCAGTCACTGCCCCTGGGGTTGCCGCCAGGACTCGAGCTCGAGTGGCTCGGCGTCTCGGGATATCGAATGACGTACGAGGGGCACACGCTGTTCATCGATCCGTACGTTTCGCGCGTGCCGCTGAGCGCCGTCATCCGGCGCCGGCCGGTGGCCCCGAACCCCGCGATGATCGACCGCTTCATCACAGCGTCGCCCAATGTGGTGGGGGTGCTCGTCGGCCACACCCACTGGGACCATGCGGTCGACGCACCCGCGATCTGCAGGCGGTTCGGGTGTGCGGCGTACGGTTCATCGAGCCTCGTCAACCTGATGGCTCTCCACGGGCTGGGCGAGCAGGCCGTGGAAGTCGACCCGTATCAGGCCTACGAGCTAGGGCCGTTCAAGGTCAGCTTCACTCCGAGCCTGCATTCGAAGCTGGTGCTGGGGCTGGCGGTGCCGTTCGACGGCGAGCTCACATGCGACCACCTGGACGGGCTGACGCCCAGCGCGTACCGCTGCGGCCCCGTGTGGGGAATCCAGATAGAGGTAGCCGGCGCGAGCTTCTACCACCAGGGGAGCGCCAACCTGATCGACGACGCGATCAGGCCCGGCGGCGTCGACTTCTTCCTGGCCGGCGTCGCCGGTCGCGGCTTTACCCAGGACTACTGGCAGCGGATCCTCCGCCGGTTGGAGCCTCAGACGGTGGTCCCGACCCACTACGACGACTTCTTCCGGCCGCTGTCGGAGCCGATGGGGTTCACGATGAACGTCAACCTGGCCAGGGTTCCGGGCGAAATCGCGGCCGTAAGCCGCGATTTCGCCGTCGCGGCGTTGCCGCCGCCCTAGGCCTCGGGAGATTTCTCCCCCTGGGGGCCGAGAAATCTCCCAGCCACCCGGGGTTAGGACCTACTCGGCCGTGCCGCCGGCCAGTCCTGGCCTCGGCAGCGGCCGCGGACCCTCGCGCCCGGCACGGCCTGAAGCCGGCGACGGCGGGATCGGCACCTCGGGCGGAGGCGGCGCCTCTGACCCGAACACCTCGGTCTCGCTCTGACCGTCCAGCAGCGCCTCGAACTGCTCGCGTTCGATCGTCTCGCGCTTGACGAGGATCTCCGCCAGCTTCTCCAACCCCGCCTGATGCTCGGTGAGGATGCCCTTGGCCTCGACGTGCGCTGACTCCACCACGCGCCGGATCTCGTCATCGATCTCCCGCGCGATCTCATCCGAGTAGTCGGGCTCGGCTGAGAACTCGCGGCCCAGAAACGGCTGCGAGTGCTCGTGGCCGAATACCCTCGGCCCCAGCTTCTCGGACATCCCGAAGCGCATCACCATCTGCTTCGCGGTGGCCGTGACCTTCTCCAAGTCGTTCGCGGCCCCAGTCGTGATCTCGTCGAACACGATCTCCTCGGCGGCGCGACCGCCCAGGGTCATGGCCATCGTGTCGAGCAGCTCGGCCCGGGTCGTCAAAAACTTGTCCTCGCCGGGCAAAGAGATCGTGATGCCTAGGGCCTGCCCCCTCGAGATCACCGAGATCTTGTGGATGGGGTCGGAGTTCGGCAGGTAGTGACCGACGATCGCGTGGCCCATCTCGTGGTAGGCGGTGACCCGCCTCTCCTTGTCGGACATGACCCGGGTCTTCTTCTCCGGGCCGGCGATCACCCGCATGATCCCTTCCTCGAGCTCGTCCTGGGTGATCTCCCGCTTGCCGTTGCGCGCAGACAAAAGCGCCGCCTCGTTGACGAGGTTCGACAGGTCGGCGCCGGTGAAGCCCGGAGTTTGTCCAGCGAGGGCGTCCACGTCGATCTCCCTCGCTAGTGGCTTGCCGCGCGTGTGGACCTCGAGGATCTTCTTGCGACCCATGCGGTCGGGGCGGTCGACCACGATCTGGCGGTCGAAGCGACCGGGCCGCAGCAGCGCCGGGTCGAGGATGTCGGGCCGGTTGGTGGCGGCGATCAGGATGATGTTGTCCTTCATCTCGAAGCCGTCCATCTCGACCAGCAGCTGGTTCAGCGTCTGCTCCCGCTCGTCGTGACCGCCGCCAAGGCCGGCGCCGCGGTGGCGACCGACGGCGTCGATCTCGTCCATGAAGATGATGCAGGGGGAGTTCTGCTTCGCCTGCTCGAACAGGTCGCGCACGCGCGAGGCGCCGACACCGACGAACATCTCGACGAAGTCGGAGCCCGAGATCGAGAAGAAGGGCACGCCGGCCTCGCCGGCCACGGCCCGTGCCAACAGGGTCTTACCTGTTCCCGGCGGGCCGTACAGCAGCACGCCCTTCGGAATTCTGGCGCCCAGGGCCTGGAACTTCTTCGGGTTCTCGAGGAACTCCTTGATCTCGTGCAGCTCCTCGACCGCCTCGTCGACCCCGGCCACGTCCCGGAAGGTGATCTTCGGCGAATCAACCGACATCCGCTTGGCGCGGGACTTGCCGAACGACATCACCTTGGAGCCACCGCCCTGGACCTGGTTCATGAGGAAGATCCAGAAGCCGATGAAGATCACGAACGGCAGCAGGTAGGTCAGAAGCGACAGCCAGCCGCTCGACTGCTTGCCGATGATGTTGAAGGCGTTGGCCTGGAGGCCCCCGTTCTTGATGTCGTTCTGCACGTCGGCGATCAGCGTCGTCGCGTACTGGTCTGGATAGCCGACCGTGTAGTGCTGCCCGGTGACGGTCGTCAGGTTGACCGTGTTGTCCGACACGTGCAGCGACAGGCTTTTGACCTGCCCCGAGTCGAGCTGCTGGATCAGGTTGCCGAAGGTGTACGGCGGCTGGTGGTTCGAGGTCCCGATCAGCTTCTGGGCGAAGAACGCCAGCACGACCACGATTAGGATCGGGAAAGCGGCGCTCTTGAAGAATTTGCTCACTGTCGTACTCCGCGCCTCCGGCGCGCCCAGCTGGGACAGGGAATAGCCAAGCGTAGCATTTGGTTTTGGCCGTTTGGGGAGGCGCCTACCGCCACCGTAGGCACGCGCAATCGCCCTTTCACTCCTTCAACGCAGCCACGAACGGCAAGTTGCGGTACCGCTCGCCGTAGTCGAGCCCATAGCCGATCGCGAACCGGTTCGGGATCTCGAAGCCCACGTACCTTGTGCGTAGGTCGACCTTGCGCCGCTCGGGCTTGATCAAAAGCGCACAGACCTCGAGCGACCTCGGGTTGCGCGCCCCGAGGTTGCGCAGCAGGTACTGCAGGGTCAGACCCGAGTCGACGATGTCCTCGACGATGAGCACGTCCCTTCCCTCGATGACGGCATCGAGATCCTTGAGGATTCGGACGACGCCGCTTGACTTGGTCGCCGAGCCGTAGGACGCGACGGCCATGAAGTCCACCTCTACCGGCACCTCCAGGTGGCGCATGAGATCGGAGAGAAAGAAGACGGCTCCCTTCAGGACGCCGACGAGCACCAGGTCTCTGCCGGCGTAGTCCCGCGAGATCTCGGCCGCCAGCTCGCTAACCCGCCCAGACAGGGCGTCGGCCGGTACGAGGATCTCCCCGATCGCGTTGTCGCCGCCGGCCACCTCTTTATTTATAGAGGGGCGCGCTCGCGCGCGCCCTTGTTTTGTGGCTCGAACCGAAGCACGCCTCCCCGGACCACCGCCCTCACGCCGTGCGGAAGGTCGAGCGCGCCTTGGTGAAGCGCGGCGATCTCGTCAACCCGGCGCGCCGTCCCGGGCGCCGGACGGCCCACGGCGGCATCCGCCAGCCGCTGGACCACCAGCCGCCTGAGAGCCACCGGCAGCTCACGCAACCGAGCCAGCTCAATCGCGTCGTGGCCGCCGAGCACCCCGTCGACCAGCTCGTCCAGCATTTCCGCCTCCTCGCGCAGCACTTCGGCCAGCGTAAGGACATTCTGCTCCGCAGCGGGATGGATCCGCCTCAAGGCCGGCACCAGTTCCGCTCGGACGCGGCCCCGGGCATAGGCGTCCAGCTCGTTGGTCTCGTCCTCGCGCCAGTCCAGCCCTCGCTCCAGGCAGTATGCGGCTGTCTCCGCGCGCGTGAACTTAAGCAGTGGTCGCACGACAAGTCCCTCCCGCGGCTTCATGCCCAACAGTGCGCGCCGGGACGGCGACGACGCTAGCCGGTACAGAATCGTTTCGAGTTGATCGGTCACGGTGTGACCAGCGGCGATGTCTCCTTCGCCTGCCAGCTCGGCGGCCGCCGCATAGCGAACGTCTCGGGCCCAGGCCTGCACGTTGCCTCGCTCCGGGCGTCGCGGCCGCCGAATCTCGAGCGCCACCGCCAGCCGCTCGCACAGCCCGGCGCAGTGCCGCTCGTCCGCGTCGGCAGCGTCGCGCAGGCCGTAGTTGACGTGCAGCGCGCGGACGACGTCCGACCCCGCGATCCGAACCGCCAGGTCGAGCAGGCAAACCGAATCGCGGCCACCCGAGAGCATCACCAGCACGGGTCGGTTCGCGGCGAGCAGCCCCGTCTCGCGCACGGCGTCAATCATCACTCTCCCTTCCGCGCGCGAGAAACATCTCGGTCGGCTCTCTGAATCCCTTCAGTTTGATCTCGCCGATGCGGTCGAACTCCAGATGGGAACCTGCGTGCTCCACAACCGGACGCGTGACGAGCACCTCGCCGCCGGCCGAGCGGGCGGCGATTCGCGAAGCGATGTTGACGTCGCGTCCGTAGTAGTCGCCGTCCCTGTAAAGGGCCTCGCCGTAATGGATCCCGATCCGCGGCAGTGGACGCTCGGACTGCAGCCGCTGG
Organism: uncultured Actinomycetes bacterium; assembly: GCA_963719305.1. Classification (GTDB taxonomy): domain Bacteria; phylum Actinomycetota; class Thermoleophilia; order Solirubrobacterales; family Solirubrobacteraceae; genus Palsa-465. The sequence goes on along the minus strand of CAVRBL010000009.1, from coordinate 476,641 downwards.
AACCCGACCGCCCAGTCGATCAGCGCCGAGGGATCCGAGCCGACGATCATCACCTCGTCACCGATCAGCTTGACCACCCGCGCGCTGTCGGGCAGCGTGGCCTCGACCGCTTCCGTGAAACGTTCCAGGGCGTCGAGCGCCTCGAGCTCTCCCTCCTCCTCGGTCAGCCTCGTGTACCCAGTCAGGTCCGCGAACGCGATCGCCACCCGGATCCGCCCGAGGTCGGCAGCCGCGCCGTCGAGATCGGACTCCATATGACCGACGATGTCCTGCTCGATGAAATGCTGCAGGTAGCGCTGGTGGATCTGGTCGATCACCGGCGAGGCCAGCGGCAGCAGCACCTTTGACAGGTCTTCCATCTGCTCGGCGACCTCCAGCTCGCTCGACCCAGAGCGCATCAGCGGCTCGTGGACATAGAGGTGAAAAAGCCGCACCTCAGCGTCGGCGATCTGTGCGATGGCCTGGCCGTAGACGCGGACCACCTGGAGCATGGCCACAAGCGGGAATCCGGCATCAAGCGCCGCCGAGGCGGAGCGCAGGAGCTGTAGGTCCTCCTCGCTCACCGCCTCGGCCTGGGCCGGGAACCCGATGGAGGTGACGATCCTTTCGATCAGCGCCGGCTCGAGACCGCTCTCGCGCGCAGCCTCCTTGAGGGTGTACTGGTGGTCGGTCCCCGGGAACAGCTCATCGGCATACGCGTACGCAAGCCGCCCTTCCTGGCTCGCCTTGCGGATGCTCTGGAGCGAGTGACCTCGCTCGCGCATCCGGGCCACTACGCGTGCCTGGCCGATGGCGGCGGTGGTCCAGCCGCCTGAGTTGTGTTGGGGGATAAGGCCATCGCGCAGCCAGCGCCGCAGCGTCGCCGGCGCGACCCCGATTCGCCTTGCTACGTCAGTGAGCGAATGACCGTCGTTTGACACCAAGAATATTGTCACCCGTCCCCTGCGGCCGGGCGGCCTGGCCTCTCGAACCACCGCAGCAGACGCCGCGTTGGCGGCCAGAGGCCTCGTTCGCAACGGCGGCGGGACCTCGTCTCGAGCGAAGTCCCGCCGCCCGCGGGCAATACGGCCCGCTGCCTCGGCCGTAGGCGCTCGTCGCAAAGCAGCGGCGCCTCGCAGGTGCTCGCCCGGATCAGCGGGCCAAGCGCCCACGCTCCGGCCTGTTGCCGTATGCGGTTCGCTAGGTCTACTCGCCTTCCAAGCGCGTGTCAAGGTCCTCCGCGGGTCATCCGGACCCGCGTTCTGAGATCGAGCTTCGCCTCCGGCTCCGCTTGACCGCTCGCGCTCGTCGCGGCGGGACGACCGCTCCCGCTTTGCGCTCCGGTCAGACCGCGAGGTGGGGATAGTCGGCGGAGATCATCTCCCGATAGCGAGAAAACAATGGCTTGGTGATGGGAATGATCTGAAGGGCCGCCTTGACGTCTCCTCCGGCTTTGATCCGGCGCCTGGCGATCGCGATCGCCACGTTCTCCTTGCCCTGGAAGTAACGGTTTGCGATCTCCGAGCTCATTGCCATCCGCACCTTCGGCTCCCAGGTGACGTCATCGGTCCACTCCCAGGCCAGGTTCGGCTCGCCCTCCCGGCCGGCGCGGATGTTGACCACCAGGTCGAGGTCGGTGAACTCGAACCGCTGGGGCGTGTCTGCGTCCCTCAGCTTGGGTCCCATCTCGGGATCCTCGCTCATCAGCGTGAACGCGCGGTCCATCACCTCCCGAAATTCCTGCGAAGAGGAGAAGCCTGGCCTGTCCGAATCGCGATCGCTCGACATGGCGCGGGCAGTCTAGTGGCTGTGCGCATAAGCTCGGGCGATGCCGATTCACGTCCATCCCACCGCGCCCCTCGCCGAGCGGGTGCTGCTTCCCGGAGACCCCGGGCGGGCATTGACGCTGGCGCAGTCGCTGCTCTCCGAGCCGCGGATGTTCAACCATAACCGCGGGCTGTGGGGGTATACCGGCATCGCCCCAGACGGGGACCCGCTCACGGTGCAGAGCAGCGGCATGGGCGGCCCGAGCGCCGCGATCGTGGTCACGGAGCTGGCGGAGCTGGGCGCGAGACGGCTGATACGGGTCGGCACCTGCGGAGCGCTCGATCCGACGCTGGCGCTGGGCGACCTGCTGGTCGCCACCAGCGCGCTCTCATGCGACGGAACCAGCGGCGCTGTCGGCGCCGCTGACCGAGTCACCCCCGACCCGGCGCTGCTCAGCGCGCTGCGAGCGGGCGGGGAGCTCAAGCCAATCGCGATGGCTTCCGTCGACCTGTTCTATGGCGCCGACGAGCGCCGCCTGTTCGAGAGCGGTGCCCAGGCGCTCGACATGGAGTGCGCGACCCTATTCGCCCTGGCGCAGAAGCTCAAACTCCACACCGCAGCCGTCCTCATCGTGTCCGACACCATCCTCCCCCACCGGCATCGCATTACCCCCGATGCTTTACAACAGGCCGAGCGAGCGGCCGGCGCGATCGCGGCTCAAGCACTGACCACGAAGAGCAGCCGACAAGTGGGATCGGGGCCCGCTCTCGCCCAGTCGCGCGAGCCCCTGGGCGAGAGCGGGCTCTGATCCCACTCACGCAGATTGGCTCGCCTTCTGCAACCCGTCCAGCTTCTCCTCGATCCCCGCCAACCGTTGTTCGATTGCGCTAGACGCTCCTAGCCCCTCAATCCGCTGCTCCAGTCGATCAAGCCCATCCTCGATCCCCTCGAGCCGCTGCGAGACGCTTCTCAGCCGCCGGGTGAGCCGCTCGAGGTCGCTGGCCGAAGGCAGATTGAGCGCCCCCATCGCCAGCTCCTGGGCGCGCATGGCGCGCTCGCGGGTCTCGAACGCTCCCGATAGCGCCTTGCTCACGACCGGGTTCTCGAGCAGCTCCTGCGCCAGCTTGCCGATCGCCTCCTCCCCTTCTCTGACCATGCGGTCCCTGAGCCCTCTGTCTTCGCTCATCGCTTGCAATCCGCCTTTCACTGTGGGGGGGAGCCACAGTATCGCCTCGCTGAGCCCTGCGAGGGACGACGACGGGCCGCTCCAGCCCGCGACGGTGGCCCGTTCAACCCGGCGACCACGGAGCGCGCTCGGAGGTCTCAGCGAGCCATAACGCTCTGGCCGAGCTTGAGGTCGGTTCGGGCTCGGAGATCGAGTTCCGCTCGGCCTCGAGGACGAGCGCGGACCCGCCCGAGCAAACGACAATCTCCGGCCTCAGAATCGAGTACAGTTGGCGCGCCCCCGATGGTCGTCCAAGGCGACGGTTCACCGTTGCAAACCACGGTGTCACGCAGTAGCGTCCTCGCCACGCCGCCAGTGGTCGCGGCGCCAACGACTTGCTCGAGCAGACCCGCGGGAGGAGATTGACCACGGTGTTGCGGAGTCGAAAACTGGTGGTGGGGGCGATCACGGCGCTAGCTGTCGTGATGGGGATCGCCGCCCTTCCGTCAGCTTCTTCGGCTGAGCCCTGTGTGGTCACGATCAAGTTGCTGGGCGGCTCCATACAGACGCTGACCCTTGACTTGCCCCCGGGCGGGGTTCCCTCGCTGCCGGTCGGGGCCAGCCTCGTGGGCGTGAGTTGCACGCCCACGTCGACCACCACCACCTCCGCCCCGACCACGAGCTCGCCCCAGCCGACTACCTCCACCTCGACTCCGACCTCCACCTCCAGCACCCCCAGCACTCCCAGCACCACCAGCAGCCCGAGCACAACACCGAGGACCACATCCACCCAGTCGAACCAGCCTCGGACAACCACGACCACACACAGCCAGACCCAGAAGTCGGGCTCGAGCAACTCGGGCTACAGCGGAAACTCGGGTACCGGCGGGGGCAGCGGCGGCAACAAGGGCCAATCCAACAAGGCGGCCCCCCCACCGCCGCCCGCGCTGCGCGGCGCCGGCGGGGTGCCTTCGCCGTCCAACCCCACGTTCTCATTCGCCTCACCCGGGGCTGCCGCAATCGGGGTGCCGAACTTCTTTATCGACAACTTCCAGATCCCCCCGTTCCTGCTGCCCATCTACCAGGCGGCCGGGATCGAGTACGACGTGCCGTGGCAGGTGTTGGCGGCGATCAATGAGATTGAGTCTGACTATGGCCGTAATTTGAGTGTGTCGTCGGCGGGGGCGGTGGGGTGGATGCAGTTCCTGCCGTCGACGTGGAAGCAGTGGGCGGTGGCGGCGACCGGGAATGGGATCGCGGATCCTTATAACCCGGTGGACGCGATCTTCACGGCGGCCCGTTATCTGCACGCCGCCGGGGCGTCGAAGAACTTGTCCCAGGCAATCTTTGCTTATAACCACGCCGACTGGTACGTGCAGTCGGTGCTGCTGCGCGCCAAGCTGATCGGTGGTTTGCCGTCGCAGTTCATCGGAGCGCTGACTGGCTTGGTGGAGGGTCATTTCCCGGTCGCGGCTCCGGCCAAATACGCCGATGACTACGTCGAGTCGCTGGCGTCCAAGAAGGTGAACTCGGGTAACCCGGCGATATCGGTCGAGTCGAACCCTTCCCAGAAGGCGGTCTCGATCTACGCCAAGCAGAACTCCCCGGTGATCGCGGCCAACGACGGGAAGGTGCTGGCTGTCGGCCAGAACCAGCAGTGGGGCAAGTATCTGCAGCTCCAGGACGCGAACGGCAACGTGTACACGTACGCCAATCTGGGAGACATCCCGAAGCTCTACCCGGTGCCCAAGCCGGTCCCGGTCACCGCGGGGCAGATCGCCAAGGAGCTGTCCGCCGCGCCGGCAGCCAAACCGAGCGCCCCGGCGACGGCCGGCTCCCAGCAGGCGCCAGCGGTGCCCTCCACGAAACAGGCCACGAAGGCCGCCGCCAAGGGGCCGACCTCACTTCCGACCACGGCCACCACCAGCAGCGGTAGCAGCAACAGCAGCAGCAGCACAACAACAACGGCAGCGCCGAACAGTCGGTTCCGCAGGCGCAACCCAAGGAGAGGCTGTTTGCCTATCCGTCCCGTCCGGGGGCCAACGCCGCCGGCGGCGGTCAGCAGCTGCACAACCTGACCCAGCAGATCTCCAACTTCCAGAGCTACTTCTCAGACGTGCTTCACCTGGGCAAGAACCAGTACACGCTGCAGCCGCTGAAGGCCGGAGCGACCCTGGTCGCGGGCACGATCATCGGCCGGCTCGCTGGCCCCAGCGCCAAGCAGGCCTCCCACCTTCAGTTCATGGTCAAGCCGGCCGGCAAGGGCTCTCCGTTCGTCGATCCCAAGCCCATCCTGGACGGCTGGAAGCTGCTCGAGGCCACCGCCGTGTACCGCGCCGCGGGACTGAATCCGTTCGTGGGCAAGAACCCCACCATCGGCCAGATCCTGCTGATGTCCAAGGAGCAGCTGCAGAATCGCGTGCTCCAGGACCCGCACGTCCAGATCTACGCATGCGGTCGGCGCGACGTCCAGGCCGGGCTCGTTGACCGCCGCATCCTGGCGGTGGTGGAGTTCCTTTCCGCCTCCGGACTCGACCCCACGGTGTCCGGCCTGGTGTGCGGCGCCAACGCCAAGGCCTCGAACGGCGTCGATTCCGCCGGCTCCACCGGCTCGAGCGTCGACATCTCGAAGATCAACAGCATCCCGATCACCGGCCACCAGGGTCCGGGAACGATCACCGACATGACGATCCGACGCCTGCTCACCTTGCAAGGGACGTTCAAGCCCAACCAGATCATCTCCACCATGAGCTACAAGGGCCAGTCGGACACCATGTCGCTGCCCGACCACAAAGATCGAATCCAGGTCACCTACACCCCCGCGTTCGGCAACAACAAGAAGCTCGCCGCCCAGGTAGCCTCGATCCTGCAACCCGGCCAATGGATCCAGCTCATCAACCGCATCGGCCAGCTGCCCGAGCCGGTCGTGCCGATCGCCCCGAGCCAGTACGCGATCAAGGTGCACCACTGAGCTGATCGGCCGGGACCAGGGCTGGTAGGCCCCGAGCGGCGTGACATGGTTGATCGGTGGTGAGCGCTTCGAAGCCCCTGTTCCGCTTCGTCCAGGTCGAGTACCCCTGGCCGCTGGGCCCGACGGACGGCCGTTACCTGCTGAGGCGTCCAGACGATCCCGCCGACGCGCATCCGGCGCACGTGCTCGTCGTCGCGACCCTCGGCGCCCCCGAACGGCGCCGACTGCTCTCAAAGAGCAAGCGTAATGCTCAACCTGAGCCTGAGCCTGCTCCGGTGGCGACTGGTCGGGCCACGGTGATCGACGTGGGCGAGCCATTCGAGCTCGAGGCGAATGCAAGCTCCTGGCTGCGTCAGGCGGGCGAGGCCGACCTGGAGGCCGGGATCGCAGTGCTGAACAGAGCCCTGCACGCTTTCCGGCTGGTCACCGCGGACCCCTACACGCAACCCGTCGGCCGCCAGCACGCGCTTGTCGCCCGCGTGGGATTCGGCGCGGGCGAGCAGGTCGCGGAGGGATTGTGGACGGAAGCCCGCGAACTGCTGCCAGCGCGACGTCGCCGCCAGCCCAGGGCCACCGTCCTCCAGCCGCAGGCCCGGCTGGCGGCGGTCCTCGGGGGGCGGGAGCAGCCGCTCGCCTGTGAGGAGCTCGCGCTACGGGCTCGCCTGGATCTCGACCACGGCCGCGATCGCGAGGCCGCGCTACAGGTCATGGTGGCCCTCGACGCGGCACTGGCCGAGCTGACCGCCGATCCCGCCGCCGGCGCGCTGGGGGACCGCCTCGAAGAGCTCCGGGGTCAGCGCGAAGCGATCGCCGCCGCGGCCCAGACGGCGCTCGGCGCTCCGCTGTCGCCGTCCGAGCGCGAGGCTGTGACGTTCACGCTGTCGCGGATCGAGGCCGCTTTTCGGGCTCGGGCGGTGGCGAACGCCTGAGCGCCGAGGCAACGGCCTCGAGCTCGGCTACGACATCCCCGTCCAGCCTTACCGCGGCCCGGTGATCCAGAGGAGTCGGACCCTTGGTGATGATCGCGATCTGGCCCCCAGCGGCAAGCGTACGCAGCGGCAAGTCGGCCACCGGATAGACCTCGAGCGAGGACCCGATGCACAGCATGAGGTCGGCGCTCGCGGCCAGCTGATCGGCGCGAGCCAGGGCCTGCGCCGGCAAGTACTCGCCGAACAGGACCACGTCTGGCTTGAGTGGCTCGCCGCAGTCGCACCGTGGGATGCCCAAGGCGTCTGCGCCCTGTCGGGCGCGGACGTCACCCAGCGGGAACTGGGCGCGGCACCGTAGACACGACGAGTGCGCGATCGTCCCGTGCACCTCGACCAACTGGCGCGAGCCGGCGCGGGCGTGCAGCCGATCGATGTTCTGCGTGATCACGGCGTCGAGCAGCCCAGCCTCTTCGAGCTCGGCCAGCACCTCGTGTGCTCGGTTGGGCCGCTTGTCCTCGAGCGTCTGAAAGCGCTCCCCGTAGAAGGACCAGAACTGCTCAGGGTCGCGGCGGAAGGCGTCGATGTGCGCGACCGCCATGGGATCCACGTTCTCCCAGAGCCCGGTGCCGGGGGAGCGGAAGTCGGGGATCCCGGAGGGGACCGAGATCCCGGCACCCGTCAGTGCCACGACCGAATCGGCCGCACGGATGAGCTTGGCGAGCCGCTCGGCGCTCACTTTCCCTGAAACCTCGCTGTGCGCTTCTGGAGGAAGGCCGAGATTCCCTCCCGCGCGTCCTCCGAGCCGAAGACCGCGGCGAACCCCTCCTTCTCGGCATCGAGGCCCGCGTCCAGCTCGCCCGCCGCGGACACCCGCTTGATCTGCTCGACCGCCAGCGGGGCCTGCTCCGCCAGCTTGCGCGCCCACTGAAGCGCGGAGTCAAACAGCTGGTGGTCGGGGACGACTCTGTTCACGAGTCCCTGTTCGTGGGCGTCGGTTGCCGAGATCGCGTCGCCCGTCAAATTCATCTCCATGGCCTTTGCCTCGCCCACCAGGCGCGGCAGACGCTGGGTGCCTCCGAAGCCGGGGATGATGCCCAGGTTGATCTCCGGCTGCCCGAAGGTCGCCGACTCGGCTGCTATCCGGAAGTCGCAGGCCATCGCCAACTCGCAGCCACCGCCGAAGGCGACGGCGTTGACCGCGGCGATGGTGGCCACCGGCGAGTGCTCCATCGCTCGCAGAAGACCGTGCATCTGATCGGCCATCCGCCTGCCCTCTTCCGGACTCAACTTCGTGAATGCCTTGATGTCCGCGCCCGCGCAGAACAGCATCGGGTTGGCGGAGGCGATGACTAGGGCTCGCACCCCATGGGAGCCGCTGACGGTGTCCCAGATCTTCTCGAGCGCCCCCACGACCTCCGGCGAGATGGAGTTTGCAGGCGGGCGGTCCAGCCAGGCGATGGCCGTCTCGCCGCGGCTCTCGAGCTTCACCGGGCTCTCGTCCCAGCCGGCGTCTGGTCGGGCGTAGGGAAAGAACCCCTGGCCGGTCTTGACGCCCAGCCTTCCCTGCGCAACCAGCCGGCGCAGGATCGACGGTGGCTCAAACCCGTCTCCCCACTCCTGCGCCGCCCGCTCGAGCTTCGTGACGACCTCGTCGAGGCCCATCTGATCAGCGCGCGCCAGCGGCGGCGGGATGATTCCGGCCCCGGCCATCATCCCCAGGTCCACCTCCCGTGTGGACGTCAGCCCCTCCTCCACCACCAGACAGGCTTCAACGAGCGCCTTCAGCGTGAAGCGATCGATCAGAGTCCCGGCGTCGAGCTCAGCTTGAGTGCTCATAGAAACCCTTGCCGGTCTTGGCCCCGAGGTCGCCCTCCGCCACCAGCTCCTTCATTTTGGGGTGGACGACGAAGCGGTCACCGTATGACTCGGCCAGGTGCATCGCGACGTGCAGCGCGGTGTCCAGGCCGAGCAGGTCTGACAGGAAGAACGGACCCATCGGCGCCGCCTTGGACTCGGTCACGAGCCGGTCGATCTCCTGGACATCCGCCCCGGTCTCGATCTGGTAGCGCCACAGCTCCGACACGCTCGAGTTCAGGATCCGGTTGACGACGAATCCCGGGGCCTCGAGACAGCGGATCGGCATCTTGCGGATGGCCTGGGCGAAGTTGAGGGCCGCCTGGACGGTCGCGGGCGCCGTGTCCTGCCCCTCGATCACCTCCACCAACCGCATCACCGAGGCCGGGTAGAAGTAGTGAAACCCGACGACGAGCTCCGGACGGCTGGTCGCCCTCCCCATCTCGGTGATCGACAGCGATGAGGTATTTGACGCCAGAATCGCGTGACCGGGGGTCGCCCCGTCCAGCTCCGCGAACACTGCCCGCTTGATCTCCATCCTCTCCGGCACGGCCTCGATCACGAAGTCGACGTCGCCGAAGCCCTCGTAAGTGGTCGTACCGCTGATCAGAGAAAGCTTTCGGTCGCGCTCGGCCTCGTCCATCTTGCCCGAGTCGACCCTGCCCTGCCACAGCGAGCGGGCCTTCTCGAGCCCTTGGTCGACGAACTGCTGCTCGACGTCCTTGAGCACGACCGGAATGTCGGAGTTGGCGATCGTCTGGGCGATCTCCCCGCCCATTGTTCCCGCCCCCACCACGGCCGCCTTGAACACGAACATCGGCCTCTACGCTAGCCGACGTCGGCACCGCGCGCGGCCTCGAGCTCCAGCCCAAACCGGCGCAGCGTCGCGTCGAGCGAAGCCCTGAATGCCCGCCGGATGAACAGCACGTCCACCAGCGGGGTCAGGAGCGACCGCTGCCTGATCTCGTATGCGAGCGTAAGCATGACCTCTACCGCCTCCTCCGCCGGCGCGAACGCGACGCTCTGGCGCCCTCGGATCGAGTCGTCCTGCACCTCGACGGTCTGGCCGCTGAGCGGCTCGTAAGCCACGACCCGCTCGACAACGCGCCCGCGACCCGCGGGACCCGACTGCCAAGTGACGCTAGCCCCCAGCTGCGGCCAGCGCGGCTCGACTTCGGTGACGTGGTCGAGCCCATCCACCCAGCTCGGCCAGCGCGCGGTGTCGTACCACAGCGTTTCGGCCTCGTGCACCGATCCCGGGAAGATCTGGACGGCGCTCACGACCCGCATGGGCCGCGATTATGGTCTCATCCGCCACCCGATTGGGTGGGAGTGCTGGCGCATGCGGTGGCGCCCACCTGGCTGGCCGCCGCATCCGCGGCGTTCGACCGCGGCACGATCTGTGAGAGCAGCGCGGTACTGCTTCTGTCCCCCTTATCGGCATTGGCCTTGAGCTGATCGACGATGCTGGACACCGCGTCGAATTGCGACAGCATCTGGCTCCACTGAGTCTGGACGGAGGACGCTGGCTTCAGCTGCTTGAGCTGGGCTACCGCCTGGTCGTAGAGCGGCCCGATCTGGTCGAAGTAGTGGGCGGCCGAGGCGGGGTTGGTCAGGACGTCCGATGGTGCCTTCACCGCCGCGACCTTCGGCTTGTAGTTATTGCAGATCGTGTTGGCTTTAGACGCCAGCTGCTGCTTGCTCAATCCGCTGCTCGACGACGACGAGCCGCAACCCGCAACGACGGCAGTCAGCGCGAGAGCAACCACGGTCCATCTACCCCGCGCCGGTCCCATGCTTCAGCCCCTTCCTATGTCTTACGTCACCCGCGGGCGCGAGCATATCGGCTTCGCCCCGTCCCAGCTCCTCTTAGCCCAGCTCCACGCGCAGCAGCACGGGATCGATGCCGAGCATCCGCGGCCCGCTCCGGGCGTAGAGGTTGAAGCGGCGACCCATCGCCTCGTCGTAATCGTGAACCGTCGCTCGGCCGGCGTGCCATCGGCCTGAGAGCTTGATTCGAACGTCAGGGGAGGCTTCGATGTTTCGCACCCACGAAGCATGCCTCCCGTGAACCGAGGCGAGCCAGACCACGGCTCCCTCGACGGGGCCCCTGGCCAGCGGAGTCCTCCTCGCGACTCCGCTTCGCCATCCTCGCGTCTCGAGCAACACCCACCACGGCGCCAGACCCGCCAGCGGGCGCGTCGGCGGATTGACGAGCTTCCAGAAGATCCGGTGCCGTGAGCGGCGCCTGAGCTGGGGCTGGGCAAGCGGGTGTACCGGTCCCTCCTGCACTGGCTACCTCCGGCGGCTAGACATCGATGGCCAAACCATCGCTGGCCACCTCTTCGCCGACTTCGTCAAGGCGCTCCAGCATATCGTCGCCCATATGGGTGAGGACCAGACGCTTGCAGTCGAGCTCGGCTCGGTGCTCGCCGAGAGTCCGGTAGTCGAGATGACCGGGCACCTCCTGGTCGAAGTAGTTGCACTCGCAGATGAACAGGTCTGCTCCTCTGGCAGCTTCGCGCAGGCTCTCAGTCCAGGCTGTGTCCCCAGAGTAGGCGATCACCTTGCCGCCGTACTCGAGGCGGAGTGAGTACGACGGGGCGCCGCTCTCGTGGCTGACCTCAAACGGCGTCACGGCCGCCGGACCCAGCTCGCAACGCACCCCCGCCACGAGCTCCGCGAACCGAAGCTCGAAAGGGAGCTCGGCCTCGGCGGCCCCGGGGTATAGCCCCGCAAAAACGTCCTTCAACCGCTGTCGCGTGGTCGGCGGACCGGCGATCTCGAGCGGCCTCGAGCGGTCGCTGAAACGACCATCGAGGATCAGCCAGGGAAGACCGCCAAAGTGGTCTCCGTGCAGGTGCGATAGAGCCACCAACCCGATCGTGCTCGGATCGAGGCCCTCGCGCTTCAGCCCGGCTAGAGCGCTCGAGCCGCAGTCGATCAGTAGCGGCTGCTGGCCGCCGTCGAGGTGAAAGCACGTCTGCAGGCGACCGCCACTCGAGAATGCATCGCCAGAGCCGAGAAAGCGAACGTGTACCGACACCGTTGTCCTCGGGCCGCATCCTCGCACGCCGGCGCATGGCGGGCTCCACCGCGCTGCTTGACAACCGGGACCTCCGTCTCGCTGCTTGACAACCGGGACCTCCGTCTCGCTGCTTGACAACCGGGGCTCCATCTCGCTGCTTGACAACCGGGGCTCCATCTCGACTCTTGACAACCGACCGCTCGCGATATATCGTTATACATCGTTATTGTTATTCCCAACCAGGAGGGACCAACCATGGAAGACGTATTTTTCGCGCAGGACTGGCGCAACCCATTCGCGTGGCGCTTCGCCGCGGCGAGAGGCAAGGGCGCCGGTCGCGGTCGCCACCGCCGAGGCGGCGAGCGCGAAGCGTATGCCGCGATGCGCGGTATGCGAGGCGGCCCGCCCTTCGGCCCGCCCTTCGGCCGCGGCCGCGGGCGCAGACGGCGAGGCGACGTCCGCACGGCGCTGCTGCTGCTGCTGGACGAGGAGCCGCGCAATGGGTATCAGCTCATGCAGGTGATCGAGGAGCGCAGCGACGGAAGCTGGCGCCCCAGCCCCGGATCTGTGTACCCGGTGCTCTCGCAGCTCGAGGACGAAGGACTAGTCAGGGCCGCCGAGCGGGACGGCGCAAAGGTGTTCGAGCTCACCGATGCCGGCCGCGAGCAAATAGCCGAGGCCAAGGACGCAACGCCGCCGTGGGAAATCGAAGACGACGACGGCCTGGCCGGACGGCGCGACGTGCGACGGCTGGTCGGAGAGGTCGCCGCCGCAGCGATGCAGGTCAATCATCTGGGCGACGAACAGCAGGCCGAGCAGGCGCTCGAGACGCTGAAGCGGACGCGGCGAGAGCTTTATAGGATCCTCGCCGGGGACGAGGACGTTTGACGTACTGTTCGTGGCGCGAATGATCTCCTCCCGCCCTCAAACGCCCACGATCGACTCCAGCGGGGCCGACCACGCCAGCAATGGCTCCGGCCCCGCCATCACTGTTCGAGGCCTGACCAAGGACTTCGGTCCGGTAAAGGCGGTCCGGGGCGTTGACTTCGAGGTCGCCATCGGTGAGGTCTTCGGCTTCCTCGGGCCGAACGGCGCGGGCAAGACGACCACGATCCACATGCTGTGCACGCTGGCCAAGCCGACGGCGGGGTGGGCGGCCGTCGCCGGTCACAACGTGGTCGAGGAGCGCGACGACGTCCGTCGCAACATCGGGCTCGTGTTCCAGGACCCGACGCTCGACAACTACATGAGCGCCGTCGAGAACCTGAAGCTTCACGCCGAGCTTTACGGACTGCAGAAGGACCTCGTCAAGCCGCGGATGCAGCAGGTGCTCGAGATGGTCGGGCTGTGGGAGCGAAAGGACTCGCCTGTCGGAACCTTCTCGGGCGGGATGCGTCGGCGGCTCGAGATCGCCCGGGGAATGATGCATTCCCCACGCGTGCTGTTCCTCGACGAGCCGACGATCGGGCTCGACCCCCAGACCAGGAGGTCGATCTGGAGCTACATCGCCGAGCTCAAGGACCGCGAGGACATCACGATCTTCATGACCACCCATTACATGGACGAGGCGGAATGGTGCGACCGGATCGCGATCATGGACCACGGTGAGATCGTCGCCCTGGACGCGCCTGATCGGCTGAAGGCGCAGGTGGGCAGGGACCGGGTAATGATCCACACCGACGACGACCAGCGGGCGATCGAAGCGCTCTCCGAGCAGTTCGGGATCGAGGCGGTCATGGCCGAAGGGGCCGTGACGTTCGGCGTAGCTCAAGGCGAGCAGTTCGTCCCCCGCCTGTTCGCCGAGCTTCCCGTTCCGATCAACGGCGTCAGCGTCTCCCGCCCTACCCTCGACGACGTGTTCATGTCCTACACCGGCACAACCATCAGGGACGCAGAGGAGGACGCCGGCAAGAACCGCAATCGGATGATGATGCAGATGATGCACGGAGGCAGGCGTTGAGCGCGACAACGACTGCCATCGAAGAGCCGCGGGCGAAGGCCGCGCCCGTCAAGGTCCACGTCCCGCCGCACAGCATCGCGTCCGAGCTGCGCGCGATCCGGATCGTGTGGCGCCGAGACCTGATCCGCTTCAAAAGCGACCGGATCCGGATGGCGTCTCAGCTCGTCCAGCCGTTGCTGTTTTTGTTCGTGCTGGGCTCCGGTCTCCAGCAGCTCTCGAGCGCTGGGACCCACGGTGTCAACCTGAAGACCTTCATCTACCCGGGGATTCTCTGCATCTCCGTGATGTTCACGGCGATGTTCTCCGCGGCGTCAATCGTGTGGGACCGGGAGTTCGGGTTCCTGCGCGAGATGATGGTCGCTCCGGTCAGCCGCAGCTCGATCGTGATCGGGAAGTGCCTTGGCGGAGCCACGGTCGCATGTTCGCAGGGGATCATCCTGATCCTGCTGGGCCCGGCGGTCGGCGTCCCCTACAACGTCGAGCTGATCCTCGGGATCTTCGGCCTCCAGCTTTTGCTGGCGTTCACGATCACCGCCTTCGGCGTGATGATCGCGATCCGGATCAAGCAGATGCAGGCCTTCTTCGGCGTGATGCAGATGATCGTGATGCCGATGTTCTTCATCTCCGGCGCCCTGTTCCCCGCGAGCGGCCTGCCGAGGTGGCTCGAGGTCCTCAACCGGATCGACCCGTTGACCTACGCGGTCGACCCGATGCGCCGGCTCGTCTTCAGCCACCTCAATGTCTCCCCGGCCGCGCGCCGCGCCCTCGATCCGGGTGTCACCTGGTGGGGCTGGCACGTCCCGGCGCTGCTCGAGGCGGCGGTGATCCTCGGCATCGGCCTGCTGATGACCGGGATCGCAATTTGGGAGTTCAGCGCGACGGAATAGCGGCAGGCTGCCCCGTCCGTTAGGGTGGCCGCGATGAGGCGCGCTTCAACGATTGCGGCGGCTGTCGCAGCGGCTGCGCTGTCCGCCTGCGGAAGCAGCAGCAGCAGCCACAACGCGAGCACTCCGTCGACAGCCGTCACGACCTACCTGACCGCGCTCGCCAACGGCGATGGAGCCACGGCCTGTGGCTCGCTTACCCCGAGCCTCCAGGACCAAGAGCTCAAGCTCGCCCGCTCCCAGGGACTAAAGGCCTCCTCCTGCCCCGACCTGGTTTCGCAGCTGAAGGCTCACATCACCTCCTCGCAACGCACGCTGCTGTTGAACGCCAAGGTCAGCCGCGTGTCGGTGCAGGGATCGACGGCTACGGTCACGGTCAAGGGCGCCACCCACCCCAGCATGCTCACCAAGAGCGACGGCAAGTGGTTGATCGCCGGCGGCATCACCAGCGGCTGAGCCCGGGCGCCTAACTTGGGCCGGAGGCCCGGGTAGCGGCGCCCGCCCCCGCCCCGTTATGCCGGTGATCGAGGTGCTCCTCGCCCTCGTGCTCGACGTCTTCCTCGGCCTTCGCCAGCTCGCGCAGAAAGTCCTTACCCACCAGTCCCATCGACAGGAGTGAGCCGAACAGGACCACAGCGTCGATGCTCTCGCGGCCCTGCTTGGCCCAGTAGACATCCTGGAGGTTCAGCCACAGGGCGAATTCATCCAGCGTGAGCGCGGCGCCGGCGCCGTAGGCGCCCGAGGTCAGGCGCGAGCTGCGGCGGTGGCTAGCTGTGGTTCCCACCTCCAGCATCCAGAGATAGCCCACGACCAGCAGCCCGATGATGCCGAACGTCATGTGGTGGATGTGACGCCCCCCCGGCGTGACGTTCTTGAACGGTCCGACACCGGCCCGGATGGCGTGCGTGATTGCGCGCACGATCCCGAATGTGACGAAGAACGCCGCCGAGCTGATGAACTGGCGCTCCTTGCGGCGCTCGGCGAAGTGCTTTCGGTAGGCCGCGGGGACGCGGCGCAGGCGGCGAAGCGGCGAGTTGGAAGCTGGCATCGAACCTCCCTCTGGTTGCCTGGCCGCAGTCTCTCAAAGACGGCGACCAGGCATGGAGGGAAGCCGCCCGCGGCGGTTCGCGTCGCTCGCTGTCGGGCCCGTCTCTACGCGGCAGCAGCTGCGGCGGTGGCCGGCTCCTCCATTCGGCGCGGCAACAGGGTCTCGCGCGCGATCACGAGCCGCTGGATCTGAGCGGTGCCCTCATACAGCTGAAGGATCTTCGCGTCCCGCATCAGCTTCTCGACGGGGTAGTCCTTGATGAACCCGTAGCCGCCATACACCTGGACGGCATCGGTCGTGATCTCCATCGCGGCGTCAGCGGCGAACCGCTTGGCATGAGATGACTCGAGCGTGTTGCGCTTGCCCTGGTCGAGCAGAGTCGCAGAGTTCCAGGTCGCCAAACGCGCCAGGTGCACCTTCGTGGCCATGTCGGCGATGATGAACTGGATCGCCTGGTGCATCGCGATCGGCACGCCGAACTGCACACGCTCCTTGGAGTAGTCGACCGCGAACTCCATTGCCGCCCGGGCGACGCCGGTGGCCATGGCGGCCACGCCCGGCCGGGTGCGGTCAAGAGTCATCATCGCGATCTTGAAGCCCTTGTTCTCCTCGCCGACCAGGTGGTTCAGCGGGATCTCTACGTCGTTGAACGTGATCGCGGCCGTGTTAGAAGCCCGCTGGCCCATCTTGTCCTCGTGCTTGTCCACGATCACGCCGGCGTCGCGGGGAACGATGAAGCAGGAGATCCCTCGGTGCCCGGCGTCCTTGTCGGTCTTGGCATAGACCGTGTACCAGTTGGCGTACTCCCCGTTGGTGATGAAGCTCTTGGAGCCGTTGATCACCCACTTGTCGCCCTTGCGAACCGCGCTGGTCTTCATGCCCGAGACGTCCGAGCCCGCGTCGGGCTCCGTCAGGCAGAAGGACGCCAGCAGCGGCGCTTCGGATAGACGGCCGAGGTACTCCTTCTTGAGCTCGTCGGAAGCCCCGATCACGACGGGGGCCATGGCGAGGCCATTACAGGACAAGGAGGTTCCAATCCCGGAACAGCCCCAGGCGATCTCCTCCTCGATCAGGACGCCGTCGAAGAAGCTCAGTCCAGGGCCGCCGTACTCGGGTGGCAGATGGGAATTGAGCAGCCCGAGCTCCCAGGCCTTCTCGATGATCTCCTGCGGCCAGGTCCCGTCTTTGTCGTACTCCCAGGCGACCGGGCGGATCTCCTTCTCCGCAAACTCATGCGCCATCTCCCGCAAGCTCTTCTGCTCGTCGGTGAGCGTGAAATCAACCACTTCAAGTCTCCTTGCAGCCGCGCCAGAGGAGGGCGCGGGTCGCTTATCGCGCGCCAACGCCGATATAGGTGCGCAACCGCGCGGTCGATTGACTAGTCAGTCAATAAGTCTCTTCTAAGGATACCGTGTGCCACGGTCCCCGCGGACGGTTCGTCCTCCAGGCGACGTGAAGGGTTCGGTTTGCGCCGCAACGCGCGTGGTTTTCGGTCCGCAACGCGCGTGGTTTGCGCCGCAACGCGCGCGATTTTCGGTCCGGGACCGCGCAGTGTTTCGGTCCGTGACGCCGCGGAGAATTGGAAATCTTCAGGTTGGTCCGACGCGCTTTTTTGGCCCGGGACGAGCCCTTTTTTGGCCTCGAGACGTAGCCCTTTCTGGCCCGAGAGGTGGCCTTTTCTGGCCCACATCAGCGTGCTGCGCGCAATACTTAGGACATGCCTGACGCGTTCGGACCCGTCCTGTTCTCGGTTTGCGGTCTAAGCATCCTGGGGGCGGTGGTGGCGCTGATCTCAATGAGAAAGACATGGGAGGAGTACGGCAAGAGCAGTCGCCTGGTTATGGATCGGGACGACCTGCCGCATGGGCCGAGGCTCGGCTCATCCGCGGCGCTGGTCGAGCGCGACACCGAGATCCGGCAGCTGCTCGAGGCACGCAACCTGCGCCGGAAGCGGCGGGGACAGCCGCCGATAGACGTCGAGCAGGAGTTGGCACGCCTGACGGCGCCTCAAATCGACGAAGAGCTGCGCGGCGAGATCCGTGACCTCGTGATCGCGCGCAACCACCGGCGTGCGCGGACCGGTAAGCCGCCTCTCGACGTGGAGGCGGAGGTCGAGCGTCAGATCGAGTCCGTGAGCAGGCTGTAGCGTGGCCGATCCGCGTCGTTTCGAGCTCGACGAGCTGCTCAACCGTCCGGGCACGTACTTCAATCCTCAGACCGAGGTCCTGGTGGTGGTCGACGACTCCCCGGAGCTCGACTCAGAGATCTTCAACATGGAGGATCTGGAGGGGGCGGACTGGGTTCTGGTCTCCGACGAGACCCCGCTCGACGAACACCAGCGCGACGAGCTCCTGGAGGCCTTTCAGATCCGCCAGCAGCCTGACGCCCTCGCCGACCACACGGACGAGCTCGAGGAGGAGCTAGAGGAAGACGAGCTGGAGGCCGACGAGGAGTAACCGTCGGCCCGCGTGCGTTCGCCGCGCCCGGCTCCCTACTTACCGTTCAGCAGCGCCGCGCACTGCTGCATCTTTGTGACGTTGTTGCCGGCCGACTGGAGGCACTGGCTGTACCTGCTCAGACTCCCGGCGCTGGTGGTGTTCGTCGAGCCGCCCGTGGTCCCGGTTCCGCTGGTCCCTGATCCGGTCGCAGCGCCCCCGAGGGCGCTCTGAATGGACGACAGGATCGTCTGAAGCTTTGACTGGAACTGCGTGAACGGTGCCACCGACTTCGGAGCGGTGATCGTCTGAGGCTGGTTTAGGTCGGCGTACTGCAGGCTGAACGAGAGTTGGGCCGAGCTCAGCCCGCCAAGCAGCGAAGAGACCTGACCGGTGACCGGCACCATGAGGCCGATCGCGATCCTGCGCAGCGTCTTGTCGCTGTTGCCCGTCCAGACGTCCACCTGCGGCTGCTTGACCGCATTCGCGATCCGCGCCCGCGTGGAGGGCGAGATCCCTGACGGCAGCCGCCCCGCTCCCGACACCCCGAGGGAGGAGGCCTTGCCGAGAAAGGTGTTCACATCGTCGAGCAGCGCTGGGACGTTCACGTCCGCGCGGATGTGGGTCGTGCTGGCCCCGCCCACGGTGTCGTTGCCCACGACCGTCGGCTTCACCAGCCAGTGCAGCGGGTCGATTCCCAGCTTCCCAAGCGTTCCCGATCCTGACCCCCCGCCGGAGGAGGACGTGAGCGAGGAGAAGCTCTTCTCCAGCTGCTGGAAGGTCGAAGCCGGCAGCTGATAGCTGGTTCCGTTCAGCGTCACGTACCCGTTCGTCCCGGTCGACAGGATCCCCAGCTGGCCCGTGTGCCCCAAGGCGCTGATCGCGATGTTGAAGTTCGATTTCGGCACCTTGCCGTTGCCCAAGCTGGCGAAGGGACCGCCTAGCGTCAGCGAGATCGGGCCCTTCAGCGTGCTCGATCCGGACGGATTGGCGGTCAGAGCCACGTTCACGTCGCCGCTGTTGATGGCGTGGGTCCCGCTGAACGTCTGCCTGAGCAAGGTCGTGGCCTGATCCGAGCTTCCACCCCCGCACGCTGCGATCGCGGTCGCGAACAATGCCGCGCTGAGCAGGGCGATCGTCCCTCGAGCAAATGTTTTGCGGGCTGACACCGAGGCGAATCTACCAAGGTGGTTCGCGATCCGGCGCAGGCCCCGGGAGGCATCAACGCTTGCGGAGGCATCAACGCCCGCGGAGGCATCAACGCTTGCGCGTTTGCTGAGATCTTGCTAACCTGCAAGCACAGTCACGATTGGCAAGCGCAATCACCTCTAAGGAGCAAGCAATGGCTACGACCACCAAGACGCAGTACCCGTTCGAGGCGCCGTTTGAGCAGTTCAAAGACGCCAGCGACCAGATCCTGACCGCGGCTCGCAAGGCAGGTGCCCTGTATATCGACTCGTACGAGCAGGCGGTCGACCGCGCGCTCGACGTCGAGTCCCGGTTCGCCGACAGCGCCCAGCCGGAGTGGCTCAAGGCCCTGATCGAGTCGCATGTCGGCGTGAGCCGCGAGCTGGCGAGCGCGTACGTGAACACCGCCCGCGGCACGCTCAAGTAAGGGTCTGAAATCAGACCGGCTCGTGAAGGGGAGCCCGGCAACCGCCGGTGCTCCCCTTATTTTTTGACCATGACCGCCACCCGACCACTTATCGGAGCCAGACTGCTTGACACCTGGACTCGCGGCTGGCAGGCCGCAATCGACGGCGCTTCGGGCTACGTCGAGGCGACGCTCGCGGGGCAGGTTGAGCCGCTCGACCACATGCGCTGGTGGAACCACGTGGTCCGCCGGCAGGTCCCGGAGTGGGCTTCTCCGCACGAGATCGTGCTCGAGGCGCCGCTGGCGCGGCTCCGCGACTTTTCGAGCACCCGCCGCGGCGTCGTGCCCACGTTGGTCCTGCCGCCGCAGGCCGGCCACGACTCGTGCATCGTCGACTACTCGAGTGCCCAGAGCCAGATGGGCGCCATCCTTGAGGCAGGGCTGGAGAGAGCCCTGGCGCTCGACTGGGTGGGGGCCACGCCAGCGACCGCTGGAGCCTCGATCGAGGACTACCTCCAGGTAGTCGATGACGCCGTCGAGCACTGCGGGGGCACCGTCAACCTGATCGGCGACTGCCAGGGTGGGTGGCTGGCGGCGATCTACGCCGCGCTCCGACCCGAGCGGATCAACACGCTGACGCTGGCGGGCGCTCCGATCGACTTCCACGCCGGTGAGCCCGTGATCGCGGAAATCGTGCGAGGACTGGCACCCGACGGCAACCTCTGGTTCTACGAGGCGCTGGTCGCGGCGGGGGGCGGAGTGCTGAAGGGCAGCTACATGCTGAGCGGCTTCATCGCCATCAACCCCGCAGATGAGATCTCCCGCCAGCTCGACCTGCTGCGCAGCGTCGGGGACCCGAGATACGTCGACCGTTACACGGAGTTCGAAGACTGGTTCAAGCACACCCAGGACATTCCAGGCGCGTTCTACCTGTGGATCGTGCGCCACCTGTTCGCCGACAACGCGCTCATCGACGGGAGGCTCGAGATCGGCGGGACGCGGATCGAGCTCGAGAAGATCGACGTGCCGCTGAACCTGCTGGGGGGCCAGACCGACCACATCACCCCGCCGGAGCAGGTATTCGCGCTCAAGGACGCCTGCGGTACGCCACCCGAGCAGATTCATACCTTCCTCTCGACGGGGGGCCACCTGGGCCTGTTCATGGGTCGCGAGGCGCTACGCGAGCACTGGCCCGCGCTGCTGGCCGACGTGCGCCGGCACTCGATGACGAGCTGAGCTCGCGCAGCCTGGTCGGGACGTCGTAGCCGATCGCCCGATCAGCGAGCTGTCCAGCCCTGGTCCATCGTCACTGGCGCACCGGTGAACGCGGCGCCGCCGGGCCCAGCCAGGAATCCGACCAGGCGTGCCACCTCGGACGGCTCGATCAGACGCTTGACGGCATGCGGGGCGAGGATCACCTCCTCGAGCACCCGCTCCTCGGCCAGGCCGTGGGCGGCGGCCTGGTCCGTGATCTGCTTTTCCACCAGAGGCGTCCGCACGTACGCCGGACACACGGCGGTGACCGAGATGCCGTCCTCGGCGCCCTCCAGGGCCAGAGTCTTGACCAGTCCCAGCACGCCGTGCTTGGCCGACACGTAAGCGGCCTTGAACGGGGACGCCACCAGCCCATGCACGGAGGCGATCACGATCACCCGCCCGGAACCGCTGGAGCGCAAAGCCGACCATGCGCTCTTGGCCAGCAGGAACGGGCTCGTCAGCAGCAACGCCAGAATCGTCTGCCAGCGCTCGAGCGGAAAATCCTCGATCGGCGCCACGTGCTGGATTCCCGCGTTCGGAACCACGACGTCCAGGCGGCCGAACCGCTCGAGCGCCGCCGAGACGCAGTCCTCGTTCGCCGTCGGGTCCGTCAGGTCGGCCTGGTGCGGTACACCTGGTCCCTCCGGATCGGGTTCCAGGTCGACCGCCAGCACGTCCATCCCCTCGTCCACCAGGTGCCTGGCCACGGCGAGGCCGATGCCGCTGGCGGCCCCGGTCACGACCGCGGCCCGCCTGGCCAGCGGCGCCTCATTGGAGGTGGTCACTCTTCGACCGTGTCATCGTGGGCGGACTGGCCGACGAACGCTCTGTAGACCTCGCCAAGGGCGGAGCGCTGACGGGCAGTGAGCCGGCTGTCGGAGCGGATGGCGTCAAGTACGGCGCTCTCCTGGTCCTCATCACGCGGGGGCGGCACCCCCGCCTGCTTGTACAGGGCGTCCACCGACACCCCGAGCGCGGTCGCGATCGCCTCGAGCACCTGCTCGGAGGGCGCCCGTAGCCCGCGCTCGATCTGCGAGAGGTACGGATTCGAGATCCCCGCCAGCTCTGCGAACCTGCGCATCGACAGCTCCGCCAGCTCCCGCTGATGGCGGATGATCTCGCCGAGCGCGGCAGCTGAGCGGCTGGACATCTGCTGGACAGGCTACATCTCCTGACCGCCGTTGACGCCCCAAACCTGGCCGGTGATGAAGGACGAATAGTCCGACGCCAGGAAGTGCACCACGCGAGCCACCTCGTCCGGGCGCCCGAGCCGCCCGACCGGGATCTCGGACCTGATCTTGTCGAGCGCTTTCTGGGGCACCTGCTCGAGCATCTCGGTCGCGATGAACCCGGGGGCAACCGTGTTCACCGTCACGCCGATCGAGGCAGGCTCAAGCTTGTTCTCCTTGCCCAGGTAGTAACAGGCCTCGCGCGCCAGCGTCTTGGTCAGCCCGAACAGGCCCGACTTCGACGCGGCGTAGTTGGCCTGACCTATGTTGCCGATCGAGCCGATGATCGAGGAGATGTTGATGATCCGCCCCGATCCGCGTTCGACCATATGTGGCAGCACGGCCTTGGACATGAAGAACGCGCCGGAGAGGTTGACCGCCAGCACCTTGTACCAGTCCTCGTCGCTCATCTTGAGCACTGTCTTGTCGAGCGTTATGCCGGCGTTGTTGACCAGCACGTCGAGCCGGCCGTGCTGCTCGATGACCTCCTCGACCGTGCGGCGGCAGTCCTCCGCCGAGCCGACATTCCCCTGGTGGATGCTTGTTTCCACGCCGTGGCCCTTGAGCTCGTCGCACAGCTGCTGGGCGCGCTCCTCGTTGCCGCTGTAGCCCGCGGCCACGACCGCCCCTTGCTCGGCGAAGCTCTTGCAAATAGCGGCTCCGATCCCTCGGCTTCCTCCGGTCACGAACACGACGTGGCCGTGCATCCGCGGGCGGTGGTGTGTCTCCGCGAACGGCTCTGTCACCCCGTGGGCCGAGCCGACGGTGGGGGTCCTAGTGGAACTCATCGTCCTCTCCTTCCCTTGTTACTTACGGCTCCGATCGCTCGGCGAGCCACTCCGCGAGATCCGGCCATATCTCCTTGCGCGCCGCGGAGCCGGCCATCAGCCCGATGTGCCCGCCGGGACGGTCGAAGTGCGTCACGTCCTTGCTCGAGACCATCTCGAAGATCGGCACCGTGCCCGCCCGAGGCGCGATGTGGTCCGCTCCGGCGGTGATCACGAGCAGGTTCTGATCGATCTTCGAGAGATCGACCTGACGCTCGCGTAGCCGCACGCGCCCCGCCGGCAGCGAGCCATCCTTGTACATCCAGCCGATCCACTGCGCCCAGGCCCGGCCCGGAAAATCGGGGTTGTCTGCCACCCATTTGGCCATCGGCTGGTAGGCCTCCCGTTTGGCCACGCCATCCTGGACCTGCTGCCACAGCCGCCGGTAGGTCGTCCAGAAGTTGGTCACCGGCTTCAGCAGCTTGTTGGCCTGGTCGACGGCTCCTCCCGGCAGCACGCGCCACGCCTCAGCCACGGCCTCGTGGTCGAAGTCCTCGAGCCCCACCCATTTGGCGTAGGTCGAATCGCGCCCGTCGATGGGCATGGTGAGCAGCACCAGGTTGCGAACCGGGTCGCTGCCGCCGCCGTGGTCGAGCCCGCAATACATGGCGCATAGGGTGGCCCCGATGCACCAGCCGACGAGCGTCAGCTCCTCTGCGCCGCTTGCCCGCAACGTCTCGCGGATCGCCCAATGCAGCTCGTCGCACACGTAGTCGTCGATCCCGGTGTCAGAGTCCTCCTCGTCGGGATACCCCCAGTCGACGAGGAACACGTCGAACCCCTCCTCCACCAGAAACTCGACCAGCGATCCACCCTCACGGAGGTCGAAGATGTAGGGCCGGTTGATGAGCGCGAACACCAACAGCAGCGGCATGGCGTGCGAACGCTGGTCTGACCGGTAGCGGTACAGCGTCGTGTTGCGGTGACTCCAGACTACGTCCCGGGGCGCGCCGCCCGTCCGGGCGTCATCCGTGGTAAGCACGATGTTCGCGAACTCGAGCGCATCCATCGGCGCTCGCAGCACCTTGCGGGTCGCGCTCATCTCCCGCCCGTCTTCGCTTCCTCCCGGTCGCCTGAGTTTCTGTTTCGTGCGCGACCGCCGGACCGCCGCTGACGACCGCCCGACCCGTCGCTGCGCCGCTCCTGCGCCAACTCGTCGCGCAGGGTCTCGACCTCCTGGAGGAGGCGCTCGAGCTTGTCCTCGGTGCGGTGGATCTGGCGGGCGAGGCGAACGACATCGGCACGCCCGGCCAGGCGCAGGTTGCGCAGCACGAGGTCGGCGACCTCCGAGCCGATCCGGCCGAGCGCCGCCACGTTCTCGGCCGTCATGGCCATCAGCCGCCCGAAGCTCGGCTTCGAGACCAGTTCCTCGAGCGCCTTTGCGGTCTGGGACTCAGCCTGCTCGTACAGCGCGCGGACCTGCTGCTCTGGCGGGGGCGCCCCTCCGTCGGGCGCCCCGCCGTCCTTGTCGCTGGCGGTCTTGCGGCCGGCGGCCATGACTACTCCTCCTATCTACTCGGAGCCTTCGCCGTAGGTGGCGATCTCCTCCTTCTCCTTCTGTGACAAATCCTTCGGGACTTCCTCCTTCTCCTTCTTGGCGCTCTGCACCTGCTCCTGAATCTGTTCGACGATGTCGGGATTGGCCAGCGTTGACACGTCGCCCACATCCGTGAAATTCGAGATGCTCGCGATCACGCGGCGCATGATTTTCCCCGAACGGGTCTTCGGCATGTCCGGCACGACCCACACGTTCTTGGGCTTGGCGATCTTGCCGATGTCCTTCTCGATCTGGGTCGAGACCTTCTGGGCGACATCGTCGCCGCCCTTGACGTCCGGCTTGAGCGAGATGTACATCTCGACCACCTTGCCGCGCGTTTCATCGACGACGGGAACGGCGGCGGCCTCCGCCACCTCCTCGACCTCGATCGCGGCCGACTCGAGCTCCTTGGTGCCGAGCCGGTGGCCGGCGACGTTGATCACGTCGTCGATCCGGCCGAGGATCCGGTAGTAGCCGTCCTCGGCCTGGACCGCGCCGTCGCCGCACATGAACGGCCAGTCGCGCCACTCCTTGCTGTTCTCGTCCTTGTTGAACTTCTTGTAGTAGGTGTCGATGAACCGCTCGTCCTGGCCCCAGACCGTCAACATCCGGCCCGGCCACGGATTGCGCACGCAGATGTAGCCGGCCTTGCCGGAGCCTTTCGGGATCTCATTACCGTCTTCGTCGTAGATCACCAGCTGGATCCCGAGGCACTCCGGCCCGCAGCTACCCGGCTTCATGGGCTGAAGCCCCGGCATCGTGGAACCCAGGAACCCGCCGGTCTCGGTCATCCACCAGGTGTCGGTGATCGCTGCCTTCCCTTTACCGACGACGTCGTAGTACCAACGCCAGACATCGGGCTCGATCGGCTCGCCGACCGTCGTCATCGTCTTGAAGTGGTAGTCGTACTTGCCGGGCTCGTCCGGCCCGACCTTGCGCAGCATCCGGATCGTGGTCGGCGCGGTGTGGAAGATGTCCACGCCGAGCTTGTCCGCGATCCGCCACGGTCGCCCGGCGTCCGGGTATGCGTCGGGATGCCCTCGTACATGACGCTTGCCGTCCCCAGCGCCAGCAGGCCCGTAGACGATGTAGGAGTGGCCGGTGATCCAGCCGATGTCGGCGAAGCACCAGTAGACGTCGTCGGGATGGATGTCCTGGTAGTACTTCGAGGTGCCCGCGACGTAGGCCAGATAGCCGCCGGTCGTGTGCTGGGCTCCCTTCGGCCGGCCGGTCGTGCCGCTCGTGTACATCAAGAACAGCGTGTCGTTGGCTTCCCTAGAGACAGGCTCGACTTCCTGTCCCTCGTACTCCTCGAGCAGCTCGTCGACGAAGAAGTCGCGGCCCTCGACCATCTCTGACTTCGGAGTGATACTCGCCCGGCTTGCGCCGCCAGACGAGCACCTTCTCGACCTCGATCCCCTCCTTGCGCGCGGCCTCGATCGCCTCGTCGGCCTTGATCTTGTGGTCTGAAAGCTTGCCGTCGCGGTAATAGGCGTCCATCGTCACCAGAATGGTGCTCTTGGCGTCCGCCATTCGCTGACCGCAAGCGCCGCCGCTGAATCCACCGAACACCTCGGAGTGGATCACGCCGAGCCGGGCGCAGGCCAGCATGGAGACCGGCAGCTCGGGCAGCATCGGCAGATGGAACGTGACGCGGTCGCCCGCCTCGACGCCGCAGAAATCCTTGAGCAGCGCGGCGAACTCGTTCACGCGACGATGCAGCTCTGAGTACGTGATGTACTGCGATCTCGTCGTCCTCGTCCTCCGGCACCCAGATGATCGCGTTCTTGTCGCCGCGCGACTCCAGATGCCGGTCGACGCAGTTGACGCACGCATTGAGTTTGCCCCCGACGAACCACTTGAAGAACGGCGGGTTCGCTCGTATCGAGAACCTCGTCCCACTTCTTGTCCCAGGTCAGCAAGTCGGCGTACTCGATGAAGCAATCCGGGAAGTTGCTCGGGACTGAATCTCTCGAGGAGTGACGGGTCGTTACCGTTCGCCTGCTTGACGAAGTCATCCGGTGGCGGGTAGTAGTCCTCCTCGCGCCAATGGACGGCGATCTCCGACTCCGATGACGGCCGCGTCGAGGACTTCCTCCGCCGAGGTGGGTGCTTTTGCCATCAACCTCTCCTTCCTGCGGTTGGAGTCGGCCGCCCCCGATGGCGGCCGGCCACCATCGTCCGAGCCGACCACAGCTATGTCGCTCTATTGGCTTCTCTGCATACAGTGATACCACTGATCGACCCAGTGGAATCAGGGGCAGCGGCGCGTTCCGGTTCTGCTTGCGGCGGTCCGGAAAGTGGATTACGCGCTCGCATTCTCCGCGGACTCCAACACGCTCGTCTTGGCGATGCTGATCGGCCACGGCACTCCCTCCTGGTGACGTCCAAAACGTCAGGCTGGATCCAGGCTTCTCGCTTCACTTTACGCCCGCGATGTGCTGGTATCAAGCGCCCGGAGCCCGGGTAGCACGTGCTTAGAAGTCAGTAGGTCTCGAGGAGGACAGCCATGGAGGACGCGGTAATCGTCAGCGCAGTCAGGACCCCTGTGGGGACCATGGGCGGTCAGTTCAAGGACGTCCCGGCGACGGAGCTGGGGTCAAACGCCATCCGCGCCGCCCTGGAGCGGGCGGAGCTGCGGGGAGAGGAGGTAAACGAGGTTTTGATGGGGTGCGTCCTGGCCGCCGGGCTGGGGCAGAACCCCGCTCGGCAAGCCTCGATCGGCGCC
This sequence comes from uncultured Actinomycetes bacterium, assembly GCA_963719305.1. Taxonomy (GTDB): domain Bacteria; phylum Actinomycetota; class Thermoleophilia; order Solirubrobacterales; family Solirubrobacteraceae; genus Palsa-465. Next base: position 449,449 of record CAVRBL010000009.1, on the reverse strand, counting down.
GGGATCCCGAAGGAGGTGCCGGCCACCACGATCAACATGGTCTGCGGCTCGGGGCTGAAGTCGGTGGCGATCGCCTCCCAGATGATCCGCGCCGGTGATGTGGATGTGGTCGTGGCCGGCGGGATGGAGAACATGTCGCGCGCCCCGTACCTGTTCCCTTCCGCGCGCTTCGGCGCCCGGATGGGGGATGCCGAGCTGATCGACTCGATGATCCACGACGGCCTGTGGGACGCGTTCAATGACATCCACATGGGGATCACCGCCGAGAACCTGGCCGAGCAGTACGCGATCCCCCGCGAGGAGCAGGACGAGTTCGCTGCCGCCAGCCAACAGAAGGCGGGCCAGGCGGTGGACGCCGGGACCTTCAAGGACGAGATCGTGCCGATCGAGGTGCCTGCCAAGGGCGGCACGAAGACCGTGGACACCGACGAGCATCCCCGGGCCGACACGACGGCCGAAGGGCTGGCGAAGCTCCGCGCCGCCTTCAAGCGCAACGGCGGGACGGTCACGGCCGGCAACGCCTCCGGCGTCAACGACGGCGCCGCGGCGCTCGTGGTCATGTCGGCCTCAACGGCCGCCGAGCGTGGGCTCGAGCCGTTCGGGACGGTGGAGAGCTATGCATCGGTGGGCGTCGAGCCGAAGATCATGGGTATCGGGCCGGTGCCGGCAGTCAAACAGGCGCTGGGCAAGGCCGGGCTCGAGCTCAAGGACATCGACCTGTTCGAGCTCAACGAGGCGTTCGCCGCCCAGTCCCTGGCCGTGCTGCGCGAACTGGACATCGAGTCGGAGCGGATCAACCCGCATGGCGGAGCGATCGCGATCGGCCACCCGATAGGGGCCAGCGGCGGCCGCATCCTCGTCACCCTGCTGCACGAGATGCGCCGGCGCGACGCCCGACGTGGCCTGGCCACCCTGTGCGTCGGCGGCGGGCAGGGACAGGCGGCGATCATCCGCAACGGAAAGATGGAGTAGGGCCGCGCCCGGCTCCGGGGGCGTCCCACGGGGGCGTCCCCGGGGGCGTCCCACGGCGTCCCAGGGGGTCCCAGGGGGCGTCCCACGGGGGGTCCCAGGGGGCGTCCCACGGCGGGGCGTCCCACGGGGGCGCGTCCCAGGACGGGCGATCGTCGGCGCGCCGCAAAAGTCCCAACCTCAGGCGCGCTGCAAACGCCCCAACCTCAGTGCGCGCTGCAAATGTCGCACCCTCAATGAGCGCCTGCAAAATCCCCCAAACTCCGTGCCCGTCCGCGTGTTTGGGGAGATACTCAGCTCGTGGCTGCTCAACCCACCGCCGCGAGAGACGCTGGCACCCGTTTTGGGGACTTTTGCATTGCGAAGGCGCCCCAATAACGAGACCCTCCACGCGCCACGACGCCCGCGCGCTGAGGCCAGTCCCTACCGCACCTTCGCCACGAACACCCCGAAGTACACGCTGACCGCGCCGATCACGAGGATCCCGAAGATGACCACCAGTCGGGAGCGAAGGATGTGTCCGATGACTCCGATCAGCAGGCCTGCTGCCATCGCCGCCGCGAGGGCATTCAGCTGCGAGGACGTCAGGGCGTAGAAGAACGGCACCAGTCGAACCCTATATTTGTGGGATGCCGGAGCACCCCGCATCGGTCGAAGACGTGGCGCAGGGCCTCAGGCAGGTGGGATATCTACCGGGCGAATCGACCGCGCTGGTGTCGTTCCTGGCCGCCAAGCTGGGCAAGCCGGTGCTGGTCGAGGGCCCGGCGGGGGTGGGCAAGACCGAGCTGGCCAAGGCGCTCTCGCGCTACCTGAGCCGGACGCTCGTCCGCCTTCAGTGCTACGAGGGTCTCGATGAGGCCAAGGCGCTGTACGAGTGGAACTACCGCAAGCAGCTGCTGAGGATTCAGACGGAGTCAGAGGGCACCGGCTGGCAAGACGTCCAGGAAGACATCTTCTCCGAGGAGTTCCTGCTTCCCCGGCCGCTGATGACGGCGATCGCCGCCCAGCAGCCGGTCGTGCTCCTGATCGACGAGATCGACAAGACCGATCAGGAGTTCGAGGCCATGCTGCTCGAACTGCTGTCCGACTTCCAGATCTCGATCCCGGAGCTGGGCCGGATCGAGGCCCGGACCCGGCCGGTGGTCCTTTTGACCTCCAACAACACGCGCGAGCTGACCGAGGCGCTGAAACGAAGGTGTCTCTATTTGTGGCTCGATTACCCCGCTCTCGAGCACGAGCTCGAGATCGTGCGGTTGCACTCCCCGGAGCTGGATCGGACCGTCGCCAGGCGGCTGGTCGAGATCGTCCAGGAGGTTCGCGAGCTGGACCTCAAAAAGCCTCCGAGCATCGCGGAGTCGATCGATTGGGCTCGGGCCTTGCTGCTGCTCGGCGCCGAGGAGATCGACGGCGCCACGTTCCGCGAGACAATGAGCGTGATCGTCAAGCACCGCACCGACCTCGACACGGTGGCCGAGCGCGTGGGCGTCAAGTTGACCGATGCCACCGCCGCGTAAGGCCAACCTGTTCGGCGGCACCCGCGAGCAGGGGCCGGGAACATTTGACTCCAAGCTGCTGGCGTTCGCCGAAGACCTGCGCAGCGAGGGCGTGGCGATCGGCACCTCGGAGCTGCTCGACGCCTTCGAGGTCCTGGGACATGTGCGCTGGGGCGCCCAATATGAATTTCGCGAGGCCCTGGCCGCCACCCTGGCCAAGTCGCCTGAGGATAGGCGCACGTTCGAGCTCGTGTTCGAGCGCTTCTTCTTCCGCGCCGCGGAGGCCGAGGCCACGCGGCGAGGGGTCGCCGAGAGTGGCGCCTCGGGCGAGGCCACGCAGATCGACCTAGACACCCTGCGCCAGCAGATAGCGGTAGCCCTCCGTGAGGGCTCCGACGCCTCGCTGCGCGACTTGGCTCGTCTGGCGATCAGTGCATTCGCGGGCGGTGAGGGTTCCGGCGTGCTGGGGGTCGACGTGCAGCGGATCCGGCGGGCTCTCGGGTTGCGAACCGAGCCTCAGCTGGAGCTCCCGGAGGAAGACCCACGGCGGGAGGGAATCCCCCGCGATCAGCTGCGGCGATTCGAGCATCACCTGCGCCGCGAGCTCGAGCGCGATCTGATCGAGCGCACGGCCTCGCTGCCTCCCAAGCGTCCGCTGACAGAGCTCGATCGCGCTCTGCCCACCGGCCCGATCCAGGATTTGGCCGCGGTTCACCGGGTCGTGGCGCAGCTCAAGCGCCGGCTCGCCACCCAGGGTCACGAACTGAGGGGCCGCAAGCGCCACGCCCACGTGGACGTCCGGCGCACGATGCGCGCCTCGCTGGAGACCGGCGGGGTGCCGATCGCGCTGAAGTACCGGCCACAGCGCCCGCGCCGCCCTGAGATCTTCGTCCTGTGCGACGTGTCGACCAGCGTCACCAGCGCCTCCACGTTCTTCCTCAGCGTTCTGCACGCCCTCCACGACGCCTTCCGCAAGTTGCGCTCGTTCGTGTTCATCGAGCGGATCTCCGAGGTCACCGAGGTGTTCGAGCGCGAGCGCGACTTTCGGACCGCCAGCGAGGCGGTCTCGCGCGACGCGGGCGTGGCCGACGTGTCCGGCTACACCGACTACGGCCGGGTGTGGATGGAGTTCCTGGCTCAGATCGAGGACGAGCTTCACCCCCGCGCCACGGTGATAGTCCTGGGCGACGCTCGCACAAACGGCCGCCCGCCCCGCGAGGACGTGTTCGCGGCGATCACCGCCAAGGCAGGGCGCACGTTCTGGCTGAACCCCGAGCCGCGGCTCTATTGGAACTACGGCGACTCGGTGATCTCAGCCTACGAGCGGCACTGCACCGCGTTCGAGTGCTGGCGAACGGATCAGCTGGAGGAGTTCGTCAAGGCCTTGACCAGCCCAGTAGGGGCCGTCGCGTAAACGCGCCCGCTGGTCTGGTGACGGCCCCCCCCGCTGTTCTGGTGACGGCGCCCCTACGGATACCGGTGACCAGAGGCGTTGTAAGAAACCGGGAATAGTTCCGTAGTTCTCCCCACGGGTCTCTGAAGCGGCGGGTTAGACTCGCCCCACAACCAGCACCAGGGAGGCAATCGATGTCAAGCCTGCTCGACTACACGGTCCAGGGCGATGTGGCGACGATCTCGGACGAGGCCAAGTTGCCGCAGGTCAAGCTGATGACGCCGCTTGAGCTCTACCGGTTGTGGGAGAAGCAGGGCTGGGTCTCGCATGAGATCGATCTCGAGCAAGATCGCCGCGACTGGGAGGCGATGGACGAGGAGCTCCGCGAGGAGATGCTGTGGGGGCTGTCGGCGTTCTTCGTCGGCGAGGAGAGGGTCACGAACCAGTTCTCGGGGCTCGTGCTCGCGGCCGAGGACAAGAACGAGGAGGCCTTCCTGCTCACACAGCAGGTGGACGAGGCGCGCCACGCGCAGCACTTCAACCGCCTGTACGAGGAGGTGTTCCGTTACGACGGCAGCTTCGAGGACCGGCTCGAGCGGGCGCGGCACGACTTGACCCCCGACTACTTCAAGCTGTTCGACGGCTATCTGGTCGAATCCCACCAGGAGTTGCTGTCGAACCCCGACGACATGGCCGCCAAGGTCGACTTCGTCACCACCTACCACATGGTGATCGAGGGCACCCTGGCACTCACCGGCCAGTACTTCCAGACCGACAACCTCGAGCGCCGCGGGATCCTCCCCGGCCACCTGAAGGCCTTCAACCTCATCTCGCGGGACGAGCATCGCCACGTGGCCTGGGGAACCTGGTTCCTGCAGCAGAAAGCGCGCGACCCGGAGCTCGCCCGCCGCATCCAGGACAAGCTGATGGAGACGCTGCCTTCGGCGGCCGGAGTGCTCGTCCCTCCGGGGTTCCAACTGGGTGACGACTACGAGTACCTCGGATACTCGAGTCAACAGCTCAATGAGTTCGCGTTCACCGCCCTGTCCCGGCGGCTGAAGGTCATCGGCGTCGGGCTCCCCGCCGTCGCGGCGTAGCACGGGCTCGCTGCTGTCGCGGCGTATTACGGGCTACCCGCCGTCGCGGCGTAGCACGGGCTCCCCGCCGTCGCGGCGTGGTAAATGCCAGCGCGCGGTAGCATCGGTCTACACCGATAACCCAGGGGGGCTGGCGGGAAAGCCGGCTGAGATAGCGCCCCACCCCACCCGGCGCTGACCCTTCGAACCTGTGTGGGTAATGCCCGCGAAGGGAGTAACAGAAGCACCGAGCAAGGCTGCGGCTGTCGAGGGACGCGTCGGCGTCTCGGTACAAGCCGTCGGCCGTACTTTTGTCACCAAGCGAGGACGCCTGAAGGCCCTCGACGGATTGTCCCTGCGCGCCTACCCCGACGAGATCGTCGCGGTGGTGGGGCCGAGCGGCTGCGGCAAGAGCACTCTGCTCGAGCTGATCTGCGAACTGCAAACGCCGGATGAGGGCACGATCCGTACCGACCCCGCCGCGCTGATGCCCCAACGCGACGCGCTGCTGCCGTGGCTCAGCGCGATCGACAACGCCGCCCTGGCGCTGCGCGCTCATGGCTCCTCGCGGGCCGAGGCGCGGCAGAGAACGGCGCCGTGGCTGGAGCGCTTCGGACTTATGGAGTTCGCGCGCGCGCGACCGGCCGAGCTCTCCGGTGGCATGCGGCAGCGAATCTCGTTCCTGCGCTCGCTGCTCGCCGGCAAGCCGGTGCTGGCGCTCGACGAGCCGTTCGCGTCGCTGGACGCCATCACCCGCGTCCAGATGCAGGGGTGGCTCGGACACGTGCTCGAGCGAGAGCCGCGCACCGTGGTGCTGGTGACCCACGACGTCGAAGAAGCGGTGGTGCTCGCGGATCGCGTCGTGGTCCTCTCGCCGCGCCCCGGGCGGACCGTCGCGGAGATCGAGGTCGAGAAGCCCAGACCTCGGGCTCGAACCGATCCAGCTGTGGTATCGCTGCGCGAGCGAGCGCTCGAGAAGCTGGGGGTGGAGTCGTGAGGCGGCTCCTGACAGGCTGGCGCCCGGCATTGGTGCTGGCCGCCCTGCTCGGCGCCTGGGAGCTCTACGCCGACGTCGGCACCTCCACCAGGCGGCTGATATTCCCCGCCCCACACCAGGTGGCGAGCGCGCTCTATTCCGACCGGGGACTGCTCTGGTCGAACTTCCTGGTGACCTCGCGGGAGATCCTGCTAGGGATCCTCCTGGCGTCCGTCGCGGCATTGGCGCTGGCTGTCGCGATCCACTTCTCGCGAACGCTGCGCGGGGCGCTCTATCCGTTGATCGTCGCCTCGCAGACGATCCCCATCCCGATGATCGCCTCGTTGCTGGTGCTGTGGCTCGGCTTCGGGATCCTGCCGAAGCTGGTCGTTATCGGGCTCGTGTCGTTCTTCCCCATCGTCGTCACCACACTCGCCGGCTTTGCCTCCGTTGACAGCGAGGCGGTGAAGCTGATGCGAACGTTCGACGCCTCGCGAGCGCGAACCTTTCGCCTTCTCGAGCTGCCCTCCGCGCTACCAGGGGTGCTGACCGGAGCCAAGGTGGCGGTGGTGGTGGCGGTGATCGGAGCGGTGTTCGCCGAGCTGTCGGGGGCGAGCGCCGGCCTCGGCTACCTCTACGAGCAGTCGATCAACCAGCTGCTCACGCCGCGGGCGTATGCGGCCGTCGCCATCCTGTCCGCGTTCGCCATCGTCCTGTTCGTGCTGCTGACCGCGGCCGAGCGCCTGGCCGTGCCCTGGGTCTACCACAGAGAAGGAGAGCCATGAGACACCTGTTCGCAGTGGCGGCCGCCGCGGTCGCAGCGCTCGCGTTGGCTGCCTGCGGCGAGAAGAAGGAGTCGCTCACCGCCGCCAACGGGAGCTCGCAGTCGATGACGTTGATGCTCGACTGGTTCCCGAACGCGGACCATGTCGGCATCTACCAGGCGCTGGCCGAGGGCGACTTCTCGCACGCGGACCTGGACGTGCACGTCCAGACCCCGTCCGATCCGGCAGCCCCGCTTCAGCTCCTGGCCGCCGGGAAAGTCGATCTGGCCATCTCCTACGAGCCTGAGGTGATGCTTGCACGCAGCCGGGGAGAGCCGTTGGTGGCGGTGGGCGCGATCGTCCAGCAGCCGCTGACTTCGATCGTCTCGGTCGGCTCCAAGCACATCCGGACTCCGTCTGACCTGCGCGGCAAGACCGTGGGCGACGCGGGCATCGCCTATCAGCACGCCTATCTGACGACGATCCTGACCCGGGCCCACCTGCCCGTCAGCTCGGTCAGGGAGGTCAACGTCGGCGCGAACCTCGTGCCGGCGATGCTCTCCGGGCGGGTCGATGCCACGCTCGGCGCCTACTGGAACTACGAGGCCGTCCAGCTCCAGCAGATGGGAAAGAACCCGAACGTGATCCGGATGAACCAGGTCGGCGTACCCACCTACAACGAGCTAGTGGTCGTGGCACGGCAGGGTGAGCTGACCGGGGGACGCATCGACATCGTCCGCCGCTTCATACAGGCATTGGGGCGCGGTTACGAGTCCGTCCGACGCGACCCTGCGGGTGCCGTCAACAACCTGGTGAAGGCCAACCCCAGCCTCAACCGCAAGCTCCAGCTGGCCTCGGTCCGGGCGACGCTGTCGGCGTTCTTCCCCGCCGGGGCCGACGTCGGGCAGACCTTGGGGCTGGCAGGACCCCACCCAGTGGAGCGCGTACGGGCAGTGGATGCTGTCAAACCACCTGGTCTCGGCGACCACGGCGTTCGACGGCGCCTCCACGAACGAGGTGCTGGCGGGTCAGGGGTCCTAGAGCTGACCGAGCAGCTCAGCCAGATGGCGTAGCAGGCGCTCGCTCTGCTCTCGCTCGCTGGGATCCAGCTGCGCGTAGAGGCGCTGCCGGCGTTCGGTGAGCTGTCGATGCTTTCGCCTCAGAAGCCGTCGGCCCTGCGGTGTCAGCGACACGAGCACGGTCCGCCTGTCCTCCGGGGTCCGTTCGCGGCGCAGTGCCCCATCGCGCTCGAGCCCGTCGATGATCCTGGTGGCAGTCGGGGCAGCGATCCCGGCGCGCTCTGCCAGATCGCACAGCGGCAGCGCGGCGAGCGCGTCAAGAGGCCTCAGCAGGTAGTACTGCGGCAACGTCAAGCCTTCCGAGGACTTCTGTCCCCGGGCCTGAGCTCGGCGCACAGCGAGCACGAACGCGTCCCACGCGTCAGCAAACTCCTCTGCCGCCGGAATGTCAGACTGCTGCCTCATTAGTCTCCCTATCTTTTAGGGTCGCTAAGTATATGGTAGGATGCCTGTTGAGAAACAGAGCACCACTCGCCCTCAGAACAGGGCGAGCGAGCGCTTCCACTAAAGGAGGCATTCGATGAGCATTCGGTCTCCGAGCGCGTCGTGCACTCGATCCAGGTCGAGCACGAGTCAGCCGCGCAGCGAGAGCCTCTGGCCGCGTAGGTCAAGTGCACGCCATAAGGGCCGGCCAGCTTGCCGGCCCTTATCGTGCGCCACATGTCAGCCACCAATTGGGCCGGCAACTACGCCTACCGAGCTCGCCGGATCCACGCTCCGTCGAGCGTCGAGGAGCTCCAGGAGGTCATCCGCAAAGCACCTCGGGTACGAGTGCTCGGAGCGGGTCACTCGTTCACCGGCATCGCAGATTCGTTCGAGCTGGTGACGCTCGAGCGAATCAGGCCAGACATCGTGATCGATAGCGATGCCATGACTGTCTCGTTTGGGGGTGCCCTGCGCTACGGGCAGCTTGCGAGGAAGCTCGAGCGCCACGGCCTGGCGCTCGCCAACCTGGGATCGCTGCCGCACCTAGCTGTGGCCGGCGCCATCTCGACGGCCACCCACGGGTCCGGCAACGGCAACGGGAACCTCGCGACGGCCGTGGCGGCGCTCGAGATGGTCACCGCCGACGGAGAGCTGCTGACAACGGCCAGAGGCGGGCCCGACTTCGACGGCTTGGTCGTCGGCCTCGGCGCGGTCGGCGCGCTGGTGCGGATCACGCTGGACGTCGAGTCCACCTACCAGGTTCGCCAGCAAGTGTTCGATCGACTGACCTGGCAGGCGCTGTTCGAGAACTTCGACGCGATCATGTCGAGCGGCTACAGCGTCAGTGTCTTCACGCGCTGGGGCCCGACGACGGAGCAGGTGTGGGTCAAGCGCCGGGAAAGGGAGGGCTCGGACTTCGACCACCGCGAACTGTTCGGCGCTCTCGCAGCCACCGCCGAACGGCATCCGATCCCGGGCCTCGACCCCGCTAATTGCACCCCCCAGCTCGGAGTTCCCGGCCCCTGGTACGACCGCATGCCTCACTTCAGGATGGGGTTCACTCCATCCAGCGGCGACGAGATCCAGTCCGAATACCTGGTCCCAAGGCGGGACGCCCTGTCGGCAATCGAAGCAGTGCGGGGCTTGTCATCGACGGTTCGGCCGTTGACACAGATCAGCGAGATCCGAATGATCGCCCCCGACTCGCTGTGGATGAGTCCCGAGTACGGGCGGGACACGGTCGGGATTCACTTCACCTGGAAGCCTGAGCAAGAGGCTGTAGAGCAGGCACTGGCGGAGCTCGAGTGGGCGCTGGCCCCATTCGACGCGCGCCCGCACTGGGGCAAACTGTTTCTCGGCGGCCCAGAGGGGGTGGGCCGGTACTACGAGCGGTTCGACGACTTCGTCGCACTCCTTCGGCGGCTCGATCCTTGCGGGGTGTTTGGCAACGAGTGGTTGGAGACCCGGGTGTTCGGACGCCGAACGGACGCCGGTCAAAGGCGCCGCTAGTCCTACTCAGCGGCGGGCGCGGACTCCAAGATCAGCTCGGCGAGACGCTCCGGAGCATCCATCTGGACGAACGTTCGAGCGTTGTCAATCTTCTCCAGCCGACTGCGGGGGAACGCCGCCGCCAGCCGCTCCCCCTCGGCCAATGGAAAGAAGCGGTCGCGGACTCCCCAGGCGATCAGGACTGGCTTGTCAAACGCTCCGAACCTGGTGGCGGCGTCCAGCGTGTGAGTCGCGGAGATCCCCCGCGAGACGCGGACGACGTCGCGTCGCACGCCGGGGTCGCGGAGCGCCTCGATCCACCGCTTGGGGTAGTGATCCGGCAACGGCTCGACGGTCAGGGGGCCCATGGCTAGGCGCCGGACCGAGGCGATGCGACCAAGCAGCTCCACGGTGCCGGCCGCGCCCGGGACATGCCCCAACGCCTTGATCGCCAGGCGGAAGGCTGGCGGGGGGAAGTTCTCGAACGCGTCGCAGTTGGTCAGCACCAGGCGCCCGAGCCGGTCGGGATGGGAGGCCACGACCAGCTGACACAGCCCCCCACCGGTGTCGTTGCCGACGAGCGTCACGTCGCTCAGTTGGAGCCGTTCGAGCAGCTCGGAGATCAGCCGGGCGAGTCCTGGAGGCGTGAGGTCGGCCTCGGGCTTCATCGGGGTCCGGTGCGCGCCGAGCGGGAGATCCGGGACGATGCAACGAACCGCGCTGGACAGCGATGGCACCAGCCGGTCCCACACGGTGCCGTCGACCAACAACCCGTGGATTAGCACCACCGTGGGACCCGAGCCTTCGTCACGATAGTGAAGGTTTCCTTGCGTGAGCTCGACGTCCGGCATGTCGCAAACCTCGCGAGGTAGTGTTACGTACAGGGTGTACGGATCTTCACATACAGGCTGTACGCATGTCAAGTAGCGGCGGCCGGGGGTCCTCAGCCGGCGAGAAGCGCGCGACGGCGGCCAGGAGGAGCACGTGACGGCGGGCGGGGAGGAGCGCGCGACAGCGAGCGGTGAGGGCCCTGCAGCCCCCACGGGTCCCCTGCGCCCACGCACCAAAGCCGCGCAGCGCGAGGCGACAACCGCGGGGCTCATCGACGCCGCCCGCGAGCTGTTCGCGGGACGCGGCTACGCGAACGTCGGGACCGAGGAGATCGTGCAGCAAGCCGGCGTGACCCGTGGCGCCCTCTACCACCACTTCCGCGGCGGTAAGGAGGAGCTGTTCCGGGCGGTCGTGGTTCAGATCAGCGCGGAGACGGCGGGACGAGTGAGGGAGGCGGCACGAGCCAACGACGATCCTTGGAACGCGCTCGTCCAGGGGATAGACGCCTTTCTCGACGCCTGCGCCCTGCCAGAGGTGCAGCGGATCCTGCTCGTCGACGGGCCGGCGGTGCTCGGTTGGGATGTGTGGCGCGCGATCGACAGCGACTACGGCCTGGGGCTACTGGAAGGGGCGCTGCAGCGAGCGATCGACGCCAGACGCCTACCCCCGCAGCCCGTGCGGGCGGCCGCGCACGTGCTCCTAGGGGCGCTCGACGAGGCGGCGATGGTGGTCGCGCGCGCCGATGACCCGGGCGCTGCCCGCATGGAAATGGGACAGACCGTGCACCGGCTGCTGGAGGGTCTGCGGGTCCCCGTGCGCTAGCGCGATATAGCTCCCCATAGTGGGGACCTATCTCGCACTGGACCCCCAGCGGAAACAGGCGCAGCGCGCCGCCGCTCGACCCGATCAGTCCCCCGGCCGACCGAGCATGTGCACGTGGACAAGGAACGTCCGGCCGGGGCCGACGCCCGGCAATCCCTCTGCGCTCCGTCGAAGGCCGTGGGTCCGAGCCATCTTGCGCGCGGAGTGACGCCTGACGAGCGCCACCGTCGCCGCTCCGGCCACGAATCCGGTGGCCGCCACCGCCGCCGCCTGGACTGCGGGCAGAGGTGCCGGGGGCGCCGGCTCGATCGGGCGCACGTCGGCCAGCACCGGCATGCCCTCCACCGTCTCCTCTTCGACGATGTCAGCCGACTGCACTTCGGCGTCGATGTGATCCTCGGCCACGAGCCGACATGGTGACAGCGCCGGCGGCGATCTTCAAAGGGCCCCGCCAGCCCCTACGATTGGCGGGCGCATGCCGACCACGATCGATGTCTTCGCCAAAGCGCGCGAGCACGAGGACCTGGAGCGGCTCAGGGTCGCTCGGGAGCTGGATGCCCTCCCATACTTCCACGTGCTTGAGGGCCCGACGCTGCCGGTCGTCGAGATGGAGGGCAAGGGCCGGATCATGCTGGGGTCCAACAATTACCTCGGCCTGACCGGCGATGAGCGCGTCAAGCAGGGAGCGCTCGAGGCGCTACAGCGCTATGGCACCGGGCTCACCGGCTCGCGCTTCCTGAACGGCACGACCGATATGCACATCCAGCTCGAGCACGAGCTGGCCGAGTGGCTCGGAACCGAGGCCGCGCTGGTGTTCACGACCGGCCACCAGGCGAACGTCGGCACCCTGGGCACGATCCTCGCGCCGGGCGACACGGTCGTTGTCGACTCCGGCGATCACGCTTCGATCCTCGACGGTTGCATCCTCTCGCGGGCCAAGCTGAGGGCATTCCGCCACAACCGCATCGACCGGCTCGAGCGAACGCTCGAGAAGGCCACCGCCGACGGCGGCGGGATCCTGGTCGTCGTGGACGGCGTGTTCTCGATGGAGGGCGACGTCGCGCCGCTGCCCGAGATCGTGGAGCTGTGCTCGCGGTTCGGCGCCCGGCTGATGGTCGACGAGGCCCACGCGCTCGGGGTGCTCGGCTCCAGGGGAGCGGGCACTTGCGAGCTGTTCGGAGTCGAGGATCGAGTTGACCTGCGGATGGCCACATTCTCCAAGTCGCTCGCCTCATGCGGGGGGGTGATCGCCGGGCCGATGGACGTGATCGAGTACCTGCGAGTTTCCTCCCGCCCGTTCATCTTCACCGCGTCCGCGGTGCCGGCGGCGGTCGGAGCTACGCTGGCGGCGGTCCGCATCTGCCGCTCAAGCGAGGGCCGCGACCTATTCGCCCGGGTGCTCGAGAACGCGCGCTATCTGCACGGCGCGTTCACCGAGCTCGGCTTTCGGGTCGTGAAGCCGACACGCCTCGACGACTGCACCGAGGTCGTCACGCCGGTCGTACCGATCGTCATCGGCGACGACTGGAAGGCCGCCTTTCTGTGGAAGGCTCTCTACGACGCTGGCGTGTTCGTCAATACGGCGATCCACCCCGCCGTCCCGCCCTCGGGCGCACTCCTGCGGACGAGCGTGATGGCCACCCACGACCGTCAGACGCTCGACGCGGCGATCGAGATCTTCGGCAGCGTGAAGGCCGCCTTCGAGGCCGAGCACGGTCCGCTCCCGGCACCGGAGTGAGGCCTGGCCCGACCGGATCTCTCGGTCGCGGGCTTGTCCACTACGGCACAAGTTCCGAGAGCGAAAAAAAACACGCTAAAAGCACACCCTTCAGAACTTGTGACGTTGCTGTGACCGGCCGCGTCGCGTAGCTTCTGCGCTGTCGGATGTGGTCGGCCGGACGTCGCTAAGACTCAAGCGAGGTGGGGTGGGTCGAGGGGCGAAATCAGCGGGGCCGCGAGCGACGCGCCGGAAGGCAGAGATGCAGGAGAGCCGTTGGGACGCGACCCGTAATCGTGTCGTGGCGGTGATGTATTGCCAAATGGTCCACCCGTTTCGGACCACGACCAGGGAGAGAGACGAATGACGTTCACCGCCACGATGACCACGGGGCCGCAGCGGCTGCAAGCCCTAGAGCGGGCCAATGCCGTTCGGCTGAAACGCGCTGAGCTCAAGCGCCGGATCGCGGATGGACGGGTATCTGCGGCCGATGTCATCCTCGACCTCCCGTGGGAGGCAACAAGCTGGCCAGTGGGTGAACTGCTGACAAGCCAGCGGCGGTGGGGCAGTATCCGCGCCCACAAGCTGCTTGCTGGGCTACACATCTCAGAGACGCGACCGGCCGGTGATCTAACGGAGCGTCAGCGGCGGGTACTCGCAGCACAGCTGCTTGGGCACGCGTCGCATGAGCTGACCCAGCTGGCGGCTCACGCACCGCCGAAGCTGGAGCTGGTAGGTGTCTGAATAACTCCGGGAGGGGTCGGCACATGTGCCGACCCCTGCCGGCCCCTCGCGGACGAGAGGCCAGAGATCTAGATCGAGACAGCGATCGGCAGTGGGCTGGCGCCTGACAGAAACAGAAACCAGACCACGAATGCAACCAGCGTGATCCCGGCGCTTACCACCAGTACCGCCTCGAGCACGAAATGCCCTGGGTCGTCGAGCCCCCTCGCTCGGCGGTTATTCCTGTAGACGTCGCTCAACTTGGCCAGGATCGAGGCGAGCGCGCCGATGGTGACCACCGCACCCGGGAACGCGGCCGCCATCGCCGCCCCGAGAGAATCCGTGACGCCCTGTATTTGAGAACCGATCCAGAGCCACAACAGCGGGGTCCCGATCCAAAGCACAAAGCTGCCGAGAAACATGATCAGCAGCACCAGGACGGCCGCCGCTCCGGTTCGGAGCGTTGCACGCATAGACGAGGGAGATTAGAGCTCTACCGGGCCGCGCCGGAAGCGCGGCCCCCGGCTAACGGACAGCCGGAAGACAGCTTGACCTGCCACCACCCCATGAGCATTCCGATCAGGCCCAGGCGGGGACGGACCTGCCATACGCCGCACCCCGGCTCGCCGATATCAGTGCGGGCCACCCGGGCAAAGCGGTGCTTCGCGGGCTCGAGCAGCATCCGCTCGAGCAGCACCCGATTGGCGGCCTGCACCTCGGCGCGCTCGGCGATCGTCACCCGAGCCGCGCGCAGGCGCTCGGCCAGCTCGTCGCGGACGCGCTCGAGCTCGCCAAGGCCGAGCAGTCGCGGCTCGCCCCGATGCTCCGGGGGCTGAGCGAGCCCACCCATCCGATACGCGGTCACGAATGCCTCTGACAGCTCGCGTTCAAGACGCTCGATCTGAGTCCGCAGGGAGCGACGCGCGGCACGCTCATCTACTTCGGTGACCGCCGGCGTTGGAGCGCTGATGCCCTGCTCTAGAAGCTCCATAACTCCCTCCTTTGGTGGGCGGTCGCAGCTTAGCACCAGGTAAACGCTCCGAGCGACGGTTTACCTCGTGCTTGGGCGCTACCCGCAGCTCAGAGCTTCAACGCACACCCACAGCGCCTCCTCGATGTGGATCGCCGGGACGCCCTCCACGCCGACCGTGAATAGCGCGATCCGCTCGGTGCGCGGGCCTGCTTCGTGCCCGGGAGCCACGCCCGAGTCGAACAACAGCGCATGCACACAGCGCGGATCGGCCACCGCGAGTCGCCCGGGCGGAAGGTAATGGGCGTGATCGGTGGAGCCCAGCCGGTCACCTTCGATGGTCTGCCGGATTCCCAACCCCGCGGGATCGACGAGGTCCGCGTCGATGGCCCACACCGGGACCCCGGTCTCGACGAGCGCGATCAGCCTGGCGTCGTCGATCAGATTGCGCGACTGGAAGTGGCCGTGCAGTAGCCGATGTAGCCCAGCACTCTCGCTGGGGATTCTGTTGACGTCCGGGTCGAGCCCGATCTGGCGAAAGAAGGTCCGGTAGGCATGTGGGATCGGCTGCGTGCGCATGGCCACGACGTTGGTTCCGCGCCACCGGCTCGAAAGGTCCCTCAGCCGGAGCTTGATCTCACGTGGGCTCTGGCGCCGGCGGGCAGGCGCCGTTACCCAGTCGAGCCGGAGACCGGGAAACTCCGCCGCCAGCTCTGGCGCGATGAATCCGGCCGCTGCCGCGAGTTCGACTTCTTCTCGCATCAGTGGCTCAGCAGCGCTCGCACCTTCGTCGCCAGCGCCCCCGGGGCTTGCCATTGGTCACCGACCAGCCGATACTTCACGAGCCCCCCACGATACGCCAGCTCCAACAGCGGGCAGACCTGGACTCCGTAGATGGCGCCGACCGCCCCGTCGCGGTCGTAGGCCACGGGAATCGTCCAGTGATGCTGGCGAACGAGCTTCGCCGACTGGCTGCGGTTCGTGCGCACCGCTACGGCCGCGAACTGCACCGAGCGGGGACGGAACTGGGTGGAGACGGTCTGGATCGTGTTGATCTGCCGGGTGCAGTCGCTCGAGCTGGGGATGAAGAACCCGATGACGAGAGGCGACCGGTTCGCCAGCCAGGGGCAGATGTTGAGCGCCCGGGGGTCGGGCTGGGCCGGGTTGCAGTGGGGTGCGAGGTTGGCATCGCCGATCAGGTTCGAGGTGGCGAGCGGGGCGACGAACCAGTGAAGGCGCTGGCCTGCGGGGATTCCCACGGGCCCGACCCCTCCGTGGGTGATGAACAACAGCGCCGAGATCACGATCGCGATCCCGATTCCGATCGCCCCGATCATCCGCCGGTATGGCCGCGTGTCGATCACGGGCTCGGGCGCCTTGTGGTCTCGATCCGCGGCTTCGGCGGCGGCTCGGTCAGGATTGAGCCGGTGGGACGGCCCGTCCCCGCTCACGCCACGCGCGGGCGACGCGGGCGAGGCACGCGGGCGCCGATACGACGCGCCGCCTCCGCGAGTCGCTCGCGGAGGTCACCCCGCTCAGCCAGCGCCAACGCCGCGGGCAGCACCAACAGCACGCCCGCGAGCGATACAGAGAGATCGATTAGCGTCACCAGGCCGAAGTCCCTGAGCATCGTGACGTTTGAGAGCACCAATACACCGAACCCGGCGATCGCGGTGATCCCCGAGGCAAGGACAGCTACGCCCGTCGAGCGGTAGGTCCGCTCCAAAGCCTCCAACAGCTGCCTTCCGCCTGCCCGCTCCTGCCGAAAGCGCTCAGAGAGCAGGACGCTGAACTCGGTCGAGATGGCGATGACCAGCGTCCCCAGCGTGGCCGACATCGGGTTCAGCGGGATACGGATCACAAACAGGATCAGGGCAGACCAGCCGGTCGCCAGGGCGATTGGCACCAGCGGCACGAGCGCTCGCTCCGTTCGGCGGAAGACGGCCAGCAGCACCAGCCCGACCGCCAGCAGCCCGGCGACCAGGGTGAGGAGCCGTCGGGCGGAGGAGGAAAGGGACGCGTCCGCCTGCGCGGCGAGCACGGGCAGTCCCGCTAGCTGAGCGCTCACGCCCGCCGGGGGGTGCAGCCGCGAGCGCATGTAGTCGATCACGCCCTGCTGCTTCGCCAGCGGCATTAGCCGGATGCCGAATGCCAGCGTCGCCTCGCGTTTGTCGGGCGTGATCACGGCCTGCTTGAAGTACGGCGGCACCGCGGCCAGCAGGCTGTTGACCGACGCCTGCGATTGCGTGCGTCCTCCGGCTGCCTGCGTACTGCTCGAGAACAAGTCCGGCAGGGACAGCGCTGGGCACAGCGTCGCGTGCGCGCAGCCCTTGGTCTCGAGGTAGCCGAAGTGGGCGAGCAGTCCCTGCTCATAGTTGGTCATCCACGTCACGGTCGAAAGACGGGTCACGTCCCTCGCCTTGACCGTGACGTCGATCTCGCCGGAGACGCCCGTGACCCGTTCCAGCGTATGCAGGCCGCGGAGGGCGGGCATGTTGGACGGAACGAGCTTCGTTACGTCGGACTGGACGCCGGTCTGGGTGTCTGCGACCCAGCCGCCGACGGCGAGGACTCCGGCGACTGCCAGGATCGTTCCGGGGCGCGAGGTGACGTAGGTCAGGACGGTTCGGCTGCGGCGTGCTCCCTTCGTGCGCAACGGCGCTTCGCGCGAGTTGCGCCCGAAGGGAATCGCGCCTCCGGCCCGGGTGACGATTGTCCACGCACCCCGGAGCGAAGCATCTAATAGCTCCCCCGCTCCTCTCAGAGAAGCTCGAACGCGACCGCCCTCCCGTCCGCGAGAGCTAGAGCGGCAGGGGCCGCCGTCAACGCGACGACGAGCGCGATGGCGATCCCCACGACCAGGAGCAGGCCGAAGCCCTGGACCATCGGGACCGGAGAAAGGAGCAGAACGAGAAAGCCGGTTCCCGTCGCCAACGCCGCCGTGGCGATGGCTGGCGCGCCCAGGGCCGCCGCCCGCGCGATCCCCTCCGGGGCCGTGCCGGCGTCGGCGCGCCGCGCCTCCTCGACTCGAGACTGGAACTGCACCGCGTAGTCGACGGCCAGCCCGATCAGGATCGGAAGGACGGCGATCGAGGCCACGGTCAACGAAGCTCCGACCAACGACATGAGGCCGAACGTGATCCCCGCTGCCGCCAGAGCCACTGCTAGGGGCAACAGTCGCAGACGACTGCGGAAAACGACTAGCAGCGTCGCGGCCATCACGAGCAGAGCGGCCAGCAACAGCCAGGCGATCGAGCCGGTGATCTCGGACGCCAGGTCGTTGAGCACCACCGGCGCGCCGCTGACGGTGTAAGTGCCGCCGTAGCCCAGCGCGAAGATCGGCATCCTCACCGCCTGGCGGATCAACGAGATGGCCCGCGACTGCTGCGAGGACGACAGCGAAGACTTCAGGCGGACCTGGATCAGCGCCGAGTCATCGGTCGGGAACAGGTAGGAGAATCTCGCCTTCGGCTGATTGGCGCCCCGGGTAGGGTCGAACACAACGTTCGAGATGAACTGCTGATCGTCGATCCGCGGCAGCTGCGTCAGTCCGGAGTCGAGCGCCAGCTGCGCCGCTTGGGTCGCCTGCTGCTGCGCGGCCAGGGTCTCCGCTGCGTTGGCCGCGGCAACGGCCTGCTTGCGAGTGCGGTGGTCGCTGATCGCCACCTGGTAAGCCGCCTGCCCTGCGGAGCGGATCTGCTGCTGCGCCCCTTGCTGGATCGCGACCACCGTCTTGTTCACCGCGGTGACGGCTTGGTTTAGGAACGTTCCCGGTCCGTAGACCGCTTGCACCGGCCTGGCAGTCATAAGCCGGCCGCACGGACTCCTCCTGCCGCCGTACGGAGTGGAGAAGCCCGCCGGGGCGGCGGTGTAGGCACCCAGCTGCTGATTCGGGACGACGACCTGGCCGGCGAGACAGGCCTCGAGGAAGCTCAGGGTGCCAAGGTCCTTGCTCAGCACGAGCTTCATCAGCGGCTCGCGGATCAGGATCACGACGGCATCGGAGCCGAAGTGCCGCTGGTCGTCAACCGTGGCCTGGTAGCTCGAGCCGGAGACGAACGTGTTGATGCCGGTGGAGGGCTTGAGCCTCAGCGCGAGCACCCCGCCACCCAGCGCGAACGCGAGCACGATCCCCAGCGCGAGGATCGGCCGACGAGCAGCGGCCCTGGCGACACGCTCGAACCTCTCCCTCTTGCTCATGCCGGTCGCAGGCTACCGGCGCGCGCTGCGGCGTACGCCACTCGGAGCGCCCCTGCGCTTTAGTGGTGATGCGGTCTGTGGGCGTGGGGCGGCTCGCCGGGGAAGCCGATCCCGCCGCCCGCCGCGACTACCACGAGCGAATGTTCGGGAGGTCGTGAGGGCGCTTAAGCATGCCCTCCCCCACCTGAGGGGCGCCGTCACGACCTGTTCAACCTCACAAACCTCACGGCAACCGGTCGGGATGTGAGATCCGACAGGACAGTCCTGTTCGACCTCACGAACCGGCTCTGGCTCCAGCGAAATGTGAGCTTGAACAGGTGCCGCTGCAGTTAGCTGGCTACGAGTCCTCGTCCCCGCCCTCGGACCCCCCGCCGCCGGCGCGGCGGATCACGATCTGGTCTTCCTCGATGATCGAAGGTCAGCCGCGCCGGCAGACGCCGGTCGTGGCGCCTATGGGGTTGGCGTGGGCATCGCTCCCAGGCGCCTTCGCGCGAAGCGCATCGGCGCCCGGAGTGATGTCCACGTCAATCCATCGTGAGCGGGCCTTGCGATTCGCCCGAGAGGAACTGACGGATGAATGGGTTGTCGGAGTTGAGCATGTCCTCCGCCGGTCCGGCCTCGACGATCCGTCCCTTCCACAGGACGTTGATGTAGTCGGCGACGCGGCGGGCGCTCATGATGTCGTGGGTGATCACGGAGAAGGTCGGCAGATGCTCCTTCTGCTTCTCCTTGGCGTCATCCATCATGTCGCGGTGGATCTCGAGGATCAGCTCGCCCAAAAGCGCGGTGCGGACGGGATCAAGCCCCGAGTCCGGTTCGTCGAACAGCACGATGTCCGGCTCCAGCACCAGTGCCCGCGCGAACCCGGCGCGTTTGCGCATCCCGCCCGATAGCTCGTTGGGCATCAGGTCGGCCGCGTTTCCGAGGCCGACCTCGTTCAGTCGCCGGTTGACGATGTCCGAGATCTCATCTTCGCTCTTCTCCGTGTGCTGGCGCAGCGGGAACGCGGTGTTGTCGAAGATGTTCATCGAGCCGAACAGCGCCCCGTCCTGGAACAGCAGGCCGAACTTCTTGCGCATGTCGAACAGGTCGTCGTCGGGCATGTTCGGGACCGACTCTCCGTGCACAAGCACGTCGCCATCGTCCGGATACAGGAGACCGACCATGTGCTTGATGCACACCGACTTCCCCGTACCCGACGGGCCCAGGATCATCGACACCATCCCCTCCGGCAGCCCCATGTTCAGCCCCCGAAGGATCTTTTGGCGGCCAAACCCCTTGTACATGTCGATGAACTCGACAGCGTCGGGCCGTCCCGAGGGATACTGCGTGTACGTGTGCCACTTGTAGTCCTCTTCTGAGGCTCCCGGGGGCGGAGCGGGTCGCGATTGCGGCTCGTCGACCACGGACACGCGGGACTCTGAACGCTCCTCAGATTCGGCCTCCTCGCCGGCATCGGCTTCGCCCTCAGGCTCCCCCCGATCGGCACGTCGGCCCTCGCCCCCTTCGGCCTCGCCGTCGCCCTCAGGCTGACCGCGGGACTCCTCCTCTTGCGGCCTACTGGCTTGCCCGCCGGTCTCCGTTTGCGCCAGCGCGCTCGGCTGGGCCTGACCGCCTCCGGGCTGTGGCTCCGTTTGCCTGCCCTCGGGCTGTTGGCCCGTGGCCGGCTCCTGGCCGCCCTGCTGGCCGGTGGACGGTTCGCGGGGGATCCACTGCTGTGCGCCGGATCCAGACTCGATCGGGGCCGGCTGGTCGGCCACCGTCTCAGGCTGCTGGCTCGGCTGCTCGCTCCCCTGCATCGCGTTTCCCCGCCAGCCGCCCGACGGATCTCCGCCCGGAGCCGGGATCGAGGGAACCGCACCCTGCTGAGCGTCCGAGGACGCCTCAGGCACCTGCTGGTCGTCGCTCGACCTACTGGCTCCGAATCTGAAACGCCGCATTAGCCCTCCGTTTCCTCACCCTCCGATTGGTGCCCGGGGATTGGCCCCCCAGAAGATCTGGGTGGCGAGCATGCCGATGAGATGGATGCCCACAAGGTTAAGGACCATCGATTTCGCGGTAGCGGTCCCGACGCCGACCGGACCGCCGCTGGCGGTCCAGCCGTAGTAGCAGCCGACCAGGATTATCAGTGTAGCCATCCCCATCGCCATGATCACGCTGAATAAGACGTCGGGAGGGTTCTGGAACTCCCAGAAGATGACGAAGAACCCCCCAGCGGACACGTACCCGAGCTCTTGCACCGACACCAGGTAGCTGGCGAAGAAGCCGGCGCCGATCGACGCCAGGTACATGAACGGCAGCACCATCCACGCTGCGAGCAGGCGGGTGGCGCCCAGGAACGTGATGCCCGGAATGCCCATCACCTCGAGCGCGTCGATCTCGTCGGAGATCCGCATCGAGCCGAGCTCGGCGACGAGCCCGGTGCCCACTTTGGCCGCCAGCATGTAGCCGAACGTCAAGGGCGTGATTGCCCGGAGGTCACACCAGGCGTCGAACACGCCGGCGTACGCGGCCGTGCCCTGGGTGTTGGTGAAGTAGCCGCCCTCGAGCCCGCACGTGAGCCCGGCGACGAACACCAGCCCGAAGATCACGAGCGTCGAGCCGACGATCAGGATCCCCGCCTGCCGGAGAGCCTCGCCGAAGAACCTGAACACCCGCAGGCCAATGACCTCGCCGACGACCCTCGAGCAGAACTTGACTATGTCTCCGAAGGCCTCGACCCAGGAGCGCGGAGTTGCGAGCAGGTTTTCCATCACCTCGGGATCGTCGTGATCGTGGGATGGGTCGCCAGGAGCGTCTGGGTGAACGCGTAGTTGAACGCGAAGACCCCCAGCAACGCGATCACCACCGCCTGGTTGACTGCGCGACCGACGCCCTCCGCTCCACCGGAGGCGGTCATGCCCTTGTAGCAGCAGACGATCGCGATGATCGCCCCGAACAGCCCTGTCTTCACAACCGACCCCCAGAGGTTGATGGTGTCCGCGTTGTTGAACAGCGTGATGAAGAACGGCGCGATCGGCGCGTGGTTGATCAGCGTCGCGAGGATGCCGCCGAAGATCCCGAACAAGAGCGCGTAGATGTCGAACAGGGCGGTGACGAGCATCAGCGAGAGGAAGCGCGGAACGACTAGGCTCTTGACGGGATCGACGCCCAGCACCTGGAGCGCGTCGAGCTCTTCGCGGATCTTCCGTGCGCCGAGGTCGGCGGTAATCGCCGTGCCGGCGACGCCCGCCAGCACGACCGCGTCGATGAAGGGCGCGAACTCGCGGATCGATGCGAGCACGAAGAAGCCGCCGAGCCGGTCGAGCGCGCCGAACAGCGTGAGAAAGTCGGATGCCAGTAGCCCCGGCGCCGCGTAGCCGAACGCGACCGTGGAGATCAACAGCGGGAACCAGCACAGCTTCAGCACGAACATGAACTGCCCGGCGAACTCGCCCCCGTAGGAGTACGGGGGACGCACGGCTGAGACCAATGTCCTGCCGGTCAGGATCACCATGTTCCCGACCTCCTCGAGCAGGCTCTTGGTCGGCAGGAACGCCCGATCAGCGACAGCTCGGATCACGTCTGCTCTTTCCTCCCGTGGGTGTCGCGACGCCGCCTACGGGGCGGCAGCGGGCTAAGCCTACGCCACCAATGCACCAAAGGCCAGTAGGAACCGTCGTCGGCGCGCGCTCAGAACGGCCGTACAGCCCTGCCTGCAGCCGCGATCCGAACCGGCATGAGCGGCGAACTTGCGTGGTATGTTGGCGACGCCGTGAGCGGGTGGAGACTGAGGAGCTGCGGGATGATCGCCGCTCTCGCGGGTGGGATCGCCGTGAGCGCGTGCGGGTCGGGACAACGGCAGGACGCGAGCGAGCCGACCGGCAACTTCCAGGTGTCCGCGACCGCACACTGGATCACCAGCCAGCGGCTCTCCCAGCACACGGCGTTGGTGATCACCGTCACCAACACGGGTACGAAGACCATTCCCACCCCGGCGGTCACCCTCACCGACACGACTCCGGGTGGCGGCAGGCCGGCACCGGCATTCCAGAGACTGCTCAACATGCCGGGACTCGCCAATCAAGCGCGGCCCGTCTGGATCGTCGACCAGGCCCCTGATCCGACCAGCCAGCCCTGCCCGCAGAACTTCAATGCCGAGACCTACACCGGGCCCAACTACAGCACCTGCTCCGGTGGCCCGGGCGGCGCCGCCACAGCCTACGCAAACACCTGGGCCCTGCCCCCGCTCGATCCGGGCAAGTCGGTCACGTTCGTCTGGCACGTAACGGCAGTGCAGTCCGGCACGTACATCGTCAACTGGCAGATCGCGGCCGGGCTGAACGGCAAGGCAAAGGCGGTGACCGCCGCGGGCGGCCCGCCACGGGGGGCATTGAGGGTCACCGTCGCACCGGCACCCCAGCAGGCCTACGTCAACAATGGTGGGCAGGTCATAACGACCCCGTAGGCCCGTGGGTGAGGGTCCGCTGGCGGGCCGTGGTGACGGGGCCCGCAGGCCCGGTCGCGCGCCGGTGAGCGCCGGGAGCGCACGCCGGTGAGCGCCGGGAGCCGGACATGAACCACCCCACCCAAGGTGCACCCCCGAGGTCGGGTTCGCGGCGTCCGCCTAGCGGGCATGCATAACCCCACCTCCCGCGCCTAGCCGAGGTGGGGGTCGATCATGCCCGCACCCTCATGGAGATTTCGGCTGCGCAACCTCTACGCGCAGCTCCCAACCGCTCACCCGCCGCTCGACGCCGCCCAGAGATTGATTCCGCCGTCGACCGCGTACTGATCGATCTCCTCGAGCTCGGCGGGGTCGAACGCCAGCCGATCGAGCGCGGCAACGTTCTGCTCCAGCTGACGAACGCTGCTCGCCCCGAGCAACGCCGAGGTGACCCGTGGATCGCGTAGCGTCCAAGCGATCGCGAGCTGAGCCAGGCTCTGGCCCCGCCGCTGGGCGATCTCGTTGAGGGCGCGAGCCCGGCTGATGTTGTCCTCGGTAAGCAGCTCCGATGAGAAGTAGTTGCCGCGCGAAACTCGCGAGTCGTCCGGGACGCCGTCGAGGTACTTGTTGGTCAGCAGCCCCTGCGCCAGCGGTGAGAAGACGATCGCCCCGACCCCCTCGTGCTCGAGCACGTCGAGCAGCTCCTCCTCGATCCAGCGATTGAACATCGAGTACGACGGTTGGTGGATCAGAAGCGGCGTGCCCAGCTCCCTCAGGATCCGGGCCGCCTCCTCGGTCCGCCGCGGACCGTACGACGAGATGCCGGCATACCGCGCCTTGCCCTGCCGAACGGCCGCATCGAGCGCACCCATCGTCTCCTCGAGCGGCGTCTCGGGGTCGAACCGGTGCGAGTAGAAGATGTCGACGTGGTCGAGACGCATCCGCTCGAGGCTTTGCTCGAGGCTCGCCAGCAGGTACTTGCGCGAGCCCCACTCTCCGTACGGACCGGGCCACATGTCGTAGCCGGCTTTGGTCGAGATGATCAGCTCATGGCGGTAGGGCCGGAAGTCCTCGGCCATGATGCGCCCGAAGTTGATCTCGGCGCTCCCGTACGGCGGCCCGTAGTTGTTGGCCAGATCGAAATGGGTGATTCCCAGATCGAACGCGCGGCGCAGGGTCGCGCGGGAAGACTGAAGCGGGAAGTCGTCGCCGAAGTTCTGCCACAGACCCAGCGAGATCGAAGGAAGGCTGAGGCCGCTGCGCCCGCACCGTCGATACTGCATCGAGTCATAGCGGTCCGCGGCCGGCACATAGAGGGTCGGCGCCAGCTCGCGGTTGAACGGCATGGCGCGAGTATCCCACGGCTCCGGCGGAGCCCTACGGCTCCGGCGGCGACCCTGTTGCTCCGGCGGCGACCCTGTTGCTCCGGCGGCCACCCTGTTGCCCCGGCGGCCACCCTTTTGCTCCGGCGGCGGGGGCCGGGGGAAGGCGTGGCCGAAAGGCTGACCGCAAACCCCGCTGTTTGGACATTGGGATAAAGACCGACCCCCGGGCAATCTCTAAATTCGCTTCTTTCCGATCGTCCCCTCGGCAAAGGAAGACCTGAAAGCCATGCCCCGTCTCCGACAGCAGAACGTCCTGGCAGCGCAATGGACCCCGAATGGCGGGGCCATCGGGACGTCCAACCTGATCGACGCCGAGAACCAGGTCTTCGGCTCCAACGTGTTCAGCGTCACGGTCCAGCGCCAGCGGCTGCCGGGGGACGTGTTCCGCAAGCTCCAGCAGGCGTTGGCTCGCGGCGAGGCGCTCGACACCACGCTGGCTGACGCGGTGGCCCACGCAATGAAGGATTGGGCGTTGGAGAAGGGGGCCACCCACTACACGCATTGGTTTCAGCCTCTGACCGGTTCGACTGCCGAGAAGCACGACAGCTTCTACTCCCCCACCGGCGAGGGCACCGCGCTGGCGGAGTTCTCCGGCAAGGAGCTGATCCAGGGCGAGCCGGATGCGTCCTCGTTCCCGACCGGCGGCATCCGCGCGACCTTCGAGGCTCGCGGCTACACCGCCTGGGACCCGACGTCGCCGGCGTTCATCCTCGAGAACCCGAACGGTGCGCTGCTGTGCATCCCGACCGCGTTTGCGTCGTGGACGGGCGAGGCGCTGGACCACAAGATCCCGCTCCTGCGCTCGATGGACGCGCTCTCGAAATCCGCTGTCCGCGCCCTGCGGCTGTTCGGCGACACCACAGCCCAGCGCGTGTTCACCACCGTCGGTCCGGAGCAGGAGTACTTCCTGATCGACGAGCAGTACTACTTCGAGCGGCATGATCTGATCACGACCGGTCGGACCCTGTTCGGCGCCAAGCCGCCCAAGGGCCACGAGCTAGACGACCACTACTTCGGCTCGATTCCGGAGCGGATCCTGGCGTGCATGCTCGACACCGAGCGTGAGCTGTCCAAGCTCGCCGTCCCGGTCAAGACGCGTCACAACGAGGTCGCGCCCGCCCAGTATGAGATCGCGCCGGTGTTCGAGAACTCCAACGTGGGCTCCGATCACCAGCAGCTGACGATGCAGGTGATGCAGAACGTGGCGCGCCGCTACGGGCTCATCTGCCTGCTGCACGAAAAGCCGTTCGCCGGCGTCAACGGCTCCGGCAAGCACAACAACTGGTCGATGGGCACGGACACCGGGAAGAACCTGCTCGAGCCCGGCGACACTCCGCACGAGAACCTGGAGTTCCTGTTCTTCTGCGCAGCCGTGATCCACGCGGTCAACAGGCATCAGGGGCTCCTGCGGGCGTCGATCGCCTCACCTGGACAGGATCACCGCCTGGGCGCCAACGAGGCCCCTCCCGCCATCATCTCGATCTTCCTGGGCGCAGAGCTGGAGAAGGTCCTGGGCGCGATCGAGCGAGGCGAGGTCGGGACATCGACGCCTGGCTCGTTCCTCGGCTTGGGCACGCCGGTTCTCCCGCCCTTGCCCATGCATGGCGGAGACCGCAACCGGACGAGCCCGTTCGCGTTCACGGGCAACAAGTTCGAGTTCCGGGCGCTCGGCTCGAGCATGTCGCTGTCTCTGCCCAACACCGTGCTGAACACGATCGTGGCTGAGGCGATCGATTACCTCGCGGACGAGCTCGAGGAGGGGATGAACAGCGGCGCCCCGCTCGAGGAGGCCCTGAAATCCGTGATCCAGCGCAGCTATGCCGCCAACAAGATGATCGTGTTCGGCGGCGACAACTACAGCGCGGAGTGGCACGCCGAGGCGGAGGCGCGTGGCCTGCTCAACCTCCGCGCTACTCCCGACGCCCTTCCCCACCTGGTCGACGACCGAGCCGTCGCGCTGTTCTCCGACTACGGGGTCCTCTCCAAGCGGGAGCTCGAGTCCCGCTACGAGGTCTTCGCCGAGCAATACGTGACGACGCTCAACATCGAGGCTGAGACCGCGGCGTCCATCGCCCGCACGATGCTCCTGCCGGCCGCTGCCAGGCACCACGCGCTGCTGCTCCAAGCCCAGCTGACGGACCTGGCCCAGGAGACCTCCGAGGAGATCACGCAGTTCGCCGCAGCGATCAAGGCGCTCGAGGACGCGAACCTGGCCGACAACCAGCCCCACGAAGACATCCTCGAGCACGCGAAGTACATGCGCGACACGGTGATCCCCGCGATGGCGGCGGTACGCGAGGTGGCGGACAGGCTGGAGAAGGTCGTGGCGGACGATCTCTGGCCGCTTCCGAAGTACTCGGAGATCCTCTTTATTAAGTAGAAAGTGCCGCCGCGCCTGTTCCGAAACTTTTTCGGAATATGCGGGTTGTTGGGTCTCAGTGGCGGACGGACCTAGGGAGACCCGTCAGGCGCACGATCATGGCGGGGCGCGGCGTGGCGTCGTCGCGTTCCTTGTTGCCATGCTCGTGCTAACTGCAGCGACGCTGGCCGCTCCCGCGGCGAACGCGCGGTCAAACCCGTTCCAGGGCAGCGGAATGTGGATCTGGGTGCTGAGCAAGTCAAACGGGGGCAACTTCAAATTCGATCGCCTCGCAGTCGCACCGCTACGGCATCCGCACGCTCTACATCAAGAGCAGCGACGGGAGCGGGATGTGGTCGCAGTTCAACTCGAGCGTCGTCTCGAGCCTCCATTCCCAAGGCTTGAAGGTCTGCGCCTGGCAGTTCGTTTACGGAAACCACCCCACGCTCGAGGCACAGGCGGGCGCGACCGCCGTGAGGCGTGGCGCCGACTGCCTGGTGATCGACGCGGAGGGTCAGTACGAGGGCAAATACCGCGCGGCGCAGGCCTACATCAGTCAGCTACGCCGGTCGATCGGCGCGAACTTCCCGGTGGCGCTGGCCGGCTTCCCGTATGTCGACTATCACCCAGCCTTCCCCTACTCGGTGTTCCTCGGGCCGGGCGGCGCTCAGTACAACGTCCCTCAGATGTATTGGCGTGACATCGGCACGACCGTCGACAAGGTGTACTCGCATACGTACCTTTACAACCGCCTGTACCAGCGGCCGATCTACCCGCTGGGTCAGGTGTACAACTCGCCGCCCAAGTCGCAGCTCATTCGCTTCCGCCAGTTCCTCAACCTCTATGGCGCACACGGGGTCAGCTGGTGGGACTGGCAGGAGGCCAAGGGGTACACGTGGCCCACGATCTCGCAGGGGACCGACCCGCTGACCAACGCCGCTGCGGCCGGAGGCGAGGCGGGCCTTCACAAGGGCTCCGCGGGTGACCTGGTGATCTGGGCTCAGGAGCACCTTCGTGCCGCCGGCGAGAACGTCGCGGTGGACGGCGGCTACGGGGCCAAGACCGTGGCAGCCGTTGAGAACTTCCAGTCGGTCCATGGGTTGCCCATTGATGGCGCCATCGGGCCGGAGACCTGGACAGCGCTCGTGCGCTACCACCCCGCGTCCGTCAACTGGGGCCATACCTCACGCAGAGCGAGCAAGGCGGCGCGGATCGCTGCGGGCGGTCGGATCACACAAGCCGCGGTCGCCGCCACCGACAACTTGGGCACGGCGGCGACCAGCTCCGGTACGACGCCCGCGCCCACGTCCGCGCTGCTGCCGGCCAAGACGAACGAGCTCCGCGGCTCGCCCGGGGCCGGAAGGCCCTAGGGCTTACCGGACGACCAGCAGCGCCGAATCTGATACCGCGGCCGGCCTGGCTCGGCGCAGCGCCCGCACGCGTACGGTCCGCTGCGGGGTCAGCGTCGCCGTCCAGCCGCCGGCCGCGTTGGTGGTCAGACGCTGGATGGTCGTCTCTCCCCCACCGGCCGAGATCTGCTGCAGCTCGATCGTGACCCCCGCGACCGGTGACCCGCTGAGGCGCCTCAGGCTGCCGTAGACAACCACCGTCGTCCCCCTGCGCACCTTGGAGGCGGACGTCCAGAGCGAAAGCCTCAGTGGTGCCTTGGCCATGGCCTGCACTTGGGAGCGGACCGCGGGCAGATGCCCGTATAGGGCGTCACCCGGGCATCCCGTGGAGTCACCGTCGCGATGCCCCGCCACACGTGGGAGCGAGACGTGAGCGCCGGGTTTGAACGGGGTGTAGAACGCGTCGGCGGGATTCACCTCGACCGTCACGCGCCCGGACGTCGGGACTCCGTGCAGCGAGAGCTTCCAGGCCAGCAGACGCTGGAGCGCGTCCAGTGCCGCCCCCGTCGGCAGCACGCTGTCGAACGTGCCCAGAACCGCGACCCCGGTCGAGACCTTGTTGTAGCCGCCCGCCTGAGCGCCGACCACCGCCTGGTCGATCCCGCCCTTGCGCGCCTCCCAAATGCGCCCGAACACATCGATGACGAAGTTGTAGCCGATGTCGTCCCAGCCGCGGGTGTAGCGGTGGAACTGGTAGATCGCGTACAGCATCGACGGAACCGCGGCCGCGGAGTAGCCGTTCGGGTTGTCGGTGTGGTGGACGAATGCCAGCTTGACCGTGCCATATGACGGGTTCACGGCGGGCGGGGCCTTGCCCTCAGCCCAGGACTGCCTGGCGATGATCGGTGGCTGTCCGGGACCGGCGTTGAGGATGGGCTGCGCCCGGCTCTGCGAGGCGGCGGCCGCGCGACCTCCGAACGCCGAGACCGGTTCGGGCGCGACGAAATGCAGCCGGACACCTTGCAGCGGCCGCGAGCTTCGAAGCTCGACGTACTCGGCGGGCCCCATCCAGACGCCCTCGCCTATCAGCGGTGCGCCTGGCCGTGGTTCATCTGGGCCGTGCCCGAGGGTCGAAGCCACGGCCCACGGGCTCCACGGCCCGTTGCGGCGGCGCACCCGCAGCTGGATGTGGACGTGCTGGGGGGAGCTCCACTGCACGCCGACGAGCGAGAACTCCCGAGGAGCCTCAATGGGGGGTGAGGCGCCGCTCACCGACCCGACGCCGAGGCTGAACACCGACGGCGGAGCCGCGCGCTGGGTGAGGGCGGCGATCCCGCCGCCCGGACGCAGCAGCGTCGCGGCACCGGCTCCGGCGAGCGCCCCCAGTGCGGTTCGCCTCGTCAGCCTGACGTCGGTTTCGCTCGGCCGATGGGTCATCGATCACCGCTCAGAACACTTCCGTCGGCGATTCGCTTCGGTTCCTCCGCAGTCAGCTCGACGGATCCCTCGACTGCCACGCCCACGCCGAACGTGAAGTCGCCGTGGACCACCAGCCGGTCGGCCTCGATCAACGATGGGGGCCCGGCGGGGAAGCGAGCCTCGAACTCGTCGAGCAGCTTGTAGAAGCGAGAATCAAGCTCGACGAATGGCAGGGTGTCGCGGAGGGGCTTTACCCCGTACTCGTCGGTCAGCCTGTACACGTCCGAGCGGAGCACCAGCAGGTCATCGGTGGTCTTGACGGGCGCAAACCGAGTCCTGGGGACGCATAGAATCCGCGCTCCGGAGAAGCTCCCGATCGCCGCCCCCATGGCGGACTCGAGCTGGAGGACCGGTGGTGAGCCCTGGTCACGGGGATCCACCGTCTTGCGGTTGACGATCAGCGGTAGATCGAGGATCCCATCACGCTTCGATAGCTCCCGCTCGAGAGCCACCAGGTCGATCCACAGCGTGTTGGTGTTGTAGTAGCGCCAGCGGCGATAGTCGCGAAAGGACTCCTCATCCTCGGGGGACGTCTGCGCGGTCTCGCGCAGAACGAGCTGGCCGTCCGCCCGCCGGCGGGCGATATGCCCCCCCTTTCGGTCGGCCTCCGTGCCCACGACGACCTCCATCAGGAACGGAATGCGCTCGCCGGCTACGAACGAAGCGATCCGCGCGTCGACCGTCGCCCCCAGGTTGTCGGCGTTCGAGATCATCGCGTACCGGAAGCCCCGCTCGGTGAGCCTCTGGAGCATCCCCGAGCGCCGCAGCGCCCCATAGACGTCACCGTGGCCTGGCGGTGCCCATTCGAGCGCCGGGTCCGCCGACCAGCTGATCGGCTCGAGCCGGTCTGCGTCCAGCTTGGGCACGACGCTCTGCATGAAGTCCGGCTCGAAGTCCCCACTGGCGTCGGCCGGCAGCGCGGCGAGCGTCTGCTTGCGCGTCGCTTCGCTGTCCATCAACACCAGTGGCAGGCGGATGTCGTGACGGCTTCGCAGTGCGCGTATCTGGCCGATGATGATGTCGAGAAACGAGTGCCCTTCGCGCGCCTCGACCAATGATTTCGGCGCGCGCAGCCCCATGGTGGTAGCGAGGCCGCCGTTGAGCTTGATGACCACGACATCG
The DNA here is from genome assembly GCA_963719305.1 of uncultured Actinomycetes bacterium. Taxonomy (GTDB): domain Bacteria; phylum Actinomycetota; class Thermoleophilia; order Solirubrobacterales; family Solirubrobacteraceae; genus Palsa-465. Next base: position 418,402 of record CAVRBL010000009.1, on the reverse strand, counting down.
TCCAGGGCCGTGGCCGGATCGGCGTCGGGAAGCTGTCCGAGTGAGCCAACGTCTGAAGCTGGTTCGAGCTCGGCACTGGGCAGGTAGGCCGACTCGCCCGCCGCGAGACGCTCGTAGGCGGAGCGAAACGCCCCGATCGCCTCCTCGTGCTGGCCGTGGGCCCGCATCTTCTCCTCTGCCGCCAGCCACCCGTCGTTGCTCATCGAGGACGGATTGTGACTAGATTGCTCGCCATGAGCGATGACTGGCGACTTCGCATCGAAGTTCAGGAGCACGGCCGCGTCCGCACACTGCTCCAGCACATCGACGCCACCGACCTCGAGCATCAGCTCGAGACAGCGTTCCACGATCGCGTGGTCGTCTCGAACGAGGGCTCGACGATCTTCTTCTACGCGGGCCAGCGCGAACAGGCGGAACAGGCACGAGAGGTGGCCCGGCGGTTCGCCGAGGAGCAGGATTGGGAGGTGGACCTGGAATTGCGCCACTGGCACCCGACGGCCGAGGAGTGGGAGGATCCCGATAAGCCGCTGCCCGCGGACGACGCCCAGCGGGCCGCCGAACATGCTGAGCTCATCGCCCGCGAGCGGCGGCAGGCGCTCGCCGAGGGAGAACCGGAGTTCGAGGTTCGGATCGAGTGTGTATCGCGGGCAGACGCGGCTGCGCTCTCCCAGAAGCTCCGGGCGGAGGGTCTGCCGAATGTTCACCGCTTCAAGTACGTCGTGGTCGGCGCTGCGGACGAGGACACCGCGGGCGCCCTCGCGGAGCGCATCCAGGCCGAGGCGCCCGAGGGGAGCGTGGTGAGGGCGGAAGGGACGCTCGCCGCCGTCCTCGACGAAGGCGGCGCCTCCAACCCGTTCGCCGTGTTCGGCGGAATGGGCGTCTGAATCCGCGGCGTTTCCTCCCTCACTCGAGCAGCCGGGCGCCCGGACCCGCCCGTACCTCTATCGCGTCATCGGGCACATCGCTGCCCGGCGGAAGCAGTCCGAGCACGCTGCCGCCGAAGCCGCCGCCGATGAGCCGCGCGCCGAGCGCGCCGCTGGCTCTGAGCCGTGACACCGCTTCCTCGACCGCCGGGGTGGAGACGTCGAAGAGGTCCCTGAGGCTGGCGTGTGAAGCGTTCAGCAGCTCGCCGAACTTCCGAAGGTCGCCACGCCGGAGCGCATCGACGCTCTGCTCGACGCGAGCGTTCTCGCTCACCACGTGGCGGACGCGATCGGCGAGCGGGGGCTCCAGCCGGTCTGCCATCTGGAGGGTCGCGTCCCGCAGGCTCGACAGACCCAGCGCCTCGCAAGCCCGCGCGCATTCGGCGCGGCGCTGGTTGTAGCCCGATCCGGCGTGGCTGTGGCGCTCGCCCGAGTCGAGAGTGACGAGCTTGAAGTCGTCGAGCTCGAGCTCTACCGGTTGGACCTCCAGGGAGCGGAAGTCGATCCGCAGGGCGTGGTCCCGCTCTCCGTAGAGAGAGGCGATCTGGTCGAGTAGTCCGGTCCGGGCGCCGACCCACTCGTTCTCTACGCGCGAGCAGAGCTGGGCCAGCTCGAGCTTGCCCGGCGGCCGCGCGTCGGTCAACGCCACCAACGCCAGGCACAGCGCGACCTCAACCGCGGCCGATGACGAGAGTCCGGCCCCGCGCGGGACGTCTCCGTGGATGTCCAGCTCGACGCCATGCAGAGGGACTCCCGCCTGCCGAAGCTCGGCCACGGCACCCCGAACGAACGACCGCCAGCCCTGAACCCGGATCGGCCATTCGAGCTCGAACGCGTCCTCTTCGCCGAGATCGATGGCTCGAGCCCTGATCGTGTCCCCGCCGAGGACCCGGGCCCCGACGGTGACTCCCTGGCCGATCGCGATCGGCAACGCGAGCCCGTGGTTGTAGTCGGTGTGCTCTCCGATCAGGTTGACTCTGCCCGGGGCGAACGCCTTCGCACGGTCAGCCATCGCGCGTGGCCGAGGCGATGCGTTCCAGCGCGGTCCGCACCTGCGCGTCGCGCTCCTGTTCGCGAGCTTCCGTCCAGCGCCAGCGCACGCCGGCTTCGATCATGAATGCCGGCCGGCGATGGTCCTGGACGTGCTCGACCCCCACCCTGACCGCCACCACGCCGTCCGGCATGGGCTCCTCGAGCGGCTCGGCCTTCCCGTACGCGGTCAGCGCCACGTTGTCCCCGGACACGATCGCCACAGCCACCGACGAATCCGCTCGCAGCCTGGCCAGCGACCCGCGGCTGGCAGCGAGCGCCAGCAGGATGGTCCGTGGCCCCGCCCGGAGCGCCGTGGAGACCGGGATCGCGTGTGGCGCCGGTCCGGCGGTCGCCAGGATCGCGACGGTGCCGACTGGCCAGTCGGGGAGCACGCCCCGGGACGCTAGCGCTCCCTCGGCATCCGTTTCTTGCACGACTCGCCGTCGCAGACCACTGGCTGAAACCTGCCTGAATGCAGGCAGACTGTGCGGTTGCACAATCTGTTGCATCCGCGCGACATGACGCCGATCTTGCTGCTACTGTGCCGCGCGACATAAAGCCGAGTCGCCGCGCCATCCGTGGCCGGCGAGCGGGGGACCCACTGCGATTGGCCGGATCGCTTGGGGCGAAGCGTCACACGTGTGGCGCAGCGCGATGCTCCTTTGGCAGTGCGCGAGCCCGTCAGCTAACTCCGCAGGCTTCCAGTCCGGACGAAGGGAGACTTGTGAGCCCCGCACGAGATCTTGGCCGCGCCGATGTTTGGGAAGAGTCTTTGAAGCGCTCGCTGGAGCGCCGCGGACGTCCGCGGCGCTCGTCCGTGGAGCTTCACCGGCTGAGACCTGCGCGCGATCTGACCCTGGGCGACGTCCTCGAGCGTTCCGCCCACTACTCGGAGCTGCGGCGGCGGGCTGCCCAGCGTACGGCGATGCCCCGGCCGAGTGTGGCGATCGGGGGGATCTCCGCCCTCGCCCTTGTAGCCGGATCCACCCTCCCGAGCCTGCTGGGCGGCGGCAGAGCCGCCAAGAAGGAGCGCGTGACGTACGCGGCAGCGGCGCACACGCAGGCGCGGACCGAGGCTGCGGTCGGCGGAAGCTGGAGTGGTTCGTCCGAGCACGCGGCGACAAAGGCATCCACCCAGCGCCATGCGACGCGCACCGCCAGCAGCAAGGCGCGCTCACACGCCGCCCGCGGATCGTCTGCTGCCAGCACCTCCTCCGGAGGCGTGGGGCTGGCCGGCGCCTCGGGGAAGACCTCTCAGGCTCATGTCAAGCTCGTCAGTGACCACACCGGCACCGTTCAGCCGGTCGTTGCCTCCGTGCGCGAGGTGCAGCAGCGGCTGGGCGTCGACCCCGTGGACGGCTCCTTCGGTGCAGTCACCGAGCAAGCGGTCACGCAGTTCCAGGCAGCGCACGGCCTGCAGGCCAACGGCGTCGTCGGCGACGACACCCGCAAAGCGCTGGGGCTTGGTCCCGGCCCGACGTTGCACCCGGAAGTCGCCTCAACGGAAGCCCCGGCCCCGGTGGTGTCAGGATCGACCGTGACGCAGGAGCGAGGATCGACCGTGACGCAGGAGCGCCCGGCATCCCCGACCGACGCTGTCCACTACACCGGTGGCGTCCCCATGGGAACCGTTTCCCACCACGGCGCTCCCACCAACGTGACCACGCCCACGACTGAAACCACCCCGAGCTCCACGCAGTCCGTTCCGACCAGCGGCACGCAGGCCGGGATCCAGAAAATGGTCGCGGCCGGTAACCGGATCGCCAGGACCCCGTACGTGTACGGCGGCGGGCACGGATCGTTCAACTCCCGCGGGTATGACTGCTCAGGCTCGGTGTCGTACGTGCTGCACGCCGCCGGGCTCCTGCGCTCGCCCGAGGACTCGACCGAGCTCGAGAGCTACGGCCAGCCAGGTCCCGGACGGTATGTATCGATCTACGCCAACTCGGGACACGCGTTCATGACCATCCAAGGTCGCCGGTTCGACACCGTGGCGCAGGCGGAGACCGGCACCCGGTGGAGCAACCACATGGTGTCGACCGCGGGGTACGTGGTCCGGCACCCGACGCACTACTAGCCGCTAGCCGCCGACGAGCTCCTTTACCGATTGGGCGAGGGCGACGATGTCGTCCTCGCTCGTGTCCCAGGAGCACATCCAGCGCACCTCGGCGCTGCGCTCGTCCCAGATGTAGAACTTGAAGCGGTCGAGCAGCGGCTGGATCGCGTCCGCCGGCAGCCTGGCGAACACGGCGTTCGACTCCACCGGGTGGGTGATCGTGACGTGGGGAAGCCCCCCGACGGACTCCGCAAGCCTGACCGCCATGGCGTTGGCGTGAGAGGCGAGCTCGAGCCAGAGGTCGTCCTGCAGTAGCGCGTCGAACTGGGCCGCGAGGAAGCGCATCTTCGACGCGAGGTGCAGCGACTGCTTGCGCAGATACTGGAACCCATCGCCCACCTGATCTGAGAGCAGCACCACTGCCTCCGCGCCGAGCAAACCGTTCTTGGTGCCCCCGAACGAGAGCACATCCACCCCCACATCGCCGCTGACGGCTCGCAGCGACGCCCCCAGCGCGGCCGCGGCGTTCGACAGGCGAGCGCCATCCACATGAAGCAGTAGCCCCCGGCCGTGGGCGAGGTCCGCCAGCGTCCGAACCTCTTCGAGCGAGTAGACCGTGCCGAGCTCGGTGCTCTGGGAGATCGAGACCACCCGCGGCTGCACCGCGTGCTCGTCGCCCACCCCCACGATCGCCCGCTCGATGAGCTCAGGGGTCAGCTTGCCGTGCTCCGAGGCGAGGGGCAGGAGCTTGACCCCGGCGATCGCCTCCGGTGCTCCCGCCTCGTCCACGTTCATGTGCGCGCTGGCCGCGCAGATCGCGGCCTCCCAGGGCCGGCAGCTGGCGCGCAGGGAGAGCACGTTTGCCGCCGTCCCGCCCCAAACCAGATAGACCCGGGCCTGGGACCCGAACTGTTGCCGGAAGCGGCGCTCGACGCGCCGGGTCCACTCGTCTTGTCCATAGCCAAACGCGTGGCCCGTATTGGCCGCCGCGATTGCGTCGAGCACCACGGGATGAATTCCGGCCGCGTTGTCGGACGCGAAACCGCGGGAGAGGGAGCTCACCCGAGCCAGCTTATTGGCACCGGATATGCGAAGCTCCTGCCGGTGAGCGGTCCCGTCCTACACCGTCCCGGAGAGGGAGAACGGCACGCGGCAGGGCCCGGCACCGAGCTCCTCATCAAGGCCACCGGCGATGACACCGGCGGTACGTTGTTCATGTCGGAGACCACGATTCCACCGGGGTTCGCCGGTCCGGTCCCGCATCGTCACAAGCGCCTGCACGACATGTTCTATGTGCTGCAGGGGGTGCTGACGGTTCGGTCCGGAGATCAGGTGCACGAGTGCGGCCCGGGCACGTTTGCCTGCTTCCCACCCGGTGTGGTGCACACGTTCAGCAATCGCAGCGACGCCCCGGTGACGTTCTTGAACTTCAACACGCCGTCCGGTTGGGAGAACTACATGCGTGATCTCGCGGCGGCTGCCAAGTCGGGCCCGCTTACACCGGAGACCATGCGGCGCGTGGCCTCGCGCTACGACTTCGAGGCCGTCGGATAGCGCGGCCGGTAGCGCTCCTGCACCGCAGTGGTGCCGGCAGCCTCTGCGGGAGTCTCCGGAAAGTGCCATCACCCGTTTGAGGTGATGGCCCCTGTCGTCGTGGCGGTCAAACTTGAGCTTGGTGATTCTGAGCACCATCTCGAAACGAGCCTCTCGTAGCGCCGCTAGGTGGATGGCGCAGAGCGCATGTATCGCGGTGGTGGGACTAGTTGCGCTTGCTGCTTGCGGTAGCAGCAAGCCCGCCTACTGCTCGGCTCGAACCAACCTCGAGAACTCGATTAAGGGGCTGACGAGCTTGAACCCCAGCAGTGGGATCAGCGGCTTGCAGTCGCAGCTCCAGAAGATCCAGACCAACGCCAACACGCTGGTGAGCCAGGCCAAGGGTGACTTCCCAAGCCAGACCAGCGCCATCAAGTCCTCGGTCGATGCGTTCTCGAGCTCTGTCAAGTCCCTATCGGCAAATCCCTCGGCCAGCCAGATCGCAACCGTCACTAAGGACGCATCAAACGTGGCAAGCTCAGTCAGCGGCTTCGTCAACGCCACCAGTTCGAAGTGCAGCTGATCACCGCCTCAACAGGCGCTTACTGACCAGTTGCCGCGGTAGCCGTACCCAAATCCCTATCGGAGGCAATCCCCTGGGGCTACGATCTCCACCATCGTGAGGCAGGTCGGTGCCCGATGACTGGGACGCGCGCAGCCCGCGCGGCACCTGAGACGGCCGCGGGGCCGCTTGGTGAACGAGATCTGAGTCTGCTCCGTGCTTACGAGCCGATCGTTTGCTTTCCCAGGGGCGAGCTGTTCCTCCCCACTGCGGTTGGACCCTACGTTGCCGAGTGCAGCTTGTGGCGGCGGGACCCAGACGGCAAGAGCCGCTGCATCGTGGCCGCAGGAGACCTGACCCTCGAGCGTCTTTGCGAGGAGGCGAACGCCCGCCCGGACCGGCCGTTGTCGCTGCGGTTTGTCGAAGCGCCTTTGTCGCGTGCGGCTTATCGCCGCTGGCGCCGAGCTCCTCGGGAACGGCTGGTGGCCGGCGGGCGCTTCACCACGACCGGCATGTTCGGTCGACTGATCGAAGCCGGTCTTCGCGCATCGTTGCTGCTGCGCGGGAAGGTGGCCAGAGGGTTGGCGGCGGCGGCCGAGATTGCCTACCGGGAGCGATTGGAGTCTGACCGCATGACCTATTACGGCCGGGTGGTGCGTACTGGGGGCTATCTATGCCTGCAGTACTGGTACTTCTACGCCATGAACGACTGGCGCTCGACGTTTAGCGGAGTCAACGACCACGAAGCCGATTGGGAGATGGCGGCTGTGTACCTGGCCGAGCAGCCGGGAGCACCGCCGGAACCGGCATGGGTCGCTTTCTCGTCCCACGACCACGCTGGCGACGAGCTCAGGCGCCGGTGGGACGACCCCGAACTGAAGCGACACGGCAACCATCCACTGCTGTTCCCAGGCGCGGGATCACATTCGGGGGCGTTCGTGGCCGGCGACTACGTCGTGTCAGTCGACCCGCCGCGGCTTCGAAGGGTGCTTGCGGTCGCTCGACGCATCCAGCGGCTGCTGGCGCCGTGGCGCGACCAGACTCGTCCGGGGTTGGGCCTCGGGATTCCGTACATCGACTACGCCCGGGGCGACGGCAGGACCGTGGGGCCGGGACAGGGCCAACAGTGGACGGCGAGGGTGATCGACGACGACACGGCGTGGGTGCGTGACTACCGCGGGCTGTGGGGACTCGACACCGAGGATTACTTCGGCGGCGAGCGCGCACCGGCCGGGCCACGCTACGAACGGGACGGGATGGTCCGTGATGCGTGGGCAGACCCGGTGGGGTGGGCGGGGCTCCTCAAGGTCCCGCCCCGCGACGACGAGGCGACGGAGCTGCTCCGTACCAGCATCGCGGTGCTCGAGGAGCGGCTCGCTCACGCCGATGAGCAGATCGCCAGGGAGCGTATGGTCGTGCGACGCGTCGCCGCCGAGGTCCGCTCGCTCGAGACTCATGACTTCGCCAGGCCGCTCGTCGCGTCTCGGCGCGCCGAGTTGACGCGGCTCGAGGCGGAGCTGCGCCACTCGATCGCCGACCGCGCCGCCGACGGCGAGGAGCTGCGCGCTCATCGCGACGCGCTCCGTCGACCCGCCCCGGCGCCCGGCCCGCAGGCGCACCTGAGCAGCCCGCATTTGCCACGAACCGAAGCGCAGCAGCGCCGCACTCGGTTTCTGCGGGTGTGGGCGGCGCTCAGCACCCCGCTACTGCTGGCGTCGATACCGGTGATTCTGCTGACCAGCCCGATTTGGTGGGGCGCGATGGTTGCCGCGGACGCAGTCGCTGTTCACGGGCGTCGAGGCGTTCGCGCGTCGCCGTCTGCTTTCGTTCGTAGCCAGCTTCGCGCTGCTGGTAGCGACGGCCGCGATTTGTGTGGTGATCGTCGAGCTCGGCAGGAGGTACTGGGCGGTGGCCCTGTCGGCGATGTTCGGCGCCGCGGCTGCCGCGCTCTTGATCGGCAACCTGGGCGACCTGGGCCACCGGTGGCGGCGAGGCGGGTCGATGGGCGAAGATCCAGACGCAGGTCAGCCGAGCGAGAAGACCGGCAGCACCACCGACGAAGCGCGCTCAGGGCTGTAGAGCAGCTCGATATCGACCGCGTTGCTGGCTCCAGAAGAAACCTGCAAATCGCCAAACGCGCGCGCTGCTGGATTTGCGGCCGAGCCGGCGTATGCTCGCTGGCGTGCCCGCGGCATGCATGTGCGGAGGGCTTGACCGGACGTAGTAACGGTCGGGTCGGAAATGTGTGCGCGGCTGCCATCTAACTAACAGCAAGGAGAGGAGCACACGGATGGCGACTGAACAGAGATTTGCTCCGATCGACAAAGAGCGGCTTCGCAGCCAGCGCCTCCGTGAGGTCAACTTCCAGGGGGACGCGCTTCGGCTGGGCATGAACTGGACCGAGGATGACCTGCGCAAGCCGCAGGTGCTTGTGGAAAGCGCGTACGGGATGGGTCACCCCGGCACGTTTCACTTCCGCGGCCTGATCGAGGAAGTCTCAAATGGCGTGTTCGAGGCGGGCGGCAAGCCCGGGGAATTTGTGGTGTCCGACATCTGCGACGGCGTCGTCCAGGCGACCGACGGAATGAGCTACTCGTTGATCTCGCGGGACGTCATGGCGGCGATGATCGAGATCCACGCGCTCGGTCACCCACACGACGCGATGGTGCTGATCTCCGGCAACGACAAGTCCGTCCCAGCACATCTGCTGGCGATCGCTCGCTGCAACCTGCCCGCAGTGCACGTGCCCGGCGGGACCCAGCTGAACGCCCCTGACTACGTCACGTCAGACGAGATGTGGCCCATGGGGGCGTCGGTCAGGCGCGGCGAGTTGACGGAGGACGAGCTCGAGTTGGCCCAGCGCGGGGCGTGCCCCACCTGCGGAGCGTGCCAGTTCATGGGCAGCGCCTCCACCGGACAGGTGCTGTCCGAGGCGCTCGGTCTCGCCCTTCCTGGATCGGCGTTGGTGCCCGAGCCGCTGACCAAGCTGCTGCGCTACGCCCGCGCCGCCGGCAAGCAAGTCCTGCGCCTGGTCGCCGAGGACCTCACACCGCGGCGGATCCTGACCCGCGAGGCATTCGAGAACGCGATCGTGATGCATGCGGCCATCGGCGGCTCGACGAACGCCCTGCTTCACCTACCCCCGATCGCTCAGGAGGCCGGCGTGGAGATCACGATCGATGACTTCGATCGCATCCACCGGCAGGTCCCGGTGCTCGCCAACGTGAAGACGACCGGCCGGTACCCGGTCGAGTACTTCTGGTACGCCGGCGGCGTGCCGGCGGTGATGCTCGAGTTGCGCGACATGCTGCACCTGGACTGCCTCACGGTCACCGGCAAGACCCTGGGTGAGAACCTCGAGGAGATCGAGCACAGCAAGTTCTTCATGCGCGAGCGGCTCCGCTACCTCAGGAATTTCAAGATCGACAGGGATGAGATCATCCGGCCCCGCAACGATCCGTTCGGCACCAGCGGCGGGCTAGCGATCCTGCGGGGCAACATCGCTCCCGACGGCGCGATGATGAAGACCTTCTCGGTACCCGAGGACATGCACGTGCACATCGGTCCGGCGAGAGTCTTCGAAGACGAGCCCCACGCCATCGACGCCCTCGTCGGTCGCAAGATAACGCCAGGCGACGTGATGGTGATCCGCTACGAGGGGCCGCACGCCAACGGAATGCCCGAGATGTACTTCGCCGCCGCGATGCTCGCAGCTGACCCGGCGCTGAACCACACCACCGCGATCGTCACGGACGGTCGCTACTCGGGCGCGATGCGCGGGCCCTGCATCGGACACGTCGCCCCCGAGGCATTCGAGGGGGTCCGATCGCGCTGGTCGAGGAGAACGACCTGATCGAGCTGAACGTCCCGGAGCGCCGCCTGGCCGTCGTCGGTGTCGGAGGTCGGCCGCGGCCAGAAGACGAGATGACTGAGATCCTCGCTCAGCGCCGAGCACGGTGGTCACGGCGGCCCCCTCGCCACACCCGAGGCATCCTTTCGCTGTACGAGCGAATTGCGAGCGACGCATCGCACGGCGCCTCGCTGGTAGGCAACGGCGCCGCGGCATGCTCATTTACTCGACCACAAGCGTCATAACGCGGCGAGGGTTTCAGTGGCGACAGCACGTGAAAAGGTCGTGATCGCCGACTACGACTACGGTGACGTCGACATCGAGCGGGCGATCATCGAGAAGGCGGGACTTGAGCTGACCGCCGCCCAGTGCAAGACCGAGGAGGAGGTGATCGAGGTCGCCCACGACGCCGCCGCTGTAGTGGCCCAGTACGCGTCGATCAGCGCCCGCGTGATCGCCGCGCTGCCGCATTGCCGCGTGATCGCGCGCTACGGCACGGGCGTCGACATCGTCGACGTCGAGGCCGCCACCAGTCACAACATCCTGGTGACCAACGTCCCCAACGACTGGTGCGAGAACGAAGTCGCCGATCACGCGATGGCTCTCCTGCTGGCGGTGTCGCGCAAGGTCAACGTATACGACCGGGCCACGCGCGACGGCACGTGGCAATGGCAGTCCGGAGCGCCGATTCACCGCCTGCGCGGGAGCGTCCTCGGGTTGCTGTCGTTTGGCGCCATCGCCAGAGCCATCGCCGCCCGCGCCGCCGGGTTCGGCATGCGGATCACGGCCCACGATCCGTACATGTCAGCCGAGGAGATAACTGCCACCGGCGCCCAGGGGGTGTCGTTTGACGAGTTGGTCACCGAGTCCGACTGCCTCGTGATCCAGGCCCCGCTCACATCGCACACGCACCACCTGTTCGACGATTCCCAGCTGCGGCGCATGAAGCCGACCGCGATCCTGATCAACACCGCCCGCGGGCCGATCGTCGATGATCGCGCGCTGCACCGGGCGCTCAGCGAGGGCTGGATCGCCGGCGCGGGCGTCGATGACATCGAGGAGGAGCCGGCCAAGGTCAGGGACTGGCGGCCGGACAACCCGCTGTTCAGCTTGGACAACGTGGTCATCACACCACACGCCGCCTACTACTCTGAGGAAGCGATCCGGGCCGTGAGACGCTTCGCCGCCGAAGAGGTGGTGCGCGTCCTGACCGGGCATCCTCCGCTGTCGCCGGTCAATGCCGGCGAGCTGGTCGAGGCGCGCTGGTCGCGATCGTAGGCCTTGACCATGACGGCGCCCTCGGTCACCGCGTGGTCGCTCGAGCCGGGGCTGCTCAGCGAGGGCCCGCGCTGGCATCAGGAGCGCCAGGAGCTGCTGTGGGTGGACATCCTCGGCCGCAGCTTTCACCGGGCCACGTTGACGAGCGGCGGCCGCCCGGACCAGGTCCGCACGATGGCGCTCGACCGGCACGCGGCCGCTGTCGCCCCGGTCGAAGGGAGGCGGCTACGTGCTGGCAGCAGGCCAGGGCTTTCTGTTCGCCGACGAGGCCGGCTCGGTGCGCGAGCTTGCCCAGCCCGAGGCCGGTCATGTCGAAGTACGCATGAACGACGGGGCATGTGACCCGCAGGGCCGCTTCTGGGCCGGAACGATGGCATACGACGAGTCGCCCGGAGCCGGCACGCTGTATCGCCTCGAGCTCGATGGACGCTGCAGCACCGTGCTGACCGGCTTGACAATCTCAAACGGCATCGGCTGGAGCCCGGACGGCGGGAGGATGTACCTCAGCGACAGCGGCACCGGGTCCGTCGAGACCTTCGACTTCGACGAAGTCACCGGCGCGATCAGCGGGCGCCGCACGTTCGTGCACATCGATCAACCTGGCGTGGCGCCCGACGGGCTCACCGTCGACGACCAGGGCGACGTCTGGGTCGCGCTGTACGGCGGCTGGGCGGTCAATCGCTATACGCCTGAAGGCTCGCTGCGCGACACCGTGCACATTCCCGTGGCGCAGGCGACGTCGTGCGCGTTCGGCGGGGTTGACGGCCGCACGCTATTTGTCACCACGGGCCGCGAGCGGCTCGAGCAAGCGGCGCTAGAGCACCAGCCGGACGCCGGGCGGGTGTTCTCGGTCACTGGCCTCGGTGCACGCGGTCCAGGGTGCGCTCCGTACCGCGGCGGGGTCTCATCCGTGGCGACGATCGGATGACCGATCTTCGCAACGACCCACTGACCGACGCGGGCCTGGTGCCGGTGATCACGATCGATCGTGTCGACGACATCGGGTTGCTGGCTTCCGCCCTGGTGCAGGGTGGGATCCCCTACGCCGAGATCACATTCCGCACGCCGGCTGCACCCCAGGCCATCGACCGAATGCGCAGCGAGGCCCCCCAGATGACCGTCGGAGCCGGCACGGTGTTGACCGTCGAGCAGGCGGATAGGGCGGTGAGTTCTGGCGCCCAATATCTGGTTTCTCCCGCCCTCGACGCGGCGGTTGTCGCTTGGTGCGAGGAGCATTCGGTCCCAATCATTCCCGGCGTCGCTACCCCGACCGAGGTCAACGCTGCATGGCAGCGAGGGCTGCGCACGCTCAAGCTGTTCCCGGCCGAGCAGTTGGGCGGAGTGGGGCTGCTGCAGGCATTGCGCGGGCCCTTTCCGGAGATCCAATTTGTCCCGACCGGAGGGATAACCCCGCACAACCTGGGCAGCTACGTTCGCCAGCCGAACGTGGTTGCGTGTGGAGGAAGCTGGATCGCGAGCAAGGAGGCGATCTCCGCGCGGAAGTTTGACGACATCCTCGCAGCGGCACACGAGGCGAGCACGATCCTTGGCCGGGCTCGAGAGGAACGGAGCCGGGCAAGTTGACGCGAGCCGTCACGTTCGGGGAGGTCATGCTCAGACTGAGTGCGCCCGGGCATGAGCGCCTGTTCCAGTCGCCCCACCTTCACGCCACCTTCGGCGGCGGCGAGGCGAACGTCGCCGTCTCGCTGGCCGCCTTCGGGATTGACGTCGCTCTCGTGACCGCGCTGCCGCAAGGACCGATCGGCGACGCGGCGATCGCCGAGTTGCGTAGGCATGGGATTGACACCACTCACATCGTCCGCTCCGGCGAGCGGGTCGGGATCTACTTTCTCGAGATGGGATCGGTAGATCGGCCGTCAGTCGTGGTCTACGACCGCGGCCACTCGGCGATCAGCGAAGCCGTTTCCGAGAGCTTCGACTGGGACGCCGTTTTCCAGGGCGTCGGCTGGTTTCACGTGAGCGGGATCACGCCCGCGTTGAGCGCGAGTGCGGCCGACCTGTGCTTCAAGGCGGTCAGGTCCGCGAGACGACATGGTGCGACTGTCTCCTGTGACTACAACTTTCGGGCCAAGCTCTGGAAGTACGGGAAGCAGGCACCGGAGGTAATGCGCGAACTCGCTCGTCTGGTCGATGTCGGGATCGCAAACGAAGAAGACTGCCAGCGCTCTCTAGGAATCGTGCTGCCCGACGAACCCGCTCGGGGCGATGCCGTCCCGGACTCCCTCGACCTCGACCACTATGAGCGGCTCTGCGCAAAGGTGCTCGAAGAATTTCCAAACCTTCGCTGTCAGGCGATCACACTTCGCACCAGCCACAGCGCCAGCCACAACGAATGGTCGGCCTGTCTGTGCAACCGCCGCGAGTTTCTGGTCGGACCTCGGTATGACCTGACTCACATAATCGATCGGGTGGGCACCGGGGACTCGTTTGGGGCCGGTTTGATCTACTCGCTTCTCACCGGCTCCTCGCACCAGCAGGCGCTCGATTTCGCGACCGCCGCATCCGCGCTCAAGCACACGGTCCCGGGGGACTTCAACCTGGTAACGCTCGATGAGGTGCGGCGCCTCGCGGCCGGCGGGGTCGGCGGCAGAATCCAGCGCTGATACGAGGCAGCGCGGTCTCAGGGTCGACGCGGACCGTTTGACCCGGCGTCATACTCTTTGAGAGGCGCGAGGTCGCGCGACCACCCCTCAAGGACGGGCGTGAAGACTCGCCATGACTCCTCGGCTTCGTCACCGCGGATCGACAGGGCGCTGTTGCCGCACAGGGCGTCGAGCAGGATCCGGCCGTAGGCCGGTAGCTCTGGCGGCTCCATCTCGGCGCTGAGGGTCAGCGGCACGAGGCTCAAGGTCACGGTGGGGCCGACGCCGGTCAGCTCGAGGATGAGGCCTTCTGGTTCTAGCTCGAAGCGCAGCCGGTTGTCCGATCCCTGTGAATTTCCGAAGGGAAGGTGCGGCACGGCCCGGAAATGCACGACTATCTCCTTGCGGTCCTCTTTCATTGCCTTGCCCGTGCGCAGGCGGAAGCTGCTCCCTGACCAGCGCCAGCTGTCGAGCTCCAGCGCCACCTCGGCAAACGTCTCGGTGCCATGCTCGGGCGATACTCCATCTTCCTCGACGTAAGCGGGAATGTCTCTATCACCTACCCGTCCGGCTCGATATCGAGCTCGGCAAGTGCGGGTGGCGACATCGTCGTCCTCGAATGGGCGCACCGAACGCAAGACGTCGACCTTGCGATCGCGCAGATCTCGCTCCCCGAGGCTGATCGGCGGCTCCATCGCTACCAGGCAGAGCAGCTGCAAAAGGTGGTTTTGCAGCATGTCCTTGAGCGCCCCGACATGGTCGTAGTAGCCGGCCCTTCCCTCAAGTGCGAGCGACTCCTCCCAGATGATCTCCACCTCGTCGATGTGGGCGCTGTTCCAGATCGGCTCGAGCACGCGGTTGGCCAATCGAGTTCCGAGCACGTTCTGCACGGTGGTCATGGCTAGGAAGTGATCAACCCGAAACACGTGGCGTTCGTCCACCAGTTGTGCGAGGACCCGATTCAGCGCCTTCGCGCTTTCGAGGTCCTCTCCAAAGGGTTTTTCGATAATCACCTGGCTGTCCGCAGGAAGCCCCGCCCGCTGCAGTGCCGAGACCGCGGCGGGGAAGACAGCTGGGGGCAGCGCGAGGTAGACCGCGACCGGACTTGCACCGGCTACACACGCCGCGACGCTGGCCGGATCGTCGAGATCGAGTCGTTGATAGCGCGACGACCTCACAAGTGTCGTGGTGGCACTGGCGTCGATGCTGGTGGCCTCGCGCTGTAGCCAGCGCGAGGCCCAGCTTCGGAACTGCTCGTCGTCCCAGTCCTCACGGCTGGCACCCACGAGCTCGAACCCCTCGGAGAGGTGTCCGCGCGCCTTCAGCGCGGCCAGGCCCGGGAGCAGGTAGCGGCCAGTCAGGTCACCCGTGCCACCGAACACGACGAGCCGATCGATCACGTCACGGGCCCATCCGCCCGGTGCTGGCTGCTCGCGATTCATCCAGTGCCCTCGCGAGGGTGACCCCGGCGGCGATCACCCCGATATGACTGAAGGCCTGGGGAAAGTTGCCAAAAAATTCCCCCGAGGAGGGGTCGATCTGCTCGGGCAGTAGCCCAACGGAGCTCGCCCGGGCACACAACGAGGCATAGAGCTCAGCGGCCTCGTCCAGTTGGCCCTGCTTGGCCAGGTTCTCGACCAGCCAGAAGCTGCACAGCACGAACGCGCCCTCGTCGCCAGGGATCCCGTCGGGGGAATCCTCATGCAGATAGCGGTACAGCAGGCCACCGCCGGCGGACAGCCGGTCTGCCACCGCCGCCGTTGTAGCGACCATTTTGGGGTGCTCGGCAGACACCACCAGGCGCAGCGGCAGCGCCAGCAAACTGGCGTCAAGGCCGCCTCCGCCGTCGAGGTGCTCGCTCAGGGTCTGGGCGTCCTCGTCCCAGGATCGCTCCAGCACGATGTCGCGAAGATCCTGCGCGGCCCGCCGCCACTTCGAAACCGATTCAGGGAGATCGCGCTGCTCTGCGAGGCGCGCAGCGCGGTCCACCGCTACCTGGCATAGGCCCGCTGAATACGTGAACACCCTGCCCTCGTTGCGCACCTCCCAAATGCCCTGATCGGGAAGGCGCCAGGCATCCATCGCCAGGTCGGCCAAGGAAGCCAGCCGGTTCCAGAGATGCTCGTCGAGACGACCGCCTCCGCGGACCCACTGGTAGGCGCAGTCCAGCACCTCGCCATAGACGTCATGCTGTCGCTGATCGGCGGCGCCGTTTCCCCAGCGCACTGGAGCCGACCGCCGGTAGCCCTCCAGCTCGGCGTCGACGCGCTCGTCAGGCACGGCGTCGCCCTCCAGGTCATACATGATTTTTGGAGCGGTGCCGTGCTCGAAGGTATCTAGCACCCAGCCGAGGAACGCCCCGGCCTCCTCGTCAAATCCGATCCGACGGAACGCGTACACCGAGAAGGAGGCATCGCGGATCCAGGTGTAGCGGTAGTCCCAGTTCCGCACCCCCCCGATCGGCGCCGGCAGCGAGGAAGTGGGCGCCGCGACCAGCGCCCCGTTGCTCCAGTGATCGCACATCTTGAGTGTGAGTGCAGCCCGGCGCACCAAAGTCGCCTCGGGCCCCTCGTAATGAAAGCCCTCCATCCAACGCCGCCAGGAGCGGACGGTGGCTGCCAGCAACTCCTCCTCGCTGAACCGGTGATGGCGGTGAGCGCCTCCCCAGGACAGCACCACGTTCAAGCGATCGCCGGCATGCAGCTCATGGACGGTTCGCAAAGCCTGAAGCGACCGATTGCAGCGAACGTGCAGGTCGAGCTCTTCTCGGCCCCGTGCCTCTAGAGACAAGCCACCCGCAGCTCTGTCCACTAACGCGCCTCCTCGGGGGTCCAGCACCACCCGAAGCCGGACGGAGCCGTCGAGGACTACCGCGGAGCGGATCAGCTCTCGGCGCCCGGCCGGCGCATCGTCACTCAGATCGGTGCTCGGACGCAACGCCAACGCGTCCTTGACCGCCACCAAGCCGGTAGGGCTCCGCAGCTCGGTGATCAGGACCGCGGTATCGGGCTCATAGCGCTGACGGGCCTCGACAACTTCGTCAGGCGCGACCGTGAAACAGCCACCTCTGGCATGGTCGAGCAGGCTGCAAAACAGCGGTTCGGAGTCAAAGCGCGGAAGGCACAGCCAAGCGACGCTGCCATCAAGGCCGACCAGTGCCGACGTCGTCCCGTCACCGATCAGCCCCATATCCTCAAGCGCGAGATAACCATCGCGTCGTCGCACAGGGCGAAACGAAGGATCAGCGTCAAACACGGTCTTTCCTCCAATCGTCGGACGGTCTGCCAGGTCTCCCGTCGAACGCCCGGTAAAGGAGAGTCTGCCACGGCCATCCTCCGGCGACAAACCGCGCCCGATCGGCCAGTCCGCCGCGGAGGCAATCCCGCCTAGGGCGATAAATCAGCGCCAGCGCCCGCTGGCGCTAGGGCTGGAAGACGACGCGGGCCGCGACCCGTCCGGCTTCGACGTCCGCCATTGCCTCGTTGATCGTGTCGAGCGGACGGACTTCCCGGATCAGACGGGTCTTTCCGGCCTCGTGGAGCTTGAACACTTCACGCAGGTCGGTGCGTGTGCCCACGATCGAGCCGACGAGGTTGATGCCGCCGAGTACCGTTTCGAAAATTGGAAGTTCCATCCGATTATCGGCCGGCAACCCCACAAACACCAGCGTTCCGCCCCGACGCAGCGAACCATACGCCTGCTCAAACGCTTTCGGCGACGCGGCGATCGCGAGCGCCTGATTCGCCCCGCCCAGCTTCTGAATCGCCTCCGCGGGGTCCTCGTCGATCGCATTGACCGTGTACTCCGCTCCGAGTTCGCGCGCGAGCTCGAGCTTCTCGTCTATCAGATCGACGGCGACGACATGACCACCCGCGATCGCGGCGTACTGGATCGCGAGGTGGCCAAGGCCCCCGACGCCGAATACCGCCACCAGGTCAGTGGGCCGCGTGCCACCGACCTTCACCGCCTTGTACATGGTCACGCCAGCGCACGTGAGCGGTGCCGCGTCGAGCGGATCGATCCCGTCCGGCACGGGCACCGCGTAGCGCGCGAACGCGGTCGCATACTCGCCAAAGCTCCCGTCGACCGAGTACCCCATGTTCTGCTGCTGGAGACACAGCGTTTCTTGGCCCGAGACACAGTAGTCACAGACACCACACGCGTACGCGAGCCACGGCATCGCAACCCGATCACCCGTGGCGACCTCGGTGACTCCGGGACCAAGCTCGGTCACGATTC
The DNA here is from genome assembly GCA_963719305.1 of uncultured Actinomycetes bacterium. Classification (GTDB taxonomy): domain Bacteria; phylum Actinomycetota; class Thermoleophilia; order Solirubrobacterales; family Solirubrobacteraceae; genus Palsa-465. The sequence continues at coordinate 400,326 of CAVRBL010000009.1, read as the reverse complement.
CCACTCCTTCGTGTCCAGGGATGAACGGAGGAGTCGGCTTCACCGGCCAGTCGCCATGCGCCGCATGGATGTCCGTGTGACACAAACCTGAGGCCTCGACGTTGACGCGCACTTGCCCCGGAGCGAGCTCATGTCCGGGCACCTGGTCGATCGTTAGCGGCTCGTGGAATCGGTGCACCACCGCCGCGCGGTATGTGCTCGCGGCCGCCGAGACCGCGCTCGCCTGCTCACCACTAGTCGCCATCCGGCCTCCTCTGAATTTGACTCGGCATCCGGCCATCCGACATGCAGCGCAACTCAAACCGCGCGGCGGTGCCGCTGCACCTCAGTTACGAAATGCTACCCCTCGCTGCTCTGATATCCGCGCTCTTGATCGGCAACCTGGGCGACCTGGGCCACCGGTGGCGGCGAGGCGGGTCGATGGGGGAAGATCCAGCCGCAGGTCAGCCGAGCGAGAAGACGGGCAGCACCACCGACGAAGCGCGCTCCGGGCTGTAGAGCAGCTCGATATCGACCGCCCGCAGTTCCTGGGCCGTGAGCGGATCCTCCCCGGTCCCGGGGTTTCGCACATAGCGGGGATGCGCGCCTGAAGACACCTGGAGACGGATGCAATTCCCAGCAGCGAAACGGTGCGCCATCGGCCATAGTTCGAACTGCACTCGCACGGCCCCATCGGATCGTTCGAACCGGCCCGGGGCGACGTTCGCCAGGCCATCGCACACATTCCACGAGGCACCCCGCCGGTCGACATCGCAAAGGCGGGCGAACAGATCGAAGTACGGCTCGCTCGCGCGTGCCCACAGTTCCACGCGCACGGGGCCGATCGCCTCCAGGGGTTCTGTGAGCCGCGCGGTCGTGAACGTGACCACGTCGGGGCGGGCCTCGAGCGTTCGGTTGTCTTGGACCGGCTTCTGCGTCAACATCACCGGCCCGCCAAGCGAGGGCGTCGGGTCGGCCGGGTCGTAGCGGTAGCTGCTGCTGCCGGCCATGGCGGCGGTAGGCGGCTCCCACGCAAGGCGACTGGCTCCCGCAATCCACAACCGGCGCTCGGCGCTCTCGACAGGCGGCCAGCGCTCGAACGCGCGCCAGCGAGCGCGCTCGCCGGTCATGAACAGGCGTACCGGAGCCGGATCTATGAGCCGCCCGTCGCCCAGCAGATGCCCACGAAGCCAGGCAACGCCATCGCGTACACCGGCGCCGGTGAGATCCTCCTCGGTGTGCGTCCATGGCCCGATGACCAGCTGTCGTGGCTGATCGGCGTCCTGCAGCGCGATGAAGTCCTCAAGCTGCCACGGCGTGAACGAGTCATACCAGCCGGTGATCATCTGCACCGGGGTACTGACCTTCCCGACTCCGTCGGAGAAATCGCGCTTGACCCAGAAGTCGTCCCCGCGCTCCCGGCTTGAAAGCGCGTCTCGGAACCAGGCCACCTCCCCGCCGGTCGCGCGGCGGTCGAGATCGCCAAGGAACGGCTGGGACAGCAGCGAGCGCAGCCGGCGAAGCCCGAAGGCCATCGGCAACGGCACCAGCCCCCGCTCCTGTAGGGCGATCATCACCAGCCACTGCGCAGAGGTTTCAAGCGACATGCTCCCGCCCGGATAGCTCTGCCCGTGGAACTGCGAGGCGCTGCCGTGGATCGACAACGCCCCAAGTTCATCCGCGGCGTCGGCGGCGATCGCCCACTGAACGAGCCCCAGGTAGCTCGAGCCCGTCATGCCGATCGGACCCGTGTGCCATGGCTGGCGATGAAGCCACCGCACGGTCGCCAGGCCATCGGCGCGCTCGTCGAAGGGATTGAACGTACCCTCCGAGCCGAACGTGCCGCGCACGCTCTGAATCACCACCTGCAACCCGCGCTCTGCCAGAAGCCGTCCGTGGACCAGCCCAAAAACCTGACGCCGGCCGTAGCAAGACCGGACCAGCACGGTGGGCTTGGGCTGCGTGCGCGCGTCCTTTGCCACCCAGCGGTCCGCCAGCAGCACAGCACCGTCATCCATCTCGACCCGAAGGTCACGCTCGCGGAAGACGGCGCGAGTCTGGGCGCGGGGCAGATGCCAACGCCGGGCGAGAATCTCGCTCAGAAGACTCACAGCACGGCCTCAGGCATGCAGCACCAACTTCACGGCCACCACGGCGAGGCCCATGGCAACGCCCAAGACCACCCTGAGCCAGAAGGCGGCGCGCCGCGGCTCCGTGCGCCATCCGGCCGCGATCTCGAGGACGACCATGCTGACCACGGTCACGGCGATCGTAGCCTTGACGCCGGTGATCAACGAAACCCCCGTCGCCCATGTCACGAGTAGCACGATCATTTGGGTCACCGCACCCTCGATCACGGGCAGCTCGTGCACGGCGCTTCGCCAGATCAAGGCAGGGCTAAGCGGCTGTTTGGTGCGCAAGCGGACACCCAGAAGGTGCGTGTAGAGCCTGGTCACCCAGTAGAGGACGACCACCATTGACACCGCGGCGATCGTCTCTCCATACGTCTCGTGGCCTGCGTCCTCGGTCGCAAGCAGCACGCCGACCAATAACACTCCATATACGGCGCCTTCGGCGTTGTCCGCGGCCACCGACGCCAACCAGGCTGCCGCGCGCCGAACGCGCGTTTCCCTTGTGGCTGCCGGTGGTCCTGCAACCTCTTCCCCGGCTTGCACAACGCTGCCGGCGCTCTCAGGCGGATGCCCCTGGGCGGGCGGCAAACTCATGGAAAAAGTTGGCCTCGCAGGTTCCTGAACTTCAACACCTCTTCCGGCTGGGAGACTACATGCGGGATCTCGCCGCGGCCCCGCAGGCTGGTCCGCTGACCCCGGAGACGATGGAGTGGGTGGCCTCCCGCTACGACTTCGAACCAGTCTGATCTGCCACGGATTCCAGCGCCGGATAGAGCGCCCGGTAGCGCTGTCGCTGCTCGCCATACACCTCGACCCAATCCGGCACTGGCTCGATCGTGTCGCCTCCCCGCACGGTCGCCGCCACGGCGTCGTGTACATCTGACCACACCCCTGCCGCGACGCCGGCCAGGAGCGCAGCCCCGAAGGCGGCTCCCTCATCCACAGCGACGCGTTGGAGCGGCAGCTCGAGTGCCGAGGCGACGATCCGCAGCCAGAGTTCCGAGCGCGCGCCGCCGCCCGACACCCGGCCGAGCTCAGGCTGGCCGCCGAGCTCGGAGACCAGGTCGAGCGAATCCCGCAGCCCGAACGCCACGCCCTCCAGCACCGCCCGCACCAGCGCCCCTCGATCGTGGCGCACGCTCAGGCCCACGAAGGCGCCGCGCGCGTCGGGATCTACATGCGGGGTGCGCTCTCCGGCAAGGTAGGGGAGGAATACCAGCCCTTCGGCTCCAGCCGGCCACAAACCGGCTTGCGCCACCAGCGTGTCGTAGTTCGTGCCTGAACCGGCGACATCGCGCAGCCACCGCAGCGACCCGGCGGCCGACAGCATCACTCCCATGGCGTGCCACATAGCCGGAATCGCATGGCAGAAAGCGTGGACACGGGCCTTTCGATCGGCAGCAAATTCATCCAATGCGGCGAACACAACGCCCGAGGTCCCCAGCACCACCGACACCGGACCGCGGCGATCGACCCCCACCCCCACCGCCCCTGCGGCCTGATCGCCAGCCCCCGCCGCGACCGGGACGCCGTCCGCCGTCTCTCCGGACGGCGCCGGGCTCTCAAGCGCCGGCGGAAGCCACGCCGGATCGAGGTCCAGCGTCTCGAGGAGTTCGTCCGACCAGCGCCGATGAGCGACATCCAGCAGCAGCGTTCCCGATGCGTCGGAGACGTCCGTCGCGTGCTGTCCGGCCAGCCGCAGGCGGACGTAATCCTTGGGCAGCAGCACCCGCGAGATCCGCGCATAGAGCTCGGGCTCATGGCGACGGAGCCACAGCAGCTTCGGGGCCGTGAAACCCGGCAGCGCACGGTTGCCCGTCAGCTCGATCAGCCGCTCGAGCCCCACCGTACGCTCGATCTCCGCGCACTCGGCGCCAGTCCGCTGGTCGTTCCAGAGGATCGCGGGACGGAGCACCTGGTCCTGGCCATCCAGCACCACCAGGCCGTGCATCTGCCCACTGAGCCCGATACCGGCCGGCGCCCCACCGCTCGCCCTAAGCTCCCGAAGCACGCTTTCGGTCGCCTCCCACCAGTCGGCCGGATCCTGCTCGGCCCACCCCGGGCGGGGCGTGCGGAGCGCATACTCGGCTTCGGCCCGGGCCAGAACCGCGCCCGCGGGATCGATCGCCAAGCCCTTGACGCCGGTGGTGCCGACGTCGATTCCGACTACCGTTTCGCTCACGCACCCAGTGCGGCGTACACGATCTCCTGCGCCCGCACTGCGTCTTTGCGCTGTTGCGCCTCACGCAGCGCGGAATCGTCGATCCGCGCCGCGACCGAGTCGATGAAGCGCCACTGGAGCACCGAGCGTCTGACCGCTCCCACCTGGTCCTCGGTGTACGGGTATAGATCGAAGCCCAGCCGCTCTCCGTTCGCGCCATAGCCCCAGCGCCGAAGCTCCAGCGCCAGCTCGATCGTCTCCATGAATGCCGTCGCCCCGACCATGTTGTCGTCATCGAATGTGCCCCAGCCGGAGTTGGCGTGCAGGTGGCCGAGCAGCCCCTCCGACGCCAGCAACGCCGCGTATTCGGGCAGGTGCTCGCCGTTCATCAGCAGATGCTGCCAATCCATGTTGACCTTGACGTTGTCGATCCCCTCCGCCCGCAGCTTGTGGACGACATGCAGCGTCATCCCCATGTTGCGCATCAGGATCTTCATCGCCGGCTCGGAGTTCTTGTGCTCCAAAAACAGCGTCACGCCCTGGTTCCGGCACACCTCCGCCGCCTCCCCGAGCCCCTCGATCAACCAGCCCCAGGAGTCCGCGTACGGCGTCTGGAAGGGATAGTTGTAGCCCTCGCCTCCGGGCCAGATGATCAGGTGGGCGTCCAGCGACCCCGCGAACTCCGCAGCCTCGCGAACTATCCGGCGGGCCTCGCCCCGCACGCTGGGGTCGGGGTTGACGAGCCCGCCGCGCCCGAACCGTGGATCGAGATGAAGCCCCCCGGCGATGCAGTACACGTCGTGCTGGCCGAGCGCGCTCCGAACCTCCTCGAGGTTCTCGGGCGAGAGCTCCTGCGGGTAATGGAATTCGTAGCCGTCGATCAGCTTACCCAGCCCCTCCACCGCACGATGGACCTTCTCGGCCACCGGCTCTGTCTCGTAGCCGTGGGCGGGCTGATAGCCCCCCGGAACGAACCGCGTGATCATCGGCCCGAAGGCCCAGATGCCGAGACTGGTCTTCATTCGCTGTTGATCATATTCGCGCACGGACACCTTCCACGTATTCCTCCGTTAGCGATAACATCGATCGCTGCAAACCCCAGAAAAGCGGGGCTTCATGGAGGACGAACGAGCGCCCGCGAGCGGGCGACGACAGCCGAAGCGAAACGCCGCGCGCAGGTCCAGTCGCAAAGCGGCTAAGCAAGGCTCAGCGCGGGCAGCCGCTCGCGCACCCGCTACGGCGGACGCACCTCCCAAACGCCGAGCGGTGATGACCGACGTAGGCCGCCTTGCCGGCGTCTCGCACCAGACCGTCTCCCGGGTGATCAACGGCAGCCCGCATGTTCGCCAGCAGACGCGCGAGCGGGTCCTGAAGGCGATGCTCGAGCTCGGCTACCGGCCGAACTCGGTCGCTCGCGCGCTGGTGACCGGGCGCTCGAACACGCTCGGAGTGGTCAGCTTCGACACCACCCTGTACGGCCCGGCCTCCACGCTGTTCGGGATCGAGCGCGCTGCCCACGAGGCGGGCTACTTCATCATCGTCGCCAGCCTCAGGGCCCTGGATCGGGGCTCGGTAGCCGATGCCGTTGAGCGGCTGCGGCGCCACGGCGTGGATGGGATCCTCGTCATCGCGCCGCACGTGGAGGCTGCCGACGCTCTACTGCACGCCCCGGGCGACGCGCCGCTGGTGGCGGTCGAGGCCGGCCCTGACCACGGCGTCCCGGTGGTTGCGGTGGATCAGGTCGGCGGTGCCGCGAGCGCGACCCGCCACCTGCTCGACCTGGGCCACGAGACGGTCTGGCACATCGCGGGGCCGCCGGACTTCCTCGAGGCCCGCCAGCGACTGGAAGGGTGGCGCGCGACGCTCGAGACCGCTGGCGCCGAAGCTCCGCCGCCGCTGACGGGTGACTGGAGCCCACGAGCGGGTTACGACCTTGGCCGCCGCCTCAGCAGAAACCATGATGTCACCGCGGTGTTCGTCGCCAACGATCAAATGGCGCTCGGAGTGCTGCGCGCCATGCACGAGAGCGGGCGGCGGATCCCCGACGAATTGAGCATCGTGGGCTTCGACGACATCCCTGAAGCCCGTTACTTCCTACCGCCGCTGACGACTGTTCGCCAAGACTTCGACGAATTGGGAAGCCGAAGCGTGCACCTCCTGCTGCGGATCATGTCCGACGGCGACCGGTTGCCCTCGTCTCCTCATGTCGAGCCGGAGCTGATCGTGCGCGCCAGCACCAGCGTGATGGACCGAGCGGGGTGACGGTCGCAGCTCCGCGTTGACCGCGGTCAGATGTGACCGCTAACATGCCGCCGCGTTGCGAGAGCGTTAAGCCGGGTGGACATTCGGGAGCTGCTCTGCAAGGTTACGGCCGGTCCCGAACCCGCAGAGAGGAGAGAGTGGATATGGGCGAGCTGGACAACTTGGGCGACGCGGTTGAACGGCTGGAGTGGGATGAGCGCAAGGAAGACGACACGCCGTTCAAGAAGTGGCGGCAGGTCACCCGTCGGACCGCTCTGACCGGCGGCGCAGCCGGAGTAGCTGCGCTGGCCATCGAGGCATGCGGCGGTAGCGGTAAGTCGACTTCCAGTGCCTCGGCATCCGGGGGAAGCGCGGCATCCGGAATCTTTGGCTCGAGCAAGAGCTACCACTTCGTGCTGGTCAACCACGTGACCACCAATGTGTTCTTCACCCCCACCCAGAGCGGCGCGGCCGACGCGTGCAAGCTGCTCGGGTGCTCCTACACGTGGACCGGCTCATCGTCGAGCAGCGTCTCCGAGATGGTCAACGCCATCAACAGCGGCGTCAGCTCGAAGGTGGACGGGATCGGGACCTCGCTGATCGATCCGACCGCGTTCAACAAGCCGGTCCAGTCCGCCCTGTCGGCGGGCATCCCGGTCGTCGCCTACAACGCAGACGAGCCAGCGACGGGACGCCTGTCGTATATCGGCCAGGACCTGTTCCTCTCAGGTCAGCAGATGGGCACGCATATCGCGAGCCTCGTGCCATCCGGCGACGTCGCGTTGTTCATCGCCACGCCGGGTGCAGCCAACATCCAGCCGCGGATCAACGGCGCGCAGGACACGCTCAAGAGCCACCCGTCGATCACGCCGCACGTAATCGCGACCGGCGCCGCGGTGCCCGGCGAGCTGACTGCCATCAATTCCTATGCGACCGGGCATCCAAACACCAAGGGGATGTTCGCCGTCGACGCCGGCTCGACTCAGGGCGTCGCCCAGACGATCCAGAAGCTGGGGATGAAGGGCAAGGTCAAGGGCGGCGGCTACGACCTTACCCCGATCACCGAGCAGCTGCTCGCGGCCGGGTACATCCAGTTCACGATCGATCAGCAGCCCTATCTCCAGGGCTTCCTGCCGATCCTCCAGCTCTACATGTACAACGTGTCCCAGCGCCTTACCGGGATCGCCGATGTCGACACCGGCCTCAAGTTCCTTGACAGCACGACTGTCGTTCCGTACAGCAGCACCAAGAGCAGGTATGAGGGCACCGGCACCAGCCCGGGGGTCCAGAAGTCAGCTAGACCGATCCGGACGGCGGGTAGCGTCTAGCCATGGCGGTCGAGTCCCCCACACCGGGCGCACGACCGGGCACCACACCTCCTGCGGCCCCGGCCCCGGACCGGGCCTGGCGAGATGGTCCGCTCGGCCTGTTGAAGCGCTTTCTGACGCTGCGCGAGGGCAGCATCATCGTCGTCACGATCATCGCGATCGTCTACTTCGGCGTGAGCGTCAGCCGGTTCTTCACCGGGACGAACTTCAAGTCGCTGCTGCCCTACTTCTGCTTCCTGGCGATCATGGCGGCAGGGCAGGTGTTCGTGATGACACTCGGCGAGATCGACCTGTCGATCGGCGCGCTGTGGCTGTTCACGCCGTTCGTGTACGTCAAGCTGTCCAACGCCGGGATCCCGCTCATCCCCAGCCTCATCCTCTCGCTGGTGGTCGCGCTCATCATCGGGGCGATCAACGGCTTCTTCCACGCGTACGTCGGGATCGCGTCGTTCGTGGTGACGCTCGCGATGCTGTTCTTCTTAGACGGCTTGACGCTGATCATCTCCCACTCGCAGGAGCTCACGACTCCCGGCACCTCACCAGTTCACGTGCACACGTACGCGCAGATCTTCGGCGCCGGCACATATTCGGAGCTGATCTGGGCACTCGTGCATCGCGGCTCTACTCCAGGTCGTGCTCTCGTTGACGCGTTTCGGCCTGTACACCGTCGCCACCGGCGGCAACAAGCTCGGCGCCGCGGAGGCCGGGATCAACGTCAGGCTCGTGGTGCTGCGCAACTTCATGCTCTGCAGCCTGACCGCGGGTTTCGCGGGAATCCTCGAGGCCATCCGTACCGCAAGCGTGACCCCCGACCCATCGGGCTCGAACCAGAACCTGCTCCTGGCGATCGCCGCCGTGATCATCGGCGGCACGCTGATGACCGGCGGCTCGGGAACCGTAATCGGCGCCCTGATCGGTGCGATCTTTCTAGGGGTCCTCACCGACGGGCTGGTGGTCAAGGGCGTCAGCGCCAACTACGAGGACCTCTACCTCGGAATCGCGATCATCATCGCGATGACGCTCAACACCTATATCCAACGGGTGCGGAGGGGCTCGGGCCGTGGCTGACGACGCGTTCACCGGCGCGCACGTAGTCGGACCGATCACGGCAGAGGACGACGTCCTCCGGGTCGAGCACATCGCGAAGCGCTTCGGCCCCATCACCGCTCTCCGTGACATCAACCTGCATCTGCGAAAGGGCGAGGTGCTCGGCCTGCTCGGCGACAACGGCGCCGGCAAATCGACGCTGGTCAAGATCCTGTGCGGGTTCCACAAGCAGGATACGGGCACCATGTGGATGAAGGGCGAGCCGTACGTTCCGAAGAGCGTCGACGATGCCCGCAAGCAGGGGGTCGACGTGGTCTACCAGGACCTGGCGCTGGTCGACGAGCTGACCGTCTACCACAACCTGTTTCTGCACCGCGAGCCTGTCCTGAAGCCGATTCCGTTTCTGTCGAACGCACTCATGCGCCGGGAAGCGCGCAAGGCGCTCGACCAGATCGGGATTGACATCCCGCGGCTGAACGTGCCCGTTGCCCGCCTCTCGGGCGGACAGCGCCAGGCGATCGCCGTCGCTCGCACGATCTACAGCGGTGCGGACATCATCCTGCTCGACGAGCCCCTGGCGGCGATGGGCGCCAAGGAGGGCGCGATGATCCTCGACCTGATTGCCCGGCTCAAGGCCGAAGGCAATGTGTCGATCGTCATGATCCTCCACAACTACCTCCAGGTATTCCAGGCCTGTGACCGGGTAAGCCTGATCCAGGACGGGATCGTCACGTTCGATAAGCCGACGGCCGAAACCTCGGTCGACGAGTTGAACGAGATCGTCGTCGAGGAGTACCGACGCGCGCGCCTTTTGGCCACCACCGGCAACGGCGCGGGTGCGACGGCCGAGGGCGCAGCGGCAAAGCCGGACGCCTCCCAGTGACCGCTCGGCGGTGAGCGAGTCCCGCTACGCCATCGGCGTCGACTTCGGGACCGAGTCGGCTCGCGCACTGCTGCTCGATGTCCGGACCGGAGAGGAGCTGGCGGTCAATGTGGCTCCCTATCCCAGCGGCGTGATCGACCACGCGCTGCCGGACAGTGGCCAGCAGCTGCCCCCCGACTGGGCTCTACAGGACCCGGACGACTGGGTGCTGGCGATCGAGGCGACCGTCACCGGGGTGCTTCGCGAAGGATCCGTCCCAGCGGATGCCGTCTCCGGGATCGGTGTCGATTTCACTTCCTGCACGGTGCTGCCCGTCACCAGCGAGGGCGTGCCAATGTGCAAGCTGGAGCCGTGGCGCTCGCACCCGCATGCCTGGGCCAAGCTCTGGAAGCACCACGCGGCGCAGCCCGTCGCGGACCGGCTGACCGAGGTGGCCCTGGAGCGGGAGGAGAGCTTCATCACCCGCTACGGGGGCCGGATCTCCTCCGAGTGGTACTTCCCCAAGCTGATCGAGCTGTGGCTCGAGGACCGAGAGCTCTACGAAGCCGCGGAGGGCTTCATCGAGGCCACCGACTGGATCGTGTGGCACATGACCGGGCTCGAGCGCCGCCAGCGGACGACCGCCGGCTACAAGGCGTTGTGGTCGCCGGAGGACGGCCTGCCCTCGACCGAGTACTTCCGGGCTGCCTACCCCGGCTTCGACCGGCCGGACGCCAAGCTCGGAAACAGCTTCCTGCCGCTGGGCACGCGCGCCGGCACGCTCCGCGCGGAGGTGGCCGAAAAGCTGGGGCTGCCGAGCTCGACGCCCGTCGCGGTGGGAAACGTTGACTCGTTCGTGTCCGTCCCGGGAGCGGGAGTGTCGAAGCCCGGCACGTTCGTCTCCGTGGTCGGCACCTCGATCTGCGACATGGCTGTCCACCCCCGGGAGATCCGCCTGCCGGGGATCACCGGTGTCGTTCGCGACGGGATCCTGCCCGGCATGTACGGCTACGAGGCCGGCCAGGTGGCCGTCGGCGACATGCTCGCCTGGTTCATCCGGGAGGTCGCCCCTCCTGGTTCCACCTACGCCTCGCTGGAGGCCGAGGCGGCCCGGATCGCCCCTGGCGCGACGGGGTTGATGGCACTGGACTGGTGGAACGGCAACCGCACGATCCTCGCCGACGCCGACCTGACCGGCGTGATCTGCGGGCTGACGCTTCAGACCACTCCCGATCACATCTACCGCGCGCTGCTGGAGTCGATCGCCCTTGGTAACCGCCGGATCATCGACAACTTCGCCGAGAACGGCCTCGAGATGTCGGAGATCGTGGCGTGCGGTGGGATCGCGATCTCGAGCCCGTTGTTGATGCAGCTGTTCGCCGATGTGAGCGGGCTGAAGGTGCACGTGCCGTCCTCGAGCGAGGTCCCGGCGCGGGGCGCAGCCCTGTTCGCCGCCGTTGCCGGTGGGGCGTATGCCGACATCGACGCGGCCATCGGCGCCACGCGCCCCGCGGTCGCTACCACCTACACACCGGATGCAGACGCCAAGCGAACCTACGATGACTGTACGCGATCTATAGAAGCCTGTATCGAGCTGCTGGGCCGCAGCCGCGTGGAGCTGCTCCACGGCCTGAAGCGGATCCGGACGGAGCGGAGGGCGGTGTGATGGCCGACGAGCACCCGCGGATTGGCTTGCTGGGGATCATGCAGGAGCTCTACGACGACATGATCCCCGGGATCACGGAGCACCAGGCGTCCTATGCCCGGGAGGTGGGCGAGCACCTGAAGGGCGCCGCTGACGTCATCTTCAGCCGCCCGGCACGTAACCGCGAGGACATAGAGGCCGTCACGCGGGAACTGATGGCCAGCGGAGTAGACGGGATCGCGATCGTGATGCTCACCTACGGCCCCGCGATGCGCTCGGTCCGCGCGCTCATTGACGCACCGCTGCCATTGGTTCTTCTGAACATCCAGCCGGAGCGGTCGGTGACCGCCGACTGGGATATGGCCGATCTGACATACAACCAGGGGATCCACGGCGCCCAGGACCAGGCCAACGCACTGGTTCGGGCCGCGATCCCGTTCTCCGTCATCACGGGAGAGTGGCGCTCAGAGCGCGTTCGAGCGAGCGTTCGGGGACTGGGCCCGGGCGGCACGCGCGGTTAGCACCCTCCGGGAGTACGCGGATCGCTCTGCTCGGCTACCCCATGAACGGGATGGGCGACATCCTCTATGACCCGCCGGCGTTGTTGCGCCGGATCGGGACGACGATCGTGAGCGAGGACCTGGGCCGGCTTGTGGGCCGCGTGGGTGAGGTGGCCGATGGGGAGGTCGACGCGCTCGTCTCACAGCATCACGAGCGGTTTGCGGTGGCCTCCGATCTTCCGCGTGCGCGACACGCTTACGCGGCGCGGCTCGAGCTGGCGATCCGCGCCATGCTGGAGGACCATGGCTACCGCGGGTTCTCGTTTCACTTCGACTCAATCGGTGGCGATGGCCGCTTCGAGCAGCTCCCGCTGCTAGCGGCCTCCGACCTGATGGCGGACGGCTACGGCTATGCGGCCGAGGGGGATACGAACACCGCCTCGCTGATGTGCGCAGCGCAGGCGCTGATAGGGGATGCCCACTTCTCGGAGATGTACGCCATGGACTGGGATCTCGATTCGGTCCTGATAAGCCACATGGGAGAAGGCAACTGGAGAGTGGCACGGTCTGACCGTCCCGTCCGCCTGATCGACCGCGAGCTGGGAATCGGCGGGCTGGACAACCCCCCAACCCCCGTCTTCTCCGCCCAGCCGGGAGCGGCCACCACCGCCGCCCTGGTGCCGATCGAGGGGGAGTATTGGCGGCTACTGGTGGGCCGGGGCGAGGTCCTCGACACGCCGGAGCTGCCCAAGGTGGAGATGCACTACTTCCATTTCCGACCGCAGGCGGGAATGGAGCGGTTCATGGACGAGTGGCTCCGAGCCGGTGGGCCGCACCACTTCGTGCTGAACCTGGGCGAGCACACCGGCCGCTGGCGGCGACTGGCGGAACTCCTCGACCTCGAGTACCTGGAGGTGTGAGGTGCTAGACGAGCTTCGCCGAGAGGTGCTGGCCGCCAACCGCGCGCTGGTGGCGCACGGGCTGGCGACGCTTACCTGGGGCAACGCGAGCGGCATCGATCGCGAAGACGGACTGGTGGCGATCAAGCCGAGCGGCGTTCCCTACCAAGAGCTGACGACCGACGACATCGTGCTGGTCGACTTAGAGGGCCGCGTGGTCGAAGGCGATCGCCGGGCCTCGACCGACACCCCTACTCACCTCTCGCTCTACCAAGCCTTCGACGAGATCGGTGGTGTCGTCCACAGCCACTCCAGCTGGGCGACCGCCTGGGCCCAGGCCCAGCGCGAGATCCCGGTGCTCGGCACCACCCACGCTGACTTGTCTGCCCATCCGATTCCGCTGACCCGGCCGCTCACCGAATCCGAGATCGCCGAGGCTTACGAAGCGGCCACCGGCGCGGCGTTGGTGGAGGCGGTTTCGGCGCGTGGGCCAGGGGAAATGCCCTGTGCCCTGGTTCGCAGCCACGCCCCCTTCTGCTGGGGCCGCGATCCGTCCTCGGCGGTCGAGAATGCCGTCACGCTCGAGGAGGTTGCGCGTATGGCGCTCCTCACGATGCTGCTCGATCCCCACGCCGCCCCGGTGGCCGACGCGATCCGCGCCAAGCACTTCGAACGCAAGCACGGCCCGGCGGCGTACTACGGGCAGCGGTAGCGACCGGCGCCCCCGCTGGGCGGGTGGTGGGCTGATACCGAGGCACCGGCGGGGTCGCGTCCGCCCCCATCGGCGGACGCGACCCTTACGCGCGAGGAGATCACCGCGCGATGCCGAACTTGTAAATCGTCGTCGAGTTGAACGCCCGCCCCGGGTTTAGAACCGTCGAAGGGAAGTTCGGCTGGTTCGGGGAGTTCGGGAAGTGCTGGGTCTCGAGCGTGAACCCGTCCGACTGCCGGTACGCGTGCCCGCTCGTTCCGACCAGGTCGCCCACCAGGAAGTTGCCGGTGTAGAACTGAACGCCGGGCTCTGTGGTGTACGCGGTCAGCGTGCGGCCGCTCGCCGGATCCTCGGCGACGGCTGTCAAGCGCAGGCCTGACCCATTCAGGACGAAGTTGTGGTCGTAGCCGTGCGCGATCTGCAGCTGCTGGTCGGCATCGCGGATGTCCCGCCCGATCGGCTTGAGGTGACGGAAGTCGAACGGAGTACCGGCCACATCGGCTAGCTGTCCGGTCGGGATCAGGTTCCCGTTGATGGGGGTGTACTGGTCGGCGTTGATCCGCAGCCGCTGGTTGAACACGTCGCCCGATCCTTCGCCAGCCAGGTTGAAGTACGTGTGGTTGGTGAAGTTGACGACGGTTGGCTTGTCGGTCGTGGCCGCGTAGTGGATACGCAGCTGGTCCGAATTGGTGAGCATGTAGGTCACCGTGTTCTGCACCGTCCCGGGGAAGCCGTTCTTGCAGTTGGGATCGGTGTAGGTCAGCTTCAGGCCGACGGCGTCCGGGGTGCGAACCTCGGCTGCGCTCCACACCTGGGTGTTGTACGAATCCGGCCCGCCGTGCAACAGGTTCACGCCGTTGTCGTTCGGCACCGGCATCGTCGGACACGGAGGACCTGCGCCGAGTGGATACTTCGTGCCGTTCAGCGTGAACTCGGCTCCTGCGATTCTGTTCGCGTACCGGCCGATGATCGCGCCGAAGTACGTGTCCCCCGAGCCGCCCTTCGCCGGCCACGGCTGGTTCTCGAAATCGTTGACGTAATCGGACAGGCTCGAGAACCCCAGCGCCACGTTCGCCAGATGCCCGCGGCGGTCAGGCACCCAGATCGACTGGACGACCCCGCCGTAGTTCGAGATCCTGACCTTCATCCGGTGGGCGTTGGTCAGCGTGTACAGGGTCACGCTCTGGCCGTGCGCCGTTCCCCAGGTCGTGGCGCTGATGTTCAGGCTTCCGCGTGCCTGCCGCGCCCGTGCGGCCTTTGCGTGGGCCGATCCCCCCACGCTCAGCGCGACGGCGGTCGCGGCCAGGACGGCGGCCGAAGCGGCGACGAGCAGCCTTCTGCCATCACGCAACACGTACTGCATAAACCCTCCCTTCGTCTGCTCTCAGTCCAGCGAGTTCCGCAAGCCGTCTTACCTCTGGGCGCAGTCTACCCAAGTTGTGAGCGCTCACACAGAGCGGCAGGTCGCTATACGGAGACGGGAGACTGACCGGCGTAGATCCGTGATCGCTCACACGAACCAGGCCGGTAGGGCGCCGGGACGGCGCACTCGAACGGCGGCATGAACTGCGCCGGCAGGGCGCCGGGACAGCGCACTCGAACGGCGGCATGATCCAATCTCCGGATGGCGCGCCTAGCCGAAGTCGGCCGGAAGGTCCGCGAGAACATGCGGGGCAACCGTCTCCGTTGGATCGCCGCAGTGCTGACGGTGGCGCTGGTCGCCGCCCTCATCTACCTGGCGATCGCGAAGCTCAACCCCGCCCAGGTCGGCCACCTGCTGACGAAAACCAAGGTCGGCTGGGCGCTGCTGGCGCTGGCCTTGATGATGCTGGCGTTCGTGGCCCGAGGCGAGTCCTGGTTCGCCGTGCTCCGAGCCGCGCTGCCCGACGCCCATCTCGGCCGGGGAGTCGCCATGCGGGGGATCATGATCGGCATGGTCGGGTCGACCGTGGCCCCCGGCCGGCTGGGGGAGGTGGCACGCGCTCTCGTGGTCGCGCGCCGGCTTGGCGATCCATCCCGCAACGTCGCGCTCGTGCTTGGCACGGTCATCTCGCAGACGCTGATCAACCTCCTGGCGCTCGGAATCTTGGCGCTGGTGACGCTGCTCGGCGCGGCGCTCGCCGGTGCACACGCGGAGGCCATCATCGGCGTGGTCGCGTTCCCGGCGGTGATCGTGGCGATCGTGCTGCTGGGACCCCGCGCGCTGCGGCGAGCCGCCGCCTCCCGCATCGACTGGGTGCGTCGAGCGGCGGCCTCGATCGATCACCAGCTCGCCAACTTTCGTCGGGGGCTGGTCGTCTTCAAGCATCCTCGCGCGGCGGTTCACGCGGGCGGGACGCAGCTTGCGGCTTGGGCCCTTCAGCTTGTCGCGTGCTATTCGGTCTTTCTCGCTCTCGGCCTCGAGCAGCACGCCAACCTGAGAGCGGCGGCGGCCGTACTGCTGGCGGTCAACGTGACCGCCATCGTTCCGGTGACGCCATCCAACGTCGGGGTGTTTCAGGCCGCCTGCATCGCAGTGCTGGCGCCGTTCGGTATCAGCGCCAGCCAGGGGCTAGCCTACGGGCTCATCTTGCAAGCGGTCGAGATCGTCGCTGCCGTCACGCTCGGCGTCCCGGCTTTGCTACGCGAAGGGCTGTCGGTAAGCGAGCTGCGCCGCGAGGCGCGCGAGGCGGAAACACACGAAGAACAGGTCGGCGACACCGACACGCCGCCCGGGACCGACACGGCGACAGAACAGGCGCAAGCTTCCTCCGAGCAGTGATCATCGCCGCCGCCACACCACACCTTCCGGGCGTCCTCCACAGCCTCGAGCCGGCCCTCAACAACTACGGCTACCTGGCTGTCGCTGGATTTGTGCTGCTCGAGGACTTCGGCGTGCCCGTACCGGGGGAGACGATCCTGATCCTTGGCGCGGTTTACGCCGGTGCGGGAAGGCTGAACGTAGTCCTGGTGGGGCTGATCGGCTTCTGCGCGGCGGTGGTCGGCGACAACATCGGCTTCGCCATCGGACACTTCGGCGGCCGTCCGCTGGTGGAGCGCTTCGGCCGCTACATACTGCTCACCCCGGAGCGACTCGACAAGGCTCAAAGCTTCTTCGAACGCCACGGAGGAAAGATCATCGTCGTGGCGCGATTCGTCGAGGGGTTGCGCCAGGCAAACGGAATCATCGCCGGCATTAGCGGCCTTCACTGGGCGAAGTTCCTGGCCTTCAACGCACTGGGAGCGGCGCTCTGGGTGGGTGTGTGGACCAGCGTGGGCTACTTCTCCGGGAGCAACATCGACTCGATCTACAACACCGCCACGCGCTACTCGACCTACTTCGCGATAGCGGTCGGGGTCTTTCTGCTCGCCTTCATCGCGAGGTTCGTCTGGCGCCATCGGCGAGCGCAAGCGCGAGCGGGCCGAAGCGAGCCACGAGGCGGCGTCTGGACAGGACCAGGTGGCGTCTGAGAGCTCCGCGGGGTCAGACCGCGCCGAGGCACCGGCAGAGCCTCGGAGCTGAATCCGCGATCAGCCGGGGCTTCCCTACTGATTCCACTTGTCCGCGGTCTTCTTCTTGTGGCCTGAGCTCTTGGCCCGCACGTCGGACTCGTCCACAGGACGTTCCCGCGATTCGAGCGACTCCTCCTCGGCTCGGGCACGTGCATCCTCGGCTTTGCGCTCCACGGCCTCCCGCATTCGCTCCGCCTGCTTCTCCCGTTCGTCCATCTCGGGGAGACTAGCTGGCAGCGGATGTTGAGTCAGCGGCGGATTGGAGTTGAGGTGCCCAGCACGCGCCCGGAGCTCCCTAGCGCCCGCACGGCGATGTAGCGCTTCGTCGTGGTGATCGGGATCACGGTCTCGAACCCGGAGCGGGCTGCGGCAGTCACCGGCGACAGCGTGGTCGGGTCCGGCCCGCCCAGCAACTGCCATCGGGCGACGGTGGTGGCCCCGTTCCAGCTGGCGTAGACCACCACGCGATTGCCCGCTGATGTGCTCACCGATATGGAAGGTTGGGTGGCGGGCTGTCCGGTCCAGCCAAAGCGATAGGCGCGGTAGGACTGCACGCCGCGCGGGAGGCTGGCGCTAAAGATCTGTGCGCCGCTCGGGGCGTTCTCGGAGAAGTACGGCTTCTGTCCCCAGCCGATGAACAGCGTTGCCGCCTGGAAGGACCTGGAAGCTGCCTTGACTTACGGCCAGCAGCGGCGGAGCATGGGTGTAGCTGCGGAGAAGCGAGGCCCGCATCGTCGTGGTGTTCAGGGTGAGCATGATCGCCCGCGACTGCGACTCCTCCTTGGGGCTGGCGGCGTCGTCGAACATGGTCAGCGTTCCGTCCGATCGAAGGTGGGCATCGTGCTGCCACTCGAACTCCGTTCCGGCGCCCATCTTGAAGCTCGAGCTCTTGCCGCCGAGCTGCCAGACGATCGCGCCGGTCTGGCGGCTGATCTCGTACACCGTCCACGTGTTGCGGGCCGACAGCAGCAGGTTGCCATTGGCTAGCTGCTGGATCGAGTTGATATGAAAGAAGTCGTAGGGGAAGTTGGCGCTCGGCTTGGCCGAGTAGGAGGCACTCAGTGGGACGTGGCCGAGCGCATGCCACTCCCACAGCACCTGACCGGTCTTGATGTCGACCTCCTGAACGATGGAGTCGAGCACGCTGCCGTCGGGGGAGCCTCCGATCGACGCGAGGTCGGCCTTCACCGGCTCATATGCGGTGATCAGGGCTGTCCCCTGCGGGGTTATCTCGAACTCGTGCAGGTCAGCGGAGTAGCCATCCCCGGCATGCACCGTCGCAACGGGCTGATAGGAGGTATTGAGGATCACATCTTCACCGTTGATTCCGTGGCCGTCCGCCGTCAGGTTCCCTTGCCACCACGTGAGCACCGGCTGGCCTTGGTAGCTCTGAACGCGAAAGTCGTACGCGGCCAAGCCGCCGAGGAGCGGATGGAACCACAGCAGACGCCCTTGGCTGTCGAGGATCATCGGTCCGGGCTCCGTGACGTTCTGCGCGTCCACGAATATGTCGCCTGATCTCGTGTCCGGGTCCGGGCCAGAGACGGCGACGGTGGGGGGCTTCAGGCTGGGTGCGGACTGAAAGCTCCTGGTCGCGGGCGGGCTGGTGCTCTGCCTCCGCGATCCGTGCGCCCGTATGGCCTCAGTGCCCACAGCAGCGCCATCGCCAGACGCCTGGGATGCGACGGTGAAGGTGAAGCTCACTCTCGTCGCGCCGGGTACGCCCGAAGCGCTACCAGTGGCAGTCGAGCTCAGCGTCGCCTCGACCCAGACCCTCTCTCCCGGCGTGAACGAGCGATCGGGAGCGAATGCCGTCCCGCGCCTCTGTGGAAGCGCGGTCAGCTGGCCCGCGTGAGTGCCGCTGCGCGATCCTCTCACGCTCACCGACAGCACCTGCGTAGCCTTGAGCGCGGAGAAAGCGATCTCCGACTGGGGCGAGGCGTCCGGCGTGCCGGGAAATGGCAGCACGCCCAGTCCGCCCGCCGCGGCCAGGTGCCTATCCCGGTCGCTGCCTATGGCCGCGGGGGCGATGAGGAGCCCAGCGAACCCCACCAGCAACATCCCCCTCAGCAATAGCGAGCGGCAGGGCTCGACCAGCGATGGGATCCGGTCCCTTCCCACTTCTTTCATGATCGGCCGCCCCGGCCTGATTCCTTACCCTAATCACCGCCGATTGGCCCTCACCCGACGGTTGATTGAGGACATCCCTGCCCCAGGCAGCGGTTTCCTGGCTCTTGGCAACCTTGCCACGCCCTTGTCAAGGTTTGGCGGTCCATTGGTAGCATGAGGAGATGCGGGATTTCCTGGCCCTGGCGCGCGAGCGGGTCGTCGTCTTCGACGGCGGCATGGGCGCCACGCTCGAACAGTTCGACCTGAGCCTCGAGGACGACTACAAGCTCCCCGGGCGCTGCCACGAGGCGCTCGTGCTCAACCGCCCTGACGTGATCGAGGGTGTCCACACCTCGATGCTCGACGCCGGAGCCCAGGTGGTCGAGACCGACACCTTCCAGGCCTCGCGCCTGAAGCTGTCCGAGTGGGGCCTCGAGGACCAGACGCTCGAAATCAACCAGCGCGCCGCCGAGATCGCCCGCAGGGCGGCCGGCCCGAAACGGTTTGTCGCCGGCTCGATCGGACCCACGGGCTACCTCCCGGCGAGCGACGACCCCACGCTGGGCCAGATCCGGTTCAGGGAGCTGGTGGACGTCTTCGCCGAGCAGGCCAAAGGGCTCGTCAAGGGCGGCATCGACTTGATCATCATCGAGACCGCGCAGGACATTCTCGAGGTGAAGGCGGCGATCTTCGGCGCGCGCGAGGCGTTCAAGGAGCTCGACCGTAGCGTCCCGATCCAGACCAGCGTGTCGCTCCTGCCGCAGGGAGGCAAGATGCTGCTCGGCACCGACATCAGTTCGGTCCTGACGACGCTGGAGGCCCTGGGAGCGGACGTGATCGGCCTGAACTGCTCCACAGGACCCGAGGACATGCGCGACGCGATCCGGTTCCTGGGCGAGAACTGCTCAGTGCCGGTGCACTGCATCCCCAACGCCGGCATCCCCCGGCAGGGGCCTAACGGCGAAACGATCTTCCCCGAGCAGCCGGAGCCGATGGCCGATGCGCTCGGAGAATTTGTCGAGCGATACGGCGTGGGCATCGTCGGAGGTTGCTGCGGCACGACCCCGGCCCACATCCGGGCCCTGGCCGAGCGCGTAGAGGGCCGGACGCCCGGGAAACGGCCAGAGCGCCGACCGCCACAGGCGAGCTCGATGATCGCCGCTACGCCGCTTGTTCAGGATCCCCGTCCCACGCTGGTCGGGGAACGCGTCAACTCCCAGGGTTCGCGCAGGGCCAAGGAGCTTTTGCTGTCCGACGACTACGACGGACTGATCGTCGTGGCCGAGGACCAGGTGGCCGGAGGCGCCCACGTGCTCGACGTCTGCGTGGCCCTCACCGAGCGCCAGGACGAGGACGAGCAGATGCGAGAGGTGGTGAAGCGGATCAGTCTGACCCAGCCTGCCCCTATCCAGGTCGACTCCACCGAGCCTAACGTGATCGAGACGGCGCTCGAGCAGATCCCGGGCCGAGCGATCGTCAACTCCGTCAACCTCGAGGCCGGCCGCGACAAGCTCGACCGCGTCGTGCCGCTGGCCAAGGCCCACGGCGCCGCGCTGATCGCGCTCACCATCGACGAGGAGGGGATGGCCAAGACCGCGGATCGCAAGCTCGAGGTGGCAAAACGGATCACCCAACTCTGCTGCCAGGAGCACGGCCTCGACCAGGAGCTTTTGATCTTCGACTGCCTCACATTCACGCTCACGACGGGCGACGACGAGTGGAAGCCGTCAGCGATCGAGACGATCGAGGGGATCCGGCGGGTGAAGACGGAGATTCCGGGCGTCAAGACCTCGCTGGGGGTCTCGAACGTCTCATTCGGCGTCGGCTTGCCGGCCCGCAGCGTTCTGAACAGCGTCTTCCTGCACCACTGCGTCGAGGCGGGGCTGGACCTGGCGATGGTCAACCCCAACCACATCACGCCCTATCCCGAGATCCCGCCCGAGGAGCGAGAGCTCGCCGACGATTTGGTCTTCAACCGTCGCGACGACGCGCTCGAGCGGTTCATCGGCCACTTCGAGGCCAAGGGTCCGGAGGAGGCCGCGGACAAGGAGGATCCGACTGAGGGGATGGAGCCCGAGGAGGCGCTCCACTTCCACATCCTGCGGCGCAAGAAGGAGGGAGTGGAGGAGTGGATCGACCGGTGCGTGGAGAAGATCGGCGCCGTCCCCACGCTCAACAACGTCCTGCTTCCCGCCATGAAGGAGGTCGGCGACAAGTTCGGCGCCGGCGAGCTGATCCTCCCGTTCGTGCTCCAGTCCGCGGAAGTCATGAAGCGGGCGGTCGCCCAGCTCGAGCAGTACCTGGACAAGATCGAGGGCTACACGAAGGGAACCGTCGTCCTTGCGACGGTGTTCGGCGATGTCCACGACATCGGCAAGTCGCTCGTCAACACGATCCTCACCAACAACGGCTACAGCGTCGTCGACCTCGGCAAGCAGGTCCCGATCTCGACGATCCTCGACGCGGCGGTCGAGCACGACGCCACCGCGATCGGCCTGAGCGCTCTGCTCGTTTCGACCTCCAAGCAGATGCCCGCGGCCGTCCAGGAGCTCCACCAGCGCGGCCTCGAATTCCCAGTGCTAGTCGGCGGCGCAGCCATCAACCGCAACTTCGGCCTGCGGATCCTTTACCCGAACGGCACCGACTCCGACGACATGTACGAGCCCGGCGTCTTCTACTGCAAGGACGCGTTCGAAGGACTGGCGAAGATGGACCAGCTGATCGACTCAGAGCGTCGCGACCTGCTGATCACCGACACCCGCGAGGCGGCGCGCAAGCTGCGCGAGAAGCCGCAGGTCGAAGAAGACGCGCCGCCCACCGACGACGCCAGCATCCGCAGCGCGGCCGCGACCGACAACCCGATTCCGGCCCCGCCATTCTGGGGCGTTAGGGAAATCAGAGGTGGACATGGACGCTGTCTACCGCCACCTCGACACGCACGTGCTGTTCAAGCTCCATTGGGGCGGGCGCGGCGTAAAGGGCGAGGAGTGGAAGCAACTCCTGCGCGACGACTTCCAGCCACGGCTCGAGCGCATGTGGAAGGAGCAGACCTACCTCCATCCACGGGCACTGATCGGCTACTTCCCCTGCAACGCCGACGGCAACGAGCTGATCGTCTGGGATCCGGAGGCGCCGGGCGAGACCGAGCGCGAACGGCTCGTGTTCCCGCGCCAGCCCAAGCACGACCGCATCTGCCTCGCCGACTTCTACCGGCCACTCGACTCCGGGGAGATCGACGTGGTCGCGATTCAGGCCGTCACCGCCGGCAGCGAGGTCACCGAGCTGATGGCCCGTCTGGAGAAGGAAGGGGAGTTCGCCGAGCAGCTGTTCGTTCACGGCCTGGGCGTCCAGACGGCCGAGGGGATGGCCGAATGGCTGCACGGGCGGGCGCGCTCTGAGCTCGGAATCGAACCCGCGCAGGGCAGGCGCTACTCCTGGGGGTACCCGGCGTGCCCCGATCAGTCAGAGCACGAGAAGGTGTTCCGGCTGCTTGACGCGCCGAGCATCGGCCTGCGCCTCTCGGGCGGCTACGCGGTCGAGCCGGAGCAATCGACGCTGGCCATCGTCGCCCACCATCCCCAGGCTGTGTACTTCGGGATGAAGTCCGGGTTCTTGCCCAAGAGCGACAAGCAGGCGGCGGACGAGCTCATCGCCGGCACGGAAAAGGATCCCACCCGCCTCGCGGAGCTCACGGATGCCGAGCCGGCAAGCGAGGAAGCCGGCGAGGGCCAGCCGGCGATGGCCGAGGCGTAATCGCCTCTAGCGCAGCGTCTAACCGTCTCGGCTAGTTTTCCGGCCGGGCCATGCTGACGCGCTTGAAAGGAGTCAGGGGGTGCCTGCTGGCCGCCATCGCCATCTGCCTGCTGGCGGCCTGCGGTTCTCACAAGCACAAGCCGGGGCGACCTGGGCTTCCGGCCACGGTGCCCGCTGCCACCCCCACGGGGATCCACAAGATCAAGCACCTGATCATCATCATGCAGGAGAATCGCTCGTTCGACTCCTTTTTCGGCACGTATCCCGGGGCGGACGGGCTTCCGGCCATAAACGGGCAGTTCTCGATCTGCGTGCCAGATCCGCGAACCGGCGCGTGCGCCAAGCCGTATCACGATCCCTCGCTCATCAATGGCGGCGGTCCGCACGGACAGGGAGCGGCCGCCGCCGACATCAATGGTGGCCTGATGGACGGATTCGCCCGCGAGTCGGAATCCCGCGGCGGTCGCGGCTGCGGTGGGTTCGCCGGCGTCTGCAGCAGCCAGGCGGGGCCCGACGTCATGGGCTACCACGACGCACGGGAGCTTCCCAACTACTGGGCATACGCCGAGAACTTCGTGCTCGACGACCACATGTTCGAATCGAATGTCTCCTGGAGCCTGCCGGCGCACCTGTTCCTCGTCTCGGAGTGGTCGGCCCGCTGCTCGGTCAAGGGCGACCCGGGTAGCTGCGTCAACAACGACCAGCTCGGGGGATTCCTCACCAGCCAGATCACGGCGGCGGGCGGCGGTGGCAGGCAGCAGGACTATCAGCTTTGTCTGTACCAACACCGGGCTCGGCTGAGGCGACGCGTCGGGACCAAGGCCCGGCGTCGCGCGGTCAAGGAAGCAACCCGCCAGTGCCAGGCGCAGATCGTGCGACGTCAGGCGGAGATCCAGCAGGTGACCTCGCGCGTGCACAACTACGCCTGGACGGACATCACCGACCTGCTTCACAAGCACGGCGTCAGCTGGGGCTACTACATAACGCCCGGCGGTCAGCCCGACTGCGACGGCGGCAATGCCAACTGCGCGACGGCCCCCCTGACCCCTGGTACCCCCAACATCTGGAACCCGCTGCCGTCGTTCACGGACGTTCAGCAGAACGACCAGGACCGGAACATCCAGAGCGCTTCGACGTTCCTGGCCGCCGCCCACGCGGGGACGCTGCCGGCCGTCTCATGGATCGTGCCCGACCAGGCCCACTCCGACCATCCGCCGGCGAACATCCACGCCGGCCAGTCCTACGTCACCAACCTCATCAACGCCGTAATGAAGGGTCCCGACTGGAGCTCGAGCGCCATCGTCCTCACCTGGGACGACTGGGGCGGCTTCTACGACCACGTGGTGCCCCCCTACGTGGATGAGAACGGCTATGGAATTCGCGTGCCCTCGCTGGTCATCAGCCCCTACGCTCGAAAGGGCTACATCGACCACCAGACGCTCAGCTTCGACGCCTTCAACAAGTTCATCGAGGACGACTTCCTCGGCGGGCAGCGGCTCGACCCGGCAACCGACGGCCGCCCGGACCCTCGGCCCGACGTGCGCGACGCCCAGCCCCATCTGGGCAATCTAGCCGCCGACTTCGACTTCAACCAGCCCCCGCGGGCCCCCATGATCCTGCCGCTCAACCCCCCGCCAGGCCCGCCGTCGGCCCCCGGCGACTGAGCCGGAACTCGAGCTAGCCCTCGACCTCCAGCGCGCCAGAGCCCCGGGCGGGTCGGGCCGGCAGCTTCACCGGGGCGGCGTGCATCGTCCGGAGCTTGACCTCGCGCCATGACATCCCCTCCCTGAGCAGCGCCGGCATCCCCATCACGATCCCGGTCGACACCTCGACCGCCTGCAGGATCACGCCATACGCGATCGCTGCCGGGATACCGACGTGCCAGCCGGTGTGAAGCACGGCCACGCATGCCGCCTGGAACACGCCCAGGTTGCCCGGAGTCACCGGCAGGACGGCGGTGATGTTGACGGCAAACAGGACCGCTGCCGCCGCTCCGAATCCAGCCTGGTGATCGAGCCCCAGCGCCACCAACAGGATGTAGCACCCGAGGCACTGCAGAGCCCACGCGCCGAGCTGGGCTACTACCGCGCGGATCCCGAGGCGCGGCCTGCGAAACACGACGAGACCATCGCGCACCTGCGCCAGCGCGCCGCGAAGCTGCACGAGCAGCGCCTGCCGACGGCCAAATCGGTTCACTCGCCGAAGCGCGCGGTGCTGGAGCACGGTGGGGGCGGCCAGCACGACCAGCAGCAAGGCCAGCGGTGCCATCGCGGTGATGAGCAGCGCGTTCTGGTGCCCGCTGAACAGGTCGACGGACGAGAACATCGCCGCCCCGAGGATCACGAGCGCGAGGACGTTCAAGAGCGTCTGGGAGACGACGGTGCCGAGCACCACCGGCAGGTTGTCGCGGGGTCTGCCGGTCCGCCGCGCCACGACCAGCGCTCGCGCCGGCTCGCCGAGTCGGGCCGGCAGGGTGCACGACATCAGCACGCCGATCAGGGTTCCCTGTAAGGCGTCGGTCAGCCGCAATCGCGCCTTTGGTAGCGCCGCGCGCAGGATCGCGTCCCAGGAGAACGCGCGCATGACCATCGCGCTGCACATCACGCCCAGCCCCAGGACCACCAGCGACGGCGAGGACTGGATCAGGGCGGAGATGATGTTGCCGAATCCGATCTTCTGAACCGCCAGCACCGCTAGCACCGCCGCGCCCACCGTGGCCGCGGCCATCGCCGTGCGCCGGGCGAATGCCGGAAGCGTCTTGCGCGGAACGGCCTGCTTGGGCTCGAGGCTCTCAAGCCGCTGCGCGGGCACGTGTGGCTTCAGGTCGGCGGAGCGAACGCCGGCCTTGACGGCCGCACGGACCATGGCGCCCTGAGGTTCGGGTGTCGCGATGGCATCTCCGTAGGCGCCCATGACCTCGGCGGCGACTCGGGGCCAGGCGAAGCGCTCGACGTCTAGAACGGCCGCTCGCGCCATCTCCGTGCGTCTGGCAGGTTGCTCGTACAGGTCGCGCAGGGCCTCGGCGAGCGCCTGCGCGTCGCCGCGCGGTACGAGTATCCCGTCGACGCCGTCGCGCACCACGTCGCGATAGCCGGCGATATCGGAGGCGATCACCGGCGTGCCCGAGGCGAACGCCTCCGTCAGCACCATCCCGAAGCTCTCACCGCCGAGCGAGGGCGCGCACAGCACGTCCGCTCGCTGGAGCTCGTGCTGCTTGCGCTCATCGTCCACCTTGCCCAGCGCTCGTACGCCACGGCCGTCGAGCAGCATCGGCGAGAGCTCCTCCGAAGAGGGGCCGATCACCGTCAGCTCGCAAGGGACGTGCTCGCGCAGCGCTTCGAAGGCGCGCAGCAGCAGCGGCAGGCCCTTGCGCTCCACCGCCTGCCCGACGAACACGATCCGAAGCTCCTCGCCCATCGGACGCTCGGCGGCCAAGCGCGCCCGCTCGGGATCGACGTGGACGCCGTTGGGGATGATCCGGTAGTGGCCGCCGAAGTATCGCCGTCCGGTCCAGGCGGCGGCTTCTGAGACCGCGATCCGCACGTGCAGCCGGTTGAACACGCGCCACGCTCCGATCGCGTTCGCGATCCCGTTCGTGAGCGCGTTCGAGGAATACACGTGGAACGTGCCCACCACCGGCAGGCGCGAGCGGTCGGCGGCAAGCCAGCCGATCACCGGAGCGATCGGCTCGTGGACGTGCACCACGTCAAAGTGCCCGGTGCGCAGCTCTCGCTGCATCGTGGCGTAGCCGTAGGGGGTGATGGAGAAGTTTGAGACGGCGCCGTTGGCCTTGAAGCCGACGGTCCGTCCGAGCGGCACCAGGTAGTCCGGGGCCGGGAGCGTCTGCGGGCTGGCCCCGCGGTGAAGCGCCGACGAGAACCGGCCCGGGGGGTCAAACGGCGCCAGCACCCGGACGTGATGGCCTTCTTCGATGAAGCGCTCGGCGAGGGCCTCAATATGCCGCGTGACGCCCCCCGGATATGTCCACGAATAGGGGGAGACGAGGGCGATCCGCATACTCTGATCCTAGTGTGTAAACCGCTGGCCGCGGCTGGTTTCTAACCGGCTTCTTCGCCTGCTCCCGCGGCGGGGACACGCGCGTGCGGCCCCCTATCATCCAAATCATCCACATGCCTGTACGGCATTTCGTCAAATACACCTTTCTGAAGGTGGATCCTGCTTGGCGGCGCCGCGACGACGAGCTCCGTGCCGCAGACAAACGCGAGTTCATCGCCGCCTGCGAGGACTTCGCCGACGGGCACCTGCTGCGCGCATTCTCGCTGGTGGGCACGCGCGGCGACGCTGAGATGATGCTCCTCAGCCAGGCCCAGAACCTGGAGCGGATCCACGAGTTCCACGTGGTGATGGCGCAAAGCGGGCTGATGAAGTGGTGCACGGTGCCCTACTCGCTGCTGGCGATGACCAAGCCATCGGAGTACTCGGAGGAGTCCCGGCTCGAGGTCCGGCCGGCCCACGGCAAGTACCTGTTCGTCTATCCCTTTGTCAAGACGCGGGCCTGGTACGCGCTGCCGGCTGAGGAGCGCTGGCGGGTCATGCAGGAGCACATCAAGATCGGCCGCGAGTACCCGTCAGTCGATCTCAACACCAGCTACTCATTCGGCCTCGACGATCAGGAGTTCGTGGTCGCGTTCGAGACGGATAACCCTGCGGACTTCCTCGACCTCGTCCAGCGGCTGCGGACCACCGAGGCCAGCTCTTACACGGAGCGAGACACGCCGACGTTCACCTGCATCTCCTGCTCCGTAGAGCGGGCGCTCGGGGCGCTCGACGGAGCGGCGCTGACGCTCACCGAGACTCCGTGAACTTGGCAGCGAGCGCAGCAAGCGGTCTCCAGAGCGACTTCGACGAGGTCCGCGACGTCACCGTGATCGGCGCCGGACCGGTCGGGATGTGCACCTCGTTCTGGGCCGGAATGCGTGAGGCCTCTTCGAGGATCATCGACTCACTGCCGGAGCTCGGCGGCCAGCTGACGACCCTGTATCCGGAGAAGTGGGTCTACGACGTCCCCGGCCATCCGCGGGTTTTGGCCAAGGACCTGGTGGAGCTCATGCGCCAGCAGGCGCTCGAGCAGTTCGACGTGCCCGTGCACCTGAACACGACCGCAGAGACGATCTCCTGGGAAGACGATCTCGTCGTGCTGCACACCGACAAGGGCGAGCTTCGCTCACGGACGGTGATCGTCGCGGGTGGCCACGGCGCGTTCGAGCCCAAGAGGCTCCCCGGTTACGACATGACGCCGTGGGAGGGCCGCGGGGCCCACTACATCGTGGGAGAGAAGTCGGTGTTCGAGGGCAAACGGGTGATGATCGTCGGCGGCGGCGACTCGGCCATGGACTGGGTGATCAACCTGCTCGACACCGCCAGCGAGGTGGCGCTGGTCCATCGTCGCGAGGGGTTCCGGGCGCACGAGCTGACCGTCGGCCAGGTGTTGGAGGCCGCCGAGCGCGGCGACATTGCCATGCACGTCCCGTTCCAGATCAAAGAGGTTTACGGCGATGGGAGTGTTGAGCGGGTGCGGCTGTTCCACTCCGAGGACGAGGCACACGAGATCGAGGTCGAGGTCGATGCGATCCTGCTCCAGCTTGGGTTCAAGACCGCCCTGGGACCGCTGAAGGATTGGGGCTTCGAGGTCATCAAGGGCGCGATCGCCGTGGACCAGGTGATGAAAACTTCCCTGGACCGGGTGTGGGCTTGTGGCGATATCACCACGTTCGACGGCAAGCTCAAGCTGATCGCGACGGGGTTCGCCGAGTCCGCGATCGCCGTGGCCCAGGCGATCCACGAGCTACGCCCGGAGACGAAGATCCAGCCCAAGTACTCGACCAATACCGGCGTCCCGGGCGCGGTCGAGGGTCAGCCCTGAGCGCGGACAAGGGTCACCTGAGCGCGGTCGAGGGTCACTGAGCGCGGACAAGGGTCAGCCCTGAGCGCGGACAAGGGTCAGCCCTGAGCGCGGACGGCGAGCTCTGGCCGGAGGGGTCGGTCCAGGCCGCGGCAATCGCCCACCTCCGCGCCCGCGACCCGGTCCTGAGGGCGCTGATCGATGAGATCGGCGTCGACGGTCTGGGGGACCCCAGGGCCGGACGTCCCCGCGACCACTACGGCGCACTCGTGCGCTCGATCGTTGGCCAACAGCTATCGACCAAGGCGGCGCGCTCGATCTACAACCGGCTCACCGAGCGCTTCGGCGGCCGGACGCCCACCCCCGATGAGGTCCTGGCCGACGACCCGGACGAGCTCAAGGCGGCAGCGGGCCTTTCCCGGGCCAAGGTCTCCTTCCTACGCTCGCTGGCGGAGCACGTACTCGACGGATCGCTCGAGCTCGACCGTCTCGACGAGCTGCCAGACGAGGAGGTGATCGCCGAGCTCGTCGCCGTGCGCGGACTCGGCGCGTGGAGCGCCCACATGTTCCTGATGTTCCATCTCGGGCGCCCCGACGTGCTGCCGGTGGGTGACCTCGGGATTCGCCGGGCGGTCAAGCGGCGCTATGGCCTGGACGAGCTGCCGTCACCCGAGCAGCTCGAGAAGATCGCCGAGCCCTGGCGTCCCTACTGCACGCTGGCTTGCCGGTTCCTGTGGCGGGCACTGGATGCTACGCCCGTGTAGGTATGTAATTATGTTGCCCGTGATGGGGAGGCGAGCATGGGTCGGCGCGGCCGTGCAGCGCTGCGCGCTGCTGGCGGCTGCGGTTGCCGCCTGCATCTCGATCGCCGCCCTGCAAGCGCCCGCTGCCGGTGCCATGTCAAGCCTGGCCAACCCGCCTGCCGGCGCCAACAACTTCTCTTGTAAGCCCTCCGCGGCGCACCCGGACCCGGTCGTGCTGGTGCACGGGCTGAGCGCGACCATGGGCGAGAACTGGTCCTACCTGTCCCCCATCCTGGCCGCCCACGGCTACTGCGTGTTCGCCCTCACCTACGGCCTCGATCCACGCCTGCCTCTGTTCGGCGGCACGATCCCGATCGAGCAGAGTGCGCCGGAGCTGGGGGCGTTCGTCGACCAGGTCCTGGCGGCAACGGGGGCCCAGAAAGTGGATCTCGTTGGCCACTCCGAGGGAACGTTCATGCCCGAGTACTGGCTGAAGTTCCTGGGCGGCGCGTCCAAGGTCAACCGCTACGTGGCGATGACGCCGCTGTACCAGGGCACGAACGTCGCCGAGGCGGCGACGCTTCGAGACCTCGGGGAGGCGTACGGCATCTCGCAGCTGGTGATTGGCCTCGAGTCGAACATTTGCGGCTCATGCGCCGAGTTCCTGGCGGGCTCGGACATGGTCAAGCTGCTGAACTCGGGTCCGGGCGGTGCCGCCGTTCCCGGCGTGACCTACACGACGATCCCGACCACACACGACGAATTGGTCGTTCCCTACACCAGCGGGATCCTGAATGCCCCCAACGTCACAAACGAGGTGCTCCAGAACGTCTGCCCCAGCGACCTGTCTGAGCACGCCGCCGAGGCGTTCGACCCCGTCGTCGCCCAGCTCGTGCTGAACGCGCTGGACCCGGCGCACGCCAAGCCGGTGTCGTGCGGGACGCTGCCGCCGCTGCTCGGCGCACCGGCGCCGTAGCGTCGGCCCCCCGTCGCCCTAGCGTCGGCCCCCGTCGCCCTAGCTTCAACTACGAGCGTGGCGTGCGCGACGTTTCGCCGGCGTGCTCTCGGTCTTTACGCCCATCGCGCCGCACGATCCATACGACGAACTGCGTCAGGAAGAACACCGGATACCACACGGTGACCGCGAGCCACCAGAAAAGGATGAGCACGATCACGACCGGCGTGATCCAGCCGCGCTGCCAACGCTGCCTCAAGCTGCGCCGGAGGTGCATGGCCCGCCGTGTGGAGCCTCGGTACGTCATCGGGCGGGGGCTGTGTACAACCATCGCCGATCCAATGATGGCACCCCGAGCCTGGCCGTCTCAACCACACTTGGTGTCGCTCAAAACGACCAGGCCCCGCGAACTACTGTCTCGGGGACAATGGGCCGGTGCGGATCGAGCGAGCGCGGGCAAACGTATTCACGCTCACGGCAACGAGCCAGGAACTTTCGGTGCTCGTGGCCGCGGCGCGCATGGCGCTCGAGGCGATGCAATCGGCACCCGAGCCGCCGCCAGCTGAAGCGCTAGAGCTCCTGAGCCGCGCAATTTCCGAATTTGACAGCGCGCGGGAGAGGCTGACCGCCGACCCGCCCGATGGAGGCGCCTCCCCACCCCGGGACGGCTGACTGCCGGCTCGCGCCGGCAACCAGCCGCCTCACGGATATCAGGCAGGCGCTCCCGCGGCCATCTGCTCGCGGACGTGCGCGGTGACCTGGTCGAACTCGGCAGTGAACGCGTCGTAGTCGAACTGGAGCGTGTTCAGGTACGTGCTCCAGCCCATCGTGTTCTTGGCGATCATCGCCGTCTCGGTGATCTCCTCCTCGGTGGCACCGAACAAGCGAGCCGCCTCGGTGTGGAAGTAGCAGCAGTAGCGGCAGCGCGTCGCCCCAGACACCGCGAGCCCGATCAGCTCCTTGTACTTGTTCGGAATCGCGGTCTGGTCGGAGAGCTCAAGCGACTTGAAGCTCGCCCACTCCGTCGGCAACAGGTAATCAGGAACGCGCCTGAAGAACTCCGGCACGAGTCCCAACGTCTCCTCGATGTCGGTCTCGACACCGTTCCGGTCCTCGGTGATCATTCGATCAGCCCCTTTTTAGGCCAGCGTTAGTGCGAATGCGAGCCGCGGCGTCTATGCCCTCACGCTCCTTTCCTCGCCCGGCTCGACGAACTCAGTCTATATGAGTGTCACAGTCTCTCGCCGCGGCTTGCCCGCGTCAACCCGCGCGCTTAGGCGACTCGTTCGAGGTTTCGCCCTCTGGGGGTACAAAAGCTCGAACGAGTAGGCGGCAGCACGTCCGGGAGCCTTAACCCCGGGCCCGCCGAAGCGCGCTAGACGGCCGAGACCTCTTCCTCGTCCGCCACGCGGAACGAGGAGCCGCAGCCACAGGCGGCGATGACGTTCGGGTTGTCGACCTTGAAGCCGGCGCCCTGAAGGCCGTCGATGAAGTCGATGACCGAGCCCTTCACGTACGGCAGGCTGGCGCGGTCGACGAGCAGGCGGATCCCCTTGTCCTCGAAGACGGTGTCGTCATCGCGCCGCTCGTCGAAGGCGAGGGCATACTGAAAGCCTGAGCAACCGCCGCCGCGGACACCTACCCGCAACCCGGCGGACTCGGCGGCCGCCGCCTGCCCCGCCAGGAACTCGCGCACCTTCTCGGCACCCTTGTCGGTTAGCGTGATCATGCTTCACGAAGTATAGCTACGCCCGGGACGCCGACTGCACCTCGCTACGCTGTCTGGATGTCCGCGGAACCAACGGTAGCCACCCCGGAAGAGCTCAAGTCCCGGATCGAGGCCGGGATCCCGGGTGCTTCGGCGACGGTGACCGGCGACGGCCACCACTTTAACGCCGTCGTGACCGCCTCCGCCTTCCGCGGGCTGAGCCGAATCGCCCAGCACCGGCTCGTCTACGACGTGTTCGGCGGGGAGGTCGGCGGCCGCATCCACGCCCTCTCAATCCAGACCCAGGTGGGAGAACCAGCATGAGCGAACCCAACCCCCTCCGCGACGAGATCCAAAACGCGATCTCCGAGAACCCCGTCCTGCTGTTCATGAAAGGAACGCCAGATCAGCCCATGTGCGGCTTCTCGGCGAGGACTGTGGCGATCCTTCAGTCGGTCGGCAAGCCCTTTGCGGCCGTCGACGTGCTGCCGGATCCCCGGATCCGCCAGGAGCTATCGGCCCTGTCCAACTGGCCGACGATCCCGCAGCTGTTCGTCAGCGGCGAGCTCGTGGGCGGCTGCGACATCGTCACCGAGATGTACGAGTCGGGCGAGCTCCAGCAGGCGCTCGGCGCGGAGGCGGCGGAGGGGCCGGTACCCGAGCCCGAGGTCGCCCAGCCGGAGTCGAAGCCGCTGTCGATCGAAGACCTGCGGTAGCGCCGGCATGCGCGCCCGGAACCGGGCGCAAAAGCTAACCTCATAGCGCGTGACGCCTCGGGTGTTGCGCAGATTCGTGCTCGCCGGCACAGCCGTGCTGGTGGCGCTGTTGGCGGCGCTCGCCGTGCTGGCGACGGTCGACAAGGGTCAAAGCAGCCCGACTAAGAACGGCGTGCCGGCCCCACTGGCTACCGGGACAGCGCTCACGCAACCACGCAAGGTTCCCGCGCGTGCAGCTGATCGACGAGCAGGGCAAGCCCTTCTCGCTCAGCCAGTGGCGGGGAAAGTGGGTGGTGCTCGCTCCGTCGCTGACGCTCTGTCACGAGGTCTGCCCGATGACGACGGGCGCGCTGACCCAGCTCACTAACGAGGTCCAACACGCTGGCCTCTCGGGCCAGGTCGTGGTCGTTGAGGCCACAGTGGATCCGTGGCGCGATTCTCCATCCAGGCTGCGCGCTTACCGCAAGCTGACCGGCGCGACCTTCGCGATGCTGACCGGCAGCCAGGACCAGATCCATCGGCTGTGGAAGTTCTTCGGCGTGTACTACGAGCGCGTGCCGCAGGACAACCCGCCCGACGTCGATTGGCTCACTCACAAGCCGGAGACGTTCGACGTCCAGCACACGGACGGCATCTTCTTCATCGATCCCGCCGGTCAGGAGCGGATCGCGGAGGAGGGCATGCCGTCGGTCTCGTCGCTGTCGCCGACGCTCCGGTCCCTCCTAAACGATCAGGGCCGCCAGAACCTGGCGCACCCCCAGACGCCGTGGACGGCGGCCGAGGCACTCGATGACCTCTACTACCTGATGAACCGCAACGTCCCGGCCAGCGCGGCGCCAAAGGTCGTGCCGCCGACCACGGCTCAGGCCCGGCAGGCGCTCAAGGGCTCCCCGGCGGCGCTGGCCGCCCTGCACTCACAAGCCGGGCAGCTGTTGGGCTCGGCCGGGCCGCTGAGCGCGCGCCTGAAAGCGCTCCGCGGTTACCCCGATAATCCTGAATGCCTGGGCGGCCTGGTGCCCGCCCTGCCGCAGCGAATTCAGCCTGTTCGCGTCGGCGGCCGCCAAGTACGGGCGCCGGGTCGGATTCCTCGGCATCGATACCAATGACACCTCGAACGACGCGCGGGCCTTCCTCGCAGATCACCCGATCAGCTACCCCAGCTATCAGCTGTCCTCGACACAGCTGGCGCCGCTTGCGACCCTTGAAGGCATGCCGACCACGATCTACATCAGCCCCGCGGGGAAGGTCCTGAACGTGCACACGGGCCAGTACGACACCGAGACCACACTCCAGAACGACATCGAGCGCTATGCCCTCGGCGGATGAATTTCGCGCTCTGCGCTACGGCGCGGGGGTGCTGCACGTGCTCGACCAGACGGTGCTCCCCTGGCAGGAGCGGGAGCTCGCGCTTCGCACCGCGGAGGAAGTCGCGGGCGCGATCCGCCGGCTCTCGGTCCGCGGCGCGCCGCTGATCGGGGTGGCAGCCGCGTACGGCATCGCGCTCGAGCTGAGCGCCGAGCCCGGTCCGGAGTCGCTGGAGCGGGCCTGCGCGCTGCTGAAAGCCGCGCGCCCCACCGCCGTCAACCTTGCTTGGGCTGTGGACCGCGTGCGAGCCGCGGATCCCACCGGCGATCCGCTCCGGGCGCTCGAGGAGGCGCGGGCCATCGAGGCGGAGGAGCAGGCGGCCAGCGACGCGATCGCAGCCCATGGCGCCGACTTGCTGCGAGATGCCAGGCGGGTGATGACCCACTGCAACACCGGCGGACTGGCAGCGCCCGGTCGCGGAACGGCGCTGGCTGTGATCGCCGAGCTGGCCGCACGCGGCTCACTCGAGCTGGCGATCGCCACCGAGTCCCGTCCGCTTCTGCAAGGCGCCAGACTGACGGTCTACGAGCTCCACCGGCTGGGAATCCCGCACGAGCTGATCGTCGACTCGGCGGCATCTGGGCTGATCGCCTCAGGCGCCGTGGACGCCGTGGTGGTCGGCTGCGATCGGGTAGCGGCCAACGGCGACGTGGCCAACAAGGTGGGTACCTACGGGCTGGCGCTGGCCGCCGGGGCCGCCGGTATCCCCTTTGTCGTGGCCGGGCCGACCTCGACGGTCGACCCCGACTGCCCGTCCGGCGAGCACATTGCCATCGAACAGCGCGACCCGGACGAGGTTCGACTCCTGTCCGGAACGGCGCTGACGCTGCCCGGAACCCGTTGTCGTAATCCGGCGTTCGACGTGACGCCCGCGAACCTGATCACGGCGCTCGTGACCGAGCGAGGCGTCGTGGAACCGGCGGCAGTGGCGACGACATGAGGGTGGCGCGCTCGGTCGCGCTGAATGAGGTAAAGATCGAGCAACTCGAGGACCCGATCCCGGGTGCGGGCGAGGTGGTCTGCGACGTGCTGGCGTGTGGCGTGTGCGCGTCGGACGTAACCGACTGGTACGTAGAGCGGAAACTGCCGGCGGTGTTGGGCCACGAGCCGGCCGGGATCGTCACCGCGGTCGGCGACGGCGTGCGAGACGTCTCGATCGGCGACCGCGTCGCCATCCACCACCACGCACCCTGCGGCGAGTGCCGCCGCTGTCGGCGGGGGCACGAGACCCTCTGCGAGCGCTTCCGCTCGACCCGGCTCGAGCCGGGCGGATTCGCGGAGCGGCTCAGGGTCCCTGCAGACCTGGTTTCAGAGCTGCTGCCGCTGCCCGACGGACTGGACCCGGTGGCGGCCACGATGGTCGAGCCCTTGGCGTGCATCCTGCGCTCCCAGGACCGAGCCGGGCTGCGGCCCGGGGATGGCCTCCTGGTGGTCGGCGCGGGGGTCAACGGCCTGCTCCAGATCGCGGCCGCCCACGCCCGGGCCGTGGAGGCCGTATGGATCCGCGAGCCCCGCGCCGACCGGCTGGCGCTGGCCGAGGAGCTGGGAGCGGAGCGACACGGCAACGAGCTAGTCGATGTGGCCGTCGTCTGCACGCCCAAGGCCGACGCGATCGCCGACGCGGCTGCGGCGGTGGCTCCCGGCGGGACGCTCTGCCTGTACGCCCCGCCGGCTCCCGACGGCCCCCCTCTGCTCGACGGGACCTCGCTCTTCCTGCGCGAGCTGACGGTGACCGCGAGCTACTCCGCCGGCCCAGGCGACATGCGCGCGGCTCTGGAGCTGATCGCCTCCGGCCAGATCGACCCCCTACCGCTGATCACGCACCGAGTGCCGCTGGAGCGCGCTGGCGAGGCGCTGGAGCTACAGCGTCGCGGCCAGGCCCTCAAGGTGGTAGTCGTCCCTTGAGGGCGGCGATCCTCCACGGACCACTCGACCTGCGGGTGGAGCAGGTCCCTGACCCCGACCACGACGTGATCGTCGAGGTACAGGCCGCCACCACGTGCGGGACCGATGTGAAGATGTGGCGCCACGGCCACCGCATCCTGCCGCCGTATCCGTGTCCGTTCGGCCACGAGACCGCGGGGGTCCGGCTCGACACGGGCGAGCCCGTCCTCGTATCGGATTCCGTGGCCTGCGGCCAGTGCGACCCGTGCCGCGCCTCGCGCCCGCAGATCTGTCGATCACCGCGGTGGGTGCTGGGCGGATTCGCCGAGCGGATAGCGGCCCCGCCGCCGGCCCTTCACGTCATCCCCGACGGCCTTCCGGCTCGGGCTGCCGCCATGGCTGAACCGCTGGCCGCGGCCGTCCACGCCGTCGCACGGGGAATCGATGCGGATGATGTCGGGGTCCTTGGCGGCGGCCCGATGGGACTGATGCTTTGCTCGCTGCTTGTGGCGCAGGGCCGCTCGGTGACCGTCGCCGACCGCCATCCCGAGAGGCAGGAGCAAGCCCAGGAGCTCGGTGCACGAGGCGTCGAGCGCCTCGACCAGCACCCGCTCGTATTCGAGGCCGTCGGACGTCCGGAGGCCTGGCGCCGAGCGGCCGAGGCCGCGAGGCCGGGAGGAGTTGTCGTCCTGGTCGGCGGCTGTCCCGGCGGCACGGATGTCACGTTCCCCGCTGGCCCGATTCACTACGACGAGCTCGAGCTGCGCGGGGCGTTTCATCACTCACCACGGGAAATCGACGCCGCGTTGGGCGCGCTGGCGCAGCAGCGAAGTCGATTGGCCGGTGCTTTGCGGGGAGACGATCGGGCTCGAGCAACTGCAGGAGGCGCTTTCGGCCCCGAGCGAGGGCCGGGCGCGGAAGTGGGTCGTCGATCCCCGGTTGTGAGCGGGATCGCTGGTCAGGGCGGCTCGACCGCCCAGTTGCACCCGGCGCGGCGCGGAGTTACGGTCGCGACGTCAACGTCAACGAAGAGGAGCAGCCATGCACGCCCGAATCGGACGCATCTCTTTCTCCCCCGATAAGGCGGACGAACTGGTCAGCCATGCCCGGGAGACCATCGTTCCGAATTATGAGAGCAGCGAGGGCTTTAAGGGCTTCACGTTGCTGCTCGACCGCTCCAGCGGCGAGGGAATCGGGATCACGTTCCGGGAGAGCGAGGAAGCTATGAGGCAACGGACAGCCTGGCCGACCAGGCACGGCAGGGAGCCGCTGATGCTGGCTCCGGTCGCGATCAAGGAGTGGAGCGCTTCGAGGTCGCGATCGACACGATGGCGTAGCGCTCCAAGCCGAACGCTGCAGAGCGACCTACCGCTTAGGAGAATTCGTAGCGGTAAACGCTGGTGCTACGGCGCC
This sequence comes from uncultured Actinomycetes bacterium, assembly GCA_963719305.1. Lineage (GTDB taxonomy): Bacteria > Actinomycetota > Thermoleophilia > Solirubrobacterales > Solirubrobacteraceae > Palsa-465. The sequence goes on along the minus strand of CAVRBL010000009.1, from coordinate 362,819 downwards.
TGAAGCCAAGGCGCTGATAGAGGCGGTTGGCTTCCTCCCGCTCCGGCCGTGAGGTCAAGTCGACGGTTCGGGCGCCCTTCTCGCGGGCAAGCCGCAGGGCTTGCTCTGCGAGCGCCGTTCCTACTCCTCCGCCCCGGGCCGCTTCATCCACGACGACGTCCTCAATCCAGGCACGGATGCCGGTGGGAATCCGGAAAAGCGTCAACGTGAGCGATCCGACGATGTTGTGGTCCTGGTCGCGAGCGACGAGCAGCCGCGTGGTCGCCGAGTTGACGATCTCTTCGAGTTCCTCGGCGGTAGGTGTTGATGCTGTCGAGGAGAGTTGCCCTACCAGCTGGCCTAATGCCGTCACGACTTCAGGGGAGGCGACTGTCACTTCTTCGACGCGCATCGTCCACAGTTTCCTCGCTACCCGCCGGGGGTAGCGCGAGACCGGGAGGCTCGATGTCATTGCTGAGTTCTGCACTTGGTGGCGCGCGTTCCGTGATCGGCGGGACGGCCGCCTGGACCGAGATGGCCATCGGTGATCTGCTCCATCCTCGACGGGCGCTCGACGGCGACGACCTCGACGCCTGGGACCCGGACTACATCCGCAGTGTGCTGCCGCTGTGGCGCGCCGCCTTGGGTACTTACTTCCGCGCCGAGGTTCGCGGTCTGGAGAACATCCCCGACAGTGGTCCAGCGCTGCTCGTCGGAAACCACTCCGGCGGTACCTACATCGCGGATACGTTCATCCTCGCGGCTGAGTTCTATTCGCACTTCGGCCCGGAGCGGCGTTTTCATCAGCTCGCTCACGACATTGCCGCCCGCCTACCCGCGACCGGGCTTAGCCGCTGGGGGACGGTGGCCGCATCGCACGAGAATGCCCGCAAGGCATTCGACAAAGGCGCTCCTGTGCTGGTCTACCCAGGCGGCGACTACGAGACATTTCGGCCGACATGGCACTCGGACCGGATCGAGTTCGGCGGCCGCAAGGGATTCATCAAGCTGGCACTGGAGCGAGACGTGCCGGTCGTGCCGGTGGTCGCAATCGGCGGCCAGGAAACGGCGCTGTTCGCCACTCGCGGGGAGCGAGCCGCAGAGGTCACAGGCTGGGCCAAGCTGACTCGGATCAAGGTCTTGCCGGTAGCGTTCGCGCCGCCATTCGGGCTCACCCTGCTGGATCTTCCGGTGCGCCTACCGCTTCCGGCCAAGATCACAGTCGAGGTGCGGCCACCGATCGACCTCAACGAGCGTTTCGGCCCGGAGCCTGAACACGAACGTGTCTACGACGAGATCACCGGCGAAATGCAGGACGCCCTCTCCGAACTCCAAGGCCAACGCACCTTGCCCGTCGTCGGATAGACGCAACGGTCCGGATGCCTCCAGGCGGCGGCGTCCTTGTTCGCAGGCCCGCGATCCCTACGTCTGGCTTCGCCTGAACTCCAGGTGCTCGACGATTCGGCGCGAGTCGCAGATCGCCTCGCCGTCGATCACCAGCACGGGCACGCGCCGCTGCTGGGTCAGCGCCTCTACCTCGGGACGACGCGAGCGCCGCTGCGGCAGCCGGACCTCCTGGAATGCGATTCCGTCCCGCTCCAGTGCCCGGGCGACCTTGCCGCATGGGCACAGCCAGTTCGTCGGCGTCGTGCAGCGATAGAGGGTGGCCATTTCCCTTAGTGAAGCGCGGCCTCGGGTTCGGCGTGAACCAGTTCGGGCTTCCGGTCCTTCGAGTCGTCAGCGTCGTGACGGTCAGTAGTGACCAACGAGAACCCTCGGGAGACGAGGCGACCGAACACCAGCAGGAGCCCAAACGCCGCGCCCAGCCCGGCGCCCACGATCAGCACCGGGATCACGATCACCGCGACGGCCACGACCGTCAGCGCTACCGTCGGAAGGAAGCCAGGCACGATGCCGAAGAGGGTTGTGGTCCAGAGCCCGATTCCCGCGGCGGCGTCGTTCATCTCATCGAGGAACTCGGTCCCACCCGGACGGGGCGCTGGCGCTTTGGAAACTTGAGTGGGTGGAGTGGCTGTCGTCATCTGTAAGCACCTCCGGAATCGCCTTTGAGCTTTCACCCGTATGACGCGGAAGAGCCGGCAAATGTGACAGGCGTTATTCGTCGAGGATTTTTAGCTCGAGCCCCGCGAGTCGGTCGGGGTCCACGAGGATGTCCATCTCGGCGATCTTGCCGTCCTTGATGGTGCATCCCATTACCGAGAACGGCCTCCCGTCGCGCAATGCGACCATGCCGGCGGCGCCGTTGACGAGCGCACGGCGCTGCGTCAGGCCGGCCCGCGACCACATCATGGCCTGGCCGGCGACGGCCTCCGCGCCTTCGACGTGGCGCGAGAGCCCCGTGAGCCCGCCGTCGGCGTGCAGTACCACATCGGGGTCGAGCAGGGCGACCAGTCCCTCAAAGTTACCTTCGCGTGCCGCCGCCAGGAAAGCGTCGACGACCTTCCACTGAGCCGGCAGGTCGGGGTCAGGCGCGGGAGCAGACCCGCGGACTCGCCGCCTAGCGCGGCTTGCCAGTTGCCGCGTCGCCTCGGGGGTGCGCTCGATAATGGTCGCGATCTGTTCAAACGGCACCGCGAACATGTCGTGCAGGACGAACGCCATGCGCTCCGGCGGACTCAGTGTCTCGAGGACGACCAGCAGGGCCAATCCGACGGAGTCGGCCAGTAGCGCCTCGTGCTCGGGGTCGGTGCCGTCAGCAGGGTCGACGATCGGGTCGGGCACGTGCACGTCCAGCGGCTGCTCCCCCCGCGTCTTGCGCGAGCGGAGCATGTTCAGCGCCACGCGCGCCACGACAGTTGTGAGCCATCCGCCCAGATTCTCCACCTCGCTGGTGTCCGTTCGGCTCAGCCTCAGCCACGCATCCTGGACGGCATCGTCGGCCTCGCTTAGCGAGCCGAGCATGCGGTAGGCGACGGCCCGCAAACGCGGCCGGTGCTCCTCAAATTGCTGAGCGAGCAATTCCTGTCTGTCCACGGTCACATTCCTCCTTCGCGGTGTGTCATGGAACTAGACCCGCGAGGACCGCGGAATGTGACCGGAGTGAGGCATCCCCGCGCTGGCGCGGAAGCGGCGTCTAGCGGTGCGGTTCGCGCCACATCGCGTACATGGTCGGCCCGCGCGGCAGTTTGATCTCGCTCGTGACCCGGAACCCGAGCCGGGCGTAGAAGGCGATGTTGCTCTGCTTTGAGGCTTCTAGATAGGCGGGCAGGCCGTCGCGGTCGCACAGCTCGAGCGCCGGTCCGAGCAACAGCGATCCCAGCCCGCGTCCCTGCTCGGAGGGTTTGACGCCGAGCGTCGCCAGATAGAGGTGGTCGGGCCAGGAGGGATGCAGGTGCTCCACCGAGAGCAGCCCGTATCCGACCAACGGGCCTCGCGGCCACAGGCGGGGGTGCGCGTACGCACCCGTTAGCCGCAGCGCCTCGACCGTCGTGGTGACTCCCTTGCCCGGCGGAGACCAGATCGCCACCCCGGCCAGATCTGAGTCGTTCCACACCAAGCCCAATGGCACCCGGATCGCCAAGTACACGCCGAAAAACCTCCGGAGGCAGTCCCATCGCAGCCGCTGCGGCGGCGCCGCCCAGCAAGCGACCGGGTCGTCCATGAAGGCATCGGCGAGCGATCGGGCGAGCTGTGCGCGGTCGGCGGCGGCAGTCTCTCGGATCTGGTCAGACGACACTCGAATGCCGACCATCGCGAGTTACGCCGGGGTGACTGCCAGGTAGACGGTATCGACGCCCAGGACAGCGCCAGCGCGCTCGTAGAGCTTTCGTCCCAGGCCGTAGTTGACTTCCAGGGCGGCTTCCGCCACCGCGATCTCGCTGGCTTGGTCGAGCACCCGTGCTCGACCTTCAGCCGGCGGGCCTAGCGGCTTTCCGCGGGCCGTGCATGGCCCAACGCGTGCTCGAGGGTCGTTGCGGATCCGCTTGACCTTGGCGGCGTCGGCTTCGCTGCGCACGTAGAGCTCGCCGTCAAAGAGGCCGAACCACACTGGAGTCGGGACGGCCTCGCCAGTGCGCTTATAGGTCACGAGCAGACAGTACTTGTGAGCACCGAGGTGGTCGAACCCAGCCACGGTCGACCCCTCGGTCGCCAGCAAGCTAGCCGACCGGTGCCTGACCGAGTCGTAAAAGCGGCTGAGGGACGAGGCCACCGCGGCGAGCGTATAGGGTCACGTAGGGATGGCCTCACTGCGCGACGCAGACTTAAACAAGAAGCTCGGCGCAAAGGAGAGCGAGCAGCGGATCTTGAAGGCCCAGCGCCGGCTGCTGGCGTTGCGGTTGCAGATGGGTGGCCTGATCGGAGCGGGGACGCTCGGGCCTCCACTGTGTGTCCTGTTCGAGGGGTGGGACGCGTCGGGGAAGGGCGGGAGCATCCGGCGGTTGGTGAGTCCGCTCGACCCAAGGCACGTCCGTGTGGCGCAGTTCGCTGCACCCACTGCCGACGAACGTCGACATCACTTCCTGCATCGCTTCTCCCCAGCTCTCCCGGGCTGGGGAGGAATGGCCGTCCTCGACCGGTCCTGGTACGGGCGGGTGCTCGTGGAGCGGGTCGAGGGGTTCGCGACCGAGGACGAGTGGCGACGGGCCTACCCCCAGATCGTTCAGTGGGAAGCCGCACTTGCAGCCGAGGGCCTGGTGCTTGTGAAGCTCTGGCTCCACGTCTCGCAGGACGAACAGCTGCGTCGCTTCCGCGCCCGCGAGCGCAACCCGCTCAAGCGCTGGAAGCTCACCGGTGAGGATTGGCGCAACCTCTCTCGCCGAGCGGACTATGAAGAGGCAGTTGAGGAGATGCTCGCCACCACGGACCATGAGTTCGCGCCGTGGCACGTCATCTCCGCCGAGTCCAAGCGTTACGCCCGCGTAGAAGTGCTCGAGCACGTGATCTCGGCGATCGAGGACGCGCTACGCATCTGCGGACAAACCCCGATCGAGGTGGAAGCGGCGATCTAGCTGCCATAGGCTGACGTCATCGCAACTCGTGGGCAGCTCGAGGTTCTTGACCCGGATCCATGTGTGGTCAGCCCCATTGGGCTGATCCGTGGCCCCGACGAGCGGATCTGGTTCACGAGCGTCGGCAACGACCGGGTCGGACGTGTGGATCCGACCACGGGCGAAATCGCGACATTCGCGGATCCCAATGGTGCCGTTCACCTCCCGGCGAACATTTACCCCGGGCCCGACGGGCGCCTCTGGTTCACCAGCCTGGGAAGCGATCGCATCGCGCGCATCGATCCAGCCGCGGCGGAACCGGCAGAGACAATCGAGACCTTCACGGCCGCCGGACTCACGCAGCCGGTGGCGATCAAGCTCGCATCCGACGGACGGATGTGGTTCAGCCTGCGCGGCGCGGACGCCCTCGGATCGATCGATCCGCTCGCGCCGGATCCCGCCGCCTCGATCGAGATCGTCCGCGCCGGGGTGATTCACGCTCCGGCGGCGATCTTGCCTGCCAGCGACGACCGCCTGTGGTGGGTCAACTCGGGCAGCCGCACGATCGCCCGTCTTGATCCCCGAGCGGAAGATCCTGCCGCCACGGCGCAGGAAGTCGCGGGTCCGCCGCTGATCGACGAGGCTCGCGCCTGGGCCGCCGACTCCCACGGCCGGATCTGGCTGACGATGCGCGGATCCGACACTCTCCTTCGACTCGATCCCGACTCCCCTGAACCTGCCTCCACCGCGATGATCGTCGACTCCCAGCTCGTCCGGTCGCCCGACGGGGTCTGGCTCGGGGACGATGGCGGCATCTGGTTCGCAAACGCCGGTGCGAGCTCCATCGGCCGGCTGGATCCGGATGCCAACGAACCGGCCAGCACGATCGAGACGTTCGGCGACCGCTCCGTGCTCGACGAGCCCTTTGACATCAAGGACGGACCCGGCGGCTGGCTGTGGTTCACCGATAAGTCGCTCGGAACCCTGGCGCGAATCTTCGCCGGCGCCTGACGAGCAGCGGAGCGATCATCGGTGGGCCAAGCCCCAGCGGCGCGTGAGCTGAGCAGTCCAGTCTTCGACCGCGCCTGCGTCCTCAGGGGGCCCCAGTCGCACCTCAAAGATGCTCCCACAGGCCATCCCCGATGAGTCGGCGATTCGACCCGGGTCTCAGTATCGACATGTCCGCGTGGCACTCCAACGCAAGCGTTCCCGGCTCCCCCGCGGACATTCTCGAGCTGCTGACAGCGCCCGAGGCAATCGCCCGCTGGGCTCCGGTTCCGTTTGAGGTTGTGGCGCTTGACGGCGCCCGTCTCGAGCCGGGAAGCCACGCGCGAGTGGTGGGCCGGCTGGCGGGCCGATCCGTCGCGTTCGACGTGGACGTGCTGCGGGCCTCCGATGAACGGCTCGAGTTGGTGGCCGAGGGCCCGATCTCGATAGACGTCCACTACAGGCTCCGAGAAGCGGGTACCGGGAGCGAGATCAAAGCTTCGGTCGCGGTCGAGGGGCGCGGCCTGTTAGGACGGGTGCTTGCCAAGGCGACCGAAGCCCTGCTGGCCGGGGGCGCGCTTCGCGTATCGCTCGAACGGCTGGCGTGCGAGCTGCAGCCGGCGCTGGCGGCGTAGCTCAGCCCAGGAGTGCTATCCGTCACTTGGTTCCGGCCAGCGACGGCCCGCGACCTCCAGCTCCTGCACTCTGAGCGTCCTGATCTCCACCTCACCGGCGCTCAGCTTGCGGATGACGGCGTTGGCGATGGCAATCCGACCGATGGCGAGCGCGCCCACGGCGCATGCGGCGATCGAAAGCGGTGCCATGGCTGTCGGCCCGACAAGGCGAGCCCCCACGACGCTTGCGCCGCTGAGGACAGCTCCGTTGATATCGGCCCCCATACGTCTGCGCGGAGATCTGATGCGGCTCACGGTTCCTCCTGAGGATCGAGTGACCTATAAGCGTTCGGGGCTGCCGAGCGCTCGAGCGGGCGAGCCCGGCTCGCCGAGGAAGTATCGGCCACCAGGGAAGGAGCTGGGCGAGCAATTCCTGGGCGTCGTGGAAGCCGAGGGCGGACACATCGGGGAGGCCGGACAAGTAGATGCGGCGCGGCGATCTTGGCCCGCCGGTACCCGATCGCGCGGCGTGTCCGTCGTCTGACAGCGACGTTGCAAGACTCCGCAACTTCGTCTCCGCCGCTAGGTTTTGGGTACGAACAATCGACTGACCCGTCCGTTCGACCGACAGGGGATTTTTGTGATGCGCAAGGTCTTTGCTGGTCTGCTCGTAACCGCGGTCTCGCTCGTGGCTGCTCAGGCTGCTACAGCGTTGACGCCCGGTTTTACGCCGGTGTCTGGCTCGCCGTTCGCGACGGGGAGCAGCCCGCAGTCGATCGCCTTCAGCCCTAATGGGGCGTTCGCCGCCACCGCCGACACCAACGGCAACAACGTCGCGGTGTTCTCGGTCGGGTCAGGCGGCTCGCTGACCCCGGTGACGCTTTCCCCGTTTCCGACCGGAATCTCTCCGGCGTCCGTAGCGTTCAGCCCAAACAGCCAGCTCGTTGCCGTGGCCAACCGGGGCAGCAACAGCGTGTCGATGTACTCCGTGTCCCCGAGCGGCTCACTGTCTGGCGTGGGATCCGCCGGCACGGGGGTCGGTCCGCAGTCCGTCGCCTTCAGCCCCAACGGCGCGCTGCTCGCGGTGGCCAACCGCGGCAGTAACACCGTGTCGCTGTTCTCAGTCTCGTCCGGCGGATCGCTGACTCCCACGGAGACCGTCGGCACCGGCGGAAGCACCCCACAATCAGTCGCGTTCAGCCCGAGCGGCGCGCTGCTTGCCGTCGCCAACAACGGCTCCAATAACGTGACGGTGTTCTCGGTGGCCGCGAGCGGCACGGCGGGTCCCGTCGGACCTCCGGTCTCAACGCGCACCGGCCCGAACTCGGTTTCGTTCAGCCCGAATGGCGGGCTGCTTGCAGTGGCCAACAGCGGCTCCAATAACGTGACCGTGTTCTCGGCGTCGCCGAGCGGAGCGCTCAATCAGGTGTTCGGGTCTCCGTTTGCGACCGGTCGGACCCCTCTGGCCGCCCAGTTCAGCCCAAACGGGGCGATGCTGGCGACGCCGAATCTCGGCGACAACAATGTGTCTGTGTTCGCGGTCTCCTCGTCCGGGGGGCTCGCGCCGGCGCTGGCCTCGCCGCTGTCGCTCGGCGGCGCTGCCGGGCCGGCGTCCGTAGCGTTCAGCCCGGGCAGCGGGCTGCTGGCCAGCGCCAACTCCGCCACGAGCAACGTGTCGGTGTTCACGGTTCAGGAGTGCTCCACGCAGTTCAACCAGGGGTTCAACTCCGGCTTCAACTCGGGCTTCAATCCTGGCTGGACGAGTGAGTTCAGCAAGGCCTACAAGTCCAAGGGCGCGTGGCAAACCGGCTGGCAGCGCGGCTTCGCGACGGGGCGCCACCAGAAGGCGACGGGTCATGTCGTCCGGCAGTCCGCCGCCGTGGCCCGCTCGTCGGCAGTGACGGCCAGTCGGCCCGACGCGGTGCCCGCCGTGGGTTGTGACCTGGTGTTCAACTCGGGCTTCAACCGGGCCTTCAACATCGGCTTCAACAGCGGGTACAACGCGGCCTACAACTTCGCGTTCAACCAGGGATACAAGGCGGGGCTGGCCAAGGGTCGGGCCTAGCCGAGCGGCTTTCGCGGCGCGGCGACGGCGGGCGGTGCTCGTCGGCCGCCGCCGCGTCGTGACGGCGCGGGCTGTGGGAAGAAACGGGCGCTATACGCCCTAAAACCTCCCACAGCCTCCGCTCGCCCGCTCACAGCCGCCGCAGGACCGCCCCCGCAGCCCGCAGCGCCATCGGCTGACGCGAGCCCGAGGGAGCCAGCCGCTCGCCCCTCCGAGCTCGGTAGAACGCGATCGTCTCCTCTAGCGCATCCTCGTGCGGGGAGGGTCGCCATCCAAGCTCGCGCCTGGCCTTGGCGTTGCGAAACGCCGAGTTGAGCGAGGAGGCCCGGATCTCGGTCGGTGACGGAAGCGACGGGCCCGGAAGCCGGTGCCCGGCGTTGGCCAGTGCCAGCGCCACGCTTATCGGCAGCTTGACCGCCGGCGGCTCCACGCCCGATAGCCGCCCGAGATCGGCGAATAGCCGGTCGAGCGTGAAGTTCCGGTTGCCGAGGATGTATCGCTCGCCAACGCGGCCCTTCTCGTCGGCCAGCAGGTGTCCCCGAGCAACATCCTGTACGCCGACGATGTTGAGCGTGCCTTCGACGTAGGCAGGGATCTCGCGCCGCAGAAACCGGCGGACCAGCACCGTCGAGGAGCGGCCCGGGTCACCGGCTCCCAGCACGTGTGCCGGGTTCACAATCACCACAGGGAGCCCGCGCGCGAGCACACGCATGGCCTCGAGCTCCGCCTCGTGCTTTGAGTCCAAATAGGGGATCGCGTATCGCCCGGCGTCCCAGACGTTTGTCTCATCGGCGATCGATCCCGGCGGGGCCGGGCCGACCGCGGCCACCGACGACGTGTACACCGCACGCTGCACGTCGGCCCGCAAGGCCTCCTCGAGCACGATCCGGGTCCCCTCGACGTTGAGGGCAAAGACGCGCTCCCGGCTCTGCACCAGCGATGTAGTGCCAGCGACATGGAAGACGCGCTCGATGCCGCGCATCGCCCGCCGGACCGCCCGCCGGTCGAGCACGTTTCCCTCAATCTGATCGACTTCGAGCTCCGTCAGCACCCCGCCTCTGGATCGCTTTCGAACCAGGACGCGCAACTCGTCCCCGCGCTGTACCAGCAACCGGGCCAAGTGCGAGCCGATGAACCCTGTCGCGCCCGTGAGGAGCGTGCCGGCCACGTCGCGGTGCAGTCTAGGGTCCTCTTCGTGAGGGCGGTCGCAACCGAGCCATCCTGGCGGCCGTTGGTAGGGTGGCCCGGCCCATGGCGGTCGCCATCGTGTCCGACACGTGCCACTACCTACCTCGGGAGCTGGTGGCCGAGCACAGCATCCAGCTGGTGAGCCTGTACGTCCACCACGACGACCGTGCGCAGCGCGAGAGCGAAATCTCAGACTACGACGGCTACTACCGGCAGCTCCGCGATCTGAGCGGCCTGCCGACCACCTCACAGCCGTCCGTCGGGGACTTCCTCGCGGTCTACGAGCCGCTGCTCGAGGCCGGCGAGGAGATCGTCTCGATCCACCTGGCGGGCGGGATGTCCGGGACCGTGGCCGCCGCTGAGCAGGCCCGTGAGGCGTTGGGGGACCGGGCGGAGCGGGTGCACGTGGTCGACTCGGAAAGCGCCTGCGGCGGCGAGGGGCTAATCGTGCTCGCGGCGTCGGCCGCGGCTCACGACGGTCACGACGGCGGCGCGGTCGCGGAGCACGCCCGGACCGCTCGCGCCCAGCTCAAGATGTGGTTTGCGATCGACACACTCGAGTACCTCCGGCGCGGCGGACGCATCGCCGGCGCTCAGGCCTGGCTCGGCTCGGCGCTCAAGATCAAGCCGATCCTGACGGTCGAGTCGGAGATCACGCCGGTCGAGCGCGTCCGGACCTCACGACGAGCATTCGAGCGGATGGTCGAGCTCCTTCGCGCCTTGAGCGAGGACGGCAGGGACGCATGGATGGTGCAGCACATCCAGGCTCCCGAGCAGGCCGAGGAGCTCGTGGCTCGCGGCATCGAGATCTTCGGCTTTGGACCCACCGCCGTCTCGGAGATCGGCCCGGTTATCGGGACGCACGTGGGCCCGGGTCTGCTCGGCGCGGGCGGCGTTCCCAAGTCGTTCTTGTACCAGGTTCGCTAGCCCCGCTTGAGCCCGCGGCGGGCCCGGCGTGAACGGCCGCCCGGCGCGAGACCGCCCAGGGCCGCGATGCCGCCGCCCAAGATGAACCCGGCCACTCCGGCGCCGACCAACACCTGGGTACGGTGGCGGCGAAGCTGCGCCCGCCAGTCGGTGACCCGCACGACCTCGCCGCGAAGCTTCTCGAGCGAGGTGCCCAGCTCTTGCCGGTTCTGCTCGATCGAGGCACGGATCTCTTCAGGGGTCCGGGTTGCCATCAGCGCTCCGACTTCGTGGTTACCGTCGCGCGAATCTTCTTCGCCTCGTCGATCGCCATGTCTGGCTTTGGCGCGCCGACCTTGAATTTGCGCCAGGCGAACACGAACGCGCCGATCGCGAGCGCGAACAACACTCCGGTGACGATCAGAAATCCGACCCAGATTGATCCCGCCAAGCCCGTGATGGCGGAGTTGAGGGCCCAGGCGATCGTCGACAGCAGGACGATCAGCCCGAACAGGCCGAAGACGGCCCCGGCCGCGATCGCGATCGCGCCCCGCGTCAGACTGGTGACCTTCTTCATCATCTCGGCCTTGGCGAGCTCGATCTCTTCGCGGACCAGGACACTGACCCGCTCGGAGACCTCCGTCACGGCGGTGGCCAGGTTCTCGTTTTCGGTGTCAGCTGCCAAGGCGCTTGAGAATCAGGGCGGCGAGGAACCCGCCGGCGAACGCTACGCCGGCGAGGACCTCCGGATGTTCATCGGCCAGGCCGCTCGAGGGTTCTCCATCGCCGGCGGCAAGCGGCGCACCGAGCGGGGGGGCGGCGTCAGGTGGGGACGGCACAGGCGCGAAAGGGGCTGCTCCTGGCGCGGGAGGCGTGGCCGCGGGCTCGACGGCGGTCGGTGCGCTCTCGCCACCGCTCGGTTCGAACGGGATCGTGGGTGGGGGCGGCGCCACGGGGGCCTCCGGTTCGCCGGCGGGGGGCGACGGCTGTTGCCCCACGGCATCCGCCTGATCGGGCGTCTGAGGCTGCTCGTTCATTCCGGGGGATCTTCGCCGAAGACGCGCTTCCAGATCACGGCTGAGGCGCGCGCGGACGCAAGCGTCGCCAGCGCTCCCGCGCCCGCCAGCAATCCCGACCACAGCAGACGCTTGACCAGGGGGCTCTCCTTCATCGGCGGAGCATTCAATCAGAAGTTCGAGGGCCACCGCGGCCTACCCGCCGCGAGGCTGGGCTAACCCTCGAGCCCGCCGCAGATCGTCTCGACGATCAGCGTCTTGGCGCGCTCGAGCTGCTCCGGCCCCGCAGGCTCGAGCTCGAAGATCCACCCGCTCAGCACCTGCTCGATGCAGCCGTAGAAGGCCTGCGCCGCGAACTCCGGGGTGATCTGCCGGCGGAACGAGCCGTCCGCCTGGGCCCGAGCCACGATCTCAGCAATCTGCCCATACGCTTCCCGGATCTTCGCCAGATGCGTGCGCCCGAAGGTGTTGGCGGCGCGCGTCACCTCGACGATGATCACCTTCATCAGGTCCGGGTCGTGCCGGTAGGAGTCGATGATGAATGCGGCGATCGCGTAGAGCTTCTCGCGCGCCGTGCGCTCCGAGGCATCGGCGTCGGCGATGGCCGCCAGCATCACGTCCCAGCGCTCCAGGAACAGCGTGTCGAGGATCTCCTCCTTGGAGTTGAAGTAGTGGTAGACGAGCCCGTAGGCCACGCCGGCCTCATCCGCAATATCGGACACCCGACAGATGTGAAAGCCCTGGCGAGCGAACACCCGGACGGCCGCGTCCAAGATGGTCCTGCGCTTGTCGACCGCGGCGCGCTCCGGGGAGGCCATCAGAGCGCGGCCTCCCGCTCGGACGACGGCCCGTACACCTCCGGACGGCGATGGGCCAGGGCCGGCAGTCGCCGCCGAACGTCGCGCAGGACCGCCCAGTCGAGGTCGGCGACGATTGCCGTCTCGAGGTCCGGAGCGCTGGCAAGCACGAGCCCCCAGGGATCGACGACCATCGAGCGGCCACCGGAACGATAGCCACCGGGGTGCGAGCCGATCTGGTTGGGCGCCACAATGAAGCATTGGTTCTCGATGGCTCGGGCCCGCAGGAGAACCTCCCAGTGATCTCGGGTGGTGGCCAGCGTGAAGGCGCTGGGAATCGACACGACCTCGGCGCCGCGGACCGTGAGCAGCCTGTAGAGCTCGGGGAAGCGGACGTCGTAGCAGATGGTCATCCCGAGCCTCGTCCCATCCGCCAGCTGGGAGAGGACCAGCTCATCCCCCGCCCGCTCGTGTTCGGATTCTGCGTACAGCATCCCATCGACCTCTACGTCGAACATGTGCAGCTTGCGGTAGATGGCTCTGACTGCGCCGTCGGGTCCGACATGAACGCTGGTATTCGAGATCTTCTCCTCCCCCGGCACCCGCTCGACGATCGAGCCCGCAACGAGGTCGATGCCCAGCTCGCCGGCGAGCCCGCGGGCCCAGGAGATGGCCTGCCCGTCCAGCGGCTGCGCCCCGGCGCGAAGCTGCTCGACCACTCCGAGCACACTCCACTTCTCCGGCAAGACCACCAGCTCCGCCCCGCGCGACGCCGCTTGGCGGACGAGACGATCCGCGGTCGTGAGATTTCGGTCGGTGTCCTCGGTCGAGGTAAGCTGAACGGCGCCGACGCGCACGGGTGGTTACTCCCTGACTGACTAGTCAGTCAAGGATATCGCCGCGGGTTGCGGGGTTGGGCCCGCCCGCGAAACCGACCGGTTTGTGCTCTCGAACACCTCATCACTTGCCAAGGCCTCCCTCCCCTACCGCGGCGTCTTCGGCCAACCACGCCCCGCCGCGCTTGCCGTGCTCGCCCTGCCGCCCGACCCCATGCCCTCACACTGTGGGCTCAGGCCGCTGAAGGCGTGGCGCTATGTGGGCGTCTACGGGCAGGAGCACATGCTGTGCGTGGCGGTCGTGAGGATCGGACGTGCTCGACAGTCCTACTGGGCGGTGTGGGACCGTCGCCGACAGCGCCTGTTCGAGCACACCAGGTTCGGTCAAGCGGTGTTCGTCTGACACCCGGCAGGGTGGTTGTGAACGACCGCGGCGTACAGCTCGACCTGACGCTCGAGGAGGGCGCGGGCATCGAGGCCGTGTGCCCCACCGGCGAGAGCTACGCCTGGACCCGCAAGCAGGGTGGCGTCCGCGCGCACGGTGTCCTCACCCTGGAAGGAGCGCCCAGGCCCATGGATGCCCGGGCGGTGATAGACGACACCGCGGCCTATTACGAACGACAGACTTCCTGGAAATGGTCGGCGGGGGTGTCGGCGTCGCCATCGACGGCCGCGAGGTGGCATGGAACCTGGTCAGCGGAGTCAACGATCCACCCGCCGGTAGCGAGCGCACCGTGTGGATCGGCGGCGAGGAGTTCGAACCCCCAGGCTCCCAGTTCATGCCGGACCTTGCCGGCGTTGACGAGCTCCGCTTCGACCCTGAGGCGACCCGCGAGCGAGTAGACAACCTGCTGCTAGTCCGCAGTCGCTACCGGCAGCCATTCGGAGCATTCTCCGGCCAGCTGCCCGGAGCCGTCACCCTGGCCCATGGCTACGGCGTGATGGAGGAGCACCATGCGTGGTGGTGAGGCCACGGCCGGCGTCCGGGTGCTGGTGATGTGCGCCGACATCGGCGAGGGCCACGTCACCGTCGCTCGCTCGCTGATAGACAGCCTGAATGCCCGCGACGACGTGGCCGCGGTCGATTTCCGCACCGACCTCGACGTTATGGGGCCGCGGCTGGGCCGGTTTCTGACGAACGGCTTTCACGTCCACCTGGACCAGGTCGGCTGGAGCTACGAGTTGGCCTACCGGGTGTTCTTCCAGCTGGCAACGCCCCGCTACGCCGCCCACCTGGCGCTGGCGGCGCTCGGTGGGCGCGAGCTGCGGCGCACGATCGCGGACTCCCGTGCCGACGTCGTCGTGGTCGAGTATCCGTTGCTGAGCGCGACCCTGGGGACGCTGCGATCCCTTGGCCGGCTGACCGTTCCGGTCTGCTCCTCGATCTCCGACCCCGCGGGGCTTTACTACTGGGCCCACCCCGGGATCGACCTGCATCTGCTCTCCTGGCCGGAGGCAATCGAGGAGGTCGAGCGGATCGCGGGACCCGGCAAGGCCGCCGCCGTCCGGCCGCTGGTAGATCCGCGGTTCGGTCACGCGCCACCGCGCGGCGAGGCCCGCGCCTCGCTGGATCTGCCGGTCGAGAGCCCCGTGCTGCTGGTCTCCGGCGGAGGTTGGGGCCTGGGCGATCTGGCCGGCGCCACCGAGATCGCCTTGCAGACGCGTGTCCGAAGGCCTAGTGGTCTGCCTGGCAGGCCGCAGCGAGCGCGCCTACGCCCGGCTGGAGGCCCTCTACGGCGCCGATCGGCGGGTGCGGGTGCTGGGCTTCACCGAGCGGATGCCGGAGCTCCTCTCGGCGTCGGACGCCCTGATTCACACGACCGGCGGCACTACCGCGCTCGAGGCCCGGATCGTGGGCTGTCCGCTGATCAACTACGGGACCGGCCCGGCTCACGTCCGCGCTCACGCGCGCGCCATGGCCGGACGGGGACTGGCCGAGTGGGCGCCGGACCGCGCCGCTCTGCCGGCCGCACTGTTGCGGACCCTGGAGCAGGCCAGGCCGGCGCCGCTTCAGACCGCCCAGCTGCCCGATGCCGCCGAGCTGGTCGTGGCGCGCGCCCGGCGCTCCCCGAACCAGGTGGCCGCCGCGGCAAGCGCGTCCGCAGCCGGTCGCGGCACGTAGTCGAGCTCTTCCCGGGCCTTGGCGCTCGAGAAGAACAGAGGTAGACGCGCCAGGCGAACCTCGTCCAGGATCAGCAGCCGGGGCTCGCGACCGATGAGGCGGCCGGCGGCGTCAGCCATGACGGCGGCTCCGTAGGCCGCGCCCCACGGGACGGCGAGCCGCGGCGCCGTGCGGCCCAGCGCCTTCAGCGCAAGGTCGAACGCGTCTCGCAACCACAGGTCATCGCCCCCGAGTATGTAGCGCTCCCCGGGGCGTCCCCGTTCGAGGGCCAGAGCATGTCCCCGGGCAACGTCCTCGACCGCCACGATGTTGAGACCGCCGCCGCGCATGTACCCGCCGATCCGGCCCTCGACCAGGTCACGGATCATCTTTCCGCTGGGGGTCGGTGCCCGGTCCCCGGCGCCCACGACCGTCGTGGGGTTCACACAGGTCGCGCCCGCCCTGAGCGCAAGCCGCTCGGCGGCCAGCTTCGTCCGCTTGTACGGCACGCGAAGCTCCCACCGCGGCGGGTCGTCGCCCTCGTTGGCGGGCCGCCCTGGCACGGGGCCGCATGTGGCCGAGGTCGAGGTAACGAGTACTCGCCCGATCCCTCCCCGGGCCGCTGCCTCGAGCAGGTTGCGCGTGCCTTCCACGTTGATTGCCTCCATGGCCGGAGCGTCGGCGCGCGAATAGCTGTAGAGGGCAGCGGCGTGAACCACCGCCTCGCACCCCCGGACGGCGCGCCCCAGCGCCGGGCCGTCGGTCACGTCACCGCAGACCCAGTCAGCGACGCGCGCCCCGGGCGGCGGCTCCGAGCGGCAAAACGCGCGCACCTTCGCCCCGCGGCGCGCCAGCTCGTCGGCGACGTGAGCGCCGATGAATCCGCTCGCGCCCGTGAGCAGGACGTCCACTTTGGCTAGGAGCGGAGCCCCCGCAGCGTCGACACCAGCGCCTTGTGGGGCGCCCGGACTGCCTCGTTGACAGCGGTCGGCTCGTATCCGCAGTGGGCCATGCAGTTGTCGCAGCGCGGGTCGTGGCCGCGGCCGTACTGATCCCAGTCGGTCTCCTCGAGCAGCTCGTGATAGCTCGTGGCGTACCCGTCGGACATCAGGTAGCAGGGCCGCTGCCAGCCGAAGATCGAGTAGCTGGGGATTCCCCAGGCGGTGCACTGGAAGTCGGTCCGGCCCTCGAGGAAGTCCAGGAACAGCGGCGAGTGGTTCAGCCGCCAGCGCCGCCGGCGGCCGTCGGCGAATGCGGCCCTGAACAGCCGCCGCGTCTGCTCGACGCCGGGGAAGTGCTCCTGATCGGGTGCCTTCTCGTACGCGTAAGCCGGCGAGATCATCATCTGATCGACCTCGAGCTCGTCGTTGAGGTAGTCGAGCACCTCGCGCACCGTCTGCGGGGTGTCGTCGGAGAAGAAGGTGGTGTTGGTGGTGACCCGGAAGCCTCGGCGCTTGGCTTCGCGAATCGCCGCCACCGCCTTGTCGAACACGCCGTCGCGGCACACCGACTTGTCGTGGCGCTCGCGCAGCCCGTCCATGTGCACCGCCCAGGCGAAGTACGGCGAGGGCTCGAACAGGTCCATCTTCTTCTCCATCAAAAGCGCGTTCGTGCACAGGTAGACGAACTTCTTGCGGCGCGACCAGCTCGCCGACGATCTCGTCGATCTCCGGATGGATGAGTGGCTCGCCGCCGGCGATCGAGACCACCGGCGCCCCGCACTCCTCCACGGCGGCGACCGCGTCCTCGACCGGCATGCGCCGGCGCAGGACGTGGTCGGGATGCTGGATCTTGCCGCACCCGGCGCACGCCAGGTTGCACTGGTAGAGCGGCTCGAGCTCCAGCACGAGCGCGTACTTGTCGCGCCGCGCCAGACGCTGGCGCGCGATGTAGGCGCCGACCTTGACGCTCTGGCTGGACGGGTACTGCCATCAGGCTCCGCACTTCCCGGGGCAACGTGAACCTGACCTCCTCGGCGGCCACCTGCATGCTCCGATACCGAGACGGACCCAGCACCCCGAGCGCGCCGACGATCCGCCTGCACGATCCGCTCGGGGCTCGACGCGCCCGCGGTCACGCCCACCCGGCGCGCCCCGTCGAGCCAGCTGGGATCGATGTCCGCCTCGTCGTCGACCAGGCGCGCCGCGCAGCCGTGGCGCTCGGCGACCTCGACCAGTCGGTTGGAGTTTGACGAGTTACGCGAGCCGACGACCAGCACGAGATCGCAGCTTCGCGGCCAGCGCCTTGACCGCGTCCTGGCGGTTCTGGGTCGCGTAGCAGATGTCGTCCGAGCGCGGGCCGACGACCTCCGGGAAGCGTTCCCGCAGCCGCGACACGACGCCCTTGGTCTCGTCGACTGCGAGGGTCGTCTGCGTCAGGTAGGCGACCCGGCCCGGATCGTCGACATCCAGCTCGTCGACCTCCTCCGCCGATGCGATCACCGGTCACGTGGCTCGGTGCCTCGCCGGCGGTCCCCTCGATCTCCTCGTGGCCCTCGTGGCCGATCAGCACGATCGAGTAGCCGTCGTCGGCGAACCGTCGCGCCTCGGCGTGGACCTTCGAGACCAGCGGGCAGGTGGCGTCGACGACGTTCAGGTCCTTGCGCCGCGCCTGCGCGCGCACCTGGGGCGAGACGCCATGGGCGGAGAACACGACTGTCGCGCCGTCGGGCACCTCGTCGAGCTCATCGACGCACACCGCGCCGCGACGCTCGAGCTCTGACACCACGTGGCGATTGTGAACGATCTGCTTGCGCATGTAGACGGGCGGACCGTAGCGGTCGAGCGCCCGCTCGACGACCTCGATCGCCCGCTCGACGCCCGCGCACGAGGCTCGCGGCGCCGCCAGCACGCAGCTCGCGGGGACGGATCGCCGGCGGCCCACTCGGCGAGCACCGCGGCCGCCGCCCGCAGCGCTCGCGCGCCGTGACGACATTGCGCGGCGCTCGAGATCGGACGCCAGGGCTCCTGGCCGGGGCTATCGAGCACGGCGCGGACGACCACCAACGGCCGTCCGGCCGCGGCCGGCGCCAGCCAGGCCGACTCCATGTCGGCGGCGAGCGCGCCGGTGCTCGACCGCAGCTCGCGCGCGCGCCCGTCGCCGAGGACAGGGCGCGCACCGACACGATCGGGCCGACGTGGGCGCGCAGATCCGGCCCGGCGCAGCATGGCGGCGATCACCTCCGCGCCCGGGCACTCGGCGACGCACGCTGCCGTCGCGGGCGCGCAGCTCGCTGGCGACCACGAGCTCGCCGGGCTCGAGCTCCGGCGACGAGCGCACCGCCGAAGCCCGCGATCGCGACCGCGTCCACGGGCAGCGGCGCGCGACCGACGGCGGCCGCGCGGCGGCGCGCGCGGGCCGACGCCGGTGCGCGACGCACGGCGCGCTCCGGCGCGCCGGCTGCAGGGCGCGCGCCTCGGCTCGCCATCGGCGCGATCAGCAGCCAGTCCGCTCACGCCGGCACCTCCACGATCGCCCGCTCCGACCCGAGCGCGGCCAGCGCCACCTCGGCCGCGGCGTGGCCCGAGCGCACCGCGCCCTCCATCGTCGCTGGCCAGCCGGTGTCGGTCCACGCGCCGGCCAGCGCCAGGCCGTCGATGCCGGTGCGCGGCCCGGGCCGCAGCGCTCGCGCGCCGGGCGCCGCCCGGAACGTGGCCGCGTGCTCGCGGGTGACGACGAACCGCTCGACGCCGCGCGCCGCGGGCGCCGGGAAGCAGCTCCGCCAGCGCGCGCTCTGGAACCGGCTCCGCAGCTCCTCGGTCGAGGCGCCGACCTCCTCGTCGGCGGCCGACAGCGAGACCGCCAGGCACTGGCCGCGCTCGAGCCCGGCCGATCGGTGCGATCGAACACGTACTGGACGGGCGAGTCGACCGCGGCGGCGAACTCGTGCTCGAGCACCCGCCGGTCGTAGACAGATGTGCAGGTTGACGATCGGCGAGCGTGCCCAGCCGCTCCAACGCGCCCGGATCACGCACGGCCCCGTCGGGCAGCAGGCGCGCGGCGCGCTCGTGGGGCACGGCCAGCACGACCGCGTCGGCGTCGAGGCGCTCGCCCGGGCCGCCGACCGTAAGCCGGCCGTCGTGGTGGCTCGATCCTCGGCGCCCGCCAGCCGAGCCGCACATCGACCCCGTCGGCCTGCAGCGCCCGCAGCGCGGCGTCGCCGTGGACCCGCTGCAGCGGCGCCGCGGGCGTAGCCGATGTCGCCCGCGTCGGCGCGCTCGAGCAGACCCGACCCGGAACACGAACGCCGCGGCGGCCAGCGACGCGTCATCGGCGCGCAGGTTGAGCGTCGGGCGCCCGATCAGCTCCCACAGGGCCTCGATGGCCTGCGGGCTCTGTCCGTGCTCGCTCAACCAGTCGCCGAAGCTAGCCTCGTCGGCGCGCGGGTTCGTCGGGATCGACCCGACCGAGCGCCGCGGCCGCCCGCGCCGCGGAGATCCGCTCGCGCAGGGCGCAGATGGCGATAGCGCAGCAGCGAGCCGGCCAGATGAAGCGGAGCGGGCAGCCCGCTGCGGCGCAGCCACGCGGCGGCTCGCCCCGGGGCCAGCACCGGGATCGCGAGCCGGTCCTGGAGCACGGTGTCTGCCGGCGCTGCCGAGCCGTCCAGCAGCGCGCGGTAGGCGTCGCAGCAGCGCAGGAACACGTGCTGGCCGTTGTCGAGCCACAGCCCGTCGCGCTCGAACGAGTACACGGCGCCGCCCAGCCGCGGGCGGACCTCGACCAGCGTCACCGACACCTCGGCGCTGCGCAGTCGAGCGCGGCGGAGATTCCCGCGAGCCCGCCGCCGACCACCACGACACGTGCGGCGGCTCACCGGGACACCCCGCCAGGCTGCGGAGCGCCACCCAGGTCTTCTCCCACGGCGCGAGCGAGAACCCCTGATCGAGCACCGCCTCCGGGCGTCCGGTCGATCCGCTCGAGGATCCGGCGGTAGATCCCGGTCATCGCCGACACGCACGAGGCGCTGCGCGCGTCGATCAGGGGCGAGCAGGCCCAGCCCGCGGTCGAACCACTCGCGGGCCCGCTGCACCTCGAAGGCCATCAGGCGGGCGAATCCGTCGGGCGGCGCGGCCTCGAGGTCCTCGCAGCCGAAGCGCCTGCGGTCCTCGGCCGGTAGGTAGACGCGCCCGCGGTCGAGATCCTCGCGCACGTCGCGCAGGATGTTTGTCAGCTGCATCGCCACGCCGAGGTCGTCGGCCAGCGGAGCCGCGGCCGCCATGTCGCTCGCGCCGAAGATCGCCAGGCACAGCCGGCCGATCGAGCCGGCGACCCGGCGGCAGTAGACGACCAGCTCGTCGAAGGTCTCGTAGGTATCGCCGCGGACGTCCATCTCGACGCCCGCGATCAGGTCCTCCAGCGCGTCGCGAGGCAGCGCGAACCGCCGCTCGGCGTCGGCCAGCGCGATCCGCATCTGGCTGCCGTTCTCCGCCTGGAGCTCTGCCCGGGCCGCCGCCAGCAAGGCCAGCTTGCGCTCTGGCGGCTCCGTCGCCGTCGCCGATGTCGTCGACCTGGCGGGCGAACGCGTACACGGCGCACATCGCGCGGCGCTTGGGGCCGGGCAGCAGCCGGATGCCGTAGTAGAAGTTCGCCGCCCGCTCGCGCGTCAGCGCCTCGCACGCACGGTAGGCGTCGAGCACTGACTGCTCGTCGGTGACAGTTGTGCTCATCTTCGGCTGTACGGACCAGCGCCTGGGCCAACGAAGCGGCTCGCCGCAGGCGGCCGGCGCGGATTCGGTTGCCCAGCACGTCGTAGTCGGCACGCTCGATCGCACGCAGCGCCGAGCGGCCGCCGGCGACGAACGCCGCGACCGCAAAGGCATATCGCCGGGGCAGCGTCCGCGCGAGCGGCGCGCCCTCGTCGAGCAGCACTCGCGCGCGCGCCACCTCGAAGGCCATCAGCGCCCGCAGCTGCGGGCGTGGCCGCTCGAAGCGCCCAGGTCGGCCTCCGGCACGCCGAAGCGCGCGCAGATCCTCGGCCGGCAGATAGACGCGCCCGGCGGCGTAATCCTCGCCGACGTCCTGCCAGTGCTCGGCCAGCTGCAGCGCGCTGCACACCTTGTCCGACAACCGCACGCGCTCCGGCGTGGCGAGGCCGAAGATCCGCAGCACGAGCTCGCCGACCGGGTTGGCGGACAGCGCGCAGTAGCCGAGCAGCTCCTCGAACGTCTCATAGCGGCCGACGAGCTGGTCGCGGCGGTTGGCCTCGATCAGCCTCCGGAACGGATCGATCTCGAGCCTGCAGGCGGCGACCGTCGGCTGCAGGCGCGCGATCAGCGGGTTGTGCGGCTGCCCGCCCCAGACCCGCTCCAGGTCGGCCTCGAGCTCGTCAAGCAGCGCCAGCCGGTCGCCCTCAGCCTCGTCGCCGGCGTCGTCGACCAGCCGGGCGAAGCCGTACACCGCCAGCAGGTGGGACCGCACACGGCGGGGCAGGAGCAGGCTCGCGACGGGGAAGTTCTCGTGCCGAGCCTGGGCCATCACCGCGGCCGGGTCAGGCGGAGGCAACCCGCATGCGTGCGGTCGGCGGTCACTCGCCGACCCTCCAGGCAGCGGCCGAGCGCCATCACCGGGAACACGAGCCGGTAGAGGTGGTAATTGATGTAGAAGTCGCCGGGAAAGCCGGTACCGGTGTACTGCGGCTCATCCCAGGTCCCGTCGGCTCGTTGGGTGGCCACGAGCCAGTCGATCCCTCGCCGGGCGGTATCCGAGGCGGCCTCGCCGGCAGCGTGCAGCCCGAGCAGCGCCCACGCCGTCTGGGAGGCCGTGCTCTCGCCGCGCCCGATCCAGGCCGGGTCGTCGTAGGAGCGGCAGTCCTCGCCCCAGCCGCCGTCCGGGTTCTGGTGCTGCTCAAGCCAGCTCACCGCGTGCCGGACGCGCGCGTCGTCGGCGGAGACGCCCGCCTCCTTGAGCGCGCAGAGCACAGACCAGGTGCCGTAGATGTGGTTCACCCCCCAGCGGCCGAACCACGATCCGTCCGGCTCCTGCTCGGCCAGCAGCCAGCGCAACCCGCGCTCGGCGCTGTCGCGAGCGGCGCTTGCACCCTCCTGGACCAGCAGCTCGACCGCGTGGGCCGTCACGTCGGCGCTCGGTGGGTCGATCACCTCGCCGAAGTCGCAGAACGGCAGCTCGCGGACGATGGTTCGGGTGTTGTCGGCGTCGAACGCCCCCCATCCCCCGTCGCTGCTCTGCATGCCGATGATCCACTCGACCGCCCGCTCGCACGGCGTTCTCCACCCGCTCCGGGTCGGGATGGTCGACCCGACGGAGCGCCAGCGCGCAGATCGGCGTGTCATCGACGTCGGGGTAGTTGACGTTGTGGTACTCGAACGCCCACCCGCCCGGTCGCAGGCCCGGGCGCCGCACCGCCCAGTCGCCCGCCACGTCGAGTACCTGTCGGTCGAGCAGCCAGTCGGCGGCGCGCACCAGCGCCGGGTCGTCGCGGTCCAAGCCGGCGTCGGCCAGCGCCAGCATCGCGAGCGCGGTGTCCCACACCGGCGACTGGCAGGCCTCCAGCCACACGGCCTCGCCATCCTCGACGGTGAACCCATCGAGCCCGGCCAGGCCCGCCCGGATCACCGGGTGATCCAGCGGATAGCCCTGGAGATGCAGCGCCATCAGCGAGTACACCCACGGCGGCTGGATGCCGCCCCAGCCGCCGTCCGCCTCCTGGCGCTTGAGCACCCATCGCTCGGCCGCGGTCAGGGCCGCGCGCCGCAGCGGCCCAACCGGATGCCGCTCGTAGACGCGCAGCAGGCGGTCGAGGACGGTGAGCACCCGTCCCGCTAGCGATGGCGCCGGGGCCGCGGCGATGGGCTCCGAGGGACCCAGCTCCTCGAGCGTGAACGGCAGCCGGCGGGACGGCCGGTGGGAGCGGACGATCGTCAACGCGACGATCGTCTGCCGGGCCCAGCACGCGAAGTCGTAGGGATTGAGCGGGAACCAGCTCGGAAGGAACATCAGCTCCGGAGGTATCGCCGGCACCTCATCCCAGGGCCAGAGTCCGAACAGCGCCATCCAGATGTGGGTGAAAACTCGTGCCTCGCGCGGCCCACCCTGCCCTCGGCACCAGGCCGCCGCCCGCTGCATGTGCGACGCCGATGGCTCGTCGCCGGCGAGCCGCAGCGCCCAGTAGGCCTCGATCGTGGTCGACAAGTCGCCCGGCCCGCCGGCGAAGTTCGCCCAGCTGCCGTCGGAGCCCTGCTTTGAGCGAATCCAGGCCGCGGCCCGTCGTGAGCGCTCCGGGTCCGAGATGCCCAGAAACGCTCTCAAGAGCATGTCCTCGGCGTCCATCGTCACGTTGGTCTCGAGCAGCCCGCGCCAGTGACCGTCGGGCTGCTGCAGGGAGAGGAGATGCTCACGCGCCAGCCGAAGCGCCCGCTCGGGGTCTCGGGCAGGCGTTACCGATCGCTGGCCGTCCGGCGCCGGCGGGGCCGCCCGCTCGGCTTCGCCAAGCTGCGTTGTGGAAGCGGTTTGTGCAGGACCAACTGCGGCGCGAGTAACCACGCTCCTCCTCAGACTAGAAGATCCCAGTGCCTTAGAGCCTACGCCACGCCGCGGTGCGACCGCAGTGCCGCCAGGAGCAGCTTGGAGTGCATCGCTCCGATCAACTCCCGCAGCGGCTCAGCGCCAGAGGCGATGATCTCAACCGCCCGTTCAACCTCTACTTCGCCTACCAAGCGGTCGAGCAACACCCGGACCTCCTCTTCGACCAGCGGCTGCAGCGCCTCGCGGTAGCGGAGCGTGTCGTAGACGGTGAATCCGATCGCCTCCTCGTAGCCCCCGGCGCGAAAGCGCGAGATGGCCTCGATGATCGCCACATCGTCGGCGTCGTAGCCGCGGGCGTTCGGGGTCAGGATCCCCAGCTCCTCCAGCCGGTCGAGCACGTTGCGCGGCACGTCGTACGCGGAGAAGACTTCGGCCCGCGAGACGCGGCCGGTCTCCCCTGCCTTCAGCGCCTTCTCGATGATCCGGTCCTCGAGCTCGATCAGCCGCGCTGCGCGCTCGGGGTCGGCACCCATGACCTCCCGGATCACCCGCAGCGGCATGAACCGCTCCTCCTGCAAGCGCTTTATCAGCCGCACCCGCTCCACGAAATCCTCGGGGTAGTAGGCCATGTTTCTCGAGGTGCGCTTGACGTCGTCGCCGTTGCCGAGCAGCCCCTCGCGCAGGTAGTGCTTGATCGTGCCGGCGCTCACCCCCGAGCGCTCTGCCAGCTCCGACATCTTGAGCATCAGTGCGACTAAGCCCCCAGGAACGATCCCTGCGCGCTCTCGGCCGGTCCCGCCACGGCGCCGGCCTGAAGCAGCGCTGCGATTTCTTCGGCCGCATAACCGACCTCGCGCAAGACCTGTTCCGTGTGCTCGCCGAGCGCGGGGCCCGGCGCCCGCGCGGGGTCGCCCGGAGTGCGGCTCAGCTTGATCGGCAGGCCGAGCAGCTTGACCGGTCCGCCGGCTCCCGGCTGGGTGAGCGTGGCCACCATCTCCCGGGCCCGCACCAGGTCGGACTCGAGGGCCTCCTCGAGCTCCAGCACCGGCTCCAGGCAGCAGTCATGCTCGGATGCGAAGGCCCGCCATTCCTCGCGGGTGCGGGAGGCGAAGATCTCCTCGACCGCCCGGTGCGTGTCGGATCCCGGAGGATCAAAGGCCCCGGAGAGCAGATCCTCGCGCCCCACGCCGCGGCAGAACGCGGCCCAAAACTTGGGCTCGAGCGCGCCGAGGGTGACGTAGCCGTCGGCGCACCGGTAGGGCCGGTAGCAGGTGAGCGCGCCGGCGAGCTGCACCTCTCCGCGTCGAGGGGCGCGGCCTGACGCGAACGTCTCGGCCGCCACCATCGCCAGCCACGACAGGGAGCCATCGAACATCGAGCAGTCAACGAACTGCCCTTCGCCCGAGCGGTCCCGCTCCCGCAGCGCGATCAGGATTCCGATCACGGCCATTAGGGCACCGCCCCCGATGTCGGCGATCTGCCCGCCCGACTGCACCGGCGGGCCGCCGGCCTCGCCTGTCAGCGCCAGCAGGCCGTTGAGCCCCAGATAGTTGGTGTCGTGGCCCGAGCGGTCGCGATTCGGCCCGTCCTGTCCGTAGCCGGTGATCGCGCAGTACACCAGGCCGGGGTTCTCGGAGCGCAGACGCTCATAGCCCACGCCCAGGCGGTCGAGCACACCCGGGCGAAACGACTCCAGGAGCACGTCCGCATCTCGCGCCAGCCTCAGCAGCACGTCCTTTCCCCGGTCCGACTTCAAATCCAGCCGGACCGAGCGCTTGCCGCGATTCAGGGCCAAGAACAGCGCGCTGCGCGCCGTCTGGTCGGGACCGTCGTAGTAGGGCGGCGCCCACCGCACGTAGTCGCCCATGGCCGTGTCCTCGACCTTGATCACGTCGGCGCCGAAGTCCGACAGAAGCAGCGAGCAGAAGCCCCCCGGGAGCAACCTCGTGAGATCGAGGACGCGGATCCCCTCCAGCGGCAGTCCGCTCATGTTCCGACGACCGTGCGCAGGCCAAGGAGCTCCCGGGCCTCGAGAACGGTGGCCGGGCGCCGCCCGGCGTCCTCGCACATCTGCCGGGCCTTGGCGATCAGGTCTCCGTTTGACCGGGCCATCGTCCCGTCCGGAAGGTAGAAGTTGTCCTCGAGCCCGACCCGGATCGATCCGCCGAGCGTCAGCGCGGCCGCGACCAGCATCCACTGCTCGCGCCCGATCCCAATCACGCACCAGTGGTGGCGCCCGGCAGGCATGTTGCGGGCCATCGCGGCCAGGTTCAGGGCGCTGGCCGGCACCCCCCCGACCACACCCATCACGAAGTCGGCGTGAAGGGGGGCCTCGAGCAGACCCATGTCCACCAGCGGCTCGAGCGACCCGACGTGTCCCAGGTCGAAGCATTCGTGCTCGGGCTTGATCTGAAGGCGGCCCATGGCCTCGAGCAGCTCGATGATCTCCTCGAACGGATTGGCGAACACGAACTTGAACACGAAGTCCTTGCGCTTTCGCGAGTACTTGGCGTAGTTCATCGAGCCCATGTTCAGAGCCGCGACCTCGGGTCGCCCGGCCTCCAAGTACGCGATCCGCTTCTCCACGGGCACCCCGATCGTCCCGGTCGAGAAGTTGATGATCGCCGCCTCCCCGACCTCGCTCACGATCGCGTCCCTGATCGCGAGGAAGTCCTCGACCTCATACGACGGAGTGCCATCTGGCGTGCGGGCATGTATGTGGATGTGGACGCCGCCCTCATCCACGATCCGTCGCGCCTCGGCTGCGTACTCCTCGGGCCTGTAGGGGATGGCTGGGCACTGGTCGCGGTTGGCGATCGCGCCGGAGATGGCGCAGGTGATGACGGCGGGGTCGTCGACGGTCATGGAGAGACCTTGAGTGTCGAGGTCATCTGGCCACAGGCCTTTTCGATCGTGGACAGACCCGACTTCGTGGCCTGGCACAGGAACTCGTAGCGGTCCGTTCCCACGAATAGAAACGTGGTGCGCGAGGTGATGCCGTTCAGGCCCGCGACCGGCGCGCGGGGATAGGCGATTGCCGGAGCCCCGTCGAGTGTCACGACCTTGCCGTGTATTGATCGCCCGACCAGGCGGGTCATCAGCGAATCAAACGCAGGCAATCCCTGGCTGATGTTGCGCGCGTTTACGCCAGCCGGAATGGGAGTGCGTGACACGGCTAGGAAATCGGCCGCGCCGATGCCCACGGCAGCGATCGTTGACTCCTTGGTGTTGCCGCCGGTATTGACGATCTTGTTGATCCGCAGGGTGCGGAAGTTGGCTGGATAGAGAAACGTGATTGCCATCTGGGGCGCCGAGAACACCTTGGTCCCGTTCACGGCTCTCTGCTGCTGGACGGAGACCGGTTGAACTCCCTTGGTGGCCGAGCCACCACAGCCCACCGCGGCCGCGCACCACGCCCCGATCACGACACCACGCTTCATACCGGTACTACGCCGTGGCGCTTCCAGGGGCGCTCGACGTGCTTCGATGCCGCCAGCTCGAGCGCCCGGCAGATCGTGGAGCGCGTCTCGCGAGGGTCGATCACGTCGTCGATCATGTCGTTGCCGGCCGCCACATAGACATCGATGATCTTGCGGAAGTTCTCGATCAGCTCCCGGCGCTTGGTTTCCGGATCCTCGGCCGCCTCCACCTGCTTGCGGAAGATGATCTCCACGGCTCCCTCCGCGCCCATGACGCTGATCTCGGCACTCGGCCAGGCGACGATCAGATCTGGCTCATACGCCCGCCCGCACATGACGTAGTAGCCCGCGCCGTAGGCCTTGCGCAGCACGACCGTGACCTTGGGAACGGTCGCGTTGGCGGTCGCGTACAGCATCTTGGCCCCGTGACGGATGATGCCCTCCGCCTCGACCCGGGTCCCGACCATGAACCCCGGCACGTCCATCAGGTAGACCAGCGGTATGCCGTACGCGTTACAGAGATTTATGAACCGCGCCGCCTTGTCGGCCGAGTCGTTATCGAGAATTCCGCCGAGCTGCCTGGGCTGATTGGCGACGATGCCGGCGGGGCGACCGCCGAACCGCGCCAGGCAGGTGATGATCGTCTTCGCCCACTGGGGCTTCAGATCGAAGTGGACCCCGTCGTCGACGATCCGCCGGATCACCTCGTACATGTCGTAGGGCTTGCGGTTGGAGTCCGGCAGGATGTCCAGCAGCTCCTCGTCGCCGCGATCGACGGGGTCGTTTGTTGACACGACCGGCGGCAGCTCCTCGCAGTTGGACGGGAAGTAGCTCAGGTACCGCTTGATCCGCTCGATGCACTCCGGGTCGTCCGCCACCTCCAGGTCGCCGACGCCGGACTTGCGGGTGTGCACGCGCGATCCGCCCAGCTCCTCCTGGGTCACGTCCTCACCGACCGCGGCCCGTACGAGGTGGGGTCCCGCCAGCGCCATCGACCCCCGCCCCTTGACCATGGGGACGAAGTCTGCGAGACCGGGGATGTACGCCGTCCCCGCCGCGCAGGGGCCCATCAGCGCCGCCACCTGGGGAATCACGCCCGAAGCCACCACCTCCTCGCGGAACAGATGCCCGCTGCCGGCGAACAGGGACCCGACCGCCTCCTGGATCCGGGCCCCCGCAGAGTCGAGCAGCCAGATCATCGGGATCCGCTTTGAGAGCGCGAGCTCCCGCAGCCGCGAGACCTTGAGCTCGCCGGTCATGCCCATGGAGCCCGCCATCACGGTGAAGTCATACGCCGCCACCGCCGCCAGCCTGCCGTCGACTTTTCCGTAGCCGGTGATCACGCCGTCGGCTGGAGCCTCGACCCCGTCCATCGCCCGCTGTGAGAAGTGCGGCCGGCCGTGGATCCCGAGCTCCACGAACGTCCCGGGGTCGATCAACTTCTCCAGGCGCTCGCGCGCCGTCAGCTTCTGGGCCGCGTGCTGCTTGGCGATCTTCTCCGGCCCGCCACCCTGCTTGATCTTCTCCCGCCGCGCCTGGAGATCGTCAGCGAGCGGGCGAAGGAGGCTCGTGGTGGGCGGGGCGTCGGCGGACATCGCTGCAAGTAGGACGTACTACTTCCTACTTTGTCAGGTCCGGCGACGGCCCGTCAAGGCACCTCGTCCCGATCGACGAGCTCGAGCGCGCCGAAGCCCGGATCCGATCTCCACCGGGAGCTTGGCGCCGGCGAGCGGAGGCGAGGCCGGCGCCCGAAACCGTGGTTCGCGCAACCGAACGTGCGCATCGTAACGACCATCCTTACGACAACTCCCACTCTGCTTACCCCACGCTTACGACGATCGGAGTAGGCTGGTAGTCACAGCGGGGCGGGTAACGGCGTATTGACGCGGTAACCAGTCCTCGATTTCAGCGGCACTCGTGTCCGCGGCGGCCAGGTGGCGGTCAGCGGGGGCATTGCGCCAGCAACGTACACCCCCCAACGACCAGGAGCTGTCGATGTCCCCGCCGTCCGCCGGACCATTCTGGAAGGAAGCGCTCGCGCCCTACGCCGAGCCCCGGGTAGGGCGCAGCCTGCTCGACCTCGCAACCTCCGTCGTGCCATACCTCGCGCTGTCCGTAGTGATGTACTTCCTACTCGGCGTCTCCACAGCGCTGGCCCTGATCCTGGCCGTGCCTGCCGCCGGGTTCCTGGTTCGCACGTTCGTCATGTTCCACGACTGCGCCCACGGGTCGCTGCTGCCCTCCAAACGGGCGAACGCGTGGGTCGGCGCGTGCCTCGGGCTGTTCGTTCTGTCCCCGTTCCGGCGCTGGCGTCACGATCACGCGGTTCACCACGCCTCCTCCGGAGATCTCGAGCGGCGCGGCGTGGGCGATCTGCCCACTCTGACCGTGGCCGAGTACCGTGCCCGATCGCGGCGCGGGCGATTGGCCTACCGCGCGATCCGCAGTCCGTTCGTCATGTTTGGCCTCGGACCGATCGTCGCCATGATCATCGGTCCCCGCATCGCCACCCGGGCGCAGCGCCCGCGGATGCGACACAGCGTGCTCGGCACAGATCTCGTCCTGGCCGCCGTGATCGCCGCGCTCTGCCTGGCGATTGGCTGGCAGGACTTTCTGATCGTGTGGGCTCCCGCAGCGCTGATCGCTGGCGCGGTGGGGATCTGGCTGTTCTACGTCCAGCACCAGTTCGAGGACGCCTACTGGCAATGCGGCGAGGAGTGGAGCTACGCCGACGCTGCGCTGCAGGGCAGTTCGTATCTGAAGCTGGGTCAGCCGCTCCAGTTCTTCACCGGCAACATCGGCCTGCACCACGTCCACCATCTGAATGCGCGTATCCCCAACTACAACCTCCAGCGCGCCCATGACGACAACGCCATCTTCGACGGAGTGCCGACGCTGTCACTCTGGGACGGGCTGCGTGCGGTGCGGCTCAAGCTGTGGGACCAGGAGCAGGGAAAGCTCATCACGTTCGCGGGTGCACGGGCACTGTCGGCCGCTCCAAGCGGCCTCGTTGCGACCCCGTAGACGTCCTGGCCCTACCGCCCCTTCCACCGCGGCTCGCGCTTCTCGAAGAACGCCTTCACCCCCTCCTGGATGTCCTCCGTCGAGAGCGCGACCGTCAGCTGCGAGCGCAGGTAGTCGAATGCGTCAGCAAGCGCCATGTCCTGTTGGCGGAAGATCGCGTCCTTGCCCAGCTTCATGATCGCGGGCGACTTCGACGCCAGCTTCAGCGCCCACTCGCGCACCGCCTTCTCGAACTCCGAAGCCGGCACGACGCGGTTGACGATCCCAATGTGCTCGGCGTCTTCGGCCGAGATCTGCTCCCCGAGCAGCAGCAGCTGGGTGCACTTCTTGCGCGGCACGTTGCGGTAGATCAGGGCCATGATCATGAACGGGAAGGCGCCGACGTTGATCTCCGGCGTGCCGAAGCGGGCGCCCTCGCGCGCAACGATCAGATCGCAGGCCAGCGCGATGCCGAGCGCGCCCGCTAGGACGTGTCCGTTGGCGGCACAGATGGTTGGCTTGCCGAGCTCCCCGATCAGCCGGAAGAGACGCGGGAAGCGCTCGGTCCCGAAGTGCTTGTGCACGAGCGGAACCTCGGCCGCGAAGCCGGCCAAGTTGGCGCCGCTGGAGAACACCTTCTCGTGCGTCGAGGTGAGCACGACGCACCGCACGGCGTCGTCGTCACGCGCGGCCTGGAACGCGGCGATCAGCTCCCCGAGCAGCTCGTCAGAGAGGGCGTTGCGGGTCTCCGGCTGGTCCAGCGCGATCGTGGCCACGGCGTCCGCGACGTCATAGCGGAGGGTCGCATAGGACATAGGCGTGAACCTACCGCACGCCAACCCACCCCGCCCAAAGTAGAAAGTAGGAAGTCCTACTGTTTACTTTGCGCCCGCGGCCCGGTACGGTTCGAAACCATGACGACCACCACCCCCGACGTAACCAGGCCCGACTTCCAAGGCCACCGCAAGCACTTCATCTTCAGCGACGAGCACGAGCAGTTGCGGGACTCGATCCGCCGCTTCGTGATCAAGGAGCTCCAGCCCCATTCCGAGGAGTGGGAGGAGCAGACGTTCCCCAATTGGGTCTTCGAGCGGATGGGGGAGCTCGGGTTCCTGGGGCTCGACAAGCCCGAGGAGTACGGCGGCCAGGGCGGCGACTACTACACAAGTCTCGTCCTCGCCGAGGAGATCGTCCACGCCCAGTGCGGCGGGCTGGCGATGGGGCTGGCGGTCCACACCGACATGGCGATGCCGCCGATCCTGGCGTTCGGAACCGAGGAGCAGAAGCAGCAGTGGGTTGTGCCGGCGATCAAGGGCGAGAAGATCCTGTGCCTGGGCATCACCGAGCCGGACGCGGGATCTGACGTGGCGGGGATCAAGACGCGCGCAGTCAAGGACGGCGACGAGTACGTCATCAACGGCTCGAAGACGTTCATTACCAACGGTCACCGAGCAGATGTGATCGTGCTGGTGACCAAGACCGACCCGGACGCCGGCTACGACGGCTTCACGCTGTTCCTGGTGCCGATGGACCTGCCGGGCGTGATCCGGGAGAAGCGCCTGCAGAAGCTCGGCATGCACGCCTCGGACACGGCCCTGCTCGCCTTCCAGGATGTGCGTGTGCCCGACACCGCGGTGCTCGGCCAAGTCGGCAAAGGCTTCTACCACATCATGTGGGAGCTACAGGGGGAGCGCCTGATCGGAGCGGCGGGTTGCGTGGCCGGCGCTCAGGCCGTGTTCGACCGCACCCTCCAGTACGCGCACGAGCGCAAGGCGTTCGGGCGCGAGATCGGCCACTTCCAGGTGATCCGGCACAAGTTCGCCGAGATGGCGACCAAGATCGAGACGGCGCGGCAGATGGTGTACACGACTGCCTGGCGGTTCCAGAACGGCGAGTACCCGGTACGCGAGATCTCGATGGCCAAGCTGTATGCGGCCCGGATCGCGGTCGAGATCGCGGACGAGTGCATCCAGATCCACGGCGGCAACGGCTACATGAAGGAGTACGGCGTCGAGCGGGTGTGGCGCGACATGCGTCTGAACCGGATCGGCGCCGGAACCGACGAGATCATGCTCGACCTGATCGGGCGCTCGTACGGGCTGTAGCTCTGGGCTGATCGCCGCGTACGCTCCCTACCGTGGAAGGGAGCCGAAAGGTAGCTCTGGTATTGGCCGGCGGCGGCGCGCGCGGCGCCTACGAGGCTGGCGCGCTGTCGGTGTTGTTGCCCGCGCTCGAACAGCGCGGCCAGCGCCCGGAGATCCTCCTGGGCACGAGCGCAGGGGCGCTCAATGTCAGCTTCTTGGCGGCCACCACACATCTGCCCGCGGACGAGGCCATCCCTACCGCCCTCGCCATTTGGGGATCCGTACGGTGGAGCGAAGTGGCGAGGCAGCTCGTCTCGGGCGCGTCACTACGCCGGGCCGCGGGGTACCTTGGCGAATTTCTCGGCGTGCCGGGCTCGCGGCTGGAGTCGCTACTCGACCCGGCGCCGCTGCGGGCAACGCTGCGCGAGCGCGTCGATTTCAATCAACTTGCCGAGAACGTGAAAGCCGGCCTCCTCGCCTCGGCGGGGGTCGTGGCCACCTCCGCGCTTACCGGTCGCTCGGTCGTGTTCCACTACGGCGGACCATCTCTGCCCCCCGACCGCCGGCGAGGGATCGACTACGTCTCGACGGCGCTGAGCGAGGATCAAGTCCTGGCGTCGGCCGCGATCCCCACGGTCTTCCCGGCCGTGCACGTGGGACAGCCGGCAGACGCCAGAGGCTGGTACCTCGACGGCGGCACCCGGCTGAACACGCCGATCAAGCCGGCGCTTGCGCTTGGAGCCGAACGGGTTGTGGTGATCGGCGTCGACTCGCTCGCGACCGGACCCGCTGGGCTCGCCGGCGAGCGCCGGCCGGACGCGCTCCAAGGTGCGGGCCAGACTCTGCTCGGGTTGCTGGACGACCAGCTGCGGGCGGACCTCCTGACCCTGGCGACGATCAACGAGCTGCTCGCAAACGGCGGTGGTCAAGGAAAGGGAAAGCGGCAGATTCCGTACATCGTGATCGCGCCGGACCGACGGGACGAGATCGCTGCCCGAGCGCTGCGTGTGGTTCGCGAGCACTACAGCGGACTCCTCAGATCGCTCCGCGAGCCGAACATCGCGCTGCTCTCGAGAGCCGTGGCAGGCGGCGTCGACGAACAGCACGCGGCGCTGCTCAGCTTCCTGCTGTTCGCCCCGGAGTTCACCAGCGCGTTGATCGAGCTCGGCCGCGAGGACGCGAGGCGGTGGCTGAACGACGCGCACGACCTCGACGGCCTGTGGCAGGTCGGCCCGATCTGATGTAGTCGGCCCATGCCTCGCCCGATCCCGCCGTTCACCGAGGAGCACGAGGAGTTCCGGCTCGTCGTAAGGAGGTTCGTCCAAACGGAGCTCTACCCGCACGCCACCGAGTGGGAGGAGGCGCGGTGGTTTCCGAACGAGGTCTTCAAGCGGCTAGCCGAGCTCGGGTACCTGGGCCTGAAGTTCCCGCTCGAGTACGGAGGCGACGGCGACATCGTGGCCGACGCCGTGCTGACCGAGGAGCTCGCGTGGTGCGGCTCCGGCGGCCTGGCGGCGGGGATCGGTGCACACATCGGAATCGCCCTTCCTCCCATCTGGCGGTTCGGCACCGAGGCACAGAAGCAGCGCTACCTCGTGCCCGGCATCAAGGGAGAAAAGATCGCAGCCCTGGGCATCACCGAACCCGACGCGGGGTCGGACGTGGCGTCGATCCGGACGCTCGCCAGGCGCACCGATGGCGGCTACGTGGTCAACGGCTCGAAGACGTTCATCACCGGCGGAGTACGAGCAGACGCGATCGTCACGGCGGTCAAGACCAGCGACGAAGGCGGTCACCACGGGCTCTCGTTTCTGATCGTCGATCGCGGGCCGGGCGTCGAGTCAAGGGGCCTCGAGAAGCTCGGCTGGCACGCCTCGGACACGGCGCACATCACCTTCGACGACGTGTTCGTCCCCGCAGAGAACCTGCTCGGGCAGGAGAACCAGGGCTTCTATCTGATCATGGCCAACTTCCAGTGGGAGCGGCTGTTGATGGCGCTTGGGGCTGTGGGGGCCATGAAGGTCGCGTTCGAGAAGACGCTCGAGTATGCGCTCGAGCGGGAGGCATTCGGGCGCCCGATCGGAAAGCACCAGGCGATTCGTCACAAGCTGGCCGAGATCGCGACCACGGTCGAGGCCGGGCGTGACGTGACATACCACGCTCTCCGCCTGTATCTGGCGGGCCAGGACGCCGTTCGTGACGTGACGATCGCCAAGCTTATGACCCAGCGAAGCGCGTTCGACGTCATCGATACCTGCCTCCAGATCCACGGCGGCAACGGCTACATGACCGAGTACGAGATCGAGCGTGCCGCGCGAGATGCGCGGCTTGGACCGATCGGCGGCGGCACGGACGAGATCATGAAGGAGATCCTCGGCCGATCGCTCGGGCTGTAGTTACTCTCACTGCGATAGATGGATTCCGTGCGCGGACAGCTCCTGATCGCAGGGCCGCCCCTGCTGGACCCGAACTTCTGGCGCACGGTCGTGCTCGTCGTCGAGCACTCCGACGAGGGTGCGCTGGGGCTGGTGCTGAACAGGCCGTCGGAGACGACCGTCGGAGAGGCCGTGGACGAGCTCAGCGAGCTGGTGGGGGACGATGAGCGGCTGTTCATCGGCGGTCCAGTGCAGCCCTCGGCGGTGATCGTGGTGGCCCAGTTCGAGGACCCGGGCGACGCTGCCCTGATGGCGTTCGACGATGTGGGTGTGCTCGGGACCGGCTCCGGACCTGAGCAGCTGTCGGTGGGGGTTGGCGAGGCACGGGCGTTCGTCGGTCACGCCGGCTGGGGCGCCGGACAGCTCGATACGGAGCTGGAGCGCGATGACTGGATCCTCGAGCCGGCGACACTGGAAGATGTCTTTTCGATCGAGCCCCTGGAGCTGTGGTCGAGCGTGCTGACGCGCAAGGGCGGAAGCTATGCGCTCGTGGCGCGAATGCCCGCAGATCCCTCCGCAAACTGATGGCGCACGTTCACGGCCCAGGAATCACGCGCGACGCAGAACGCGGCGCGCTGAAGCTGGCGCTGTCGCTGATCGTGGCCTTCATGGCGGTCGAGATCGCCGTGGGTCTGCTGGCGTCTTCGCTGGCGTTGCTCTCGGACGCGGCGCATATGCTGACGGACGCTGGGGCCGTGGCGCTGGCGTTGGCTGCCTCCCGCCTCGCCACCCGACCGCCTACCGGGGCGATGACCTTCGGTTTGGGTCGGGCCGAGATCCTGAGCGCTCAGGCGAACGGCATTACGCTCCTGCTGCTCGCGCTGCTGATCGTCTACGAGGCGATCCGCCGCCTCGTTTCGCCGCCCGCCGTGCAGGGGACGGCCATGGTGGCGGTAGCGGTGGGGGGCGTGTTGGTCAATCTCTTCGCGGCACGGCTCCTGGCCGGACGGGGCGAGAAGCGGAGCCTCAACGTCGAGGGCTCCTATCGGCACATCCTCACCGACCTCTACGGCTTCATCGCCACCGCGGTAGCGGGAATCGTAATCTTGACGACCGGCTTCCGGCGAGCGGACCCCATCGCTTCGCTGCTGGTGGCGGCGCTGATGCTGCACGCGGCCTATGGGCTACTCAAAGCCTCGGGCCGGGTATTCATGGAGGCCGCTCCTGCGGACCTGGAGCCCGAGGAGATCGGACGCGTGCTGGCCGCCGAACGGGGCGTAGTAGAAGTTCACGATCTCCATGTGTGGGAGGTCACCTCGGGCTTTCCGGCGCTATCTGCCCATGTCGTCGTCCGTCCGGGCGAGGACTGCCACGAGCTTCGCCGCCACCTTCAGAGCGTGGTTGAGCAGGGGTTCGGGATCCGGCACACGACGCTCCAGGTCGACCATGCCCAGGCCGAGCAGCGGCCGCTGCAGATCGAGGTCGCGCCCCGCGAGGAGGGATAGACTCGCTTCATGAGGGTCGTCAAGCCTGGGCCCGACCGCGAGGTGCCTCGCGGTGTCGTGGGCGGCGCTGAGATCTCCCAGGCGACGGCCGGAGCGCTCAACATCTACATGGGCGTGTTCCGGGTTCCGCCCGGCGCGCAGTCCCGGCCGCATTACCACGAGCGCTGCGAGAGCGTGGTGTACATGCTCACGGGTGGGCTGAGGGTTCGGTGGGGCGATCATCTGGAGCAGGAGGTGACGCTCGAGCCGCGCGATCTCGTCTACGTGCCGCCCCGGGAGACGCACCTGCTCGAGAACCTCTCGGACGATGAGCCGGCGGAGTATGTGGTGGCGCGCGACTCCCCGCACGAGGACGCGGTCGTCGTGCCCTGGGCCCAGGAGCAGTCGACGGTATGAATCACCGCGAGGATTTTGTTGAAGGCGTGGGAGGCCTCCGGCTCTACCGCCAGACGTGGCTGCCCGACGGGCCGCCGCGGGCCGTGGTGGTGATCGCACACGGAGCGGGTGAGCACAGCGGCCGCTATGCCCACGTCGCAGCCCGACTGGTGGACGAGGGCTATGCGGTTTACACGCTCGACCACCGCGGCCACGGCCGCTCCGAGGGGACGCGGGCGGTGATCGATCGCCTCGACAACGCCGTCGAGGATCTCGACCAGCTGATCGCGCTCGCCGCCTCCGAGCATCCGGGAGTGCCGCTGTTCCTGCTCGGGCACAGCATGGGCGGCACGATCGCGGCCCGCTACGCCATCGCTCACCAGGACCGGCTGACGGGTCTCATCCTGTCGGCCCCGTTGGCGGCGCTCGAGGCCGCCTCGCCACTTACGCGCCTCGTGGCGAGGCTGCTGTCGGCGCTCACCCCGCAGTTCGGACTGTTCGCCGTCGATCCGACTCTCGTGAGCCGCGATCCCGAAGTGGTCAAGGCATACGAGACCGACCCGCTCGTACATCACGGCCGGCTGCCCGCCCGCACGATCGCCGAGCTGGCTTCGGCGGTCCAGTCGTTCCCGGAGGCGGTTGGCGCGATCACCGTGCCGACGCTGATCATGTACGGCTCGGGCGACCATCTGGTCCCCCCCGCCGGAAGCATGATGCTGAACGACCGGATCGGAGCGGCCGACACGACCCTGAAGACCTACGACGGCCTCTACCACGAGATCCTCAACGAGCCCGAGCAGGACGCGGTGATGGACGACCTGTGCTCCTGGCTGCGGTCGCGGGTCAGGGCGACGGTGGCCTAGTGGTGCCGGACCGGCTCTATTTCACGGACTCCGATGAGGCCAACGAGCTGATCGCCACCGATCCCCTGGCGCTGCTGGTCGGGTTCGCGCTCGACCAGCAGGTGAGCGTTCAGAAGGCGTTCTCGGGGCCGCTCGAGCTCCGCAAGCGGCTCGGGACCTTCGACGCCGCCACGCTGGCATCGACGAACCTCGAGCCGATCTTCCGCGAACGACCGGCAATCCACCGTTTCCCGGGCGCGATGGCCGGACGGGTACAGGATCTGGCGGCGTACATCAGCGGGCGCTATGGCGGCGACGCTTCCCGGATCTGGACGGAGGCGGCCGACGCCGAGGAGCTCCACGCCAACCTGGCAGCGCTGCCCGGGTTCGGCGAGATGAAGGTCTCCTCGCTGGCGGCGGTGCTGGCCAAGCGATTCCGGATCACAACGGCTGAGGCACTCGTGCCTTCACATCCCACGCTCGGCGACGTCGACTCCCCGCACGCGCTGGCCGACTACCAGGCTGCCAAGCGGGCGCACAAGGCCGAGCGGCGGGCTGCCCAGAAGCTCAGCGCCGGGCGCTGAACGCAGGGCCGACGGCCAATCGACACCACGCTGGTAGGGTCGCGAAGTGCCGTGGCTTAGCGATAACCCCCTGTACGAGGCGTTTGCCTCTCGCGCCCTGTTTCACGCAAGCTACGGTGGCGCCGTTTCGGGGAGTGCCGACAGACCTCACGTCGCATCTTTCACCAACGCTGCTACGACTGGCTCGACGAGGCGCTCGCGCAGGCCGCCTAGCACGCCGGCTCACGCCGTGGCGTCCAGCTCGAACCGGCATCCCGAGAAGTAGGCCCCGGCGGGCGAGCAGAGGTACGCCACCAGCGTGGCCAGCTCCTCCTCCGTGGTGCGAGCCCCGGGCCAGATCGCGGTGGTCGTGATCCCGTACCTGGCCCACTCGACGGACAGGGTCCTCGCCAGGTTCTCGAGCGCCGCTCGCACTGCGTCCCCGTGCTTGACCTCGTGGGGCCGGGGAGCGAGCAGGACGATCGTTCCCGCTCCCGCGGGGATCAGCGCGCCGACGGCCACCGCGCGGACCGCGGTCCACGCCTGCTCGACCCCTTCCAGCCCACCGTCGCTCCAGCACACAACCGAGTTGAGGGGAACCGCTGCCTGAACCCATTCCAGAGCGCGTTCCTCGTCTGACTCGCTGAGCGCGTTCACGCTCGCCCCCAGCGACGACAACAGCTCGCCCAGGCTCGCCGGAACCCCGCCGGCGAGCACGACGGCATGCCCCTCGAAGCAGCCCCGGTCTGAGCGACGACATGCGGGCAATATCTCAGTTGGCACCGGCCAGTAGCATCCGGCTGGGCTGGAGTCGAGGAAGGAGAATCAGAGACGATGCTGTCTTACGCACACGGGGCCTGCGATGAGGCGCTTCTCGGGGAGACGGTCGGCGAGAACCTGGAGCGGACCATCGCCCGGGTGCCGGATACCGATGCGCTCGTTTCCTGCCATCAGGACATCCGCTGGACGTACGCGGAGTTCGGCGAGCGGGTCGATCGACTGGCGAGCGGGATGCTCGCGGCCGGCCTCCAGAAAGGCGACCGCGTCGGGGTCTGGGGACCCAACATCGCCGAGTGGGCCCTGACCCAGTACGCGACGGCCAGAGTCGGGGTGATCCTGGTCAACATCAACCCCGCCTATCGCGTGAGCGAACTTCAGTACGCGCTTGGCCAGTCGGGCTGCCGCTGGATCTTCTCGGTGCAGAACCTGAAAGAAGCGGATTTCGGCGCGATGGTCCAGGAAGCCTCGAGCGAGCTTCCGGCTCTCGAGCGCGCAGTCTGCTTCGGCACACCGGAGTGGGAGGAGCTGGCCGGAGCCGCACCTTCTCCCGACGCGCTGCGCCGCCTCGCCTCTGAGCTCGACTTCGACGACCCGATCAACATCCAGTACACGAGCGGTACCACCGGCTTCCCCAAGGGCGCCACGCTCACGCACCACAACATCCTCAACAACGGGTACTTCACCGGCCAGCTGCTCGGCTACAGCGAGCGCGACCGGGTGTGCGTGCCGGTTCCGCTGTACCACTGCTTCGGGATGGTGCTCGGAAACCTGGCGTGCAGCTCGCGTGGGGCATGCATCGTCTATCCGGCGGAGACGTTCGAACCGGAAGCGACGCTTCGGGCGTGTGCCCAAGAACGGTGCACCAGCCTTTACGGCGTCCCGACGATGTTCATCGCCGAGCTGGGGCATGAGAGCTTCAGCGAATTCGACCTAGGGCCGTTGCGCACCGGGATCATGGCCGGCTCGCCGTGCCCCACCGAGGTCATGAAGCGCGTTTCCTCGGACATGGGGATCCGCGAGATGTCGATCGCGTTTGGGATGACGGAGACCTCGCCGGTGAGCACGTTCGTCCGGCGCGACGACACGCTCGAGAACCGCTGCGGCACGGTCGGGCAGGCGATGCCGCATGCGGAGGTCAAGGTCATCGATCCCTCCAGCGGCCGCATCCAGCCGCGCGGCGAGCCGGGAGAATTCTGCGCCCGCGGCTACCTCGTGATGCGCGGGTACTGGAACGACCCCGAGCGCACCGATGAAGCGATCGACGCCGGGCGCTGGATGCACACCGGAGACCTGGCCACGATGGACGACGACGGATACGTGAGGGTCGTCGGCCGGATCAAGGACATGGTGATTCGCGGCGGCGAGAACATCTACCCCCGGGAGATCGAGGAGTTCCTGTACGCCCACCCGTCGGTGGCGGACGTCCAGGTAATCGGGGTGCCGGACGAGCGCTACGGCGAGGAGCTGATGGCCTGGATCATCCCTCGCCCCGAGGCCTCATTGACCGAGGAGGCGGTGCGTGAGTTCTGCCAGGGGAAGATCGCCCGCTACAAGGTCCCTCGCTACCTCAAGTTCGTCGACTCGTTCCCAATGACCGTCACCGGCAAGGTGCAGAAGTTCAAGATGCGCGAGACCGCGATCGAGGAACTGGGCCTCGGAGAGGCTGCCGCGGTGGCGACGGCCTGAACACCTCCGCTGTTCAACTCACATTTCGGTCCGCTGCCGGTCGAGGTTTGTGCGTTCGAACACGCATATCGTGTCCAACTGCACCTCGCCCCTGACGCCACCACCGGTTTGTGCGTTCGAACACGTCGCCAAGAAGGCCCCGCCGGCCGCTCAGAGGCGCCAGACCGAGATCGGCGCTCGGTTGCCGTGCGGCCTGCAGTGCGCCGCGCTGCCCGAGCCGCCCGAGCTCCGAGTGCAGGCCCCTGATGCGTTCGAGGATCAGGTCGGCCGCCTCCTGCTGCTGCTCACGTGTCGGCTGCTCGATCTGCTCGAACCTGAACGGCTTGCCGTACTGCACCGTCACCTTTGGGAACTGGAGCCGCTTCCAGTTGCGCACCTGGTAGGAGCCTAGGATTGCGATCGGGACCACCGGCACTCCCGACTCGAGCGCCAACCGGCCGATCCCCGGCCGCGCGTCTTCGCCGATCGCACCGGTGCGCGAGCGCCCGCCCTCGCAGTACATGACGATCGCTCCCCCTCGCTCCAGGATCTTGAAGGCGGTGATGAACGCCTCCTCGTCATGGTGGCCCCGCCGCACGGGGAACACCCCGCCGTGGCTGAAGATCCACTCCCCGACGCCCTTGAACAGCTGGGACTTGCCCATGAACTGGACCCGCCGGCGAATGAAGACGCCGGTGAAGAAGTGATCCATGAACGACGCGTGGTTGGGGGCCAGGATCACGGGGCCTGCGGGGACGTTCTCTGACCCGATGCCCCGAGCCCGAAAGGTGATCAGGGCGTGCAGCGACGTCAGGACCCGCGTGACCTCGTACACCTTGGCCTCGGGCTCCTCGGAGCGCACAAGCTCGTGGAAGCGGTCGAAGTACTCCTTCGGCCGGGGGTCCTTGTAGACCTGCGGCTTTAGCTCGACGTCCGGCACGCTCTCAGCCCTCTAACCGGTCAACGGCAACATGAGCGTGGGCTTGTCGATCTCGTGCTCGGAGCTGGTCGGCACCACCGCCGTACCGATGGCGAAGAACTCGATCACGTGCGATCCCCAGCCGTGGCTGCGCTCGACGATCCTGGCGCCGACGATCCCTCCCGCTGTGAGCTGGTCCGCCTCGTTCTGCATCCGTTCCATGGCCAGCTCCCGCGCCTCGTACAGCGCCTGGGTGAAGTTCGGCATCTCGACGTTGCGGCCGATCTGCCTGAGCGATGCCAGCATCCCCTGCCGGGCGACGTGGTAGACGCAGTTGCCCATCACCAGCCCCGCCGGACGGTAGCCGGCCCGCAGCAGCGTGGCGAAGTCCTGCCCGTTCAGGTCGGAGGTGAACGGCCTGCCATTGGGCGCTCGGTGGAGCTCGCCGTCGCGGTGCTTCACGGCCGTCCCGACCGCGATGAACTCCGCCAGGTCGGCTCCCCACTCGTATCGGCCGATGTCTAGCCGCACGCCGACGATCCCGTCCGCTCCCAGCTGATCCGCCTCCTCCTCCATCCGGGTCATGGCCAGGTCGCGAGCGTGGTACATGGCCTGCGTGAGGACCGTCATCTCCTGGTTCTGATTCCACATCGCCTGCTGGAAGCCGATGTGGTAGATGGAGCTGCCGAGCACCAGCCCGATCGGTTCGAAGCCCGACTGCTTGACGAGCAGGAACTCGTTCACCGACAGGTCGCTGGTGAAGAAGCCGCGCGCCACTTCCTGCTTCATGCGGGCGATCCGTTCGCGGCCGGATTCCGGAATCCCGGCCAGCGAACCGGGCTCGTAGGTGTCGGCCTGGGGCGCCTGCGCTGTCTGCGTCGCCTGCGTGGCCTGGGTCACTTGCCCCTCGGTGTCGTCGTCGCGCTTGAGGAAACCCATCTCTTATGCCTCCTATCTGATCAGCAACCGCTCGAGGGCTTGCCGGGAGATGGCGCTGCGCTGCGCCTCCGCCGCGATTGCCTCGCTCAGCGCCGAGATCCACTCATCGACGCTCACCCGCTCCGTTTTCAGCACGATGCCTGCCGACAGCCGCGAGATGGAGGCCTCAATCGATCCCCCGTCAACCCGCAGCTCAAGCCGGCTATCGCCCGCGTCGAGCACGATCTTCTGCACCCGCTTTGGTCGGCGGAAGCCTCCCCGCCATCGATATACGCGCACTCGCCCCGGCACGGCCTGCTCGAGCTTGACGGCCAGACTCTCGACGAAGGCGTCCATGTCCGCGGCATCAGCGCGAAACGAGGCGGCGAGCAGATCGAGATCGGTCGAGGCCATCACTTCAGGCTACGCCTCGATCCGCCGCCGCGCACGGCACTCGTAGGAGGTCGGATTGGTCCAGGGATAGGATCACGCGCATGTCCATTGTCCCCAACCTCCCTCTCAACGATGGCCGCCAGATCCCGCAGCTCGGGTTCGGCGTGTTCCAGGTCCCCCAGGAGCAGACGGTCGACACGGTCCATCACGCGCTCGAGACGGGTTACCGCTCGATCGATACGGCGGCTATGTATGGGAACGAGTCAGAGGTTGCGGAGGCGATCGCCCGCAGCGGGCTCGACCGCTCCGAGGTGTTCGTGACCACCAAGCTGTGGAACTCCGACCAGGGGCGCGATCGGACCATGCGCGCGTTCGAACAGAGCCTGTCGCGGCTGCACCTTGACTACGTCGATCTGTATCTGATCCACTGGCCGGCGCCGGCCCTGGGGAAGTACGTCGAGACTTGGGAGGCTTTCACGGAGCTTCAGCGTGACGGGCGCGCCCGCTCGATCGGGGTCTCGAACTTCACGGTCGAGCACCTGGAGCGCATCATCGACCAGAGCGGGGTGGCGCCGGCCGTCAACCAGATCGAGTTGCACCCGCACCTTCAGCAGGCCGAGCTGCGGCGCTTCCACGGATCGCAAACGATCGTGACAGAGGACTGGAGCCCGCTCGGGCGAGGGAGGGTGCTTGACGATCCGACGATCGGCAACATCGCTGGCCGTCTCGGTCGCACGCCGGCACAGGTGATCCTCCGCTGGCATATCCAGCTCGGGAACGCGGTCATTCCGCGGTCGGTCAAGCCGTCGCGGATCGACGAGAACTTCGCAATCTTCGACTTCTCGCTCAGCGACGAGGAGATGGAGACGATAGGCGGCCTCGACGAGTCGGCCCGCATCGGGCCGGATCCGCGGACGTTCGCGATGGGATAGGCGCCTATATCCTGGCGGCCCCCAAGTCCGATGAACAGGAGGGCCATCAGTTGCCCGAGGTCGAGGCCCACATCACGGGCACCGTCTGGAAGGTCGAGGTCGAGGTCGGCGACCAAGTCGCGGAGGGCGACACGGTCGCCATTCTCGAGTCAATGAAGATGGAGATGCCGGTTGAGGCGGAGGATCCGGGCGTAGTCAAGGAGATCCTGGTGGAGGAGGGGCAATCGGTCTCCGAGGGAGAGCCACTCGTTGTCCTCGAATAACGAGGGCGGCCGTCTGGACCTGGACGAGCCGGCGCCGGGGGTGGCCCGCCTGAAGATCTCCAACCCCGGCAAGAGCGGCGCCCTCGACCACGCGATCCT
The DNA here is from genome assembly GCA_963719305.1 of uncultured Actinomycetes bacterium. Classification (GTDB taxonomy): domain Bacteria; phylum Actinomycetota; class Thermoleophilia; order Solirubrobacterales; family Solirubrobacteraceae; genus Palsa-465. The sequence goes on along the minus strand of CAVRBL010000009.1, from coordinate 318,765 downwards.
CGACGGGTTCGCGACCACCGTGCCGGAGCTCGATGCCCGGTGCTTGATTGTCACCGGCCAGAACGGGACATTCTCAGCGGGATACGACATCGGCGATCTGCCCGACGCGGTGTTCGCCGACGAGGCCGAGCGGCTGGTGGCGCATCCCTTTGCGGCCGCCATCGAATCGCTGGAGGCCTACCAGTTCCCGACCCTGGCCGCCCTGAACGGCCACGCGATCGGTGGCGGCCTCGAGCTCGCGCTGGCCTGTGATCTGAGGATCGCGGCCACCACGGTCTCGGTGGCGATGCCGCCGGCCAAGCTCGGTCTTGTGTACTCGCACACCGGGATCCGCAAGTTCATAGACGCCATCGGTGGACCGAGGACGCTCGAGCTGTTCCTGCTCGGACGGCGGGTCGATTCGCTCACCGCTCGCGAATGGGGCCTTGTCAACTTCGTGGCCGAGCCAGACGCCCTGGAGCGGGACACCCTCTCCCTGGCACAGGAGATCGCGGGGAACGCCCCGTTGGCGCAGCGCGGCAACAAGCGCGTGATCCGAGCCGTGCTCGATTCGCACGTCCAGCTGGACCCGGTGCTCGAGAGCGAGCTCATCGAGCTGCGGAGAGCTTGTTTCTCCTCCTTTGATTTCCGCGAAGGGGTGCGGGCGTTCGCCGAAAAGCGCCCGCCACGGTGGCAGGGAAAGTGATGGCCGGCTCCGCCGACGGGTTCGACGGCCTCTCCCGCCAGCGCCTCGATGTGCCGGTGGCCGGGGGCTCGCTTGCGGTCTTTCGCCTCGGGAGCGCGGATCCGGTTGTGCTGGCCGTCCACGGCATCACTTCCAACAGCCACGCCTGGGTGGCCGTGGCCCGGGCGCTCCAGAGCCGGGCGTCGCTGGCGGCGGTAGACCTGCGCGGCCGGGGGCGCTCCGCCGAGCTGCCGGGTCCCTACGGTGTGGCAGCGTATGCGCGCGACCTGCTCGCGGTCCTCGACCGGTTCGAGCTGGAGCAGCCGGTCGCGGTAGGACACTCGCTCGGCGCCTACATCGTGGCCAGGCTGGCGGCCGACCATCCGGAGCGCGTGCGCGCCGCCGTGCTGGTCGACGGCGGACTCACGATTCCGGGCGCGCGTCAGGCCGATCCTCAGACGTTCATCGACGGCTTCCTCGGTCCCGTCCTGGCCCGGCTCCGAGAGCGCTTTCCCAGCCGTGAGGCCTACCACGATTGGTGGCGGGCGCACCCGGCGCTCAGGGGCGGAGTAGTGGCCGATCGGGTCCTCGTCCCGTACGCCGACCACGACCTGACAGGTGTGGAACCGGAGCTGCGCTCATCGGTGGTCGAGGGCGCCGTCCGCGCCGACGCGGACGAGGTGCTCCAGATCGGCGAGGCGGCTCACCGCCTGACGGTTCCCGCCACCCTGCTATGCGCGACCCGCGGCTTACTCGACGACCCCAATCCGATGCAGCCTCTGGAGCTGGTTCGCGAGTGGGCCGCGGAGGCCCCCGAGCAGCGTCAGGCCGTGCAGGTCCCCGACACCAACCACTACACGCTCGTGTTCGGGGAGCGCGGCGCTAGCACGATCGCCGAGACGGTGCGGGGGTACCTCTAGGGCGCCGAGGAATCTAGGGGCGTCTCCAGGTGGATGCAAAAGTCCCCAGTCTCGGAGCGCCACCGGGTCTTCGGGGACATAAGCATGTAGAGCGTGCTCTTATCCCCATATTGGCCGCGGTCAGGTGCGGTTTGGGGGCTTTTGCAGTTAGGCGCGCGCCGAGCAGCGCGCGCCGAGCTCTTCAGCGGTGCGCCCTCTCTTCAGCGGTGCGCCCGCGCTTCAGCGGTGCGCCCGCGCTTCAGCGGTGCGCCCGCGCTTCAGCGGTGCGCCCCGATGGCTCTAGGCAGCCTCGGCGCAGGGTTCGGCGCCCGCGGCCTTCAGATCGCTCGCTCGCGCCGCCGGCCGCTTCAACACGACGACCGCCACCGCGATCGCCGCCACCACCAGGAGCGCGGCGATCAGGTATGCGCGGTGATAGCCCGCGGTAAGCGCCGACGCCGTGCCCGGCCCCGTGGGCGAGGAGACCGTGGGTGCGCGTAGCGGCCAGCGTGTTCAGCACGGCCAGTCCGAGCGCCCCGCCAACCTGGGCGGTCGTGTTGACCAGCCCGGACGCGAGCCCGGCGTCGCTTGGCGTGGCCCCCGACATCGCGAGCGTCATCAACGCCGCGAACGACAGCCCGACGCCTGCCCCCAACAGCACCAGCGTGGGTAGGACGTCGGTCACGTAACTGCCCTTGATCGGGGCCCGCGTGAACAGGATCAGCCCGGCCGCCATCAAGACCAGACCGGGAATCAGGGTCGTCCGGGCGCCGTATCGCGTGATCAGCCGCTCGGAGTAGCGCACCGAGAGCGTTCCCATGATCAGGGTCGTTGGCATGAACGCCAGCCCGACCTCGAGCGCGCCGTAGCCCAGCACCCGGCGCAGATAGAGCGAGCCGATGAAGAACATCCCGAACATGCCGGCGACCGTCAGCGCCTGGATGGCGTTCGCGCCCGACACGTTGGGCGAGCGGAAGATGCGCAGGGGGACGAGTGGGTTGCGGGCCCGGGCCTCGCGCGCCACGAAAGCCGCCAGCAGCGCCAGGGATGCGGCCCCGAGGACGAGCGTCCGCCCCGCTCCCCAGCCGTACTCCGCTGCCGGCTTGACGATCGTGTAGACGCCCAGCATCAGCGCGGCCGTGATCAGCCCGGCGCCGGCGATGTCGGCTCCCTTGTCCAGTCCGATGCCCTGTTCGGGGCGCAGCAGCCTGCGCGCGAAGAACGCAGTGGCAATCCCGATTGGGACGTTGACGAAGAAGATCCAGTGCCAGTCGATGGCCTGCGTCAGGGTGCCGCCGACGAGCAGGCCGATCGAGCCGCCGGCCGAAGCGACGAACGCGTAGAAGCCGATCGCCTTCGCCTGCTCGCCCGGCTCGGGGAACATGGTCACGATCATCCCCAGGATCACGGCGGAGGTCATCGCGCCGCCCAATCCCTGCACGAACCTGGCGGCGACCAGCATCTCCTGGCTGCTCGACAGGCCGCACAGCAGCGAGGCGCCGGTGAAGATCGCCAGCCCGGCCAGGAAGACTCCCCGGCGCGATAGGAGGTCGCCAAGCCTTCCAGCCAGCAGCAGCAGGCCTCCGAACGCGATCAGGTAGGCGTTCACGACCCAGGCCAAGCTCGACTGCGAGAAGTGAAGGTCCGATTGGATCGACGGCAGCGCGACGTTCACCACCGTCACGTCGAGCACGATCATCAGCATCCCGACACAGAGCACGACCAGCGCCAGCCACCGGTTCTCAGTCCTCATCCCTAGCTCCTTGCTCGTCATTTGGAGATTCAGACCGGCTTCGGGCAGAAAATTCATCGGGAGCCGTCCGACGCGGCCCTTACAGTGCGCGCCCGATGCCGCCCCTGATCACGCGCGAGGAGGCGCTGGCGCTCGGAGAGCTGGAGGATCCGGCCGCGATCGAGGCGTTGGTCGAGCGGGCGTGGCAGGCGCGGCGGGAGCGGTTCGCGGACTCCACCGACATGTGCTCTCTCGTCAACGCCAAGTCTGGCGGATGTGCCGAGGACTGTGGGTTCTGCGCCCAGTCGCGCTACGCCGAGGCGGACACGCCGATGCACGCCATGATGGAGCCCGAACAGATCCTCGAACATGCCCGCGCAGCCGAGGCCGCGGGAGCCCACCGTTTCTGCATGGTCACCCAGGGCCAGGGGTTATCGAAACGCGATTTCGAGAAGGTCCTCGAGGGAGCGCGGCTCGTCAAAGCGCAAACGAGCCTGAAGCGCTGCGTGTCCATCGGTCATATGTCGGCGCAGCGGGCGAACGCTTTGAAGGAGGCGGGGGTGCAGCGCGTCCACCACAACGTCGAGACCGCCAGGTCCTATTACCCCGAGGTCTCGACCACGGTTCGTTACGAGGGGCGGCTGCGGACGATCGATGCCGTGCGCCAGGCGGGGCTCGAGACGTGCGTGGGGGGAATCCTCAACCTGGGCGAGACGCGCGAGCAGCGTGTTGAGATGGCCTTCCAGCTGGCGGACATAAACCCCACGAGCGTGCCGATCAACCTGCTCAATCCGCGGCCGGGGACGAAGTTCGGCGACCGCGAGCTGATCGACCCCTGGGAGGCGGTCAAGTGGGTCGCGATCTTCCGCCTCATCCTCCCAGACGCGCTGTTCAGGCTCTGCGGCGGGCGGACCGAGAACCTTGGCGACCTGCAGCCGGCGGCGATCAAGGCCGGGCTGAACGGGGTGATGATGGGCAACTTCCTGACGACCCTCGGAAATGCGCCTGAAGACGACCGGACGATGTTCGAGGAGCTGGGGCTGAACGTCGAGCGCCAGCCCGACAACGGCGCAAATCCCCGGCCCGACAACCGCTCGGGCTGGCTCGAGGGAGAGACGCCGGACGTGATCGCCCAGGCGCTGGCTTCATCGCCCCAGCCAGAGCTGGACGTCAGGCTGTGGGATCCCTCGACCCAGCTGCGGTTCTCGCCCAAGCGCCAGACCCCTCCACGGCCCGACGGGGCTCCGAACGTGGCCACCTCGAAGGACAGGGCGTCGGCGTGATCGACCTCGACGCCCGCCTGGACGAGCTCCAGGCCCTGGGCCTGCACCGGCGGACCCGCCGCGTGAGCGGCCCCCAAGGCCCACACGTGGTGCTGGACGGCAAGCCCGTCCTGCTGCTCTGTTCCAACAACTACCTGGGGTTGGCCGACCACCCCCGGGTCCGGGCGGCGGCAGCCGACGCCGCGATGCGATGGGGCGTGGGAGCGGGTGCTTCGCGACTCGTGTCAGGAACGATGACCATCCACCGGCGTCTGGAAGAGCGGCTGGCGGAATTCAAGGGCCGCCAGGCGGCGCTGCTGTTCGGCTCCGGCTACCTCGCGAACACGGGCGTGATCGCCGCCCTCGCCCGCCCCGGCGACGTTGTCTTCTCCGACGAGCTCAACCACGCGTCGATCATCGACGGCTGCCGCCTCTCGCGGGCCGAGACGTTCGTGTACGACCACCGCGACGTCGAGCATCTGGCGTGGGGCTTGGGCCAGGCAGAAGGTCGCGGCGCGCTGATCATCACCGAGAGCGTGTTCTCGATGGACGGCGATGTGGCGCCGTTGGGCGAGCTGGTCGAGCTCGCCCAGCGCCACCGCCTCCGTCTGGTCGTCGATGAAGCCCACGCCACCGGCACCCTCGGGCCCGACGGGCGAGGCGCGCTCGCCGATGCTCGACTGGAAGACCAGGTAGACGTGATCGTCGGCACGCTGGGCAAGGCACTTGGCTCCTACGGCGCATTCGCCGCCTGCGATCGGCGGATGGCGCGCTACCTGGTCAACAGCGCCCGGACGTTCATCTTCTCGACCGCCCCTCCCCCGCCCGCCGTGGCCGGCGCCCTGGCCGCGCTGGAGCTGCTCCAAGAGCAGCCGCGGCGCGTGCACAGGCTCCGGTCCAACGTGGGCGCGCTCCGCTCAGAGCTCGAGCGGGAGGGATTCGACCTAGGCGGATCCCACACGCACGTCATCCCCCTGGTGGTCGGGGACCCCGGCCGCGCGCTCGCGATCTGCGAGAAGGCCTTCGCTCGGGGCGTGTTCGCCCAGGCGATCCGGCCGCCGACGGTGCCGCCGATGACCTCGCGCCTGCGGTTGGCAGTAATGGCCTCTCATCGCGAGGAGGAGCTGCGCAGCGCCGCACGGGCCCTGGCGCAGGCGGCACGGGCAGCGGGCTTTGAGCCGCGAACGCAGTCGGCGAGGCCCGCGGAGGTCGACCATGCCGGCTATGACGGCGAAGAGCGGACGCCGGCCGCAGCTGAGCCCCTAGCGACCGAAGCGGGCGAGGGCGGGGGGCAGTCCCCGCCCGCTGGCGTGTTCGACTTCGAGGACGATTCCTCCGTCGCGCGGGCGGCGTAAGTCCCGCTTGCGCGGCCTGTTCGTCACCGGTACCGACACCGGCGTCGGCAAGACCGTCCTCACCGCCGCGATAGCCGCCGCGCTGCGCGAGGGCAACGTCGAGGTGACGACGCTCAAGCCGGTCATGACTGGACTGGATGAGCCGGCCTCCGCCGAATGGCCGCACGACCACGAGCTACTGGCCCGAGTTGTCCGCGGGCGCCCGGACGAGGTGGCGCCGTTCACCTTCGGCCCGGCGGTCTCCCCGCACCTCGCGGGTGAGCTTTCCGGAACTCCGGTGTCAGGCGAGAACATCGAGGCAGCGGTGCGCGAGGCCGCGACCGGCGCCGAGGTCGTCGTGGTGGAGGGCGTGGGCGGCCTGCTCGTGCCGCTTTCCGGCACCTACGACGTGCGCGAACTGGCCCGGGCATTAGGAATGCCTGTGGTGATCGCCGCCCGACCGGGGCTCGGCACGATCAATCACACATTGCTGACGCTCGAGTCCGCCAGGCTGGCAGGCCTCAAGGTGGCCGGGGTCGCCCTCACCCCCTGGCCGCGCGACCCAGGGACGATCGAGAAGTCCAACCGGGAGACGATCGCGCGGCTGGGGAGGGTCGAGGTGACGGAGCTGGCGCGGATTGAGCGGGCGGAGCCGGAGCTTCTGGGCCGGGCCGGGCGATCGCTTCCGATCGGGCGGTGGCTGAACGGCGCCCGTTAGCTGCGGTTCCGACCGACCGGCGAGCTAGCGTCCTCTCATGCACACCGCCTCGGCCCTTCAGGACGCGGACCGAACCCACCTCTGGCACCCCTTCACCCAGCAGCTCGGGTGGTGCGAGGAGGAGCCGCCGCTGGTCATCGACCATGGCACCGGCACCAACCTCTACGACGTCGATGGCAACGTGTACGTCGACGGGGTGTCGTCGCTGTGGTGCAACGTGCACGGCCACCGTCACCCCGCGATCGACGCCGCGATCCGCGCGCAGCTCGACCGGGTTGCCCACTCGACCATGCTCGGCCTCACGCATGAGCCGGGGGTCGAGTTGGCGCGCAAGCTGCTGGCCGTGGCTCCGCCTGGTCTGGCGCGGGTCTTCTACTCCGAGAGCGGCGCCACCGCTGTGGAGATCGCGCTCAAGATGGCTTTCCAGTTCTGGGCACAGCGCGACGGGCCCGGCCGGTCGCGCTTCATCTGCCTCGAAAACGCCTACCACGGAGACACGCTGGGCGCCGTGTCGGTGGGCGCCATAGAGCTGTTCCACTCGATGTATCGCCCGCTTCTGTTCGACTCCCTCCGAGCGCGCGCCGGCGACGCCGACCATCTCGAGCAGCTACTGGATCGTCATGGGGATGAGACGGCGGCGGTCATCATCGAGCCGCTGGTGCAGGGAGCGGCGGGGATGCTGCTGCAGCCCGACGGGTACGTGCGCCAGGTGCGAGAGCTGTGCGACGCCTACGACGTGCTGCTGATCTGCGATGAGGTGGCGACCGGCTTTGGCCGCACCGGACGGATGTTCGCTTGCGAGCACGAGGACGTCACGCCTGACCTGATGTGTGTCGGCAAGGGGCTGACCGGCGGCTACCTCCCGCTGGCGGCCACGCTGACGACGGAGCGTGTCTACGACGCGTTCCTCGGTGAATTCGACGAGTTCAAAACCTTCTTCCATGGTCATACCTACACCGGGAATCCGCTGGCATGTGCGGCGGCGATCGCGTCGCTCGAGCTCTTTCAGCGAGAGCGCACCGTGGAAGCGCTCCTGCCCAAGATCGAGCTTCTGGGCCGCCTCCTCGCGGAGCGAATCACCGTCCTACCGGGCGTCGCCGAGGTCCGCCAGCGGGGATTCATGGTCGGGATCGAGTTGATCGACCAGCCCGTCGCCGACCGCATCGGCCACCGCGTGGCACTCGCCGCCCGCAGGCGCGGGGCGATCATCCGCCCGCTCGGGGACGTGATCGTGCTCATGCCGCCGCTGGCGATCTCCGAAGCGGATCTCCGCCGCCTGGTGGCGATCACGGCGGCATCGATCGCCGAGGCCACGTCGGGGCGGCTGCGCGTGGCAGCGTAGGCGCCCGCCCCCGGGACGAATCGGTTTGAATGGCGTCGCCATGCGCGCGTTGGTGATCTCCGACACTCACTTCGGGGCCTGGACCGGCGAAGACATCCTCCGCGAGCGGCAAAACCTGGCACTGCTGGCGCCGCACCTCGACGTGGACGAGGTGATCTTTCTCGGAGACATGTTCGACTTCCTGTTCGGCTCGGCGCGTGACGCGCTGGTGGCGGCCCAGGGCCTGTTCGAACTTCTGCGCGAACGTCTCCAGGGCAAGCGATTCGTCTTCCTGGCCGGCAATCACGACCACCACCTAGTCACCCGGCAGGCTGAGGAGCTGTTCGAGCTGGAACTCGCGGAGGGCGACCCGACCGACCAGGTTCAGGCACTCGCTGAGGCCGGCTCCTTCCAGCGGTTCCTCGAGCGCGAGCTCGACGGAGTGGAGGTCGACATCCGTTACCCCACCTATACGTTCGGCGGAGTGCTGTGCACTCACGGTCACTATCTCGACTTCTACGCGCGGCGGACCGGCGCCGCCCCGGGGAAGCTGCTTGCCCGCGCGCTGTGGCTGGTCGCGGTGGGAGGCAGCGAGCACGAGCCGACGATCGAGGATCTCGAAGCGACCACAAGGATGTTGACGGGCATGCTGTTCACGATCGCCCAGCTCCCCAACGGCACCCGCGCCCAGCGGCGGACGTTCGCGGGCTTCCAGGCGCTGGAGCACGCAATGCGGATTGGGACCGCGCCCGTGAGAGGACTCGAACACGCGGGGGCCAGGCTCGCAAGGCGGCTCCGCGCATCCGATAGCCGGGGCGGCTCGCCACTAGCGGACGGCCGGCTGGACAGCGTCGGGCCGCAGATGGCCGCCTACCAGACAGCGCGCCTCAGGGAGGACGAGCGGCGGCGGCGCACCGGGGCGCCCGCCGGCGGCGAGGTGGCCAAGTACGCGCTCGGACAAGTCGTGCGACCGAGGGATCCTCTGGGCCAAGCCGTGGAGGCCTTTGAGAAGGTGGTGATGCGCTTCGGCTGGGCTCGCGATACCGACAAGATCGTGTTCGCGCACACGCACCGGCCGCTGGAGGACTTCACAGGGCCGAGCGGCGCGGTCCGCTACTGGAACACGGGCTCGTGGATCTACGAGCCCGACCTGACCTCGCGTCAGGCCTACGTCCAGTACCTGCAGAGAGCGTGGCCCGGCACCGCCGTGCTCATAGATACCGACGAACCGGAGCCCCGCCTTCTAAGGCTGCGAGAGCAACTGAACCCGCTCCATCAGGCCGGGTTCGGCGACACGGCCGAGGACTGAGCTCGTCCGGGGCTGCTCGCGGGCGAGCGTCAGGCGACGGGGCTTGACGCTCGGCTATTCGTCGTAGGGCTCAAAGTCTTGCTTTCTCGCCCCGCACACAGGACAGAACCACGTGTCTGGGATCTGCTCGAACTGGGTTCCGGGAGGGATCCCGCCATCCGGATCTCCGACGTCCGGGTCGTAGATGAACCCGCACGATGAACACATGTACTTCACGCGCGGAAGGGTAGCCGTGGTCCGGTTAGCCGGGTCGTCTCGCCCCGCGCCGGCCTGACGGGATATGGTCGCCCCCGGTGGACATCGATCGCCCCGCGCCCGGAGAGGAGCTGAACACAGGCCCGGAGACCCCTCCGCGTCCCGCGGCCACCGTGATCGTGTTGCGGGGCGGCTCGGAGCGGCTCGAGGTGCTGCTGGTGAGGCGAAACCCGCAGGCCCGGTTCATGGGCGGGGCGTGGGTCTTTCCCGGTGGGGCCGTCGACAGGCGGGAGGGCCGGGGCGACCGGGCGCTGCGCGCCGCCGCCCTGCGTGAGCTTCAGGAAGAGGCCGGAATCGCGTTGGCAAGTCCGGAGGAGCTGCTTCCGTTCTCGCGCTGGATCACCCCGGCGGAGGTCAAGATCCGGTTTGACACGTTGTTCTACTTGGCGTCGCTGCCGCAGGGGGCGAGCGCGACGGTCGACGGGCGGGAAGTTGTGGATGCTCGCTGGTACGGCCCGCAGGAGGCACTCGAGTCGGCGAGCAACGGGGAGCTGTTCCTGGTGTTCCCGACCATCAAGCACCTCGAGCAGCTGTCGGGCTTCGAATCCGCGGAAAAGCTGATGGAGCACGCGCGGGGGCGTGAGGTGAGGCCGGTCCAGCCTCGAGTGCTCCTGTCCGGGGAGACGGCACGCATCGTGCTCCCGGGCGAGCCCGGCTACGAAGCCTGATCCCGGGCGGCGGTCCGCGGCCCCGACCTATACTCGCGCCGTGACGGCGTCGCTACCGAGCACGGTCCAGTCGGTGTTCGAGCGGTTCATCACCACCGAGCTCACGACAATCGACCGCCACGGCCAGCCGATCACGTGGCCCGTGACTCCTTACTACGAACCCGGCGCTCCGTGCATCGATGCCACCACCGGTCTCGGGTACCCGAAGAAGGCCAACGATGCGCGCGCCAACCCGCTGGTGGCCATGCTGTTCTCCGATCCCACCGGATGCGGACTGGACCGCCCGCCGGCGGTGCTGGTGCAGGGCACGGCCGATGTGGATGACCGCGACCTCCAAGCCAACCAGGTGCGGTACTCGCGGGAGTCGGTCCAGAAGCTGCCGGCGATAGCGAAGCTCTTGCCCCCGGCGCCGCTCCGTCGGTTTCTGACCTGGTATTTCACCCGCATCTACATCCATGTCAGGCCAGAGCGCGTGTACGTGTGGCCGGACGGGGACCCGGACCGCGAGCCCGAGCTATACGGCTCGCACGTGGACGAAGTCCGCTCTGGGCATTCCGAGGAACCGGAGCGCTTCCACGCCAGCCCGGGCGGCGGCCTGAGCTCCTGGCACCCCCGGATCGCGGAGCTCGGGACGCGCTACCGGACCGCAGTGCTTTCCATCGTGTGCCCCGACGGATTTCCGTTCGCCGTCCGCGTGCCGGTGAGCGTCGATCCCGCCGAACGGTGGATCCGTATCGAGAGCGGCCCGGCCGGCGTACCACTGCAGCCCGGGCTGGCGTGCATGACCGCGCACGCTCACGAGGAGCGGTTCTCCTGGCAGCGCAACTTCCAGGTCCGCGGCGACCTCGTGCAGCGAGACGGCGTATGGGTGCTGGTGCCGCGCAAGGTGGTCGGGGGATTCGAGGCACCACCGTCGCGAATCGGGATGCTGCGCGCCAACGCCGCCAAGGCTTGGCGCTTCCGCAAAACCGCCAAACGCGAGCTGGCGCGGCGGCGCTAGCGGCCCACCAATGCCGCGCGGCCGCGACGGGTCGTGACGACGGCCAGCGCGCTGGCTACAGCCATGCCCGCTAGCTGCAGGGCGAGCACCAGCTTCGTGGCGAGATCAAACGGTCCGTTCGGACTCGCCGCGAGGGGCGGCGAGTCGACCGCCAGGGTGACCGTATACACCGCATTCGCAGCAGTGAGCGCCACCATCAACCGCGCCAGCAACCATGCGCCTCCCACCCCGAGCGCCAGCCGGGCAGCGCCGAGTCGGGCCGTCAGCAGGGCGCTACGGACGGCGAGCGCACAGACGATGGCGCCGAGCACCAGGAGCAGGGCGAAGCCGACCAACAGCACCTGGCCCGCAGGCGACGGCCCGCGCTGGCCACCAGCGACCGCGGCCAGCACGCCTCCGGCGACGAGCAGGGCAGCAACAGTGATCGCGGCCGTACCCGATCGCGCGCACCAGCGCCGGCGTGCGATCGCGCCAGGCCTGGCGCAACACTCCGTAAGCGATCGGCCCGCCCGCGAGCACGATCACCACGACACACGCCCCCGCCAGAGCGGCGACCGCGGCGCGGGCATCGCCGAGGAGCGGGTGGGCTTGGCCTGCGGCTCGGAATGGGACGTCCTCGGTCGCCTTCGCGAACCCGGCGCCAAGCAGCGCAAGCGAGCCGAAACAGGTGACCGTCACCCACAAGGTGCCGCGCATCCGCTCCGGCGGAGGCACGGTAAGGCCCGCCGGCCGCAGGTGAGCGTCGAGTGCGCCCATCAGCACATCGAACAGCGCGGGGAGCGACGGCCCGCGGGCATCGAGCAGCGCCCGCATCTCCGCGCCGTAACGTACGCGCCAGGCGCGCGGGTAGAGCGCCAGCGCCAGGACACACAGCCGCCTGATCACGCCGTCGCCCCTCTCAGTCGGCCGAGCCCGATTCCCGCCACCCGCTCGAGCGCGCTCAACCGCTGCTCGAGCGCGTTCGCGCCGGCCCCGGTCAGCCGATAGGGCCGTCGGCGGTCCTCGGCGGGCAGCGGCTCGATCAGGCCGCGCTCCTCCAGGCGGGCGAGTGCCCCATACAGCGTCCCCGGCCCCAACTCGACGCCGGACATCGCTCGCACGTCCTGGGTGATCGCGTAGCCGTGCTTCGGTCCGTCGGCGAGGCTCGACAGCACCAAGAGCGACGGCTCGGAAAAGCGGCCCAGGTCGTCGAGCTGCTGTCGTTCAGACGGAGCCATACTACGTTCGGCAATATATCGCCTAACGTAGTAGTGTCAAGCTCCGGCTAGTCCTTGAGCTCAGCGACCCGGCGGGCCAAGAAGCGCCGCTCCGGTTCGGAGCTCGCCAGTTCGAGCGCGCGTTCGTATGCCGCGCGCGCATCCTGCGGGCGCCCGAGCCGCCGCAGCAGCTCGCCCCTGGTCGAGTGGAGGTACTGGTAGCTGTCGAGGTCGAGCCGATCGACGAGCTCAAGTGCCCGCTCGACCTGGCCCGCCTGGGCGACCGCGACGGCCCGATTGAGCTCCACCACGGGCGAGTGCGTCACCGACGCCAGCTTGCCGTAGAGCGCCGCCACCTGGCTCCAGTCGACGGGCTCTTCGCACTGAAGTGAGGCGATCGCTGCCTGAAGCGTGTACTGGCCGCCTTGGCGCAACGCGACCGCCCGGTCGAGTGCCGTCCGGCCGGCGGCGATTTCCTCCGCATTCCACAATGATCGGTCCTGGTCGTCGAGAAGGACGAGATCGTCGCCGGAGAACCTCGCCTGGCGCCGGGCGTGATGGAGGAGCATGAGCCCCAGGAGGCCGTGAACCTCCGCTTCATCGGGCATCAGCGAGGCCAGTACGACGCCCAGCCGTATGGCCTCGGCCGCGAGACTTTCGACGCGGCCGCTGTAGCCCTCGTTATAGATCAGGTAGATCACCGCCAGCACCGCATCACGGCGCTCGGGCAGCTTGTGATCGGCCGGCACCGCAAAAGGGATCCCGGCGCTCTTGATCTTGACCTTCGCCCGTGACAGCCGCCGCTTCATCGTCTCCTCCGAGACGAGGAACGCCCGGGCGATCTCCTCTGTTGACAGACCACCGAGCGCGCGCAGTGTCAACGCCACCTGCGCCTCGAGCGCCAGCGCCGGATGGCAGCAGGTGAAGATCAGCTCGAGGCGCTCGTCCTCGATCGTGGCATCGTCGTCGAACTCGTCCACCGTCGCCTCCGGAACCTCGAGCAATCGGGTCTTCTCGGCCAGCGTCCGCTCACGGCGGATGCGGTCGATCGCCCTGTTCCGGGCGCTGGCGTGCAGCCAGGCGCCAGGGTTGCTGGGAACGCCATCACGTGGCCACCGTTCGGCCGCGATCGCGAACGCCTCCTGAGCGGCCTCCTCGGCGAGGTCGAAGTCGCCGAGGAAACCGATCAGCGAGGCCAGCACCCGGCCCCATTGCTCGCGGAAGACCTGCTCCAGCAGCGCTATCGCTCCAATGGCTACCTGGCCTCAGCCGAAGGCGGCTCCACCACCGGCCTGACCTCGACCGCGCCGCCCAGCCGGGCCGCGGGGATACGAGAGGCGAGCTCGATAGCTTCGTCGAGGTTGTCGGCCTCGAAGATGTAGTAGCCGCCGAACACCTCCTTGGTGTCGGCGTAGGGCCCATCGGTGGTCAGCGTGTTCCCATCCTGGATCCGGACGGTGGTTGCCGTCTCGACGGGCTCAAGCTGCCCGCTCGACACACAGCGCGAGTCGTTGGCCAGCGTCACGTACTCCTCGAAGACGGCGCCGTACTCCTCCTCGGACAGGGCCTCATGCGAGCCGGGCTTTGAGTAGATCAGTGTTGCGTACTTCATCTCGACCTCCTGGGACGGACTTGCGTGATTGTCCCTAGGACGAACGAGAACCCGCTCAGGGGACAGCTAACCCCCGCCGTAGGTGACGATCAGGTCCGTGACGACTCCGACCACGAACCCGGCGCTGACCATCAGGAGGCCCAGCTCGCGGTGACCGTGGCGACGCATCCCTGTCCAGACTTCGCCGATCACGTACAGGATCGCCCCACCGGCAGCGGCATAAAAGGCCAGCTCCAGCGGCTGACTGGTCACGCCATAGCCCACGATGGAGCCGAGGAAGGTGGGACCCCCGCCGATGAGGCCGGCCAGCCCCAGCCACGGCCACGAAGGCCTGACGTCACCCAGCGGGCCGACGATCCCAAATCCCTCCGTGGCGTTGTGGAGGGCAAAGCCGATGATCAGCACCGTCGCGAGGCTGATTGCCCCAGCTCGGGCGGAGACCCCGATCGCCAAGCCCTCGGCGAAGTTGTGAATTCCGATCGCGGCCGCGATCGTGAGACCCGTTCGCAGGGCCCTGTGGCGAGCCGCGTCGCGCTCCAGGGCGAGCGCCCTCGCCTGCGTCTCGGCCAAAGCTTCAGCACCAGCGCCGCCGGCGATTGGCGGCTTGCGGGCCCCGAGCGGGCGCATCCGACGCTCGAGCACGGCCAGCCCCGCTCCGCCGGCGGCGAACCCTGCGGCAAGCAGCGCCACCAGCGCCACCACGTGCCCGAGCGAGCGATGTCCGTGCCTGTAGGCGTCCAGCGCGGAGTTGACGATGTCCATGCCGTTCGCGAGCACGTCGACGAAGATGAATGCCAGGACGCCGACCGAGAACATCGCCAGCGCCACACGCGCACGCGACGACAGCAGCTGGAGCCGCCCGACCGGAAGGCCCAGGTAGATCGTGAAGCCGGCGAGGGCTCCGAGCAGCACTGTATGGGTGAAGGACATGGTTGTTAGGGAACCCTAATTCGCAGCCTACCAATCTGCAGCCGCAAGTCCAACCTGTGTGCTTGGGATTACCGAGAAAGGTTCGCTCGCGAACGCTTTGCCCTACCGACTGCCAAGGTCAGGGCTAGGTGTCCGAGTTCAGGTTCGGGAGCCCGACCGCTTGCAACCAGTGGTTGACCGTGACGTTGAGCTGTGTGAACTCGCCGGTCCAGATCAGGATGCCCATCGCGATGAGCACGGCCCCACCCGCCCCGATAACCGCTGGGTAGTGCCGTCTGATCACGGCCAGCGCCGCGGTCGCCTTTCCGAACGCCAATCCGGTGATCAGGAACGGCAGGCCCAGCCCCAGACAGTAGACCGCGAGCAGGAAGGCGCCGTGCGCCGCAGACTTCGAGATCCCGGCAGCGCCGATGATGGCTCCCAGAGTGGGGCCTGTACACGGCGTCCACGCCAGCGCGAACGCGGCGCCCGTCACGACCGGGCCGCCCCGGCCCGCCCGCTCCATCAGCGAGTCCACGTGCCACTCCCGGCCCAGACGCGGGACCAGCGGCGCCAGCACGAACAGCACACCCATGGTCACGATCAATGCGCCGTAGACCTTGAAGGCCGTCGGCCCGGTCAGGGTGGCGTGAAGCGCTCGCTGACCCAGCAGGCCGAGGGCGATGAAGATGGCGGAGAAGCTGGCGACGAACGCCAGGCTGGGTCCAATCACACGGGTCGCGCGGACCTCGCCAGGCGCCACGCCCGCGACTGCCGAGATGTATCCCGGCACGAGCGGCAGCACGCACGGCGACAGGAACGAGATCAGCCCTGCGCCGAATGCGACCGGGATGCCGATGCCCGATGCAGGATCCACGCCGTAATTATGGAACCGAGCGGGCGCCACGTCGCGGGTCCGCGCACGCTCCGGGCGGAGCCGCGAGCAGTCCGGCTATGGGAACAGGTGAGCATTTACGCGCTCGAGGACTACACGGAGATCAAGCACCTCATGGGGTCTCTCGGCTGACTTGCGCGGTGGACGCATCTCCCCCCAGGCGCTAGAGTCGCGCCCGGATCCACGTGGAAGCGTCTGCCATCCATGCCAGGACAGGGCTCGGAAGGGGTCGAGTCACGCTTACCACGCCGCTGCTCAGGCTGCGTTCGGACCAGCAGCTCATCGGGCTCTTCCGTGGCGGGAATGACGACGCTTTTCGCGTCATCCACGATCGCTACCGAACCCGGCTGCTGGCGTACATACGCCAGATGCTCGCGAGATCGAATCCCGACGCCGAGGACGTGCTCCAAGACGTGTTCGTGCGCGCCTATGGCGGCCTGCGGGCCAACGGCCGTGAGCTGAGCCTGCGGCCCTGGCTGTACCGGATCGCGCACAACCGCTGCGTGGACGAGCTCAGGCGCCCGCCGGCTCCCGCTCCGGACCCCGTGGAGGTGGCCCCGGCCGCCACGAGCGACCCGGTGCTGGAGAGCGAGAAGCGCGAGTC
Source organism: uncultured Actinomycetes bacterium (assembly GCA_963719305.1). Classification (GTDB taxonomy): domain Bacteria; phylum Actinomycetota; class Thermoleophilia; order Solirubrobacterales; family Solirubrobacteraceae; genus Palsa-465. Next base: position 302,387 of record CAVRBL010000009.1, on the reverse strand, counting down.
GCTGCGCCGACTGATCATCGACATCCGTCGGCTGCCGGATCAGCAGCGCTCGGCGCTCCTGATGCGCGAGATGAGCGGGATGGCCTACACGGAGGTCGCAGGGGTGCTGGGCCTTTCCGTGCCAGCCGTGAAGTCGCTGCTCGTGCGGGCCAGGGTCGGCCTCGCTGCCGCTGTCGCGGCACGCGATGCCGCATGCCACGAGATCCGCAGCGAGCTGGCAGAGGCACACGAACGCGGCGTTCGCCCGAGCGGGCTGGCGCGACGCCACTTGCGCGACTGCTCCGGATGTCGGGAGTACCGCACTGAGCTCCGCGGCGTCAGCCGTCAGCTCGCAGCCCTCACTCCGGTGGTCGGACCTCTCGCGGTACTAGCTCGGCTGATCGGAGCCGGAAGCGGCGCCGGCGGCGGGGCTGCTGCCGGGGGGACGGGCAGCGGCGTTCTGGCCGCCGGCGGAGCCGCGAGCGCGGGGGCCACGGTCTTCGGTGCGGCTGCCACGCATGTCGCGGCCGTGGTGGCCGCGGCCGTGGTCACGGCCGGAGGAGCGGTCGAGATCCAACGTACCGTAGCTACCCAGATCGATCCCGCCCCCGCGCACCACCTCAAGCGGGCTGTCAGCGTGGGCCAGGGGACATCCGTCGAGGGCACGGTCGCGGCGAGCGCTGCGGGTCCCGTTTCGTCGTACGCGCCAGCACCGGTGCAGCCGGCCTCCCCGCCCGCCGGTCACGCCCTCCAGGGCCGTCCGGCGATTCGGTCAAAGCGGTCCGGAAGGGCCGGTAAGGCCCTCAACCCGAAGGCGGTGGCTCCGTCCCACACAACCACGGATGCCAGCGCCGCCGGCAACACTGCCGCGTCCACTGACTCGACCGTCACGGGCGCAAACCCGCCGAGCTGTCAGAGCGCGCCCGCCACCGACCAGACCTCCGCCGCCACCACCACGAGTACTCCAGCGGGGTGCACTCCGAGCAGCGCCACGGCCACACACGGAAGCCCGACGTCCACAAGCCCCGCCTCCCCGACGGGATCGACGACGTCCTCGGTGAGCAATGGCCTCCCGGGAACAACCGGTACCCCGCCCCCCACGTCCGGATCGCCCTCAGACCCGGTCACGCCGGACTCGCAGGCACAGAAGTCCTAGTCCGAGTCCCGCCTGGACGACCTAGCCCGGGCCGACGAACTCGGGACGCTCGACCCCCGGTGGAAGCCTCCCTTCGTCTGCGAGCTTGTCCAGATGCGCCGCCAGGGTGACCGCCGCGGCCGGCCTCAGCTCCGGAGGTGCGTCATCCCAAACCTCATCGAGGAGCTCGTCCACGCCTCGCCTGCCGGCGGCGAGCGCCGTCATCAGGCGACGTTCGCGGTCGAGGCGATGGTTTGCGTACTCGTCTAGCTTGGCCGCGGGATGGCGCACGACGGGGCCGTGGCCGGGGCAGAGAACATCCAAGTCCCGCTCCCGGAGCCGCGAGAGGCCGTCCAGATACGAGGCGAGTGCCCCCGGATCCGGAGAGATGAAGACGCTCCCCTGGCCGAGCACGGCATCTCCGGTCAGCCCCGCCGTCCCGAACACGAACGCCAGGTGGTCCGGAGCGTGGCCCGGAGTGGCCACCGCCTCGAGCGGCCCGAACTTGCTGCCGTCTGCCAGCGGCACGTCAACGGGGCCACCCGCGGCGGCGACGGAGGCATCGGGGAACTCCCCGCAAACCGCGCCGGTGGCCTCGGCGTGATCGGCATGTTGGTGGGTCAACGCGATTCCTGCGAGCCCTCCTCGACACTTGGCCACCTCCACCAGCGCTCTGATGTGGTCATCCAGCGTCGGGCCCGGATCGACCAACCAGGCTGGGTGACGGCCCACAATCCAGGAGTTCGTCCCCGTGAGCGTGAAGGGGCCTGGATTTGACGCGCGGATCCCGACGATGTCGTGTCCTGGAACCTCAATCCGCGTCATGGCCAGAGGATCGCAGCCGCCGGCCAGCTGGGGCCGCCTACAACCCACAGCCCGAGCGCGCCCTCGGTTCGGCGCCAGGCTTGGGCGCCCTCCTTCGAGGCCGGGCATTGGTCTTCCGATTTGGGAACTAAGCCTCGGGGCTAACCGTACGCGCACTCCGGCCCTGCTCTAGCCCCCAGCTGATGATCCGCTCCGGGAATATCCGGATCAACGGCGTCGGCACGGAGATAGCCTCGGCCCGCCCGCGCACCTCGACCGCGCGCGGTCGCCACGGGTCCGTGCTCAGGACATCGTCGATCACGATCGCGGCACGCCCGCTGCGCGCGGCATCGCGGAACTTCTTCGACCGCTCCAGCTCGTGGCCCCCGACATCGATCGTGTCTCGCGCCGCGTTGTAGATCCATCCGACCGGGACTACGTGCGGGGTGCCGTCCGGACCGACCGTCGCGATCCGCCCCAGCTGACGACCGCCGGTCAGGTAGCGAAGCTCGGCATCCGTGAAAACACTCATCACTCCCCCGCCTATCGCATCACACCGGTGTGCCCCGTCGAGTAGCGCCCCGGTTGCGGCCAGACGCATACCCCATGTGGAGAGAGGCCAGCAGGGACGGATGCGATCACGCGGCCCGTGTGGGTGGAGATGACGAGCACGGAGGAGGTGTACCGGCTCGAAAGCCACAGTGTTGCTCCATCCGGAGAGACGTTCCCCATGTCCGGCGTGCCCGAGACGTGCCAAACCGCGATGATCCGCTTGGTGGCGAAGTCGACGACGGTGATCGTCTGCCCAGCGCGGGTGGTCACGTAAAGATCACGGGTGTTCCGAGACACGTACAGACCGTGTGCGTCCGCGGCCGTGGGAATGAACCGGATGAGGCGGAACCTCTGTGCATCGAGCAACTGCACGCCGCTTGACCCCAGCCTGCCCCCAAGGCCCGGCAGGAAGCGGTTGGCCACGTAGAACGTCCGTCCGTCAGGGGAGAGCTTGACGTCCTGGGGGCTGCCGCCGACGTGCAGGTAGCCGGTCACTCTCTCGGTCCGCACGTCCACGCGGACCATGTCACCGGAAAACTCACAGCTTGCGACGGCAAATCTTCCGTCGGCGGAGAAGTCCATGTGATCGACTCCGGCACAGCGTACGGGCAGCGCTTTTTGCAGGACGAAAGTGTGCGGATCGCGGAAAGCCAGCGTGTGCAGCCGTTCCTCGACCACGATGGCGTGCCGCCCGTCGGGGGTGAAGTACAGGTTGTAGGGGTCCGGCACCGGGATGTTTGGGCCTGCGCGGCGACCGGTGTTGGGATCGATCGGCGTCAGGCTGTTGCCCTGATCGTTGGTGGCATAGAGGGTTCGCAGATCCCAGGCCGGCACCACGTGCTGAACGACCGCTCCGGTCTGGATATAGCGGATCACCCGGTATCGCCGGGGGTCGATCACGTACACCCCATTCCCCTCCGAGTCGGGCGCGTACACCAGGTAAGGAGCGCGTCGGGTGACTGGGCTCAGCATGCCCGGCTTCCGTGTGTGCGTAGATGTCGGTGCCGGAGGATTGGACCTCGTACGGTGCCGATGGCTGCAGCCGGTGCGGCACGCTGGCCTGCTGTTGGGGTAGCCGCTGGCCTCCGGAAGACCCGCCGCGATCGGCTACCGCCACCCCCATGGCGAGCGAGCCGGCGGCCACCGCCAGCATCACGCACAGTGCTGCGATCCGCCGCCGACGTATCTGCTTTCGCCTCGCGTGATTCGGTCCGCGGCTCATCATCCAGGCCTACAGCCGCAGCTTTCCCGATCCTGGGCGCACGCGGGCATGCTCGAGCGAGTAGCGCTCGGATTGCGGGCAAACCCAGAAGCAGACTGTTGGCCGTCAGTAAGTAGGCGAGCTGTCATGAACCGGCGGGAAACACCAGCGCCCACGACACTCCACGCCGTGATCGTGCGCGCACAGGCCCTCCCCCTGAGCCAACCGCTGTCCCTCGACCGCTCGGCTCCATGGCGCCAGCGTACCCAAGTTCGCGCGGACCCGAGGCGCGGCTCGAGCCGGCCATCCGAGCAGTGAACGAGCCGCGATGCTGGGTGCAGCGGGTAGCCGCCGCCCCCCTACGCTTGCGATCAGAGCGGCCGGCCAAGCCGGTCTATCGGTTACCCATACGGAGGGAGAATCGTGAACATCGCGTTCCCAGGCGAGTCAGCGGACTATCGCGCCGCGCGCGATCGTTTGCTCGAGCAAGAGATAGAGCTGCGCCGCGCAACGGAGGCGGTAGCGGCATCACGGCGAGCGCTGCCGCCTGGCGGACCGCTTCCGGAGGACTACGTCTTCCAGGGCGCTGGTGCGGACGGCTCCGCGATGAACGTGAAACTGTCGGAGCTGTTCGAGCCCGGAAAGAACAGCCTCGTGATCTACAACTTCATGTTCCCTCGCGACCCCGGGGACCCGTCCCCCGGGCCGGCGATCGGCGAGACTGCGCTCCTGCCGCTAGAGGAGGGCCCGTGCCCTTCGTGCACCGCGCTGCTCGACCAGCTCGAGGGTGCTGCCGAGCACGCGGGACAGCACATCAACTTCGCTGTGGTCGCGAAAACGTCGTTGCCCCGCCTGCTGACGTTTGCCGAAGAGCGTGGCTGGCGTCGGCTCCGTCTCGTGTCCTCGGCGGCCAACACCTACAACCGCGACTACCACGGAGAAACCGCCGCGGGATTCCAGCGGCCGATGCTTAACGTGTTCCACCGCTATCCGGACGCAATCCACCATTTCTGGGGCTCAGAGCTCCTCTACGCCCCAACCGACGGCGACCAAGAGCCGCGTCACGTTGGCACCATCGAGCCGCTCTGGAACCTGTTCGACCTCACCCCCGAAGGACGCCCCGTCGATTGGCATGAGCAGCTGAGCTACTAGCGATCACCGCCGCGGCCGTCAATGGTGAAGTTCCGGTTTCGGCCGCGCCAAGTACCGCGCTGGTAAAGGCGGACCGCGAGTGCCAACGCGCCCAGCGCTGCACTAGCTGCTTGCATAACGGCGAGCGCCTCGCTCGCCCAGTAGCGCTTGCCGCGTTCGGTCATGACGGCGATCTCGTCGAGCGTTAACCCGGTGCCGATCCCGAAGGGGACGCCGAACCACAGTTCTCTCTTGTCCCCGCGCGTGCCGATCGCCGCAGCGCCTGCCAGGAAGGCAATAGCGACTCCCGGTACGAAGTGGTGTATGTGCAGCTGTACTCCCATCGGCGACTGGTAGACCCGCCGGATCCAGCTTCGCAGCGCAGGGGCGTGCCTTCGACGCTCTCGCACGTAGCTGATGGCTCGCGCGATTCCGATGGTGGCCGAGAAGGAAGTGAGCATGCCGATGCCCGCCCGTTCCGGGGATGAGACTCGCTCGTAGCCACGAACCATGGTTTGGACGAGCCCTTCGTCCGCTGATGAAGCCTCGGCGTTCGGCGGGACGCTGTGCAGCTGCCCTCGGCCGTAAGCGCTCTCAGTGTGGCCGTTCGCGGACTTGGGCTGTTTCGTCCTAGCCGTAGTTTTCTCGCTTCCGCTTCGCACTCAGCCTTGTTCCGCACTCTCCTCGCCGGGCCAGGTGCCGGTCAGCCTGTGGAAAAGCTCGCGCGAGCCGCGGTCGAAGGAGCCTCGTACCAGGCGGAACACCGCGCCCTCGAGCGCGAGCGCCGCGAGCAGCTTCGGCCATCTCGCCGCCCGCTGCTCGGGTTCGGGTGACTCCTGGTTGTCGATCACTCTCCACAGTCGCTCGAAGGTGAAGGTCGCCACCTTGCCGGCGAGAAACCCGCCGATCACGCTGAACGGGACGAACAGAATCTTGCTCAGGATCCGCGCCCTGGCTTCCGCGCTCTACCCGCGCTGCGACTTGGGACGCATGCGCGGCTCGACGAACGGCTCCCGGTCGGCGGGATGCCCCGCCTCGATCTGCCGCCCGCGCTCGAGCTCGGCGTTCCACTCCGCGCCCAGCAGGACCGCGAGGTTCGAGATCCACAGCCAGACCAGGAAGATGACGATCCCGGCCAGCGCGCCGTAGGTCTTGTTGTAGGAGGAGAAGTTGGCCACGTAGAGCGCGAACGCGCCCGACGCGATCACCCACACCGCCACGGCGAACACGCCTCCGGGGCTGAGCCACCTGAAGCCGGGATGCTTCACGTTGGGCGAGGCCCAGTACAGGATCGAGAACATGAAGCTCACGATCAACAGCAGCACCGGCCACTTGGCGATGTCCCAGACGGTCACCGCGGTGCCGCCGATGCCGAGCAGCTTTCCGACCTGCCCGGCCAGCCCGCCGGTGATCACGACGGCGATCGCGCTGATCGCCAGCAGAACCAGCAGCACGACCGTCACGGCCAGCCTCACCGGGATGGTGATCAAGAAGGGTCGGCCCTCCTCGATGTCATAGATCGCGTTCGAGGCGCGCATGAACGCGCGCGATGTAGCCCGGACGCCGACCAGACGCGCGCCGGCGATGCCGACGATGAACAGGACCCCGGCGGCGCCTTGGCTGTGCTGGAGGTTGTGTGATCGCGCTGGTGAAGATCTGCTGCGCCGGCCCGGGGCCAGCTTGTCCAGGTTGGTGATCAGCGGCTGGGTGGCCGAATGGCCGACCAGCCCGAGGATCGACACCAGAGCGATCAGCGCCGGGAAGATCGCCAGCACGCCGTAGTAGGTGAGCGCCGCCGCCCAGTCGGTCAGGTTGTCGGCCTTGAACTCGCGGATCGTGCGCCGGAACACGCCGAACCAGGAGCCTGTACGCAGCTGGGTCGGTTTCTCGGGAGCCCGATTCGTGCGCTGCCGTTTGACGTCGGTCCTCGGTGTCGGTGGCCATGTCTTTCCTCCCAGCTAGCGCTTGGTGATTCGTCCGGTCAGAAAGCCCGCCGCGAAGGCGCCGAGCGCGGCAAGCGGCAGTGGGTTCTCCCGCGCCGCTTGCGATGCCTGAGCGGCCGCCTCGGATGCGGTCTCGGGCGAGGCCTCCTTCGCCTTTCCGACGAGCCGCTCGGTCTTGGCCGAGACGTTGGCTTTGGTGTCGTCGAGCTTCTGTTTGGCCTGCGCCTTGACGTCGGTCTTGTGGGCCAGCGCCTCGACGGTCTCGCCGAGCTGCTCGCGCGTCTCCTCGATCTGGCGCTCGACCTGCTCCGGCTCGGCGGTGGCGGTCACTTCCTCGCTGCCTGTGCGCGGGTCTTCGCCCATTGCACGTCCTCCTTCACGCTCTCGGTTGCCTGCTCCGGTACGGGCGGAGTCGCCTGCTCAAGCTTGGTCTTGCCCTGCAGCGCCAGAACCCCCGCGACCGCGCCAACACAGCGGTGACGATCAGCGCCGCCAACCAGGCGGCGACGGCCGTGGCCAGTGCCGAGGATCGCGGTAGCGATGAGCGCGCCCAGCGCGTAGAACCCGAATGCGCCCGCGCCGCCGAACATCCCCGCGCCGATCCCGGCTCGTTTGCCCTTGGCCGCAAGCTCAGCCTTGGCCAGCTCAACCTCCTGGCGCGCCAGGCGGCTGGTCTGCTCGGAGAGCTGCTTCACCAGCTCGCCGACCGACGCCTGCGGGACTTGCGCTTCGCGGCTCTGCGTAGTGCCATCCATCGATCGTCCCCTCCTCTCAGCGATCAGACTCGTCGTGCGGCCTCTCACCGGCCGCCGCGGAAGTTCCCGCGAAGTGCTCGCGCTCGTGTTCCTCTATCAGCTCGTGGTCGGCCAGCCCGCGCTCATGCAGATCGGCGCGCTCCACTCGCAGATCGGCCTCAGCCCGCTCCTGGCGCGCTTGCAGGGAAGCGATTCGCGCTCGCTGCTCGGCCGCCTCGGCACGGCTGACGTGGGCATCAGCTTCCTCGCGCTGCTGTGACACGACGCGATCACGCCGCTGCCCGAGCTCGCGCTCGCGCCTCTTCACCCGCGCCCGCTCTCGGATCCTGGGGATGAACACACCGAGCACCACCAGCAGTGCCACCACCACGACCGCGATCACAACGATTGCCAGTACCGACATCCTCGTCCTCCTTCACTCGTTGCGCACTGGCTTCCCCCGGTCACCCGAACTGAAACAGATGTCCCAATTAATCGGAGACGAGCATCCCTCAATAGCATCAAACCGGGCATTTACCAGGTAAATCGTAAGCGCACAAAACGGGACATCTTTTCGCCGCTTCTTTGCGCTTATGGCCGCGGGTGGTAAAAGTGATCTCGTGGCCGAGCCAACGCCCGCACCGAACGACCGGACCGAGAGCAGCCAGCGCGCCGATCCGCTCCGACGCCGCCGCCAGCCGCCAGCGGATCCTCCGTGCGGCGCGGATGCTGGGAGGCGACCGGCGCGTCTCGATGGTCGAACTGGCGGCCGCTGCCAAGGTCGGGAGATCAACGCTTTACCGGCACTTCCCCACCCGTCAAGCGCTCGAACGCGCTCTGGCCGACCTGGAGGAGACGGATCGCGGCTTCGCAACTCCCAGGTCGTGTCGCGACGATGCCGTTCCAGGCGCCGGGGCAACTCGGTAGGGAATCCCCGCTGGCGCTCGAGGTAACGCGAGTCCTAGACGAGGTTCCGCCACACCTAGTCCCCGACCAGCTCGTCGCCGAGGCCAGACGCACGGCAGGCGTGGCGATCGCGCTCTATGTCGTCGATATCGACGGGTCGCACCTCCTCCGCCTCGCCGGCTCCGAGGAGTTCCCAGAGCGGATCGACGATCCCCCTGCTCTGGGCCCAGAGATCGTTCCCGAGGGGCTTCCCGTGTTTGAGGAGCGCCTGCAAAGGCAGCTTCCCGGCTGTACCACCGAGCCACTATGGCTGCGCGGACGCGTCATCGGTGTGCTGCTCTGCATGGGGGAGCCGCTTACTCCGCTTCACGACGTCGCCCGGCAGGGGGCGGCAGCGCTCGAGCTGGCCAACGACTACACCGACTACATCGAAGCCGCCCGCCGCCGCAAGCCGACGACCCCGGCCGCCGAGGTCCAGCAGCACCTGTTCCCGCCCCGGATCGCCCGGGTGTCAGGCGCGCAGCTGGCCGGCGTGCTGTTGCCCACCTACGAGGTCGGCGGCGATTGGTTTGACTTTGTCGAGAACCGTGACGGCGGTTGGCTGGCGATCGCCGACGCTGCCGGCACCGGACCCACCGCGGCCGGGCTGGGAGCCGCCGCCCTCGGCGCGCTCCGCGCCGCTCGACGCAGCGGACAAGACCTCCAGCAGGCACTGGCAGCTGTCGATGAGACAGTCCGGCGCCTCGACAACGACAAGTTCTACGTCACCGCCGTCTTCGCCCGCTGGCGTGCCGCTACTGCGACCTTCACGTGGGCCAATTGCGGACACCCCCCGCCGTACCTCGTGGACAGCGATGGCACGCTGATCGAGCTCGAGGCGCCGCAGCACCCAGCTCTCGGCGCCGCCGGCGTCTCGCCCGACTTCGAGCTCGGCAGACGCCAGCTACACCCCGGCGAGCGACTGCTTCTCGTCACCGACGGAGTCGTCAATCGGCGAACTGAACGCGGCGGAACGTTTGGAGTCGATGGCCTTATTCAGGCGCTCGAGCGGGCTGAGAACCCCACCGCAGCCTCGACCGCCATGGCAATCCAGCAAGCCGTGACCGACTGCTGGGCCGAGCCGCTCGAGGACGACGCCACCGTCGTCGTGATGGCAGTCGAATAGCCGCTACCTCGTACGCGAGGGATATCCTTCGGCCAGGCGATGAAGCTCGCCCTGGACCGCGCCTCCTGGCGCTGATGGCTTCTGCCCGTTAGACCACCCCCGCTCCGGCATAGCCGCAGTGGGCGATGACCCCGGACCAGATGCCAACACCCGCCTCGCGAAGTTCCGTACGGACCAGGGAGACTTGCCACCGCGATGCCTCGCTCGAGGCTTTGAGGCGTACTTGGTGAGTCGTCTCACCGCGAGGGTCAGGCCGCGTCAGCAGCGACGAGTAGACGGCGCGGCCGTTCCGCCCGCGCCCGAGACGTGTCAGATGCTGTCCGAGTTCGAGAGCATTCTGCGACTGCCAGGCTGTCCTGTCTGTCACCAGGCCGGTGAAGCAGAACGGAACTTCTTCTCATGGTTCGAGATGGAGAGCTTCAGCACAGCCGAGATGAGGGCGCGGCTGCGGGACTCGATGGGGATGTGCCCCGCCCACTCGCGCCGGCTGATAGAGACGGTCAAGGCCGAGAACGTCGTGAACGTCGTGGCGCGGGAGGCACTAGCGGGTGGGCAGCAGCTCCTGGGAGGTCGGGTGCAGCCCGAGCAGTGCCCCATCTGCGAAGCAGTCGCATTCGCTTCCGAGCACGCGTGTGGGGTGCTGCTCCGCGGACTCATTGAGCCGGCGAGCGAACGGCTGTACCGAGAGCATGAGGGGATTTGCCTGGTGCACCTCTTACAGACGGCATCCAGTGCCGAGGCCTCGACGTTGCGGGTGCTCGCTGACCACGTCATTGAGACCCTGAGCGAGGCCGATGCTGATTCCACGTTGCGGCTATTGGCCGGCTGCGATGACGACAGCCGCTTGCGCGCCCGCTGGCGTGAACGGCTACCCGACGAGCCGACCGGGAGCTCGAGTGCTGAGCTACTCACCGCGAGGCTCGAGGTCGAGTCATGCCCCGTATGCCTGTCCGCTCACTCGGCCGAACGCCATTACCTTCAGTGGTTCGTGGAGCGCGCAGCTGAAGGGGACCCCTCACTCCGCAGCGATTCCGGTGAGTTCTGCCGTACCCATCTCCACGACGTCGCGTTCCCCGACGCTGCCGCGGCGGATCTCGCGATCGAGCGCAAACGATCGACTAGGGCGCGCGAAGTTCGCGCCCTGCGGGATCAGCTTGCCGAGCTGCCGGCGACGGCGCGCCGCGGTCGCCGGGCCAGAAGCGATGATCCGGAAGGCGCGCTCGCCGAGCTCCTCTCAGGGCATTACTGCCCCGTCTGCCACGCCGTCGAAGGCATCGAGCGAAGCCAATTTGAGCTACTCGCCGCATCGCTCGCCCTCACCCCGGTGCGCGAGCGCTACGAGCGCAGCCATGGACTGTGCGTCCGTCACAGCATGTGGATCGGCCCAGCCCAACCGGCGGAGCTGGTGAAGCGCCACCTGGGCGCACGCCTGAGCGTACTCGCGTGGGAGGTGCAGGAGACGGCTCGTAAATACGCCTTTGCCTACCGGCACGAGATGAACGGACCCGAGCAGAATGCTTGGCGGCGAGCGTTGGTGCAGATCGACGGAGGCGTACTGCAGGGCGGGCCCGCCGCCGTCACCGCTGAGGAGTGACCGGTGAGCGGAACGCCCGAACCGGCACGAAGACAGAAGCAGGGGCGAGAAGATGATGCGCCCCAGCCGCCACGGTGGCTCACCCGTGGTGTTGGCAGCGTCGGACTGACGAGCTTCTTCAGCGATTCCGGTCATGAGATCACGACCTCGGTCCTTCCGAGCTTCGTGACCGTCACTCTCAGGTCGTCGGCGGGCGCCCTCGGGGTGATCGAGGGCATCAGCGACGCGCTGACCGGAGTGGCGAAGCTGTTCGCAGGTCCACTAGCCAACGACGAGCAGCGACGGTTGCGGATGGCATCGGGTGGTTACCTGGTAACCGCCGCCGCGACCGGCGCAATCGGCTTGGTGGCGACTGTGTGGCAAGCGGGAGCGTTGCGCGCCGTGGCCTGGCTCGCACGCGGCGTGCGCGCGCCCGCGCGCGATGCGATGCTCGCCTCGCTAGTGCCCCGGGAGGCATTCGGGCGCGCGTTCGGCCTCGAGCGAGCCGGCGACAATCTGGGAGCGGTGGCCGGACCACTGCTGGCGGCGGGTCTCGTTGCCTGGCTCGGGATCCGACCGGCGCTCTATCTGGCCGCGGTGCCCGGAGTGTTCGCCGCCATCGCCATCACCATCGCGGCAGCGGAGGCCCGGAAGCGCCACGACCCGGTCAGGCGACGCTTCCGGTTGCACCTCTCTGGACTGCGGGAGGCCGGTCTGTTGCGTCCGCTGCTTCCGATCGCGGCCTTTGAGCTCGGAAACATGGCCACCACCCTGCTGATCCTGCGCGGGACCGATCTGCTCCATACGCACGGACGCTCCGTCGCGGCGGCCACGTCACTCGCTGTGCTGATCTACGCAGGACACAACCTGTGCGCGTCGGTGGTCGCGTACTTTGGCGGCCACCGGATCGACCGGACCGGGCCACGGCTTGTATTCGCCAGCGGCGCGGCCGTGTACGTGGCTTCATACATTCTGTTTGCGCTCACATCCGGCGGTTGGCCGCTGCTGGTGGTCGCGTTCTTGCTTGCGGGCACCGGGATCGGTTTCGCGGAGACCGCGGAGTCGGCGTTGGTGGCGCGCTTGCTGCCTGATCACCTGCGGGGCAGTGGGTTCGGTCTGCTGGGCGGCGTCCAGTCGTTCGGCGACTTTGCATCCTCCGCTGCAGTCGGTCTGCTGTGGAGCGCGGTCTCCCCAACCGCTGGATTCCTGTATGCCGCCGGGTGGATGTTTGTCGCGACGGCCGCCACCGTAAGACCCGGAGCGATCGCCGACTGATGCCGGGGCAAGGGAGCTGGCCCTACCTACCCGGGCAGTGCCCGCACTGCTGGTACTTCCAGGAACTGAATCCCTTTGTCGACGAGGCCGGGTACGAGATCGTCGGCTTCTGCCGGCATCCTCGGATTGCCATGGAACTGTTCCACAGGCGGCAACCGTTGGAGTCCGAGAACTGTCCGTTGTTCATGGCCGCGGTGGCGGAGTGATGTGGAACGACCGTCGCGAGCTTCAGGCCATCTTCGCCGGGGGAGCGCTGGGAGGAGCGGCGCGGACCGGGCTGTCGGAGCTGGCTCCAACCCACGCGGGCCATTGGCCATGGGTCACCTTTACGGTGAACGTGATCGGCTGCTTCATCCTCGGCTATTTCGTCACGCGCCTTCAGGAGCGGCTTCCGGTCACCGCCTACCGGCGGCCGTTGCTCGGCACCGGACTGTGCGGCGCGCTGACGACGTTCTCGACCTTCCAGCTCGAGCTGTTGAACATGCTGGATCGTGGCGACGTGCCGCTTGCCGTCCTGTACTGCGCTGGAAGCGTTAGCGCCGGCTTGTCAGGTCTCGCTCGAAACCGATGTGCGAGTGGCGAGGCTAGCGGGCGCACCACGCTGATCGTCTGCGTTTGCGCAGGAATCGGGGCCGTGGCCCGGTTCCTGCTCGATGGCTTCGTTGAGTCTCGCCTTCTCAATGAATTCCCTTTCGGGACGCTCGCCGTCAACCTCGGGGGCTGCTTCTTGCTCGGCCTGCTGGTGGGACTGGATGCCTCGCATCGGACCATGGAGCTCCTGGGCACGGCGACCCTCGGTTCCTACACGACCTTTTCGACCTGGATGCTCGAGACACATCGTCCAGCGGAGGACCGCGATCCCCGCATGGCGTGGCAGAACGTCGCCGTCAGCCTGGCGGCGGGACTGGGCGCGGCTGCGCTCGGGCGGTGGATCGGAGGCCTGCTCTGAACGAGCCAGGGATCAAGCTCACTACTTACTTCTCCGAGCGGGAGCGCAGCGGCGACCGCTTCCTCGCCGACGCGCTGTTTGACGTCTACGACCGGCACCGGATGCGCACGAGCGTTCTGCTGCGCGGGATCGAGGGCTTCGACGAGGACACTCGGCAGAGCGACCGGTTCTGACGCTGTCAGAGACCCTGCCCGTGGTGTCGATTGCGGTCGATCAACGGGAGCGGATCGAAGAAGCCCTGGCCGACGTGCTCGAGATGGTTGGGCATGGCGTTATCAGCCTCGAGCGCGCACGGCTGGTGACGGGGTCCGATCTCGATCGCCTGGAACTGCCCGAAGATGATCCCGGCCGTGCGCTGAAGTTGACCTTGTACGGCGGACGGGCCGTGCGCTTCGGCGGCCAGGCGGGGTATGTGGCCGCGGTCGAGCTGCTGAGGCGTTGCGGCGTCGCAGGGGCGACGGTGCTGCTGGCGGTTGACGGCACGCTTCACGGCGAGCGCCGCCGTGCGCGGTTCTTCGCGCGCAACGCGGACGTGCCGCTGATGCTCCTCGCGGTCGGGACCGCTGCCAGCATCGGCCGGGCGTTGCCGGAGCTGTCCGGACTGGTGACCGACGCGGTGGCAACCATCGAGCGGATTCAGATCTGCAAAGCCGGAGGACAGCTGCTGAGCGAGCCTGAGGCGGTCCCTGGAACGGACGCATCCGGTCTGCCGATCTGGCAGAAACTGATGGTTCACGTCGAAGAGCAGGCCGGCTACGGCAATCATTCGCTCCATCGCGAGCTCGCTCGCCGGCTGCACGAAGCGGGCGCCACGGGCGCCACCATCTTGCGCGGCGTGCGCGGTTTCTACGGCGATCGCCAACCGTTCGCTGATCGGATGCTGGCCTTGCGCCGCAATGCGCCGGTGCACATGGTGATCGTTGACACGCCCTTGAATACCCAGCGGCTGTGGCCAATCGTCGACGAGTTCACGCGTCAAGACGGGATCGTCACCTCAGAGCTCGTGCCGGCCTCGCACCGGTTTGCGGCGAAGGTCCAGCGCCGGCTTGAGCTGGCGGCGACGCCCACCGCTCAAGCCGACTGATTCTGGCTTCCCGATCACCCAGCGGACCGTCGCTATCCTTTTTGCGAGAGCGATGAGGCTCGCTCCGAGCGCGGCCGTGCGCCGCTGATGGCCTCTACCCGGCGAAGTCCACGAGTTGTGGAGGGTCAGGTGGAGCCAACAGCGGCTACCGGTTCTAAGACGGCGCGGTCGTCACCCGCAGGTGGCGAACACGGGAGACCTACCCGCGGGGAAATGCTGGAAGCGCTCGACGAGCTGCTCTCGCTCGCTGCTGGGCTCCTACCGGCAGGGGAACACCATAACCTTGGCGCCGCGCGAGCACGGGTGGCCGAAGGCCGCTTCAACCTGGTCGTGCTCGGCGAGTTCAAGCGCGGTAAGAGCACGCTGATCAATGCGCTGCTCGAGCGTGAGCTGTTGCCTACGGGCGTGGTGCCGCTGACGTCGGTGGTCACGGCGATCGGTGCCGGCGACCGCGACCGTCTGGTGCTGCGGTTTGCTGATGGTGGGGAGCAGGAGCGTCCGGTGGCGGAGGTGGCCGAGTACGTGACCGAAGCCCACAACCCCGGCAACCACCTTGGTGTCGAGCTGGCGCGCTTAGAGCTCGACCACGAGCTGCTCCGAGCCGGCCTGGAGCTGGTGGACACGCCCGGGATTGGCTCGATCCACTCGCACAACACCGAGGTTGCACGGCAATTCCTCCCCCGTGTCGACGCTGCGCTGTGCGTACTGGACGCCGGACAGGCCCTGTCGGAGGCCGAGCGCGAGCTGTTCCTGGAAGCCGCGCGGCGTGTTCCCCGCCTTTTGATCGTGGTGAACAAGATCGACCACCTGGATCCGGACGACCGCCAGGCGGCGGTTGAGTTCGTGCGCTCGGCGCTCCGCGACTTGCTCGACGACGACGCCGCAGAGCTGTTCCCGGTCAGCGCCCGGAAGCACGAAGGATTGGATCCATTGCTCGAGCGTCTGCGGCGGCTCGCGGCCGAGGAGCGCGAGGCACTGTTGCTGCGGTCGGTAGCCGGGTTGGCGCGGAGCACGGCGGCCGATACCGCGCAGGCTTCGCGTTTCGAAGCGCACGCGATCGAGCTTCCGCTTGACGAGCTCGCCTCTCGGGCCCGCACGTTTGAGGAGCGAATCGTGGAGCTGAGGGCAGCGCGCGCAGAGGCGGGCGACCTGCTCGACCGCGGCGTGGAGCGGGCGCTCGATGCAGCAGATCAACGACCCGCTGAAGGGGCACGTCCGACAGGAGGAAGCGCGGCTCCGAGACGCCCTGCAGGCCCACGTCATGGAGCATCGCCGGCAATCCCCACGCGACCTGTCCGCCAAACTCGAAACGTGGATCGACGCGACCGTTCGCGCCGATTTCGAGCAGCTCGTTCCTCGCTTCGAGACGGCGATTGCCGACCACCTGACCGAACTTGAGCGCGGTTACGCCGAGCGAGTGCAGCGTGTACTCGAACAGGTGCAGGATGTGGCGGAGGACGTCTTTGGCGCCCGCGCGAGCGACGTTCTTCCCGAAACCGGCCTAACGCGCTCCGTCCAAGTTCTCGTTCAAGCTCAAGGATGTCGAGCACGCCCTCGACATGATCGTGGGCTTCGGCAGAACGATCACGCCAGGCGCCCTCGGCCGGCGGCTGGTGATACGCAACGCCGAACAGCGGCTGCTCGAGATGACTGACCGTCACGCCGGTCGACTGCGCTCCGAGCTCGCCGACCGAGTCGCCGAGGCGGCGCGCGAGTACCGGCGGGATTTGGCGGCGAGCGTCGAGGAGGCGATCGAGGCGATCCGTGCCGCCATCGATCGGGCCGCCGAAGATCGCCGCTGTGGCGAACAGCACGCCCAGGCGCGCCTCGAGGAGCTGAGGCAGGTTGAACGCCGGTGCCAAGGGCTGGTCGCTCACATAGATCGCTGGCTCGGTGAAGGACGCCGCAGAGTCCGCAGCTAGTGCTGCTGGCCCAGAAGCTGATCAGCGAGCTCACCGGGCACGCATGTCCGCCGTTCTCCGCTCGCCCCCATCGCTAAAGATCCGTCGATAGGAGTCCTGCCCGTAGCTGGTCGGAAGTGGCTCGCCCTCCGGAAGCTTGAAGGTGCGTTGTCCATCCTGCCCTCGCTCGGCGCGAAGGAAGAGGGCCTGGTCGCCTCGCTGCGCATAGAAGCTGTGGGCGAGGTCATACATGTGAGTGACGAACAGGACCTTGACTTGCTTGTCGAGCAGCGCGCGGATCACCTCTCGCGCGATCTCCGACCCTTCGCGCTCGTTGGTCGAGGAGAAGGACTCATTGCAGAGGAGGATCGAGTGGGGGGTGATCTGGTCTGCGATCCCGCTCATGCGGCCCAGTTCCTCATCGAGCTTTCCCCGCTGCATGCTCATGTCCTCCTCCCGCTTGTAATGCGTAAACACTCTGGCGCAGACGTTGGCGCGGAAGGATCGGGCCCCGACGAACATGCCACTCTGCATCATCAGCTGCGCCAATCCAAGGCCGCGCAGCAGGGTTGATTTGCCGCCCTGGTTGGCGCCTGTGAGCATCACGAGCGACCTGCCGTCTGCGTTCAGCTCATTCCCGACGACTCTCTCGCGCACATGAAGAGTGAGAAGGACGTCGTACACATCCTCCGCACTGAGGGCGAGCTCTCGTTCGTCCATCGGCTCCGGAAAGCAGATCGGCTCCCCCTTGTCCTCGAGCCACCTTCGGAGGTTCAGGCAGCCGAGGTAGAACGCGAGCTCGAGCCGGAGCATCGTAAAGAAGCTCTTGACGTGATCGGCCGACTGCGCGACCGCGTCCGCGACGTGGTTCATTCCCCTCGCCCTCATCAACGCGAGCGCTCTTGCACCCGCCTCGTCACGGGGATGAAGCTCGAAGGTGTAGCTACGCGACCGTCGACCGGGGAGCAATCGCTCCTTCCACCTCGACTCGCGCGGCGGCTCGTGGAAGACGTAGCGGACGCCCTTGTCTCCTTTTCCCAGCTCGGCGCTTTCGCTCAAGCCCCGCTTGAGCTCGAGCAGTCGCAGATGCTCCTCGACCGTCTGCAGATACTCGTCGGATAGCTCCTCCCGGACAGTCGCGAAGAGGCGCCTGAAGCCCTCCGAGCGAAAGCCCTCTGACTGCTCCTCGGCGACCTGCCGCAATCGCTTCAGCACGTCCAGGTACTCCCTCAGTAGCCCCACCGAATGGTGGAGGATGGAGTCCGGCATCGCGGTCTGCCACAGTGCTCCGACCTTTCGTTGGCGCGCGAGGGCCTCGATCGCGAGCTCGTAAAGCTGGTGCACCGTCTGCGGCTGCTCGATGCAATCACGCAGCACCTGTTGCCGGTAGACGATCTCGCTGGGGTCGTGCAGGCTGGATAGCAGCCCGCGCTTGGCCACCTCGAACAGGAACTCGTCTCCATCGGCCATCGCATTCCACAGGGTGTCCAGCTCGAGGTCCTGGATAAGCACGTCATCGCCGCTGGGGTGCCGCGCGGCTGCCGGTGGTTTCCGTCCGAGGTTCCGGCGTGCGTTTGTGATCGCGAACAGGTTTCCGCTGGTCATTGCCTGGAAGATCTCATCCCGCCAGCTCCGGCTTGACCTCGAAGTCTCGGTCTGGGTGCAGCAGGTAGACCTTCATGCGCCGATCCGCTCCACCAGCCGCTCGTAGGTCAGGCCGTACTTTTCGGCGATCGCCCATGCGTACGCCAGTCCGTCGGCGGGCTGGCGCAGGATCTTGAACGTGCGCTCGGCCGGATTCTCCGGCACGATTTGAGCCACCATGCTGACGGTCGCGTCGCTGATCGACGCGATCTCGTCCACGAACGTCACGTACACCCCGAGTGCGCCCAGGGCGAGCATTCGCTTCACCACCTTGGTGCCTACGAACATCGCGTCGTTGAGGGTCGTCGAGCTGAAGCTCTCGTTCATGACGATGACGCTCCTCGAGGTCGCCTGCTCCAGAATCCGGTGGACCCGAACAAGCTCGTCGTCGAACTTACCCCGGAGCGTCTCGACCTGCTCTTCCTTCTCGAAATGGCTGTAGATGCGGTCCGGCAAAAACAGCCGGGCCCTGCGGCCCGGAACGAGCAGCCCGACGCTCGCCAGGTGGTGCAGCTGCCCGAACGTGCGGGCGAACGTCGTCTTGCCGCCGTTGTTCGGCCCGCTGACGACGAGCATCCGCTCTGGTTCCGCAAGGTGGAACTCGTTGGTCACAACCTCCCGACCTCCGGAAACCAATTTGTTTGCCAGCGCGATGTCGAACGTGTCCTCGACCGCGGTCTCCTTCGATCTCGTCGAGACGCGCGGATAGCAGAACGGCAGGCCGGCCTTCCTGAGGCGCTCGATGAACTCCAGGTAGGCGACATAGAACTGCACCTCGCGGTCGAACCTTGCGATGGTGGAATCGAGGAAATCGGCGTGACGGGCGCAGTACTCGGCGCGTGCCCGAAACGGCTCGGGGTGAAGCTTCGAGACACCCTCGAGAACCTGGGCCTCGACGTGGTCCATGCCGATGTCCTCGGGCAGCCCAACCAGATAGCTCTTCACCGCCCCCCGCCTGAATCTGGCGAATGTTTCGAGCACCCGGGTGCTGTAGTCCGCCGCGCCCCCGTATCTGGTCACCGTGACGCGGCCTCCATCGATCCGCAGCGCGTACCTGAGTCCGGCAAATGCTTCCTTCACAGCTTTGGTCTCGGCGACGAGTGACGTGAAACCCGCCGAGTTCACGTACCCCGCGAGGTGCTCACGCAGCCTTACCGAGCCCTCCGTGACGTTAGGTCCCGCTCCGCAAGCTCCGCCGCTAGTGATGCGACCGCGCGGCAGTACGTCTCGGCGGCGTCGACAAACCACGCTTGCTTCTGCAGCTCGTAGCGGAGGTGCTCTGCCGCCCTCCGGTGTTCGCGCGTCTGCTGCATCGCGGACGCGAACCTGCTAATCGAATCCAGCACATCAGGTTTCTCAAGATCGTGGAATACCTCGTGCCGATAACGGACTTCGTTCGGGTCGCGCAGCGGCGAATAGAAGAACGGCGCCAGCTCATATTGCTCTCGACCCGAGATCAGCGAGCGCAGCACCTGGTCTAGGTTCAAGTCCTCAAAGAAATCTGGCTGCGCCTGAGGCTGGTCCGCTGACCGCTCCCACAGAACGCTCTGGAAAGCCATCTCAGCCGCCGGACCGTGCTGATCCGCATTCATCGGCCCGCCGTCCGTCGGGCCGGGCCGGTCAGATCGAGGCAGATCAGAAAACGCCATTAGCTTCCACCGATTTCTCACGCGGTAGAAGCCATTAGCCGTCCTCGGCAGTTCAGGCGGGCCTCATCGCCTACTTCAATCGTACAGACGGCTCATGTCGGCCTTCCGGCTAATGCCGAGAAGATCCAGCGCCGTTGGGTCCGAGCGCCATCAGCATCGAACTTGTGGCAGTCTCGCCTCTCCCGGATGTAAGACCGCAAGCTATTGACGCTGCGGAGCGAGATCGTGGAATCGGACGAGGTGAAGCCTGAGACCTGGGTGGTGGTGGCAGGGCGTCCCGAGTCGGTGCCGGGCGCGCCACTCAATACCCCCGTGATTGCCGCTTCGACCTACGTGTTGGGCTCGGAGCGGGTCTATAGCCGGAACGAGGCCACCGAAGGATGGGAAGCGTTCGAGGCTGTGCTGGGAGGGCTGGAAGGAGGAGGCGCCGTGGCCTTCTCATCTGGGATGGCGGCCTGCGCGGCGGTGCTCGGCCAGCTTCCCACGGGCGCTCACCTGGTTCTGGTGGACGACTGTTACCAGGGCGTGGCCGCTATCGCCGACGCTGGCGTGCGCACTCACCAGTGGCGGGTCGAGCGGCTGCCGGCGACCGACCCCGTGTGGTTGCAGCGAGCCTCGGAGGCGGACCTGTTGTGGATCGAGTCGCCGTCGAACCCGCTGCTCGAGGTCGCTGACCTCGCAGCGATCTGTGCCGCACCCCGCCGCGCCGGGACCCGGCTGGTGGTCGACAACACGTTTGCCACGCCGCTGCTCCAGCGTCCTCTCCGGCTCGGAGCCGACATCGTCGTGCACTCGGCGACCAAGCTGATCGGCGGGCACTCGGATCTTCTGCTCGGGGTAGCGGTCACCGCCGACCCGAGCGAGCTCGCGCTGCTTCGCGACGTCCGCAGCCGGAACGGAGCCACGCCCGGAATGCTCGAGTGCTTCCTGGCGCTGCGCGGGGCTCGAACCCTGGCACTACGGCTGCGCCACGCCCAGAGCTCGGCCCAGCAGCTGGCGGCGCGCCTGGACGGTCACGCCGCCGTTATCCAAGTGCGGTATCCGGGGTTCGGAACGATTGTCAGCTTCGAGCTGAAGGACGCAGGAGCCGCGGATCGTGCGTGTCGTGGGACCCGCATCATCCGCCACGCGACGAGCCTCGGTGGCGTGGAGACATCGATGGAGCGCCGCAGCGTACACCCCGGCCAGGAGCACATACCGGCGGGTCTGATTCGTCTCAGCGTCGGGTGCGAAGACCTCGACGACCTGTGGGTTGACCTCGACGCGGCGCTCACCGCTACCTGACGCCGCGCAGCCCGGCTCGCGCTTCCGCGTGCGAGCAGCGGCCAGGATCCAGACAGGCGAGACGCCCCGAAAGGCGAACCGGAGATGGCACCTGACGCCGCAGAGCTTGTCGGTCGATTTGCATAGAGCGGAAGCTGGGGTTGATTAACAACCTCCTTCCCAGCCGCCCTTGCAAGGTCCAACCCGAGGCGCTAGACCGCGTCCAGGAGGGAGCCACAACAGAATGATCCATTGGAGCGACCGGCTCGATTGTCTAAATTCGTACGGACGCCGCTGGCTACGTCCACAGACAGGTTCGGTCCAACCGTCGTGGTGGACAGCCGCGGAGCGTTGCCCGCCAGCGGGGGTTGACGCCGCGGCTGCAGAGCCACCGCCACCAGGCCACCGGATGCACCGCCTGGCAGCACGTCAGCGGCGCGTCCTCCGAACGACCACTAGGACAGGAGGGTGACCCACCACATGCAGTCCCCCAGCGAGACCAGGGTTTTGCCCGAGATTCTCACCGTGCAGGTCTTTCGGAACGAGGGTGAGGTCGTACTGGCGCTAGCTGGCGAGCTCGACCTGGCGACGGTCCACCGAGTCAAAGCAGCGCTCGAGGACCTTGAGCATTCCCCGCCGCGCCGCCTGGTGATCGACTTGAGCGCACTGTCGTTTCTGGACTCGACCGGTTTGGCCGTGTTCGTTGGGCTAAGCAAACGCTGTCAGGACAACGGAGGGCCGACGCTCGAAATTCGGCCCGGGCCGCCGGCCGTCCAGCGACTATTCAAACTCGTCGGCGCCGCCGATCGATTGCCGTTTAGAGAAGAGTCGACCACAGCCTAGGCGGCCACGGCGGCTACCGACATTGCCGCCGTGATCTAGCGCCACCAAATGGACTGGCGGCGATGCTTCAGCCGCGCGAGCGCCGCTTCTGTCCGACCGCCCGGATCAGTTGCGCCTTGCCCATTTTCGAGCGGCCTGAGATGTCAAGCCGTGCCGCCTCCCGTCGCAGCTCGGTGACGGTCATCGCGCCGGCGCCGGTACCGGTGCCTCGTGAGGCCCCGCGCTTTCGCGCGGCCGCTTTTGCGCCCTCCCGGCCGAGCGCGCTCCGGGTCTTGCTCGGCAGGTTCGCGACCGTCCGCTTACGTCGGGCCCCCGACTGCGCCTGCGTGATGTTCCTGCGTGCTGCTTGCCGTTGACGTTGTGTTGCCATGAAGAGCTTGTACCCATCTCCGTCGCGGGCAATCACCAACAAAGGCAGGCGACTTGCCGAGCGTGACCATTCTGGGTGACGCGCGGCGGGGCGGCAAAGTCTCGAAGAGAGGATCCTCTGGGCATGACTGTCCGACGCATCGTCCCTGACTTGCACGGGCAGATGTCCGATGCGAGCCGCGAGTTCTATGAGGGCGTCCTGGGGCTCGAAGTGGTCATGGACCAAGGTTGGGTCGTCACGTTCGCGGCGCCAGATAACCCATCGGCGCAGATCACGTTGATGCAGCAGGACGCAACAGCAACGGTCAACCCAGATGTTTCGATCGAGGTACACGACGTCGACGAGGCTCATGCCGCTGCTCAGGCGATGGGTTGCGAGCTAGTCCATCCGCTCACCGATGAGCCTTGGGGCGTTCGCCGCTTCTTCGTTCGCGAGCCGAACGGCAGGGTCCTGAACGTCCTCAGTCATCGCTGAATCGCTTGCCGCGCGGAGGGGGCCCCTCGTCGGTCGCCATCATCAGCCGACGCTGTCCGACGATCCGGCCCACTAGTTAGCCGTGCTCGCCAACCCCCGGCTGCGGCGATCACCGTCCTCGGTGTATTCGTCGCGGGATTGGTCAGCCGGCGAGCCTGAGCTGGCGCATCATTCCGACGTCGTCGCGGGCGACCCAGTGCTCGGCGATCTGGCCGTCCCTGACGCGGAACATGTGGATCTGCTGGACGGCGAAACTCCTCCCGGTCGGCTGTCTGCCGAGGAACTCGCCCTCGTGGGTGCCTCGCGCAGTGCAGCGCACGGCAACGCGGTCGCCGTCGCCGAAGGCGTCCTCGATCTCGTAGGCGAGGTCCGGGAAGGCGCCGCGCAGCCATCGCACGACGCCCTTGATCGCCTCAGGCCCGCGCGCCGCGCCAGCTTCGCGCCCCATCCCGCCGGGTCCGCTCTCGCCGCCGTGGTCAACGCAATCTACGGCGATCAGCTCGTCGGCGAGCTCGTACCGGCCGGCGCCGAACAGCTCGCGCTGGACCCTGA
Source organism: uncultured Actinomycetes bacterium (assembly GCA_963719305.1). Taxonomy (GTDB): domain Bacteria; phylum Actinomycetota; class Thermoleophilia; order Solirubrobacterales; family Solirubrobacteraceae; genus Palsa-465. Next base: position 279,260 of record CAVRBL010000009.1, on the reverse strand, counting down.
TGCAGAGATCTACGTTCGCCGTGGTGGTAGTGGCTGTGCTCATACGTCCTACGCTCCTATGTGATGGAATCTAGATTTATTCATCTGGATAAATCTCTAACGAATAGGAAGGTACTCCATCGCTCGCTACGCTGTCAAGTAATGGCCGCCTATAAGTCAGAGCGCCGAAGGCTGCAGGCGCAGGCGACTCGCCGGGACATCCTGCGAGCAGCCCGGCGCCTGTTCGCCGACCAGGGCTACGCGGCGACCTCAATGGCCGACATAGCGCGTGACGCGGGCGTCGCAGTCCAGACGATCTACGCCAGCTGCGGCTCCAAACGCGAGCTTGTCCTCGGGCTGGTCGACGCGATCGATGAGGAGGCGGACGTCGCGACCATCGCCGCCCGCCTGGCAGAAAGTGACGAGCCACAGGAGATCATCAGCCTTGGCGTCCGGCTCACCCGCCAGCTCAACGAGCGCTGCGGCGACATCATCAGCGCATTGCTGTCAGCCGCGCCCATCGAGCCGGACGCTGCAGCCGCCGCCGAGGAAGGAAAGCGACGCCACCTGGACGGCACCGCCAGGGCGGCGCATAAGCTCCACGCACTCGGCGCCCTGCGCGACGGCTTAAGCGACGAGGATGCCGCCGCGTTGCTCGCGACCCTCACTTGGCGGCCCGTCTACGCGCAACTCACGCAGGAGCACAGCTGGACCTACGACGACTGCGAGCGGTGGATCACGAGCATCCTCGTCAACTCCCTCCTCCGCTGACGCCACCCAAGGTGACAGAGTGCCCAGCCATGCGGATCGTCGCTCGTGGCGGAAGTGCGGCCTGGTGAGCTGATGCTGCTCATATCCAGACAGACGCCAACGCCGTTGCTGAGAATCCTGAGAGGCATTCTCGCGGGGGCCGTGGGTACGGCCGCGATGACACTGCATCAGGAAGTCCGCCAACGCCTGACCCAACGCCACGAGCAGTCAGAACAGGAGAACGAATCATCGGTGGGCGGTGAGGATGAAGACCCCTGGCGGTCGGCGCCAGCGCCGGCCCAGGTCGGCAAGCGGCTAATCGAGGGAGTACTTGATCGGCCCCTCTCGCCGCAGGCAATCCCAGCGCTCACACGGGTGATGCACTGGTCCTATGGCTCATCGTGGGGTGGGGTATACGCGATCGGCCGGGACTCGCTCCGCGTGGGGAGCCAGTTCCTCGGACCGCCATTCGGCCTCGGCGTGTGGGCGGCGTCGTATCTCCAACTGGTGCCGCTCGGGATCTATCAGCCCCCGTGGTCCTATGAGCTGAGCGCGATCGCGGACGAGATCGGCTATCACCTCACCTACGGAGTGACTGTGGCCGCCAGCTATGAAGCATCCGGGCCACTCACCAAGACCTGGAGGCGGGCGCGCCGCGGCAGGCGACTATTGCATTGACGGGCGTGACCGGTCCCCACGCGGACCGCGACCGCCGTTGTGCGCCGGACTCCCGAACGTCGGCCTCTCTCGTTCAGTGGCTCAACCGTATATCGCAGATCAGAACCGGAGACGGCCTGCACCTGCGTCGCACTGTCCAAATCGACTGGCGTGCCGCGACGTAGGGGTAGAGGCCGCGTATCGTGCGGCCGTACCGATAGGAGGCGACCGTGCCGGAATACATGTTGTTGCTTTATGGGCTCGAGGGCGACGAGGCTGAGCGAGCTGAGCGATGGGCGGAGATGCCGCTGTGGGACGAGGTGAACGCGAGCCTGCAGGAGGCGGGGGTGCTCGTCAAGAATGGGCCGCTGCACTCAGTTGCGACCGCGACGACGGTCCGGGTCCGTGGTGACGAGACCGAGTTGACCGACGGTCCGTTTGCCGTCACCAAGGAGGTGCTCTGCGGCTACTACGTGCTCGATTGCGCGGACCTAGACCAGGCGGTCGGGCATGCCTCGCGTCTGCCCTGGGTCCGGTACGGGTCGGTCGAGGTGCGGCCGATCGTGGCCGACGACGAGATCCCGCGGCCCGATCGGAGCGCCAGCGCGTCTTGAGCTCTCCGGAGCTTCCACGCCGCGCGAGCCCGGATCCGGTCGGCGCCGCCGTCGAGGAGGCGTTCCGCGCGGAGCGCGCGGCGGTGCTGGCGACATTGATCCGACATGTGGGCGACTTTCAGCTTGCGGAGGACGCCGTGCAGGACGCGTTTGCCGACGCGGTCGGCGCGTGGCGGCGCGACGGTGTCCCCGCCCGGCCGGGCGCGTGGCTCACGGTCGCAGCGCGGCGGCGGGCGATCGATCGGATGCGCCGCAAGCGGTCGGTGGCGGATCGAGCCGATCGGCTGGCGGAGCTGATGCGGCTCGATCGCCAGGAGCACCCTGACGAGGACGAGGAGAGCGCGATCGTCGATGACCGCCTGCGGCTGATCTTCACCTGCTGCCATCCGGCGCTCGACCTGCCGGCGCGGGTGGCGTTGACGCTGCGGGCGCTCGGCGGGCTCACGACCGGCGAGATCGCGCGCGCCTTCCTGGTGGCGGAGCCGACGATGGGCAAGCGGATCGTCCGCGCCAAGCGCAAGATCGCGGACGCGCGGATCCCGTATCGGGTGCCCGACGACGAGGAGCTGCCCGATCGGTTGCGCGGTGTTCTCCGGGTGCTGTATTTGATCTTCAATGAGGGCTATTCGGCGACCGAGGGCGAGCGGCTGGTGCGGGCCGAGCTGTGCGGCGAGTCGATCCGCCTCGCACGGCTGCTGGCCGAGCTGATGCCTGACGAGGCCGAGGTTTGGGGGCTGCTGGCGCTGATGCTCCTGCACGACGCTCGCCGCGACGCGCGCGTCGCGCCGGACGGGCGCTACCTTGCCCTCGACCAGCAGGACCGCTCGCGGTGGGATCGCGAGCTGCTCGGCACCGGGCTCGAGGCGCTCGACCGGGCGATGCGGTTCCGCCGCCCGGGCCAGTACCAGCTGCAAGCCGCGATCACAGCCGTGCACGTCCGCGGGGCGGACACGGGCATAACAGACTGGGAGCAGATCGCGGAGCTGTACCGCGCGCTTAATGAGATTGCGCCCTCGCCGGTCGTTGAGCTGAACCGGGCAGCGGCGGTTGGGTTCGCCGTCGGGCCGCAGGCCGGGCTCGAGCTGCTCGAGCCGCTGCTGGCTGACCCTGCGCTCGAGCGCTACCAGCCGCTGCACGCGGCACACGCCGACCTGCTCCGGCGGGCCGGTGACCCAGTGGCCGCCGCGCGCGCGTACCAGCGAGCGATCGCGCTGAGCGCAAACGCGATCGAGCGGGCCGAGCTGCACCGGCGCCTGTCGACGCTAGACGCCGACTGACACCTGCGGCTCGCGAGCGAAAGCGGTCGTGGCTCGCGAGTGGGTCGTTTCCTGGTTTCTCCGCGCGGCTGTCCAAATCGGGCGCGGTGCTGCGACGTCCTCTGTGAAGCCACCAAAACAGGCGGCGAAACCCGAAGAGGACTGGAGGTCTAATGACGTCCCAATCACCCCATACCAATCGCTGGCGGGCGTTCGTGCTGCTGGCTGTGGCGTTCTTCATGACGGTCATCGACCTGACGATCGTCAACGTCTCGCTGCCGACAATCGGCCGCGACCTGCACTTCTCCCACACCAACCTGCAATGGGTCGTGACCGCGTACGCGCTCACGTTCGGCGGGTTCTTGCTCCTCGGCGGCCGGGCCGCCGACCTGCTTGGCCGCCGCCGCATCCTGATGGTTGGGCTCGGGCTGTTCAGCGCCGCGTCGCTGGCCGCTGCGCTGGCAACCGGTGCCGGCTTCATGATCGGAGCCAGGGCAGTCCAGGGCATCGGAGCAGCGATCATGCTGCCCGCCGCTCTGTCGATCGTGATGAACATGTTCCAGGAGGGCGCCGAGCGCAACAAGGCCCTCGGGATCTGGGGTGGTCTCGGAGCCGGTGGCGCGACCGTCGGTGTGATCGCCGGGGGCCTTTTGACCCGGTACGCCGGCTGGCAGTACATCTTCTACCTCAACGTTCCGATCGGCGCGGGCGCGCTGCTGTTGGCGCCGCGGATCGTGCCCGAAAGCCGGCTAGAGGTGGTGCGGCGCAAGTTTGACGCTGCCGGCGCGCTCGCCGGCACCGGCGGGCTGGTGCTCCTCGTGGACGCTATCTCCCAGGCACCGCAGTACGGCTGGGGCGCCACGCGGACGATCGGCGTGCTCGCTGCGGCAGGCGTGCTGCTCGCCGCGTTCCTGCTGATCGAGCGTCGGGTCACCGATCCGATCCTGCCGCTGTCGATCTTCCGGCTGCGCACGCTTGCAGGTGCGAACACCGCGGGCCTGCTGCTCGGTGGCAGCTTCTACGCGTTCATTTTCGTCGGCACTCTGTACATGCAGCAGGTGCTGCACTACAGCGCGCTCCAGTCCGGGCTCGCCTGGCTGGCCGCGTCGCTGACCTCGATCGCGCTCGCCGGCCTCTCCCAGGCGCTGGTGACCCGAGGCGGGACCAAGATCGTGATGGCGGTAGGGATGACCATGATCGGCGGCGGGGCGATTTGGGCCACCCAGGTGCCCGTCCACGGGCACTTTCTGGCCAACCTCGCCGGCCCGATGGTCGTCGCCGGCGCGGGAACCGCGTTCGCGTTCATCCCGATCTCGATCGCCGCGCTCGCCGGCGTGAAGGAGCAGCAGGCCGGGCTCGCGTCCGGATTGCTGAACACCAGCCAGCAGCTCGGCGGCGCGATCGGAATTGCGATCGCCTCGAGTGTGGCCGCCAGCCACACCCAAACGCTGCTTCACGCCGGCCACGCCGCCCCCGCGGCGCTCACCGGCGGGTTCCAGGAGGCGCTCTGGGTTCTCGGCGGGATCGGCTTGCTCGCCATTCCGGCGATCTTCGCGCTCGTCCGCCGCGAGGCGGTCTCGACCGCCGTGGCCAATACGAGCGTCCGCGACCCCCAACCGGCGCTCGCCGCCAGCAGCTAACCAACCACACAACCTAAGGAGGAACAACCATGCGCAAGATCATCAATTCCGCCTTCGTCTCGCTCGACGGCGTCACCGAAGACCCGAGTTCCTGGGCGACGTTCGACGCGGACGCAGGGCAGGAAGCCGCTCAAGCGCTCCAGGCCCTCGACGGCATGCTGATGGGACGAGGCACCTACGAGTATTTCGCCGACGTCATGCCTAACCAAACTGGGCCGTACGCAGACGCCATCAACGCGATCCGCAAGTACGTGTTCTCCTCGACCCTGGAGAGGGCTGACTGGAACAACTCCACGATCATCCGCGAAGACGTCGTCGGCGCTGTGACTGAGCTCAAACAACAGGATGGCCGTGATCTCATGATGTACGGATACGGCCGACTGAACCAAACCCTGCTCGAGAACCACCTCGTCGACGACATCCGATTCTCCGTTCACCCAGTACTCGCGCGAGCGATGGGTGGCGGCAATGGGCAGACGCTCCCGCTGAAGTTCCTCCTGGCAACCCCATCACCGAACGGCGTCGTCGCGCTCACCTACCAGCCTGTCTCCAGCTGAGCGGTAAGGCCCGGCGTGGCCACCAGCCCGCCGGGCCTCAACCACATCTACGCACGCGTACCATCGCCCGAGGGCAAGTGGCTCGACGGCTTGACTAAGGCCACTGGACGGGCAACAATCGGGCACTGGAAGCTGTGGTGCATCAGCGGTGGGGCGACCGAGCACAGCGAGATAGGGGTTTCCATGAGGAATTCTGTAGCGGGGCCGAGCTTGTCTTCAGTGTTGCGTCCATTACGAGTGTCGCTCCTAATCGCGCTGAGTTTTGCCGCGATGCTGGTCGCCTCCTCGACGCTATCCGCCGCCACCGCACCGCACCCGCAGTTCAACTACCTGTGGTCGATCCCGAGCGCGTCGGGCTCGCTGACTGGGCCCAACGACCAGCATCTCGTCCTGCGGCTCGTCGGACTGCGGGACTACATGACACGTTTCACCGACCGCCCCGTCCGTCAGGCGTACGTGGTCGCTAATGCGGACTTCGTCAGACGCTTTAAGGCCTACTTCGCAGATGCCAATCCCAACGCGGTGCTGTCCTTCAGCAAAGACGGAAATAGGGTCCCGACGGAGATCGTGCTCCAGATCGGACAACCGCAATGGAATCCCAAGACCTCGACCTTGACGTTCCCCGCGGTACGGATTCCACACGCAGAAGACGACCTGCCCGATACCACCGTTCACATCAAGCCGACCTTGATCCGCAACCCGCGGCACTTCGACAAAGCCAGCCTCTTCATCGACAGCTGCTGCATCCAGTGACACGGACAAGCATCGGCATGCTGGCTGGTCCTCAAGCGACCCCCCGCTCGACGTGGTGAACCTCGAGCCCTGACCGGCGTCGCGGCGCTCGTGATCCATCGTCGCGAGCGCCGCTACTAGCCAGGCGACCGGCAAACGCGCCAGGAGGTCTCCAAGGATGTGGTTCGGCTCCGCTTCGCGTTACTACGCGCCCGCCCTGCACCCCGCCTTTCTTCCTCTGCCTGTCCGTCTGGGGTCTCTCAGTTCGTCACTGAGGCAGAACCGGCCGACAGCCGGCCACGACCAAAGGAGGATCGATGACGACCGAACCCACGCCTAGCCCGAGCGCCGTCCGGCTCGAGCGCACGTACGACGCTCCCGCGGAGCTGATCTGGGAGATGTTGACCACCGCCGCCGGTGTCGAGGAGTGGTGGGGCCCTGAGGGTTTCGAAACCCGGGTGAGCGAGCTCGAGCTCAAGCCCGGCGGTCAGGTGCGGTACACGATGACGGCGACTGGGCCGGAACAGGTCGAGTTCGTGCGGAATCTCGGCATGCCGCTCTCGAGCGAGTTTCGTCGAACGTTCACCGAGCTTCAGCCGCCGACCTGCCTGGCCTACCTGTCACTGATCGACTTCGTGCCCGACCACGAGCCGTATGAGCATCTGACGACCATCGACATCGAGCCCGGCGGTGAGCGCACGAACGTGGTCATGACGCTCGATCCCCTCCACGACGAGACCTGGACACAGGAGTACCGCGACCATCGCAGCACCGAGCTCGACAACCTCGAGGCGGCCATCAGGCGACACACAAGGTGAGCGCACACGTCCCGAGCGGCCGTACGAGAGATCGCGGCCGCTGCGGGACGAGCGATCGGGCTGTTGGGCTTAGTGGTCCGGGTGTTGTTCGGCGGGCTGCGTGGAGGCCGGCGAGGCGCCCGGCGAGGAACCGCTGCTCGGGACCAGGCTGGGTTAGCTCGAGAGCGCGCATGTAGGCAGCGCGCGCTTCGTCGCCGCGACCGAGGCGTCGTAGGAGGTCGGCGCGGGTGGAGTGGTAGTAGCGGTAGTCGTCGAGCTCGAGGCCGTCGAGCACGGCTAGTCCGGCTTCGGGTCCTTGGAGTTCAGCGATGGCGATCGCGCGATTCATTGCCACGACCGGCGATTGGGTGATGTGCTCGAGCTTCTGGTAGAGGAGGGCGATCTTCTCCCAGTTACGTGGCTGGCGGAGGTGGAGATCGGCGATCGCTGCCTGGACGGTGTAGGGCCCGTTCCCGTGGAGGGCGAGAGCGCGTTCGAGCACCTTGCGGCCTTCCTCGAGCTGGTGCTGGTCCCATAGTGAGCGGTCCTGGTCGTCGAGTAGGACAAGCTCGCCGCCCTGGAAGCGAGCGGCTGCTACGCGCGTGGCCGAGGAGCATCAGCGCGAGCAGGGCGTACGCTTCGGCTTCGTCGGGCATCAGCTCGACGAGCGAGCGGCCGAGGCGGATCGCTTCTGCCGAGAGGTCGACGCGGCCTTCGCCCCAGCCTTCGTTGAAGATCAGGTAGACGACCGCGAGCACGGCGTCGAGTCGCTCGGGCAGCAGATGGTCGGGCGGGACGCTGAATGGGATGCCGGCGTCACGGATCTTGTGCTTGGCGCGTGTCAGGCGCTTGCTCATCGTCTCGAAGGGGACGAGGAAGGCGCGCGCGATCTCTTCGGTCGAGAGGCCGCCGAGCGTGCGCAGCGTGAGCCCGACCTGCGCGTCGAGCGCGAGCGCCGGGTGGCAGCAGGTGAAGATCAGCTCGAGCCGTTCGTCCGGGAACGTCGCCGTCTCGTCCATCGCCTCCTCCTCCGGTTTGTCTAGCAGCTCGCGCTTCAGCTGCTCGGTCTTTGCCGCCAGGGTCCGTTCGCGCCGGATGCGGTCCAGAGCGCGGTTGCGAGCGGTCGTGATCAGCCAACCGGTTGGGTTTCCCGGGGTTCCGTCGCTCGGCCAGCGTTCGGCGGCGGCAGCGAACGCCTCTTGCGCGGCGTCTTCTGCGAGCTCGATGTCGCCGAGAAAGCCCACGAGCGACGCCAGGACGCGGCCCCACTCGTCGCGGAAGACCTGCTCAAGCACCAACGAGCGGCTCCTCGCGGACCGGCCGGACCTCGATCGCCACCGCCGTCGAGCGCTCTTGCAGCTCACTGGCCATGCCCAGGGCGCCGTCGAGATTCTCCGCCTCGACGAGGATCAAGCCGCCGAGGAAGTCCTTGCTGTCGACGAACGGTCCGTCCGTCAAAAGCGTGCCTGCCCTGTTGGTGGCGGACGGTCGTCGCCGACCCGGCGTCCTGGAGTCGGAGCCAGCCCGTCACGTTCGGACGCGCCAGCACGTCGGCCACCCCGGCGTCGATCCGCCGTTGCTCCTCTTCAGTTCTCTGTTCGCGAACGTCGCTGTTGCTGTAGGCCAACAGTGCGTATCTCAAGAAGTCTCCTTCCGCGTGGATCCGGCTATTTCATCTTTTAGACGAATAGCGGCCCGGGAGACGGACACCCGCGCCTGTTTTCGTCTGCCTGTCCGTCTGGCGTCTGTCTGTTCGTCACTGAGGCACAACCGGCCGACGAGCCGGCAACGACGAAAGGAGCACAGATGACAGACGCACCCGCAGCTACTCGCCGTCTCGGCTGGGTGGTCGGGCTGACCTCGACCGCCTACTTCATGGTCGTTCTCGATGCGCTGGTCGTGACCACGGCGCTGCCGCGGATGCAGCGCGACCTGCACGTCGGCCTTTCCTCGCTGCAGTGGACCGTCAACGCCTACGGCATCGCCTTCGCCGCCGGCATCATCACCGCCGCAGCGCTCGGCGACCGCTTCGGCCGCCGGCTCGTGTTCAACGGTGGCCTGGCGCTGTTCACGCTCGCCTCCGGGGCGTGCGCGCTCGCGCCCGGCGTGAGTGAGCTGATCATCGCGCGCACGGTGCAGGGGCTCGGCGCGGCGGCGGTGCTGCCGCTCAGCCTCACGATCCTCACGACGACGTTCCCGCCCGAGAAGCGGGGGATGATCGTCGGCGTCTACGGCGGGCTCGCCGGTCTCGCCGTCGCGCTCGGCCCGATCGTCGGCGGCGCGATCACCGAAGCGATCGACTGGCACTGGATCTTCTGGATCAACGTCCCGATCGGGCTCGCGGCAGCGCTCCTCGGTACGCGGCTTCTGCCTGAGAGCCACGGCGCGCCGGCGCGGCTCGACCTCACCGGCGTCACCTTGGTCACCGCCGGCGTCGTCGCGCTCGTCTGGGCACTCACCCGCGCCAACACCGTCGGCTGGGGGAGCGCCGAGACCGTCGGGAGCTTCGCGACCGGCTCGGCGCTGCTCGCCGCGTTCCTCTGGTGGGAGCACCGGGCCCTCGAGCCGATGGTGCCGCTGCGGCTGTTTGCCAGCCGCCAGTTCGCGATCGGCAACGTGATCACCTACTTCCTGCACGGCGCCACGTTCGCCGCCGCCTTCTTCGTCACCCAAGAGTTCCAGCTCGCGCGCGGCTACTCCCCGCTCGGCACCGGAATGCGCCTACTGCCATTCTTCGCCACGCCGATGCTTGTGGCGCCGCTCGCAGGCGCGCTCTCAGACCGGATCGGACGCCGGCCGATCATGGGCGCCGGCCTCGCGCTGCAGGCGGCCGGCTACATCTGGGTCGCCGCCCGCGGCTCGCTTCACACCAGCTGGATCGAGCTCGACGCCGCCCTGCTCATCGCCGGCATCGGCATCTCGATGGCCCTCCCCACCGTGCCCGCCACGGTGCTCGACGCGGTCGCCCCGCACGAGATGGGCAAGGCGTCGGGGATCAACTACATGGCACAGCGCTTCGGGACCGTATTCGCGCTCGCGATCGCGGGCGCGGCCTTCACCGCCAACGGGCACCTAGGCAGCCCAGCCGCAGTCACCGCCGGCTTCCGGCCCGCGCTCTGGGCCTGCGTCTGCTTCGCGGTCCTCGCCGCCCTCGGCGGCATCGCCATCACCGCATCCCGCCGCGAGACACCGACGCACGCCGAGCCGGCGGACGTGCCGGTCCTCGCCTGACCCCAAGACGGACAACAAAGCCAAGACAAACCAGGAGGCAGTCACATGACACACATCGACCCTGGCATTCGTTTTCCGGGCGAGTCCGAGGAGTACCGCCGCGAGCGCAATCGTCTGCTGGAAGCCGAGGCCGGGCTGCGGCGGGCGATCGAACAGGTCGCCGCGCAGCGACGCGCGCTGCCGCTGGGCGGCGTCGTTCCCGACGACTACCGCTTCGAGGAGGCGTCCGACGGCCGCGAGGTCCGGTTCAGCGAGCTGTTCGAGGCCGGGCAAGGACACGCTCGTCATCTACAGCTTCATGTTCCCGCGGTATTCGGGCGATACCAGGCCGGGACCCGCGGAGGGCGAGACGGCGCGGCTTCCGCTGTCCGAGACCCCGTGCGCGTCATGCACCTCGATCCTGGACTCGCTCGACGGCGCCGCTCCTCATCTCAACCGAGCGGCTGAACCTCGCCGTGGTCGCGAAGTCGGACCCAGACCGGATCCGCAACTTCGCGCGCGAGCGTGGCTGGCGCCACCTGCGGCTTCTGTCCTCGCGAAGCAACGCCTACAACCGCGACTACCACGCGGAGACCCCAGAAGGCGAGCAGATGCCGATCCTGAACGTGTTCGTCCGCGACGGCGATCAGTTCCGCCACACGTGGGCCTCGGAGCTCATGTACGCGCCGCGAGACGAGGGCATGGAGGCCCGCCATGTCGACTCCATCTGGCCGATCTGGAATGTGCTGGATTGACGCCGGGAGGCCGCGGCAACGAGTCCGAACTTCCCGGCGCTGCGCTACGACTGAGCAGCGGTGAAGCTGGTCAGAATCTGCGAGCGCCCAGAGACCCGGTGGCAGGCACCTACACCGGCCCTCAGGAGGTGCTGGGCTCCTTCCCGGATGCTGGGCCCTCACGAAGGCACGCTCCGCGTCAGGTTCAGGCCGTCGTCGCGGATATCATTGCCGTGTGAGGCAAGCGGCCAGGATCGGACGATAGGTTTGCTCGGTGTCATCGGGTCTGGAGTTGGCGGTCTACCGGCCGACGCCGCCTGGTGTCGTATGTGCGCGCGTTTCAGGTGCTGCGTAGCGAGGGGTCGGCGCGGGTGTCGGTGCTCGATTTCGCCGGTGCCGACGTGTCTGTGCCGCTGCGCTTCGGCGATCCGGTGGTCGTCGAGGGATCGGGGGCGGCGGGGGTTCCGTGCGCGGCGTTGGTCGGCCCCAGGTGTCGGTCGGTGTGGCTGCGGTTCGACGGCAGTATCGACCAGGTGAATGTCTCGTTCTTCCCGGGCGTTGCAGGGGCGTTTGTTGGTCTGTCGATGCCTGAGGTGGTTGGTCGGGTGGCGTCTCCCGACGAGGCGTGGCCCCGCGACTTTCGCGAGGCGGTGGCCGAGTTGGAGGCGCTGGCGCTCGAGGAGCGGATCGGGCGGGTATCGGATTTGCTGCTTGCCCGGCTTGAGCCCGGGCGGGAGCCCGGGGCGCAGGTGCGCGAGGCGGTGCGGTTGATCCGCGCGACGCGTGGTCGCGTGCGGGTTCGCAGGCTAGCCGATCGGGTGAACCTCAGTATCAGTCAGCTCGAGCGGCGATTCAAGCAGCATGTGGGGGTCGGGCCCAAGCTGCTCGCGCGTCAGACGCGTGCGTCGGCGCTGGCAGCTGAGGCGGCGAGGGCGCCAAGGCCCGACTGGGCGCGGCTCGCGTACACGTACGGCTTCTCGGATCAAGCCCACCTGACGCGCGAGCTCCGTGAGTTCATGGGGCTTACTCCGACTGTGTTTGGAGGCATGGGACCGGATGCCGATTTTCTTCAAGACGCAGTCGCCCGCCCGAATCAGGATTGAGCCCACATCCTGGAGGACGCTGGCTTGAGGCGGCGCGCTTGAGCGAACTCGCACGGTGCCTGGCCCGTTCTCCTTTTTCTGGGCCTGCCCATTCGTGTGGCGGTCTGCTCATTCAACCGCTACCCATAGGAGCGTGGAAATGTCCTCTCAGCCGCAACCAACGGCCGTCGCCGTCGCTCGCGCCCACGTGGAAGCGTGGGGCAACCATGACTACGACGCGTCGCGAGCAAGTCTCGCACCCGACGTGCACGTGGCCGTGACTAGCGTCGATCCGCACGCACCTGAGGTCGACACAACCGGGATCGAGGACTACATGCAGGGTCTGATGCAGTTCGGCCAGGCGGTCCTGCCCGGCACGACCAAGGTCAACACGGCAATCGGCGACGAAACGCGGGCGCTGTTGCGGGTGACCTCGCGCGTGAAGTTCGGTCCGGATGCACCTGAGATGACGCTGGAGGGAGCCCGGCTATATCTGCTTGACGGCGGACAGAAGATCAAGGACGAGCGCGTGATCTTCTTCACCCTGCCGCAGTGAGATTGCGGGCGGTGGGGCCAGGCGCTCGCATGAGCCCAGGCCTCGCCGCCCGATGAACGATTTGGACAGCGAGGGGATACTCGTCAAACGCGGGACCGCGCGCCTGCTTCTTCCGCGGGAGCGAGAGGCGCGCCGGCGGGTCGCGTGCTCGCTCAGGCCGATCAGTGAGTGCGCGGCCGACTCCGCTCCCGTGGCTGTCGGAAAGTCACGGCGGAGCGACACAGCATCCCGCAGTCGGCAGGACCCCTGTTGCCCGGACGGACGCTGGGCTTGACATCCAGGGTTGTTGCTAGGAATATATTTAGCGATAACGATAATTATCGTGCAGACTAATCATTTGGATGAGTGGTTGCCGGCGCTTGCCGATCCAACGAGGCGGCGGATCGTGGAGATGCTGGGTCAGTCGCCGCGGACGGCGACGCAGATCCACGACGCGTTTCCGATCGCGGCGCCGGCGGTGAGCCGCCATCTGCGTGTGTTGCGTGAGGCGGGGTTGATCGTCGAGCACGGGGTTCCGGGCGATCGGCGGGTGCGCCTTTACGCGCTCGCGCCCGAGCCGATCGACGAGCTGTCGGGATGGCTTGCGCAGCTAAGCCGGGCGTGGAAGGGCCAGCTTGAGTCGTTCAAGGACTACGTGGCACTCCGCAAGCAAGAACCCGGAGGCAGGGCCAAGTGATCACCGCCAACGGACGGCGTCCGCTCGCGCCCTCGTGGGGCTCCTCAAATCCGAGCTGGCGCGGCGTCCTGTCCTCGTTCAAGAGCCACCTGGAAGGAGTCGCAATGGCAGCACGACAAGCCGCCCGCGCCGAGGTGACGGTCGACACCTCGCCCGAGCAGGCGTTCAGGCTGTTCACCGAGGACATTGGGCTGTGGTGGCGGCGCGACACCCCCTACTGGAACGACCGGGAACGCGGCCTGTCGGTGCGGATCGAACCGGGCGTGGGCGGACGGTTCATCGAGGTCTACGACCTCCAGACCGGCAGCGGGATGGAAGTCGGGCGTGTGACCGCATGGGAACCTGGACGGCGGCTGGCGCTGACCTGGACCCAGGTCGGCTGGCCCGAGGGCGCCACGACCCAGCTTGAGATCACCTTCGAGCCCGCCCCCGGCGGCGGAACGACCGTGCGGCTCGAGCACTCAGGCTTTGAGCGCGTACCCGGCCCGATCGACTTCATCGCCGGCTACGACGCCGGCTGGAAGGAGGTGCTCGGCTGGTTCGCCGAGCACGCAAACGCATATACGAGCTGAACCCAACCACACGACTCAAGGAGGATCCAATGGCAGCACCAGCAGTCGCATGGTTCGAGATCACCGGCAACGACGGCGCCTCGCTGCAGCGACTTCTACGGCCAACTGTTCGACTGGCAGATCCAGGACGCAGGCGACGATTCGGGTTACGGCCTGTCCCAGCCGCCGAGAAAGGATCGGCGGCGGGATCGGCGCTGCGCAGGACGGCGGGCCCGGCACGGTCACCTTCTACGTCGAGGTCGACGACCCCGCCGCCTACCTGCAGAAGGCCGAGCAACTCGGCGGCCAGACAATCGTCCCGCCAACCACGCTCGAGCAGTTCGGCCTCACGTTCGCGTTCTTCGCGGACCCCGAAGGCCACGTCGTCGGCCTCTCCAACGGGGCGGTCCAATGACCGCCCCCGCCAGCGACAGGCCGCCGACCGAGACGAGCGCGATAACCGAGATCACCGACGAGTACATGCACGAGATGCTCGCCAAGAGCAGGACCTATACCGCCGTGCTGCTGCGCGTGACCGAGAAGGCCAGCGAGCCCGAAGCTGGCCAGATCATCTGGGAGCACGGCCGGCGCAACTTCGCGCTCACGGCCGAAGGGCAAACTCCCGATCGTCTGCCCCGCCACCGACCACAGCGACTGGGCCGGAATCGACATCTTCAACGCCGCCCCCGAAGAGGTCGAGCAGATCCTGCGCGATGACCCCGGCGTCAAGGCCGGCCTGTTCACCTACGAGCTGCACACAGTCCGCGGCTTCCCCACCTCCAGCCTGCCATAGCAACCCGATCGATCACCAGCGGTCGCTCGCAAGCGTGCACCCCCGGTCGGAGGTCACTCAGGTGTGTTCGTTGGGGAGGCTGTCGGGTAGTCCGAATCCGGGCATGACGCTGTGGTCGAGGAAGCGGGTCACGGCGGCGATCTGGTCGCCTTGGAGGGTGAGCACGATCATGCCGGCGGCGTGCGCGATTCCGGTGTCCGGGTCGCGGCGGTAGCACCCGAACGCGGGTTGGGTGTTCGCGCGCGTGGGGAGTAGGCGGTGGTGTCCGGCTTCGGGGCGGTGCCAGCCGGCGCGCATGAACGCGTGGATCGCGTCGCGGCCCTGGTATTGGATGGTTGCCGGTGGCATGGTCAGCCAGGCGTCGTCGGTCAGGAGCTTCACGACGCCGTTGACGTCGTTCGTCTCGAACGCCTCGGCAAACCGGCGGGCGAGCTCGGCTTCCTGCGGTGAGTTCGGCGCCGGCGGCGGTTTGCGAGCCGCTGGCGAGCTGAGGTGTTCGACGGTCGCGCGGGCACGCTTCAGCGCGCCTTTTACCGCTTCCTCGGTCGTGTCGAGCATGCTCGCTACCTCGCCTGCGTGGAAGCCGAGCACGTCGCGGAGCACGAGCACCGCTCGCTGGCGTGGTGGGAGCTGTTGGATCGCGGCGATGAACGCCAGCTCGACGGTTTCCTTGGTCTCGTATCTTGCGTGTGGGCCGGGGGAGGCGTCGATGATCCCTTCCAGCAGGAGGTCTGGGTAGGGCTCAAGCCAGGTTGGCTCTGTGACCCGGGTTGGCTCCGGGACGGGGAAGGCGAACTCCCTGGCGAGCGGCGGCCGGCGGCTGGCGTCGCGTAGCGCGTTTAGGCAGCGATTGGTCGCGATCCGGTAGAGCCAGTTGCGCAACGAAGCGCGCCGCTCGAAGCGCTCCAGCCCGCGCCAGGCGGCGAGCATCGTCTCCTGGAGCATGTCCTCAGCGTCCTGCATCGAGCCGAGAATGCGGTAGCAGTGCAGTTGCAGCTCGCGCCGGTAGGGATCGGTGAGCTGGCGGAATGACTCCTCGTCGCCTCGCGCGGCATGCTCGAGCAGCGCCTCTGTCATCGGCTGATCCTCGCATCTGCGGGTCCCTTCGGGTGTCCGTTCGTAGCCATCGGCTGGTCAGACACCAACCGAGCCGAGAACGGGTCGCGACCCCTTTCTCCCCGCGCTGGTGTCTCACCGGGCATCAAACCGTTTTCGACCGAAAGGACTGATCAGATGCTCAAGACGCTGCGCTCAAGACAGGTTGACGCGGCACCCTCGCCGGTGTGGACGCTGATCGTCGCTTCGCTGGCGATGATGATGGCGTTCCTGGACGCGCTCGTGGTCACGACCGCGCTGCCGAGCCTGCGCAGCGCGCTGCACGGCAGCCTGGCCGATCTGGAGTGGACGGCTAACGCGTACAACCTCTCCTTCGCGTGCCTCATTGACCGGCGCGGCGCTCGGCGACCGCTTCGGGCGGCGACGAATGCTGTGCATCGGCCTCGGGACGTTCACCGGGGCATCTCTGCTCGCGGGCCTCGCGCCGACGATCGGTGTGCTCGTCGCCGCCCGGGCGATGCAGGGCGCCGGCGCGGCGGTCATGGTGCCGCTCACGCTGACGCTGATCACCGGCGCCTACCCGCCCGAGCGGCGCGGCTGGGCGATCGGGATCTGGGGCGGGGTCGGCGGGCTAAGCGGGGCGATCGGGCCGTTCCTCGGCGGGACCGTCGTGCAGACGCTCTCCTGGCACTGGATCTTCTGGATCAACCTCCCGATCGGTCTCGCGCTGATCCCGATCGCGCTGGCGCGAGTCCGCGAAAGCCATGGCGGTCACCCCCGCCTCGACGTGACCGGCGTCGCTTTTGTCACCGCCGGGCTGTTCGCGACGGCCGCCTACGACCTCAGCACCCCGGACTGGCACCACACGCCAGACACGGACACGATCAGGAGGTCCAGGTGACATCGCAAATGATCGGAACACCGGGGGAGAACGGTGGCCTGCGGATTCGTGCCGGGAGCGCCGACGACGCGCCGGCGCTCCTCCAGCTCTTCGACGACGCCGTCGCGTGGCTTGTGGCGCGCGGGCAGACGGGCCAGTGGGGGACTGAGCCGTTCTCCAAACAGCCACGACAAGTGGCTCGGGCCGAGGTATGGGCCGCCAGCGGGGGACTTTGGCTTGCGGTTCATCAAGGCGGGACGCTTGCAGGTGGGATCGTGCTCGGTGAACGCCCCTGACTACGTACCACCGCCTGAGCGGCCGGAGTTGTACGTGCGGTGGCTCTTGACCGCGACTGCCTGGCCGGGTCGCAGTGTCGGAGCAACGCTCATCGACCACGCGATAGTGATCGCCCGCTCTCGCGGTGCCGAGCAGCTCCGAGTCGATTGCTGGGCCGGCGCGCCCGCCCTGCCAGCCGTGTACGAGCGGCTTGGCTCCGCGAGGGTCGGCTCGTTCGACCTAGAATGGTGGCCCGGGGCGATCCTCAAGCGAGATCTTTGAATCCCCCGACTGCATGCCTTCCGCCGCGAATCCGCTCTCGCGACCCCTTCGCGCCCCGCTTGGTGTCTCAGGGGTGAGGAAGGATTCAGTTCCCCCTAGGCCCAGCGGCAAGGAACACGCCGGCCTCAGCGCCTTCGCGCTCCACGACCGGATCGTCTACTACACCTACTCCTGCTACGCCCGCGGCTTAGAGGCATTTCAACACCGGCTATCAGCTCCTCGACCGAACGCCCAAAGACCGCGACGAAGACGACCTCCCATTCAAGATCGCATGGCTCCGCCGCCACGACGAATACCAAACCGCCTCATAAATGCAAGAACCCACGAAGCACAGGAGGAACACGACGGCCGAAATCCGGCATCGCGTAGGTATCCAGGCGTCGGTCGAGCGCGTGTACGAGGCACCGACCACAACCGACGGTATCGCGTCATGGTGGTGGCAGGACGCCCGCTGTACGCACAGGCGACCCGGCGGATCGAGTGCTACCACGGCAACAGCCCGATGGTCGTGATCGAGATCGCCGATCATGAGCCCAGTCGCGTCAGCTGGCGCTCCGTCGAAGGCCCCGACGAATGGCTCGACACGACCATCAGCTACGACATTGACCGCGACGTTGACGAGACCGCCGTTACTTTGACCCACGGCAGGCTGCGTGTGCCCACACCGTTCCTGGGTCAGTGCAGCACCAAGTGGGCGATCTACCTCGTCGGACTCAAGTAGTCGCTCGAAGGCGGACCGCAACCCCGTTCCCAACCTGCCCGCCCGTCAGCAGAATGGGCTGAACTACCAATGCCACCCCTCGCTCACCCCACCGACCTACTACCTGCCAGGATCGCGGCCGCCGTCGAGCGGATCGATCCGGTTTTCCTGAATACGCCTCAGTTCGTAAGCCAAGAGCTCTCCGCAGCACTGGAGCGCGAGGTCGTTATCAAGAACGAGACAACGACACCGATCGGCAGCTTCAAGGGCCGCGGGACATGGCTGCTGGCTGAACGGCTCGACCCAGACAAGACGTTGGTCTGCTCGACCGCCGGCATCTTCGGTCAAGGCCTGGCGTACGCCGCACGCGCCCACGGTGCGACCGTCGAGGCATTTGTATCGCCCGCTGTCCCGGAGACGAAGCTCACCAGCATGCGCGCCGTCGGAGCGCGAGTCCACGAAGCCGCGCAACCCGGGCAGGCCGCCCGCGACCACGTCGCCGCCAGCGAACAGCGGCTGCTCGTCCTCGACGGCCTGTGGCCCGAGATGGCCGAAGGCGCCGGGACGATCGCGCATGAGCTGGAGGCCTGCGATCAGATTGACCTCGCGATCGTGCAGGTGGGCGACGGCGCTGATCTCCGGCGTCGCCTGCTGGCTCAAGCATGCGCGGCCGCAGACTCGAGTCATTGGTGTCTGCGCCAGCGGCGCGCCAGCAATGGCGCGCAGCTTCGCCGCCGGACACGTCGTCTCGACCACAGGTACGGACACGATCGCGACCGCGATCGCGATCTGGAGCCAATCCTGGAATTGTTGGTCCGTGTGCTCGCGCTGGTCGACGAAATCGTGCTCGTCGACGACGACGACCTGCGATCCGCCCAACAACTCATCCTCGAGACCCTCGACATCGTCGTCGAACCCGCCGGGGCCGCGGGTGTAGCCGCCCTCGCCCGCCACGGCGAACGTCTGCATCCAGGACGTACCGCCATTCTGCTCACCGGCGCCGGCACGACCCAATCTAGGGCATGACCGTGCGGGCTCCAGTCAACGATCAGCCGACGGCGGCTTTGCTGCTGTTCGGCGACACCGAGCGCTCCGCCGCGATGCGTCACGAGGTGCCGCTTTCCATCCTCGACTCGCTGATGTTCTGCGAGCACGACGGGCGGCGTTTCGTGCTCGCCAAGAACATCGAGCGCTCGCGGATCGAGCGGGCGCTCCCGGACGCGGAGATCCTGGAGTTCCTTGACTTCGGGATGAAGGAGCTCGCCGAGAGCGGACTGTCGCCGGCGGAGGCCGAGCGTGAGGTCGCGGTGCGAGTAGCGCTGTACCTCGGGTTGCGCGACGCGACGATTCCCGGCGACTTCCCGGTCGCGCTCGCGGACAGGCTCCGCGAGGAGGGGATCCGCCTCCGGGTCGACGACCGGGCCGTCCAGCGCCGCCGCCGCAGCAAGGCCGGCGCCGAGCTACAGGGGATCCGCGCCGCGCAGCGGGCGGCCGAGACTGGCATGAGAGCCGCAGCGCAGATGCTGGCCCGGGCACGGCCTGGTAAGAGCGGGGCCGTGTATTTCGACGGCGCAGAACTGCTGACCGAGCAGGTGCGCGAAACACTCCGTGCGGCCTGCGCCGCCGCGGGCGCACCCGCGCCGCCCGACATCATGATCACCTCGGTGTGGAGCGGCTTCGGGAACGAGCCGGGGAGCGGCCCGCTCCCGGCCGGGCTTCCAATCCAGGTCGACATCTGGCCCCGGCACGAGGCGAGCGGCTGCTGGGCTGACATGACCCGCACCTTCCTCGTCGGTGAGCCGACGCCCGAGCATGCGGAGCTGATCGCCAAGCAGGAGGAGCTCGTGCGCGACGCGCTCGATCAAGCGATCGCCTCCGTGCGCCCCGGCATTTCCGGGCGCGCCCTCTACGACACGACATGCGACCGCTTCGAGCAAGCCGGCTACCGCACCCAGCGCACCGGCCCTGGCCAGGAACCCGGCGAGGGCTTTCAGTTCTCGCTCGGCCACGGCGTCGGCCTCGAGGTCCACGAAGCGCCAGTGCTCGGGCTCGCGGGAACCGACGCGCTCGTGGCCGGCGACGTGCTCGCGATCGAGCCAGGACTGTGGGATCGCAGAATCGGCGGCGTGCGCCTCGAGGACCTCGTGGTCGTTACCGACACCGGCGCCGAAGTGCTGACCCGCTACCCGTACGAGCTCACCCCACAAGGCTGAGCAGCCACGAACTCAACACCGAAGGACGTACTGAGGGGATGAGCAGCACAAGCGATGGCCGCTCGTCGGCGCATGCGTCCATAGCCGGACGGATGCAGAACAGTTGCTTCGCGTTGTCGATGCTGGGGACCTCCGTTCGCGCCGCGACGCGAACGTCGCTCGACCGGGTTTCCTGCTCCGCGCGCGGCGAGCAGGAGAGCTGCCGTTCGAGTGGGGCTCGGTCGCGCCGTTGGCGCCGAGCAAGACTCGGCGACGATTCCGCTCGGCACCTCCTTTCATCTTTACGCGCGGCTTGGCTAGCGCAGTGCCAGCGAGCACAGGCGAGCTTGCTGATGCTGGGCACTCTGGTTCGCGGTCCGAGGGAGGCGCGAGATCCGCGCCGTGTTTGGGTTCTCGCGATGGGCGGCAGCGCAATGCCGCCGACCTGCCGCGGCATTACCAGGGGATCGTTCGAGGTAGGCCGAAATGCGGCAGCGCGCTAGTGGCGGCGAAGCGGGTGATGTGTGAGATGTGGTTGCCGTCGAGCGTGAGCACAAGCAGACCGACCGCGCGGCCGATGTTTGCGTGCCGGTCTTTGGCGTAGTGGCCGAAGGCGGGTTGGGAGTTGGCTCGTGTGGGCACGAGGCGGTGCGGGTGGTCCCAGCGGGCTGCGAAGGCGTGCGCGATGAAGGCTGCGATCGTGTCGCGGCCTTGGTATTCGAGTGGCTCGGGGGGCATCGTGAGCGAGGCGTCCTCGGTCAGTAGCGCGACGATCGGTTTCACCTCGCCCTGCTCGAACGCGTCGGCGAAGCGTGTGACGAGCTCCCGTTCCTCGCCCGAGCTTGGTATTGGTGCGCGGTCGCTGCTCTGTGGTCCGCGCTCCTCGACTGTGGTGCGGGCGCGGATCAGCGCACTGTTGACCGAGGTCGGGGAGGTCTCGAGCATCTCGGCGACCTCGGCGGCGGAGTAGCCGAGCACGTCACGGAGCACGAGTACCGCGCGCTGGCGCGGTGGCAGGCGGTGCAGCGCAGTCAGGAACGCGAGCGTGACCGCTTCGCGCGACTCGTACCGCACGTCAGGGCCGGCGGCGGAGTCGGGAATCCCGTCTAGCAGCGCGTCGGGGTACGGCTCGAGCCACAGCGGCTCGCCGTAGCAGGTGGGCTCCGGGGGGCTGAATGGAAGCCCGCGTCGGGCGTGGGCCGTCTAGAGCTGTCGCGGAGCATGTTCAAGCAGCGGTTGGTCGCGATTCGGTAAAGCCACGAGCGCAGCGTCGAGCGCTCCTGGAAAGAGTCGAGCGCGCGCCACGCGGATAGCAGCGTGTCCTGCACGGCGTCCTCGGCATCCTGGACCTGGCCCAGGATCCGGTAGCAGTGCAGCTGAAGCTCGTGCCGGTAGGGGTCGGTGAGCGCCGCGAATGCCCGCTCGTCGCCAGCGCGGGCGCGCGCGAGGGCGCTCGTGTTCATGGTCGCAGTCTGGCATCGGAGGTCACGTCTGTTGCGACACCGCGGGTGATCGAAATTCGTCGGCGAGTTTCTCGCGGTCCTCGGTGTCGGAACGCGTAGATATGCAAATCCGCGTTCTGACTGGAGGACCGATGCGCGAGACCCGAAGCACACAATCGATAGATCGGAGGGCGACCTGGGTGTTGGTGCTGGCGTCGGTGGCTTCGCTGATGGTCGCGCTCGACATGTTGGTCGTGACCACCGCGCTCAGCACGATCCGACAGCACCTGCACGCGACGCTGGGCCAGCTCGAATGGACCGTGAACGCGTACACGCTCGCCGTGGCCGTGCTGCTGTTGCCGGCCGCGACGCTCGGGGAACGCCACGGCCGCAGGCGCATGCTCGCGGTCGGTCTGGGCGTGTTCACGGCGGCGTCGGCGGTGTGCGCGCTCGCGCCCAGCGTCGGCTTGCTGATCGCCGCGCGGGCGCTTCAGGGGGCCGGTTCGGCGCTCGTGATCCCGACCGCGCTTGCGTTGCTGGGTGCCGCGTACCCGCCGGAGCGCCGCGCCTGGGCGCTGGGGATCTTCAGCGCCATCACGGGCGTCGCGGTTCTCGGCGGGCCGGTCATCGGCGGCGCTGTCACGCAGGGAGTCGCCTGGCAGTGGATCTTCTGGATCAACGTTCCCATCGGGCTGGTCACGATCCCGCTGGTAGCGCGAAGGATCGGCGAGAGCCGCGGCTCGCGCTCAAGGCTCGACGTCCCGGGTCTCGCGCTCGCGGCCGGCGCCGCGCTCGGACTCGTGTGGGGACTGGTTCGCTCCGGGAGCGCTGGATGGACGAGCGCAGAGGTGATCGGCGCGCTCGTTGCCGGCTCGGTGCTGACGATCATGTTCGTGGTATGGGAGCTGCGCGCGAGCGAGCCGATGCTGCCGATGCGACTGTTCGGTTCGCGGGCGTTCTCGTCTGGCAACGCCGCGATCTTCTTCCTGTGGGGCTCGCTTTCAGGAGCGGTGTTCTTCACCGCGCAGTTCCTGCAGACCGTCCAGCACCACTCGCCGCTGGACGCGGGACTACGGCTGCTGCCATGGACCGCCACGCTGTTCATCGTCGCCCCGATCGCCGGCAAGCAGATCGCTCGCGTGGGCGACCGGCCGCTTGCGGCGGCTGGGCTGGCGCTGCAAGCGCTCGGGATGGGGTGGGTCGCGCTGACCGCCGCGCCCAACATGCCCTACGCCGAACTCGCCGTGCCGCTGATGATCGCCGGCGCCGTGTCTCGATGGCGATCCCCGCGGTGCAGAACGCGATCCTCGGCGCCGTCGCCCCCGCGGACATCGGCAAGGCATCCGGCGCTTTCAACATGATCCGCCAGCTCGGCGGCGTGTTCGGGATCACGATCCTCGCGGCTGTCTTCACCGCGACCGGCGGCTACGCCGGCCCCCACGCGTTCAGCGACGGGTACACCACCGCGATCGGGCTCAGCGCGGCGCTGTCGCTCGCCGGCGCGATCGCTGGATTCGCACTCCCTCAGCGACGCACAGCCGCTGATGCCCCGGCACCGTCCACGGCCCCGGCTGCCGCAACCGCGAGCGGGTAGCGAGAGCGCACGGCTAGCGAAACCCAGACCCCGTGCAGGCGCGTCCGCCAACGCGCCTGCACCGCTGGCGGGCGAGACAGACCGACCGACAAGCACGGCATGAATGGGCCCGATCCGTCCCCGAAACACCTGGTCCGGTCGCTGGAGGAGCAGCCACCTCCCCGGAGAAACCTCACCCGCTAAGCGCGGCAAAGAGGACCGCCGAGGCGCCTCCGGCGATGCGGACATCTGCTTTCGCGCCGGGACGCAAACCTCGCCCGAGTAAACGAGCGACCTGCCTGCTCGGCGAGAGGGACCAGGCCCCAGCCCGTACCCGGGGACGCTAAAGACCCTGTCGGTTCGAATGCACAACCCCGGCCCCGGCGCCAGGTCTGCCCCGCAGCCCGCCCCATGCACGTTGCCCCGTGTGGGGCGTGGTCGAAATGCGCGCGGGAATGAGACGCGCTCTCGCTCGCCTCTGCTGCCGCTAGCGACGGCCACGGCGACCGGCGGTCTCTGATCGTCTTCTGTCGGTGAGAGTGGCGTGCGCAAAGTCGCACGCAGGGGCGACTCGGGCCGCCTGGAGCGCACGGTAGATGCCCAGGTCGGGGTGGCCGTCGGAGGGTGTCCCCGTGCGGGCTGCTCGTTCGTCGTAGAGACCACAAGGCAATCTCCAAAGGAGGACGACATGAAGTACATGCTGGCGTTTCGCGGCCAGGTGGGACGGCGCCTTAGCGCCGACGACGAAGCCCGGTGGCCGATCTGGTTTGAGCAGATCAAAGAATCGATTGCCGATTTCGGCAACCGCGTTGGGCAAGTTCGCGAGGTCAGAGGCGCAGGTGGAGAAGAGCGGTCCGATGCCCTGAGCGGCTACATCATCATCAACGCCGACAGCCTCGACGCCGCGGCAAGGCTGGCCGGCGGCTGCCCGATCCTTCAGCAGGGCGGAAGCGTCGAGGTCGGAGAGCTCGTCGAGGCCTGACCTGCGACCCGCGGCGGAGCACCGCTTAGGTTGAGCGGCGGTGGCGCTGGTTTCACGGCCAGCGCCACCACCAAACACGAGATTGGAGCACGTCGTGACCCATACCAACAAGCGCTACCAGCGCGAGACGTACTACAGCGGCGTCCGCAAGGTGATCTACCGGGACCCTGACGGCAACAAGCCGGGATTCGGCGGTGCGTCGCGCTCCACCGGTTCGCAGGGCTGACGCGTCTCGCCGGACGGCCGGTCCTACATCGCTCGCGGCACGCGCATCTCAAGCGCGCCAGCGACGGACCCCCAACGCGCGGAAAGTGCGTCTCCGCCGCCGTTCGGCGCCCCTCTCCGGCTAGGAAATGCCGACTGTCTCGACATCCGCGCAAGGCAGGTGCGCGACCATGGTCAACGAGATGCACGCCGTGACGTGAAGGCAGGCCCGACTCTATGTCAGCAGAGCCGGAGGGTCGCCACTAGTGCCAGGTGCGTGGGTGGGGAGGCCGAGTGCGTAGCAGGGCGGGATTGCACCGCGCCGCCTGCGGCGTTCAGGCGGCGACAGCCGCGGTGTTGGGCGGGCTCTGGGCTTGGGGTTCGGTGCCCTGGATTCGGGCGGCGAGCTCGCGTCGGCTCCGTGCTCCGGTCTTGGCGAGGATTGCTTTGGTGTGGTCTTTGACCGTGTGGTTGGAGATGACCAGTTGTTGGGCGATGCTGGCGGTCGGTAGGCCGCGGAGGAGGAGTTCGGCGACTTCGCGCTCGCGGGGGGTGAGCGCGTGCAGCCGGCCGAGCAGCTCGAGCGCCTCTTGGGGGGTGGCGGGTCGGATCGTGATCGCGACGTGGCCGGCCTCGGCGCCCTGGAGGGCTTCGCCGTCGATGACCACCCAGCCGCCGTCGCGGGTGCGCACGCGCGCGGCGGTTCCCATCTCGGAGCCGGGCGAGCCGGCGGGCGCCAGCGCGCGGCCGGCGACGGCGTACATCACGCTCGGCAGCAGGTTTAGCGATCCTGGGATCTGCCCGGGCAGGCGCTCGATCAGTTCCCGTCCGGCGGGGTCCAGCTGGTCGGGCGCAGGTCGGCGTCGAGGATCAGCACGCCGGCGGTCTGGTGTTGCACGAGCGGCCCGTCGCCTCCGGCGCGGGCGTGGAGTCCCGCACCGAGCATTGGCGCGACGTTCTCGAGCAGCCTGATCTCTTCGGGTTCGAAGCGTCGGGTGTCGGTGGCGCGGTAGGCCTCAAGCCATCCCCAGCATCCGTTGGTGTCGCGGCAGGCGACGACGGCGAGGTCTTCGAGGCCGGCCGGGTTGATGCATTCCGCCCAGCGGCGGCTGCGCGCGAGATCACCGCCGGTGGCGGCGGCCAGCGTGCAGACCGGCCGCCGGCTGCGGGCGATCACGTGGCGCGCGGAGTCGGGTTCTTGCTGCTCGAGTGCGAGCAGGCGCGGCAGCACGCGCGCGACCTGCTCCGGCGGCACCTGCGAGGCGACTCCCGAGCACGCGATCAGCGAGGTAGGGTCGGCCAGCGCCCAGCACCAAAGGTCAAACCCGATCGCCCGGTGGAACTCGGCCGCGGCTTCTTGGCGCAGCTCCTCGGATCCCAGGCGGGAGTCGACGAGCCGGGACAGGCGCTCGGCGCAGCGGTTGCGGGCGCGGTGGCTGAGCATGCAGTGAGCGTAGCCCTTTCGCGTCAGGTGGGCCATCCCTCGTTGGGGGGAGCTGGCCGCGCCGTTACTGCCTTACGGCCTCGATCAGGGCGTGGTCGTCGACCAGCGCGGTGACCGTCTCGGCCCGCCATCCGGCGTCTGCCAATAGGTGTTGATATTGCGCGAGCGTGCG
Source organism: uncultured Actinomycetes bacterium (assembly GCA_963719305.1). Lineage (GTDB taxonomy): Bacteria > Actinomycetota > Thermoleophilia > Solirubrobacterales > Solirubrobacteraceae > Palsa-465. The sequence continues at coordinate 253,473 of CAVRBL010000009.1, read as the reverse complement.
GTCATGGCCGCCGAACAGCACGAGCATGTTGAGGTCAAGCAGGTTGACCCAGGAGGTGGCGGGCGGCTCGGGCAAGAGCGCCTCGATCACCCAGATCCTCGCTCCCGGAGCGGCCGCGGCGTGGCAGCTGGCCAGGATGCGGGCGGCGTCCTCGTCATTCCAGTCCAGCAGCACTCCCTTGAGCACGTACATGTCGCCGTGTTTCGGGACTGCTTCGAAGAAGTCTCCGGCGACGAGCTCGATCCGATCGGCCGCCGGCGAGCGCGACAGCTGCGCGCGCGCCTGGGCGATCGTCGCCGGCAGGTCGAACAGGATGCCAGTCGCGTCCGGAGCGGCGGCGACCAGTCCGCTTAGCAGAGCGCCGTGGCTGCCACCGACATCGACGATCCGCTGAAAACGGGTCGCGTCTACCAGCGCGAGCACCGATTCGCTATGGCGAGCGGACATGCTGCCCATCGCCGCCGCAAACCGCGCGCGCTCCTCGGGATTGCGGGCGAAGTACTCCCACAGCACTGCGCCGCGCTCGCCGCCGGCGGTCGGGTAGTTCCCAACCAGCGCGTCGGGCAGCTGCTCCCACGCCCGCCACACCCCCGGGTCGGTGAGTGCGATCGCCAGCTCGCGAAACGTGCGCCCGCCTGAGCGCAGCGCGGCCGCCATCGGCGCGGCAGTGAAACGGCCGGGCTCGGGCTGCTCGAGCACCCCTAGGAACGTCGCGGCGCGCAGCAAGCGGCTCATCGTTGCCTCCTGCAGGCCGGTGGCCGCGGCGATCTCCGCGGCTTCCCGGGCGCCTTCCTTGAGGTGGTCGACCACCTCAAGCCGGGCCAGCGCGCCGACCACGCCGGCGGCCCAATGGCCCTGGATCAGCGCCAGCAGACGGAGGGCCGACTCCTGATCAATCTCACCCTTGCGGGCAGGCATTTCGGTGTTGTTGTTATCGAGCATCGGCGCATCGTCGCCCCGGGAGAGCGACGCGACCATCCCCCGGACGCGGGATCTTCGCCCAAGACCTGCAGCAAATCCCTCCTCGGTGGGATGGAACATCCGCACATCGCGAGCGATCCTCACCGACCGAGTTCGAAGGCGCTGCCCGGCCCGCGCCGTCCGGTCACCAGCGGCCTGCGCATTAGCGAGCGCGGCGGCAGCGCACGACGCCGATCCACGCACCCGCGTGGCGGGCCACGCCGAACCACAAACGTCAAGGAGAACAACCATGCACAAGCTGAGAGCCGCCCTGATCGCGGTCACGATTGGGATGCTGCTCGCGCCCGCGGGCGCGTTCGCGAAGACGTTCACGGTCGACGTGGGGCCGCCGGGCAAGGTCCCCGCGCACCTCGACCTCTCCGCCTTCTTTCCCTCGACGCTGACGGTGCACGTGGGGGACTCGGTGCGCTTTCAGATCAACGGCTATCACACCGTTTCCTACCTGCCACCGGGGATGACACGGCCGCCGCTGGCGCTCCCCGATCCCGGCTCCCAGGCGGGCGATCTCCGCGACGCCGCCGGCGCGCCGTTCTGGTTCGACTCCGCGCCGCGCCTCGAGGTGAACCCTGCAGTCGCGCTTCCCGCGGGCGCCGGCGTGCTCGATCCTGCCGCCTACGCGAACTCGGGGTTGCCGAGCCGCGCCACGCTGAGCGGAAGCTACGTGCTGCGCTTCGCACACCCCGGCACGTTCCGCCTGAACTGCCTGGTGCACCGCGGGATGAGGATCGTCGTGCGCGTCGTCCCCAGGGCGCGGGCGATCCCCTCGCCCGCCCAGGTACGAGCCCGCGCGCGGGCACAGCTGCAGGCGGCGCTGCTCCTGGCGCACAGGCTCGAGCGCTTCAAGCCGCCGCGGCTGAAGGTGCTGGCCGGCCACGACGCCGGGCCGGTGTCTTGGATGCGGTTCTTCCCCGAGCGCCTGCGCGTCCGCGTCGGGCGGACCGTCACCTTCCGCGTCGACTCGATGATGGACCCGCACACGATCACCTTCGGCCCCGAGCCCTACACGGGCGCGATCGAGCGGACGCTGATCGAGCCCCAGCCGGCCGCTGGCGGCCCGCCGGCGCTGGTGTTCAACCCGCTCGGTGTCTACCCAAGCGACCCGCCGGGCTCGGCGCTGATCTACACCGGCTCAAACCACGGCAACGGGTTTCTCAACAGCGGGATGCTCGACACCGACCCGCACACCCCAAACCCACCCCGGGTGCGGATCACGTTCACGAGGCCCGGCACCTACCACTTCGAGTGCGTCGTGCACCCGGACATGGACGGGACGATCACCGTTGTCCCCTGACAACCCCCGATGCGCAACAGGAGCTGACCATGACCACATCTGCCAACGACGACGCCCTGGCCGGCGTGTGGCGCGCCCAGCTGACCTTCACCGAGGGGCCGCGTCAGGGCACGCATGAACCCGTCCGCCTGACCTTCCTCTCCGATGGTGTCGTCATCCACGCTGATGAGATCCGGGCGGAGAACGGGCAGCTGCCCCGCGGGATCGGCGAATGGACGATCGAGGAGGACCAGTTCTCCTACTGGTTCAACGTCGTACTGAACGACCAGTCGGGGCGGCCGGACGGTGTCGTCTATGTGCATGGCGAGGGGACGCTCGCGGCCGACGGGCTGACGTTCACCGCCAGCGGCGGAAGCGAGGTCTACGGGCCCGGCGGCGGGCTGAGCACCCACCGCGCAGACCTCGTCGCCACGCGCGCGGACGCGTCTCAGCCGCGCCCGGACGCCTAACCCTCTTTCGTAAGCCCACAAGCCGAGGACACCGACAATGGAACTGAAGACCGAACCCGACATCCCACGACCGGCGACCGGCGCGTCGGCAGCGTCGCGCCAACGGGTGCTGGAGATGATCCAGGGCTACTGGGTCTCGCAGATTTGCGGGGCTGTGGCGCGGCTCGGTCTCCCCGACCATCTCAGGGACGGCACGCGAACGGTGTCAGAGCTAGCTGAGCTCACGGCCTGCGACCCCGACGGACTAGGCAGGCTGCTGCGGGCGGCCGCCACCGCCGGGCTGTTCACCGAGCTCGAGGAGGAGCGGTTCGAGCTGACGCCGTTGGGCGCAGAGCTCAGCACCAGCGATGAATCGGGGTCGCTTGCCGACCTCGCGATCATGCTCAGCGCCCCCGGTCACTGGCTGCCGTACGGCCGACTGTTAGACGCTGTGGTCAGCGGCCAGCCCCAGGCGCGGCGAGCGCTCGGGACAGACAAGTGGAGCTACTACGCCTCTCATCCCGAGGAGCGGTGGCACTTCGCGCGGGCGATGGGCGCCATCTCCGCGCAAGCCTCGGAGGCGGTCGCCGGCCACTACGACGCAAGACGTTTTCGGCGGATCGTCGATGTCGGCGGCAGCCAGGGCGTGCTGCTCACGGGTCTGCTTCAGACAGCGCCGTCCGCCAGCGGCGTGCTGTTCGACCTGTCAGAGGTGATCGACGGCGCGCGCGAGAGGCTCGCCACCAGCGACCTCGCACATCGTGTCGAGCTCGTCGGCGGCGACTTCTTTGAGCACGTGCCCGCCGGCGGCGATCTGTACCTGCTGAAGTCGATCCTCCACGACTGGAACGACGAGCGGGCGCTTCGAATCCTGCGCAACATCCACCGCGCCGCAGCGCCCAGCGCCAGGGTGGCGGTGATCGAGGGGTTGCTGCCCTCCGAGCCCGGCCCCTCCCATCTGCACCTGGCGAACCTGCTGATGCTCGTGCAGCTGGGCGGCCGGGAACGCACACTCGAGCACTACGCGCACCTGCTCGACCAGGCGGGATTCGTGCTCGAGCGCACCGTCCCGGCGCCTTCCCCACCGTTCCCGTGGACCGTGATCGAGGCGATCCGCCGATGAGGTCCGGGGAGATGCAACCGACGGAACCGCAGCCCGATCTCGCCGCGCTGAAGCAGGGCATGCGCGTCGCGTGGGCGGCGGGCGACTACCCGGCGTTCGCCCGGATGATTGCCGAGGCGGGGATCGCCACCGCCAGGCGTACGGGCGCCACCTCCGGCATGAGACTGCTCGACGTCGGATGTGGCGACGGCAACGTCGCGATCCCGGCAGCGCGGGCGGGCGCGAGCGTCACCGCGCTCGACCTCACGCCCGAGCTCCTCGACGCGGGTCGGGCCCGGGCGGCCCGGGAGGGCGTGAGCATCGACTGGATCCTGGGGGACGCGGACGAGCTCCCGTTCGAGGACGAGAGCTTCGACGCGGTCACCTCGAACTTCGGCGCGATCTTCGCTCCGCGGCACCGTGTCGCCGCCGTGGAGCTCGCGCGCGTCTGCCGCCCGCGCGGGACGATCGTGCTCACCGTCTGGGCACCGGACGGATTCAACGAACGCCTGGCCAAGATCGGGGCGCCATACATTCCGTCGCCGCCCGTCCCCGAACCGCCGAGCCTGTGGGCCGATCCCGAGCACGCCCAGGCGTGCTTCCACGGCACCGGGGTGGAGCTCTCGTTCGCACCCGACAGCGCCCACGCACGCTTTCCCTCGGTGCAGGCGGCGGTCGAGCTGATCGAGCGCTCCTACGGGCCGGCGGTGCTCGCGCGCGACCGGCTGGTCGCGGAGGGTCGTTGGGAGCCGCTGCGCGCCGAGATCGCCGCCGAGCACGAGCGCTCGGCCAAGCCAGTCGCAGACGGCATCCAGATCGAGATGGACTACGTCGTGATCACCGGCCGCAAGCGAGCGCAGCGAGCGTCCAGCGCATTCAATCGCGCATCAGATAAGACCACAAGGAGCGACACATGACCAGTACGCAGGCAGAGATCCTCTCTGGCGAAGGAACCGCATCCGCGCAGCTGATGCGCATGATCCACGGCTATCGCACCTCGCAGATCACCGCCACGCTCGCGCACCTCGCGATCGCCGACCAGCTCGCGGATGGACCCGTGTCCAGCGAGAAGCTGGCACAGGTCGTGGGCGCCGATCCCGACGCGCTGCCCCGTCTGCTGCGCGCCGCGGCGAGCATCGGCCTGCTTGAGGAGAGCGAGCGCGGCCGGTTCGCTCTCACCCCCCTCGGCGCGCTGCTGCGAAGTGACTCGTCCGGGTCGCTGCGCGACGCCGCGATCGCGATCGCCGGCCCGGGACAGTACCGGCCGTGGGAGCGCCTGCACGACGTGGTGCGTACCGGCCGCCCGCACACCGCGGACGCTCTGGGCAGCGATCTGTGGGACTACTACCGCCAGCACCCCGACGAGGGCAGCCGGTTCGCACGCACGATGAGCTGGGTCTCCAATAGCGGCCTCGACGAGCTGCTCGCAAGCTACGACAGCTCGCGCTTTCGTCGCATCATCGACGTGGGCGGCGGGAACGGCGAGCTGCTCGCCGCGATGCTCGCTCACAACTCAGGCGCCGACGCCGTCCTGTTCGAGCTGCCGCCGGTAATCGAGGGCGCACGACAGGCGCCGCACATCGGACGGCTCGACGGCCGCGTCCAGCTTCTGGCCGGAGACTTCCTACACGAAGTCCCGGTCGGCGGCGACCTCTACGTCCTCAAGCAGATCCTGCTGGGCTGGGACGACGAGCACGCCAAGCGCATCCTGCACAACTGCCATCGCGCCGCAGCCCCAGGTAAGACGCTGCTGGTGATCGAGTGGCTGCTCCCGAGCACGCCCGATCCCTCCGGCGTTCACCTGCTCGACCTCAACATGCTCGTGATGCTCGGCGGCAGGCAGCGCTCGGCCGAGCACTATCAGCAGCTCCTCCAGTCCACCGGCTGGCGAGTCGACCATGTCATCCACACCGCCGCCACCGCCTACCCGTGGAGCATCATCGAAGCCACACGCCCGTGATGAGCGAATCGAGACGCCGCTCCCAAGCCGGCGCAAAGGGCAACACCCAGACATCGAGGCTCCCGTGCACGCGTACGTTCGGAGTTCTCCCGGCTGGAAGACATTCGGCGAGGTACTAGCAGATGAGATGCAGCGGTCCAGGTACCCGCCCGCTCATGGCCTTGTCGTCGATGCCTACATGGCACAGCACCCCGGCGACGGGCGCGCCCGGCGCGATCGACAATCAGTGTTCGTTCACCTGATCGGCCTCTGCGCAGCCTTGGAACTACATGCCCCGCACAGCCACGTGAGAGCCATGTTTCGGCGGGTCCTTCAGCAGCGCGCCGACTACCCGCTCCTGAGTCGCAGTCAAGAGCCTGGCGGCCTCACACTGCTGCACATGGTCGGCGCGACCGACCTAGCCGACCACCATCGCCGCGCTCGCGAATGGGCCGCCGCGGTCTGGCAATCCTGGCGAGACGAGCACGAGCGCATTCGGCGCGCCCTCGACGCCGCCCGCGAAACACGCTGACCAGCCCCAAGCCAAGCTGGTCCCCGGTCCCTCTTCACGGCGACTCCGGCGTTGCCTGGTACCCGGTTACTCCCGTCGCCGACCGGATACGAGGCATGGTGGAAGCCTTGCCTTTCAACGGCGAGGGAGATGCGGGGCCGTCTGCGTCACACTAAGCCCTGTGTTGGCTGGGTTGGCTCGCGATGCGGCTTGCGACCTGCTCGCACGGTTGGACCGTGTTCTTCCCGGTCGGATCGAAGGCTTCTACGTCGTCGGCTCAGCGAGCTTGGGAGCCTTTCGTCCCGGCCGAAGCGACGTCGACTTCGTGGCAATTGTCGACGGCGACTTTCGTCCTGCTGAGCTCCTTAGGCTCCGAGCCGTGCATCTCGGCCGCTGGATGTCCGCGCTGGTACAGGACCTGGCCCTGCGGCGGCGATGGCCACTAGTGTGCAACGGGGTCTACCTCAAGGCTGGCGATCTGTTGCGCTCGCCGCTGGATGTCACGCCGCTTGCCGGTCACGTGGCGGGGCGCTTCAGGGCTGCGCCGCGCGAGGGGTTCGACGTGAATCCGGTGACTTGGGGTGTGCTCGCGCGCCACAGCGTCGCCTTGCGCGGGCCTCATCGCCGCCAGTTGCAGGTCCATACGGACGACGGGGAGCTGCGGGCTTGGGTGCTCGCGAACCTCAATGGCTACTGGCGCCGGTGGGCCGAGCGCACGAGGCGGGGCCGCTGGAGCACTCAAGTCATCCTCGCGAGGCGCCTCGCCGCGTGGGGTGTGCTAGGGCCTCCCAGGCTTCACTACACCCTTGCGACCGGTGACATCGCGACGAAGGAAGCCGCGGCATGCTACGCCCGCGACGTCTTTGGGCCCCGGTGGCATCCATTGATCAACGATGCCATCGCTTACTGGCGCGGCGAGCCGCCGTCAGAGCAGTACCTGCGCGATCCAACGCGTCGCCGCTGCGATGCGGCCCAGTTCGTCGGTTGTGTGATCGACGCCGCCAACCGACTCACACCCGCGGATGTACGAGCTTGGTGCTCGTGTTGAGAGCGGTGGTGATAGTCCGTTGCGGCGGCGCGTGAATTTCTGATCAGACTCTCGCGTTGCGCTCCATGAGCTGGGTCGCCGACACTCCTTTTTTTTGACAGGGCTTGCGCCCGGCAGTTAGGCTCCGATCGGGCCGCCGCTCAAAGGGTGCGGCGACCGCGGATGCGAGCCACGGAATGGCGTCCTGCCCGAAACTGGAGGCTCTGATGTCTGAACGACCTCGATCACCAGCTCACCTTCGCGAACCGGAGTGTTCCGCTTCCTAACAGGCTGACGAGCTGTACGATCGCGACCATGCTGATTGTCGGAACTGTCGCGGCGTGCGGCGGCAGCAGCAGTAAGAGCACCAGCACGTCCACTCCCGCGATCACCAAGGCGGCTTTTCTGGCGAAGGGCAACGCGATCTGCACACGAGGCAACGCACAACTCGCGGCGGCCGAAACAAAGCTCAGTAGGAATCCGACTAAGGCCCAGATCTCAGCCTTTGCGAACAGCACCTTCGTACCTTCCATCCAGGCTCAGATAAACGCGATTCGAGCGCTTGGCGCGCCGTCCGGAGACCAGACGAAGGTGACAAACATGCTCAACCTTGCCCAGGCAGACCTGAACAAGGTCAAGAGCAACCCCCTCCTACTGACGGGGACTAGCTTCGCCGACTTCGCGAAGGCCGCCCACGCATACGGACTCAAGGCCTGCGCCCAGAACGGTTAGTTCGAGGTTCGATAATCGCGACCAGCGGCGGAGCGGCGCTACGTGATGCTCGGCGGCGCGGTACGTGCTCGGTCTTTGGGCGCATTGCGGACCGCTGCTCACTCGCTCTCGCAATGATCGAGCGGCAGCGCTGACGCCCGGCGCGACCCCCACTCACGCGGTGATCGAAGCGGGAGGCTACCGAGCCGCAGCCCGCTTCTGCGTGCTTAGACCGAGCTCCTTGAGAGCGTGAGAAACCGCGACGCGTTCCAAATTCAGACGGACCTTGTGGTGCATCCGTGACGCCGGCACCAACACGTCCCGGGCGAGGAGTCCATCAAACATCGTCGCGACTTGGCCAAGTGGAAGATCCTTGATCGAAACGTCGACCCGCGCCCTGACATCGAGATTCCATCCGGCCGAGCCACCAGATTCGAAGCACTCACAAGTGCAGCGGTCAGCCCCATACTCGTAAACGCAGCTGCATCCTCCGTCACACTCGATGTGGCATCGGCCAGCACTGCAGTTCGCCATCCCACCCTGCTCCTTGCATCGCTCGCGGGCACCCCCCATTCTATGACGGCCGGGCGTATCGAGTCCAGGGCGTTGGGCCGGCCGACCGCTTGCTCAGACTCGTATCGTCGGGCCGTCAGCAAACCGGTCAGACGCGCATAGCTCCGCGCGGGCGGCGAAGGAACGGTGGGTAGGCCTTGTACGGGGCCGCATGAGTGCGTAGCCGGCGGCGTTCTGTCCTCCTTGAGGATGGGCAGCGTGATGGTGCGGCCCAGCTACAAGCGAACTCGGGTGGGGTCGTCGTGGGGGTGTGAGCCGATCTGCCGCCCCTGGGTGGGGTCGTCATAGGGGTGTGAGCCGATCTGCCGCCCCTGGGCGAGGTCGTCGTAAGGGTGTGTGCCGACCCGCCGCCCCTGGGTTGGATCGAAGGAACGCACTTCGGGCTCTTGAGGCGTCGTATCGACCAGACTTCGGACAAGGGTTGGCCTGTCTTCGCTTTCGGGGTGGTCAGGCTTGAGGTCTGGAGCAACGGTGGTTGTCATGGTGTTCTGTCTCCTGTCGCTTATCGGTGGTGATCGAGGGGTTTGAGGTCAGTTGGGCGCTGAGGCCAGAGCCGGGGAGCCGGCGGCGCGCGGTTCTGGGGCGCCCCCGGGCCGGGCCGGTGGCTGCGCCGGCAGGAGCGCCAGCGCCATCACCGCTCCCGCGCCGGCGACGCCGGCGGCGACCAGGTTGGCCGTGCCGAAGCCATGAAAGAAGGCCGAGGTAGCCGCGTTGTGGATGCCGGCGGCCAGCGCCGGATGGCCGGCGTGCCGCAGGCCACCAGCGACGGTGAGCGCGGCGCCGACGGAGGCGTGCGCGGTCCGCGTGAGCGCCGTCGGCAGCCCGGCCGGGAGTGCTTGCGTGAGCCGAGTGGCGTACAGCGAGGCGTACACGCTGCCGATCACCGCGACACCGAGGGTGCCGCCGAGCAGCCGCGTGGCGTCGTTGACGGCGGAGCCCACACCGGCTTTCGCCGTCGGCACGACGCCCATGATCGCCTCAGTCGCGGGTGCGCTCGTCAGGCCCATGCCGGTCCCCAGAACGACCATTTGCGCGGCGATCGTCCCGTAGCCGGTGCTTGTCGATGCGGTCGTGACCCACAGGTAGAACGCAGCCATCGACAAGAGCCCGGTCGCGACGACTAGCTTTGTGCCGAACCGGACCGCGAGCCGGGCGCCGAGGATCGAAGAGATCGCGACGCAGGTCGCGACCGGAAGCAGGCGAACGCCGGTGGACAGGGGCCCGTAGCTCTTCAGGAACTGGAAATACTGGGTAATCAGGAAGATGAATCCCGACAGCGCGAAGAACGAAATCGCCACCGATGCGCTGGCGGCGGTGAAGCGCGGGTTGCGGAACAGGCTCAGGTCGAGCATCGGCGCGTCTGTCCTGCGCTCCCACGCCACGAACGCGACGGTCAGCACCGCGGTGAGCGCGAACCCGGCGAGCGTCCGCACGCCGCTCCAACCGTGGTTCGGCGCCTCGATGATCGTGTAGACCAGCAGAGCGATCATCGCCGTCGAGAGCGCGAACCCGGTGCGGTCGGTCCGCGGCGCATCGGGATCGCGGGAGGTCGGGACGAACCGCGCCACCAGCAGCCCACCGATCGCCGCGACCGGCGCCATCGCGAAGAAGATGCTGCGCCAGTCGAACGCCTGAAGCAGCCAGCCGCCGACGATCGGGCCGAGCGCGATCGCCACGCCGGTGGTCGCGCCCCACAAGCCAATCGCCAGCGCGCGCTCCCGGCGCTCGGTGAATACGTTTGAGATCAGCGACAGTGTTGAGGGGAACACCATCGCCGCGCCGACGCCCATCACCGCGCGCGCGGCGATCAGCTGCCCGGGGCTGGCCGCCAGTCCGCCCGCGAGACTCGCTAGGCCGAACACCGACAGACCTGCGAGCAGCATCCCCCTGCGCCCGAACCGGTCAGACAGACTGCCGGCCGCCAGTACCGATCCCGCGAACAGGAGGTTGAACGCGTCCACGACCCATTGCAGCTGCGAGGTGGACGCGTGCAGCTGGCGCACCAGCGTAGGCAGCGCGACGTTGACGATCGTCGTGTCGAGGTTGATCACGAACGCCGCCAACAGCAGCGATATCAGGATCAGGGGCTTGCGCTTCATAGCTTCTCCTGTGTGGCTGGCTTGCATCACGCAAGGCTAAGGTACTGTACGGAGCTAGCTTTTGTCAAGCAAGTCGGCTACGATCCGGTTGTGCTCCAACGCGACTATCCAGATCAGGTCTGCTCGATTGCCCGCTCGCTGGAGATCGTCGGCGAGCGCTGGACGCTTTTGATCCTCCGCGACGCCATCCTCGGCTTAACCCGGTTCGAGGAGTTCCAGCAGAAACTCGGGATCGCCTCCAACGTCCTCACGAACCGGCTCAAGCTGCTGTGCGATGAAGGTGTGCTCGAACGCGTCCCCGACCCGCAGCGTCCCGGCCGTCCCCGGTACCTCCTCACCGACAAGGGACGCGAACTCGCTCCTGCCCTGATCGTGCTGATGAAATGGGGCGACCGCCACTACGCCACACCGAATGGCCCTCCCCGGCTCACTCTTCACGCCGGCTGCGGAGGCAACATCGGCCCAGACCTCCGCTGCGACCGCTGCGGCAGACAGACCGGGCCCGGCGAGATCGAACTCCCCCCCGGGCCCGGAGCGCCACGCGGCGAGCACGGAGGACGATGAGCCACGGGCGGCCGGGTTCCGCGCCTGACGGAAAAGCAACCAGGCGTTTTGGCGCTCGGGACCTCCTGCCGCGGATTCTCTCGGTAGGCCACCCTGGCGCCCTCATTGCTCCAGACGACCGCGGTGACCTGCTCACCCTTTTCTGGCTTCGTGAAGCGGTAGACGCCGTTTGCCTCGACGACTCGCTGGGTCATCTCGAGTCGTCGTGTCTGCCTTCGCTCAAACCGGACAGTCTGCAGAAGCACGGTATGCCAGCAGCTGTTGGCCGGCATTGCAGCGGGCTGACTGTCGGGGCACCCTCGGCGGCCATACGATCCCGCCCGTGGCCGGACCGCTAGAGCTCTACCTCTTCGACAGCGGCACACTCGCGCTCGGCGGCGTCGAGGTTCCGGTCCCATTCTTTCTGCTGCGCCATCCCCAGGGCCTCATCGTCGTCGACGGCGGCAACCCGCTCGCGGTGGCGCGCGACCCGCACGCGCACTGGGCCGGGCTGGCGGACGTGTTCGAAGTTCACATGAGCGAAGCACAGCACTGTGAGGCCCAACTCAGGGAGCTCGGGGTCGGTCCCGACGATGTCTCACACGTCGTCCAGACCCATCTGCACATCGATCACACCGGCGCGCTCGGGCACTTCCCGAACGCTGTCGTGGTCGTTCATGCGCGAGAACGCGAGGCTGCGCTGTCAGCGGATGATCCGATGCAGAGCGGCTACATCCGCGTCGACTACGACCGACCCGAGCTGCGCTGGCAGACCGTCGAAGGCGATACCGACCTGTTCGGCGACGGCTTGATCCGGCTGGTTGAGACGCCGGGCCACGCTGCGGGCCACATGTCCTTGCTGATCGATCTGGCCGACACGGGCTCAGTCCTTCTCACTGCCGATGCCTCCGACAACCTGGCCCAATGGGAGGGCCGAGCCCACGTCCGGGCGTTTCACTCCCGAGCGGACGCCGCCCGCTCCCCGCGACGCCTACACCGGCTGGCCGACGAGACCGGCGCAATGGTCGTGTTCGGTCACGACCCTGAGAACTGGGCCCAGCTTCAGCACACCCCCGAGCCCTACCGGTAGGGGGGCCGGGTTGTCCGTACGACAAACTGCGCCGCCTCATCGGCGTCGTGTCAACGCCGACCCGCGAATCATCCCCAGTATTAGCCCACATGGCGCTCGTCGCGCTCGTGTCGTTTCGCTGATCCGGGCATAACGCAAACAATGAAAGCAGTGGCGGTGGTGATGGGAGCGCTGGGTGTGGTGGGAGCGCTGGTTGCGCTGGCGCTGGTGGTCGGCGGCGCGACCGGAAGCGCGTCGTTCGAGTGGCGTGAGGTGGCGATCTCGGAGCGGAATGCGTGCCTGCCGGTCGCTTTCACGCTCGCCGCCCAGCAGCGTGGTCTGCAGGGAGTCAAGCGCGTGGTCCGTCCGATGGTGTTCGCGTACTCGCCGCCGGCCACGCCGTCGTTCTGGATGAACAACACGCCTGCGGCGTTGAGTGGGGTGTGGGTTGGAAGCTCGGGCCGCGTGATTGGCTACTGGCATGGCCGGGCGGAGTCGACGCAGTTTCACCCGGCACCAGCGCCGGTCCGGTCGGTCATCGAGTACCCCGACGGCGCTCGCATTCCCTCTGTCGGCTCGCGCGTCCGGATTGGCGCTCCGTGTGAAACGAAAGACGGGCGTCTCTGATTTGCTGCAGCCGTCGCCAAGTCAGGTCGCCCGGGACCGTTTCACAGTGATCCAAGGAGGACTCCTGTGCCCCAGCAGTACCTAGGCCACGCCGCAAACCTCGGGGCTCGAAGGACAAGTGGGCCCACGAGCGCGATCCCGTGAACTCACCCCCTCTGCCGCGGCGCACACTGCTGCCTCTACCGAGAACGAGCTAACCCACTTGACCGGTACTCGCGGAGGCCTTCCTGACCATGGACGTAGCCGCCCTCCCCCCTTGGGCACTCGACGTCGAACCTCGGGCATGGTATGAAAGGTGAGCGCCTCCGCACCAAGATCGCGTAGAGAAAGCCGTGCCGCCACGAGAGCAGCTATTCGCCGACATCGATTCGATGGAGCCCGAACGCTTCGCAGCCCATCTCGCCGAGGACGTGACCATGCGCTTCGGGAATGCGGAGCCGATTCACGGCCGGGACGCGGTGCGCGACGCGTGGGCGGCCTTCTGCCACGACCTCAAAGGCGTCAGGCACGACCCGACTGGTCGATGGAAAGTCGACGCGACAACCATCGTGGAGGCAACCGCCACCTATACCCGGCGTGACGACAGCCAGGTCACGGTCCCGGTGGTGACTATCTACCGAGAACGAGATGACCAGATTGAGGACTACCGCATCTACATCGACCTAGCGCCGCTGTTCGCCGGTGGGTCTGGCGCGGCCGGGCAATGAGCCTCTAGCAGGCAGCGCGTCCACTGTCCAAGGAGTGTGACCGTCGACCGTGGAGACGGGATTCGGGCCGCATCGGAGCCCTCACGCGATCGTGATCACCTTCGACAACCTCGGCGAGGCCAGCGAACTCGCGCGGGGGACCTGGGACGCCCGGGTTGAACTCGGGCGCCACCCGTCGGTCACCGTGGCGCTACCGAGGCTGCTGGACGAACTCGACGCACTCGGACTGGTCGCGACCTTCTTCGTCGAAGCCATCAACTGCGAGATCTACCCCGAGGCCCTGCGCGAGATCGTCACGCGCGGCCACGAGCTCGGCGTGCACGGCTTCAGCCACGAGCGCTGGGCAGACCTCTCCTACCCGCGCGAGCGTGAGCTGCTGATGCGGGCGGGCCTGGCCTTCGCTTCGCTGGGACTCGAGTCGCGAGCCTTCCGCCCTCCCGGGGGCGAGGCCACGGAGCGCACCGCCGCCCTGCTGCGCGAACTCGGGTACGGGTGGTGGTCGCCGCTGGGTCAAGGCGTGAGCCGGGTCGACGGGCTGGCGGCGATTCCCTTCGCTTGGGAGCTCGTCGACGCCTACCACTTGATGCCCCGCTTCGGCGAGCTGCGGGCCCAGCGGGGCCAGAGCCGCGAGCCGCTCGACCCGCGCACGGTGGCACAGCGGTTGCTGTCCGAGCTGGAACGCGGGTCGGGAGTGCAGACGGTGATCCTTCATCCCTTCCTGATGCTCGGCTCGGCCTGGCGGGAGGGTGCGCGGCGGGTGCTCGCGCTGATCGCCGAGTTGGGCAGCGCCGGACGCGCGTGGACGGTTCCGGGAGGCGAGCTCGCGGCCTGGCTGGAATCAGCGGCCCCATGACGAGCTTGGCCAATCCCCACCTCGCGCGGGCGGCGGTGAGCGCGGGGCAGCCCCTCGACCGCGCTCGCCTGGCCTGCCTGCTCGTCCACGGCCGCGACCAGGACGAAGGCGTGATGCTCGACGTCGTGGAGCGCCTGGACCTCGACGACGTCGCCTACCTGCTGCCGATGGCCGCAGAGCGCAGCTGGTACCCCGGACGGTACTTCGACCCGCCGAGCGCGAACGAGCCGCACGTGAGTTGGGCGGTCGAGGCGTGCGAGGCGGCGCTCGACGGGGCGCGTGCCGCCGGTGTCGGCGCGGAGCGGGTCGTGGTCGGTGGCTTCTCGCAGGGCGCGTGCGTGATCGTGGAGCTGCTGGTTCGCCGGCCCCGCCCGTTCGCCGGCGCGGCCGTTCTGACCGGCTCGCTGCTCGGTCCGCCTCATGCGCGAAGGACGTCGGCCCGCGTAGACGGCCTGCGGATGTTCTTTGCCCTGAGCCGCTACGACGAGTGGATCGCGCTCGAGGACGCGCGAGCCACCGCGCACGCGTTCGAGCGGTCGGGAGCGACCGTGGCCTTCGAGGTCCATGACGACCGCGTGCACCACATCAACGATCGCGCGGTGGCAGGGCTGCGCGCGCTGCTTAGCGCGGGCTGAGCGGCGCCTCGAGCGGGCGGACGCGTGTGCGCCGACCGTCTCGACGGCGCCTAGGTGTAAGTCCCGAGAAGGTTGGTTCGCTCGTTGAGGCGGGCGATTGGGGGCTTGTGGCTGAGGGCTGAGTGTCTTCGCTGGTGGTTGTAGTACCACAGCCAGCCGTCGAGAGCGACTGCGCGTTCGGTGCTGTTGGTGTAGAGCCCGCCGTAGGCCCAGCCGCCGAGGAGTGTGCGGATGAATCGTTCGATTCTCGTATGTCAAGGGATGTTCGCTGGGAGCGTGTTTTCGGCCCACTGGTAGAGGTGTCGGTAGATGACGTTTGCGAGGTGGCGTTTGAGTGCGCGGCGTGCTTCGCGGGGTGTTTTGCCTTCGGCGATTTTGCGAGCGAGGTATTGCTTGGCGTGGGGCTGGTGGCGCTGCTGGACGATGGCGATGCGGTAGAGGGCGGCGTTGAGTTGGCGGTTGCCTCCTCGGTGTAGTCGGTGGCGTCCGCTGGTCTGTCCGGATCCGCAGGGTATGGGGGCGGCGCCGCAGTAGCGGGCGAAGGCGCTGGCGTCGCGGAAGCGGCGAACGTCACCGGCCTGGGCGATGACCGTGGCGGTGAGGTTGCTGCCGGCGCCTTGGAGGTCCTCGAGAGGATTGCCGTGATCGTTGAGTAGCTCGGCGATCTCACTGTCCAGGGCAGCGATCCGCTGGTTGAGATCCTCGATGTCCCTGGCGAGTTCTCGGATGCATCGTGCGGCGATCCGTTGAGTGAGGCTGTCACCGAGGTTGATGCGCTTGAGTTTGCGCAGCTCGCGCTCTCGATCGCAACGAAGAGTGGCCGCCTCGCTGACCGGGTCGTGCTGCGTCCAGTCGGCACGTAGGCGCTGGATGGCCTGGGTGCGGTCTCGGACGAATCGTCGGCGTTGCAGCTCGAGCATCGCCAGCGCCCGCACGAGCTCGGGCTCATCCGCGGGACCCAGCTCTTCTCGGCTCCTAAGAACGACGTGCGCGATCGAGAGCGCGTCTCCAGGATCGGTCTTGCCGGGCCCTATGCGGTGACGCTCGCGATGCGTCCGCCAGGCAGGGACGTGGAGCACCTGGAATCCAGCGGCGATGAGCGCCGCGACCAGGCAGCGACCGTAGCTGCCAGGGCTCTCCACGCCGACGACAGCATCGCCAGCCTGATGATCGAGCAGCCAGTCGATCAGTCGCCGGTACCCGACTGGGCTGTTCGGCAGCGCCAGCGCTGCGATCTGCCCACCGCGATCATCGATCAGAGCCGCGGCGTGATTGTGCTTGTGAACGTCGATGCCGACGATCAAAGGTGGCCTCCTCTCCTGGGGATAGATTGAGGCCGGGCCGGCGAGCGACGCTTCTGTGTTGGTGCAGCCGCATCAGCGCGAATCTCGTATCAAGTCAGCTTGCCGGCCCGCCCGCAGCCCGCTGGTCGACGAATCGAGCGCAAGCCAAGGCCGCAGTACGGTGCAGAGGAATCGCACCTCTTTTTTGAGAACGGACTGGCATGCCTTTTGCCTGAGTCAGACCAACGGGTGCGGGGGAGCCTCGCCGCCCGATCGGACGGCAACCCCACGCTAAGACACAGGCCTTGCCGTTGGTCTGAGGCCGGTAGGCGCGGGTGCGGAGGTGCCGGATGTCCAGCGTGCGGCAGGCGATGGCGTGGATCGTGGAGCGGTATCCGCTGCCGTTGTCGGTCAAGAGCCGCTCGACCGTGATCCCGTGGCGGGTGTAGAACGCTACGGCTCGCCTGAGGAACGCGACCACGGTCGCTGCTTTCTCATCGCCTAGGACCTCGGCGTAGGCCAGCCGGGTGCAGTCATCGATCGCGATGTGCACGTACTCCCAGCCAGCTGTCGAGACCTTGACGTTGCGTCTGCCGCCTCCGACGCGGCGGGCGCGCTGGCGACGGTTACCGGTGACCCTGTGACCGGGGAGCTGGATTCGCCCGAGCTTCTTGACGTCAATGTGGATCAGCTCGCCGGGACGACTCCGCTCGTAGCGCTGCGCTGGCTCGAGCCCAAGCCGGCCGAGCTTGCCCATCCCGATACGGACCAGGATCCCTGAGACGGTCGAGAGCGCCATCCCCAGGCACTCGGCGATCTCCGGGCCGGTGAACCGCAGCCTCCTCAGCGCCGCGATCGCCTCCACCCGGTGCTCCGAGGTACGGTGCGGGATCGACCAGGGCGCAGAGGATCGGTCCACCAGGCCGAGCTCTCCCTCGACGCGATACCGACCCACCCACTTGCGGGCGCAGCGGACGCTGACCTCGGCGGCCGCGGCCGCCTCGGTCACCGTCAACCCCTCCTCAAGCACCCGCCGAGCCAGCTGGCGACGGCCTTTCAGACTGAGTGCAGCGTTACGGTGCAGCTTCATCCGGTGTCCTCCTTGGGACTGAGTGGGCTTGGCAGCCCTCAGCCTCCAAGGGGGCCCGGATGGACCAACCTACTCAGGAACTACACCTAGGCGACCACCGTCTCGACCGTGTCGATCTGCTCGAGCTGAGCGATCTCCCCCCGCCGATCCTCCCAGTGGGGAGGGATGCACATGTGCGTCCCCAGCTCATCGGTGGCCTCGTCGATCAGGAAGCCCTGCTGATGCGAGTAGGCGAGCTCGACCAACAGGCCGCCAGGACTTCGGCAGTAGCAGGAGAAGAAGTAGCCGCGGTCCTTGCGATCTGAGACGTCGGTGAACCCCAGTCCCACGATCCAGTCCTTGACCGTCTGCTGGTTCTCCTCCGAGATCACATCGAAGGCCTGGTGGTGGATCGTGCCCTCGCCGAAGTGCCAGGTGCCCTGTGGGAGGTGAGGCTCCTCGACCAGCTCGAGCATGCGGCCGTAGCCGTCCTCGGTGCCGATCCGGTACTGGTGGTTGGGGCTCTCCGAGGCCAACAGCTCGCCCTGCATGCCGGTGGTGATGAAGAAGTCCATCTCCCCTACCTCGCGCACCGATGTGGTGGTGCCGTAGGCGCCACGGATCGCGTACTCCGCGGGCACACCTCCACCCTCGTAGGGAACGCGATCATCGGGTGCGGCATCGGCCACCAGCGCGTATGGGATCCCGCAGGGGTGCCTGAAGGTGAGCCGCTCGGTCCCGAAGAGCTTGATTCTTTGTACCTCGATGTCCGCGGCGCTGAGCCGATCGGCCCAGTAGGAGACCGCCTCTGGCGGGATAGAGAGATTGAGCTGCTTGGCCTGGTTGGTGCCACGCCTGCCCAT
Organism: uncultured Actinomycetes bacterium; assembly: GCA_963719305.1. Taxonomy (GTDB): domain Bacteria; phylum Actinomycetota; class Thermoleophilia; order Solirubrobacterales; family Solirubrobacteraceae; genus Palsa-465. The sequence continues at coordinate 235,162 of CAVRBL010000009.1, read as the reverse complement.
CCAGCCCGCCTGCCGGTAAGGGAAGGCCGTGAGGAGCGTCGAGGCGTCGCCCATCTCGTTGCCGTAATAGAGGTGGTAGATCGGAATTTCCCCGTCGAACAGCACTGTCTTCTTGACGCTCTTCAGCCCAAGCAGACGGACATGGAAGTCGTAGTCCTCCTGTGTGCCGCCGACGCAGAACGTCAGATGATGCGTGCCCCGAATCGTGCCCGTGTCAGCCACCGCTCGCTCCTCTCCTGGCCATCCAAGTGGCGCAACGATACGCCGCTACCTGCGCGGATTCCAGGCCCGTCGTGGCTATCTACATTCGTGGACCGTCAGGGCCACAGCACGGAGTACCCCCAGCCATACCACGCGCCGCCAGTCCGCCATTCGCGGTCGCGGGCCTGGTTTGATGCTGCCACGCCTACCTGTACTGATTCAATGAGGCGGCGGCGAACGGGCATGCAACACGGTGACGACAAGCAAGCGAAGTTGAAGGCCGAGCTCTCTGCCGCCAGCGAGGAGCTGAAGGCTCACATGGCTAGCTGGGAGTACGCGTTTGCAATGGCTGGAAGCCGCGACGGCGCGCGCGATCATCCGTTGCATTGGGAGACACGCGCTCGCACGGAGCGGCTGTTGAGACGTTGCCATGATCTGCGCGCTCGCCTTGCCGAATTCGAGCCATAGGCCGCTTCGAGAGCGCTACGATCCGTCCGGTAGTGCTGGAGGTAGATTTGCAGCGCGTCAGCCGGACTCCAGCGGCAGTTGTCGAGGCGGAGGTCGCGAGCCAGCGACCGCGCAGGCAAGACGGGGATTCGTCGGTTCGAAGCCGATCTCCATCACAGCGGCGGCCATGGCTGTCCGGTTCGCCCTGGTTGAACAGCGATCCGAGGCCGCGTCGGGCGTCGAGGTCCTCGCGCGTGAGCGCGCCCCGCCGGGCTGCGGAACGATAGATACCAGACCAACATCAAACCCCAGGAGAGGCGAAATGCCAGAAAACAGAGGCGTGGCCTACATGGGGCCGGGAAAAGTGGAAGTTCAGGACATCGACTTCCCGACGTTCGAGCTCAAGGACGGGCCAGGTGTCAACCCCGCGAACGTCGGCCGCAGGGTCCCCCACGCGGCGATCCTGAGATGCGTCGCCACGAACATCTGCGGCTCTGATCAGCACATGGTACGGGGCCGTACGACGGCGCCTGAGGGGCTGATCCTCGGTCACGAGATCACCGGCGAGGTGATCGAAACCGGGCCGGGCGTGGAGTTCATCAAGGTGGGTGACCTCTGCTCGGTGCCGTTCAACATCGCCTGCGGACGCTGCCGCATGTGCAAGACCGGGAATACCGGTGTGTGCCTCAACGTGAACCCGGATCGGCCGGGCTCAGCGTATGGCTACGTCGACATGGGCGGCTGGGTCGGAGGTCAGGCCGAGTACGTGCTGGTGCCATATGCCGACTGGAACCTCTTGAAGTTCCCCGACAAGGATCAGGCGATGGAGAAGATCCTGGACCTGACGATGCTGTCGGACATCTTCCCCACCGGGTACCACGGTGCGTACACGGCCGGGGTGACGTCTGGCTCAACCGTCTATATCGCGGGCGCCGGGCCGGTCGGCCTCGCGGCCGCCCACGCGGCACAGCTGCTAGGTGCCTCGGTCGTGATGGTCGGCGACCTTATCCCCGAGCGGCTGGAGCAGGCCCGCAGCTTCGGGTGCGAGCCGATCGACATCTCCAAGGGCGACCCGAAGGATCAGATCGAGCAGATCCTTGGCGTTCCAGAGGTGGACGCCGCAGTCGACGCCGTGGGATTCGAGGCGCGAGGCCATGGTGCGGACTCCGCTCACGAAGCGCCGGCGACCGTGCTGAACTCGGTGATGGATGTGACCCGGGCAGCCGGGAAGATCGGCGTCCCGGGTCTGTACGTGACCGGCGATCCGGGTGGGGTCGATGAAGCGGCCAAGGTCGGGTCCCTGTCGATCCGGATCGGTCTCGGCTGGGCAAAGTCGCACAGCTTCACCACCGGACAGTGCCCGGTGATGAAGTACCACCACCAGCTGATGCAGTTGATCCTGCACGACAAGGCACAGATCGCCAAGGCCGTTAACGCGACCGTCGTCTCGCTCGACGAAGCGCCGCAGGGCTATAAGGACTTCGACAGCGGCGTCGCGAAGAAGTTCGTCCTCAACCCGCATGGCCTGATCAAGGTCTGACCTCCCCCGGGTTGCGCGCCGCGGGCGCGCCCGCGGCGCGGCCCCCCGGGCGACGGTCGGGGCGACCATCTGCAGCTTCCCGCGGCCACCATGCGGCCCCTACGGACGCAGCGCCTGCGGCTCCGCTGTCGCTGACCGCTCGACACAAGGAGGAGGCTCCTCAAGGTTGGACTGCCGAACCCTGTCCAATGAGCATTCACAGGTTGCGCGAGAGCGTCGCCGAGGCGGAGGCCGACCGGAAGGTTCACATGGCCTCCTGGGAATACGCGTTCGCCCACGAGCACCAACGCGAAGGCGAGCTCCCGCGCGCCTGCTTCGCCGTGCGACCAGAAGACCGATCGTCCGGCAGCGACGCGGGCGCTTACAACTCCCGGGAGTTTGGCTACCGAAGGCGCTATCGGTTAGCCGTTACGTCGGTTGGCCTTCGCGTAGGTGCTCGTGCACCATGCGGACGACTGTCGCGCCTTCGCCCACCGCCGAGGCCACGCGCTTGATCGAACCCTGCCGCACGTCGCCGGCCGCGAATACGCCCGGCATGCTCGTCTCGAATGTCAAGGGTTGACGGTCATGGTCCCAGTGCCCGCCGGGCTGCTCGCGAAGCTCGCGACCGGTGATGAGGTAACCGTCTGCGTCGCGCGCGATCTCAGCGGGGAGCCACTGTGTGTGCGGTTCGCCGCCAATCATGATGAACAGCGCGGCCGCGGACACCTCCTCAACGGTGTCATTTGCCCGATCAGCAAGCTTGATGCATTCGAGCGACCCGTTGCCGGCGCCGTCGACCACCTCCGTGCCGTGGCGCACGACGACATTCGGAATGGACTCGATGGCGCGCACCAGGTAGCTCGACATCGACTCCGCGAAGCTGTCGCCCCCGGACGACCAGGGTGACCGCGCGAGCGTGCTTGGCGAGATCCAATGCCGCCTGTCCAGCCGAGTTGCCCGCGCCTACGATGAACACGTCCTGGTCATGCATTGCGCGGCTCTCGCTCACTGCAGCCCCGTAGAAGACGCCCGAACCCACGAGCGCCTCGAGTCGCGGCACGCCGAGCCGCCGCCACTCGACTCCGGTCGCGATCACGACTGCGCGCGCGCGCAACTCAGTCCCGTCGAACACATGAACGATCCGATCGTCGCCGCGCCGTTCGAGTGCGACCGCCTGTTGCGCAAAGACGATGTGCGCTCCCATCAGCCACGCTTGCTTGCATGTTCGCTCCATGAGAAGGCCACCGTTGATGCCGTGCGGAAACCCGGGATAGTTCCTGATGAGCGGGCTCGTACCGGCCTGCCCGCCCGACATCGCCCGTTCGAGCATCACCGTTTCGAGCCCCTCGGACGCGGCGTAAACGGCCGCGGTCAGCCCCGCCGGTCCCGCGCCGACGATGGCCACTTCGCACGTGTCAATGTCGTTCTTGATGCTGACGCCGACAGCGCCGGCAAGATCGGGGAGGCTGGGATCAATCATGACCTGACCGTCGTAACGAATCACCACGGGGAGGCACGTCCCATCGAGGCCGGCCTGGTCGAGCAAACGCCGTCCGGCCTCACTCTCGATCGCATAGACCCCGAACGGCATGCTGAAGCGCGTCATCACGTCGCGCAGCTGCAGAACTCTGCTGTCGCCGTCAGCGGCAACGATCCGAAACTCCTCAAAGTTCGGCTCCTGCTCCACCGTCCACGAAGAGAGGTACTCGCTCATCGCGCGGTACATCGACTCGTTGTCCGCCCACGGCCGCACGATGTGATAGTCGGCGCGCCCGAGCGCCATCGCCTGCACCGCCGGACTCGTCGACGAGTAGTCGCGATCGACCAACAGCACCCGCTTGGCGCCCGGATGCAATTCGTGCGCACGCGCGAGGAAGTCAGGCGCAGCGTCGTCGACGAGGAGGAGCGCCACCGGCTCGCTTGCAGCTGCCATCTCTTGCAACGCGGCAAGAGCCGCCTCGGGCGAAGTGTCGCCCCGCAAGGCGAAGTCGTTGCCGAATCGCCGGGAGAGGTCGGACAGCAGCACGTCGAGCGAACTCGGGTCGTCATCGATCACGAAAAGCACGGGAAGAACCGCCGATCGCGCCATGCTCGAAGCCTAGCCCTGACCTTTCGTTAGGCGAAACAGCTGAGAGCAGGCCAGCGCCGTCGCAAGAGAAGCTCGCCACCTGGAGCGCTCGCGAGCGGGCTTGTGCGAGCACGATTGCTCAGCGCTTGGTGGAATAGCGAGCGGCTGACTGGTGACGCCGGCCGCCGAGGGTTAGGACCCGTCGGTGAAGAACGGCGCGCCCCATGACGAATAGCCCTCGTTGGGGATGGCGAAGTCCCGAAGGTGTGCTTGCTCGGGAGCCGGGCCCATCTCTCCTGGGCAAGGCCGACCCTGCCAAGACCACAACAACGGGCCGACCCGCAAACGCCGGCCAAAACCGACCTGACTTTCATCAGTCGATCAAACCGGCAGTTAGGCTAATCGACGTCACGAACTCGCCTGCCCCAGCACGCATGCAGCAGCTCCCTCAGGACCCACACGGTTGGGTCGGCCAGCGCTCCGGTCATCACCTCGAGCTCATGCCGGTAGGACTCCACGGCGCCGCCCCCGCCGAGCTCATTCATGACCTCTAGCGTTACGGCCCACCACTTGGCCCAGGGTGACCCTCCGCGCACCACTTCGGTGGCTGCCTCATGCCGTATCTCGTCGAGACCGCAACGTTCAAATAGCGCCGGCAGCTTGCGGCCAAAAACCTTGTCGTAACCGCGGACAGTCCACCAATCGCCGTCTCGCCACGCGTCGTGATAGCCGGCGTACAACGGATGCGACGGATCAACCGGAGCGATGGTCCCCCAATCGGCGTCCTCATCGATCAGCCAGCCGCCCGGGCGCAGGCACTTCACCATCTGTTTGATCGCCAATTCCTGCCTGCCCACCAGGTGAAACAGCGCCAATCGCGAGCAGACCAGATCGAACGAGCCGGGCCCCAGCGGCTCGAGCGGATCCTCGAGGATATTGTGGTCGACCACCTCCACATTCGGGACGTCCAGCCGCCGGAGGTAGCCGAGGTCGATATCGCTCACGACAACATGACCGGTCGGTCCGACCTTCTCCGCCAGCCACACGGCCATCGATCCCCGTCCCCCGGCAACCTCCAGACAGCGCCAGCCCGGCTGAACCAGGGCTCGCCGCCGCCGGGAGACCGGGTCGTAGATCTGCTCCAGCAGCCCCAGCCGCTCATCTTCCGCCGCCTCGCGACCGGCCGCGGCCAAGCGATACCCCGGCCCGACACCCCGGGCCCCTTCGCCCTCAATAGGGGCCCCCGAATCCGCCACGTGACCACGGTAGCTCGCCGACTGCCGCAGCGCAAGCGGTCCTACCGGGCTCCTCGGCAGGTGCGTTGCATTGGGCTACCAGGAGTCATGCGTGAGGAGGATCGCGCAGGCGTGTTCAACGTCGAGTACCGCCTAGAGGCCACCGCAGCCGGAACGCGACTTGACCCGACCCGCTCCTCTCCGTCCCGCGCCGCGAGAACGATCGAACCAAAAAACAACTCCGAGAGCGAGGAGATTGACCGTGTCAGCAACGCTCACGATGAAGCGAGAAAGTCGCATCATGGAGCTCCGGCGCACGCCGTTCGAGATCACACTCGACGGCACGACCGTCGGCGCGATCGACCGCCATGGAACGTTCGAGACGACGATCGAGCCAGGACACCACACGCTCCAAGTTCGCGCCGGCCGATACACGAGTGGAGCCCAATCATTCGACATCGCAGCCCGGGATGCCGTCAACTTCCGCTGCAGCGGAGCCAGGATCTGGCCGATATATCTCATCTCGTTCGTCGTTCCGAGCCTGGCCCTCTCGCTCAAACGCGAATAGCCTCGCGTCGTCGGACTGTCGAGCTGATACGGAGGCAGGTGCCTCTCGGCGGTCAGGTTCTGCGTTTCGCGCCACGAGCGGAGTAGCGCGAAGTTAGATTGCCGCGTATCCCATGCGAGAGGAGAAGACATGACCAACGGTCGACTACCGCGAAGCCGCGTAGGCGTCCTGGGAACCGGCGAGGTTGGGCGGCGGTTGGCGGCAGGATTCAGTAGTCGCGGCCACGACACGATGATCGCCTCGCGCGATCCGCGCAAGCCCGATTTGCACGATTGGCTGTCAGGTGAGGGAGCTGGGGTCCACGGAGGCACGTTCGCTGAGGCCGCCGCGCACGGCGAGTTACTGGCGCTGGCGGTGCTCGGCAATGCGGCGGAACAGGTGATCGCCGACGGGGGCGCTGAGAACTTCAGCGGCAAGGTGGTCATCGACGCCATGAACCCGCTCGACTTCTCCGGCGGCTTCCCGCCCAAGCTCTCGATCTCGGGTGACGATTCGCTCGGTGAGCGCGTCCAGCGCGCGCTGCCCGAAGCCAAGGTGGTCAAGGCGTTCAACACGATCGGCAACCCCTACTTCGTGGACCCAAGATTTTCCGAGGGCAGCCCGACAATGCTGATCGCCGGAGACGACGAGGGCGCCAAACTCACCGTCCGCGACGTGCTGACCGATTTCGGCTGGACCGACACGGTCGACATCGGCGGCATCGAAGGCTCACGCGAGCTCGAGGCGATCTGCATCGCGTGGGTCAAGATCGGCGGCGCGCGGGGCGCGTGGGACCACGGGTTCAAACTGCTTGTCGGCTAGCCATCAGTGGCCGGATGGGCTCGCGCCAGGCGAGCGTTCACCTGCCGTTGCGCTAGCAATCGCGGCGCTTGACCTAGCTAGCGCTGACGTACGGGAAGCAGTTGTGGGGCCCCTGCGTTGGCGAGTTGCGAGACGAGCCTTGGGGCAGGCACTTTGACCTGCTTTGGCCTTGTGACACGCACGTCGGCAGGTGCTCGCGCCGCGAGCAGCACTGAGCTGAGCCGATCGCTGGACCCGACGCTGCCCCGTCCGTGTGAGACGAGACTCGCGTGCCTGCGCCCGTGCCTGCCCGGCCCGGCGAGCGGAAGGGCGGCCGCCGGCGCCCGGACCGGCAGTCGCTGACTATCACTCCTCCTCGCAAGGCCGACCGCAGGATCGTCGGCCGGTCTTGTGCCCTTCCGGCCGGGGCAGGCACCGGAGAGTGGCGGGTGCTGAAGAGTTGCTTCAAGTCAACGCTGCGGACACTTCCTTTCGAACCGCGCCGCGACCCTCGCCCGACCGAACGAGCGACCTACATCGCGCGGACAGCAGGCTACGGATCCATCGGGCGATCGGAAATCGATCAAATCACCAGGTGAAAAGGCTTGGCGCTCAGCCGAGGTCTTGGGCCAGCCCTATGAGAAGTCCTTCGGGCCCCCGGATGTAGCAGAGCCGATACACGTCTTCGTACTGGACTACTTCGCTGCTGACAAGCTCCGCGCCGTGCTCACGGAGCCGGGTGAGCGTCTCGTCGATGTCGTCCACGGCGAACATCACGCGTAGATAGCCGAGAGCGTTCACCGGGGCGTTCCGGTGATCGGCGACAGCAGGAGGCGTGAGAAATCGCGAGAGCTCGAGCCGGCTGTGGCCGTCCGGCGTGCGCATCATGGCGGTCTCGACGCGCTGGTTACCCAGTCCCGTGACACGCCCTGCCCATTCTCCCTCGACCGTGGCTTGCCCCTCGAGCTCAAGGCCGAGCTCGCGAAAGAACGCGATCGTCGCCGGTAGGTCGTCGACGACAATGCCTACGTTGTCCATCCGTTGAACCGCCATGTGCCCAATCTAGCCGCCCGGTGGGCTTGCCCGCCGCGAGCATTTCGCGGGCCTGATGCAAAGCGTCAGCGAGGGTCTGACCAACGAGGGAGCAGCCCCCGACCTTGCCTTCCCGGAACGACCGCGACGCTGGGGTTGTCCGGACCCGCTTTCCTCCGGCGACGCATTTTCGCGGAGCTTCCTCCGGATGCCCCGCAACGCGCGGACACCGGGGCTTCGTTCTCCGGCTAGCGCCGAGCCGATGTCAAACCACCGCCTTCTTGATGAGCGCGCGAATCGTGGCTTCCGTCGTGTCGTCCAGCGAGGAGAGGGTCCACGCGACCGGGTGCATGCTCGCGCCCTCCTCGCGAGCGGGATTCACGACTTCGGCAAAACCGAATGCGATGAAGTCCTTGTCTGGTTTGATGTAGCAGATGTCCTTGCCGTCCTTCACATAGAAGGGGAGGCCCCAGCGCACGATCGGCTCTAGCGACGGCGCGCTTTCCCGGATGATGGCGTGCAGACGTTCTCCAATCTCCCGGTACTGAGCGGGGGCATCCCCGAGCTTGGCGAGGACGGCCGCATCGCCCTTCTTCGTGAACATGTATTCAGGCCTCCTTCGATTTCGTCGTTCGGATGATCAAGAGTGACGGCCCGCTCATCGCTCGCAGGCTTCAGATGTTCAGGCCCACGGCCTCGAGAATGAGCGCCCTCAAAGCGGGTCCCTTCATCTGGGCACCCTTCGGGAACGTCAACCGTACGGTGTTCTTGAGCATCTCGCCGATGCATACGATGCCGTCGAGAGACCACACGGGCACTCCCTCTGGCCTGGAGGGCTTCTTCCACTTCACGTCCTCGATCTATTTCCTGAGGAGCCCGTCCCGCCATACGAAACCCTTCCTGTTGCAACCGTGCCTTTACCGCATGTCTGTGGGTGTCTCGCTCGAAGGTCGTTTCGAGGAACGTCCCTGCCCACCTCGGTCTGTCCCGATCGGTCGGTGTGTCCCCCGGCGCCGCACCGGTGACGGCGAACGAGTAGTGCAGCGCCGAAGCGGCGGGCGAGAAAAACCCGCAGGACCCTTGAGGAGGAGTAGTGTAGTCATGGTCGGTGAGCGACATGGCGAGCCGATTCGGCCGTGATGGGGCGTTTCGCACGGCTACAGCGCCTTCGGGTTAGTGCCCGCGGGCTCCAGCGAAGGAGCGCATCCACAACATCATTGACTCTGAGGGGTCCGGGGCAGTCTGAGCGACATGGACGCCGTGGTGGCGGAGTTCTCGGCAGACCTGCGTCCGGCTGAGTAACGAAGTACCTGCACTCATAACAGCAAGTAGGAGAGAGACCATGGGACCAGAAGAAAACGTAGCGATCATGCGGCGCGCTTACGGGGCGTTCAACACAGGCGACATGAACACGCTCACCGAGCTCATGGATGAGACGGTGTGGCACTTGCCGGGCCGAAGCCCGATGGCTGGCGACTACGAGGGCCGCGGCGCGACCTTGGAGTACTTCGGCCAGCTGGCTCAGAAGACGGGAGGGACGTTCCGCGCCGAGTTGCAGCACATGGCTGCAGATGGTGACGATCGCGTGGTCGGCATCCAGCGCAGCACCGCGGACCGAAATGACAAGCACCTCGACGTTGCCAATTGCATTGTCTTCGAGCTCAAAGACGGCAAGGTGACTGATGGTCGCGAGCACTTTGAGGACCTCTACGCCTGGGACGAGTTCTGGTCCTAGCCCGGCGCGCGCGAGGCAGGTTCATGTGGCGGTTCGCGGCTCGAGATAGATCGTCCAGAACCGCCGTGTCGCCCGAGGCGGCGGCGGTGGGCGCCCAGTACGACGCCTAATACGTCTGTACGGTGCTCGCTGCCGCCATGGCCATCGCCTGGCGGCCGCGGGCCCAAGGGCCGCGTTTCCGGCTGACCACGCGCGCGGGACATCAATTGGTCACCTGACCGATTAGGTTCGCCAGACAGCCGATCCCGTTACGGTCAGACGCGGCTGGCTGCCCCGGCGGCTTCCCTGCATCGCGCGGGATTCGGGTCTGGCGGCAACGCTAGCCGGCGCGCGCGAGGCTGCAAGCACGTGTTAGAAAGCCGCCACCGAGACGCTTTCTGGCGCGACCGCGAACACGCAGCCCGCGGGCGTCCGGACATACGACGCCTCACTTCAATGCGTCAGGCGCGGTCGGGCTAGAACTTGACGTCCGGGCGCTGAAGATTGCGCAGCTAGCTCAGGGGAGCGCGACAGTGCAACCCGTGCGGCGGCTCGCGCACGCCACGGCTCGTGCTCAGTTCGTTTTGGGTTCGTCGATCAGGGCCCGGGCGACGTGCTGGCGTCCGCGGTGTAGTCGGGTGGTGATGGTGGCTTGCCGGGCGCGCAGTGCGCGGGCTGCTTGTCGGTAGGTCATGCCGAGGATGTCGACGGCGATCACGGCGTCTCTGTAGAGGGCTGGTGCGCTGGCGATCGCTTGCATGATCTCGCTGGCGTTGAATCTGGGTTGGGGGGCTGCGCCGGCCATTTCTTCGACCAGGGTCACCGTCGTCGGGCGGCGCGCAGCGGCGCGGTAGTGGTTGTAGTAGGTGTTGCGCAGCGCGCGCAGCAGGTAGCCCAGCTCGTGGTCGCGGCGGACGAGCCTCGGCCGCTTGAGCACGTGGGCAAAGGTCTCCTGGACCAAATCCTCGGCGTCGGGGCGCGACCCGGATAGCGCGAAGGCCGCGCGATAGAGGGCGTCGATGTGGTCCGGCAGCACCGCCGGGTCGAGCACCTGGGTTGAGTGTCCAGGCGCGGGTCGCGCCGGACTCGCAGCCGGGGACTCGGCGCCCGTCGAGTTGGGCGTGGTGCATGTGGTGTCGGTCATGATCAGTCGCCTCGGGCCAGGATCTCGCGTCCCGTGCGCTGCAAATCGCGCAGGTAGTGCAGGTGCGCTTGCCACAAAATCTCGCTGGATGGGCCGCGCCAGAGCCGATCGGTGTCGGCGTGGGCATCGAGCAGCTCATAGACCAGACGAGCCAGCTGCTCCGCCCGCTCCGCCGTGCCCGACAAGAAGGTGGGAGCGCCGAGCGAGCTCATGGCCGATCAGCGAGCCCGCTGCGAGCCAGCGCCCTGACGTCATCGGCGCTCAGCGCTTGCCCACCCACGCCCCAATCGCCGCTAGCGACCTCCGCCACCAAGCACCACACGTGCTCGCGCATGCTCTCGCCCTCGATCGCCACCATCGCCTCCGTCAGACGCTCAACGATCTCAAGCTTCTGAGGAGCCGTGAACACCCCCTCAATGACCGTGACCTGAATCAAAGCCATGCCGTCTGCCTCCTTGGTGGACCAATTGCCATGGCGACCATCGTCCGCTCCCAACACGCTCCGCACATCAGGCACACCCCCTGACATTCGACCCCTGAACATTCCCGCGCCGGCAGCTACGATCGAACGGCGCATGGACCAATCGGCCCTCGCCCCGCCGGACGAGCTGCTCGAGCGCCAGCACGAGATCGAGTGCATCCGGACCGCGGTGCGCGCCGTCGGACAGCAGGCGGGCGTAGCTCTGATTATCGAGGGCGAGCCGGGGATGGGGAAGTCAGGGTTGCTCGAGGTGGCGCGCGAGCGGGCGGAGCAGCTCGGTCTGCGCGTCCTTGAGCGCGCGCGCCACCGAACTGGAGCAAGGGTTTCCGTTCGGGGTCATGCGCCAGCTGTTCGAGCGCACCCTGCTGGAGGCCGCCAGTGACGAGCGCGATCGCTGGCTGGCGGGAGCGGCGGCGCTGGCCGCTGATGTCCTCACCGCGGCGCCGACATCGGCTTCTGGGGCGCCGGGTCCAGTTGCCGGCGAGTCCGGCTACGCGTGGCAGTACGGCCTGTACTGGCTCGCGTCGAATCTCTCGGCGGACTCGCCGCTAGTGCTCGTGGTCGACGATCTCCAATGGTGCGATGCGCCGTCGACGCGCGCGCTCGGGTTCATCGCGCGTCGGCTCGAGGGGCAGCCGCTCGGGCTGATCCTCGCGACTCGGCCGCTCGACGCTGTGCTAACACCCGAGGCGGCGCCGCTCGTCGCCGATCCCGCCGTGGAGCTGCTGCGCCCCTCGCCTTTGACTGAAGCAGCGGTCGGAGCACTGGTCAGCCGACCGTTTGTCTGAGGAGCCTGATGATCGGTTCGTCCGCGCCTGTCTCGAGGTGACGGGCGGCAATCCGTTTCTCGTTGGCGAGCTGCTCGCGAGGCGGCGGCTCGAGGCCTCGCTCCCATCGCGGCCGGCTGGCGGCCGCGTCGCCACCATCGTCCCGCGCGGCGTCGCGAACGCGGTACTGCTCCGCCTCGCTCGGCTGGCCCCGGACAGCCGCTGCGCTTGCCCGCGCGCTTGAGCGTTCTCGGCGACGGCGCTCAGATCGGTGACGCCGCGCGACTGGCGGGCCTTCCAGCGCCGAGGTGGAGGCGGCGATGGCGGCGCTAGTCTCCGCCGGCATCGTGGAATCCGGCGGGACGGTTCGGTTCACCCATCCGATCCTGCGCTCCGCGATCTACGACGACCTGTCGCCGCCCGAACGCGAGCGGCTCCATCAGGCCGCCGCGAGGATCCTGCGCGAACGGGGAGCGCCGGTCGGCCGATGTCGCAGCACACCTCATGCATACTGAGCCCGCCGCCGACCCGAGGGCGGTGACGCTGCTTACGCGACGCCGCCCGCGACGCACTGGCGCTCGGGCGACGCAGCGGGCGCGGCTGCTCTGCTCGTCTCGTGCCCTCGAGAGCCTCCCGCTCGACGGGACCGTGCCGCGGTCGTGCTCGAGCTCGGCCAGGCGCTACGCCCGCGCCGGCGCACCGGAGGCGATCGCACCGCTGTCCGAGATCGTCGAGCGCAGCTGAGGACCCTGCGGCGATCGCCGCGGCGGCGATCGAGCTCAGCGGCATGCTCTTCTTCGCCGGACGTGCCGGTGAGGGAGCGGCGCTCTTGCGCCGCGCCCAAGAGCGGCTTCCAGCTGGGTCACCCAGCCCGCGAGAAGCTCGAGGTCGCGCTGCTGGGCGCCAGCTATAGCTCGGCGTCGGCCCGCCGAGAGGCCGACGCCGACGATTGCCACCTTGCGAGATCCCGGCGGCCCTGCACGAAGGTCACTGCAGGCCACAACGCTCGCCACGCTCGCACTGGACGAGGTGATGTATCTACGCTCGGCCTCTACCGCGATTGACCTCGCTCAGCGGGCGCTCGCGGCGGGCCTCCCGCTCGAGCCCCACCGCGGCGAGAACTGGGCGCTCGCGGCCCTCGTACGCCCTCATGTTCTCGGACCATCTCGACGCAGCCCAATCGGCGGCCGACGAGATCCTCGGCGTCAGCACGCGAGCGGGGCGCAGCAGTGACAGTCGTGGCGATATCGGCGTTTCGAGCGTTCGTCGGGTTCCGCCGCGGAGCCCTCGCCGCCGCCGCAAGCGGACGCGCAAGCGGCGATCGAGCTCGCCCCCGAGCTCCTAGGCGCCGAGTTCCTCGTCACGGCGGTGTCGACGGCGGTGCTCGCGGGGCTCGAGCGTGACGAGACGCCCGACGCCCTGCGCGGGCTCGATCGATCGCACCGGGGTTCGCTTCGACCCCGAGTTCACACCGAGCGCTGAACTCCTCTACGCCTCGGGCGTGCTTCGCGCCGCGGCCGGCAACCACGAGGCTGCAATCGAGGAGCTGCGCAGCTTCGCGCTCGACCATCCCGTTTTCGGCGCGCAGAAAACCCCGCCGTCGCCCCTTGGCGTTCGGCGGCGGCGCTTTCCCTCGCCGAACTCGGCCGTGACGAAGAAGCTCGCGCCCTGGCCGCCGACGAGGTGCGCCGCGCGCAATCGTTCGGCGGGGCGCGATCGATCGGGATCGCGCTGCGCGCCCATGCGCTCGTTGGCCGCCAGCGAAGAGCGGCAGAGTGGGCTCGAGGCAGCGGCGCGACGTCTTGGCGCCCTCCCCGGCACGGCTGGAGCACGCGCGTGTTCTGGTCGACCTCGGCGCCACGCTCCGCGCCGCCGGACAGCGCACCGCGGCCCGGGAGCCTCTGCTCGAGGCCCTCGAGCTGGCCGCCCGCTGCGGCGCCCGACCCTGGCGCGCCGCGCGCGGGCCGAGCTCGGCGCGATCGGCGTACGGCCCCGAACCACCGAGCGCGCCGGCGCCGACTCGCTGACGCCCAGCGAGCGGCGCGTGGTCGAGATCGCTGCGGCGGGCAGCACCAACCGCGAGATCGCCCAGACGCTGTTCGTCACAGAGAAAACCGTGGAGACCCATCTCGGACGGGCGTTCCGCAAGCTCGACATCTCGTCTCGGCGGCAACTCCCGGACGTGCTGGCAGGCGCAGGGGGATGACCTCTTGGACCCCTGGTGTCCCATACGAAGTCTGGCGTGAGGATCTCCGCGACCAGTTGCCCCCTGGACGCGAAATGCTCGTAGCCCCACCGCACGAGCCCGAGGTTCTCCTGCGCACAGCCGCCCCATGTTCCCAGTGGAGCGCATCGACTACGTTCGCTCACTCCTCCTTGCGGCCCACCTCGCGCGCTGTTGATCCTGGGCGAGCACGGCGGGGTGGGGCCGCTCGCTCTCAGTGGTGGTGGCGGTGTCGCCGGTGATGTCCGGCGGGGAAGCCGTCCTTGAAGCCGGGAATGAAGCCTGAGGCGAACCCGGGGTTGAAGCCCCTCTGGAAGCCGGAGTTGAACCCGACGTTGAACGCCGTGTTGAACCCTTGATTGAACTGCGGGTCGCACTCAGCCGGGATAGCCTGCGCCCGGATCGCGGGCGCGCCCCTGGCGGCCATGACCGCGCCATGTCTAGTCGCTGAACCAAACCCGTCGGTAAAGCCCGACTGAAAACCGGCGCGGAACCCGGCGTTAAACCCGGAGTTGAATCCGGAGTTGAAGCCAGAGTTGAATCCGGCGTTGAAGCCCTGGTTATAGGCGCCGGTCGGGTCCTGGCAGCCCGCCGTAGGCCCAGGCTGACTTACCACCTGCTCGGGCGGATTGGCCACCTGGAAGCTTTGCTGGGCCTGCGGCGCCGGGTTGTAGTTCGAGTTCCCGGCCTGGTTGGCGTCGATCACGCACGACCCAGCCGAGGAGAACGACACGGTGGAGCCTGAGATTGAGCACACCGCCGCGGCGCTGGGATCGATCGAGAACACAACCGGTTTTCCGGACGGCCCACCGTTGGCACTGACCGTATAAGGCGGCCCCCCGCTTTGGGCATCAGATGGGGTGGTCGAGGTAAACACGATCGCCTGAGCGCCCTTTCTCACCGTGTAGTTGATCGTCGCCGTCCCCGTCTCGCTGTCCTTGGAGGTAGCCGTCACCGTGTAGGTGTGAGCGCCAGCGGCGGAGGTGTCCAAGGTGCCGTGGAGCGTCCCGGTCGTGCCGCTGGTCCCGTTGGAGTCGGCGCACGACTGGATCCCCGGGCCGCCGCTTGCCTCCGTGCACGAGAACGTGGTCTGAACCGACTGGTTGAGATTGAACGTCTGGTTATCAGGCGGCGTCGTGATCGATGCCGAGGGGGGCGCGAACATGTAGGTGATCGTCACCTGGGCATCGCCTGTGTCGCTCCCCGCCATCGTGTGCGTGCCGGCGCCCGAGGATACGGTGCAGCCCGCGATCGCGGCGGCGCAGAAGTCGCTCCCGCCGCCACCACCAGCGCCTCCGGAGCCGGAGGCGGCGCCCCCGCCACCGCCGAAGTAGCCGCCGCCGCCGCCACCACCACCGTCGCCACACACGCCATCGCCGCCTGCGCCGCCAGAACCCGGGCCAGCCGGGCCGAACTGGCCCCCCGCCCCTCCATTGCATGAGGAGTTGCCGAGCTCGTGCCGCCGGCCCCGCCCATCGCCGGGGTGTTGTTGCCGCCGCCGCCCCCGCCGGCGATCAAATTGCCTCCCGATGCCGGCGACCGGCGTCCCCGCGCTCCCGCCGCCGGCGCCGCCGCCGAAGGCGCCGCCGCCGCCACCACCGCCGGCCACGAGCACCGGCGAGCTGAAGTCCGATCCCAAACTCACTCCCGAGGCGCCGCCACCGCTACCGACCGCCGCTGATTGTCCGGGTCCCTGGGGCCGCCACCCTGGTCGACGCAGACGTCCAGCACCTGCGTCCCGCCGGCTAGACCCGACAGGGTTCCCGACACCCCATCGCCCAGTCCGCCGGCCCCGCCCCCGGGCCGCTGCCGGCGGCGCCGGTCGCCTGGATCTGCACGCTGCTGATCCCCGTCGGAACCGTCCACGTCGTGCAGCCCTGCGTCGTGAACGCCACCGTTGTGCCCGCCGCCACCGCCGAACCCGCAAACGCGACCGCCCACAACCCCAACAAGCCCGCTGTCGTCGGGAGCACCCCAACAGCACGACCACGCCAACTGAGCAGCCGCGACGCAACCGTACGCAACTTAGAAACCATTCGATCCAACCCCTCTACCTCCAGAAATTGCGGCCCTACGGCACCGTACCACCCAAGGCTGGAAGAGCGAGAAAACCCTCAGCCAACCTGCCGCCGAACTCGCGAACAGCCCAAATTTCTCAGGCGTCCGGCAGAGCGGAATGGGGCAGACGCTACGCTCGTCTCGGCGTGACGCAACCGGGTCAGATAAGCGTGTTTCTGGCACAAGACCCTGCGATGCCGTGGACGCTGAGGAACTCGTAGCCACGGTGGACGAGCTGGGGCTGCGCTTCGTCCGGTTCCTGTGGTGCGGGAACGATGGAACGGTGCGGGCAAAGGCATCCGCCCGTCATGGACTGGAAGGTCGCCTTCGCGCCGGTATTGGCGTCACCGTTGCGATGCAAGCGATGAACTCGCTCGATCAGCTGCAGCCAGTGGCGGGGATGGGCCCCGTTGGTGAGGTCCGGCTAGTGCCGGACGCCGAGTCGTTCCGTGTGCTGCCATATGCGCCAAGTACGGGGGCGGTCCTCTGCGATCATCTCGACTTGGGGGCCGAACCGGCAGCGGTTTGCCAGCGCTCGTTTCTGAAGCGGATGGACGCACGCCTGGCTGAGCGTGGGCTGCTGATGCGCGCGGCTTTCGAGAATGAGTTCTCGCTCGCCACCGTGACCGAGGGCCGGTACGTCCCGGTTGACCGCTCGCTTTGCTTCTCGACGATCGGGATGACCACCGCTCAGGAATTCATCGAGGAGCTTGCGGCACAGCTCGAGGTACAGCGGATCCCCCTCGAGCAGTATTACGCGGAGCTCGGCCACGGTCAGCAGGAGATCTCGACAGCCCACGCCCCGGCGCTGCAGGCGGCGGACGAGCAAGTGCTAGTTCGTGAAACGATCCGCGGCGTGGCCGTCAGCCGAGGCCTGGTCGCGTCACTTGCCCCCAAACCGTGGCCCGAAACGGCTGGTAACGGGTGCCACATCCATTTCTCGCTGTGGGAGGGCGAACGCAACCGCTTCTACGACGACTCGAGTGCTGACGGTCTGTCGGACATGGCGCGGTCCTTCACCGCCGGTGTCCTTGCCCACCTGCCCGCGCTGTGTGCCTTGACCGCGCCGAGCTTCAACTCCTATCACCGGATCGTCCCGCGCTCGTGGGCGGGCGCCTTCGTGTGCTGGGGCTACGACAACCGCGAGGCCCCGGTGCGGGTGGCTTCGTCGCTTCGGGGCGCCGAAGAGACATCCACGAACGTAGAGCTGAAGTCCTCCGACGCGAGCTGCAACCCGTATCTAGCGCTGGGAGGTCTGATCGCGTCGGGCCTCGATGGGGTTGAGCGCGGTCTTGAGCCACCCACTCCGGTCGCCATAGATCCGGCAACTATCCCGGACGACGAGCGCGTCGCGTCAGGGATCCTTGCGATGCCCTCGAGCCAGCTGATGGCACTCGACGCGCTCGAGGAAGACGGGCTACTGCGGACGGCGCTCGGCGAGGAGCTAGCGGACTCCTATCTGGCGGTCCATCGGTCGGAGTGGGAGAGCTACTCCGCCGGAGACGAGGCATTCGAGCAACGGGGTCATTTCGAGAAGTACTGAGCTTTAGACCGGGCGCCCGTTCGTGTCGCACGCCGGCCGCAGCCCTGGCTCGAGCTCGCGCGCCAGCACCAGCGCGTGGCGCATGGCGTTCGGCTGGATACCGCCAGTGTGCGGCGCATACGGGTGGTCGAGAAAGTTGATGATCACCAGACCCGTCGCGACGACCGCAGCCACTCCCCCGATCTGCAGGCCCTGGACTCTGAGCAGCTCGCTGGGATCCGCCATCCCGAGTTGCAGAGCTACCGCCACGCAGCCCACGAACAAGAGCCCGAGCCAAAGCGGAGTGGGGACAGTGGGGGTATCGTCGCTGAGCCGCTGCTGGCGCCCGGTGGTGCGGGTGGCGGCCTGCGCGAGAAGATCTTGGAAGGCGAACCCCTCGCGCGGCGAACGCACAGTGAGCCGCCCGAACTCCCCACGGTAAGCCGCGACCCAGCCGTCGACGATCGGGCTGGAGCGGCCGTTGCGCATCGCCGGCCACTCTTCGTCCACGACCGCTTGTCCATAGCAGACGAAATCGGAGCGCAGCTGGTCGCGCTGGGCAGCTGGAAACAGCGCGGCCGTGCGAGTCATATCGAGCAGCGCGTTGGCCTCAGACGCGGCTCCGGTTTTCGCGCCGTTGTAGGTCTGAAAGGCAGCCAGTATCAAAAACGCGAGCAGGACGGCGAACGACGTTCCTACCACGATCGCCATCGGCGTTCCCCGTGTCGGGTTTGACAGTACCCCGCGGCCGGCTCGGCGTACAAGCGCCATCGCAGCAAACGCCGTCGTGGCCGCGCCCAACACGATCAAGATCGCGACCAGGAGGGACACGCCGGAGCGCTACCGCCCCTTCCGCACCGGGTCGCGCTTCTCGAAGAAGGCCTTGATGCCCTCCTCAATTCCTCGATCGAGAGCGCCAGCAGGGTCAAGCGGTACGCCTGGTCAGTAAAGACGCCGAGCACAGCGTGGGATCATCCCACGTCGGAATCACGATCCGTCCGCTGCATCTGGCCGGGTTCAGGACGTACACGGGAACGAATGAGCGGTACTTGCTACGGAGCAAGGCCCACGCGTCGAGTGCATCGTCAGGGCCGTGGAACATTGGGCGCCAAACGGCCGAAGCAGCGTCTGGAGCGCCAGACCAGGAGACCGCCTAAGGCGGCGAAACCCCCGCATTGGCGGGGGTTTTCTTTATCGGGGCGCCCGGATTTGAACCGGGGACCTCACCGACCCGAACGGTGCGCGCTACCAGGCTGCGCCACGCCCCGATACGGTCAGTATTCCATAGCCCTTCGCCCAGCCGTGGCGCCCGCCGCCCGCGCCCCAGGTCACCGCGGGCGTGCCGCGACCCGGAAGGTCACCGCGCGCCTCCGCGCCGTGTGGCTCAGGGCAGGAGCTTGTCGCGCCGTCCCGATCACCGACCCCGCGGAGGGGACCTGAGGAGGATTCAGCTTCGGTAGCTGTGGCAGCTGCGGCAGATCGACCTGTGGCAGCTGCGGCAGATTCACTCCGCCTTGGCCGATCGGAAGCTTCGGCAGCAGGGACGAGCCCTGAGACGACGTCGTGTGCGAGGACTGAGACGTGCCGGTCTGAGAGGCGTTGGAGGTCGGGGTGGAGCCGCCCGCGGGCTGTCCCGTATGGGACTGGGTCGAGGTCGAGTCGCTTGACCGTGCGCTCGAGGCGGTTGGGGCCGCACCGCTGGACTCACTGTTCCCTGTGCCACCGGTTGGCCCGGCGGATGTAGCGGGGACGGCCTTGGCCTGACCGCCGGTCCTCGGCGCGGGAGCCGCAACCCGGGGGTGCTGCAAGGCTCCGCCGGGAGCGGCCCACGAACCGCTGCTCAGCTGGGCCGCTACAGGCTGCTTTGCGTGCTTGGCGCCGCCGACCGATGTCAGCGTGCCGACCACGCCGCCGCCCGCCAGAACGGCCGCCGCCACGACGGCCGCGGTCGCCCTTCCGAATCCCATCGCGGGCGACGCCGGATCGACGAACTGGGCGACCCTGGGCATCGACTGGAGGATCCCCGCCGAGTGTGACCCAGACGCCGCCGTCGCCTGGTGGTCGGAGGGTCCACGGCGCCAGCGTAGGAAGGCCGGAATCGGGAGAAGCGCGGCGATCTTCTCCAGCAGCCCTGGGCCCTTCAGGAGCGAGTCGTCCACTCCCGCCAGGTGCGCATACCGGCGGCATGGCTGGCAGTGCGCGACATGTCTGGCCACACGGCGTCGCTCCCGAATCCCCAGAGCACGAACCGCCTTCTCGCCGCCCGTATCAATCACCGCTTGGACCTGCTCGCACCGGCGGCCGCTGGCGATCTCCTCATACTCGGTGCCCAGCCGACGGCGGGCCCGGAACAGGGTGCTCTCCACCACCGGGCGGGTCATGCCCATCCGCGTGCCGATCTCGGTGTAGGACAGACCTTCCAGCTCGCGGAGAACGATGATCTTGTGGTGGCTCTCGCTCAGCCCTCGAAATGCTCCACGAAGGTCGTCGAGCTGCTGGCGGCGCTCGAGAGCGGCATGGGGCGAGCCCGTTGGCGATTCAAGCCGGCGCTCTGGCCTGTCCGGCTCGTCGCTCGAGTCGAGCGGAACCTCATGAGCGCGGCGGGTGCGGCGGAACTCATCGATGCAGGCGTTGCGGGCGATCTCGTAGACCCACGGCTTGAACGCGATGGGTCGCTCGGTCGCGCGCATCCGCCTCAGGGCCGAGATGAACACCTCCTGGGTGACATCTTCGGCCCGGCCATGGTCCCCGAGCATCCCGAAGACGTAGGACACGATCCGTCTGCCGTAGCGCGAGTACAGCTCTCCGAACGCCTGGTCGTCGCCGCGTCGCACGGCGGCGACGAGGCGGTTATCGCTGTGGATCGGTGCTAGTTGGCCCGACCTTAACGCTGACATGGTTCCTCTTGGGAGCGCGTGCCCTACCGGGGACCCCAAAACTCTACCCGCTATTTGAGGCTTGTGCGGCGGTTAGTTATCTACCAACAGGCGGCCGGAGGGCCGACGAATACTCGCTTTGAGCAGATAAAACGGCCCGGAGACATTGAGTCCATCCAGCCGGCACGGCATACTGTCGGGCATGTAAGCGGCAAAGGAGGAAGAGGACCGATGGCCAATCACCTGACGCCCACCGAGCTTGCGCGAGAGTCCGGTCTGGAACGGCGGGACGTAATCGTCAAGTGCATCGAGATGGGCGTCCCGATCTTCAACGGTCGGATTGATAAGACCTTGTTCCTCTGCAGCATGCGGGAATCGCCTGAAGTCCAGCGGCCAGAGCCGCAGGCGGCGAGCGCTTAGCCACCCCAGGCAAAAACCTAGGCGCGACCGGCGGGCCGGCAGGCCCGGGCTCTCGGTTGCAGCAGAACCTATTCCTCAGATGACTGACGAAGCAACGCCGTCGTCGTCTGTTCCAGGATCTTTCGCCACGCGTGCGTCTGTTCGCGCTCCGCTTCGAAGTGGCTGATCACCTTCCGCACCCGGCTCGCTGATATCTCGATGCCGTGTCGGGCGCAGATGCGCTTGTAGCGCGTGTACTCGTGCGCCAGCCTTAGCGTCACAGATTGGAACCCGTGGCGGGCGATGTCCACGCGAGAGGCATAGTTCAAGATGCTGGTCTGGAACATCAGCTCATCGTCGGGCTCCGGCTCGATCAGGATGATGTCCACGCCGGGGTAGCGCTCCTCCCATCGCCGAGTCATCTCGTGCAGCCTCTGGTAGGCCAGCAGCTTGAATGACTGGTAGCCAATCTGAGGGAAGCCCATGTCCGACACCCGCCGCGCGCGGGGTCCGGTGAGTGTCGGAATCTGCTCCTCGAAATCGTTCACGAACGGCACCAACGGGTTGACCACCACCACGAACTTCGCCCCAGCCTCGACAGCGATGTCGAGGTTGGTCGTGGAGACGATGCCGCCGTCGACCAGCTCTCGGTCCTTGACCTTGACCGGCTTGTAGATCATGGGCAGCGCCGCCGATGCCCCGACGGCGGTCGAGATCGCCACATCGTCCCAATCCTGGGCGCCGAAAACGATCCGCTCACACGTGTCGAGGTCGGTGGCGGCGAGGTATAGCTCGTTCTCGAGCAGCCGGAAGTCGTCGGTGCGGTCGGGATCGGACAGGATGCGGCGGACGTATCGTTCGACCCCATCGGTGGAGTAAAGGCCCGACGGCAACATGTCCGCCAGCCCGACGACCAGATCCATGGCCGAGATCTGACCCAGGTCCCGCACCAGCGTGCGTAGCAGGCCGACCAGGCGCCACGGCATCAACACTCCCCGAGCCAGGAACTCCTTGTAGTTGGGCTTCAGCAGAGAACCCACGTGCGCGTCGGGGAACGGGGTCGGCACCTGCTGGACGATCACCCGCATCATCTCCTCAGGGGTGATGCCGTTCGCGAGCGCGGAGGCTACGAAGGCTCCGGCGCTCGTACCGACATACACGTCGAACTCGTTGACGGTGCGGTTGACCGAGAGGAGATCGAGCGCTCGCAGCGCCCCAATCTCATACACGCCGCCGGTGAATCCGCCTCCCCCAAGCACCAGCGCCGACTTCGAGCGCCGAGGGCGCCCACGCCCTGCCCCCGTGCGTTGTCCCGTTTGCCGGCCTGTGGCCGCCGTATCGAGCTTGACGACTCTGCCCATCGGTCGTGAGCGATTCTACGGCGGTACTGAGAAAGGAACCCAATCCGGCGCAACCACGCACGTCTGGTTGCTGCAACCACCGAACCTTTTGCCGGCTCCCGCTGTTAGGTACGTTCGATGCTCGGGGTCCGCAGGGGACTAGCCGCGCTGGTTGTCGGGGTCGCAATCCTCATCGGACCCCCGGCAGCCCTAGGTGCCACACAACAGCAGTCGCTCGCGCAGGCGCTGAGCAATGGCATCCGTGCGGCGGGCGGGGCGAGCGCCGCCTACGTCGTCGACCTCAATACCGGAGCCGTGCTTTTCAGCTCTGGGAGCCAGGTTGGTCACCTCCCAGCCTCGGTCGAGAAGCTGTACACGACCTCGACGGCGCTGCTTCGCTTGGGGGCCAGCACCACGATGACGACGCAACTGCTCGGAAGCGGCTCGTTCACCGGTGGAACGTGGCACGGCACGCTCGTCCTGAGGGGCGCCGGCGACCCGACATTCGGCTCGACCAGCTTCGATCGGGCCAACTACGGAGGCCGGGGAGCGACGATTCAGGGGCTGGTCAGGAACCTGGTCCACAGCACGGGCATCAGGGCCGTCCAGGGGGGCATCCTGGCCGACGGATCGATCTTCGACTCAAAGCGAGGTACGCCCGCTACCAGATACGGGCCATCGAGCTCCGTGGAAGGCGTACTCGATGGCATCGCTTATGACCGCGGATGGCTGACGGCCAGTGGCAGCGTGTTCCAGACCCGGCCGACCCTGTTCGCCGCGCAGCGACTGGTGGACGCACTGCGTGCGGCGGGGGTGAGGGTTCCGTCATCGACTCATGTGGGCTCCGGCAAAGCGCCCGCCGGCTCAAAGCCGCTGGCGCACATTCATTCGCCCAACATCGCCACCCTCATCTCCCTCACAAATACGCCATCCGATAACTACTTTGCCGAGACGCTGCTCAAAGACCTCGGGGCCAGGCTCGGCGGCCGCGGCTCGACGGCGGCCGGCGCCGCCGTGGTCCGGGGCGAGGTCGCCCAGGCGTTCGGCATCCACCCGACGCTGAACGACGGCTCGGGGCTCTCCCGGTATGACTCCACCACGCCGCTTCAGGTGGTCACGCTGCTCCAGAAGATGGCCGGCAACTCCACTTTCGTCAATTCGCTAGCGGTGGCGGGCGAGACCGGGACGCTGCAGAACGTAAACCGCGGGACCATCGCCCAGGGCCGCTGCCGGGGCAAGACCGGGACGCTTCGCGACGTGGCGAATCTCGCGGGCTACTGCCAGGCTCGCGACGGGCACACGCTGGCGTTCGCGTTCCTCTCCGACGCCATCTCGAATCCCGACTACGTACACGGCGTTGTGCATCCGAGGATGACGAGCGCCCTCGCCAACTACGACGGCTAGAGCTGACGCCGGGCTGCCGATCAGGGCACGAGCGCGCGCAGGCCGTCCTCGTCGAGGACCTTCACTCCGAGCCGCTCGGCCTGTGCGAGCTTGGAGCCTGGGCTTTCCCCGGCCACCACGTACGCAGTCTTGCGCGAAACCGAGCCCGTCACCTTGCCTCCCGCGCGGGTGATCATCTCGCTCGCTTGCTCTCGGGTGAGGGTCGGCAGCGTGCCGGTGAGCACGAACGTCTGCCCGGCCAGCGGTCCCTGGCCCGGTGGCGGGCCCTCCTCCTCGAACCGCAGCCCCTGGCCTCGCAGGTCCTCGATCAGCGAGCGCATCTGTGGGTCGGCCAGCTGGGAGTGGATCAGCGTGGCCATCTTCGGTCCGACGCCCGGAGTCTGTTCGATCTGCTCGGGGCTGGCTTCCAGCAGGGCGTCGATGGAGCGGAACTGCTGGGCCAGCGCGCGGCCGGTGACGTATCCCACTTCCTCGATTCCCAGCGCGAACAGCACGCGCCCGAACGGCTGACGCTTGGACTGCTCGATCGCGTCAACCAGCTTGCGCGCCGAGACCTCCCCGAAACCTGTCCGCGCCGCGATCTGCTCCGCCTCCAGGCGGTAGAAGTCGGCGGCGGTCCGAACCCAGCCGAGTTCCATGAACAGGTTGACCTGCTTCTCGCCCAGGCCGTCGATGTCCATCGCGGCCACGAAGTGCTTTAGCAGCTGCCAGCGGCGTCCCGGGCACTCCCGGTTCGGGCACTTTGTGAACACCGACCCCTCGAGCTTCGTGGTCGGCGTGTTGCAGATGGGGCAGCGCTCTGGCGGTGAGGGAGCCGGGGGTCGATCGCTGCGCTCGGCCACGTGGGGGGCGGGCGACAGCACTTGAGGGATCACGTCGCCGGCTCGCATGACGATCACCTCTTCGCCAGGGCGGATGTCCTTACGGGCCAGGTCCTCCTCGTTGTGTAGCGTCGCCAGCTTCACGGTCACCCCGCCAACCTGCACGGGCTCCAGCATGGCGTACGGGTGCAGATCGCCGAACTTCCCGGGATTCCAGCCGATGTCTTTCAGCTCGGTGACGGCCGTGGTCGGCGCGAACTTCCACGCGATCGCCCATCGTGGCTCTCTTCCGACCACGCCGAGGCGCCGCTGTAGCTCGGCGTCGTTGACCTTGACGACGGCGCCGTCGATCTCGAAGTCGAGCGATCCGCGACGCTCCTCCCAGTCGCGGCACTTGGCCACGACCTCTTCTTCTTCTCGCAATAGGACTACTCCGGGGTGGACCGGAAAGCGGTGGTCCTTGAGCCACTGCAGAGCGTCCCAATGTGCGCCGAAGCGGATCCCGTCGGTGGCTCCCACCTGGTAGGCCCAGAACGAGAGGGGTCGGTCGGCGGCCAGCTTGGGGTCGAGCTGGCGGATCGTGCCGGCGGCCGAGTTGCGCGGGTTCATGAACGTCGAGAGCCCGGCCTCGGCGCGGCGCTCGTTCAGGGCGGCGAAGTCCGGGAGCGACATGTAGACCTCGCCACGCACTTCCACCAGGGGCGGGGGGTCTGCGGCCTCCAGTCTCAAGGGAATGGCCTGGATCGTCCTCAGGTTGTGGGTCACGTCCTCGCCCACCTCGCCGTTGCCGCGCGTCGCGCCGCGCTCGAATATGCCGTCGCGGTAGATGAGGGAGATCGCCAGGCCGTCGATCTTCGGCTCAACGACAAATTCGAAGCTCGGATCTTCGATGCCCTCACGGGAGAGGAAGTTGCGCATCCGCTGGATCCAGGCCCGGAGCTCGTCCTCGGAGCGGGCATTGCCGAGGGACAGCATCGGCTGCGGGTGCCTGACCTTGACCAGATCCGAGACCGGCTCGCTTCCGACCCGCTGGGTAGGCGAGTCCGGCGTGACCAGATCGGGATGTTCGGATTCAAGCGCCCGCAGCTCGTCGAGCAGCGCGTCGTACTGGTCGTCGCCGATCTCGGGATCGTCAAGGACGTAGTAGCGATAGCCGTGGTACTCGAGCTGCTGCCGCAGCTCGGCGGCGCGCTCGGCGGGAGCGCCGGCGCTCGCAGCGGGTTGGGAGGCAGCGCCGGTTGCGGCCGCGCGTTCGGCGGAGCTCATCTCTCGGGGCTTACCCCCTCTATCTCGCTGGCCGCCGGAGCGACCAGCCGCGCCAGGTCGTAGCGCTGGAGCGCGCCCAGGCCCTCCATATCGGTCAAGTCGAAGTGGAGTGGGGTGACGGCAATTTTGTTTTGAGCAACTGCGGCCAGGTCGGTCCCTGTCTCGTCGCGCTCGTAGCTGGCGTCGCCGTAGATCCGGTACAGCCGCCGGCCCTCGGAACCCTCGTCGACCAGCGAGAGCTCATCGCTGTAGACCCGCTTTCCCAGGCGAGCGACCTCCACTCCGCGCGGCTCGCCCCCGGGTACGTTCACGTTCAGCAGCGTGCCGCCGGGCAGGGGCACGCTCTCGAGCTCCCCCACGAGCCGGGAGGTGAACGCCGCCGCCACGCCGAAGTCGAATCCGGCTCCGGCGCGGAAGTCGAGTTCGCGCGCGCTCGACTGCTGGGAGACTGCGATGCCGGGCAATCCGAGCACGATCGCCTCGAGCGCCGCCGCGACCGTGCCCGAGTAGGTGATGTCATCGCCCAGATTGGAGCCGTGGTTGATGCCCGACACCACCAGCTCTGCGTCGAACCCTTCGATCAGCCCCAGACGGGCCAGCCTGACGCAATCCACGGGGGTGCCGTCGGTGGCGTAGCCCACGGTGCCGTCACCGAAGTCGACCTCCTGCACCCACAGCGGGCGCCGGGTGGTGATCGAGCGCGCCATCGCCGACCGATTGCCATCCGGAGCGATCACCGCCAACTCGATGCCGGGCAGCTCGAGCAGACCCTTGCGCAGGGTCTGAAGGCCCTCGGCCTCGATCCCGTCGTCGTTGGTGAGCAAGACGCGCACGACGCGTGATGCTAGTGAGCCACCCGGCCTCAGCCCGTCAAGGCGGTGTGACCGAAGCTGCATGCGCCACCCCGTGCGGCGTCAGCTCCGCGCGCAAACCTCAAGCGCGCGGGCAATAACCACCGCCACGGCCAGCGGCTCCTCACGCAGCTGTCTGTAGGTGACCCTGATCACCCGATAGCCCGCTGCTACATGCGCCGCGTCCCGCCGCCGGTCTCGCTCGAAAGCGCGGCGGTGGCTATGAAACAGGTACCCGTCGACCTCGAGGATCAGCTTGTGCTCGGGCCACAGGAAATCTGCCGGCCAACCAGCAATCCGAACCTGCGTCCGGGGTGGGGGCAGCCTCGCCGACCGGATCAGCCGCAGCATCCGGCGCTCTGCGTCGGACTGCGTCCACTGAGGTCCCGCCTCACGGTCGAGCTCGGCGCGGAGCCGTCCGGCACCTGGCCGGTTCCGCGCTCGCCCCAACGTCCAGTGGATCTCGTCCGAGGTGACCAGCTTCAGCGCGTAGGCCTCAGCGATCGCTCGTTCGAGCTCATCCGGCGGCGCGCTTGCTGCGTAATCGAGCAGGGTGCGGGCGGGAGACGTGACGGGTATGCCGTTCTTGCAGGCGCCGATCTCGTGCATCCAGTGCTTGCACCCGATGCACCGATAGGCCTGGCCGCGGTCGACGATCGCGCCCAACGACCGTCACCTGCACGTCATCAGGGGGCGGCGTTGCCAAGCCCCATAGCGCTGCCGCGGAGTGGTGGCTGACCAGCGATCCGGCTCCGCAGGCCAGCACCCCCGCGAGCTCAAGCGCGCCGGGAAGCAGCACCGGATGCCCCAGCACGTAGACGGTGCGATGGATTCTGTGCAGCGTCCCTTGCTTCATCCGGAACGTGATCCTGGCCCGACCGACGCCGGCCGCCTCAAGTTGCGCGGTCGTGATTAGGCCGAGTTGCCGGCCCGCCACCCATACGGCTGCGCGATCGCCGCTCCCGTTCGCCTGCACAAACTCCCAAAGCGCGCGGCGCGACACGAGGTCGGCAACATACGCAGCTCCAGGCTGCCGAAGTCCCCAACCGGCGCCATCGATTCGGGGTTTGGGGAGTTGCGCATGCTCTCGAGCGGCCATCTGCGCTTCCAGAGCATTGACAAGGCAAGCCGCTCCCCCTTCACCGACAAGCGTTACAGCGCCGCCACCCCTTTCATCACGGTCGCGTCACACACGCAAAGGAAGCAAACACCCGCTCCGTCGCGTCACACACGCAAAGGAAGCACCCGCTCACCGCCGTATCCCACCCCCGCCAGATACAGCCCGTGCGCCGGGGCGGTCGGACCGGCCTCCGAGCGCGGTCGCCCTGAGAGCAGCGCCTTGAACGACTCCAATGACCGGCGCCCCGAGGCGACCTCCAGCATCGTCCCCACCAGGGTGCGATTCATGTGGCGCATGAACGCGTCGGCCTCGATCCAGAACTCCAGCAGGTCACCCGAGCCCGAGCCCAAGCCCGGGCCGGCGCACGCGTCAGCCCGCAGCCAGAACGCCCGGTAGACGTCGCGCGAGAACCGCACGTGCTCGGTTTCGGTCGGTGTGAAGGCGGTGAAATCGTGGGTGCCGACGAGCACGGCCGCACAGGCTTCCAAAGCGTCGAAGTCGACCAAGTGGG
Organism: uncultured Actinomycetes bacterium; assembly: GCA_963719305.1. Classification (GTDB taxonomy): domain Bacteria; phylum Actinomycetota; class Thermoleophilia; order Solirubrobacterales; family Solirubrobacteraceae; genus Palsa-465. The sequence continues at coordinate 206,811 of CAVRBL010000009.1, read as the reverse complement.
GCCAGTGGAGCACGCGGCCGCGCCTGAGCGCGCTTCGCCCGGGACGGGCAAGCAGCCGGTAGCAGTAGGCGCGCGAGGTGGCGTCGCGACGCGCGTCAAACCCGGGCTCCGCCTCGGAGCACTCGAGCGCCGCCACGTCGCCGGGCAAGAGCGCGTTCAACCCCGCGACCGGCACGGGCGGGCCAGGGTACGAGGCCACCTGTCCCGTGGCGTGGACCCCGGCGTCGGTTCGTCCCGCGACCGTCAGGGGGACGTCGTCGGTGCGCAGCAACACCGCCAGCGCCTTCGACACCTCCCCCTCCACCGTCCGCAGCCCGGGCTGTCGCGCCCAGCCCGCGAATCCGCTCCCGTCGTACTCCAGCAGGAGCTTCAGTGGCCGCGCTCAGACGAGCTCCAGCAGCACCATTTCGGTCGAGTCAGACCGGCGCGGACCAAGCTTCAGGATCCGCGTATAGCCGCCTGCCCGCTCCGTGTACCGCGGCGCGATCTCCTCGAACAGCTTGTACACCGTGAACTTGTCCTGGCCCAGCGCCGACAGCGCCTGGCGCCGAGCGTGGAGATCGCCTCGCTTTCCGAGCGTGATCAGCTTTTCGATCTCCGGCTTGACCGCCTTGGCCTTGGCCTCGGTGGTCTCGATCTGTTCATGGGCGATTACCTCCTTGCAGAGGTTCATCATCAGCGCCTTGCGATGGGACGCAGAACGGCTGAGCTGGTATCGCTGACGCTGATGGCGCACGGCAGCCTAGTCCTGGCGAAGCGACAGCCCGCGCGCGTTCAGCGTCTCGACCACCTCGTCGATCGACTTCTTGCCGAAGTTCGGGATCGCGTTGAGCTCCGCTTCCGTCTTGGACACCAGATCGCCGACGGTCTGGATCCCCGCCCGCTTGAGGCAGTTGTATGACCGGACACCCAACTCGAGCTCCTCGATCAGGATGTCGTCCATGGCGTTCGGTGGCCGTGACGGGGCACCCGGCGCGCCGGCGACGAACCCGGGCTCGAGCACGCCCGGAGCGCCGGTGTCTCGGAGCTCCACGACCCGGTCTGCGTCGGTGAAGATGGCCAGCTGAGAGATCAGGATCTCGGCCGCCTCTCGCAGCGCGGCATGGGGATCGATCGAACCGTCGGTCTCGATGTCAAGCGTTAGCTTGTCGAAGTCGGTCCGCTGGCCCACGCGGGCCTGCTCGACGTTGTAGGCCACGCGCCGGACCGGCGAGAAGATGGAGTCGATCGGGATCACGCCGATCGGCTGATCTGGCGACTTGTTCTCCTCGGCCGGACGGTAGCCGCGGCCCCGCCCGATCGTCAGATAGACCTCAAGCTTGGTCTTCTTTTCAAGCGTCGCGATGTGTACATCCGGGTTGAGGATCTCGACCCCGGACGGGACGTCGATGTCCTTGGCCGTAATGTCTCCCGGCCCGGTCACGACCAGCGGGGCCTCGATTTCCGTGGCATCCGAGTGCATGCGGCAGACGATCCCCTTGAGATTCAGGACGATGTCCGTCACGTCCTCCTTGACGCCGCGGATCGTCGAGAACTCGTGGGCGACGCCCTCGATCCGAACGCTGGTGACCGCAGCGCCGGCGAGCGAGGACAGCAGCACGCGCCTCAATGAATTGCCGAATGTGTAACCGAAGCCCCTGTCGAGCGGCTCGATCGTGAATGAGCCGCGGGTATCGTCGACTGCTTCGGAGGAGATTCGGGGGACTTGGAAGTCGAGCATCGGGGTCCTAACGTCGTGGGTTGGAGCCGCCACCTATGGCGGTTCTAGAGCGCCGTGCGATGCGGCACGGCGATAAAGCTTTCGGTCACTTCGAATAAAGCTCGACGATGAGCTGCTCCTGCACCGGCGCCGCGATCTCCCGGCGCTCGGGCTTGCGCAGCACCTTCGCGGTGAGCGAATCGTGGTCGGCCTGGAGCCAGGCCGGAACCTGGCCGGTCAGCTCCGTGGCGTCGCGAATCACCTGCCCAGCGCTCGATCGCTGATGGATCGCGATCACGTCGTTGGCGCGGAGCTGATAGCTGGGGATGTTCACGCGTTGGCCGTTGACGGTCCAGTGACCGTGGAGGATCAGCTGCCGGGCCTGCCTGCGCGAGGCGGCGAAGCCGAGCCTGACGAGCACGTTGTCGAACCGGCACTCGAGCATCCTCAGCAGGTTCTCGCCCGTGATCCCGGGCTGACGGGAGGCCTTGTCGTAATAGATGCGGAACTGCTTCTCCAGCACGCCGTAGTAGCGCTTGGCCTTCTGCTTCTCGCGCAGCTGCAGGCGGTACTCGCTCTGGCGCTGACGCCCGCGGCCGTGCTCGCCGGGCGGATAGGATCGCCGTTCCACCCCGCACTTATCCGTGAGGCAACGCTCGCCCTTGAGGAACAGCTTCTGGCCCTCGCGTCGGCATTGCTTGCACTGTGCTCCGGTATCTCGCGCCAAGGCTTCAGACCCTCCTGCGCTTACGGGGCCGGCAACCGTTGTGGGGCTGAGGCGTGACATCCCGGACGCCTGACACCTCCAGGCCCGCAGCCTGAAGCGACCGGATCGCTGTCTCCCGGCCGGAGCCCGGGCCCTTGACGAACACCTCGACACGCTGCAGACCGTGCTCGATGCCCTTGCGCGCAGCGGCGTCAGCCGTGACCTGGGCGGCGAACGGTGTCGACTTGCGCGAGCCCTTGAACCCAGCACCGCCCGCGGACTCCCATGCGATCACGTTGCCCTCGCGATCGCTCAGGGACACGATCGTGTTGTTGAACGAGGTCTTGATGTGGGCCTGTCCGACGGGGATGTTCTTTCGAACCCGGCGGCGGCCGCGCTGCGGCCTACGGGGAGCTGGCATTACTTCTTGGTCGCCTTCTTCTTCCCGGCCACCTGCATCCGCTTCGGGCCCTTGCGTGTGCGAGCGTTGGTCTTCGTGTTCTGGCCGTGGACGGGCAGACCCCGGCGGTGGCGCAGACCGCGATAAGAGCCGACCTCCTGCAGGCGCTTGACGTTCTGCTGGCGGTCCCTGCGCAGGTCGCCTTCGACCATCAGCCTCCCGTCGATCAGCTCCCGGAGCTTGATGACGTCTTCCTCAGTTAGGTCGCGAACCTTGCGATCGGGTTCGATTCCGGCCTCAGCCAGCAGCTTGCCCGCCGCGGAGCGACCGATCCCGTAGATGTAAGTGAGACCGACCTCGGCGCGCTTGTTGAGGGGGATGTTTACTCCTGAAATTCGGGCCATTTTTTCCTTGCTCCAGTCAGTCGACCTCAGCCTTGCCGCTGCTTGTGGCGCGGATTCGAGCAGATCACGAGGACCCGTCCCTCACGACGGATGACCTTGCACTTCTCGCACATCGGCTTGACCGAAGGTCGTACCTTCACGTTCGCTCTTTCTTACGGGGGTCTACGGATATCCCACCGGCGTCGGCTCTGGCGACCGTTTCGGTCGCCGCTACCGCGCCGAGGCATGGCACGCAGGGCCAGGCGGCCCTACGGGCGCACAGAGCGATATTAGCAGGGGTCCCGTGGCCGGACACCCGCGGGCCAGCGGGGCAGGGATCACATTTCGCGGCCAGTTCACGCTGTTTCCACGGGCGGCTGGAACGCTGCCTGCATGGCGGCAGTGATCCTCTCCCCCATCTAGATGACGCCGTCTTGTCGTGTTGGCATCTGCTCACCCAGCCCGGCGATGTGCTTGTCATCAACGTCTTCGCCGGCATCCCGGCCAGCTTGGACGGTCCTGCGTGGTGGGATCGCTACACGGGCGCGACGGATTCCGCGGAGCGGGTACGCGAGCGCCTCCAGGAGGATCGGAGGGCCCTTGCCCTGGCCGGGCGCACCGCTGTCAATCTGGGATTCCTCGACGAGCAGTACCGCCACGAGGAGCAGCCGCTCGCATCGCTCGCGAAGCGGATCGAGCGACATGCTTGCGCCGCGGCACACGGATCTATGCCCCCGCGGCGTTCGCGAACCACACAGACCATGTCCTCGTCCGCGCCGCGGCGGTCGAGCTACGGGCGGCCGGGTTCGCCGTCTCGTTCTACGCCGACCTGCCGCATGCGAGCCTTCACGGCTGGCCCCACTGGGTGACGAGCGGTGATGCTCCCGCGGCGCACGACCTCGCTGGGGCCATGTGGGACGGGTCCCTTGCCAGGACCGGGATTCCGCCACAACGCATGACGGCAGCCGTGCACGAGCTCGATGCCGGAGCGCTCGCGCTCAAGCTTGCGGCGGTGCACACCTACCGCTCGCAGCTAGATGGTCTCGTGAAGTTTGCGGGTCGCCAGCTGACGGATCCCGAGACCCTCGGCTACGAAGTGGTGTGGACTACGCCCTCGCTCGCTCGCGAAGGCCATTCCGCAGCCCCTCGTCCTTGAGCCTCCCGGTCAGCTGCTCGACGATCGCGGCAGCGGCGTGCGTGTGTTCTTCGGCCTCTTCGCCCCGATCAGCGGTCCGCAGTACGCGCGCCAAGGCGGCGTGCGCTTCCCAAGCGGGCGCCGGGATCGTGTGGTCGTCGGCGACCTCGGCGGCGTGGACGAAGGCGGTAGTGGCCCGCTCGAGCTCACCGCGCGCTTCCATGCAGAGCCCAACGCACGAGCTCGGCCGCCGCAGCCGCCTCGCGCCAACCCGAGCGCGTCGCGGCATCGAGCAGCGGGACCAGCAAGGCCTCGCCCTGCTCGGGTGCGCCGGTCGCCAGGAATACCCGCGCGATCGCGACGTGGGCGTTCGTCCCGAACAAGAACGCACGGCCGTCGGGCAGACTCGCCTGCTGAAGCATCCGTTCGGCGCGAGCGGCCAGCACGCTCGCTTCGTCTTCGGCTCCGAGCAGTAGGCGCGCCCAGGCGAGCTGGCCCAGGCAGCGCACGATCTCGTTGGGAACGCCGACCCGCTCGGCTGCGGCGAGGCCACTCTCCAGAACCTCCGCGGCACTTGCGGCTGCACGGAGGTCGAGCAGGGCTGACCCCAGCGTCGCCGCCGCCCAGCCCTCCCAACCGACCGTGGCGCCGAGCGCCACTGACCGCCGACCGGCGGACAGCGCCTCCTCGTACGCCCCCCGGCTCCGGTGCAGCCAGCAGAATGCATCGAGCATCAGGACCTCGGCAAGCGGATCACGGATGCGGCGGTTGATCGCGACCGCGTCTGTGAGTCGTTCGTCGGCTTCATCCCAGCGCGCCGCGCCGATCGGTACGAACGCGGACTCGAGCAGCGTCCACTGGAGGTACCACAGATCGCCTCGCTCTCGCCAAAGGGGCTCGAGCTCTGATGTCAACTCCTCCAATCGGGGGAGGTCGCCGAGTTGCCATACGGCTAGCTTGATGCTGTCCATGGCGCGGCCAACGACGGTCGCGTCGCCTGTTCCGCGGGCCAGCTCGAGAGCGCGTTCGCCGAGCTCAAGCCCGCGATCGAACTGCAACATGTGCGAGGAGATCACCGCCAGCCGGTCCAGCGCATACGTCTGCGCCGCAGGGTCGTCTAGCTCGCGAGCGATCTCGAGCGCAGCCTCATGGCGCGCAGCCGCCACGCTGAGATCGGACCGGAGCTGAAGTATGCCGAGCTCATTGAGCGTCTCCATCTCGATCACGCGATCGCCGCAGCGCCGCGCGCCATCCAGCGCCGCCGCGAAGTCGGCGCCAGCGCCGACTTCGTCTCCGGTCCGATAGCGCATCCGCCCTCGCTGCAACAACAGACCGCGCAGCGCCGGTTCGCGGTCGGGTTGAAGCCCCAACTCGGCGCTTGCCGCGAGGGCCGCGGTGTAATGCTCGAGCGCCGGTTCGACTGCGTTCACGCGTTGTGCGCTGGCGGCGGCGCGCGAGTGGTACTCGTAAGCCTTAGACACATCCCCGGCGCACGAGAAGTGGTATGCGAGCGCGCTCGCATCATCGTCGCGCCGCTCGCCGGACACGCTCTCGATCGCCTCCCCTATCCGGCGATGCATCTGCGCCCGACGCGTGAGCGAGATCTGCTCGTAGATGCTCTCCCGAATCAGGGCGTGAGCAAAGCTGTAGCGCCCGACCGAGCCGGGCGACTCCTCCACGATGCGGGCCGCGATCGCCTCCTCGAGGGTTTCGGCGATCCGTTCCGCCGACATCTCAGCGACCTGCTGGAGCACATCGAGCGCGAACTCTCGCCCACTCACCGCCGCGAACGTCACCAATCGCTTGCAGGTCTCGTCGAGCCGGCGTAAGCGCCGCAGGAGCAGGTCCTTGACGCTCTCGGGGATTCGCGTCAGGGCATCCGTGAAGTCCTCGTCCTCGTCCACATCTCGGAGCAGCTCCTCGACGAAGAAGGGGTTGCCCTGCGTCCGGTCAATGATGGAGCGCGCAAACACGGTCGGAGCAGCTCGTCTCCGACCGGGACGAGATCAGCGCCGCGACGTCCTCCTCCCCGATCCCTGCCAGCGTCACCGTGTCAAGCGAACGCCCGCGGCGCAACTCCGCCATCGCTAGCGCCAGCGGGTGCCCCTGATCCACCTCGGTTTCCCGGTAGGTGCCGAGGATCAGCAGCGAATCGCCCTCCGTTGCCCGGACGACATGGCGCAGCAGCAGCAATGTCGGGGGGTCGGCCCACTGAAGGTCGTCCAGAACCAGGATCAGCGGATGCTCATCGGCGATGGCGCCAGAAGCGACGCCACCGCTTCGAACAGAAGGAACTGCTCGCGCTCAGGCGACTCCGGGGTCAAGCTCGGGGTTGCGTGGTGGCCAGGGTCGGCGAGCTCGGGAAGAAGCCTCGCAAGCGTGGTCCAGTGCCGCCCGAGAAGGGGCCTTATGTCTTCGGGCGAGCTCTCGGATACGTAGTGGCGCAGGGCCTCCACGAACGACTGGTACGGGACAAGGGACTCCTCGTAGCAGCGCCCTAGAAGCACCGAGTGCCCCGTCCGCGAACGCGCTCCGGCAGAACTCGCCCGCGAGCCGCGTCTTGCCGATCCCTGGCTCACCGACGAGGACCACCACCCGCCGCTGCCCGTCACGGACATCATCCAAGCGGCGATGCAGCTCGGCAAGCTCAGTATCGCGCCCTACCAGCGGCACCGGCTCCTCGTGGCGGAACGGCGGCGGCAGCGCGATCCGACGATCCGCCTCCGGCTCCCAGGCGACCTCGCAGGTCGGCAACGGCTCGGCGATCCCCTTCAAGGCCAGCGGGCCGCACGAGCGGAAGTCGAAGCTCCCGCGCGAACCGACGAGCGTCCGCAACAGCTCTGAAGCGAGGATCTGCCCGCCGTCGGCCGCGTCGCACAGCCGCTTGGCGATCACGACCGGCGTTCCGAAGTAGTCGCCCTCGTCACGGATCGGCTCACCGACATTCAGGCCCACGCGAACTCGGATGCGGTCGACGCCCTGGCGATTGTTGTAGCGGCGGACAGCCTGCTGGATTCCGATCGCGCAGCTCACCGCGTTGACCGCGCTGGGGAAGGCGACCATGAGTCCGTCGCCGAGGTTCTTCACCTCCTGTCCGCTGTACGCGCTCGCGACGTCGCGCAGCAAGCCGAAATGCACGCGCCGCAGCCGCTCGGCTTCGTCATCGCCCACCTCCTCCAGGAGCTCGGTTGAGCCCACCAGGTCCGTGAATAGCAGCGTCACAACAGCGCCGGGCGGCTCCGTTGCGGGCGCTGGGCCCGCAGGCGGCGCTTGGGGTTCCGCAGAAGCGGTGTCGCCGCCCCCCCGCAGGGTCTCGGCCAGCTCCCGCGTTCCCTGCGACGGAACGATCCGCAGCTCGTCGCGCAAGCGCCGGCTGAACCTTTCGTAGACCCGGATCGCCCCGCTCCTGTCTCCAGCGGATGCCAGTCGGCGCATCAGATCACGCTGCGGCTCCTCGGCGAGTGGGTCCAGCGCCGCCTGGCGGCGGGTCCAGGAGATCGCCGCCTCGAGGTCGTGTTCCCGCTCGGCGCATGCCGCCAGCCTCGCGAGCACGCCCGCGACTCGGTCGCGGTGCTCATCCCGACGCTCATACACCCAGTCGTCGTCGAGTCCGGCCAGCAGTTCGCCGCGACACAGCCCGAGCGCATCCTCGAGGCGCTCTTCGCCAACGCAGCGCTCGAACTCCTCGATGTCCGTCCACACAAGGGTGTCGCCGGCGAGACCGACCTCGTCCCGGCTGGCGATCACGTATCTCTCGCTATCCGGGCCGAGCGACCTGCGCAGCGCCGAAAGCGCACTGCGCAGGCTCGTGCGAGCGCTTTCATCGAGCACGTCCGGCCAAAAGAGCGCCGCGAGCCTCGAGCGCGAGTGCATGCGCCGGTCGAGCGCCAGCCAGCCGAGCAACGCGCGGACGCGCCGGCTCGAGGGCGGCTCGACCGGGGTTCCGTCGATCTCGATCGTCAATTCCCCCAGCAGCCCCAGTCGCAACATCTGCGCAAGCGTAAACCCGTTTTCGAGCATTCACGCGGACTTTCGCGCTGATTTCGCGCTCGGAACACGGCGAAGTGAGAAGGTCTGCCCGGTGACAATCGTCGAACAGCCCCGATCGCTGGCCCGCGAGCAAACGCGTGCCCGTTACCCCGAACGCTCGGGATACGTCGAACGCGACGGGGTCAAGGTCTTCTGGGAGCGCTACGGCGACGGCGATCCGACCATCCTGTTCCTGCCGACCTGGTCGATCATTCACTCGCGCGGCTGGAAGGCGCAGATTCCCTACTTCGCGCGTCACGCGCGGGTGGTCACGTTCGACGGCCGCGGCAACGGGAGGTCGGACAGGCCTAAGAGCCCCGAGGCGTACCGCGAGGAGGAGTTCGCAGCCGACGCGCTTGCAGTGATGGACGCAACCGGGACCGAGCGAGCAGTACTCGTGTCGCTGTCCCGCGGGGCGGAGCGGTCGCTACTGCTTAGCGCACACCGCCCCGAACGGGTGCAGGGCATGGTATTCATCGCCCCCGCGCTGCCGTTGCCGCCCGCAGCGCCGCGCGCAACTGCCGAGCGCGAGTTCATCGAGCCCCGCGACGCCTACGAGGGCTGGGGGAAGTGGAACGCCAATTACTGGCTCCAGGACTACGAGGACTTCCTCGAGTTCTTCTTCGCGCAGGTGTTCAACGAGCCCCACTCGACCAAGCAGATCGAGGACGCAGTCGGTTGGGCCCTCGAGACCGACGCCGCCACGCTGATCGCGACCCAAGCCGCGCCGCGACTCCGAGACGAGGCGGGCGTGCGCGAGCTCACCGACCGGATTGGCTGCCCGGTGATGGTGCTCCACGGCCGCGACGACGCGGTCCGTCCGCACGCATCGGGCGCAGCGCTGGCGGCGATGACCGGCGGGGCGCTCGTCACCCTCGAGGGCTCCGGCCACAGTCCCCAAGCACGCGACCCAGTGAAGGTGAATGTGATGTTGCGCGACTTCATTCAACGAGGCCCCAGCCCAACGTCGGCGTGGTCCCGTGCCCGGGCGCGACCCCGGCGGGCGCTTTACATCTCCTCCCCGATCGGCTTGGGCCACGCCCAGCGGGACGTGGCGGTCGCCCGCGAGCTGCGAGCGCTCGTGCCGGATCTCGAGATCGACTGGCTCGCCCAGGATCCGGTGACGCGCGTCCTGGAGGCCGAGGGCGAGCGCATCCATCCCGCGAGCGCCGAGCTGGCAAACGAGTCCTCGCACATCGAGTCCGAGTCAGCCGAGCACGACCTGCATTGCTTCCAGGCGTGGCGGCGGATGGACGAGATCCTCATCAACAACTTCATGGTCTTCCACGACGTCGTCGAGGCGGAGCCCTACGACCTGTGGATCGGCGACGAGGCCTGGGAGCTCGACTACTTCCTGCATGAGAATCCGGAGCTCAAGCGCGCCGCATACTGCTGGCTGACCGACTTCGTCGGCTGGCTGCCGATGCCGGACGGCGGCGAGCGCGAAGCCTTCTTGACGGCCGACTACAACGCCGAGATGGTCGAGCACATCGCGCGCTTCCCGCGCCTGCGCGACAGGGCGATCTTCGTCGGTAACCCGGACGACATCGTCCCCGACCGACTGGGTCCCGAGCTACCTCTGATCCGCGAGTGGACCGAGCAGCACTTCGACTTCGCCGGCTACGTCTCAGGCTTTGATCCTGAAGCGTTCGCCGACCGCGAGGCGTTACGTGCAGAGCTCGGCTACGGCAACGACGAGCGGATTTGCATCGTCAGCGTCGGTGGGTCAGGCGTCGGCGGCCACCTGCTCCGTCGGGTGATCGACGCGTACCCGCTCGCCGCCGAGCAGGTTCCTGGGCTGCGCATGATCGTCGTCGCCGGGCCGCGCATCGACCCTGGCTCGCTGCCGCAACATGACGGACTCGAGCTTGTCGGCTATGTCCACAACCTCTACCGCCACCTAGCCGCCTGCGACCTCGCGGTCGTACAGGGCGGCCTGACTACGGCCATGGAGCTGACCGCCAACCGGCGGCCGTTCATCTACTTTCCGCTCGGGCACCACTTCGAGCAGAGCTTCCACGTCCGTCATCGCTTGGAGCGCTACCGCGCTGGGCGCTGCATGGACATCGACAGCTCACCGCCTGACACGATCGCCGCGGCCATCGCTGAAGAGATCGGCCGCGAAGTCGATTACCTCCCAGTCGAAACCGACGGGGCGCGGCGGGCGGCCCAGCGGCTCGCGGAAATGCTGTGATCGCGGTCGAAGCGGAAACCCGCGAGCAATCCCGCGCGCGCTACCCCGACGAGGAGGGATTTGTGGAACGCGACGGGGTGCGCGTGTTCTGGGAGCGCTACGGCGAGGGCGAGCCCACGATCCTGTTCGTGCCACCCTGGTCGATCGTCCACTCCCGGATGTGGAAGGCGCAGATCCCGTACTTCGCGCGCCACTGTCGCGTGCTGACACTCGATCCGCGTGGAAATGGGCGCTCGGACCGGCCTAGCAGCGCAGCGGCATACAGCGAGGCCGAGCTCGCCGCGGACGCTGCTGGGCGTGCTCGACGCAACGAGGACCGATCAGGCGGTGGTAGTGACCCTCTCGCTCGGGGCCCAGCGGACCCTCCTCCTGGCTTCAGCTCGCCCCGAGCGCGTGCTCGCCGCCGCGTTCATCGCGCCATGGTTCCCTGTCAGCCCGCTGCGAGGCCTGCGCTGGCGGATCATGGCCAACCCGCGGCTGCGGCGCGCGTTCTTCACCCGCCCCCCGGTTGCGGCGAGCTGGTTGAAGTTCAATGCCATCCACTGGCGCGCCGACTACTACGACTTCGTCGACTGGTACATGCGCCGCCTATTCAGCACGCCGCACTCGACGAAGCAGATCGAGGACGCGATTGGTTGGGCGCTCCAGACCGACGCCGAGACACTGATCGCAACTGCGATGGCGCGCCAGGCGGCGCCGGCAACGCGCCGCGATCAGATGGTGTTGGCTCGCCGCGTGCGGTGCCCGGTGCTCGTGATTTCGGCGCCCGATGACAAGATCACTGCCCACGCCGACGCCAAGGCGCTGGCCAGGGCCACGGGCGGCCGGCTGGTGAGCGTTCCCGACGGCGGCCACGGTCCGCAGGCACGCAAGCCCGTGGCGGTCAATCTCGCACTGCGTGACTTCATCCAGCAAACCATTCACGCCCAATTCACGCCTGTTTGACGCTGGATGAACGGCCGGGTGGGATCGTCGGATTCGACCGATACCACCTACCAGGAGGTCATTTCATGTCAGTCGTCGAGGATCGCCACGAGGCAGATCGGGACATCGAGGAGACGCTCGGGCTGGTGCCCGAGTTCTTCCAGCGTGTTCCCGACTACCTGCTCCCCACGGAGTGGGCGAGCTTCAAGTCGCTTCAGCTCTCCGACCAGACCGCCATTCCGAACAAGTACAAGGAGATGATCGGGCTCGCGGTGTCTGGGGCGACGCGCTGCCGCTACTGCTGCTACTTCCACACCGAGGCGGCGCGGCTGTTTGGCGCCACCGAGGACGAAATCACGGAGACGGCAATGATCGCCAAGAACACGATGGGCTGGAGCACCTACCTGAACACGCTTCAGTTCGACTACGACGCGTTCACAGCGGAGTTCGACCAGGTCACCGCTCACGTCCGTGAGCAGATGGCGGCCGGAGCGCCGGCCTGAGGACCGGCGGCGGCTGACCCCGGTCTGTGAACCGGGGGTCAGCCGCCGGTGGCGTCAGGGGCCCCTGAGAGCGATCGACGTCCTGGAGCCAGCGCGCAATCCGCGTCGCGCCCTATGCCGCCGCCCGTCCGCCCCCCGCCTCGTGCCAGGGCGTCAGGATCCTTGGGCCGTCGGCGGTGATCGCGACCGTGAACTCGAAGTGGGCGGCGAGCGAGCCGTCCTGGCTGTAGATCGCCCAGTGATCATCGCCAACCCGGACGCCGTGGCGGCCAGCCGTCACCATCGGCTCTACCGCCAGCACCATCCCTTCCTCGAGCGGGACCCCGGTGCCGGGCGTGCCGTAGTTCGGTATCTGGGGGTCCTCGTGCATGTCGCGGCCGATCCCGTGCCCGACCAGCGTCCTGACGATCGACAGCCCTGCAGCCTCGACGTGCTCCTGAACCGCATTGGAGACGTCGCCCAAGCGGTTGTCCGGACGGCAATGCTCGACCCCGGCGAACAGCGCCTCCTCGGTCACGGTCAAGAGCTTTCGGGCGATCGGTGTGATCGCGCCGATGGCGAATGTGCGCGCCGCGTCGGCCACCCAGCCATCATGGATGACCCCTATGTCGACGGACAGGATGTCGCCGCGGGCCAGTCGGTAGGAGCCCGGGATTCCGTGAACGATCATCGAGTTGGGCGAGGTGCAGATCGACCCCGGAAATCCGCGATAGCCCTTGAACGCCGGCTCGGCTCCCTGTGAGCGGATGAACTTCTCCGCGGCGGCGTCTAGCTCCCCGGTCGTCACACCTGGCCTGATCTTGCCGGCCAGCAGGTTCATCGTCCGTACCAGGATCACGCCGGCCGCCGCGATCCGGTCGATCTCCGCTGGGGTCTTCTTGATGATCATGAGAAGAGGCTAGACGTCGTCCTCCAGACGAAGCGTCGCGATAACCGCCCGGATGTGGTCATGAACCTCGTCGGGGCTGCGCGTTCCGTCGATCCGGCGCATCAGTCCGTGCTGGTCGTAATAGTCGACCAGCGGCTCGGTCTGCTTGTGGTAGACGTCGAGTCGGTTGCGGATCACCTCCGGCTTGTCGTCGTCCCGCTGGATCAACCTCGAACCGTCCTGATCGCAGACCATGTCCCGTTTGGGAGGATCGAACTCGACGTGGTAGTTGTGCCCCGCCTTGACGCATACCCGCCGGCCCGACAGGCGCCGGATCACCTCGTCGTCGGAGACCTCGATCAGGATGGCGGCCGTGATGTGGCGCTTCAGCTCGGATAGCTGCTTGTCCAACGCCTGAGCCTGCTCGATCGTGCGCGGGAACCCGTCGAGGATGAAGCCGTCCTGGGCGTCCGGATCACCGAGTCGCTCAGCGACCATGGCCACGATCAGCTCGTCGGGGACGAGCTCGCCGCTGTCCATGTATTCCTTGGCCTTCTTGCCGAGCTCGCTGCCTTCCTTGACGTTGGCCCGCAGCATGTCGCCCGTCGAGATGAACGGAAGCCGAAAGTCGATCCGCAGCCGGTCGGCCTGCGTCCCCTTCCCTGCTCCCGGCGGACCGAACAGGATCAGGTTTTGCTCCGGCATTGGCGCAGCTTATCGGGCATGGCCGGGCAGGTTCATGCCCAGCTCCTACTTCAAGAAGCCCTCGTAGTTGCGCATCATCAGCTGCGCCTCGAGCTGCTTCATCGTGTCCAGCGCGACCCCGATCACGATCAGGATCGAGGTACCGCCGAAAGCGAAGTTCGAATTCGTCTGCGTGATCAGGATCGTAGGTAAGGCCGCGATCGCGGCCAGGAATAACGCTCCTGGGAATGTCAGGCGGGCGAGGATGCGGTCGAGGAACTCGGCCGTGGGCCTACCTGGTCGAACCCCGGGTATGAAGCCTCCGTACTTCTTGAGGTTGTCCGCCTGATCGACCGGGTTGAACGTGACGGCGGTATAGAAGTACGTGAATAAGATGATGAAGATCGTCTCCCCCAGGACGTAGTGCCAGCTCCCGGGGCCGAAGAACACCGCAAGCCCATGGGCGAAGCCGTGGGTCGAGTTCTTGGCCAGCAGCTGCCCAACGGTGGGCGGAATCGCCATCACGCTGGCGGCGAAGATCACCGGGATGACGCCGGCCATGTTGACCCTCAGTGGGAGGTACGTCTGGCCGCCGCCGGTCATTCGCCGCCCGATCACCCGCTTGGCGTACTGGATCGGGATCCGGCGCTGGCCCTCCTGGACGAATACCACGGCCGCGACGACTGCCAGCGCGATGAACGGCATCGCCACCTTGAAGGTCGCGTTGGGGTTGTTCCACCACGATTGAAGCCCGCTCGGGATCCGCGAGACGATGCTGGCGAAGATCATCAATGAAATTCCGTTGCCGATCCCCCGTTGGGTGATCAGCTCGCCCATCCACATGACGAGCACCGTCCCGGCGGTCAACGAGATCGCGATCAGCAGGACCTTGCCCAGGTTGAAGTTGGCGATCAGCGTGACACCGGCTTGCTTCTCGAGGCTGCGGAACAGGAACACGTAACCGATCGACTGGGCGAACGCCAGCCCCACCGTCAGGTAGCGCGTGTACTGGGTGATGCGCGCCTGCCCGACCTCTCCCTCCTTCTGGAGCTTCTCCAGCGACGGGACGACGACGGTCAGCAGCTGGAGGATGATCGACGCCGTGATGTAGGGCATGATTCCCAGCGCGAAGATCGCGATCCGGGTCAGCGCGCCGCCGGAGAAGAGGTTCAGCAGCCCGAGAATTCCGTTCCCGCCCAGGTTCTTCTGGATCTGGTGAACGGCGCTTGAGCTGATACCCGGCGCCAGGATGTGCGTGCCGAGCCGGTAGAGCCCAAGCATCGCCGCCGTGAACAGGAGCTTGTTGCGGATCTCGGTGATCCTGAACGAACCAAGGATCGTCGAGATCATCCGATCGCCCTCAACGCTCGATCAACTGGCAGGTTCCGCCGGCGGCATCGATCCGCTCGCGCGCCACCTTGCTGAACGCGTGCGCGTGCACGGTCAGCGCCTTGCTCAGCTCCCCCTTCGCCAAGACCTTGACGGGGACTTCCTTGCGGGTAGCCAGACCCCGGGCCCGCAAGGCCTCAAGTGTGACCGCGTCACCGGCCTCGAACCGTGCCTCGAGGTCACCCAAGTTGACCGGCTGGGTGTGGGTTCGGAAAGGCTCGAACGGCATCGACTTCTTCATGTGCGGGCCGCGCAGCTTGCGCATCCGCATGTGGATCGGGTTCTGCCCGCCCTCGAACCGCACCCGCCGCTTGGCGCCGGAGCGGGCGCCCCACCCCTTCTGGCCCCGCCCTGCGGTCTTGCCGGTTCCCGAGCCCTCACCGCGGCCCACGCGCTTGGGCGCCTTGCGCGAGCCCGGTGCGGGTTTCAGGTTATGGAGGCCAATACGGGTGTCAGCCATCCTCCGAGACCTCTACCAGATGCCTGACCTTGTGAATCATGCCCCGGATCTGGGGCGTGTCCTGGTGGTGAACGCTGTGACCGATCCTGCGCAATCCGAGCGAGCGAAGGGTGTCCCGCTGACGCTTGTCGGCGCCGTTCTTCGAGCGGCGTTGGGTGACATTGAGCGTGCTCATGAGGACTCCTCAGCCGCTTCGCTACTGGATCCGTTTCCGGACCCATCCCCAGCGGTGGCTGGTGATGCAGCTTCGGCGTTGGCCAAGCCAAGCACCTGGTTGATGCTGAGCCCACGAAGCTCAGCCACTTCGTCAGGCGTCCTCAGCGATTCGAGACCAGTCATGGTGGCCTTGACGAGGTTGATGGGGTTCTGCGAGCCCAAGCTCTTGGAGAGCACGTCGCGGATACCGGCCAGCTCCAGCACTGCCCGCACGCCGCCGCCCGCGATCACGCCCGTACCGGGGGAAGCCGGTTTCAGCAGGACGGACCCGGAGCCGAAGCGCCCGGTCACCTGATGGGTGATCGTCGAGCCGTGCTTGGGAACTCGGTACAAGTTCTTCTTCGCCCGCTCGACCCCCTTCTGGATCGCGACCGGGACTTCGTTCGCCTTGCCGTAGCCGATGCCAACTACCTCGCGCTCGTCGCCGACCACCACCAGAGCGGTGAACGAGAACCGGCGGCCGCCCTTGACCACCTTGGCGACCCGGTTGATCTCCACCACGCGTTCCTGAAGGTCGAGTCCGGTCGATGACACTGTGCGTTCGCGGGGCATGGCGCTGATCCAGGGTAGCTAGAACTGCAGCCCGGCCTCGCGGGCACCCTCGGCGAAGGCTTTGACGCGCCCGTGGTACTGGTAGCCCCCACGGTCGAACACCACGCGGTCGATGCCAGCTGCCTTCGCCCGTTCACCCAGCAGCGCCCCCGCCCGTCTGGCCTGATCGAGCCTCCCGAGCGGCCTGAGCTCCGATTCCGTCCAGGTCACGGCTGCCAGCGTGCGGCCGGCGTCGTCGTCGACCAGTTGGGCGAAGATCCCGCGATTGGATCGGAACACTGAGATCCGCGGACGGTCGGCGCTGCCGCGTACCGTCGCCCGGACGCGGCGGCGGCGGCGGAGACGCCTCTGAGGCTTGGTCGCGACGCTCACGCCCGCTTACCCACCTTCCGGGCGACGTACTCCCCTTCGTATCTGATCCCCTTGCCCTTGTAGGGCTCAGGCTTGCGCTGCTTGCGGATGTACGCCGCTAGCTCGCCCACACGCTGCTTCGAGACGCCTTTGACCACGATCCGGGTGGGCTGGGGAACCTCGAACTCGATCCCATCCGGTGCCTTTACAGACACGGGATGTGAATAACCGAGCGCGAGCTCCAGATCGCGCCCTCGGAGTTGCGCGCGGTAGCCCACACCCTGGATCTCGAGCCGCTTCTCGAACCCATCGGTCACTCCCTGGACCATGTTCGCCACCAGCGTCCGGGTCAGGCCGTGGAGCGCGCGGTGCTCGCCGCGATCGGTTGGGCGTGTCACACGGAGTTCCCCGTCCGCCTGCTCGACCTTGATGTCGCGGGGCACCCGCTCGGACAACTCGCCCTTGGGGCCGTTCACGGTCACGCGGCCTGGCTCGATCGAGATCGTCACGCCGGATGGCAGGGGAATTGGCTGCTTGCCGATTCGGGACATCGGTTACCAGACCTTAGCCACGACCTCGCCGCCGATTCCCTCGCGCCGAGCGTCGTGACCGGTCATCACTCCCTTGGAGGTGGAGATGATCGCGGTTCCCATCCCCCCCTGGACCCGTGGGATGTCTGCGTGGTCGACGTAGGTCCGCCGGCCGGGCCTCGACACTCGCTCGAGGCCGGTGATCACCGGCGCCCGTTCGCTCGTGTACTTCAGGGTCACCCGCAGCTGCCCACCGGGATTGCCAGGCGAGGGCGGGACTTGCTCGAAGGCCTCGATGTAACCCTGCTCGGTGAGGATCCGCGCCAGCTCTCGCTTCATGCGCGAATAGGGAATGTCGACGTCATGATGCTGCGCGGCAGCGCCGTTGCGCAGCCGCGTCAGGAAGTCGGCGACAGGGTCGGTCATCGCCATCGGCTACCAGCTCGCTTTGGTCATCCCGGGGATGTATCCGTTGTGCGCCAGCTCGCGCAGGCAGATCCTGCAGAGGCCAAACTTGCGGTAAACGGCGCGTGCCCGACCGCAGCGACGGCACCGGGAATACCCGCGTGTCTGGTACTTGGGGGCCCGCTGCTGGCGGACAACCTGTGAAGTCTTTGCCATGTGCTCCTCTAAGTCTCGGTTGCGGGACGGGCGTCCCTTGCGAACGGCATCCCGAGCGCCTCGAGCAGCGCGAACGACTCGTCGTCGCTCGATGCCGTGGTGGTGATCGTGATGTCCAGGCCGCGCACCTGGTCGATCTGGTCGTAGTCGATCTCCGGGAAGATGATCTGCTCCCGAACCCCGAGCGAGTAGTTCCCGCGCCCGTCGAACGCGCGCCGGGAGAGGCCGCGGAAGTCGCGGATGCGGGGGATTGCCACTGACATGAGCCGGTCCAGGAACTCGTAGGAGCGCTCGCCTCGTAGCGTCACGGCGACTCCCACCGGCATTCCTTCACGGACTTTGAATTGAGCAATCGATTTCCGCGCCCGGCGGACGTTGGGCCGCTGGCCGGTGATGGTCGCCAGCTGCTGGGTGGCGGCCTCGAGCATGTTTGAGTCCTGCTTGGCGTCGCCTACACCCATATTGACCGTGATCTTGTCGACCCGCGGGGCCTGCATCGGTGAGCTGTACCCGAAGCGTTCGATCAGCTGCGGCCGGATCTCCTCGAGGTAGCGCTGTTTGAGCCTTGCCTCCGGCATCAGTCGATCCTCGTCCCGCTGCGCTTGGCTACCCGGAGGCGCTTGCCGTCGACGAGCTCGATGCCGACCCGGCTCGGCTTGCCGTCCTTGGGGTCAGCCAGCATCACGTTTGAGAGGTGGATGGGTCCCTCCTTCTCGATGACCCCTCCCACTTGCTCGGCACGGTCGGCGCCCGGGACCTGCCGTGGCTTCTGGTGGCGCTTGACGATGTTCAAGCCCTCGACGTATAGACGATCGTGACGTGGCTCGACGCGGAGCACCTTGCCCCGCTTGCCGCGGTCCTTCCCGCCGGTCACGATCACCTCGTCGCCTGCCTTGATCCGTGCCGGCATTTTCAGGAGGCCTCCATCCTCACAGCACCTCCGGTGCCAGCGAGATGATCTTCATGAAGTTGCGCTCGCGCAGCTCGCGGGCCACAGGCCCAAAGATTCGAGTCCCGCGCGGATTGTTCTGATTGTCGATCAGCACTGCAGCGTTCTCGTCGAAGCCGATGTAGGTCCCGTCGCTGCGGCCGTAGGACTTCTTCGTCCGCACCACCACGGCCGTCACGACCTCCCCCTTGCGCACCGACCCCTGAGGAATGGCCTGCTTGACCGTCGCGGTCACCACGTCCCCGACACCGGCGTACCGCCGGCGCGAGCCGCCCTTGACGCGGATGACGAGGATCTCGCGGGCGCCGCTGTTGTCCGCGACGCGTAACCGGGTCTCGTTCTGGATCACGGAGAGTCACTCAGCCTTCTCAACGATTTCGACCAGTCGCCAGCGTTTGGTCCTGGACACCGGGCGCGACTCGCGCACGATCACCGTGTCGCCGATCCCCGCCTCGTCGCGTTCATCGTGAGCGTGCAGCGTGCGCGAGGTGCGCACGATCTTCTCGTATCGTCGGTGGCGGCGGGTGGTGTCGATCCTGACCGTGATCGTCTTCGCCGCCCGGTTGGAGACCACGACCCCTTGACGGGATTGCTGCTTGCCGGGCGCGTGCTCGCGAGATGGCGTCTCGCGGGTCTTGCCGGCCCGTGCCCGCGCCTTCTCCCGGGCTCGCAGCCGCGCCACACGCCGGGTCTCGCGCTTGCGCCGTCGCTCGGCCACCCGCTCTGCCTGACGCTCCTCGGGCGTCATGGGCGGCCGAGCAGGCCTGGCCGCCGCCTTCTCGGCCCGCGCGCGCCGCCTGCGCTCCTTGGGGTCCGGGGCGCCGGCACGCTCGGCTGCCGGGGCAGGCTCAGCCGCCTCCGCGGGTTCCTGCTGCTCCTCTTCAGCGGGTGGGGCCGGGGCCTCGTCCGCGTCGCTCGGCTCAGCCTCGGAGGACACGTCCGCGTCCGAGGCGCTCGCGTCCGAAGCGGTTACGCCGCTATCGCTCTCGGAAGCAGCCGGCGCCTCGGCGCCGGATGTGTCCTCCGGAGGCGTCTGCTCTTCCTCAGCCATGAATCTCGATTCCTCGTTCCCTTGCCACCGTCAGCGCTCGCGCCACCTCGCGCTTGGCATGACCGAGCGATGCGGTGTTGTCAAGCTCGCCCGTCGCATGCTGGAAGCGCAGCCCGAACAGCTCCCGGCGGGCATCGTCAATGTGCTCACGGAGCTCGCCTTCGCTCAGGTCGCGCAGCTCGGGAGCGTTCACAGCTCCTCCCGCATGACGAACTTCGTCCGCACCGGCAGCTTGTGGCCTGCCAGCCGCATCGCCTCGCGCGCTAGCGGTTCGGGCACGCCGGCCAGCTCAAACATCACGCGACCGGGCTTGACCACCGCGACCCACCCCTCAGGCGATCCCTTACCCGACCCCATCCGGGTCTCGGCCGGCTTCTTCGTCACCGGCTTGTCCGGATAGACGTTGATCCACACCTTGCCACCACGCTTGATCTTGCGCGTCATAGCGATCCGGGCCGCCTCGATCTGTCGATTCGTGAGCCAGCCAGGATCGAGCGACTTCAGCCCGTATTCCCCGAACTGAACCTTGACTTGGCCACGGGAAATCCCTCGGCGCCGGCCGCGGAACTGCTTGCGATGCTTTACGCGCTTCGGTGAGAGCATCAGCTCCCCTCACCGGAGCTGGAGCCGGGGCCGGAGCCGGGGCCGGGGCCGGGGCCGGGGCCGGAGTCCGAGCCTGAGCCCGAATCGTCGCCGTTGCTGCGCGGACGACCTCCCGAGGAACCTCTGGATCTGCCGCTACGGCTGGCAGATCGTGACCCACGGCGGCTCCCCGTTGTCCCGGACTCGCGGCTGGGCTCATCCGCGCCTCGGGCCTCGCCCCCGGCGGCAGCTGCGTCACCCGTAGCGCCGGGCTCGCGCTCGCCGCGGGCAGCCTCGGTCGGCGCGGGGCCGCTTCGTCCTGAGGGCCGACCTCGGCCGGGACCGCCTCCGCTTCGACCCCGTCCATCCCGGCCGCCGGGGCCACCGCCCCGGCCGCGGCCGTCGCGGCCGCCCCGGCCGCCGCGCTCGGATCCCATCGGCGCCGGCTCGTCCATGCTCGTCAACTCCGCGCCGGTATATCCCTCGGGCATGATCTCGCCCTTGTTGATCCAGCACTTGACGCCGATCCGCCCGAACGTGGTCCGCGCCTCGTGGAATCCGTAATCGATGTCGGCGCGGAGGGTGTGGAGAGGGACGCGCCCATCGGAGTAGCCCTCGGTGCGCGCCATCTCGGCCCCGCCCAATCGACCCGACACCTGCACCCGCACGCCCTTGGCGCCGGAGCGCATCGCGCTGGTCAGGGCGCGCTTCATCGCTCGGCGGAACGCCACGCGGTTCTGCAGCTGCTCCGCGATCGACTGGGCCACAAGGCGGGCGTCCAGCTCCGGGCGCTTGATCTCCAGGATGTTCACCTTGACCTGCTTGCCGGTGATCCGGTGCAGGTCGCGACGGAGCTGATCAACCTCGGAGCCCGACTTGCCGATCACGATGCCAGGCCGCGCCGTGTGGATGTTGACTTCTACTTCCGTCGCGTTCTTACGGATCGTGATATCCGACAGGCCGGCGTGCGAGAGCCGGCGGATGATGTGGCCTCGGATCTGGATGTCCTCATTGAGATAGTCGGCGAACGAGCGCTCGTTGAACCAGTTGGACTTCCAGTCGTGGATGTAGCCCACGCGCAGTGATTCCGGATGAACTTTTTGACCCATGGGCTTGTCTAATCCTTTGGTGTAAGCAAGATCGTCAAATGGCTGGTGCGCTTGCGGATCCGCGTGGCACGACCCAGTGCACGCGGCCTGTAGCGCTTGATAGTGGGGCCCTCGTCGGCTTGGACCGTCTTCACGTAAAGGTCCTCGCCGACAAGCTCGTGGTTGTACTCCGCGTTCGCGACCGCGGACTCGAGGAGCTTGCTCCAGTCATGCGCGACCGCACGCGGTGCGTGGGCGAGGATAGCTCGTGCGTCCTCGACGCTCTTTCCCCGAATGTGGTCGCAGACCAGACGCGCCTTGCGGGCAGAAGTCCGCACGTACTTGGCCTGAGCGCGTACGACCGGTGGCGGACCCGGTTCCCGCTCCCGCCGTCCCCGACGGCGAGGCGCGGGCTTGGGGGGCGCCTCGGGCTCTGCGGCCTCCTCCTCAGCCTCAGCCTCGGCCTCTTCGGCGTCCTCACCCTCGGCCGCCTCTGCCTCGGGCGCCTCGGCCTCTGCCTCGGCCCCCTCAGCCTCCTCGGCCTTGGCCTCCGCAGTGCGCCGACGCCTGGGACGCCGTGAGCGCGCGGGGCGCTCGGGCTGCTGCTCCTCAGCCTCAGGCTCGGAGTCCTCATCGATCTCGGCCTCAGCTTCGAGCACCACATCGGCTGCCTCCTCCTCAGCCTGGACATCTGCCGCCGTAGGCTCGATCTCATCGGGGGAAGCCTCGGAGGACACGTCCGCCTCGGAGGCTTTCGCGTCTCCAGCTTGAGCCTCGCTCTCAGCCTGAGGGGAGCGCCGTGCCGACGAGGCGGGCGCGCCCTCCGAGGCCGGCTTCTTGCGCCTGCGCCGCTTCGGCCTCTCTTGCTTCTCAGGCTCGTCAGCCATCACCGCCTCCTCCCGGATCCAGCGTGGCCTCGGAACAGCCGTGTCGGCGCAAACTCCCCAAGCTTGTGCCCGACCATCGACTCGGAGATGAACACTGGCACGTGCTTGCGCCCGTCGTGCACCGCGATCGTGTGCCCGACCATCTCGGGGAAGATGGTCGAGGTCCGAGACCAGGTCTTGACCATCCGCTTCTCGCCTGAGGCGTTCATGGCCTCGATCCGTGCCATCAGCCGCTCCTCGACGAACGGCCCCTTCTTGCTCGAGCGACTCACCTCTTCTTACCTCTCCTGCGGCCGCGCACGATGTCGCGATCCGACGGCTTGCGCTTCTTGCGTGTGCGATAGCCGAGGGTCGGCACTCCCCAGGGGGTCACCGGATGTCGGCCCGGGGTCGTCGAGCCTTCGCCGCCCCCGTGGGGATGGTCCACTGGGTTCATCGCAGTCCCGCGTGTCTGCGGCCGGCGGCCCATGTGGCGCTTGCGCCCCGCCTTGCCGATCTTGATGTTCTGGTGGTCGGCGTTACCGATCACGCCGACGGTGGCGCGGCACTCGCCACGGACCATCCGCATCTCGCCCGAGGGAAGCCTCAGCGTGACGTGGTCGCCCTCCTTGGCCAGCAGCTGTACACCGGCTCCGGCCGCGCGCGCCATCTGCCCCCCGCGGCCGGGCACGAGCTCGACGTTGTGCACGACGGTACCGGCAGGCATGTTCGCGAGCGGCAACGAGTTGCCCACGCGGATGTCGGCGTTCGGACCCGACTCGACGGTCGCGCCTACCCGCAGCCGCTGCGGGGCGAGGATGTAGCGCTTCTCGCCGTCCGCGTAATGCAGCAGCGCGATATAGGACGAGCGGTTCGGGTCGTACTCGATGTGCGCGACCTTGGCCGGTACGCCATCCTTTCGCCGCTTGAAGTCGATCTTGCGGTACAGGCGCTTGGCGCCGCCGCCGCGGTGGCGCGTGGTCTTGCGCCCGTTGACGTTGCGGCCACCTGACTTCTTAAGCCCTTCGGTCAGCGACTTCTCGGGCTCGTCCCGGGTGAGCTCGGCAAAGTCTGAGTACGTGGCAAACCGCCGCCCGGGAGAGGTGGGCTTGGGCTTACGAAGCGGCATCAGAAGGTCCTCCAGGCCGTCAAATCGCGCCGCGCGACGGGGCCGACCGGATGCAAAACCCCCCAAAGCTCCCTCCGCGCTACGCCCATGGGGCGAGAAGCAGCTGGGAGATGCACATCTCCCCAAACGGAACGGCCAGCGCGCAGATTGGGGACTTTTGCATCCCTGAGAGCGCCCGCAGGAATGCCGAACCCGCCGTGTCCAGCAAGAATCGCCGCCGTCATTCGCCCGCCTCCAATGTCGTCCCGAAGATGGGGATGGCCTGCCCTTCCTGGACCTGGACGATCGCCTTCTTCCAGGTCCGCGTGCGCCCGGAGGTGTATGCGCGCCGCTTGGGCTTGCTCTTCACGGAAGCAGTCCGGACCTCGACCACGTTGACGTCAAACAGTTGCTCGATCGCCTGCCGGATCTCGGTCTTGTGGGCATGGTCGTGGACACGGAAGGTGTACTTCCCGGCCTCGGCCAAGGCATAGGTCTTCTCGGATACCACCGGCCGGATGATCACCTGACTTGGCTGCATCAGGCGGCCTCCTCGGTTCCAGCATTTGCACCGGAGTCGGGTGCATCGCCGGTGGCGGGGGGCGGGGCATCTGCGTCGGCGGTGCCGCGCGGTGCCTTATCGACCGCCCGCGCCACGAGCTCTGGCAACGCCGCCTGCGACACCAGTATCGAAGCGGCGCGGACCACGTCGGCGACACCGGCGTCGGAGACCGGCATCACGTCCACACGCGCCAGGTTCCGAAACGACTTTCCGGCTGCCGCCTCTTCGTCCGATAGAACCACCAGTGTGGGTGTATCTGCGCCCCAGTCCTGCAGGAGGGCGGCGGCCTGCGACGTGGATGGCTCCTCAAATACCGAGGCGTCGAAAACGGACAGCGATCCGCGGGAGGCGTGCTGGGAAAGGGCGCTGCGCAGCGCCCTGCGACGCGCCTTGCGGTTCACCTTGACCACGTACGACCGAGGCCTCGGCCCGAACACCGTCCCACCACCGGCCCACAGCGGCGAGCGGTCGGATCCCGCTCGGGCCCGGCCGGTTCCCTTCTGGCGCCACGGCTTCGCACCGCCGCCCCGCACCAGACCTCGCGTCAACGTCGATGCGGTGCCCCGCCGGCGGGCGTTCAGCTCGGCGCGGACCGTCTCGTGCACGAGCGCCATGTTGAACGGCGCATCGAAGGCCACCGGATCGAGCGAGACGTTTCCGCCCCCCAGGACAGGAGCCTTCCTAGCGGGCATCGGAAGATACCTCCACCGTGCCACCGCGCGGCCCGGGCACAGCTCCCCGCACCAGCATCAGGTTTCGATCGGGTAGCACCTCGACGATCGTCAGGCCGCGCTGGGTGATGCGCCCGCCGCCCATGCGCCCGGCGCCCCGCATGCCCTTGACAACCCGCGATGGGCGTGGCCGAGGCGCCGATCGAGCCCGGGGCCCGGATGTTGTGGGAGCCGTGAGAGGCAGGTCCGCGCTTGAAGTTGTGGCGCTTGATCGTCCCCTGAAAGCCCTTGCCCTTAGCCCCCCCGGCCACCTTCACCCGATCGCCGACCGCGAAGGCATCGACCGTTACCGTCTGCCCGACGCGGAGCTCGCCGGCCTCGTCGCGGAACTCCGCCAGCACGCGGTGGGCCGAGGCGTTGGCCTTGCGCAGGTGCCCCAGTTGGGCGCGCGTCAACGCCTTCTCCTTGCAGCGGTCAAAGGCGAGCTGGACCGCCTCGTACCCGTCGCGGTCCGGGGTCCGGATCGCGGTCACCGGACACGGCCCGGCTTCCAGGACGGTCACCCGCTCGATGCGGCCGTCGTCGGCGAACCGCTGAGTCATACCGAGCTTGCGAGCCAGGATCGCAGCCATGTCACTATCCCCACGGGAGGGCGGTCATGACGCCAGGCGGATCTCGATGTCCACCCCGGCCGGCAGGTGATCGAGTCGCTGCAGCGAGTCGACCGTCTTGGGCGTCGGCTGGTGGATGTCGATGAGCCGCTTGTGGGTGCGGATCTCGAAGTGCTCGCGCGAGTCCTTGTCCTTGAAAGGCGAGCGGATCACGCAGTACACGTTCTTCTCCGTCGGCAGGGGCACGGGACCGGAGACGCTGGCGCCGGTACGCGTCGCCGTCTCGACGATCTCCTTGGCCGCGGTCTCGATCGCCGAGTGGTCATATGACTTCAGGCGGATGCGGATCTTGTTTTGCGCGATCGTTGCCAACGGGTGGCTCTCTCAGTCAAGTGGGGCCGGTCCCCGGGTTTGGGACCCGCCCCACGTGTCGTATCTCCTATTTCAAAAAACAAGGGCGGCCGGCCAGAGGCCAGGCCGCCCTCTTAACTATTTGACGACTTCGGTCACGACCCCGGAGCCGACCGTGCGGCCGCCCTCGCGGATCGCGAACCGGAGACCCTGGTCCATGGCGATCGGCTGAATCAGCTCGATCTCCATCTGGACGTTGTCACCGGGCATGACCATCTCGGTGCCCTCGGGCAGCTTGGCGACCCCGGTGACGTCGGTGGTGCGGAAGTAGAACTGCGGCCGGTAGCCACTGAAGAACGGGGTGTGACGGCCACCCTCCTCCTTCTTCAGGACATACACCTCGGCCTTGAACTGGGTGTGCGGGGTGATCGACCCGGGCTTGCACAGCACCTGGCCCCGCTCGATGTCCTCGCGCTTGGTGCCGCGCAGCAGGCAGCCGACGTTGTCGCCGGCGCGGCCCTCGTCGAGGATCTTCTTGAACATCTCGACGCCGGTCACGACCGTCGATGTGGTGTCGCGGATGCCGACGATCTCGACCTGCTCGCCGGTCTTGATCACGCCCTGCTCGATCCTGCCGGTGCCCACCGTGCCTCGGCCGGTGATCGAGAACACGTCCTCGATCGGCATCAGGAACGGCTTGTCCAGGTCGCGCACCGGCTCGGGGATGTAGGTGTCGAGCGTCTCGGCCAGCTCGAGGATCTTCTGCCTCCTCGGCCTCGTCGCCCTCGAGCGCCTTCAGCGCCGAGCCGGTGATGAACGGGATTTCTTCGCCGGGGAACTCGTACTCGGTCAGGAGGTCGCGGATCTCGACCTCGACCAGCTCGAGCAGCTCCGGATCGTCGACCATGTCGGCCTTGTTCAGGAACACGACGATGTAGGGAACGCCGACCTGGCGCGCGAGCAGGATGTGCTCCCGGGTCTGGGGCATCGCGCCGTCGGCGGCCGAGACGACCAGGATGGCGCCGTCCATCTGCGCGGCGCCGGTGATCATGTTCTTGACGTAGTCGGCGTGACCGGGGCAGTCCACGTGTGCGTAGTGACGGTTCGGGGTCTGGTATTCGACGTGCGAGGTCGCGATCGTGATCCCTCGCGACTTCTCCTCGGGAGCGTTGTCGATCGACTCGAACGACCGGATCTCGGTGCCGCCGATACCTCTCGTTCAGCACCTTGGTCATCGCGGCGGTCAGCGTCGTCTTGCCATGGTCGATGTGACCGATCGTTCCGACGTTGACATGGGGCTTGTCGCGCTCGAACTTGGCCTTCGCCACTTTTGTGTTGCTCCTTCTGGTTCTTAGTGTTCATCCGCCCGAAGGCGAATACGTTTCAAATATAACTTCCGTCCGGTGGTAGTGCGATGCGCTCCGGCCGCTCACGCGGGCTGGAGCTCGCCAACCACCTTCTCGACGATGTTCGCCGGAACCTCGTCGTAACGCTCGAATTGCATCGTGTAGGTCGCCCGGCCCTGAGTGGTCGAGCGCAGATCGGTCGCGTAGCCGAACATCTCGGCCAGCGGCACATAGGCGCTCACGACCTGAGCATTGCCGCGCTGCTCCATTCCCTGCACGTGGCCGCGGCGGCGGTTCAGGTCGCCGATGACGTCGCCCATGAACTCCTCGGGTGTGACCACCTCGACGGCGAAGATGGGCTCGAGCATGACCGGATTGGCCCGCTTGGCCGCCTCCTTGAGCGCCAGCGAACCCGCGACCTTGAACGCGATCTCCGAGGAGTCGGTCTCGTGGTACTTGCCGTCCTGCAGCGTCACGCGGACGTCGACCATCGGGTAGCCGGCCTTGGGGCCGTTCTCCATCGCCTCCTCGACGCCCTTCTCCACGGCCGGGATGAATTCCGTCGGGATCGAACCCCCCTTGATCTTGTTGACGAAGTCGAACCCCTCGCCGGGTGCCGGCTCGACGTCGATGTCCACGATCCCGTACTGGCCGGCGCCGCCGGTCTGGCGCACGAAGCGGCCCTCGACGTTCTGAGCGGTGCCCTTGATCGTCTCTCTGTAGGAGACCTGAGGACGGCCCACGTTCGCGCCGACCTTGAACTCCCTGAGCATCCGGTCGACCAGCACCTCGAGGTGCAGCTCGCCCATGCCCGAGATCTCGGTCTGGCCCGTCTCTTCGTTGGTCCGGACCTGGAACGTCGGGTCCTCTTCGGCGAGACGCGCCAGGGCGGTGGCCATCTTCTCCTGGTCGGCCTTGGTCCGGGGCTCGATCGCCACCTTGATCACGGGCTCGGGGAACACGATCGTCTCCAGCTTGATCGGCCTATCGGGAGCGGCGAGCGTGTCGCCGGTCGAGACCTGCTTGATGCCCACGGCGGCGGCGATATCCCCGGCGTGCACCTCCTTGACCTCCTCGCGGTCGTTGGCGTGCATCATCAGGATTCGCCCGATGCGCTCGGTGCGCCCGGTGTTGACGTTCAACACCCGCGACCCGGCCTCCAGGCGGCCAGAGTAGATGCGGAAGTACGTGAGCTTGCCGACGTACGGGTCGGCCATGATCTTGAAGGCCAGGGCCGCGAACGGCTGATCGTCCGAGGGCAGGCGCTGCGCCGGCTGTCCGCCGCCGTTCTGCGAGGCCTTGGTGGGCTCGATCCCCTCCACGGGCGGAACGTCGAGCGGGCTCGGAAGATAGTCGAGCACGGCGTCCAGCATCGGCTGCACGCCCTTGTTCTTGAAGCTCGAGCCACAGAGGACGGGCGTCAGCTTGATGCCGAGCGTCGCCTTGCGGATCGCGGCCTTGAGCTTGTCGTGCGGGATCTCCCGCTCCTCGAGGATCATCTCCACCAGCTCGTCGTCGTAGTGGGAGACCTCCTCGAGCAGGTGCTCGCGGGCCGCGGCCGCGCGATCGGCGTGCTCGGCGGGGATGTCGACGATCTCCTGTTCCTTGCCCAGCTCGTCCTTGTAGATGATGGCCTTCATCCCGATCAGGTCGATGATCCCCGCAAATTCGGCCTCGGATCCGATCGGCAGCTGCACCGGCACCGGGTGCGCGCCGAGGCGCTCGACCATCGTCTCCACGCGAGCGGTCGAAGTCCGCGCCGATCCGGTCCATCTTGTTGATGTAGGCGATCCTCGGAACCCGGTACTTGTCGGCCTGGCGCCAGACGGTCTCCGACTGCGGCTCGACCCCGGCGACGGCGTCGAACAGGGCGATCGCGCCGTCGAGCACGCGCAGCGAGCGCTCGACCTCGACCGTGAAGTCGACGTGGCCCGGAGTATCGATGATGTTGATCCGGTAGCCGTTCCACTGGGCGGTGGTGGCGGCGGAGGTGATCGTGATGCCGCGCTCCTGCTCCTGGGCCATCCAGTCCATGACGGCAGCGCCCTCGTGAACCTCCCCCATCTTGTAGGTCCGCCCGGTGTAATAGAGGATGCGCTCAGTCGTCGTCGTCTTGCCGGCGTCGATGTGCGCCATGATCCCTATGTTGCGAATCTTCTCTAGATCGAAAGTACGAGGCATCTGTTCAATTTCGTCGGGCCGCCCGAGGCATGAAAAAGGGCCCAGCGGGCCCGTTCACGACGCGGGTGTCGGCTCCGGGCGGTGTTCTATTGGCTCGGTGTCTCCATCGCTTGGATACTCCGCACCCGGGGGCGGGCACGCGATGAGCGCCACGCCGCCCGAGGCAAGTACTGAATATAGCAGAGGGTCTGGGGGCTCCCAGGGGAGTAGGAGGCCCTTCGGCGGGGGCCCGGGCGGCGGTCGAATGGGGGCAGATCCGGGGTGGTCCGCGGCCCTGCGAGCGGCAGTGCTGGGGTGCGGCCTCCTCGGTGCCTTGTTGCTCGTCGTGGCCGAGTTCACCACCCTCTACACGATCTCCTCGACGACCTCAAACACGGCGATCCAGTCGGTGACCACGGGCTCTCACGACGCCTACGCGCTGATACCGATCGCCCTGGTGGCAGCTGCCCTGGCCTACGCCGCCGCGGTCAGGGGCAGCCGGCCGGCCCTGCTGGCGCTCGGCGCGCTCGGCGTCGCGACGCTGTTGATCGCGCTGGTCGGGGACCTCCCGGACGCGCGCGCGACCGGGGTGGTTGGCTCCTCGTCGACCCATTTCTCGAGCGCCGCCGCCACCCCCCAGGCCGGCCTGTTCCTGGAGACGGTCGGGGCGATCGTGCTGATGATCGGAAGCGGCTGCGGGCTGCTTCTCGGCCGGCCGGCGCCTACCGCGGCGAAGTCAAGCGTCCGGATCCTGACATCCCGTGGCGTCGCGGATTCAGAGGCCGTTTAACGGCTAGGCTAAGCGCCGCGAGGGTTGACCCGCCGCAGCCCCCGGTCCCGTGCGGTGGGCGGCCCTCGCAGTGCTACTGAGGGCCCGCTGCAGCGCTACTGAGGATCGTGGGGTAGGCGAGCCCTACCAGCGGTAGTGGGCGAACGCCTTGTTCGCCTGCGCCATGCGGTAGATGTCGTCCTTGCGCTTGAAGGCCCCACCCTGCTGCTGCTGGGCGTCGAGGAGCTCGTGCGCCAGCCGCTGGGCCATCGTCTTCTCCCGGCGCTGGCGGGCGAATTGGACCAGCCAGCGAACGGCGAGCGTCCGCGCGCGGCGCGGCGGGACCTCGACCGGAACCTGGTAGGTGGCCCCGCCGACTCGGCGGGAGCGGACCTCCAGCACCGGGGTGAGCACCTTGATCCCGGTCTCGAGCTGCTCGACGGGATTGCCGCCCGTGCGCTCGCCCAGGATGGCCAGGGCGTCGTAGACGATCTTCTCGGCGATCGACTTCTTGCCGTCCAGCATGACCTTGTTGATCACCTGCTGCACCAGCCGGCTGCGGTGGACGGCGTCGGGCTCGATCGGCCGGACCTGTGCTGCGGCGCGACGCGGCACTATCTGGCCTTCACGCCGTACTGCGAGCGTGACTTCTTGCGGTCCGAGACGCCGGCGGCGTCCAGCGCCCCGCGGATCACCTTGTAGCGGTATCCCGGCAGATCCTTGACCCGACCGCCGCGCACCAGCACCACGGAGTGCTCCTGGAGGTTGTGACCCTCGCCCGGGATGTAAGCGTTGACCTCCATCCCGTTCGTGAGCCTGACACGGGCAACCTTGCGTAGGGCGGAGTTGGGCTTCTTGGGCGTCGTGGTCTGCACGCGCGTGCAGACGCCGCGGCGCTGCGGCGCCGCGACCCTCTTCTTGCGACCCTTGCCGGACTTCAGACCGGGGGTGTCGAGCTTCTTCTTGGGCTTGACGCGACCCTTGCGGATCAGCTGACTGGCCGTCGGCATGGGTGGGCACGTTAGCAGCGACGAGGAGCGCGCCAGCCCAACGCAAGCGGCGCGTCGCGGCTCGAGCCGGACGAGAACAATTGAGCTCTATGCGCCGCCGTCCCCCGTTCGCGCTCGTGCTGGTCGCGCTCTTGGCCGCGGCCGGCGGAGCCATCGCCCTGATCACCAGCGGCGGTTCCTCGAGCAGCACGCCGGTCCCCACCAGGCCTGACCAGGGAGCGGGGAGCGCTTGCGTCACGGCCCGCGCGCCGGCGGAGGCCACGGTCAGCCAGACGCTGCGGGCGCCGGTCACCGTGACCGTCCCGGTATCGGTGACCGAGCGAGCGACCGTGGGGCGGGCCACGGTGTCGGCCAGCCTGTCCGAGAACGTCGTCGAGAGCGCGACGGGAACCCGGACGGTGGAGGTTCGCCGCGGGGTGGTGGTGGCCCGTCGTGCCTGCGCACGGGGGAACACCTCCGACGCGGCCCGGGGAACCGCGCTCAACCAGGCCTACCGCCAGGCCCTGGCCGTCGCCCGGCCCCAGGCCAAGGCCGCGGCCGAGAAGGCGCTGGCCGCATACGCCGCCCAGCAGCTGCCGGCGCTACGGAGCAGCACCCGAACCGGACTCCAAGCCAAAGCCAAAGCCGCGGCCGCCGCTCTGCGCCAGACCCTGGCCCGGCAGGCGACGGCTCAGGCGACTGCCCGGGCGCGAGCTCTCAGCCCCTGAAGCGAGGCCAGTACTCTCGGCCCACATGCCCGACAGGATCATCAGCGACGTCTCATCGCTCCGTGGGGTCGTCGGCTCGCCCACGGAGCTGACGCTGACGAAGCTGTCCGACCGGCTGAATTCGCTGACAAAGCAGTTCATCGAGCGCTCGCCGTTCGTGTGCGTCGCGACCGCCAGCCCGGACGGCGGCCTCGACGTTTCTCCGCGCGGTGACCCTCCCGGGTTCGTCCGGGTCCTGGATGAGCGCACCCTGCTGCTGCCCGAACGCCCAGGGAACCGGATCGCGGACTCGCTGACCAACCTGGTGGCCGACCCGCGGATCGCGCTGCTGTTCCTGATTCCCGGTATCGGGGACACCTTTCGGGTCAACGGACGGGCAGAGATCGTCGATGACCGCGAGCTGCTCGAGGCGAGCGCGGTCGACGGCAAGGTGCCGAGGCTCGGGATCCTCGTCTCGGTCGAGGAGGCCTACACGCAGTGCGCCAAGGCGCTGATCCGCTCTGACCTGTGGAACCCCGAGCGGCACATCGAGCGCTCGGAGCTGCCGAGCGCCGGCGAGATCAGGCGCTCGCTGATTGGCCCGGACTTCGATGCCGAAGGCTTCGATCGCGACCGCGACGCCCGCTACGCCCGCGGCGGTGGGCTGTACTGAGCGCTGGGGCACCCGCCGCCGATCGTATTCCTACTGAGCGCTAGGACGCCCCGCCGCCGATCGTATTCCTACTGAGCGGACACCCCTACGTTGCGCACGAACAACCCCAGCGGCCGGCTGTCCTCCGACTGTCCCAGCTCCGCGGGCGAGACCGGATGCTTGACGCGCAGATCCACGATCAGCTCCCCCCCAGGAGCAGCCACCGGCAAGCGATGGCGGTCCGGTCGATCCCATCGCACGCGAGAACGTCTTCGTTGGTTGAGCCACAGGTCGACGATCTGGTGCTCCCGAATCGGCTGACCCTCGATCTCAAACACGAGCGGCCCGTGCCCGTCGGCGATCCGCAGCAGCAGTCGGGCCCGAGAGCCATGGGTCCAGCGTCCGCCCGGCTCGGGCACGCTCCAACCGTTGATGAGCAGCGGCTCGTCGCCGGACGCGACGCCGAGCGCGAGCGGTTGGCCCGGCTGGCAGAGGACCGGTTCGCGCAAGACGAGGTCGCGCAAGAGGATCGATCGCTCCCGCTCCTCCCACTCTTCGGGGCCAAGCGGCGCCGGGGTCGCGTCGGGCGTTCGCAGCGTCAACTCGAGCAAGTCCCGTCCCGCCACAGCCGCCCGCGGCACCACGATCCTCTCGCCGAGCAGTCCTGGACGGCCCTCATGAAACGAGAACCGTGCCGCAGACAGCCCGTTGACCAACACCTCGAGCCGCTGGCGGGAGGCACGGCCCGGAAAGAACAAGGCGTCGGCGGACATTTCAAGGATGAGCGCACTGTCAGCCCGGCGCTTTAGCGGAAGCGCGAAGCGGGCCTCGCGCCCAGCGAGCATGCAGCCGCCAACCGGGGGGAACCACGCTCCGTAGAGGATGTGGCGCCGCACCCGCTCGGGATCGCTGAAGTCGATCGTCTCCCCCATGCCAACAGGCTCCGCGTCGGGCTCCATCCGGCCGGTCCCGATGGGGGCGGTGAAGACGCCCGGCGGGCGCCCGGGGCCGGGCTGGCGACGCTCGGCAATCGCCGCCCAAGGCGGTCGATGCGGAAGCACACGCCGTCTGCCGAGCGGAACCCGCTGGCGCGCTGAATCCTGGTGCCGAAGGACTGCCCGATCCACCGCGTCGCATTCCCACGGCGGCCGCCTCAATGCGCGCAGCTCGAGCCGCTCCACTGGTCCGGGCAATGTGCGCCGGAGCGCGCGGATCGTTCCGCCCGGAATCGGCGCCGCGAATTCCCTACGCAGGTAGTCCAGTCCCGCGGTCACCATCGCGGTCACCCGCCGTCGCCGCGCCTGCTCGACCAGCCGGTCGAAGTCAACCGGCCCCGACTCGCCGCGCGCGACCAGCGCGGCGTCCACCACCCAGCGGTAGGTGGGAAGCGGATCCCAGTGCAGCCCGTGCACGATCGCCACCAGCAGCTCGTCCGCCGGCGCCAGGGCACGCGTGCGCACTCCGCGCAGGTCCACCTCCCGCGCCGCATCCCAGAAGTCATCGTCGGCGTCCGGCTGGCGGGAGACATATGTCGCGTGCCAATGGAGATCCAGGCGCAGCGACCGGTCGTGCTCAATCGTCTCGAACCCCCACCCGCACTCGAAGGTTGGCGCGTACTCGGTCACGAACCAAGTGGGCATCCCCAAGACCGGCACCAGCCCGCGGCGAACCAGGACATCGACGGCGGCCTTCGTCTGGCCGGTCGGAACCAGCACGTCGAGGTCCTTCATCGGTCGCATTCCGGCGTCGAGGCGAGAACCCGCGACCATCCCCGCCCCCTTGAGGACCAGGGTCGGGATCCCGGCCTCCTCCAATGCCTCCAGAAACGGCTTCATCCGGTTGAGCAGCAGCTGGTTTTGCGCCCATATGTAGCGGTGGACGCCCCTGAACAGGCCGAGCAGCTCGTCGTCCACGCCGAGCGCCGTCAAGTTAGCCCGCAGGTGTGGAACTACCGCCTGGGCGGCCACGTCGAGCCCGCGCGACTTCCATCTCCGGTCTGAGCTTCTGCCATGCAGCAATCGCCCGTTCGTCCACAAGCAGCGCGGCCTTCAAAAGGAGCTCCTGGGATTGCGTCGGCCATGCCGTCGTCGCCCCGGGCTCGGCACCCCAGGCCTCGACCAACGTCATTGCGGCCCCGCGGCGGCCCGCCGCCGGTCAAGCGAGGCCTTTAGCGTTCGCGGCAACTCGCCCAGCGCATCTCGGTTTCTGAGCGAGTTGTTCTCACCGTGCACCCGGCGCCAGCAGACGAGCTCTGGCACTGTCGCTTCGCAAGTCCGAGCTCGCGGGCACGGAGCAGCCAGTCCAGTAGCTCGGCAACGCGCAACCCGGCGCCGAACGGCCCCGTGCGCTCGAACGCTGACATTCGCACCAGCATCCCGCTGGGAATGTGCGCAGGTTGGGCCGGACCGACGAGCGACGCGGCCGGCCGTGGCGCATTCGCTCGAAGCGCTGGCAATGCCCGAACACGATGTCGACGTCGTCGCGGATAGCCAGCACCTGCGCACGGCGCTCGATGCTATGCGGCGTCAGCAGGTCGTCGGCGTCCACCATCACGACCGCGTCCACGTCGTGCAGCTCTGCTATGCCCCGGTTCCGCGCAGCACTGATCCCGGAGTGCTCGATCCTCACCACCCGGATCCGAGGCACGTACCGAGCCGGCGACCACCGCTGTCGCGTCGGTCGAGCCATCATCCACCACGACGATCTCGCTGGGACGATGAGTCTGCTTCAGCAGGCTCTCGATGGCCTCCCCCACGTAGCGCTCGTAGTTGCGAGCTGCGATCACCGCGCCGACTCGCAGTGTCCGGGCTCGACGTTGGCGCTCCGCCGAGCGGCGCATCACCTGCAACACCTCGCGACCAACGGCGGCGTCGTCGTAGGTCGCGTTCGCCCCGTGAAACCGCCAGCGGACCAGCGGCTCCTCGAGCATCTGGCTCCGCCAGGCTCCCATCTTGGCTCGCAGGAGCCAGTCGGTGTCGCAGCCCATCTCGTAGCGCTCGTCGAACGCGCCGACGTCTTCGAACGTCTCGCGGCGCACCAGCCAGGTGCTCGGGATGTTCCCGGGTGCCGGCCCCTCCAGCCAAGCTCGATTGAACCATAGAGGCGGCTGGGTCCCCGGCTCGAGAATCACCTCGAGCTCGAGATTGCACGAAGTCCAGTCGCCATTGTGCGTCGAGCGCCGCCACCTGCCGCTCAAGCTTGTCTGGGCGCCATTCGTCGTCCTGGTCGAGCAGCGCGATCAACTCGCCGCTTGCCGCTTCGATTCCGTTGTTGCGTGCGGCCCCAACCCCGGCGTGGGACTGCCGCAGCACACGCACAGCGAACCTGTCCAGGTCCGGCAGCTCTGAGCACTCGCCGTCCAGGACGACGATCGTCTCGACGAGGCTCATAGGTTTGAGCCGCGATACTGCGGAGCGCCGCACCGAGGAACGGCGCCTGCCCGTGTATCGGGACGATCACGGATATGAGCGGCCGGCTCATGAGCTCGTCTCCTGCCGCCGTCGCGCCAGCGAGGAACGCAACGTGCGCAGCCACATCGCCCGAACTGCTTCCTTATTGCGCGAGGTGTTTCGCGCGTGGATCCTGTACCGCGAGACCACGCGATCGACGAACTCGATCACTACCCCGGCCTCCCGGGCGCGCATGAACCAATCGATATCCTCCGACAAGCGCAACTCCTCGTTGTAGGCGCCGATCAGCTCGAACACCCTGCGCCTGGCGAGCAGAGCAACCATGTGGCCGCTGAGCGGGTTGCGGGAGGCCGAACGGATAATGAGGTGGCGTGGGCTCGCCCGGGGTCACGAAGAACTCCGTCAAGCCCATCACGATCCCGGCGCCGGTGGACAGCGCGCCGACGAGCACCGAGAGCCGATCGGCCGGCCAGATGTCGTCCGCGTCGAGGATCGCGATGTACTCGCCGCTGCGCGAGCGCCAGGCCGGCGTTGCGCGCAGCGGCCGGTCCGCGGTTCGGCTGCTGCACCAGCTGAACCTCGTAGCGTGACGCGACCTCGGCCGTGCGATCACTCGAGCCGTCGTCAACGACGATCACCTCCAGTGGGCCGTAGTCCTGCGCAAACGCGCTGTCGAGCGCCTCAGCGATGAAGCTCTCGGCGTTGTAAGCAGGCACGATCACCGATACCAGGCCGTCAGTCACCGGCCAACACCTCCACCAGTGCGGCGGCCGCAGCCCCTGGCGAGCCGCCCAGCGCAACCTGGTAGCACGGCACCCGCCGAACTAGCTCCGCCAGCGTGGCGAGCACCGCACCGCGATCGAAAGGAATCTGGAACGCGGTGCTCGGAGCGAGCGCCAGCAGCGCGTCGCCTGCACTGATACGTGCGAGCCGGGTGCCGCCCTCGCCGATCGCAGGCACCACGACGGCCCGAACCGGCAGGGCGTCGACCAAGGCTCCTGCGTCAATCTCCAGGACCGTCTTTTCGCGGTCCGGGCCGTTGTCTCAGCTTCGCCGTGCGATAGAGATTCCACGCAACGCCATCCTCGAGCAGCACGTAATCGTCCCCGACGTAGCCCAGACCGTGCTCGACGGCGGACAGCGCCAGGCTCGTCTTCCCCGAACCGCCAGGGCCTGCCAGCAGCACACCGCCGCGGTCGGAATCACCGACGGCACCCGCGTGCACCAGGTGACTGGTCGCGACCCGCGAGCGCAAAGTGAAGCGCCGGACGGAGGGGCGCCGCCCGCTCCCACCACGGAATTCCGTCGGTGTCCGGCACCCGGTAAAGGATTTGAGAGCTACGGCGGTCAAACAGCGTCAGAGCGCCCGAGGCAACTTCGTACACCGCGCTCACGCCATCAGACGCAGAGCCGCGCACGAGCCCTCGTGGGCCAAGGTCGCCGAGGTGCCACGGAAGCGGGGAGCCACCCGCCCACAGCCCGATGCTCATCTCGGCTGGAGCGCGCCCGACGAGCCGCGGCGCCATCGCTCCCAGCAGCGCCTCCGCCAGGGCGGCGCCCGCGAACCGAAGTTCGAGCTGCCGCCCCGCGAACCGGAGCACGCGGCGGATCTCGCCGCTGCGGAAGGTGGCCTGCTCGTGAGCTGCGGAGGCCTCGGCGAAGAGCTCTTGGAGTGGAACCTCAGCCAGCCGCGGCATGCGGCCAGCCGGCAGCCAGGTCAACGTCGTGAAGCGGGTCGACGAGCATGAACTCCTGCATGTCGGTGTATTTGGCCAGCACGGGCACTGCGAACGCGCCAGCAGCGACCGACGCGAGCTCGACGGCCTCCTCGGCACCGTTTGGCGCCGAGACCAGCAGCTCCTCGTCGATTAGCTCGGCGGTCAGCGCCTCCACGCAGTGCGTCACGAGGTCGGTGTCGGCGCGGTACTGCTTCGCGATTTGATCGACGATCCGCGACTTCGTGTGTCCGGCCGCAGCGAGGTTCCAGATGTCCGATCCCGCGCCCTCGATGCTGTAGTACGCGCCGGTCCCCATATGAATCAGGATCGTCTCCCCGTCGATGGTCTCGTGAACGACCATCTCATTGTTCGCCCTCAGCCACCCCACAGGGGCGGACAGTTTAGCGGCTGGCGCACCTGAGAGCCTCTACGCCGCTCCCGCCGCGACACCTTCGAGGGCCTCGTCGGCCGGCACGAACGGCACGCCGACCGCGTCCGCCACTCCGGGGTAGGTGACCTGCCCCGACGCGACGTTGACCCCGAGCTTGAGGCCCGGGTTCTCGGCCGCGGCGCCGCGGATGCCCGACCCGGCGAGGTGCAGCACATAGGGCATGGTCGCGTTCGTGAGCGAGTAGGTGGACGTGATCGGGACCGCGCCCGGCATGTTCGTCACGCAGTAGTGGATGACGCCGTCTACCTCATACACGGGATCAGAATGGGTTGTGGGACGGGAGGTCTCAAAGCAGCCTCCCTGGTCGATCGAGACGTCGACCATCAC
The DNA here is from genome assembly GCA_963719305.1 of uncultured Actinomycetes bacterium. Taxonomy (GTDB): domain Bacteria; phylum Actinomycetota; class Thermoleophilia; order Solirubrobacterales; family Solirubrobacteraceae; genus Palsa-465. The sequence goes on along the minus strand of CAVRBL010000009.1, from coordinate 168,799 downwards.
CGCCTGGCTCTTCATCAGCGACAGCTGGGGCCTTCTGACCACCTTCGGCGCCCGCGCTCCGTGCACCAGTACGGCGCCGATCACCAGGTCGGCGTCCGGCAGCCGCTGCTCGATCTCGAGCGTGGATGCAAAGCAGGTCGAGACCCTGCCCGCCAGGGCGATGTCGAGCTCACGCAGTCGGTCGATGTTGCGGTCGAACACGTACACGTTGGCCTCCATCCCCAGCGCGATGAAGGCCGCGTTGGTCCCCACCACACCGCCGCCGATGATCATCACGTTCGCCGGCGCCACGCCCGGGACTCCGCCGAGCAGGATCCCCCGCCCGCCGAGCGGCTTCTCCAGGAAGAACGCGCCGGCCTGGGTGGCGATCTTCCCGGCGACCTCCGACATCGGCGCCAGCAGCGGCAGCCTCCCCCGCTCGTCCTCGACCGTCTCGTACGCGATACAGGTCGCGCCTGACGCCGCTAGCGCCCGGGTCAGCTCCGGATCGGCGGCAAGGTGCAGGTAGGTGAACAGCGTGTGGCGCGTCTCGAGGCGCTGCACCTCCTGCGGCTGGGGCTCCTTGACCTTCAAGATCAGCTGGGCAGCCGCCGAACAGCTCGGCAGCGTCGGGGACGATCGTGGCCCCCTGGGCGGCAAACGCATCGTCCGAGATGGCGGACCCGAGGCCCGCAGCGCTCTGTACCAGCACGCGGTGACCGGCGTCGACCAGCTCCCGCACGCCGGCGGGGGTGATCGCGACGCGATACTCGTCCGGCTTTACCTCGGTGGGGACGCCGACGATCACGCGTCGATCTCCCGCTCCTCGGCCCCCTCTCCCCCCTTGGCCGCCCTAACCTCAGGGGCCACTCCAGGGCCGTTGGCCCGCCCAATCTGAGCGGCCCTGCCGGGGCTGGTGGCCCCGCCGTCGCCCATCGCATGACCCTCCCGGCCAAGCAGATCGCGGCCCCGCAGCGCGAGCCAGAAGTCGATCCGGTCGCGGGCATTCTGGAGGCTGCGACCGGTAAGCGTCTCGATGCGGCGGATGCGGTACCGCAGCGTGTGCCGGTGGCAATAGAGCCTTCTCGCCGCCCGCTCCCACTGGCCGTTCTCCTCGATGAACGCCTCCAGCGAGCGGATCAGCTCGCCGCCGTAACGACCCTCGCTCGAGGCGATCGGGCCGAGGATCGAGTCGCAAAACAGGCGCAGCGCCTCCTCGTCCTGCAGCGACAGCAGCAGCTGAAAGGAGCCCAGGTCCTTATACGTCGCGACGCCCAGGCCGTTCAGGGACGACCCGGCGCCCAGCGCCAGCGCCTCGAGCGCGCATCGAGCCTCGTGGAAGCTCCTCCGGGCCCGGCCGGCCTCGGTTGCGCGCCCGACGCCAAGCCGCAGTGACCCGCCTCCGGTGGCCGACAGCCGCTCGCCCACCCGGTGCGCGAGCGCGAACAGCTCCTGCTCTCGCAGGCCCGCGACCAGCGCGCAGGCGAGCCCTGCCGCCGAGGCAGCGAGAGCCGGGACGGCCTCGTCCCGCAGCGCCTCTGAGAGCGACGCTTCCAGTCCGCCGCGGTCCCCTCCCCGTCCGCCAGGACGATCGTCGCCACCTCGGTCCCGAGCCCGAAGGGCTCCAGACGGCGCGCCAGCTCGGGCCCGGCCAGCTCGCCGCTCACCAGGTCCCGCAGCACGTCTCCGGCAAGACGGCGCTCGGTTTCGCCCGCCACTCGGCTGCGCAACAGCTCGAGGGCCACGATTGTCACCGCCTGATGGAGCACCAGGCGGTCGAAGTCAGACAGCGGTTCGGAGTCTTTGATCGCCACGAGCCAGGCCTCGGGAGCACGGTCCGGGGCGGCCCCGCTGGGCGAGCCCTCGGCCGTCACCGGGAGCGCCACCGTCCCCGCCGTCTCGGATCCGACCGCGGGCACGAACGCCCGCGGCTCGCGGCGCTGCGCGTGCTCACGCACTTCGCGCTGGATGGCCCTCAGCTCCTTCTCTGAAAGCTCGCGCCGTACCGCCTGCCCGACCCGCGGCCTGCCGCGGCCGTCGAATACCAACACTGTGCCGCCGATCAGGGAGGCGATCGCCCCGCCGAGGGCGTCCAGTCCCCGTTCGGAGAGCACGATCCGCTCCAGTCGCTCGTGGGCGGCGAGCGCCCCTCGCAGGACCGCATACTGCTCGTTGACGAGCTCGGCGAAGGCGGCTTCGGTGATCGCGATGAACGGAACCTCGTAAGGCACCTCGAACAGGGGGAAGTCCCGTTCGGCGGCGGTCTCGAGCAGCGCCTGGGGCACCTCCGGATGGCGGAAGCCGGTCCCGATGCCCAGAGCCGCCAGCTGGTGATCCGCCAGGCGGTCGACGAAATCTCGCTGGCGTCCCGCGCTGTCGAGCTGCATGGCCGTCGTCAGCAGCACCTCGCCGCCTGACAGCCACTGCGTGGGGTCGAGGAGCTCGGAGATGTGTACCCAGCGAACGGGCTTCTCCAGACCGCCCTGGCCCGCGAGGACGGGCAGTTCGAGCCGCTCTACGAGGTCCCTGACGGTGAGCATCGATCAGCCCGCCGCCAGCCGCATGCGCTCGGATGCCTCCGTCAGCAATGGCCGAAGCACGGCGGCGATCTCCTGGAATTGCTCCGGGCCCGCGATCAGCGGTGGCGAGAGCTGGATCACCGGGTCGCCTCGGTCGTCCGCCCGGCAGATCAGCCCCCGGCGGTACAGCTCGCCGGAGAGGAAGCCGCGCAGCAGCGTCTCTGACTCCTCGTCGGAGAACGACTCCTTCGTGTCGCGATCCTTGACCAGCTCGATCGCGTGGAAATAGCCGGCCCCGCGTACGTCGCCCACGATCGGAATGTCGCGAAGCGACTCGAGCGTGGCCCGGAACTCCGGCTCGTGGGCGCGGACGTGGTCGAGCACGCCCTCGCGCTCGAACGCCTCGAGGTTGGCCATCGCCACCGCCGCGCACACCGGGTGGCCGCCGAACGTGAAGCCGTGGGTGAAGCTGTTCGTGCCGTCAAGGAACGGCTCTGCGACCCTGTCGGAGGCGATCACCGCACCCATCGGCGCGTAGGCGCTGGTCAGGCCCTTGGCCGTGGTGACGATGTCCGGCTTATAGCCGTAGCGGTCTGCCCCGAACCACTCCCCCAAGCGGCCCCAGGCGCAGATCACCTCATCGGAGATCAGCAGGACGTCGTAGGCGTCGCAGATCTCTTGCACCCGCGCGAAGTACCCGTCGGGCGGCGTGAAGCAGCCGCCTGAGTTCTGGACCGGCTCGAGGATCACGGCGGCGACGGTGTCGGGGCCCTCGAACTCGATCGTCTCTTTGATCGCTTCCGCGAACCACTCCTCGGTCAACCCTCTCGGGAGGCGATAGGTATTGGTCGCCGGGACGTGGCGTCCGCCGGGCATGAGCGGCTCGAACGGCTGGCGGAGGCCCGTGATGCCGGTCGCGGCCAGCGCCCCCATCGAGGTGCCGTGATACGCGATCTCCCTGGAGATCACCTTTGTCTTGTTCGGCTTGCCGGTCAGCTTGAAGTACTGGCGCGCGAGCTTGAGCGCCGACTCCACCGCCTCTGACCCCCCGCTGGTGAAGAACACGCGGTTGAGGTCGCCCGGAGCCAGGGCCGCGATCCTGGCCGCGAGCTCGATTGCGCGCGGATGGGCATAGGACCAGTTCGTGAAGAACCCGAGCTCGGCGGCCTGGTCGGCTCCCGCCTGGGCGATGTCCCCCCGACCGTGGCCAATGTTCACGCAGAACAGCGCCGACAGGCCGTCTAGGTAACGCTTGCCGTGCTCGTCGTACACGTAGCAGCCCTCGCCGCGCACGATCACCGGCACCTCCTGCTCGGCATACGCCGACATGCGGGTGAAGTGCATCCACAGATGGCGCTTGGCCAGCTCCTGTAGTTGAGAATGTGCGCCGGCGAGTGGGGTCTCGGTGCTTGCCATCTCTCTGCCTCTCGACGATTTAGCCGTTTTGTACAACGATATCCGCCGGATCGTCGAGGTCTAGATAACGGTCGGCAGGAAAGCGCTGGAACTAGAGTGCCGGTGCGTGCAGCTCAACCACCACCGCGTTGGACAGGGGGAGCCGCTCGTGCTGCTGCACGGAATCGGCAGCCGCTGGCAGGTGTGGGACCCGGTCATCCCGCGCCTGGCGAACGAGCGGGAGGTGATAGCCGTCGACCTCCCGGGCTTCGGGGCCTCGTCGATGCCGCCATCGGGCACCCCGCCCGGAGCGCAGTCGCTGGCGCGGCTCGTGGCGGAGTTCCTTCAGGAGATAGGGGTTGACCGGCCGCATGCGGCCGGTAATTCACTGGGCGGCTGGGTCTCGCTGGAGTTGGCAAAACGGGGCCTCGTGCGCTCGGCGACCGGCTTGTCGCCGGCCGGCTTTCACAACGACCGGGAGCGCATCTTCAAACGGGCCTCGCTTGCGATGACCAGACGCGCGTGCCGCCTCGCCGCTCCGTACGCCGACCGATTGATGCGCCCCCGGGTGGCGCGTGCGATGTTCTCGAGCCAGTTCTTCGCGCACCCGACACGGGTCCCAGCGGACGAAGCCGCCGCCAACATCCGCGCTGTCGCGGGCGCCGCCTGGTTCGACGAGACGCTCCGGGCGATCACGGAGGAGCGGTTCTCTGGCGGCGAGCAGATCGCCGTGCCGATCACGATCGCCTGGGGAGACCACGACCGCCTGCTGTTGCCCCGCCAGGCGGTTCGCGCAAAGCGCGCCATCCCGTCGGCGCGCATGCTCACGCTGCAGGACTGCGGGCACGTGCCCACTTACGACGACCCCGAGCAGGTGACGCGGGTGCTGCTGGAAGGGAGCGGGGGCTAGGGCCGCTCAGGCCGTCGCCGCGGCGTGGCGCACCCGCACCGGCGCCGGGATCAGCCAGGCGGCCCATAGGACCAGGCAGAAGGCGAGGCACTGAACCGCCAGCGCCATCGGGTTGGCCGACACCGGATCGCCGAACACGATGATGCCGCCCACGATTCCGGCGATGTTGGCTGACGTCCCCGTGACCGCGATCACCGGCACCGCCTCCCCATCCTGAAGCGACTTGGCCGAGGCGTAGAAGGCGGCGACCGATGCACCGGCCGCCAACGCCGTCCACGGCGAGATGAGGGCCAAGACGCCTTCGCTGCCAATCCCGCCGGAGATGGCCTTGATAGCGATGTCCGAGACCCCGAAAAGGATTCCCGCTGCGGCGCCAAGCATGTATCCGTGGTGCTCCGCCGGCGCTCCAAACTGCCTGCCCATCATGAGGAGCGTCCCGGCGGCCACCAGCCCGGCCTCGAACGAGATCATCCCGGGGAGGGAGAATCTGGAGTCCGCTCCGTGGATCGCGGGCAGGGTCAGCCCTAGTAGCGCCAGACCCAACGCCGTCAAGGCCAGACCGACCCACTGTCGGCGCCCGACGCGCATGCCGAACATCCGCTCGGCCATCACCGCAAGCAACACGATGCCGGCCGCCAGAACGGCCTGCACCATCGATAACGGCACAAGGGTGAGCGCGCCTACGTGGAAAAGCCAGCCAACGGTGGCGACCGCCATTCCAATCGCGAACCAGCGCGAACGCCACAACGAGCACGCGGTCCACAACGGCCGCCGGATGTTGACGGCGGGCGCTGCGCACACGCCACGGTGCTTATAGAAGAAACCGATATTGGTCGCCAGAGCGCAGCCGAGGGCGAGCAGAATGCCTAAGGGAAGAGTCACAGAGCTATCGGGGACGCGGCACGGAGCGACCTGGCGCGAGAGGTCCTCCCAGTAGCCGGAAGGTCTAGCCGCCGCAGTGCCGCTTCAAACAAGTACACCACATCTCGGAGCGCGTGACGCCGCCACCCCTCGGCGCCTGGCAGCCTGAAGGGGTGCCGAGCGCCGAGAAACCGCTGCTGCTGGTGGATGTCGATGGCGTGATCTCGCTGTTCGCGTTTGATCCCTCGCGGCCGCCGCCGGGACGCTTCCTGATGGTGGACGGGATTCCGCATCTGATTTCGGCCACGGCCGGAGATCACCTGCGCGCCTTGGCGGATGCCTTCGAGCTTGCGTGGTGCACCGGTTGGGAGGAGAAGGCCGACGAGCACCTGCGCCTCCTGCTGGAGCTGCCGGGCGCTTGCCCCCACCTGACGTTCGACGACGAGACGCCCTCGCCCCGCGCGCACTGGAAGCTCGCCGCGATCGAGCGCTACGCCGGCGCTGAGCGCCCGGTGGCCTGGATCGATGATTCGCACGACGAGGCCTGTGCGCGCTGGGCCGCCTCGCGCTCAGGACCGGCCCTGCTGGTGACGACCGAGCCCGCAGTGGGGATCACCGCAGAGCACGTCGCGCGGCTGCGGCGATGGGCGCGCGAGCTCGAGTGACGGCAGCTAGAAGGCCCCGTGGCGTCCTTCGCCGGCGCGAAAGCGCTCGAGGCCTGATTGGACTTCGGCCAGCGACCGCAGGCCGTGCTGGAACTCGGTGGCCAGCGCGTCGGCCTCGTTCAGCGCCAGCGACTCCAGCAGCGAAAGTCGGTCCTCGCGCATGCAGGCCTGGGGGAAGCGGGCCAGCTGCTCGGCCAGCGATTCGGCTTCGTCTCGGCTCGAGCCGTTGGGCACCACCCGGTTGGCGAGCCCCATTTCGAGTGCCTCGGGGGCGCCCACGGGTCGTCCCGTGAGGATCATGTCCATAGCCCGGCTCACGCCGATCAGCCTCGGCAGACGAACCGTGCCGCCATCGATCAGGGGGACGCCCCAGCGCCTGCAGAACACGCCGAACACGGCGTCCTGCTCGGCGATGCGCAGATCACACCACAGCGCCAGCTCCAGACCGCCCGCCGCCGCGTGGCCGGCGACGGCGGCGATCACCGGCTTCGAGAGCCGCATGCGGGTGGGCCCCATCGGCCCCGAGCCGTCGGCCTCGACTCGATTACCGTCGGCAGTGCCAACCGCGTGCAGGTCGGCGCCGGCACAGAACACGCCGCCCTCGCCATGCAGAACCGCCACTCGCGCTTCGGGATCGGCGTCGAAGGCGCGAAACGCCTCGACAAGGACATCGGCGGTAGGGCCGTCGACGGCGTTTCGCCGCTCGGGGCGCGAGAGCAGCACCGTCGTCACGGGGCCGTCGCGCTCCAGGCGGACGGCGTCACTCACCGCGTCCCCACCCGCTCGGCCGCCCCGGCGGCGCGGCGCACGAACGTCTGCAGCGCGAGCAGCACCTCGTCGACTTCTACCCGCGGGCCCACGGGGGCCAAGGGGCCAACCAGCGCCTCACCGCAACCGCCGACCAGCGCGGCCGCGGTCAGCTCCACGTTCTGCTCGGGCAGTTCACCGGCCACGATCGCCGCCCGCAGCACGCTGGCGACCAGCTCCGCGTAGCGCTGGCGGTAGGCGAGCCGCTCGGCGTCGACCAGTGGGTCGACCGGCTCCGCCAGCAGGGCCCACGCCAGCCGCCGCCGCCGCAGAGCCCGCTCGGCAAACGTCGCGAACACGGTCTCGAGCCGTTCGACGTGCCTGGCCTCTGGCGGCATGGCCTGCGCCGCGGCCTGCATCGCGCGCACCTCGCGGTCACACACCGACCGAAACACCTCGACGAACAGCTCCTGCTTGGAGCCGAAGTGGCGGTACAGCGTTCCGGCGGCCAGCCCTGCCCGCTCGGCGATCGCGATCACCGATGCCGTCCCGTAGCCGCCCTCCTCGATCAGCTCGCGGGCCGCTTCGAGCAAGCGCTCTCTGGTGCCGGTGAGGGCCCTCACCGAGCGCGCCCGTAGTCCCCGAAGGGCTCATCGCGCTGCCGGACCGCCTCCCGGAACCCCTCCCGGGCAGCCAGCCCCTGGAACGCATAGCCCTCCTTCGTATGACGGGTGATCCCGTCGAACACCGTCCCGATCACCTGCGTGGCGTGGAGCCCCTGCGCGTACAGCGACTGGTTGACGAGCAGCTTCATCATCTGCAGCTGATTGAGCGGAAGCAGGGCCACCCGCTGCGCCAGCGCCTCGGCCCGCTCGTCGAGCTCCTCCGGGGGCGGGGCGTCGATCGCCAACCCCCACTCCGCCGCCTCGGCGCCCGACAGCGAGTCCCCGGTGAACAGGAGCCTCTTGGCCCGCTGGGGCCCGAGGCGATATGCCCACATCGCCGTGGTCGGCGAACCCCAGACGCGCGCCGGCGGGTAGCCGATCTTGGCGTCGGCCGCGATCACCACCAGGTCCGAGCACAGCGCCAGATCGGTGCCCCCCGCCACGCAGAAGCCGTGCACCTTGCAGATGACCGGCTTCGTGCAGTGAAACAGCGCCATGAACGTCCGGACGTTGCGGCTCATCATCGCGTAATCGACCATCGGATCCCACGCCTCTGCCGGGTTGTGGTTGGAGGCGATGACGGCGGGGTCGAGCGGCGACCCTGTTGGCGCGACCCGGGCGCCATCATCCCTGACGCCCTGGCCCTCGGCCGACTCCACCAGGTCGTAGCCACCGCAGAAGCCCTTCCCGTGGCCGGCCAGCAGAAGGGCATGAACGGCCGGGTCGAGATCTGCGCGCTCGACGAGATGTTCCAGGCGATCGAGCAGCGGGCGGGTGAGGCCGTTACCGCGATCCGGCCGGTTGAGCGTGATGTGCGCGACCCTGTCGCGCACTTCGTAGGAGACGACGTCCGCCATCTAGACCGGCAGCGCGCGATCGATGATCGCCTTGGCGTCGACGCCCGCCGGCAACGTCCCGTACACCTGGCCGCCCTCGCGCTCGAGCCTGGAGGCACAGAACGCATCCGCAACAGCGGGGGGCGCGTGACGGACCAGGAGCGAGGCCTGAAGCGAGAGTGCCAGGTCCTCGACAACCCGCCGGGCTTCGAACTGCGGGTCCTCTCTCGAGAACACGGCTGTGGTGTTCTCGCGCACGTGGCGAAGGTGGGTATCGAACCGCGAGTCGGCGCCGGCCGCCAGCTCGCACTCGGCCATGAACGCCGGCAGCCCGTCCGGCTCCTTGACCAACGCGCGCAGGACATCCAGCGCGGCGACGTTGCCCGATCCTTCCCAGATCGAGTTCAGGGGCGCGTCCCGGTAGAGCAACGGCATGCCCGAGTCCTCGACGAAGCCGTTGCCGCCCAGGCACTCGAGCGCCTCGCCGGCGTGCGCCGGAGCGCGCTTGCACACCCAATACTTCATGACGGCGGTCGCGAACCGGCGGAACGTCGCCTGCTCGGACTCGTCGTAGCCGTGCGCCACGCGCATCGCCGCCACCGTTGCCGCCTCCGATTCAACCGCCAGGTCCGCGAGCACGTTGCGCATCGCGGGCTGGTCCGCCAGCAGCGCGCCGAACGCGGATCGGTGACGGGCGTGGTGGATGGCCTCGACGGTCCCTCGGCGAAGGCCGGTCGTCGCGCCCAGCAGGCAATCGAGGCGCGTGTGGTTGACCATCTTGATGATGGCCGATACGCCCCGGCCCTCCTCGCCCACCAGATGGCCCGCAGCCCCGCGGAACTCGACCTCGCTGGAGGGCAGCGAGCGGGTTCCCAGCTTGTCCTTGAGACGCTGGAACTCCATGCCGCTGCCGCGCTCGACGAGGAAGCAGGACAGGCCGCCGGGGGCCTGAGCGAGCACCAGAAACACGTCGCACGGGGGGTAGGAGCAGAACCACTTGTGTCCGTGGAGCTGATAGACGCCGTCGCCGGCCGGCTCCGCACGGGTGATGTTGGCCCTCACGTCCGAGCCGCCCTGACGCTCGGTCATCGCCATCCCGGCCAGTGCCCCATGCTCTGTAGTCTGCAAGCGTCAGGCGCGGCTCCCATTCGGCCGCCAGCTCGGGGGCTCCGTCGCGCAAGGCCGGGACGGCGGCGTAGGTCATGGAGACCGGGCACATCACCCCGTCGTTGGCGTTGCTCCACAGCGTGAACAACGCGGCCCTTACGACGTGGGCCCCGGGCTGCTCCGAGCGCCACGGCAGGCCGTGGATCTCGCGCTCGACCGCTGCGCGCAGCAGCCAGTGCCACGACGGGTCGAGCTCGACCTGGTCGATTCGATTGCCGTATCGGTCATGCGTTCGCAAGATCGGAAGGTTTCGCTCAGCTCGGCGCGAGTGCTCGAGCGCCTCGACGCCGCCCGCCACCTTCGCCCGCCTCCCGCGCCCTGTCGGCCCCCCAGCCACCACCTTCGCGTTCCAGGGCCTCCTGGAGCGCCGCGTCGGCCTCGAACAGATTGAGCGGCTGAAGCGGCGGTGCCTGGTTTTGTACCTCCCGGGCGGGGTCGATGGCTTCGATGGTGGTCATGGCTCGCCTTCCTCGCGATGAATCCTGATTCACAAAAGCTTAGTGAATCACGATTCACACTGCAACTCCTCGGCTGGCGTCGTGAATAATCCCGGCGTGGCCTACGACGAGGACCTCGCGAACCGGATACGCGAGCTGATCGCCGCCGAGGACGGCGTGAGCGAGAAGAAGATGTTCGGCGGGCTGGCGTTTCTGATCGGGGGCAACATGTCCGTGAGCGCGAGCGGGCAGGGCGGGCTCCTGCTGCGCTGCGATCCCGCCGACACCGAAGCGTTGCTGCGCGAGCCGCACGCCGCACGGTTCGAGATGCGCGGCCGGGCGATGGACGGCTGGCTGCGCGTGGCCCCCGAAGGTGTGCGGACGAAGCGCGAGCTGGCACCGTGGGTGGCGCGAGGAGTCGGGTACGCGCGCTCGCTGCCGCCGAAGGCCTGACCGCTCCGGCGTGGCCCGCTGGCAGGACATCGTCCAGCAGGCGCCTGAGTTCGCGGCCGCGGTCCGCGAGCGCCTCGACGGGCGCATCCACAAGACGATCGCCACGCTGCGCGCGAACGGGTCCCCGCGTATCAGCGGCATCGAGACGTTCTTCGCCGAAGGCGACATCTGGATCGGGTCGATGCCGAACGCGCGCAAGGCGCTCGATCTGCGCCGGGACGCGCGGTACGCGCTCCACAGCGGCTCCGACGATCCGCCGGGCTGGCCGGGCGACGCCAAGCTTTCCGGGCGCGCCGAGGAGATCACCGACCAGGAGCGCCGTCTCCAGCTGTTCCGTAGCCGCGGCTCCGATCCGCCCTCGAACGACTCCCACCTCTTCCGGCTCGACATCGACGAAGCCGTTCTCGTTGGCTTGAGCGAGGCCCGCGATCGGCTCGTGATCCAGCTCTGGCGGCCGGGACGGGCGCTTCAGCGCATCGAGCGCTAGCTGGGTTTCAGCGCGCCACCGCTTGCCGCTGGAAGCTCTCAAGCGCTTCGTTCAGCGTCGAGCTTGGACGCATGGCCGCCGTGGCTGAGTCGGGGTCCGGGCGGTAATAGCCGCCCATGTCGACGGGCGAGCCCTGTCCGTCGTTCAGTTCGCCGACGATCTTCTCCTCGTTCTCCGCCAGCCGCTCGGCGAGGGCCCCGAACTGATCTGCGAGCTCGGAGTCCTCTCCCTGCGAGGCGAGCTCCTGTGCCCAATAGAGGGCGAGGTAGAAGTGAGATCCCCGGTTGTCGAGCTCCCCGACTTTGCGGGAGGGAGAGCGGTCGTTCTCCAGCACCTTTCCGGTGGCGCGATCGAGCGTCTCGGACAGCAGCTTCGCGCGCTCGTTGTCCTCCTTGTCCGCCAGCAGCTCGAGCGACGGACCCAGGGCCAGGAATTCGCCGAGCGAATCCCAACGGAGGTGGTTCTCCTTCAAAAATTGCTGCACGTGGCGGGGGGCGGAGCCCCCGGCTCCGGTCTCGAACAGCCCGCCCCCGTTCAAGAGGGGCACTATCGAGAGCATCTTCGCGCTGGTGCCGAGCTCGAGGATCGGGAACAGGTCGGTTAGGTAGTCGCGCAGCACGTTGCCCGTGACCGCGATTGTGTCCTCGCCCCGCCGAGCACGGTCGAGCGTGTAACGAGTGGCGGTGGCGACGTCAAGGATCTCGATCTGGACTCCTTCGCTGTCGAGCTCATCGAGCGCCGGACGGACCTTTTCCAGCAGCTGCCTGTCGTGTGCTCTGCTCTCGTCCAGCCAGAAGACGGCTGGCGCACCAGTGGTCCGAGCGCGGTCGATCGCCAGACGGACCCAATCCTGGATCGCCTCGTCCGTGGTCTGGCACATGCGCCAGATGTCGCCCTCCTGCACCTGGTGCTCGAGCACCGTAGCCCCATCGTCGTCGGACACCCGCACGACCCCCGGCCGCTCGATCTCGAACGTCTTGTCGTGCGAGCCATACTCCTCAGCCGCCTCGGCCATCAGGCCGACATTTGAGGTGGCGCCCATCGTCGCCGGGTCAAAGGCTCCGTGCTCACGGCAGTGGTTGACCGTCTCCGCGTACAGAGCGGCGTAGGAGTGGTCGGGGATCACAAATTTCGCATCCTGCTGCTCCCCCTGGGCGTTCCACATCTGGCCCGAGGAGCGGATCGCCGCCGGCATCGAGGCGTCGATGATCACGTCGCTCGGCACGTGCAGGTTTGTGATGCCGCGATCGGAGTCGACCATGGCCAGTGCCGGTCCGCTCTCGTAGGCGCTGTCGATCGCCTGACGGATCTCATCTCGCTGCTCCTCGGGCAACTCTTCGATGGCCTTGAGCAGGGCGCCCATGCCGTCGTTGGCGTTGACGCCGGCCGACGCCAGCGCTTCGCCGTGTTGTTCGAAGAGGTCCTTGAAGTAGGCGCGGACGGCGTGGCCGAAGATGATCGGGTCCGAGACCCTCATCATCGTGGCCTTCAGATGAACCGAGAACAGCACCCCGTTCTGGTTGGCGTCGGCCACCTGGGTCGCGAGGAACTCATCGAGCGCGTCCCGATGCATCACCGCCCCGTCCAGAACCTCGCCGGCCCCTACCGGAATGTCCTCCTTGAGGACCGTGACGTTGCCGTCGCCGTCCGTGTGCTCGATCCGGAGCGTTCCCTCTCGCTCGACTGCAACCGAGCGCTCGGTGGAGCGGAAGTCGCCGTCGCTCATGGTCGAAACGTGCGAACGGGAGTCGCGCGACCACTCGCCCATCGAGTGTGGATGCTTGCGCACGTAGTCCTTGACCGAGCGAGCCGCCCGTCGGTCGGAATTGCCCTGTCTGAGCACGGGGTTGACCGCGCTTCCCTTGACCTTGTCATAGCGCGCCCGGATCTCCCGCTGATCGTCGTCGGTGGGGTCCTCCGGATAGTCCGGGATCTCGTGGCCCTTGTCCTGGAGCTCCTCGACGGCCGCCTTGAGCTGGGGGACCGAGGCGCTGATGTTGGGCAGCTTGATGATGTTCGCTTCCGGCGTCTTGGCCAGTTCACCCAGCTCTGACAGCGCGTCAGCCACCCGCTGCTCGTCGTTCAGGCGTTCCGGAAACTGGGCGAGGATGCGACCGGACAGCGAGATGTCGCGCGGTTCGATCTCGATCCCCGCCACCGCCGTGAACGCGTCGATGATCGGCAGAAGCGACCGGGTGGCCAGCGCCGGCGCTTCGTCGGTGAGCGTGTAAACGATCTTCATGTCGTCGGGAACCTACCCGCTTACACCGGGGCCGAGCCAACGGCGGTACGCACTCCGACGATGGCGCGCGAGGCCTAGCGCCCGAGCACCCGCAGGAGCTCTCGGGCATGCGACGGCAGGGGGGCGATCAGCTGACGCACCTCGGTCAGGCCGGCCCGAAGCTCCGGGTCGCCGAACTCGATCGGCATCAGAGAGTCCTGGAGCGCTACGAGCTCCCGTTCGGCCGCGCCGACGGCATCCAGGGCGTGCTCGATGTAACCCCGAACTCCGGTTGAGGGCGCCTCGGGGATGGGGGCGGTGAACGTCCTTCGCTCGATGCCGTGGCGGTCCGCGAACCCGCCGTGGGTGCGCTGTGCCCGACCGTAGGCGTGTTGGACGGGCCGGAACAGCCGCGCTTCGAGCACGTCGGCTTGCTGCTCATCCAGCTGCTCGTAGGCCGCGCTCAGCGACGCTACCGCCCGCGCGAGCTGCTCGGTGGCGGCGGCCAGCTGATCGAGCATCTGCTGGCGGGCTTCGACATTGGTGAAGGACATTCTCAGCCAAGGGTATTCGGCGGCTACGCTCGGCTGGCGATGGTTGAAATCAAAACCCCTCACGGCCCGGCCCGCGTTCACCTGCAGCCGGTCAAGCGGCCGGTGGCCGCGCTGGCGCTCGGGCACGGCGCGGGCGGCGGCATTGGCTCTCCGGACCTCGTGGCGGCGGCCGACGCGGCTCACTCGCTCGGGGTCAGAGTCGCCTTGGTGGAGCAGCCCTATCGGGTGGCTGGACGACGCTCACCCGCTCCTGCCCGCCAGCTCGACTCAGCATGGCTTGCAGTCCTCGCACAGCTGCGAGAAGGCCCGCTGAGGGGCCTGCCCCTGGTGGTCGGAGGGCGCTCTGCCGGCGCCCGCGTCGCGTGCCGGACGGCGAGCGATGCCGGGGCGGATGCCGTGTTGTGCCTGGCGTTTCCGCTCCATCCTCCGGGCCGCGGCGATGATCCCTCCAAGAGTCGCCTCCCAGAGCTCGAAGCCGTGACTGTGCCAGTCCTTGTCGTGCAAGGGGAGCGCGACCCGTTCGGGATGCCACCCCAGGGCCCCGACCGCACAGTGATCGCGGTCCCCGACGGCCATTCGCTCAGGGAAGCTTCCGCGGTCGCCGCCGCGGTGGCCGACTGGCTCCCCGAGGTCACCTCAGCCGCCGCCGCTTCCCGCGCATCCGGTCGAGGCCGGCCCGGGGACGCTTGAGACGAGGCGACCGACGGCCCCGGGCACGACCGGCCCGCTCCCGCTCGCGATCCTCGCTCAGGCCGACCTCCAGGAACACCAACCCCGTGATGGCCACGAACCCCACCCCAATCAGGACAAGCGCCAGGACCTCACCGGTCACGCCGCTGACCGTCGCGGCGCAGACGGCACCGGCCACGATCAGAAGCACCGCCGAGCCGTAGGCGACGAGCCGGGCGCGCGCCGTCACGCTCGGCCTGCGTCCCGCGGGGCCCGTGCCAGCCGACTGGGCGCCTTCCCCTCCCACGCGTCGGCCAGCAATTCCGCCAGCGCCGCCGGATCGGCCCCCTCCAGCTCGACCTGGACCGCGGCCAGGCGCTTGCCCCACCAGCGCTCGGCGCACCAGGTGTGATCCTGCACGGCGGTCCGGATCCCGTGCTGATCAAGCATCACGTTCATGTGCCGCTCGTCCCACAAGAGTGGCGAAGATCTTCCCTCTCACCCTGAACGAGGGCCGGCCGTGGTGGTCCTGCTCGCTTGCCTCGGGCAGGGACAGCGCGAGCCGGCGCGCCTCGTCAGCTTTCATCCGGTTCAGCTTACGAGGATCTCAATCGAGCCAGCCGGGGCGCACCAGCCCGCTCTCGTATGCGAGCACGACGAGCTGCGCACGGTCACGGACGCCGAGCTTGACCATCGCCCGGCTGACGTGGGTCTTGGCCGTCGCGATGCTCACCACGAGGCGATCGGCGATCTGCTCGTTCGTCAGTCCCGTCGCCGCCAGCGCCATCACCTCGCGCTCCCGATCCGTTAGCTCCTCCAGCGCGCTCGACGCCGGCGGCTCCTTCGCCCGAGCGGCAAATTCGCTGATGAGGCGGCGCGTGACCGACGGGGAGAGAAGCGCGTCGCCGTTGGCCACCACGCGCACAGCTTCGATCAGATCTGCTGGCCTGGTGTCCTTGACGAGAAATCCGGCTGCACCCGCTCGGATGGCGTCAAACACGTACTCGTCAAGCTCGAACGTGGTCAAGATCACGATCCGGACAGCGTCGAGTGAGGAGTCGAGCGCGATCTCGCGGGTGGCAGCGAGACCATCCAGCGCGGGCATCCGGATGTCCATCAAGATGACGTCGGGCCGTAGCTTCCGGGCCAGCTCGACCGCCTCTCGCCCGTCGTCGGCCTCTCCAACCACCTCGATGTCCTCCTGGGCATCGAGCAGCGCCTGGAACCCGGCGCGCACGAGCGCCTGGTCGTCGGCGAGCAGCACGCGGATCAACTCTGACCTCCCGAGCCCGGCCTCACGGCTCGCCCCTCACCGGGAGTCGGGCCCGGACGCGGAAGCCACCGCTCGGCAGCGGTCCGGCCTCAAATTCTCCCCTCAGCGCCGCGGCCCGCTCGCGCATCCCGGCGATCCCGCTTCCTGCTCCACCATCGGATAGCGCGCCCATGCCCTGTCCGTTGTCGTCGATCTGGACCTCGAGCTCGCCGTTTCCGTACGTCAGCTCGACGCTGGCCGAGCTCGCTCCGGCGTGACGCACGACGTTGGTGAGCGACTCCTGCACGATGCGGAACGCTGCCAAATCGACGCTGGCCGGCAGCGGACGGCGCTCGCCACGGAGCTGAAGCGAGACGTCGATCCCGGCCGCGGTGGCCCGAGAGACGAGGTCGTCGAGAAGATCGAGCCCGGCCGTGGGGGCCAGCGGCGGTTGCTCCCGGTCGCCTCGCAGCACGC
This sequence comes from uncultured Actinomycetes bacterium, assembly GCA_963719305.1. Classification (GTDB taxonomy): domain Bacteria; phylum Actinomycetota; class Thermoleophilia; order Solirubrobacterales; family Solirubrobacteraceae; genus Palsa-465. The sequence goes on along the minus strand of CAVRBL010000009.1, from coordinate 152,505 downwards.
CCAGCACCGAGCGCACTTCCCGCAGCGCATCGGCGCTGGCCTCGTTGATCGCCGACAGTGCGGTGCGCGCCTGCTCGGGCTGCTCGTCGATCAGGTGGAGCGCCACCCCCGACTGCACGTTTATCAGCGAGATGTTGTGCGCCAGCACGTCGTGCAGCTCGCGCGCGATCCGGAGTCGCTCCTCGTCGGCTTTGCGCCGGGCCTCCTGCTCTCGGGCCTCCCTGGCCTCCACCACCCTCTGCCGTCTGGCCCGAATCCCCTCGCCGCCAGCGAACAGCAAGAGCAGCCAGGCCGCAATCGACAGGCCGGCGAGCACCGTCGGCAGGCCGGTGCGGCCCAGCGCCGCCGGCAGCCACAGGTACATCGCCCACCCCGCGACCAGCACGACGCCGGCCGTCAGGCGCTCGCCACACACCACAGCCGTCATGAACGCCCAGATCAGCGAGACGTAGTTCGGTCCCTGCGGGTACCCGAGCGCCACGTACAGCAGCGTCACCGAGAAGACGAAGAACAGCACGGCTCGCGGGTAGCGCCGCCTGACCAATAGCGCGAGCGGCCCCAGCGCCAGCAGGACAAACGCCCCAGCGTCCAGGTGCGTGGGCGCCTTGCAGGAGGAAGCCCACCAGCAACTGTGGAGCCCGTGGCCATTGCGGTGCGGGACCCACGGTGCCCGCGATCTGGATCGCGGCCGTGATCGCCGCCAGCCGCACGTCGAACGGCCTGACCTCGCCCAGCGCTGAGACGACCACCCGCGCCTTTTGGGCCGTCGTGCTCACACCGGCACGATAGCCCCGCCCGACTCAGCCGTCATCGGCTCACGGGAGCACCGGGAACTACCACACCCGGAGTATGCGACCGGACGGAGAACCTCCGCCGATAGCAGCGGAAAAGCCCTCCCCAGTCCGATGACAGGGACGGATCGACGCGTCACGATGCCACCCACATGCAATTCGAAAGGGAGGGTCACATGAACGAGCAAATCACAAGCATTTTCGGCCGCGACCCGAGCCTCCGCGCCGGCGATGCCGACCGGGAGGCAACCGCCGACCGGCTCCGCAAAAGCCACAGTGAAGGGCGGATCGACGTACAGGAGTTCCAGGATCGCCTGGACCGCTGCTACGAGGCCAAGACGATCGGCGAGCTCGAGCAGCTGGTGGGCGATCTCCCCCGAGAGCGCCCACGCGAGCGCCCTTTCCGGCTCCAGCGGCTGCGCCTGGTCCCTCTGCTGGCGGTCCTGTTCGGCACCGCAGTGCTCGCGGGCGCCGTCTGGCATCACGGGGCTCCCGGCTTCTTGCTCCTGATTCCCGTCATCTTCCTGATGCGGTTTCTGCTCTTCCCCTACCGGCCGTGGCATCGTCGCGGCTTCGTGCTCAGAGACGACGACACCGCAAGACTGTGAGGAGTCGGCGCCGGCGGGCGATGCGCTCGCCGGCGCCAGCGTCGCGTGTGCCACGATAACGGCGGTGATCCTGCGTTTAGAACGTCGGCATTGACCGCGGGCACCAGGCCGACGGGTGAGCGCTCCACGACATCTGTTTCCGCGGCGACCGCTGAGAGCCCTGCGGGCGAGGTTGCACCTCATTACGAGCGTTGCCACCGAGACCCGCCAGTACGTCCTCGAGAACCGAGAGATCCTGCTCGCGCGGCTTGACGCCCTCGCCGGCCAGGTAGAGGACCTCGCGACAGCTCACGCCGACCCGGAGCCCCCGGTCGCGGAGTGGGAGTACGTGCCGGAAGGATGGGCGCGAGAGCACGCGGGCCGCGCCGGGGACGGCTGGGACGTGGAGAACGTCGCACGAATGTATGCACAGAGGTGGCCGGCTTTCATCGAAACGCTCCAGGGAACGGGCCCCGTGGGCGCCCTCCACGTCGTCCCCACCGGACAGACCATTCCCAGGGAGGACCTGATCTCCCACAACATGGCGATGGTTTTCGGCTACGCCCTCGCAGTCAGCGCCCGCATGACTGAGAAGGTGTCGATACTTGACTGGGGGGGCGCGCTTGGTCACTACCACGCGCTCGGCCGTGCGCTCCTGCCCGAGATCGACCTCGACTATCACTGCAAAGAGCTCCCGGCCGTATGCCAACAGGGCCGGCGGGTGTCACCCGAGGTCACCTTCCACGAGAGCGACGCCTGTCTGGAGCAGAGTTACGACCTCGTCCTCGCCAGCGGGTCCATTCAGTACGTCGAGGATTGGACTGACCTCCTGGCGCGGCTGGCAGGAGCAGCAGATCGTTATCTGCTCATCACCAAAGTCCCGACGACCGACGCGCCTAGCTTCGTGACGTTGCAGCGCGCCTACGAATACGGCTATGACACCGAGTATTTGGGGTGGGCGCTAAACCGCGGGGAGATACTCACCGCGGCCGAGCGCGCCGGACTAGAGCCCGTGAGGGAATTCTTCCTGTCGGCGATCCTGGATATCCAGGACGCACCCGGCCCTATCCATCACGCCGGCTTTCTCTTCGCGGCGAAGTGACGCCGATGCCACTATGTCGTCCGAACCGCCACCCACGCGGCGAAGTTCATCCACCGCCAGAAGCAGTCGATCGCTTCGAAGCCGGCCCTCGATAACAGTTCTTCGTTCCACCTCGCAGTTATCGGGACCAGCACGCCCTCGAGCGCGAGGCGCTTTCGAATAATCTGCTCCTCTGAATATCCGTTGGCGCGCTTCATGTCCAGGTAGCGCGCAACCATCATCTCGTTGAGCTGAGATGTCTGCCCTAGCAACTTCTCGACCAGGATGAAACAGCCACCTGGGGCCGTGTGCTCATAGATCTCCGTCATCACTCTCCGGCGGTATTCGATCGGGATGAACTGAAGAGTGAGAACCGAGAGCGTGACGCGTGCCAGGGGAACCGACGGATAGCCTCGTCTCAGGTCGAGCTGCGTAATCTCGACGTTCGAATCTCCGGCGAAGCGCTCCCGCGCTGCTCTCAGCATCGGATCCGACACGTCCACGCCGACGAAGCGGGCGGGTGGGCCCTGCTTTCGGAGCAGTGCGATCATCTCGCCCCGGGAGCAGCCGAGGTCCAACACCAGTGGGAATGCTTCCGCACCGTTCTCCTCCAGCTGGAGGAAGGCCACGGCGACGTCGCGAACAGCAGCCCGCATCACCTCATACTGCGGAATCGATCGCTCGAGCATGTCGTCGAACGCTCTGGTGACCTCCTCGTCAAAGTCCCAGCGGGGCCCGGCACTCAGGTCGTCCCTGGTCTGGGTTGAGGTTTCGTCGCGGCTCAGCACACCGACTGGCGACGCCCGGCGATGCCAGCATCAGTCTCGGCCAGCGCGTGCTCGACTGCCCGCGCCGGGTCGGGTGCGCTCGCCCATTCCGGCCAGCGGCGTTGCCGGCGCGAGCCCATCGTCGCCAGCTCGCGCGTGAACGCAAGCGTGCGGGCGTGGACTTCGTCCGTCGGGCCGGTGCGCAGCGCTGCCAACGCGGCCCAGGAGCCACTGGCCTCCGGAGTGGCGACGCCGATCGCCGCGCGGCCGGCGGGCGCAGCAGCGCCGAGCGAGCGCGCGAACTCGAGACAGCGGCTCGCGCGGTCTCGCTCGACCCGGCGGCTGCGCGCTGTGCCGACGATCAGTGACGCCAGCGGATAGAGATCCTGGCGACGGTCATCGCCCAGGCCGTCGTTGTACGTGCGAAGCAGCGCCGCGATGACCGCAGAGGTGCTCCCCGGACGGTCGGTGAACGGTTCGTCGGCAAGCATGGAGGCCAGCTCCATCACGCAAGCTCCGAGCTGGGGGGACGGATGTCGCCCCGGTGAGAGCCTGACCGTCTGATGTGAGGTCATGCGCCAAATGATCGCTCGGGCCGCCCCCACTCTCAAGGGGGCGGCCCGGCATCAAATCATTGGGCTTTAGTCCTCCGAGGAGGATCGGGAGCCGTCGCCCTCAGAGGTTGAGACCTCGTCGAGATCGCCCAGCTCCTCCATGAACCCGGCCGAGGAGCCAGACTGACCGATGTCCTCGAGGTCGGACAGATCGGCTTCGACTCCGCTGAAGCCCGACAACGACTCGCCGTCGGTGAGGCCGAGCTCGGCCGCCAGATCGTCGTGGTCTAGCAGGCCCGTCTCGTCGATCCCACGCGGAAGTGGCTCGGTCGGCTCGATCTCGATCCGCCGGTAGCGCTTCAAACCGGTGGCGGCCGGGATCAGCTTGCCGATGATGACGTTCTCCTTGAGACCGTTCAGCCGGTCGATCTTGCCCTCCAGGGCAGCGTCGGTGAGCACCTTCGTCGTTTCCTGGAACGAAGCCGCCGACAGGAACGAATCGGTGTTGAGCGACGCCTTGGTAATGCCGAGAATGATCTCCTCGGCCTGGGCCGCCTCGCCGCCCTGCTCGATCACGCCGTCGTTGACCCGCTTGTAGTCGAAGCGGTCCACGAACTGGCCCGGCAACAGCGTCGTGTCGCCCTTCTGATCGACACGCACCTTCTTCATCATCTGGCGCACGATCAGCTCGATGTGCTTGTCGTTGATGTCCACGCCCTGCGACTTGTAGACCTCCTGCACCTCGCGGACGAGGTACAGCTCGGTCTCGGTGCGGCCGCGGATCTGGAGCAGCTCGTGGGGGTACAGGGAGCCCTCGTTGAGCTGCGTCCCGGGCTCGATCTTCTGGCCCTGCGAGACGAACAGGATCGTCCGCCGGGGGAACGTGTGACGGTGCTCCTCGCCCGAGTCGTCGGTGATCACCACCGTGACCGCTTTGTCCGAGTCCTCGACCGACACCTTGCCGCCCACCTCGGCGATCTTCGCCAGGCCCTTGGGCTTACGGGCCTCGAACAGCTCGACCACCCGCGGGAGGCCGTGCGTGATGTCGGCGCCGGCGACGCCACCGGTGTGGAACGTACGCATCGTCAGCTGCGTACCCGGCTCGCCAATCGACTGTGCGGCGATGATCCCGACCGCGTCGCCGATCTGGGCAATCTTGCCCGTGGCCAGTGAGCGGCCATAGCAGGCCCGGCATACGCCGGTCTGCGCCTCGCACTTCAGCACGGAGCGCACGGGAACGGTGATCAGGTGGCCCTTGTCGGTGTCATCGGCCCACGAGGAGACGATGTCCGCCAGCTCTGCCCGGTCGATCTCCTGGCCCTTCTCGACCATGACCCGGCCCCGCTTGGTGGTGATGTCCTGGGCCGCGATCCGACCGATCAGGTTGTCGTTGGGCTCGCCGGTGGGACGGAGCTTCCTGGTCTCGGGATCGACCTCGAGCTTCGTCACCGGCATCTCGATGAACTCCTTGGTCCCGCAGTCCTCGCTGCGGATGATCACGTCCTGGGAGACGTCCACCAGCCTTCTGGTCAGATAGCCGGAGTCCGCCGTGCGCAGAGCGGTGTCGGCCAGACCCTTGCGGGCCCCGTGGGTGGAGATGAAGTACTCGAGCACGCTCAGGCCCTCCTGGAAGGAGGCCTTGATCGGCCGCTCGATGATCTCCCCCTTGGGGTTGGCCATCAGACCCCGCATCCCGGCCAGCTGGCGGATCTGCGAGAAGGAGCCGCGGGCCCCAGAGTTGGCCATCATGTAGATCGGGTTGAGCTCGTCCAGGTAGGAGTTCAGCGCCTCGCCAACCTCGTTGGTGGCCGCGTCCCAGAGCTTGGTGACCGCCTCGTGGCGCTCCTCCTGGTTGATCTCGCCGTTCTCGTACTGGGCCTCGATCCTGGCCAGCTCGGCCTCGTAGCGCCCGAGGATCTCGCCCTTGGTCGGCGGCGTGACCACGTCGTTCTTGGAGATCGTCACCCCGGCCTGGGTGGCGTAGTGGAAGCCGACGTCCTTGAACGCGTCGAGCACCTGGGAGATGGTCGGGGCGCCGTAGGCCTGCACCAGGTCATCGACCAGCTTGGTCGTGTCCCGCTTCTTCATCGAGCGGTTGATGAACTCGAACGAGACCGGATCGAACCCGTCGCCCAGCGCGGACTGAAGCGCGCGCTCGATCTTGTCGTTCCACAGGATCCGCCCGACGGTGGTCAGCACGTGGCCGCCCTCGCGGCCAAGCGGCCGGTACTCGGCCAGGTCGTGCAGCTTGACCACGCCGTGCTCGTATGACCACTCCGCCTCCTGGGCGGTGCGAAACACGTGCGGGCGTGGATCGTGGGTGGCCGGATCGATCTTCTCCAGCTCGGTCGGCTCCGGTCCGTAGGTCAGGTAGTAGGCCCCGAGCACCATGTCCTGGGTCGGCGTGGCCAGCGGCGAGCCGTGCGCGGGCGAGAGGATGTTGTTGGAGGACAGCATCAAGATCCGCGCCTCTGCCTGGGCCTCGGCCGACAGCGGCAGATGGACGGCCATCTGGTCGCCGTCGAAGTCGGCGTTGAACGCGTGACAGACCAGCGGGTGGACCTGGATGGCCTTGCCCTCGACCAGCACCGGCTCGAAGGCCTGGATGCCCAGACGGTGGAGCGTCGGCGCCCGGTTGAGCAGCACCGGGTGCTCGTGAATGACCTCCTCGAGCACGTCCCACACCTCGGGGATCATCGAGTCGACCATCTTCTTGGCCGCCTTGATGTTCTGGGCCGACTTGCGCTCGACCAGCCGGGCCATGATGAACGGCTTGAACAGCTCCAGGGCCATAAGCTTCGGCAGCCCGGCCTGGTGGAGCTTCAGCGACGGCCCGGACACGATCACCGAACGGCCCGAGTAGTCGACGCGCTTCCCGAGCAGGTTCTGGCGGAAGCGGCCCTGCTTGCCCTTGAGCATGTCCGACAGAGACTTGAGCGGGCGGTTGCCCGGGCCGGTCACCGGCCGGCCGCGACGGCCGTTGTCGAACAGCGCGTCGACGGCCTCCTGGAGCATCCGCTTCTCGTTGTTGACGATGATCTCCGGAGCGCCCAGGTCAAGCAGTCGCTTGAGCCGGTTGTTGCGGTTGATCACCCGGCGGTAGAGGTCGTTGAGGTCCGAGGTGGCGAACCGGCCGCCGTCGAGCTGGACCATGGGGCGCAGCTCGGGCGGGATCACGGGCACGGCCTCCAGGATCATCATCTCCGGCTTGTTGCCCGAGTTGATGAAAGCCGAGACGACCTTCAGCCGCTTGACGGCGCGAGCCTGCTTCTGGCCCTTGGCGGTCTTGACCTGCTCCTGGAGGTCGGCGGCCTCGGCGTCGAGGTCGACCTGCTGGAGCAGGTCGCGAACGGCCTCGGCTCCCATTCCGCCCTGGAAATACTCGCCAAAACCATACGGGGATCCGAAGCGGTCCTTGAGCTCCCGGAACGTCGTCTCGTCGTTGACGATGTCCTTGGGCTTCATCGTCTTGAACAGCTCCCAGACCTGGCGCATGCGCTCGGCGGCGTCCTCGATGTAGGCCTCGGTGTCGTCGATGTCGGCCTGGAAGCTCTTGCGAAGCTCCTTGAGCAGCTTCTCGCGCTCGTCGTCGGAGATCTTTGAGACGTTCACCTCGAGCGTCTCGGTCCACAGGTGGTCCTCGTCGGAGAAGTCGCGGCCGGCCTTGCCGGTCTCCAGGTACTGCTCGCGGCGGGCGAGCGACTCCTTGAGCTCGAGGATCCGCTCCTCCTTCTCGCCCGCGTACGCGTCCAGCACCTTGTTGACCTCGCCTTCAAGCGACTCGAGATCGCGCTCGCGCGCCTCGTCGTCAACGGCAGTGACCATCGAGGCCGCGAAGTACAGGACCTTCTCGAGCTCCTTGGGAGCCATGTCGAGCAGATAGCCGATCCGGCTGGGAACGCCCTTGAAGAACCAGATGTGGCTGACGGGCGCGGCCAGGTCGATATGGCCCATGCGCTCGCGGCGAACCTTCGAGCGCGTGACCTCAACGCCGCAGCGCTCGCAGACGATGCCCTTGTAGCGAACGCGCTTGTACTTGCCGCAGTAGCACTCCCAGTCCTTCGTCGGGCCGAAGATGCGCTCGCAGAACAGGCCGTCCTTCTCCGGCTTGAGCGTGCGGTAGTTGATCGTCTCGGGCTTCGTGACCTCTCCCGAGCTCCAGGAACGGATCTGCTTGGAGGAAGCGAGGCCGATCTCGATGGCGTCGAAATTGTTGATGTCGATCAAATCAGTGTCCTTGGTCTGGCAGGTGTGAAATCAGGGTCGGCGGCGGGCTACTCGTTCTCCTCGAGGACGCCCTCGGCCTCGCCTTCGGCGACGTCGGACTCGATCATCGGGTCCTCGTCGCTCGCGAGATCCGCTTCCTCGAGTTCCTCGCCGGGCTCGAGATCGGGATCCTCGCTCTCGGCCTCCTCCTCGGAGGCCTCGACCGTATCGCCCTCGTGTTCGGTCCCCTCGTCGGCGGCGCCGTCGGTCGCCCGGACGCCACTGAGATCGATTCCGAGCTCTTCCGCCGCTCGCAACAGATCGTCGTCCTCCTCGCGCATCTCGGCGCGCTCGCCCTCCTCGGAGACGACGTTGACGTCGAGCGCCAGCGACTGCATCTCTTTGAGCAGGACCTTGAACGACTCAGGGATCGAGGGCTCGGCGATGTTCTCGCCCTTGACGATCGCCTCGTAGGCCTTGACCCGTCCGACCGTGTCGTCGGATTTGATGGTCAGCATCTCCTGCAGCGTGTACGCGGCGCCGTAAGCCTCGAGCGCCCAGACCTCCATCTCGCCGAAGCGCTGCCCGCCAAACTGGGCCTTTCCGCCCAGTGGCTGCTGGGTGACAAGCGAGTAGGGGCCGGTAGAGCGGGCGTGGATCTTGTCGTCTACCAGGTGCAGCAGCTTGAGGATGTACATGTAGCCGACGGTCACGTGCTGCTCGAACGGCTCCCCGGTGCGGCCGTTGAACAGGGTCACCTTGCCCGACGCCTGCTCGCCCGGACGGCGCTTGGTGTCGACTTCCATCCTGACGTTGCCCTCGTGCTGCTCCTGCCAGCGGACGAGAGCGGTGTCAACGTCGGTCACGGTCGCCCCGTTGAACACCGGCGTGGCCACGTACACCCGGCCGTCGCCGTTGCCTTGGGAACTCTTGCGAGTGTCGGCGTCATCGTCGTACCACCCGTTGGCTGCGACCCAGCCGAGATGGGTCTCGAGGATCTGGCCCAGGTTCATTCGGCTCGGCACGCCGAGCGGGTTGAGGATCACGTCGACCGGAGTGCCGTCCTCCAGGAACGGCATGTCCTCGACGTCCACGATCTTGGCGATCACGCCCTTGTTGCCGTGGCGGCCGGCGAGCTTGTCGCCCTCGGCGATCTTGCGCTTCTTGGCCACGAAGACGCGAACCAGGTCGTTGACTCCGGGCGGGAGATCGTCGCCCTCGTCCCGGCTGAAGGTCTTGACGTCGATCACCACGCCGCCCTCCCCGTGGGGAACCTTCAATGACGTGTCGCGGACCTCGCGCGCCTTCTCCTTGAAGATGGCGCGGATCAGCTTCTCCTCGGCTGTCAGCTCGGTCTCGCCCTTGGGCGTGACCTTGCCCACCAGCAGGTCGCCGGAGGCCACCTCGGCGCCGATCCGGACGATGCCGCGGTCGTCGAGGTTGCGCAGTGACTCCTCGGAGCGGTTCGGGATGTCACGAGTGATCTCCTCGTCGCCCAGCTTGGTGGTCCGGGCGTCGATCTCGTACTCCTCGATGTGGATCGAGGACAGCTCGTCATCGGAGACAAGCCGGTTGGAGATGATGATCGCGTCCTCGAAGTTGTAGCCCTCCCAGGACATGAAGGCGACCAGCAGGTTCTTGCCAAGGGCCATCTCGCCCTGGTCGGTGGCCGAGCCATCGGCCAGCACGTCCCCGCCCTTGACGGTCGTGCCCACGTCGACGATCGGCTTGTTGTGGATCAGGGTGCCCTGGTTTGAACGCATGAACTTCTGCAGGACGTACTCGTCCTTGCCGCCGTCCTTGCGCTCTACGACGATCTGCTCGGCGTCGACGGAGGACACCGTTCCCGGCGCGGTCGCCAGGACTATGTCACCGGTGTCGATCGCCGCGCGGCGCTCCATACCGGTGCCGATCAGTGGCGCGTCGGTTGACAGGAGCGGCACGGCCTGGGCCTGCATGTTCGAGCCCATCAGGGCGCGGTTGGCGTCGTCGTGCTCGAGGAACGGGATCATCGCCGTCGTGACCGACCAGATCTGCTCGGGCGAGACGTCGATCAGATCGACTTCCTCGGGCGTGGCGTTGACGTAGAGACCAGCCTGCGTCCGGCAGAGGATCTCGTCGCCGGTCAGACGCCCGTTCTGGTCGACGGGCGTATTGGCCTGCGCGATCAGCGACTCCTCCTCCTGGGTGGCGTCGAGGTGGAGGACCTCGTCGGTCACCTTGCCCTTCTTGACCACCCGGTAGGGAGTCGTGACGAAGCCGTGCTCGGAGATCTCGGCGTAGCTCGACAGCGAGCCGATCAGGCCGATGTTCGGGCCCTCGGGGGTCTCGATCGGACACATCCGCCCGTAGTGGGTCGGGTGCACGTCGCGAACCTCGATCGGGGCACGCTCCCGAGTCAGACCGCCCGCGCCGAGCGCCGACAGGCGGCGCCGGTGCCTGAGGCCGGCCAGCGAGTTCGTCTGGTCCATGAACTGGCTCAGCTGCGATGACCCGAAGAACTCCTTCAGGGCCGCCACAACCGGGCGGATGTTGACGATCGTCTGGGGGGTAATCGTGTCGGCGTCCTCGGTAGTAAGGCGCTCGCGCACCACGCGCTCCATCCGGTACAGCCCGATCCGGAACGCCTCCTGGATCAGCTCGCCGACGGTGCGCAGACGGCGGTTGCCGAAGTGCTCGTACTCGTCCAGGTGATCCTGGATCGGCTCACGCGCGAGAACCGCCGCCTCGGCGGCGAAGTCCTTGACGTCCTCGCCGGGATCCTCGGGCATACCCAGGAGCCGCGGCAGCGACACGAGCTCTGAGACCAAGGCGATGATGTCGTCGTGGGTGAGGGTGCGAGTCTCCTCTGAGATGTCGAGGCCGAGGCGGGAGTTCAGCTTGTAGCGCCCGACCCGCGTCAAGTCGTATCGCTTGGGGTCGAAGAACAGCTGGTTGAGCAGTGCCTTGGCGGCGTCTATCGACGGCGGCTCGCCCGGCCGCTGCTTCTTGAACAGCTCGATCAGCGAACCCTCTTCAGTGCGCACGATCTCGGGGTCGGCATCCAGAGTCAGGCGGATGTACAACGAGTTGTTGAAGGCCTTCAGGATCTCCTCGTCGGAGTAGCCCATGGCCCGCATGAGCACCGTCACCGGCAGCTTGCGCTTGCGGTCGATGCGGACGTAAACACGGCCCTTCTTGTCGATCTCGAGCTCTAGCCACGAGCCTCGCGCGGGCATCAGGTTCGCGATGAAGACCTGCTTCTCGCGATCCTTGGGCTCCATCACGTAGGCGCCCGGCGAGCGCACCAGCTGCGTCACGACGACGCGCTCGGTGCCGTTGATGATGAACGTGCCGCGCTCGGTCATCCACGGGAAATCGCCCATGAACACCGACTGCTCGCGGATTTCGCCGGTTTCGCGGTTGATGAACGCGACGGTCACCGTCAGTGGCCGGGAGTAGGTCAGATCCTTCTCGCGGCACTGCTCGAGGCTTGCGACCGGCTCGTCGAACTGGAATTCGCCGAACTGGACGGCGAGGTTGCCGGTGTAGTCCTCGATCGGTGAAATGTCGTCGATCGTTTCGCGCAGGCCGCCCTTCTTGGGGTCGGTCAGCCAGGCGAACGACTTGCGCTGGATATCAATCAGGTTGGGGACTTCAAGGACCTTTGGCAGACGCGCGAAGCTCCGGCGCGTCCGCGGTGCGTGAGCGGTTGCCAAGGTGGCGACTCCTCGGGCGGTCGAGAGGCGAGTAGAGAGGCGCCCGCCGGGTTCGGCCCGGATTTCCCCCTTCCGAGGGTCCAGCCGGCCCTTTAGAGCGCGACCACCAAAGATAGCACACGGCAATGGTGCCCTGTGCAGGACCGTCAGCTCTCACGGACCCCGCCCCCGGGCTGACCGCGTATGTGGCGCGGCGCCGCTTGCTTGGGGCGGCTACGGCTATTGGCCGACGAAGGCAGTGTAGGGGGAAATCCCTGCTAGGGCAAGTCCGGGTTCTGGCTGGCGGCGGCTGGTGATATGAGACGGCACCGCCTCCTGCGCGTGGCGAGACATGGGGAACTCCCCAAAGCCTGCGCGTGGGGAGCTCGCCGGAGCCTGCCCGCGGCGAGCTTCCCAAAGCCTGCGCGCGGCGAGACGTGCGGAACTCCCCAAAGCATGCGCGCGGGGAACCTGCGCGCGGCGAGACGTGCGGAACTCCCCAAAGCCGCTCCTGCCGCGATACATCGGGGACCTACGCAGGACGGGCATGCGTATCTCCCCAAGTCAGCTCCGAGAAACGGGCTTTGGGGGATTGCGCAGGTGGGACGGGGCGCCCTATCGGTCGAGACGACTCTTTAGCCCAGCGCCGCCTCCGCCAGGATCAGCGACTCGTAGTTTCGGGTAGACGAGGCGGTCGAGCGTCCCGAGGCTCGAGAAGCCTGCCCGCTCGGCCCGCTGCGCCCAGTCGACGATCCCGGCCCCGGTCGACGCCGCGCACCGGGTTTGGAAGCCCGATTCCCACATCCATCGCGATCTCCTCTCTACGGTTGGAGCCCGTGGCTGGCGCCACTCTAGATGAGCTTCCCGCATGGGCCCGCGCCATGCTGGAGAACGAACGGGTTGGCCACCTGGGCCTCCTGGACTCGCGGGAGCGCCCCCGGGTGCTGCCGGTGACCTACGCCCTGTGCCAAGGCGCGGCGTGGACGATTGTGGACAACAAGCCCAAGCGGGCGGGAACCGAGCCCGCTCGCATCCGCTGGCTCCGCGAGCGCCCCCACGCCGCTCTCACCGTCGATCACTACACCGACGACTGGACATCGCTCGCTTGGGTGCAGCTGATCGGCGACATGGCGATCCTCGAGCCGCTGGCCTACCAAGCAGCACTGGACGCCCTCACCGGTCGGTATCCGCAGTACGAGACCGACCCGCCCCCCGGGCCGCTGCTTCGGCTCTCGATCGCGCGCACGGTTTGGTGGCGGGCAGCGTGACCTCGCCTCGAGGAACGAGCGGCTGCGATGTGCCCGTCGCGCGGGCGCGTGACTACTTCAACTCGACTGTGGCGCCGGCCTCTTCGAGGTCCGTCTTGAGCTTGTCGGCCTCTTCGCGGTCGATGCCCTCCTTCACCGGCTTAGGTGCCTCGTCCACGAGCGCCTTGGCCTCCTTGAGGCCCAGGCCGGTCGCTGCGCGGACGACCTTGATCACCTGGATCTTCTTGTCGCCGGGAGTCTGAAGGACGACGTCGAACGTGCTCTGCTCCTCGGCCGTATCGGCGGCGCCGTCGGTCGGCACGGCGGCCGCAGGGGCCGCGGCAGCGACGGCAGTTGCCGAAACTCCGAACGCATCCTCGAGCGCCTTGATGCGCTCGGAGAGCTCGAGCACCGAGATGCCCTTGAGCTCGTCGATCCACTCTTGCGTGGTGGTCATTTATTCCTCCTTCGCGTCGGACTCGCCGCCCGACGGTGATTCATCAGGTTCAGTTTCAGTGGTTGGGACCGGCTCGGCCTCGGCGGCGACATCGGACTCCTGCTCCGGCTCTTCAGGCGGGGTCTCGTCCGCGTCCGAAGCAACTCGCGTCTCGCCCTCGGCCTCCTCGGCCGCATCTGACTCCGCAGCGGTTGCTTCGGACGTGGGCGTAGACACCAACCCCTGATCGGCGATCTGCTGAAGCTGGACCGCAACTCCCGCGAGCAGCGCGTTCAGGGTCCGCGCAAGCCCCGACAGAGGGGCTGCGATCGTGCCGACCAGCTGCCCGTGCAGGACTTCTCGAGATGGCAGCCGAGCGATCGACCGGATCTCGTCGGCCGACAGGGCGTTGCCGTTCATCAGCCCGCCCTTGAAGTCGAGTATGTGAAGCGCCCGGGCCGTATCGCTCAGCGCCTTCGCAGCCAGCGCCGGGTCGCCGGAGACGAGGGTCAGCGCGGTCGGCCCGTCGAGCAGCTCCTTGAGCGCCGAAGCGCCCGCTTTGTCGGCGGCGCGCTCGGTTAATGAATTCTTGACCACCCGGAAGACCGCATCGGCCTCCCGCAGCTTGGCCCGCAGCTCGGCGGCGCCGGAGACCGAGATGCCGCGGTAGTCGACCGCGAAGACGGCCTCGGCGCGCTCGAGCTCGCCGGCGATCTCATCTACAACTGCTGCTTTCTGGTCTCGATCCATTGCTTCTTCAACAAATAACGCCCGCGCGCAGACGGGCGTCGATCACGAACAGAATCGAGGCTCCGCCTACTCCGGACTTACGCGCGGTGGCCGCCGAAGGTCTTGGGCAGTTTCAGGCAGGAGTCTACGCGGCGACCGGCTCCTCCACGATGTCGCGAGTGCGGGAGGGGTCGACCTTGACCCCGGGGCCCATCGTGCTGGAAAACGTGACCGAGCGGATGTAGCGGCCCTTGGCCGCCGAGGGCTTGGCGCGGATCAGCTCGTCGATCACGGCCGCGTAGTTCTCCAGCAACCGCCGCTCGTCGAACTCGGTCTTGCCGATCACCAGGTGAACGATGGCGTTGCGGTCCGTGCGGTACTCGACCTTCCCAGACTTCGACTCCTCCACTGCCTTGGCCACGTCCATCGTCACCGTGCCCACCTTGGGATTCGGCATCTTGCCCGCCGGCCCCAGGATGCGACCCAGGCGGCCGACGACCGGCATCAGGTCAGGCGTGGCGATGGCGACATCGAAGTCGTCAAATCCGTTCTGTATCCGCTCCGCCAGGTCCTCGGCTCCAACCACGTCCGCGCCTGCCTCCTCGGCCTCACGGGCTTTGTCGCCCTTCGCGAATACCGCGACGTTCACGTCCTTGCCCAGGCCGTTGGGAAGCGCGATCGTCCCCCGCAGCTGCTCGTCGGCATGCCTGACGTTCAGGCCGGTGCGGACGTGGACCTCGACCGACTCGTCGAACTTGGCGTGCTTCAGCTGCTTGACGAGCGCGATCGCCTCCGCGGGCGTGTACTCGCGCTCGCGGTCCAGCCGCTGGCGGGCATCGAGGTAGGCCTTGCCGTGCTTGGACATCACACCACCTCCACGCCCATCGAGCGCGCGGTACCGGCGATTATGTTCGCGGCGGCGTCGAGGTCGTTGGCGTTCAGGTCCTTCATCTTCTTCTCCGCGATCTGCCTCAGCTGGTCTTGAGTGATCTGTCCCACCTTATCCCGGTGGGGCTCGGCCGACCCCTTCTCTAGTGAAATTGCCTGCTTGATCAGCACTGCCGCCGGCGGGCTCTTGGTGACGAACGTGAACGACCGGTCCTCGTACACGGTGATCACCACCGGGATGACGGTGCCGGCGTCGGCCTGCGTCTGGGCGTTGAACGCTTTGACGAACTCCATGATGTTGACCCCGTGCTGTCCCAGCGCGGGGCCCACCGGCGGCGCGGGGCTGGCCTGGCCGCCCACGGCTTGGAGCTTGATCTCAGTTAGAAGCTTCTTTGCCATGGCCTAGATCTTCTTCACCTGATCGAACCCGACCTCGACTGGGGTCTCCCGGCCGAAGATCGAGACCAGCACCTTGAGCCGCTGGGCGTCCTCGTTTACCTCGGAGATCTCTCCGGAGAAGTCGGACAGCGGGCCCGAGATGACCTTGACCGACTCACCGATCGAGAACTGGGCGCGACTCCGCGGACGTACCTCCGCCTCGCGGTGTAGAAGCCGATTGACCTCATCCTGCGTGAGCGGCACCGGCTCATTGGAGGCGCCGACGAACCCAGTCACTCCTGGGGTGCCTTTCACCAGCGACCACGAGTCCTCGTTGAGGTCCATGTTCACGAGCACGTAGCCTGGCATCGTGCGCTTCTCGACCGTGACCTTCTGGTTGTCCTTCATCTCCGACACGCTCTCGGTCGGCACCACGATCTGGCGCACGGCGCGCTGCTGACCGAGCGATACGACCCGGTGCTCGAGGTTGTGCTTGACCTTCTGCTCGTGCCCTGAATAGGTATTTACGACGTACCAACGGAACATGGGTTTAGAAGTGACCGGTTTCGATGAAGTTGACGAGGTGGCCGGCGAGCCAGTCCGCCACGCCGAGGAACACGCCGGCCACGATCACGAATCCGATTACGACCCCTGTGGCCTGCATCACCTGCTGGCGATCGGGCCACTGTACGCGTTGTAGCTCGCGCCAGCTTCCTTGGAGGAAGTTTATGAGGCGGTTGCCGGGTACGGCGACGGGCTGTCTGACCGCCGTGGCCGAGACCGCCACCGCGCCGGCTTCGGACTCGGGAGCTGGTTCATCGTCTGCGTCGGCTTCGACCTCGGCAATAGGCTCGCTGGTCACGCCGGGGATGCCACCGACGCGACCGAACGCGTGCGCCCCGCCGTCCTCCCCCTCGACCTCTTCCTCCAGCTCCTCGAGCTCGGGTTCGGTGATGTCAGGCGGCAGCTCAGCCTGCCGAGCGATCTCGGTGTCGGGCGCCGCATGCTCGAGCGGGCTGGGCGCACCGCTCGCCCGCTCCCGGGCGCGACTTGCGACCGGCTGCGGTCGGCGAGCCCGCCGGTCCTTCGCACGTTTGCGATTGCGAGCCACTGCTTCCGCTCAGCGCTCAGCGCGTCTCGCGGTGGACCGTGTGACCCCTGCACCAACGGCAATATTTCCGGAGCTGGAGTCGATCCGGGTTGTTCCGCTTGCTCTTATTGGTCTGGTAGTTCCGGCGCTTGCACTCTTCACAGGCGAGCGTCACAGCAATCCGGACGTCTCCGCGGGCCATCGCGCTTTCCGTCTCGTGGGGATAAGGACACCGGCGCCATGTGCGGGCGCGTCTTTGAAACGCCCGGCCGGCGCCGTGGTCGAGTGTAGCTAGTCCGAGCCCTGTTATCGGCCGAGCTCGACCGGCCTGACGGTGAGCTCGAGGGTGCGGTCGCCCCGCAGAACTCGAATCGACAGGGTCTGCCCGATGGTCGCCTCCGTCATCAGGCGCTGCACGTCGTCGACCCGCTCGACCGGCTGGCCGTCGAGCTCCACGATCAGGTCCTCGGACCGCATCCCGGCTCGCTCCGCGGGACCGCCCGCGGCGACCTCGACGATCTCCACCCCTGCGTCGCGGCCGAGCTGGGCGCGGGCCGCCGGCGGCAGCGGTCGCGGGCCACCGGCGATGCCCAGGTAGGCGCGACGGACGCGCCCGTGGCGCATGAGCGCACCGATGATCTGCCGCGTGGCGGCGTTGATGGGGACGGCCAGTCCCAGACCCACGCCGGCAACGGCGGTGTTGATGCCAACCACGCGAGCTGCGCTGTCGACGAGCGCCCCGCCGGAGTTGCCTGGATTGAGCGCTGCGTCCGTCTGGATCACGTTGTCGATGTAGCGCATCGTTCTTCCCGCGCGCGCGGGAAGCGAGCGTCCAAGCGCAGAGACCACTCCGGCGGTCACAGAGCCGGCGAATCCATTGGGATTGCCGATCGCCACCACGAGCTGCCCCACCCGCAGCCGCTCCGCCTCGCCGAGCGTCGCCGGCACAAGACCGTCGCCATCAGCCCGCAGCACGGCCAGGTCGGAGAGGTTGTCGACGCCGACGATCCGGAAGGTGAGCTCTCGGCCGTCGACGAACGCTGCCCGGCCGCGCCGACCGGGTCCGGCGACCACGTGCGCCGAGGTCAGCAGGAAACCGTCCGGGGTCAGCACCACGGCGCTGCCCGCGCCGGCCGGAATCTGGCCGGCGCGGCTGCGCCGCAGGATGCGCAGGTTGGCGACGCTCGGCGCCAGCCGCTCGGCGACTTCGACCACGATCCGCGAGTACGCGTCGAGCGCCTCCGCCTCGCTGGCTGAGAACGTCGTGTCGCTCGTGGCGCTCATCAGAACGTGACCACCACCGTACGCTCATCCGCGCCCCGGAGCACCGTCAGCTCGAGCTGCGCCGAGGCGCGGGCCCCGTCAAGCGCCTCATACAGGGCGTCGACCCGATCGATCTGCTTCCCGGCGGCGCCAACGATCAAATCGCCCCGCTCGATTCCGGCCCGTTCCGCGGCGCTGCCCTCCTCGACCGCGCGCACCAGCACGCCGTCGAGCTCAGGCAGTCCCACGG
Organism: uncultured Actinomycetes bacterium; assembly: GCA_963719305.1. Taxonomy (GTDB): domain Bacteria; phylum Actinomycetota; class Thermoleophilia; order Solirubrobacterales; family Solirubrobacteraceae; genus Palsa-465. The sequence goes on along the minus strand of CAVRBL010000009.1, from coordinate 134,561 downwards.
CGCGCCGCAGGCGCCGAGCGACGCGGGGCGGCGCGATCGCGACGCCCAGCCGGAGCCGCGTCGGGGCCTCCCCGCGACCCAGGCCGTCAACGCGCTCCTGCAGCGCTCGGTCTGCGGCTATGGCCAGGATGAGCCCGCCGTCTTGGCGGACGGCGTTGATCCCGATGAGGCGTCCGTCCACGTCCACGAGCGGCCCGCCCGAGGAACCCCGCGGCAACAGGGCGGTGTGCTCGATGGCGCCACCGATCCTTCGTCCGCGAGGCCCGCGGAAGCTCCGCGCCACCGACGAGACGAACCCCGGCGTTACCCGCAGGCCGCGGCCGCCGGGATTGCCGAGCGCCAGCACGGGCTGCCCGATCGAGGTCTCATCCTCCTCTGAGAATTGGACGGGCTCTACATCACCGGTCTCTACTTCAAGGACGGCGATGTCGAGGTCGGAGTCTGACCCCGCGACCCGTGCGCCCTCGCGGCGGCCGTCGCCAAATGTCACCGTCACCTCTTGATGGCGAAGGTTGTGGGCATTGGTGAGAACGCGCCCCGGCGCGATCACCACTCCAGACCCAACTCCCCAGCCCCTGCCGAGCCCAACTACCGCGGGACCCAGCTCCGTGGCCGCCTCCTGCAAGGCGGCCGATGTCTCTTCGAGCAAAGTCATGCTGCTTCTCCTCTTTGGGGGCGCATGGCCCTCCGCCATGGGTCGGGGCCACCGGGCGCCACCACGATTAGGTAGTTACTTGCAATATGCAAGTCGCTATCGTAGCAATGGATGTCTACGATCCGTCTGCCGATGCCAGACCAGCCGGTCACCCAGGGTCAGACCGCCTCCGAGGCGAACGACGCGGCGGCGTCGGCCCTGGCCGACGCGCTGGCGGCGGTCGGCGACCGCTGGACGCTCTTGGTAGTGGCGGCGCTGCTGGAAGGACCGCGACGATTCGGAGAGCTGCAAGAGGATGTGCGGGGGATTGCGCCCAACGTCCTCAGCCAGCGGCTGCGCCAGCTGGAACGCAGCGCACTGGTGCTGGCGCGGCCATACTCGGAGCGGCCGCCGCGGTTCGTCTATGAGCTGAGCGCGGCCGGCCGTGAGCTGGCCGGCGCGCTGCGGCTCCTCGCCGGCTGGGGCGCCCGTAACGCCGAAGGTGCAACGGCTCCCCAGCACTCGGTCTGTGGCACGCCGATGGAGGCCCGCTGGTGGTGCCCGACGTGCGAGCGACCCGTGTCCGACGAAGCAGGGGAAGAGCTTCACTTCGCCTAGCCCCCGAGGCCGCTCTCTCTAACAACGAAAGCCTGCGGAGGGCCGGTTCCGGGAAAGAAAGCCTGCGGGGGGCCGGTTCCGGGAACAATTGGCGCGATGCTTCGAGTGACGATCCTCGCGATCACGATCGGGCTCGCCGACTCGCTGAACCCAACGACGATCGGGCCCGCGCTCTACCTCGCGGCTGGGCGTGACCCCCGCAGGCAGGTCGCGGAGTTCACGTTGGCCGTATTCGGCGTGTACCTGCTGGGCGGTCTTGTCATCGCTCTCGGTCCTGGCCAGCTGCTCCTGTCGCTGGTCCCGCATCCGCATCGCGAAGCTCGGTACGTCCTCGAAACGATCGCCGGAGTGGCGCTGATCGTGGGCGCCGCGTTCCTGTGGGGCTACCGCCACCAGCTGATGCGCCGGAAGGTTCCGGTCCCAAAATCGGAAGGTAAGTCGAGCGCCATCCTCGGCGCGACGATCACTGCGGTCGAGCTTCCCACCGCCTTCCCCTACTTCGCGGCGATCGCGGCGATCGTCGGCTCCGGTCTCGGGCTTCCGCGTCAGGTGGTGCTGCTCGTCCTGTTCAACGTCTGCTTCGTGCTGCCGCTGATCGCGATCCTGGCCACGCTGGCGATCGCCGGCGACCGCGCCAAGCAACTACTGGCATCCGGACGCCAGAAGCTCGAGGCCCACTGGCCCACGGCGCTGGCCGCCGTCTTCCTCGTGGCGGGAGCGTTCGTCACCCTCCTTGGCGCAACCGGTCTGGCGGGCCTAGGGCACGGCCACTTCGGCCGATTCGCACGCCACGTCCGCCACATCCTTCGTCCATAGCCGCCCGTCGCGGACCCCGCGGGGCGATTGCCAGGACATAAGCTCTCAGCTATCGCCACCACCGCTAAGCAATTCGACCCCGCCGCGTTGCAGGAGCTGCTCGACGGACGCTACGGAAAGCTGCGCGAGCAGATTCGCGGCGTGATCGCACGGCCGGAGTTCGAGCCGCCGGTCGGGATTGCGACGGACAAGTATCGGGAGCGCGTGCTGGAGTGGGCCAAAACGCTCGCCGCCGAAGGCTTGACGGCGCCCGGGTTCCCCGTTGAATTCGGAGGACAGGGTGATCCTGGTGCAAACGTGGCGGCATTCGAAACGCTCGCGTTCGGGGACCTCTCGCTGCTGGTCAAGTTCGGCGTGCAGTTCGGTCTGTGGGGCGGAGCGGTCCACCAGCTTGGGACCCGCCCGCACCACGAGCGCTACTTGCGGGCGATCGCGGCGCTTGAGTTGCCGGGCGCGTTCGCCATGACCGAGACCGGACACGGCTCGAACGTCCAGCAACTGGAGACCACCGCCACGTACGACTCCGAGAGGCAGGAGTTCGTGATCCACACGCCGCTCGATGAAGCCCGAAAGGAGTACATCGGCAACGCGGCCCGAGACGGTCGCTTGGCGGTCGTCTTCGCGCAGCTGATCGTGGCCGACGAGTCGCACGGTGTACACGCACTGATCGTGCCGCTCCGCGATGAAACGCGGGACGGTGTGCGACGACGTCCGAATCGAGGACAACGGCGAGAAGGCAGGCCTGAACGGCGTCGACAACGGGCTTATCTGGTTCGAGAACCTGCGCGTACCCCGCGACGCTCTGCTCAACCGATATGGGGACGTCAGCCCGGAGGGCGTCTACTCGAGCCCGATCGACAGCGCCAACAAGCGGTTCTTCACCATGCTGGGGACGCTCGTCCAAGGCCGGGTGTGCGTGTCAGGGGCCTCGATCAGCACGGCGAAGCTGGCGCTGACCATCGCCACCCGCTACGGCCTGCGCCGACGCCAGTTCGGCCCGCCCGATGGGGAAGAGGTGGCGATCCTCCAGTACCGAACGCATCAACGGCGGCTGATGCCGTTGCTGGCCAAGACCTACGCGCTGCACTTCGCCCAGGCCGAGCTGCTCGAGAAGTTCCACTCCGTGTTCAGCGGCTCCGAGGCCCCGGACCGCGAGCGGCGCGAGCTCGAGGCGCTGGCGGCGGCCCTGAAGGCCACCTCGAGCTGGCACGCCGTGCACACCATCCAGACCTGCCGCGAGTGCTGCGGCGGAGCCGGCTACATGGCGGTCAACCGGTTTGCCGCGCTGCGGGCCGACACGGACATCTTCACCACGTTCGAGGGCGACAACACGGTGCTGATGATGTTGGCAGCGCGTGGACTGCTGACCGACTTCTCCGAGAGCTTCGGGGGCATGAACCCGGCTGAGATGGTCACCTTCGTCGCCGGCCAGGTGGTGGAGAACGTGGTCGAGCGGCTGTTTGCGAGAAAAATCGCGCAGGTCATCGTCGATGCCGTGCCGACCCGCGACGAGAGCACCAACCTGCTCGACCGCGACTATCAGCTCGACCTGTTCCAGTGGCGCGAGGGCCACATGGTCGCCTCGGTCGCCAACCGGTTCCGCCGGGGACTGAACGAGGGCTATGACGCGTTCGAGGTCTTCCGGGCCGTGCAGGATCACGCTGTAAACGCCGCGCGAGCACACATGGACCGGTTGGCGCTGGAGGCGTTCGTGGCGGCGATCGAGCGCTGCGAGGACGCGTCGCTGCGCGACGCGCTCAACCTGGTGTGCGACCTGTACTCGCTGTGGAACGTGGAGTGGGACAAGGGCTTCTTTCAGGAACATGGCCGGCTGGCCGCACCACGCTGCAAGCAGATCACGCGGGAAGTCAACCGCCTATGCAACGAGGTCCGCGAGCAGGCCGCGCCGCTGGTCGACGCCTTTGGGATCCCGGACGAAGTGCTGCGAGCACCCATCGGGTTACGCCAGCCACCGTGACCCTCGAGCCCGGAATCGAAGCCAGGACGGAGTTCGAGGTCGAGGGGCCGCTGATCACGGATGTGGCCGGCACGCTCGACGCCGGCGTCCTCTCCACGCCCGCCATGATCGCAATGATGGAGCGCACTGCTTCCATGCTGGTCTACCCGCTGCTGCCGGACGGGAGGGCGACCGTCGGGTTCGAGGTCTGCGTCAAGCACGTGGCGGCGGCGCCCGAGGGCATCAAGTGCACGGCCCGTGCGCGGCTCGAAGAGATACGCGATGGCCGCAAGCTGCACTTCACGGTCGAGGTCACGAGCGAGGACGGACGCACGATCGGAGTGGGCACGCACGAGCGACGGATCATCGAAGTGCAGGGACGCCGCGGATAGGATCAGCGCGTGAAGGTGCTCGTCACCGGCGCGAGCGGGTTCCTCGGACATGCCGTCTGCCACGAGCTGCGCTCGCGGGGGCACGAGGTGTCGGCGCTCGTCCGCCGGCCGGGGTCCGAGCCGCAAGGCACCGACGCCCTATTGGGTGACCTGGCCGGCGAGCAATCCTTGCTGTCGATCCTCCAAGAGATGGGGCCCGAATGTGTGGTGCATCTGGCCGCCGAGATTGCGACACAGCGCGACGCGGCCAAGATCAACGAGGTTAACGTCGAGGGAACTCGCAGGCTTCTCGGTGCCTGCGTAGCGACGGACGTGGGGAGGTTCGTGTTCGCCTCAACAGTGGTGACCGGCGAGGCGAACGGCGCCGTGCTCGACGAGGCGAGCTCCCTACCGGTGCAGACGGCCTACGGACGGTCCAAGCAGGAGGGCGAGCGGCTCGTGCGTGAATCCGGTCTGCCGTTTGTGATCATCCGGCCGAGCCACGTCTACGGCCCGGGGGGATGGTATGCGGAGGAGATCGTCAAGCGGCTCAGGCAGCCGGGGCGGCTGGTGGTCATCGGGTCCGGGAAGAACTGGTGGGACGTGGTGCGCGTCGAAGACGTCGCGGCTGCGTGCGTCGACGCTGCCGAGCGGGCGCCTTCCGGGGCCCTGTACCACGTCGTCGACGACGAACCGATCAGCTACTACGACTTCGTGGCGCTCACCGCGGACGCGCTGGGCGTGGGCTCGCCACGGCGGATCCCACCATGGCTGGCGCGGATGGTGACCGGTAGGGACCCGGTGGCGGCGGTCATGCGCTCAGCCCGCAGCTCCAATGCCCGGATCAAGCAGGAGCTCGGATGGGAGCCGCGCTACCCGTCGGCGCAACAGGGGGTCCCCGACGCGGTCCAGGAGCTAGCCCGGTAGGCGCGGCTGATCGCCGTGCGCGCTCGCTCCCAATGGGGTGACGCTTTGCTCGCAGCTACTTCAGCACGTCGCGCGCGGCCGACGTCCAGGCGTTGGTCACGTCACGAATGAACTTCGCCTGGGCGTTGGCGAGGTTCGATACCCACTCGACGTCACTGCTACCCGGGCCGCGCTCGACTGCGCTGGCGATCGCCTTCAGCGCCTTCTCGTAATTCGAAAGCGTGGTCTCCCCGGCGTCTCTCCCCGCAGAGATGATTCGCTCGTTGAGCTTCCGAAGCCGCTGCGCTACTGCTTCGAACTGTGCGTCGCTCGCGGCGGGCCCTGCGCTGCGCTGCGTGGACCGTGCTGAACTCGTCGAGCGTGAGGTAGTCCGGCGGCCCCCGGTCGAACGCTTGCCGCGGCTCGAGCTCGCGCTCGAGCGTCTGCTCGTTCCAGATCGAGACTGGGACCTTCCACCCGAGCTGGACCTTGAACCACCACTCCTAGGCTGAGGCATCTTCTCGCTCCTTAATCAGCGGGACGACTGGCACCCTACCTCTTTACTTCTCCGGCTGTGGGATGTGGACATCGCGCGTGTGATTTTTAGTCCGCTTCCGTTGCGGACTCGCTTGGCGCGCCCTCGGGCTGATCCTCGTCGCCGGTCGGAACGCGCTGTGACTCGTCCTCGGTGATCCGCTCTGCGTCGGCGTGCTTGGTCGGCTCAGGATCCTGATCGTCATCTCGCTGTTGCCACTCGTTCATTTAGGTTCCTCGCGTTTCGGCGTCGATCGTCTCTTACCCGAATCCCCCCGCCTGCAACCGATCGCCCGCGGGAGCCGGAGCACTTGCGCGCCACTCGCTACCTATAGGCTCGGGTCCGTGAGCGTCACCATCCAGGCGGGGCGTCGACGCGTGCAGATCTCGCGCCCCGACAAGCGTCTGTTTCCGTCCGGGATCACGAAGGCCGACCTGGCCGGCTACTACGAGGCGGTGGCCAGCGCCATGCTGCCGCACGTCCGCGATCGGCCGCTCAATCTCGAACGCTATCCGGACGGAATCGAGGGTCAACGGATCGTTCAGCAGCGAGCCAGTCGGCACTTTCCAGGATGGATCAGGCGTGTAGAGGTGCGAAAGAAGGGCGGTACTGTCGAGCACGTCCTCGCCAGGGATGCGGGCACCCTCGTCTACCTCGCCAACCAGGCCTGCATCACGCTGCATCCCTGGCTGAGCCGCAAGGATGCCCTCGATCGTCCGGACCGGCTGATCTTCGATCTCGATCCTTCAGACGGCGACCCCGCGCAGGTCCTGCAGGCGGCCCGGACGATGGCCAAGCTGCTGCGCGAACTGAGGCTCGAGCCCTGGGTGATGGCCTCCGGCTCCCGCGGCTACCACCTCACCCTCCCGCTCCAGCGCCGCCTCAGTTTCGACGACGTGCGAGCGTTCGCCGTCGAGGTGGCGTCGCTCGCGGCCACACGCAACCCACAGCTGTTCACCACTGAGCAGCGCAAGGCGAAGCGGCAGCGGCGCATCCTCATCGACGTGATGCGCAACGCCTATGCCCACACGGCGGTCGCCCCGTACGCGGTCAGGCCGCGTCCAGACGCGCCCGTGGCGACGCCGCTGCACTTCGATGAGCTTGACGATCCCAAGACGCGACCGGACCGCTGGACGATCAAGACCGTTCTCCGCCGTCTCGAGCGAGATGGGGATCCGTGGGCGCAGATCAGCCGCAGGCCACAGGGCATCAGCGCGGCCCGACGGCTCCTTCGCCAATCGGCCGCCGACGCCGGGGAGCGGAGATAGCCCTTGAGGGCTAGGGGCGACCCGACCGACCTCCCGGTAAACGAGCTGCCCCTGGCATCTCCCTGGCCCGCCGCCAGATCCGCTCGGCGAGCGGCTGGATGTCGAGTAGGGCGCCCGCGGCGGCGCGCAGCGCGGTGGCAAGCGGCGCGCCGATGCCGTGCGAGGGCAGCTCGATATCCAGCTCCACTAGTTCGCCACGCAAGGAGCTGGTCGTCGGACCGAGGTGCGACATCACCTCGACCGCACGACGATTGTCGGCCTGCGTGAAGGCCACGAAACGCGAGATGCCCATTTCCCTGGCTCGGGTCACCAGCCGCTCCAGCAACTCTCGGCCTAGGCCCCGCCCCTGCCAGTCATCGACCACCGCAACGGAAGCCTCGGCACGCTCCGGCCGCTCCGGCATACGGACATACCGCGCGACGCCCACTATTTCTCCGGACTGCGGATCCAATCCAACCAGCGCCTCGTGATGGTCATGGTCGACGTCGGTCAGAACGTCGAGCAGCCCGTCGCTCAGCTCGCGTAGAGAGACGAAGAACCGCCGGTAGCGCGATTCGGGACTGAGGCGGTCGAACGCACGCCGAATCGCCTCTCGATCGTCTGGCATCAGCGGCCGCAGCATGACCTCGCTGCCGTCACGCAGCTTGATGGCCTCCATGCGTCGGACCGTACCGCGGCTGCAAGGTCAAGCGCCGCCCCGCAGACGGGCGGCCCCCAGCAGGAGGCCGCCGTGCTTCGACGCTTGCTGCAGTTGCTACCCGCGCCGCCATCGGTGTAAGCGCCCAAGAACGCGAGGGGCGGCCAGTTGTGTCGTCGGACGCGTCGCGGGTAGCTCGCCGCCATGGATTCCTCAGAAGGCCCCCATCCGCATATCGCCCGCGGCGACGCGGTCCTGTCGCCTCGAGCGGAGGTGCCGCAGCCGGCCGAGCCGGCCACGCCCGCCGTTCCCGATGCACCGGTTTCCCCCACCGTTCCCGATCCCGGCACGCCCGCCGACCCGGAGGAGCCGGCACGGGTCCCGACGCCAGAGGAGCCACCCACGCCGGCCGTGCCAGACCCGGGGCCCGGCGAAGAGCCCAAGCCCGAATAGCTACCGCCGCTCCGTCTCGGCAGAGAGACGGTGCCAGTCTCAGGCCGTGCGACGAGTCAGATCGTCACCGCTCCGTGCTCGTCCAAGGTCCAGCCGGGGTTGTGAGCGACCTCCCAGACGTAGCCGTCCGGATCGGCAAACGCCCCGGTCGTACCGCCCCAGTCTGCCTCTCCCGCCGGCCGCTTGATCGTCCCGCCCGCCCGTTCTGCCTCCGCCAATACCGCTTCAACCTCTTCCGGGGAGCGGACGTTGTGGGCGAGCTCTACCCCTGGTGCGCCATGACCGCCGAGCTGTGTCCACAGGCCGAACACCATGCCACCGGCCTGGAAGAAGCACACCTCATCGTCGGGCTGGTGCGCGCCGCTCCACCCAAGGGCCTCGTAGAAAGCGCGCGCCCGGGACAAATCGGCGACGCCAAGCGTCACCAGGCTGATTCGCTGCTCCATGGGTGGAGGATCTCATAACGCCCGCGAGCTGAGCGCGCCGTCGAACCTCGAACCAGAAGGGGCTGTTCGAGGCGGGGCGCTAGCGCGCGACCACCGAGAACACGGGCGGGAGCCTGGTCGCGGCCATGAACCATGTGGCGCCGGCGTCGCCAGAGCCGAACAAGTCGCCGGACGTAGCGCCGAAGTAAAGCTGGAGCTGCTCGCCCCGGCCCATGCGGCTGAACGCCTGGCGCAGCACGGTCAGGTAGGCGTGCTCCGCCGGCAGGCCGTCTCCCCGTGGCGACCAGCTAGAGCCCGCGTCGCGCGTCTCATACACCCGCACTCGGCCATCCGGCGTAACGCGATCCATGTCTGCGACGAGCGGGATCACGTAGGCGCTGTCGGGATCGGCAGGGTCGACCATCAGGGGAAAGCCGAAGTCAGACGGGAGCCCACCGCCGCCTATGTCGATCCAGCTCTGGCCCGCGTCGTCGGACCGATACACGCCGCCGTGGAACTGCATGAACATTCGCTCCGGTCGCTCCGGAGAGCGCTCGACGTGGTGCACGCAGCGGCCGGCATTCTCATCCTTGAGCGCCTCCTCGGGCAGGTACCGGGGGTCGAGTCCCTCGTTGCCGCGCCGCCAAGTACGGCCGCGGTCCTCGGAAAGCCACATCCCAGCGGCCGAGACCGCGACGGCCAGCTTGTCGGGCTCTCCGGGCCAGGGGCAGATCGAGTGCAGGCAAAGCCCGCCTCCACCTGGCTGCCATTGCGGGCGTGACGGCTGCTCCCACAGACCCGCGTTGAGCTCCCAGTTCGAGCCGCCGTCGAGACTCTCGAATAGGACTCCGGGGTCTCCGCCGGCGTAAACGGTGCCATCGGCCTCGCCGAACGCGATGACCCAGATCCGCTCGAGCGCCTGATCGCCACCTGCGGGCAGGGCAACGCCATCCGCCTGCTCCCACTCCGCAGCCGGATCGCCGTCCGTGTAGAAGATCTTTGGGCCGTAGAACGGCGAGGTGACGGTCGCGAACAACCGTCCGCTGCGTGGATCGCGCGTCACGAAGTCAACCGGCTGTCCCGCAAACGCTCGCGTCTCGATCTCAAAGCCGGACCCTGGCTCCCCCTCGAGCAGGAACAGGCCCTTCTTCGTCCCGACCAGCAGCTCCGTCACCGTCCGCCTCCTGTGATCGCCGGTAGCACCTCGATGCGATCCCCGGACCGTACGGCAGTCGCGTCGTCCCCGCGCTCCCCGTTGACGAACACGTTGATGTGGCGTCGGATCACCCCACGCTCGTCAAGGATCCATCCGCTCACGTCCGGGTGGCGGACCTCCAGGGCCCGCAGCAGCTCTACCACCGTCGCGCCCTGGAGCTCATGCTCCGCGCGACCTCCCGCAAGCTTGCGAAGCGGTCCCCGAACGCACACGATGGCCATTGCCGGAATCGTAAATTCAGTGGATATCGATCTGAACGCCCGCCAGGATCCCGATGATCAGGCAAGCCAGGCCGATTCCCGCCAGCAAGCCACCACGGTGTGCGCTGGTGTACTTGCGGACGAGACGCTGGCGCGCGAACCCGATGTCCTGGACGGTCGGCGAAAGACCGACGGTGCGACGACCGGCGTAGAGGAAGAGTGCTGTTGTCAGGAACGCGAATCCGGCAATAGCGAAAAGGACGGCGAGGCTGACGAAAGCCTCGGCGATTCCGTTGCCCTTGGTGGGTTCGGCCTTGACCGCCAATCCGCTGATTGCGACGAGTACGCCACAGCCGGGCACCAGAGGCGCCGTTCGCGTGGTCAGCGCGTTCGCGGCCTGCTCGAGGTCGTGTACGACAACTGCTGCGGCCTCGTCTTGGCTCTTACCGCTCGCGCGCGAGGCTTCGTCAGCGCGACGGATTAGGGAGTCAACAGAAGCGATCGCACGATCTCCCGCGCCCCCACGGGACCAAACCCTTCTGGCTAGGGAGCGGATCGGCCCGCCCCCACCGGATGGTTCGCCGCCTCGCGTCCTCCCTCCGGCGATGGCCCGCTTGCCGCCGGAAACTGCGCCCGACTCGGCAGCGTCATCCAAACTTCGTTGCTCGATCTCCGACAGTGTCCCCGTCCGCGTCAGGCGCGTAGATGGTGTCCCTGATCGTGGCTTTCAGAGCCCTCTAGGGACTCCAACCGACGACTCCTTCGCCCCCCATTATGCTCTCACCCGACTCGTCGGGGCGTGTTCTCAAGCGGGCCGATGAGCACCGTCGCGGATCCAGGCCGCTAAAGGCGCGGTTACGGTGTCGGCGTCGGCGCTCACGCCTCTGAGCGTGTTTGAGGCAAACGATCGCTGGTTGTTCAGGCCCACGTACACGAGCCCGGGATGGGTGGAGGAGATGCCGCCGGTGTGGATTGGGATCCCTTGCTGGTCGACGGCTCCGAGCTGGCGCAGGTAGCCGAGACTCGGCCGGTAGCCGGTGGCGAGGATGACGGCATCGAGGGGTTCGCGTTGGCCGTCGCTCCATATGACCTCGTCCTTATCGAGGGCCGTGAACATCGGGCGGCGGTCGACCAGCCCTCGCGCAAGCGTTCGCTTGAAGTTGACACTGTCGATGATCGCCCCCTCCCCGGTGACGTTGCGCAGCCATTGTGCGGGTAAGGCGTCAAATCCACTTTCGCGCAGCCAGTAGTGGATGTCCCTGCCGCCAACATGCTGAGGAAGGAACCGAACCGGGTGGCGAGTGGCGAGCGTGACGCTGGCCACGGGCGCCACCTCGTTGGCCACCTGCGCGGCCGAGCTGCCAGCCCCGACTACGATCACCCGCTGTCCGATGTACGGCCGTGGATTGCGGTACTCGGCGACGTGCACCAGCTCGCCCGCGAAGGCCTCTTGGCCGTCAAAGGAGGGATGGTGGGGGTTTGAGAACGATCCGCTAGCGGCGACGATGCCCGATGCCCGAAGGGCTCGACCATCGCGGGTGATCACGACGAACTCGCGGCCGTCCTGGTGGATCGCCTCGACGTGCGTGTTGATCTCGATGTCGGCTCCGATAGCGGCGGCGTAGCTCTCGAGGTAGTTGACCACCTCGTCTCGAGACGGGTAGCTGTCGGGCGGACCGGGAAACGGGATGCGCGCCAGCGAGCTGAACGCCGCCGGCGAGAATAGGTGCAGGCTGTCGTAGTAGCGCGGCCAGGACCCGCAAGCACAGCCGCTCGCCTCGAGAATCACTGACGGCACGCAGCGGTCGCGTAGCGCGCGGGTGGCCGCCAGCCCGGACTGGCCCCCGCCGACCACGACCACGGGGGCGACGTTTGCCCGCACCGGATCATCGCAGGCCGGCACCAATCCAGGGCCCGGGACTCGAGTGTCCTCGGCTGTCGCGCTCGCGGGACTGTGGCTCATCTCGGAGCTCCCTGCTTCATCTTCGATGGCTTGCGTGCCCGGATGACCGCTGAGGCGGCGTGTGCGTGGACGCGATGGGTCTCGCGAATCTCGATGTCCTGGAAGCCGGCCTCCGTGAGCGCTGTCTCGAATTCGTGGCGGGTGGATGCGCCGGCGATGCAGCCGGTCCAGGCGGCCATGCTGGCCCGGGTGTTCTCGTCCATGTCTCCGTCGGCGATCACGTCGGTGACGGCGAATCGCCCGCCGGGGCGCAGCACCCGGTGCGCCTCTCGGACGACGGCGGCCTTGTCGCCTGAGAGGTTGATCACGCAGTTGGAGATCACGACGTCGACGCTGTTGTCCTCAAGCGGCATGTCCTCGATGTATCCCTTCAGGAACTCGACGTTGTCGACGTCTGCTTCGGCCGCGTTGCGGCCGGCGAGCTCGAGCATCTCGTCGGTCATGTCAAGGCCGATGGCCTTGCCGTTCGGGGCGACACGACGGGCGGAGATCAGAACGTCGGCGCCGGCGCCTGAGCCGAGGTCGAGCACCACCTCGCCGTCGTGCAGCTCCGCAACCGCGGTTGGGACACCGCAGCCGAGCGAGGCCTCGAGCGCCGTCTCGGGGACCTCATCGCTGGTTGACCCGTCGTACAGCGTGGCGCCGAATACGCCGGTCCGGTCGGCCGGGCTGGCGATCGGACCCGTCGTGCAGCAGCCCGCGTTGTCCTTGGCGCCAGCGGAGCCGGCGGCGGCTCTGGCTGCGGCGGCGTACTTCTCACGCACCGTCTCGCGCACAGCGGTCTTGCGGCGTGGTCTGTGCGACGGGAGGCGAGCAGCCGCAGCTGTCGCCGCGTCGCGAGCGTCGACCTTTTCGTGGGCGTCAGAGCTGTCCTAGCTCAGCCACTCAGACAGCTCCTTCAATGCTTCGGGTTTGACGTAGTAGTAGGCCCACAGGCCGCGGCGCTCGGAATCGACGATCCCGGCGGCGCGCAGCTTCCCGAGGTGATGGGAGAGAGTGGGCTGAGAGATGTCGAACAGGGGGACGAGTTCGCACACGCACACCTTCCCCGCGTGCTTGCGAAGCACGTCGACCAGTTGCAGCCGGATCGGGTCGCCGAGCGCCTTGGCCACATCGGCCATTCGGACGGCTTTCACACGCTCGACGTCCGGGTAAACGACCGGCTCACAGCAACGCTCGCCGGCTGGGCGCTTCTGCTTGGGGACAAGCTCCAGATCGACAGACATCTATTTACATTTATCAATTGAAATGATGTTTGTCAATAGATAGCCTGCGAAGCGTGTCTGACGCCGTCGCGGTGATCACCGACATCCACGGCAATCTGCCCGCGCTGCAGGTTGCCCTGGAACGGATCGACGAGCTCGCGATCGAGCGCCTCTATTGCGGCGGCGACCTCGTCGGCTACGGGCCCCACCCGAACGAGGTGTGCGCACTAATCGAGGAGCGCGGGATCCCGACGATCTATGGCAACTACGACTACGCGATCGCCCGCGATCTCGAGGACTGCGGCTGTGCCTACGTCGACGCGCACGACCGAGAGCTGGGGCAGCAGTCGATCGACTGGACAATCGCTCACACCGACAAGCGGGCAAAAGACTTCATGCGGGGGCTGCCGTTCGACTCGAACTTCGAGGTTGGACCGCGGCGGGTCCATCTAGTCCATGGCTCACCGCGAAAGGTGAACGAGTACCTGTTCGAGGACAAGCCCGCACGTCTGTACGAGCGGCTGGCAGCCGCCGAGAGCGCGGATGTGCTCGTGTTCGGGCATACGCACAGGCCTTGGATTCGCGAGTACGGCGGCGTGCTGTTCGTCAACTGCGGCTCTGTAGGCAAACCGAAGGACGGCGATCCGCGAGCGGCGTTCGCGATCCTCGAGCTCGCCGACACGGGCCAGGTGCGTGCGTCGATCGAGCGCGTGCCATACGACGCCGGAGCCGTCGCCCGGGAGCTCGCCGCGGCCGGGCTGCCCGGTGAGTACGCCGAGAAGTTGGTACTCGCCGTCTAGAGGGAGAGCCGGGCGGCTCCGGACAGTCGATCTAGGCTCAGGCTAGGCGGACTGGGACCGGCGGCGGGAACGCATGCGCAGCTTCAGCATGGGCACGAGACCCGTGGACAAGAGCACTCCGCCGATTACACCGGCGTTCTGGGCCCGTTGCGGGACCCGCGTGTCCCGGGCGACGCCGCGTAGCCCGGCGATAGCGGTAGGGACGAGGGTCGCGATCGCTGTGACGACGCCGGGGTCGTAGCGCCGGTTACGGATCCCCCATGAAATATGCAGAGCCGCGTTGCCGAGATGGCTGACGTAGAGCGCGGTGGTCGTGGTCGCCGCGCGCGGGCCGGCGGCGGTCGCGAGGCTGAGCCCCCAGCCAAACACGACGTTGATCGTGAAGCCGAGCAGGCGGTCGATCGGGAACTCGTCCTCATCGGACCCCAGCACCTCGCGGTTGATCCACGGCAGGAACGAACCCGGCCACACCCACTCTTCGGTCTGGTGCCATAGGAGCGCAGCCAGAGGACGTAGGGTGGGTCGCTCGACCGCTGCCGCAGAGACCGGCAGCAGTCCAGCGGCACCGATAACCGGCCAGCGTCCATGGGTCTCCAAGGACATCGTGCCGACCTTAGCTTGCCGCGGAAAGCGAACCACTTCCCGATCAGTCCACGAGTTGTCCGGCGGCGTGGTTCATAGCGAGCGCGATCGCGCCCAGGACCTCGGCTTGCGCACCCAGAGCTCCGGGCACGACCGGGTATGGATGGCCGGTCGCGGGCGATGTCTCGCGGTCGATCGTCTCGCGGACGGCCGCGAGCAGGACCTCGCCGGCGGCCGCGAGCTCGCCGCCGATGATCACGAGGCCCGGATCGAGCACGCTGCAGGTGGCCGCCAGCGCCTGGCCCGCGGCCCGGCCGGCGTCGCCGATCAAGCGCCGTGCGCCCGGGTCGCCTTCGTGCGCTAGAGACGGAGCAGGTCTTCCAGCGTCGCGTCCCGGCCCGCAGCGTGTGGCGCAGCGCGTCGGTGAGCGCCACCACCCCGGCGACCGTCTCCAGGCAGCCGCGGTTGCCGCAGCGGCACACCTGGCCGCCGGGGTCGACGACCACGTGGCCGAGCTCGCCGGCCGTACCGGTGTCGCCCTCGTATAGCCTCTCCGTCCAGGACGACGCCCGCGCCGACGCCGGCTGACAGCATCACATAGAGGAGGTTCCGCACGCCCTCGCCCGGCGCCGAACCTCGCCTCGGCCAGCGCCCCCAGGTTGGCGTCGTTGCCGACCTGGACTGGACAGACCGAGCCGCGATCCGAGCGCCGCCGCTCACATCGACGTCGGCCCAGCTGGGGAAGATCCGGTCCGAAGCGAAGCCGTGCTGGCCGGCGCGCAACGGCGCCGAGACCGCGGCGCCGACGCCCAGCACGCGCGTCGCGCGGCGATACCCGCTCGTTCGAGCATCGCCGCGACCATCCGCCCGGCGGTGTCGAGGGCGTCGTCGGCGTGATGGTCGACGTCGAGCTCCTCACGCGCCGTCCGCTAGCGGCGCGCCCGAGCGGTCGGCCACCGCCGCGCTGACGCTGTCGTGGGCGAAATCGAGTCCGACGAAGCCCCGGACGACGGGATCGAGCTCGAGCAGGATCCCCGGTCGGCCACCCCGTTCGGAGACGAGCGCGGGACCGGATCCGGATCGCTCGACGACGGCGCCCTCGGCCAGCAGCTCCGCCACGAGGCTCGAGACCGTCGTGCGGGAGAGACCCGTGGCCCGGACGATGTCCGCCCGGCTCGCGCGACCGCGCTGCTGAAGCACCGCCAGCACGCGTGAGCGGTTGACGCGGCGCAACGACTCGAGCGACCCCGGTGCCCTGATCATCCCGGCAGAATACTTTCTCCGGATCCCGCAGGAACAGAACCCTGACAGATCTTCAGGTTTGTCCTTGACAAAGCGAAACCTCTGCGATACGTTCCGCCCGTCCGGCTTCGGACCCGGGTCCACCGCCGTGTCCAGCGGTCGCGCCGGTCGGACACCCTCGGCAGTACAACGCGAGGCCAAGCCGCCCGAAGGTAGAAGAGGTGACAGCATGCAACGAGTCAGCAAACGGTGGCTGCGTCACGGCGCGGTCGCCGCGATCGTGTCGATCGCCATCGCCGTTTTCGGTCCATCGTTCGCCGACGGTCCGCTCGCGATCGCGCGCGGCCGCCAGCCCTCCTACGAGTGCGACGGCTCCAACCCGATCTACCGCAACCCGGCTACACGTTCGCTGAGCGGGCCGCCGACCTCGTCTCGTGCATGTCGCTCGAGCAGGAGGTGCTGCAGCTGCACACCAACAGCGCCCCGGCGATCCCCAGTCTCGGGATGCAGCAGTACTGGTACTGGAACGAGGGCCAGCACGGCGATCAACACGCTGAACGCCGACACCAACCACGGCAGCGTCACCGGCGGCGTGCACGCCACCAGCTTCCCGACCAACTTCGCCTCGACGATGACCTGGGACCCGCCGCTCATCTACCAGGAGACGACCGCGATCTCCGACGAGATCCGCGGGTTCCTGGACCCGTCGCTGTGGGGCAAGGCCCAGAACAACCTCGGTCCCTCGCCCAACGACTACGGCGACCTGACCTTCTGGGCGCCGACCGTCAACATGGATCGCGACCCGCGCTGGGGTCGGACCGACGAGGCGTTCGGCGAGGATCCCGTACCTAGTCGGACAGATGGCGGGGCCTTCGTCAACGGCTACCAGGGCGAGACGCTGTCCGGCACGCCGCTCAGCAAGTACCTGAAAGTCGCCGCGACCGCCAAGCACTACGCGCTCAACAACGTCGAGGACTACCGTCAGCCCGGCAGGCTCGGCCACCAACGACGAGGACCTGCGCGACTACTACACCGCCCAGTTCAGAGAGCCTGATCCAGAACGCGCACGTCAACGGGATCATGACCTCCTACAACGCCATCAACGGCACGCCGTCGGTGGCCGACACCTACACCGCCAACGAGGTCGCTGCAGCGCACCTACGGGTTCGACGGCTACATCGACCTCCGATTGCGGCGCGGTTGGCACGACCTACCTCGGCCCGCCGAGCGGCCACGACTGGGCGCCGCCCGGCTGGGTCACCAACGGCGGGGGCGCGAACGCGATCTGGACCAACGCCCGCAACGGCAAGGCGGTAGCGGGCGCGGCCGGCGGCCAGGCGTACGCGCCCGGGCCGGGCACCGATCTCAACTGCACCGGTGGCGAGTACACCTCGCCGAACATCCAGCAGGCGATCGAGGCCGGCATCCTCGACAAGGGCGTGATCGACACCGCGCTCACGCACGTGCTCACGACCCGCATGGAGACCGGCGAGTTCGATCCCCGCTCCGACGTGCCCTGGACCAAGCTCAGCGCCGGCCAGATCCAGAGCCCCGCCCACCAGGCGCTCGCCCGCACGGTCGCCGACAACGCGCTCGTGCTGCTCAAGAACAAGACGGTGACCGGGCACCACCGCGCCGCTGCTGCCGGCCGGCCCGGCCAACCTCGTCAAACGTCGTGATCGTCGGCAACCTCGCGAACACGGTCACGCTCGGCGGGTACTCCGGCGACCCGACCAACCAGGTCGACGCCGTGCAGGGCATCACCCAGGAGGTCAAGGCGGCCAACCCGAACGCCAACATCTACTACGACTCCTGCAACACCTCCACCACCGCGACCGCGCCCGCATCCTGCTCGCCCCAGACCCTCTCGGAGATCAAGAGCGCCGACCTCGTGGTGGTGTTCGCCGGAACCGACGAGAATGTCGCCGACGAGGGCCACGACCGCACGACGCTGGCGATGCCCGGCAACTACGACTCGATGATCCAGCAGGTGGCTGCGGTCGGCAACCCGCGGATGCTGCTCGCGATCCAGTCCGACGGACCCGTCCAGATCTACGACGTACAGCACTACTTCCCGGCGATCCTGTTCAGCGGCTACAACGGCGAGGCGCAGGGGCAGGCGCTCGCGGACGTGATCTTCGGCGGCAGAACCCGGCCGGCCATCTGGACTTCACCTGGTACAAGGACGACAGCCAGCTGCCGCCGATCGAGGACTACGGCCTCACGCCCGCGCACACCAGCGGCCTCGGCCGCACCTACATGTACTTCACTAAAAAACCGACGTACCCCTTCGGCTACGGGCTCAGCTACACCAAGTTCAAGTACTCCGGACTGACAGTCACGCCAACGAGCGCGACGCCGCACGGCACCGTCAGGTCAGCTTCGACGTGACCAACACCGGCAAGGTCCCGGGGACCACCGTCGGACAGCTGTATGTCTCGCCGCCCAGCGCCACCGGCCTCGAGACGCCCGAGCGAGGAGCTCGAGGGCTTCCAGCGGACGAAGGCCCTCGCGCCGGGCCAGACCCAGCACATCACGCTGTCAGTCGCCATCAGCGATCTCTCGCGATGGGACGAGAAGCTGCTCAAGCAGGTCGTCGTCGACGGCGGCTACCAGTTCAAGGTCGGCCCGGACTCGGCCCATAGCTTCGACTCGCAGACGCGTCGTCGGTCAACGGCACGCTCACCCCTAAGGTCAGCTACGTGACCGTGCAGCCCGACCAGGTCATCTTCCAGCCGGCAGACGCTCGACCTGACCGGCCGCAACCCCTGGATCAAGAACGACACCCAGGGGGGCACCGAGCAGCTCACCCACGAGCCGACGACATCGTCGAGGCCGTCAACAACGACCAGTCGTTCGTCGACCTTTCGACCGCCAACGTCGCCTACTCGAGCAGCAACCCCAGGGTGGCGAAGGTCAGCGCGGCCGGGGAGCTGACCGCTGTCTCGCCCGGGTGGCGACGATCAGCGTCACCGTCAACGGCGTCACCGGCTCGACACCGATCGTTGTGCAGCAGCCGATCTCGCTGACCGCCACCCCTCCGGACGGCCGCGCCCGGCTCGAGCTTCACCGCACGCGTCGACGCTCACCAACCCGCACGGCGCTGCGGCGCTCACGAACGTGACCATGACCCTCACACCGCCCGAGCGGCTGGACCGCGCAGGCCACCTCGCCGACGACCTTTGCGACGGTCCCCCACGGCCAGACGGTGACCGACCACCTGGCAGGTGACCGTGCCCGGCCGAACGCAGTCCCGGGCCCCTACTCGCTCACCGCGCCAAACGACGTTCCAGGCGCCAGCGGTCCCCAGCGACGCCACGACCCAGGCTTCAGGTCTCTGTGCCGTACGCCTCGCTCGCTGCCGCGTTCAACAACCCCGGCATCACCGATGACTCCAACACCGCCGCCGGCAACCTCGACGGAGGTGGCGCTGAGCTATTCCGCGCAGACGCTCGCTACCGACGGCTCACGCCGGGAGCGACGGTGTCCCACGACGGGCTGACGCTTCACGCTGGCCCAACGCGGCGCCCGGGAACGCCCGACAACGTGGTCGCGTCGGGCCAGACGATCGCGCTTCCGGCTCCGGCAAGACGCTCGGCATCCTCGGCACCGGCGACTACGGCACCGCCAATGGCACCGGCACCATCACCTACACCGACGGGACAACGCAGCCCTTCACGCTCAGTCTCTCGGACTGGTATGCGAACTCGGCCCAGCCCGGCGGTGACATCCTCGACACGTTCCCCTACCACAACACTCAAACCGGCAAGGGCAACAACAAGGTCAGCATCTACTACCAGGCGGTTCCGCTGAAAGCGCGCAAGCAGGTGAGCTACATCACGCTGCCCGATGTCAGCCAGGGGGTCGCAACCAACCAGATGGCGATGCACATCTTCGCGATCGCGATCGGATAGAACACGCCCGGGCGGCGCTCGCGGCAGCGGGCTTCCCTGTTGCGTGCCCGATCATCGCGCCGCTCGCGCTCTCGCTCCTTCGCGACGGTCCACGAGTGGTCCGCTCTCCGCTCAGCCTGCTAACGAATCGCGACCGGAATCGGGGTGCAGAACGATCTTGCCGAGGGTGTGCCGCTGCTCGAGCTGGCGGTACGCGTCGCGGACCTGTTCAAGCGGGTACGTCGCTGCGATCGGGATCTCGAGCTTTCCGTTGGCGATCAGCTGGGCGAGTTCGGCGAGCACTGGCGCGCTCATCCCGGCGACGCTGCCGTCCGTCTTCACACCGATGCTTCGCGGCCGCCTGAAAGTCAGCGATGGTGTCGATTCGCTCGGGCTTGACGCCGAGATCGATCGCCATGTCGACGTAACCAGAGCCGAATGTGTCGATCAGCGCGTCTACGCGCCCGTCCGCCGCGGCCCGGATGCGGCCTGCCACGCCCTCGCCATACGTGACTGGGATGGCGCCGCGGTCACACAGCCAGTCGTGGTGAGGTTTACTGGCTAGGCCGATCACGGTCGCGCCGGCGTTGCGCGCGAGCTGCACGGCGATGGTGCCGACGCCGCCTGCCGCGCCAGAGACCACGATGACGTCGCCGGCTGAGGCGGCGATGGCGCGGACCGTGGCCCAGGCCGTACCTCCTACCACCGCCAGCGCACCAGCGGAGTCCCATGACACCGCCTCCGGACGCGGCACCAGGTTCTGGGCCTCCGCGATCACGAGCTCGGCATGGCTGGCACGGTCATTCGTGAAGCCGATGACCTCGTCCCCCGGCTGCCAGCGGTCCACGCCGCGACCGAGCTGCTCGACGACGCCTGCTAGGTCACTGCCCTCCCCCGAGGGGAACGTCGCGGGAAAGCGCTCGCGGAGCGCGCCGCTGCGGATCGCCGCCTCTCCCGGATTGATGCCGGCGGCCTTAACCCGCACTAGCACCTCATCGTCACCTGGAACTGGATCAGGCACTTCGACGACCTTCAGCACGTCGATGTCGCCGTAGTCGTCGAACCGAACCGCCTTCATCTGGTCTACTTCACAGGCTCCAGCACGAACACCGGGATCTGGCGCTCGGTCTTGGTCTGGTAGGTGGCGTAGTCGGGCCATACTTCGAGGGCGCGTTGCCACCACACCGCGCGCTCATCGCCGGAAGCTTCGCGCACGGCGAAGTCGCCCTTCGACGCCTCGTCCTGCAGCTCAACCAGCGGATGCTCTACGAGATTGCGGTACCAGGCCGGGTGCTCCGGAGCGCCGCCCTTGGAAGCCACCGCCGCGTACACGCCGTCGTGCTCCACTCGCATGACCGGGTTCTTGCGCAGCTTCCCGGAGCTGGCGCCGAGCGAGGTGATCACGACGACCGGGACGCCCCGCAGAGTCGTCCCTCTCCTACCGTCGGAACTCTCGTACTCCTCCACCTGATCGCGGACCCACTCCGACGAACTCGGCTCGTATTCGCCCTGCAGCGGCATCGTTTCTCCTTCTGATCCGATTCACAACAAGACTAGAAGCAGCGCGCCCTCGCCTAACGGTGGTCAGCCGACCGCTTTCTTCACCAGCGCGGCGATCCTTGCCTCGACGTCGGCGGTCAACTCCTTCAGCGCGAAGGCGGTGGGCCACATGGCACCGTCGTCGAGGTTGGCCTTGTCGTTGAACCCGAGCGTCGCGTACCTGTCCTTGAACTTCCGCGCGTCGCGGAAGAAGCAGACGACCTTGCCGTCCTTGGCGTACGCCGGCATCCCGTACCAGGTCCTCGGCGCAAGATCGGGCGCGACGTCCTTGATGAGGGCATGGAGCCGCTCGGCCATAGCGCGATCCGATCCCTGCATCTCGGCGATCTTCGCCAGCACGTCGTCCTCTCCGTCCGCCTTGCCGGCGCGCGTGCCGCGGCGCGCTTCCGCCTTCAGCTCCTTGACGCGCTCCTTCATCGCGGCTCGTTCCTCGTCCGTGAGTCCCTTCGACTGCTTGCTTGTCGCGGTGGTGCGCGTGGCGCGCTTCTGGGTGTTGGTC
This sequence comes from uncultured Actinomycetes bacterium, assembly GCA_963719305.1. GTDB lineage: Bacteria > Actinomycetota > Thermoleophilia > Solirubrobacterales > Solirubrobacteraceae > Palsa-465. Next base: position 112,781 of record CAVRBL010000009.1, on the reverse strand, counting down.
TTTGGACTCATGGAAACCTCCTCGTGCTGTGCAGGTCGTGTCGGTGATCGAGGCCGAGCCATAATGGTATCGTACTATCATAGTGTTGTGCAATCATTGTATCTATCCAGCGAATATGCGAGGCTAAAGGGCAATGACAACGTCCGTCTCAACCGACATCGAGGTGGACCGAGTTCACCGGCCAACTCTTGTTCCGACTGTGGCGGGCCTCGCACACGCGCACCGCCGAGGCGCTCAACTCAATTGGCCTCACCACCGCGCTATTCGCGATCCTCAACGCGCTCGGCGCCCGGGAAGGGACCATCCAGCAGGAGCTGAGCTCCGACATGGCCATCGATCCAAGCGCCATGGTCAAGCTGATCAACGAACTCGAAACCGACGGGCTGGCCGAGCGCCGACGGCGACCGGGCGATCGGCGTGCATGGGAGGTCACGATCACACCCAAGGGCCGACGCAGCCTAAAGCGGGCCCGACGACTCGTAATGCAGGTCGAAGACGAGGTGCTGGGCGGTCTCACCACCGCCGATCGCCGGCAGCTGCTCACGCTCCTTCGCCGAGCGCTCGTCTCAGCGCCCCCTCAACCTCCGTGGCGCTCCGACGAGGGGGACTGAGCGATCCAGGCAATGAGACACACCCAGCGCTTGCGCGCAGATACCGCCTAGAACGCACTCTCCCGACGGGCGGCTCCTAGTGACATCAATGGGCTCCGGGCCACGGCGGCCTAGCGGTACCCGAGCTCCGCTCCCGCCATGCATTCCCCTTGGCCCGGCTCGGCCGTGGCAGGCAGCCCGAGGACAGCTCCCAGAGCCCTCTGTCGGACTCGAACCGACGACCCCTTACCATGACCCCGCAGGGTCTGTTGGCTCGACCGTGCGTGTGACCGTACCGTCGCGGTGGCCGAGGAGAAATGGCACTTCGTCGACGCTCTCCCCGGCGAGCAGCGCGCGGGAGGCGACCGTGTGCCGGAAGGAGTGCATCGAGGGGAGCGTTCCGCGCGGGACTCGCAACGGCTTACCGTCGGCATCTGTCTCGTGAAGTCCCGGGAACGTCGGTATTCCCGTCGCGTCAACGGCGCGCGCCTGCGCCTCCCTGAGGGAACGCGCGACGTTGCGCTGCTGGTGATCGCTCGGCCTCCTGCTTCGTCCAGGCGCTGCCTCCCACTGCCTAACACCCTGAGCCGTGGACTCGCCGGCGCGGGGTCAGACACTGTCGCTCGGGCGCCGCGCGGTGATCTTCACCTTGGTGGTCGGCTTGATAGTCGTGGCGGTGGGCTCCAGGGCGGCACAGGGTATTCGACTCGGTCGGGCCCTACGCTGATGGTCATGCCCGGGAGACCTCAGCTGCCCGCCTTCGGCGCCGAGCGGCCACCGTTCTCGGTTGGCGTGGTGTTGGCAGCAGTTGCGGTGGCGCTGGCCACCGCGATCGTGTATGCGCTGAGGCAGGTTGCGCCGGCGGTGTCTCTGAGCGTGGTGTACGTCCCGGTGGTGCTGCTCGTGTCCGCTTATTGGGGGCTTGCGCTGGGGCTGCTCACCTCTGTCGCGTCGGCGGCGGCGTTCAATTTCTTCCAGCTCCCGCCTGTCGGCACGTTCGACCTCGCGGATGGCCGCGACTGGGTCGCACTGACGGTGTTCACGATCGTCGCGGCGGCGGTCAGCGCGGTCGCGAACCTGGCCCGTGGTCGCGCCCGTGAGGCTGAGCGGCGCCGGCAGGAGGCGGACCTTGCGGCGGGCCTTGCGCGCGAACTGTTGGGCGGTACGCAAACCCACGCGGCCCTCGGGGGAACTGCCAGGCGTCTCGCACAGGCTATGGCGCTACGTTCGGCGCGGATCGTGCTCGGCTCGGCTGTCGGCGATGAGCGGCGAGTGGCGATCCCGCTGCACGGGACCAGCGGCGAGCAGCTCGCCACGCTGCTCGTGCCGCGCGAGCTTCCGGCTGAGACGGTTGAGCGCCTGCACGCTCAGGTTGCGCCGTCGCTTGGGGCGCTTGTCGCAATCGCGCTTCACCGTGACGTGGTGCAGGGGGAGGCCGTCGAGACAGCCGCGTTGCGCCGCAGCGACGAGTTGAAGACGGCGCTGCTGCAGGCGGTCTCGCACGACCTTCGCACCCCGGTCACGGCCGTCGTGACGGCCGGCCACGCGCTTGGCGCCGACTCGTTGACCGAAGCGGAGCGACGCGAGCTGAGTACGGCGGTGGTTGAGGAGGGCGAGCGGCTGTCTGGGCTGGTCTCCAAGCTGCTTGACCTATCCCGGCTCCAGGCCGGCCGCGCGGAGTCGCGGTGGGAGTGGGTGTCGATCGAGGAGGTGCTGCTGGCGGCGCGGGACGCGCTGCCCGATGGTGGTGCTGGCATGCGCCTGCGGGTCGACCCAGACGTTCCGGCGGTGCGGGCTGATGCAACTCAGCTCCAGCAAGTGTTCGTGAACCTGCTCGAAAACGCCCGGCGCTACTCGGATGGACTACCGGTGTCCGTGCGCGCGCGCTGGCAGGGCGACCACGTGATCATCCGGGTGGTCGATCAGGGCCCAGGCATCCGACCTGCCGAACGCGACCGGATCTTCGAGCCGTTCTACCGCGGTCCACAGCCGGGGCGCGGCCGCTGGGCCGGCTCGGGCCTGGGGTTGGCGATCGCGAAAGGGTTCGTGGAAGCCAACGGCGGCCGGATCTCGGTCGAATCGCTGCCCGGCCAGGGAACCAGCTTCACGGTCGAGCTGCCGGCGGAGGCGGCTACGTGAGCCAACCAGTGCTCGTCGTCGACGACGAGACCCAGATCCTAAGGGCGCTGCGCGTGATCCTGCGCGACGCCGACTTCGAGGCGCTCCCCGCCAGCGACGGCGAGGAAGCGCTCGATCTGGCCGCCGTCCACAATCCCGCCGCGGCGATAGTAGACCTGGTGCTCCCGGACATCGACGGCGTCGAGGTATGCCGGCGCCTGCGCGAATGGAGCGACATGCCGATCCTGGTGCTGTCGGCAGTTGGCGAAGAGGACGCGAAGGTGCGTGCGCTGCAGGCCGGCGCCGACGACTACGTCACCAAGCCGTTCAGCCCCCGTGAGCTGATCGCGCGGCTGCAGGCGGTCCTGCGGCGGGCGCAGCCAGAGCTCGAGGACGCGGTGATCCGCGCCGAAGGCCTCGAGATCGACCTGGCCGCCCGAATCGTGCGCCGAGACGGCGACGAGATCCACCTCACCCCGAAGGAGTTTGACCTCCTGCGGCTCCTGGCCCGTAACCGCGGCCGCCTGATCACACATCGAGAGCTGCTCCATTCGGTCTGGGGCGCGGGCTACGGAGACGACACGCCTGTGCTGCGCGCGCACGTCGCCAACCTCCGCCGAAAGATCGAACCGCCCGACGGTCCGCGCTACATAAAAACCGACCCGCGCGTGGGCTACCGGTTCGCCGGCTGACCGGCGGCGGATCACCCGACGGCGTGAGGACTGCTCCCCCTCTCCGGGCAGGACGCTTAACCGCGCGATGCCAACCATCGCCTCCGGCCAACTTCACACCATCTTTATGACGCGATCGCGTTTCTGTATGGGGCCTTGACGCCCGAGCGTCCACGATCTGTCGCATGGATGTTGTTGGAATGCTTCTGGCGATCCTGATGTTCGTGGTCTTGTACGTGCTGATCTTCGGGATCGAGCGCGTATGAGCGCCGCCGATTTGTTCGGGCTGGTCGTCTCCGCCTTGGTCTGCGTGTATCTGCTGTACGCGCTGCTGAGGGGCGAGAAGTTCTGAGCGCGCTCTCATGACCTTCCTCGGCTGGCTGACGATCGTGCTGTTCGCGGTGATCCTGACCGCGATCGCGATGCCGCTCGGCCGCTACATGGCGGCCGTCTACAGCGGCGAGCGCACCATCCTCGACCCGCTGTTCCGCACGCCGGAGCGGCTGCTCTACAAGGTCATGCGGGTCAACCCAGACCGCGAGCAGGACTGGAAGGCGTACGCCAAGAGCCTCATCATCTTCTCGGTCGCGGGCTGGCTTCTGCTGTACCTGATCCTGCGTACGCAGACGCTGTGGAACTTCACGGGCCTGAACCCCCAGCACTACCACTCGGGCACGTGGGACGTCACGTTCAATACCACCTCGTCGTTCGTCACGAATACGAACTGGCAGTACTACGGCGGGGAGACGACGATGAGCTACTTCAGCCAGATGGCTGGGCTCACCGTCCAGAACTTCCTCTCGGCGGGGGTGGGGATCGCCGTCGCGGTGGCCCTGATCCGGGGAATCATCGGCCGAAGCGGGGGCAATCTTGGCAACTTCTGGCGCGATCTGGTGCGCACCGTCCTGTGGGTGCTGACACCGATCTCGATCGTGATCGCGCTGGTGCTCGTCTTCCAGGGCTCGATCCAGAACTTCTCTCACTACGCAAGCTTCAACGGCCCGACCGGCCTGGCCAACCAGATCGCGATGGGCCCGGTCGCCTCCCAGGAGGCCATCAAGCTGCTCGGCACCAATGGCGGCGGCTTCTTCAACACCAACTCGGCACACCCTTTCGAGAACCCATCCGGGTTCACCAACTTCGCCGAGATGCTCGCCGTGCTCGCGATCCCCGCCTCGCTCGTATTCATGTACGGCCGCATGGCCGGCAACCGCAGACAGGGATACGCGATCTACGGCACGATGATGGTGATGTTCCTCGGCGCGGTGGCGGTCGCGTACGTGGCCGAGGCGCACGGGTCTCCCGCGCAGCACGCCGCCGGATTGCACACAGCGGTGCTCCACGGCTCGACCGGTGGCAACCTGGAGGGCAAGGAGCAGCGGTTCGGGATCGCGGGCTCTGCGCTATTCGACACGATTACCACCGTCACCTCGTGTGGCGCCGTCAACAGCGCAATTGAGTCCTTCACGGGGATCGGTGGCGCGGTGCCGATGGCCAACCTGTCTGCGTCCGAGGTGATCTTCGGCGGCGTCGGCACCGGCCTCTACTCGATCCTGCTCTACGTCCTTTTGGCGGTGTTCATCGGCGGCCTGATGGTCGGCCGCACGCCGGAGTACCTGGGCAAGAAGATCGAGGCCAAAGAGATCAAGCTGGTCGCGATCGGCCTGCTCATCACTCCCCTCAGCGCGCTCTTCGCCACCGCACTGGGCACCGCCACCCGCGCTGGTAAAGCGTCGATTTCGACCGCCGCCACCGGCCCGCAAGGCTTCTCCGAGACGTTCTACGCCTACCTGAGCCAGGCCAACAACAATGGCTCGGCGTTCGCCGGCTACACCGGCTACGTCCAGCCCAATCCCGGCAACGTCGGCGCCCACGGGATCAAGTTCGCCGACCTCCTCGGCGGCTTCACGATGATGTTCGCCCGCTACGCGCCGATCCTGTTCGCGCTCGCCGTAGCCGGTGCGCTGGCCGGAAAGCGAGTCAGCCCCGCCGGCTTAGGCACGATGCGCACCGACAACCCGACGTTTGTCGTGCTTCTGATCGGCGTGATCGTGCTAGTCGGCGCGCTCACATTCTTCCCCGCCCTGCTGCTCGGACCGGTGGTGCAGGGGCTGACCTCTCACCTGTACTGATCATGCGCAAAGACGTCATCACTTCCGCAATCGGGGTCCTCGTCCTCACCCTCCTGTTGGGGATTCTGTATCCGCTCGTCATCACGGGCGTCAGCCAGGTCGCCTTCCCCGGCAACGCCAACGGCCAGAAGGTATACGTCGGCGGCAAGCTCGTCGGCTCGAAGATCATCGGCCAGAACTTCGGCGACCAGGCGGTCAAGAACGGCAAACCACAGGTGGACAAGAGCGGCAACCCGGTCACCAATCCCGACCCCCGGTACTTCCAGAGCCGCCCCTCGGCCACGGTCCCGCCGAACAACGCGGCAGCCACCGCTTTCTCGAACCTCGGGCCCAACAATAAGGCCACCGAGCAGGCGATCGCGACCAACATCCAGGCCTACATCCAGTTGAACGCCCCGTACTACCCGGGTCGGCTGACCGCGGCCAAGGTACCCGTCGACGCGGGAGACAGCTCGGCCTCCGGCATCGATCCTGCCATCTCGATAGCCAACGCCGACATCCAGGCCTACCGGATCGCGCGCGTTCGCCACATGTCGATCTCGCGAGTCGACGCTCTCATCTCGACCGACACCAGCGGCCGCGGGCTCGGATTCTCCGGGGAGCCCGGCGTGAACGTGCTCGAGCTGAACCTCGCGCTCAACCGGATCTCCGCCTAAAGAACGGACATGACCGCGACCGCAGAAGCCACCCCGCCCAGCGCGCCACCCAGCGAGCGCCGCGCGATCTCGCTGTTCCGCCGGGACATCGTTCTGCGCGCGCTGCTCGACAGCTTCACCAAGCTCGACCCGCGCGTTCAGATCCGCAACCCGGTGATGTTCGTAGTCGAGATCGGCGCCGCGATCACGACCGTCACGTGGTTCATCCAGCTGGGCGGGGGCAAGGCGCTCGGCGGCAGCGACCCGTCCTGGTACACGTTCGTAATCTCGATTTGGCTGTGGCTGACGGTTGTGTTTGCGAACATGGCCGAGGCGTTCGCCGAAGGCCGGGGTCGTGCCCAGGCCGACACGCTGCGCGCGCTGCGCCGGGAGACGACCGCCAAGATGCAGGACGGAACGACGAAGACGGCGTCCCAGCTGGTGCGGGGCGACGTGGTGGTCGTCGATGCGGGGGAGCTGATTCCGGGCGACGGCACTGTGATCGAGGGGATCGCGTCGGTCGACGAGTCGGCGATCACGGGCGAGTCGGCGCCGGTGATCCGCGAGTCCGGCGGCGACCGCAGCGCGGTGACCGGCGGCACCCGGGTGCTGTCGGACCGGATCGTGGTCCAGATCACCCAGGAACCTGGCCACTCCTTCTTGGACCGCATGATCTCGCTGGTCGAGGGGGCCCAGCGTCGCAAGACGCCGAACGAGATCGCCCTGAACATCCTGCTCGCCGGGCTGACGCTGATCTTCATGATCGTGGTGGCGACGCTGCGCCCGTTCGGCTTGTTCGCCCACACCGCGATTTCAGAGACGACTCTGATCTCGTTGCTTGTCGCGCTTATCCCGACGACGATCGGGGCGCTTTTGTCCGCGGTCGGGATCGCCGGGATCGACCGACTGGTCCGCCGCAATGTGCTGGCGCTCTCCGGCCGCTCGGTCGAGGCATCCGGCGACGTCGACGTCCTGCTGCTCGACAAGACGGGCACGATCACGATCGGCAACCGGCTGGCATCGGAGTTCATCCCCATGCCGGGTGTGACAGAGGCCCAGCTGGCGGAGGTGGCGCAGCTCTCCTCGCTGGCCGACGAGACGCCCGAGGGGCGTTCGATCGTGGTGCTGGCCAAGCAGTACGGCGTCCGCGAGCACGACATGTCCGGCCTGCACGCAGAGTTCGTGCCGTTCAGCGCGCAGACGCGGATGAGCGGCGTCAACCTCGACGGCCGTCAGCTGCGCAAGGGCGCCGGCGACGCCGTGATCAAGTTTGTGGAGGATGAGGGAGGCCGCCCGCTCGCAGAGCTTCAGCCGGCGCTGGACAGGATCTCCCGCGAGGGCGGCACGCCGCTGGCGGTGGCCCGCGATTCGCAGGTGATGGGTGTCATTTACTTAAAGGACACGGTCAAGGAAGGCATGCGCCAACGGTTCGACCAACTCCGGGCGATGGGCATCCGCACGATCATGATCACCGGCGATAACCGCCTGACGGCGGCCAAGATCGCCGAGGAGTCCGGCGTCGATGACTTCCTCCCCGAGGCGACCCCGGAGCGGAAGCTCCAGCTCATCAAGGAGCAGCAGACCCAGGGGCGCCTGGTCGCGATGACCGGCGATGGCACCAATGATGCGCCGGCGCTTGCCCAGGCCGATGTCGGCGTGACGATGAACACCGGCACCCAGGCGGCGCGGGAGGCGGGCAACATGGTCGATCTCGACTCCAATCCGACGAAGCTAATCGAGATCGTCGAGGTCGGAAAGCAGCTGTTGATCACGCGCGGCGCGCTGACCACCTTCTCGATCGCAAACGACGTGGCGAAGTACTTCGCCATCCTGCCGGCGATCTTCATCGCCACGTGGGCCACAACCAAAGGCGGAAAGGGGCCACTGCACGTACTCAACATCATGGGACTGGGCACGCCGAGGTCGGCCGTGATCTCGGCGATCGTCTTCAACGCCCTGCTAATCCCGATGCTGATCCCGCTGGCGCTGCGCGGCGTGCGCTACCGCCCGATCGGCGCCAGCGCCCTGCTCAGGCGAAACCTGTGGATCTACGGGCTCGGCGGGATCATCGCGCCGTTCATCGGCATCAAGCTGATCGACCTCGTGGTCCACAACCTACTGGGCGCATGAACGACGTGCCCCGACCCGAGCTGGCAGTCGAGAGAGACTTGCCTCGCGGCCAGCCGAAGCGCGGGCACCACCGCGTGTTCCTGGGGATGGCGGCTGGCGTCGGCAAGACCTTCCGCATGCTGCTGGAAGGCCACGCCGAGCAGGAGGGTGGCAGAGACGTGGTGATAGGGCTGCTAGAGACCCACGGCCGCGCCGACACAGCCAAGGTCGCGGAGGGCCTCCCCGCGCTCCCCCGTCGGCGCGTGACCTACCGGGAGACGACGCTGGAGGAGATGGATCTCCCTGGCCTCCTGACACGGTCCCCCGAGCTGTGCCTGATCGACGAGATCGCGCACACGAACGCACCGGGGCTCGAGCACCACAAGCGATACGAGGACGTCGCTGATGTCCTCAATGCGGGGATCGACGTTCTATCCACGGTCAACGTTCAGCACCTCGAGTCGCTCAACGACCAGATCGCCGAGCTGACGGGCATCCGGGTGCGCGAGACGATGCCCGACGCGATACTCGGACAGGCCGACGACGTCGTGATCGTCGACCTGACTCCAGAAGAGCTGATCGAACGCCTGCGCCTCGGCAAGGTGTACCCGCCCGAGCGGATCGACGCGGCGCTGAACAACTTCTTCCGGATCGAGAACCTGGCGGCACTGCGGGAGGTCGCGCTGCGGCAGGTCGCCGAGGAGGTGGGGCACAAGCGCCTGACGACCGCGGCGCCGCTCGGCACCCGGGACGAGACGATCGCCGCGGAGGCGCCGCGGGCGGTGGGCGAGCGCCTGCTCGCGCTGATCGAGCCATACCCCGGTGCGCAGCGTCTGGTGCGGCGTGCCTGGCGATCCGCGCAGCGGCTCGGCGCCGACATCGACCTGCTCTGGGTCCGACCACCCGCCGGCAAGCTGACCGACGACGAGGAGCGGTCGCTTCATGCTCTACGCCAGCTCGCCTCCGTGCTCGGCGCCCGCCTATTTGTCGAGGAGTCGGACCACATCGCGGCAGCGGTCGCTGACGTGGCGCGGCGACGAGGGACTACCTACATCCTGATGGGCCGCTCCCGCCCGCCACGCGGGCTCGCCCGGCTCCGGACCCCGCTGCCGCAACGGCTGATCGAGCTGCTCCCCGGCGTCGACGTACGGATCGTGGCCGACCGCACGCTGCGATCGAGCAGCCCGGAGGAGCGATGAGTGCGGTCGCCGTCGCGCTGATCGCGATCGCATGCCTGGCCCTCGGCGTTGCCGCCGGATTCTGGCTTCCGCCCCACGGCCGCCGCCCCGCGCGCCACCGCCCGCAAAGTGTCAAGCGGATCCTCCTCCCGTTCACGGGCCAGGCGATCTCGCGCCGAGCATTCGAAGCAGCCGTACGCCTCGCCAAAGCCGAAGACGCGACGATCATGCCCGCGCTGCTCGCCACCGTGCCTCTCACCCTGCCTCTGGACTCGGCGCTGCCCGGGCAATGCAACGGAGGAATGGAGCTGCTCGAAGCGATCGAGCAGCGCGCCGCCAGCCAGGGCATCCCGGTCGATGCTCGCGTCGCCCGCGGCCGCACGTACCGCAACGCGCTCGAACACCTGCTCGAGCAGGAGCAGTTCGACCGCGTGATCGTGTCAGCCACGAACAGTCCCCGCGTCGGTTTGAGCGCCCACGACCTCGAGTGGCTCCTGGAACACGTGCCGGCCGAAGTCCTCATCCTCCGCCCGGCCCCCGCAGACACGCACACGATCTCGGCAAACAGCGTACACGGCCACTTCTGAGGACGAACTGCCTCCGGGCGTCGCCGCCGCCGAGATCGCGAGCGATAGTGTCGTGGTCGCGTGCCGACGAGCGCCCAGAGCATCACCGCCGCGTCGCTCGCGGCCACGCGGGCTTTGCTAGCAATGCCACTGAGCCGAGTGCCCGAGCGGACTGCTACTTTCGCCCATTAGCAGCAGCGAGTGAGCGCCGCTACTGGCGACTGCTTTGCTCCCTCTGCAGGCGCCGAGTTCACGATCGAGTTGGCGACCAGGGAGTCGCCCGTGGTCCGACTGATCCAAAAGAGCCCTCTGTCGGACTCGAACCGACGACCCCTTCCTTACCATGGATCGCAGCGGCGTGCGGTGAGTCGTCGCCAGTAGTCGGGTCGCCTGCAAGCACGGGCGATCCGACCGAGAGCGGCGCGACTCAAGCCGGGTCGCGCACGAACTCGGATGTTCGCGCGACGTTCGCGCGGCTAGGCGACCACCACCTGCGGCACCTGATCCTGAACTCGCGTGCGCTAATCCGCCGGCGCGGCCTAACGGAACGGATGCGTGTCGAACTGCCGATCCTGCTGGCGCGCGCCGAGGCTGAGGCACAGCGCCGTGGGCTCACCGTGCGCGGCTCGCGCGCATATCCGGACGAGAGCGGTTGGCTCGGGCGCATTCGCGTGACCGCGACGGGCGAGTTGATCGAAGAGTTGCCGCGCGGTCGCAGGCGCCGCAAGCGTGAGTGCTCGTCGATCCCATCGAGGAGTGCGGGCGACATGCTCGAGGCCGTGGAGGCGAACCTCGCCGCGGCAGTGGAGGCGATCGGGCAGTGAGTCGGAGCTGCGAACGATGCGGCCGGCCGCTCGACGGCCGTCGCCGGCAGACGCGCTACTGCGGCGGGTCTTGCCGCGCAGCCGCGTCCCGAGAGCGCACGCACAGCGTCTCAGGCGCGCTCGAACCGCTGGCGAGTGCTCTGTCCAGGGCGCGTCGAGAAACCGCACAAAAGTGCACACAACGCGCCCGCGGAGCCATCCGGGCACAGCCGGATACTTGACCGGGATGATGCTCGTCTGCACACGGCCGTTGCTCGCGACCGACCGCTACACCGGCGAGGCGCGACTGATCCCGGGGCGGTCGTTCGTGGACAGCGAGCACGACATCGCCCGGCGCTACCCCAGTCATTTCGCGCCGGCCGGCGATCGTGGCCGGCGTACTCGAACAGCCGTCCGCATGACCCCGCCCATGGCGACCATACAACGGCTTCGAACGCTGCCTACCGAGCCACGCCGCTGGGGTCAGTGGCAACTCCCGGCCTCGACTGAGCGCTGCGAGCTGCGGCTGGACGAGCCGAGCCCCACGCCGCTGCGTTTCACGGCGACCGCGCGCGCCGAGCTGATCGCCGAACTCGATCGAGCCGACCACGAGTGCGAGACCGGCGGGCTGTTCTACGGAGGCTCGTCCCGCAAGCTGGTCGACGTCGTGCGTGCCATGGGCGCCGGTCCCAATGCCCACCGTGGTCCGCACAGCTTCTCGTTCGATCCCGAGTTCATCCGACAAGCCGATGCTGAGATGGCGACGCTCGGCTTGCAGCGGAGCGGTGAGTTTCACAGCCACGTAGCGCCCGACGCGCGTCTGTCGAAGCCTGATCTCGATTGCTTCGCAGCGATGCGCCACCAGCTCGAAGTGCCGGCGTACGCGGTAGTGCTCGCCGTCGCGGTCCGCGCCGGCTGGAATCTGGAACCGTTCCTCATTGAGCGCGGGCTGAGGCTCGATGGGCTCGATGCTGTCTGCCGCCGTGCGACCATTTCGCCCAGCGCGTAGATGCGGCCGAGCCGGCGATCAAACCAGGACCGCCGACCCGACCGCCACTCGGACAGAGGAGGGTCCCATCCTCGCGAGTGCGCCGGATGGCGCGACGCCTCGGTAGGCCTGCTACCTACCGAGCATGGGGGAGGGGGGTCGGCGACCTCCCTACCAGCCGGCGGCGACACCCGACCCGCGCGCGGCGAGTGACTGCGGAGCCGTCGCGCCCCCCCGATAGCGTGAGCGTCGATGAGCGCAGCACCCACGAGCTTCCGAGCGTTGGCGAGGATCGCGATGACCGATGCGGATTCGGGGCGCGCATTGAGCGCGAAGATGCGCGCACTCGTGAGGTTGGCGCAGCTCGCGGAAGCTGGCCGCCGGCCCCCAGTGTCGCGTGCCCGGCTGCGGGCCGAGCTTCAGTCGGTCATTGGGGCCGAGCGTCTGTCGGGGCGTGCGATGGAGGCCGCGGTCAGAGCGATCGACCTGCTCGAACACTTGGACGCACCACGGCCGCGCAAGGCTCGGCGGCTGGATCCGCGCCGACGAGCACCGGCCGACTACTGGCACCCAGCCCCACCGGGCTCGCAGTGGCGTGAGCTGGACGCGCACGACACCGTCGCCGTTCGGGACGCTTGGAAGCGGCGCCTTGAGTCGCACGGGCCCGCTTGACAGGGGATCGAGCCGCGAAAGATAATCGGGCCGCGGGCCGAGGCCAGAGCACAACGAGCGCGGGAGGCGCCCATGAGCACCGAACCATCCACCGGCGGCGTGCCCGTGCGCGTCTGTCGACATTGCTCCACGCAGTCGCAGACTTCCGGGGAGTTTTGCCCTCATTGCGGAGGACGATTCTCGAAACGCCGGGGATTGGGCCGCCTGGGGCTGAGGACGCGCCGCGCGCGGTTCGCGGCGCTGGCGTGCGCGAGCGTCGCGGCCGTCGTCGTCGCGGTCCTGCTCGCCACCGGCACGTTCGGCTCGAACGGCGAGTGCCAGAAGCTCTACCGGGACGCTCAGCAGTACGCGCAGCAGTTCACGTCGGGTCTGCCGGGGCCGGTGTCGCAGAGCCAGATCGACCAGCTGACGCAATCGGGCTACCAGGCCGAGGCTGCGAGCCACAACGTGCAATGCCGGTAGCGTCTTCGAGCCGAGCCGGTCGGTCAACCGCAGCCCGGTGTGCCAGCGCTAGGACTGGACGATCAGGCTACGAGCTGGGCGTCCTCGTCGGGCGGATCGGGGACGTCGCTGCTGAGCAAGACGCTCGTCAACGGCAGTACCAGCCCGGATCGCTCGTAGGCGTGCCTCCAGCCGGAGCGCGTGGATTCCAAGATGTAGCGCCATTCGTCTCGCGTGCCACGCTTATTCGAGAGCCCCGCGAGCGCGCCGCCCACGGCCGCCGGCCACGCCTCATCGAAGCCGACGCCCGCGCGGCGCAGCTCTTGGAGCCGGACCCGCAAACGTCGGCAGGGCTCCGGGTCGATCTGCTGCGGCCGTTCCCAGCGTCCCACAGCCTCGATGCCCTTCCGCCTGTCCCGGTCAGGCCGGCGGCGCTTCTCGCGGCATGGGAGACAGCGCCAATGCTCACCGTCGATGTCGCACCCACAGTCGGCCCAGCGACGCTCGGCGCCCGCGATGGTGAGCGCCACGGCGGGCGAACCTAGCGAGACTGTCGGATACATCTGGGGCTGCCAGTATCGTGAGCAGCGCGTAGATCAAGAAGTCATCTTTCCGACGCAGCGCCGTCCCCTAGCGGGCGGCGTTCGTCGTTCTGGTGGGTGGGTCTCGTCCGGTAGATGTCCTACCTTCTGAGGCGAAAGATGACCTTCCGGGCCGATCTACGCCATGCCGTTTGAGGTCCCGACTTTAGAGGCGACCGAGGAGCTGCGGCGCGCTCCAAGCGTCGGTCCGCGAACTGAGGCGAGCAGCGATCGCAGCTACCAGATCCCGGTCAAGACAACCTTCACTCGGACTCCGGCAGCAGGCCACAGTTTGCGCCCGTATATAGCGTCGGTTCGCTCGCGAGCGCGGTCGCAGCTCTCGTCAGGTCGGCCGGCGACTCCGCGCACATCATCAGCCAGCTCGCGCGGCGACCCGTCTTCCAGTTCCAACGACTCAGACGAACCCGAACCTGATGTAGCCCGCCCGAAGCGGGCCTACTCGACGCGACCGTGGAGGCCGTGGCGATGAGCGGGTGGCCTGATCCCTACCGGCTACCTGAGCGCTCCGGGCGGTTGTCCGAGCTCGCCGCGGCGCTCGCGAAGCTGCGCGAGGAAGCGCGCTTCCCGGCGCACGTCCGCCGTTTCGCGACGTATTACCAGGTCGCCTCTGCTGGGCTTAGATGGTGTCGCCATTGCCGCACGGTCGCAATGGCGATCGATGCCTACCAGGTCGACGAGCTTGACCGGGTTGGCTTCCGGTACGTCTGTCCTCGCTGTCGAAGGGGGCGGCGGCGATGAGCGTGGAGGAGCCGCTGTCGGAGGAGCTGCTGTCGGACGGCTGGACGATCGAGCACCTCCGTCAGCGGTTCTACTTCGAGCGCGATGAGATCGAGCCCAACCAGGAGGCTAAGAAGCGCGGCGGGCTGGAGGGCGGTATGTGTCCTGTCTGCTGCGGGCCCGGCAAGTGGACTGACGTCGGTCCGGTCTGCTGCCCCCGCAACGGCGAGAAGCCGTGCTCGATCGACGCCATCGTCGCCGCTTTGACGTGCCAGCCGGTCAGCGACGCGGCAGCGCGCACGGGAGACATAAACGGCGCGCAATTTGCCCTCGACGCACCAGCATCTATCGCTGCAGTCTGGGGATCAGGAGCTGATGTGCTCTGGCCCGAGGGCGAGCCCACGATGCTCTACGGACCGGATGGAGTCGGGAAGACCTCATTGGCGCAACAACTAGTGCTCAGGCGCGTGGGCATCGGCGATCCCGCGCTGCTCGGTCACCCTGTAAAGCAGGCCGAGGGCAAGGTGCTGTACCTCGCACTGGACCGCCCTCAGCAGGCGGCTCGCTCGATGCGCCGGATGGTCAGCGAGCAGGATCGCGACTCGCTGGCCGAGCGGCTTACCGTCTGGCGGGGGTTCCCGCCGTTCGACGTGCTGGGCGACCCGGCAAGTCTCGCCGCGTTCGCCGCCGAGCGCGACGCTCGGACCGTGGTGATCGACTCGCAGAAGGATCTCGTTCCGAAGCTGAGCGATGAGGACTCAGGCATGGCGGTCCACTACGCCTTTCAGCACTGCGTCGAGGCGGGGATCGAGGTACTGTCGCTGCACCATCCGCGCAAGGCGCAGGGCGACAACAAGACGCCGCGCACGCTGGCGGACGTTTACGGGTCGCGCTGGCTTACTGCTGGCTGCGGGAGCGTGCTGTGCTTGTGGGGCGACGCGGGCGATCCGCTCGTCACGCTCTCGCACCTGAAGCAGCCGGCCGATGTCATCGGGCCGTTGGAGGTGCTGCACGACAACTGGACCGGGACCGTGTCGGTCGTGAAAAGCAAGGATGTGGTCGAGATCGTCCGGGCGCACCTCGGCGAGCACGCTCCCGTCGCAAGTGATGTGGCGGCGGTGATGTTCGGCAAGCCGAAGCCCTCCTCCAACGAAATCGAGAAGGCCAGACGGAAGCTCAGGACGGCGGTCAGGCAGGGACGAGCTTAAGGAGCAGCCTGTGCCCACGATCGGGGGGGAGGCGACCGGGTATGTCATCGTCGCCTGAGCAACGTCCACGCAGAACGTCCACGCGGGTCCACGCGCACGTCTACGGGGAAGGTCCACACAGCGGCCCACGTAGTAGGGCCGCGTGGACCCCGCCCACGCTGCGGTCCACGGGGGTCCACGTCCATGCATCGAGGGGACGCCGTGACCCCGATCGCCCGCGCGGTGCTGGACGAGTTCGGTCCCGATGACTTCCGGGAGCTGGCTGAGCGCTGCGGCCGACCTGCTCGACGACGCGACGCCTGACCGGGGCCAGGCCGGTGGGACCGCCGACGTGCTCGCAGGCGGCCAGAGAGCCGGAGCCCACCCCGAGACAATCAGGCGCGCTGTGCGGTCCGGGACGCCGCCTGCCAGCCGGGTAGGCCGGTCGCTGCGGATCGACTTCCGAGAGCTCGAAGCCTGGCTCAACCGCTCACCCCCGCTCGGGGCCTCCAGAGCGTCGACCGCGAGCTAGGCGCTCAAGAGCACGTAGACGACCGCTCGGCAGCGCGCTCGCGGACCTCGAAAAGTCCCAATCGGACCGCAGCGTGTGCTAGCATGTGCAGCATGCCAGAGGACAAACCGTTGCCGGTCCGTATCTCCCGTGACCAGGTCGAGCGCGTCGATCGGTTGCGTGGACTCGCGCCGCGGGAGGCGTACGTGCGGCACCTGCTCGAACGAGCGTTGCGCGCCGAGGAGAGGCGTCAAGAAAAGGCGAAGCGATGACGACCCGCAACCGCATCCCGACAAGTGGGGCGATTGGGCGGGGCCGCGCCCGCCGGGTTGGGAGGCCGATCCGTCCGGCGCGCTTCGCGCTCGCCGCATCGAAGCTATCTCGTCTGGCGATGATCCCGCTCGGGTTCGTGCTAGCGATCGCGTTCTGGGCGAGCCTTGCCCCACGTTCGACTCACCAACCAGCGCCAGCGTTAACAATCCCAGCGAGCGTGTGCGGCACATTTGGGGCGCCGCGTTCGGCGGTGCTTGTAGACAACGTCGGGAGCGGGATCGTCGCAAAGACGTATCGCGTCACGTGCAGCGATGGCGTCGTTACCACCTGGACGCGGCCGTGAGCGTCCACAAGCGCGTCAGGACGCGACCGGACGGCTCGAAGTACGTCGTTTGGGAGACACGCTGGCGCGAGGGCCGACGCAACCGGCAGCGCACCTTGGACCGGCGAGAGGACGCCCGGCTCCTCGACGCTGAGCTGCGTCGTCGTCGCAGGCTAGGCACGCTCGCGTCGCTCGATGCCGG
Source organism: uncultured Actinomycetes bacterium (assembly GCA_963719305.1). Taxonomy (GTDB): domain Bacteria; phylum Actinomycetota; class Thermoleophilia; order Solirubrobacterales; family Solirubrobacteraceae; genus Palsa-465. The sequence goes on along the minus strand of CAVRBL010000009.1, from coordinate 96,064 downwards.
CACGGAAACGCTCGACCAGTACGTGACCGAGACCTGGGCAGCGGTGTTCGCCGCCCAGCTCGCCCCGAAAACGAGAGCCGTCTACTCGGCCGTCTACGACCGTCACATCAGCCCGACCCTTGGCAGCGTGCCGCTGCGCGAGCTGAACGCAGAGCAAGTCGCCCGCTGGCAAACAGACCGGCTCGCGGCAGGAACGGGACCGAGCGCGGTCCGTAAAGCCTTCGCGCTGCTCGGGTCGATCCTTCAGCGGGCCGCTGAGGGCGGCCGCATCCCGATGTAACCCGACGCGCGTCTCCGCAAGTCCCCGCTTCCTCGACGCAGGAGGTTCGACCGCTCGCACCCGCGACCGTCGAGAGTATGCGTGAGGCATCGAGCCCGCGCGACGCGGTCCTCCTGTCGGTGCTGGCCTACGCGGGCTCGCGCCCGGGCGAGGCGCTTGCGCTCCGGTGGGGCGACCTCCGGGAGCACACGCTTCTCATCGAGCGCGCCGTGTCGCTCGGCGTCGAACGGGACACGAAAACGGCGGCGCACCGGACGGTTCGCTCGCTCCGCTCGCTGCCGACCTGCGCGAGTGGAGGATGCGCTGCGGCCGGCCCAGCGACCGTGAGTTGATCTTCCCTGGTCAGGGCGGACGGCCCTGGACCGAGGAGGCATACAAGCCTGGCGCCGCCGCTCGTTCGCCCACTCGCTCGCGATCGCCGGCATCGACCACGCAAGGCCGTATGACCTCCGCCATTCGTTCGCCTCACTGCCGCTGCACGAGGGCCGCTCCGTGATCGACGTAGCACGTCAGCTCGGCCACTCCGCCGCGATGACGCTCGGCACCTACGGCCATGTGATCCGAGCTGAGCGACGCACCGCGACAGTCTTCCGAGGCGGCAATCATGGCCGCTCGCGAAGCCGCATGTTCGCGCGACGTTCGCAACCTCGCGGATCGGATCGAACCTTGAACGCCGACCGCGCGAGCAAACCTTGCCATTTGCAGGCAAATTCCCCCAAGCCCTCTGTCGGACTCGAACCGACGACCCCTTCCTTACCATGGAAGTGCTCTACCAGCTGAGCTAAGAGGGCGGTTGGCTCAGCGTACCGCGCCCCATCTCGGGGAGCCGGGACCGCAGCTCTACCCTCCGTAGGCGGACTGCACTGGGCCGATCCCGCTCGGCCGCTCCGCGTCACGCTACGGGCGCGAGACGCGCGCCACGTGCATGCCTGCGCGGCGCCCCTTGGGCTCGGAGGCGCTTCGAGCGCCCGACTTCCAGGCTGTCGATATCAAGCTGCTCGAGCACGGGATCGGAGACCACCACCTCCCCGCCCTTCGCTGCATCGCCCACTCGCGCCGCGATGTTGACATCCACGCCCAGGTAGTCACCGCCGAGCAGCCTCGGCCGCCCCCAGTGGATTCCGGCACGCATCTGGGGCCGATAGCCATCGACCTCGACCTGCGCAAGTGCGTCCTGGGCATCGAGCGCGGCGTCGACGGCCGAGTGCGCCTCGACGAATGTCGCCATCACTCCGTCCCCGAGGCGCTTGATGATTCGCCCCTCGTGCGCGTGGATCGTGGTCTCAACGGCTGCTCCCACCGACCGCAACAGCTCCAATGTGGCGGCATCACCGGCCTTCAGAGCCCACGAGGAGAATCCGACAAGGTCAGTGAACAGCAGGGCGAGCGGCCGGTCCCCGCGTCCCCGCCCCGCCGCCTCGGACAGCGACTGCCAGAGCTGTAGGCCTGCAAATCCGAGCTCCTGGGCCACGCTCGCCCGCTCAGACGAGAGCGTCGAGACGCTGCGGGCGACGACCTCGACCGGGGTGATCCCAGCTGTCGATAAAGGATCGCCGAACTTCTCGTCCCCAGGTAGCCGACGCCGCAGGCGCCGCGCTGCTGCCAGAAGGCCCGGCTGGCTGTCGAGCCTCTTAGCAAACGTGCGCAGCCGCGATGCCTGCCCTGCACCGTCGTCAAGGACCTCCGGGAGCGCGTGCTCGTCGGTGTCCATCACTGACGGCGAGGATAGTGGCGCGGGCGCTCGGCTGAACTCTCGTCAGCCGCTGGGAGCGCGAACCCCGCTAGGAAAATGGGGTCGAGCGTGCCAGCGCCAACGCTTGCTCCGTCTCAAACGGGTTTGCGCCGGCGTACAGCCAGGGACGGCCGATCCACAGAAAGGCGTCGCAGAGCCTCGCGGCGATCCGCCGCGCATCTTTCGGAAGTCCCAAGCCGCGATTGGTCACGTGCCAAGTCGGTGGCGCGCCGAGAGTCATGCACGGCCAGTCGTGTGGGGTTCGGCACACGCGCGGATTGTCATGCCGTCCGTGGTATTGCCAGTACTTCCACGGCACGCCGTTCTCCGCCGTGTTGATCACGAAATGCTTGCCGCGGATTCCGCGTTTCGCGAGCGCGGCTGACACCTGCGCCCCATACTGGAGCTCCGAGGGGTTGGAGTCGTAATGGGTGGCGTTCAGCGCGAACCCGCGCACGTACGACACGCCCGCGGCGCGGAGCAGGTAGACGGCCTGCTTGACGGTGGGCCAGTCCGCGGCACCCACGTCGATGTAGACGGTGGTGTGCGGCAAGGCCCCGAACCGCTCGGCGGCGTACTTCACGAGGTTCAGCGCGACCTGGCCATGGTGCGGCGCGCACAGCGCGAACGGCAGGTCCGGCTGCAGCACGAGCGCCACTCTGGAAGAGCCGATGCCGGCAGCGAACGAGTTGATCCAGTTGTAGTAGCTAGCTTGCTGATCGGGCGTGGGGACGTGGTGGCAGGCGGCGAACTCCCAGGGGTCGACCCGGAATATCGCTATCTGTGCCAGCACGTCCGGGTCGCCGCCGGTGACGTTCTGGATGTACTGCTGAGCGGTCGCCTCTGCGCCGTCGTCCGAGATCCAGGAGCCAAACCACGTCATTCGCGGCCTCAGCGCGATGCGTCCCAGCAGCTGCTGCTGCTGAGCCGACGCATCCTGGTAGGCGGGATAGATACCGTCGATAGGCCCGGTATAGATGCCCCACGGGAGTCCGGCCAAGGGGTTTGAGCTCGGCGCACCGGGGATGCCGGCGTTGGCGACCCCCGCATTGGCCGCTGGCGCCGACATCAACGCCAGGCATGTGCCCACCGCCGCCGCCAGCACCCAGGAGCGTCCTGATCTCCGCACGGCGCGAGGTCTACCACGGTCGGGTCGGCGCCGGTGGCAGCAGACTCCTCACTTTCATCCAGCCCAGCGCGCCGTTCGCACCAGGCTCCTCGATTTCCACCGGATCAAGCTGCTCAAATTGGAGTTCGCGATGCCTTCCACCGCGTTCTGGGCGTCGCCTGGGCCTACATCGCGCGCTGCGAGCTTCCAACGGCGCCCGCGTGCTCGAGATCTCGGCTCGTAAGGGAGCGCAGACGCCGATGGCATCTCCGACTCCGGGATTCGGTCTCCACCTCCTGGACGCGAACATCGCGCTCGGGAGCCTGGTCTCGATCGTCCACTCGGAGTCGAGGGCGTACGTTGCCCGGGGCGGCAAATGAGGGACGCAGAGCGCTGAGTGGCGGGGGCAGGATTCGAACCTGCGAAGGCAGTGCCGTCAGATTTACAGTCTGATCCCTTTGACCGCTCGGGAACCCCGCCGGGAACTCGATTTTAGGCCCGCGGCGGCGCGCAGACCGATCGGATCCGGCTCGATCTCGAACTCGCCATACCGCGGTCCGCCCAGCAGGATGCCACAGCCGCCGCCGACTTCTGCCGCCGGGATGAACCAGCGCCGCCCATCTTCGACGAGAACGAACAAATAGTCGTATCGAGACGAATCGAGCCGCTTCACCATCCGATTCCAGCTCTGATTGCCGCCGCGCGTACAGACGGTCACCTCCCAACGCCCGTTGCGGAACACTGTCGACGTCTTCACCTGCACCCGCACGAGCCCCTCGCCCCAATCTGCGATCAGGTCAAAGTCGCGGCAGTGAAAGACCGGGATGAATACGCCCGCGCCTTGCGCCCCGAGCCACAGCATCGCCGAGCGCTCGCCGAGATCGCCTTGGAGCCGGGGATTGAGGGGCATGCCCCAAACATACGTTCACCCTCGGAACGATTTACGACTTTGTAACGGGATGGCGTGGATGGGCGGTGCGAGCCGATGGCGTGGATGGGCGGTGGGACCCGCGCCGCGCCCCGACGAGCCGCGGACTACGACGCGTCCCGCAGCCGCTGCGCCTCGGGCAGCGCCTCCAGCTTCTTGAGCGTGTGGTTCTCGATCTGCCTTATCCGCTCGCGGGTGACGTTGAAGGCCTTGCCGACCTCCTCGAGCGTGTACGCCCGCTCCCCGACCAGCCCGAAGCGCATCTCGATCACCTCGCGCTCGCGCTCGGGCAGCGCGGCCAGGGCGCGGCGGAGGTTCTCGCGACGGAGGTGATCGGCGGCCAGCTCGAACGGCGACTCGGCCGTCTGGTCCTCGACGAAGTCACCGAGCGCCGAGTCCTCCTCCTCGCCGATCGGCTTCTCCAACGAGATCGGCTGTTGGGCCATGCGCAGGACGTCGCGAACCTCGCGCACCGTCGTTTCGAGCTCTCGGGCGATCTCCTCGGGCGTCGGCTCGCGGCCCAGCTGCTGCACAAGCTGGCGTTCGACGTGGACGACCTTGTTGAGCTTCTCGACCATGTGCACCGGGATCCGGATCGTCCTGCCCTTGTCGGCGATCGCTCGCGTCACCGCCTGGCGGATCCACCAGGTCGCATAAGTCGAGAACTTGTATCCCCGGCGGTAGTCGAACTTCTCGACCGCCCGGATCAGACCCATCGACCCTTCCTGGATCAGATCCAGAAACGTCAGGCCCCGCCCCAGATATGACTTTGCGATCGACACCACGAGCCGCAGATTGGCCTCGATCATCTGCTGTTTGGCGCCCATATCGCCCCGCTCGATCCTGCGGGCCAGCAGCACCTCCTGCTCTGCGGTGAGCAGGTCGACGCGGCCTATCGAACGGAGATACAGCCGCAGCGAGTCAAGCGAGGGCTCGACCGTCAGATCGACCTCGACCTTCTTCTGCTGATCGGGACGCGGCTCGGCGGCCTGTGCCGCGGTCGCCTCGACGCTCCCTCCCTCTGACCTGGCCAGGCGTCCGTCGGGCTCGACCACCTCGATCCCCTGATCGTCGAGGTAGGCGTGAAGCTCCTGAATCTGCTCCTTGGTCACCTCGGCCTCCTCCAGACACAAGGCGATCTGGTCGAACGTCAGGTAGCCCCGTTCGTGGCCCTGGACGATCAGCGGACGCAGCTCGTCCAGCTCTGAGACAGGAGCCTCATCGCCCAGAATGGAACCGATCTCCTTATCGCTCAATGCCCCGGCAGCCCTCTCTGATCAGAGCGACTCCTCTTCAAACTCTCCCAGCGCACCTGCACGGAGTCATACCACAAACCTGGCATTTGTCCACGTAAGGGAGAGCGCCCCCAAAGCCCCGCCCGCGACGGCTCGGCCGAACGCCGATCTCTACCCTTAGTCGGCGATGGCCGCCGACCGCTCCCCCACCGTTCAGCTCCTTGACGTCCAATCACAGCAGCCCACGCTGCAATTGAGCCTCTCCCGCGTCGGCGTCACCGGCGTGGAAAAGGTGATCCGCCTTCGCCAGAACGGATCCGAGCAGCTGTTCTCGGCCAGGTTTGAGTGCGTCATCGACCTCGGCCCGGACCAGAAGGGCGCGCACATGTCGCGCTTTGAGGAGGTTGTCAACGAGGCCATCGGCGAGGTCGTCCTGAACGAGACGACGTTCAAGGTGGAGACGCTCGCCGAGCACATCGCGGGCTTGGTCCGCTCTCGCCAAGACGCCCGACGGGCCGAGGTCAGCGTGGAGGCTCGCTTTCCCGAGCACAAGCCCGCACCGGTCTCCGGAATCCAGACCCAGGAGCTGTACACCCTGCACGGTGCGGCTGTGGCCTCGGAAATGGGGACGCGGCGCCTGATCGGAGTGACCGCGCAGGGCATGACCGCATGCCCGTGCGCCCAGCAGCTGGTGGCCTCGGGTTCCCGCCAGCGCCTGCGCGAGGAGGGATTCGACGGCGAGGAGATCGAGCGCATCCTGGCCGCGGTGCCGGTTGCAACCCATAACCAGCGAGGCCTCGGCACGCTGCACATCGGTTGCACCGAGCTCTGCGACGACGAGATCGAGGCGGCCACGCTGCTGGCGATCGTCGAGCACGCGATGTCGTCTGAGATCTATGAGCTGATGAAGCGCAGCGATGAGGCCGCGGTGGTCGAGAAGGCGCACCGCAGGCCGCGGTTCGTCGAGGACTGCGTGCGAGAGATGGTGCGCGGCGTAATCCAGTCGTTCCCAAGTCTGGCTGACGCCGCATTTGTCGAGGCCCGCCAGGTGAACCTGGAGACGATCCACCAGCACAACGTCGTCGCGGAGCGCTTCGGGACGCTCGAAGAGGTTCGTCGCGAGCTTGAGACCGGGGCTCCGCCGGCGACCCACACCACCCGCCGAGCGTGGCTCGACGCGGCCGGAAGCGCGCTTTGATCAGCGCCTTCTAGGCCTTCGCCCGTCGATCTGCACCGCCGCCCACTAGGGACGTTGAGCGGGACCAATGCCGTAGGTCATGATGTCAGCATGCGAGCGAGCGTCCTCGAGCAGCCCCGCGAGCCGCTGGTCGCGACGACGCTTCCCGATCCGGTCCCGCGGAGTGGGCAGCTGCTCCTACGGGTCAAGGCATGCGCCGTTTGCCGTACGGACCTGCATCTCCGCGACGCCGAGATCGAGGCCACGAAGCTTCCCGTCGTGCTCGGCCACCAGATCGTCGGCGAGACGGAGGACGGGAGGCGGCTCGGCGTTCCCTGGCTTGGCTGGACCGACGGCGAGTGCCGCTACTGCCGCACCGGACGGGAGAACCTCTGTCTCAATGCCCGCTTCACCGGACGCGATATCGACGGTGGCTTCGCCGAGCTCACGGTCGCGGACGAGGGTTTCTGCCTGCCGCTGCCCGACGGCCTGTCCGACGAGCACATCGCGCCGCTGCTGTGCGGCGGTCTGATCGGCTTCCGGGCGTTGCGACTGACGGGGGACGCGCCTCGTCTGGGCATGTACGGGTTTGGTTCCGCCGCTCACATGATCTGTCAGGTGGCGGTATTTCAGGGCCGGGAGGTATTCGCGTTCACGCGTCCCGGCGACGAGGACACGCAAGCGTTCGCGCGATCGCTCGGCGCCGCCTGGGCAGGGGGAAGCGACGAAGCTCCACCTGAGCCGCTCGACGCGGCGATCATCTTCGCCTCCGTCGGCGATCTCGTGCCGCAGGCGCTGAAGGTGCTCGCGCCAGGCGGAACTGTTGTCTGCGCCGGGATCCACATGACCGACATCCCGTCATTCCCGTATGCCGACCTATGGCAAGAGCGATCGATCCGGTCTGTGGCCAATCTGACTCGAGAAGATGGCTACGAGCTGCTAGAGCTCGCGCCGCGCGTCCCGGTCAAGACAACGGTGTCGCTATATGGGCTGGAGCAGGCCGAGGAAGCTCTGTCGGATCTGCGCGCCGGTCGGTTCGAAGGAACCGCGATCCTCGTCCCTTGAGCCTGGCGGCGATCACCCACACTGGCCAGGCCACGACGGTTGGCTGATGGTATCCCTGCCGCGTGTCGTAGGGTTATGGCCATGCAACTGATTCCCATGGTCATCGAGCAGACGGCCCGCGGCGAGCGCGAGTTCGACATCTACAGCCGCCTGCTGAACGAGCGCATTATTTTTCTCGGCACTCCGATCGACGACCAGATCGCGAACCTGATCGTCGCCCAGCTGCTGCACCTCGAGTCCGAAGATCCAGACAAGGACATCTCGATCTACATCAACTGCCCCGGCGGATCGATCTACTCGGGCCTGGCGATCTACGACACCATGCAGTTCATCAAGCCGGACATCCAGACGATCTGCGTCGGCATCGCGATGTCGATGGGATCGCTGTTGCTAACCGGCGGCACAAAGGACAAGCGGTTCGCGCTCCCCAACTGCCGCCTGCTGATGCATCAGCCCTCGGCGGGCTTCGAGGGTCAGGCAAGCGACATCGAGATCCACGCCCGGGAGGTGCTCAAGATCCGCGAGCGAATCGATGAGATCTACGCCAAGCACACCGGCCAGGCCTTCGAGCAGGTGCACACCGACATGGAGCGAGACCGCTTCTTCAAGGCCGATGAGGCGGTGGAGTACGGTCTCGTTGACCGCGTGATCGATCACCACTGAAGCGCGGCGGGGCCCGGCCGGGTGACGTCTGGCCTGCCCGCCGCCCCCACGGCGCGGCTACGCCACAGGATGCTCGATCATGCCGAGCCGCTCGATCTCGATTCGCACCACGTCCCCTGACTGGAGGAACTGCGGGGGGTCGAGGCCCATGCCGACGCCGCTGGGCGTGCCTGTGAGGATCAGGTCCCCCGGGGCGAGCGTGCAGGTCTGGGCGATGAAGTCAACGAGCTCCTGGCAGCCGAAGATCATGTCGGCGGTGCTCGAGTCCTGGCGCAACTCCCCATTGACCCAGGTGCGCAGGCCGAGTCCGGATGGATCCCCCACCTCGTCGGTGGTGGTGACCCAGGGGCCGTAGGGGCAAAACGTGTCCGCGCCCTTGGCCCGCGTCCACTGAGGCTCGCGACCCTGGAGGTCGCGCCCCGTCACGTCGTCACCGACGCAGAATCCCCCGATCTCTCCCTCGGCTCCGATCACAGCAACGAGCTCACCCTCGTAGTCGAGCCGCCGCACCACTTCCGGGCATCTGATCGGTCCCCCCGGTGGAGCCGCCGAGTTCGTCACCTTGACGAACACGACCGGCTCCTCCGGCCGCTCGCCGCCCGTCTCGGCGATGTGCCGGGCGTAGTTCAGGCCGATGCCGTAGATCGCGCCCGGTCGAGGAATCGGCGCCATCAGGGTGACCTCGGAGAGCGGCCACGAGTCAGGGCCGCGTTCGGCGGACCCCTGGATGAGGGCGTCACGTACCGTGGGAGCATCGCAGAAGACGAACACTCGATCGTCGACCACCTCGCCGGCGAGTGGCTCGTTCAACTCTGGGGCCTGGAAGGTCGCGAGCTTCACCGCGCGCACCCTACTGTGACATTGCCCTTCATAGTGGAGCGCCATGTCACGGTGGACGGAGGCCGAGCGCTACGGACAGCCAAGCGCTCCGGACAGCCAAGCGCTCCGGACGGTGGAGCGCTACGGACGGCCAGCGCTACGGAAAGCGGCGAGCGCTAACGGACGGCGAGCTGCGCGCTCGATGACCCGACCGGGATGTCTTCTACTGGCTGGGCCCCGACCGGGCTCTCGACCGCCTCTACGTGCGTCACGGGCAGACCGAGCCCCTTCGTCTTCGAGACGAGGTCGAGCTTCAGCCAGCGCGAGATGCGCTTGGGCAGCGTCGAGATGATGATCTCGTCGAAGTCGCCGAGGTTGATCGCGTCCTGAATCGCCATCAGCGGCTCGGCGTCTCCCAGGGTGCCCGTCACCTCGGTTCCTGCAGCTTCGGAGAGCTTCGGAAGCGCCTCGTCGAGTACGTGTTGCGCATCATCCTCGCCGGTGTCCTCGGGGTCGACGACCTTGTGCATGCCGTGGGGCATCCGCGGCACGACGAGGTAGAACTTGGCGGGGCTGCGCTTGGCACGCTCGCGAACCGCTTCGAGCAATCCGGGGGTCGCTGCCGTCTGGTGCGCAACGACGAGTACAGAGGCCGGTTCCGACATGGCTCACCTCCCGGTGTTTTGCGGTTACGCGATTGTCGCGCTCCGGAGCGTCCGGCTCAAGTGAGCTTCGCCGCCAGCCCGCTGGCGTTCATGTGCGAGATGGCCTGGATCGAGATCTGGGGGTTGACCCCGGAGGCCGTCGGGAAGGTCGATGCATCGCATACGTAGAGGTCGCGCACCTCCCAGGTCTGACCGGTCGGGTCGCACACCGAGCTCGCGGGCGTCCCGCCCATTCGGGCCGAACCCATGATGTGAAACGAACTGAGCGCGCAATGGCCGGCGCCGTAGCCAGCGGCGTCGGCGGCGGCCATGAACTGATCCCGAGACCCGGAGCCAGGCTCGTAGGCCACCCATTTACTGTGCGAGCTATAGATACGCTGCGCGCCGGCAGCCTCGTGGATCTGTGCGGCACCGTCGATTCCGGTGCGCAGGTGGTCCGAGTCGAATGGCGAGAGCTTGTAGCGCACGACCGGCTCGCCGTCACGCCCGACCCGGACCTCGCCGCCGTCGCGATCGCGGAGCAAGACCCCGAGCGCGGTCGTGTTCGGGAGCGCTTGCATCAGCTCGAAGTGCTGGCGTGCCCCGCGCCAGGGAAGGAACGTGAGCACGAGGTGCGGATGAGCCGCCGCGGTCTCGTACTTCAGCCCGTAGGCGTCGTGCAGGTCGCGGTGGTGATCTGAGTACAGCGCCTGCATGACGCCCTCCCAGGGCTTCAGCTCCTCGTCGTAGACGCCGAAGACCGCAGTGGCTGGGTGCAGCCGGAGGTTCTTGCCGATGTCCTGGTTTCGGAGCCCGGAGCGCTTCAAGAGCGCCGGGGTGTGAAGCGAGCCGCACGCGGCGATCACCGCCCGCGAGCGCACCGTCAGGTGATGGCCCGCCTCGGTCACCGCGGCTACGCCGCGGGCGCCGCCACCCTCGATCAGCACCCGAGAGACCTTGGTTCCCACGATCAGCCGCGTGCCGGCCTCCTGCGCGTCCGCGAGCCAGGTCTTGACGACCGACTGCTTGGCGCCCACGCGGCAGCCCAGTCCGCAGTAGCCGCATTCCTTGCCCTGCGCGCAGCGCCTCACGTTCCGTGGCATGGCGTCGACGTGCCAACCGAGCTTGACGCAACCCTCCTGAAGCTTGCGGTCGCGCGTCGATGGCTCGTTGTGCTCTTGGTTGACCCCGAGCCGTTCGGAGACTGCGTCGAGCGAGGCTGTGTACAGCTCGGAGTTGAACGCCGGGACTCCAAAGGAGGCCCACTCGGCCCGTACCTCGTCCGGGGTACGGAATGAGGTCGTGTAGTTGATCACGGTTCCGCCACCGAGGCAGGACCCGGCGATCAGGCCGACGCTCTGATCCACGGTCCCGGCCGGTGCCGCCATGTAGTAGCGGGTGAGCGCCCCCAGCTCTGATCCGTCGAAGTCCCCGTCGTCGAAGTAGCCGCCGGCCTCGATCACGATCACGTCAAGGCCAGCGCCGGCCAGCACTCCCGCGGCCGACCCGCCCCCGGCGCCCGACCCCACGATCACCACGTCGCAGGCGAGCGTCGTGTCGCGCTCGATGGGAGTCGTCTGGAGCGCTTTCGGCGGCGCCGAGGAGAGCTTGCCCAGTGGGCCGTCGTAGCCGATCGCGTCCCAGGCGGGATTTCGGGCACCGTCCCGGCCAGGAAGGATGTAGTAGAAGAGCAGGGTCGCCTTGCGCAGGGCGTGGAACACCGCCCGGCGCTGGGCAAGGCGCGAGCCCGCCCAGGAGAGCAGCAGCCGCTCGCGCTCGTCGGGCGCCATCGCGCTGAACCGCTTCCACGCACCTGCGCCGAGGACGCCGAGCCCGGGGCTGTCCCACAACCCGAGAAGCGTCTGAAGCTGGCGCCGCTCGACGGCTCGAGGGTTCTTCGAGATGGCGTCGATCACCGCTTCCGCCACGCCCAGCTCACGCGCGCTGGGCACGCCGTCCGAGCCGGGACAGAACGTGTCGCAGATGTCTTCGAGCGCTCGCCGCTGGCGCGCGGTCAGCTTCAAGGGCTGTGACGGCGAATCATGCGCGCGCTGACCACTCGTGACGTCCACCGGCGCAACCTACTCCTCGAGCGCCTTCATCAGCAAGGCCCGCAGCGTCTCACGCTCCCGCTTAGAAAGCCGGCCGAGGACCGCGTCCTCTGTGGTGGCGTATGCGTCGCGGGCCCCCCCAGCGCCTCCCTTCCGGCGCTCGTCAGGAACACCAGGTGGCGGCGCCGGTCCTGTGGGTTGCGCCGTCGCTCGATGTAGCCGGCGGCGTCGAGCTCGTTCAACAGAAGAACGGCATTGTTGGCGTCCAGCATGAACGCATCGCCGAGCTCGTGCTGCGGCACGCCGTCGTGATCGGAGAGGAACGACAGGACCCAGAAGTGGCGTGGGCGCATGCCCAACTCCTCCTCCTGCGCGCTGCGGGAAATCTTCTTCGCCAGGCGCGAGAGAAGCGTGGAGGTGCTGGCCCCGGACACGGCGATGATCATCGCAGCAAGGATCGAGCGCCGCCGCCGGTCGAGATCCGGCGGGCTCAGTCGTCGGCCATCTGAAGCAAGGCCGTGACCGTGGTCCAGTTGCGCGCCGTCGCCGTGACGCCCAGCCCCGTACCGGCGAGCCGTCCCCACAGCTTCGAGCGACCGACCCCCTCCGGATGCCAGCTGTAGAGCTCTCTACCGATCCCCACCAGACGCTCGGCCGGGCCCGCGAGCGACGCGAGCCGCTCGAGTTGCTCCTTCTTCAGCTCGGAGGAGAGGAACGCGACCTGGTAGCGCTTCGGATTGTCCGCGACGTCTTTGAGCGGGTTTCGCCTCACGACCTGCGCGAGCTCGTCTCGGGTGCGGGCGATGACGGCGATCTCGAGGCCGAACTCCTCCGCAATCAATGCCTTACACCGTCGCTCCAGCCCTTCTGGCGGCTCGTCGCTCGTCACGACGATGTTGCCGCTCTGCACGTAGGTCCTCACGTCCTCGAGGCCGTCTGACGTCAGGCACTGCCGCAGCGTTGGCATGGCTACCCGGTTGCGAGAGCCGAGATTGATCCCCCGCAGCAGGACGATTTGCCTCAGAACAGGGCCTCCTGGCCCGGGACGCCCACCCGGCGCCCGCGCGGCCCCTGGAGCCCCAGCGCGCCTGCGAGATCCTCCGCGATCGCGGTCTCAGACCGGGACGCGACAAGCGGCTTCTCGATACCCTCCACGTGCACGAGCGTGCGTCGCCCGTCACCACGCTCGCCTCCCTCCAACGGAACGAGCGCATAAACCCGATCCGCCCGGACGAATTTGCCGTAGCCGAGCGGGATCAACGGTGGCGTGCCACGGGCGGACACGCGATCATCCTACGACGCGCCCACTAAAATGGCCGCCACACGGAGGGTTGGCGCTCGCTGCGTCTGGGGGGGTAATAAGAATGTTTGAACCTCGCGCTGCAGACGTCCCCTGAGTTCGGTCATCCACAAGCACGTGATTCTGAGGCGGGTCCTGTCCGTCGCGGTTCTCGCTGCCGCGATTGTGCTGTTCGAGGCAACCCAGGCGTCGACCAACCCGTCGGAGCTGCACAAGGCCCTGCCGCACGCGACGGGTGTCCCAACCCTGTACCAGTCGGTGGTGAGCCGATGTCAGCTCCTGGTCGGTCATGGGGACCGGCCCTGGTGCGGCGAGCTTGCCTACACGCCCGGGTTCAGGCAGTCCCCGACGGTCGCCCAGGCGGCGCTACAGGGGGTGAAGGAATTTGCCGATCCGACACACGGCGTCGGCAAGTCCGATAAGGGGCCGCTCGACTGGCAGTGGAACTACTCGACCGGCCTGTGGGGTGGCCACTCGCTCCAGCATTGGTGGCAGTCGGCGATGGCCATGCGCACCCTGCTGCGCTACCTGGAGGTGACCCACAACACCGATCCCGCCTATCAGCAGGTCCTGATGCGCACCTATCAGCGCGAATCCGGCCATACCCCTGGCGAGACGCCGTTCGCTATCGCCAAGGACGACTTCGTCAATGCCTTCATGGACGACACGGCCTGGTGGGGGCAGGCATGGCTCGAAGCCTCAAGATACGAGCTGAACTATCGCCACGACGTCGCGAATGCGCAGACGTTCCTCAAGCTGGCCGAGTACGACGCCAGCTTCATCGCCAAGCAGCAGAAGTCATGCGGCGGCATCGTGTGGCAGATCGGGTTCCCGTCCGACACCGTTACCAACGCCGAGTACATCACGCTGGTCGCAGAGCTGGCGGCTTACCGCAACCAGGCCGGACCGTTCCACGACCCGGGCAAGGCATCGATGTGGATCGGGCAAGCCCAGGCCACGCTCAGCTGGCTGGAGTCTCACAAGCTGATCGACATCCGCAAAGGCACGGTCCATGACACGCTCAACGCCGCCTGCAACGGGCTCATTGGCGGGCCCATCACCTACACCGAGGGAGAGGTCGCCGATGCTCTGGTGCAGGTAGGGACAGCGCTGCACGACAGCTCCTACTACCAGCAGGCCAATCAGTTCCTGAAGTACGCGATGTCCAAAGAGAGCACGATGGTCAACTCCAAGGGCATCCTGCAAGAGCCGTGCGAGCGGGCGAGCAACGGGTGCACCGGGACGATCCTTTACTTCGACGAGCTCTCCTGGAAGGGGATCCTGGTTCAGGCCTTCTTGGACTACACGACCGCGACGGGCAGCACGGAGTACGGCAGCTTCCTGCGGCGTCAGGCAGTAGCCATCGTGCACAACGCGATCGTGCGCTCCGACGGGAGACCCGGCAATTGCCAGACTCCTGACTCCTGCCAGTTCGTTTTCTACTGGGGCTGGCCGCTGACCCCAAGCCGCTCCCCCTTCGTCAACCACGCCACGCAGATGGACGCACTCGACGCACTGACAGCAGCCTTGGCGATTCCGGCAAGCTCCCCGCCGAAGACTTTCTGATGGCGAGGAATCGGGGGGGCCGGCAGCCATGGCAGCCCAGTCTGGCGGCCGCCGTGCGCGGGTGGCACACGTGGGGACCGTTGCTGGCCGGTGCCGCGGTGATGGCCGTTGGTCTCGCGATTCACTGGATCGCGTTCGCCTACCACGGCGCGCCCGCGCAGCGGGCCTTCAACAGCGTCGCGTTCGCGCACCTCGGCGCTTACTCGGACATCCCGTCCCTGTTCTTCCGAAATCAGATGTGGCAGCACACACTGCCCTACGCCAACCATCAATTCGAATATCCGGTCCTCACCGGGTTGTTCGCGTGGCTGACCAGCCTCCCGGGAGGCGGCGTGGCCGGCTATATGGCGGTCAACGCAATCGCGCTGGTCGGATGCGGCCTAGCGACTATCTGGGTGCTCGGCCGGTTTCCCCGCGCCAACCCATGGCTGCTGGCGCTCTCGCCGACGCTGGCGCTCTACGTTTTGCTCAACTGGGACCTGCTCTCGATCGTCGCGCTCGTGTTGTCGCTATGGCTGTTTCAGCGGAAGCGCGATGGTTGGTCAGCGGTCGCTCTGGGAGTGGCGACCTGGACCAAGTTCTTCCCGGTCATCGCGCTGCCTGTGCTGCTGGCGACGCGCCTGCTCGAGGGTCGCGACGCGCCGCTTTCCGAACGTGGCCGGGCCATGGCGCGCATCCTTCTCCCGTTCGCGGTGGTCACGGTGGTCGTCAACGTTCCATTCCTGCTCGCAGGGGGAGCAGTGACATCAAATTGGTTCTACTTCTTCCGCTTCAACGCCTGGCGCGGCGTCGGGGGGAGCCTGTGGTCGCTGGTGAGCGACGGGCACATGACCGGGCCGACCGCAAATGCCGACAGCGCCATCCTGACGTTCGTGGGACTGGTGGTGATTTTCGGCGTGTTCGTGTGGGCGTACCGGCGCAGCACCCGCAGGGACGAGCTGGTCACCCTGACACTTCTGGCTTGCTTCGCGTGGTTCTTCTTCGCCATCAAGGCCTACAGCCCCCAGTACGACCTGTGGGTGATGGTCCTCCTGGCCTTGGCCGGCGCTCCGATCACCCTCGGGATCGCTTTCAGCGCCGCCGACGTGGTCTACTTCGTGATGGCCTTCACCTGGCTGCGAGTATCGCCCCACGCCCACTGGTTCGGCTCCGATGTGTTGCGCCCGGTGGTGGGGATCAAGACCGCGATGCTGTTGGTCGTGGTCGCCTGGGCCATCTGGTCGATCGTCCGCCCGCGCCTGAGACGGTCGGCGGCGCTGCCGGTGGTCGAGCCCGGGCCCTCATTCCAGCTGGCGGGCGTGAGCAACACCCGGGAATAGAAGCGTCGTCGTCCCCGGTGGAGATGGGGCTACGCGCCGAGTACGGCGTTGAGGCGTCGCTCGAGCGCGCCCGCGAGCAGGTCACGGACCGGCCCCTGCTCGAATCGCTCCATTAGCGCTGAAAGGAACCCTTCGATCACCAGGCGCTTGGCCTGGGCCTCGGGTAGACCGTGGGCGCGGAGGTAGAACAGCTGCTCGGCGTCCACCTGGGCCACGGCGGCCGCGTGCGTACAGCGGACGTCGTTGGCTTGGATCTCGAGGCCCGGAATGGCGTCGGCGTGTGCCCGCTTTGACAGCAGGAGATTGCGTGACTCCTGGAATGCGTCGGTCTTCTGGGCGCCCGGGTCGACAATGATGTTGCCCTTCCAGACCGCCGTCGAGCGGCCGGCGAGCACGCCGCGGAACGCCAGGTCGGAGGTGGTGCTGGGCGCCGCGTGCTCCTGGGTGGTGTCGAAGTCGATGTGCTGGCGGCCCCGGCTGGCGTAGGCTCCCGTCACCCGCGCCTCGGACCCCGGCCCGCCGAGCCTGGTCTCCATCCGCACGCGCCCGCGCGCCGATCCGAACCCGAGCGCCACCCAGTCAAGCGAAGCGTCGCGTCCGACCTCGGCTCGGTGCGTGCCGAAGATCCAGCTGTGCTCCGACAGCGACTGCCCGCACACGAACCGCAGCCGGGCAGCGTCTCCCACTTTGAGCTCGACCACGGTGTTGAAGATGGAGTCGAGATCTTCCGAGGCCGATAGCTGCTGCTCCCAGACCTCGGCCTGGGCCCCCTCCTCGAGCACGATCAGCGTCCGCCGGTCGAGCTCGCTGCCAGCCGCGGCCTGGATCTCGCTCAGCAGGATGGGCCGCTCCACCGTGACGCCCCCCGGCACGTACACCAGCGCACCACCGCGGAACGATGCGTCATTTCGCGCTACGAACAGATCGGAGTCATCCGTGACTACGGTCCCGAGGTGGCGCTCCACGAGCTCAGCATGCTCACGGGCTGCCTGCTCGAGCGGCATGACGATCACCCCCCGGGGCAGCTCACCGCTGACGCCGGCGCTGCCGCTGTCCACCTGCAGCAACTCGACTCCGGCGTCGGGTGTGAACAGCGGCTCGGCTTGGCCGGCGGGCCCCGCGGACGCGCCGTTGGCAGCGGGAGCGGCAGCGTAGGAGCTCAGCTCGAGCCCCGAGAGATCGGTGAACTCCCACCCGGGCCTGCCCTTGAACTCCGGCAGCTCGAGCGTCTGTGACAGACGGACGGCGCGCTCGCGGCGCGCCGCCAGGAACTCCGGTTCGGACTCGGCCGTCCCAGGAGCGCTAGCCAATCGAGCCCTCCATCTGGAGCTCGATCAGCCGGTTCATCTCCACCGCGTACTCCATGGGGAGCTCCTTGGTGATCGGCTCGATGAACCCGTTGACGATCAGCTTCGAGGCCTCCTCCTCGGGGATGCCGTGCGCCATCAGGTAGAAGAGCTGGTCCTCGCCCACCTTCGAGACCGTCGCCTCGTGTCCGACGTCGACATCGTCCTCGCCGATTCTGATCGTCGGGTAGGTGTCAGAGCGGGAGTGCTCGTCCAGCAGCAGCGCGTCGCAGACCACCTTCGACTTGGCGCCATGGGCCCCCTTGGCCACCTCGAGCAGACCGCGGTAGGACCCTCGTCCGCCGTCCTTGGAGATCGACTTGGCGAAGATGTTGGAGGTCGTGTTCGGTGCCCCGTGGATGATCTTGCCGCCGGCGTCCTGGTGCTGATCCTTTCCGGCGAATGCGATCGACAGGATCTCGCCGTGGGCCCGCTCGCCCAGGAGGTACACGCTGGGGTACTTCATCGTCAGGCGTGAACCGAGGTTGCAGTCGACCCATTCGACAGTCGCATCCTCCTGGGCCACCGCCCGCTTGGTGACCAGGTTGAACACGTTCGTCGACCAGTTCTGGACGGTCGTGTACCGGATGCGAGCGCCCGGCAGGGCAATCAGCTCCACGACCGCCGAGTGCAGCGACGACGAGCTGTAGGTGGGAGCGGTGCAGCCCTCGACATAGTGCACGTACGAGCCAGGCTCGGCGATGATGAGCGTCCGCTCGAACTGGCCCATCGACTCGGTGTTGATCCGGAAGTAGGCCTGGAGCGGCATCTCGACGTGTACGCCCTCGGGCACGTACACGAACGATCCGCCCGACCACACCGCTGAGTTCAACGCGGCGAGCTTGTTGTCGTTCGGCGGGATCACAGTGGCCAAGTACTGGCGCACGATGTCCTCGTGCTCGCGCAGGCCGGAGTCCATGTCCATGAAGATCACGCCCTGCTTCTCGAGGTCCTCCCGCACCTGGTGGTAGACGACCTCCGACTCGTACTGGGCGCCGACGCCGGATAGGAACTTCCGCTCCGCCTCGGGGATCCCCAGGCGATCGAAGGTGTTCTTCACGTCCTCGGGGACCTCGTCCCACGAGCGCTCTGCGCGCTCCGAGGCGCGCACGAAGTAGTGGATGTCGTCGTAGTCGACCTCGGCCAGCAGCGGCGAGCCCCAGGTCGGCTGCGGGCGGGCCAGGAAGTGATCGAGCGCCTTCAGGCGAAACTCGCGCATCCACTGTGGCTCTGACTTGAACTCCGAGATCTTTTGGACCATCTCCTGCGTCAACCCCTTGGGCGCCTTGTAGAGGTAGTTCTCGGCGTCGTGAAAGCCATAGCGCTCGGTGTAATCGGCGTTGATCCGCGCGAGCTCCTCATTCTTCGTGGGGATGGGCGCTTGGGGGGAAACGGTCTCGGGAGTAGCCACTACTCCACCTCCAGCTTGATTGTCTTGTCCTCGATGATCACCGGAAACGTCTCGACTGGAACGTAAGCGGGCAAAGTTCTCGGCTGGCCCGTCTTGAGGTCGAACCGGGAGCCGTGGCGGGGGCACTCGATCGTGCAGTCCCCCTGATCGAGTTCGCCTTCGACGAGCGGGCCATTGTCGTGCGAGCACCGATCTTCGATCGCGTAGACGGTGCCGGAGCAGTTGAAGACGCCGATCTCGAGGTCCTCCCACTCGACCAGGCGCATATCACCCGGCTGGAGCTGGTCCAGGGGACAGACTTCGATGACTTCTGGCACGTGATTTTAAGTCCTAGCGAATTGATCGGATTTCGCTGCGAATGATAGCGGGGGGCGGGACGCCACCCACTCGTCGCTCAGCTCCTCGAGCACCGCCAGCATGGCGCTGACGGCCGGTGACCGATAACCGCCGGCCAGGGCGGCCAGGATGAGCCTTGGCAGCGCCGGTGGGTCCAGATCGCGGACCACCACGTCGTCGCGGACGCCGCGGGCGACCATGTCGGGGATCATCGCGACTCCTACGCCGGCGGCGACGAATCCCAGGATCGCAGGGTAATCGTCGTTCTGAAACGCGATCTGGGGCTCGAAACCCGCGTCGTGGCAGGCGCGCAGGAACAGCCTCGAGTCCGGGCAGCTGTGCGTCGTAGCCAGCATCCAGGGCTCCATCGCGAAGTCCCCTAGTCCGAGCACCGGCGAGTCGGCCAGGGGGTGCCCCGCCGGCATCGCGACGTACATGGGGTCGTCGAACAGATGGACCAGCTCGATCGCCGCCGGGGCGCCGATCGCGTCGTGGGACAGAGCCAGATCGAGCTCGCCAGCTTGCAGACGGGGGATCGAGTCAGGTGGATCCGCCATTTCGACGCTCAGCTCCACCGCTGGATGGCGCTCGCGGAAGACGGCGATGGCCAGCGGGACGATGGACGACGCGGCCGAGGCAAACGTCGCCATCCTCAGCCGGCCGCCTTCCAAGCCGGCGAGCGCGCGGAGCTCGTTCTCGGCATCGTCGAGGCGCGCGAGGACCGCCTCCGCTCGATCAACGAGCAACCTGCCGGCGTCGGTGAGAACCGCGCCCTTCGGCACTCGGCGGATCAAGGTCGTCCCTACCTCCGCCTCCAGCGTCGCAATCTGTCGGGAGATCGCGGGCTGCGTGTAACCCAGCGACTCCGCGGCGGCCGAGAACGACCCGTGTCGGGCGACCTCGCACAGAACCCTCAGTCGGCGGCTGTCGAGCATGACAACAAGTTATACCTCATCCAGCAAAACCCTATTTGCATTTATGGCTCGTCGGCGCCAAAGTGCGTTCTCGATCTAAGGCCTAGACCCCGTCACACACGGATCCAGTAAGGCCCCACCACCTCAATTCCGCTCCATCTTGCCGATGTCAAACCCTCTTCCTCAGGCCATTCTCTACGACATGACATCTGCCGCGATAACCATCAGGCCGGCTTATGCCGACGACCAGCTACCACTCCGGCGGCTGGCAGACCTCGACAGCGCCAGAGCCGTCCCGCCGCATCCGCTGCTGGTGGCGGAGGTGGACGGCGAGCTTCGCGTGGCCCTCTCGGTGCACGACGGCGGCGCGATCGCCGATCCCTTCTTCCCCACCACCGCCATCCTCGGGTTGCTGCGCGGCCACGTTCGGGCTAACAAGTGGCGGCGGCGCGTGCCCCGGACGCTGAGGACTACTCGGCGCGTCGGGCTAGGAACGCGAATTGGCCGCAGAACACCAGCTTGGTCGCGTTGATCGCCTCGGGGCGAAGCCCGCGCGCCCGCCCATAGGCATCGATCACCGAGTTGAGGGGGGACTGGCCGCCCCACCAGCGGTCAAAGATGCGCTTGCGTCCGAACATCCGATAGGCGATCAGAGCCAGCGCGTCGATGCTGGGACGCACCTCGAGCACCGTTAGGCCAGCATCGCCGGCGAGCTGCGCCAAGCCCAGTGGGGTGTAGTTCCACAAGCTCAGAGAGTGAAAGGGCTCGAGCTGTGAGGTGGAGCCGGCGAAGAATCCTCCGGGAGCAAGCACTCGGTTGACCTCGGCGAGCAGGGGCGCCGGCTGGCGAACGTGCTCCAGCACCTGCTTGCAGTACACGAGGTCGAAGCTCTCCTCGTCGAATGGGATCGTGACTCCGTCGAAGGACTCAAAGCGGGCGTCCGTTCGGGTGCGCGTCCGAACTTCGGGGGAGTCGGGTAGATCCAAGCCGACCCACTCCACGTTGGGATCACGAGCCCGGAAGAAATCGAGTGACGTGCCCGACCCGCATCCAAGGTCGAGCACGCGCCAAGGGCTGTCGTCCGAGCGCCCTACCTCGAGCTCGATGTACCGGTCGGCGAGCGTCTGGCGGGCATCGTCCGTAGGCAGCGCCGCAGGCAGCAGCGCAGCGAGCTCTCGGCCGGGAAACCTCATCCCCGCAAGATCGTAAACGGGTACGCTGCCCACGAGGTGAGGACGTCGATCTTGCGCATGGCGGCGGTGACGCTGGCCCTCGTTGGCTGCGCGATCGCCCCCGAGGCAAGCGCCGCGGCCCCCCAGTACGCGCCGCCGGATCAGCCCGGGCCCCCTCTGAGCGTTCCTCTGTCCAAGCTCCGGGCGTCGCTTTCGTGCGAGCCGGGCGTCAGCAACGCGCGGGTCGAGCCGGTCCTGTTAAACCCCGCCACCGGCGTCACCGGCGAGCAGAACTACTCCTGGAACTGGGAGCCGGCGCTCGACAAGCTAGGCATCCCATGGTGCGTCTACACGGCGCCCTACCACACGCTCGGCGACATCCCGACCTCGGGCGAGTACCTGGTGTACGCGATCCGAACGATGTACGCCATGGCCCATCGCAAGATCGCGATCATGGGCCACAGCCAGGGCGGGATGTCGATGCGCTGGGCGCTTCGCTTCTGGCCCGACACCCGCGCGATGGTGGACGAGGTGGTCGGCTTCTCCGGCTCCAACCACGGCACGACCGTCGGCGGTCCCGGGATTTGCGTCACCGGCTGTCCGCCCGCAGACTGGCAGCAATTCGCCGGCTCCAACTTCATCGAGGCGCTGAACAGCTACTCAGAGACGTTCCCCGGGATCTCGTATACCGAGATCTATACCCACACTGATGAAGTCGTTCAGCCGAACAACGGCCCTGATCCGAGCGCGGCCCTGTTCGCCGGCGGAGGTTCGATCACCAACATCGCGACCCAGCAGATCTGCCCCCTCGATGTCGACGAGCATCTGCTGATCGGCACCGTGGACCCAGTCGCCTATGCGCTCGCGGTCGACGCGCTCACCCACCCCGGTCCTGCCGACCCCGGGCGGATCCCGAGTTCGGTCTGCTCTCAGGAGTACATGCCGGGCGTCAACCCGCTCAACGTATCTACGTATCTAGAGACGCTCGCGGCCGCGCCGGGTCTGTTGAGCGTCGCGGTCACTCCGCTGGCGCCGATCACCACGGGCGTGCAGGACGTAAAGGCGGAGCCGCCGCTTCCCTGCTACGTGTTCGCCGCGTGCACGAGCAGCGGGGCGGGAGCCGCCGGTGTGCCGAGTGCCGCAGCCCCGACCCTCCGGCTCAAGTTTCAGCAGGGCCGGTTGACGCGGGACGGCAAGCGGGTTCTCCACTTCCACGTCAGCGTGCTAGAGGGGAACAACTTTGATCCGGTCAGCGCCGCCATCGTCAAGCTCGCAGGCCACAAGGTCAAGACCAACCGCCAAGGCAATGCCACGTTGATCGTCCGTCTCGCTCGCAAGCACACCTACCGCATCACCGCCACGCGCCAGGGCTGCAACCCCGCCGTGCGGACCATCCGCGGGCGCTAGATCCCGTCTGGCCCGACGCTGCCTACGCTCTCCGGGGTTTCGGGCTCCCATGCGGCCGCCTGCCCCAGCGAGGCGCTCTTGAGCACCTTCAGCGACAGGAGCGCGCACTTCATCCGGGTCGCCGAGATGTCGATTCCGAGCAGATCGAGCACGAACGAACGGTCCAGTCCCAGCAGCTCCGAGATCTTCATCCCCTTGACCTCCTCAGAGGTCATCGACGCCGCGGCCTGCGATATGGCACAGCCGTGGCCCGAGAAGCGAAGATCGTCGATCCGCCCCTCCTCGTCGACCGCGATCTGCACGGTCAGCTCATCTCCGCACAGGGGGTTGAGGTCGTGGAATTCCAGATCGACCCGCTCGAGCTCCGACGCGGGGGGCGTGAAGTTCTGCGGCCGCTTGTAGTGCTCGAGGATGTTCTCGCGGTACAGAGAGTCGTCCATCGCTTTCGTCAAGGCTAGCGAGAGGGTGAACGCCGTCGAGCCCGTGGGCTCTAGCACTCCGGGCCTCGAGCGCTAGTCGGCAGCCAACTCGGCCAGCTGCCGCAGCGACGCGCCAATCACCTCTCGCTGGCTCTCGAGGCGGTGGGCCTCGGAATCGGGAATGTCCACCTCGACGGAGATCCGCGTTCCGGTCCCCGCCGGCTCGAGCCGCCACTCGAAGCGCAGGTCGGAGACCAGGCACGAGACGGTCACCCGCTGGCTGTCGCGCTGGGTATCGAGCAGCTGGGCCATCGGGAAGTCGGGGTACCCGTCCGGGTACATCGTGTACTGACTCTCGCCTCCCACGTCCACCGTGCCCACCCCCGCCCACCAATCCGGGAATCGAGAGGGGTCGTAGAGGAGCTTCCAGACGTCCTCCGGCGGCGCCTGTGAGGTGGCTGTGTCATGAAATGACAGCATCGGTCCTTCCTTTCTGGATCTGCTCAAGATCTGCCTTGGCCCGGGCCAGCTCACGCTCGGGCTCGACCAGACCGACCACTGGACGGCCGAGGTCGGCGAGCACCCCGCTGATGCTCTCCGCTCGAATCGTTCGTTCGAGCAGGCGCTCCCAGCCGGCGATCGACTCCTCGAGCCGCCGCGTCGCCTCCGCCGGCTGCTCCCGGACGAACGCGATCAAGCCCTGGACCCGCGCCAGGCGGGGCACGAGCGCATCGGGGAAATCGCTCGGCTTCAGCGGTTCAAGTACCGTCGCCCGGACCTGATCCTCGGCTTGGTCGGGGCGCCCGTCGCGAGCGAGCGCCTCCGCCAGCGCCAGCCGGGTGAGAGGCCGGCTGATCGGCGCACCGTCGACAAGCGCCTCGGCCAAGAGCTCTGCGGCGAGGCCGTACTCGCCTTCGGCGAGAGCCACCATCCCGCGGTCCTGGCTGGCCATGGCGAGGAGCTCGGTCCGGTCAAGCTGCTCAGCCAGTTCCCGCTCCTGTTCGGCGGCGGCGCGCGCCTCCTCCAGACATCCCAGACCCCGCAGGACGAAAGAGCGCGCGGCCAGCACATGGATCTCCAGGCTTTGGAGACCGTGGCCCGCGAGCGAGCCCATCCCCCGATCGAGAAACTCGAGCGCCCGCTCCGGCTCCCCCGCAGCCGTAGCCGCGGCCGCCGCGTTCGCCCAGCATCCGTACGCGAGGTCCGGCCGCCCGGCATTGGTGATCGCTTGACCTGCGGCGATGAACGGCCCGTAGGACTCGGTAAACCTGCCACCGCGCATCAGCACGTGGGCGCGTGCGTGACCCGCGTCGTACGTCCTGCGGTCGTCGGTCCCGGTGGCGATGGTGCTGAGCTCGGCCAGCAGGCGCTCGGCTTCCTCCACGCTCCCGGCAACTGCCTCCGCCCACGCACACGCTGCCAGCGCCTCGCTGCGCTCCTCCGGAGCCGACATGCCGCTTCGATCGAGCAGATCTATCGCCTCCCGGGTGCTGTCGAGGACCGCCCGCGGCACGCAGATCACGCCATGGTAGGCACGGGCTTGGCGCAGCCAGGCCCGTGCAAGCGTCATCAGGTCGGCGTCATCAAGAAGCCCGCGGCCACGCCGAAAAGCCGCCTCTGAGAGCTCGCGGCGGCCCCGCCATGCCTCTGTCTCGGCCAGTTCGAGCCACAGCTCAGCGCTGCCCGGCGCGATCGCCAGTGCCTCCTCCAGATAGGCGACGGATTGATCGAGCGCCGCCACCGCGCGCGCGTCCGCCGCCGCGCGCGCCAGCTGCGGCACGGCTTCGCGATCAGCACCCGCCAGCCGCAGGTGGCGGGCGGCCTCAGCACCTGGCTGCTCCGAATCGATCAAGCCTTGCGCCCACTCCCGGTGCAACGTCCGCCGCCGCGGCTCTGCGATCTCCTTGTAGGCGGCCTCTCGCAACAGCGCGTGGCGGAACGCGAGTCGCCCATCGCCGCTCTGGAGCAGCCCCGTCTGAAGTGCGTCTTCAGCCGCCTCGTGGAGGCCCAGCTGGTCCACCTCCGAAAGCTCGACCGGCCGTGATGCGATTGCCGCGATCTCGACGAGCTTCCGCACGTCGCCCGACAGGGGCGCGAGCGTCGCTCGAACGGACCCTCGCAGACTCGGCGCCACCTGTTCGTTCAGGGCCCGCGCGGTCTCGACCGCCAGCAGAGCATTGCCCTCTGCGCTTTCAACCACGCGTGCGACGTCACCCTTGCCGAGCCGTGCCGCGCTGCGTGCAAGCGTTGCCACCGCGTCTGACGGAAGCGGATGCAACTCCAGCTCGGATGCCACCAGCGCGCGGGAGCGAAGCGCGTGCTCGAGCCGATCCGCGGCGGGGCTGTCGGGCAGCTCCCGTCGGGTGATGAGCAACATCACGCGTAGCGATCCCAGGCGGCGGGCGGCGTAGCCGGCGAGCTCGAGGCTCGGATCATCCGCGTCGTGAGCATCCTCCATCACCAGCAGCAGCGGTCGCTCGCGCGCCGCCCACCCCAGCAACGAGACGACCGCCTCGAACAGGCGGGCCCGCTGGAGATCCGGTGCGACGGCGACCATCGGCGCCCCGCTGCGCCCGAAGTGCGCCGGCAGCTCGGACACGAGCGCGGCCAGGTCGTCGGGCCAGGCGGTGTCAGGCGAAGGCGAGGGCAGCGAGGGCAGGAGCTCGCGGATCAGCTCCACCCAGAGGCTGAATGGAGCGGTACCGCCCAGGTCTAGCGCCGCACACGCGGCGGTGTTGGCGCCTGAGGCGCAGGCACGCAACCGCAGCTCGGTCGCCAGCCGCGTCTTGCCGATCCCGGCCTCGCCGCGGATCACGGCGACGCCCCCTCGCCCCTCGACCGTCGCCTCCCAAGCCCTCGTCAGCTCGCCCAGCTCGCGCTCGCGGCCGACTAGGGGGAGCAGGCCTGGGATCTGTGGTGGTGGGCGCACTTCGGGGACCGCCTCGCTCCGGAGCGAGGCGGCCAGCTCGCGCGTGATCGAAGACGGCGCCACCCCCAGTTCCCGGCGCAGACGCTCGGCCAGCGCCTGATAGGTGCGCAGTGCCGATGCACGATCACCTGCGGCGTCGAGCCTCATGATCAGGCGCCGGGCGGCTGCCTCGTCGAGCGGGTCGCGCTCCACCTGGCGGCGCGTCAGATCGATCGCCTCCCGCTGGCCGCCGCACTTCTCGGCGAGATGCTCCAGGAGCTCGATCACGCGCTCGCGATGCCGATCGCGGGCCGACAGTGCCCACTCATCCTCCAGTCCTTCGAGTAGCTCGCCGCGACAAAGCTCCAGCGCACCATGCGGATCGCTCTCGGCGAGGCGACCGAATTCCCGCATGTCTATCCACGCGCCGTCCAGCCCTACGCGCTCACCGTCAACGAACAGGCAGTCGCCGATCTGGCGGCGAAGCGCCCAAAGCGCGCTGCGCAGGCTGGCGCGCGCGCTCTGATCCAGTACGTCCGGCCAGAACGCGTTGGCGAGCTCGGCCCGGGAGACCGCGCTCGGGGCCAGCGCCACATACGCGAAAAGCGCCCAGGGGCGCTGCGTAGCCGGCGAGTCGATCGCGGTCCCGTTTAGCTCGACTTCGAGCGCCCCTAGCAAGCGTGCACGTAGCACTATCAGCACGAAGCGTACCGCCGTCAAACGGCGCGCGCTGGCATTTTGACGTCCGTTTGACGCTGCCGAGACGGACGTGCTCGACGCTCCGCGGGACATGGCAACAACAACCAACACAAAGGAGCACGCCATGAGCACCATCACCGAGTTCGATCTCGAGCGCTTTGCCCGCGCGGTCGAGGAGCGCGACGCCGCGACGCAGCTGTCGATGTACAGCCCGAACGCGACCGTGACGATCGCCGACAAGATCGCCCAGCCCGGCTCGCCGCAGGTGCTGAGCACTCGCGAGCAGATCAAGGACTGGCTCGAGGACCTCTATGGGCGCGACATGACGCACAAGGTCCAGCATCGCGTCGAGGACAACGGCGGCGCGGCGTTCACGCTCGGCTGCCGCTACCCGGACGGGACCAACGTCCTCTGCGCGACCGTGTTCAGAGTCGACGACGGCCAGATCTCCGATCAGACCGTCGTCCAGGTCTGGGACGAGAAGTGATGTCGACCACCGCGCAGACGTTCGATCAGGCAAAGCTCGACGAGTTCATGGGTCGCTTCGTCGGCGACCTCGGCGCGGCGCTGAGCGCGGCGCTGGTGGTGATCGGCGATCGGCTCGGGCTCTACCGGGCGATGGCGGACTGCGAGCCGGTGAGCCCCGAGGAGCTGGCGGCACGCACGGACACGGACGAGCGATACGTCCGAGAGTGGCTGGCGAACCAGGCGGCGGGCGGCTACGTCAGCTACTCGGATGGTCGCTTCTCGCTCACACCCGAGCAGTCGCTGGCGCTCGCCCAGGAGGGGAGCCCGGCGTTTGTGCCGGGCGCCTTCCAGCTCGCGACCTCGCTCGTGAAGGACGAGCCCGTGATCACGGAGGCGTTCAAGACCGGCGACGGCGTGGGATGGCACGAGCACAATCACGACCTGTTCGCGGGCACCGAGCGGTTCTTCCGCCCGGGATATGCCGCGAACCTCATCAGCTCGTGGATCCCGGCGCTCGACGGC
The DNA here is from genome assembly GCA_963719305.1 of uncultured Actinomycetes bacterium. Taxonomy (GTDB): domain Bacteria; phylum Actinomycetota; class Thermoleophilia; order Solirubrobacterales; family Solirubrobacteraceae; genus Palsa-465. The sequence continues at coordinate 68,575 of CAVRBL010000009.1, read as the reverse complement.
GTGCAAGCGAAGCTCGAGCGTGGGGCGCTGGTCGCTGACGTCGGCTGTGGGCACGGCGCGTCGACGATCCTGATGGCCGAGGCATTCCCGAAGTCGGAGTTCGTCGGGTTCGATTACCACGGGGCGTCGGTCGAGGCGGCTAGGGCCAAGGCTTCGGATGCGGGCCTGGATGGGCGCGTCAGCTTCGAGGTCGCGCCAGCCAAGGAGTACCCGGGCGACGGCTACGACCTCGTGGCCATGTTCGACTGCCTCCACGACATGGGCGATCCGGTCGGTGCCGCTGCCCATGTGCTGGAGGCCCTAGAGGCCGACGGCACGTGGATGATCGTCGAGCCGTTCGCGAACGATCGGCTCGAGGACAACCTCAATCCGGTCGGTCGGGTGTACTACGGGGCATCGACGCTCGTGTGCACGCCTGCCTCGCGCGATCAGGAGGTCGGGTTGGCGCTCGGCGCCCAGGCCGGAGAGGCCCGGCTGCGCGAGGTCGTGACCGCCGGCGGCTTCAGCCGGCTCCGACGGGCGACCGAGACGCCGTTCAACATCATCCTCGAAGCGAGGCCGTGAGGCTCGAGTCGGATGGGCGCTCGCCGCGTCGGCGGCGGGCGCCCTATACCTTGATGCCGTGACCGACATCCGCCCCGTCACCGTGGAGCAGATGCTGGCCGAGGCCCGCGCGGCGGTGCGCCGTCTCTCGCCGGAGCAGACGGCCGAAGCGGTTCGTGCAGGTGCGCTGCTGATCGACATCCGCCCCGACGCGCTGCGCAAGCGCGACGGCGTGGTCCCCGGGTCGCGGATCATCGATCGCAACGTGTTCGAATGGCGTTGCGATCCCGCCTCTCCCTGGCGTGACCCCGAGGTGACCCAACCGCCCGGCCGTCGGCTGATCGTGATGTGCGACGAGGGCTATCAGTCGAGCCTGGCGGCCGCGATCCTCAAGCGGTTCGGGTTCGACGACGCCGGCGACCTGATCGGCGGCTATCAAGCCTGGCGCGCCAGTGGGTTCGAAGTCCGGCCCGGGCCGTGATCAGCCCCGCGCTCCCGCTGCCGTCGCACCCGCATCGGGCTGCTCGGCAGGAGCACCGCGGCCGCCTCCCCTCCTGAGCGTGCTGTGCCGGTAGGAGTAGAGGCCGTAGACGATCAGCCCGGCAGCCATCCAGATCAGGAACCGCAACCACGTCACCGCCTGCAGATTGAGCATCAGCCAGACCGAGGCGGCCACCGACAGGATCGGGACCAGGGGGACGAGCGGGGTGCGGAATGGGCGCTGAAGCTCGGGACGGGCGCGGCGCAGCATCGGTACCCCGATCGCCACGAGCACGAACGCGAACAGCGTGCCGATATTCACCAGCTCCGACAGCGTCTTCAGCGAGAAGAAGAAGGCCAGCAGGGCGACCACCACACCCGTCACGAGCGTCGTGCGGTACGGGACCGCGAAACGTCGTGAAACCGAGGAGAAAATCGGCGGCAACAGCCGGTCGCGGCTCATCGCAAAGAACACGCGGCTCTGTCCCATGAGCAACACGAGGATCACCGAGGTGATGCCCGCGAGCGCGCCATAGGCCACGATCGTGGCGATCGTGTTCTGGTGAACCGGCTGGAATGCCGTCGACAGCGGAGCCTTGGCGTCGATGTGGTTGAACTTGACCATGCCCGTGATCACGAACGACACGGCGACGTAGAGGGCGGTGCAGATCGCGAGCGAGCCGAAGATGCCGATCGGAACATCGCGCTGCGGCCGCCGCGTTTCCTCCGCGTTCGTGGCCACGATGTCAAAGCCGATGAACGCGAAGAACACAAGCGCGGCGCCGGTGAAGATGCCTCCCACCCCAAAGGTCCCGGTGTTGACACCGATGTCCTGCAGCAGCGATTTCGTGTTGCTACCGCCGGGAGCCGGTGTCGATCCCGAGGGCGGGACGAACGGGTGGTAGTTGGCGCTTTGGATGTACTTGATGCCGGCGATCACCACGAGCAGGATGATCGCCACCTTGATCGTCACGATCACCGCGTTCGCGCTGCTGGAGGTTCGTACCCCCAGACACAGCAGTGCCGTGATCACCAGCACGATCAAGGCTGCAACCAGGTTGTGGTGAGTGGCGAAGATCCACGTTCCCGGATGCGCGTGCCATGGTGCGGAAGTCAGCACCACCTGGAAGTACTGGGACCAGCCGGAGGCGACGGTAGCCGCGCCAAACGCCAGCTCGAGCATTAGATCCCAGCCGATGATCCACGCGATCAGCTCCCCGAGGCTCGCGTAGGAGAAGGTATACGCGGAGCCGGCCACCGGCACGACCGACGCGAACTCCGCGTAGCACAGCCCGGCCAGGGCACAGACCACCGCCGCCACGCCGAACGAGATCGTGATCGCTGGCCCCGCGAGCGTGCCCGCAGCCTCCCCGGTCAGGACGAAGATCCCGGTCCCCACGATCACACCGATCCCGATGGTGACTAGCTGTAACGGGCCCAGCGCACGGCGCAGGCTCCGCCCCGGCTGGTCGGTGTCCTCGATCGACTGCTCGACCGACTTCGTGCGAAACAGCTCCATGTGCCGCGGTAGCTACCCGGGGCGAGAAGCCGCTACGCGATGCCCGGCTAGTCCAGCTGCAGCGTGTCGCGGACCTGGCCCATGCCCGCAAGTAGGCGCCCGACGTCTGCTTCGGTGTTGTGGACTGCGAACGACACCCGGGTCGTCGATGAGACACCCAGCCGGCGCATCAGCGGCTGGGCGCAATGGTGGCCGGCCCGTACGCACACCCCCAGGCGGCCCAGGATCTCCCCGATGTCGTGGGGGTGGGCGCCCTCGAGCGAGAACGAGATCAGCGCCCCCCGGTCCGAGGCGGAGGGCGGACCGTGCAAGGTCAGACCCGGAACCTCGGAGGACAGCCGCTCGAGTGCCAGCGCCACCAGCGACTCCTCGTGCGCTCGGATCCGCTCGATCTCCAACGCCCTGATCCAGTCGACTGCCGCTCCAAGGCCAATGGCCTCGGCGATCTGCGACGTCCCGGCCTCGAACTTGTGCGGCAGGTCGGTCCAGGTTGACTCGTTGGCAGCCACCGTTCGGATCATGTGGCCTCCGCCGATGAACGGCGGCATCTCCTCGAGCAGCTCGCGCCGGCCGTGCAGGACGCCGATGCCGGTGGGACCGTAGGTCTTGTGGCCTGTCCAGGCGTAGAAGTCGGCGTCGATCGCCCGCAGGTCGACCGGCAGCTGCGGCACCGCCTGCGCGCCATCGACCAGGACCACCGTCCCGGCCGCATGCGCGCGATCGACGATCTCTGCCACGGGATTGATGGTCCCCAGCACATTCGAGACGTGGACGCACGCCAGCAGCTTCGGCCCACGAGCCAGCAGCGCGCCGAGCGCTTCCATGTCCAGCCTGCCGTCATCGGTCAACGGCACGTAGGCGAGCTCCGCCTCTCGGTCCTGGCACAAGATCTGCCAAGGGACGATGTTTGAGTGATGCTCCATCTCGGTCAGCACCACCAGGTCCCCGCGCTGCACGTTCTGCCGGCCCCAGGTGTAGGCGACGAGATTGATCGCCGCGGTCACGTTCGAGGTGAAGATCGTCTCCTCGGGCGTCGAGTGCAGCCAGTCGGCGATCCGCTGCCGGGCACCCTCGTACAGGTCGGTGGCCTCGACGGCAAGCGGGTATACGCCCCGATGGATCGACGCCCGGGACTCCGTGTAGTAGCGATTCATCGCGTCGATCACCGGCTGGGGCGTCTGCGATGTGGCCGAGCTATCTAAATAGGTGAGGGGGTAGCCGCCGAAGGTGCGGCGCAGCACCGGAAATTCCGACTCGATTTCCTCGTGTGACAGAGGTGCCAGCGCCGTACTCACGCAGCCGCCTCGAGCTCCTCGGCGATCCAGCCATAACCCTTCGCCTCGAGCTCCTCCACCAGCTCCGGCCCGCCTTCCTTGACGATCCGCCCCTGGTACATGACGTGCACGTGGCTCGGCTGGACCAGGTGCAGGATGCGCTGGTAGTGGGTGATGATCAGCACTCCCATGTCTGGACCGGCGACGGCGTTGACGCCATTGGCCACGATCCTCAGCGCGTCGATGTCCAGCCCCGAGTCGGTCTCGTCGAGAATCGCCATCTCCGGTCTCTGCAGCGCGAGCTGGAGAATCTCCATCCGCTTCTTCTCGCCGCCGGAGAAGCCCTCGTTGAGGTAGCGCCCGGAGAACTCCTTGGGAACGTTCGTCAGCTGCATCGCGGCCTCGACCGAGTGGCGGAAGTCCTTCAGCGGGATCGGTTCCTCGCCATGCGCCTCACGGTGCGCGTTGAGCACCGTCCTCAGGTACTTGGTAACCGTCACCCCTGGGACCGAGATCGGATATTGGAATGCCATGAACAGCCCCATGCGAGCGCGCTCGTCCGGATCGGCTTCGGTTATGTCCTCACCCTTGAAGATGATCTGGCCCTCGGTGACGTCGAGGCCGGGATGGCCCATGATCGCGTTGGCCAGCGTGGACTTGCCGGACCCGTTCGGGCCCATCAGAGCGTGTATCTGTTTCAGGCCCACGCTCAGGTCGACCCCCCGGAGGATCTCCTTTTCACCTGCGCGGACGTAGAGGTTTCGAATCTCGAGTTCTGCCATCTGAAGCTTTCCTGTCTAGTTCACGCGACGGGAGCCGGTTCGCGCTCGGTGCCGCCCGTCGCCTGTTCGCGCTGTGCGTCGGACCCCGTGCCCTGCTCGCGGTCGTGCCGGCGCGAGAACTCGACAAGGTCCGCGAGCGTGGTCGTCTGAAGCGAGCGGATGATCCCGCCCTGAACACGCATCCACAGAAGCTTTGTCGCGCAACCGCGGCCAGCATCCGGCTCGTGCGAGCACAGCACGCGCTCGGTGTGGTCGTGCACGAAGCATTCCATAGGCGCGATGGCACCCTCCAGCGCCTGCACGACCTCGTCCATCGCGATCTCCTCCGGCGGCCGCGCCAGCCAGTACCCGCCGTGGGCCCCGCGGGCGCTCATCACGAGCCCCGCCTTGCGCAGACGGGCCACGACCTGCTCGAGGTAGGCGAGCGGCAGGCCCTTCGGCATCTGCGATCGCCTTCAGGCTGGTCGGATGCTCAGGCGACTGACGCCCCAGCTCCACCATCAAGCGCACGCCGTACTCGGCCTTCGAGGAGAAGATCATCGTGGGTAAATCCTACCAGCAGGGTCGGTTTACCCATGCGCCATCGGCGGATACGCTGGGCCGATGGAGCAGGCCACAGTTCCGACACTCGCGACCCACGAGGAGATCGCTGAGATCGCCGAACGGGCGGGGGCGGCGGGGCGGTTTGGCGTCGACACGGAATTCATGTCGGAGGGGCGATACCGCCCGCTGCTCTGCCTGACGCAGGTCGTCGTCGACGGCGCGAACGGCGACGATCCACAGATAGTGCTGATCGACACGCTCCGCGGTGACCCAGACCTGACACCCCTGGCGGCGCTGCTCGCCGACCCGGACGTCGAGGTGATCGTCCACGCCGGCCGCCAGGACGTCGCGATCCTGCGGCGCGCCTGGGCAACCGAGGTGCGAAACGTGTTCGATACCCAGGTCGCCGCGGGATTCGCCGGCGCCAGCGCCCAGGCCGGCTACGGCAATCTGCTGGGGGCGATGCTCGGACGGCGGGTCGGAAAGACCGCCTCATACACGCGATGGGACGCGCGACCCCTGACCCCCGAGCAGCTGCACTACGCGGCCGAGGACGTCGCACACCTGCTCGAACTGGCCGACGAGATTCAGCGCCGTCTGTCGGAATCGAACCGCCTCGAGTGGGCGCGGGAGGAGTGCCGCCGGCTTGAATCGGCGAGCGAGGAGCGGGACCCCGAGAGCGTCTGGGAGCGGCTTCCGAGGGTGCGGCAGCTCGACCCACGATCGCGCGCCGTCGCCCGCGCGGTTGCAGCTTGGCGCGAGCGCACCGCCGCCAGCGAGGACCGGCCGGTGGGGTCGGTCCTCGCGGATCCCACGCTGGTCGAGATAGCGAAGCGCCACCCTGGCGACCTCGAGCGGCTGGCGCAGATTCGCGGCATGCATCGGTCCGTCGTCAGGCGCAGGGGCACGACGATTCTCGAGGCAGTCGAGCGAGGGCTCGCCGACCCGCCGATCCCGCGCGAGCGGGCGCGAGAGCATGCCGAAGCGGCCGACCTGCCGCCGATCGTGCTCGCTGAGGCTTTGCTGCGCGCTCGGGCGCTCGAGGCCGGTCTGGCCTATGAGCTGATCGCGTCCCGAGCCGAGCTGGAGCTGATCGTCGGAGCGGCGCGGCGGGGGGAGCCTGAGCCGCAGGTGCGAACGCTGACCGGCTGGCGCGACCAGCTGGTCGGCCGGGATCTGCGCGATCTTCTGGCGGGACAGAGCACGCTCGGCGTCGGCGAGGACAGACGGCTGACCCTGAGGCCGGCGCGTGGCGACCGGCGCTGAGTCAACCCGTTCAGCGTGAGCCGATCTCGAGCAGCACCGACATCGCGACGGTGCGGCTGAACAGCGTCTGGTCGAGTGCGCTGATCGTCGGCCACGAGCGCGTGATCCACCCAAGGTCGACTCCTTTGAGATCTTCGAACGCGGTGGCGTAGGTCACACGGAGCTTGTTGTTCGGCGACTCATTGGCCAGTTGGTCGCCGGTGGTGGGGCTGGCCCCAATCCAGCCCTGGGCCCGCAGCCTGTCGCGCTCCGCCAGCACCAGCGCCCGCGGCGAGCGGTAGCGGGGTCCGAGGACGACCAGCTCGACCGCGCAGTAGGCGTTGGATCCGCCGTTGCACTGCCGCACGTTGGTCATGACCCGGACGCCCGGCGCCAGTGGGAGCGAGGACAGCTGCGGAGTACGACCGCCGCCGCCGCTGCCACAGCCGGCAACCGTGACTGTGATGGCGGCCGTCAGCACCAGTCCCGTCACTACTCTTCGCGCCGCCATGGGATCGAGCGCAAGCGTAGCTGAGCCCCTGGCGCAAGCGGCTGGCCAAGCGATCGCGCCGCTCGAGTCGAGGAGTCCGGTTAGCTCGTCGGACGGTCAGGGGTCATAGCATTCGCAGCGATGCCGGGGGCCGAGCTTTCTCGTCGCGATCAGACGCAGTGGGCCTGGCTGTCGGTACTGCCGCTGGGGCTCGGTGCATGGGTGCCCATCTACGCCGGTGTGCGTGCGCGCAAGCGCTTGTGGTGGTTGATCGGCGTTCTGCTGACGATCGCCGCCATCGCGGGCTGGGCGCTGGCGATCGCCAGCAACGGCAACAGCGGCGTGGGCGGCGGGTTGATCATCCTGGCGTGGGTAGGCGCGGCCGCTACCTCGTTCGGGATCCGCCCCGCCTATGGGCGGATACTCGGTTCGCCGTTCGAGCATGCGCTCTCGACCGCCGAGACCAATCTCGCTGAGAGGGCTCGGGCCCGGCAGCTCGCGCGCGAGCGCCCCGATCTCGCGCTCGAAGTGGGAATCGGGCGCCCGGACCTCCCGGAGGCGCATGCCTCCGGAGTGGTCGATGTCAACAACGCCAGCCGGGCCGCGTTGATGAGGCTTCCAGGCATCGACGAGGAGCTGGCGACGACGATCGTCCAAGCGCGAGAACAGATCGGCGGTTTCTCGTCCGTCGACGATCTGGGCGCAGGGCTCGATCTCGACGGAAACCTGGTCGAAGACCTACGGGATCTAGTCGTGTTCCTGCCGGCGCGCCGTCGCTTGAAGAAGTAGCGCCTCAACCGCCTCTTTGTGCGCGCTGGTCGTGAAGCACATGGGCTCCGCGAACTCCTCCATGGCGACCGCTTGCTCCCAACTCAGATCGGCGCACTGGCGCAGAAGTGACTTGCTCATCTCGAGCACGTGGGCCGGCGTGCGCTCGATGCGCTCGCACCACTGTAAAGCGGCCGGGAGCAGCCGGTCGTGCTCCACGAGCTCGTTACCGAGCCCGAGCTCAAACGCCTCCGACCCCGACAGGTGGCGCCCGGAGGCGAACATCCCGAAGGTCCGCTGGTAACCAAGCCTGCGCGTCAGCTGCCAGCTTGTCCCGACCTCAGGAACGAGGCCGATGCGCCCGAAGGCGGGCACGATCCGCGCCCGTTCGGACAAGATCAAGACGTCGCAGGCCAGCGCGAAGGCCAGGCCGACGCCGGCCGCAGGGCCGTTGACCGCGGCCACGAATGCCTTGTCGGTGCGCGTGATCAGGCGCACGATGCCGCCGAACTGGTTGCGGATCCAGCGCCAGATCTCGGTCGCGCCACCTGGGCTCTCCTCGATCATGGGCTGCGCCACCTCGCGCATCAGCCGCAGGTCACCGCCTGCGCTGAAGGCCGGGTCGCGGCCGGTGAGGACGATGGCCCGGATATCCGGCTCGTGTGCAAGAGCAGTGAGCTCCCGGTGCAGCTGAACGGTCAGGGCGACGCTCAGCGGGTTGAGCTTCTCGGGATCGTCGAGGGTGACGACGGCGCGCGCGCCGCTGCGCTCCACCACGCCGAGAGGTCTGCCGCCATGCTCCTCGGCCGTCGCTACCGCCAGGTCGTACGTGATGGTCATGACCGGCATACCTCCAGACAAATTAGAATATTGTTCTAGAGCGAAGTTCTACCAGATGCGCCTATCGCGCCACGAGCCGGGCCCAGGCTAAGCTCCGCTGGATGGCCACCACCGCCGAGAACCTCGCCGACCCCGAGCTGCTCCAGACCGAGTGGGACCTTGAGCCGCTCGTTTACGCGGAGGGTGGAGCCGGCGTTGATCGGCTGCTGGGCGAGGCCATCGAGCGCGCCGGCGTCTTCGCCGAGCGGTACGCGGGCAAGCTGGAGACGATCGATTCAGCCGGGCTGGAGCGAGCCATGCTGGAGCTGGCCGAGATCCAGGACATGCTGGGGCGAGCCGCCTCGTACGCCGCGCTCCGGTTCTCGACAGATACCGCCGACCCGGCCCGTGGGGCGTTGCTCCAGCGCACGCAAGAGCGTGCAACCGAGATCGAGACGAAGCTGTTGTTCTTTGACCTCGAGTGGGCAGCGCTCGACGACGCCCGGGCTGAGGAGCTGCTCAAAGCAGACGGACTCGACTTCTGCCGGCACCATCTGCGCAGCGCGAGGCGATATCGGCCTCACCTGCTCTCAGAGCCGGAGGAGAAGATCCTGGCAGAGAAGTCGATCTCCTCAGAGAGTGCGTGGGGACGGCTGTTCGGTGAGCTCGTATCGGCACTGCGGGTCGAGCTGGACGGCGATGAAGTTCCGCTCGAGGTCGCTCTGAGTCGCCTTCAGTCACCGGACCGCGAGCAGCGGCGCGACGCCGCCGGGGCGGTGTCGAAGACCCTCGAGCCCGGATTGCGGACGCGGGCCTTCATCTACAACACTCTGATCTACGACAAGGCGGTCGAGGACCGCCTGCGCTCCTACCCCCACTGGCTCGCGAGCCGGAACCTCGCAAACGAAGCCTCGGACGAGTCTGTGCTGGCGTTGATCGAGGCGGTCCGCCGTCGGTACGACATCCCCCAGCGCTGGTACCGCCTGAAGGCGCAGCTGCTGGGGATCCCCAAGGTGACCGACTACGACCGCATGGCGCCGATCTCGGCCGAGGACGTGACCTACTCGTTTGCGGATGCCCGCGATCTGGTGCTCGACACCTACTCCTCGTTCGCCGAGGACGCCGGAAGCATCACGCGCCGGTTCTTCGACGAGCGGTGGATCGATGCTCCCGTGCGGCCGAATAAGCGCGGCGGCGCGTTCTGCTCCTACACGGTGCCGAGCGTCCATCCCTACGTGCTGTTGAACTACACCGCCCGCCAGCGCGACGTGCTGACGATGGCCCACGAGCTGGGCCACGGCCTTCATGCAGCCCTGGCCCAGCCCCAGGGCGTGTTCCAGTTCACCACGCCGCTGACGCTCGCGGAGACCGCGTCGGTGTTCGGCGAGGCGCTGGTCTTCGGACGGCTGCTCGACCAGGCAGCTGACGATCAGGCTCGACTTGGTCTTCTGGCGGAGCGGATCGACGGCATGGTTGCGACCGTCTTTCGCCAGATGGCGATGAACCGCTTCGAGCACCTCATGCACACCCGCCGCCGCAGCGAGGGAGAGCTGTCCGTGGATCGGATTGCCGAGCTTTGGACCGAGAGCCAGGCCGAGATGTTCGGTGAGGCCGTGGAGGTCACCGACGGCTACCGGATGTGGTGGTCGTACGTCCCTCACTTCATCAACACCCCCGGTTACGTGTACGCGTACGCGTACGGGCAGCTGCTGGCCCTATCGGTCTACGGCCGCTACCTCGAGGAGGGCCCGTCGTTCGCCCCCCGCTACCTAGAGCTGTTGGCCGCCGGCGGCTCGCGCAGCCCTGAGGAGCTGGGGGCAATCGTGGGGATCGATCTGGCCGATCCCGGGTTCTGGGATTCCGGGCTTCAGCTGGTCGAGCAGCAGCTGCGGGCGGCCGAGGAGCTGGCCGAGAAGGACTGACGCCCGCACCCTCGTACGGCTGGTACGAATACGGGGGTGGCTTCGAGGTCGCGCTGGTCAAGGAGGATCCTGTTTGCTCTCGCCGCGGGCATGCTGCTTGCGGTCTCGGCGGCATCCGCCGCCTCGCCGCACCCGGTGAGGGTCGGCCGGGTTACGCCGGTCCCAAAGGGGGCCTCCGTGCTCGGCGGCCTGACCACGACGACCCCCATCGACACGACCGTGGTGCTCAAGCCACGCGATCCCGCCGCCCTCCAGGCCTATGCCCTCGCCGTCTCCACCCCCGGCTCGAGCTTCTACCACCACTACCTGTCGGTGTCGGAGTTCCGCCAGAGATTCGGGCCAACCGACTCTCAGATCGCTTCAGTGCTGAGCTCGTTGCGCCGGCACGGGCTGAACCCCGGCGCCGCAGCTCCGAACGGGCTGGCCATACCGGTGCGCGCAAACGCAGGTGCCCTGAGCCGCGCTTTCGCCATCTCGCTGCGGCGCCTGAAGCTCCACACCGGTCGAACCGCGTTCGCTCCCGACCAAGCGCCACAGCTCGATGCTTCCGTGGCCGGATTGGTTCAGGACGTAGTAGGTCTCGACGACCTCGCTCTCCCGCATCCGCTCGCGGTCCGGGCCCGAGCCCAGGCGCGGGCTGTGCCGCATGTCGCCACCGGCGGCCCGCAGCCCTGCGGGACCGCGTCCGGCTCCGGCTTTCGTACGGCTGACCAGCTGGCCTCTGCGTACCGGTTCTCGGGTCTGTACGGCGCAGGCGATCAAGGAGCCGGCCAGGGGGTCGCGATTGTTGAGCTCGAACCGAACAGCACCTCGGACATCGCGGCCTACCAAGCCTGTTACGGGACCAGCACCGCGGTCACCTATACCGCCGTGGACGGGGGTGCCGGCTCGGGGGCGGGCAGCGGAGAGGCGGCGCTCGACATCGAGGACGTTATCGGCCTGGCGCCTCACGCGGCGATCGACGTGTATCAGGCGCCCAACTCGATCTTCAACCTGTACGACGCCTACAACGCGATCATCAGCGCCGACGCGCAGAAGGTTGTCTCCGTTTCCTGGGGCGTCTGCGAGGCGCAGGAGGGATCGCTGGCGTTCGCGGAGAACACGCTTTTCCAGGAAGCGGCCGCTCAGGGCCAGTCGATCTTTTCTGCCACGGGCGATGGCGGCGCCGACGACTGCGGCACCGGCTCGGTCTCCGTGGATGATCCCGCGAGCCAGCCGTTCGTCACGAGCGTCGGGGGTACCTCGCTGACGTCCCTGGGGCCGCCCCCGGGCGAGTCGGTATGGAACGACAGCTACGGCGCAAGCGGCGGCGGCCTGTCCTCGTTCTGGGGGATGCCCTCCTACCAAGCCGGCGCGCCCGCTTCGCTGCACGTGATCAACTCGAACTCGTCCGGGGGACCATGCGCCGCGCCCGCCGGCAGTTTCTGCCGCGAGGTTCCGGATGTGTCGGCCGACGCCGACCCAGCCACGGGCCTGGCGATCTTCTACAACGGCAGCTGGATCGGTATCGGTGGAACCAGTGCGGCAACGCCGCTGTTCGCGGCGCTTGTGGCGCTGATCAATGCTTCGAGCGCCTGCGGCGGGGCGCCGGTCGGGTTCGCAAACCCGGTCCTGTACGGCTCCGCGGGACACGCCTACTCCACGGTCTTCAACGACGTCACCTCGGGCAGCAACGGGCTCTACCCCGCCGGATCGGGGTACGACATGGCCTCGGGGCTCGGAAGTCCGCAGGGGGCGGCGCTCGCCGCCAACGGATGCGACCCGCAGGTCACGGTGGGCAATCCCGGTCCACAGCATTCCGTCGTTGGCGCCGGTGTCAGTCTGTCCGTTCCTGGCAATGACAGCGCCGGCTACCCGCTCACTTACGGCGCTGTCGGTCTCCCGCCCGGTACATCCATCAATTCCGGCAACCGGACGATCTCGGGCGCGGCGAGCGCGGCCGGAACCTACACCGTGACGGTTCACGCCGTGGACAGCCGCAACCACTCCGGCAGCGCCACCTTCACCTGGACGGTCGGCCCAGCGATCAGCAACCCCGGCAACCTGAAGGCTCGCGTGGGCAACGCGATCAAGCGCCAGATCGTCGCCAACGACAACCACAGCGCGCCGATCAGCTACGGCGCGTCCGGGCTTCCTTGGGGCTTGTCGATCAAATCCACGACAGGTCTGATCACCGGCAAGGCCTACGCGCCCGGCAGCTACGCAGTCACCGTCAGCGCGAAGGCCAATGCAGTGTCATCGAATGTCCGCTTCACGTGGACGATCACCGGTCCCACCGTGTCGCGGGCGTCGGTGACGGGCGTAGCCAAAGGCAAGCCGAAGCTGGCGTTCACCCTCAGCGCCGGCAGCGGATCGCCGCCGCTCAAGAAGCTGCAGATCCATCTCCCGAAGGGGCTCGGCTTCGGCCGAAGCTTCGCGAACGGAACCGTCGTGTATGACCCGAAAGGCAAGCGGGTCAAGGGGATCAAGCTGAAGCTCTCGAAGGGAGTCCTGGTGATCACGCTGCCGAAGCGGCTGTCAAAGGTGAGGATCACGATCGGACACCCCGCGATCGGCGCGAGCCGGAACCTGACCTCAGGCGTCAAGCACAAGAAGGTGCACCAGGTTCAGCTGACGCTGAAGCCGACCGACGCTCGCGGCTTCACCAGCCTGGTGACGGTGACGTTGAAGCCGTCCTAGAGCTTCGCCTTGCGGGTCCTGGCGCGCTCCTCCTGGCGCTCGACCACGTTCACGATCAGCTTCATGACCTGATCGATGCCGGTTGCCTGCGCGTCCCCATGCGCGAACGCCTCGCGCCAGTCCCTGACCTGGCCCTTGGTCGCCAGCGAATTGAAATTGGAGCGCGGCAGGGACAGGCGCACCTTCGCGTCGGCGGCGATGTCCTTCGAGACCTTCGGACCTGGCATCTCGATCCTGTACATCTGAACATCGCCTCGGCCGTGGAGCTCGAGTCCGACCACCAGCTTGAGCGGCGCGAGTGCCGGCACCTCCTCCAGGAACCGCTTGACTGCGGTCTCGATGAGCGACCTGGTGTCGGTCTGGGAGGCCACTCCTACAGCTTGTGCCGCTTGAGCAGTGTGCGCCCGATCACCATCTTCTGGATTTCCGACGTCCCCTCACCGATCAACAGCAGCGGAGCATCGCGATACAGGCGCTCGATCTCATACTCCTTGGAGTAGCCGTAGCCGCCGTGGATCCGCAATGACTCCTCGACGCAGAAGCGACCGGCCTCGGACGCGAACAGCTTGGCCATGCCCGCCTCCAGGTCGCTTCGCTCCCCCGCATCCTTGAGGCGGGCGGCCCTCATCGTCAGAAGGCGCGCCGCGTCGACCTGGGTGGCCATGTCTGCCAGCTTGAACTGGATCGCCTGGTGCTGCGCGATCGGCTTGCCGAACGTCTTGCGCTCCTGTGAGTACCTGAGCGCCAGCTCCAAGGCCCGCTGGGCGATCCCCACGCCCCGGGCGGCCACGTTCACCCGGCCGACCTCGAGGGCATCCATCATCTGCACGAATCCCTGGCCCAAGCCGCCTTCTTGGCCGCCGAGGATGTTCTCGGCGGGCACCCTATAGCCGTCGAACACGAGCTCGGTCGACTCGACGCCCTTGTAGCCGAGCTTCCTGATCTTCGGCGGGATGGTCAGGCCATCGATCTCGCTCGCCCCGGGCTCCTTCTCGCAGATGAAGCAGGTCATGCCCTTGTACCTGGGCTCGGCCTGGGGGTCGGTCTTCACGAGCACGAACACCAGGCCTGAAAGAAGGCCGTTCGTGACCCACATCTTCTGGCCGTTGATCTCGTACGTGTTGTCGTCGACCCGCTTCCCGGTGGACTTGATGGCCTGGACGTCTGATCCCAGCTCGGGCTCCGACAGGCTGAAGGCGGCCCGGATCTCACCCGTTGCCATCTGGGGCAGGTACTTCTGCTTCTGCTCCTCGGTCCCGAACTTCATCAGCAGGTACGAGCCGATGAAGTGGGTGTTGACGATCCCGCTGATGCTGATCCAGCCTCTGCTCAGCTCCTCGACGATCATCGCGTAGGTCGTCAGATCGAGCCCCATCCCGCCGTACTCCTCGGGGATGGTGACGCCGAACAGGCCGAGCTCCTTCATCTGCTCGACGATCGGCTCCGGGAAGCTGTCCTCACTGTCGTAGTGCTCGGCGTTGGGGATGATCTGCTCGTCCGCGAACTGGCGGACCATCTCGCTGATCGCCCGCTGCTCGTCGGTCTTTTCGATGTAGGGGGTCGTCGTGGTGGCCATGTCACAACTTTGCCACAGGGGGGCGAACGGGGCCTGCTCGGCGCTCTGGGAAGAACAGTGGCGCCAGACGACATCAACTTCCCAAGCCGTGGAGTGGACCCTGACATCCTCCGGCGAGCGTCGACTCAGCGGCGCAACATCACTCGTCAGCAGCTGCGCGAGAGCGGCCTCGATCGACAACCACGCAATTGCCCGTCGCCGCTGGCTGTTCCCCGTCCACCGCGGCGTCTACTCCGTCGGCGGGCCTCCACGGACCGGCCTCGAGCATGCTGCGGCCGCGTTGCTCGCCTGTGGCGACGGCGCCGCGCTCAGCCACGGCTCCGCGATGACGCACTGGGGCATGTGGAAGCGCTGGGAGCTTCCGATTCACATCACAGTGCCGGGAGACCGTCGACCAGCTGGAATCAGGGTTCACCGCCTCAGCGGCCTTACCCGCCGCGACATCCGCATCCACCACGACCTCCGCTGTCACCAGCCCGGCCCGCACGCTCCTCGACATGGCGCCGGCGATGACGGAGAAGGCGCTGAAGCGCCGGGTCAATGAGGCAAGGCGTGCGGAATTGCTCCAGTTGTCCGATCTTGCGGATGTGGCCCACCGCTTTCCGCATCACCCCGGCGTTCGCCGCCTCGAGCCGTTGCTGACCGTCAAAGGGGGCCCGACGCGCTCCGAATGGGAAGACGAGTTCCCAGCGTTCTGCAAGCAATACGAACTGCCGGAGCCCGTGATGAGCACGCGCGTCGCGGGCTACGAGGCCGATGCCCTATTCCCGGACGAGCGGATCGTCATCGAACTCGACTCCTGGGAGTTCCACTCCGATCGGGCGTCGTTCGAGAGCGACCGAGATCGCGACGTCGACCGGCTGATCGCCGGTTTTTGGACCGTTCGGATCACTTGGGAGCGGATCAAGTACCGATCCGTACGGGAGGCCGACCGCCTGCGTGAGCTGCTGCGACGGCGTCGCCTGGCGGCCTAAGCGGCAGCCTTCTCCGAGCGGACGCCCCGGCTCCACGGCGTCTCCGGGCACTCCTGGAGCTCACCGTCAAGCTCGAGGTCGACCCGCTCGTTGAAGAAGCAAAGGAGGCCCTTGATGCGGGCCACCTCCGGGAGTGGGTCGGTGTAGTACCAGACGAGGTCCTTGGTGCCGTTGACCGAGTAGTAGCCCGCCGTGCCCTTGTACGGGCAGCGGGTCACGCTGTCGCTCGGCTCGAGCTCCGCCATCACGTCCTCGCGAGGGATGTACCAGCGGGCCGGGAGGTTTGACTCGAACAGCGCCACCGCGCGGTGGGTCTCCGCCAGCAGTTCCCCGTCGAGCGAGACCCGGATGTGGCGCTCGGTGGCCAGCACATCGATCCGGTGGTAGGGGTCCCGCGGGTGAACGCCGATCTCCTCGTCCTCCTCAAGCCAGCGATCCATGCGGTCGAAGTAGAACGCGATCAGGCCCCTGAGCGCAGGCGGCGTATCGGGGAGCACGTCCGGGTAGTACCAGGCGCCGTTCTCGACCACACGCTCGCCGACCCGGATCGTGTAGTAGGAGGCGTCTCCCTTCTTGGGACAGTGGGTGTGCCGGTCGCTCGGCTCGAGTACGTCAGCGCGCACGTCCTCCGGCGGGAAGTAGTAGAGGGGTTGGAGCCCCGACTCGTGAAGCATCATCGCCCGCCGGCTGTCGGCGATCGTCTCCCCGGCCACCTCCACGCGCACCCGTTTCGGGGAGGGCTCGAGATACAGCGCCCGGCCCGGGGGCGGCGGCTCGAAGTTGAACGTCCCGGCGGGCTGTTTCCCGAGCGGCCCGGTGCCGTACATCAAGCCCATATGTCCACGCTAGCAGGGCTAACCGGCCACCACGATCCCCAGCCAGACGATCGCCAGCGAGGTGGCGAAGATCGCCACGTCGAGCACATGCCACTCGGGCCTCCGCATATGCCCCACGATCAGCACCGCGACGAGCGCCACCAGGCCGAGCTTGACCTGAAGTGTCGAGTGGCTCCACTTGTGGAAGTGCGAGGCCATGGCCGCGCCGGTGATCAGGAGCACGCCGACCGCCGTCAGCGTCCCGATCCCGAACCGCCGTGCTGCGGTTCGCAGCGGGCCCCGGTCGCCGGATGCCCGCAGAACTGGCACCACGATCGCCGCCAGCATCAGCTGACCGCCGACGAAGAACGCCATCGCGATCAGGTGCAGCCAGAGCACGCCGTTCCAGAACGTCACCGGGCTCGATCCTGCCAGACTCGCCGCCGATGAACTTCGCCCGCGACGTCATCGATACAGCGCAATCCGGTCGCCAAGCGCTCGTGGAGCTGAGCCGCGATGGACGCAGGAAAGAATGGACATTCGGCGAGGTGGCCGAGCGGAGCGCGGCCGTCGCGGCGACCCTCATTGGCCAAGGGGTCGGCCGGGGAGATGTGGTCATGACGGTGGTCGGCAACCGGCCCGAGTGGGTCCTGACGATGATCGCCTGCTTTCGGATCGGAGCGGTCGCCCTTCCGTGCAACGAGCAGCTGCGTACCAGGGATCTCCGCATCAGGCTGGACGCCGCCGACCCCAAGCTGATCGTCGCCGATGCGCGGAACAAGACCGAGCTCGAGGCGGCCCGGCCCGGGTGCCCGGTGCTGCTGATACCCGACGACTCGCTGTACACCGACGGCTCGGTGGAGCCGGTCGAGCTTTCGCCCAGCGACCCCTGCCTGGTCACGTTCACCAGCGGCACGACGGGCGAGCCGAAGGGAATCGTCCACGGTCAGCGCTACCTACCGGGCCAGCGACTGCAAGCCGAGCACTGGCTGGGGGGCCGCGATGGCGACCTGGTGTGGTGTACGGCTGCCTCCGGGTGGTCGAAGTCGGCTCGCAACGTGTTCATCGCGCCGTGGCTTCGAGGCGCCGCGGCGTTGCTGCACGACGCGCGCTTCGATCCGGCGGAGCGTTTGGAGATCCTGGAACGAGAGCGGGTAAACGTTCTGTGCATGGCGCCGACGGAGTACCGGGTGATCGCCAAGCGGACGGACATCCGCCCGCTGCCTGCGCTGCGCGAGCTCGTGGCCGCAGGCGAGGCGCTCAATCCAGAGGTGATCCGCGCCTTTCGCGAGGCCACCGGGATCGAGATCCGCGACGGCTATGGGCAGACGGAGACCGGTCAGCTGACCGGCAATCCCGTCGGGCGTCCCGTCAGGCCAGGGTCGATGGGCCTGCCGCTCCCCGGCGTCGGGCTCGCGGTCGAGGAGGGCGAGCTTGTGCTCGAGGATCCCTCCACCGATCCCACCTTCTTCGTCGGCTATCTGGGCGGCGAGCCCGCACCTGAAAGCGCTCCGTGGCGGACCGGTGACCGCATCGTCCAGGACGATGGAGGCTACCTGTACTTCGAGGGCCGGACCGACGACGTGATCATCTCCGCCGGATACAGGATCGGGCCGTTCGAGGTTGAGTCGGCGCTTGTCTCCCACCCAGCCGTATCAGAGGCTGCGGTGGTTGCGGCGCCCGACGAGGAGCGAGGCGCAGTGGTGCGGGCTGTGGTCGTGCTCCGGGATGGCTACGCCCCGAGCGAGAAGCTCGCCGAGGCGCTGCAGGAGCATGCCAAGCGCCAGACAGCGCCGTACAAGTACCCGAGGATCGTCGAGTTCGCTCCCGAGCTGCCGAAGACCGCCAGCGGGAAGATCAGGCGTGCCCTGATCCGGTCGACGGCTACGCTGAACTGATGGACGATCGCCGACCTGTAATCGGTATCTGCGCTGCGCTGGAGCGTGCGCAGTGGGGGGCGTGGGACCGGCTCGCGGTGCTGCTGGGACACGAGTACATAGCAGCCATCCAGGATGCAGGGGGACTGGCGCTGATGGTCCCGCCCGATCCCTGGCTCGAGCGCGAACCGGACGAGGTGCTGGAGCTGGTCGACGGGCTGATCCTGGCCGGAGGAGCCGACATCGATCCCTCGACGTACGGGACTGACCCACATCCCAAGACCAAGGGGACGCGTCCTCGAGCGTGACCGCACGGAGCTCGCCATCGCTCGCCGCGCCGCTGACCGCGGGATCCCGCTCCTTGGCATCTGCCGAGGGATGCAGCTGCTCAACGTCGCGAGGGGCGGCACGCTCCGCCAGCACGTACCCGATGATGTGGGTCACGAGGAGCACCGGCGCCATCTCGGCAGCTTCGACGGGTCCGAGCATGACGTGCAGCTGGAGCAAGGCTCGCTTGCGGCCCGCGCCGCGGGCGAGGAGCTCCACACCACGAAGTCGCACCACCACCAAGGAGTGGCCGAGATCGGCGAGGGGCTTCGCGTCACCGGGATGTCGGTTCTGGACGATCTGCCCGAAGCAATCGAGACCGACGGGCCGGCCTTCTGCCTCGGAGTGCAGTGGCATCCGGAGGCCGACGAGCGAAGCCGAGTGGTCGGCGCGCTCGTGCGGGCGGCACGCGACTACCGGGAGACGCTCACTTCACAGGAGGCTCGCGCTTAGCCGTCGAGCCAGGCTCGTCGTAGCCGGCTTCTCGCACTGCCTGCGCGACCTGTTCCGCGTGCTCCGGGCCGCGCGTCTCGAGCACCAGCTGCACGGCGGTCTCCCGCACGTGTAGATCGATCCCCTCGCGGATGTGTTGGACGTCGAGCAGGTTGGCGCCCCGACCGGCGACCAGCGCCAGTAGACGCGCGAGCGATCCGGGACGGTCGGGAACGCGGACCATTAGCACCAGCCGCCGCCCGACCTGGCTCTCGTGGCGGCGCGCGACGTACGACAGCAGCCCGGCGTCGACATTACCGCCGGAGAGGATGACTACCGTCGTCCCGGCCGGGCTGCCGCCCACCCGGCCGGCGAGCAGGGCGGCGACGCCAACGGCCCCAGCGCCTTCCACGACGAGCTTCGCGCGCTCCAGCAGGAAAACCATCGCCTCGGCCACGTCGTCCTCGGGAACGACCACCAGCTCGTCCATCCAGCGCTGGATGAGGCTCAGCGTGAGCTCGCCCGGGCGCTTGACGGCGATCCCATCGGCGATCGTCATGGCCGTCTTCACGGGCACGGGCAGGCTGGCTTCGAGCGAGGCCGGAAACGGCGCGCATGTGTCGACCTGAATCCCGATGACCTCTATGGCCGCATGGGCCGACTTGAGCGCGATGGCCACACCGGAGATCAGCCCGCCGCCGCCAACCGGCACGAGCACTCGAGCGATGTCCGGGACCTGGTCCAACAGCTCGAGGCCGACTGTCCCTTGACCGGCGATCACATCAGGGTCGTCAAATGGGTGGACGAACGCCAACCCTCCCTGCGCAGCCCGCTCTCGCGCGGCTGCAAGCGACTCGTCGACGGTGACGCCGACCAGATGGACGGTCGCGCCGAGCGCCGTCACCGCCTCCACCTTGGCGATCGACGCCCCCTCGGGCATGTACACCTCGCATGGCACGTGGCGCGCCCGGGCGGCATAGGCCAGAGCCTGACCGTGATTACCGGCGCTCGCGGTAACCACTCCGGCGCCATAGCCGTCGCCCAGCGCTGCGATCTTGGCCAGCGCGCCGCGCAGCTTGAACGAGCCTGTCCGCTGTAGGTTCTCGGCCTTCAGCGCGATCGTCGCGCCGGCCCGCTCGGACAGCGTTCGCGAGCTCAGAACCGGCGTTTCACGAACGACACCAGCGCCGGCTTGCGCCGCCCGACGGATGTCATCGGCCGACGGGCCGTGCGGCTTGGTGTTCTCCGCTGGGCCTCCAGCCCCGCGGTCTGAAACGGTTGGACGACTGCCAGTCACCCTTAACCGTTCGCCCTTCGCGCTCACTCCTGGAGGGCCACCACCGCGTCTATTTGGACTTTCGCCCCCCGCGGCAGCGAGGCCACGCCGAGCGTGACCCTGGCCGGGGGGTCTGACTCGAAGAAGGAGCCGTAGACCTCGTTGACCGCAGCGAACGACGACATGTCCGTGAGGTACACGGTCAACCGTACGGCGCTGCCGAGGGTCGTATCCGCGGCGTTGCAGACTGCGGAGAGGTTCTCTAGGCACCTCCCGGCCTGCTCGGCGGCGCTGGCGTCGATCAAATCGCCGGTGCGAGGATCGAGCGGAATCTGGCCCGAGCAGAACAAAAAGCCCCCGGCCTTCACGGCGTGGACGTACGGCCCGACGGCAGCGGGAGCGTCGGGGGCTGTCACCGACTCAGGCACTCGATAACACCCTAAGGCATGGGCGCCGGGAATGCATGGGCGCAAAGGATGGGCGCGCGGACCGGGTGGGCGGGGCGATTTGGGCGGCGCGCTCCCCGGCCTGTCGACGGGTTTAGGTTGCCCTCCGAGGCCCGGCGGGTACCGTTGAAATTCATGCCCAACCACCTCGCCGGCGAGACATCGCCGTATCTGCTCCAGCACAAGGACAACCCCGTCGACTGGTTTCCGTGGGGTGATGAGGCACTCGAGCGGTCCAGGCTCGAGGATCGTCCTCTGCTGGTATCGATCGGCTACTCGGCCTGTCACTGGTGCCACGTGATGGCGCATGAGTCATTCGAGGATCCGGACCTCGCAGCCGCGATGAACGAGCGCTTCGTGTGCGTCAAGGTGGATCGCGAGGAGCGGCCCGACATCGACGCAATCTGCATGGAGGCCTGTCAGGCGATAACCGGCCGTGGCGGATGGCCACTTAACGCGTTCCTGACCCCGGAGCAGCAGCCGTTCTATGCCGGCACGTACTTCCCGTCCGAGCCGCGTCACGGGATGCCGAGCTGGCGGATGGTGCTCGACGCGATCGCCGATGCCTGGCAGAAGCGCCGGGAGGACATAACCAGTCAGGCCGCGCAGATCCAGCAGGCGCTGGGCGCCACCGCTCGCCTCCAGCCATCCGCCGAGCCCATTCGAGCGGAGCTGCTCGAGAATGCGGTATCCGCCCTGAGGGCCACGTTCGACCGCCAGCATGGAGGGTGGGGCGGCGCGCCCAAGTTCCCGCAGGCCTCGACCATCGAGTTTCTGCTGGCTCGCGGCGAACGCGACATGTCCCTTCAGACGCTGGGGGCAATGGCCAGTGGGGGAATCTACGACCAGGTGGGCGGCGGCTTTGCCCGTTACGCCGTCGATGAGACCTGGACCGTTCCCCACTTCGAGAAGATGCTCTACGACAACGCCCTGCTCGCCCGCGCTTACCTCCACGGCTGGCAGGTATCGGGGGAAGAGCGCTTCGAGCAAGTCTGTTCGGAGATCCTCGACTGGGCACTGAGGGAAATGCGCGGCCCCGAGGGGGGGTTCTATTCGGCGCTCGACGCCGACTCCGAGGGCGTCGAAGGCAAGTTCTACGTATGGACGTTCGAGGAGCTTCAGGAGGTTCTCGGCGATCAGTTCGAGGAGGCGATCGCCTACTTCACTCCGGCTTCGTTCGAGCCCGGCACCTACGTCCTCGAGGCTCGGGGATCGGTGCCCGATCGGCTTGAGCAGATCCGCCGCAGGCTGTACGAAGCGCGCTCCCAGCGCGTCCGGCCGGGGCTCGACGACAAGCGCCTGACGGCCTGGAACGCGCTCATGATCTCCGCCCTGGCGGAGGCGGGGGCAGTGCTCGAAAGAGACGATTACGTCCAAGCCGCCGTTCAGTGCGCGACGTTCGTCCTCGACCAGATGCGAGGCCCGGACGGACGCCTGCTGCGGACATGGAAGGACGGTCATTCACGTCTCGACGCCTACCTCGAGGACCACGCCTTCCTGCTCGAGGCTCTGATCACGCTGTATGAGACGACGTTCGAGCCCCGCTTCTATCGCGAAGCGGCGGCCCTGGCAGGCCAGATCAGCGAGCGCTTCGAGGACCCGGAGCGAGGCGGGTTCTTCACCACTGCCTCCGACCACGAGCGGCTGGCAGTGCGGCGCAAGGATCTCGAGGACTCGCCGACCCCGTCCGGCAATTCGGCAGCCGCATTTGGCCTTCTGCGCCTGGCGCTGCTGTCCGGCGACGGCTCTTACGAGCGCCACGCACTCGGCGTCCTGCGGCTGCTCTCTCCCCTGGCCGCTCGGCACCCGACGGCTTTTGGCCACCTCCTACAGGCCATCGACTTCTACCTGGCCCCGGTCCGCGAGATTGCAATCGTTGGGCCCGCGGCGCAGGCCGCGGAGCTCGTGCGAGCTGTCCGCTCGGCGTATCACCCCCACGTGGTGGTAGCTGTCGGTGCCGGCGGCGATGGTGTTCCGCTGCTCGACGGCCGAGAGCCTGTCGAGGGGCGGGCTGCCGCTTACGTGTGCGAGCACTTCGTGTGCCAGGCGCCGGTGACGAGCGCCGACGAGCTGGCGGCGGCGCTCTAGCCGAGCCCGGCGATCCTCTCCACCAGTAGCTCCAGGAACCGGTCGGTGTCGATGTCGACCGCCACGTGACAGTTGGGCTCCCAGCCCATGCGATTCCAGCGGTCGGCATTCGTCCGCCCTCGGGAGAGCTCGCTGCCGGTATCGATCCGGACTCCGCAGGTGCGCGTCTCGATCAGCGCCGGATCGATCAGGTGCGCCACCGCGCATGCATCGTGGATCGGCGCTCCCTCCGAGCCGAATCGTTCGCGGTGAAAACGCGAATAGAACCCATAAAGGTCGGCCACAAGCTTGCCCGCTCGGCCGGCCGCCGCCAGCCGCTCGGCGTGGCCCGGCCTCATCAGCGCCTGGTAGGTGACGTCCAGCCCGACCATCGTGAGGTCGAGCCCGGACGAGAAAACACGCGCGCCGGCTTCGGGATCCACCCACATGTTGAATTCAGCAGCGGGGGTGAAGTTGCCCTCGCCGATCGCGCCCCCCATGAGCACGATCCGCTCGACCCTCCCCTCTAGCTCGGGATACCGGGCCAGGAACAGCGCGACGTTCGTAAGCGGCGCCGTCGCCACCAGCGTGACGGGTTCGTGGCTGGCGATGACCGCCCCTGCCATCCATTCAATCGCGTGGTCGCGGTGCGGCCCTCGTGCCGGAGCGGGGAGGTCCGGTCCGTCCAGCCCGGTCTCGCCGTGGACCGCGTCGGGCCGCTCCTCGCGCTTGCGGACCAGCGGTCGGTCGGCGCCGGCCGCCACCGGGACGTCGTCGCGCCCCAGGTGGTCGAGCACCCGGATCGCGTTGGCTGTCGTCTGCTCGACAGCGTTGTTGCCGGACACCGTCGTGACGCCCAGCAACTCGATCTCCGGGCTGGCGAGAGCGAGTAGCAGCGCGATGGCGTCGTCATGCCCGGGGTCGCAGTCGAGGATCACGGACGTCATGTCCCGAGCACCCGATCCAGCTCCTCCGCGCTCGGCAGTGACGGCTGAGCGCCGGGCCTCGAGGCGGCCAGGGCACCGGCGGCGCAGGCCCGCACGAGTGCGAGCTCGCGGGGACGCTCCTCCAGCAACGACACAACCAGCGCAGCACAGAACGCATCGCCGGCGGCGGTGCCGTCCGCGACCTTGACCTGAGGCGGCCGCGCCCGCGCGACCTCGACCCCGTTCTCGCAAAGCACCGCGCCCTGGGCTCCGAGGGTCAACGCCATCAGGCCGCTGTACGGGCCGACGATTTCACGTTCGTAGCGATTCACGATGAGCAAATCCGGCCTCAGGCCAGGCGGCAGCGGTGCACGGGCGGGCGCTGCGTTCAGGCAGAAGAACGGCGCCCCCGTCGCGGCGGCTTGGATCGCCTCGGCCGGGATCTCCATCTGACACATCACGGCGTCCGTCTCTCCGACCTCGACATCGGCCGCTCGCAGTCGCCTGTTCGCCCCTGGAGCAACCACGATCACGTTCTCGCCGACGGCGTCGACGAGGATCAGCGCCGTGCCGCTCTCGCCCTCGTCTCGGCTCACGCCCGACACGTCGACGCCCTCCCGCTCCAGTGAGCGGAGAACCAGATCGTCGGTGCCGACGCGGCCCACAAACCTCACGTCCGCGCCGAGCCTGGCAGCCGCCACGGCCTGGTTCGCCCCCTTGCCGCCCGGGACGCGCTCCAGTGCGGCGTCGGTGACGGTCTCGCCCGGCCGTGGCAGCCGCTCGCAGCGGGCAACCAGATCCGTGTTAGCCGAGCCGACGACGGTGATCCGGGGCACTCAGAGCACCGGCAGGTAGCGCTCCAGCTCCCATGGCGTCACCTGTACCCGGTAGTCGTCCCACTCCTGGCGCTTGATCTCGATGTAGCGGTTGAACATGTGCTCGCCGAGCGTGCGCAGGACGAGCTCTGACTCGGCCGTCAGCTCGATCGCCTCCCCCAGCGTCTCCGGCAGCTGCTCGATGCCCAGCCGACGACGCTCATCCGGCGACAGGTGGTAGAGGTTCTTCTCCATCGGCTCGGGCAGTTCGTATCCGTTCTCGATCCCCTCGAGCCCAGCTTGCAGCAGCACCGCGAACGTCAGATACGGATTGCAGGCTGGGTCCGGGCAGCGAAGCTCCATCCGCGTGGCGCGTTCCTTACCCGGGTGGTACAGCGGCACCCGCACCAGAGCAGAGCGATTGCGCCGTGACCAGGCGGCATAGACCGGCGCCTCGTAGCCCGGCACCAGCCGTTTGTAGCTGTTGACCCACTGGGCGAAGATCGAGCAGATCTCGCGGGCGTGTCGAAGCTGGCCGGCGATGAACGCCTTGCCCACGTCGGAGAGGAAGTAGTCGTCATCCGCGTCGAAGAACGCGTTCTGTTCGTCCCTGAACAGCGACTGGTGGGTGTGCATGCCGGAGCCGTTCTTGCCGAACAGGGGCTTGGGCATGAAGGTCGCGTGCAGGCCGTACTTCATCGCGTATTCCTTGACCGTGATCCTGTAGGTCATGCAGTCATCGGCCATCTTGAGCGCGTCGGAGTAGCGCATGTCGATCTCGTGCTGGCTCGGCCCGACCTCGTGGTGCGTGTACTCCGTGTGTATCCCCAGCTGCTCCAGCGCCAGCACCGTCTCGCGGCGCAGGTCGGTGCCCGCGTCCAGAGCAGTCAGATCGAAGTAGCCCCCTTCGTCCAAGACCTCGGTTGACTTCGAGTCGCGGAAGTAGAAGTACTCGAGCTCGGGTCCGACGAAGAAGTGGTCGAACCCCATCGCCTCGGCTCGCTCCAGCGCGCGGCGCAGCACGTACCTTGGATCGCCCTCATACGGGGTCCGCTCGGGCGTCTGGATGTCGCAGAACATCCGTGCCACCCCCTGCTCGGCCGGCCGCCAGGGCAGAATCGCAAACGTGCCGGGATCGGGCATGGCGATCATGTCCGACTCCTCGATGGGGTTGAAGCCGGTGATCGAGGAGCCGTCGAACCCCATTCCGCCCTCGAACGCGTCCTCGAGCTCGGTGGCATTGATGGAAAAGGCCTTCAGTTGGCCGAGGATGTCGGTGAACCACAGCCGGATGAAGCGGATGTTCCGCTCGGCGACGAGGGAGGTAATGTCGTCCGGGGTCAGCTTGGTGGGGGTGACGGTCATGGCGGAGGCGAGAGGTTACTGACCGCGATACGGTGGCCCGCGTGGGTAGCCGGTTTGCCGCTCTCGGAGCCGCGGATCGACGACCAGCGCCGCGTCGCTCAGCTGAGCAGCACGCGGCAGGGTAAACGGTCTAGTTGACGGGTCAGACGGTCTGTTCCTGCCGCTGCCTGAGCCAACGGTTCGCCCACCGCTGGAGCTCCGACAGCGCGGGCTCGAGCTCTCGTCCCATCTGCGAGAGCTCGTACTCGACCCGGAGCGGCGGCCCTGAAATCACGCGCCGCTCGACCATGCCGCGCGACTCGAGCTCCTTCATTCGCTCGGACAGAAGCCGGTCAGACAGCTCGGGCACGGCCTGAGCGATCTCTGAGAACCGAAGCGCTCCGTCCATCAAGACTCGCAGGATGGCGCCCGTCCAACGCCTCCCGACGAGCTCTACCGCCTCGTGGTAGAGCGGGCAGCAATGGGCGACCTGTGCTTGGGCCTCGGCGTTGGCCATGTCGGCGCGCGCACCCATGTGATGCAAAAGCTTACGCCGCCTTGAGCGTGCGCGACGCCTCGCTCGAGCCGTCGACTGGGACCTCCCCGGCGACGTTGACCATCGCCGTGAAAGCCTCGAGGGCAAGGGCGGCGATGGCCTCGAGAATCTGCTCGTCGTCCCAGCCCGCCTCACGGGCCTCCTCGTGGAGGTGCATGGGCGTGCGTCCACGCTCGTCGAGCAGCGTCTGCAGGTAGCGCAGCAGCGCCGCTTCGCGGGGGTCCTTTGAGCTGAACTGCCGCGCGGCGGCGACCTCGTCGAGCTCCACGCCGGCGCTGCGGGCGGCCCGCGAATGCATCGCGATCCCGGGCTCGGAGTGGTAGTACTCGGCGACCGCCAGCGCGATCCGCTCGAGCGTCGGCAGCGTGAGCTTTCCGTGCCGCAGCTCGGAGCGGAACTTGGCATATGCCCGTAGCGCTGCCGGCGAGCCGGCGAGCACCCCGAGGAAGTTGGGGAGCTGCCCGCCGGAGGCGAGCGCACCCCGCAGAACCGCCACCGAGCCCTCGGGCGCGGTTAGGTCGTCGTGGATCTGAAATCTGCTCATCTGTGTCTTCATGGTGCGCTCACTTGAATCGGGCTCCCGCCAGCCGGTGCCCTTCATTTCGGAGACCTACTTACGGTTGATAAGTCTACCTCGCTTGAGCAGATTGCACAAGCTCAGAAGACCAAGCATTGGGCCGGCCGGGAGGACTGGGGTTAGGGAATGAATTACCCCGTCATGGGGGCTCTTTCCCTTATACGAAGGGGCATAAACGGCGGATCAGGGGAGCGCCTGAGGCTCGTAAGAGAAGCGACGACGACCGGACCGGGAAGGTCGGCTGAGCTGGGTCCGGCGGGTGTCGTGGTGAGGCTGCGGGGACGACTTAGAAGTGCAACATGGCGGCGTGCGAACTGGTCGCAGCCACGAGCACCAAGAGCACTCCGAGCAGCACAGCCCACAGGGCGATCCGGTCGGGCCTTGTGCTCGTTCGTCCGTACCAACTGCTTCTCGGCCTGCGTGTGGTTGTGCGCCTGGGGCTGTAGCGGTCCACGACCTGGCCGCGGATTACGACCGTACGACGACTAACCTCGTTCGGCATGGGGGGCGTCCTCTCTCTTGTGGTTGCGGGGTTAGCTGACGAGCTCGCGCCTTCCGGTATGGCGCTTCACAGCATCTGCTGCGATTAGCCCGACTGCTCGGGTCCCCGCTTTCCACCCCGCAGCGGGGAGGAACTCAGCGGCGTGGCGCGATCCTACCAACGGCGGCGGACCGAAGAAGTCTCACCGGGCTCGTGTCCGCGCTGACCCCGCTCGCTGCGGGCGATTCCTGCTCAAAACCGCCCTCAGCGGGGGCTGTTCGGAACTCAGACCCGCCTGCTGGCGGGCTATTCCTTGCCCGCGACCTTCGCGATGAATTGCGCGACCTGGTTGGCCTGCGTCCCGTAAATGATGTTTGCGGGCATCGTGCCCTGGCCGAGGCACGTCTGATTGGACTGGGAAGGCGGAGGCTTCTGCAGGCAGCCGTTCTGGATCGTGTGCAGCACCAGCGACGTCGACGGCTGAATCTGGTCGAGGTTGGGGCCGACCTTTCCCACGGCGTTCGCGGCGGCCAGCGTGTGGCAGACGCCGCAGTTCTGCCCGAACAGCTCCCGTCCCTTCTTCTCCGCCGCGGTCAGCGTGATCCCGCCGACCTGACGGTTGGCGTTGTGATGGTTACCGGTAAGGAATATGAGCGGCAGCGCCACGCCGAATCCGACGTAGGTGACCAGGTACACGAGTCCGACTGCCCTTCGCCCTCCGGAGGGTGGCGTCGGGACCTCGACCGCGGGCCCGGACACCCTGCCCCTCATCGCGATGAAGAACAGTCCGAGCCCCACCACAGCCCAAAGGGCGACGAACAGATAGACCGCCAGCATTAGGGTCGCGCAGCTTATCGTGCGGGCTGGCACGCGGCGGCGGCGATCGGGCGCCGCGGGGGCTGGCCCGGGGCGGCGGCGGCGATCGGGCGCCGCGGGGGGCGGAGAGCGACCGTCCTCATCGCCGCCGCCCCGCGGCGAAGCTCAACACGGGCGGCGCGACCGCGCGAAAGCCGCGTGTCAGATTCCGCCGGTTCGCGAGGCGGTCCCGAGCCCCGCTGCTCTTGCAGCCCGCGCCGTACCTGCTCGTCGAGCATCGAGAAGTCTTTGATCTCGGCCATGGGTCGGTCTGGCGCATCGATCGATCCCACGTGCTCGACCAGGACGTTCGTCGCCCCTCCAGCTGCCGCGAACCGCTCCAGCTTGCCTTCCACGAGCATCAAGGGCTCGGTCCGGACCGTCAGCCGGTGCCGTTCGTAGATGCTCGAGGGGACGATCAGGTTGATCGTCCCGTGTTCGTCCTCCAGGAGCACGAACACGATCCCGTTTGCGGTCCCCGGCCGCTGCCGGGCCACGACCATCCCGCCTGTCTTGACCCGCGTCCCGTGCGGCAACGTATCCAGGTCCCGGCTGGTGACGACGTTGGCGGGCAGGCGGGAGCGCAGCAGAGCGAGCGGATGCGACTGCACGGTGAGCCCGGTCGTGCCGTAATCGGCGAGCATCGACTCCCATCCCGAGAGCTCCCGCAGCCTCGGCGGCACGGGCAGGTCGAGAGGCAATGCCAGCTGTACGCCGCCGGGGACACCTTTACCGGGCGCCGCCACCCCCAGCTGCCAGAGAGCGATGCGGCGGGCGGAGGGATGGCGGACCTGAATGTTGTCCTTCTGGTTCCGAGGGGTGGAACTGGAGGGACAAAGTTCGCCCCGGGATGGGCCGCTGGCCGCGACGTCCCGGGGCGTCCCAGCACCCACCAGCGAATCGCACGCCCCCGACCACGCCAGTAGCTCGAGCGACGGTGCGCCGGCTCCCGCCCGCGAGGCCAGGTCGGACAGCTTTAGAAAGCGCCCTGCCGCATGACGCGCGGCGACGAGCTGCTTGACCTCCTGTTCGCGGACGCCCTTGACGTATCCGAGGCCCACGCGCACGCAGCCCTCCTCATCGAGCGTGCACTCCGCTTCGCTGGAGTTGACATTGGGTGGCAGCACTTCGATCCCCCGCCGCTGCGCTTCGTGGATCAGGGCATCCGGCGGATAGAAGCCCATCGGCTGCTCGTTCAAGAGCGAGCACAAAAACTCCGGGCCGTAGTGGACGCGCAGCCAAGTCGACTGATAGGCGAGCAACCCGAAGGCGGCGCCATGGGCTTTCGGAAACCCGAATCCCGAGAAGCCCTGGACCATCGCGAACACCCGCTTGGCGATCACCTCGTCCACGCCATGCTTGCACCTGGCCCCCTCGATGAACCGCTCGTGGTAAGCCCGAATCGCCGCCTCCGAGCGCTTGCGGCTCATCGCCCGCCGCAGGCCTTCGGCCTCCCCGGTGGAGAATCCCGCGAAGGCGATCGCGACCTCGAGCACCTGGTCCTGAAAGATGATCCCCCCGAGCGTCTCCTCCAGCACCGGCTCCAGCGACGGGTGCTCGTACGGGACCTGGTAGTCGGGATCCTGGCGTAAGCGCTGGCGGCGGGCGATGTACGGGATTGACCGCTCCGCCCTGGATCGGGCCGGGCCTGACGATCGCCACCTGGATCGTCAGGTCCTGCAAGCTCTCCGGCCGGGTGCGGCGCAGCGACTGCATCTGCGCCCGACTCTCGATCTGGAACACGCCGGTGGTGTCGGCTTTCTGGATGCAGTCGTAGGTGTCCGGATCGTCATAGGGGATCCTCGAGAGATCGATCTGCTCTCCGCGCGTACGCGCCACCAGTTCGACGCACCGCTCGACGGCCGAGAGCATTCCCAGGCCGAGCAGGTCGATCTTCAAGAACCCGGCGTCGGCGCAAGAGTCCTTGTCCCACTGGACGATCTGACGTCCCTCCATCGCTGCAGGCACGATCGGGCAGCAACCGATCAACGGCCGCGTGGCGACGATCATCCCGCCGGAGTGCTGGCTCAGGTGACGCGGCAGTCCGTGGGCCTCAGCGGCGAGTCGCGCCAGCCATGCCCAGCGGCCCTGGCGGGCGCTTGCGGCCCTGCCCTGGAAAACATTGTCGATGTCCTTGCCCACCCCGCGCGCGTCCCATCCTTCGCTGCCGCGCGCCACGCGCTCGATCTCCCCAGCCGGCAGCCCAAGCGCCTTGCCCAGCTCCCGGATCGCGCCGCGTGCCCTGAACGTCGGAAAGGCCGCCACCAGGGCGGAGCGGTCGTGGCCATAGCGCTCGTGGACGCGAGGGATCAGGGTCTCCCGGATGTCGCGTGGAAAGTCGAGGTCGATGTCAGGCAGCGAGGTCAGCTCCTCGTTCAGAAAGCGCCCGATCAGCAGCTCGTTGGCGATCGGATCGACGTGCGAGAGGCCGGTCAGGTAGCAGACAATCGAGGACACGCTCGAGCCTCGGCCACGCCCGGGCGGCAGTAGCGCCCTCGCGCTGTCCGGACCGCGTACCTCGACCGCGACCTCGCGTGCCAGCTCGAGCAGGTCGTGGTGGAGGAGGAAGAATCCGGCCAGCCCCAGCGTCTCGATGATTCCCAGCTCGTCCTGAAGGCGGGCGGTCGCCTTCCCGCGCACGCCCGCGGCCGCGCTCGCGTATCGCTCCGCAAGGCGGGTGTCGCAGAGCTCCGAGAGCCTGCGCATCGCTTCCTCGTCTTCGGCGCCGGGATACCTGTAGCCGAGGTCGCTGCGCAGATCGAACCGCAGGCGCTCGCTCAGCCGGACCGTCTCCGCCACCGCCTCGGGGTACTCGGGAAAGCGCGCCGCCATGGCCTGCGGCGGGGCGAGCACGTGGCTGAAGTTGCCGCGGCGCTGCGGCTCTGAGGCGTCGAGGGTCGAGTGCATGCGCACGGCCACGAACGCGTCCTGCAGCGGCGCGCGCGAACGGGCGTGGGCATGCACGTTGCCGGTCGCCACGCACCGTAGATCAAGCCGCTTGGCCAGCCGCTCGAGCCGCCGGTTGCGGGCGCGGTCGTCGCGCAGAAACGGCCTTTGCAGCTCGACTCTCACCCCCTCGACACCGAAGGCGTCGCGCAGCTGTCTAAGCGTGGGCTCGTCGTGGACTCCCCGCAGAGCGCAGCCGCTCAGGCAGATGAGGCCTTCAGCGTGATCGAGAACGGTTTCAAGCGGCGTCGAAGGCTCCGTCGGCGGGGCACCTTCTCTTCCCTCGCGCGTGTGCGCGTGCGCGCGCGTCAAGATGCGACAGAGGTTGGACCAGCCCCGCTCGCTCTCCACGAGCAACCCCACGTGACGGCCATCGTCGAGGTCGATCTCCGCCCCATGGATGGCGCGCAGCCCGAGCGCGTTCGCGGCAACGGCAAACTCCATCGAGCCCGAGACCGAGTTGTGGTCGGTCAGGGCCAGCGCTTTGTAGCCCAGCTCGAGCGCCGTCCCAACCAACTCGTCGGGCAGCGATGCACCGTCCAGGAACGAGAACGCGGAGTGGCAGTGGAGCTCGGCGTAGGGCACGCGAACGCATGTTCGCACCCGGACCGGACGGCGCGGACGGGCGCTGGAGCGCGCCGCGACGGTGCGGTCGGGCAGAGCGCTGCGGAGCGCGCCGCGACGGTGCAGCTCGGGCAGGGCGCTGCGGAGCGCGCCGCCCCGGGCCCACCCCGGCCCGGGACGGCGCCATAGACCGCTTACGACGCCGGAATCCCGCTGGCCGGCGGCGCGGGCTGGCCACCGGTATAGGGGGTGATCGGGCTGCCGGCAGCCGGGGTGCTCGTCAGCGGCTGGCCGGACATCACCAGCTTGCCGCCTCGGATCTGACCCATCTGCACACCGGCGTAGCCGCCGTGGATGGTCTTGGAGTACCGGAACGGGACCAGCCCCGGCCCCTTCCAGGAGGAGCCGAGATTGTTGACTGCGTTGACGAGTCCCTGGCGGGTGAGGTTCTTGCCCGCCGCCTGGAGCGCATGCACCAGCGTGTACGCGCTCGCCATCCCGAACTCGACGTTGCCGTCGAACGGGGCACTCGCGTCGTACTGGGCGTGGACCTTCATGAACAGCTGTATCCAGGGATTCGAGGTATCGGTGGTCGACGGGAGGTAGTAATCGGTGACCGCGCCGTCGATCAGCCCGGTCCCCGACGCCTTGCCCTTGGAGACGGTCTTCAGCAACCCGGCGACCGTCGTCGGGTCGATGCCCACATTCGACACCACCAGCTGCGGATGCCATCCGAGGGTGAACGAGGTCAGCTCCGCGATCGCCGTGAAGATCGGAACCGTGAACTGGACCAGAACCTTCGCGCCCGATGCCTTCAAGGCGGTGATCTGCGGTGCAAGCGTCGTCGCCGTCGGTTCGTATGACTGCGTGGCAGCGATGTCAGACGCCGGGACCTCGTCCTTGATTCCAGCAAGACCGCCGTTGCCAAAGTCGTCATTCTGGTAGAGCACCGCGACCTTCTGGCCGGCGAAGTGCTGCTTGATGTACTGGCCGAGGATCTTGCCCTCGATCGTGTAGTTCGTCAGCCAGCCAAACGTGTACGGCTGCGATGTGCCGTTGTCCCAGCAGGGACAGCCTGAGGCCACGAACATGTCGGGCACCTTCTCGGCGTTGAGGAAGCCCACCACCTTGGTGTGGGTAGGCGTCCCCAGGCCGTCGAAGATCCCGAACACCTTGCTCTGGAGCACGAGTTGGTGCACCACGTTGACGGTGTTGGCGGGGTTGTAGGCGTCGTCCTTGATGACCAGGTTGATCTTGCGACCGAACACGCCGCCGTGCGCGTTGACGTAGTTGAAGTACGCCTGGGCCGCGGGCCCGATCTCGCTATAGCCGGCCGACGCCGGTCCCGTCAGCGGCTGGTGGGTGCCGAACGTGATGCTCGTGGACGTCAGCCCCGGCTGCGAGCTGCTGCTGCTGCTCGAAGAGCCGCAGCCCACGACCACCGCCGATAGCACCGCCGCCACGGCAACTGCCAGCAGCGATGTGGAACGAGCCCTGATGGGCAGTCTGATTTTCCTCATCCATCTCCTCCTGCTGTTGGTTTGGAGCCCGCCACATGCGGCAGACCGTTGAATGGCAGCTTTCGCTGGAGCGCTCGCAGGCCGCCCTGGATCCCTCCCGGCCAGACGAACATCGCCCCGATGAGGATCACTCCGTAGATGCCCAGCTGAAGGTTCGCGGAGACGTTCTGAGACAACGAGAACGAATGCGCGAGGTCATTCGACCAGCCGGGCAACAACACCAACAGAGCCGCACCCCAGATGGCACCGGTCAGCGATCCGAGCCCGCCCAGCACGACTGCCGTGAGCAACGACAGCGACAGCTGCAGGGTGAACGCCCCGGGCGCCGCGAGCTGCGTGACGAGCGCGAACATCCCTCCGGCCGAGCCCGGCGCAGGCGGCGCTGATGACGAACGTGAACGTTTGCATGCGCGCCACGTGCAGCCCGCACAGCGATGCCGCGATCTCGTCATCGCGAACCGCCCGTAGCCCGCGGCCTGCCCCGCTGTGCAGCAGGTTGTAGAGCACGAACATCACCAGCAGTGCGCCGATGCAAGCGATCCACGCCTCCCAGCGCTCGAGCGGGAACGATGACCCAAGCGCCGACGGGGGAGTCGGGGGGTTGATGGCAAGGCCATTGTCGCCGCCGAAGGTTCCGGAAAACTTGAGTGCCAGCCCGGGCAAGCCGATGGCGAATGCCAGCGTCGCTCCCGCGAGATAGGGACCGCGTAACCGGGTGGCGGCCGCGCCGACCGCGATCCCGATCACCGACGTGGCGAGGACGGCCGGCGACCAGCGCCGGCAGCAATGCCCATCCCTGCTTTCCGATCAGTAGGGCGACCGTGTAGGCGCCGACGGCCATGAAGGCCCCGTGTCCCAGGGAGAGCTGTCCGTTGACGCCGACCAGCACCGTGAGGCCGGCGAGGACCGTGAAGTAGTACGCCCCGTTGGCCAGCTGAAGGTCGTTGTAGGAGCCCAACAGCTCGCTCAGCAACAGGAGCACGAGCCCGCCCAATACGACTAGGCCCAGCGACCGCACGAGCGTGATCCGCGGCGTGCGGATTCGTACCCGGGCGGCCAGGGCCGTCATACCCGCCGCTCCTGGGCTGCGGGGAACAGGCCGGTCGGGCGCACCATCAACACCAAAACCAGGATCACCAGCGCGGCCAGGGTCACGAGCGACGAGCCCCAGTAGCCCGAGACGTACGACAGCGCCAACCCGAGTACGACCCCACCGACGACGGCCCCGAGCGGGGCTGTCCAGACCGCCGAGGATCGCGGCCGTGAAGCCGAAGATCAGAATCGGGTCGAACGTGTTCGGTCCGACGAACACCGATGGCGCCACCAGCACCCCCGCGATCGAGCCCACGAGCGCCGCCAGCGCCCATCCCAGCGTGAGCATCCGGCCCACCCGCACTCCCAGCAGCCGGGCTACCTCGGGCTGGAACGCGGCGGCGCGCATCTTCAGGCCTATCGGGGGTGAAGCGGAACAGGACCGCGAGCGCGACCGCGGCGCCCAGCACGAGCAGCACGATGAACAGGTCATTCGGGGCGAACAGCAGGGTCGTGGAGCCGACCTTGTAGCCCCGGATCGAGAACGCGGCCGGGAACGATTTGGGCGTGTTGCCCCAGATCATTCCCGCGATCGACTGCAGCAGGATGAGCAGCCCGAGAGTCACGATCACGGCGTTCAAAGGCGGGGCCGACTCCACCCGGCGGATCAGGATCCGCTCGACCGCCGCCCCCATCACCAGCCCGCAGCTCAGCGCCACGAAGAACCCCGCCACGTACGAACCACCGGAGCTGATCACCTTCCAGGCGATGAACGTGGTGATCATCAGCATCGCCCCCTGGGCGAAGTTGACGATCCGCGTGGCGCGCCAAATCAGCACCAACGCGAGCCCCACCGCCGCGTATATCGCTCCCGTCGAGACGCCATTGAGGGTGAGATCGATGAATTTGGTCATGGCTCAGAAGCCGAGATAGGCGTGCCGAAGGCGTTCATCCGCCGTGAGCGTCTCCGGGTCCTGGTCGGCGACGACCCGGCCTAGGTTCAGCACGATCCCGCGGTTGGCGATCGATAGCGCGCTGCGGGCGTTCTGCTCGACGAGCAGCACCGCCAGGGCCAGCCTGTCCGCAAGCCTCCGAACAAGGCCCATGATCTGCGCGACGAGCAGAGGCGCCAGCCCGAGCGATGGCTCGTCGAGTAGCAGCACTCTCGGCCGCGCCACCAACGCGCGAGAGATCGAGAGCATCTGTCGTTCGCCCCCGGACAGCGACGATGCCAGCTGGCGCCGCCGCTCCGCCAGCCGCGGGAACTGGTCGTAGAGCTCCGATAGCGACGTCGCCTCGCGCCGGCGCCACAAGCCGCCGAGGCGGAGGTTCTCCTCGACGGTCAGCTCCCCGATCACTCCCCTTCCCTCAGGCACGTGCGAGATCCCATGACGCACGATCTCCTCCACCGCCAGTCCCGTGATCTCCTTCCCGTCGAGCCGGACGCTGCCCGCGCGTGGCCTGACGAGGCCGGACACCGTTCGCAGCAGCGTCGTCTTGCCCGCCCCGTTTGCGCCAAGAACCGCGGTGACCGTGCCGGCCGGAACCTCGAGCGACACGCTGTCGACGGCCCGGACGGCGCCGTAATCGGTCGTCAGCGACTCAACCGAGAGCATCGGTCGCTCCAGCCATCACCGACTCCTGTTCCTCGGCCTCGCGACCGAGGTAGGCCTCGAGTACCTGCGGATCCTGCCTGACCGCCGGCGGCACTCCGTCGGCGATGACCCGTCCGAAGTCGAGCACGACCATGCGATCGCACACGGACGTGACGAAGTCCATGTGGTGTTCGACGACCATCACCGCGACGCCGAGCGACGCGATCAGCTTGGCGAGGTCGGACAGCTCGCGCGCGTCGAGGCCGCTGGCCGGTTCGTCAAGCAGCAGCAGCTCGGGCTCGGCCACGAGGGCCCGGGCGAGCGCCACACGCTTTCGCAACGCGAATGGCAGCGTCCCCGGCAGCCGGCCGGCGACATCCTCACACCCGACTTGCGTCAAGGCTTTCTGCGCCCGCTGCTCGAGCGCTCGTTCGTCGCGGTCCGAACGCGGAAGGGCGAGCAGGCCACTGAGCACGCGGGCCCGGCGAAACCGCTCGCCGCCCGCCATCACATTCTCAAGCACGGTGAGACGCTCGAACAGCCCCACACCCTGGAGGGTGCGGGCGATGCCCAGGCGCGTCAGTCGGTGGGGGCGCATGCGCGTTACCTCCTGGCCGCGCCATGTCAATGTGCCCGCCTGCGGGACGACGAACCCGCAGATCACGTTGAAAAGGGTCGTCTTGCCAGCCCCGTTCGGCCCGATCACGCCGAGCACCTCCCCGGTCCCGACCTCCAGCGACACGTCGTCCAGCGCGACGAGACCCCCGAACCGCACGGTCAACCCGCGGACGGTGAGTGCGGCATCTCTGGGCCGGTCCTCCCTCTCCACTGGCCGTACATATACACATCCGTGATGTGCTTCACAAGCGGCATTAACCCAATCTGTAAATATGCGTAACGATGGGTGCGCTATTGGAGGGAACGCCGGCGTTCCGCGCCGCACAGGATCGCGACGCCGAGCTGAGCCTCACGCGGGCCACGCCCGCGGGGGCGTTCCGGGCGGCCCGGCGGATGTTCTTGCGGGGCGAGCGGCTCGACATGCGGGCTCTCGCGGCCGAGCTTCGAGTCTCCCGCGCGACCCTGTACCGCTGGTGCGGCCATCGCGAGCAGCTGCTCTCCGATGTGCTGTGGTCGCTTTCGCATCAGCTGTTCGAGCAAGCGAAGGCTGATCATCCGGAGCACACCGGAGCCGGGCGGGTGCTTGCGATCTTCCGCCAGCACGTCAACGAAATAGTGGGCGCCCGGCCGCTCCGGATCTTCCTGAAACAGGAAACCCACTCCGCTTTGCGGCTGCTGACCTCTGAGTCCGGAGGCGTCCAGCCCCGCACGGTGCATGACCTCGCCGGCCTACTGGACGAAGAGCTTCGGGCGGGTGCGCTCACCCTGCGCGCCGACGTAGAAAGCCTCGCCTACGCGATCGTGCGCATGACGGAGGGGTTCATCTACCACGACGCCGTCGTCGGGGCCGAGCCTGACGTGGAGCGCGCGGCGTCGATGGTGGCGCTTTTGCTCGGGTAAGCCGCGCCGGCCCTTTCCCCTCGGCCACCGGCGCTTCGCGCGAGGTGGCCGGGAGGAAAGGACCGACCCGTCTCTCTTTCTCCCCGTTCCCGGTGCGCCGCGCCGATCCCCGCGCAGGCATCGGTGGCCCTCCTCCTCAAGCCGACTGGCCGCTTGACAAGATTAGTAGTCGCTGCTAATTTATCCATAGTTAGCACTCACTAAGGACTGAGAAAGCATATGACCACCTCACGCACAAGCAGATGGACCCTCTTGATCGTGTCGATCGGCCTGTTCATGGTCGTGCTCGACAACCTCGTCGTGAATGTCGCGCTGCCCAGCATCCACCGCGACCTAGGCTCCTCCATCCAGGCGCTGGAATGGACTGTCAACGCGTACGTGCTGTCCTACGCGGTGTTCCTGCTGACCGGCGCGGCGCTCGGTGACCGCTTCGGGCGCAAGCGCATGTTCACCGGCGGGATCGCGCTGTTTACGCTCTCGTCCGCCGCCGCTGCGCTGGCTCCGACCACCGGCATGCTGATCGCCGCCCGGGCCGCGCAGGGCCTCGGCGCCGCGGTCGTCACCCCGCTCACGCTGACCCTGATCGCCGATGCATTCCCCCCGCAGCGGCGGGGAGTGGCGATCGGCATCTGGTCCGGGATCAGCGGGATCGCGGTCGCGCTGGGCCCGCTGGTCGGGGGCGCTGTCGTGCAGGCCGCCTCGTGGCACTGGATCTTCTGGATCAATGTCCCGATCGGGATCGCCGCTGGTGCCGCTATCGATCGCGCGGCTAGGCGAGAGCCACGGACCTTCCCGGCACCTCGACCTACGCGGGCTGGCGCTCGCCTCCAGCGGTCTGTTCGGCATCGTGTTCGGCCTGGTCCGCTCACAGTCGCAGGGCTGGACCGATCCCGAGATCGTGGTCTCCGCTGGGCGCCGGCGCCCTGCTGGTGATCGCCTTCATCCTCTACGAGTTGCGGACGCGCGAGCCGATGCTGCCGATGCGCTTCTTCGCCAAGCGGAGCTTCGCGGTCACGAACGCGGTGTCGCTGGCGATGTACTTCGGGATGTTTGGCTCGATCTTCTTCCTCAGCCAGTACCTGCAGAACGTGCTCCACAACAGCCCGTTGCAGGCAGGCGTGAAGCTGCTCGTGTGGACCGGGGCCTCGATGGTCGTCTCGCCGCTGGCGGGCTTCTTCTCCGAGCGCTACGGCAGCCGGACGTTCATGGTCGCCGGGCTCGGACTTGCAGGCGGTCGCGCTCGGCTGGCTGGCGATGCTGGCCGGCGTCCACCAGAGCTACACGAGCATGATCGTGCCGTTCATCCTCGCGGGCTCCGGCATGTCGCTGGTGTTCGCCCCCTCGGCGAACGCGGTGCTCTCCTCGGTGCGGGCGCAGCAAGCGGGGCAGGCGTCCGGCGCGACGAACGCGATCCGCGAGCTCGGCGGCGTGCTCGGCATCGCGGTGCTGGCGACGGTGTTCACGAGCCACGGCAGCTACGTCTCGCCGCAGCAGTTCGTGTCCGGTCTGAGGCCCGCGATGTGGGTCGGGGTCGCGGTGCTCGCCGCCGGCGCACTGATCGCGGCGGCGCTGCCGTTCTCCTCCACGGCCGACGCCGCCGCACAGGTCGATACTGTCGGCGAACCAGTTCCGGCGGCGTAGACGATGGCCACCACATCGACACAGACAACCCGTCAGCGAGTTCCGGCCTCAGAGCGCCGGGACGCGCTGATCGACGCCGCCGTGCACGAGTTCGCGCACCGCGGCCTGTACGGCACGCCCGTGGATCGAATCGCCCGGCGGGTGGGGTCGCGCAGCCGTACGTGTTCAGCCTGTTCGGCTCGAAGAAGGAGCTGTTCCTGGCGGCGGTGGAGCGGGGATTCGAGCTGATCGCCGAGACGTTCACCCAAGGCTGCCGCCGAGTACGACCCGGCGATCGCGCTGCCCGACGCCGACGTGCTGAAGGCGATGGGCAACGCCTACGTCGAGCTGCTCCAGCTCCGAGCACCGCGATTATCTGATGCTCCAGCACCACGCGTATGCGGCCTGCGACGACCCGGAGATCCGCGAGCGCGTCCGGGCCTGCTACGCCGCGGCTCGTGGCCCACGTCGAGCGGCTCGCCGGCGACCGGTTTCGACTCCGAGCGGATCGACGAGTTCTTCCGCTACGGGATGTGGATCAACGTCGCCGCGGCGATGGGGGTCGAAGACTTATCGGTGGGTTGCGAGTGGATGCGTACGGCCGATAGGGTCGGTCACATGTGCCGACCCGCCGGGCCGGCACATGTCGCCGGGGCCGGTCGCATGCGACCCGGCCTTCATTATTCAGCCCAGCCCGTGCTCCAGCAGCGCCAGGGCCCGCTTGCCTTGCGTGCGCAGGTTGCGCGCGATGCGGCGGTTCTCGACCCCGGCCAGCGCCTGGCGGTGGACGTAGTCGACCAGCGCACGGTGAAGGCCGATCAGCGCGTTCGCCGCGACCCACGCCTCGACGGCGTCGGCGGCGATCCCTCGCTCCTCCGCGATCAACGCCGCGAGCGTGCCCGTGTAGCGCTCGAAAATCTCTCGCTCGCGCGCCAGCAACGCGGGGCTGCCGGTGATGATCCTCGCCGCCGCCCGCATTCCCTCGGTGGCGCGCGGATCGTCGGAGACCAGGAAGCCCCGCGGCTGGAGCGCGAAGCGCCCGAACGCCGCGACGATCGATTCGCCCGCCTGACGGCTCGCGGATTGCGCTCAGCAGCTCCTCCTCGAACGCCTCCATCCGGTGAAAGACGAGGTCCTCCTTGCTCGGGAAGTAGTTGAACACGGTCGCCTCGGAGACCTTCGGCTGCGGCCGCGATCTCAGCGACCGTCACCTGATCGAACCCGCGCTCGGCGAACAGCCGCCACGCGGTTTCGGCGATCAGCTGATGAGTGCGCTGCTTCTTGCGCTCGCGGAGCCCGAGCTCAGTGGCCATATCCAGGAGGCTAACAGAAAGCTTGACTGGCATTATTTTTAGTGTTACTCTAAATTTCGCGTTGCATCTAGAAAGGAGGACCGCCCGTGGCTGCAGAGGCTCGGATACTCCGCCGGAACCTGATGCTCGCCTTTGGCGGCCTGCTGGTCGCGATGTTTATCGGCGCGCTCGATCAGACGATCATGGCCACGGCGCTGCCGACGATCGCCGGCGCGCTCGGCGGGCTCGAGCGAGCTCTCGTGGGTCGTGACCGTCTACGTGCTCGCGGCGGCCGCCACGACCCCGCTGTGGGGCAAGGCGTCGGACCTCTACGGGCGCAAGGGGCTGATGCGGGCGGCGATCGTCATCTTCATCGCGTTCTCGGCGCTGTCGGGCGCGGCGCAGAGCATCGGCGAGCTGATCGCATTCAGGGCCCTGCAAGGGATCGGCGGCCGGCGGCCTGATGACGCTGGCGATGGCCAGCGTCGGCGACCTTGTGTCGCCGCGCGAGCGCGGACGCTATCAGGGCTACATCCAGATCACCTTCCTCCTGGCGAGCCTGGCCGGGCCGCTGCTCGGCGGGCTGTTCGTCGACCAGCTCTCCTGGCGCTGGGCGTTCTACGTGAACGTCCCGATCGGCGCGCTCGCGCTGGTGCTGCTGACCGCATACCTGCATGTGCCCGTCGCAGCGTCGCCCGGCGCGGGTCGATTTAGCCGGCGCCGCGCTGCTCGCGAGCGCGGTCGTGGCGGTGATGCTGTGCCGCACTTGGGGCGGGCAGCGCTATCCGTGGGGCTCGGCCGCAGATCGTCGGCTCACCGTGGCAGCGCTGGTCTTGCTCGGCCGCTTCCTGCTGCGCGAGCGGCGGCCGCCGAGCCAGTGCTGCCGCTGGGCTGTTCCGGGATCCGGTGTTCGTGGTCGTCAGCGCCGGCTGTTCATCGCCACGCTGTCGCTGTTTGCGGCGATCGTGTTCCTGCCCGTGTTCCTGCAGCTGGTGACCGGCGCCAGCGCGACCGCCTCCGGACTGCTGATGCTCCCGCTGCTGGGCGCCAGCGCGCTCAGCACGATGGCCGCCGGTGGGTGATGGCCAAGACCGGCCGTTACAAGGTCTTCCCGGTCGTCGGACTGGCATCGATGGGCATCGGTCTGCTGCTGTTCTCGACCCTCGGGGCGAGCGGCTCGCGGACGACGCGGCGGCCTTCATGGTCGTGTTCGGATTCGGGTTCGGGATGGTCAGCCAGATCCTGATGGTCGCGATCCAGAACGCCGTCTCGCCGCGGGAGATCGGCACCGCCACTGCGGCCGCCAATCTGTTCCGCGCCCTTGGCGGCTCGGTGGGGGTCGCCGTGTTCGGCGCGATCTTCGCCAGCGGACTGCGCACTGGCTCCCCCGCCAGCTCCCGAGCCGATCCCGCACGGCATCACCGCCACCGGCATCCAGGCCAGCCCGGGGCGGGTCCACGCGCTCGCGCCCGTCGTGCAACACGGGATCGCGCAAGCGGTCGGCAATTCGTTGCACGATGTGTTCCTTGTCGCCGCACCGGTCGCGATCGTCGGTTTTCTGGTCGTGACGCTGTTGCGCGAGCACCCGCTGCGCGGACGCGATGCAGGCTGCACCGTCCGAACCGCCCCGCGGCGCCGCGCGTCGCGGCCTGAACACGTCGAAAGGAGACCCGGATGCCAATCATCAACTCAAGAATCTCTCGAGGACCGGAACCTGCGTGGAGCGCGACCACGGAGCGTCGATCTCGATCATCCTCGACCACAGCGAGCCCGGGCACGGGCCGCGCCTCCACCGCCACCCCTACGACGAGACCTGGGTCGTGGACCAGGGAACACTGTCCTTCCAACTCGGCGACGAGCTACTGGACGTCGGCTCCGGCGACATCGTGATCGCGCCGCCAAACGTGCCGCACAAGTTCACCAACCGCGGCCCGGGGCGATCGAAGCATGGTCTGCATCCATGCCAGCCCGAAGATGATCACCGAATGGCTGGAGTGAGCTCGATGGCAGTCAGGCCGAAGGCTCAGCCAAGCCCTTGGCGCGAAGCTCTTCGCGCGCCTGGGAGCTCTTCGTGAGCCCGTCGAGCCCCATCCCATGTAGCACTGGCTGGGCCTTCGTGAACTGGATGTCGCGGTAGTCGACCACCTGGACGTGGTTACCCCAGGGATCGCGGAAATCGAGTGAGCCGGCTGATGGCACGTCCACGCCCTGCTCGCGTAGCCGCGACCGCACGGCCTCCTTGTCGTCGACAACCAGCCCGAAGTGCCGGGCGCCGTCAGAAGCTTGCGAGCGGCCCGACGAGAGCGCGATGAATTGGTCGCCCATGTCGATGAACGCCATCCGGTTGCCGTGGCGTCCGCGGAGCTCGAACTCGAATACACGCCGCGTACCACTCGACCGCCTCGTCGATATCGCCGACCTCGAGCGCGATGTGGTTGATGCCGACGAGTCGAGGCATCGCTGTCGTCGTACCCGCGGCGGCCTGCACCAGGTCGCGCCGGGCTCGATCTGCCACCGGCGGGCCACCTCCTCGAGCCGCTCATCGAGCGGCCAGCGATCGGGGCGCTGCTCGCCGGCGTGGTCGGGGCTCGCGCCCTTGAGCGCCATGCAGCCGGTGTTGTCCCCGAGCGCACGGATCTCCTCGACGTCGGCGTCGGACGAGCCGGATGCTCGCTCGGGCAGCGCCGCCAGCTCGGCGCGCTTGTCCTCGATCGGGCGCGCGCGCGGCCCGATCTCCTGGATCAGCGTCGGCGACCACGCAGCGCACGGCTGGGTGCGCCAGGTTCCACTGGCACGCGAGCTGGAGCATCGTCAGCCCGGCCCGCTGGGCGATCGGCCACATCGACTCCATCCGCTCGCGTCCGGCCTCGATCCAGCCCTGCGGGCGGAAGCGGCGGTGGTCCTGCG
Organism: uncultured Actinomycetes bacterium; assembly: GCA_963719305.1. Classification (GTDB taxonomy): domain Bacteria; phylum Actinomycetota; class Thermoleophilia; order Solirubrobacterales; family Solirubrobacteraceae; genus Palsa-465. The sequence goes on along the minus strand of CAVRBL010000009.1, from coordinate 25,173 downwards.
GCGGGAACTCCTGGCCCGGGAGCACGTCGTCGAAGAACAGCCCGCCGTAGTCGACGACGCGTGTGATCACGTTGATGCTCGGCGTCGGCGGCCGCTGCCAGGCACAGCTCGCCGGGCCAGGGCTCGAGCGGGTTGAGGATGATCATCGCCCAGTCGAGCAGCTCTCCGAAGCGCTCGAAGCAGTCGATCAGATCGAGCGTGAAGCCGTTGGCCGGTCCGGGTGCGACGCCGATCATGCGCGTCAGGCCGCGTCGCGCAGCGCCGCCATCCCCTCCCAGACCGCCGTCGCTCGTGTAACCGGTGCGGTCCGGGTTGTGCAGCAGCAACAGATCGAAGTTGTCGATCCCGCAGCGCTCGAGGCTGCGCTCGGTGGCCATCCTCAGGTAGTCGGCGTAGTCGGCGGGCGAACGCAGCCGCGGAGTCGGTGAACCGCGGAAAGCCCTTGGCGCCGTCGCGTTCGCCGGTGTAGAAGTCGTGGCCGACGGCGCCGACCACGCAGATCTCTGCGCGCCGCGTTTCCCGGCGAGCGCCCGGCCCAGCATCCGGTCCGCCTCGCCGCTGCCATACACGTCGGCGGTGATCACGGTCGGGATTCGCTCATCCGGGCGTGATCAGCGCGATCAGGCGCTCGTCGTCCAGCGGCTCGCCGAAGTGCATGAACCGCCCGCCGCTCCAGGTGCCGACCGCGGTCGGGCCGGGTTCGGTCGCGGATCGGGCGCAGCGCTCAGACATGCGCCTCGAAGAGTTTAGGTGCCGCGGGGCGTGGCCCGCCCGGCCCCTACAGGCCGGCCGCGGCGATTGCGTCATCCACGTTCGGGTAATGCGACCATCGTCGACCGGCCTTGCCGTCACGGAACGTGGTCGACGTTGGCGCTCGGCCGCGCCGGCCCGTCGTGGACCATCGCGGCCTCGGGTGATCATCGACGCACCTTCTCACCGGCGTCGAGGACGTCGATCAGCTCCGCTCGAAGTGCGCTGCGACCAGCTCTGGCGCATGAACTGCAGGGCCTCGTCGCGGTTGCGGCAGCCCGCGGATCGGGTCGCCGCCGTGCCATTTGACCTCGGGGTCGAGCAGCGTCGCGCGATCGCGTCGAGGTCGCCGCGAAGCGCCGCCTCCCAGCCATGGCGGGCGAGTTCGACATCTGCTCTGCGTGCCACGCGGCGGATATCTTGCACCGCGGGAGCGGCGATCAGCGCGAACTGGCTCCTCATCGCTGCCGCCACCACCTCCCGCTCTGCAGATCGTGGAACACGACCTCGTCGCGCCCGCAGGTGGTGACGATCTCCCAGTAGCGCCGGCGCAGCGGACGATCGGTCCACCAGCGATCCTCGACCAGCCAGGACTCGCGCACGGCGTCCACCTCGCGGCCGCCGACCAGCCGCGGAACGCCGCCGTCGGCGGCCGTGACCGCCACGCGGCGAGGGATCGACAGGCGACGGGGGCCGGTCATGGCCGCGCGTGCGCTCGCTCATCCCTCGAACGGCGCCAGCACCGCGCGGCGCTCGGGGAAGCGGGAGTCGCGGATCGACCGTCGAGCACGCGCAGCGCGGCGTCGGGACCGGCGGCGGCGCGCGTCTGGCGGATCGCCTCGCGCAGACGGGCGGATCGCGCCGCGGCGGGATCCTCGAGCAGCGCGCGCTGGTCTGAGGCCGGTGGGCCGAAGCGCTCGACCGCCAGCCGGAGCTCCTCGGCCGGCGCGGGCATCAGCTGAAGGTGCGGGACCAGCGCCAGTCGCATCCGCACGGGTCGGCGAGCGCCTCGCGGAAGGCGACCTGCTCGCGCCACGTGCCGCCATGCTCGACCAGCACCGCCGACAGCACGACCGAGCGCAGCGTCCGGCCCCGCCGCTCGCGCCGGGCGAGCACGACGGTCGATCAGCAGCCCCAGCCCGCGCTCGAGCTGGAGTGCCGGATGCCGCCTCGGGCAGCTCGAGCGACTCGCGCACGAGCTCGCTCGCCGGCCGCGGCCGCAGCGCGCCGTCGCCGCCGCACGCCAGCTCGAGGGCATGCAGTCCCGCCGCCCCGAAGCGGTCGGCGATCGCGGTGGGTGGCAGCGATGCCAGCTCGCCCAGCGTCCGCGATGCCGAGCCGCTCGAGCGCCTCGGGAAGATCGGCCAACGCGGGGCGGGCGCGCAGTAACGCAACCGGCAGCGGCGCGAGGAAAGCTCGCGCTCGAGCACGGCCGTCCGCGCGCCCGGTACCGGCCCGAGAGCAGCCTTCGCTCCCCGGCGTCATCGGACGGCCGACGATCACCGGCCGGCGCGCCCGCGCCTGAGTTGCCGCGGCCACGGCCGCAAAGCGCGAGGGCGCGACCCCATAGCGGGCCGGGACCCGCAAGGCGCGACGGGCGGCAGCCAGCACCCCCTCGATCCCCCCATGCAGTCGCAGCGAGCCCCCGTCCGTCGAAGCACACGAGCCCCGGCCGCTCGGGCTCGACCGCGGCCCCGATCGACTCCAGACGCACGAGCAGCCGTTCCCAGGAATCGGCCACCCCGGCGGGATCGGGGGGCACGAGCGTCAGCCGCGGGCAGCGCGCAAGCGCCTCCCCCAGGCGCATCCCGGGATGGACGCCGAACGCCTCGGCGGCGAGCGACACCTCGCCGACCAGCTGCGATCCCCCCGGCTCCGGCGCCAGCGCCACCGGCTTTTGCAGAAGGGCATCGCGCGCGGTGCCCGCGGCAGCCGCCGCGACGGTGAGCTGGAAGCGTGGAAGTAGGACGCAGACGATCACGCGAACACATGTTCGCACGGCGCCGGACGGAAATCGCAGGCGCGATGCGGACAGAAGATCGGCGCGGCGCCCGGACGGAAGATCAGCCCGACGGCGTGGTCAAAGCTCAGGCCGACCGGGTACCGTCAGGACATGGCACCCAGCCTTCCCGACCTTGCCTCGGTGAGCGCGCGCACGCTGCGGGCCTTCGGCAAGCGAATCCCGGGTGCGGGCGAGGTCCTGGCGCAGTCGCTCGAGGATGTGGTAGGCGGCCGGACGGTCCTGATCACCGGCGCCTCCTCCGGAATCGGCTTCTCGACGGCACTGAAGATCGGCGCCGCGGGCGGGACTGTTCTGCTCGTGGCGCGCACGGAGGACAAGCTGCGCGACGCAGCCCAAGAGATTGAGCGTCGCGGAGGCACCGCACACGTTCATCCCGGCGACCTCTCGGATCCGGACGACATCGACCGGTTGGCGGGAGAGGTGCTCGAGCGTCATGGCCACGTGGACATCCTGGTCAACAACGCCGGTAAATCCATCAGGCGCTCAGTGGGCCAGTCCTACGACCGCTTCCACGACTATCAGCGAACGATGCAGCTCAACTACTTCGGGCCCGTGAAGCTGATCCTGGACCTGCTGCCGGAGATGCGCGAGCGCGGATCCGGCCACCTCATCAACGTCTCGACCATGGGGCTTCAGACCAACACGCCCCGGTTCTCGGCCTACCTGGCCTCAAAGGCCGCGCTCGACGCCTTCTCGCGTTCGATCGCACCCGAGATCATCGATGACGGGGTGCACATCACGACCGTGTACATGCCGCTCGTCCGCACCCCGATGATCGCGCCGACGAAGATCTACGACCGGTTCCCCACGCTCAGCCCCAACGAGGCCGCAGAGCTGATCTGCGACGCGATCCGAAAGCGGCCCAAGCGCGTGGCGACGGCGCTCGGCAACCTCGGCCAGCTGAGCTACGCGCTCGTGCCGGGCGCGCAGGACCTGGTGGTCAACCGCGCCTACAAGCTGTTCCCCGAAGGCAAGCCGAGCCGGGAGAGCGCCGAGCAGCGGGCGTTCGTGCGGGCCACACGTGGCGTGCACTGGTAGGCGCGTCGCGCCGCGACGCGCGGCGAACTGCGATCCGCTTCCGAGGGGTGAAAGCAAATCGCCATCGTCGGGAGGGGCAGGTGGTTGACTGCACAACTATCCTGTTATGGTTGACGGGCCACGGCCGCGAACGAGGAGACGACGATGAAGCTCGAAGGTATCCACCACGTCACTGCCATCACCGCCGACGCGCAGCGAAACGTGGACTTCTATGCCGGGGTGCTCGGGCTGCGGCTGGTCAAGAAGTCGGTCAACCAGGACGACACCTCCGTCTACCACCTGTTCTACGCCGACGAGCGCGGCGATCCCGGCTCGGACATCACGTTCTTCGAGTACCCGGGCGTTCCGCGCGGCCGAGCGGGCGCGGGCATGGTCCATCGCGTCGTCTGGCGTGTGACCGGGCCGCAGGCGCTCGACTTCTGGTCTGACCGGCTCGCCGGAGCCGGCTATGAAGCCGCCCGCGTGGACGGGGGGCTGCGATTTACGGACTTCGAAGGACTCGAGCACGAACTGCGGATCGTCCAGACGACGGACGAGGCCTTGATCGCCGAACAGCCCGAGATCCCGGCCGAGCTCGCCCTCCAAGGCTTTCACGCCGTGCGCGCCTACACGGTCGATCCAGAGCGCAGCCGTCCGCTGCTCGAGGAGACACTCGGGTTCGCGCCCCTTGGCGACTCAAGCTACGAGGTGCGGGGCGATCATCGGGGCGGGCTGTACTTCTACGACGAGCCGCCCGCGGAGCGTGGCATTCAGGGCGCGGGCACCGTCCACCACGTGGCCTGGGCCGCCCCGCCCGAGGAGCATGAAGCCTGGCACCAGCGCGTCGTCGAGGCTGGCGCGCGGGCCACCCCGGTGATCGACCGCCACTACTTCCGCTCGATCTACTTTCGCGAACCGTCCGGCGTGCTGTTCGAGATCGCGACGATCGGCCCGGGGTTCACCGTGGATGAGCCGCCCGAGCATCTGGGCGAGAAGCTGTCGCTGACGCCGCAGTTCGAGCACCTGCGCAGCCAGATCGAGCCGCGGCTGACGCCGCTGCGCAATCCGCGCGACAGCTGGGTGAGGCACTGAGAAGCCCGCCGCCGGCGGGTCGGCGCGCGGCCGCTGACTACGCCGGCCTGCCGGCGTCGTGCATCAACCGGGCGAGCGGCACGGCCTGCAGGTGCTCGGTTCGCAGCCGTTGGTCGAGCTTGGCGATCAGCGGTGAGAGCGAGGCCGCCTGGCTGGCGCTCAGCTCGACGACCTCGCCGGGATGCAGGGCACCGAGCGAATCGTCACCGTCTGAGAGCTTGATCGCACCCGCGACCAAGCGGCCGCCGGCGCCGTGCGCCATCCACCACTGGCCGACGCTCGGCCCGCTGGAGGCGTACAGGAAGTGGTGGCTGTAACCCATCCGCTCGCCCAGACGATTGAGCAGCCCCCGGGTCCCGATCCAGCGCACGACCCCGCCACCGTTCAGCCTGGGCACCACCTGGTCGCCGGACTGCCTGAAGGCGACCTGAGTGGCGCTGGAGGGCGCGCGATCGACTCCCACCGAGACGTGGATGCCGTCTTGAGAGAGAGCCGACATGACCGCCGGCAGCTGGGTCCAGGAGGCGTCAACGAGCACCCCCACCTCTGGGCGGCTGGTCTCGACCGCCGTCACCGGTCGCATGTGGACAAAGTGCGACACGAGCGAGTAGGAGGCACCGGTGCTGAGAGCCCAGAGGGCGACGCCAACGCTCGCGGCGACCGTCGTGGCGGCCCGGGTCGTGCGGACGCGCCAGCGCGGAATGGTGCGCGCGCGGCGCTCGTCGTTCAGGATCAAGGAAGCGGTCGAGGGCCGCCGGGCAAAGGAGCCGTCGGGCTCAGGGCGGTGCTCCAGCGCCTGCCGGAGCGCGGGTCCGATGTCGGCCTCGGTCCGCGCCACCGTGGCCAACCCGAACCGCTCGAGCGCGGCATTCGACATCCGAACATGTCCGTAGCCGAAGCCGTAAGAGATCACCGGGCAGCCGCGGATGATCGCCTCCAGCACCGTCAGCCCGGCGCTCGAGTGAATGAGCGCGTCGCTCGCTGCAAGGATGTCTCCCATCCGGTCGGTGAACCCCATGATGCGCAGCCGTCGCTCCTCGCCGAAACGCTTGGCCACCTTGGCCCGGAGCTTGTCGTTGCGACCGCAGAGGCACAGCACGATCGCGTCCGGCGCGTCCTCGAGCGCGGCGCGCGTTGCCCCGGCGAGGTCGCCCACCCCCCAGCCGCCTCCCGAGATGGCGACCACCTGGGCGTCCGCCGGCAGGTTGAGGGCGCGGCGGGCGTCGGCCCTGTCGCGATAGGCCAGGAAGGATGATGCGGTCGGCGGCTTTGCCCACCGCACGCTGCCGGGGCCTGCGATCTTCTCCACCTCCTCCGCCGACTCAGGATGGGTGATGAAATGAAGGTCGATCCCGGGATGGGCCCAGAAGTAAAGGCCCGCCAGGTCGGTGATCGAGGAGTAGCAGGGGACGTCGAGCTTCCCTGTGCGCCGTAGCTCACCGAGGAGCGCGGTCACGCCGGGGTAGGTCGAGACGATCAGGTCTGGGTCGTGCGCTTTGATCAGCCGCTTCAGGCCGCGGCTCCCGAACAGCCTCAGCATCTGACGCGCCAGCCACCGCGTGGGCGCCACCTGCATGAACAGCCTGTACTGGAAGTCGAACCACCATGGGACCCACTGGAACATGAACGCCGAGTTCTCGCGCAGCACCCTGGTCAACAAACCGCCCATCGCCGGCAGGCCATTGACGATCGACACCTGGGCATCGGGGTCCTCGTCCTTGAATTCCCTGGCCACGGCCCGCGCCGGCAGGTCATGACCCTCGCCGATGTCGGCGGAGATGATCAGCACGTGACGGGGCCTTGACTCGGCGTCTGGCTCGCCCGCGGGAATGACCGCCTCGGCTACGCGCTCTGCCTCAATCGCCGCCTGCTCCCGTCGCCAGTCCACGTACTTGCGTACGCCCTCGGTAAACGGGGTGGAGGCGGTCCAGCCGAGCTCCCTCTCGGCGCGCTTGGAGCACACGATCTTGCCCCCGAAGTCCCCCGGGCGCGCCGGGGTGTGCACGATCTCCACGTCGCCAATCAGGTCTTTGACGGTCTCGGCGATCTGCTTGATGGAGACGTTGTCGTCCGAGGCGAGGTTGTAGACCCGGTTGCGGGCCACATCGCCCACCGCCACCGCCACTCCGTCGGCCAAGTCCTCCACGTACACGAACCGCCGGGACTGGCTGCCGTCCCCGGCCACCATGAGCGGCTCGCCGCCCAACGCTTTGTTGACGAACGCCGGAATGACCGCGGCCTCCCGCGCCCGAGGCCCGTACGGGATGCCGAAACGAAGGATCGAGTAGTCGATCCCATACAGCTCCTGATAGGCCTTGCAGTACAGCTCGCCGGCCAGCTTGGTGCTCGTGTACAGGTGGCTCGGAGCGGGCAGGAGCGTCTCCTCGTCGACCGCTTCCCCCTCGCAGTCCGAGTACACCCAGATCGTGCTGGCGTACACGATCCGCTTCACGCCCGCTCGGCGAGCGGCCTCCAGCACCGCCACCGTGCCGCGGGCGTTGACCCGCTCCGCGTCCTCCGGCGAGGCGTGGACGTCGTTGACGTCGGCCACGGCCGCCAGGTGGGCGACGGCGTCGCAGCTGTGCAGCGCCCGCTCGAGCGCCTCGCGGTCGGTGATCGACCCGAGCCGCTCCTCCACGGTCCCGGGCTCGTGCCACGGCGACGGCCGCAGGTCGTAGATCACGGGCTCGTGGCCGCGCGCGCGGAGCTTGTCGACTACGTGCGAGCCGATGAAGCCGGAGCCGCCTGTTACGAGAACTCTCATGTGTGGTGCGCCTGCGCTCGCGTCGGGAAGTCAGCGTCGCCAAGCTGCCCCTGCTCGAGGTCCGGTTGGTAGTACAGCGGTACGCAGGAATGGTTGCGCGCCACCCAGTCGGAGTTCGGGAGCTCCACCTCATGTCCCATGATCCGATGACACGGTTGGTCGTAGACCCGGCCGGTCGATTGCTCTAGCCAGTCGAACACGATGTACTTGTAGAGCCCGCTCGTCATCCCCTCGGGCAGCTCCAAGCGGCAAGCGTAGAGCGGATTGAGATGCTCGCGGGCGACCTGGTTCTTCCAGGCCACGATCTCCGGCAGGCGCTCTATTCCGAGCAAGCCCAGCGCAGCGGTGAACTCGCTCATCCGGAAGTTCAGCCCCGGCACCGAGTGGTCGGGCTTGCCGTAGTTGCGGAAGCTCCGGGCGTGCTCGATCAGCTCCGGCCGCTTGGACACCAGGACACCCCCCTCGCCCGTGGAGATCGTCTTGGTCGCATACAGGGAATAGACGCCCGCGTCCCCGTAGCTGCCTGGCCTGCGCCCGTTCCACGAGGCGCCGTGCGCGTGGGCGCAGTCCTCGATCAGGAAGATCCCTTCCTGCCGGCAGTAGTCGGAGATGCGCTCGGAATCGAACGCGATGTGACCACCAATATGGACCAAGAAGGCCGCCTTCGGCTTGCGCCGGGCGGCCTTTTTTTCGAAGTCCGCAAACGACATGCAGAGGTCCTCGCGGTTGCAATCCACGAACTCCACCTCCGCGCCCGCCCTGATGGCCGCAAGCGGCGTGGCCATGAACGTGTTCGAGGGACAGAGCACCGACTCCCCCTCCACGCCGGCGAAGTGAAGCGCCGCGAGCGCACCCCCCGTCCAGCTTGACAGCGCCACCGCCGGCAGGCCATCGTGCGCGGCCCAGGCCTGTTCGAAGCGCTCCGTCACCGAACCCTCGGACCACCGCTGAGAGTCGATGACCTCGTCGATGAGCTCGTGCAGACGCGCGCGGTCGCGGGGATCGAACCCGATCGCGAAGCGAGCGAAGTCGGGTGAGGTGTCGGTGGAAGCGGTAGTCATTGACGAGTCTGCGGCTTGGCCGCAATGTGCAGGGGGCCCCGTGACCGCATCGCCGGCCATGACTCCCGGCGTTACTTCGTGATCAGCAAGCCTAGCCCCTCTACGAGGGTAGGACGGTACCGATTTCAAGCCGCTCAAGCTCCGCGATGATCAAGCGCAGTGCCTCCACCGTCCGCCGATGGGAGTTCCGGGCGCTGTAGAAATCGGCATCGTGCAGAAGGATCACGTCCCCCAGCCCCAGGTTTCGCGTAGCCCGGCGTGCGATCCTGCGGACGTTCGTGAACCTTCGCCAATCCTTTCCCCACCGCGACCACAAAAGCGGCTTCAAGCCCGAGCCCGTGGCCAGCCGCAGCCCTGCGGGGCTGTAGACGCCGTACGGCGGCCGGTGGTGCCCTGGAGTCACTCCCGTGGCGCCTTGAATCGTCATCAGCGCGCGGTCGAGGTCAGCCCGCAGCTGCTTCGCGCTCAGTCGTGTCTGGAGGCGGTGGCGGTAACCGTGGACCGCCACCAGATGTCCCTCGCTCAGGATCTCCCTAGCCAGCTCAGGCCGACGCTCGACCTGCTCCCCGATCAGAAAGAAGGTTGCTCTGTATCCCGCGCGCGCGAGAAGATCCAATACTGCTGGGGTGCCCTCGGGGTGAGGACCGTCGTCGAACGTCAGCGCGACGCCCTCGGACCCGGCCGGAAGCGTCCGAGGGATGCCAAGCGCGTCCGCCGCGCGCGGCAGAACGGGCGCAAGGGCGTGGCGCAGCATGCGAGAGATGATGGCCAAATGGCGTCATAAGGTGGTGGGATGACGCCAGACCTCGACCAGTGGCTTCCCAATCCAGCGCTACGCATCGTGCATTCACGGGAGTCGAGCGCGACTGCCGATCAGCTGTGGGCCGCGGCCCGGGGCGTGCGCGTGTGTGATGCGCGGCTCCTAGGCCGCCTGATCCGTTGGCGCATCCCAGGTGTCCCTGCCCAGCTGACGTACGACGAGATGTTCCGCCGGCCGCCGTTCATAGTGCTCGATGGCGAGCAGGATCATGCGCTGGTCTCCGGTCTGGTCGGGCGGATCTGGACGATCCGTCGCGACTATCCCGAGCTTTCCGATCCAGAGGAGTTCCGCGAGTGGCGCGCGCCCGGCACGGCCCGAGTTATGTTCGCCAACTGGCTTTCCGAGGGGCCAGGCGATCGCACACGACTGACCTCGGAGGTCCGGGTGGACACCAACGGCCCGCAGGGGCGCATAGGGCTGGCCGCGGTCCGGCCCTTGGTCGCCAGCTTCCACGGCCTGATCGGAAGCGACGGGATCGCGGCCGCCGTGCGGCAGGCGGAGCGCGAGACCTACGCTTGAGACGTGCCCGCGTTCAACGCCGAGGTAACCGTTCGACGCACTCGCTTCTCCAAGCAGTCGAGCGGCTGGGCCGTGGTCGAAGCGGTGGAGGACGACGGCAAGCCGGTCGTGCTCGTCGGCCCCCTGATCCACCTCGAGGAGCGCGACCGGGCCCGGGTCCTCGGCACCTGGGTCGACGACAGCCGGTACGGGCCGCAGGTGAAGGTCTCCGAGGCCCATCCGCTGCCTCCCTCGGACGCCGAGTCGGTCAAGGCCTTGCTGCAGCGGGTCAAGCATGTCGGCCCGAAGCGAGCGGAGCGGCTGCTCGACATGTATGGACCGAGCGGCGCCATCGACGCCCTCGACCAAGATCCCCAGGGAGCGTTCGCCGCAGCCGGCCTGCGGCGCGGGCGGGCCGATCAGGCAGCTGAGTCGTGGAACTCGATGCGCGCGATCAGGCGGCTGCACATGCTGCTCGCGCCGCACGGGCTGGCCTATCTGGCGACCCGCATCCATAACGAGTACGGGCCGAGCGCCCACACGATGGTCTCAGGACGCCCGTACGAATTGACGAAGGTGTTCGGCGTCGGGTTTCAGCTCGCCGACCGGATCGCCCGCGGCAGCGGCGTGCCGCGCTCGAGCCCCGATCGTGCGGCCGCTGGGGTGCTTCATCTCCTGGCCGAGGCTGAGCGGGGAGGGAGCACTTGCATGCGCCGCGACGCGTTACTGGCCGGATTGCGCGACCTGCTGGGCGCGGACTCCGGCGCGCCGATGACCGAGTCGTTTATTGACGAGCTCGCTCGCCAGCGGCGCGCTCGAGTGCGAGGGCCACTGGGTCTACCGGAAGCAGACCGCTGAGCTCGAGGCGGAGCTGGCACGCCGAGTGGCCCAGATGCTGCTCGGCGAGCCCTCGAACAAGCTCCGCGACCCGGACCCGTCAGCCGTGACCAAGACCGGACTTGAGCCCAACGAGGCGCAGCTCGAGGCGGTCCACAATGCGTTCACCCGGCGCCTGTCGCTGATCACGGGCGGGCCCGGCACCGGGAAGACGATGAGCATCAGAGCGATTGCCGGCTGCGCGGTCGGGCAAGGGGCGAAGGTTATGCTGGTCGCCCCCACCGGGCGGGCGGCCATCCGCATGGGCGAGGCCAGCGGGCTGCGGGCACGGACCGTGCACTCGGCGCTGGGGTGGGTCCCGGGCGAGGGACCCGAGCATGACGAGCAGGACCCGTTGCCGTGCGATCTGCTGATCGTCGATGAGTCCTCGATGGCGAACTTGGAGCTGATGGTCACGCTCACGCGCGCGGTCGGCTCGAGTACCAGCGTGGTCCTGGTGGGCGATGCCGATCAGCTCGCGCCGGTGGGCGCCGGTAAGCCGTTCGCCGAGCTCGTCGCCTCGCGGCTGTTGCCGACGGTGAGGCTCGTCCACATCTTTCGCCAGGCGGCGGGGAGCATGATCGTGCAGGGCGCGCATGCCATCCGCCGCGGTGCCGCGCCGAGCTTCACATCGTCGCCCGAGATGCGGCGCGACCTGTTCTTGATCGATCGGCGTAACCCGTTCCAGGCACGGGATGAGATCGTCTCATTGGTGGTCGAGCGACTGCCAAGGCACTACGCCCTCGACCCGCTCGACGACATCCAGGTATTCGCTCCGGTGTACCGAGGCGAGCTGGGGATCGACGCCCTGAATGAGGCCCTGCGGGAGGCGCTCAACCCGGGCGGCGAGCCGGTGCTCGGCGGGCGCCTGCGGATCGGCGACAAGCTGATGATGACCGGCCGCAACCTGCACGAGATGGGTCTGATGAACGGCACGGTGCTGCGGCTTGCGGACGAGGTCAGATCCTCAGACGGCGGCGACGGAGAGGCCGCGCTCGTGCTGCTGGGCGACCAGGCAACATTTCGGCTGCCGCCCGAAGAGGCCGACCGCCTCCAGCTGGCCTACGCCTGCTCAGTCCACCGGGGCCAGGGCATCGAGCTGCCGGTAGCGGTGATCGTGGCCCATCCGGCGGCGGGCGCGTTCTTCCTGCGCCGCGAGATGCTGTACACGGCGCTCACCCGCGCCAAGCTGGCGACGGTGGTGGTCGGGACCGCGGAGACCGTTGCCCGCGCAGCGCGGACCGCGGATACCGGCAGGCGGCACGGGCGGCTGGCGGAGCGTCTGTCGGTGCTGGCGTAAGGCGCGAGGGATCGTGGGTGTAGGCTGCGCCGCGAATGATCGTCACAACCATGAACGACCTCCCGGGGTATGAGATCACCGAGGTTCTGGGCGAAGTGTTCGGGCTGACCGTCCGCTCTCGCAATGTCGGCTCCCAGTTCGGCGCCTCGTTGAAATCGCTCGTCGGCGGCGAGCTGAAGGGGATGACGAAGATGCTGGCTGACGGCCGGCAGCACGCCCAGGATCGGCTGATGCAAGAAGCCGAGAGCAAGGGCGCGGATGCCATCATTGCGTTTCGGTTCGACACCTCCGAGCTCGGCTCGACCTGGACCGAGATCTGCGCTTACGGCACGGCGGTGCGCGCTCGCAAGCAGATGTGACTCGGCCCGGCGATTAGGCCCCACGCGGGCGAGGCCTGTAGAGGACCAGCGCACCGGCGACCACGAGCAGCACCACTCCCACTACGAGCGCCGCGATGCCGTGCTTGGAACGGTGCCCGGTGTAGCCCTGCACCTGTCCCAAGATCGACGGCAAAGACTTCGCAGCGGTGGTGAAGTAGATCACCGCGGCAATGACGGCCAGGACCCCGAGCACGGCGATGACGGCCGCCGCCAGCGTTCTGTAACGAAGGGTCATCGGCGCGAAGCGTAATCGACGCCGGGCAGATCAACTCCCCGCCCGAACATCGATCAGCCCGTCCGAGAACCCGACCTCCGTCCCAAGCGGGGCACTGAGAGCCCCTAGCCTTCGCACGATCCACTCGCTCTCCTCCAGCGAGGCAACGCGGGTGAAGCAATAGTCGAGGCCGAGCGGCAAAGCCTGGACTCGGGGCGGCATGTCGGTCTCGATCTCGACGAACCACAGCAGGCCCAGATCGTTTCGCAGCTGCCTATCGACGGCGTAGTCATCGAGGAAGTCGCCCACATCGAACAGCACCCGCCCGGCGACCCCTTGGAAGACGTGCGCCGAGTGCCCGGCGATCAGAGCCGCTCCGGCCGCCAGCAGCTCGTCGGCTGCCCGGCGCACCTTGGGCAGCGGCTCCACGACCATGTTCGGTCCCCAGTGGGGCGTGACCAATACGGTCTCACGACCATCGGGGTCCGGCCTCATGGCGTCAGTTACCCAAGTCGGAAGCCCGGAGCTGAGATCGGCGAACGCCACGCCCGGTCGATCCGGTCCCGCGGCAAATGCCGCAGGGTGGTCGCTGAACGCGACCAGCCGCAGGGCCAGCTCGCCACAACGGAGCCGCCAAGGCGCGCGCGCAAGCTCCTCGCCCTCCCCAGCGCCGACAGTGCCAACGCCAGCCGCCTCGAGGAGGCGCAGGGTGTCCAGCAGTGCGTCGGCGCCGTAATCGAGGGCGTGATTGTTCGCCAGCGTGACTGCATCGACGCCGAGCTCGGCGAGCCGCTCGGCGGCCACCGGGGGAGCGCGAAAGAAAAAGGGCTTGTCCGGATCCGGAAACGGCGCTCCCCGGTCTGAGATACAGCATTCGAGGTTGAGTACCAGGGCATCCGCGCGCTGAAGATGATCGGCCACCTCGGGCGACACGAGCGGCGCGCCAGGATCTGCACGCAAGACCTCGGCGACCCCGCGTCCCAGCATCGTGTCGCCGGCCAGCGCGAGCGTCGCAGTCATGGGTCGCCAGCGGGCCCGAGCGTCCGCGCCACCTCAGGCCGGCGGGAACCCGTGCTCGCCCACCAGCCGGACGAAATGGGCCTTGATGAGGATCCCCACGCGCCGCAGCACCGGGCCTTCCTTGACGAACAGCACGACGTCCTCCCGTCCTCCGGGTCCGATGGGCTGGACGAGCCGGCCGCCGGGAGCGAGCTGCTCGACGAGCGCGCCAGGAACCTGCGTGAACGCGGCCGCCACGACGATCGCATCGAACGGGGCCTGTTCGACCAGGCCCTGGGTGCCGTCGCCCACCACCACGTGGGCCGTGTCGATCTGGCGCCGCTCGAGATTCGATCGCGCAGCCTCGGCCAGGTCCCACCAGCGCTCGATGCTCCAAACGACGCATGCGAGCGTGGCCAGAATCGCGGTTTGAAAGCCATAGCCGGTGCCGATCTCCAGCACCCGCTCGGTCCCGTCGAGTGCCAGCCCCTCGACCATTCTCGCCATCAGCGACGGCTGAGTCGTCACCTGATCACGCGGGATCGGTAGCGGCATGTCCTCGTACGCACGTTGCCGCTGCTGGAGCGGCACGAACTCATCGCGCGGGACCTGGCGAAATGCCTCGATCAGGCGCGCGTCCCGGACACCCGAGGCCATCAGCGTCCCGATCAGCCTCTCGGGGCCAGTGCCGACGACGGCGCTCCTCGTCATCGAATAGGAGCCTAGCGGTGGGCGCCGGAACGATAGGTTGCGCCGGTGCGGCTGAGCATCTCTTCCCCGGAGCGCGGTTCCGGCGTGGCCAAGGCGCATCGCTCATTCGATCCTCGTCGCATCGGGAGGCTGGAGTGCGATGCCTGGGTCGCCTACTACCGCCGCCAGTGGCCGGCCTTCTTGCGAGCTGCCTTGCTGCTGACCCGCCACACGTTCGGGTTGCCATGGGTCCAGACCGTGCGCGGTGCGTGGCTCGTGCTGCGGGCCAACCAGCTGTGGGCGCCGTTTCCCGACAACGATCCGGACGGGGCAAGGCGGGCGATGCAGCGCTTTTATCGGCTGGTGGCCATCCATCACGCCGAGACCTTCGACCCGGTGCGGGCGGCCGCGCTGGAGGTCGAGTGGTGGCGCGTGCACAGAGAGCATCAACACGAGGGCTCGGCACTCGACCGACAGTCGCTCGTCGATGCGCTGGCCGCGCTGTACGGGTACGTCTACTCGGTGCCGGCGGATGAGGTACGGGTCGCCGCTGAGCAGCGAGCGCTGGCGATGGACTACTCAGACCGGTGGGTGAAGGAAGCCTGCGACCCGCAGAGCCCGCTTATCGACCAGGAGCGAGCGGCGCTGGTGCGCTCCTACGCGGGGCTGCTCGCCGCGATCCACCGCCCCTGACGCGATCCACCGCCCCTGACCCTCTGTAACATGGTGCATTGCCTCGCGGCCGGCGAGGTCCCGCTACTCGTTGGGGGCGCAATGCAGAGATCTAATTGGGTGGCTTCTTCGGCGCTTTCGCGTGCCGGTCGACACACCATGCTCGGGCTGGTAGCTGCGCTTGCCATGCTCGTCAGCCTCCCAGTGAGCGCGAACGCAACCCTGTCACAAACGCCCAAGCCGTACATGGGCTGGAACACCTACTACCAAGTTGGCGGGGTCTACAACGAGTCGACGATCAAGTCGGTAGCGAGCTCGCTGATCTCGAGCGGGTTGGCGCGCGCTGGCTACAAGATCGTGTGGCTTGACTTCGGATGGGCCAGCGGTGCGCGGGACACAAGCGGCAACCTGACCGTCGACCCAGCGCAATGGCCGGACGGAATGGCCGGATTGACGACCTGGCTTCACCAACAGGGGCTTCAGGCAGGCATCTACACCGACGCCGGGACGAGCGGTTGCTCTGGCCAGGGCATCGGGTCTTACGGCCACTACGCGGGAACCACCAATCCCTACCAGCAAGATGTCAACCAGTTCGCCGCCTGGGGCTTTGACGCGGTGAAGGTGGATTTCTGCGGTGCCGGGCAGCAGTGGCTGGATCAGCCGCCCAACGATCCTCGGACCCTGTACGGGCTCTTTTCCCAGGCCGTGGCTGCCGCCCCCCGCTCAATGATCCTCAATGTCTGCAACTTCTGGAGCCCAGGTGCGATCAACGGGTCGGCTCCGTCACAGGCTGACTCTTCGTGGGACGACTACCAATGGGCACCCGGTGTGGCACAGAGCTGGCGGACTGATACCGACATCGGCTACGGCGGCGGTGGGGGCATCCCGTGGTGGGCCGTGTTGCGCAACCTCGATCGCAACTCCACCCCTCAGCCCAGTATCCAGGACGCAGCAGGGCCTCCCGGGTCATCCGGGATTTCGTGGGGCCACTGGAACGATCCCGACTACCTTGGGCCGCAGCTTGGTATGACCAGCACCCAGGCGCAGTCGCAGTTCTCGATGTGGGCCATGGTGGCGGCGCCGTTGATCCTCGGCAGCGACCCCCGCACGCTTTCGTCGACAACGATCGGCATGCTCAAGAACGCGAACGTGATCGCGATCGATCAAGACCCCCTGGGCGCGCAGGGGACCCTGCTCTCCGCGTCCGGTTCCGGACAGGTGTGGGTCAAACCGCTCGCCGGCGGCGCCCGCGCCGTGGCGCTGTTCAACCGCGGAACGAGCGCGCTTCAGATCTCCACCAGCGCGAGCGCGGTCGGCCTGCCGGGGGCCAAGCGCTACCACCTCCTCAATCTGTGGACGAACCGGACAAGCACGACGAAGGGCGCGATCACCGCGTCCGTGCCGGCTAGCGGAGTCGTCCTGTATCGGGTTACGGCGGGCTAGCCGGCTCACTGTCCCAGTAGCCGAGCGGCTCGAGCCTGGCCTACTGAAGGGGACCCGCTAGTCGGAGGATTTGACCGGGATGACTTTGGCCGGACGCTGGCCCTCTACGCCATTTAGGTTGTCTACGGCTCCGATCACGTTCCCCCGATCGTAGTAGTCGGTCAGGATCAGGTTCGGAACGCGGCCACGCTGCTCCGCGCACTGCTGGGCCCGGGAGAGGAGGAAGTCACGCTTGACGAGGGGCACGTTGGGGGATGGTCGCGGCGGGAAGATGTCGGCCCAGTTGTTCATCAAAAGGATTGGGTTGCCCGCCTTACCGCGGGTGAGCTTGCACGTGAACTGCCCCGGTTTGACGGCGCCAAGCGGCGTGTCCTCCATCCAGTTGAACGCATACGGATTCCAGGGGTAGTGGCCGCTGGTGGGCTCCTGGGAGAACACCACGATGTTCTTGTGGGCGTGAATCAGCTGACGGAGAGTCGGCAGTGGCTGCCCCGGTTGCAAGCGCGCGAGGTACTTAAACACGCCGGCTCGTACGAACGCGCTTCGAATATCCGCCTCGTGCACAGCGTCCTCGTCGAAGAAGACCAAGACCTGGTTTGGGTTGAGCTCCAGGAAACGGCGGATCGTCTGAAAGAAGCTGACCATCGACGTCGCGCCGAGCTCGCATAGCGTGTGACACAGCCAGACGTCCTGCTTGCCCACGGAGGCCCCGCGGACCAACGACTTGCTCACGCGCTGTAGCGCCGCGCGAGCGTCCGGGATGAGCTTGGCGGCCACACGATTGAGTTCGGCGTTCTCGGACGTGAGGTTGGTGTGCACGAACCCCGACGAGTCCTCCGTCCCGTAGTGCGTCGAGATCTTGAACGCCCTGATGCCGTCGTCCAACTGCTGGCCGATGTCGCGGTCCTGGTTGGCAATGAACCATCCACGCGAATCGGCGGCCGACATCGAATTGTGGGTCCCGGCGAATGCCACCTCGTCCAGCCGGCGGTTGCACAGCTGTGCGTATCCGTCACACGTCACCGTCGACGCGGCCTGGGTGGGAGCGGCGCCCGTCAGCACGACAGCAGCGACGATCCCGGCGACAACGGCCGCGCCAATGCCTCCGAATCCGATGGCCACGTGTCTGGAGGGCAAACGTCGACGCCCCACCCGCCGCTGCGCCGGAGCGGTCACCGTCAAGAGCTCCCCGAACCCGAAGTAGGCAAGCAGGCACCCGCAGGCGACAGCCACGACGCGTAGCGACAGGGTCGGGTTCACGATCACGAAGATGCCGATCACCAGTGCGATGGCTCCCTGGAGCCCGCGGACCCGGCTCGATTTAGGGCTTGCCAGGAACGCCCGCGACCGGCGCATGAGCGTGGCCGCGGAGTACGACCCCAGCACCGAGCTGGACGCTGCCGCCAGCAGCCAGGCACCGGCTGCGAACGCCAAGGTCCACGTCATCAAATCGTCGAAGTACGCGCCCCACAGCTCGTCCACCGCACCACGCACGTTTGCGTTGCTCAACTCCCCGCTGCCGTACACATGGGCCACGGCATAGCGTCGGAAGAGCTCGAACACGATCGCGAACACGACGGTGACCACCCCGAGCCCGACTGCGCTGCGGGTGATTGCTCGGCGGCGGTCGCGAGCCACCGCGATCGCCGCCGCATACAGGGCAAGCGCCACGAACGGCAGCACCCATCCCAGCACGCGGATCGCGTCGGCGACACGCAGAGTCGTATCGGCGAAACCCCGCCGTCGCAACGAGAGCAGGATTGCGTCGGTGCGGGCAGGGATCTTCGCCGCGATGTTCGGCGCCAAGGTCCGCAACGCGGAGGAAACGACCGAGCCGGCGTCGGCGATGTCAAACACCGCGTTCCTACCGCGCGAAAACAAGAGACGGTGAGCATGCACCGCGGCAAGCCGGAACACGGATCGGAAAGCGGGCGTCCCGATGGCCAGTCTCACGGCGGTCTGGATGACCGGCCGTGCAGCCAAGGCGTCTGGAAGAGCCGGTTCCAGGAGCTGGACGGTTATCTCGCGGCTCACTACGCCCTGCACCTGAGGCTGCCCGAGCGCATCGGCGGCACGGTCGGCAAAGGCGGGCGTGCTCACGATCTCCTCCCGCCCATACAGGACCACCCCGCCAACCAGGGCCGCTATCGATGCCAGAACCACGAGCGTCACGCTGATGGCGCCGCGCGAACGATTGAGGAGCGCTCGCGGCCCAGATTTAGATTCCGGTGGTCGTACCGCTGAGGCAGTCATCGTTCAGCCATCCGAGCGGTCATCTGATCGTCCCCGATCTCGGCGATTCGGGCAACGCTGATGACACCCCACCTGGTGTTCACCGAATGGCCCCCGCCCCAGCAGCCTACTCGCGATCGCCCACCCGCATGCACCGGACAGTAGCCCCAGTACATGGAGCCGTCAAACCTCCACGCCGCGTCCGCCGCGACCGGCTCCGCATACAGGTTGCGCGCGCCGTGTAGGCACGCACAACCTGAGCGGTTTCAGGATGAGGTTCTCAGGCGTTGCGGCCTGCCGCGAACAGCAGGACGATCCGCGAGCCCTTCGGGTTCGACTTCGACGCGTTCAGCGTGAAGACAAACTCAGATCCCCCTAGCGCGAAGTGCCCGTTCTTGGTGCTGAACTTGCCCTTCGAGCTCCCCGGGATGACCCTGCGGCCGGCCCGGGTGAAGTCCGTGTCGGTGAGCATGACGATCACCGTCTTGTTAGTCGCTCCACCGGCGATGCTCACGCTGGCACTGTGGTTGCTAAACGCAGCCAGCCCCTAGTTGTGGCCGCAAGACGCAACAGCACAATACATGCCGGCTCCCTCTTCGCCAACCGGGCTTCAGCCAGCTGGGTCGAAGCGAAACCCGGTCAGCCGCTCGCTCTCCTCCCACAATCGGCTGGCCAGCTCGGAGTCACGGCCGCGCTTTGAGGGATCTCGGGCGGTTCGCTTTTTGAAGTACTGCCCGCTCCGGCCGGCGAGCTCGGGCGCCGTGGCGGCCCAGACGATCGTGTCCGCCCCCCTTTCGGGGGTGACCATCACCGGCCACATGGCGAGCGCCATCAGCTGAAGCCCGGGAGATGCGGTGCGCCCGAGATTCGTGCCCTTCACCCAGCCGGGATCCACGCAGTTGGCGGTGACCTGATGGCCGCCCAGGCGCCGCGCAAGCTCCAAGGTAAATAGGACGTTGGCCAGCTTGGACTGGTTGTAAGCCCGCTGGCCACTGAACCGCCGCTCTCCCTGAAGGTCGCCGAAATCGACCTTGCCCTGATAGTGCGCTCCCGAGGTGACATTGATGACGCGGGCCGCGCCAGCTGCATCCAGCAGACACGTCGTCAGCCCCGTCAGCAGGAACGGCGCCAGATGGTTGACGGCGAAGGTCAGCTCCAGGCCGTCTTCGGTCACCTCTCGGCGGCCGACGTCCACTCCGGCGTTGTTGACCAGGACGTCGAGCCGATCGAGTCGGTCGTGCAGCTCATCTGCGAGCCCCCTCACCTGGCGCTGCGAGGAGAGGTCGTACAGCAGCAGTGCAGAACTAGGTCCCGCACCGGCGGACCGCGTGTCGGCCAGAGCGCGATTGCCGCGCTCCTGGTCGCGACCTACGAGTAACACGTCCGCGCCGGAGGCGGCCAGCCCCAGGGCCGTAGCACGCCCCAGGCCGGACGTCGCGCCGGTGATCACAACATTCATCGATGTCAGAGCTACCCGCGCGCCGGGCCCTGTCCCGACCGATCAAGGACCTCGTCGAGCCAGTCGAACACTCGCTGGTCGCGGATCGCCGGCGAGCGCGGTTCGCAGTGCCCGTCCGAGCCCTCCTCCTCCGTGAACCGGACCAGCGCCTTGGGCCCAGGGAGCGCGTTGTAGACCCTCTCAGACTGCCCGGGCCAGAAGTGCTCGTTGTCGGGATCGCAGATCAGCATGGGGCACCGGACCCGGTCGATCACGCGCTCCAGGGTGTAGTTCTCCAGAGCTTTATAGACCTCATAGGGCGAGTCCATACCGAACGGCCGCATCCGGAACTCGAGCTGCGCTCGCACTTCCCCGGAGAAGCGCTCGGCCCGGGCCATATTGCGATCGAACTTGTCCTTCTCACCTCGTTCGAGCTGACGCAGCATGAACTTCGGCAAGTGCTCACGCCACGACGTGCCGACGTCCCACACCCCAGGATCAGCCACGCCGGCCGCGATCCGCCGCTCGAACGCCAACGCTCGCGGCACCCAGTAGCCAGCCTGGCTGACCCCGAGCAGCGCGATGCGGTCAGGATCCACCTCCTCACGCGCCAGCGCATAGTCCACCACCGGTGTGACGACCGCCTCCCAGTCCGCCCGGAAGTACAGGTGCTGCCGGATCAGCGCCGCGTTCTGACCCGGGCCGTCGAAGGTCAGGCAGTTGTATCCGCGCGCCACCCCGCCAGCTCCGCCCAGCTCCCACATGGCCGACACCGGCCCGTCGCTGCCGTTGTTGAGGATCAGCAAGGGGCGCAGGGCCCGCGATTCGTCGACTCTGAAGAAGTAGCCCTCGAGCGTTGTGTTCTCGTACGGGATCGTGACGTGCTCGGCCGGCGGATCGAACAGCGTCGCGGCGCGGTCCCAGCAGTCGCGGTGTTCGCTCCATACCTGCTCGAACTCTTCCCGGCGCTTGGAGCCGGCGATCGCGTAGGTGGCTGTCGAGTTGTAGGTCGCGGCCCGTAGCCATGCCTCCCGCGCGCTGACCCGGTTCCCGGCGGCCTCTGCCTCCTCAGCGGTGGCCCGAGCACGTTCTGCCGCCGCCGTCCACTCCGCAACCCACGAGTCCGGATCCCCGTCTTTGATCCGGCCCGCTACCGCGAGACATTCACCGACATCCGCCTGGCGCGTGGAGGCCGCGCCGAGCGCAATCGACAGTCCGAAGTCGAAGTCCTGATTCTTGAAGATGCGGATCGGGACGTCCTCCGAGATTCGCCGATGGGCTAGCCGACACAGCTGCATTCCCCAAACTGAGGCTGGGACTCTAGCTTGTGCCGAGCGGCGCTCTCGGCGTCGCTGCCCGCGACGCGAGGGTCAAACGCTGCGCGGCGTTAGGATCAACCGTTGATGCCGGGGGCTCGCAGCCGAGCAGATCGTCCCGCGAGCGAAGAGGCCGTGCGTAGCGGTTCGGTGAGGTAGCTCGGGGGTGGGATCGTGAGCGGCGACGGCGCAGGGCTGCGGCGGCCGTCGGTCGCTTTCGCGGCGATCTGCCTTGGCTATTTCGCGATCATCCTGGACGGCAGCGTGCTGAACGTGGCCGTGCCAGCGATCCGCGCCCACCTTCACTGCTCCCTGGCCAGTGCTCAGTGGGTATTGAACGCCTACACGCTTACTTTGGGCGGCCTGTTGCTGACTGCTGGCGCGCTCGGTGACCGTATCGGGCTCCGACGCATGTTCTTGTTGGGCGCGGTCGTGTTTACCGCGGCGTCGGTGGCCTGCGCCGGTGCGCCGTCTGTCTCCGCCCTGATCGCGGCGCGCATCGTGCAGGGGCTCGGCGCCGCAGCCCTCCTGCCCGCGACGTTGGCACTCATCCCGTATCTGTTTCGAGACCAGTGCCGGGCGGGCGCGCGCGGCAGTTGTGTGGGTAGGAATTGGAGCTGGCGCCGTAGCCCTTGGCCCATTGATCGGCGGACTGCTGATTGACGCGTTTGGCTGGCGCAGCATATTTCTGATCAACCTGCCGGTCGGCACCGCCAGCGTGCTGTTCGGGTCGATCAGCATCGCCGAGACGCCGCGACGTCATCGTGCAGTTGATTGTTCGGCCAGGCGACCGCGGTGGCCGCTCTCGGGCTCTTGACGCTCGGAGGTCATCCACGGCGGGGAGTCCGGCTGGGGGTCGGCGGTCACGATTGGCGCGCTAGTCGCCGAGCCTGCTGATCGGGGATAGCGGTTCATGAAACACAGGAGCGACGACACCAGGGAGCCGATGCTGCCGCCGGAATTCTTCGCGAACCGGGCGCGGACAGTGGCGGTGTCGTGTACAGTCGCTGATGGGTTTCTTTGTTCTACGGAACGCTGTTCATGATGTCCCTCTACTTCCAGGAGTTGCGGGGTTGGACCCCCGGATCGACTGGTGTCGCTCTGCTTCCGCTCCACGGTGGGCACGCTGGCCGGGCCCCGTTCGTGATCTACCCCCGGCTGTCCGCGCCGGTTTGGTCGCCCCTGTCTCTGCTGGTAGCAGGCTTCGTGTGCTCCGCGCTGGGTGTGGCCGTCCTCGCGCCGACAGATGCGCGAACCCCGCGTACGCACTAATCGCGCTTGGCCTACTGCTTATCGGCCTCGCCAGCACCGTGTCTTTCTCCGCGCTCACCTCGCTGCTGCTCGGCAGTGTCTCCGAAGATCAGTCAGGTCTCGCCTCCGGCGTGCAGAACACCACGCGGCAGGTCGGGGGCCCTGATGTCTATGTCGCCATTCTGGGCGCGGTGCTCAACGCCCACTTCGCTCGAGCCCTCAGCTCCCTGCGGCGTTCGCGGTTCTGGGCGTTGTTGTAGGGCCTCGCCATCGGGGTCTCCTCCTTGTCGTTCGGCGGCGGGCAGCAAGCGCGCACCGACCGCGAGGCCGTTACGCCGGCGTGAACCAGCTCAAGGCGATCTCGTAGTCAGCTAGTGGCGGCGCGGGCTTCGACGCCGTGAACGCGATCGTTGGCGTCCACCAGGTCGTAGATGAGCCTGCGTTGAGTCGGCCCACCACTGCCCGGAGAAGTTCTAGAACGAACCGCAGATATAGCTGGGACCCTACGTTTCCGCGGAAACGTCCGGCGAATCAAGACGCGCCCCGATTGCACCCGGCCGGTCGACGCGAGGACCGCCTCGGTCAAGCCGTGCAGCAGCACACGCACCCTCTCGGCCCTGGGCGACTCGCTTTCGTGGATCTACTGCTACGGGAACGGATTCACGCTCGGGCCCTGGCATTCCAAGTGCTCCGGCCAAGGGCCAACCCAGTCCTGTCCGCCCGGGTGGCTTTGGAGCGGTCAGCTCCCACCGCTGCTGCGGGTATTCCTTACTAACTATGATCCACCCGCCGTCTACGTCGAGCCGACGGGTTCGTGGGCGTGGTCGGGCGTATTCGGGCTCGTGACCAACTGGCAGTTCAGAGACAGCATCACCGCGATGTGGTCATGGAACTGCTACCAGGTCCACTAGTTACAACCGCACGACGTTCTCCAGACTCCGACCGCGGCGACGCAGCCCGGTGCTCGCAATGAGGAAACCAGAAGCCAACGCCGATGTCCGCTTCGCAGCTGGTTGAGGAAACGCAACACTCCCGACGCCAGGACCAAGTCGTGGATCGGGCGACAAACAGCGGCGCGGCGGACGTCCCAGTGTTGGTGACGCCTAACACTGCTGCTGGATTCAAGCACGTGTGCGGGGAGGTCGCGAACCAAGATGGCACGCGAGTTGCGGTCAAACACGGTTGAACTCGTCTTGACTCGTGCAGCCCACCGATATACGTTCGCTGGAACGACCGAGGAGGGCAGATGGCGACATACATTGTGCTCGGTGACTGGACTCAGCAGGGCGTCGCGAACTTCGAACAGACGGTTGACCGGTATGACGCCGGGCTGACTCAGTTGGAGGCATTGGGGGTCAGCGTCAAGGAGAGATACTGGACGCTGGGAGACCACGACATGGTGAGCATCCTCGACGCGCCGAACGACGAGGCGCTGGCTGCCGCGATGCTAAAGCTGGCGTCCCTGGGCCCCATCGTCCGCACCACCACGTTGCGGGCGTTTTCAGCCGACAATGAGGGCCGTGATCGCCACGGCCGGCTGAGCGGCACAAACGATGGAACTGCTCGGTTCGCTCAACGCGTCCAGCTCCGCCTCTCGGGCCAACAGCCAAGGCCCAGAACAACAACAAGTAGGACAGGTCATCTGGGCGGCCACGCCCGCCGCCCAGGATCACCCCAACCGCGGGAGGGCCAGGACCATCCAACCCAGACCCTCCCGTCGGAGGACGCGCGTTACGCCCGCTGTCGCAACGGGCTACAAGCAGCGCCGCGGTGGACGTGCCCTAGTCGGTCGCGACCGAGACTGCTGGTTGTCGATCGAAGCGACGCACTCGGGGCGACGGTGACGCGGGTATTCGCGACCGTATCGCGAGCCGGTTATTGCCGTCCGCTATCCCGGGACGATCGTGAACGACCTCAGGGGCCCTTTGGTCGCCCGCTGGCCGGCACTGTCGGTGGCTGTGATGGTGAGCGTGTAGGTAGCCGGGTTGGAGCTTTCTCGTGCGGGTCAACCGTTCCTGGAAAAACAGCCTGTGCGGGCCGGCGCCGGCGCTGAACGAGAGCGAGCCGCTGGGCAGGCTCCGGGTGCACGCCTTGTTCCGGCGATTGCGGGCGGTCTCCGCCACGCACTTGCCGTTGACCTTGCGCCCCGGCAGGAGCTGGGCGAACGCGAACCGCACCGTCGCCGCCTTGTTCAGCGTGAACTGGAACGTGGTCCCGACGCGCGGCTTGCGCGCAGCCGCGAACGTGGCCAGCTTGCTGCCGAACCGCCAGCGGCGGGGTTGGGTCTGACTCACGTTCGTCAGCGTCAGCGCCGTTGCCGGGGCCGGTGCGAAGACG